>OY288189.1:1255000-4533630 GCA_958439205.1 uncultured Allorhizobium sp. | reverse complement strand
CGCGGCCCTGGAAGAGACCTCGGCGGCCCTGGACGAGATCACCGTCGTGGTTCGCCAGTCGAGTGAGCGCGCCCAGGAAGCAAGCCACATGGTGACCGAGGCCAAGCATAGCGCTGCCCAGTCGGCAACCGTCGTCGGCGAGGCGGTCAACGCCATGGGCCGCATCGAGCAGGCTTCCCGCGAGATTTCGCAGATCATCAACGTCATCGACGAGATCGCCTTCCAGACCAATCTGCTGGCGCTGAATGCCGGCGTTGAAGCGGCCCGTGCGGGCGAAGCCGGCAAGGGTTTTGCCGTCGTCGCCCAGGAAGTGCGCGAACTGGCACAACGCTCGGCGAATGCCGCCAAGGACATCAAGTCGCTGATCACCAAGTCCGGAGAGGAAGTCTCAGGCGGCGTGAAGCTGGTGCAGCGCACCGGTGAGGCTCTGTCGGAGATCGAAAGCCGCGTCTTGAAGATCAACGATCACATCCACTCGATCGCAGCGGCTGCTAAGGAGCAGTCGACGGGGCTTGCCGAGGTCAACAGCGCCATCAACCAGATGGATCAGGTGACCCAGCAGAACGCGGCCATGGTCGAGGAAACCTCGGCATCCACAGCCAAACTCTCTTCGGAGGCGGGCGGATTGGCCCAGATCGTCGCGCAGTTCAAGCTCGGCGAGCAGAGCCGCAGCCGTGTGGCGCCCGCAGCCGCGGCCCAGCATGCCCCCGTGGCTTCGCCGGCAAGGCAGCTGGCCGGAAGCGTGGCCCGCGCCTTCGGCGGCTCCGGCCGTGCGACGGCAGCTGCTGCAGCACCCAAGGGCGACAACTGGGAAGAGTTCTGATCCCCGCCAGGTTTCAATCTGGACATTTCGGCAAACGGTCGCGATATGCAGTGTCGCGGCCGTTTTGATTTCATGACGAAAGATTAATGTTTGCGGCAATCTTGCAGGTGGTCATGGCGTCAGCGCTCCACTAGACTGGAGACTCTGCCACACCCGAAATCTACCCTTGGGAAGACAGGAACTCGACTTGATGCTTGACCGGCAGGACAGCGATCTGCAGTCCGACCTCTCCGGAGGTTACGCCATGCCGTCCCGCATCCGCGGCCTGTCGGGCAAACTGCTCTGGCTGACCATCGCTTTCGTGATGCTCGCCGAAATCCTCATTTTTGCCCCCTCCGTTGCGACCATGCGCCAACGCTGGCTGCAGGACCGATTGAACACGGCCGCTGCCGCGAGCGTCGTGATCGACGGGCTGCAGCCGCTGGAGCTGCCGCGCGGCGTGCAGGACGCTGCACTGGCAACAACCGGGACCAAGGCGATCGTCCTGCGCAAGGACGGTACCTCGCAGCTGCTCGCGGTCACCGAAATGCCGAACGAGGTCGACGCCGCCTTCGATCTGGCGGAGTATTCCGAATTCGGCTCGATCCGCGACGCCTTGTATACGCTCTTCTTCGGCGGCGACCGGCTGCTTCGGGTCTACGGCCCGATTGCCGAAGCGAGCGATGTGACCGTGGAAATCGTCATCGATGAGGCGCCGCTGCGCAAGGCGATGCTGGGCTATGCCCGCAACATCCTCGTGGTGTCCCTGATCATATCCGTCATCACCGCCTTCCTGATGTTCCTGGCGATCAACCGGGTGATGATCATGCCGGTCCGACGGCTTGCCCGCAGCATGCAGTCTTTCGCCGAAAATCCGGAGGATCGGACACGCGTGCTGCCGGCAACTGACGGAAATGACGAGATCGCCGTGGCAGGCCGCCATCTGTCGCGCATGCAGGAGCAATTGCAAAAGACCCTGCGCCAGCAGAAGACGCTCGCCGATCTCGGGCTCGCGGTGTCGAAGATCAATCACGATATGCGCAACATCCTGGCTTCCGCGCAGCTGATGTCCGACCGCCTGGTGGATGTCGACGACCCCCTGGTGAAGAGTTTTGCGCCGAAGCTGCTGCGCACCATCGACCGAGCGGTCGGCTATACCAGCGAAGTCCTCTCTTATGGCCAGACTTCGGAAGCCGAGCCGCGCCGTCGCCGGTTCCTGTTGTCGGAACTCTGCCAAGAGGTCCGCGACCTCCTGCATCTGAGCCCGGAAACCGGGATCGAATTCGTCGACAGCGTTGGCACCGATATCGAGGTGGATGCCGACAGCGAGCAGCTCTTCCGCGTGGTACACAATATCTGCCGCAATGCCGTCCAGGCGCTGTCCGGCTTCACGCCGGAGGAGCCGGAGCACACGCGGCGGATCACGGTTTCGGCGCAGCGCACCGGCTCTGTCGTGGCGATAATCATCGACGACACGGGGCCCGGCATGCCGCGCAAGGCTCGCGAAAATCTCTTTACCGCCTTCCGCGGCTCGGCCCGATCAGGCGGCACGGGGCTTGGTCTTGCGATTGCCCGCGAACTCGTGATCGCCCATGGCGGCACGATTGCGCTTGTGGAAAAACCCGGCCCCGGCACCATGTTCCGCGTCGAGATCCCCGACAGGCCAGTGGCTCTCGACGATTGGCGCGCCCGCGCCTGACCGCCGGCCGGCGGCGACATGACAGGAAAATGACTCTTTTTTCGAAAAGGGTGCTTGCATTCCGGATCATCCCGCTTTAGAGGATCGCCAACGCCGACGGACAGTCGGTTGGCACGCACCCGTAGCTCAGCTGGATAGAGCACCAGACTACGAATCTGGGGGTCAGGAGTTCGAATCTCTTCGGGTGCGCCATTCTTCCTCAACATAATGATTTATTTCCATCCCTGGTGTCATCAGGGTTGCATTTTTCTGTTCCTGAAGAGATTGTTGGCTGTCGCCTGAGCTTTGCTGCGGCGCGAGAAGTCGTTGATCTCAGTTGATTTTGGAACAATCCCTTTATGGCCCTCGCTTCCTGGACCGACGAACAGATTCTCAATCAACTGAACTCCGGGTTCCGTTGGACGAGTTCGACAATTACCTACGCGTTCCCAACGACATGGGACGGAGTCTATTGGGAAGTAGAAGATGGCCCCTCGCTGTCGTTGAACGCGAGCCAGCAGGCGAAAGCGATTGTTGCACTAACCCTTTGGGATGAACTGATCAGTCCTGACTTTGTGCAACTGGATACGGCCAACTACTGGTACGAGAGCGATGTTGAGTTCGGCAATGCGACGTTTGGCATCGAGTATGCTCATGCATATTATCCCGATGTCGGGACGGTCTGGTTCAACAGCACATACAATTCACGCTACGGCGCCGATGACCTTGTCACGCCCAAGATAGGCGCCCACGGCTTTGCCACCTTTATCCATGAAATCGGCCACGCGCTCGGGCTTGAGCACATGGGCAACTACGACGCATCGGATGATACCGAGCCAACGCCGTCCTCATATGAGGATTCGATGGTCTATTCCATCATGTCCTATTTCGGCCCGTCCATGAACAACGGTAAAGGATTGGTCGCCTGGGCCGACTGGGTCGGCGCCGATGGCAAGCTCTACAGTCCTCAAACACCCATGATGAACGACATCATGGCGATCCAAAGCATATACGGCGCCGATACGACGACGCGCACCGGTGATACGGTTTACGGCTTCGGCTCCAACGTCATCGGAGCCGCCGCATCGATCTACAACTTCAGCCAGAACCTCAATCCGATCCTGTGCATCTGGGATGCCGATGGCAATGACACGCTGAACCTGTCCGGCTGGAGTGCCGCTAGCACCGTCAATCTCGCTCCGGGAACTTTCTCCTCCGGCAACAGCATGACGCTGAACATTTCGATCGCGCGCGGGGCCTGGATCGAAAACGCGATCACCGGCGCCGGGAACGATCGGATCAGCGGGAACGAACTGGCAAACCGGCTCGAGGCCGGTTCCGGCAACGATGTGATCAGTGGCCTGGCTGGCAATGACGTGCTTCTCGGCGGCAACGGCGATGACACGCTGGATGGCGGCGACGGCGAAGACGAAATGGCAGGCGGTGCCGGCAACGACTCCTACGTGGTCGACAATGTCGGCGATGTGGTTGTCGAGACTAATGCTGTGGGCACCGATACGATCCGCACGACCCTTTCCAGTTACGTGTTGGGTAATTGGATCGAGGTTCTCATCCAGACCGGCGCAGTGTCCTGGACCGCAACGGGTAATGCACTCGCAAACACGATCCAGGGCGGCGGCGGCGAGAACACGCTTTACGGCGAGGCTGGCGACGACCGTCTGATCGGTGGTGCTTTGAGCGACATCCTCGACGGTGGCACGGGCAACGATGCGATGAGCGGCGGTGCGGGCGACGACACCTATTTCGTCGATTCGACGAAGGACGTGGTGACGGAAGCGGTAAACGGCGGTATCGACCTGGTGCGGGTGACGGCGTCGAGCTTCACGCTGTCTGCCTATGTCGACAATCTTGAATATGTCGGCACAGGTGCGTTCAAGGGGATCGGCAGCGCCGATGCCAACACGATGACGGGCGGTATCGGCGCCGACGTTCTCGACGGCGCAGCGGGCAATGACATCCTCTATGGCGGGCTGGGCAGAGACAGTCTTGTGGGCGGGATCGGCAACGACCTGCTCGACGGCGAGGGCGATGCCGACACGATGGCGGGCGGCGTCGGCAACGACAGCTACTATGTCGACAATGCCGGCGACGTGGTGACGGAACTGGTATCGGCGGGCACGGACACGGTGTTCACGACGCTTGCGGCTTATACGCTGGGCGCGCATGTCGAGAACCTGACCTACGACGGCATCGGTGCCTTCACCGGCACGGGCAACACGCTGGCCAACCGCCTGACGGGCGGCGACGGCAACGACATCCTGAGCGGCCTCGACGGCAATGACTGGCTCTCCGGCGGCGAAGGCAATGATACCCTCATCGGTGGGACGGGCGCAGACACGATCGAGGGCGGCGACGGCGACGATTTTGTCTATTTCGGCGACCTCTGGTCGAACATCAGCTGGATCTACGAGGTTGCGACGGCGACGTTCCGCTTCATGGGCACGCTGATCGGTTCTGACGTCGTGACCGGCGTCGAGACGTTCCGGGATTCGGCCGGCATCGATCGCACGGCGGCCTTCCTGATCACGCCCGGCGATTTCGTGCCGGAGGTTTCGATCGTGGCGGATGCGCCAAGCGTTGCGGAAGGCAACGCGGGCGAGCAGACGGTGACCTTCACGGTGTCCCTGACCATGGCCTCGGCCGTGGAGGAGACGGTGGCCTGGTCGGTGGCGGGGTCTGGCGCGCAGCCGGCGAACTTCGCCGACATTCTGGGTGACACGAGCGGCGTCCTGACCTTTGCAGCCGGCGAGATGGAGAAGACGATCAGCATAACGCTGCGGGGTGACACGAAGTACGAGACTGACGAGACCTTCTCGGTCGTGCTTGGCGCCTTGTCGGAGGGACTATGGCGCGGCCCATCGACGGCGACGATGACGATCCTCAACGACGAGACGGCGCCGACCTACAATATTATCACCGGCACGACCAAGGCGCAGACGCTGACCGGCACGGATGGCACCGACCGGATCAGCGGAGGCGGCGGCAACGACACGCTTCGCGGTGGCCTCGGCCATGACGTGCTGATCGCTTCCTCGGGTAATGATACCCTCGACGGCGGTGAGGGCGAAGACGACATGACCGGCGGTGCCGGCAACGACATCTACTTCGTCGACAATATCGGCGATGCGGTCATCGAGACCTCGACAGGTGGTACAGACACGATCCGCACGACGCTGGAGCGCTACACGCTGGGGGCCTGGATCGAGGGTCTGGTCTATACGGGCACGTCGTCCTGGACGGGCATTGGCAACACGCTGGCCAACAGTATTGTCGGCGGGATCGGCAATGATGCGATCTATGGCGGTGCGGGCAACGACACGCTGAATGGCGGCGGCGGCGAGAACACGCTTTACGGCGAGGCTGGCGACGACCGTCTGATCGGTGGTGCTTTGAGCGACATCCTCGACGGTGGCACGGGCAACGATGCGATGAGCGGCGGTGCGGGCGACGACACCTATTTCGTCGATTCGACGAAGGACGTGGTGACGGAAGCGGTAAACGGCGGTATCGACCTGGTGCGGGTGACGGCGTCGAGCTTCACGCTGTCTGCCTATGTCGACAATCTTGAATATGTCGGCACAGGTGCGTTCAAGGGGATCGGCAGCGCCGATGCCAACACGATGACGGGCGGTATCGGCGCCGACGTTCTCGACGGCGCAGCGGGCAATGACATCCTCTATGGCGGGCTGGGCAGAGACAGTCTTGTGGGCGGGATCGGCAACGACCTGCTCGACGGCGAGGGCGATGCCGACACGATGGCGGGCGGCGTCGGCAACGACAGCTACTATGTCGACAATGCCGGCGACGTGGTGACGGAACTGGTATCGGCGGGCACGGACACGGTGTTCACGACGCTTGCGGCTTATACGCTGGGCGCGCATGTCGAGAACCTGACCTACGACGGCATCGGTGCCTTCACCGGCACGGGCAACACGCTGGCCAACCGCCTGACGGGCGGCGACGGCAACGACACGCTGAGCGGCCTCGACGGCAATGACTGGCTCTTCGGCGGCGAGGGCAATGACATCCTCATCGGTGGGACGGGCGCAGACACGATCGAGGGCGGCGACGGCGACGATTTTGTCTATTTCGGCGACCTCTGGTCGAACATCAGCTGGATCTACGAGGTTGCGACGGCGACGTTCCGCTTCATGGGCACGCTGATCGGTTCTGACGTCGTGACCGGCGTCGAGACGTTCCGGGATTCGGCCGGCATCGATCGCACGGCGGCCTTCCTGATCACGCCCGGCGATTTCGTGCCGGAGGTTTCGATCGTGGCGGATGCGCCAAGCGTTGCGGAAGGCAACGCGGGCGAGCAGACGGTGACCTTCACGGTGTCCCTGACCATGGCCTCGGCCGTGGAGGAGACGGTGGCCTGGTCGGTGGCGGGGTCTGGCGCGCAGCCGGCGAACTTCGCCGACATTCTGGGTGACACGAGCGGCGTCCTGACCTTTGCAGCCGGCGAGATGGAGAAGACGATCAGCATAACGCTGCGGGGTGACACGAAGTACGAGACTGACGAGACCTTCTCGGTCGTGCTTGGCGCCTTGTCGGAGGGACTATGGCGCGGCCCATCGACGGCGACGATGACGATCCTCAACGACGAGACGGCGCCGACCTACAATATCATCACCGGCACGACCAAGGCGCAGACGCTGACCGGCACGGATGGCACCGACCGGATCAGCGGAGGCGGCGGCAACGACACGCTTCGCGGTGGCCTCGGCCATGACGTGCTAATCGCTTCCTCGGGTAATGATACCCTCGACGGCGGTGAGGGCGAAGACGATATGACCGGCGGGGCCGGCAACGACACCTATATCGTCGACAATATCGGCGATGCGGTCATCGAGACCTCGACAGGTGGTACAGACACGATCCGCACGACGCTGGAGCGCTACACGCTGGGGGCCTGGATCGAGGGTCTGGTCTATACGGGCACGTCGTCCTGGACGGGCATTGGCAACACGCTGGCCAACAGCATTGTCGGCGGGATCGGCAATGACACGCTCTATGGCGGGGCGGGTAACGACACGCTGAATGGTGGTGGCGGCGAGAACACGCTTTACGGCGAGGCAGGCGACGACCGTCTGATTGGCGGGGCGCAGAACGACATCCTGGACGGTGGCACGGGCAACGACCAGATGAGCGGCGGCGCGGGCGACGACACCTACTTCGTCGACTCGGCGAAGGATGTGATCACGGAAGCGGTGAACGGCGGCATCGACACGGTGCGGGTGACGGCGTCGAGCTTCACGCTATCGGCCTATGTCGACAATCTGGAATATGTCGGCACCGGTGCCTTCAAGGGGATCGGCAGTGCCGATGCCAACACGATGACGGGCGGTATCGGCGCCGATGTGCTCGACGGTGCGGCGGGCAATGACCGTCTTTACGGCGGTCTCGGCAATGACAGCCTTGTGGGCGGCATCGGCAACGACCTGCTCGACGGCGAGGACGGCGCCGACACGATGGCGGGCGGCGTCGGCAACGACAGCTACTATGTCGACAATGCCGGCGACGTGGTGACCGAACTGGTGTCTGCGGGCACGGACACGGTGTTCACGACGCTCGCGGCCTATACGCTGGGCGCGCATGTCGAGAACCTGACCTACGACGGCTCAGGTGACTTCACCGGCACAGGCAACACGCTGGCCAATGTCCTGACGGGTGGCGAGGGCGATGATGTGCTGAGCGGCCTCGACGGCAATGACTGGCTCTCCGGCGGCGAGGGCAATGACATCCTCGTCGGTGGAACGGGTGCGGACACGATCGATGGCGGCGGCGGCGACGACACCGTCATTTTCGCCGACCTCTGGGCGAACATCAGCTGGGTGGTGACCGACATTGCGACGGCGACCTTCCGCTTCATGGGCACGCTGATCGGTGGCGATGTGGTGACCGGTGTCGAGACGTTCCGGGACGCAGCTGGCATCGATCGCTCAGCGGCCTTCCTTATCACTCCCGGTGACTTCGTGCCGGAAGTCTCGATCGTAGCGGACGAGGAGAGTATCCTCGAAGGTGATGCGGGCGAGCAAACGGTGACCTTCACGGTTTCCCTGACCATGGCCTCGGCCGTGGAGGAGACAGTGGCCTGGTCGGTGGCGGGGTCTGGCGCGCAGCCGGCGAACTTTGCCGACATTCTGGGTGAGACGAGCGGCGTCCTGACCTTTGCGGCGGGCGAAACGGAGAAGACGATCAGCATCACGCTGCGGGGCGACACGAAGTACGAGACTGACGAGACCTTCTCGGTCGTGCTTGGCGCCTTGTCGGAGGGACTATGGCGCGGCCCATCGACGGCGACGATGACGATCCTCAACGACGAGACGGCGCCGACCTACAATATCATCACCGGCACGACCAAGGCGCAGACGCTGACCGGCACGGATGGCACCGACCGGATCAGCGGAGGCGGCGGCAACGACACGCTTCGCGGTGGCCTCGGCCATGACGTGCTAATCGCTTCCTCGGGTAATGATACCCTCGACGGCGGTGAGGGCGAAGACGATATGACCGGCGGGGCCGGCAACGACACCTATATCGTCGACAATATCGGCGATGCGGTCATCGAGACCTCGACAGGTGGTACAGACACGATCCGCACGACGCTGGAGCGCTACACGCTGGGGGCCTGGATCGAGGGTCTGGTCTATACGGGCACGTCGTCCTGGACGGGCATTGGCAACACGCTGGCCAACAGCATTGTCGGCGGGATCGGCAATGACACGCTCTATGGCGGGGCGGGTAACGACACGCTGAATGGTGGTGGCGGCGAGAACGCGCTCTACGGCGAGGCGGGCGACGACCGGTTGATCGGGGGTGCTTTGAGCGACATCCTCGACGGTGGCACGGGCAACGACCAGATGAGCGGCGGCGCGGGCGATGACACCTATTTTGTCGACTCGGCGAAGGATGTGATCACGGAAGCGGTGAACGGCGGCGTCGACACGGTGCGGGTGACGGCGTCGAGCTTCACGCTATCGGCCTATGTCGACAATCTGGAATATGTCGGCACAGGTGCGTTCAAGGGGATCGGCAGTGCCGATGCCAATATGATGACGGGCGGTACCGGCGCAGACACGTTGGACGGTGCAGCAGGCAACGACCGTCTTTACGGCGGTCTCGGCAATGACAGCCTTGTGGGCGGCATCGGCAACGACCTGCTCGACGGCGAGGACGGCGCCGACACGATGGCGGGCGGCGTCGGCAACGACAGCTACTATGTCGACAATGCCGGCGACGTGGTGACGGAACTGGTATCGGCGGGCACGGACACGGTGTTCACGACGCTTGCGGCTTATACGCTGGGCGCGCATGTCGAGAACCTGAGCTTCGACGGCACCGGTGCCTTCACCGGCACGGGCAACACGCTGGCCAACGTCCTGACCGGCGGTCTCGGAGACGATACGCTCGATGGAGGCGTCGGCAATGACTGGCTCTTCGGCGGCGAGGGTAATGACATCCTCATCGGCGGCACGGGTGCGGACATATTCTTCTTTGATGCCTTCGGCGACGAGAATGCAGACACGATTAGCGATTTCAACAGCGCCGCTGACACGATTCTGCTCGACATGGATGTCTTCACCGATACCGGAGATTTGGGCCCGCTGCTGGAAGCCGCGTTTGGGCAGGGAAGTGAGGCGACGACGGCGGAGCAGCGCATTCTCTATGATCAAAACTCTGGCAACATCTTCTACGACGCCGATGGCAGCGGTGCGATTGATCCCGTCGTCTTCGCCCGGTTGACCGGTGGAACCGCGCTTGACCACAATGATTTCACCGTCGCCTGAAAGCGGGGCTGCCGCCAATTCGCTAAAATTGTTGGCACAACGGTTGGGTGGTATTTACCGCCTTCCGTAACCAGACTCTAAAACACGAATGATAGCTTCCGGGTGCGAAATCACCGCTGGTGCGGTGAAAGCATGGTGGAGCATCGCATGGCATTGTCTTCGTGGACCGATCAGCAGGTGATCAACCAGCTCAATTCGGGTTCCAAATGGTCCGGATCGGTTATTACCTATTCATTTCCGACGACTGTGACAGGCATGGCGCGTTACAATGGCGAGGGCACAGGCTTCTCGGCCTTCAATGCGACCCAGCAGGCGCGCGCTGAACTGGCGCTGACGCTTTGGGACGATGTGATCGCGACCTCCATTCAGAAAGTTGCTGCCGGCACGACGAGCATCGCCTCGAACATCGAGTTCGGCAATTCGACGTCGGGCGTCTCCTATGCCCATGCCTATTTCCCGACCGTTGGCAGCGTCTGGATCAACAGCGCCTATAATCCCAGCCAGGGCACCAACGATCTGATGACGCCGAAGATCGGCGCACACGGATTCCTGACCTTCGTACACGAAATCGGCCACGCGCTCGGGCTTGAACATATGGGTGAATACAACGGCAGCGCCGATGCACCGTCGTCCTACCAGGATTCGACGGTCTATTCGGTGATGTCTTATTTTGGGCCGTCTTGGGGGTCGGGTTCGGCGAATGGCCAGGGTCTGGTCGCATGGGCCGACTGGGTCGGTGGCGACGGCAGGCTCTATTCGCCCCAGACCCCGATGATGAACGACATCATGGCCATGCAGGCCATGTATGGTGTCGATACGACCACCCGCACCGGCGACACCATCTACGGCTTTCTGTCCAATGTCACCGGCGCGACTGCGGCGATCTTCGACTTCACCCAGAACCTCAATCCGATCATCTGCATCTGGGATGCTGGCGGCACCGATACGTTGAACCTGTCCGGCTGGAATATCGCCAGCAGCCTCGACCTGGCGCCTGGCTCTTTCTCGTCGGCCAACAGCATGACGATAAACATTTCAATCGCACGCGGCGCATGGATCGAGAATGCGGTTACCGGGAACGGCAACGACACCGTACAGGGCAATTCCCGCGATAACGTCATCACCACCAATGGCGGCAATGACACCATCCGGGCACTGGATGGCAATGACACGATCGCCGGTGGCGCCGGCAACGACACCATTGACGGCGGTGCCGGAAGCGATGTCGTGATTTTCAACGACAGCTGGTCGAACATCAGCTGGACCTACAGCGTGGCGACGGCAACCTTTACCTTTATGGGGCTCGTGATCGGTACCGATAGCGTGACGGCGGTGGAGCGCTTCATCGACTCGCTCAATGTCGAGCGGAGTTTTGAGTCGCTTCTTGATTCCAACCTGCTGCCGGCGCTCGTTTCGGTGAGCGCTGATACGATCGAAGTGACCGAAGGATCGGGTGAGCCGACGGCCGTTACCTTCACCGTATCGCTGAGCAAGGCGGCACTTTCAGACGAAACGCTGACCTGGCGTGTGGCGGGAACGGGCTCCAGCGCCGCGAATGCGCAAGATTTTGCCGGCGCACAGTCGGGCACCGTGGCGTTCGCCGCCGGTGAGATATCGAAAACCATCACAATCTACCTCGCCCCCGACACGGCCTTCGAGCTGAAGGAGAACTTCGCCCTCACGCTCTCATCCCCGTCGCTCGGCCTCAGCCTTGCCACGGCATCTGCGACAGTCTCGATCGTCAACGACGATGTTCAGTTGACGCCAATCGTGAAGCGGGGCGGGCAATCTGCCGATACGCTCGCGGGCACAGATGCCATGGAGCATCTTGATGGCGGCAATGGCAATGACACGCTGCGCGGCGCGGGCGGCAACGACACGCTGATCGGAGGTGCCGGCCACGATATGCTCGATGGCGGAGCGGGCGCCGACCGTATGGTCGGAGGCGTCGGAGACGATACCTATATCGTCGATTCCATCGGGGATGTCGTAGCGGAAGCGCGCAACGGCAACACCGATACCGTGCGGACGAACCTCCAGGCTTACACGCTGACATCCTGGGTCGAGAACCTCGTCTACATGGGCGATGGCAATTTCATTGGCACGGGCAATGACCTGTCCAACAAGATCTGGGGCGCAACCGGAGACGATGTCTTGTCCGGTGGCGCCGGCAACGACAGCATCTCCGGCGGTGGGGGCAACGATACTGTTTATGGCGGGAGCGGGAACGATGTTCTGTCGACCGGTGACGGCCACGACTACCTCAATGGAGGATCCGGCATCGACCGCATGACCGGTGGCGCCGGCAACGACGCTTACGTGGTGGACAATCTGCGCGACGTCGTCGCGGAAATCGCGAGTGGTGGCACGGATACCGTGCAGACGACTTTGACGAGCTACCGCCTCGGCGCTCATGTTGAGAACCTCACCTATCTCGGGTCTCGCTCCTTTTCTGGAACCGGCAACGAACTCGATAACGTCATGACGGGTGGCAGTGGAGCCAACACCCTCAACGGCGCCGGCGGTAATGACACGCTCTACGGGAACGGTGGGAATGATGTCCTCATCGGCGGGACCGGCAATGACAACCTCTTCGGCGGGTCCGGAAATGATCGTCTGGACGGAGGCGTCGGCGATGACTGGCTCTACGGCGGTCTCGGCACCGACACACTCACGGGCGGAGCCGGAGCCGACATGTTCGTCTTCGATGAGATTGGAACAGGCAATGCGGACCGAATCATGGATTTCGACGGGACCCTGGACCAGATCTTGATCGACGCGAGTGCTTTTTCAGATATCGGCTATCTCGGAACCTTGCTCGAGGAAAACTTCGGGACGGGAACCGTCGCGACGACGGCATATCAGCGTATTCTCCATGACAAGGCCACTGGCGCGATTGCCTATGATGCCGATGGCAATGGTGCGGGCTCGGCTGTCGTCTTTGCCCATGTGAAAGCGGGTCTGACGCTCTATCACGACGATTTCGCCGCGGCCTGACGAGGTCTCGTCACCGGCTTCATTGACGCTTATGGCAGCGTTGCCGTTTCCGTTGGCGCATTTCATTCAACAAAGCACTTGGATATGCGGTCAAGCTGAATTAACAGTTTCCGGCAACGTTGCAGGTGATGACCTGTGACGTCTCCCCTTGAGGTCAGGCAGTCAGCTGTGCTCTTGAAGGGCTAGGGCCCGCATCTGTGCGGGCGTGTCGACCGACTGTGGGAATTGTGACATGAGATGGAAGCGCACGCTTCAGCTGCTCGACGTACATGCCGAAGGTGAAATCGGAAAAGTCGCCATTGGCGGCGTGCCGAAGATCCCGGGGGAGACCGTGGCGGAGCAATTGCTCTGGCTGAATACGGATCCCAAGGGCGAGGCGCTGAGGCGCATGCTGGTGCTTGAGCCGCGCGGTGCGCCGATAGGCTCCGTCAACCTGCTGCTGCCGCCCAAGAACCCGGCAGCCGATGCAGCTTTCGTCATCCTGCAGCCGGACCAGGCCCATGCGAGCTCCGGCTCCAACTCGATCTGTGTGACGACGGCGCTTCTGGAAAGCGGCATGGTCGAGATGCAGGAGCCCGAGACGATCGTGATGCTGGAAACGGCAGCCGGCCTCGTCAAGGCAACGGCAACCTGCCGCGACGGGCGCTGCGAGCGGGTGAAGCTCACCATGGTCCCGTCCTTCGTCCATGAGCTTGATGTGACGCTCGACACCGAGCAATGGGGCCGCATCACCTTTGACCTGAGTTACGGCGGCATCTTCTACGCGCTGGTTGACGTTGGCCAGGTAGGTCTCACCGTCGAGAAGGGCAATGCCCGGGCGCTGGTCGAAGCCGGCATGATCCTGAAAGAAGAGATCAACCGAAAGATCCCGGTGGTCCATCCCGAAATCCCGGCGATCTCGGGCGTGGCCTATGTGATGTTCCGCGATGTCGATCCCGATGGCGCAATCCGCACCTGCACGACCATGTGGCCGGGCCGCGTCGACCGTTCGCCCTGTGGTACCGGCAACTCGGCCAATCTGGCGACGCTTCACGCGCGTGGCAAGGTGAAGGTCGGCGACACGATGCTGTCGCGGTCGATCATCGGCTCCGAGTTCGAAGTCGGCTTCTCGGCCCTTGCGGAAGTTGCTGGACGCCCGGCGGTCATCCCGACCATCAGCGGCCGTGGCTTCACCTTCGGGCTGCATCAGGTGGCGCTGGATCCCTTCGACCCTTTCGAGCGCGGCTTCGCTCTGACGGATGTCTGGGGACCCTCTTCAGGGGCGATCGGTTGACTTTCTCAGCTGCGTTTCTGCATTGTTCCAAATTGAATGAAATTCTACGATATCCGGTAGCCGAATTGTAAGGGTCTTGGTTTTCGGCATCTTGCTATCGATCAAGGCCAGCGAATAAGTAAGCCTCACCGTCATGAACACGACAAGTAATCTGTAAATGAAAGCAAACGCTACGACAGGTTCCGCCCTGCCGCTTCCGGCAAGTACGCCGCCGACACTGCGCGGTTGTGCGATTTTTGCTGGCCTCTCGCCGGAAGAAGACCGTGAATGGCTTGCTCGCTGCCATTCTCGCACCTTGAGTGCGGGGGAGAGCCTCGTCGATTTCGAAGACATGTCCAAGGATGTCTTCGTGGTCCAGACGGGGGAGATCCGCGCGGTCCTTAGATTCTCTGTCGGCAAGGAAGCGATCCTCGGCAGCTTCAAGCGTGGTGATATTCTGGGCGAGCAGGCGGCCATCGACGACATGGCGCGCTCGGCGAGCCTCATGGCCGTCAGCGACGCGACAGTGACTGTCATTCCCTGCATCGTCTTTCACGACATCCTGCGGCAGAGATCGGATGTGGCGCTGACCCTGTTGCAGCTCCTGTCCAAGCGTATCCGCGCCATGAACGACCGCCTGTCGGAGCTGTCCTTCCTCGATACCAAGCACCGCCTCTACAACACGCTGCTGCGCCTCTCGCGCGTGCGCAACGACGGCGGCCGCGAACGCATCATTTCGCCGCCGCTCGTGCATGCGGAGCTGGCCGAGCATATCGGTGCGAGCCGCGAGACGGTGTCGCGCGAAATGTCGAGGCTGGCGCGCGAGCAGCTGGTGGAGCGCACCAGCCGCGCCATCGTTCTGAAGAACCCCGTGGAACTGTCCAGACGGATCTCGCGCGCCCTCGAGGGCTAAGGCCTACGGGTAGATCACACCCTTGCGCAGGACGACATTGGCATAGAGCCGCGGCTCGCCGGTCTGCACGACCGTATGGGCGGCCTTCACCCTGTTGTAGAAATCCGCACCGATCAGCTTCGTCACCGGGACTTTCGGCTCATGCTGTGCGCAGCAGTCGATGATTTCCTGATGCACCGGATCGACCTGGTCCGGCTTGCCGCCGACCACGGAGCGGAAGATTGCTTCCGGCACGAAGTCGTCGATCGGCATTACGCTGAGGATCGCGTTGAGCACGGGCACGAGGTGATGGCCGTCGAGGCGCACCAGACGTCGCGCATGTTCGAGCGCCGGATAATTGCCGTCGACGATGGCGATCTCGTCGCCATGGCCCATGGCGCGCAAGGTGGCGAGAAGCTCGGGGCTCAGGAGGGGATCAATTCCCTTCAGCATGGGTGGTATCCTTGAACAGTACGGTTTGATCGATGAGGTAGCGGTCGAATATCGGCAGGCTGGCGCCGCCAATGGCGCGGGCCTGGTCGCCGACTTCGCCTTCGACGATGTCGGGGATGACGACGCCCTGGAGGTCGAGGCGGTTCATGGCCTCGATGGTGGCCTTCACCAGGCGATGTCGGACCCAGGCCGGAAAGCCGCCGTCGATGATGGCAGCGGCAAAGTCGATGATCGAGGCGGCGGCGATGACGGCCTGGGCGAGGGCGGCTGCGGTGTCCTGCAGCCAGATTTCCAGCGGCTCGCCGAAATCGATCCATTCTTCCGCGGCATACCAGAGCGGCTGCGGATCGATACCACGTTCACGCAGCAGATTTTCGAGCACGAAGATCGAGGCGATATCGAGCAGCTGGCGGGTCTGGCCGTGTTTGTCGCGCACGGGCAGCGGGCCGATCGCGCCGGCAGTCCCGGTGCGGCCGACGAAAAGGGCGGAATTGACGACAATGCCGCCGCCGATGAACGAGCCGATATAGAAATAGACGAAATCGGGATAGCGCTGCCCGGCACCGAAGACGAGCTCTGCGCCGCAGGCGCTGGTCGCGTCGTTGCGCAGGTAAACGGGATGCGCCATCCGCGCCTGAACCTCGACCTGCAGGTCAACTTGGCGCCAGATGTCCATGGCTCCTTCGGGCGCGCCGACTTCCTCGGCCCAGTTCCAGAGTTCAAAGGGGGCGGCGATGCCGATGCCTGCAATCCGCGCCCGCATGGTCGCATCCATCTGGGCTTCCATCTCTGCAATCCCCTCGCAGATGAAGGGGAGCAGATGGTCGGGATGCGGATAGCGATAGGTGCGGTGGCGCTGCTTGTGAATATTGCCGGCGAAATCCATCAGCACGAGGTCGGCGCTGCGTCGTCCGATCTTCACGCCGAAGGAAAAGACAGCCTCGGGATTGATGTACATCGGCACCGAAGGTTGGCCGACGCGACCCCGGATAGGCTCGCCGCGCACCAGCAGTTCGTCGCTTTCGAGCGACCGCATAATGACGGACACGGTCTGGGCCGAAAGGCCGGTCAGTCGGGCGATGTCAGCCTTAGAGCAGCCCGGATTCTGGCGGACAAGCGAAAGCACAAGCCGCTCGTTGTAGGCGCGCACGCGCACCTGGTTCGAGCCGCCGCCGGCACTCACCCTGGGCGCCGGATCCGCCAGTCGTGCATGATCATCCTGTGACACTTGAGGCCGCTCCTCCCGACCGCTTCCTTTTAAGAAAGCCCCCGCAGAATGTCACACCGATTTAATAATTCAACTGGATTTATTTATTGACAGCCCAAATGTTCTGATGTTCTAAATGGTCTCGTGGAGGAGTGGATGCCTGATGGCACCCGATCGGATCGTCAAGGGGCGGTCCGTGCCGACACGTTGCGGCCGGAGGAGCTGGCCGACACCATTCGGGAGGAATACCAAATGAAAAAGTCTCTGATCACTGCTGCCCTGTCGACACTGGCCCTCGGCGTTGTCTTCGCCGCGCCGGTACAGGCAGCCGACGTTTCCGCCTGCCTCATCACCAAGACCGACACCAACCCCTTCTTCGTCAAGATGAAGGAAGGCGCGACCGCCAAGGCCGCCGAGCTCGGCGTGACCCTGAAGGCCTATGCCGGCAAGGTTGACGGCGACTCGGAAAGCCAGGTTGCCGCTATCGAAACCTGCATTGCTGACGGCGCCAAGGGCATCCTGCTCACCGCATCCGACACCAAGGGCATCGTTCCGGCCGTCCAGAAGGCTCGTGACGCAGGTCTCCTCGTCATCGCCCTCGACACGCCGCTGGAGCCGATCGATTCTGCCGACATGACCTTCGCCACCGACAACCTTCTCGCCGGCGAACTGATCGGCAAGTGGGCAGCAGCCACGCTCGGCGACGCCGCCAAGGACGCAAAGATCGCCTTCCTCAACCTGACCCCCTCGCAGCCGTCCGTCGACGTTCTGCGTAACCAGGGCTTCATGAAGGGCTTCGGCATCGACACCGTCGACATCAACAAGATCGGCGACGAAACCGATGCGCGCATCGTCGGCCACGACATCACCAACGGCAATGAAGAAGGCGGCCGTACCGCCATGGAAAACCTTCTCCAGAAGGATCCGTCCATCAACGTCGTTCACACCATCAACGAACCGGCTGCGGCTGGCGCCTATGAAGCGCTGAAGGCCGTTGGCAAGGAAGGTGACGTGCTGATCGTGTCGGTCGACGGCGGTTGCCCGGGCGTCAAGAACGTCGCTGAAGGCGTCATCGGTGCGACTTCGCAGCAGTATCCGCTGCTGATGGCATCGCTCGGCATCGAAGCGATCAAGAAGTTCGCTGACACCGGCGAGAAGCCGGCTGCCACCGAAGGCAAGAACTTCTTCGACACGGGCGTCGCCCTCGTCACCGACAAGCCGGCAGCTGGCGTCGAGTCCATCGACACCAAGGCTGGCACGGACAAGTGCTGGGGTTGATTTCAGCCTCCTGCGCCTGAACTGAAACGCCGGCGAGAGCAAGCTCTCGCCGGTAGGCGCAACGCCCGGCTTTGCGCGGCGGCAGGCCGGGCGTATCCTTCATGTAAAAATTAGAGACAACGGCAGGGAGGATGACCCACATGCAGCCGGCCAATCCCGAGACGCGGACCACGCAAGAATTTGAGAAGGTCCTGTCGTCGAGTTCGACCGAAGTCGCCTCGTTCGACCGTCATGAAAAGAGTGCTCTTGAGCGCTTCCAGCATTTCCTGCATTCGAGCCCGGCAGCCGTGGCGCTGATCGTGCTGGTGCTGTCGATTGCGGTCTTCGGCCTCATTCTCGGCGGGAAGTTTTTCTCCGCCTTCACGCTCACCCTCATTCTCCAGCAGGTCGCCATCGTCGGCATTGTCGGAGCAGCGCAGACGCTGGTCATCCTGACAAAGGGCATCGACCTCTCTGTCGGCGCCATCATGGTTCTGTCGTCGGTCGTGATGGGCCAATTTGCCTTCCGCTACGGCCTCCCGCCTGAGCTTGCCGTGCTCTGCGGTCTCGGCGTCGGCGCCTTCTGCGGCTTCATCAATGGCGTGCTCGTCGCACGCATGAAGCTGCCGCCCTTCATCGTCACGCTCGGCATGTGGCAGATCGTTCTGGCGACCAACTTCCTTTATTCTGCCAATGAGACGATCCGCAGCCAGGACATCGACGCCAACGCGCCGATCCTCAAATTCTTCGGCGAGAACATCCGCATGGGCGGTGCGGTGCTGACCTATGGCGTTATCGCCATGGTGCTCCTCGTTGCGCTGCTCTGGTATGTGCTCAACCACACCGCCTGGGGACGCCATGTCTATGCGGTCGGCGATGATCCGGATGCGGCGGAACTGGCAGGCGTCAACGTCAAGCGCATGCTGATCTCCGTCTACACGCTGTCCGGCCTCATCTGTGCACTAGCTGGCTGGGCCCTGATCGGTCGTATCGGTTCGGTTTCTCCGACTGCCGGCCAGTTCGCCAACATCGAATCCATCACGGCCGTGGTGATCGGCGGCATCTCGCTCTTCGGCGGACGTGGCTCGATCCTCGGCATGATCTTCGGCGCGCTGATCGTCGGTGTCTTCCAGCTCGGCCTGCGCCTGATCGGCACGGATCCGCAATGGACCTACCTGTTGATCGGCGTTCTCATCATCGCCGCCGTAGCAATCGACCAGTGGATCAGAAAGGTAGCAGGCTGATGACCAAGGAACCCATTCTCACAGCCCGCGGCCTGGTCAAGCGTTACGGCCGCGTCACCGCCCTCGATCAGGCAGACTTCGATCTCTATCCGGGCGAGATCCTCGCGGTTATCGGCGACAACGGGGCCGGCAAGTCTTCGCTGATCAAGGCGATCTCCGGCGCCGTTTCGCCTGATGAGGGTGAGATCAAGCTCGAAGGCAAGACGATCAACTTCCGCTCGCCGATCGATGCGCGCAATGCCGGCATCGAGACCGTGTACCAGAACCTCGCTCTGTCGCCGGCGCTCTCGATTGCCGACAACATGTTCCTCGGCCGTGAACTGCGCAAACCCGGCATCATGGGCAGCGTGTTCCGCAAGCTGGATCGTCCGGCGATGGAAAAGATCGCCCGCGACAAGCTTTCAGAGCTTGGCCTGATGACCATTCAGAACATCAACCAGGCGGTGGAAACGCTCTCGGGCGGCCAGCGTCAGGGTGTGGCGGTCGCTCGTGCGGCAGCCTTTGGTTCCAAGGTCATCATTCTTGATGAGCCGACGGCAGCACTCGGGGTCAAGGAAAGCCGCAAGGTTCTGGAGCTGATCCTCGACGTGCGCTCGCGCGGTCTGCCGATCGTCCTGATCAGCCACAACATGCCGCATGTCTTCGAAGTGGCGGACCGCATTCACGTCCACCGGCTTGGCAAGCGTCTCTGCGTCATCAACCCCAAGGACTACACCATGTCCGATGCGGTTGCCTTCATGACCGGTGCGCGGCCGGCGCCTGAGGCCGAGCGGGCGGCATGAGCCAGGTGCTCGACGAGCTCTTATCCGAGATCGAAAGGCGGGCGCATGGGTGCGCCCGTCTGCTCGTCGGCGTGGCCGGCCCTCCGGGTGCCGGTAAGTCGACGCTTGCGGATCGGCTGCACGAAATCCTCACTCAAAGGGGACAGCGCAGCGCGGTCCTGCCCATGGACGGCTTTCATCTCGATAACGCGATCCTCGATCAACGCGGCGATCTCGCCCGCAAAGGCGCGCCGCACACCTTCGACGTGCGCGGTCTTGCCGACCTGCTGCGGGCCGTAAAGGCCGGTGGCGAGGTCTTCGTGCCCGTCTTCGATCGGTCAAGGGAGCTGGCGGTTGCTGCTGCCCGTTGTATTGCGCCAGAAGATCGCATCGTGATCGCCGAAGGCAACTATCTTCTGCTCGATCAGGGGCGGTGGGCAGGCCTTGCCGACCTCTTCGATCTGACGGTCATGGTGGCGCCGCCGATCGAGGAACTGGAGCGTCGGCTCATTGCGCGCTGGGTCCATTACGGTCTCACTCCGGCACAGATCGACGCGAAAGTCGAAAGCAACGATCTGCCTAATGGCAGGCTTGTTCTCGAGCGCAGCCGGACCGCGGATTTCACCTTCGATCTGTTCTGAAAGTGCCGCTTCTCAGGCGTAGTCGCACCTTCGAAAGTTATTAAGTTCTAATTAAATGTGCCATCCGTAAAATTGTATCGGTTTGGTTCAGCGAATTTCAGCCTCCCCCTGATACAACTCCTCCATGAAAGGTTAACGCGGCACCCGCTGTGTTGACGAGGTGTCTGGAAGCCTCGATCGGGTGCTTTCAAAGGGGGTAGAACATGGCCATTCTGATTGTCGAAGACAATCCGACCAACGCGATGATCATCAAGCATCTCGCGAAGAAGGTGACGGTCGAAGAGATCAAGGTCGCGGGCGATGGAAACACGGCTCTGATGCTGTGTCATGCCGAGAACTTCGAAATGCTGATCGTCGATCATCTGCTGCCGGGCATGTCCGGGCTGCAGTTCGTCAAGGCCGTCCGCCTCATGGATCGCTACCGCGACGTGCCGGTCGTCATGGTCACGGCGGATGATGAGCCGCGCCTGCGCGAAGAGGCAAAGGCGGCGGGTATCACCGATTTCCTGCACAAGCCGGTCGAGGCCGTCGCCTTCCGCAAGCTGCTGGCAGACCATCTGGGTGCAGCGGCCGTCCATCCCGAACGACGTTCGGCATAACAAGAGGAGCAGAACCATGAAGAGCATTCTCGTCGCGCTTCTTGCGAGCGCTTTGACTGCAACTGCCGCCCTTGCGCTGGATGCCCCGACCGGACCTGTCGTCCTCACGGTGAAGGGCACCATTTCCAACACCAATGCCGGCGACACCGCCCAGTTCGATCTTGCGATGCTGGAAGCGCTCAAAGGTCGCAAGGGCGAAATGGAAACGCCCTGGACCGAGGGTACGGTAACCTTTGAAGGTCCGCTGCTGCGCGAAATCCTCGCTGCAGTCGGCGCAACCGGCACCAGCCTCAAGGTCCGCGCGCTCAACGACTACGCCGCCGATGTACCGGCTGAAGACGCCAAGCTCGATACCATTCTCGCCACCAAGCTTGACGGCAAGCCGATGTCGATCCGCGACAAGGGCCCGCTGATGCTGGTCTATCCCTTCGATCTCGACGCAGACCTCTATAACGAGAAGTACTTCTCGCGGTCCGTCTGGCAGATCAAGGAAATCGAGGTCGGCCAGTGACAATGACGGGAGCAACAGCGCGGAAATTTGCAGGCGGAGGCACAGTTGCCTTCGTCCTGCAGACCGTGTCTGCCGTGCTCCTGCTTGTCCTTCTGGTTCTCTTCGTCGATATCGCCCGCCAGTACCGCATAATGGAAGATGGCGTGCGGGAGAACTCGCTCTGGTCGGTCTACCAGCTGGATCGGGAAGTGCGCCAGCTCAGCCACAGCATGGCAAATGTGCGCGGTGGCGAACAGAACCCGCAGATGCTCGATGAGCTCGCCCTGCGCTACGACATTCTCTATTCGCGCACAGCTATCCTCGATCAGGCGAAGTTCGGCACCTATTTTTCCGGCGACGAGAAGATCCGCGGCTATATCGGCAGCATCACAAAGTCCGTCCAGGCCGCGCAGCCGATGTTTGATGCCTATGCGGCAGGCACGCCGCCGGCCGCCGAACAACTGGAGCAGTTCGAGGCGTCCCTGGTCCCGATGAGCCGGACGGCCGAGGACTTCCTGCTCTACACCAACACCCGCGTCAGCCACGAGCGTGCGGAGAGCCGCTCGACGATCCTGGACCTCGAGCGCACCTCCACGGTGATGCTGAGCCTACTCATGGTGTCGGTGGTCTTCCTGGTCGTGACCCTCAATCGCCAGCTCCGCTCGGTCCGCCGATCGAGCCACGAACTCCAGGTCATGGCAACGCAGCTGAGCGAGGCCTATGAGGCCGCCGATGGCGGTAACCGCGCCAAGTCGCAGTTCATGGCGACGATGGGCCACGAGATCCGGACGCCGCTCAATGCGATCCTCGGCATGTCCGAACTCTTGGAGCTTTCAGAGCTCCCCGACGATGCGCTGTCCAGCGTCAAGACGATCCGCTCCTCGGGCGAGGCGCTGCTCGAGATCATCAACGAGATCCTCGACTTCTCCAAGATCGAGCACGGTAAGCTGGAGCTTGAAGAGCGCGCCTTCGACGTCTGCGCACTCGCCGAGAGCACCGTCAGCATCATCAGGGGCCGCGCCGACGACCACGGCAATACCGTGATCCTGGATCTGCCGGATTCCCTCCACGCGCTCTACGTCAAGACTGATCCGACGCGTCTGCGCCAGGTTCTGCTGAACCTGCTGTCCAACGCCGTGAAGTTCACCCATCAGGGCACGGTCACGCTGCGCCTGCGCGACTTCTACCGCGAAGGCAAGCTGATGATCCGTTTCGAGGTGGAAGACACCGGTATCGGCATCGATGAGGCAGGCCTCGACAAGCTGTTCAAGCCCTTCTCGCAGGTCGATGCCTCGATCAGCCGCCGCTATGGCGGGACCGGTCTCGGCCTCACCATCTGCAAGCAGATCGTCGAGAAGCTCGGCGGCGAACTCGGCATGAGCAGCACCGTCGGCGTCGGCTCCATCTTCTGGTTCGAGCTGTCCGTTGTGCCGGTCACCCGGGAAGAGGCGAGCGGACTCGCCGCCAAGGTGGTGGCCGAAGAAACCCTGCCGCGCTGCCGCATCCTTCTCGTCGAGGACAACAAGGTCAACCAGATCGTCGCCACCCGTTTCCTCGCCCGTCTCGGCCAGGATGTCGAGATCGCCAATGATGGCGCCGAAGCGGTCTCGATCTCTCGCGAGCAGGCCTTCGACCTGATCCTGATGGACATGCAGATGCCGGTCATGGATGGGATCGAGGCGACGAAGCGGATCATTGCCGAAGGCGGTCCTTCTTCGGACACGCCGATCATCGCCATGACCGCCAATGCCTCCGACGACGACCGCCGTCGTTGCCTCGAAGCCGGCATGAAGGGTTTCGAATCCAAGCCCGTCACTCTTGAAAGATTGAAGAACGTGATTGCCCATTCAACCTCTTCGCCACGCGAACCAGTCTCGATGCCGGCCACGACCACGGCGCCCCAGAAGCTTGAGCTGCCGGAGCTGGATCTCGGCGAGATGAAGCTGCAGTCGATGCCGGGCCTCGGCATCGAAGGGCTGGATGAAGCACGCCATGCGGAGCTGGTGGATGCGCTTGGCGAGGACGTCTTCCAGGAACTGGTCGAGTCCTTCTTCGACGATGCGACCGGCCTCATGGACGAATTGAATGAGGCTCTGCGCAAGAACGATCCTGAAAAGATCGATCGTGTTCTGCACACGATCAAGGGTGCGGCCTCCAATGTCGGACTGAACGACCTCGCCGTGAAGGCCAATGCGCTCAGAAGCCAGACCCCGGCGCCTGAAGATATCGAAATGTTCGGCGAGGAAATCCTCGCACTTAAATTCAAACTGGTTGCCTGAGAAGCAAGGAGGCGTTCATGCGTATTTTGTTGGTGGACGACAACAGCACCAATCTGAAGCTCCTGACGAAGCTCGTCGGCAAGCTGGACAATTGCGAGGCATTGCCCTTCGCCAGCCCCGACGCCGTGCTGTCGGCCCTGCCGGAGCTCGACTTCGACATTGCGATCATCGATTACCAGATGCCGGTCTATAACGGCGTCGAGCTCTACACCGAGATCGTCCGCTTCGAGAAATATGCCGAAGTGCCTGTCATCTTCGTCACGGCCGACAAGGACATGACGACCCGCATGGCAGCCCTCAATGCCGGTGCGATCGACTTCCTGACCAAGCCGGTGAACCCCGAGGAGTTCCAGGCGCGCGTGCAGAATATCGTCAGCCTTGCCCGCGCCCGTCGCCAGCTCGCCGACCAGGCGGAATGGCTGCGCCGAGAAGTGGAGCGGGCTGTTGGCGAACTGCGCGAACGCGAGCAGGAGATCATTCATCGCCTGACACTGGCGGCCGGCTACAAGGACCCGGAAACGGCCCGCCACACGCTGCGCGTCGCCTCCTATTCCGAAGCGATCGCCATCGAGCTCGGCCTCTCCGCACAGCTTTGCCACGACATTCGTCTGGCCGCCCCCATGCATGACATCGGCAAGGTCGCCATGCCCGATACGGTGCTCCTCAAGCAGGGCCGCCTGACCGAAGCGGAGTATCGCCAGATGCAATCGCATGCGGAGATCGGCAGCGACATTCTCGGCCGCTCCCATTCCTCGCTGCTGCAACTCGCATCCGAGATTGCTGCCAGCCACCATGAGCGCTGGGACGGGCAGGGCTATCCGAACCGTCTGGTCGGTACCGCGATCCCGATCTCCGGCCGCATCGTCTGCATAGCCGACAACTTTGATGCCTTGACGACCGAGCGCCCATATAAGCCGGCCTGGAGCTTCGAGCGCACCGTGGAGCATATCCTCGGCCGCGCCGGCACCCAGTTCGATCCGGATTGCGTGGCCGCTTTCGAGCGTGCACTGCCGCGCATCCAGGCGATCATGGAGCAGGATCGCCGCGAGCAGGCCGAGGAAGCGGAAAAGTCGATGGTATCCGCGAACGAACGGGTCGCCTGATCCTTTGATCCGGCTGGGCGGACATGCTAAGGGCGGCGAGTTCTCGTCAAGCCGGAGGCCCCGCCCATGTCATCCCTCACCATCCGCCGCCCCGACGACTGGCATCTGCATCTGCGCGACGGCGCGATGCTGGAGGGCGTGATCGGCGACACAAGCCGGCACTTCGCCCGCGCAATCATTATGCCGAACCTCGTGCCGCCGGTGGTAACGACGGAAGACGCGCGCGCCTATCGCGACCGCATCCTGAAGGCGGTACCCGTAGGCGACCGCTTCGAGCCGCTAATGACGCTCTATCTCACAGAGCACACCAACCCTGACGACGTGGAAGAGGGCAAGCGCTCCGGCCTGATCACGGCGGTGAAGCTTTATCCCGCGGGTGCGACGACCAATTCCCATGGTGGCGTGCGCGACATGGAAAAGGCCATGCCGGTGCTGGAGCGCATGGCGAAGATCGGCCTGCCGCTCTGCGTCCATGGCGAGGTGACGACACCGGAAGTCGATATCTTCGACCGCGAGAAGGTCTTCATCGACACGGTTCTCGATCCGCTGCGCAAGCGCCTGCCGGAGCTCAAGATCACCATGGAGCATGTGACGACGGAGGATGGCGTGCAGTACATCCGCAGCGCCGATCGTAACCTTGCCGGCTCTATCACCACCCATCACCTGATCATCAACCGCAACGACATTCTCGTTGGCGGCATTCGCCCGCATTATTACTGCCTGCCGGTCGCCAAGCGCGAGAACCACCGCCAAGCTCTGCGCAAGGCCGCCTCATCCGGCGATACCAGGTTCTTCCTCGGCACTGACAGCGCCCCGCATGTCGACCCGCTCAAGGAATGCGGCTGCGGCTGCGCCGGCATCTACACGTCGATCAACACCATGAGCTGCCTTGCCCATGTCTTCGAGCAGGAAAACGCACTCGACAAGCTGGAGGCCTTCACCTCGCTGAATGGCCCGGCTTGGTATGGCCTGCCGGCGAATGAGGAGACGATCACCCTGGTGAGGCGCGACGAACCTGTCGAGTTTCCGGGTAAGATCTCCACCGGCGCGGGGCCCGTGACGGTCTTTGATCCGAAATTTCCGCTTTACTGGGATGTTGCCTGACGCGCCTTGCCCCGCCGATTGTGTGCGGGGCCCTTGTCTGGATACCGTGTCAGCTGCATCTATCCGGCCCGGACGGGGACGTCAGGGCTGGCTGTTGCCCATGCCGCTCCCCATACCATGACCGTTTCCGTGGCCCATGCCAGCTCCATGGCCCTTTCCCTGTCCGTGACCGGCAGCGCCACTTTCGCCGCTACAGCGCTGGAACGCGGGAAGATGGTTGTTCTCCGAGGCGTCGCGCAGCGCAACGAAGACCGCGGTGACGTCGTCATGCCCTGTTGCAGCCGGCAGCAGGGTCTTGGCATATAAGTCGCGGTTGGCAATCTCGGCCTTCACGCCCATGGCGCAGGCCTCGGCCAGGGTCTCCGGCACAGCGGCCCGTATCGCGTCCGAGCCGAGATTGGGATTGTTGCCCGCTTCTAGGCCGTAGGTTTCCATGAGCTGTCGCAGTTGCTCTGCGTGATGCTGTTCGGCAACGATAATGTTGCTGAACGGGCGAACTTCGCCGAATTTCTCCATGACAGCCGCGTAGAAAGCCTCTGCATTATGCTCGTCGGCGAGGGCCGTGAAGAGCGCGTCACGGGTGGTGGGCGGCAGATCCGCAGCGGAGGCCGGTTGCATCAGCGCGGGCGTCGCGAAAACGAGGCCGGCGAGCAGGAGGAGGGAGGGGCGCATGGGGTTTCCTTTCTGGGGGCTTCTCAATACATTCACATAATCATATGTATTGAGAAAAACCGAGTGAATTCCCCGTAACCTCCCGTCCATCTTCCTGTCACTTTCGCCGGTTGTCCGGGCTCTTGTCTCAGGGCGCCATCGTCGCGAGCTGTGGCCAAAGGCCGAGCACGCCGACGACGATCAGGTAGATCGCCACGACATAGTTGAGGAGGCGGGGCATGATCAGGATGAGAATACCCGCGATCAGGGCGACGAGCGGCTGGATGAGGAGGGCGTTGTCCATGTCTTCAGGATCCTTTATGGGTTGGCGACCACTAAAGATCTGCTGAGGACGATTGTTCCATGGGGCCTGCATCTGGCGGGCAGGGCAGCTTGCTGCTATTGCGCTTTTGACCGTATCAGACAGGAGAGCGCCATGATCCAGACCCCCTTCACCGACCCCGCCGTAATGGCCGAACTCGTGGCGAAGATGCTCTGGGAGATCAAGGCGGTGCATTTCAATGCGGCCGAGCCCTACAAGCTGTCATCCGGCATGAAGAGCCCTGTCTATATCGACTGCCGCAAGCTTCTGTCTTATCCGCGCGTGCGCTCCGCCGTCATGGATTTCGCCGCCGCGACACTCATGCGCAATGCCGGCTTTGAGCAGTTCGACTGCATAGCCGGTGGCGAGACGGCGGGTATTCCCTTCGCTGCCCTGCTCGCCGATCGCTTGGGCCTGCCGATGATCTATGTGCGCAAGGCGCCGAAGGGCCATGGCCGCAATGCCCAGATCGAAGGGCATATGCCGGAGGGATCGCGTGTTCTTGTCATCGAGGACCTGACGACGGCCGGCGGCAGCATGTTCAAGTTCATCGATGCCATCAGAGCCGCCGGCGGCTTGGTCGATCACGGCATCGCGCTGTTCTTCTACGGCATCTTCCCCGAAGCTCAGCAGCGCTTCGACGACGGCAAGGTGAAGCTGCATTACATCGCCACCTGGCGCAACGTTCTGTCAGTCGCCCGCGAGCAGAAGCTCTTCGACGAGCAGACACTGTCGGAGGTCGAGGCCTTCCTTGATGCACCGCTTGCCTGGTCTGGTCGCAACGGTGGGATTTCGTCGCTCGCCTGAGCAAATGCCCAAAGTCGCACTGGAAAATCGGAGCGGCTTGGTTTAAATCGATTGAAACGGAATCCTTGGGAGGTCGAGATGATCCTGTGTTGCGGCGAAGCGCTGATCGACATGTTGCCACGCGAAACCACGCTCGGCGAACGGGCCTTCTCGCCCTATGCCGGCGGCGCGATCTTCAACACGGCGATTGCTCTCGGGCGGCTCGGCATCGACACCGGCTTCTTCACCGGCCTCTCCGACGACATGCTGGGCGACATCCTGCGCGACACGCTGAAATCCTCCGGCGTCGACTATAGCTACTGCGCCACGCTCTCGCGCCCCTGCACGATCGCGCTGGTCAAGCTGACCAATGGCCAGGCCTCCTACGCCTTCTACGACGAGAACACGGCCGGCCGGATGATCACGGAAGCCGACCTGCCAAATCTGGACGACAGCTGCGAGGCCCTGCATTTCGGCGCGATCAGCCTGATCCCGGAACCCTGCGGCTCGACCTACGAGGCGTTGATGACCCGCGAGCACAAGACCCGCGTCATCTCGCTCGACCCGAACATCCGCCCCGGCTTCATAAAGGACAAGGCCGCCCACCAGGCCCGTATCGCCCGCATGGCCGATATGTCCGACATCCTGAAATTCTCGGATGAGGACCTCGACTGGTTCGATCTGCCTGGTACCCAGGACGAACGCGCCGCCTATTGGCTGACGCGCGGCGCCAAGCTCGTGGTGCTGACCAAGGGTGCGGAAGGCGCGACCGGCTACACCGCGAACTTCAAGGTTTCCGTGCCCTCCAACAAGGTCGAGGTTGTCGACACCGTCGGCGCCGGTGACACCTTTGACGCGGGCATCCTCGCCTCCCTGAAGCGTCAGGGATTGCTGACCAAGGAAAAGGTTGCGACTCTCTCGGAAGAGGCTGTGCGCGAGGCGCTGACGGTCGGGGCGAAGGCTGCGGCGGTGACCGTGTCGCGGGCAGGAGCCAACCCGCCGACTGCAGCTGAGATCGGCTTCTGAGAGCCCGATCTGCGCTCCGAACGTTTATAATCTCGAAGGCCAGCACGCTTGAAGATCAGGATCATCAGCAGGATTGGCGCCGAAAGCCGGCGCACCTTTCAGGCGGCACAGATGCAGCGGCTCGGCCTGCCGTTTTCCTTCGTTGACGCAGTCGAAGCGACGGATCTGACCGACGCGTTATGCCTGGAGGCCGCGCAGACCTGGCCGGGTGCGACGCTGCCCCAGGATATCGCCTGCTTTCACTCGCATCGGAAAGCATGGGCTGAGATTGTTGAGGACAAGGCTCTGGGGCTGGTGCTGGAGGATGACGCCGTTCTTGCCGATACGATCGTCTCCGCTCTGGCGTTGATCGAGCAAAGACACCGGGACTGGCGTCACGTCTACGACCTTGAATTCACGCCCGAGCCGCACATCATCGCCGAGCGTCCGACATGGCAGGATGCGTCCGGCGGATTGAGCGCGAGCCGCATCTACCGCAACCGCGTCGGTCTGGCAGGCTATGTCATCGGCCCCGAGGCGGCAGCGCGCATGCTGTCGGAAACACGGCACTACCGCCTGATCGATTCCTATCTCTGGCAGCGCCCGTGGCTGCAGGGCCAGATGATCGAGCCGGTCCAGGTGGTGCAGATGCGTTTCCTGCCGGACGCACCGGAGGCGCCGGCCTTTGTCAGATCCGCCGAGCCTCGCGTCTTTCGCCCGTCAAGCAAGGCGCGCAACTTTGCCCTGAAGATGGAAATCGAACTGCGGCGTGGCGTCTCGCTGCTGCAGGCTGCGGGCAGGTCGAAGCGCCGCGAGCCCGAGATAGATTGGCAGCGAATTTTGCCGGAAACGACGCTGGGGTGACTTTTTGCGGTTAAGCCGCAGCGGATTGTAGGGTCTGGGCCAAGCAGGTATTTGTTACAACTCGGCGAACGGGTTGCTGACGCGCAGGCACTCATCGATGATAAGGCCGTCCTGCATGTCTTCGGAGATCAAGATATCGCAACCGGCCATGAGTGCAGCGGCGACGATCATCGCATCATATATGGAAAGTCCGTATCGCTCGGAGACGCGAAGTCCCGTTTCGTGTGTGGCCTGTGTCACCGGTTCGACCGTCAGCAAGGCTCGGACCATGTCTAGAAATAGACGCGTGTCAGGCCAGGACAGGCGCATCTTGCGGCGAAGGACATTGGCGGTTTCGTTGAGCACCTGAACGCTGATTATGCCGCCTTGAGCAAGAACGGCCTCGGCACGATCGGCCTTCTCAGCATCGCCGGAGGCGAGATAAAGCAGCACGTTCGTGTCGACGAACCTACCGCCCATTTGCCTCATCTCGGTCGAACTTGAAGTCAGCCGGCAACCGACCACGGAAGGACCGCAGACGCTCTAAAAGATCCTCGGGCGTGGGCTTGCGTGCCACATCCAGTTCGCGCCAGTCTGCGGCGCGAATTTCGATATCATCGCCTTCCTTCAGCTTCAGCGCTTCGACCACGCTGGCGGGAAGACGCACCGCAAGGCTGTTGCCCCATTTGGCGATCTGCATGGCGGACTCCGTTGATATACACTTGAAACAATGTAGATCAGTCAGGTTTCGCCGACAAGGGAGTTGCTATGCTCACTGGAACTCTCGATCCGACAATGTCTCGTTGTGCTCGGACTGATCAGGCTCTGGAAAGCCCTACTGTCGTTACAGCCTTACGCAAGACACGATTGCCAATCTGCGCAAAGCAAAAGGGAAGGCAATCATGAAGGTCGATACGGGTGCCAGCTATCTGTTTTCGGGGTCGCGCAACCTTGCGGGGTCTCGGGTCGAGGATCAGCAGTTCAGGGCTATCCTGTCCGGGCACACGGCGGACGCGCGTAAACCCGTAGATAGCCGCACCGGAGATGACGCGCTCGATTTCACCAGCATGACCCGGCAGGAATTGTTCGACTGGATGAATGGACAACTCAGCGACGGCGAGATGACGTTTGACGAAAGCTCAGCCTTTCTCGGCATGACCCTGAAGATCTCTGCGGTCACCGGCGAGCAGGCGGATTTGGCGACCGATACCTCCCGCATCGACTTCACCGAGAAGGCGCGGCAGGGCATCGAGTTCTACCAGTCTCATTTCGCCGATGCGTCCGTCGACAGGTTACAGGATGCCCTGGACAAGATGCTGGCAAGCCGGTGAGGCATCAAGCAGAATTCTGGGCAGCCGATTTTCAGACAGATATCCGACGCTGAGCGGGACTTTTCCGCGATGACCTATTGTCGGTAGGCGTGTCAGTCGACGGGAAAGCGGGCCGCATATCTCTCGCCAATCCGGAAGATCGCATTGACCGTGCCAGCGGTCTCAAGCTCGCGGATTTCCTGGCCCCGAAACTGCGGGAATTGATCCGCGATAAGGGACCGGGCTTGAGCCTCGGTGATGGTCAGTTGGTCATCGTGCACGGGCCGCTTGCCCCGGAAGTCTGGATTGCGTTGTCCTCGGCCGGGCTCAATGCCGCCACATCACCCCATCTTCCGCTCCGCCAACGCCGAGACCAGCCCAACCGTCGAGCTGTCGTGCCCCGTGGCCGCGACCTTGCCCTGCACCACCGGCAGCAACCCGGTCGCCAGTTCCTTGCCGAGTTCCACGCCCCACTGGTCGAAGGAATTGATACGGAAGATCACGCCTTCGACGAAAACGCGGTGTTCGTAAAGCGCGATCAGGCGTCCCAGCGTAAACGGGGTCAGCTGCTCGTAGACGAAGGTGATCGACGGGCGGTTACCGGAGAAGACGCGGTGCGGAGCGAGGAAATCGGCCTCTTCGTCCGACACACCTTTGGCGGTCAGCTGGCTCTTGGCTTCGGCCAGTGTGCGGCCCTTCATCAGCGCTTCCGACTGTGCCAGGCAATTGGCGATCAGCAATTCGTGCTGGTGGCGTAGTTCCGGCTCGAAGCCGTTGGCGGCGATCAGGAACTCAGCCGGGATGACGCTCGTGCCTTGGTGGATGAGCTGGTAGAAGGCGTGCTGGCCATTGGTGCCCGGTTCGCCCCAGACGACGGGGCCGGATGCGCCCTGAACCGGCTTGCCGTCGATCGTGACGCTCTTGCCGTTCGATTCCATGTCGAGCTGCTGCAGATAGGCCGGGAAGCGCGACAGGCGCTGATCATAGGGCAGGATCGCCCGCGTCGCGTAATTCAAAACGTTGCGGTGATAAACGCCGAGCGCGCCGAGCAGCATCGGCAGGTTCTGGCGGAAGGGCGCATTGCGAAAATGCTCGTCCATCGCGTGGCCGCCGGCAAGGAAGTCGCCGAAATTGTCAGGCCCGATCGCGATCATCAGCGGCAAGCCGATCGCCGACCAGATCGAATAGCGACCACCGACCCAATCCCAGAAGCCGAAGACGCGGCTGGGATCGATGCCAAAGGCGGCGACCTTGTCGAGTGCTGTCGAGACGGCGCAGAAGTGGTGGCCGACGGCCGCTTCCCCGAGCGCATTGGCGATGAAGGCGCGCGCCGTCTGGGCGTTCGTCATCGTCTCGATGGTGGTGAAGGTCTTCGATGCGACGATGAAGAGAGTGGTCTCGGGGACGAGCGTCTTCAGCGTGTCGGCGATATGGGCGCCGTCGATATTGGAGACGAAATGCAGGCGCGGGCCGTCATGGAAGGGGGCGAGCGCCAGCGTTGCCATGACCGGGCCAAGATCAGAGCCGCCGATGCCGATATTGACGACATCGGTAATTGCCTTGCCCGTGGCGCCCTTCATCTCGCCGGAGCGGATCCCGTCGGCGAACTTGCTCATGGCGTCGAGCACGCCGTTCACGTCGGGCATGACGTCGCGACCATCGACCAGCACGGGGCGGTTCGAGCGGTTGCGCAAGGCTGTGTGGAGGACGGCGCGGCCTTCGGTAAAGTTGATCGGTGCGCCCGAGAACATTTCGTCGCGCTTCTCGGCAACACCCGCGACCGTGATGAGCTGCTCGAGCTGGTCGAGAACCTCGTCATTCACGGCGCATTTGGAATAATCCATCAACAGGTCGTCGAGCGAGGCGGAAAAGCGGCTGAAGCGCTGCGGATCGGCGGCAAAGGATGCGCGCAGGTCTTCAGCATGGGTGGCGGCGACCGTGCTCGTCAGCGTGTCGATGATGGATTGCATCGGAATGTCCCTGGTTCGACGATGAATGCCGGGGACCTTATTAGCGACTTGAGACGGGATCAAGACGAAGGGGAGGCTAGAGCCTCCCCAAATTTAAATCGATTTATTTTCCGTCGCGCAACTCGCGCCGCAGGATCTTGCCGACATTGGTTTTCGGCAGTTCGGTGCGGAACTCGATATAGCGCGGCCGCTTGTAATTGGTGAGGTTCGCGGCGCAATGGGCCTTCAGCTCGTCGATGGTGAGGTTCGGATCCTTCTTCACCACGAAGAGCTTCACCGCCTCGCCCGAATGTTCGTCCGGCACGCCGACAGCGGCACATTCCAGCACGCCGGCATGCATGACGGCCACTTCCTCGATCTCGTTCGGATAGACATTGAAGCCGGAGACGAGGATCATGTCCTTCTTGCGATCGACGATCTTCACATAGCCGCGTTCGTCCATCAGGCCCATGTCACCGGAGCGGAAGAAGCTATCTTCGCTCATGACCTTGGCCGTCTCTTCCGGGCGCTGCCAATAGCCAGCCATGACCTGCGGTCCGCGGATGCAGATCTCGCCCACGTCGCCGATCGGTAGTGTGTTGCCGTCCTCGTCGCGGATCTCGATGTCGGTGGAAGGAAGCGGCAGGCCGATCATGCCGGAGAATTCACGCGCGTCGAGACGATTGACGGTCGCAACCGGCGACGTCTCGGACAGACCGTAACCCTCGGTGATCGGACGCCCCGTCATCTCCAGCCAGCGTTCAGCCACCGGCCGCTGGATCGCCATGCCGCCGCCAAGCACCAGCATCAGCGAGGAGAAGTCGATCTTCTTGAATTCCGGGTTGTTCATCATCGCGTTGAACAGCGTGTTGAGGCCCGGGAAGACATGCGCCTTGAAGCTCTGCAGCTCCTTGATGAAGGCCGGGATATCGCGCGGATTGGCGATCAGCAGGTTATGGCCACCGAGCGCCACGCCCATCAGCGAATTCACCGTCAGTGCGAAGATGTGGTAGAGCGGCAGCGCGCAGACGAAGTTGAGGACATCCGGACGCGACTGGCCGGCAAAGGCTGCTTCCAGCCACAGCGCAATCTGCTGCTTGTTGGCGAGCAGATTGGCATGGGTAAGTGTCGCGCCCTTGGAAACGCCGGTCGTTCCACCCGTATACTGCAGGAAGGCAACGTCGCTCGAGATCACGTCGACAGGCTTCAGCTGCAGCTTTTCGCCTTCGGACAGCATGGCCTTGAAGTTCGTATGGCCAGGGATCGACCAGGCCGGCACCAGCTTCTTCACCTTGCGCACGACCAGATTGACGATATGGCCTTTCAGCCCCAGCATGTCGCCCATGGCGCAGACAACGACATGCTTGACGTCGGTGCGCGCAACCACCTGCTCGACCGTATGGGCGAAGTTTTCCAGAACGACGATCGCCTTCGCGCCCGAATCCTTGAGCTGATGCTCGAGTTCGCGGGGTGTGTAGAGCGGATTGACGTTCACCACGATCATGCCGGCGCGCAGGATGCCATAGACGGCGACCGGGTTCTGCAGGATGTTCGGCGTCATGACCGCAACGCGGTCACCTTTGACAAGTCCCTTCGACTGCAGCCAGGCGCCGACCTTGCGGGACTGCTGCTCAAGCTCGCGGAAGGTCATGGACCGGCCCATGCTCGAAAAGGCCAGCCGGTCGGCGAATTTTGCGCAACTCGCTTCGAAGAGGGCGCCCAGAGACTGGTGGGCATGCGGCGCGATCTCGGCCGGCACCGCGGCCGGATAAGACTGGACCCAGATCTTGTCGGCGGCGCGGCCGCTCAGGCGGCTCAAAGTTTCCGTCATCATGTTCCTCCCGAAACCTTCGTTGTCTGCATGCCCGTCTCGGGGCCGATTCCTCCTCAGGTCCCCGAAAGCTTACGCGTTTCCGCGCCGACAGTGCAACTCGTACGAAGGCTATCTAACCTTGACGTAAACGTCAACAATCCTGTCCGGGCTTTGCCCCGTCTCGAAAGGAACCATGCTTCGCGTTTCGCCGTTACCCTTTCATCCACAACCAGAAGGAGGATATCCCCATGTTGCAGGAAAATCGAACGGCGACCCACGGCCAGGATCCCTATGTCAAGGACACGGCAAGCCTGATTGCCAGCGACAAGGTCGAGGGCACGGCGGTCTTTGGCCGCGATGGCGAGCGCATCGGCTCGATCCAGCGCATCATTCTCGAAAAGCGCGGCGGCCGCGTCGCCTATGCGGTCCTGAGCTTCGGCGGTTTCTGGGGAATCGGCGACGACTATTACCCGCTCCCCTGGGAAAAGCTGACCTATGACGAAAGCCTCGACGGCTATCGGATCGATCTCACCAAGGAACAGGTGGAGGCCGCGCCGAAGCATCGCGATGACAGCGAAAACTGGTACCGGAACAACGGTCGCTCGGTTTACGACTACTATGGCGTCCCGCCCTACTGGATCTAACCGGTCCGGTCATCCATAGACCATACAAGGGCCTCGCAACGCGGGGCCCTTTTTCATGGGTAGAATGCAGAGAACTGGGAAAGTGGACGGCAGCGTAATCGCGCTGCAGCAGGAGAGACGTCAATCAACCCGCCCGAGCCCGTACTAAAGTTTACGGCACTCGCGCCCGACGGCGCTCTTGGCACAGAAAGCCCTGAGGGGGAAGGGGAGCTTGATGAAACTTGGTTGGAAAAATGGTGCCGCTTGCAGGACTCGAACCTGCGACCCCATCATTACGAATGATGTGCTCTACCACCTGAGCTAAAGCGGCCTACGCTGGACAAGGAATAGCCCCGCCGCGTTTGGTGAGGGGCTGATACAGGGATTGCCTGCTCATTTCAAGACGCATTTCAGTGGGCGTGGAAAATTTCCCCGCCCACTGCGCGATATCAGATCCTATTTCAGCGGCCAGGTCTTCGGCCATTCGGCGGGGTCGATGGTTTCGTTTTCGCTGATTTCGGATGGGCAGTCGCGGAAGGCTTCCTCGACGAGCACTAGCTGTGGCGCCATGGCACCCTCGGAAAGCTTCCATTCGCTGAATGTGCCGCAATCGCCGATCCCGCGTCCCTTGAAGAATGACGAGAAGCTTTTGTCTTCGTAATCATAGCCGAGGTTGTAGGCCTGGGCCGTGGCACTGGGCGCGCCGTCCAGCATCACCGGGAAGGCAAGTGTCGTGACCATGCCGAAGGAATCGACGAATGCCTGGAAGGGGACATTGTACGCTCCGCTCATTCCGCAGGGCGTCACATAGATGGTCGTGTTCTCATCCAGCTTATGAGACATCGAATTGCCGTCGAACATCAGAGGATCCGTATCAGCGCAGGCTCCGCCCTCCTGGAAATGTGCTCGAACCGCATCCGGGAGTTCCGCGATGCTGCGAAGCTCCTGGATCGGCAGCGGCGGATTGGGCGCCTTGTCTCCTTTGGCGCTGAGTGCATCGGTATGGCCGATACGCTTCTGATATTCGTCGATGAACAGGAGGCTGGCCGCCGCGCCCGCGAGCGGTATTTCGGCGGAGAGGCTGGACGTTCCGGCCTTGATCTCGACCGTGGCAGTGGTCCCGTTCTTCAAGTCATCGATCAGGCCGTTGCCGATGAAGTCGCCGCTCAGGGAGACCGTCCCGCTGCCGGTGTCGACGGCCACGTCCTTGGCGCTGATCGGAAGCGGCACGCCGCCATCGATCGAAATGCTGACCTCGAGGCTGCCGGTCTCCAGAATGGCACTCTCGCTCGGTGCAAACACGAGGGAGACCGGGCTTTCCGGTCCGCCGCGTCGTTGCAGTTCGAAGTTGGAGAGAGGATTGTCCGACAGGTATTGCCGCATGCTGCAGGTTTGTGTCTGGCTGCAGGAGACTTGCCAGGACTTGAATTCCTTGAAGGCACCGTCGCCGGCAAAGGCGAGCGCTCCGCTGCCCATGATGACAGCGAGCGAAAGAGTAAGTTTTAGATGCATGACGATGTCCCCGCAAAACGATTCTGCGGGGACGCTAGCAGGGGTGGCTTCAGCCGCAAATCGCCTTTTTTGCGTCTAAATATTCGCGCTCCAGCCGGTCGACGACGGCTGCCACCGGCTCGACCGCCTTGACGGCGCCGATGCCCTGGCCGCAGCCCCAGATATCCTTCCAGGCCTTGGCGCCTGTGGTCGCCTTGTCGAAGTCCATCTTCGAGGGATCGGCCACGGGCAGGTTGTCAGGATCCATGCCGGCAGCAATGATCGACGGCTTCAGATAATTGCCATGGATGCCGGTGAAGTAGTTGGAATAGACAATGTCATTGGCATGGGCGTCGACGATCGCCTGCTTGTACTCGTCCGAGGCGCGGGCCTCTTCCGTCGCGATGAAGGGCGAGCCGATATAGGCCATGTCGGCGCCCATCGCCTGGGCCGCAAGCACCGCACCGCCATTGGCGATCGCGCCGGCAAGCAGCAGCGGACCGTCGAACCATTCGCGGATTTCCTGAACAAGCGCAAAGGGCGACAGCGTGCCGGCATGGCCACCAGCCCCGGTGGCAACCGCGATCAGGCCGTCTGCGCCCTTGCGGATCGCCGAATTGGCGTGGCGGTTGTTGATCACGTCATGCAGCACGATGCCGCCATAGGAATGCACCGCGGCATTCACCTCCGGCACGGCGCCGAGCGAGGAAATCACGATCGGCACCTTGTATTTGACGCACATCATCAGGTCGTGCTCGAGCCGCTTGTTCGACATGTGCACGATCTGGTTGACGGCAAAGGGAGCGGCCGGGCGGTCCGGGTTTTTGGCGTTGTGCGATGCGAGCTCTTCGGTGATCTCGGCGAGCCACTCGTCTAGCTGCGCTTCCGGACGCGCATTGAGCGCCGGGAAGGAACCGACGATGCCGGCCTTGCACTGGGCAAGCGTCAGCTTCGGATGCGATATGATGAAGAGCGGCGAGGCGACGACGGGAAGCCTCAGATTGTCTTTCAGGATCGACGGCAGGGCCATGACTTCACCTCCCATGAAGTTTACGTTTACGCAAACGTCAAATATCAGATCCTTCGCCGCGAGGAAAGCGGGTGCGTGGCCTATGTGCCAGGCTAAGGGATCCGGTGCAGTTCCTCTGTATGGCCAAAGCGTCCGGCCTCATTCCTGTGTTTATTGCGCTCCATAGCGATCTTCCGGGCTTGTGCTGGAAAAATCGAGCGTTTACCGAATCTAAACGATGATGACGATGTGGCTGGGGCGACCCCAAAAGGAGTATGGCGGCCAATGAGCGGATTGGAAACGGCCATCAGAAACGCCCTGGAGCGCTCCGAGCGTGCAAATGCGGAAGCGCGCGCCCGCGTCTATCAGTCGGCGCGCCAGGCTCTCGAGACCGGGCTGCGCAAGCAGAATATCGATGATCCGGAAGCGATCAATTACCAGCGCCGCCGGCTGGAGGCGCTCATTCATGAAATCGAGCTGGAGGAGCGTGCCCGCCTCGAGGTGAGGCCGGATCCGCCGGCAGAGCCGTTAACGCCCGTGGCAGCTCCCCGGGCTGCGGCACCCGCTGGAGTCTCGGCTGACCCGCTCGTCGCCTCGCAGGCTGAGCGCCGCACCGGTCGCGTTGAGCCGGGATTTGCGTCTGTCGAACCTGCAAGCCGCGCGCCAGAACCGGCGCGGGAGCCAGGTTTTGACGAGGACTTCCAGGCATCTCCGCGCGTCGACCGCGACACCCATGTCGATGATGAAGGCCCGATGCCGGACATGCGGTCCGAGCGCCCCCTGAAGGCGCCCCGTCGTCGCCGAGGTATTGTGGCGCGCCTTCTGATCATGTCGATCTTCGTTGCAACGCTCGGCATTGGTGCCTGGTGGGTCTATTCCTCCGGTCTGCTCCTGTCCGAGGCGGAGCGCGATACATCTGTTCCCAATCCGCCGCCACGCGTGGAATCGGAGGATTTCTCCGGAACACCGGAAGCGACCGCTCCGGCCGCACCGACCGGGCCGCAGGCCATCGATGCCCGCGGTGGGTTCTCCGATGATTGGGTTGAAGTTTTCGAACCCCAGCAGGTCTCCGCCCTTCGACCCCGCGCCAATGCGCTGGTCGATATCGTGACGGCAAGCGATGGAAGTGCCGCGCAGATCGTGTCGCGCAGCGGGGATGCAGCGGGTGCTGTGGAAGTGACCGTGCCGACGGAGATCCTGCGTGAAATGGCGGGCCGCACCTCGACCATCGCACTCACGGTGCAGTCGACCGATGACAAGCCGGTCCAGATCTCGGTCGAATGCGATTTCCCGCGCATGGGCGATTGCCCGCGTCATCGCTTCACGGTGAACCCGCAAAAGCTCGATGCACTCTTCCGTGTCTCCTTCGACAACGGCATGGCACCGTCGACGCCGGGCCGTCTTTTGATCAACGCGGATCTCGCAGGCGGCGGACGAGGCGTGAACCTCTACGCCATTCGCATTCTGCCGGGCCAGTGAGGTTTAGCGGGCGCAGGGTGGTCCCCTGCGCCCGCATGCTCATTTCAGAAAGTCCGGCCCGCTGCCGATGATCTTCTTGTCGAGCTTGCCGATCTTTTCCAGATCCTTGCCCTCGTAGTCGAGTGACAGAAGCATATGGCGGATCAGATTGACCCGGGCCCGCCGCTTGTCATTGGCATGGATCACCGTCCAGGGGGCACGGTCCGTATGCGTCTCTCGGAGCATGCGGTCGCGCTTCTGGGTATAGTCGTCCCATTTATGGAGCGCCGCGATATCCATCGGCGACAGCTTCCAGCATTTCAGCGGATCGTGCCGGCGGTCGTGGAAGCGCTTGAGCTGCATTTCCTGCCCGGTGTCCAGCCAGAACTTGAAGAAGCGGATGCCCTCCCGGTCGATCAGCTTCTCGAAGCGCGGCACCTGTTCGAGAAAGCCCTCATATTGCTCAGGCGTGCAGAAGTTCATGACCGGCTCGACACCGGCCCGGTTGTACCAGGAGCGGTCGAACAGGACGAATTCACCGGCTGTCGGAAAATGCGAAATGTAGCGCTGGAAATACCACTGGCCGCGTTCCGTTTCAGTTGGCTTGGTCAGCGCGACGACGCGGGCAGAGCGCGGGTTCATATAGGAGAGTGTCGCATGGATCGCGCCGCCCTTGCCGGCCGCATCGCGCCCTTCGAAGAGCGCCATGACCCGCTCGCCGGTCTTCTGCATCCAGAACTGCACCTTCACCAGTTCGATCTGCAGTGCCGTCAGCTCGGCATCATAGTCCTTCTGGGACAGCTTCTTGTCATAGGGAAAGCCACCGGATCTGAGAGCCTCGTCTTCGATCCAGTCCGGCAGGTCCGGCAGGTCGATGTCGTAGACCCGTTGCTTGCCGCCGACCGTCAAGGTGACTGCCCGGCTTTCCGTCTTTGCGTCCATCATCTTCCCCCTGTCCAGTGTCTGATCTTGTTTCGCTACTTGAGCCTAAGCCGAAATGAAGTTCAAGCCTCCCGGTTCTCTCTCGGGCCCGATGCCTGCGGCGGGGATAAGCGCCGGGGATAAGCAAGGGGGCACAATGGCCCTGTGGTGTAACTTCTGTCATGAATCACGGTTATCAGGCATCGATGATGACGAAGCGGAGCGCGCGGCGCGCAATGACAAACGACACCGGGGCAGACCACGCAGACGCAGGCGAAACGGGCGAGGGTTGGCGTGGCGATCTGCGGCGGGTTCTGTCCGCCTGGGTCTACATTCTCTCTGCGGCCGCGCTGGCGCTCGGTGCCTGGGCAACCGGTGCTGCCACCGGCTATGCCGTCACGCTTTTCGTGCTTCTGTTTCTCCTCGTCGTGTTCCGGCAGCTACCGGCCGAAGCGGATCAGGCCATCATCGCGCCCGTCCAGGTCGCGTCCGAGCTGCCACAGGAGCCGCTGCCGCTGATCCTGGCCTCGCTTGATGCTCTCGACATGCCGATCTTTGTGCTCAACGCGGAGGCCGAGTTGATCGCTGGAAACAATGAGGCGGACAAGGTCTTTGGCGCGCCGCCGATCGGGTTGCATGTCTCGACCCGCTGGCGATCTCCCGGCATCCTCGACATGATCCGTGAGACGATCGAAACGGGTGCACCGAACCAGATCGAGCACTCTGAACGCCTGCCCTCGGAAAGGGTCTATATCGTCCGCGTCGCCCGCGTCCTGTCGGACGATACGAATGCGACGCCCTATTTCCTCCTGTCCTTCCGCGACATTTCGGAATTGCGCCGCCTCGACCGAATGCGCAGCGATTTCGTCGCCAATGCCAGCCACGAACTGCGCACGCCACTGGCTTCACTGCGCGGCTTTATCGAAACCATGCAGGGCCCGGCCCGCGACGATGCGAAGGCCAAGGATCGCTTCCTTGCCATCATGCTCGATCAGGCCAACCGAATGAGCCGTCTCGTGGACGATCTCCTGTCTCTGTCGCGGCTCGAGCTCAAGGCGCATCTGCCGCCCGACCAGAAGGTGGAACTGGCGCCGATCCTCGGGCACGTGCGCGACAGTCTTGCACCGCTTGCCGCTGATCTGGGTGTGGAGATCAAGCTCGATCTGCCTGAGGCGAAGGTCGAGGTGATGGGCGAACGGGACGAACTGGTGCAGGTCTTCGAAAACCTGATTGAGAACGCCTGCAAGTATGGCCAGGACGGCAAGGTGGTCGAGGTGTCGCTGCGGCAGGAGCCGGGCGGTGCGACGGAGGTCAGCGTGCGCGACCACGGGCCGGGCATCCCGACGGAGCATGTGCCGCGCCTCACCGAGCGCTTCTACCGAGTGAATGTCGAGGACAGTCGGTCGAAAAAAGGGACCGGTCTCGGCCTTGCAATCGTCAAGCACATCCTCACTCGCCACCGCGCCCGCCTAATCGTGAAGTCCGAGCTCGGTACCGGGAGCGAGTTTACCGTCCGTTTCTGACATAAAACCGCAATCTTCAAACGGACTGGTTTTGCATCCCATTGTTTCTCAATGGTTTTAATTGTCACAAATGTTTCACTGAACTGACATAAAAGCGTGAGCCTAGAGCCGCTAGAACGCACCTGCCGACGCTTGGCAGATGCCGCGACGGCCGCAAAGACACACAAGCCCATTCTGGGAGATGATCATGAACGCTCTGAAACTTTCCGTAGCTGCCTTGGCGGCCTCTGTGGCCTTCGCCGGCGCTGCCATTGCCCGCGACCAGATCCAGATTGCTGGTTCCTCCACGGTTCTGCCTTATGCCTCTATCGTTGCCGAAGCCTTCGGCGAAAACACCGACTTCGGAACTCCGGTCGTTGAATCGGGCGGTTCTGGCGCCGGCCGTAAGAAGCTCTGCGAAGGCGTGGGCGAGAACACCATCGACATCGCCAACTCTTCGTCGCGCATCAGCAAGTCCGACATCGAGCTCTGCAAGACCAACGGCGTAGCCGACATCCAGGAAGTTCGCATCGGTTACGATGGCATCGTGTTTGCCTCGGATATCGCTGGTCCGGAATTTGCCTTCACCCCGTCGGATTGGCACAATGCTCTCGCTGCCAAGGTCCTCAAGGACGGCCAGCTGGTCGACAACCCCTACAAGGCTTGGAATGAAATCCGCGCCGACCTGCCGGCTCAGCCGATCCTCGCTTTCGTTCCGGGCACCAAGCACGGCACCCGCGAAGTGTTCGACACCAAGGTCATCGTTGCTGGTTGCGAAGAAAACGGCACGTTCGAAGCCCTGAAGACCGCCGCCGGTGGCGACGAAGACAAGGCTGAAGAAGGTTGCATGGCGCTCCGCACCGACGGCACGTCGGTTGACATCGACGGCGACTACACAGAGACACTCGCTCGCGTTGACGCCAACAAGAACGGCATCGGCGTGTTCGGCCTGTCTTTCTACCAGAACAACACCGACAAGCTCCGCGTAGCCACCATGGGCGGCGTTGTTCCTTCGGTTGAAACCATCGCCAAGGGCGAGTACCCGGTTTCGCGTCCGCTGTACTTCTACGTCAAGAACGCACACCTCGACGTCATCCCTGGCCTCCAGGAATACGTAGAGTTCTTCGTTTCTGACGAAATGGCTGGCCCGGATGGTCCGCTTGCTGCCTACGGTCTCGTTTCTGACCCGGAACTGGCTGCAACGCAGGCAGCCGTCAAGGCTCGCACGCCGATGGCGCCCCTGAACTAATCTGATCAAGCGACCGGCGGCACGTTTCGTGCCGCCGGTTTCTTTCTGTTGGGGAAATGGCGGGTAACATGAACGCGAGCATCATCGTCCTCTGTATTCTAGTGCTTGCGGCACTCGGCTTCGTTCTCGGCCGACGGCAGGCTCTTTCGGTTTCGGCCGCGCGCGGCACGAAGCTTCACTCTCTGCCCGGCTACTATGGCCAGGTGGTGGCTCTGGTCACTGCCGTCCCGGCGCTGCTGCTGCTCATGGCCTGGCTTTTCATTCAGCCGGCCATCGTCGAAAGCCGCATCAGTGCGACCATTCCAGACAGCGTCGTGCCTGAAGGTGGCGCCCAAAGCCTTGTTATGGCGGATGTTCGCCGCATTGCCGACGGTCTCACTGCCGTCGAAGCGCGCGCCGCAGAAGCAGGTGCCGATGTCGACGTCGAGGCGCTCGATGCCGGCAATGTCCGTGCCCGGCTCGCCGATGTCGGCGTGGCTCTCGGTGCCGAAGTTCCCGTCGAAGTCTTCGAAGCCGCCAAGGCCTATCGGAGCCAGTCGGACTTTGGCCATCTGCTGATGACGATCGCCGTGCTGGCGCTTGCCGTTGCCGCATTGCCGCTGGCCTATGTTCGCGTCAACCCGGACCTGCGCGCACGCAATCTGAGCGAAAGCTTCGTCAAGACGGTGCTCATGCTCTCTTCGCTGGTCGCCATTCTGACCACGGTCGGCATCGTCGGATCGCTGGTCTTCGAGACCTATGTCTTCTTCACCATGTATCCGGCGAGCGAGTTCTTCTTCTCGACCGTCTGGAACCCGCAGTTCCGCGGTGGCTCCGAACTCGGCATTCTTCCACTGCTCTGGGGCACCTTCTACGTTTCGATCATCTCGCTGATCGTCGCTGTCCCGATCGGTCTCATGATCGCGGTCTATCTGTCGGAATATGCCGGTCCGAACACCCGCGGTATCGTCAAGCCGGCGATCGAGGTTCTGGCGGGCATCCCGACCATCGTCTACGGTCTGTTCGCTCTGGTGACCGTCGGTCCGTTCCTGCGTGACTACTTCGCAGAGCCGCTCGGCCTTGGCACCTCGTCTTCATCCGTCCTGACCGCAGGTCTCGTGATGGGTGTGATGATCATCCCCTTCGTCTCGTCCCTGTCGGACGACATCATCAACGCCGTGCCGCAGGCTCTGCGCGATGGCTCCTACGCGCTGGGTTCCACGCAGTCGGAAACCATCAAGCAGGTCGTGCTGCCAGCAGCCCTTCCGGGTATCGTCGGCGCTATCCTGCTCGCCGCAAGCCGTGCCATCGGTGAGACCATGATCGTGGTTCTCGGCGCCGGCGCCTCTGCCAAACTCGATATCAATCCCTTCGAGGCCATGACCACGGTGACGGTCAAGATCGTCAGCCAGCTGACCGGGGATACCGAGTTCGCCAGCCCCGAGACCCTGGTCGCCTTCGCCCTCGGCCTCACACTCTTCGTCATCACGCTCGGCCTCAACGTCGTGGCCCTCTACATTGTCCGCAAGTACCGGGAGCAGTACGAATGACCGATATCACCGCCATCGGCGCCCCCATGCCTACGGAAAAGAAGTCCATTCTGACGGTCGATGATCGCACGCGCCGTCGCAACAAGGAGGAAGTCCGCTTCCGCATGTGGGGCAAGGCTGCCGTCACCTTCGGGATCGTGGCCCTCATCGGACTGCTGCTCTCCATCATGTCGAACGGCTTGTCGTCGTTCCAGCAGACCTTCATCACGCTCGACGTCTACATGGACCCGGCAAGGCTCGACAAGGCTGGCAACCGCGATCCAGCGGAGATCGCCAAGGTCAGTACCTTTGGCTATGCGCCGCTCATCGAGCAGGCTGTCGCCAAGGCTCTTGAAGACAAGGGACTTGTTGCCGAAGGTCTCACGCCAAAGGCTGCAGCAGAACTCATTTCCAAGGAAGCGGCCGCCGATCTTCGCCGCTTCGTCCTCGCCGACCCCTCTGTCATCGGCCAGACCTATCCATTCGACTTTCTCGCTGGTGGCCGTATCGACGGCTACTACAAGGGTCGCGTGACGATGGAGAGTGCTGCTCTTGATCGCAATGTCTCGCCGGAACAGCTCGTCCTCGCAGACCAGCTGAAGGAAGCCGGCATTCTGGTGACCAAGTTCAATTGGGGCTTCTTCACCGCGCCCGACGCATCCGACACGCGTCCGGAGGCGGCAGGCCTCGGCATTGCGGTCATCGGCTCGGCTTACATGATGCTGATCGTCCTGGTGCTGGCGTTGCCGCTCGGTGTCGCCACCTCGATCTATCTTGAGGAGTTTGCGCCGCAGAACTGGTTCACCGACCTGATCGAGGTCAATATCGCCAATCTCGCGGCCGTTCCCTCGATCGTCTTCGGTATCCTTGGCCTGGCCGTGCTGATCAACTTCGTCGGTCTGCCGCAGTCGGCGCCGATCGTCGGCGGTCTCGTCCTGACGCTGATGACCCTGCCCACGATCATCATCGCCACCCGTTCGGCACTCAAGGCCGTGCCTCCGTCGATCCGCGATGCGGCCCTCGGCGTCGGTGCCTCCAAGATGCAGTCGATCTTCCACCACGTCCTGCCGCTCGCCATGCCGGGCATCCTGACGGGTGCGATCATCGGTCTCGCCCGCGCGCTCGGTGAAACGGCACCTCTGCTGCTGATCGGCATGGTCGCCTTCGTACGCGAATACCCGGCAGGTCCGCCGGACGGCTTCTTCCAGCCGGCTTCAGCTCTGCCGGTCCAGGTCTACAACTGGACGCAGCGTGGCGACCCGGCCTTTGTGGAGCGTGCCTCCGGTGCCATCATCGTCCTTCTGGTGTTCCTGATCCTGATGAACCTGATCGCAATCATTCTTCGTCGCCGTTTCGAGCGTCGCTGGTAAGGAGCTGTATCATGATGAACAATCTCGCGACTAAGATGACCACGACGAAAGCGCCACCTATGACTGAAACCAAGATCACCGCCCGCAATGTGCAGGTCTTCTACGGTGACAAGCACGCCCTGAAGGATGTCAACATCGACATCCGCCCCCGTTCCGTCACGGCCTTCATCGGCCCGTCGGGCTGCGGCAAGTCGACCTTCCTGCGCTGCATCAACCGCATGAACGACACGATCGCGAGCTGCCGCGTCGAAGGCAACATCATGATCGATGCGGAAAACATCTACGACGCCAAGGTCGATCCGGTGCAGCTGCGCGCCAAGGTCGGCATGGTCTTCCAGAAGCCGAACCCGTTCCCGAAGTCGATCTACGAGAACGTTGCCTACGGTCCCCGCATCCACGGCCTCGCCCGCAACAAGTCCGACCTGGACGAGATCGTTGCGACCGCCCTGCAGAAGGCCGGTCTCTGGAACGAGGTCAAGGATCGTCTGGACTCGGCCGGTACGGGCCTCTCCGGTGGTCAGCAGCAGCGTCTGTGCATCGCGCGCGCCGTGGCTGTCAGCCCCGAAGTCATCCTGATGGACGAACCCTGCTCTGCGCTCGACCCGATCGCGACCGCTAAGGTCGAGGAACTGATCCACGAACTGCGCGAAAACTTCACGATCGTCATCGTGACGCACTCGATGCAGCAGGCTGCGCGCGTTTCCCAGCGCACGGCGATGTTCCACCTCGGCGAGCTGGTCGAGGAGAACGACACCGACAAGATGTTCACCAATCCGGATGACCAGCGCACCCAGGATTACATCATGGGCCGCTTCGGCTGAGCCTCGACGTCATCCACGGTTGAACTCAATTTCAAGGACGTTTCAAATGGGCTCCTCTCACATCTACTCGGCCTTCGACGAGGAACTGAAGTTCCTGATGCGCCGCATCTCCGAAATGGGCGGTCTGGCGGAACAGATGGTCGCCGAAAGCGTGCGTTCTCTGGTGAATTCCGATGCGGCGCTTGCCCAGAAGGTAATCTCCGATGACGTCCTGATGGACGCCATGGAGCGCGAGATTGGCGACAAGGCGGTGATCACCATCGCCAAGCGTCAGCCGGTTGCCTCCGACCTGCGCGAAATCATCGGCGCTCTTCGCATCGCCGCCGACCTCGAGCGCGTCGGCGATCTCGGCAAGAGCAACTCCAAGCGCGTCGTCGCCGTCCAGGCGACCGGCGTACCGCGCAAGCTCGCCCGCGGTCTCGAGCATCTCTCGGATCTGGCGCTGGCCCAGCTCAAGGAAGTCCTCGACGTCTACACGACGCGCTCGGCCGAAAAGGCCAAGTCGATCCGTGACCGCGACGAGGAGATCGATGCCATCTACACCTCGCTGTTCCGCGAGCTGCTGACCTACATGATGGAAGATCCGCGCAACATCACGAGCTGCACCCATCTTCTCTTCTGCGCCAAGAACATCGAGCGTATCGGCGACCACGCGACCAACATCGCCGAGACGATCTACTACATGACGACCGGTGCGCAGCCGGAAGGTGAACGTCCGAAGGAAGACCTGACCTCTTCCGTCGGCGCGCTCACCGAGTGACGTTGTCCAGCGGGGTTGATGCCTGATGCAGCCGAAAATTGCCGTGGTGGAAGACGAGGAGGCCCTCTCGGTCCTCCTTCGCTATAATCTTGAAGCCGAGGGCTATGAAGTCGAGACGATCCTCAGGGGTGACGAGGCTGAAATCCGCTTGCAGGAGCGGGTTCCGGACCTTCTGATTCTCGACTGGATGCTGCCAGGCGTGTCCGGTATCGAGCTCTGCCGCAGACTTCGGGTCCGCCCCGAGACCGAGCGCCTGCCGATCATCATGTTGACGGCTCGTGGCGAGGAAAGCGAACGAGTGCGTGGCCTGGCAACGGGTGCCGACGACTATGTCGTCAAGCCCTTCTCGACGCCGGAGCTGATGGCCCGCGTCAAGGCCATGCTTCGCCGCGCCAAGCCCGAGGTTCTCTCCAGCGTCCTGCGCTGCGGTGATATCGAGCTCGACCGCGAGACGCACCGCGTCCATCGCAAGAGCCGCGAGGTTCGCCTCGGACCGACCGAGTTCCGGCTGCTGGAATTCCTGATGGCATCGCCGGGCCGCGTCTTCTCGCGCTCTCAGCTGCTGGATGGTGTTTGGGGTCACGACATCTATGTCGACGAACGCACCGTCGACGTGCATGTCGGGCGCCTGCGCAAGGCGCTCAACTTCTCCAACATGCAGGATGTCATCCGCACCGTGCGCGGCGCGGGTTATTCCATGGAAGCCTGAGCGAGACAGTTTTTTTGGATTGAGGGGCCGCACGGATCATCCGCTGCGGCCCTTTTCGTTTCAGGCTAGAGCCCAAAAAGAAAACGGGCCCCGAAGGACCCGTTGCATGTCTCGATCTTGCCGATGGATCAGCGGGCGGCCTTGCGGCGTTCGCTGACCGGCTGATAGGCGAGCTTCGCGTGATAGGTGCAATAAGGCGCGCTATCGGCGATTTCGCAGCCGCAGAAGTGGAAGTCGTCCTTCATCGGATCGCCGATCGGCCACTTGCACGTGCGCTCGGTCAGTTCCGTCAGCGCCAGGCGGCGCGAGATCGGTACGACCACGTTGAGCGAACGGCGAACTTCGACTTCCTCGTAGGCTTCGACTTCGACCTCTTCCTTCAGCATGGTTGCGCCGGCAGCGCGGGTCACCGTGCGAGTGGTCGTGTTGGCCGCCGGACGGTTCTGGAAGGTGGCCGGACGCTGGGTCTGTGCCGGGCGCTTTGCCGGACGGGCCGCAGACGAGCTGCCGCCAGCCTTCGCACGGCCGGGAAGGTTAAGGCGGTGCACCTTGCCGATAACGGCATTGCGGCTTACGCCGCCGAGTTGTGCTGCAATCTGGCTCGCGCTGAGGCCTTCAGCCCACAGCCGCTTCAGTCTCTCGACCCGATCATCAGTCCATTGCATAGTCGTCATGCCAATTCTCTCCGCCGCTCGCGTCTGTGATGGCAGAATCCGTCACCGTTGCTTCGAACGAATCCGAAACAAAACCGCCTCGATACTGTCGGTGAGCACTTCCGCCGCATGCAATCTATTAATGAAATTTAACCTAGAGGTCGGCTGACTCCGTGACAAGAGTCGCAGGAATCATCTGGAATCGATTTCGCGGTTTTCCCCAACTTGCTTCCCGAGTGAGTCAAGTATGCAACAGGTGGAATCTTCCCCGGCGCTCGTGCTGCGCGTGTCGGCCGAATCCGCGCCTACTCCTGCGATTCCTGCAGAAAACGTTGACATCGCAGGGGCGAATGCGGATAGTGCCCCCGCCGCCGCGAGGCGGCATTTTTAATTTTTCCGGGACCTCTGAGGCGTCCCGCCGTCCCCGGACGGATCGTTGAGAAGGATTGTGACAGCCATGGCCGAAGCTACGCCGCTCTACCAGACCTACAATCGGGCGCCGCTGCGTTTCGAGCGAGGCGAGGGCGTCTGGCTTGTGACGGAGAGTGGCGAGCGATACCTCGATTTCGCAGCCGGTGTGGCGGTAACGTCTGTCGGTCACGGCCATCCGCATGTCGTCGGCGCGCTGAAGGATCAGGCCGACAAGGTCTGGCATCTGTCGAACCTCTATGAAGTGCCGGGCCAGGAAGTGTTGGCCAAACGCCTGACGGACGTCACCTTCGCCGATCGCGTCTTCTTCACCAATTCGGGTGCGGAAGCGCTGGAATGCGCGATCAAGACCGCGCGCCGCTACCACTTTGCCAAGGGGCATCCTGAGAAGTTCCACATCATCACGATGGAAGGCGCCTTCCACGGCCGCACCATCGCGACGATTGCCGCCGGTGGCCAGGAAAAGTACCTCGAAGGCTTCGGCCCGAAGGCCCCCGGTTTCGACCAGGTGCCCTTCGGCGATCTGGAAGCGGTCAAGGCAGCCATCAGCGATGCGACGGCTGCAATCCTGGTGGAGCCCGTTCAGGGTGAGGGCGGCATCCGTCCGATCCCGGTGGAAATGTTGCGCGCCTTGCGCGACCTCTGCGACGAGCATGGCCTGCTCCTGATCCTCGATGAAGTCCAGTGCGGCGTCGGCCGGACCGGCAAGCTTTTTGCTCACGAATGGGCCGGTATCACGCCGGATCTCATGGCTGTCGCTAAGGGTATCGGTGGTGGCTTCCCGCTCGGCGCCTGCCTAGCGACCGAAGAGGCGGCCTACGGCATGAAGGCCGGCACACATGGCTCGACCTATGGCGGCAACCCGCTTGGCATGGCGGTCGGCAATGCCGTGCTCGATGTCGTGCTGGAAGACGGCTTCCTTGAGAACGTGCGCGACACCGCACTCGTCTTCCGCCAGGGTCTGGCGTCGCTGAAGGACCGGTTCCCCGACGTAATCGAGGACGTGCGTGGCGAAGGCCTGATGCTCGGCCTCAAGGCCAAGGTCCCGAACACCGAACTGTTGATGGCGATGCGTGACGAGCACCTGCTCGGCGTTCCCGCAGGCGACAACGTCATCCGTCTTCTGCCGCCGCTGACGGTCACGGCTGAAGAGGCCCGCGACGGCATCGCCCGTATCGAACAGGCCGCCGAACATATCCGCGCCAAGGCCGCAGTTGCAGCGTCTGCCTAAGACAGGACCCTCTTTCATGGCATCTCCCAAGCATTTTCTCGATCTCTCCGCTGTCACGGCTGGGGACCTCCGCGGTATTCTCGAAGACGCAAAGTCCCGCAAGCAGGCGACCAAGGCCGGCACCGCCGACAAGCCGCTTGCCGGCAAGATGCTCGCGATGATTTTCGAGAAGCCTTCGACCCGTACGCGCGTCTCCTTCGACGTCGGCATGCGCCAGCTGGGTGGCGAGACGCTGTTCCTCTCCGGCACCGAAATGCAGCTTGGTCGTGCCGAAACGATTGGTGACACCGCCAAGGTTTTGTCCCGCTATGTCGATGCGATCATGATCCGCACAACCGACCATGCCCGCCTCCTGGAGATGGCCGAGCATGCGACGGTCCCCGTGATCAACGCGCTGACGGATCTCACCCATCCCTGCCAGATCATGGCCGACATCATGACCATCGAAGAGCATCGCGGCCCGGTCACGGGCAAGACGCTCGCCTGGACGGGCGACGGCAACAACGTGCTGCATTCGCTGGTCGAAGGTTCGGCCCGCTTTGGCTACAAGATGAACATGGCCGTGCCGCTCGGCTCCGAGCCGGATGACAAGATCCTCAACTGGGCCCGCAACAATGGTGGCGAGATCATGCTCTGCCATGATGCCGACCGCGCAGTGACCGGCGCCGATGCCGTCATCACCGATACCTGGGTCTCGATGAACCAGGAGCACAAGGCCCGCGGCCACAATGTCTTCCAGCCTTTCCAGGTCAATGCGGAGTTGATGAAGAAGGCCAATGACGAGGCGCTCTTCCTGCACTGCCTGCCGGCCCATCGCGGCGAGGAAGTGACGGACGAGGTGATCGACGGCGTACAGTCTGTGGTCTTCGACGAAGCCGAGAACCGTCTGCACGCGCAGAAGTCGATCCTTGCCTGGTGCCTTGGCGCCATCTGAGGTCGGATTTCGGGCGCCTTTCGGGTGACTTGACGTTTCGCGCAGGTGATCCCATCTGTGCCCTTTCTGATCGGGCCTCTCAGGCCTAGCGTATGGCGCCCCGTGTGCCGGGAGTACATTCATGGCGATGAAACAAGCAGAACTCGGCGAATTCGGTTTCGCCGGTGACGATCGTGTGGTCCCCTTCCAGGTGGAGGGCCTCGACGTGCGCGGTCGCGCCGTGCAGCTCGGTCCGCTGATCAACACCATCCTCGATCGCCACGCCTATCCGGCGCCGGTGGCCCGCCTTCTCGCCGAAGCGATTGTGCTGACGGTGCTGATCGGCACGTCGCTGAAGTTCGAAGGTAAGTTCACGGTCCAGACCAAGGGCAACGGTCCGGTGGATCTGCTCGTCGCGGATTTCAGCTCGCCCGAAAGCGTGCGCGCCTATGCCCGTTTCGACGAGCAGGCGGTGGCCGATGCCGTGGCCGAGGGCCGGGCTTCACCGGAGCAGCTGCTCGGCGATGGTGTGCTGGCCTTCACCATCGACCAGGGCTCCTACATGCAGCCTTATCAGGGCATCGTGCCGCTCGACGGGACCTCGCTCGAGGATATCGCTGGCGTCTATTTCCGCCAGTCGGAGCAGATCCCGACGCGGGTGCGCCTGGGTGCAGCCGAACTCTTCGATCGTGACGAAAACGGCAAGCCGCGCCGGACGTGGCGGGCCGGCGGTCTGATCGCGCAGTTCCTGCCGGAAGCGCCCGAGCGGATGCGCCAGCCGGATCTGCACGGCGGTGATGGCGATGATCGCGATACGGATCTGCATGGCGATGACGCCTGGGATGAAGCGCGCATGCTGGTCGAGACCATCGACGCCGACGAGCTCACCGATCCCCAGGTCGGCATTGAACGGCTGCTCTTCCGCCTGTTCCATGAGCGGGGTGTGCGTGCCTACGAGCCGCAGGCCGTGCATGATCGCTGCAGCTGCTCGCGAGAGCGCCTCAAGGGTGTTCTCCAGGGCTTCAATGCAGAGGAGATCGAAGCAAGCACCGAAGACGGCAAGATCACCGTCAGCTGCGAGTTCTGCTCGACGAACTACGAGTTCTCTCCCGACGAACTCACCGCTGTCTAACAAAGACAGGCGATGGCAAAGGGCCAAAGGCGGGCCCTTTGCACCAAGAATGTGTCCGCGATCACTGCAAATTTGTTTGCGGCACATTCTTTCTATACTATTCAGCTATTCTAAATGAATGTCTCCTAGGGTAGCCTTAGCGCTTTGGGGACACCGGGAATGCATTCGTCACAGGACGCGGCTGCACGTTGCGGGGAATTGGTCGCAGGGAAGGACCCTCAGGCTCATGCTTGGTCTCTGGCCCAGCTGAGCACCTCCGCGAAGCGCCAATACCGGGTATGGACGAGTGCCACCAGACGAAGGGCCATGGCCGAAGCCTACCGGCCCATCGTGCGCGGGTTTCTGCTGTCGGGCGCTGCTTATTACTTCCTGGTCACCTGGCTCCATTGGCAAGACGAAAGCGGCTTCAGTCTTCTGATCCTAGGCGGGATTAGTTTGCTCACAGCCGTTTCCTACACGGCCTTCCGTTGGCTGCTGCTGCCAGCCGGCCGGACTTCTTTGCCGCGGCTGGAAGCCGTCGGCTTCGCCACCAATCTTCTGATGTATTCGAATGTACTCGCCTACATGCTTCTGCATTTTGAGGAGCAGAAGCTCATCTATTTCGTGCTGATGGCGGTGGTGTTCTCCACCTCAGGCGTCACCCTGCGCGCAACGCTGGCAAGCGTCGTCCTCTCCATCGGCAGTCTGTTCTGGTTTTCCGCCCAGGCTTCCCCCGATGTGGCCAAGCAGTTCGTCTTCATCGGCCTCGCCACCTCCTTTGCCGCCTTCGGCATGGCGAGCCTCCTGCGCAAGGCGATCCTTCGACAGATCGATGCCCGACTGCTTGCCGACCAGTTGGCGGCACGCGACAGCCTGACAGGCATTGCCAATCGCCGTTCGGTCTTTTCCCGCATCGATGAACTTGTCGAAGAGAAGAAGCCGTTCTGGGTCGGCATTCTCGATCTCGATGGCTTCAAGTCGATCAACGACATCTACGGCCACGCTGTCGGCGATCATCTGTTGTGCGAGGTCGTCGAGCGGCTGAAGCTCCGCCAGCGACAAGGCCTCGAGTTCGGTCGCATCGGCGGAGACGAGTTCGCCATTGTGATCGAGGGCGACCCGGGTGAATTCGAGGTCGAAGCCTTCGGCAACAGTCTGATCCAAGACATCTCCCAGGACTATGATTTCCAGCCGCTGCAACTGTCCGTGAGCGGCACGATCGGCTTTGCTCAGTTTCCGGAAATGGGAACCACCGCAAGACAGATCTATGAGAAGGCAGACTTCGCCCTCTATCGCGGCAAGCAGTTTGCCCGCCACCAGTCGACGATCTTTACCGTCGATCAGGACAAGGAAATGCGCGAGAGCCTGGCGCTCGAACGGGCGCTGAGAGAGGCGCGCATGGAGGATGAGTTCCATCTGCTCTTCCAGCCGCAATTCGATATTGCCGCCCGCCGGGTGGTGAGCTTCGAGGCACTTGCACGCTGGCAAAGCCCGACGCTCGGTCCGGTGCGGCCTGACCGTTTCATAAGGGCCGCCGAGCGGGCAGGTCTGATCCAGCAGGTCACCCGTATTCTCTTCGGCAAGGCGCTCGACGCATTGGAGCTCTGGCCGGACGAGATCACCATCTCGTTCAATCTCTCAGCCCAGGATCTGGCCGACCGTGCCTTCGTCTTCTCCCTCGTTGCCCAGGTCCACGCGCGCGGCATTAGCCCTGCAAGGATCGAGTTCGAGATTACCGAGACGGCGGTGATGAAGGATATCGCCACGTCCCGCATTCTGCTGGAGGATCTCTCCTCCGCCGGCTTCAAGATTGCGCTCGACGATTTCGGCTCGGGCTATTCCAGCTTCGAATACATCGACCAGTTGCCGCTGAACAAGGTCAAGATCGACAAGAGCTTCGTGCGAAAGGTGGCCGATAGCGTCACCTCCCGCGAGGTGGTGGCCGCCATCATCACGCTTTGCCGCAACCTGCATCTCAAATGCGTCCTGGAGGGCGTGGAGACCGAAAGCGAGATGGCAACCCTTGCGCCCCTGTCGCCGCAGCTGATCCAGGGCTATCTCTTCGGTCGGCCGATGTCGCAGCGCGACGTGCTGAGCCTTCTCCTGCGCGCCGAACAGCAGGACGCCGACATTAGTGCCGCGTGAGCGCTGACGCGCTCTTTCGGCCGCGGAGCTAGCCGTTCACGGTTGGGCTAGGGAAGTTGTTTTATGCCGTTTCGAGAGCGACCTTCACGGCGATGTCTGCCATGGCGAGGATCGCCTCGCGCGAGTTGGCGGCGGCGATGAAGCGGCCGTTGTGACAGAAGCTGGCACCCTTCACGCCGCAGACGGCCTCAAGGTCACCATTGCTCAAGCCCGCCCATGCGGTGGGCAGGTCGGCCCGCTGCTCGAAGCTGTCTTCCACCTTGCGGATCCCGGTGATGCACCAGTCTTTGTCGCGCGGATGCACGACGAAGAGCAGGTGGTCGGCACCCGCTTTTACGATCGCCGGGCGGAAAGGCATGCCCATCGGCAGTTCGAGAACGCGACGGTCACCGGTTGCGGCTATGGCTTCGAGCACCATGCTTTCGGCCCGCAGTTTGGAGGCGCGTTGCGCAATGCCGGCTTCGACGATCGCGCGGGCGATCGACAGTGCCGCATGGAAGCCGCGATCATCGGCGCCGGGCTGCTTGTCGTCGAAGACGGGCTTCAGGGTTTCGAGCAGGCTCGGCAGGGTCAGATCCGCCAGCGGTCCGGCCGTTGCGGGGCTGAGCGCCCCGTTGTCCAGGAGGTCGACTGGCAGCACGAACTTGGTGTCGAAGCCCTTGTGAATGGCCTCGACATGCCCCGAGGGAATGCCGACGGCGGTCAGGTAGTCACGACCGTAATGCTTCCAGATAAGGCCAAAGGAGCTGTAAGGCTGGCCGTCATCCCGCAGCGGTGCGCCGCGTTGGTGGTGATCGAAGATCCTGTCATCTGCGTCATAGGCACCGCCGACATCATAGATGATGCGGTCTGTTGCGGGCGTGATCCAGTCCGGCGCGCGGCTGCGCACGATCGTCGCATCCGGGAAAAGACGTGTCAGGATCACGGACGACAGCAGTTCGTCGGCATGAAAGCCGCCACTGTGGGTGACGAGATGGGTAATGCTCATACCGGGCGAGACCTTTGGCTGACGATGCTGATCGAGCCTTCCAGATAGCGGCAGCCGCCGGTCAACTCAACTGCCAATCGTCAATTGAGGGTGCGCACCATGCCTGGGCTGTCGAGCGAGAAGGCCGGGATCTCGACGTCGAAGCTCTCTCCGTCGTCGGTTTCCATCCGATAGGTGCCATACATCATGCCGGATGGCGTATCGAGCGGGCAGCCGGAGGAGTATTCATAGGTGCCGCCGGGATCAAGGCGCGGCTGCTCTCCGACCACGCCGGGGCCGCTGACCTCGTCCACCTGGCCGTTCTGATCGGTAATGTGCCAGTAGCGATGGGTAAGGCGGACGGTTTTAGCCGAGTGATTGGAGATCACGATCCGGTAGCCCCAGACATAGCGACTGTCATCCGGGTCCGACTGTTCCTCGAGATAGTAAGGTTCGACCAGAACCTCTATGTCCCGTGTCAGTGCGCGATACATGCGTGGACCCTGCGAAAACTTGCCTGCGATCATGACAGAAATGGCGCTCTTTGTGGCGGTAACAAGATCAGCCACCGAACGTCACGATGCTTTCAAGGGATAACGACGCAACCGGACCCGTCAAGGGCAATTGCTCAGCCGCGAGGATTATCGCGGCTGAAATTGTTGCAATATGAAGCGCTTTGAACGGTGCTCAGAGGCCTTTGATGGCCTTGGCAAAGTCTTCCAGCAGGTCCTGCGTGTCTTCGATGCCGCAGGACAACCGAACGGTGCCGCCCGAGATTCCGAGCTCGGCCCGGGCCTCGTCGGAAAGGTTCTTGTGCGTCGTCGTCGCCGGATGGGTGATCAGGCTCTTCGCATCGCCGAGATTGTTCGAGATCTTGATGATCTCCAGCGCATTCTGCAGCTTGAAGGCCGCTTCCTTGCCGCCCTTCATCTCGAAGCACACCAGCGTCGAGCCGCCAGTCATCTGCTTGGCGATGATATCGGCCTGCGGGTGGTCCTTGCGGCCCGGATAGATCACCTTCGCCACGGTAGACTGCTCGGCCAGGAAATCGGCGATCGCGGTTGCATTCTCCGTCTGCTGCTTCACGCGCAGCGGCAGCGTCTCCATGCCCTTCAAAAGCGTCCAGGCATTGAACGGCGACATGGCGGGACCCGTGTGACGGAAATAGTCATGCAGGTTCTCGTTGATCCATTCCTTCGAAGACAAGACGACACCGCCAAGGCAGCGGCCCTGTCCATCGATATGCTTGGTCGCGGAATAGACGACGACATGTGCGCCGAGTTCGAGCGGCTTCTGGAAGAGGGGCGTCGCAAAGACGTTGTCGACGATCAGCTTCGCGCCGATCTGGTCGGCGAGCTTGGCAACGCCTGCGACGTCGATCACTTCAAGCGTCGGATTGGTCGGGCTTTCGAGGAACATCACCTTGGTGTTCGGCCGGATGGCCGCTTCCCAGTTGGCAAGGTCACGACCATCGACCAGCGTGCATTCCACGCCATAGCGCGGCGCCAGCGTCTCGACGACATAGCGGCAGGAGCCGAACAGCGCGCGGGCAGCGACGATATGGTCGCCGGCCTTGACCTGGCAGAGCACGGCAGCAGCAACGGCCGCCATACCCGACGCCATAGCACGCGCATCCTCGGCGCCTTCCATCATGCACATGCGCTTTTCGAACATGTCATTGGTCGGGCTGCCATAGCGGGCGTAGATATAGCCGTCGTTCTCGCCCTTGAAGCGGGCTTCTGCCGCTTCCGAGCTCTCATAGACGAAGCCCTGGGTGAGGAAGATCGCTTCAGACGTCTCGCCATAAGGAGAGCGCAGCGTGCCGCCATGGACGAGGGTGGTGGCCGGGCGCCAGTTCTTGCTCATGCACGTGCCTTTCGAACACAAAAAAACCGGTCGCGTGAACGGACCGGTTTCGTAAACCCGGTCTATTTAGCCACTTGTTTAACGTGGCTGCAAGCCGACCGGCCAAATCACCACGGGATAAGGCTGCCTTACGCCTTCGCGGGCCTTGCGTCAATTGGTGGGCTTTGGTTTTGTCGGGCCCAAACAGGATTGAGATCATGACCTTGAAACCCGGGATTTTGTCCGATCGCGCGATTGGCGCCTTGTTCGGTGGCGGCCAGCTGAAGAGCGAGGTCATGCTCGACAAGGACCAGATCCAGCCGGCAAGTCTCGACCTGCGTCTGGGCGGCAAGGCAATCCGCGTGCGCGCGAGCTTCATGCCGGGCAGGGGCCACACCGTGGCCGAAAAGCTGGAGCGGCTGACCCTGCACGAGATCGATCTCGAAAACGGGGCCGTGCTCGAAACCGGCTGCGTCTACATCGTGCCCTTGATGGAAAGCCTCGACCTGCCGGCGGAAATCTCGGCCTCGGCCAATCCGAAGAGTTCGACCGGCCGCCTCGACATCTTCACCCGCGTGATGGTCGATTACGCTCAGGAATTCGACAAGGTGCCGGCCGGCTACAAGGGCCAGCTCTATCTCGAGATTTCGCCGCGCACCTTCCCGATCATCGTGCGGCGCGGCTCGCGCCTGTCGCAGATCCGCTTCCGCGTCGGCCATGCCTTGCTCGGCGAGACGGAACTCTTCGATCTGCATAAGGCCGAGACACTGGTCGCAAGCGACATGCCGAACGTCTCGGGCGGCGGCATTGCGCTGTCGATCGATCTGAAGGGATCGGGGCCGCAAGGCCTGATTGGCTATCGCGGCAAGCACCACACCTCGGTCATCGATGTCGACCTTAAGGGCGCGCATGAGGTGCTGGATTTCTGGGAGCCGCTCTACAGCCGCGGCCGCGACGAGCTGATCCTCGACCCGGACGAATTCTACATCCTCGTCTCGAACGAAGCCGTGCATGTGCCGCCGCTCTATGCCGCCGAAATGACGCCCTATGACCCCTTGGTCGGCGAATTCCGCGTGCATTATGCCGGCTTCTTCGATCCGGGCTTCGGCCACGCCCCGGCCGGGGGCTCAGGCAGTCGCGCGGTTCTGGAAGTCCGCAGCCACGAAGTGCCCTTCATCCTCGAACACGGCCAGGTCATCGGCCGCCTGGTCTACGAGCACATGCAGGAGCGCCCGGAAGGCCTCTACGGCACTGGGCTCGGCTCCAACTACCAGGCGCAGGGCCTCAAGCTCTCCAAGCACTTCCGCCTGCCCTGACAACAGAGGGCGCTGCATTCGCGCCCCTTTCCGTCCCATCCGGCTTGACACTCCAGCCGAACTGTTGGATTTCTCAACCCGTCGCGGGTGTAGCTCAATGGTAGAGCAGCAGCTTCCCAAGCTGAATACGAGGGTTCGATTCCCTTCACCCGCTCCAGCTTTCCCAGCTACTTCCCCGCAAACTTCGCAAAAGCCGCCAGCAGATCCCCAAGTCTCTTGGCCGTCGCCTCATCGGTGAGATTGCCGTCGCCATCAAACAGCGTATGTGCCCGCGACACCATCAACCGCTTCTCGGAAAATGTCCGGCAGCCGAGCGTGTGCAGGACCGGGAGCCAGGCATTCTGGCTGAGCAGTGTGCCGAAATTGCCGGGAGAAGCGCCGACCAGCGCGAAGGGCTTGTTGCCGAAGACCTTGGCCATGTCGGAAGAGGGGCGCGACAGCCAGTCGATGGCGTTCTTGAAGGCGCCGGGGATGCGGTTGTTGTATTCGGGCGTGAACAGGATCACGCCGTCGGCGGCGATGATCTTTTCCTTGAGGGCGGTGACGGCCGCCGGGATGCCTTCGGCCTCTTCCAGGTCTCCGTCATAAAGCGGAATGCCATGAATGCCGGCCGTCTGAAGAGTGTAGCCCTCGGCCGGCAAGCCGGCTGCGGCCTTCAAGAGTGCCGAGTTGAGCGAGCCCTTGCGCAAGCTTCCTGAAATGCCGAGCAATGTCACCATGGTCTTTTCCTCGTCTCGATTTGTTATAAGGGAGGGTAGAACAGGGAGACGAGCATGACCAGCGGCCTGCACCACATCACGGCGATCACCCGGAAAATCCAGGCCAATGTCGATTTCTATTGCGGCTTTCTGGGCTTGAGGCTCGTCAAGCGCACAGGCGGTTTCGAGGACGCGGCTCAGCTTCACCTGTTTTACGGCGATGCGGTGGCAAGCCCCGGCTCGCTGGTGACATTCCTGGCCTGGGAAGATGGTTCCCCCGGGCGCGTCGGTCATGGTGCGGCAAGTGAAATCGCCTTTGCCATTCGTCCCGAAGCGATCGGCTTCTGGCTGACCCGCGCGCTACAGTTCGGTGTGGCAGCCACGGGTCCCGCAACCGAATTCGGCGAACCGGTGCTGAGGCTGGCCGACCCGGATGGCATCATCGTCAAGCTCGTCGGGACGACAGAGGTCGAGCCAGGGGAGACCTGGGCGGTACGCGGCATCGAGCCGAGCGACGCAATCACCCGGCTCCGCGCAGCGACCTTGCTGTCGGAAAAACCGTCCGACAGTGTCGACTTCCTCTGCCGCCATGCCGGCTTTGAAGTCGCGGCAACCGAGGGCACGATCACGCGGCTGACCTCGATGAGTGGGCAGGCGATCGACGTCCGCGATGCGACGGGCTTCTGGCCTGCAGCTCCGGGAACCGGTGCCATCGACCATATCGCCCTGCGCATGACCGATCGTGCCGCCGTCGAAACACAGGCAGTGGCTCTGAGGTCGCGCGGTGACGACACGATCAACATGCACGACCGCAAATACTTCTATTCGCTCTATGTCCGCGAGCCGGCCGGCGGGCTGATCGAACTTGCCTCTGATAGTCCGGGCTTTGCGATCGACGAGCCATCGGACACGCTCGGCAGCCGGCTCTTCATCCCCGAACACTTTCATCTGCGCCCTGAAGACATCGTGCCCATGCTGCCGCAGTTCGGGCTTCCGGGTGAGCCTCGCATCATCTATCGCGATCTGCCCTTCGTGCACCGGATCCATGAGCCGGAGGTACCGGATGGCTCTACGCTTGTGCTCCTGCATGGAACGGGCGGCAACGAGGCGAGCCTGCTGCCTTTCGGGCGCAAGGTGGCGCCTTCCACCACTCTGATTGGTCTCAGAGGCCGCTCGACGGAGGAGGGCGTCGCCCGCTTCTTCCGCCGCTTCGGCCCCGGGGATTTCGATCAGAAGGATATCCGCGCGGAAGCGGAAGCCTTCGCCGCCTTCGTTGAAGAGGCGACGCAGGCTTACGGCCTCGACACAACGCGCCTGCGTTTCGCCGGCTATTCCAATGGCGCGAATTTCCTCGTCGCAGCCATCATGCTGCATCCGGGGCTGATACGGGATGCACTGCTGCTGCGTCCGGTGCCGGTGCTGGCCGATCCGCCGGATGTCGATCTCGCCCGCACCCGCACCCGCATCCGTATCCTGACGGGCGCCGACGATCCGGCTGCCGGCGAGGCCTCTGATCTTGCGGCACAACTCCAGGCGCGGTGTGCTGAGGTCGAACTGCTAACCGTAGCGGGCGATCACACCTTGTCGAATGCCGATGTCAGCGCCTCGGCGGACTGGTTCGGTTGAACGAGGCCGGGCGGTAGAGATCCGCTACGGCTCGGTCTGTGTGGCGTCTTGTTCCAGTGGAAGGGTTTGAGCCTCAGCTCGATGACCGCCTTCCAGGCGGCGAGCGACACGGCCATCCAGTAGATCGGGATCATCGCCCATTTCCAGCCTATGCCCTTCTTCTCCCGGTCGGTCATCGGTGTCGCGCCCAGCGCGAAGAAGACGGCATAGCTGCCGAGGATGTTGAAGACATCCATCGCGAGCATCATCGTCGTGAAGACATTCGGCTGCGGCGCGGGGATCTGCATCAGCGACAGGACGGACAGCGTGACGAAGACGATCAGGCCCGGATGGCTCAAGGCGGCGACCAGCATGCCGCCGACGAGAAGCTGGAAGACGAGGAAAGAGAGGGGCCCCATGTCGCGAGCGGTGCGCAGAGGCTGGCGCATCAGCACCAGCCAAGTTTGCAGCCACCCTTTGTACCACCGGGTGCGCTGGGCGAGCCAGACGCGAAAATCCGTGGGCGCATCCTCATAGGTGGGGAGCGTCAGCGTCGATGAGCGGTAACCCATACGACAGAGACGCATGCCGAGATCGGCATCCTCCGTCACATTGAAGGGGTCCCAGCCGCCGCTTTCCCGGAGCAGGGCCGTTCGAAAATGGTTCGACGTTCCGCCGAGTGGCAGCGGCAGTCGGTAGAAGCCAAGCGCCGGCAGCAGCCGACGGAAAAGCGCGGAATATTCGAGCGCAAAGATTGCGCTGATCCAGCTTTCTCCGGCATTGCCGATCACCAGCGGCGCCTGCAGGCAGGCAAGCTCTGAAGGGCCAAGCCGGAAGGCATGGAAGGCCTCGCGCAACTGTTGCGGATGCGGCCGGTCCTCCGCGTCGTAGATGGTGAGAAACTCGCCACGCGCACCGGCAAGCGCATAGGTGAGCGCCTTCGGCTTGGTGCGAGGCGCCATATCAGGCACTTCCACCACCTCGATATGCGGCCCGGGACGCGCCTGCCGGATTGCCTCGAGCGTTTCGCGGTCATCCGCCTCGCAGACCAGCTTCACGTCGAGCAGGCTGCGGGGCCAATCGAGCGCGTCGAGCGCTGCGATCAATTGCGGAACGACAGCAGCTTCACGGTAAAGCGCGACCATCACGGTGTAGACCGGCAGAGCGTCACTGGCGGTTTCGAGTGAGACTACAACCTTCGGGTGGCGTTTACCATGCGAGACCGCCATGATCCGCAGGAAGAGGGCTGCCGTGTGGAAGAACGATAGCAGCATATGGGCAGCGACGACAGCAAGCAGGGGCGCGAAGACCAGAAGCAGGCTGATGAAGCAGAGGATCGCGCCTGCGACAAAACCTTGGTCACCGGTGACCACCAGCCGCGCCGAGAGCGACTGCACGCTGTCGAACAATCCGCGCACGGCATGGCTAACTCGACGGGCCTCCCCCGCCTTCCAGGTGGCTTTTCGAATGGCGGATGGCGTCGTCACGACGAGACTGCCGGCGCCGTTTGCATGGCGCCCGAAGCGTCTGGCAAGGCCTTCCATATGCAGGATCTGCGGTGCCACCGCGACCACCGGCGGCTTGTCCGTGTGATGCAGGCGCAGCATGCGCGGCTCGACAAGCTGCGTGTCGCCATAGGCGTGATCGGAAAGGAGGGAGGGATCGATCTCGGCGAGAAAGGGCAGGCCATACATGCGCGCTAGGCCGGCGAAATAGGCCTCTTCTTCGATCGAGCCACTCGCCAGCAGTTCGACCTCGATCGAGGTCCCATTCGACGCCGCCCGCTGCGCCATGCGCGCAATCAGCGGCTTGGAAATCCCGAGGATATGCAGAAGACCGGCTTCCGTCTTCAGATGGTCAAACCTTGAGGGGCCGGTCGCGCGGTCCACGCTCCGTTGGTCATGCTCTCGCGTCGACCCATGGCGCGCGGCGACGATCCGCGGGCCATATTCCCTCGTCCACACCAAGCTGCTACACGTCATTCGCTCGGAATAACGCCCCACTCATACCCCGGTTGATGATGATAGAGATGCGCGCAAAAGTTACATCCCTAGATTTAATGGGGTTGTGGGCCACGATTTTCGGTCTTTTGCTGTGCCTCCTTCTGTCGGCACCCACAGCCCGGGCTCAAGCAACGGATCTTCCGATCCTGTTCGATGCTCGCGAGCGGCTGGTGCGGCCCGATGTTAGCAGCGTGTTGCGGCTTCGCTTTCTGACGACTACCGATTTCCCGCCCTTCAACTTCACCGACCAGAGCGGCCGTCTGTCCGGCTTCCATATCGATCTCGCCAGAGCGCTCTGCGAGGAACTCGGCCTGCAGGCGCGTTGCCAGATCCAGGCTCTCCCCTATGGGCAGCTCGTCTCGGCGCTTGAAGCGGGGCAGGGCGAGGCGGTGATGGCGGGTGTCGCGGTGACGCCGGAGCTCAGGCAGCGGTTCAATTTCACGCGGCCCTATCTCCTCCTGCCGGCCCGTTTCCTGATGCAGGGCGACACGGTGCTGCCGCGCCAGGATGCCGAGGGGCTCTTCGGTCGCAAGGTCGGCGTTGTCAAGGATACCGCCCACGCGGCGATGCTGAACAACTTCTTTCCCGATATCGAAGCCGTCGCTTTCGAAAATCAGGACGCTCTGATGAAGGCCCTGAAGGAAAAGCAGGTACCGGCGGTCTTTGCCGATGCCCTGCAGCTGTCCTTCTGGATGATGAGCCCGGCGGCAGTCGGCTGCTGCCGTTTCCTCGATGGACCCTTCCTGTCGGAAAGGCATCTGGGAGAAGGCATGACGATCATGGTGGGCGGCCAGGATGCCGCGCTCATGGCAGCGCTCGAAAGCGCGCTCGCAGCCCTTTCAAAGGACGGCCGGCTGGAGGAGATCTATCTCCGCTATTTCCCCGCCGGCCTGTTCTGAAGCAATCCCGCCGAACGGCGGAGCTGACCGAGAGCCGTCAGATCCGGCGATAGCGGGCAGAAGCGCTGCGTTCCAGCGCGGCGCAGACCAGCTTGTCGAGCCCCAGGCGGTCGCGCAGCATCTGCAGGAGCCGCAACTCTTCCGCGCGCAGCGAGAGATCGACCGCTGCGATCTCGACAGCCAGCGCATAGGCCGTATCATGCAGCCAGTCCGGCAGCGCGTCGCGGATTGTTTCAAGCATGATATCAAGACCTTCCGGTCCGGAAAGCAGGGTGGCGCAGCGTTGCGAAACCTCGATCAGGTGTTCCTTGTCGAAATTCTCGAAGACCGGAAGAATGTCGATCAGCTGGCCGATGCGCACCAGTTCCTTTTCGGCCATGGCATTGTCGACGGCCGATGCCATGACCATGACGAAGATCAGGGCTTCTTCCGGAGATACGGGCTTGTTCATGTAAGGTGCTTTCCAGTTGCAGTCGCCAGAGAGTAGGAGGCGCAGTGAGGCCTTTCAAGGGACACGATCGCGCGGTGACGAGTAGCGGCCTTCGCATCACCGCACAGGGTCACCAAAAAGCCCGCGTTTTGCGGCGCGGGCTTCCTCGGAGAGTGCGGCAAGGGCGGAGCCGGGCTCGGCCTCAGCCCACCCGTATTTTGCAAGCCAGGACGAGACATCCTGAACGCCGACCCAGCAGCGCGTGCGGATCTCGCCCTGCCATGCAGCAGAGCCTGTTTCGCAGGTGAGCGACCGGTTGCGCAGGAAAAGCCGTTGCTGCGTGCGGGCCATGACCCCACAGGGCCAGGACGTGCCATCTTCCGCAAGACAGGTCCGGTCCGGATCTGTCTCTGCAATATCGGCAAGGCGAATGCGCTGGTCAGCGTTGAAGGCAACGACACCGGCCGAAAGACTGAGCGGGCGATGCAGGAGAACGACCTTAGGCCGTGCCCGCTCCTCGACCGGCGAGAGCGGCGCGCGTGCGGCAACACGTTCCAGATCTCCGCTGTCGGTGAAGGCCGGGGAACCGAAGACCTCGGGCTCGATTGCCCGGACCGCGCGCCGCGCTTCCGCCTGAGGGGCAGGCTCGATCATCTCATCGTCCGCTGCCCCGACTTCGGGCAGATCGAGCTCTGAGGGATCCGGCACGTCGAGATCCTCGATATTGTAGTCGACGGGATCTTCCCGCAGACTCTCGCCGGCCTGCACGACCAGATAGGCCCAGAGAAGGAGCCCGATCGCGCCTGCGATGAAGGTGCCGATGCGTCGCATAGGTGCGTTTTCCTACTGGCTTGCCCAGATGATCCGCGCCACCCATTCGACATCGCTCATGTCGAGAGTGCGGGGCGGATGGTCTGGGTTGAGCGACTGCAACTCGATCGACTTGGCGCTTTGGCGGGCGAGGATCTTCGCCATGACTTCGCCTTCGCGGGTCTTCACCACGACGCGGTCACCACGGCGGACCTGGGCGCCGGGCTCGACGATCAGGATGTCACCGTCGCGGTAGAGCGGCTTCATGCTCTCGCCCTGGACCTCCAGCGCATAGACGCCGTTGTTGCGGCCGGGCGCTGCCGGGAATTCGACGAGGTCCCAGCCCTGGCCGGCAGGAAAGCCGCCATCGTCGAAAAAGCCACCAGCACCCGCTTGGGCCATGCCCAGCAGGGGGATCGAGCTTGCCTGCGGGGGAAACGTGCCCTGGGGCAGGGGGCTGCCGCGCAAGGCTTCGGGAGAGACGTATCGCATGAACTGGTCGAGGCTGGCGCCTGTCGCCTCCAGCACTTTGGCGATGGATTCGGTCGAGGGCCAGCGCATGCGCCCATCGGCGCCGACACGCTTGGATTTGTTGAAGGAGGTAGGGTCGAGGCCCGCCCGGCGCGCAAGACCTGATGGCGTCAGCGAATGCTGCTCCGCCAGCCGATCAATCGCGGCCCATATGCTGTCATGCGAAAGCATGTTCGCGCCTCTTCAGCGCCGGAAACATCGAGTTCCATTCTCCGGCTTTGACGCGAATATTAGAGGATGGAACACGGTTAGTAAAGCCGAAAAGGAATAAAATCCTCTGCTCCGCTCAGGCAACCATGGCCATGTTGATCTTGCCGAGCTGGATGACGGCCTGTGTGCGGCTGTCCACCTTGAGCTTCAACAGGATGGCCGAGACATGTGCCTTAATCGTTGCTTCCGACACGCCGAGCTCATAGGCGATCTGCTTGTTGAGCAGGCCTTCACCCAACATGCCGAGCACGCGGCTTTGCTGTGGTGTCAGGGTTCTCAGGCGATTGATGAGATCTGCGACATCGGGATCGGTTTCCTGCCCGCCCTGGTAGCTTGCGGGTGTGGCGATGTCGCCTTCCAGCACGGACTGGATGCTCGATCGTATTTCGTCGATGCCGGCCGATTTGGAGATGAAGCCGGAGGCGCCCAACTCGAGCGCACGGCGAATGGTGACGGCATCGTCGGTGGCCGAGACAATCACTAACGGCAGGCTCGCAAATTCCGCGCGAAGCGACATCAGGCCGGAAAAGCCGGAGACGCCGGGCATGGCAAGATCAAGCAGCATCAGATCCGCATCCGAATGCTCGGCGGCCGCCTTGCGTGCCGCTTCGAAATCGCCGGCCTCGATGATGGTTTGTGTTCCGTCGATGCCGGTCACGGCCTGGCGCAGCGCGCCACGGAACAGCGGATGATCGTCGGCGATGATAAAGGTCGATGCAGCCATGTCACAGCCCCCTCCCAAGAGCGATGTCATATTGCGCGCGATTGCGTGTCCTTCTTTTAGCGCTTGCCGAGGCACTAGACAATGGTCGTGCAACGAATGGGCGAAAGCAGGCCTTGTCGCGGTCAGGTTCGATTGGGAACGGCGCCCTGCTGCGTTTGCTGCTCCTCGCCCTGGAACTCCTGTACCAGGCCGAAGAAGGCCCGCATGAAGCGCTCCATGATCCCGATCGATCGGTCGATCTCGGCATCACTCGGAAGCTCGCCGCTTCGCGCAACCGTGCTGCCGACAATCTGTTTTTCCAGAGCCTCGACCCGCTTTTCCAGCCGCGCGAGATCCTCGTCATAGGCCGCCCGTTCGTCCGCCGCCATCCGGCAGGTGAGCGTGCCCTCCGCTTCTGTGCAGAGCGTGACCGCGCCCGTCTGGCGATCCAGCCGGACGAAGCCACTCTCCGATTTCTCCAGCGTATAGCGGTCGGTCGCGGCCTCCTGCGCCATGGCGAAGGGAGTGCAAAGCGCAAGAAAAGCGAATGTCAGGACTGTTGTCTGATTGATGGCCATGGATGCCTCCTCCTGTCGTCCGTCTCGCCGGGCGTGGACATTTGCCCGCGTTTGCGGCAAACCGCCTTCGACCCTCATGATCTGCGAGAGACCGGACCTTGGACAAGACCATATACAAGATCGTGCCGAGAGAATTATGGCAGGAGGCCCGCGCGGCCGGGCTTTTCAAAGGCGCGTCGATCGATCTCAAGGATGGCTACATCCATTTTTCGACGGCTGCCCAGGCGATCGAGACGGCACGGCTGCATTTTGCAGGTCAGGCCGGTCTCTTGCTGGTCGCTGTCGACGCCACCCTCTTCGGCGAAGCCCTGAAGTGGGAGGCGTCACGTGGCGGCGATCTGTTCCCGCATCTCTATGCCGATCTTCCGCTCGATGCCGTGCTGTGGGAAAAGCCCTTGGCCCTCGGAGATGATGGCCTGCATGTCTTTCCGAACATGGTCGAGGAGAACCGCTGATGCTTGACCTTTTCTCGCTCGGCCGTCGCGGCCTCTTTCTCTTTGATGCCGAAACCGCCCATGGTCTTTCTGTCGCAGCGCTGAAGACCGGCTTGGTGCCGGCCTGCAAGGCGCCCGCCGATCCACGTCTTGCCCAGACGGTCGCCGGCATCCGTTTCCCAAATCCGCTCGGCATGGCAGCCGGTTACGACAAGAATGCCGAAGTGCCGGATGCACTCTTGTCGCTCGGCTTCGGTTTTGCCGAAGTCGGCACGCTGACCCCGAAGGGGCAGACCGGCAATCCGAAGCCGCGCATCTTCCGCCTGGAGCGCGACCGCGCGGTGATCAACCGCCTGGGCTTCAACAACGAGGGTCATGCCGCAGCGCTGGCGCGTCTCTCGGCGCGCGGCGATCGCTCAGGCATCATCGGCGTCAATATCGGCGCCAACAAGGATGCAACGGACCGGATCGCCGACTACGTCGCGGGCATCCGCCGCTTTTATTCGGTGGCGACCTATTTCACGGCCAATATCTCCTCGCCCAACACGCCCGGCCTGCGCGACCTGCAGGCGAAGGAAAGCCTTGATGCGCTGCTGTCGGCCGTGCTCGCCGCTCGCTCGGAAGAGGGGCTGAAGGCCGGCAAACGCCTGCCGGTCTTCCTGAAGATCGCACCCGATCTCACCGAAGAGGGCATGGACGACATCGCCGAGGTCGCAGCCGCCCATGATCTTGATGGCCTGATCGTCTCGAACACCACGCTATCCCGCGACAGCCTTGCTGATGCGACGCTCGCAGGCGAGGCAGGAGGCTTGTCCGGCGCGCCGCTGTTCGACAAGTCGACCGCTGTCCTTGCCCGGATGCGCAAGCGCGTCGGACCCAACCTTCCGATCATCGGCGTTGGCGGTGTGTCCTCCGCGGAAACGGCGCTGGAGAAGATCCGTGCGGGAGCCGATCTCGTGCAGCTTTATTCCTGCATGGTCTATGAAGGGCCGGCGCTACCGGGACGCATCGTGAAAGGTCTGTCCACCCTTCTCGATCGCGAAACGGTCGCCAATATCCGCGAGCTGCGCGACACGAGGCTCGATCACTGGCTGTCGGTGAAGGTCTGATCCGTCTTCGGCTTCAACCTTGCGAGTAGCAGCAGGCCGCGCAGCCCGAGAAACACGTTGAGTGCGATCCAAAGCCCGTGGTTGGAAAACAACGGCACGAGGACGGCGACGCTGGCGAGATAACCCGCAAGCGCCACGAGCATCATGTTGCGCATCTCCGATGACCAGGTCGCGCCGATGAAGACGCCGTCCATGTGAAAGGCGAGCGCTCCGGTCAGCGCCGTCAGCGCCGCGTAGACGAGATAGGTCTCGGCAACGCTGCGCACGTCGCCGGCCGTGGTAATGAAGCCGATGACCGCATTCCCGAAGATCAGGAAGAAGGCGAGGCTGGCCAAGGCCAGGCCGAAGGACCAGAGCCCCGTGAGCTTGACGGCCCGCTCGAAGGCCGTGCGCTGTCGTGCCCCGATCGTCTCGCCGGTGATCTGTTCGGCTGCCGTTGCCATGCCATCGAGATAGAAACTCGCGATCATGAAGAAGTTCATGAGAACCGCATTGGCAGCCAGCGTCACCGCGCCAAAGCCGGCGCCGATCCGGGTCATGACGGTAAAGGCCGTGATCAGCGAAAAGGTGCGGATGAGGATATCGCGGTTGAGCCGGAAGAGCGCCATCAGTTTCGCACGGTCCGTGACCATGGAGACATGGGGAACGGCGGCCGGCCCATAACGCCAGAAGATGAAGGCAAAGCCGGCGAGCATGGCGACAACCTCGCCGATAACAGTGCCCCAGGCGACACCGGCAATGCCGAAGCCGAAGGTGATGCCGAGCAGGATCGACATCGCGATATTGACGCCGTTGAGCAGGATCTGCAGCGCAAGACCGACGGATCCCATTCCGCGTCCGAGCACGAAGCCCAGCAGGGTGAAGTTCGACAGCGTCACCGCGGCGGCGAGAATGCGGATGCCGATATAGGTCGCAGCCGCCGCCTGCACGCCGCCATCTGCACCCATCATCGCCGGACCGAAGCCGACAATGGCGGGGGATGCGATCAGGATGAGAAGGCCGAAGCCGACGGACAAGACGATCGAGCGCCAGAAGACGGCGAAGAGTTCCGTCGTCTCGCCACGCCCTTGCGCCTGTGCAACAAGTGCCGTTGTGGAAGCCCGGAGAAAATTCAGGCTGGCAAACAGCAGGTCGAACAAGGCCGCTGCAATCGCGAGTCCCGCCAGTTGCGCCGCGTCACCGCTCCGCCCGACAACGGCGGTGTCGGTGAGGCCGAGCAGCGGCGTGGTGACGAAACCGAGCGTCATCGGCACCGCGATTGCGAGCACGCTGCGGTGGCTGACCTCGATCGGCCGGGATGGGAAAGCGGATGGGCTGTGCATGGAAAGCTCCGGACGGGACCGGAGCAGGAGAATCACTCAGGCCGAGAGCACCATGGCCCAGTAGGGGCGGTTGCCGGAAGCGGAATCCCAGGCGACCGCAACGCCAAGGCCGTTGAAACCACCGAGCATGTTGTCGAGATGCCGCTTGGAATCGATCCAGGCCTGAACCGCGCGCTCGACCGTGTCCTGGCCGGCCGCGATGTTTTCGGCTGCGGGCAAGGGCACGCCGTGGCCCTTCATGCGGGCCCCGAAGCTGTCGTTGAAGCCGATCAGATGCGACATCTCGCCGGCGCGTGCCATGCGCTTGGATTGGGCAATTGCGGCCACTTCCGCCGGTCGGCTGCGCGACAAGGAAGAGAGGCCGCGCGATTGGCGTAACCGATTGACCATCGGCAGCGCTGCCGCTGTCTCCGCCCGCGACGAGCCGTCATCGGGATTGAGGATGTCGGTCGAGCGGCAGCCGGCGATCGCGGCTGTCAGGAGGCCAGCTGAAATGAGGATCAGCCGGCGGCGGGGCAGGGTGATGTTCGACATTGACGGGTCAGTTCCTGGAGGCGAAGAGACGCAGCAGGATGAAGGCCGGAATGACGATCGTCGCACCGATCAGCAGGTATTGCCCGACCCGTCCGAGGGCGTCGAAGCCCGTATACCAGAGGTCGATCAGGAAGTAGCGGACGCCATTCAGGAGGTCGGCCGGATCGAGCCCGAAGACGGACATCACGAAGCCGACGATAAGCGAGACGACGATCAGCTTGACCAGCGTGCGGCCAGGGGTGTCGCCGAGAAATCGATTGATGCCATCAGCCATGCGTATCTCCTGTTGTCATCCGCTGATATGGGCGCGGCCCGCCCGCCCTGCAAGCCGGCGAAGCAGGGGCTTGCGATAGGACTTGAGTTTTTTCCGGCGATCGGTCAAGACCGCGAGCCGTCTCCATGCTGGCCCACTCCATGCTGGAAAGGCGCGAGGATCTCTTCGATGCACCCCACCCAGTTCTCCTCCGGCGACGTGATCGCCGACCGCCGCGCCGATTACGCCCGCATGCTTGCCGAGAATGGCGAACATGAGGCAGCCGTGGAATTGATGGAGCAGGCGCTGGAACTAGTGCCTGAGTGGCCGGCGGGCCTCGTGCGGCTGGCGGACTATGCCGAGAAGGCGAACCTGCCGTCAAAAGCCGTTCCTGCCTTGCGACGTGCGCTGGAACTCGACCCGGAGGACATCTTTGGAGCGCGGCTGAAACTCGCGCTTCTCGGCGCTGAAGAGGTCCCGGATCAGCCACCCTCCCGTTATGTCGAGGCCCTCTTCGACGATTATGCCGATCGCTTCGATGCGGCACTCGTCGAACGGCTTGACTATACCGTTCCGGCCAAGCTCGCCCGGCTGATTGCTGATCATGACGACAGGCGGTTCGAAGTCGCGATCGATCTCGGCTGCGGCACAGGTCTCTTCGGTGCCGAGATCCGCGGTCGGGTTTCTCACTTGGAGGGCTTCGATCTCTCGGTCAACATGCTGGCCAAGGCCGAGGAAAAGGGCCTCTATGATCTTCTGGCCAAGGCCGATCTTTCGCTCGATCCGTCAGGCTCAGGCCTCTTCGACGATGGCCTTATTGAAGCCCGTGCTGACCTCGTCTCCGCAGCCGACGTGCTGATGTATCTCGGTGATCTCGCCAATGCCTTTGCGCTTGCGGCGCGGCTTGCAAAGCATGGCGCACTCTTCGCCTTTTCGGTTGAAGACGCGGGCGAGGGAGATGGTTTCCTGCTGGCCCCGAGCCTGCGTTACGCCCATACCGAACGGCATGTCCGGCAGCGTCTTGCCGAAAACGGCTTCGAAGTCCTCGTTCTGACCCGCACCACCATTCGCATGGATGGCGGAAAACCGGTCTTTGGCATTCTGTTTCTTGCGAGCCGGACGGCCTGAGAAGCAGCTTTCTTGCGAATTGCTCCATAGGTCAGCTTTGCTGACCTATCATCCTTGTTTTCCAGCGGATCTCGAGTACCATTTGCGCTCCGAGATCGCTTTCTGGAGACGTGACATGGCGCAGTTGACGAGCATGCTGGGAATCTGGAATTCGAACCCGACCCGCCACACACCGGCGGAAGATCTGCAGGGCCTCGTGGCTGGCAGCCTGATCGCAGCCCTTGGCCTCTATTTCCTCGCCCAGGTCGGACTTCTGACCGGCGGCATGGCCGGCCTCGCCTTCGTCCTGCATTACTGGAGCGGCTGGAGCTTCGGTCTCCTGTTCTTCGTGTTGAACCTGCCGTTCTACATCCTGTCTCTGCGTCGCGTCGGCCTCGACTTCACCATCAAGACCTTCTTAGCCGTCGGCCTGACCTCCTTCATCGTCGAAATCGAGAGCCGCTTCCTCGTCATAGAGAGCATCGCGCCGATCTGGGCGGCGATCCTCGGTGGCCTGCTGCTTGGCTTCGGCCTGCTCGCGCTCTATCGCCACCGCGCCAGCCTTGGCGGCCTCGGCATCCTCGCCGTCTATATCCAGGACCGTTTCGGCATCCGCGCCGGGCTCGTCCAGCTCGCCTTCGACCTCTGCGTCATGGCGCTGGCATTTGCCGTCGTCAGCCCCTCCGTGGTGCTCTATTCTGTCATCGGTGCCGTTGTGCTGAACCTCTTCCTCGCGATCAACCACCGCTCGGACAGGTATATTGTACTGAGGTGATGCCTCTTTCGCCCCTTCTCTTTCCCCGCCCGTCCACTACCTTGGGGCAGTGAAGACAGCTGATTCCGCCCTTGCCCTTCTGCCTGCCCCCTTTCTCCGCTGGTTCGGTGAAAAGGGCTGGCAGCCGCGTGACCATCAGCTGGAGCTGCTGGCTCGGGCGAGATCTGGCGAGAACGGCGGCGAAAGCCTGCTGCTGATCGCCCCGACCGGTGCCGGCAAGACGCTCGCCGGCTTCCTGCCATCGCTGACCGAACTCACCGAGCGTGGACGGAAAAAACCCGGCGAGGCCTTCACCGGCATCCACACGCTCTACATCTCGCCGCTCAAGGCGCTTGCCGTCGATATCGAGCGCAATCTGATGAAGCCCGTCACCGAGATGGGGCTTCCGATCACCATCGAGAATCGAACCGGCGACACACCGGCCCACAAGCGTCAGCGTCAGAAGACCAATCCGCCGGATATCCTTCTGACCACGCCGGAACAGGTGGCTCTGCTCATCTCGCATTCGGATGCGGAGCGCTTCTTCAAGGACCTGCGCTACGTCATCTTCGACGAACTGCATTCGCTGGTGACCTCGAAGCGCGGCCATCTGCTGTCGCTTGGTCTCACGCGGCTGCGGAAACTCGCTCCCGGCCTCAAGACCATCGGCCTCTCGGCCACGGTTGCTCAGCCCATGGATCTGCGCCGCTGGCTGGTCGCCCAGCCGGAAGAAGGCGAGGCCGCCGCGGGGCTGATCACCGTCGAAGGTGGTGCTAGACCCAACATCACCATTCTTCAGACCGAGGATCGCATTCCATGGTCGGGCCACAAGGCGCACTATGCCATTCCCGAGGTCTACAAGGTCCTCAAGGACTTCAAGACGACGCTGCTCTTCGTCAATACGCGCTCCCAGGCCGAAATGCTCTTCCAGGAGCTCTGGACGGTGAATGACGACAACCTGCCGATCGCTTTGCATCACGGCTCGCTCGACGTCTCCCAGCGCCGCAAGGTGGAGGCCGCCATGGCCGAGAACCGGCTGCGGGCGGTCGTCGCCACCTCGACGCTCGACCTCGGCATCGACTGGGGCGACGTCGATCTTGTCATCCATGTCGGCGCGCCCAAGGGCGCCTCGCGCCTTGCCCAGCGCATCGGCCGCGCCAACCACCGCATGGACGAGCCTTCGCGGGCGATCCTCGTGCCGGCCAATCGCTTCGAGGTCATGGAGTGTCAGGCGGCACTCGATGCCAACTACATCGGCGCCCAGGATACCCCGCCGGTCGGCGAAGGTTCGCTCGATGTGTTGGCTCAGCATGTGCTCGGCATGGCCTGCGCCGATGCCTTCGACGAGGAGGACCTCTTCCGCGAGGTGACAAAGGCGCTTCCCTATGCCGCCCTGCCGCGCAAGACCTTCGCCCGCATCGTCGATTTCGTCGCGACCGGCGGATATGCCCTGCGCACCTACGAGCGTTACGCCCGCATCCGCCGTCGCAAGGACGGGCTCTGGCGCGTCACCAATCCTCAGGTCGCCCAGCAGTATCGTCTCAATCTCGGCACCATCGTGGAAATGCCGATGCTGAATGTCCGGCTGGTCAAGCGCAACCATTTAGGGTCGATCGGCCGGGGCGGCATGACCCTTGGCAAGGTCGAGGAGTATTTCTTCGAGCAGCTGACCCAGGGCGATACCTTCCTCTTTTCGGGCAAGGTGCTGCGCTTCGAAGGCATCCGAGACAACGAGTGCCTCGTCTCCAACGCCTTTTCGATGGACCCGAAGATCCCCGCCTATGCCGGTGGCAAATTCCCACTCTCGACCTATCTCGCAGAACAGGTGCGCGCGATGCTGGATGATCCGGCCCGCCGCACGGGCCTGCCCGACCAGGTGCGCGACTGGCTGGCACTGCAGGCGGAGAAGTCGGTTCTGCCGAAGCGCAGCGATCTCTTGATCGAGACCTTCCCGCGCGGCGAGCGCTTCTACATGGTGATCTACGCCTTCGAGGGACGGCTTGCGCATCAGACGCTCGGCATGCTGCTCACCCGCCGGCTCGAGCGCATGCGGGCCAAGCCGCTCGGCTTCGTGGCGACAGACTATGCACTCGCGATCTGGGCCTTGGAGGACATGGGCTCTCTGATCGCGCGGGGAGCACTCAGCCTTGCAGACCTCTTCGACCAGGACATGCTGGGCGATGATCTCGAAACCTGGCTCGACGAGAGCTTCATGCTGAAGCGCACCTTCCGCAATTGCGCCGTGATCGCCGGCCTGATCGAACAGCGCCATCCCGGCAAGGAAAAATCCGGGCGTCAGGTGACGGTTTCCTCCGACCTCATCTACGACGTGCTGCGCAGCCATGAGCCCGATCATATCCTCATGCAGGCAACGCGACAGGATGCCGCCGCCGGACTTTTGGACATTGCCCGCCTTGCCGATATGCTGGAGCGAATCAAGGGCCACATCCTGCACAAGCGACTGACCCAGATCTCTCCGCTCGCCGTCCCGGTCATGCTGGAGATCGGCAAGGAGCCTGTGGCAGGCGAGGCCCAGGAACACGTGCTTTCCATGGCGGCAGACGATCTGATCGCCGAGGCCATGGCGTGAATCAGGCAGAGCGGCTATGACGAGGCCGAATGCTGCGGAATGAGCAAATGACGGGTATGACGGCCCGGCGCCTCGCGCCGATCGAGACAGTGGAGACGACGACCGAGATCGCCCTCTCGGGCGTGGCAGCCGTCTGCGATCTGACCGGCGCCATGTACCTGCCGGATCATCGGACGCTTGTGGTCTCCGACCTGCATCTCGAAAAGGGCGCGGCCTTTGCAAGGCGCGGCCAGTTGCTGCCGCCCTATGACACGCTCGCGACGCTTCGTTTGCTGGAGAGTGTCGTCAATCGCTATCAGCCGGCGACCATTGTCAGCCTCGGCGACAATTTCCATGACCGCGTCGGGTCGGCCCTGATGCCCTCGGTCTTCCGCGAAATGATCCTCGGCCTCGCCGGTGAACGCGATATCGTCTGGATCAATGGCAACCATGACCCGGACGGCACGACGGCTCTGCCGGGGGTGTCCATGGATGAGTTCTCGCTCGCGGGCCTCACCTTCCGCCACGAACCTTCGCTCGCCCATGGCAAGGGCGAAGTGGCCGGCCATCTCCATCCCTCCGCCACCGTCCGTCGCCGTGAAAAATCCGTCCGCCGTCCCTGTTTTGCGACCGACGGCCTGCGCATGGTCATGCCATCCTTCGGCGTGACAACGGGCGGCCTCGATCTGCGCCACAAGGCCTTCACCGGCCTCTTCGCCCGCACCGACCTGATCGCGCATCTGCTTGGCCGCGACCGGATCTACTCGGTGCGCTACGGCAACCTTCTCGGCTAATTCGGCCTTTCAGCCTGGCGTGACCGCATAGCGTCGCCGGCTGATGCCGTTAGTCCTTGCGGAAGATCAGGCTCGCAGCCCAGCCCGTGACCAAAGCGAGCAGAACGGCAAACGTGCCGTAGGCGAGCGGCTGCTGATGTGCTGCCTCGGTGATCGCTTCTTCCAGGCCCGTCTTGATGACGCGCAGCGGCAGTTCCTTTTCCGCGATGAACTCGCCGGACTTGAACAGATAGGCATGCACCATGTGCACTCCGTTCGGGATATTGGCCGGGAGCCTGAGCGTGGCCTTGAAGAGGCTCGACGACACGAAGCGCACACCTCCGGTGTCGCGCTGATAGAGCCCGCCGGTCTGCTTAAGCCTGCGGAAGGCATCGCGGAACTCGCCGAGATTGACGGAATTGCTGATGAAGCCCGTGGGCGTGAGCGCCACGTGGTCGATGCCGATGCCGAGCGACGTCAGCACATCATCGGCTGCGATTTCCTCCACCGGCCGCGTGCTGGCGAGCGAGTATGAGATCGGCATCTGCTCGAAGGTAAGCGATGTGCGGTTGACCCAGATGCCGAACAGTCGCTCCTTGCGGCGCACGGTCGTCCAGTCGCGCGGACCCTCCAGCGTGACCACCACATCATACTGACCGATGGCGAGCAGCAACTGGTCGGTATTGGTGAGCGCTCCGAAGATTGTGAGATCGGCGCCGGAGAAGTCCGAGGTGATCGCGATCTCGCTCGTGGAGGTGCCGATGTCGAGGCCTTCGGTTTCAGCCAGCTGCGACGTCAGCGGATCCTGGGCGAACGCCGGAAGCGAGATCCCGATCGTGGCGAAAAGCGCAAGGGCGAGGAGGTTCGCTTTCATCTCATCCTCCGATCGCCAGCGAGTAGAAGTCATCAGGGGTGACGATCAGTTCGATCGCGAGACGCACGCCGACCGCAAGCACGAGAAGACCGAGCAGCGCGCGCAGCTGTTCGCCGCGCAGCTTCTGCCCGACCCGGACTCCGTATTGCGCGCCGATGACGCCAGCCACCATCAGGATGAAGGCAAGCACGATATCGACCGAATAGTTGGTCGCCGCCTGGACGATCGTTGTGTAGGCGGTGGTGAAGATGATCTGGAACAGCGAAGTGCCGACAACGACATTGGTCGGGATACGCAGCAGATAGATCATCGCCGGCACCATGATGAAGCCGCCGCCGACACCCATGACCGAGGTCAGGATGCCGATGCCGAAACCGAGCGCCAGGATCGGGATCACGCTCAGATAGATCTTCGACTTCTTGAAGCGCATCTTGAAGGGCAGGCGATGCACCCAGTTGTGCTGACCGGGCCGCTTCAGGGGGGCTGGTTCATTGCGGGCCGCGCGGCGCAGCGCCCGCAGGCTTTCCGCCAGCATCAGGCCGCCGACGGTGCCGAGAAAAACCACGTAGAGCAGCGAGATGATCAGGTCGAGCTGACCGAGGCGCCTGAGCCAGGAGAAGATCCACACGCCCAGCGTCGCCCCTGCGAGACCTCCGATCAGCAGGACCGTGCCGAGCTTCATGTCCAGCGTCCCGCGCCGGAAATGCGAGATGGCGCCCGAGACGGAGGACGCGACAACCTGGTTCGCGCCGGTTGCGACGGCGACGACGGGCGGGATGTTGTAGAAGATCAGGAGCGGTGTGATGAGGAAGCCGCCGCCCACGCCGAACATGCCCGAGAGGAAGCCAACAGCCGCGCCCATGCCGAGGATGATGAAGACATTGACCGACAATTCGGCGATCGGCAGATAGATCGTCACGTCAGGACCTCAAATGCAGGTAGCCGCGCACGATGGCGCGGTCACGTCAGGGTCTACAGCCCCTTGCTCTTTCTCATGCTGGGCGGGTGCAAGTCCTTGATCGGGCTTGCTCCCTTTCGAATTCTTTCTTGCGCCTCACGGCCAATCAAGTCAATTCGCGAGCCCGTCATAGACCCTCAATCGCGGTCTTTTATGACAGGCCGATCATTTGTTGCGGGCGAGCAGTTCCGTCACCAGCTTGTCCGTCACCTGGCCGGTGGGCTGTTCGCCGATCGAGGTCTGGAAAGCCTTGATTGCGGTGACAGTCTTCGCGCCCATCACGCCGTCGGGCGTGCCGGCATCGAAGCCGTTCTTGTTGAGAATGGCCTGGATGTTGCGGATCGCCTTCTTCATGTCGACGCTGGCGGTCTTCAGGCCCTTGCCGGCCCATTCGTCGGGCGTATTGGCCGAATTGGCGTCCGGGTTTAGCTCCTTGGCCTTCCAGAGATCGACTTCGGCGCGGGCGCGCTCCAGCTGATCGGGCTTCAGGGCATTGGCCACTTCGTCCCGCTTCTGGGCCGCATCGGTGTCACCACCCTTTGCGGCAATCGCAAACCACTTGTAGGAGGTCACCAGATCCTGCGTGGTGCCATTGCCACGCGCGCTGAGGATGGCGAGGTTGAACTGGCTGTCGGAAACGCCGTAGTCAGAGGCCTTGCCGAACCACTCGACAGCCTTGGCATAATCCTGTGCCCCGTCCTTGCCGGAGGCGTAGATGACGGCGAGGTTGTGCATGGCGCTCGCATTGCCGGCATTCGCCGCCATTTCGTAGTAGCGCTTGGCTTCAGCAATGTCCGGCGCGACGCCGGTGCCCTTTTCGAGGAAATTGGCGAGGCGATACTGAGCAAGCGCAAAGCCCTTGTCGGCCGCCAGTCGATACCACTTGGCGGCTTCTGCGAAATCATTCGCGACGTCGCGGCCTTCCGTATAGCGCGCGCCGATTTCGAAGAGCGCCAGCGGATCGCCGTTCTTTGCGGCGATGGAGAGCGATGGCGGGGTGATCTCGGCTGGAACGACGATCTCTGCTGCGGGGGGGGAGGCCGGCTGGATCTCTTCAGCGACCACGACCTTTGCCGGCTCTGCCGGCGCTGCTGCAAGCGTGTCGGCCGCAGGAGCCGAAGCGGGTGCTTCCAGTGTCTGGCCTGGCGCAGTCTGTGCGGGCGCCATCATGGCATTGACTGGTGCTGCGTTGCCGACCTGAACCGGTGCGGCAGCAACGACAGGCTCCGGCGTCACCGCGACTTGCTCGTCTGTTTCGGCAGGCGGTTCGCTTGTGGTCGATTCGGCGGAGGGTGCCGCTGCGCTCTCGATCGGCGCGGATGCGTCCACGCTGTTGCCGGCTTCCTCGGCCGGTAAAGGATCCGTCGGGGTGATCTCGCTCGTCTGGTCCGGAACGGCTTCCTCAAGCACGACAGGCGCTTCGCTGCGGGTCAGGGTGTTGACCAGCGGCATGGCCATGGCTGCGAGCAGGATGGCGCCGACGGCCATCAGGATCGGGCGGCGATAGCGGGCAAAGAGCGAGGCCTCTCCAGCCTTCGACTTGGCCTTCACGTCGGCCATCATCTTGTTGCCGGTTGGTGCAGCCTTCTGAGCGCGGTCCATTTCCATGGCAGCTGCCTGGGCGGCACGCCGTGCAGCGGCAATGTAGTCGGTGCGGTCATTGCTTTCGTCGGTCGACGGGCCAGACTTTGCGGCCTGCTGGCTGGCGCGCACGCGCTCGAGGATCTTACGCACATCAGGCGCACCCGAACCCGGTTCCAGCAGTTCATTGGCATCGTCAGGCGGCAGCACGTCGACGGCATCGACCGATGGCGCAGGATCGACGGCGGGCCGTGCTTCGACGGTCGTCTTCGGGGCCTTCTTGGCGGGCATCAGTTTCTTGCCGAGGCCGGCGAGCAGGCTCGGCTTGGAGGCCTTCTTTTCGCGCGCCGCATCGATGACAGGCAGCGCCGTCATGGTCTGGGCAAAGTCGTCAGCGGCTGCCAGCAGTTCCTCGTCGATCGGGTGCGAGGGCTGAGGAGCCGGCTCGGCAACCATGCGCGGAGGCTGCACAGCCGCCGGGCTTTCGGCTGCCCGGAGTGGCTGCGGGGTCGGCAGTGGCGCCTGAGCAAAGAGCGGCGCTGGTTCCGGATGATGCAGGTCGTCGAGGCGGCCGGCGATCTGGACGAGCGTGTCGTGCAGTGCCTCGAAGGTGCGGTGGGTGCGCTCTTCCGAGTGGCGGGTATAGTCTTCGAGCTGCCGCAGATGGTCGGAGAGAGCCGAGAGGGCGGAGATGTCGGCGGCCGCCGCCTGGCTTCCGGCCGGGAACCGATGGGCAAAGTTGGCCATGACAGTTTCGGCTGCCTGACGGGCTGCCTCGATGATGTATTCGTCGCTGGTCGCGACATAGTCCTCGAGCGCCGAGATCCGTCCGGCGACTTCCGGATCGGCAGGCGACGGCTGGCTGATCAGGGCGGAGAGGTGGGCGATCTGGTCTTCGAGCCCCTTAAGGCTGGCACTTTCGCCGCCGACAGGGCCTGTCGAGCTCGTCTCTTCCAGCCGGTCAACGACGGCGTTAAGCCGGTCTTCCAGATTGCGCAGCGCGCTGTCGTCGATCATGGCGACCGGGGCGGGGGCGTCCAGCTCCTCGATCCGCTGGGCGAGGATTTCCAAGCGGTCGGCAAGGCGATCATTGCCCGCGCCGCCGTCCAGCGCGTCGATCTTGCGCGAGATGTCAGCGAGGTAGCCGGTGAGTTCCGGTGCTGGAGCGGGCCTCTGGACCTTTTCCAGCATGTAGGAGAGCTGGTCGAGACGCTCTTCGATGCGGACGGCACCCTGTTCTGCCGAGAGCTGTTCGATCCGGGTCGTGAGGAGCTCCAGCCGCTCTGCCATCTCGTCAGACGCATCGTGCTGCGGCGCACGGCGATCCGACAGTGTCTCGATCTGCCGTGCGAGGCCAGAGAGCCGGTCTTCCAGGCGGTGGAAGGTTGCCGGATCATTGCCCGGGCCGCTATTGCGGCTGCCGGCGGCAATCGCCCGGGTGATCTCGTCGAGACGCGTGTCGAGAGCTGCGAACTGATCCATGACCATGCGCTCATTCGGGTCGATATGCGCACCGATATGTTCAAGCGCGGCTGCGACCGTGACGAGCTTCTCTTCGAGGGCTCGGATCGCGCGGGTGTCGCCCATACCGCCAAGCTGTGACTTGATGTCATCGAGCCGGTCGGCAATGCGAATGATCTCATCACGCATCGCGCCGGTGTCGAGCCCGTCGAGGCGAACCTCGACATCGTCCCAGCGGCGCTCCATGCGACGGACGGAATCCTCACGGGCAAGGCCGTCCATCAATGAGCGCAATTCGTTGAAGTCCTGGCGCAGCCCATCCGTGCCGGGGGCCTTGATGCCTTCGAGCCGCTGCAGGCTCTCGGCGAGGCGTGCAATATCCTGGCGCATGTCATCCTGCGGGCGGCTCTCTTCGGCGAGCACGCGGATGGAACGCATCTCGTTGCGCAGACCGGCGATCTCGCGCGACAGGCTCTCGGCGATGTCCTGCTTCAGCTCCTGTCGCAGCCCGCTCAGGGCTTCGGTGAACTCAAGGCCGGCGCGGGCCGGGGCAGCCACGCGTGGCGGATAGGCCGGCTGCGGGTCGGCAAGCGGGGGCAGGGGCTGGCGCAGCGGTGCGCGGGCCGGCGGTTCATCGCTGCGGCTGTAGAGGCTGCGGTCGCCGCCACGATTGCGGCTCTCTTCGAGCGCCCGCTGGCGCTGGCGGATTTCAGCGAGCGGATCAGGACGCTGGTCGCGCTCGCTGCGCACAGGATCGTCGGCACGGCGGCCGGGAAGGACGCGTGACACGGGCTCGTCTGCGCGGCTGCGGGCGGCCTGTTGGCCGATCAGCCCTTCGATGCGCGCCTCAAGCCCTTCGATCGTACGGCTCAACGCATCCAGGGAGGATGGGCTGCCGGGCCGTTGGGTCTGGGATCGCGATCCGTTCATGGTTCTGCTCGCCTCGATGATGCCGGACGACGCTAGCGTCCGAATGCGTCCGGGTGGTCCATTTCGGCTTCGACAGAGGTGCCTGACGTTACGGCAGGCAGGCGAGTCGGAATCGCGGATGGATCACCAGCTTTCAAACGCAACCTTTCATGAAACATGGTAAACAAGCCGTTAAGCTTCTCGGGAAAAACGATGCGGCATGCATCTGCGCTGTCGCGTCACGCCCCGCACAAGCGGCTTTCTTTAGGACGAGCGGATAAAGCGAAAGTGACGGCTGAATTTCGCAAAAATGCCGCGCCTGAAAATTTTGACGTTTACGCGCACGTCAATTATTTGTATAAGCCAGAACAGTCCGATCCTGTCGGAACCGAAGTCTTTGGAGGAAGATGACCGATGCCTGTCTACAAGGCCCCCGTGAACGACACGCTTTTCATTCTCAACGACGTCCTTGGTCTCGAGCGGTACAACAACCTGCCGGGCTTTGAAGACGCGACCCCCGACATGATCGAGGCGATCGTCGGCGAGGCGGCCAAGCTCGCGGAAGAGCAGCTTTTCCCGCTCAACCTCTCCGGCGACCAGGAAGGCTGCGTTCGCTCGGATGACGGCTCGGTCAACACGCCCAAGGGGTTCAAGCAGGCTTATGACGCCTATTGTCAGGGCGGCTGGCTGGGCCTCGCAGTGCCTGCCGAATATGGCGGCCAGGGCCTGCCTTACACCCTGCATTCGGCTGTCGGTGAATACATGTCGTCGGCCAACATGGCGCTGATGATGTATCCGGGCCTGACCCAGGGCGCGATCGCCGCGATCCTGGAACACGGCTCCGACGAGCAGAAGCAGAAGTATCTGCCGAAGATGGTCGAGGGCATCTGGACCGGCACGATGAACCTCACCGAGCCCCATTGCGGCACCGACCTTGGTCTGCTGCGCACCAAGGCGGTTCCGAACGGTGACGGTTCCTACAAGATCTCCGGCCAGAAGATCTTCATCTCGGCCGGCGAACACGACATGTCGGATAACATCATCCACCTTGTGCTGGCCCGTATCGAAGGCGCGCCTGAGGGCACCAAGGGCATCTCGCTCTTCATCGTGCCGAAGTTCATGGTCGGCGACGACGGTTCGGTAGGCGCCCGCAACACGGTCACCTGCGGTGCCATCGAGCACAAGATGGGCATCCACGGCAACGCGACCTGCGTGATGAACTATGACGAGGCGACCGGCTATCTGATCGGTGCCGAGAACAAGGGTCTCGCGGCCATGTTCGTCATGATGAATGAAGCCCGTCTTGGCGTCGGCCTGCAGGGCCTGTCGATCTCCGAAATCGCCTATCAGAATGCCGCCAACTATGCCCGCGAGCGCATTCAGGGCCGCTCTCTCTCCGGCGTCAAGGCGCCCGAAAAGAAGGCCGACCCGATCATCGTCCACCCGGACATTCGTCGTGTCCTGCTGACGATCAAGGCCTTCAACGAAGCCGGTCGTGCGTTCACGCTCTGGACGGCGCTGAAGTCCGACATCGCGCACCGTTCGGGCGACGCCGCTGAAAAGCAGCTTGCCGACGATGTGCTCGGCCTGATGACGCCGATCCTGAAAGGTGTCCTGACCGACAAGGGCTTCGACCATGCGGTCATGGCTCAGCAGGTCTATGGTGGCCACGGCTATATCGAAGAATGGGGCATGAGCCAGTATGTCCGCGATGCCCGTATCGCGATGATCTACGAAGGTGCCAACGGCATCCAGGCGCTCGACCTCGTCGGCCGCAAGCTCGGCCTCAACGGCGGCCGCGCCGTGATGGCGCTGTTCAAGGAAATCGGTGATTTCTGCGAGGAGAACCGTTCGGACGAGAACCTCGCCGCCTACACGAAGAGCCTGAAGAAGGGCCTGAACGATCTGCAGGCCTCGACCATGTGGTTCATGCAGAACGCGATGGCCAAGCCTGACAATGCAGGTGCCGGTTCGACCGACTATATGCACCTCTTCGGTCTCGTCGTGCTCGGCTACATGTGGGCGAAGATGGCCAAGGCCGCCAACGACAACCTGGCTGCAGGGTCTGGCGATGCCGACTACTACAAGAACAAGCTGATGACCGGCCGCTTCTACATGGAAAAGGTCATGCCGGAGACGGCATTGCGCAAGGCCCGGATCGAAACCGGCGCCGACAGCCTGATGGAAATGGCCGCGGAAGCGTTTTGATTGCGCGACCTACTCCCTCCCCCTTGTGGGGAGGGTTGGGGAGGGGCCTTTTAAGGGTAAACCCCTCCCCGTCGCTGCGCTCCGACCCTCCCCACAAGGGGGAGGGTTGACCCGAGGATGCGGCCCCGTCTTGCCCCGAGAACGGCAAGCGGAGGACAGTGAAATTCCGGCGCCCCGTGCGCCCAAGGGAGAGAGACGATGACTGAAGTCTTCATTTACGACCATGTGCGCACGCCCCGCGGGCGCGGCAAGAAGGACGGCTCGCTGCACGAAGTGCCGACCCCCCGTCTGGCCGCCAAGACGCTGGAAGCGCTCCGCGACCGCAATGGCCTCAATACCTCGACCGTCGACGACATCATTTTCGGCTGCGTCGATCCGGTCATGGAGGCCGGCGCCGTGATCCCGAAGGCTGCTGCCTTCGAGGCCGGTTATGACTTTGCTGCTCCTGGCATCCAGATTTCGCGCTTCTGCGCCTCTGGCCTCGACGCGATCAACCTCGCAGCCGGCAAGGTCAAGGCCGGCTCGGACGACATCGTGATTGCCGGTGGCGTCGAGTCGATGTCCCGCGTCGGCATGGGCATGTCGGGCGGCGCCTGGTACATGGATCCCTCGGTCAACTTCCCCGGCTACTTCATGCCGCAGGGCGTCTCCGCTGACCTCATCGCCACCAAATATGGCTTCACCCGTGACGACGTCGACGCCTATGCCGTCGAGAGCCAGAAGCGCTCCGCCGCCTCCTGGGCTGCCGGCAATTTTGCGAAGTCCGTCATCCCGGTAAAGGATGGCAATGGTCTAGTGATCCTCGACCGCGATGAGCACATGCGTCCCGGCACCGACATGCAGTCGCTGGCAAGCCTCAACCCGTCCTTCCAGATGCCCGGCGAAATGGGCGGCTTCGAAGCCGTCGCCATCCAGGCGCATCCGGAAATCGAGCGCATCAACTACATCCACCACGCCGGCAATTCGTCCGGCATCGTCGATGGTGCCGCCGCCGTTCTGGTCGGCTCCAAGGCTGGTGGTGAAAGCATGGGCCTGAAGCCGCGCGCCCGCATTCGCGCCTTCACCAATATCGGCTCGGATCCGGCCCTGATGCTGACCGGCCCTGTTGACGTGACCGAGAAGCTCCTGAAGCGCACCGGCATGAAGATCTCCGACTTCGACCTGTTCGAACTCAATGAAGCTTTCGCCGCCGTCGTCCTGCGCTTCATGCAGCATTTCAACGTCGACCATTCGAAGATGAACGTCGCTGGCGGCGCTATCGCCATGGGCCATCCGCTCGGTGCCACCGGCGCGATGATCCTCGGCACGGTGCTGGACGAGCTGGAACGCCGCGATCTGAACACCGCGCTGGTCACGCTCTGCATCGGCGCTGGCATGGGCACGGCCACGGTTATCGAGCGCGTTTGAGGACCGCACCATGGCCGGTCACCACAACGAGACCAAACGACACTTTGAGCTGAGAAAGATCGAAGGCGACATGGAAGAGGCCGCCGAGAAGGGGCCTCCGATCCTTGCCAAGAAGGATGTCCTTTCGAACCGCATCACCTTTTGGCTCAGTGTTGTCATTCTCGGACTTCTGGTGACCTGGCTGTGTTTCGTTCTCGGCGTCTTCTGAGCGACAAGAGATTTCAGGGAAGAGGAATCCCATCATGACCTACAAGAACTTCACCATCGAGACAGACGCAGACGGCATTGCCCTCGTCACCTGGGACATGCCCGACAAGTCGATGAACGTCTTCACCGTCGAAGTCATGGACGAGATCGAGAAGATCCTCGACCAGACCGTTGCCGATGACGGCATCAAGGGCGTCGTCTTCACTTCCGGCAAGTCGTCTTTCTCGGGCGGTGCCGATCTCACCATGATCAAGGGCATGTTCTCCATGCTCGAAGAGGAAAAGGCTAGGGACCCGGAAGCTGCCGTTCAGAAGCTCTTTGACGCCGCCGGTCGCATGACCTGGCTCTGGCGCAAGATCGAGACCAACGGCAAGCCCTGGGTCTCCGCCATCAACGGCACCTGCATGGGTGGCGCAACCGAGCTGTCGCTCGCCTGCCATGGCCGTGTGGCCTCCAATGCCAAGTCGGTGAAGATCGGCCTGCCGGAAGTCAAGGTCGGCATCTTCCCCGGCGCCGGTGGCACGCAGCGCGTCGCACGTCTTGCCAACACGCAGGACGCCCTGCAGATGATGACCACGGGCCAGACCCTGTCGGCTGCCCGCGCCAAGGCGATGAACCTCGTGCATCAGGTCGTCGAGCCCGGCGAACTGATCAATGCTGCCAAGCAGATGATCAAAGACGGTCTGAAGCCGGTCGCCCCCTGGGACGAGAAGGGCTTCAAGGTCCCCGGCGGCGGCATCTGGACGCCGGCCGCAGCCCAGCTCTGGCCGGCGGCTTCCGCTATCCTGCGCCGCGAAACCGCCGGCAATTATCCGGCAGCACTTGCGATCCTGAAGAGCGTTTACGAAGGTCTGCAGGTGCCCTTCGACACGGGTCTGCGGATCGAGCAGCGCTACTTCACCGAGATCGTCCAGACCACCGAAGCCTATTCGATGATCCGCTCGCTCTTCGTCTCGATGCAGGAGCTGAACAAGGGCGCCCGTCGCCCGGCAGGTCAGCCGAAGTCCGAGATCAAGAAGGTCGGCGTCGTCGGAGCCGGTTTCATGGGCGCCTCGATCGCCTACGTGACGGCTGCGGCCGGCATCAATGTCGTGCTGATCGACCGTGACATGGAAGCCGCGGGCAAGGGCAAGACCCATTCTGAGGGTCTCGTTGCAGGTGCCGTCGGTAAAGGCAAGCTCACCAAGGACGAGGGCGACAAGCTCTTGTCGCTGATCACGCCCTCTGACGATTACGGTACGCTCGCTGACGCCGATCTCGTCATCGAAGCCGTCTTCGAAGACCGCGACGTCAAGAAGGCCGTCATCGAGAAGGTCGAGGCCGTGCTGCCGGAAGGTGCGATCTTCGCCTCCAACACCTCGACCCTGCCGATTACGGGTCTCGCCGGAAACTCCAAGCGCCCGGTCGATTTCATCGGCATTCACTTCTTCTCGCCCGTCGAGAAGATGATGCTGACGGAAGTCATCCTCGGCAAGGAAACCGGCGACAAGGCACTGGCCGTGGCGCTCGATTATGTCGCCGCGATCAAGAAGACCCCGATCGTCGTCAACGACACCCGTGGCTTCTTCGTCAACCGTTGCGTCCTGCGTTACATGGCCGAGAGCTACAATATGCTCATCGAAGGCGTACCGCCGGTCATGATCGAAAATGCTGCGAAGTTCGCCGGCATGCCGGTCGGCCCGCTGGCGCTCAACGATGAAGTGGCGATCGATCTGTCCTATAAGATCCTGAAGGCCACCGTCGCCGATCTCGGTGAAAAGGCCGTCGACCCGCGCCACATGGAGCTGGTCGCCCGCATGGTCGAGAAGGAAGAACGCTTCGGCCGCAAGAACGGCAAGGGCTTCTATGACTATCCGGCAAAGCCCGCGAAGAAGCACATCTGGCCGGGCCTGAAGGATCTCCATCCGCAGCAGAAGCCTGACGACGTCAACGTCAAGACGTTGCAGGAACGCTTCCTCGTCACCATCGCGCTGGAAGCCGCCCGCACCGTCGAGGAAGGCATCGTCACCGACCCGCGTGAAGCTGATGTCGGCTCGATCCTCGGCTTCGGCTTTGCGCCGTATACCGGTGGCGCGCTGTCCTACATCGACGGGATGGGCGTGAAGACCTTCGTCGAGCTCTGCGAACGTCTCGCCAAGGACTACGGCCCGCACTTCACGCCGACGCCGCTGCTGAAGGACATGGCTGCCAAGGGCGAAACGTTCTACGGCCGGTTTGATCCCTACGGTGAAGCCGCAAAGGCTGCCTGAAAGAGGCGCTGAAAGACACTAAAAAAGGCGGCTCTCGGGCCGCCTTTTTTAGTTCAGGTCGTGTGTGCAGCCTCAGTTCGTCAACTCATACGACCGGCGCAAGCCTTCGCGCTCAAGCCATGATATCACCGCCTCCGGCTCGTCGGTCTGGATGATTGTGACTCCGCGTTCAACGAAGAAGCCCCAGACATCCTCAGGCCGTCCGGTCGAGAGAGCGAGATAATCCCCCCGTCCACCGGCCACCATACCTTCCGGGCGATCGGTGATCGGGTAGGTGTTAATCCACAGATGCGCGTCGTTGCGGATCGCGGCGGCGCGGGAAAGCGGCGAGAGCAGGGGGCCGCCATCCGCAGTGATGGGCTGCGAGGCATCCCGATACCAATGCACAAGCTCTGCTGCCGGTGCGCCGAGTGCAGACTGCGTGCGGTCGATGAAGGCCGGTTCTGTCACCGCGTCGTCGGCGAGGATCGGCATGAAGGCGATGTCAGGGCCGATTGCGCGGCGGATGTCGCGGGCGAGCTGCAGCCGGTCGGCATTCCAGACCGCGAGCTTGAGCAGCACGCCATCCGGCATGCCAAGGCTGCGCGCAAGATCGGCGACCTCGACGAGGGCTTCGGGCTCAAGCTTGTTATCGATATTGATCAGGATGCGGCCACGTGCGTGCAGCATAGCTTCTTCGAGGGTGAACACATGCTCGTCGGTCAGTTTCCGCTGACCTTCCACGACGAGACGACACGCCCTTAGCTCGGTGAGCGTATGCTCTGCCACCTTGCCGTGACAGGTGGTGGTGCGGTCCAGCGTCTCGTCATGCATGATCACCAGCACGCCGTCCTTCGAACGGCGCACATCGAGTTCGACCATCTCCACGCCGGTGGAAGCCGCGTGATCGATGGCTGCGAATGAGTTCTCGGCGCGGACGGTCACGCCATCCTTTTTCCAGCCCGCCCGATGGGCCACGACCATGACATGATCGCGGTTGAGGTTGGCCTGGGTCAGCCGTTCGTGGATGAGAGCCGCCCGGTTGGATGGCGGAATGGGCGCTAGGCTCGCGGCCCCGGTGACGAGGGAGAGCAAGAGGCCGAGGACGAGAACGGCGAGACGCATGAGCAGGGCTCCGATCTTCAATGTCGTTCCCGTCGCATTAGGTGCTTCGAGTGAAGCCGCCGTGACGGTTTTCTGAAGCCTCTGTGACAACGGAAAATGGAACAGGCTGGCGGCGGTGCCGTTGAGACGTGCGGAAACAATCATGAGGGAGAAGCGCATGACGACTGCGAACGGCATACCGGACGGCCTGAGAGCCATCGACGTCGAGCTTCCCGTCAATGCGGTGTTGCATCTCTGGCTGAAGGCGGTCACGCCGGATGAACCGGGTTCCGTTTCACTATATAGCGTCAATGGCAAGTTCGGTGAGGTGCAGGCGGTCAATGCCGAGGAGAACTCCTTCCGGATCTACCATGTCTTCGGTGGCGGAACGGTGACGCTCGCCTATGACACGCAGGTGACGTCAGTTTCGGTCGCCTACTGGTTCACGCCGTCGGACGTCTTGGAAACCGGTATCACGGTCATCCACACCAACCCTGCCAACGAGCCGCCGGATCTACCCGATGGCTATCATTTCCGCCCGCCCTTCGGCTGGATGAACGATCCCAACGGCTTCGGTCGCTTCGGCGGCCGCCCGCATCTCTTTTACCAGCACTATTCGCATGGCCGGATCTGGAACAACATGCATTGGGGCCATGCCGTTTCCTCCGACTACCTGCGCTGGCGCCATCTGCCGGTCTTCCTCTTCCCTTCCGAAGAGCTGACGGTGCGGCCCGACAAACGGGGCGGCGCATTTTCCGGCTCGGCCATTGCGCGCACCGACGGTCCCGGTATCCGCGTCTTCTTCACCGAAAAGATTGCCGACCGCATTCCCGAACAGGAAATCCAGCTGACGGCCACCTCCACGGACCTGTTCAGTGCGGGTGCCGCTGACGTTCTTCTTCCCCGACGACCGGATGGTGAAGGCCTCACCTTCGATTTCCGCGACCCCTATGTCTTCCGGGGACCTGACGGTCTCTGGAAGATGCTGCTCGGAAGTCAGAGCGCGGAGGGCGGTGTTGTTCTGCTCTACGAGACCGAGGACAATACGGCGGCAGATGGCTGGACCTATGTCGGCAAGCTCTACACCGAAACCCGATATCAGACCTCAGCGCTGGAATGCCCCTGCCTCTTGCCCATGGACGGGGACCATCGTGACCCCGCGACCCGCTGGGCGCTGATCTACGGATTGATGAATGGCGAGGACAAGGAGACCGGCAGGCGCAACCTGACCATGATCGATATCGGCTGGTTCGACGGGCGAAGCTTCGCCAAGTCTTTCGGCAGAGAACTTGATTTCGGCACCGACAATTATGCATTCCAGGCCTTCGTCGATGGCAATACACCCGTCGGTATCGGCTGGCTGGGCAACTGGGCCGATACTGGCCCCACAATCGATTTTCCCTCTGCCATGACCTTGCCGCGGACGCTGACGCTGGAGGGCGACACGCTGCTCACGCCGCCGATCGGAGCGGCGGAAAGCCTGCGCGCCCGCATGCTGGACCGCACAAGGCTGGCAGCGGGACACGTCGTCTCGTTGCCGAACGGCGCTGCCGAGATCACGTTTGATCTCTCGGAGGCAGGCGGTGCATTCCGTTTGGAGTTCGATCATCCCGAAATCCGCCTCGCCATCGCCCAGCATGACGAGGGACTGGAGATCCTGCATGGCTATTTCGACCGTCCGGAGGAGGCGCCGGGCCCCCGCTATCTGTCTCGTGCCGCAAACGTTCGGCGCCTGCGCATATTCGTGGACTACGGATCGCTGGAAGTCTTCGCCGATGGGGGCCGTATCGCCGGGACGAAGCGCATTGCAGGCTTCGAGCCCGTTCGATCCATAAGGCTGATCGCCGAGCCGGGCGTTGTCAGCAACGCGACCATCTGGTCCCTCAGGCTCTGAGTTCATCCGGTTGACCTCTGTCATTTGCCTGTCAACGAGCCGGGATTAGGGTCACGGCGAGATCCACACAGGGCCGATGATGATCATGAGAGAGACAGCGGACGCTTCAACCCGGGCAGCCGAAATCCATGCCGAGATGACGGCACTTCGACAGGCGATCCTGACCGAAGCCGCTCAGTCCGTCACCGCCGGGCAAACCGACGATCCGGCCATCACCAATCTCGGCCATTATCTCGCTTTGCGTCGCCACGACATACGCTCCCTGCAACGCCGGCTGATGGCACTCGGCCTTTCCTCGATGGGGCGGCTTGAAGGCCGGGTGCTGCCCACCATCGATGCGGTTCTATCTGCCCTGTCTTGCCTCGCGGACAGTAGCGAAAATGCCCCTGCAATGCCGTTGGAGGCAGACTTCTTTGCCGGCGAAGCGCGACTGGAGGCAGCAAGCCTCGCCCTGTTCGGTGCCCCGCCAGCCGGGCGCCGCACGCGCATCATGGTGACGTTGCCCAGCCAGGCAGCCGAAGGCCCAGACCTCACGCTCGATCTTGCCCGTGCCGGCATGGATGTAGCGCGTATCAACTGTGCCCATGACGGTCCTGAAGCCTGGCGCGCGATGACCGCTTTCGTGCGGGATGCGGCAGCTATCGTCGGTCGCGACATAAAGGTGCTGATGGATATCGCAGGTCCCAAGATCCGAACAGGCGCGGTTGCCTCCGTCGAAAAGAGGGCCCGCCTGCAGGCGGGAGACCGCGTTCGGCTGGTCGCATCGGGCGCACCGCGCGTCGATGAACGCATATCCTTCTCTGCGGCTGTCTCCCTGCCTGAAATGGTCACCCGGCTTTCGATCGGGGATCGGCTGCGCTACGACGACGGCAAGCTCGAAGCCGTGGTGGAAAGCCTGGCCGAGGGCGAGGCAGTCATCCTGATCCGGCGGACCAAGTCCGGTGGCACCAAGCTGAAACCCGAAAAGGGCATCAACCTGCCGGATACAGCCCTTGGCCTCTCGCCGCTCACGGCAAAAGACGAGACCGATCTCGTCACCGTCATCGAATGCGCCGATCTCATTGGCTACTCCTTCGTCAGTCGCCCTGAGGACATCGATCTCCTCGACACCGTGCTTGCCCGACATGGCTTGCAGGATCGGCCTCTCGGCCTGATCGCCAAGATCGAGCAGCCGCTCGCGCTCACCAACCTTCCGGAGCTGATGGCAAGAGCCCGCAGGCGCGGCCCCTTCGGTGTGATGATCGCCCGTGGCGATCTCGCCGCCGAAATCGGCTTCGAGCGGCTGGCGGAGATGCAGGAAGAAATCCTCTGGATCTGCGAGGCGGCATCCGTTCCCTGCATCTGGGCCACGCAGGTGCTCGAGGACATGGTCAAGGAAGGCATTCCGACGCGCGGTGAGATGACCGATGCAGCCATGGCCGCGCGCGCCGAATGTGTGATGCTCAACAAGGGCCCGGCCGTGGTCGAGGCAGTGTCCCTGCTTGACCGCCTTATGGGGCGGATGAACGACCATATGTTCAAGAAGACACCGACCTTGCGCGCTTTGAAGAGCTGGTGAGAGCGGCCGGCGCTTAGGCAGCGCTCAGGTCACCCCTCACTCCGCGGCAGCGCGGCGCTGGGAGGAAACCTGTGTTATGAAAGCGCGCAAGGCCGCAGGCCGTACCGGCTTGTGCTGAAGCGTGATCGAATGCCGTTCGGCTTCCGCCCGCACTTCGGCCGAGCGGTCGGCAGTGATCAGGAGTGCCGGTACGTCGGATTGGGTCAGCGCTCGAAGCCGCAGGATCGCACCCGTGCCGCTGCCGTCTCCGAGATGGTAGTCGGCAATGACAAGATCCGGCGGGTCGCCCGCTCTCAGAAGCTCGTCCATTTCCGCAATCGATCCTGCGCATTCGACATTGCAGCCCCAACCCGAAATGAGGAGCTGCATGCCTTCGAGTATCTTCGGCTCGTTGTCGATGCAGAGCACCCGGAAGCCCTGGAGTGTCGGCGTGGAGCGACTGCCGGCATCGAGGGGTATGACGCCCTTCGCAGCCGGTTTGGCGATATCGAGTGGCATCACGACCTTGAAGGTCGTGCCCTTGCCGGGCTTGGAAGCGAGCTCCACCGGGTGCTGCAGAACCTTTGCGATGCGGTCCACAATTGATAGACCGAGGCCCAGGCCAGAGGCGGTCCGCATTCCTTCCTCGAGGCGGGCGAATTCCTTGAACACGGTGCGGAATTTGGACGCGGGAATCCCGATGCCGGAGTCCGTCACCTGGATCAGCACCTTGTCGCCTTGACGCCTGGCGCCGACGACCACGCGGCCGGATGGCGTGTATTTGATCGCGTTGGAGACGAGGTTCTGCACGAGGCGGCGCAAGAGTGTGGGGTCGGAGCGGACCGAAAGCGTCGTGGGGATGACCACGAGTTTCAAATTCTTCTCCCGCGCCATGGGGGCAAAATCCGTTTCGATACGCTGCAACAGGCTGTTGAGCGGTACGCTGGAGAAGCGCGGCTTCATGGCGCCGGTGTCGAGGCGGGAAATGTCGAGAACGGCCCCGAGAATGCTCTCGACCGATTCCAGCGCGGAATCGATGTTCTCGACCAGCGCACTGTTTTCCGACTCGCCCAGCCGCTCCACAAGCGAGGATGAATAAAGCCGGGCGGCATTGAGCGGCTGCAGAATGTCGTGACCGGCTGCTGCAAAGAAGCGGGTCTTGCCGATATTCGCCTCGTCGGCCGCCGCGCGGGCTTCTGCGAGCGCATGGTTCACGCGGGTCAGTTCCGCCGTGCGCTCGCTGACGCGCTGTTCCAGGGTTTCGTTGGCTTGCTTTAGGGCCTGATCGGCTTCCACGCGGGCGGTGATGTCGCTGAAGGTGGCCACCAACCCCTTGTCTGGCATCAGGTTGCAGCGGACTTCGATGATCCGCTTGCCGCCGCCCAGCACCATCTGGAACGGCCTGTCGAACTGATGGAAGCTGCGGATCACAGCTTGCGTGTCGCCGGCCGGCACATCGCCCCTTTGCGCCAGCATCGTGATCATGTCGAGCAGCGGAAAACCAACCTGCCCAACGTGTTCCGGCAAATCGAGAAGGGTCCGGAAACGGCGGTTCCAGATCGTCAGCCGGTCGGACGCATCGAAGACGGCGATGCCCTGTTCCATCTGGGCAAGCGCCGTCTGCATCATGTCCTGATTGTATTGCAGCGCTTCCGATGCCTGGTCGAGCAGCCAGACGGTATCGGCGGAAGGGTCCTCGGCCTTTTGCAGGATGAGCGACAGCACCAGGCGCGCGGAAGACGACCCGATGGCGCTGCCGAGCAACTGTTCGGAGAAATGGATGAAGGCCATGTCCGCCGGGCTGTCATCTGCAAGTTTGCGCCCGACTGTCTGCTCGTAAGACCTAAAGGACCTCTCCATGCGCTCGTTGCCGAGATAGCGCGCGATGGCAGCCTTCAGGTCGCCGACGGCGACGCTGGTCTTCCAGCCGCGGGTGGCAAAGTTCGAGCGCGGCTGGCGCTTGATGAAGATGGCTGACTGGATGCGCTCCACCGGACGCGGGTTGCGGCTGAGCGAGCCGATGACGAAGGCGAGCGTATTGATCAGCAGGCTGAAGATCGTCGCATTGACCAGCGGATCCGCATGCTGCGGCTCGAACATCGAAAGGCCAGGCAGCAGGAAAGCCAGCACCGATGACGCGATCCAGGAATGGTCTTCCGCCCCGAGGCTCGGCAGGAATAGCAGATAGGCCCAGACGAGAAACCCGATGGTGAGGCCCGCGATCGCCCCGCGCGCATTAGCCCGCCGCCAGATCAGCCCGCCGAACATCGCGGGTGCGATCTGCGCGATCGCCGTGAAGGAAAGAAGACCAATCTTGGCAAGCCCGGTCGTGTTGTCGGCGGACCGGAAATAGACATAGCCGAGCAGCAAGACGCCGAAGATCGCAGTGCGGCGGATATGCAAGAGTGTCTTGGCGAAATCCTCGCGCTGGCTTGGCCGACCCAAGAGCTTCTGCCGAAGGAAGATCGGCAGGACCATGTCGTTGGAGACCATGATGGCGAGCGCGACGGACGCGACAATCACCATGGCGGTCGCGGCCGAAAAGCCGCCGATAAATGTCAGCAATGAAACGAAGCCGGATCCGGCCTCAAGCGGCAGGGAAAGGACATAGAGGTCTGCGTCGCCGCTGCCGCCGAAGATGAGAATGCCGGCGATCGCCGCGGGCAGCACGAAGATGTTGATGACGATCAGATAGATCGGCATCAGGATGCCGGCGAGCTTCAATTCGCGCGGCGTCCGGTTCTCCACCACCGTCACGTGAAACTGGCGTGGCAGCATGATGATGGCGAAGGCCGAGAGCGCGATCAGCAGGATCCAGCGGCTGGCCGGCGTCTCATGCGACAGTGCCGCCATGACCGCCTCGCTCTCGGTCGCTTTCTGCCAGAGGTCGGCGGGGCCGTCGAACATGGTCCAGATGACGAATACGCCGAGTGTCCAGAACGCGACCAGCTTGACGACGGATTCCATCGCGATGGCAAGGATCAGGCCGTCCTGATGCTCGGTCGCATCGGTATGTCGTGTGCCGAAGATCACGGCAAAGCAGGCGAGGATAAAAGCGACGATGAGCGGCAGGTCGATGAAATAGAGATTGCCGGTGCCGATCCCATAGGCCGTCGGGTCCATCACGGCCGCGACCGAACTGGAAACGGCTTTCAGCTGAAGGGCGATATAGGGGATGATGCCGACCAGATAGATGACGGTCACCAGCATGCCGACGACAGGGTTCTTGCCGTAACGTGCCGCGACGAAGTCGGCGCCGGAGGTGATCTTCTCCGTCTTGGCGAGTTCAACGATCCGCCTCAGGATCGGCATGCCGAGCGTATACATGAGGATCGGGCCGATATAGATCGCCATGAACTCGAGGCCGTGCTGCGCCGCCAGTCCCACGCCGCCGAAATAGGTCCAGGAGGTGCAGTAAACGGCAAGGCTCAGCGCATAGACGACCGGCCGGCCACCCGCTGGAACGCCATGCACGCGAGTCTTGCGGTCGCCGTAGCTTGCCACGGCGAACAGGAACAAGAGGTAACCGATCGCTGACGCAACGATGATCCAGCCTGGGAACACCTTTTCCTCCTCGACTGCGCCCAAGGAGGAACCTTAGGACAAGTCCGCGGCTTTTGAAATCGTTTCGGATATTGACCTTAGTCGAAGCGAAACCGTCAGAAATGAAAATTCACCATTTTCGAATGGACAAAGTTTCATTAACCATGGCCACGGGATCGGCCATCAGGGGCCACTCCGGTCAGGACCATAAAGGAGCAGGGGATAATGCTACAAGAATTCAAGACTTTCATCGCACGCGGCAACGTCATGGATCTCGCCGTCGGTGTGATCATTGGCGGCGCTTTCGGCCTGATCGTCAACTCGCTGGTACAGGACATCGTGATGCCGGTCGTCGGCGTCATCTTTGGCGGCTTCGACTTCTCGAACTACTTCCTTGCGCTGAGCAGCAACGTAACGGCCAATTCGCTGGCTGCGGCCCGCGAGCAGGGCGCAGTCTTCGCCTATGGCAACTTCATCACCGTCGTCATCAACTTCATGATCCTCGCCTGGATCATCTTCCTGATGGTCAAGGGCGTGAACGCCTTGCGCAAGTCGATGGAGAAGGAAGAAAAGAAGGCCGAGGAAGCAGCACCGCCGCCGGCTGACATTCAGCTCCTGACCGAGATCCGCGACCTCCTCAAGACCCGCTGAAGACATAAGGTGACCCGCTTGCGGGTCGCCGAACCCATCAGCGAGATCGATATCAGTCTCAAGGAATATCATGGGATTTTTGCCCGGCGATCAGCTAGACATGCCGCACTGATCGAAGGAGTGAAGACCCCATGACCCTGCTGGACAGCCTCAGCCCCCGCGCACTCGCCGCCCCGGAAAGCGGTATCGTCGAGATTATCAACTATGCGCGTGGTCGTGACGGTCTGCTGCCGCTCTGGGCGGGCGAGGGTGATCTGCCGACACCCGACTTCATCAATCGCGCGGCAAGCGAAGCTCTGCTCGGCGGAGAAACCTTCTACACCTGGCAGCGCGGCATTCCCGAGCTTCGCCAGGCGCTTTCCCGCTACTATCAGCGCCATTTCGCCGTCGATCTGCCGGTCGAGCATTTTTATGTCACGGCATCGGGCATGCAAGCGATCGCGCTTGCCGTCCAGGCGCTAACCTCGCCCGGCGACGAGATGATCTATCTGTCGCCGTGCTGGCCGAACATCGTCTCTGCGATCGATCTGGCTGGTGCAAAGTCCGTCTGCGTACCGCTCTCCTTCACCGATGGTCGCTGGACGCTCGATCTGGAGCGGCTGGAAAAGGCGATCACGCCGAAGACGAAGGCGCTCTTCATCAACACGCCGTCCAATCCCACGGGCTGGACGGCAAGCCGCGAAGACCTGAAAGCGATCCTCGAGATCGCCCGCCGTCACGGGATCTGGATCCTCGCCGATGAGATCTACGCGCTCTACTACTACGGCACTGAAGAGCGCGCGCCGTCCTTCTTCGACGTGATGGAGGCGGGCGACAAGGTGATGTTCGCCAACTCCTTCTCGAAGAACTGGTCCATGACGGGCTGGCGCGTCGGCTGGATCGTTGCTCCCCCGGAACTCGGCCAGACGCTCGAAAACCTCATCCAGTATTCGACCTCCGGCGTCGCCCAGTTCATGCAGCGGGGTGCCGTCGTTGCCCTCGACCAGGGCGACGACTTTATCCGTGAGAACATCGCCCGAGCGACCGCCTCTCGCGACATTCTCTGCGATGCCCTGATCGCCACCAACCGCGTCGAAACCCTGAAACCCGAAGGCGCGCTGTACGCCTTCCTGAAAATCGACGGCATCACCGACAGCCGCCAGGCGGCTCTCGACATCGTCGACAAGACAGGCGTTGGCATGGCACCCGGCACGGCCTTTGGCGAGGGCGGGCTGCCCTTCCTGCGCGCCTGCTTCCTGCGCAACCCCGCGCAGATCGCCGATGCCGCAGAGCGTCTGAGCCTATATGTGAAGGCTCTCTAGGCGGGTATCGGATCGGATTCGACCATTCGCTAAAATTTGAGCGGATGTCCTCACCCAGACTTAACGACGAATCCCGAAAGTGAAGCCGTTTCAAGAGCTTGAGTGCTGTCCATAAGTACTCTGTAAGGTGTGCCTGCTTTTCTATTCCCGATAACAAGAACAACGGGAAGAAAAGTCATGGCGATCTTGGTGACGGGTGGCGCCGGCTTCATTGGCAGCCACATGGTCTGGGCTCTCCTCGACGCAGGCGAGGAGGTCGTCGTCGTCGATCGGCTGTCGACCGGCTTTCGCTGGGCAGTCGCGCCAGCAGCACGATTCTACCTCGGCGATATCGGCAAGCCGAACGTGCTCAAACAGGTCTTCGCCGAAAACGACATCGAAGCGATCATTCATTTCGCGGGCTCGATCGTTGTGCCGGAATCGATCTCGGATCCTTTGAACTACTACGAGAACAACACCGAGAATACCCGGCGTCTGCTCGCAGCCGCCGTCAAGGCCGGCATCGACAAGGTCATTTTCTCTTCGACGGCGGCAGTCTACGGACTGCCCGACAAGCCGCTGCCGGTGCGCGAAGATGCGCCGCTCCGGCCGGAATCGCCTTACGGTCAGTCCAAGCTGATGAGCGAGATGATGCTGCGCGACACGGCGCGCGCCCATGGTCTCTGCTACGTCGCTCTGCGCTATTTCAACGTTGCCGGTGCCGATGTGAAGGGACGCGCCGGCAATTCGGCGGCGGGTGCCACGCACCTGCTCAAGGTGGCCTGCGAGGCAGCTCTGGGCAAGCGATCCGCGATGTCGGTCTATGGCACCGATTATGACACGCCTGATGGCACGGGCGTGCGCGACTACATCCATATCAACGACCTCGTCGACGCGCATCTGCAGGCCTTGACCTATCTGCGCAGGGGTGGTGGTCCGCTGGCTGCCAATTGCGGCTATGGCAAGGGGTATTCGGTGCTCGATATCGTCGAGGCTGTGCGCCGTGCCACGAATGTCGACTTCAAGGTGGACTATGCGCCCCGCCGCCCGGGAGACGCGCCGCTGGTCGTGGCCGATTCCAGCCTCGCCAAGCAGGTTCTCGGCTGGTTCCCACGCTATGACGACCTCGGCGTGATCGTCGAAACCGCCCTCTCCTGGGAGCGCCGCCTTGCGCAGGTCGCTGAGCCCGACATCAAGGATCTTCGCCGTCGGCTTGCCAGCGGCTTCTGAATACGCAGTTCGTTGCGCCAGAGAGACACCGCCCCGGCTTGCCGGGGCGGTGTTGTTTTATCCATGCGGCTGCAGCGTCGATTATGGCGGATCGTTTTCGCCCGCCCGCCCCGAAGCGTCAGCGCCCCATTGCGATCAGAGCAAAGAAAAAGCCGGAGATGCGGCTTGCATCTCCGGCTTCCTCTATCGGTTCCGATGCTCGGGCACGAGCTTCGGAGCCTTAGCTCTTAGGCTTCGAGATCGAAGCGGTCGGCGTTCATCACCTTGACCCAGGCAGCAACGAAGTCCTTCACGAACTTCTCCTGGTTGTCGTCCTGGGCGTAGACTTCAGCATAGGCACGCAGGACCGAGTTCGAACCGAACACGAGATCGGCGCGGGTCGCGGTGAACTTCTTCTCACCGGTCTTGCGGTCGCAGATGTCGTAGGAGTTCTTGCCCGTCGGCTTCCAGGTGAAGCCCATGTCGGTCAGGTTGACGAAGAAGTCGTTCGTCAGCTGGCCTTCGCGGGTGGTGAACACGCCATGCTTGGTGCCGCCATAGTTGGCGCCGAGAACGCGCATGCCGCCAAGCAGGACAGTCATTTCAGCGCCTGTGAGGCCCATCAGCTGTGCACGGTCGAGCAGCATCTCTTCGGGGCTGACGACGTAGTCCTTCTTGGTCCAGTTGCGGAAGCCATCGGCCAGTGGCTCGAGCGGGGCGAAGCTTGCGGCATCCGTCTGCTCGGCGGTGGCGTCGCCACGGCCTGCAGCAAACGGCACGGTCACGTCGTAACCCGCAGCCTTGGCAGCCTTCTCGACGCCGACATTGCCGGCCAGCACGATGACATCGGCGACGCTGGCGCCGAATTCGTCAGCGATCAGTTCGAGCACCGAGAGGACCTTGCCGAGACGCGACGGCTCATTGCCTTCCCAGTCACGCTGCGGGGCGAGACGAATGCGGGCACCGTTCGCACCGCCGCGCATGTCGGACTGGCGATAGGTACGGGCGCTGTCCCAGGCGGTGGCAACCAGTTCGGCGATCGAGAGACCGGAAGCGGCGATCTTCGCCTTGACGGCGCCGACGTCGTAGTTCTTGGCGCCAGCCGGAACCGGATCCTGCCAGATCAGCTCTTCGGTCGGGGCTTCCGGACCGATGTAGCGAACCTTCGGACCGAGATCGCGGTGGGTCAGCTTGAACCAGGCGCGAGCAAACGTGTCCTGGAAGTAGGCCGGATCCGCCATGAACTTTTCGCAGATGGCGCGGTAGGCCGGGTCGACCTTCATGGCCATGTCGGCATCGGTCATCATCGGCATGCGACGGATCGACGGGTCGGTGGCGTCCACCGGCATGTGCTCTTCGCGGATGCCGATTGGCTGCCACTGCTGTGCACCAGCGGGGCTGTGCGTCAGTTCCCAGTCATAGCCGAACAGCAGTTCGAAATAGCCCATGTCGAAGACGGTCGGGTTGGCGGTCCATGCGCCTTCGATGCCCGAGGTGACAGCCAGGCTTGCCTTGCCGTTCTGGTTCGGGTTCATCCAGCCGAAGCCCTGGTTTTCCAGGTCGCCAGCTTCCGGCTCGACGCCGAGTGCCTGGGCGTCGCCATTGCCATGTGCCTTGCCGACGGTGTGGCCACCAGCGGTTAGCGCTGCGGTCTCTTCGTCGTTCATCGCCATACGGGCGAAGGTCTCGCGCACCTGGGCGGCGGTCGCCATCGGATCAGGCTTGCCGTTCACACCTTCCGGGTTCACGTAGATAAGACCCATCTGCACGGCGGCGAGCGGGTTTTCCATCGTGTTCGGCTTGGTCACGTCTTCGTAGCGGCTGTCGGAGGGGGCAAGCCACTGCTTTTCCGCACCCCAGTAGACGTCCTTTTCCGGGCCCCAGATGTCGGGACGGCCGAAGGAGAAGCCAAAGGTCTTCAGACCCATGTCCTCATAGGCAACGGTACCGGCGAAGAGGATGAGGTCGGCCCAGGAGATCTTGTTGCCGTACTTCTTCTTCAGCGGCCACAGCAGGCGGCGCGCCTTGTCGAGGCTGGCATTGTCAGGCCAGGAGTTGAGCGGAGCAAAACGGATATTGCCCGTGCCGCCGCCGCCACGGCCGTCGGCCAGGCGGTAGGAGCCGGCGGAGTGCCAGGCGAGACGGATCATCAGGCCGCCGTAGTGACCCCAGTCAGCCGGCCACCATTCCTGGCTATCGCGCAGCAGGGCCTTCATGTCGGCCTTCAGCGCTGCGGCGTCGAGCTGCTTGACGGCTTCACGGTAATCGAAGCCCTTGCCCATCGGGTCGGTCTTCGTGTCGTGCTGGTGCAGGATGTCGAGGTTCAGCGCGTTTGGCCACCAGGCCATGACGGTCGCGCCGCTTTCCGTGTTAGAACCATGCATGACCGGACATTTGCCGGTGCCTTTGTTGCTCAGGGTATCCATTGTGTACCTCCTTGAAGAAACCGCTTTTCCAGGATCGAATTGCTGACACTCCCTTGAAGAGCACGTCCGCATCACAATCCGATGAACTGGCGGCAGGACTTTGGACCGCCCCGCCTGATCAGCCGTCCGCTTGTTCCCGTGGAGGGGCAAGCTGGAGAATAGCACCACTGAGGTGGCCCCCGACGACTTCTGGAATTGTTCTAGCAAAGTGGAGCGATTAATGTAAGTTGGAAAATGTGATCAGTTCCATAGGATATGGTTATGATAAACTTCACCCTCCGGCAGCTGCGTTATTTCGAGGCGCTGGCCCGGCACGGGCATTTCGGGCGCGCCGCCGAAGCCTGCTCGATCTCCCAGCCGGCCTTGTCCGTGCAGATCAAGGAGCTCGAAGAAGCCCTCGGCGCTGAGCTTTTCGAGCGCGCTGCGCGGCAGCTTCGCCTCTCGGCCTTCGGGGAGGAATTTCTGCTCAGGGTTCGCGATATCCTGCGGTCAGTGGACGAACTGGGTGATCTCGCCCGCGCCCACCGTCGGCATCTGGTGGGGCGTCTGCGCATCGGCGTCATTCCGACGGTCGCTCCCTATCTGCTGCCCGGCATGATCTCGGCGCTGACCCGTGAAAATGCCGATCTCGACATCCATGTCCGCGAAACCGTGACGCCGAAACTCCTGCAGGAACTGGCGGAAGGTCGCCTGGACACCGCGATCGTCGCCTTGCCGGTCTCCGAGCCATCGCTCACCGAGATGCCGCTGTTCGAGGAGAACTTCGTGCTCGTCCGTCCGAGGGCGGATGCCGACAAGCCCGTCCCCAGCAGCGACATGCTGCGCGAAATGCGCCTGCTGCTGCTGGAAGAGGGGCATTGCTTTCGCGAGCAGGCGCTTTCCTTCTGCGACATGGGCTCGGTGCGTCCGCGCGAGATCCTGGACGGCAGTTCGCTTTCGACGCTTGTCCAGATGGTCGGCGCCGGTATCGGTGTCACGCTGATCCCCGAAATCGCCATGCCGGTCGAAACACGCTCAGCCGATGTTTCCATCGCCCGCTTCGAGGACCCGCAGCCTTCGCGCACGATCGGCATGATCTGGCGCAAGACGAGCCCGATCGCCAAGCAATTGACGGAAGTCTCCGACGTGGTTCGCAAGGCCGCCGCCGATTTCGGCGTCAGTTTGCCTTGAGCGTTTCCCGCGGATGGCGGCCGAAGAAGGCGGCATAGTCACCCGAAAAGCGCCCGAGGTGAAAGAAGCCCCAGCGCGTGGCAGCCCGGGTTACGGTCAGGCCGCGAGACCGCGCCCTGAGATCACGGTGAACGCCGTTCAACCGCGCCATCCGGTACCATCGATCAGGAGTCTGCCCGAAGGCGGCGAGCGTTGCCGCTGCAACTTCGCTCTGTGCAAGGGACCAGCGTTCGCAGAGCGCTCCGAAGGTCTCGGGAATATCGTCCTCTTCAAGGAGCGCGCGTTCGAGTTGGCTGACAAGATCGATCGCAGCAGACCGGCTGATCCTCTGGCTGGGCGAGGGTGAAAAAGCGCCGGCACAGCTTGAAAGGCGCATCAGGAGAACCTCCTCCAGCGCAGCCGCCGCTGATGCGTCGAGCCTACCGCCAGTCGGCGCCTGGCCGAGGAGGCAAAGTAGCCAGTCGCGCAGAAATTCATCTTCCGGCCGCAGCCTTCTCGACTGGATGACGGATTCTTTCGTATCGAGAGCGAGCAAAGAGGCCGGCATTTCCACATGCAGGAGTTCGCTGTCCCTGCCGGGCGCAATGAGCAGATGGGTCAGCCCTTGCCGCATGGCAATGACGGCCTCTGTCTCACACCGGCCATCGACGCGCCACCCGCCCTCGGATCGAAGCGGGAAGAACAGCGACACCCGCCCTCCGGGGCTGATCGTTTCCTGGCCGATCGGAAGATTGATGCGGTCGCGCATGATGGTGATCTGTCCGATCGACAGCGTTTCCGAGAGCGCCGCATAGCGGCCCCGCCCCAACTGGTTGCTGGCGATCTGCCACCCTCCGACGGTGCCCGCCTGCTCGGTCACGTCGTCGAACGCCTGGCTCCAATAGGACCATGCAGCTCCTGCCCAATTATTGAGCGTATCCCCTGAAGGGACCTGGATAGAGTGCCCCATGCGCTTCACCTAGTTTGTATGTCTTGCGAACAAAGGAGGAGTTCTCATGAAATCGAAACTAGCCTGTTCTGTCGGCCTCGCGCTGTCAATCTCGACCACCGCTATCGCTGCCGAACCGTCGCGCTGGGAGACGCCGACGATGATCAACGGCCGGGCCGCCATGCTCATGCCGGAACTGAATTATCTGACTTTCCAGCACATGGATCAGCTCTTCGCCACGCGGCCTGTGGCGGCGGGGGATACCAAGAGAGAATTGCCGCGCGACGAGCGCGACATCGGCAACAGCTTCGTCTTCGAAGGCAAGGAGCAGCAGCTCGAGGCCTTCCTCGAAAGCACGGCAACAAACGCGCTGCTGGTCATCAAGGACGGGAAGATCGTCAAGGAGATCTACCGCAACACCAGCGGTGAGCAGACCCGTTTCATGTCCTTTTCCATGGCCAAGTCCATGCTGGCGACCATGATCGGCATCGCGATCTCCGAAGGCAAGATCAAAAGCGTCGACGACAAGGTCGTCGATTACCTGCCCGACTGGAAGGGCACGGCCTATGCCGATGTCACGATCCTCAATCTCCTGCGCATGCGCTCCGGCATCGACTGGAAGGAGATCTACGAGTTCGGCAGCGAGACCCAGCTCACCAAGGTCCACGACAATTCTCTGGTCGGCTACAAGTATCGCTGGTGCGACTATGCACGCAACGAGGCAAAGCCGCTGAACGAACACGGAAGCACCTTCAACTACTCGACCCTCGATACGTCCGTTCTCGGCTGCGTCCTCGAAGCTGCGACCGGTATGAAGGGCGCGGACTATATGAGCGAAAAGATCTGGAAGCCGGCTGGCATGGAAGCGCAGGCCTTCTACGTGCTCGACGGTTCGGACGCGGTTGGTCGCGAGTTCTATGGTGCCGGCTTCAACGCCACCCTTCGCGACTACGGCCGATTTGGTCTGATGATGCTGGAAAACGGCAAGGTCGGGGAAACGCAGGTCGTCCCGCAAGACTGGGTCGAAGCCTCGACCGTAGCCCCGGCCGATTCTGCCGTCGTCGACCCTGAAGTGGGCTATGGCTATGGCTACCAGTGGTGGACGATCAGCGGCTCGGACGCCTATTCCGCCGTCGGCCTCTACAATCAGTTCACCTATGTCGATCGGTCGAACAACCTCGTGATCGTCAAGCTCGCAGCCCCCGCGAGCCCGCTTGGCTACGAGCGCGAGAACCTGGATTTCTTCAAGCGCATCTCGGAAACGCTCGCGACGAAATAAAAGGCCAGCACTCAAATGATGAAAGGGTCGGCTGCCGCCAGATGGCTGCAGCCGACCCTTTTCTTTTCAATCCATTGACTGCGCCAGCTTCCCGCCACAGTCCGTGACGCGATGTTCTATCAGACCGCCTCTGCCTTCGGCGTCTCGGGCTGCGCGGCCGCTTCCTCGGCGGGGATCCGGAACCAGGCAACGTAGAGCGCCGGCAGGAAGATGAGCGTCAGCACGGTGCCGACCACGATGCCACCCATCATGGCATAGGCCATGGGACCCCAGAAGACCTCACGCGAGATGGGGATCAGGGCCAGCGTCGCCGCCGCTGCCGTCAGCATGATCGGCCGCATGCGATGTTCTGTTGCCTCGACGACGGCGCGCCAGGGCGGCATGCCCTCGCTTCTCAACTGCTCGATCTGGACAACCAGGATGACCGAGTTTCGGATCAGGATGCCGACCAGCGCCAGAATGCCGAGGATCGCAACAAAGCCCATCGGCGCATTGCTGAGCAACAGTGCCGCCACGACACCGATCAGCGCCAGCGGTGCGACGGCGAAGACCAGGAACAGGCGGCTGAAGCTCTGCAGCTGGATCATCAGGATCGTTGCCATGGCAAACAGCATCAGCGGAGCAACGGCGATGATCGGCCCCTGAGATTCGGCACTGGATTCGACCGAACCGCCGATTTCGACCGTGTAACCCACTGGCAGCGTCTTGGTGAAAGCCTCGACCTGCGGCTTCAGCTCCTCGACGATGGTCGCTGGCTGGGTAGACCCGATGACGGCCGCCTTGACGGTGATCGTTGGAATGCGATCACGCCGCGCGATCAAGGGCTGCTCCAGCTCGTAGCGGAACTTGGCGACTGCCGACAACGGCACGGAATTGCCGCTGGAGCTCGGAAGCTGCAGGTTCTTCAGCGTTTCGATCGAGCCACGTTCGGAATCCTGGGCCCGCCCTATAACGTCGATGAGGTAGATGTCATCCTTGACCTTGGTCGCCGACGATCCTTCCACGATCCCGTTGATGCCATTGGCGATATCGCGGGAGGAGATGCCGAGCTGACGGGCCTTGTCCTGCAGCACGTCGATCTTGACCACGCGTGAGGGCTCGTTCCAGTCGAACGTCATGTTGGTCAGCTCGGGATGGCTGTTGACGATCGCGCCAAACTCACGCGCGAGGTCACGGACCTTCTGGATATCGGGTCCAGCGACACGATACTGGACCGGCTTGCCGACTGGCGGCCCGATATCGAGCAGCTTCACGAAGGCATCCGTTCCGGGGAAGGTCTTCGACAGATAGCCCTGCAGATCCGCCCGCACGCGATCTCGCGCTTCGAGATCCTTGGTCACAATCACGACCTGTCCCATCCAGGCGGCCGGAGTCGAGACGTCATAGGACAGGATGAAACGTGGTGCGCCTTCGCCGACATAGCTCGACCAGTGGTCGATATCGGGGTTGCCGACCAGCTTTTCCTTCTCGAATTGGGAGATCTGGCGATTGGTCTCGGTAATCGTGCTGTTTTGCGGCAGTTCCCAGTCGACGATCAGTTCGGAACGATCCGATGCCGGGAAGAACTGCTGCTGCACCAGGCTCATGCCACCGATCGACACCGCGAAGGTCACGACGGTCGCAAGGATCGTCATCCAGCGCCAGCGCATGGCAAGTGCCAGAAGCCACGCGAAGATGCTGGCGAAGCGGCCCTTCGTTTCGTGATGAGACTTCATGGTCTTCGGCAGGATCGTCACACCGAGCAGCGGTGTGAAGAGAACGGCAACCACCCAGGACACAATCAGCGACACGGCGATGACGACGAACAGCGTGAAGGTGAACTCGCCGGCGGCACTGTTGTTGAGGCCGATCGGGATGAAGCCCGCGACCGTGACCAGCGTTCCGGTCAGCATCGGGAAGGCGGTGGAGGTGTAGACATGCGTTGCCGCACTCCGAAGCGTATCACCGGCCTCCAGACGAGAGACCATCATCTCGACGGCGATCATGGCGTCGTCGACCAGCAGGCCGAGCGCGATGATCAAGGCCCCGAGCGAGATGCGCTGCAGCGAGATGCCTGTGTATTCCATGAAGACGAAGGTGATGGCGAGCACCAGCGGAATGGAGATCGCGACCACCAGACCGGCCCTGACGCCAAGGCTGATGAAGCTGATGGCCAGAACGATGACGATCGCCTCGAACAGAGCCGTGGTAAAGCCGGAGACGGCCTCCTCGACCACCGCCGGCTGGTCGGACACGCGCTCGACATTGACGCCGATCGGCAGGTCGGCGACGACCCGGTCGAGCTGCGCATCGAGCTGTTCGCCGAAGGTCAGCAGGTTGGCGCCGGTTTTCATGCCGATGGCGAGGCCGATCGCGGGCTCGCCCTTGAACCGGAACAGCGAGGACGGCGGGTCGACATAACCGCGCTTGATCGTCGCGATGTCGGTGAGCGGGAAGAAGCGATCATTGATCCGCAGGTTGATCGCTTTCAGGCTCTCCTCGGAGGTGAACTGGCCGCTGACGCGAAGCGCGATGCGTTCGGCACCCGCCTCGACGACGCCCGATTGCGTGACGGCGTTCTGGGCCTGGAGCGTATCGATGATCTGCTGTTGGTCGATCCCAAGCGCTGCGATCTTGCGCGTGGAGAATTCGAGATAGATCACCTCGTCCTGTGCCCCGATAACGTCGATCTTGCCGACATTCGGAACGGTCAGCAGCTTGGCGCGGGCATCTTCGACGAGGTCGCGCATCTGGCGTTGGCTGAGGCCATCCGAGGTGAAGGCGTAGATATTGCCGTAGACGTCACCGAAGCTGTCGTTGAAGAAAGGCCCCAGCACGCCGCTTGGCAGATTGCCCTGGATGTCCGCGATCATGTTGCGGACCCGGACCCAGTTCTCCGTGACTTCGCTGGCTTTCGTCGACGACAGGAGCTCCACAAAGATCGTGGTCTGGCCGGCCTTGGTCACACTCTTCGTGTAATCGAGCGCGTCGAGTTCCTCGAGCTTCTTCTCGATCCGGTCGGTGACCTGCAGGGTCACCTCCTCGGCAGATGCGCCGGGCCATTGGGCATTGATGATCATCGTCTTGATCGTGAATGCCGGATCTTCCTCACGCCCCAGGTTGAGGTAGGAAAAGGTCCCGGCCAACACGAAGACGATCATGAAGTACCAGACGAGCGAACGGTGTTCGAGCGCCCAATCGGAGAGGTTGAAGGATTTCACTGGGTCATCTCCTGATCGACGCGAATGGACTGGCCTTCTTCGAGACTGTTGACGCCGGCAGTGACGATACGGTCACCAGCCTCCACCCCGGAAACCACGGCGACGCTGCCGCTGGCAGTCGGGCTTCCTTCGATGGTCACGGCGCGCGAGGCGACCGTCTTGCTCGTCGGATCGACGATCCAGACGGAGGTCTTCTTATCCTCGGTCCTGATGGCCGAGGCGGGCAGGCGAATGGCGGGTGCCGTTCCATTGCTGCTCGTGGCCGTAATCACGGACCCGAGGCGCATGACATCTGGCGGATCGATAAGGGTCAGTTTTGTGCGATAGGTGCGCGTGATTGCATCGGCCTGCGGCGCGATTTCGCGGACCACGGCTTTCGCGCGCAGTGTCGGGTCGAGTTGCAGGGCCACCTCGAAAGGCGCGCCCGCCTGCAAGCTCGCGCCCAGGGCTTCTGGAACGTCGATGACGGCGTCACGCACCTCCGGCCGGGCAACCGTTGCGATCGCTTGACCAGCCGAGACGACCTGGCCGATCTCCGCGGACGTGGAGGTCACCACACCGTCGAACTCGGCGATAAGCTGCGCATAGCCGAGTTGCTCGGTTGCCTTACCCAGATTGGCCTTGGCCTTGGCGACCGCCGCTTCGGCGGTCTTCAGCTCCAGTTGCGCCGTCTCATAGGCTGCCTTAGCGCCGGACTGCCTTTCGAATAGCGTCTTCTGGCGCTGCTCGGTGGTAATGGCATTGGCCAGTTGCGCCTCGCTGTTGGCGAGATCGGACTGGGCGCTCTTGACGGCGAGTTCAAGCGCCAGCGGATCGATGGCCGCGAGCACGTCGCCCTTCTTCACGAGGTCACCTGTCTGGACGTTGCGGGCCACGACCCGGCCGAGGATGCGGAAGCCGAATTCGGTCTCGACACGGGCCTCCACCGTTCCCGACAGGGACAGCTGAACGGCAGGCTCCACCTGGGCGACGAGAGAGAGCACCGGGCGGGGAGCGGTGGCCTCAGGCTCCTGCTCGCCTTGGCAAGCCGTAAGAGCGCTGCCGGCCAGGAGGAGCACGGCGAACTTCGCGAGCTTGTTCATTGGCCTGCTCCCTCAAATGCCACGACTTCGCCGTTGCTGATGAACTTGTTGCCGCTCGTCACGACGATGTCTCCCGGTATGATGCCCGAGCTGACGGAGAGATATCCGTTGCCATAGGTGATGATGTCGACTGGACGCAGCGAGGCCTTCGACGTCTTGGGATCCACGACCCAGACGGCTGTGCGGCCCGCATCCGAGGCGATCGCAGACCAGGGAAGTCGGATTGCCGTCACCGGCTTGTAGCGCGCGACCGCAATGACGGGGCTTCCTAGGCTGACTTTTGCGCCTTCTTCGACGCTGAACTTGACCCGGATCGTGCCGGTGCTGCGGTCGATGGTCGGTGAAATCTCGCGCAATGTCCCCTTCAGAGGATCGCCACCGCTGAGCGGCACGATATCGACCTCGCTCTCGAACTCACGACCGAAGCCGAGCAGCAGGGATTCGTCGACATTGAAGACGGCGTCCCGCGGTCCATCCTGGGCGAGCGTGAAGATCAATTGCGCGGCCTGTGCGACCTGGCCCACTTCTGCATTGCGTGTGGTAATCACCCCGTGCGCATCTGCCTTCAATTCGGTCTGGGCAAGCGTGTCGCGGGCCGTGTCGGCCTGCGCCTGTGCCGAATCGACGGTCGCCTTTGCCCTCAGCAGTGCTTCCCGCGCTTCATCCAGCGCCGCCTGTGTCGAAACACCCGTGGTAAAGAGACTTTCCTGGCGCTCCAGCGCCTGCTGCGCCTGGGTGCGTTGGGCCTCGGCAGATTGCAGCGAGGCGAGTGCGACCTGCAGATCGGCCTCCTGCTCCTCGGCATCCATGCGCGCCAGAACTTGACCCGCCTCGACCTTGTCGCCGACATCGGCCAGACGTTCGGTGATCCGTCCGCTGATGCGGAAAGACAATTCCGACTGGACGCGGGCGTTGATCTCGCCTGTGCTGGTAATGCTTTCCGACCAGGGCTCCGCCTTCACCGTGACGGTTTCCACCAGTCTGGCGGGTTTCTCGGCGGCTTCTTCGGTGGGAGCGCAGGCAATAAGGGAGGCGCAGGAGCACGCCACCATCAGGATTGAACGGAACCGTCGCATGAATGCCCCTTGAAGTTTGATGGTTCAGAGCTATATTTGAATGACCGGTTAGTCAATGAATTTTTGCGCAGGCTGCGGAACAAGGTATATTGATGCTGAACGAAAAGAAGTTAACGAGGGCCGCGCAAAAGGCGCTTCGGCCCAAACAAATCCTCGATGCCGCCTTCGAAGAGTTTGTCGCCCATGGCTTCACCGCGACCCGGGTCGAAGATATCGCCGACCGGATAGGGGTGACCAAGGGTACCATCTATGTGTATTTCCCGACGAAGGAGGATCTCTTCTCGGCGATGATTGCGCATATTTCGGTGCCGCTTGAAGAGCTTCTCCGCAATATGGAGACGCTTAAGGGCGGCTATGCCGAGCGTCTGCGATCTTTTCTGCTGCTCGCCTATGATCGCATCACCCAGGACCGCCGGGCGCGGGAACTTCTCCGCTTCGTCATCTCCGAAGGTGCGCGGTTTCCGCAGGTAATCGACATGCACCACGCAGAACTGGTCGACCCTCTCATCACGTGTACGCAAAGACTTCTGGAAGAGGGGGTCGCTGCCGGCGAGTTCCGGGATTGCGAAGGCGCCAACGCCGAAATCATCGTCGCCCCGATCCTGGCGCTGATGATGGACCACCTGATCTTCGACGGCCGACGTTCCATCGACCTCGCCGCTTATGTGAGGTCCCATCTGGATTTGGTGTTCAACGGCCTCTCACCGCGAGGGGTGTGAGGGCGACAGCGCCTCGTTCGGACGGATCGCGAGGACGCACGCCGCAGATTCGCGAACGGCTGCGATTTTCGGGTGTTGAAGTATGTCGGCTGGGGATGTGGGTAAGAATGGTGCTGCTAGAGAGATTTGAACTCGGCGTAATATTCGTATAATGCCCGGATTTACGGGGTTCGTAAGGGGGTAGTCAAGCCCTCTGTGTACCACCAGCGTGTCTCATCTTGTGCCTCAAGGCCGAAGCAGGAGTTCACGTCCGGTTTCCGCTTCGACATTCGCGGGATTGATCGTGTGTGACGACCCCATCGCTCTCACTCCGTCAAGGTGCTGCGCTTCCGGGTAACTTGCTGGATGTCGTTGACGCTACGGGAAAGCGCCAGCTGGTCGTTGCCTTCGGGCACAATCTGCAAGTAGGTCAGGCCGGGGGCATCCACTCAGATCCGCTAATCTTTGCATTCGCTGAAGGTGGAATTTTTTCATCAGGTTGCAACCCCTGATAAATTCTGATGGAGATGCTGCGCACACATTCCAGTCGGGCTACAAATGAAGAACGATCGTCGTACATTTTTTCTATACAACATTGAAGTCGCATCAAAAAAGATTGGCGCATCGCTGCCAACGATGGACCAACTCATGGCCGTCTGGAACAAGATGCGCCACAGCGGTCAAATCTATCCGATAAACGGCGGCGAGGGCACAATGTTGATCGGCGACGTGCGATTTTCGGCTGCCGATCAATATATGATACTCTTGTTGCGGCTATCGGATAAAAAGGCACCGAATAGCGTCTATTCCGATCCATTGAGCGGCCACTTCACGGAGCACCCAAAAGTCGGAAACATTGGCTCGGACTTCGCGTGTCATGTTTTGATCTCGACCGCTCCAGAGGCCGGGGCGCCAAATATATACACGTGTGCAATCGAGCGGGTGACTAACATTCATGCCGGTCTGGTTCAGCGCATTCTCAGCAAAATGCTGAACTACGAGTACAATGGCAATCAGTCATTCTACGCGTATCCGGCACCCGGCGGAGGTTTGACTAGGGATGGCCATGCTCGCATGGAACGCTGTTGCCCGCATGTCGATCTCAGGGGGCGACCATCAGCTGCGCTGATAAAGGACATAAATGACGGCCACCTGTCAGGTATCAGCCTAATAAAGGATGAGCCAGTGCTGCCAATCGCTGGCGCTCCTTATCTAAAGAAATCGAAAACGGAATTGAAACTAACCATTGATCGGGGCAACCTTCCCAAACAGCTTTGGAACTCGCTTGAGCACGCGATGCGCGCCAACTCCGATGCCTATGGCACCGCAAAAGTGTCGTATAGGCAGCCAGGCTCAACGCGATTGATTACTGTCGAATTGGACGCCGCAACCGGGCAGCCTTTAAATGACAAATTTATCGAGAGTTTTGAAGTTGGCCCCATATTTCCACCTTTGGCGCAATCCACAAATGCAGTGGTAGCGCGCGTCGCCTCTCCGGCGGCGACCAAATTCCTTACCTATAGGTCGATCTAATGGTGCGGGAACTTATCTACGAACTGACACGCGGCTTTGCTTATCGAAGCATTGAGCATCCAGAGATGTCCAAATATACTATTTGGCTCCCTTTATTTATCTCTCTCTTTTTGGGCGCGGTATATATAGGTCTGGGATTGGATTTCGTTTGGCTTGGTGAAAAGGGCGTCTTCGCTGGTATCTTGACCATATTATCGACGCTGCCTGGCTTCTATTTTGCGGGGTTAGCTGCCGTATCGACTTTCGGCGGAATAGGTATGGACACCGTTCTTCCAAACCCCGCTCCAAAAATATCAATTCGCGTTGCAGGGGCATATGTGCCGCACCCGTTGAACCGCCGTCAGTTCCTCTCTTACCTATTCTCCTATCTCGTGATCTTGTCGTTTGCGCTTTGCATGGTCCTGCTCTGTGTAAATGCGCTTGCCCCAACAATCCCGAAAATCACGGCGTCTCTTTCGGCTTATAGCCATGGTGCATACATTTGGGACGTTATCAAATTCGCTGTTGGATCATCGATCTTGCTGGCATTCGCGTCGATGCTTGTCACCACCCTGCACGGAGTCTTCTTTCTCACCGAGCGGATGCATCAGCCTTAATCTGACGGCTTCATAGATCGAGCAGTGGCTCAAAAAGTGTTTATGATTTGTCGCGTAGACGCCGTTGCCAAACTTCCGGCTTGATCCGCTCGCGGCATTGAAACAATGTATTGAATTGGTAGAGAATAAATGAAGTTGCGTATTTAGGTTATGGCTGAACCGGTGAGCGGGCACAAAGATGCAATAATTGGTGCGGCTTCTGCGAAACCTTTTCTACGGTGGGCGGGTAGCAAAAGGTCGGTCGTCAAGAAGTTGGCGGAAAATTCGCCCCCAAGCTACTCCAGATATTTGGAGCCTTTCGTCGGGTCGGGCGCATTATTCTTTCATTTAAATCCGAATAGTGCGATCATATCGGATCTAAATTGGGAGGTAGTCAATCTTTTTAATCAAGTAAAAAATCGCCCGTTGGAGCTTCACAGGCGACTGATGGTCCCTGACAGAGATAAAGAGACGTACCTAGAAATACGAAATAGTTTCGGCTGTGAAAATGACGAATTAGATCGAGCGGCATCCATGCTTTATCTAAATCGAAATTGCTTCAATGGACTGTTTCGTACCAACAAAACTGGTAAGTTTAATGTTCCATATGCTTCGCAAAGGCGTGGAGAGTATCCAACCTGTGATGATCTGTTGATTTGCTCAGAGCGGTTACAAAATACATTGATAGAGCATGGGGATTTTTACTCCATAATTTCTGAGCATGTACGTGAAGGCGATTTTGTCTACCTCGACCCGCCTTATGTGAAATCGGAAGGCAGAATATTCAATGAGTACGTCAAGGGGCACTTCAACCATCAGGATACGGAGCGGCTTTCAGTACTCCTCAAGAAGATCAATTCCGTAGGCGCCAAATTTCTGCTCAGCTTCATAGATGATGAAATTGTGGAATTTATTGCCGACGAGTGGGGCAGTGAAAAGTATCTAGTGCAGAAGAACATAGCGGGGTTCGCCGCTAGCCGCCGAAAGAGCGGAGAAATATTAGTCAAGAATTGGTAGCATGAGAATAGCAGTTCTCTCCGATCTTCATGCCTTTTGCTCGGATGCTCGAAAGGCGTCTGATGGCAAAGCTGTATTAGCCCCGTCTCTTATCGACTTTTCTGCGCCGACGAGAAAGCCTAACATTGATCCGCTTGCTGGCTTCATAAAGCTATTTGAGAGCGGCGACATTGCCCCTCCCGATCTACTGATCGTTGGTGGTGATCTGGGCGACAAGGCTGATACTCACGCGATCCAATCTGTCTGGAAGGAGCTTTCCTCACTATCGGGAAAGTTTTCTGGAACCAAGCTGGTTGCAACATGCGGAAACCACGATCTAGATACGCGGCACAAGCAAAACAAATTCGACCCACGCGGCTTCTTAAGAACGCTAGAGCCGGGATTTCCATTCCCCAATCCGGCCGAGCATCGGATCAACCTGCTCGAATATTGGGCGAACCATTTCTCCATACTAGAAGACGATCAGTATCGGATCTTGAACATCAATTCCTGTGCGTTTCACGGCTTTGGTTCCGACGCTGAACCAGAGTTGGAGCGGGGACGCATCAGCGATATCACGCTAGACAGTATTGAGGAGCAGTTGAAGACTGCGGTGAAGGCAGCACCCCATAAGCAAAATATTTGCCTTTTTCATCACCATATACGTCCCGTCTCCACTGACGCTTTTGACGATACAAGCACTATGAAAGGGTCGGAGCGACTGGCCGATATGCTCAGCAAAGCATCGCTTGGTGAGTGGTTCATCATCCACGGGCATAGGCATCGCTCTAACTTGTTTTGTATCGGAGGCAATTCGGCACCAATTGTCCTTTCCTGTGCAAGTTTTGCGGCAACCAGGACGGGGGACGAGCATAATCCGTGCCCGAACCAATTCTATGTCATCGAGTTGGAGGAGGCTAAGTCGGGGGAAATTGCTCGTGTTGCCGGCACGGTTCGTGCGTGGAACTGGACGCCAAGCATCGGATGGCAGTCGAAGACGAGCATTCCTGGCGGTCTGCCAGTGATTTCGGGCTTCGGATATCGCGGGTACATACCGGATCTTGCAAAAAGTGTGGCTGCAGCCGTCAAGGCCTCTGGAAAGATGATCTGGACAGACTTGATTTCGAGCTTTCCCGATCTTCGGCGTCTAATGCCTTCCGACCATGCGTCGCTAGTTGAAGCGCTCGAAGCGAGCGGAGTGATCGCCACCGAAGCCGATGGACAAATCAAAGAGTTGGCACCAGTCAATGCATGAAAATCCATTTTTCGATACGTTCAACGCCAAGCATAAAACCGACGCCGAGATTGCCGGTTCATTCGTATCGCCGCCAAACGCGTTGGAGCGTCTGATCGCGAAAGGTCATACAGTTTTGTCAGGGCCGCGAGGCTCAGGGAAAACGACCCTGCTGAAAATGCTGACCCTGCCCGCCCTTCAAAAGTGGGGCGGCGATGAGGCTGCTAGTTTAAAGCAGAAGATCGATTTTGTATCCGTTTTCGTAGCGGCGGACAGAAGTTGGCATGGTCAGCTAAATGGCCTGACCAAAGATGTCCCTGACGAAAGCGCCGCAGAACTCCTCGGGATGAGCGCTTTCACCACCCACATATTTAAGGCAATCACCGCAACATTCATCGATTGGGAAAATCTTCCGCAAGCGGAGGGGCAATTTTATTCCAATTTGGTGACAAAGTTGGACTCGCGGAAAGAGCGGGACATTTGTGTTCACCTTGCAGATCTGTGGCTTCTCAAGCCGCGCGCCTACACATTCGCGGAAACTCGGGCCGCATTGTCGCAGCGGTTGGCGCAGATCGGAATTTTGCGAAACCAACTAAAGTTCGGCAACAGTCCCTTATCGAACGAGGACAACAAGTATCTCTTTGTCGACTATCGCGAAGGGATGCGCGGTGCAGCGGATATTCACAATCACGTCTCGGGGTTGGAGACGAGGCGTTGGAGTTTCCTTTTTGACGAAATGGAGGTCGCTCCCTCATTTGTCCAAGAGTCGCTTTTCTCTGATCTTAGAGGGGAAGTCGACAAGCTGAAGATAAATTACAAACTAGCTTTGGCCCCGTTCAACAAAAATTTCCGCTCGTCTTTCGATGACCGAGGCGCTTCCCACACTCACGACTATAGCCATATCGATTTGAGTTTTGCGCGAAAGGAAAACGGGTACGATTTTTCCCGGCGATTGTGCAATTTAATGCTTCTTCAGGCCGGTATAAATGCCGAAGTTGAGACCATGCTTGGTACATCATATTTCGCATTCGAGGATGATGATGCCGTCGATCAAAATTCAGCAGTAAAAAAGTACAGCAGCACAAAGCCACTTGGAAGGATATTTCAGTCTCTAAGCGAGAAGGATGCGAGTTTTCAGGCATATCTTAATTTGCGTGGAATTGACCTTTCAAATATAGAAGAGCTTGATGAGAAATCAGCGGCAAAAACACTTCGAAAGGTGCGAAATATTGTCGTTCTTAGGGAGTATTTTTCTCGACCCTCAAAAGCTGGACTGCAAATTGAACAATTGAACAGCCGCTCACGTAAAAGCTACATACTCTATTCTGGTAATCCGTCGATGTTGGCCTTGACGGAAGGGAACCCTCGAAGCCTCATAAATTTATTCGCTCCGCTCGTCGCCGAATACAAGCAGTTGGAAGGTAAGCAAACCGTTTCGGGAGCCAGACAGGCGGATGAGATCCAGAAGGCCATCCGAGTAATGCGGTCCCTTCTAAAAACCGTCCCGCATCGTAGCCGGAAATATCAGGGACGCGGACTTCTACCATTCTTAGATGCCATTGGCTCGGCGCTTCATCGCGGACTTATGTCAACGAAATTTAGTGATCAACCTCCCCTTTCGTTTCGTGTAGATCACGGAGTTAACGCTGACGACCTTTCTGCTATCGGAAAGGCGCTGAACATCGGAGCGCTTGTTTACGTCCCCGATCAAGACTCCGAAGACATCCTTTCGAACGTTGTGGGTAATCGCTTTCGTTTGAACTATCTCCTCGCAGCACACTATAAGCTTCCGCTGTCGCTCGACAGAGAGATCAGCCTTACAACGCTGCTAAGCCCGCAAACTGGAAATCGGCAAGCTAAGTTGGATTTCAGCGATGAAAATTGACCTGTTCAACGTCAACCCGGAGGACGACTTTGAGTTTGACCTTCTGATCTTTGCTGTTGGTTATGAGGCTCGTGCGCGTCATGTTGCTGAACGGTATTGTCGCTGCGCGAAAACGATCTTGGGCTATGTGTTTCCGGACGGCCATCAACTTAGTTTCGACAACAATCTTAAATTCCTGAAGGAATGTGGCGGTCACGAGCTGCAAGACGGTGTGTCCATCAAAAGCCGGCTTCAAAATCTGAATGCTCGCGCAGACTTTTGTGGCTGTAAGATTTGCATTGATGTTTCCTCGCTCAATCGCGGGGCGATGGCCTTTTTGCTCGCCGAACTACTGGACTCGGAATTCTTCAAGAATGCAGAGATAACGGTTTTTTATTCAGTAGCCGTCTTCGTGCCACCGCCTTCTGAGGAGCTAGATTTTCTAGATTTTGCGCCATTGGATAATTTTGGCGGCTGGACCTCCAATCCCGAGCGGCCTACGGCGCTTGTTCTCGGCTTGGGCTATGAGACTGATCACGCGGTCGGCGCACTTGAATTCTTAGATCCGAGCGTGACATTCGCCTTCTTCCCTATCGGAAGCGATGAGAAGTTTGAAAAGCAGGTTGAGACGGCCAATCGTTCATTTTTCGAACTGATTAATGCTGACCGTATTATAAAATATCCGGTTCTTTCACCGTACCAAACATTTTGGGAGATGCGTTCTCTGATTTTGTCACTAAGCGGTGTTGCGCGAACAGTGTTGGTTCCGATGGGGCCGAAGATTTTCTCCAGCTTGTGCTTGGTGTCCCAGCGGATGTTTGGCGACGAGATTTCAATATGGCGTGCTAGTGGTCATTCTCTTGCGATGGCGCGTGACGCACATGCCTCCGGCGAAATCACCGGATATGTGATTAAGCGGGCTGATGAATAGACGGCTGGCTTAATCCGTTCGTGAAGTTTGCACATGGGTCAACCTAAATCTGACCCAAAAATCCGAGGGGGCGAACTCGACAATCGGGGAACCGCGATACCCCCCGGCCCCTCCGGTTGCACCCATCAAGGCCCCATATTAGCCTTCGCCCTGACTGAGGCTCGGGGAGTTGTGAATGAAGTACGCGCTGGTTGATGGGCATCGCCATGAGGCTGCTGTCGGGCTTCGAGGTGTCTGTCAGGCATGTGGTCTACCGATGACGCCCCGTTGTGGCCAACAAAGGGTTCACCATTGGGCGCACAGAACGGCAAACTGTGACAAATGGTGGGAACGGGAAACTGCCTGGCATCGTGATTGGAAGAACGAGTTCCCGCAAGAATGCCAAGAGATACGGATTGAAGGCCCCGGAGGAGACGTTCACATAGCTGACGTCCAGACCCCCAACAGGACCGTTCTTGAGTTCCAGCATTCGCACCTACCGGGAGACGAACGGCGGTCCCGTGAGGCTTTCTATGGTCCAATGGCATGGATTGTCGATGGAATGAGAAAGGGGAGCGATGTCATTACATTCCGGAGTTTTTTGTCAGCCGATATTCCGGACTACGGCGCGGCGCGGGGCTGGCGATTGCCCTTACGCCGTTTCCCGCTCATTGATCACTGGATATCTGCGACCCATCCTGTGTACTTGGACTTCGGCAATACGAACTTCGTTGGCTGGGGACTACCTCCCATGCCGCTACTCTGGCGCATCAGCAAAGCCCCTAGCTTTCGCATTGTCGTCACACCGTTCTCGAAACAGAACGTCATTGATCACTTCATGCAGGGTGACCCGCTAGAAGGGTTCAATCCGCTCCCGAAGCCACCAATCCGAGCAATGGATTATCGCGCAATTGACTAACCGTTGCACCGCGCCGATCTGTCCACAAACGTACACTTTATGGACGCGGCCTATTGACCGTCCACTTTTAGTCCACTATCTGTTCGTCCACCATTAATTTAGAGAAAAGTGGACGCTTCATGATTGTTGGATACGCCAGGGTGAGTTCCACGGGACAAGATCACGCAACTCAGATCGACCGTCTCAAGGCGGCAGGTGCCGAGAAGGTCTACAGCGAGAAACAGTCCGGCCTTGACCGGGAGCGCCCCGCCTTGGACGAGTGCCTTCGCTTCGTCCGAGAGGGCGACGTGTTGCTCGTGACGAAGCTGGACCGCCTTGCAAGGTCGGCATCGCACCTCCACCAGATCGTAGAGGGCCTGAATGAGAAGGGCGTTGGGTTCCGAGTGCTGGACGACGCAACGCTCGACACCACCACCAGAACCGGGAAGCTTGTCTTCGGCATCCTCGCCAGTATCGCAGAGTTTGAGACTGACTTGCGCAAGGAGCGCCAACTGGAAGGTATTGCCAAGGCGAAAGCCGAGGGTCGAACCGGAGGACGTCCCGCGATGATCACGCCGGAGGTGAAGGCGGTCATGACCCAGATGAAGGCTGATGGCGTGAGTGTTCGCCAGATCGCGGCACAGGTAGGTTTCAGCAAGTCGGCGGTTCAGAAGGTATTCGATGCCGCCAAGGGGGAGGCATGACGATGGATACGGTTATTGTTGTCGGCAGTTGGCTGGTGATCGGCGCTTTGGCCGTGGGCGGCATCTGGTCTGTCCTGAATAGTCTGTTTGGTCGCTAGAGTGCGACGATTTGGCGTGTCGTCGCTTTCGGGTGACTGCCTTGGCACAAAATGCGCATCCGGCTGCGGTCCCATCTGCCCCCAATCGTCACCCCCGAGTGACTACCCCGAACCGCCACCTTCGGGTGTCCTTATCCCTTGTTGTGCCGGTTGTTTTCCTGGCTATTAAGGGGGCCTCGTTTCTCAACAGGGGCTTCCAATGCAAACCAGCAGACAGCAGAAATCCGCCACCCCGCTCGACTACAGCGTGTCGGACATGACCATCGCCACAGAGGTCATCATGACGGCCATGCGGGCGGCAGTGAACGGGCATCCGTTAGCGAGCGCCGACGTGGTGCGACCGCTGAAATGGGCACGGTCCAAGATTGATGAAGTCTTGGCACAAGCAGAAGCCTCAGCCGTCGCCGTCGTTCCTCTCACCAGTCGGGAGGCGTGATATGGCCCGCCAAAGAGGCAACAAGTGGCAAGCCGACGTCACCCTTGAGGACGGCAATCGCTTCCGGCCCACATTCCCAACAGAAGAACATGCAATCAAATGGGAGGTCGCCGCCCGTGACGCGATAGAGATGGGCAAGCCGCTCCCGCCTGTCAGCATTCACATCAGCGGCTCCAAGACCCGTGACCTGTCCATCCTCGGACCATGCTTCGACTTCGTGAAGCGCACCGTCTGGTCCTCTCAGGCCCGTGGAGGTGCCGCCCAAATCCGCAACGGTCAGACCGCAGTGGACTACTGGGGGCGCAATAAGCCCCTGAACGAGATCACCTCCGCAGACATTGCCGACTGGAAGTCCGATCTCGCTGACGAGGGCCTGTCGCCCTCCTACGTCAACAAGAAGATCGCCGCCCTCTCCAAAATCCTCAAGACAGCACACGACGCCGGGGCCATCGACAAGATGCCCTCGATCAAGTGGAACGCTGTCGAGAAGACCCGCTTCCGGTTCTTGGATGAGCAGGAGGAGCGCGTCTTGCTGGCCTACTGGTCGGCGCAGAACGATCAGGACAACTTTGACCTGACCATTGCCCTCATCGACACCGGGGCGCGCTGCTTCGCGGAAATGATGACGGTGGCATGGGAGGACTTCGGCCCTCAGTTCTCGACCGTGACGTTCTGGAAGACGAAGACCAAACGGCCCCGCACAGTCCCCCTGACGAAGCGCGTGAGGGAAATGCTCGCCCGCCGTCAAAGGCTGGAAGCACGGGGCAATAAGGGGCCGTTCACGAGCCAGAACGAACACAAGATGCGGTCACGGTGGGACACCATGCGGGCGGTCTTGGACTTCCATGACGTCACCCCGCACGTCCTCCGGCATACCTGCTGCACCCGTCTGGTGCTGGCTGGTGTCGATATCAAGCGCGTCATGGAGTGGATGGGCCATTCGGCCATCGTCACCACCATGCGCTACATGCAGATGAAGCCGAGGGGGCTGGAGGATATCCTTCACGTTCTGGAGGGGACGCCTCAGAAGCCCAAGCGGAAGCGGGAGTAGCCGTTGCAGCTGCCACTACGTGCGTAGGAGGCCTATGCGTGGCGTTGTCCATCTGTTGGGGCCATCACAACAAGGCCCGATCCTCCTGCTGCCTGTGTGTCTTCTAGGTGGCGCTGTGGCGGGGTTAATTTACTTCGGACCTCCGTCCTACGTCGTCGGCATTCCGTCCACCTTGCCGAACCGATTGGGGCCCTCGATGTCCCCCTGATGGATTACCCCGCACACTAGGATGGGCCCCCCTGTGCATATACCTATTAGTATAGGAAGGTTCAGAACGATCACCTGCACATGCCCCCTCTGTATCTCGGTCTAGGTTGTCTCATTGTAGACGACGGAGGACGGAGGTCCGAAGGAAAGGCATGTCCAGATAGCCATCTGTGTCTTTGGTCGATGGGCATCTGTTTTAGCCCCCAATGTGTCCCCCGTTGGCCATCAACAAGTTGCCGGATAGTACGCCCATGCGTCAGGCCTGAGGTGGCGATTGAGGGGGGGTGATCACCCGTGGCGCGGAAGCTTGAGAATTTCACGATAGAGCGCTTTCATGGTGTATTCGCCGTAGTCGGTGCTCGCACTACCATCATCGTGTCCTTGTATGGCATCCATGTAGCGCTGAGCGATATCAACGTCGCGGGCAATAGTTTTGAAACGATGGCGCCAGGCATGATTGGGCTGCACCCTTGGGTCTTTGACCCCTGCAGTCCCTCGTACCCATGTGCTGACCTTGCCCGTAACGCTGTCCCATGGATTGTAGCCGGGTCGCGTCTTCTTTTTGCTTGGCCGGTAGAAGAGGGGTCCTGCTGGCATCCCCTTCAAGAAGTCTAAAAGGCCCATCTCAATCAGGTGAGGATGCAGCGGCACCATCCGGTATCTTTTCGTCTTCACTGTGCCCGCTTCTGGCGTAATCCGGACGCATTGGATGCCAACCTCATCAACGAAATCTTCTCGACGGAGTTGGGTGACTTCGCCCACGCGGGAGCCAGTGTAGGCGCAAATCCACGGCACCCATCGGATCGCAAGCTTGTTCAGTTCAGACATTTTGCCAAGTGTGGATGGATCACGAAGGGCGCACTGGAGGATTTTGGCCGCCTCAGCATCTGTGAAGCCTTGTGGTCGTTCATGGATTGTTTTCGGTACACGGACCCGCACTGGCGCTGTCGGGTCTTCCGCGACAACTATTTTCGAGATCGCCGTTCTGTAAATGGTACGGATTGCAGCGAGGTACTTGGCGCTGACAGTGCGGGCGGTTAGGCCGCGCTCATGTCGAAGATACTCAGTGTAGTTTGCTACGTCCTTGGGGGTCACGCGAGTAGCCGCGCCGTGACCAAGGAACTTGATGAAATCCTCGATCTTATGCCGGAAGTCCTCGACCGTCCGAAGCGTTTTTCCCTCCGCAACGTGATCGCGTTCCCAAAGTTTGAAGAGGTCATGCAAGGTAACCCCGTCGTCTTTCGCCGATGGTGCCAGCTGCGGAAATCTCTGAGCATTTGGGTCAGGGCTGTAGTCGCCTTGCGAGCGCTTGAGTTGCTGTTCTGCGGCTTGCCTCAGCGCGCTATGCCCCTCATGCAAAAGCCGTGATCGGGACGATGCATCGACGGCCAAGCCCTCGCGCTGCAGAAGTTCATCGATAGCCGGGCCGTACCAGCGCTCCATCTTGTCTTCGTTGGCATACACGGCCTCACCGATCTCAAGGACCCGATGCCAAAGCTCAGGCTCGCCCGGTTCGTCCTCTAGCGGTGCCATGAACTGGAGATAGAGTTTTCCCGCGAGGGCGACAATCTGACGGTGGGGCAGGGGTTCAGGCTTCGCCCGGAACGCTTTGCAGCGCGCTTCGAATTCTCGTTCTTTTTCCGAGAATAGCTGTTTGGCCAAAGTGGGCTCTTTGGTCCTCAGCGATATCTTCTCCTCAGTCTTCCCGAATTGCGTTACCAGATCGACGGGAACGCGAACGCGGAAATAATAGACGCCGGTTTTCGGATGCTTGAAGGGACGGGGCATTTGCAAGACCATGTGGCCACCTCTGTGTACCACCGAGGTGCTTTCAAAGCCCTGATAACAGTCAACTATTTGAAAATCAAACAGGAAAATGGTGCTGCTAGAGAGATTTGAACTCTCGGCCTCTCCCTTACCAAGGGAGTGCTCTACCCCTGAGCTATAGCAGCATCTGGCGGGCGACGCATGTGGTCGGCCCGGAACGAGGCGCCTATTGCCATAGAGTTTCGGGCAGCGCAAGCCGTAAAGCGTTTGTACGGCCAAGTTTTGTGACGGGGGCGGAAGGGACTTTTCGATTTTCCTCCGATCGGATATCACGCGCTCATGACAAATGACCCGGAAAACAAGGGCGAAGCGGACGAAGGCCGGCTCGAAGGCGTGCCGCTCGCCGATCGTGGAAAACGTGTGCTCTCCGATGCGGAACAGCGGCGACGTGAACGCGCGGCGGCAAAACTTCGGGAAAATCTCGCCCGTCGCAAGCAGCAGTCGCGGGCGCGGCGGGCCGGTGAGGCCGAAGACGGCGTGGGGCTGCCGGCCGCGCAGGCGACTTCGGTGGAGCCCGCTGCGGAAGGCGAGGGCGGTGATCGGGATGTGAACAATGCCGATCCTGCCGCAAATTCGTCCAAACCCGGTGATTAACCGAGCGTTGCAGCGTCAATTGAACCCTCTGTACTTTTCGTCTAAAGAGCCAGCCTCGCCGGATTGGCTTCCCCTCACACCTTCTCAAGGAAAGGCGGGCATTTCTCGCCCGTATCGCAGGCTCTCATGGATCGCATCAGGATTGTTGGTGGCAATGCGTTGAACGGGATCATCCCGATCTCGGGCGCCAAGAACGCAGCGCTTCCCCTGATGATCGCCTCGCTTTTGACGTCCGATACGCTGACGCTCGAAAACGTGCCGCATCTGGCAGATGTCGAAGGCCTGATCCGCATTCTCGGCAACCATGGCGTTGATATCGCCGTCAACGGTCGCCGCGAACATCAGGACGGTTCCTATTCGCGCACCGTACATTTCACTTGCCGCACCGTGGCCGATACCACCGCACCTTACGAGCTGGTTTCGAAGATGCGTGCCAGCTTCTGGGTCATCGGCCCGTTGCTTGCCCGCGAAGGCCAGGCGCGCGTCTCGCTGCCGGGCGGCTGCGCCATCGGCACGCGTCCGGTCGACCTCTTCATCGAGGGCCTGACGGCGCTCGGCGCAGAGATGGAAATCGACGGCGGCTACATCAACGCCAAGGCGCCGAAGGGCGGCCTGATCGGTGCCCGCTACACCTTCCCCAAGGTCTCGGTCGGCGCGACCCATGTCATGCTGATGGCGGCTTCGCTCGCCCGCGGCACGACCGTGATCGGCAACGCCGCCCGCGAGCCTGAGGTCGTCGATCTCGCCAACTGCCTGAACGCCATGGGCGCCAAGATTTCAGGCGCCGGCACCTCCACCATCACGATCGAGGGCGTCACCAGCCTCTCCGGCGCGCGTCACCGTGTTCTGCCCGACCGCATCGAGACCGGCACCTATGCCATGGCTGTCGCCATGACCGGCGGCGACGTGACGCTGTCGGGCACCGACATTACGCTCCTCGACACGGCCATTGAGGCAATCCGTCGCGCCGGCGCCGAAGTTTCGGCCGTCGAGGGCGGCATCCGCGTCATCGGCCATGGCGATCAGATCCGCCCGGTCGATATCGTGACCGAACCTTTCCCGGGCTTCCCGACCGATCTGCAGGCGCAGTTCATGGGTCTGATGACCCGTGCGAACGGCGTCTCGCATGTCACCGAGACGATCTTCGAAAACCGCTTCATGCATGTGCAGGAACTGGCCCGCCTCGGCGCCAAGATCACGCTGTCGGGCCAGACCGCCCGCATCGAAGGCGTGACCCGCCTGCGTGGCGCCCCGGTCATGGCAACCGATCTGCGTGCCTCGGTGTCTCTGGTCATCGCCGGCCTTGCCGCCGAAGGCGAGACCATGGTCAGCCGCGTCTATCACCTTGATCGCGGTTTCGAGCGGCTTGAAGAAAAGCTCACCCGCTGCGGCGCGATTGTTGAGCGCATCAGCGACTGAGCCTCGGCTCGGTCCCACTCTTTCGCAGCGATGCGGGGCGAAAAGTCTTTTTGCCCCGTTGCCACTGGACAAGCCGCAACCTATGTCGAAAACATGAAATTCGACGGGCACCGCCGAAAGGCGATACTGTGAGGTGACATGACGGACTTGAAACTGCTGGCGCTCGATGCCGATGATCTCTCGATCATCTCGGCCCATATGCAGGATGCCGTGTTCAAGGTCGGCGATCTGAACTTCTCGGCCCGCTCGGGTCTTTTCTCGCTCGCGGCCAATCGCTTCGTCTGGGAAAAGGCGGCACGTGCCTCGAAGAGCTTCGAGCGCCGTCGTGCGGCTCTGAGCTTCAAGCGCGTCGAGGCGGTTCGCTCGATCGGTTTTGATCGCAGCAAGGCCGACGAAGTGATGAGCCTTCTCGCGATCCGTTACGTACCGAAGGGCGAGGGGCCTGATGGTGTGGTCGAACTGCTGCTCGCCGGTGGCGGCACGATCGCGCTTGAAGTGGAATGCATCGAGGCCCAGTTGGCAGATACCGGCGGTGCCTGGGAAACGACGACACGGCCGGAACACGAGGCTGGCTGATGAGGCCGAGCGGCGCGCAATCGTCGCGGCTTGATTGAATTGAGACTGCTTGAGAGGGAATACGGGGCGTGGCAATCTGGCTGGATCAGGCATCGGGAGATTTCGAGGCGCATTTTGCGGCCTTCCTGACGACCAAGCGTGAAGTCTCCGACGACGTGAACGATGTCGTGCGCAAGATCATCGATGATGTGCGCGCGCGTGGCGATGCGGCACTCGCCGACTATTCCAAACGTTTCGACGGCGTGGATTTTTCGACCGTTTCCATGCGGGTGACGGATGAAGAGATCGCAGCAGCACTCGCCTCCACCACGCCCGAACTGATCGACGCCCTGAAGCTTGCCGCCGAGCGCATCGAGCGCCATCACGCCCGCCAGATGCCGAAGGATGACATCTACGAAGACGCGATCGGCGTTGGCCTCGGTTCGCGCTGGACGGCGATCGATGCCGTCGGCCTCTACGTGCCGGGTGGTACGGCAAGCTATCCGAGCTCGGTGCTGATGAATGCGCTGCCGGCCAAGGTGGCAGGCGTTCCGCGCGTTGTCATGGTCGTGCCGGCCACCGGCGGCGCCATTAACCCGACGGTTTTGGCTGCAGCCAGCATTGCCGGCGTCACAGAGATCTATCGTATCGGCGGCGCTCAGGCCGTGGCAGCCCTCGCCTATGGCACCGAGACGATCGCGCCGGTTGCCAAGATCGTTGGCCCGGGCAATGCCTATGTCGCGGCGGCCAAGCGCCACGTCTTCGGCACCGTCGGCATCGACATGATCGCAGGTCCCTCCGAAGTTCTCATCATTGCCGACAAGGACAATGATCCGGATTGGCTCGCGGCCGACCTTCTCGCCCAGGCTGAACACGATCCCGGCGCTCAGTCAATTGTCATCACCGATGACCGCGCCCTCGGCGAGGCGGTGGAGGCGGCCGTTGAACGGCAACTGAAATCCCTGCCGCGTGCCGAGACGGCGTCGGCCAGCTGGCGCGATTTCGGCGCGATCATCATGGTCGAGAAGCTCGCGGATTCGATACCTCTGGCCAACCGCATCGCCGCCGAACATCTGGAACTGGCCGTCGATGATCCGGAACCCCTGATCGAAGGCATCCGAAATGCCGGCGCAATCTTCGTCGGTCGCCATACGCCGGAAGTGATCGGCGACTATGTCGGCGGTTCGAACCATGTCCTGCCGACGGCGCGCTCAGCCCGCTTCTCCTCGGGGCTGGGGGTGCTGGACTATGTCAAGCGCACCTCGATCCTGCGGCTCGGGCCGGAGCAGTTGCGCAAGCTGGCACCGGCGGCGATAGCGCTCGCGAAATCGGAAGGGCTCGAAGCCCATGCCCGCTCCGTCGCCATTCGCCTCAATCTCGGGGACTAGTACATGGCGGCGGGCGACTTCCGGCTCTCAGATGTCGTGCTGGACGAGACCATCGGGCGCTCGACCCCCGATGTCGAGCATGAGCGGGCGGTCGCCATCTTCGATCTGATCGAGGAAAACACGTTCGAACCCGCCGGCCATCCCGGCGGGCCTTATCACCTCTTTCTGTCACTGATGGATCGCAAGCTCGTCTTCTCGATCAAGACGGAAGCCGGCGAGGATGTCGCCGTACACATCCTGTCGCTGACGCCCTTGCAGCGGATCATCAAAGACTACTTCATGATCTGCGAAAGCTATTACGAGGCGATCCGCTCCTCGACGCCGTCGCAGATCGAGGCGATCGACATGGGCCGCCGCGGCATCCACAACGACGGCTCCCAGACGCTGATGGATAGGCTCTCTGGCAAGATCAAGATCGACTTCGACACGGCACGCCGCCTCTTTACCCTGGTCTGCGTTCTCTATTGGCGGGGCTAGGATCGATGAGCGAGGGCGCAGACGACAGCCGCCGTCCGTCGCGGCCCGGCGCGATCCTCTTCATGTGCGGCCAGAACGTCATCCGCAGCCCGATGGCCGAGGCGATTGCAAGACAGGCCCTGCCGTCCGGCACCTGGGTCGCCTCTGCCGGGGTGAAGAAGGGCGAGCGCGATCCCTTCGTCGATGTCGCGCTCGACGAGATCGGCCTGTCGCTCGGCCGCCGCCAGCCGCAGACGCTGGAAGATATGGAAGACGACTACTTCGACCTCGTGATTACTCTCACGCCCGAAGCTCATCACGCAGCGCTCGAATTGACACGGTCATCCGCGGTCGAGGTGGAATACTGGCCGATGCCGGATCCGACGGTCGAGACCGGCAGCCGCGAGCAGCGGCTTTCCGCCTATCGAGACGTGCGGGATCGCCTGACAAAGCTGATCCGCGACAGGTTGGTTCTCGCCCCGGATTAGCGGCGGTTTTGCCCCTCTTGAAACAAATTCCAAAAGCCGAATCTACAAGGTTCACAAATGCCGGGCGATTGTGTAGTTTCCGCCCACATTTTCGGGGCCCTTCGCGCGCCCCGCTTTAAAACCCCAGGAAAGACAACCGCTCTATGGCAAAAGAAGAAGTCCTCGAATTCCCCGGCGTCGTTACCGAATTGCTGCCGAACGCCACCTTCCGCGTAAAGCTCGAAAACGAACACGAAATCATTGCCCACACCGCCGGCCGCATGCGCAAGAACCGTATCCGCGTTCTCGCCGGCGATAAGGTCCTGGTCGAAATGACCCCTTACGACCTGACCAAGGGCCGTATCACCTACCGCTTCAAGTAAGCCTTAGGCCAAAAGCTGAGGCTTGAGGAGCGCGTTCGGATGGAATTGAGACAGAAGCTGATTTTGGCCTCCGGGTCGCCGCGCCGCGTGGATCTCCTCAAGCAGGCGGGCATCGAGCCCGCACGCCTGATGCCGATGGATCTCGACGAGACGCCGAAGAAATCAGAACATCCGCGCACGCTCGCCCGCCGCCTGTCCGCAGACAAGGCAGGCGCTGCCTATCAGCAGGTCCGCAAGGATCTGACCTGGGGCGGAAGCTACATCATCGCCGCCGACACCGTTGTCGCGGTCGGGCGCCGCATTCTGCCCAAGGCAGAATTAATGCAGGAGGCCTCCTCGGCGCTGCATCTTCTGTCGGGCCGCAGCCACTGGGTCTTCACCGGCGTCTGCCTGATCGCCCCTGATGGCAAGCTGCGCCAGAAGATCGTCGAGACCAAGGTCCGCTTCAAGCGCCTCTCCGGCTACGACATCGAATGCTACCTCGCCTCTGGCGAATGGCGTGGCAAGGCTGGTGCCTATGCCATCCAGGGCATCGCCGGCAGCTTCGTCCAGAAGATCGTGGGCTCCTACACCAATGTCGTCGGCCTGCCACTCTTCGAGACGCTACAGATGCTCTCGGGCGAGGGCTATGACGTGCATACGGGCTGGACGGAGGGCTGACCATGGCGGAAGGAGACGAACAGCGGACCGCCAAGGTCGAGCCGCTGCGCAAGGCACTGCCTTGCCCCGAATGCCGTCGCCCCTCGACGCGCGAGAACTATCCATTCTGCTCGGACCGCTGCCGCAATCTCGACCTGTCGCGCTGGCTGAAGGGCTCCTATGCCATTCCCGTGGCAGACGACGAAGCCAAGGCCGACGACGACTATCGCGACTGACGGCTCTGGCGCCCGGAATGCCGGTCGTCCATCCTCTGCGATCCCCTTGTTCCCGCTCACCTTTCTGCGATTTTCACATCTTCTTCAAAAAAGTGGCTGAAGGCGCTGGACATGGCCGAACAAGATGTTATAACCCCGCTCGCTCCCGGGGAAATACCCCGGCGGTCTTGAAACAAAGACCGGCAGGCTTCGAAAAAAGCCGAGATGCCCGGATAGCTCAGTTGGTAGAGCAGCGGATTGAAAATCCGCGTGTCGGTGGTTCAAATCCGCCTCCGGGCACCATTCTTCTTCGGCAAGAAATCAATGCATGATGTTTTCGGCGATTGGCACCGATGCCTCGCCGTTGTTCGCGTCAACGCGTGATGCGGTCACTCTCGACTCCAAAAACAACCAGGCCGATCTGCGTGAGCAAACCGGCCTGGTGGTCTGGCGCTGAGAGCTTTGGCCGCTCAGAGTGGTGGCGGCGAGATCTTTGGCAAGACGAAGTCTTCGCCGAGCAGGTGCAGCCACAGGCGCTCCAGGATGTAACCATAGACCGTAACGCCGGACACGGTGTATTTCAGCATGGTGCTGAGTGCCTCAGGCGATATCGCGGCCACGCGCTTGTTGCGCACTGCGAAGATGGCGCCGTAGGAGAAGACGCCAATCGAGTGCTGGTCTGCCTTGGTAGCCAGCTCTTCGAGCTTTGCAAGGCGCAGGAAGTGTGCCGCGATGTTGGTGCCGTCAGGCAGTCCGCCGTGAATGACGCGGTAGACATTGCCCATGCCCCAGGCTCCCTGGTCGACGAAATCGATCGGGCCCCATGTCAACAGCGAGAAGCGCTCCACCCTGACGCGAGGGCGTCCGAACAGGCCGCGCTGGTATTCGGCCAGAAGCGTGGTCGGCGGGACCATTTTGTCCTCAAGCCACTGCCAGGACATGGGCTGCAAGTCCTGCCAATGCTTCCAGGTATGCAGAAGATTGATGAAGTCAGGGCTGTGCTCGAAGGGGTCGCCCTGCGCATAGACGGTGAAATCGTCGTTATCCTCGGTCTCATTCAACATGTGATTGAGATAGGTCTCCGACTCCCGGCCCACATTCGGACGGTCGATGATCCGCGTGGCACGCTGGATGATCTCCGGAGAGGTTATCGGTTCGCCTTTGTTGTAGATCACGACTTCGAAGTCGTCCGGGATCAGCTTGATCCACTCCAACGGTTCCGAGTAGCGGGCGAGTATCACGCGATTCATGGAAGGCCTCCGGTTATCGAGGCACCTGAGCGGAAGCTTCTCTAGCCCAACTGCGCGGATAGCAGCCCTTTCAGTCCCCAACAGCCGTAGTGCATCAGCAATCTTGTGCGTGGCTTGAACGGTTGAGCGACTGCCGAGGCTTTCACTTGGCTATTGCATCAGCGGCGGCTCTGCCGGACATGAAGGCCTGGTTGGACCACAGGTAATCCCACTCGCCGAAGCGCCCAGCGAGCGCAATTCCCTGACTTTCTACCCACTCGCGGACGGTATTGCGGCGTTCCTCCATCCCAAGATCGAAGACGACATTGCCGAAGGGAAGGTGCTTGTGATGGGTGAGAACGATCTCGTCACGTTCCGCAAGCCCCATGGTCTCCACCGTCTGCAAGCAGTGTTCGACCAGCGCCTCGGGGGACAGGCCATGCTGCATCCGCTGTGAGGAATAGATCTCGAACTGCAGCGAGGAATGGCCTTCCGGCGCATTGTGCGGGGACTTGATGCTCGGCGAATAGGCCCGGGACGCGAGAATGTCGGTGTCGTAGATGTAGAACCACAGGCTCGGCGAGACGCGTGGTTTCCGAAAGCCGATCGAGACGATGTCGATTGACGTGGCAAACAGCGTATCCGCAAGCGCGCGGATGTCCGGCGGCACATCCGTCATGATCTGGATCAGCAGGGGCAGAGGCATGGTTGAGATCATCCGCCCGTAACTCTGCACCTCGCCATTTTTGAAGCGGACGCTTCGGCTCCGATTGTCGATCTCGACCGCTCTCATGCCTGTCCTGATGTCAACCGTTTCGAGAAGCGGCGCAAGGAATGCCCGGTAGCCACCCCGTTCCGGATACCGCATCGTGGAGACGTAATAGGTGTTGGGCGGGTTTTCGGAGACCGCTCCCAGCACGACCTCGCGCAGATCCGCGCGGCGCATGCGGTTGCCGATCCAGCCGGTTCCGAGCTCTGCCGCGTCAAGGGTCCAGTACTTCCTTGTGTATCGCAAAGGCCAGCGCTCGGCGATCTTGGCGCCGTATTGGTTGTAGAGCCAGTCGCGATAGCTTTCGATTGGCGCGTCCGCTGGAACCTGCGCCAGATGATGGGCGAGATCGACCACGAGGTCGGTCTTGTCCTCAGCGGCCAGGGGATACATGTTGTTCTGCACGGGATGCGGGATCCACAATCCCCCATCCCAGTTTAGCGAACGCGCCTCATGGTTGAGATAGGGCGTGCGGTCAAATACTTCGCGCACGTCCGGCTCGGACGCAAAGGACAGATGCACGGCATTGTCGAAGGTCCAGCTTCCCTCCGCGGTTTCAAGCGTGAAACTGTCCAGCAGGCCACCCGGACGAGACGCTGCCTCGAACAGTGGAGCCTTGACACCATGCTCCCGCAGGCGCGCAGACGCAGCCAGCCCGGCAATTCCGGCGCCTAGAATGATCACCTCGTGGTCAGGCTTCATGGAGCCGCCTTTTCCTGTTCCAGCAGTGTCTGCACGTAAGCGCTCAGGGCCAGATCCCAGCTCGGCATGCGGTTCAGGCCAAGGAGAGTGAGCTTGCTGTTCTGCGCGGCCTCGTTGGGCGAGACGGGTGCCCGACGGACAAACCGCTTCGGCAGAAGAACAGGTGAAAGCCCAGCGGCAAGCAGAATGTGGCGAACGTAATCAAACCGAGAGACTGCGCCGCCTGCCACGCAATTGAAACTTCCCTCGATGCCCTCTTCGATCAAGATCTCAGTCTGGCTGACGACGTCTTCGACATTTGTCGGAGAGCCGATCTGATAGGGGTCCGAATGGATCTCGGTCTTCTCACGGGCTTCAGCAATTCGGGCCCAGACGAAATTCTTGCGATGGGCAAGGCTGCCGCCATAGAGCCAGCCGAGCCGAAGGATCAGATGCCGGCAACCACTGGCGAGAACGGCAGCCTCGCCCTGGGCCTTGCTTCGGTGATGCGCGGTCGTGGGATGAAGGGGCGCGAAGTCTGAATGCGGCTCGGTGCCGGCTTCCGAAAGTCCATAGCAGCCGGTCGAGGAGAAATGCACCAGAAGCGCATCCATGCGCTGCGCTGCCTGGCCGACGAGGCCCGGAAGCAGCGCATTGACGGCAAAGGCGCGATCCGGCTCGCTTTCCGCCCGCTCGACATCCGTGTCGGCCACGCAATTGATGATGATGGACGCCTGAGTCTGCATGACCGCTTCGATCAGCTGTCGCGGTTGCGTAACATCCAGCAGAGCGCGGTCTAGAGTGACGACGTCGCGGCCGAGGAACTGCGTCGCGAAACGGCTGCCCAGCATGCCGCTCGCGCCAAGCAGCAGGATCCGCGCCGGCCTCACGGGAGATCTCCAAAGGCATCCAGCGGACGTGTCTCCGCCTCCTCAGGATCATGGTGAATAGAGGCCACGTTCATAAGCATCGAGGTCTGCGGTGACACACCCTGGAACGCGACAAAGTACCCGGGTGGCACAGTCAATCGGTTATAGAGATCCGGCATATCGGGCGAGAGTTGGGTATCGAGAACCATGCGGCCATTTCCCTCGCGCACCATGACCCGGATCGCGCCTGCGACGCAGACGAGGTTGAGCGTCATGCGAAGGTGTCGTTTCCATCCCTTCGTGTCGCCTGAAAAGACCTGCGAGAAGTAGGCCTCGCCAAAACCCTCATAGCCCGGATCGCTGGCCTTCATCCCGTGAAGCACATCTCCTTTGGGGGTTGAAATCCGCTTCAGCGCCGTGAGGAATGGGACTTTCATGTCAGCGGTCGGCCGTCCAGACGAGTTCGCGATCGCGCGCAAGCTTCGTAAAGCTTACGATCTGCTCCAGGGTAACCGAAAGCGCCTGTTCCTTGCCCTTGAGAACCCGCCTGTACCAGGAGCCGGTCATATCGGCACATTCCTCGTATTTCAGGTTTGCTTCCCAGTTCAGGTCGAGCAGGGCCTTGTCACAACTGAGCTTGAGCAGGCTTGCCTCATGGAATGGAATATTGCCCGTGACCTCGTAAGGCGCGAGACCTTCCTCCAGCTGCCAGATCTTGCCAAGGCTGCCGATCAGATCGACCACGGTTCGGTTCTGCTCCGCCCTCGGGCCGAAATTGTAGGATTGCCCGTTCAGCCGGTCCGACAAGGAGAGTGCCTGCGCAAGTGTCAGATAACCACTGAGCGGCTCCAGCACATGCTGCCACGGGCGCGTTGCGGCAGGCGAGCGGATCTCGACTGTCTTCCCGTCTCCCCAGGCGCGAATGCAATCGGCAACAATGCGATTGGCCGCCCAATCTCCTCCGCCGATCACATTGCCGGCGCGGGCGGTGGCAAGCCGCACGGGATGGTTCTTGCCCTGGAAGAAGGAGTGGAAATAGGAGCGGAAGATCAGCTCTGCTGCGCCCTTGGATCCGGAATAGATGTCCTTGCCACCAAGGGCATCCGTTTCGCGATAGCCCCAGACCCATTCCACATTGTCATAGCACTTGTCGGACGTGATGATGACGGCATGGCAGGGCCAGTCGACCTTGCGCAGAGCTTCCATCACGTGCGCCGTGCCAATCACGTTGCTCGTGATGGTTTCCAGCGGATCGTCATAGGAGACGGAAACGATCGCCTGAGCGGCCAGATGAAAGACGAAATCAGGACGGAAGGACTGGATGACGCCGGACAACTTCTCGAGATCCCGCACATCGCCGATATGGTGCTCGATCTCGCCTGCCAGGCCTGAGAGTTCAAACAGAGAGGGCGTGGTTGGAATATCGCGCGAATAGCCGCAAACCTTCGCACCCAGACTGATCAGCCAGGCGCTGAGCCAGGCTCCCTTGAAACCGGTATGTCCTGTGATCAGGACGCGTGCGTTGGAAAATGTAGTCTCAAGGCTCACTGTCATCTCTTGTCGGTTCGGGCAGGGCTGCCCTGATCATTGTTGTACGGATTCAGCGCTAAGGCCGCCGGCAGCGACCTACCAGATCTTCCAGGGCGCTTTGCCGCTTTCCCAGTGCTTCTCCAGCTGCGTCTTGTCGCGCAGGCTGTCCATCGGTTGCCAGAAATTGTAGTGGCGATAGATGGCAAGCTGTCCATCGCGGGCGAGACTTTCGAGCGGCTCCTGCTCCCAGGTCGTTTCGTCCCCTGCGATGAGGCCGGCGACATCGGGCGTCAGGACAAAGAAGCCGCCATTGATCCAGTTGCCGTCGCCAACGGGCTTTTCCATGAAGGAAACGACCTTGTCGTCCTCCAGCTTCAGGGCGCCGAAGCGACCGGGAGGCTGGGCTCCGGTGACCGTCGCCCGAAGGCCGTGGGATTTATGGAACTCGACCAGCTGGGTGATGTCGACATCACCGACACCGTCCCCATAGGTGAGGCAGAAGTATGGATCGTTCTGGACGTAGGGGATAACGCGCTTCAGCCGGCCGCCTGTCATCGTGGTTTCGCCGGTATCGACCAGGGTAACCCGCCACGGCTCCGCTTTCGCCGCATGGGTTTCCACACGGTTGTTCTGCAGATCGATGGTGATGTCGGACATGTGCAGGAAATAGTTCGCGAAATATTCCTTGATCACGTGACCCTTGTAGCCAAGGCAGATGATGAAATCATTGATGCCATGCGCGCTGTAGATCTTCATGATGTGCCACAGGATCGGCCGCCCGCCGATTTCCACCATGGGCTTGGGCTTTGTCGAGGTCTCCTCCGCCAGGCGGGTGCCAAGCCCTCCGGCAAGAATGATCGCTTTAGGCTTGAATTGCATGCTGAGCTCCTGGAGGGCCATCTTATCCGAACGCATACTTCCGGATTACGCCGCCATAGTTTTCGTAGGTTTTCGAAGAGCGGTAGAGCTCGGCCATGGAGCGCTCTTCCATGATCGCGGCCAAGACATCGTAGTTCTTGTTCGGCGGCCGGGTATGCGCCACGGCGATATCGTCGATGATTGCAATGCGTCCTGGCACGCGACCGCCCAGCTGAGACCAGATATGGTCCAGCCCGAAGCCGCTGAACGACGCCTCGAAGGTCGGAAGGCAGATCTGCAGAAACGAACGGCTGAAAACCGGGCACATCAGTTCGACGAAGTTGGTGTAGCGCACCAGGTATTCGGGGTTCTGTGCCGTGACCGGATGGGTCACGTATGAGGTCGCAACCAGCGAAGGCTGCGCAAGATCGAACCCGCCGATACGGAAAATGTTGAAGAGCTTGTTGATGTCGGCCCAGGTCATCATGAGGTCGTCATCCGGCATGTAGACGTTCTCATAATCGAGCAGCGGGCTACCCTCTAAGAAGAGCTTGTAGATCGCCGAAAACTTCCGGTCGTTCGGCTGGTGGGTGAAATACTCCCACTCCTTCAAGTCCGACGGTACCTCTTTGCCATACCAGCTGATGCAGAGATCCCAGTTGCGGTCCTCTTCCGGGATGTTGCGTGCCCAGTGAATATGGAGAGATTGCGCATTGGCTCGCAGAACGACGAGGTTTCGGCGCTTGCGGCCTGGCAGGCCTTCTGCCTGCCGAAGTTCGGGCACGTCGTCTGACGCACTCTGGCCGAAGTCCCGCGCCGTCGGCATATGAACGCGTTTCAGCACATGCACGATATTCGGGTCGACCTTGGAGCGCCCGGTCAGACGCAGGAGGCCGTGCTCATCCCGCTCGCTTTCGTCAAATATGGTCGTGGTCTGGCCGGTAATACTCTGAAAACGAAGAGCGCCGTCGACCAGCGCCCAGCAACGCTCGAAGGGATGGATATAGCCGCCGACGATGCCGTTCGGCAGCAAGCGCACGACTGGAGCAATGACTTCGCCGTTTTCCCGCGAAAAGGCCCAAGTCTGATGAATAAGCTCATCGTTTTGAATTGTCATATCATCCAGCCGTAAAGTGGAGATTGGAGGATAAGCAAAATCTGCAGCAGCTGCAGTAGTCATAGCGTTGCATCCCTCTGTCCCTCAGACGCTCGTGCGCCGAGGAAGTTTACTTACCTCACACCACCTATTCTTCTGTGGCAAAGAGCTTGTGCGAGGCTGTAGGCGCACGGAGAGGTGCGTGAGTGGTGCGTTATGCCACTTTAGCTTTCGGTAAGGCCGGGCGTGTTAGGCGCTACATGGATACGACTTCTGGTCGTGCGAGCGGCTCGAAAATCGCCATTCGCCAATCCGAACATATTGACCGATCCTGATTTATGATTTACGACTGACGAAATTCAAAATTCGTCAGTCGTAAATCGCCATGACCCAAAATGCTTCGCCGTTACCCGATATAGCCGATACGTCCACCCGCATCCTTGAGGCTGCGGAGGCGCAGTTTCGTCACTATGGTTACAGCAAGACGACCGTCGCCGATGTGGCGAAGGAACTCGGCATGTCGCCAGCGAACATCTACCGCTTCTTCGGCTCCAAGGGTGAGCTGCTGGAGGGCGTTTGCGCCCGCATGCTGCAGCAGAGCCTGATGATCGCCAAGGCCGCGGCCGAGCTCCCCGTCAGTGCCGAGGAGAGGCTGCGTCGCTACTCCATGAACCACTTCGAGTTCACCGTGTCGACCATGCTTGATGAGCGCAAGGTGCATGAAATGGTCGTGGTTGCCATTGAGCAGAGCTGGGGCGTCATCGACAAGCACATCGATGAAATCCAGGCCATCCTCACCGGCATCATCGCCGACGGCATGGAAAACGGCGAGTTCGTCAAGGGCGATCCGGCCCATGTCGCCCGTTGCTTCGGCGCCGCAACCTCGCCTCTCCACCATCCCCAGATGGTGGCCCAATGCATCGGCAAGAGCAATCGGGCCGCCCCTGAAGACCTGACCGAATTCGCCATCCGAGCCCTCAAAGTCTGAGCCCCTCCGGGGAGGAACCACCATGTCCGCCAGCGTCCGCCTTTCGTTGATTTCCCTGCCTGTTCTGCTCGCCCTCGGTCTCACATCCTGTACCGAAGGAGGGGCCGAAGTTGTCCAGGAACCGAGCCTGAGGCCGGTGAAGGTGGTTGAGGTTCATGCCCCGTCGACGGATCGGGAGCTCAAGTATTCCGGCACGGTTAAGGCCCGCAGCGAAGCTGCCGCCGGCTTCCGGGTTGCCGGCAAGATCATCGAACGCCTTGTCGACATCGGTGATCGCGTCGCGCCAGGTGACGTGCTCGCGCGCCTCGATGTTACCGACTATCAGCTCCAGATGCGCAGCGCCGAGGCAAGCCTCGCGGCCGCCGAACGGCAGCTGGAGACAGCAGATTTCGCCCTGAAGCGGGCCGATGCGCTCTACCGCCAGCAGGTCACCACCAAGGCACAGCTGGAACAGGCGCAACTCACCTACAATCAGGCACTTGCGACGCGTGACAGCCAGCGTTCCTCTCTGGAACAGGCCCGCAACCAGGTCGCCTATGGCGAGCTGAAGGCAGACAAACCCGGCATCGTCACGACCATTGGCGCGGATGCCGGCCAGGTGGTCGCTGCCGGCAGCCCGGTGGTCACAGTCGCTGCCGACGGCGAGAAGGAAGTGCTGATCGCCGTGCCGGAAAACGAGATATTCGCCTTTGCCCCGGGCAAGAAGGTCGAGGTCGGTTTCTGGTCGAAGGATGGGCTTGCCCTCGATGGCACCGTCCGCGAGGTCGCCGGCAGTGCCGATGCCACGTCGCGCACCTTTGCGGTCCGTATCTCGCTGTCCGACAATCCGCAGATCCTGCTGGGCATGACGGCGCGCGTGACCGCGACTGCACCCTCGGACAAGAGCTTCTTCGAGCTGCCGCTCTCAGCGCTGACCCGCGATGGGTCCAATCAGACCATCGTCTGGACTGTCGACAAAATGGCAGCCACCGTGCATGCCCGCCCGGTCACCATTGACACCTTCTCGGACGCGGGAATCCAGGTCTCCGAAGGCCTCAATCCGGGTGATCTCGTGGTCGTGGCCGGTACGCAGTTCATGACGGAAGACATGAAGGTGCGGCTTGCCGATGAAAACCTGCCGCAGGCAGCCGAGGCAGCAAAGCCTGACGCCGCCACCCGCTGAGCCCAGCGACCTTTACCTTCTGGATCCAGATATCATGACACACTCTCCTGCAGAGCCGGGCTCGTTCAACCTGTCCCGCTGGGCGATCGGCCATCCGAGCATCGCGCGCTTCCTCTTCGGCCTGATCCTGGTGACCGGCCTGTTCGGGCTGATGCGCATGGGGCAGAAGGAAGATCCCGATTTCACCTTCCGTGTGATGGTGGTTCAGGCCTTCTGGCCAGGCGCTTCGCTGACCGACATGCAGGACCAGGTGGTCAACAAGATCGAGCGCAAGCTGCAGGAAACGCCCTATCTCGACTGGGTAAAGTCCTACACGCGCCCGGGCTCTGCGATCATCACCCTGCAGGTCAAGGGCAACACGGATGCCAATGATGTGGCGGATGCCTTCTACCAGGTCCGCAAGAAGGTCGGTGATATCGAGAACGAGTTGCCGGAAGGCCTGCTCGGCCCTTACTTCAATGATGAATTCGGCGATACCTATATCACGCTCTATGCCCTGACCGGCGATGGCTACAGCTATCCGGAGCTGAAGCAATATGCCATCCAGGCTCGCGACGTGCTGCTCTCGACCCAGGGTGTCGAAAAGGCCGTCATCCTGGGCGACCAGCCACAGAAGATCTTCATCGAGGTCTCGTCCAAGGCGCTGGCCGAGCGCGGCCTCACCTTCGCCGACCTGCAGAACGCGCTGGCCGGGCAAAATGCCATCGATGCGACAGGATCCATCGACACCGGATCGCGCTCGGTGCGCATCTCGGTCGACGGTGGCTTCTCGGCGGCGGAGGACATTCGCGAACTTCGGCTGAATTCCGGCAGCCAGGTCACGCGCCTCGGCGACATCGCGACAGTGACCGAAGGTCTGGAAGATCCCTATCAACGCAAATTCCGGTTCAACGGCAAGGATTCCGTCCAGGTCGGCGTGGTCATGGCCAAGGGCTTCAAGGTCACCGACGTTGGCGATGCCGTGGAGCAGACTCTGGAGCGTTTCGAGGGCACCCTGCCGATCGGCCTCGAAGTCTCGCAGATTTCCAATCAGCCCGAAGTCGTGCGCGAAGCGATTGGCGAGTTCATGAAGGCGCTTGGCGAGGCGCTTCTGATCGTCCTCGTCGTCTCCTTCGTGTCGATCGGCTGGCGCTCGGGCCTGGTGATCGCGATCGCCATTCCGCTGGTGCTCGCGGCCACCTTCGCCGTGATGTACGAATTCGGCCTCGATCTGCAACGCATCTCGCTCGGCGCGCTGATCATTGCGCTTGGGTTGCTCGTCGATGACGCCATGATCGTTGTCGAGATGATGGAGCGAAAGCTGGAGGAGGGGCTCAATAAGCTCGATGCAGCGAGTTTCGCCTATTCCTCGACAGCCTTCCCGATGCTGACAGGTACGTTGATCACCACGGCGGGCTTCATTCCCGTGGGCTTCGCGGAATCCACCGCCGGTGAGTATGTCCGCTCGCTCTTCTACGTGGTCGGCATATCGCTGGTCATCTCCTGGTTCGTCGCGGTCTATTTCACGCCCTGGCTCGGCTACATGATCCTCAAGCAGAGGACGCATACCGGCGACCATCACGACGCTTTCGATACGGCCTTTTACCGCCGCCTGCGCTCGGTCGTGTCCTGGGCCGTCGAGCATCGGATCATCGTCATCGGCTCCACGCTCGCAATCTTTGCGGTCAGTCTGTGGTCCTTCCAGTTCATTCCGAAGAACTTCTTCCCGCAGTCCTCGCGCCCGGAAATCCTGGTCGACATGTGGCTGCCGGAGGGAACCTCGATCAAGGAGGTCGAAGCCGAGGCGAAACGCCTGGAAACTGCAATCCTTGCCGATGAGGACCAGCGTTTTGTCGCGACCTATGTCGGGGAGGGCGCACCGCGCTTCTTCCTGCCGCTCGACCAGCAGCTGCGCAATCCGAACTATGCCCAGCTTCTGGTCATGGCGAGGGATGAAGAGGCCCGTGAAAGGCTGATTACCAAGCTCCGGATGATGCTGGCCGAAGAATTCCCCTCGGTGCGTGGCAAGGTCGACCGCCTCTTCCTCGGCCCGCCGACGGGATGGGCCGTCCAGATGCGCGTGAGCGGTCCCGAGCGTGAGGAGGTGCGCCGCATCGCCGATCAGGTGAAGGCGCGGTTCAACCAGAACGAACTGCTGCAAGCCGTGCATGACGACTGGCTGGAGCCGGTTCCGTCGATGACGCTGGTCGTCGATCAGGATCGGGCCCGTGCACTCGGCGTGTCCTCGCAGCGCCTGCGCCAGATGCTGCAGGCGACAATGAGCGGCGCGCCGCTGGCCGATGTCCGCGCGGGTGAAGAAACGATCTCGATCGTGGCGCGCGAGCCGGAGGAGAGCCGTCGCCTGTTGACCGCTGTGAACTCGATCTATGTTCCGACGGATCTGGGCGCGTTCATTCCGCTGTCGCAGATCGCCAGGGTCGTGCCGACGCTCGAGCAGGGCATCGAATGGCGGCGCAACCGTCTGCCGACGATCACTGTTCGCGCAACGCTGCCGGATGGCGTCCAGTCGAACGACGTGACCCTGAAGATGTTCATGGAAATGCAGCCGCTGCGTGACAGCCTGCCCGCCGGCTATTCCATCGAGATCCAGGGTGGTGCAGAAGACAGTGCCGAGAGCCAGAACTCGATTGCGGCCAAGGCCCCGATCATGTTGCTCGTCATTGTCGTGCTGCTGATGGTTCAGCTGCAGCATTTCGGCAAGGCGATGCTGGTGCTCGCCACCGGTCCGCTCGGGATCATCGGTGCTGCCGCTGCCTTGCTGATCTCAGGCTCCCCCTTCGGCTTCGTCGCGATCCTCGGGGTCATCGCTCTACTCGGGATCATCATCCGCAACTCGATCATCCTGATCGACCAGATCGACCAGGACATCGCGGCCGGCATGGACCGGCGAGAAGCGATCATTGGCTCGGCCGTGCGCCGCTTCCGCCCGATCATGCTCACGGCACTCACGGCGGTGCTCGCGCTCATCCCGATCTCTCGCGGCATCTTCTGGGGGCCGCTCGCCTACGCGATGATGGGCGGTATCCTGGTTGCGACTGTGCTCACCATTCTGGTGCTGCCGGCCGCCTATGCCTTCTTCTTCGGTCGCTCTCCCCACACAGCGTGACCGAAAGAGAGGAGGAGGGGTTCCCCAAGTCCCTCCTCCTCTCCCCCTTGATTCACAGGGCGGACACCCGTCCGATGTGTTCTTTTTTTTGATCGGTTGATAAATTTTTGTCGCGTTGCTACATCGGCATCGTCAGGCATTCATGAGTTTTCTTTTTGCGACTCGCAAAGCGTGAGGCCTTGATTCTGCGGCACTATCTTGAATCTCTAACTTTTGATGGCTTCATTAGCTGATCGCCATTCCGACAAAATTTCCGCACTGCATCGAAGCTATTGTGGCGAAAACCAGACCAATTCTGTGACGGAATTGAGCCGAATCTCTCTTTACAACGTTTCCGAAGGCGATAAGACACTGCGTCAGTGATCAGATGGATAGTCTTTGCCGCTTGTCAGTTTACGACGCGCGACTGCCGTCCCTTCGATCGCCGGAAGACCGGTTGAAACCCGACCTTCTCAAAACACGGGCGCGATCCACGCGCCGCGGGACCAAAAGAACCGGCGAAGGCATCTGCCTTTCGCCTTTGGGAGACTGCTCATGAAAACCAAGTTCGCACTTGCCGCCGCAGCACTTGCCGCGGCCACCTTCCTGTCGGGCGCTGCCAGCGCCAAGACCTTTGTCTACTGCTCGGAAGGTTCGCCTGAGGGCTTCGACCCCGGCATGTACACCGCCGGCACCACCTTCGATGCCTCTGCGCATCCGATCTACAGCCGCCTGATGGAATTCAAGCCTGGCACGACCGAAGCTGAAGCCGGCCTCGCCGAGAGCTACGAAGTCAACGCTGAAGGCACCGAATACACCTTCAAGCTGCGTTCGGGCGTCAAGTTCCACACCACCGAGTTCTTCACCCCGTCGCGCGAATTCAACGCTGACGACGTCGTGTTCTCGCTGGAGCGTCAGCTGAAGGCTGATCATCCGTGGAACCAGTATGTTGCTGGAACCTCCTGGGAATATGCTGCAGGCATGGGCTTCCCCGAGCTGATCAAGTCGATCGAAAAGGTCGACGACATGACGGTCAAGATCACGCTCAACAAGCCGGAAGCGCCGTTCCTCGCGAACCTCGCAATGCCGTTCGCATCGATCGTGTCGAAGGAATACGCCGACAAGCTCGAAGCTGAAGGCAAGAAGGAACAGCTGAACCAGATGCCGGTCGGCACGGGTCCGTTCTCCTTCGTCGGCTACCAGCAGGACGCCGTCATCCGCTACAAGAAGAACGCCGACTACTGGGGTGGCGCGCCGAAGATCGACGATCTCGTCTTCGCAATCACCACGGACGCCGCCGTTCGTTACCAGAAGCTCAAGGCTGGCGAATGCCACCTGATGCCGTTCCCGAACGCTGCCGACGTTGAGACCATGAAGTCCGACCCGGCTCTGACGGTCATGGAGCAGGAAGGCCTGAACGTGGCTTACCTCGCCTACAACACGACCCAGGCTCCGTTCGACAAGCCGGAAGTCCGCAAGGCTCTGAACAAGGCGATCAACAAGGAAGCCATCGTCGACGCCGTATTCCAGGGCATGGCGACACCGGCTAAGAATCCGATCCCGCCGACAATGTGGTCCTACAACCAGGCCACCCAGGACGATGCATACGACCTGGATGCTGCCAAGAAGGAACTCGAAGCAGCCGGCGTTACCGGTCTGTCGATGAAGATCTGGGCCATGCCGGTTTCTCGTCCGTACATGCTGAATGCACGTCGCGCCGCTGAAATCATGCAGGACGACTTCGCCAAGATCGGCGTCACCGTCGAGATCGTTTCCTACGAATGGGCCGAATATCTCGACCGTTCGAAGGCCAAGGATCGTGATGGCGCAGTCATGCTCGGCTGGACCGGCGACAACGGCGACCCGGACAACTTCCTCGACACGCTGCTCGGCTGCGAAGCCGTTGGCGGCAACAACCGCGCTCAGTGGTGCAACGAGGAGTTCAACGCCCTGGTGAAGAAGGCCAAGGTCACCTCTGACCAGGCCGAGCGCACCAAGCTCTACGAAGAAGCACAGGTCGTCTTCAAGCGCGAAGCGCCTTGGGCCACGATCGACCATTCGCTCTCGATCGTCCCGATGCGCAAGGAAGTCTCTGGCTTCGTCCAGAGCCCGCTTGGCGACTTCACCTTCGAAAACGTCGACATCGCCGAGTAATCGAAACACGCAATCTTTCGCCGCGGGCCTTGGCCCGCGGCGTTTGTCGTTGATGCAAGACCAATCTCGCGTCATGCTCGAAAGCTCAGGTGAAGCATTTCGGGTAACCACAGACGGCCTTGGTGCCGTGGTTCGACCTCCCTTAAACAACAGGTCTCACACATGTTTGGCTTTCTCCTGCGACGGCTCGCCGTCTTGATCCCGACCTTTATCGGCGTCTCGATCATTGCCTTCGCCTTCATCCGGCTTCTGCCGGGCGATCCCGTCGCGCTGCTCTCCGGCGAGCGCGTCATGTCGCCCGAGCGCCACGCGCAGATCAGCGCCCAGCTCGGCCTCGACCGTCCGCTCGTGGTCCAATATTTCGATTATCTCGGCGGCGTCCTGACCGGTGACTTCGGCACTTCGATCGTCTCGAAGAGCCCGATCATCGACCAGTTCTTCGCGCTGTTTCCGGCCACCGTTGAATTGTCGCTCTGTGCGATCCTGCTGGCCGTCGCGATCGGCGTTCCCGCCGGCATCATCGCCGCCATCAAGCGTGGCTCCGTCTTCGACCAGACCATGATGGGCATTGCCCTTGTCGGCTATTCCATGCCGATCTTCTGGTGGGGCCTTCTGTTGATGATCCTGTTCTCCGGCATCCTGCAATGGACACCGGTATCGGGTCGTATCTCGCTGATGTTCTTCTTCCCGCCGGTCACAGGCTTCATGCTGATCGACAGCCTGCTGTCGGGCCAGAAGGGCGCCTTCGGCTCGGCCGTCAGCCACCTGATCCTGCCCTCGATCGTGCTCGCCACCATCCCGCTCGCCGTCATCGCGCGCCAGACCCGCTCGGCCATGCTCGAGGTGCTGTCGGAAGACTATATCCGCACAGCACGGGCCAAGGGCCTTTCGCCCTTCCGCGTCGTCGGTCTGCACGCACTGCGCAACGCCATGATCCCGGTCATCACGACGATCGGTCTGCAGATCGGCGTCATGCTCGCAGGCGCCATCCTCACCGAGACGATCTTCTCCTGGCCGGGCATCGGCAAGTGGATGGTCGACAGTGTGTTCCGCCGTGACTACCCGGTCATCCAGGGAGGCCTCCTCCTGATTGCCGGCATCATCATGGTCGTGAACCTCATCGTCGACCTGCTCTACGGCCTGATCAACCCGCGCATCCGCCACTAGAAGGATAAAGTCCCATGGCAGAGACACCAACCAGCCAGCCGGTTTCGAGCGCTCAGATGCGCCGCCAGATGCTGGCCGAATTCTGGTTCTACTTCTCCGAAAACCGCGGTGCCGTGATCGGCCTCGTCGTCTTCGTCGCCCTCGTGCTGATCGCCGTCTTTGCCGACGTGATCGCACCTCATTCGCCCTTCGAGCAGTATCGTGAAGCCGTTCTGCTTCCGCCGGCCTGGCTCGAGGGCGGCAATTGGAGCTTCGTGCTCGGCACCGATCCGGTCGGCCGCGACATTCTCTCGCGCCTGATCTACGGGTCCCAGTACTCGCTCTTCATCGGCGTCTTCGTCACGACCCTGTCGCTGACGACTGGCATCGCGATCGGCGTTATCGCCGGCTATTACGGTGGCTGGCTCGACACGGCGATCATGCGCCTGATGGACATCATCCTGGCCTTCCCGTCGCTGCTGCTGGCCCTCGTGCTCGTCGCGATCCTCGGCCCCGGCCTGACCAACGGCATGATCGCGATCGCGCTCGTCCTGCAGCCGCATTTCGTCCGCCTGACCCGTGCTGCGGTGATGTCGGAAAAGACGCGTGACTATGTGACGGCGGCACGGCTTGCCGGTGCAAGCCCGCTTCGCCTGATGTTCAAGACGATCCTGCCGAACTGCATGGCACCGCTGATCGTCCAGGCGACGCTGTCCTTCTCCAACGCCATCCTCGACGCAGCCGCCCTCGGCTTCCTCGGGATGGGCGCCCAGCCGCCGGCTCCGGAATGGGGCACGATGCTCGCCGAAGCGCGCGAGTTCATCTTGCGTGCCTGGTGGGTCGTCACCTTCCCGGGTCTTGCCATCCTGATCACCGTTCTCGCCATCAACCTCATGGGTGACGGCCTGCGCGATGCGCTCGATCCCAAACTGAAGAGGTCCTGATCATGGCACTTCTCGATATCCAGAACCTCACCGTCCAGTTCGAGACGGCCAGCGGTTGGTTCAAGGCGGTCGACGGCGTTTCGCTGTCGGTCGAGCCGGGCGAAGTTCTCGCCATCGTCGGCGAAAGCGGCTCCGGCAAGTCGGTCGCCATGCTCGCGGTCATGGGCCTTCTGCCCTGGACGGCGAAGATCACCGCCGACAAGATGGAATTCCAGGGGCGCGACATCCAGAAGATCTCGGCCGCCGAACGGCGCAAGCTGATCGGCAAGGATGTCGCCATGATCTTCCAGGAGCCGGTCGCTAGCCTCAATCCTTGCTTCACCGTCGGCTTCCAGATCGAGGAAGTCCTGCGCCTGCATATGGGCCTCGGCAAGAAGGAGCGACACGAGCGCGCCATCGAGCTGTTCAAGCTGGTCGGTCTGCCCGATCCGGCGGAGCGCCTCAACCACTTCCCGCACCAGATGTCGGGTGGCCAGTGCCAGCGCGTGATGATCGCAATCGCAATCGCCTGCAATCCGAAGCTCCTGATCGCCGACGAACCGACGACCGCGCTCGATGTGACGATCCAGAAGCAGATCCTCGATCTCCTGATGAAGCTTCAGGCCGAGACCGGCATGGGCCTCATCATGATCACCCACGACATGGGCGTGGTGGCCGAGACCGCCGACCGCGTCATCGTCCAGTACAAGGGCAAGAAGATGGAGGAAGCCGACGTGCTCTCGCTCTTCGAAAACCCGAAGAACCCCTACACCCGCGCGCTGCTTTCCGCACTTCCGGAAAACGCCACCGGCGACCGCCTGACCACGGTCTCCGACTTCCTGGCCGCCGCTGAAACGGGAGGTGCCGCATGACCGCCGCAACCCAGACCCCGATGCTCGAGATCCGCGACATCAAGCGCGACTACAGCGTGCCGCAGGGCATGTTCAAGCAGGACAAGATCGTCCATGCGGTGAAGGGCGTCTCCTTCAAGCTCGACAAGGGCAAGACGCTCGCCATCGTCGGCGAAAGTGGCTGCGGCAAGTCCACGCTTGCCCGCATCCTGACCTTCATCGACGAACCGACGGCAGGTGAACTGCTGATCGATGGCCAGAAGGTTGATACCCGTCCGGGCCACCTGACAGCCGACATGCGCCAGAAGGTGCAGATCGTCTTCCAGAACCCCTATGGCTCGCTCAACCCGCGCCAGAAGATCGGTGACGTGCTCGGCGAGCCACTGCTCATCAACACCAAGATGAGCGCTGCCGAACGACGCGAACGGGCAACCGAGATGCTGGTCAAGGTTGGCCTCGGTCCGGAGCACTACAACCGCTACCCGCACATGTTCTCCGGCGGACAGCGCCAGCGCATTGCCATTGCTCGCGCCCTGATGCTCAATCCGAAGCTGCTGGTGCTCGACGAGCCTGTCTCGGCACTCGACCTCTCGGTCCAGGCTCAGGTGCTCAACCTGCTCGCCGACCTGCAGGAAGAGTTCGGCCTCACTTATGTCTTCATCAGCCACGACCTCTCGGTCGTTCGCTACATCGCCGACGAGGTGATGGTGATGTATTACGGCGAGGCGGTTGAATACGGCACGCGGGATGCGGTCTTCTCCGACCCGCAGCACGACTACACCCGCACGCTGTTCACCGCGACGCCGCGTGCAGACGTGGAATCGATCCGCGCCCGCATGGCAAAGCGCAAGCTGGTCGTAGCCGGCTGATTGAAATGAAAAGGCCGGAGGGAGCGTCTTCGAGACGGCTCCCTCTCGCCATCAAGCCCGCCTTGACGACTCCTCCGCCGCCTGAGCGAGGATGTCGATGAGCTGCCGACGGATGGCGGGTGGGCTCAGCGTATGGTCGGCGTTTTCCAAGAGAATATGTTTTAGGCCCGAAAAGGCACGCTGCCCGGATAGCGACTTGCCGAAATAGAGCTGTTGTTGGTCGAGGCTGCCATCGGTGCGGCATGAAATGAAGGTGACCGGGACCTTCCGCTCCTCCAGCCGTCTCAGGATGCCGAACAACTGGCCGCGCAAACGTCCGAGTTTGGTCAGTCCGCCGAGATATGGGGAGACCCCGCGCGAAAGCCTGTCCTTGGCGTGGCTGGCAATGTTTCGGGCCGCCTTGGGAACGTCCACGTCACCGCTCAGAACACGTTTGTAGGTGCCGAGGCTGAAGGCACGTCGCTTGTAGTCGCTGAGCGGCCGCGCGCCTGCCATCAGCAGCGATTCCACGTCCTCGTCGGGATCGAGCACGAGCCGCAGCTGATTGATCGAGACGATGCCCGCCACATCCGAATTGGCTGCACCGGCATACAGAGCCGAATGCGCTCCACTGCAAATGCCGGCGAGAAGGATGGGCGCCTTGCTCATGCTGCGGATATGGCGGATGACGGCCTGCACGTCGTTCAATTGCGTCTCGGAATAGACGACCTGATCGGGCTCGCGCGGGTCGGCCGGACTTTCGCCGATATTGGAGAGATCGACCCGGAACGTTGCGAGGCCCTGATGCGCAAGCGTCCGTGCGGTGTCGACCCAGATATTGCCCCAGCCGTTATGCGGCGCATAAGCCATGTTGAGCAGAATGATCACGGCGTTTTCGGTAACAGCTGCAGGCTGGCACAAAACACCGAAGAGGCGTGAGTCGACGATCTCCGCCCGCTCACGAAATGAGGCTGTACTGAGTACCGTAGGCTCAGCCTCCACAGCATCGGAAGGTCTTGAAACGGCCACGGCCGGTATTGTCCGGCTGAACCAGTCGCCGATCGTCTCTATGAGCGCCGTCGGCATCGGCGATGTAACGACACCATCCAGCATGGCACCATAGCCGGTGAAGTCCGTGCAGATGACGGAAGCTCCGGCAGCACCCAGCGTCTCCGCGAGTTCCCGGTCGGCGGCATTTTCCGGCCTGGCCAGAACGAGCACAGGCAGGTTGGGCGAAACGGTATCGACAGCCACAGTGACGGCCTTCAGGTCGGCCGCCAGGCGAGGGTCCATGATGAAGGAAGCAAGCACGGTCGAGCCCGGCGGATAGTCGAAGTCGATGCCAATACCGTCCTCGATGACCTTTTCCCGAAGTGCCACCTCGCGAAGATAGCGCCGTCCGCTGAGGGCGGAGGCCGCAAGCATATAGCCGGCCAGTCTCTCGTCTTGCCGTCCGGCCTGGAGCGCGACCGCCGCACCAATGCCCATGCCGTAATAGAGGATCTGCGTGCAGCCGGTCCGGCTGCGCAGTTCCGCCGCTGCTTGGACTGCGGCGTTGACCCAGGTCGCAAAAGTCGCTCCCTCTTCGACCGGCAGTGAATCGCCTTCGCCGGGATAGTCGAACCGGATCGAGGGAAATCCCCGGCGGGCTAGGTCGTCTGCGATCAGTCGATGAAACTTGACCGTACACAGCGCATCGAAGCCCCACGGCGAGCAGAACACGACCCCTGTGGAACCCGACGCATGATGCAAATGCCCCATCACGCCGTCCATCGTCACCGCCATGGCAGGAGATGGTCCGGTGCCGTGCAAGAGGCCTGGATTTCCGCGTGCGAGGTCAGATTGCGTCAAGGAGGCTACCATGGGTCTGATGTCAGAAACGAGCGCGCTCGTACCAGCGCCCACCATGGACAAAACCCCTTAACACATTAGCAAAGCCCGAGCGGAAACTCGTACCTCAACGCTGCCAGATCGCGGCATTGCGCTATTTCAGGGCAGGTAGCCATGCGAGATTTTCGGGCTGTCGAAGACCATGGTCGACCGGATGGTCTTGATCTCCGCCAGCCGATCGAATTCCTGCCAGATCAGCCGCTTGAAGTCGGCCATGTCGCGCACGGAGATCTTCAGCAGAAAATCGAAATCTCCCGCCACCGCATGGATCTCGACGACTTCCGAAAGCTTGCCGACATGCTCGATGAAGCGCTCGCCAACCTGAGGCGTGGTACGGTCGAGCGTGATTTCCACATAGGCCTGCAAGCCGAGCCCCACGCGCGAAGGCTCGATGATCACCGCCTGGCGAATGATGCCACTCGAATAGAGCCGTGCGAGGCGTCGTGACAGGGGTGCAGCTGTAAGGCCGACCTTCTCCGACAGCTCCGCATTGTTCAGGCTCGCATCATCGAGCAGGCAGGCAATGATCCTGCGATCGATCTTGTCCAATGTGATAGCGCCGGCTTCCATCATCTCTCTCATTTGAACGGATGTACGCAAATTTCTATCGCATAATAACGAATAGCCGCAATATCGTAAGCGTCGGCATCTGCCCGATGCCGAAATCCGCAGAGACTTTGCGCGCAATTATTGATATCTCTATCCGAGCACAATCGCTCTTCGATGAAGGTTCCCGATGTTCGACAAGCTCGCCTCCCAGCCCAATGACCCGCTGCTTGCCCTGATCGGGCTCTACAATGCCGATGAGCGCAGCGACAAGATCGACCTCGGCGTCGGCGTATATCGCGACGATCTCGGCCGCACGCCGGTGATGCGGTCGGTCAAGGCTGCGGAGAAGGAGCTCCTGGAGAAACAGGAAAGTAAGTCCTACGTGGCGCCGGAAGGCGACCGGGTGTTTCTTGAGCTGCTCTGGGATCTCGTTGGCGGCAAGGGTCATGGCAAGTTTGCAGCCGGTGTGCAGACGCCCGGCGGCTCCGGCGCGCTGCGCCTCGCTTCGGACCTCATTGCGCGCGCCGGCAGCGGCCGTCTTCATCTGGGTCTGCCGAGCTGGCCGAACCATGCCGGCATCTTCGGCGCAACCGGCCTTGCCGTCGAAACCTATCCCTACTTCGATGTTCCGACCCAGGATGTGCGTTTTGCCAGCATGATGAAGGCGCTCAGCAGCGCGCCCCGTGGCGACGCCGTACTCATCCATGCGAGCTGCCACAACCCGACCGGTGCTGCCCTGACCGTGGCGCAATGGGAAGAACTTGCCGCTGTGATCGCGGAGCGGCGTCTCGTGCCGCTGATCGATTCAGCCTATCAAGGCTTCGGCGTCGGTATCGAGGAAGACGTAGCCGGCCTGCGCACGATCATTACGGCCGCACCCGAAGCGCTGATCGCAGTCTCCTGCTCCAAGTCTTTCGGCATCTACCGCGAGCGCACGGGCGCGATCTTCGCCGTCGCGGAAACCCAGGAAGCGGCCGATACCGCCCGCTCCAATCTCGTGACCATGGCCCGCACCAGCTACTCCATGCCGCCTGACCATGGCGCCGCCGTCGTCCGCACGATCCTCTCGACGGAGAGCCTGCGCCAGGATTGGATCGACGAGCTGAACAGCATGCGCGACCGCCTGAACGGCCTGCGCCGCGAGCTGGCGGCAGCCCTCGGCGACGGGTGGCAGCTTGCGCCGCAGATCGCCGAACAGCAGGGCATGTTCTCGCTGCTGCCTCTCAAGGAGGCCGATGTCCTGTCATTGCGCAAGCATCACGGCATCTACATGCCGACTTCCGGGCGCATCAACATTGCGGGCCTGAAAAGCGCTGACATCCCGCGCGTCGCCAATGTGCTGAAACCGCTTCTGGGCTGAGATCATGACGACCACCACCGTGAACCAGGCGGGCGCCGAGCGCCATCGCCTCTATGAAGACGTGCTTGCGATGATCTCGGGCACAATGTTCGTCTCGCTCGGCACGCTGATCTATACCGAAACCATGCTGACGGTCGGATCAAGCGCCGGCCTAGCCCTACTTCTGTCCTATGTCAGTGGCTGGGGCTTCGGTGTGATCTTCTTCGTCGTCAATCTGCCCTTCTACATCCTCGCCGTAAAGCGCATGGGATGGGCCTTCACGTTCAGAACCTTCACGGCCGTTGCTCTGGTGTCAGTGCTGTCGAAGCTGAACAGCCAGTGGATCGACTTTTCCCATCTGGATCCACTTTATGCCACCGTCATCGGTGGCGGGCTGATCGGCACGGGCTTGCTGATGCTCTTCCGCCACCGCACCGGCCTCGGCGGCATCAATATCCTCGCCATGTATCTGCAGGAAAAGACAGGCCTGCGAGCCGGTTACTTCCAGCTCGGCGTGGATCTAACGATCCTCGCCATAGCCTTCTTCGTGCTGCCGGCCGATCGCTTAGCGCTTTCGGTCCTCGGCGCAGCGATCGCCAACCTGATCCTGGCGATCAACCACAAGCCCGGCCGTTACATGGGGCTCAGCTGAGCGCTCGCTTCAGGTCTACGCCAGTGCCGCGTCCACGATGACGAGTGGGCGCCCTTGCGTGCAGGCTTCGATACGGGCGTCTACGTGGTAGACGTCTCGCAGCAGGGCAGGGGTGATCACCTCGGTGGTTGACCCGCTCGCAATCATCCGGCCATCCGCCACCACCAGCGACTGATCGCAATAGCGCATCGCATGGTTCAGGTCGTGGAGAGCGATGAGGACGGCGATCCCACTTTCCTCCGCGAGCTTGCGCATGAACTGCAACACCTCGATCTGGCGGAAGAGATCGAGCGCTGAAGTCGGCTCGTCCATCAACAGCACTTCCGGCTTGCGAACGAGCGCCTGGGCGATCGCGACCAGCTGCCGCTGACCGCCTGAGAGTTCGCCGAGATCCCGGAATGCGAGGTCCGAAATCCGCAGTGACGCAAGGATTCGGTCGATCTCCAGAAGTTCGTTGTCGGCGACCTTCCAGCCGGAACCCTGCTTGGAAGCGAGCAACACGCTCTCATAGACGGTGAGCACGGCATTCGCGCCGGTGTCCTGCGGCATGTAACAGATCGGCCGCAGGCTTTCCTCGCCGGTGAGATGCACGACCCCTTCGCCTTTCAGTAATCCGGCAATCCGCTTGAACAGCGTCGATTTGCCGGCTGCGTTCGGGCCGATGACCGCCGTCAGCACGCCGCCTGTGATGTCGCCCGTGGTGATGTCGGCAAAGACGCGGTGCCGGCCATACTGTGCGCCGACTGCTTCGAGCCTGAGGGCTACCATGCGCGCCTCCTGTTGGTGAAGATAAGGGAGAAGAAGAAGGGCACACCGACAAGTGCGGTGATGACGCCGATCGGCAGGATGGCGCCGGGGATCAGCATCTTTGATACGACTGATGTCGTCGAAAGCAGCAGCGCGCCGCAAAGGACCGAGCCGGGCAGGAAGAAGCGCTGATCTTCGCCCAGCAGCATGCGGGCAATATGCGGGCCGACAAGACCGATGAAGCCGATGGTGCCAACGAAGGAAACGGGGATGGCGGCAAGCAGGCTGACGAGCAGCATGGTTTCGAGCCGGAGCGCCCGGACATTGACGCCGAAGGAGGCGGCCTTGTCGTCACCCAGCCGAAGCGCCGTCAGCGCCCAGGCGCGGCGGGCAAAGAGCGGCACGCAGAAGACAAGCACGGCAAAGGTGACCGCGACCTTGCCCCAGGTCGCCTTCGTCAGCGACCCCATGGTCCAGAAGACGACGGCGGCGAGCGCCTGTTCGGAGGCGAGATATTCGAGCAACGACAGCAGCGCATTGAAGGTGAAGACCAGTGCGATACCGAGCAGCACGATCGTTTCCACCGTCACCCCGCGCATGGTCGAGACGCCATAGATGAACATCGAGGCGAGCATCGCCATCAGGAAGGCGTTGATCGGCACCATGTACTGCACAGCAGCCGGAAACACGGCGACGCCTGCGACCAGACCGAGCGCCGCGCCGAAGCCGGCTGCAGCCGAAATGCCGAGCGTAAACGGCGAAGCAAGCGGATTGGCAAGGATCGTCTGCATCTGGGCGCCCGCAAGCGACAGGCAGGCGCCTACCGTCACTGCCATCAGCGCAATCGGCATGCGGATATCCCAGATGACGACGCGCAGCTGATTGCCGGCCGAGGCGGGGTCCCAGATCGTCGAAACGACTTCGGACAGCGTATAGCGTGCAGGGCCATAGGCCATGTCGACTGCAATCGACAGCACCAGACAGAGTGAAAGCCCGGCAAGGATTGCCAGGCGTTTCGCCGTCAGGCTGCGATAGGTGTCGCTCGAGGCCGGAAGGGCCGTTTCGACGGTGGTAGCCATAAATCTATTCCTGTCTTTCGTGCCCTCAAGGGCAAGCGGCCGGCGGTTGCCCGCCGGCCGGATGGGTATCAGGAGCCTGCCTTCAGCGAGGCAAAGTAGCCGGGCTGGTAGTCCACCGGCAGGAAGCGCTCATGCATTTCCTTGAAGGTGGCGTCGGCATCGAGATCCTTGAAGAGATCCGGGTGCAGCCACTTTGCGATCTGCTGCACGGCGACGAACTGGTAGGGGCTGTTGTAGAACTGGTGCCAGATGGCATGCACATTGCCGTCCTTCACCGCCTTGATGTCGGTAAAGCCGGGGCGCTTCATCAGTTCGGCGAGCTTGCGTTCAGCCTCTGCCTTGTCAGCGCCCGGACCCACGCCGATCCACTTGCCGCCCGGAACGTAAAGCTCCCAGTTGGAACCGGTGACGATAACCTGGTCGGGATTGGAGGCGATGATCTGCTCAGGATTGACCGTGCCGAAGGTGCCCGGGATGAAGTCCTTGGCCATGTTCACGCCACCGGCGAGTTCGACCATCTTGCCGAAGTTCTCGTTGCCGAAGGACATGCAGCAATCGTCGGAATAGCCACCGGCGCGTTCCATGAAGACGACGGGCTTCTTCAGGTCAGACTGCCTGGCCAGAACGTCGGTGACCTTGGCGATCTGCTCGTCATGGAACTTCACGAATTCCTCGGCGCGTTCTTCCTCGCCGAACAGCTTGCCGATGATCCGCATGGAATCGTCGGTGTTCTCCATCGGCTTCTCGCGGAAGTCGATATAGACGAGCGGAATGCCGACCGCGGCGAGCTTCTCGATATAGCCGCTTTCCTCGGTCGCGGACTTCGCTTCCGTGTTCATGATGATGACGTCAGGCTTCAGCGCGACCGCCTGCTCGATGTCGAAGGTGCCGTCCTTCATCCCGCCGAAGGTCGGGATCTTCTCCATCTCCGGGTACTTCTTCAGATAGATGTTGTAGCCGTCGAGATCGGCCTTCTTGAAGTCGTCGCGCCAGCCGATGACGCGGCCGAACGGATTGTCGGTATCGAGCGCTGCGGTGAAATAGATCTGACGACCTTCACCCAGGATGACGCGTTCCACCGGAACGCTCACTTCGACTTCACGACCGGTGATGTCCTTGATCTTCACCGTCTCGCCGGCCAGCGCGACGCCTGAAAAAAGGGCGAGCGAAATCGCGGCGGCAGACGCCACCTTCTCCATTTTGAACACGATCAGTTCTCCTGCTTGTGATTATGACGTGATCTAGATTTTTATGACTTTAACAGTCAAGAATTATCTTTTAGAAGTGTTCCAGCCTCTCCGCCCCGATCTGAAAGAACACGAAAATGCAGGCCGTTAGCTCCCTTTCCAACCATGACCTTCGCGACGAAATCAAAGCCTACTGGTCACTCCGCGCCGAGACATTCGACACCCAGCCAGGTCATGAGATCTTTTCCGAAGAGGAGAGGGCTGCCTGGCACACCCTGTTCCGCAAGCATTTGGGAGAGGGAAAGTCCCGAGCTGCACTCGACCTCGCCTGTGGCACGGCCGTCATCTCCCATCTGCTCGATGACCTCGGCTTCAAGGTGACTGGCCTCGATTGGGCAGAGCCCATGCTGGAGCGGGCACGTATGAAGGCTGTGGCTCGCGGGCGAAACATCCGCTTTCTCATGGGCGACGCAGAGCGCACGATGGAGGCGGATGGCTCCTATGACGTGATCACCAATCGCCACCTTGTCTGGACGCTCGTCGACCCCCTCGCTTGCTTCCGGGAATGGCACCGCGTGTTGAAGCCCGGCGGCAAGCTGTTGATCGTCGACGGTGACTTCGTCAACACGTCCAGGCTCACGCGCTTGCTCAAAGCAGCGACGAGGTTCGCAAGCCGTATCGGCCCTGCCCGCGATGCCATGCATGGCGCGCCCAATGCCGATATGGCAGAGACACACAACCGGATCCTGTCCCGGGTGCATTTCTCCGGCGGTGCCCATGCCGATGCCGTCGCAGATCTGCTCAAGGAAGCCGGCTTCTCCAAGGTCACGATCGATCAGGACATGCGGGCGATCCATAAAGCCCAACGCAAGAACTTCTCCTTCTTCAAGGGGCTGGAGCGCGGCACGCAGCATCGCTACGCGATCTGCGCGGAGAAGTGATCGGCACCTTGAGTGCCTTCGACCGACGGTAGATTTTCATGGTCGCCCCGGCGTAGGCGTAGGCGTAGGCGCCGGTGCCTGCCGACACGTGGATTTACACGCTCCCGCAACTGATATACTAGTATTTCAGTTGCGGGAGGACGCATGTCGGAACAGGATGTCAGAGGCTTGAAAACCAGGGCGGTTCCGGCAGAGCACCAGCGCGGCAGGACCCGCGCCGGCAGGGCTGCTACGCAAATCCATGCGACATTGCGCGACGAAATCGTCAGCATGAAATTCAAGCCGCTCGACATGCTGAACGAAAAGCAGCTCGGGCAACGCTTCGGCGTCAGTCGCACACCGGTGCGCGAGGCTCTTCTTCGTCTGGCAGACGAGGGCTTGGTGGAGATCTATCCCCAGTCGGGAACCTTTGTGTCGCGCATCCCGCGCCGGGCGCTTTACGAGGCGATCCTCATCCGTCGGGCGCTCGAGGCGACCACGGTGTCCCTCGCAATCGTTGCGATGAAGGAGAATGACCGGTTAGCAGAGCTTGAGGACAATCAGGCATCCCTGGTGAAGGCGGCGGAAGTCAACGACATCGCGGGCTTCCATCAGATCGATACCGAATTCCATCAGCTAATCGCCGAAATCGCGGGCTATCCCGGGATCTGGGCAGTCGTCGCGCAGGTCAAGGTCCAGATCGACCGCTATCGCTATTTTACCCTGCCGCAGAAGGGGCGCATCGGCATCGTGATCGCCGAGCATGCGGCGATCATCGATGGCATCCGTCGCCGGGATGATGGTGCGGCCGTTCTGGCGATGAGCCAGCATGTCGGACGCCTCACCGAGGAGCTTGAAGACATCGAGCACCTCGACCCCAACCTCTTTCTCGACCTCTAGAGCGCACACCTTGCGACATATTCCGGGAGCTGCACCCATGAAGCCAAACTTCGACCTTTCCGGCCGCACGGCCATCGTCACCGGTGCCAATACCGGCATCGGTCAGGCCATTGCCGTGGCACTGGCAAGCGCCGGAGCGGCAGTTCTTGGTGTGGGTCGATCGAGCATGGCTGAAACGGAGGAACAGATCGCTGATGCCGGTGGGCGCTTCGCGTCCTTCTCCGCCGATCTCTCGACCATCGAGCCTGTCGACGCCATCGTTGACGCTGCTGTCGCCGCGTTCGGATCCGTGGACATCCTGGTCAACAATGCCGGTATCATCCGCCGTGCCGATGCCATCGATTTCACCGAGGCGGATTGGGATGCGGTCATGGACGTCAATCTCAAGACCGCGTTTTTCCTGTCCCAAGCCGTGGCGAAGCGCATGATCCCGAACGGTCGCGGCAAGATCATCAACATCGCATCCATGCTGTCCTTCCAGGGCGGCATCCGGATTCCGTCGTACACCGCCTCCAAGAGTGGCCTTGCGGGTTTGACCCGTCTGCTTGCCTGCGAATGGGCGGGCAGGGGCATCAATGTGAACGCGATTGCCCCCGGCTATTTTATCACGAACAACACGACGGCCCTGCGCGAGGATGCCAAGCGCTCGAGCGACATCCTCGCACGAATTCCCGCCGGCCGCTGGGGCGATCCGCAGGAACTGGGCGGCGCGGCCGTCTTCCTGGCATCGGATGCAGCTGCATATGTTCATGGCACGATCCTGCCCGTCGACGGCGGCTGGCTGGCGCGCTAAGCAGAATCAGAAGGACAGGAGGGGGAAGGCATGGGACGGATCGTATCGATTGGCGAATGCATGGGGGAGCTGTCGGAAACCGGCACGCCCGGAACCCTCAACATGGGCTTTGCCGGTGACACGCTGAATACGGCCTATTATCTTCGCCGCAGCCTGGGGCCGGATTGGCAGGTGGATTATGTCACCGCCGTCGGTACCGACGGTCTCTCTCAGCGTATGCTGGACTTTCTGAAGGCCGAAGATATCGGCACCCACCATATCGCCCAGCTCGCCGACAAGACGATCGGCCTCTACTACATCACCTTGAAGGACGGTGAGCGCAGCTTCACTTATTGGCGGAGCGACAGCGCCGCGAAGAAGCTTGCGAGCGATCCCGCCGCCCTTGCCCGCGCTCTGGAAGGGGCAGATCTGGCCTACTGGTCGGGCATCACGCTGGCCATCCTGTCAAACCAGGATCGCCTCGCCCTGATCGAGGCTCTAAGCCAGTTCGCTGGTCGCGGGGGCACAGTCGTATTCGATCCCAATCTGCGGCCGCGGCTTTGGGACAACCCGGAGAGCATGCGCGGCTGGATCCATCGCGCAGCCGCAGTGAGCGACCTTTGCCTTCCCTCCTTCGAAGATGAGGCGACCTGGTTCGGCGATGCCGATCCTCAAGCCACGATTAAACGCTATCTGGCGGAGGGCGCGCGGCGTGTGGTCGTGAAGAATGGTGCTGGTGACGTGACCTATGCGGGCAGCAATGGCGAAATATCGACATCTGCCATCCCGCCCGTCGAGCAGGTTGTCGACACGACGGCGGCTGGCGACAGCTTCAATGCGGGCTATCTGGCTGCTGAACTCGCCGGCGGGTCGGTCACGGAGGCGATTGCGGCCGGGGCGAGATTGGCAGCGAACGTCATCGGCGCGCGCGGCGCTTTGGTCCCTGACGCAGTCAGGCCGTTGTAATGGCCCGGCGATGCGTCAGATCGGGGCTCCACCGCCGAACAGCGTGAAATAGCCCCAGGCAGCGACGAGGGCTGCGGCTATGCCGACCCAGGTGAGGGCTTTCCGGGCCGTCGGCGAGACCGTCATTTTCGGCTTCGGCGGCTTTTCCTCGGGTGGACGCTCGAATTTGATGACATTCGACATTCAGGTTTCTCTCATGCTGCTTTCGGGCGCTTCATCAGCTTCCTGCCATGATCGCGGGGCCGCGACAAGTCTGCTCAATCGGCCGCCACCGTTCTCTGCATAAAGCACAATTCGACGGCGGTACACGCCCTCGCAGGCACCAGCTGTGGTGACTTGCCGCAGGGTTGCGCCTGTCTAATACCAATGTGTCAATTGGCACTTGTCGACCGCCTCTGGCGCCTTTAGCGTTCTTTGGCAGGCGAAGAAGGCGTTACGGCCCAGACGTCGATAGCCCTTCGCAGACGGCATGATGGACGCGACTAGACTGACATGAGAAGCTTTCTTGAACCTTCCGCCCAGGCTGAAGCGAACCAAGGCCAGGATGGGGATCTGTATGCGACGGCTCGCAGAGTTTCCGGCGTCTCATCAGCTCACTTCCTGAAACTGCTGGAAGAGCGCGGCACCACCGGATTTTGGACCTGCGATCTGCTCACGGGGCAATGCACCAGCAGCCCTGGGCTCTTGCGGGTGATGGGCCTGGAGACGCCGCAACCCTTCCGAATGCAGGATCTTCTCGATCAGGTTCACCCCGAAGACAGATCGCGCTGCGAGGACCTCTGGCCCCTCATTCGTTCAGGCGTGCCGGTCAACCGCAATTTCCGGATCATTCGTGGCGATCGAACGGTCCGCTGGGTCGAGTTCCGTTCGGAAGTCGTGCTCGATGCCGACCAGCGCCCCGTGCGGGCCATCGGTCTGCTGCAGGATGTCTCCCAGGAGCATGAGAACAGCCAGGCGCTGGATGAGAGCCTCGGACGTTACCGGGCACTGATCAGCGCTGTCGCAACCATGGAATGGCGGGCAACAGCGAGCGGCGAACCCGTGTTTTCGAATGGTTGGACGGCACTGACGGGCCAGCGGGAATCCGAGTTTTTGAACGGCAACTGGCTAAGCGCCATCCATCCAGACGATCGGGAGCCGATGATGGCGGCATGGCAATATGCTGTGGCCAATCTCACGCCCTATGAGGCCGACCAGCGGATACGCAAGGCCGATGGCGAGTATGAGTGGTTTCACGCCCGCGCAGTGCCGATCCTGCACAAGAGCGGGCGCCCGCACGAGTGGCTGGGCATGATCATCGACCACCGCGAATTCAAAAGAATGGCGAATGGAAAACCCGCCGTCGGCGCAACACTGACACCGATGCAGATCCGTGCCGGTCGCGCCATGCTGCAATGGACGCTGGACGATCTCTCCCGGGAATCCGGCGTATCTGTGTCATCGATCCGCCGCATCGAGGGCGAAGGGGAGCGCTCCACTCGCCCCACTTCGCTTTCGGCGATCCGCCAGGCGCTCGAACGCCACGGCCTGATCTTTTCGGATGGCAATGGCATTTCGATGGGCCCGGCCTGACCATTCACATAAACAGGACGGCGACCCTCAGCTCGCAAGGCGCGGTGTCGTCACGATCTTGAGGAAGAGCGCGTTCATCGCCTCGGTGATCCCCTGGCTCGGGCTGACTTCGAAGAAGAGCCCCGGCGATGCACAGGATTGCATGCGTGTCGGGATCTGGCTCTGGAACGGGCTGATCCACTTGTTGTACCAATCATTGGTCGGCAGCGGCAGATAGGTCGTGTAAAGAACGGCGATCCGGTAGCCCTTGCTCTTCAACACCTCGCATTGCGTGGTGTCGATCGGTTCCTGACAGCGCCCGTTGGTCGTCTTCTTGGTGCAGCTGCTGGGCTTGTAGGCATCGCCCACGCCGTCGGAGACGAAGAACAGGATCTTCTCCGGATTACCGGCTGAAGAGCCGGTTCCGGCCGTCCCCATAAGCTCGCCGATGTTCTTCAGCGCCCGGTCGAAATCGGTCTGCTGGTCGTTGTCATATCCCTGGTACGGGATCGACATAAGCCCGATCCCGGATGCGCTTGCCTTTACCTGATCGAGATTGTCGGTGAGGGAGGCCACCTGCAGCAGCTTTGTGTCCTCGGCCTTCTCGCCGAAGGTATAGACCGCCATGCGGTACTGATTGGAGCTCTTGCGCGAGCTTTTTGCCGTCTCCATCAAGGCCGCGGTCGCCTTGGCCACGACATCGATGCGGATGGTGACGCCCAACCTCTTGGCGAGGTAATAATAGCTGTTCTTGTCCTCCACGCCGTCTTTGACAATATGGCAGGCGAAGGCGCACTTGTCCCTCGTGTTGTTGACCATCTTGGTCACGTCGGCCGGGGTGGCTCCGACGCCCATGGATGGCGTGTTGTCGAGAAGAAGGTAGAAATCGCGGAACGTGTCCGTCTGGAAGACGGCTTCCGCCCTGCCGCCCACGGTGACATCGGCCTGGCCAAGGATGCGGGCAAGCGACGTGGGAACCGTCGCATCGAAGGTGAAGATCGCCTTCACCTGCGTGCCGGTTTTCACCACATCCACATCGAAGTTCTTGAGTTCGTAATCTTCAGACATCTTGGCGTGGCCGATGAACACCTTCTTGGCGTCCTCTATGGCCGCGGACAATTGCCCATCCGACTTCATCTGCATCGCCTGCATGACACCGGCAGAAGTTTCCGCGACGGCAGCAATCGCCGCTGCATCGGCGGCAGCCTGCAGCGTGCTTCGCACCATAAGTGCATTGCTGATATCGATCGCGAAACCGGCAACGCCGATGACCGGCACCAGCATCAGCGCCGTCATCACACCAAAGTTGCCGCTGCGGTCACGGAAAAAACGCCCTAGCATAAATTACCCCCATAAAGTTACGGGTAATTTAGAGGCGTCTTGTGTCGATTTCGTTCATTGGCATGGTTACGGAAATGCTATCGGCCCTGTTCGCTCAGGCTGCCGTCACCTTTTTCTTCGCAGGCGGGTTCTCCGCGTCGTAGGTGGCGCGCGCTTCGCGGATGCGTCCGTGGTGTTCTGCCGTCCACACGACCAGCGTCGCCACCGGCCCCAGCAGGGATTGTCCAAGTTCCGTCAATCGGTACTCGACGCTCGGCGGCTGTGTCGGAAACACCTCGCGGTGGACAAGCCCATCACGCTGCAGGCTCCGCAAGGTGCCGGTCAGCATCGCCTGAGAGATGTCCGGTATCGCCCGCTTCAGTTCCCCGAAGCGATGCGGCTTCAAGCCGAGTGTTTGCAGGATGAGCGACGCCCACTTGTCGCCGATGTGAGAGAAGACATCGCGCACCGGGCAGTTCGCCGCGTCGAAGACCGTATTGATCGGTTCTCTCATCATGGCCATCGCCGTTCCGATCGCCGCCGTGAAATCGGGCTGTGTCTTGGCATGTGCGGTCATGGGTATCGTCCTCAGAACCTGGTTCTAAAAAACTGCCTACTTTACGGCAGAATCTTGATCTGTAATTTAGACCTACTCTGAAATTTAAACCAGCCCTAAAATTCATGGGCGCATCGAACGGACCTGACATGACAGCCAAGTATCTCGTCACCGGCGCATCCGGCCAGCTCGGCCAGCGCGTTCTTCATCACCTCCTGGCCACGGAAGGCGTCTCGGCCTCCGACATCATCGCAGCAAGCCGCAAGCCCGAGCAGCTGGCAGAACTCGCCGCCAAGGGCGTTCAGACACGTCGCGTGGATTTCGACGACACAGCCTCGATGCAGACCGCTTTCGCAGACGCCCAGCGCGTACTGATCATCAGCACGGACACGCTCGATCGCCCGGGCCATCGTCTGGTGCAGCACCGTGCAGCTGTCGCCGCTGCCGAAAAGGCTGGCGTCCAGCATCTGCTCTACACCTCGATGCCCGAGCCCAAGAACTCGCCGCTGCTCTTCGCACCCGACCATGAAGGCACCGAAGCTGCCATCGAGGCGAGCGCTCTGCCGGCCTGGACGATCCTACGCAACAACTGGTACTTCGAAAACGTGATGATGAGCGCCGGTCCGGCACTCGCCTCGGGCCACTGGTACTCGGCGGCCGGCGAAGGCAAGGTTGCCCACATCCTTCGCGATGATATCGCCCGCGCCATCGCCGCAGCACTCGTTGCAGCCGGCAGCGAAAAGAAGATCTACACGCTGACGGGCTCCACGTCCTATACGCATCGCGAGATGGCTTCGCTGATCTCTGCTGCCGCCGGCAAGGAAATCGCAGTCATCGATGTCCCGGTCGAAGGGCTCGTGCAGGGCATGGTCGGTGCAGGCCTGCCGGAACCTGTTGCACGCGTTTTCGCCTCGATCGATACCATGGTCGGCCATGGCGGTCTGGCGCACATCACCGGTGACTTCAAGGCATTGACGGGCGTTGAACCCCAGAGCTTCGAGGCATGGGTCGAGAGCCAGTCCGGCGCTTTCAAATCCATGGTCGCCTGACATTCCCTATCGGCCTCCGCCGGGCCGATCCGGACATGTCATATCCCACACGTGGCATGACCGAGGACCGCTCGTCCCCCCTGGACGGGCGGTTTTCGCATGGTTCAAGTATTGCAGGCGAATTCCTCCTGATTGGAGCAAACGTTCGTTCTGCCTCTTTCTCAGGCATGGCTGCCTTCAACACATGCATCGGCGATGATCAGAACCGGCTGGAGTGCCGGTTTTGCCGTGTCTAAAGCCAGATGCAGACTTGGCACGCCCCTTGCTCCTCTACTGGCAGAGTTAGCCGCTAGGGTTCCGGCGCCGCAGGGCGTGGCTGGTCCGAGAGCGGCTCCCGATGGAGAGACATCCCATCGGGTGCACGGCGGGACAAAAGCCCGGGAGACCTCGTAAGCCAAGGGATTGGCGGCGCGATGGTCCATGCCGATCCCTTTTCGAAGACGCAAAAGGGGAATTTCTACATGCAGACTGTCAAGACACTCCTGTCGATCACGGCGCTGGCCGGCGCTCTCGCCTTCAGCCAGATGACACCGGCCGAGGCCGCGCCGAAAAAGGATTTCAAGGTCGCCTGGTCGATCTATGTCGGCTGGATGCCCTGGGGCTATGCCAACGACACCGGCATCGTGAAGAAGTGGGCCGACAAATACGGCATCAACATCGAGGTCACGCAGTTCAACGACTACGTGGAATCGATGAACCAGTATACCGCCGGTGCCTTTGACGCAGTGACGCTCACCAACATGGATGGCCTGTCGATCCCTGCCGCCGGTGGCGTCGACACGACCGCCGTCATCGTCGGGGACTTTTCGAACGGCAATGACGCCCTCATCCTGAAGGACAAGGACAAGCTCGAGGACGTGAAGGGCCAGAACGTCAATCTCGTCGAGTTCTCGGTCTCCCACTATCTGCTCGCCCGCGCGCTCGAAAGCATCGGCTCCTCCGAGCGCGACGTGAAGGTGGTCAATACCTCGGATGCCGACATGGTTGCCGCCTACCAGACGTCTGATGTGACGGCGGTCGTAACCTGGAACCCGCTGGTTTCCTCCATTCTCGAAGATGCCTCCGCCAAGAAGGTCTTCGATAGCTCGCAGATCCCGGGCGAGATCATCGACCTGATGGTCGCCAATACCGACGTGCTCAAGGACAACCCGGATTTCGGAAAGGCGCTGGCCGGGATCTGGTACGACACGATGGCCGTCATGACGGCCGATACCGAAGAGGGCAAGGCAGCCCGGACCGCGATGGGAACGGCTTCCGGCACGGATCTCGCCGGCTTCGAAGCCCAGATGGCCGCCACCAAGCTCTTCGACAAGCCGGCTGATGCGGTGGCCTTCACCGCCTCCCCGGATCTGTCCAAGACCATGGATCTCGTGCGTACCTTCCTCTTCGACAAGGGCCTTCTTGGCAGCGGCGCGCCGTCTGCCGATGTCATCGGTATCGAACTGGCAGACGGCTCGGTTCTTGGCGACAAGGAGAACGTCAAGTTCCGCTTCACCACCACCTACATGGACGCGGCCGCCAAGGGCGCGCTCTGAGGCAGATCCATGCCGCCCGGTTGACCCTGTCGTCCGGGCGGCTCCCGCCTCCCTGAAATCCTGGAGTGGTCGATGCGCTGGATCAATGCTCATCCCGGAAATGGCGCGCGCCTGACGCTGGTGCTTCTGCCCTTCGTGCTGGTGCTTGGCGCCTACATGATCGGCTCGGCGGAGCGGCTGGCTGAAAACCCGAATGACAAGCTGCTGCCCGGTTTCGCTGCCCTCTGGGAGGGTATCAGCCGCATGGCCTTCACGGCTGACGTCAGAACCGGCGAGTACCTGCTCTGGTCGGATACTTGGGCGAGCTTGGGGCGCCTCTTTGCCGGGCTTGGCATCGCCACCGCGATTGCGCTGCTCCTCGGCCTCGTCATCGGCATCCTGCCCTATGCACGGGCAGCCCTCTCCCCCTTTGTCGGTGCCATCTCCATGGTCCCGCCGCTGGCGCTCCTGCCAATCCTCTTCATCGTCATGGGGCTCGGCGAGGCGTCGAAGATTGCGCTGATCGTCATCGGTGTCGCACCGATCATGATCCGCGATCTGGCGCTGACGGCGACATCCCTGCCGCGTGAAATGATCGTCAAAGCCGAAACCCTCTCGGCCTCGTCCTGGCAGATCGCGTTGCGCGTCGTGCTGCCGCAAATCCTGCCGCGCCTGATCACCACGCTCCGCCTGCAGCTCGGGCCCGCCTGGCTCTTCCTGATCGCGGCAGAGGCAATCTCCTCCGACAGTGGTCTTGGCTACCGCATTTTCCTCGTCCGCCGCTATCTGTCGATGGACGTCATCTTCCCTTATGTCCTCTGGATCACGCTGCTCGCAATCCTCACCGACATCCTGCTCGATCGCCTGCGCATCGCGGTCTTCCCCTGGTCCGAACTGGAGAAGGGCAAATGAGCGCGCTCTCCGTCAAGAACCTCTGGAAGGAATATGGCGACCAGATCGTGCTCGAAAACGTCTCGATCGAGATCGAGTCCAGAGCCTTCGTCGCGCTGGTCGGCCCCTCCGGCTGCGGCAAGTCCACCTTCCTGCGCCTGCTGCTCGGTCAGGAGCGCCAGACGAAGGGTGAGATCCTGCTCGATGGAACACCACTACCGAAAGAGCCAGGGCCGGACCGCGGCGTCGTCTTCCAGCGCTACTCCGTTTTTCCGCACCTGACCGTGCTCGGCAATGTCATGCTCGGCAAGGAGCTGAAGGCCTCGCGCTTCGCCGCCCGCCTGTTCGGCGCCGCGAAGCGCGCTGTGGAGGATGAGGCCCGCGCCATGATCGCCGCGGTCGGGCTGTCAGGTTCCGAAGACAAGTACCCGGCCCAGCTCTCCGGTGGCATGCAGCAGCGGTTGGCACTCGCCCAGGCGCTGATCATGCGGCCCAAGGTGCTGCTGCTCGACGAACCCTTCGGCGCGCTTGATCCCGGCATTCGGGCTGAAATCCACACGCTGATGAAGAAGCTCTGGCACGAGGCGCCGATGACCGTCGTCATGGTCACCCATGACATGCGCGAAGCCTTCACGCTTGCCACCCGCGTCGTTGCCTTCGAGCGTCCCCGAGACCGTCCGGAGGAAAAGCTGCGCTACGGCGCGACGATCACCCGCGACATCGCCATCTGGCCGCCCCGCAAGGCGGGCGAGGCCTCCCTCTTTCGCCCCGACCGGGACGGCCCGGTCTCTTCAAAGGGTCAATAGCCGGGACGACCCGGCCAACGAAACCACTGGAGATGACAATGCATATCCGACGTTCCCCCGAAGAGATCGCCGCCAACCGGGCGCGCTACGAGGAGCATCAGAAGAAGGGGCTGGAATTCGCGCCGAAGGCATTGCCGGCCAAGAGCGAGAAGCCCGCGCCGGCAATTGCTGCCGATAAGATCGTACACCAGGAAAAGCTGCCCGGCGGCTGGTATTGGTGGACCCGCGTCAAGGCCAACGAGACCCTGCGCATCGCGCTCAACGACGGTTTTTCGACCGTATCGGTCGTCGCCTGGAATGCCGAGGACCCGACCGAGCGCATGAACCTGCCGGACACCGTCAAGGTGCAGTGGACCACCGGGCTTGGAAAGGGTCGTGTCATCTTCTCCGACATGGGTAAGGTCATGTTCTCGATCACCGAGGACAGCTCCGGCGCTCATGACGTTCTGATGGGCGGCTCGACAGCCTCCTCGAACGCGAAGAAATATGCCGGCCAGAACGGCCCGGCACTGCGCAACACCCGCGACAACTTCGTGCTCATCGCCACCAAATCAGGCCTCGACAAGCGCGACATTCCGGCGGCTCTCGCCCTTTTCGCACCCGTCCGCGTCGATGCCGATGGCAAATTCGCGTGGAAACCGGATCTCGTGTCCGATGGCGACTATGTCGATCTGCGTGCCGAGATGGACATGATCGTCGGCTTCTCCAATTGCCCGCACCCGCTCGACCCGAACCCGGTCTACGCCCCGAATGCTGTCAGCATCACCCGCATCGCCGCAATCGCGCCGGCGGCGGAGGATCTGTGCCGAACCGCGACGGCAGAAGCCATCCGTGGCTTTGAAAACAACGCTTTTGCGACCCTGTGAGAGGAGAGGCGTCCATGACCAGTTTTATCCAGACCTCTCCCGCCCGCAAACTCTCCAACACCGCGCAGGATCACTACATCGCTGCCGAAGCGCCCTTCTCGACCTTCATCAAAAAGGGTCAGGTGGTGCGCATAGAGGACACCTATGGCCAGCAGGCCGTCGATACGCTGTTCTACAACGCCCATGATTTCTCCGAGCGCTATTCGAGCCAGGATACCATGCGGGAGCAGGGGGCGGCCTATATCTCGACCGGCACCAAGGTGATCTCCAACGAAGGCCGGGTGATGCTGACGGTGACCGCCGACAGCTGCGGCCGACACGATACCTCCGCCGGCGCCTGCTCCTGCGAGAGCAACACCGTCCGCTTCGGCCACTACACGAAATATCTGCATGCCTGCCGCGACAACTTCGTCATCGAGGTTTCCAAACACGGCATGAGCAAGCGCGACGTAGTGCCGAACATCAACTTCTTCATGAACGTGCCGATCGAACCCTCAGGCGAAATGACCATCGTCGACGGCATTTCCGCCCCCGGCGACTATGTCGAGCTAAAGGCGGAGATGGACGTGCTCCTCGTCATCTCCAATTGCCCGCAGATCAACAACCCCTGCAACGGCTTCGATCCCACGCCGATCCGGGTGCTCGTCTGGGACGACGAGGCGGCCTGATGTTCACAAAGGTTCTGATTGCCAATCGCGGCGAAATCGCCGTGCGCGTCGTCAAGACGCTGCAAAAAATGGGGATCGCAAGCGTTGCGGTCTATTCCGATGCCGACCAGTTTTCGAAACCCGTGCTGATGGCCGACGAGGCGGTGCGCCTCGGACCCGCACCCGCCAGCGAAAGCTACCTGAACGTCGATGCCGTGATTACCGCCTGCCGCCAGACGGGTGCGCAAGCCGTGCATCCCGGCTACGGCTTCCTCTCGGAGAACATCGGCTTTGCCGAGCGCCTGAAGGCGGAAGGTATCACCTTTATCGGTCCGACGCCGGACAATATCTCCGCATTCGGCCTGAAACACACGGCCCGCGAACTGGCCAAGGCGAGCGGTGTGCCCCTGCTCCCCGGCTCCGGCCTGCTCGACAGCCGGGAAGAGGCGCTCTCCGCAGCTGAGCAGATTGGCTATCCGGTGATGCTGAAGTCGACAGCCGGCGGCGGCGGGATCGGCATGCAGCTCTGCGACAATGCGGAGGCGCTTGCCGCAGCCTTCGACACCGTCCAGCGCACGGCGAAATCCAGCTTCGGTGACGCCCGCGTCTATCTCGAACGCTTCGTCTCCAAGGCCCGCCATGTCGAAGTGCAGATCTTCGGCGACGGCAAGGGGAGGGTGATCGCGCTCGGCGAACGCGACTGCTCCCTGCAGCGCCGGAACCAGAAGGTCATCGAAGAAACGCCGGCCCCAGGGCTTTCCGATGCGGTGCGCCAGCGCCTGCATGCGGCAGCCGTGTCGCTCGGCCAGCAGGTCGCCTACGCCTCTGCCGGTACCGTCGAATTCATCTATGATCCCGCCCGCGAGGAATTCTATTTCCTTGAAGTGAACACCCGACTGCAGGTCGAGCATCCGGTCACGGAAGCCGTCTTCGGTGTGGATCTGGTCGAATGGATGATCCGCCAGGCTGCCGGCGAAGATGTGCTGACGGGCAAGGAAAATCTCGCGCCGAGGGGGGCTGCGATCGAGGCGCGCGTCTATGCCGAAATGCCCCATGCCGGTTTCCGCCCAAGTGCCGGGCTGCTGACCGAAGTGATCTTTCCCGAAGGCGTCCGTGTCGATGGCTGGGTGGAGAGGGGAACCGAGGTCACGCCCTTCTACGATCCGATGCTGGCCAAGGTGATCGTGTCTGGTGCTGATCGGAACGCAGCCATTGCGGCGCTCTCCTCCGCGCTGGAAAAAACCTCGCTTGCAGGCATCGAGACCAATCTCGAATACCTGAAGGCCATCGCCGCCTCCAACCTGTTCCAAAGCGGCGATGTCGCGACCACGGCGCTCAAGGATTTCGCCTTCGTGCCGGATGTCGTCGAGGTGATCGCCCCCGGCGCGCAGTCGAGCCTGCAGGAGCTGCCGGGCCGCCTCGGCCTCTGGCATGTCGGCGTGCCGCCATCGGGTCCGATGGACGAACGCTCCTTCCGCCACGCCAACCGGCTGGTCGGCAACCACGATCATACAGCCGCCCTGGAACTCACCGTCTCGGGGCCAGTGCTGAAATTCTTCTGCGACTCCGTGATCGCGCTTGCCGGAGCCGCAATGCCCATGAAGCTCGACGGCGTTGAACTGCCCCATAATCAGGCGGTCGAGGTCAAGGCCGGCCAGACACTTGCCATAGGCAGCATCACCGGTGCGGGTCAGCGCGCCTATCTGGCGGTATCGGGCGGCTTCGACGCGCCCTTGGTCATGGGCTCCCGCGCCACCTTCGGCCTCGGCCAGTTCGGCGGCAATGCCACCGGTACGCTTCGTGCAGGCCATGTGCTGCGGCTGGCCCGCAGCAGCCAAACCGATGTCCTGCAGGCAGCCGAGCCTGCGGAACTGACCCGCGAATGGTCCGTCGGCGTGCTCTACGGTCCGCATGGCGCGCCCGATTTTTTCCTTGAGGAGGATATCGAGACCCTGTTCTCGACGCTTTACGAGGTGCATTTCAACTCGGCGCGCACGGGTGTGCGGCTAATCGGCCCGGCCCCCAAATGGGCGCGCACCGATGGCGGCGAGGCGGGGCTCCACCCTTCCAACCTGCATGACAACGCCTATGCCATCGGCGCCATCGATTTCACCGGCGATATGCCGATCATCCTCGGCCCCGATGGCCCCAGCCTCGGCGGCTTCGTCTGCCCGGCGGTCATCGCGCGGGACGAGCAGTGGAAGATGGGGCAGTTCAAGCCGGGGGATAAAATACGGTTTCATGCGGTGACGCGGGAGGAGGATGTCCTTTCCGCAGGTTCCGTGCCCGGTTTACCCCCCTCTGTCCTGCCGGACATCTCCCCCACAAGGAGGGAGAGTGGCCCATCGCCGGCCTCGCCCAAGACGGCAAAAGAGCTCACGTCCAATTCAACGGATGCGGCAGGAGAGACGGTCGCCTCCCCGCTCTCCCCCCTTGTGGGGGAGATGCCCGGCAGGGCAGAGGGGGGTAACCAGGGAGCCGCAGCGCCAGCGATCCGTCAGAACTCCCCCATCCTCGCCTCCAACGATACCGGCCCCATCCCCGTCGTCTATCGCCGACAGGGCGATGACAATCTGCTGGTCGAATACGGCCCGATGCAGCTCGACATCGGCATCCGCATGCGCGTGCACCTGCTGATGCAGGCGGTGAAGGAGGCGAGGCTTCAGGGCCTGATCGATCTGACGCCGGGCATCCGCTCGCTGCAGATCCATTATGACAGCACCGCGCTGTCGCGCTCGAAACTCTTGGACGCCCTCGCCGAGATCGACAAAAGCCTCCCCCCGGTCTCCGCCGTCAAGGTGCCGAGCCGGACCGTCTGGCTGCCGCTCTCCTGGAACGATCCGGATGCGGAATTGGCCATGCGCAAGTACCAGGAACTCGTGCGTCCCAACGCCCCCTGGTGCCCGTCCAACATCGAGTTCATCCGCCGCATCAACGGGCTTGCCGACGAGCAGGCGGTGAAGGACACGATCTTCAACTCCTCCTATCTCGTGATGGGCCTCGGCGACGTCTATCTCGGCGCCCCGGTCGCAACCCCCATCGATCCGCGCCACCGGCTGGTAACGACGAAGTACAATCCGGCCCGTACCTGGACGCCGGAAAACGCCGTCGGCATTGGCGGGGCCTATATGTGCATCTACGGTATGGAAGGGCCGGGCGGCTATCAGCTCTTCGGCCGCACGATCCAGGTCTGGAATACCTGGCGGCAAACGGATGTCTTTGCCAAGGACAAGCCCTGGCTGCTCGACTTCTTCGACCAGATCCGCTTCTTCCCCGTGAGCCACAAGGAACTCACGGAAGCCCGCGCCGCCTTCCCGCATGGCGGCTATCCCATCCGCATCGAGGAGGGCACCTTCTCCTATGCCGACTACGAGGCGGAGATGGCTCGCAATGCAGAGAGCATCGGCGCCTTCAAGCAGGGACAGCAGGCGGCCTTCGAGGCGGAGCGGAAGCGCTGGAAGGACGAGGGGCTCGACTCGTTCCAGGTCGATGACGGCGCCGGCGTCAGCCTCGGCGGCGATATCCCCGAAGGCTGCTTCGGGGTGGAAAGCGCCGTGCCCGGCAATGTCTGGAAACTGCTGGTCGAGGAAGGCCAGTCCGTGCAGGCTGGCGATACGCTTGCCATCATCGAGTCGATGAAAATGGAAATCACCGTCACCGCCCATGCCGCCGGCAAAGTCCGGGATCTGCGTGCCGGGCCGGGTCGCAACGTCAAGGCCGGCGATGTCCTGGTCGTTTTGGAGGATCTGTAATGCTGCCGACTATTCTCGATCTCGCATCGCTGCAGGCCGCCTATGCCAGCGGGCTGACGCCGCTCGACCTCGTCGAGGAGGTGATCGCCCGCCGCAAGGCCTCCGACGATCCGGCGGTGTTCATCACGCAGACGCCGGATGATGACTTGAGGGCCGCCGCGAAGGCTCTGATGGAGCGCGCGCCAGAGCCGAACAGTCTGCCGCTCTGGGGCGTGCCCTTTGCCGTGAAGGACAATATCGACGTATCAGGCCTGCCGACCACCGCAGCCTGCCCGGCCTTTGCCTACCAGCCGGAGAAGGACGCAACGGTCGTTGTGAGACTGAAGACTGCGGGTGCCCTCGTCATCGGCAAGACGAACCTGGACCAGTTCGCGACAGGCCTCAACGGCACGCGGTCTCCCTATGGCGCCCCGCGCTCGTTATTCGATAAGGCCTATGTCTCCGGAGGCTCCTCGTCCGGTTCGGCGGTCACAGTCGCGGCTGGCCTCGCAAGCTTTGCGCTCGGCACGGACACCGCCGGTTCCGGCCGCGTGCCCGCCGCCTTCAACAACCTCGTCGGCATCAAGCCGACGCCCGGCCTGGTGCCGAATGTCGGCGTCGTGCCGGCCTGCCGCAGTGTTGACGTCGTCACGGTCTTTGCCGCGACCGTCGGCGATGGCGTCGCGATCCGCAAGGTCATGGACGGTCTCGATGCGGGCGATCCTTATTCCCGCAAGGCGTCGCCAGTCGCCCTGCCTGTATCAGGCCTGCGCATCGGCGTCCTTGACGGCGCCGAGCGCGAGTTCTTCGGCAACGCGGCCGTTGAAGCCCTCTACGATCAGGCAATCGAGCGGGCAAAGTCGCTCGGCGCTGTTATCGTCCCCTTCGACTACGCGCCGTTCCGACAGGCTGCCGAACTGCTCTATAACGGCCCCTGGGTCGCCGAACGTCTCGCGGCGGTGAAGGAGTTCATCGGCACCAATGCCGATGATTTCGATCTGACCGTGCGCACCATTATCGAGGGTGCCAAGGGTTACGATGCCGTCGCGGCGTTCGAGGGCCAGTACAAGCTCGGCCATCTCCGCCAGAAGACGCTTGTCGAATGGGAAAAGCTCGACGTCCTGATGCTGCCGACGTCGCCTACGACCTATACGGTCGAGGCGATGCTGGCAGACCCGATCGTCAAGAACAGCCATTTCGGTCGCTACACCAATTTCGCCAATCTCTTCGGCTATGCGGCCATCGCCGTGCCGGGCGGCTTCGGCTCGGATGGTCTGCCGAGTGGCGTGACCTTCTTTGGCCCCTCCTTCTCCGACGATGCGCTGGCGCCCTTTGCCGATGCTATGCACCGCGCTGCCCAGTCCGGCATGGGCAAGGACAAGACTGCAGCCTTGCCGGAAGCCTCGAAGGTTTCCGAGCCCGATGACGGCCTCGTCACCATCATGGTCGTCGGTGCGCATCTGACCGGCATGCCGCTGAACCACGAACTGACAGGCCCCGGCGGTAAGCTGGTGAAGACCTGCCGCACGGCCGGCGACTATCGTCTCTTTGTCCTGCCCAACACCACGCCACCCAAGCCGGGCCTGATCCGCGAGCCGGGTTTTGCCGGCAAGGGGCTTGAGGTCGAGGTGTGGAAGGTAACGCCATCAGCCTTCGGCCGCTTCGTCCAGAACATCCCCGCACCGCTTGGCATCGGCAAGGTCACGCTCGATGACGGCAGTCAGGTGTCGGGTTTCCTCTGCGAACCCTATGCCATCCAGGGTGCGCAGGAAGTCACCGATCTCGGCGGTTGGCGCGCATATATCGCCTCGAGGAAGTGATTGGCAGCCTTCTGGCGATCAGCGTATATCCCGTTGACATATCCCGCGCCCATGCCAGGATGCGGGATATGTCCGCAGTATATGGCGAGGATGTCGGGATATGGAAAAGGGTGCAGTCTTTCAGAGCAATCGCAGCCAGGCGATCCGGCTGCCGAAGGCGGTCGCCTTGCCGGATGATGTGAAGCGCGTCGACATCGTCGCCGTGGGACGCACCCGGATCATCGCACCGGCGGGAGAAATCTGGGACAGCTGGTTCGAAGACAAAACCACGACGACGGACGACTACTTGACCGATCGAGATCAGCCAGGAGAGCAGGAGCGGGAAGCGCTCTGATGCTCAAATACATGCTCGATACGAACATCTGCATCTTCACGGTGAAGAACCGTCCCGCTCATATGCGAGAGGTGTTCAACCGGCATCACGGTCAGATGTGCATCAGTGCCGTGAGCCTGATGGAGCTGATTTATGGGGCGGAGAAATCCGCCTCACCGGAGCGCAATCTGGCTGTTGTCGAGGGTTTCGCGGCCCGCCTCGATGTTCTCCCATACGATGAGATCGCCGCCAGTCACACTGGCCAATTGCGAGCAGAACTGGCGAAGTCCGGCACACCGATTGGCCCTTATGACCAGATGATCGCGGGCCATGCCCGATCGCGCGGGCTGATCATCGTGACCAACAACCGTCGGGAATTCAACCGTGTCCCGGGGCTTCGCGTCGAAGACTGGGCAACAAGCGCGCCGTGACCTTTCAGCTAGGTACCCCTCAGGGAACCTGCGCGCCGCGCGTTGCCGTGTAGATCGCATAAAGCGAGGTCGACGCCGTGATGAACAGGCGATTCTTGCGCGGGCCGCCGAAGGTCAGGTTGGCGACCGCCTGGGGCACGAGGATCTTGCCGAGCAGCGTGCCGTCGGGATGGAAGCAGTGCACGCCGTCGGCAGCACTCGACCAGAGGTTCCCGTCGACATCCGTCCGCATCCCGTCGGGGATGCCCTTGTCGATATGGGCGAAGACGCGCCCGTTTGTCAGCCGCTTGCCATCCGTCACATCGAAGACGCGGATGTATCTCGGGGCGTCCGGCTTGTGGCTTGCGCCGGAATCCGCGACGTAGAGCAGGCGCTCGTCCGGCGAGAAGCAAAGCCCGTTCGGCTGCAGGAAATCGTCGACCGCGACGGTGAGTTCGCCTGTTGCCGGATCGAGCCGGTAGATATTCCGGCTCGCCTGTTCCTCGTCGGCCTTGTAGCCCTCGTAATCCGAGAGAATGCCGTAGGACGGATCGCTGAACCAGACGCTGCCGTCGGACTTGACCACCACGTCGTTGGGTGAGTTCAGACGCTTGCCCTGGTAGCGATCGGCAAGCGTCGTGATCGTGCCGTCGATTTCGGTGCGGATAACGCGGCGCCCGCCGTGCTCGCAGGAGACGAGCCGCCCCTCGCGGTCGCGGGTATTGCCGTTGATGAAATGCGACGGCGCGCGATAGACGGAGGTGCCAGCCCCCTCGATCCAGCGCAGCACGCGTTCGTTCGGAATATCGCTGAACAGCAGATAGCCGCCATCATTGAACCAGACGGGACCCTCGGCCCATCGGCAGCCGGTGTAAAGCTCGTCCAGGCTGGCGCTGGAAACGAGCAGGTCGCAGAAGCGGGGGTCACGGATCTCGTAATGCGGGTTTTCCATGGGACGATCCTGGCAGGGCTTCAGGTTTTGCCGGCGCTGCGCGTGGTCGGCAGCATGATGACGGCGATGATGATGAGACCGGTGAGAATGAGGCGGATGCCGGCGCCAAAACCGTAGGTATTCAGCATCGAAACGACAAGGAACATGAAGAGCGAGGCGCCCCATATCCCCGGAACATTCGAATTGCCACCGGCAACCGCCGTGCCGCCGATCACGACGACGGCGATCGACATCAGAAGATATTCCGTGCCCATGTTGAGCGCCGCGCCGCCGGAGAAGCTGGCGAGCAGGTAGCCGCAGAGGGAAGCGAGCACGGCGCAAAGCAGGTAGGTGACTAGCCGCGTGCCATCGATCGGGATCCCGGCCATGCGGGCGGCGCGGATGCTCTGGCCGATCGCGGCAATCGAGCGCCCATAGACGGTACGATTGATCACGTACCAGACGAGCGCGGAGAGCACCAATGCCACGAGCGCGACATTCGGGATGCCTGCCGTCGAGGAGGTGGTGAAGTCCGCAAGCCAGCTCGGCGGCTTGATGCGCAAGCCCCGGTTCGTCCAGATCGCTGTCGATTGCACGATGAAGCTCATCGACAGCGTTGCGATGATCGGCGGAATGCGGAGCAGCTTGATCAGCGCATAGTTGCCGATACCGATCGCGATCCCGACGCCGATGGCAACGACAAGCCCGGTCAGGATCATGCTGTTCTCGACATTCATCACCTTCAGCGAGACCGTCGCTGCAAGCGTCATATTGGCGGGAACCGAGAGGTCGATATTGCCGGGACCGAGCGTGATCACCAGCATCTGGCCGAGACCGACCAGCACCGAGAAGGCCCCGAAGGTGAGAGCCGCCTGAGCGAGCCCGACGGTGCTTGCCCCGCCCGTGAAGACGATGGTGACGAGGAAGACGCTGGCGGCTGCGATAAAGGACCAGATCCAGGTCCGGGAGAAGAGTGTGGAGAGTGCCTGGGTCATGCTTTCCCCTTCCGGCCTTCGGCGCGATTGAGGGCAAGACGCAGCGTCAAGACAAGGATCAGGATCGCGCCCTGCGCGCCGATCTGCCAGTCCGGCGAGATCCGCAGGAACGACAGGAAAGAGCCGGCCAGTGTCAGGGTGAGCGCCCCGATCACAGCACCGATCGGCGAAACGCGCCCGCCGACGAATTCACCGCCGCCGAGAATGACACCGGCGATCGAGAGCAGCGTGTAGCGCAGCGCGATATTGGCGTCGGCTGAGGTGGTTAGCCCCACCAGTGCCATGCCGGCGAGCACTGCAAAGAACCCGGCGAGACCATAGACGGCCGCCCGTGCTCCGATGATCGACCATCCGGCCCGGGCAACCGAGCGGCTATTGCCGCCCACCCCGCGCAACACCACGCCGAAGGACGAGCGCATGATGACATAGTGGCTGACAACGGCGATCAGGATGCTGGCCACAATCGCCATCGGAAGCAGCGGCGGCTTGACCGTCATGATCGCGCGGATCCAGCCGGGCGCCTCGCCGCCGGGTGCCGGCAGGATCAGCACTGCAAGCCCGCCCCAGACGAAGCTCATGCCGAGCGTCACGACAATCGACGGCAGATCCCGAAGGTGGATCATCACACCTATCAGCGCGTAGACGCCGATCGCTGCCATTAGAATGAGGACACCCAGCAGAGGCGAGGACTGCAGGAAGGTTGCCGTCACGCAGGCTACGAAGCTGACGAAGGTGCCCATCGACAGATCAAGGTCGTTGACCGTCATGATCAGCATCTGGGCGATGGTGGCGAGTGCGATCGGGACGGCCAGATTGAACAGCAGGTTGAGCCCCGTATAGCTCATGGCTCGCGGCTGGAGATAGAAGACCGCGGCCAGCAGCCCGACCAGCGAAAGGGCCGGGATCAGCAGGCGCAACCCGTCGGCTGAGAAGAACTTCGTCATGCGGCCTCCTGGAAGGACGCGGAGAGGATGTTTTCTTCCGTCACCTCGTCGCCCTTCAGTTCGGCAACGATCATGCCGTTGTTGAAGACATAGACGCGGTCGCAGAGGCAGACTTCGTCCATTTCGGTCGAGTACCAGACAAAGGTCCGCCCGGCGTCTGCCTCCTGGCGCAGGATCGCATAGACCTCCTGCTTGGTGCCGAAGTCGACGCCGCGCATCGGGTCGTCCATCAGAACCACGGGTGCGCGGCTGGCGAGCGCCCGGGCGAAGAGAACCTTCTGCTGGTTTCCGCCCGAGAGCGACAGGATCGGATTGTCCATGTCGGGGGTGCGGATGCCGATCCGGTCCTTCCAGGTCTGGCCCAGCGTCTCTTCCCGATTGAAATCCAGGGTCTGCAGCCGTGACAAATCCGGCAGGATGCCGATGCTGAGGTTTCGAAGAATGCTCCACAGCGTGAAGGTGCCATTCACCGCCCGGTCGCCGGCAACGAAGGCGACCTCGGGGTCATCAGCCCGCAGCCAGTTGCCGGTTCGGGATTCGAACAGGCCGACCAGCATGTCCGTCTGGCCATGGCCGCCGAGACCCGCGAAACCGACGATCTCGCCCTTCATGGCCTGGAAGGGGAGGCCGCGCCCGCGCACTGGTGCTGCGGTCAGCACACTTGCTGTGTTCGCCTTCTGCAGGTTCGTGCGGGCCTCGCGCGTCTTCACCACGCTGCCCATGGCCTCGATCAGGCCATGTTCTGAAAATTCCTCGGCCGGCCTCTGGCTGACCACCCTTCCGTCCTTCATGACGACGATGCGGCTGGAGACCGACAGGATCTCGCCGAGAATGTGGGAGATAAAGAGGATCGAGCCGCCATCGCGGACAAAGCGTTCGACATAGGCAAGCAGTTGCTCGGCAAGCCGCGCATCGAGCGACGACGTCGGTTCGTCCAAAATGACGAGACGGACGGGACTGCCGATCTCGCAGAAGGTGATGGCGATCTCGACCATCTGGCGTTCCGCGATGGTGAGCGTGCCGACGGCCTCGTGGCAGTCGATCGAATGGCCCGGGAAGATTTCCTGCAATTTGCTCTCGATCAGGGCAGCACCCCGCTTGCGCCAGCCCCAGCCTTGCAGGCTGCGATGCATCACGCGGGTGTTCTCCACGATCGTTAAATTCGGGCAGAGCGACAGTTCCTGGAAAACGCAGCGAATGCCGGCCTCGCGCGCAGCATTGATGCTATGGCCCCCGCCGCCATGACCGTATCGGATGGTGCCCTGATGCGGGCTGAGCCCGCCATTGATGACGTTTACGATGGTGGATTTGCCGGCGCCATTATGGCCAACAAGGCCGACGCATTCTCCAGCCCCGATTTCCAGCGTGACGCCGTCAAGCGCCTTCACCGCGCCGAAACTCACTCTTGCATCGGTAACGCTGACGACGGGCCGTCCATCGCCCTTATCGAGCATGGCATTCATTCTGAACAACTCTCTCACTCATGCGCCAAGGGTTCCCCATCCCGCCCGGCCCGAAGGCCGGACGGTCCGGGGAGGGTTCCATTCGATCACTTGGCGGACGCGATCACCTTCTGGGCGTCTTCGAGCGAATACTCGACATTGGCGACGCCGCCGGCCTGAGTGTTGGCCAGGTTGGCTTCGAGGTTGTCCTGGTCGATGCGCAGGAAGGGAACGACGAGGTCCTTCTTCACTTCCTTGCCGTCGAGGATCTGCTGGGCGACCCAGAAGGCAAGCGTGGAAACGCCCGGCGCAATCGAGACCGACATGGTCTCATACTTGTTGGCGTCCTTCTGTTCCTTCCACCACTTCAGCTCGTCCTCGCGGTTGCCCATGACGATGACGGGCATCGGGCGGTTGGCAGCCGCAATCGCCTGGGCGGCACCATAGCCATCACCACCCTGGGTCACGACGCCGGCCAGTTCCGGCAGGCTCGGCAGGATACCGGCTACGGCCTTCTGGGCTACGTCCTGCGCCCAGTCGCCATGCACGGAGCCGACGATCTTGAACTGCGGGAACTGCTCTACGCCAGCATGGATGCCGGCCGAGATTTCGTCATCGACGAAGACGCCGGCAAGACCACGGATTTCAAGCAGATTGCCGCCCTGCGGCAGCTTGCCGGAGAGATATTCAACCTGGCTGCGGCCCATTTCCTTGAAGTCGACGGCGATGCGCCAAGCGCAGGGTTCAGTCACGATACCGTCGAACGAAACCACGGTGATGCCGGCGTCACAGGCTTCCTTGACGGCGCCGTTGAGTGCCGTTGGCGAAGCGGCGTTGATGACGATCGCGTCATAGCCCTGCAGGATCATGTTCTGGATCTGGGCTGCTTGTTCGGTCGCCTGGTTCTCGGCGGTGGTGAAGGCGTCGGCGGCTGCGACCTGTCCGGCCTTCACGGCCTCGCCGGTCACCTTTTCCCAGCTGGTCAACATGGCCTGACGCCAGGAATTGCCGGCATAGTTGTTCGAAAGGGCAATCTTCTTGGCCGCGGTATCGGCCATTGCGGGCATGGATGTGGCGATAAGGCACAGTGCCGCGCTCGCCAGAAGGTATCTGCTGGTCTTCATGATCTCACTCCCTGTTGTCCGGCGCTCTTGGCGCCGGTTTCCTCCAAACAGCCGGACGTGGCCCGGTCTGAATTCCCCGCCGAGTTCCTCTTCTCGGCAGGATCAGGATGGATCGAATGGCGAGGCCTGTACAGGTTGGGGACGGCAGGACGTTTGCGGGAAATACGCAAAGTCCTGCGGGATCCCGCAGGACGACCACCCTATCGAGATGTGTTATGGAGGAGATGCGGCCGTGGGAGTGGTCGCGGGGAGGACATCATGCTCAAGATCGCGCCGTCAGCGCTGCTCGATCACTATCTCGGCATTTCGCGGCTCCTGGCCGGTCAGCTCGATTTCCGCTCGGCCATCAAGGCCGTGGGCGTTGAAGTATCGCATATCGTGCCGCATGACCACCTCGATGTCTGCATCACCATGGTCAACGGCCTCTATCACACGGCTTACGAGACCGGCCTCGACACCTTCTGGGGTCAGACCACGCCCGCTCCCGTGGCGAGCAGCCCGATCCGCACCCTGCTCTGGGGCGAGATAGACTTCCTTCTGACGGATGATGCCCAGCAGGAGACGCGCTACCACGTCGACACGCCCTTCACCCGCCCAATCTTCGAGCACAATCTGCGCAGCCGTCTCCATGTGCCGCTCAAGGTGCGCGGTGAGGTTATCGGTGCGCTCAGTTGCTCGTCGCATGCGGTCGGTTTCTACACCGAGCAGGACGTGGCCAATGCCCAGTCGATCGCCGATCTGCTGGCGCCCTATTTCTTTGCCTTGAGAGCCGCCGAACAGGCCAAACAATCAGCGATCGTCGAAGCCGAGGCGCGGGCCCGCGAGGAGGGGCTGCGGGCCGGTGCCTTGAGCCTGACGGAAGCGCTGGAACGCGAGCGGCAGCGCATCGGCATGGATCTACACGATCAGACGCTCGCCGACCTCACCCGTCTGTCGCGGCGCATCGATCGGCTCATGCAGGAAGGCGAGGTCAAGGGCGAGGCGCTGGAGCCGGTCGGACGCGGCCTGCAGCATTGCATGCAGGATCTTCGCGAAATCATCGAGGAGGCCAAGCCCTCCGTGCTGCAGCTCTTCGGCTTTGCCCACGCCATCGAGAACCATCTCGACCGCGCCGTGCGCGATCACGGCTCGCAGCTTGCCTGGAGCCTCAGCGACGACACGGACGGTCTGATCGACACGATCGACCAGTCTGTCCGCATCGCTCTGTTCCGGATTGCGCAGGAAGCCATCAACAACGCCGTGCGCCATGCGCAGGCAAATGTCCTGGAGTTGAAGTTGAAGAGTACGGCACATGCCCTGACGATCGAGGTGGCCGATGACGGGCAGGGGCTTTCCCGCTCGGATCGCAGCGCCGGCGGCGGGATCGACAACATGGTGACGCGGGCGCGGCTGATTTCCGCCAAGCTGACGCTGGGCACGGCGCGCGAGGGACGAGGGACTGTGATGCGCGTACAGATGCCGCTCACCCTCGCCAAGGCTGGATTGCTGGAGGAATCCAAGTGAAGGTTCTCATCGTCGAAGACGATCCTCTGCATCGGTCGTATTTGCTGGAGGCGGTCTGTGCCGCCCTTCCCGAATGCGACAAGGTCATAGAAGCCGGCAATGGGGCGGAAGGCGAGCGCCTCGCCCGCGACCACAAGTCCGCCCATGTCGTCATGGACCTGCAGATGAACGCCCGCAACGGCATCGAGGCGGCGCGCACGATCTGGAAGGAACGACCCGATACACGCATCCTCTTCTGGTCGAACTATTCCGACGAGGCCTATGTGCGCGGCGTCTCGCGCATCGTGCCGGATGGCGCGGCTTACGGCTACGTTCTCAAATCGGCCTCCGACGAGCGCCTCAAACTCGCGCTCCGCAGCATCTTTGTCGAGGCGCAATGCGTCATCGACCGCGAGGTGCGCGGCATGCAGCAGAAGAGCCTCGGCCAGGTGCGTGGCTTCAGCGACAGCGAATATGAGATCCTCGTCGACATCGCGCTCGGCCTCACAGACCGCACGATCGCCCGCCGTCGTGGCTTGTCGATCCGCAGCGTCCAGAACCGCCTTCAGCAGCTCTACGAAAAACTCGGCGTCTACCAGATGTCGGTCGAGGATAGCGACGAGGGGCGCTTCAATCTGCGGGCAAGGGCGGTGACGGTCGCGCTTTTGCGCAAGCTGTTGAACTACAGCGCCCTGGAGCGCGCGGAAGCCGAGCTTGCGGAGTGGCTGCGGTCTCATTGATCCATCCAAGGGGTTCAGATGGCTGTTGACGATCGCCCGCGAAGTTGGGAGACCGGATCCATGGACGAACCGTCGAAAGCCACTGAAGATCAGCCAACGCCACGCATGTTGGCCTGGGCCAAGAACTCGGCTGCCTACCGGCTCGCCAAGCGCATGATGACCGAACGCGAACTCGCCGACGCCATCAGGCGCAAGGCGCGCAGCAAGTTCGAGGACATCAGCGAGGCGCAGCTGAATGCGCTGGCAGAGACGGCCCTTGCCTTTGGTCGCAGCATGAAGGCGCTGGACGACCAGAACTATGCCGAGATCCGGGCGAATTCAGCGGCACGCAGCGGTCGCTCCAAGCGTGCGATTGCCCGCAAGCTGGCTGAGAAGGGTGTGGAACGCAGTATCGTCGAGGCCGTCCTCGTGGACGCGGATGATTTTCGCTCCGCCGTCGTCTATGCGCGCAAGAAGGCTTTTGGGCCCTTCCGCCGGCCGGATGTGGAAGCCGACGACGCCCGCTGGAGCAAGGAGATCGCGTCCTTCGCCCGCCAGGGTTTCGGCTTCGATCTGGCCAAGCGTGTGCTCGACATGGACCGTGAAGAAGCCGAGCACATTCTCCTCGGGCCGGCGTGAACGGGACTGCCTACAGAGCAGACTGCCTACTCATGCCGCCGGGCCTAATCTCCGCTGGCATGGCCCATGAACAGGTGACCTGATTGCGGCCGTTCCCCTTGGAACGATAGAGAGCCTCGTCTGCGCGACGCAACGGGTCTGCGAGGCCCAGATCGCTCTGCTCGAGCATGGTGACGCCGAAACTTGCAGTGACCGGCGCATCCACCTCTGGCCGCCGAGAGGTCTCGATGGCCTGTCGCAGCCGCTCGGCGACGGCAAGCGCGCTCTTGGGAGTGGCTCCGGGCAGGAGAACGGCGAATTCCTCGCCTCCCATCCGCGAGATAACATCGCCATCGCGCAAGACGCCCCTGCATACGTCCACGACCTCGATCAGCACCCGATCGCCAGCCAGATGGCCAAACCGGTCATTGATCTGCTTGAAGTGGTCGATGTCGAAGCTGATCAGGCCGATCGACGGAGGTGTCATACGTTCGATAAGCCTCTCCAAAGTTCCATGGAAAGCCATCCGAGATGTGGCGCCGGTGAGCCAGTCCTGATCGATCTGGCGCCTGAGCTCCATTTCCCTCATCACAAGGGCGGCGAGCGATTGCAGGATCGCCATTTGTCGCTCGTCGAAGTGTCGCGGTTCACGATCCATGAGGCAGAGTGAGCCGAGACGTGCTTTCTCTGAGGTCACCAGCGGAGCGCCTGCATAAAACGCCACATGCGGAGTTCCCGTGACGAATGGGTTTTTCGCCGTTCGGATGTCGTGCCTTGCGTCCGCAATCACCAGAACGTCGTCGCTGCAGATTGTCTCGTTGCATATGGCGTGCTCGCGCGGTGTCTCGCGAACATCCAGGCCGATATTCGACTTGAACCATTGGCGCTTGTCATCGACCAGCGAGATCAGCACGATCGGCGCGTCAAAGATCAGACGCGCCAGAGCGGCGATCCGTTCGAAAGGCTCTTCATGCGGCGTGTCGAGAATGCCGTACTGATTGAGAATGTTCAGGCGTTCGACTTCATTCATCCGATCGTGCTCCTCCGATGTCGAGAACACTAGACCGCAAATATTTCCGTCGGCTTAAATTCGCAAGCAACCCCCTGAATCGTGGGGGCATCAGTCCTTGGCCCGCTGGAGCATGCCGAACAGGTCGCGCGGATCGTCCGGATCGGCGATCAGGTCGACAGACTGGAAGAAGGCGGTCCCGCGAACCCGCTCGCGCACGTATCGCAAGGCCGAAAAGTCCTCGATCGCGAAGCCGACACTGTCGAACAGCGTGATCTGCTTGTCGCTCCGACGCCCCTCGACCTCGCCCGTCACGACCTGCCAGAGCTCGGTCACGGGATAGTCGGGGTCCATCTGCTGGATCTCGCCCTCAATCCTCGTCTGCGGTGGGTATTCGACGAAGGTGTCGGCGCGGGAAAGGATGTCGCGATGCAGCTCGGTCTTGCCGGGGCAGTCGCCACCGATCGCGTTGATGTGCACACCGGCGCCGACCATGTTGTCCGTCAGTATGGTGGCATACTGCTTGTCGGCGGTGCAGGTGGTGATGATCTGCGCACCTTCGATCGCGGCCTGTGACGTTGCGCAGGCCGTGACATGAAGGCCGGAGCCCTCGAGGTTGCGCCGGGTCTTCTCCGTGGCCTTCGGATCGATGTCGAAGAGCCGGATATGAGTGATCCCCAGCACCGCCTTCATCGCCAGCGCCTGGAACTCCGCCTGGGCACCATTGCCGATCATCGCCATGGTGGTCGCACCCTTCGGTGCCAGGTGGCGCGCGGCCATGGCGGACGTTGCCGCTGTTCTCAGCGCCGTCAGCAGGGTCATTTCCGTCAATAGGACTGGATAGCCGGTCGAGACATCGGCGAGCAGGCCAAAGGCGGTGACCGTCTGCAGGCCCTCCGCCATGTTCTTCGGGTGGCCGTTCACATATTTGAACGAATAGATCTCGCCGTCCGAGGTCGGCATCAGCTCGATCACGCCTTCCCGCGAATGCGAGGCGACGCGCGGCGTCTTGTCGAAGAGAGCCCAGCGGCGGAAATCGGCTTCGATGACATCGGTCAGCTCGGTGAGCACGCGCTCGATCCCGATGTGATGCACGAGCCGCATCATGTTCTCGACGCTGACGAAGGGGACGAGGGCTTTGTCCGAAGGGGCTGGCGCTGTCATGATCCACCGGTTGAAAAGGAAGGTGCAGCCAGTCTAGCGAGGCTCAGGCGCAATCGAAACGGCGATAATCTGTCAGTTTGCGCAGCTTGATGTGCAAAGTGCGATGAGGCTTTGCGCATAGTGTCAGCGCAAAGAAAGACAGGGGCCGAAGCCCCTGTCTAAGGATCCTCTTCGGGGAGGACGGAGGATCACTTGAACTGTGCCGGAAGCCAGAGCGAGAGTTCCGGGATGAAGGTGACCATCAGCAGCACCGCAACGCAGGCTCCGAAGAACGGCCATATGGTCTGCATAGCTTCCCGGATCGAGATCTTGCCGACGGCGCAGCCGACAAACAGCACGGTTCCGACGGGTGGCGTAATCAGGCCGATGCCGGCATTCAGGATCATGATGACACCGAAATGCACCGGATCGATGCCGAAGGCCTGGACGATCGGCAGGAAGACCGGCGTCGTGATGATGACCAGTGGCGCCATGTCCATGAAGGTGCCGAGCACTAGCAGTGCCACGGTGATCAGGAGAAGCACGACCATCGGATTGTCCGAGATCGACTTGACCACCTGGATGAGCGTGAGTTGGACCTGCAGGAACGACATCAGCCAGGCAAAGGCGGCGGCCATGCCGATGACGAGGAGAACAAGCGAGGTCGTTTTCACGGCCCCCAGGATCGCCTCCACGAAGCCGCTCCAGTCGAGTTCGCGATAGACGAAGACGGCAACGAGGAAGGCATAGATGACGGCGATGCAGGAACTCTCGGTGGCTGTGAACACGCCAGAGCGGACACCGCCGAAGATAATCGCGATCAGCAGCAATCCCGGGAGGGCGGCGAAGAAGAAGATCAGCAGCTTGCCGAAACCCGGGAAAGGCTCGGCAGGATAGCCGCGTTTGCGTGCAACTACATAGGCCGTGATCATCAGGGCGATGGTCAGCAGGATGCCCGGAATAATGCCGGCCGTGAACAGGTCCGCGACCGAGACAGTACCGCCAGCGGAGATCGAATAGAGGATCATGTTGTGCGATGGCGGGATCAACAGGGCGATCAGGGCCGAGCTGATCGTGACGTTGACGGCATAGCCGCGGTCGTAGCCGCGAGCCGCCATCTGCGGCACCATGAGGCCACCGATTGCCGACGCGTCGGCCACGGCCGAGCCCGAGATGCCGCCGAACAGGGTCGAGGATACGATATTGACCTGTCCGAGGCCGCCACGCATGTGGCCGACGAAACCCGACGCGAAGCGGACCAGCCGGAAGGCGATCCCGCCGCGGACCATCAGATCGCCCGCGAAGATGAAGAACGGGATCGCCATCATGGCAAACACGTTCATGCCGGAATTGAGCTGCTGGAAAATCACGATCGGCGGAATGCCGAGATAGAGCACCGTGGCAAACGACGCGATGCCGAGGCAGAACGCGATGGGCATGCCGAGGACCATCAGGATCGCGAAAGTGCCGAAAAGGATCGAGTATGCCATCAGAGTACCTCGGCCTTGGCCACGTCGTCGGCGACCACCGCGGCGGGCGCGATCAGCGTGTCGATGAAGCGTTCCAGCGCAAAAATGGAGATCAAGGCTCCGCCGACGATGAGCGGGATGAAGTCGATCCCGCCGGGCCATCCGAGAACCGGGATCCGTGCAGTCCAGGTGCCGGCCGCCAGTTGGGCGCCGTAGTAGGACATGGCGACTCCGAAGCCGGAGATGAGGCCGAGGCTGATCAGATCCATCAGGCGCTGGACGCGGGGCGCCATGTTATAGCGCACGATGTCGAGCCCGAGATGCACGCTTTCGCGCACACCGACGGCAGCCCCCAGCAGAATGAACCAGGACATCAGCTGTAGCGAAAGCGGCTCCGACCAGCTTGGCGTGTCGTTGAGGACGTAGCGACCGAAGACTTGCCAGCCGATGATCACAGTCATCAGGACCACGCCGATACCGGCCAGATAGAGGCAGGCAAGGCTCAGCCAGTGCAGGCCGGGCCTGATGGCCCGCATGAAACGCAACATGGATCCCTCCGAAATCCAGAATAAGAAAAAACCGGCCGCATCGTGGATGCGGCCGGTCTGTTGTCTCACTTGACGGCGCGAACGCGCTCGACGAGATCCTTCATCTTCGGATCGGTGACAAACTTGTCGTAGACCGGCTGCATGGCGGCGACGAACTCTGCCTTGTCGACGGTGATGATGTTTGCACCGGATGCACGGATCTTCTCTTCCGATGCCTTTTCGCGGGCCTGCCACAGTTCACGCATCTTGCCGACGGATTCCTTGGCGGCTTCCCGGATGACCTTCTGGTCTTCCGGTGTCAGCTTGTCCCAGGTCACCTTCGAGATCGCGAGGATTTCCGGCGTCAGCGAATGGTCGGTGAGCGTGTAGTTCTTGGCAACCTCGAAGTGACGCGAGGATTCATAAGACGGCCAGTTGTTTTCGGCTGCGTCCACGACGCCGGTTTCCAGCGACGAGTAGACTTCACCGAAGGGCATCGGCGTCGGGTTCGCACCAAATGCTTCCATCATCGCGATCCAGAGATCGGACTGCTGAACGCGGACCTTCATGCCCTTGAGGTCGGCGAGGCTCTGGATGGGCTTCTTGGTGGAGTAGAAGGAGCGGGCGCCGGAATCGTAGAAAGCAAGCCCGATCAGGCCATGCGGTTCGAAGGCCGCCAGCACTTCGTCGCCGATCTCGCCATCGACTACCTTATGCATATGCTCGGTGTCGCGGAACAGGAAGGGCAGACCGAAGACGACCGTTTCCGGCACGAGGTTATTGAACGGCGCGCTGTTGACGCGGTTCATGTCGATGACGCCGAAGCGGGTCTGCTCGATCGTGTCCTTCTCGGTGCCGAGCGCGGCATTGTTCATCACCTGGATGGCGATGCGGCCATTGGTGCGTTCCTTGACCAGATCGCCCATGAATTTCACGGCATCGACCGTCGGATAACCGTCCGGATGGATGTCGGCGGAGCGCAGGGTGATTTCCTGGGCGAAGGCAGCGCCTGCGCCGAGGGTAAGCCCCATGGCGAGGCTGAGCATTGCAGCAGTTTTCATTGGTCTTCCTCCTCTTTGATTGAACCGCCGAAACCTCCCGTTCCGGCGGATTGCAGTCCGGCTATCGGTCTCCCAAAGGCGCGATGCCGAAAAGTTCTGTCGGATTGTCCACGAGCGCGAGCTGGCGGGCAGCCTCGTCGGGCAGCCAGCCGAGCACGGTGTCGGCAAGGTCAGCATCGTCGGGGTAGTCGGCCTGTGCACGCGCCAGATTGTGCGGCCAGTTGGATCCCCAGACGATGCGTTCGGGCGCGTGGGCAGCGATCGAACGGGCGACGGTCGCAACGTCAGCGAAGTCAGGTCCGCCTGTCTTCGAGGACTCGTAGGCGCCGGCGAATTTGAACCAGCAGCGCCCGCCGTCGATCAGCCGCTTGGTGGCCTTGACCTGCGGGCTGTCGGGCGTGACGCCGCAGAAGAACTTGCCGTGGTGGTCGAGCACCCAGCGGGATTTCAGTTTCGAGAGCCGCGCCTCGTAGTCGAGGATGTCGCTGCCATCGAACTGGATGGCGATCATCCAGTCGCGGCTGGCAGCGATCGCGTCCACTTCTTCGAGCTTGGTCAGATTGGCCGCGCCGCCCGGCAGGTTCATGATGCGCGCGCCACGGACGCGGGCCGCAGACAAGCGGTCGAGCTCGGCTTCGCTGGTGCTGGCATCGACCGCCGCGATGCCCCAGGCGATATCACCGAACTGCTCCAGGCAGGCGACCAGATTTGCATTATCAAGCTGATGCGCCATCCCCTGCGTGACAACGACGCGATCGATCCCGATCCAGTCCATGAACTGGCGATACTGCTCCGGCGTGGGCAGATCACCGGCTGGAAGGCCGGGCCCGCCGCGCAGGGCCGGATAACCAGGCAGATAGGCATGCATCTGCGTGTCGATCGCACCCTTGGGCAGGGTGATTGCAGGCTTGCGACCGGAGAGGGGGCGGATCAGGCTCATGCCTCGTCCTTCATCTTGAATTCCTGCAGGGCATCGCGGTTGATCTCGATGCCCAGCCCGGGAGCGTTGGGAATAGTGACCACGCCATTCTCGTGTTCGATCGGCGTCTGGATAACGGCCTGGCGGAACGGGTTGTCCGTGCGGTCGAATTCCAGGATCGGCTCGATCGGATTGACGCGGACGGGATCCGGCACCATCGCCGCGATGAACTGCAGTGCCGCTGCAATATGTACGGCCGTACCCCAGACATGTGGCACGACGCGCACCCCATGAAGAGCTGCAAGATCTGCCACGCGCTTTGCCTCGGTAAACCCGCCGACACCAGCGAGATCCGGCTGAACGATGTCGACCGCGCGGGTCTCGATCGGCTCCTTCATGCCCCAGCGGCTGTGCCAGGTTTCTCCGCCCGCGACCGGGATCGGCTGTTTGGCCCGCACTTCGCGATAGGCGGCAAGCTGTTCGGGGACGACAGGCTCCTCGAACCAGTCGAGACCATACTCTGCCGCCCGACGACCGAATTCGACGGCTTCCAGCACGCCATAGCCGTGATTGGCGTCTGCCATCAGGCGCATGTCCGAACCCGCGGCGTCGCGGGCAGCCCGGATCACGCGCAGATCTTCCTCGATGCCGAAGCCGACCTTGATCTTGGAGGCGTGGAAACCCTGCGAACGATAGAGTGCGATGTCATTCGCGTTGTCTTCGACCCTGTCGACGCCGTCGCGCTTGAAACTGCCCGTGGCATAGGCCTTCACGCTTTCGCGGAAGCGCCCACCGAGCAGCGTCGACACCGATGCGCCGAAATGCTTGCCCTTGATATCCCAGAGGGCGATGTCGATGCCAGAAAGCGCCGTCAGTGTGAGGCCACGCTGGCCCTGGTCGCGAAGGGCGTTGTAGAGCACCGCCCAGATCTTCTCGGTCTCCAGAGGGTTCATACCGATCAGCCAGTTGCGGTAGGCCGCGACCACCGCCGCGTTCGGCCGGGCCGGACCGAGGCATTCACCCCAGCCGGTCAGCCCGTTGTCGCAGATGATCTCCACGAGCACATGCGCCCGCCGATCAAAGCGCATCGAGGCGCTCTGGAACGGCACAGAGAGCCTGTGTTCGAGAAGATGGGTGCGAACCTCTGCGATCTTCATGTCTGCGCGTCCTTTGCTCAGCGCTTCCACGGCGCGATAAGCTTGGCCATCATCTCTTCTTCTTCGGCCGTCAGGTCATCCAGGGGAGGGCGCACCTTGCCGGCTGCAAAGCCCTGCAGACGCACGCCGGCCTTCACGGCCGAGACCGCATAACCCTTGCGTCGGCTGCGGATGGCCATGAACGGATAGAAGAAGTCCTTGAGGATCGTCTCGCAGCGATCGCGTTCACCGGCACGCAGCGCCTTGTAGAAGTCGACGGCCAGACCGGGCACGAAGTTGAAGACGGCGGACGAATAGGTCGTGAAGCCGGCCCCGAGATAGGCCTCGGCAAAGAGTTCTGCCGTCGGCATGCCACCCAGATAGGTCAGCCGATCGCCCATCGTCGCGGTGATCTGGCGCACGAGACCGATATCACCCGTGCCATCCTTGAAGCCGATCAGGTTGGGGCATTCGTCGCACAGGCGCTGCAGCGTCTCGACGCCGAGAACCGAATTGTCACGGTTATAGACCATGACGCCGATGCCGACGGACTGGCAGATGCGCTTGACGTGCTGATACATGCCCTCTTGCGGCGCGTCGATCAGGTAATGTGGCAGGAGCAGGATGCCATCGGCGCCGACCTTCTCGACGGAGCGAGCGATCTCGATGGCGACCTCGGTGCCATAGCCACAGCCGGACACGATTGCCGTCTTGCCGGCGGCCTCCTTCGCGGCGGCAACGACACGCGGAACCTCGGATGGCGTCAGCGAGAAGAACTCTCCTGTGCCGCCGGCTGCAAACAGCACCGGTGCATCAAAACCAGACAGCCAATGCACATGCTCGGCATAACTGTCGGACTTGAAATTCCCTGCATCGTCAAAATGCGTCACAGGGAAGGAGAGAAGGCCGGCGCCGAGCGCGGCCTTGATGTCTTGCGGCGTCATGTTCGAATGTCCTCTCTTGGCCTCCTCCGGCCAAGTTGTCATACGTATTCATGGCGCCTGTGTCAAATGTTATCGTACAGGTTGGCGTTGCTCTCGCAAAAGCGCGCGATAGCGGCCCTGGCTGCCCCGCAAATGGCGGCGCATGGCATCACGCGCCGCGTCCTCGTCTCCGATCGAAATCGCCTCGACGATATCGGCATGTTCGGCGTCGATCAGGCGCAGATAAGCCGATTGATCCTCTTCGCTGTCCTCGTCGCGGAGGGCGGCGCGCGGGATGACGTTCTTGCCGATCATGGCGAGAAATTCGCGGAAGCGCGGATTGTTGGTCGCCTCGGCGATCGCAAGATGCAGGGCGAAATCGGCTTCCGTGGTCGATTGGCCGGCCTCAAGACAGGCGCTGATGGCGTAATGCCGTTCAAGAATGACTTCTTCCTGGGCGGGGGAGCGTCGCAATGCGGCGAGCCCTGCGGCCTCAACCTCCACGGCCGTTCTGAGCTCCAGGAGTTCAATCATGGACGAAACGCGCGCCGGATCCACATTGCCGATCAGCAAAGGTGCGGGCGTCGGCTCCTGAGGGGTGAGCACAAAAACGCCAGCGCCCTGGCGAGCCTCCACCAGCCGGTCGGCCCGTAGCGACGCGATCGCCTCGCGCACGACGGTTCGCGACACGCCATGGGCTTCCGACAGCTGGGCTTCGCTCGGCAGCTTGCTGCCCGGTGGAAACTGGCCGGCACCGATTGCTTTCCTGAGCGTATCGCCAAGTCTCTGCACCAGGGTGCCCGCGCCCGCTTCATTCCTTGCTTGCAATGCCATCCGTACTTCCCCGTCTTCGAAACGCCCCGGCTGCAAATATTCCATGCTCGCGCCTGCTTTGGCCAGCCTGTGGCCCCCAAGGTCTACGATATTGACCGGGTAAGGGCAACCTGTATGATAAGTTGACAAATCACATCAGGGAGGAAAGCGGCGTGAAGAGACTTTTGCTGACGGGGGCTGCCGGCGGATTGGGCAGCGCGATGCGTGGGCGCTTGAAGGGGCTCGCGGAGATCGTCAGGGTCTCGGATATTGTCGAACTCGGTGCAATCGCGGATCACGAGGAGGCCGTGGTTTGCGATCTCGGCGACCGCGAGGCCGTCGACAGGCTCGTTGAAGGTTGCGACGCCATCATCCATCTCGGCGGCATCTCGGTTGAGGACAAGTTCTCCAAGATCATGAATGCCAATCTGCTCGGCCTCTATAATCTCTATGAAGCGGCGCGCGCCAACGGCACGCCACGCATTCTCTTTGCCAGCTCCAATCACACGATCGGCTTTTACCGCCAGGACGAGTATCTCGACCACGAAGCCGCGCTGCGACCTGACGGTCTCTATGGTGTCTCGAAATGTTTCGGCGAGGCGCTGGCGCGCATGTATTTCGAGAAGTTTGGCCAAGAGACCGCGCTGGTGCGCATCGGCAGCTGCATGGAAAAGCCGAAGAACCACCGCATGCTCTCCACCTGGATGAGCTATGACGACTTTCTGTCGATGATCGAATGCATCTTCCGCGCCCCGCGTCTCGGCTGCCCGGTCATCTGGGGCTGCTCTGACAATGACACCCGTTGGTGGGACAATTCCCATGTGTCCTACCTGGGCTGGCATCCGAAGGACAATGCTGAGCGCTTCCGCGCCGAGATCGATGCAACGGTCCCCAAGCCGAAGCCTGATGATGCCATCGCCATCTATCAGGGTGGCCCCTTCATCAACGATCCCATTTTCGCGGAAGACTGAGCGAAGTATAGCCGCAGTTGTCGTTGAGGCCGGGCTCCTGCAGAGCCCGGCTTTTGCGTTTATGGGGAAGGGCGCCTGCAGATTGGCCCGCGACCGGCCCATACAGGCAATAAAGCGGGGTAGATCCAGGCGGCGGAATTGGCTGCAGTCGGATCGCTAAAATTTGAGTAAATTACAGAAATAAAAGGGTTTTTCGGCCCGAAATTAACTTCTTTTTCAATAATGGTCGCTGCAAGCATAACCGGTTATATCTTCAGGGTTAAGAAACCGTTGCGCCCGCCCCGAGACCGCGATTTAACTGCGATCAACTTGTTAAGGGGTGAGTTACCATGTCCATCGAAGATCCGCGCCTGTCCAGCATCGACAATACTTCCGCAGCTGACGATTTCGACTCTGCGGTCGAACAGCATCTGGGTTACGCCAGCGAGACCGTAGGCGGCATCGAGGTCGCTCAGGCCGAAACGCCTGACGCCACCCGCACCGACCGCCTGCCGGCGCAGACGCCTCCGGTTGAAGTCGCGGCGGCAACCATCCCGACCGAAGTCAAGCCGAACGAACAGAATGTCGTGACGCTGCCGGCCGGCATCGAACTCGACAACCTGGAATTCGAAGTCGACGGTGAGAACCTGGTTCTCGTCCTCGCCGACGGCACCGAGATCGTCGTTCTCGGCGGTGCAGCCAACATCCCGACCTTCGTGATCGGCGATGTCGAGCTCCCGCAGGTCGCTCTCTTTGCAGCCCTCGAAGGCTCGAACATCAACGTCGCAGCCGGTCCGGACGGTTCTTTCTCCGCCCAGGGCACGCCGAGCGCCAGCCGCAACTTCAATGATGACCCGATCGACGCGGGCCCGGAAGATCTGGCGCTCGCCGATCTGCTCGGCGACACGAGCTTCGGCGATGAACTGCGGACGGGCGTGATCTTGGGCGAGGAAGGTGATACGGAACCCACGTTCCTTGGCGCGGACGCCGGCGGCGTGGACGAGGATTACCTCAAGGGTGGCAACATTAACGACGGGCAGACAGGTGGCGCATCCAGCTTCACCGGCTCGCTCGGCATCGATTGGGGTTCTGACGACGATAACCTCGACGGCAATACGGGTCTCTCGAACCCCTTTGATCGTGGCGTGGCCTTCACGCAGGCAACGGTGGATGCTCTGATTTCGGAGGGCTATACGTCTGATGGCGTCGAGCTCCAATATGAGCTCTCTGCCGATGGCACGACCATCATTGCCTACAAGCTTGTTCCTAAGGGTGGCGACCTTGAGGTCTCTGATGAGGCGCCTGGCGACTCGGCCGAGCAGCCGCTCGTCTCCCGAGAAGACGTATTCGAGGTTTCGGTTTCCGATGCCGCAAACGGATCTTACACGTTCACGCTGAAGGGCAATCTGGACCATCCAGATGGCTCGACTGAAGACGACATCACCATCGAGTTTCCGTTCACCGCGCAGGATAGCGATGGAGATCAGGCTTCGTCGAGCTTCACGGTGACGGTGAACGACGACAGCCCGGTTATCAATGTTCCGACCGATGAAGATGGTGAGCCGGTTTACGGTGTTGTAGAAGAAGAGCAGCGGGATGTGTCCGGCAACGGCAACGAAGACACCACCGGCGAGTACGACGGCGACTATTACAATCGCGGTTCGAACGAGCAGCGTTCGTTCGGCGACGGTCCGGGCAAAGGCCGGTTCGTAGACGAGACCACAAATGTGGCCAGAGGGTCGCTGGGCATCTCCTGGGGTGCGGATGACGCAGATCTTGATGACAAAGCCGACTTTGGGACTGTTGCTTCTCTGGGGAATCGCTCTGTCTCGTTTGTGATCCCTGAGTCCGAAGGCGAAGGTGACAGCGTTGGAGCCGCAGCAAGGTCAGTCTCGCCCGTCCTGACTTCAGGCGGCGTGCCACTCGTTTATGAGTACAGCGCGGATGGAAAGACCCTTACCGCCTACCGCTCCTATGGCGAAAGTGTTTCCGCAGGTGACACTGAAAACGTCAGCGCCAAGATGCTCGACAATTCGCCCGTGTTTCAGGTCGTCCTTGATGACAACGGCTCTGGTTCCTACACCTTCACCCTGCTGCGCCCCCTCGACCATGCAGATGGCGCAGGCGAGAACAGCTTGAAGCTCGACTTCCAGTTCACGGCAACAGATTCGGACGGTGACACAACCGGTCCCGCGACGATCTCTGTCATCGTTGTCGATGATGTACCGGTTCTTAGCGGCTGCGACCTCGTCTTCACAATCGATGAAGACGACATCAACACTGCCCTGTCGACCGGCACGAGCCCGAACGATACCGCCCGCTGGGATGACTCCTACACAGGCAGCCCAAACCTCGGCAATGACAGCGGACCGGCTTACATCAAGGGCTCGCTGGAGAGCCTTGTGAAGCCCGGCGCAGATGGCCCGGTTTCCTTCTCCTTCGTCGCAGGTACTGAAGCCACTGCGGCAATCCAGACGCTTGTGGGCCTCGGCCTGTCCTCGCATGGCGACACGCTTCGTTATGAAATCAATGGCAACGTCCTGACGGCAATTGCCGGCGATGACGCCCGTGACGTCTTCTCGCTCACCCTAAACTCCGATGGTTCCTTCGAATTCGAGCTCCACGATCAGCTGGACCACGATGCGCCTGGCGACGACTTCCGCGAGCGTCCGACGAACTCCGACGAGAACTTCGACCTGCAGGACAAACTTACAGGTGACGTCACCAACATTAACTTCGGCGCGCTGATCAAGGCAACCGATGGTGACGAAGACAGCATTTCTCTCGATGGTGCCTTCTCGATCAAGATCCGCGACGACGTTCCGGAAGTTGACGCTCGTACCGGCGGCAAGCTCCTCATCGTCGATGAAACGGTTGGCTCCGACGAAGGCGATGACGAGACGAGCGCTGAAGCGGTCGTGGCGCTCTTCGGCCGCGTGGGCCTGCCAGGAAACGATACGGACATGGCGCCTCAGTACGCCACGCAGCAGGGCATGGTCACGGCCGTCGTCAACGAAGGTGCTGACGACGATGCCACGGTGACGTGGGCGCTGAAGCTGTCCAACGGAAACGGTACCTATTCAGGTCTGCAGACGACGGACGGTCGCGACATCTACCTGTTCATCGAAGGCGGACTGGTCGTCGGCCGTTATGACAAGCCGAACGATGGCGACAATGACGTTCGCCAGCCAGGTCAGTGGGACCCGGATCCGGCTGCCTTTGCAATCCACATTGCAAACGATGGCACGCTGTCGATGGTCCAGTATGTCTCGATCAAGCATGATGATCAGAAGGATTCGGACGAGAGCAACGACGCGTCGGATGGTGATCGCCGCACAAACGAAGAGACCCTCGCGAACAAGATCTTGGCAGAAGTCACCGTCAAGGACTTCGATGGCGACAAGGCCACCGACACTGTTGAAATCGGCAGCCGTATCGTCTTCCAGGATGACGGTCCGCGGATCGACATCGTTGCCGCAAATGATGGCGACGTGGTTCTGACAACGCAGGACGGCGAAACAATTGGCATTAATGTCAAGGATACTGCCGTCAGCAGCGCTGCCTTTGGTGGTGTCTTCTCGATCGCGTCACAATCCTTCGGCGCGGATGGCGCAGGCAGGACTTCCGTCAGCTACGCCTTGAGCGTCACCAACAGCGCCTCTGGCCTGAAGAGCGATGGCCGCGACATCACGCTTGAGATGTGGCAGGGCAAGGTTATCGGCAAAACCTCAGCCGGCGTTGTGTTCTCCATCGAAGTCGACGGCTCTGGCAAGGTTACCCTGACACAGTTCATGGAGATCGATCACGGCCGCTCCGACACTTCCGGCTACGAAACCGATCTGACGTCTTTGGCAGATAGCGTGGTCAAGCTGACAGCAACCGCAACGATCACCGATGCTGATGGCGACAAGCATGTCGACAGCGCCTGGATCGATCTTGGTGGCAATATCAAGTTTGCCGATCACGGCCCGACAGTTTCGACATCGGCTTCTCTCGTCCGTGTGGTCGTCGACGAAGACGGCCTCCTGACGGCAGCGTCGGACTCAGCCGCTGCGATTGCAAACGGCACTGCGGTCGTCGGAGACGGTCTTGCAAGCAAGCCCGTTACCGTCGCGTCCCTCATGTCGCTCTTCAACTTCGGTGCTGACGGCGCTCATGCCACCGAAGCGATCTCTCTGAAGGCGGCAACCAATGAGCCGACCGGGCTGACCTCGCAGAGCAAGCCGATCCTGATTTCGGTGAGCAGCGATGGCAAGACGTTGACCGGCACGGCTGATGGCCGCGAGGTCTTTACCCTCAAGCTGAACGCGGAGGGCACCTCCTATACCTTCGAGCTGAAGGACCAGATCGACCACCCGACGTTGAACAATGTCGCATCGGGTTCGGATGGCGCATTCAACGATGCCGAGAACCTGCTCAGCAGCGGTACGCCGTCTTCGCTTCTTGATCTCTCGCAGTTCATCGTCGGCAAGGACGGCGACGGCGACACCGTGACGCTCACGGCTGGCAAGTTCGTGATTGACGTCCGCGACGACATCCCGACGGTGACATCCTCCTTAGTTGAGGTGAAGATCGACACGCCGCAGATCGTGGCACCGGTCGAAGGCAAGGTTGCCAACTTCGTCCTCGTCCTGGATACCTCGGGCAGCGTGAACGTCGAGCAGTTCCAGACACAGGTGAAGGAGTTCCTGGAAAACCTGGCAGGCACCGACGCGAAGGACGTGCGTGTCCATATCGTTGAGTTCAACGGCAGTGCGAGCGCGGTCGGCACATACGACCTCATCGTCAATGGCGACCCGAACGATGAAGCGCTCGTACAGGCGCTCGATGATATCAAAGGTCTGAACGACGGCGGAAATACCAACTATGAAGCCGGTCTGCAGGAAGCGCTCGCTTGGATCGAAGGAATAGAGTCCCGTGAGCTGAGTGTGAACAATAGTTCCAGGGTGGATGATGCCAGCCCGCCCGGCAATCCAAACGACGAGGCATACATCCTCTATAACGGCTCGACGCAAGTAGCGTTGGTTTCGGGTTGGAAGACCGCCAGTGATCTCGACGATGTTGAAGGTAGCCTAAGCAGTGGCTTGGGTGTCGATGATTACGATAACTTGAACGGATCGGAGTTGTTGCGCTTCGATTTCGGCGGATTTAACGGTTTCGGCGGCGCAGACGGCTACGCAAACGTTGGTAATTTTGCCGGCGTTCCGGTGACCAGTGCTGAGTTCAAGCTGGATGACAATACGAGTGGTGCGACCACCACATTCCGCTACACCGTCTATTTCACGGATGGCAGCCAGACGACCAATGATGTGGTTGTTGACGGCATTAGGACACTGACCATCTCCGCACCTACCGGTACGCAGATTGCCTATGTTGAACTGGGCGTGAAAAACGGTTTCGGCGATGTGGATCTGGAGAAGGTCACCACGGCCGCTGATGGCCCGCTTGCAAACGCTGATGTCAACGAGTTGATCTTCCTTTCGGATGGTGAACCGAATCGGAATGAATCGGAATGGTGGGATACCTCCGCTAGCAAGGCTCTGGAACAGATCAAAGACGAGATCGCGAAGATCGAGAGCGGTGCTAATGCGCCTGGCGATCAGGCCTTCACGATCCAGGCCTATGGCATCAAGCCAACCGGCAACAACCTCACGAACCTCGGCAAGGTCGAAGGTGATGGCGGGGTTGCTGAAAACCTGACTCCTGGCAACACACTGAGCGGGGAATATGCCTCCACGTTCGCCGGTCTTGCCGGCACGCCCGGCTCGGCAGCACCGACCAGCGCGAACTTCAATCTGTCTCCTCTCGTCAGCGTTGGGGCAGATGAGGGTCTGACCTTCAGCATGAAGTCCAGCACCTCAGGCCTTCCGGTCCTCCAGTCTGGCGGTTTGACTCTGGTTTACACCGTTGCGAACAATATCCTGACCGCGACAGCGGGCGAGAACGGTCCGACGGTCTTCACCCTGTCCTTGGCGGCAAATGGTTCGGGCACCTTCACGCTCAACAAGCCGATCGATGGTCAGGGCGACCGCGATGTCGACTTCTCCTCGCTCATCCAGGCGCAGGATTTTGACGGCGATGCCGTGTCGCTTGCCGCAGGCAAGTTCGTGGTAACCGTTGATGGTACGCCGTCTGGCGCGCCGCAGACCTTTGAAACCAAGGAAGACGAGAGCGTCGGCGGAACAATTGCAGCCATCATCGGGGATGATGGAGTTGGCACCACCGGTGGCTTCTCCATCTCTAGCGGTCCGGCGAACGGCTCGTTGTTCCTGAACACCAAGACGGGCGAGTTCACCTATAACCCGAATAAGAACTGGAGCGGCACCGAGACCTTCTCTGTGACCGTCACGGACGACGACGGTGACGTGTCCGCTCCGATCGTCGTGACGGTCAAGGTTACCCCGGTGAACGACGCTCCGACGCTGTCCGCTGTAAACTCGGCAACATTTACGGACACTTCTGCGGATGATACGTTCACACCTGTTACCGGCACGCTGGCCGGGGCAGATGTCGACACGAACGATACCCTGACCTACAGCATCTCGGGTGGTGCAGCGTTCACCGACCTGTTGGGCTACAACTGGGCGAAGTCCGGCACCTACGGTACGCTGTATCTGAACACTGGGAGTGGTGCATACAAGTACGTCCCGAATGACGGCGCGATCGAAGGGCTGAAGGCAAATACGAGTGAGAACTTCACCTTCACGGTGACGGATGGTTCGAGCGCGACTGCCACTCAGGTCTTCACCGTCAACCTGACGGGCGCGAACGACACGCCGACGCTTTCGGCTGTTAATGCGGTCACGTTCAACGACACAGCCGCCGACGACACGTTCAACCCTGTGAGCGGCACGCTTGCCTCGTCTGATCGTGATGCGTCCGATACACGCACCTACAGCATCTCGGGTGGTGCAGCGTTCACCGACCTGTCGGGCTACAACTGGGCGAAGACAGGCACCTACGGTACGCTGTATCTGAACACTGGGAGTGGTGCATACAAGTACGTCCCGAATGACGGCGCGATCGAAGGGCTGAAGGCAAATACGAGTGAGAACTTCACCTTCACGGTGACGGATGGTTCGAGCGCGACCGCCTCTCAGGTCTTCACCGTCAACCTGACGGGCGCGAACGACACGCCGACGCTTTCGGCTGTTAATGCGGTCATGTTCAACGACACAGCCGCCGACGACACGTTCAACCCTGTGAGCGGCACGCTTGCCTCGTCTGATCGTGATGCGTCCGATACACGCACCTACAGCATCTCGGGTGGTGCAGCGTTCACCGACCTGTCGGGCTACAACTTCGCGAAGTCCGGCACCTACGGTACGCTGTATCTGAACACTGGGAGTGGTGCATACAAGTACGTCCCGAATGACGGCGCGATCGAAGGGCTGAAGGCAAATGCGAGCGAGACCTTCACCTTCACGGTGACGGATGGTTCGAGCGCGACTGCCACTCAGGTCTTCACCGTCAACCTGACGGGCGCGAACGACACGCCGACGCTTTCGGCTGTTAATGCGGTCACGTTCAACGACACAGCCGCCGACGACACGTTCAACCCTGTGAGCGGCACGCTTGCCTCGTCTGATCGTGATGCGTCCGATACACGCACCTACAGCATCTCGGGTGGTGCAGCGTTCACCGACCTGTCGGGCTACAACTGGGCGAAGACAGGCACCTACGGTACGCTGTATCTGAACACTGGGAGTGGTGCATACAAGTACGTCCCGAATGACGGCGCGATCGAAGGGCTGAAGGCAAATACGAGTGAGAACTTCACCTTCACGGTGACGGATGGTTCGAGCGCGACCGCCTCTCAGGTCTTCACCGTCAACCTGACGGGCGCGAACGACACGCCGACGCTTTCGGCTGTTAATGCGGTCATGTTCAACGACACAGCCGCCGACGACACGTTCAACCCTGTGAGCGGCACGCTTGCCTCGTCTGATCGTGATGCGTCCGATACACGCACCTACAGCATCTCGGGTGGTGCAGCGTTCACCGACCTGTCGGGCTACAACTGGGCGAAGACAGGCACCTACGGTACGCTGTATCTGAACACTGGGAGTGGTGCATACAAGTACGTCCCGAATGACGGCGCGATCGAAGGGCTGAAGGCAAATGCGAGCGAGAACTTCACCTTCACGGTGACGGATGGTTCGAGCGCGACCGCCTCTCAGGTCTTCACCGTCAACCTGACGGGCGCGAACGACACGCCGATACTCGCGAACGTGGGCGGAACCCTTGCGTATACGGAAGGCCAGGGAGCCGCGGTTGTTGACAATGACCTGACCATCACGGATCTCGACAATTCGACCCTCGCTTCAGCCACTGTGAAGATTACGCAAGGGCTGTCGAGTGGGCAGGATATGCTCTCATTCACCAACACCAACTCAAATACGTTCGGAAACATTACCGCAAATTACACTGCTTCAACTGGAACGCTGACACTTTCGTCGGCAGGCGGGACTGCGACCAAGGCTCAGTTCGAAGCCGCACTTGAAAACGTAAAATATGAGAACACCTCGGACAATCCGTCCACTGCAACGCGTATCGTCAGCTTCTCTGTGAATGATGGCGTGGCGACCAGCAACGTTGGTACCGTCTCAGTCAACGTTACAGCCACCGCGAACAAAATTGAGGGTAATCAATACAACAACAACCTTTCGGGGACGGGCGGTGATGACATCATCCTGGGTAACGAGGGTAACGATGCAATTTCCGGTGGGAATGGAAATGACACACTTGTTGGTGGCCTAGGTTACGATTTGATTTCAGGTGGAAGTGGAAGTGACACGTTCGTACTCGACGGTACTTCGTTGGCTTATGACGTGATCACAGACTTTGTAAGTGCCGATGATATATTGAAATTCATCAACTTCAGTCTGGCAAATCATTCAGGGAACGGACAGATTAACTCTGTAGTTACGATTGATGGGAATAACAGGCTTGGTAATGAAAGTTCCGATACTGATATCTCCGGCGCCGATCTGGTTGTAATGAAGGTGAATCAGAATAGCGCTGACGAACCAGACGATATAAATTTACTTCTGAGGGGGCAGAAAGGTACATTTACTGGAGGAGTGTTTGTGCTGGCCTATTCGGACGAGGAAGGCAATAATAAGGTATCTCTGTATTACGACTCTGGCGCGAATAGTGTGACTAGCGGGGCGCGGCTCGTAGCCATATTTACGAACTATGGTAGTGTCGAGGCTGAAGGAGCTCCGAATATTAGAGAAGACTTCGCATCAATTTCTAACGCCATCGACCCGATCATCCTCGACCTCGACAAGAACGGCTTCGCCTTCTCGTCGATCGGTGACGGTGTCACCTTCGACATCAATGCCGATGGCAAGGGTGACCAGATCGCCTGGACCAGTGACGATGGCATTCTTGCCTATGACGTTGACGGCAATGGCCTGATCGACAACGGCTCGGAAATCTTCACGCCGGACTTCAACGGCGGCAAGTTTGCCAGCGGCGTGGCGGCTCTCGCTTCGCTGGACAGCAATAAGGACGGCAAGATCGACGCAAGCGACGATGCCTTCTCCAAGCTGCAGGTCTGGGTCGATGCCGACAATGACGGCATCAGCGACGACGGCGAGCTTTCGAGCCTCTCTGCCAATGGTGTTGCCAGCGTCTCGCTGACGACCGACCAGACGGGTGGCGAGGAAGACGGCCAGACGGTCTTTGCCGAGGGTGAGTTCACCTTCGCCGACGGCTCGACCGGCAACTTCCTCGAAGTCGGCTTCGACACGATCTTCGGATCGGAGAACGACGGGCTGACGCTGCATGGCGGCATGGGCGAGGTGGTGATGACCGGTAGCGCCGGCGCCGACACCTTCGTCTTTGACGGCGCGGCACTCGACGAGCTCGACGTCGCCGATGTCATCACCGACTTCAGCACGGAAGAAGGCGATGTACTCGACGTTACGGCACTGCTCGACAGCCTGCTGGGCGAGCAGCCCGACGCCACTGTCGATACGCATCTGCGGGCAACGGTTGAGGGTGGCAACACCACCGTCAGCGTCCAGGCCGAGCCGGGCGTCTGGAAGGATGTCGTCGAGTTGCAGAACCACGACACCGCCATCAAGGTCCTCTTCGACGACAAGCATGCGGTGGTTACCCCGCACGACTGATAGGTCTAAGATTATCGTGAGTGAAAAGGGCGCCGCTTCGGCGCCCTTTTTGTTTTCCTGGCGAACAGTTCCGGTCTTTACTGCCTTCCGAGTCGGAAAGACTCGCGCCGAACGTGAACGATGCTGACGTCTTGGCCCCGAAAGCGTGCAGCCTCTGTTGCGTCTGGGAGACAGTTCCGCCGGAACTTTAACGTTCCGGCAAGGAAGTGTGGGAACCTTCTCAAAGGGTTAATCGCGAAAGCGAGCAAAACAATTCGAAATGAGAGTTGTTTCAACGATATTGCAAGCGCTTGGGTGGTGGGCTTCGGGTAAAAAATTCCGACTTTCGGTCCGCAGCGCAATTTTGTTTCAACAGATCAAAATTGGGTGCATCTTTTGGACAGGTCGATTGGACTTCCCAGCAGTCATCGCCCCGGTATATATGTTGGCCCACGGAAGATTTGGGTAGGGGCACTCAGTTGTTGACCAAAAAGACATTATTCGCAGCCTTGTATACCTCGGCAGCCTTTGCCATTGCGTCTGTGACGCCCGCGAGCGCGATGTCGCTGCAGGAAGCGATCCAGAAGGCTCTCACCACCAACCCGCAGATTTCGCAGGCGGTCGAAAACCGCGAGGCGGTCGAGTTCGAGCTGCGCCAGGCGCGCGGTCTCTATCTCCCCTCGGTCGATCTCGAGGCAAGCGTGGGAAAGCGCCGTCTATCGAACGACAGCACGGGATCGGCAACCCAGGACTACGAGACTTTTAACAATTCCGAAGTCGGCTTGACGATCACGCAGCGTCTGCTCGATGGCGGCGGCCGTCGTGCCCAGCTCGACCAGCAGGCCTCCCGCGTCGACGGCGCCTCCTTCCGCGTTCTCGAGCGTTCGGAAACGGTCGCTCTCCAGGTCGTGCAGGACTATCTCGAATACATCCTGCAGACCAAGATCGTCGGCGTCGCCAAGCAGAACGTTGACTTCCACAATGGTATTCTCGGCGATATCAATCAGGGCATCTCCGGTGGCGCGCTGACCGAAGTCGACGCGCTTCAGGGCCGTGAGCGCCTCGAGGCTGCTCGCGCCCGTCTGCGTGAAGCGCAGGAAGAGCTGGAACTGACGAAGATCCGCTTCCTGAAGACCGTTGGCGAGCCGATCACCAATGCCAAGGTTCCGGGCTCCGTTGGCAAGTTCATTCCGCGTTCGCTGCAGGATGCAATTGCGACCGCCAAGTCGAACAATCCGCGCATCTATTCGGCCCGCGCCGATATCGATGCAGCTGATGCAGCCGTCCGTGCTGCGCGCTCGAACTACGCGCCGACCGTCGACCTCGAAGGCCGCGCCAGCGTCGGCAATGATGTGGGCAGCAGCCAGGGCAACACCAACGACGTCCAGGTTCGCCTGGTCGCCCGCTGGAACCTCTATCGTGGCGGCATCGATCAGGCCCGCGAGCAGGAGCAGATCCGCCGCGCCAGCGAACAGCGTTATGCATCCGACCAGGTTCATCGCGAACTCGAAGAATCGGTTCGTTCGGCCTGGAATGAGCGCAGCAGCCGTGGCGAACTGTCTCAGATCCTGAATTCGCAGTCGTCGCAGAACGCCCAGCTCGTCTCGTCCTACAGCGAGCAGTTCAAGATCGGCCAGCGCTCGCTGCTCGACGTGCTCGACGCACAGAACACGCGCTTCAACACCAGCATCGTCGCCGAGACCGCCCGTGTGGCCGCACTCTTCGCCGAGTACAAGATCCTGGCAGCCTCTGGCTCGCTGTTGAAGACGATGAACGTTAAGGCGGTTGGCCAGGCTGAAGGCTACGCCCGCAACGAGTTTTCCGTAAAGACGACCCCCAATGGGGCTTATGTCGAGCGGGATCCGCGGCAAAAGGCAGGAATTCCGATGGACCTCCTGGCGCCGCTCCAGTAAACGCCCATCCGATAGGATGACATGTTAAATTCGTTAATCGAACCGGCGGGCCCTCGTGCCCGCCTGAGCTTTCGTGCATCCTTCAAGGCTGTCGCCACATTTTACGGTCGGCCCAGCTCGGATACCGTCTTGTTCTCCGGATTGCCGGATGAAATCGTCGAGTCTTTGCAGCTCGACGATGTAGAGCATGTTGCCGAGCGTATCGGCCTGCAGGTAATGAATGTCGCTGAACGCGCCATTCGCGAAAACGACTTCGACTGTCCCGCAATCGTCGTCCTCAAGGATGGCGGCACGCTGCCGTTGCTCGAGGTCAGCGATGACGGCATCTACACGCTCGACATTCGCGAAGGAACGGCCGCTGCCCGCCTGACCCATCAGGAACTTCTGGCCCTTGCGCCCGTGTCGGCCTTCGCCTTCACGCTTTTCTATCGCAATGATGGCGAAGAGGCCGTGATTGGTGCCGCTGACCAAATCGAGAAGCGCCACTGGCTGGTCCGCGCGCTGATGCCCTATTGGCGGACCTATCTGCGCGTCATCGTTGCGGCCCTGTTCATCAACCTGATTGCGCTCGGCTCGCCGCTCTTCACGATGAACGTCTACGATCGCGTGCTGCCCAACAAGGCGATCCCGACGCTCTGGGTGCTCGCTGTCGGCATCCTGCTCGCGTACCTGTTTGACTATCTGCTGAAAGAGGCGCGCGCAGCCCTGATCGATCATGCAGGACGCAATGCCGATTTGCGCCTGTCGCAGATGATCTTCGACAAGGTGCTGAATACAACGCTCGCATCGCGACCGATGTCGACGGGTGAATACGCCAACCGGGTGATGCAATACGAGTTCGTGCGTGAGTTCTTCACGTCGAACACGATCGGCCTGATGATCGATACGGCCTTCGTCTTCATCTTCCTGATCGTCATCTACCTGATCTCCGGCTGGCTTGCGATCATTCCAGCCATTGCCTTGATCCTGTCGGTAGCCATTGGTTTTCGTGCCCAGGCCCAGATTGGCCACCGCATGGCGGCAGCCTCCAACGAGGCCTCCAAGCGCCAGTCGCTGCTGGTGGAAACCATTTCCACCATCGAGACGCTGAAGAGCCTGCGCGCGGAAGCGACGATGCTGCGCCGCTGGCAGGAGCTGATGAAGCATTCCAGCCGCACCAGTGAAGAGATCAAGCATATCTCCACCAACGCGATCAACCTGACGGCGCTGATCCAGCAGATTGTCGGTGTCCTGATCGTGATTGCTGGGACCTACGAGTTCTCCGAAGGCCGTCTCGCCATGGGCGCGATCGTCGCAACCGTCATGCTGGCCAGCCGCGCCGGTGCGCCGCTTGGGCAGATCGCCATGACGCTCGCCCGCTTCCGCCAGGCGACGCTATCGCTGCGCATCCTCGATCAGGTCATGGAGCAGCCGGAAGATCGGCCCTCGACCGTCGGTTTCGTCAACCGCGAGATCAAGCATGGCGGTTTCAGCTTCCAGGATGTGACCTTCCAGTACCCGGGATCCGACAATCCTGTGATCAACAAGCTGTCGATATCGGTCGCGCCTGGCGAGAAGGTCGGCATTATCGGCCGTATCGGGTCGGGCAAGACGACGCTCGGCCGCCTGCTCGATGGCCTCTTCGTGCCGACAGAGGGCCGGGTGCTGATCGATGGCGTCGATATTCGCCAGTATCATATGTCGGAGGTTCGCTCAGCCGTCGCTGTCGCAGGCCAGTCCTCAGATCTCTTCTCCGGCACCGTCAAGGAAAACCTCCTGATCGGCCGCGCCGATGCAACCGATGAAGAACTGCTCGAAGTGTCGCGCATGACCGGCGTCGAGGAGTTTGTCTCCCGCCATCCGCGCGGCTTCGACATGCCTGTCGGCGAACGCGGGTCGAACCTCTCCAGTGGTCAGAAGCAGGCCATGACGATTGCTCGTCTCCTGCTCACCAAGCCGAAGATCGTTTTCCTTGATGAGCCCTCGGGCGCCATGGACCTGGGAAGCGAGCGCCATCTCATCAATCGCCTGAGCACTGCCTTCGACAAGGATACGACCCTGCTGATCGCAACCCATCGCTTCACCATGCTCGACCTCGTCGACCGCCTGATCGTGCTCGACAAGGGCCGCATCGTGGCTGATGGGCCGAAGAAGCAGGTCATCGAAGCGATGCAGAAGAAGGGCATTAAGCCATGAGCCGCCCTGTTGCAGATACCCCGCCCTTCATGGCCCGTATGATCGTCGCCCTGGTCGCGGCCTTGATCGTCATCTTCCTCGCCTGGGCTGCCATCGCCGAGATCGATGAGATTGCTCGCGGGGAGGGGAAGGTCATCCCCGTTTCGAAAACCCAGATCATCCAGTCCTCCGAAGCCGGTGTCGTTGAAACCATTTCCGTGCAGGTCGGTCAGGTCGTTCGCAAGGGCGAACTCATCGTCCAGCTGAACAACACCACGACGGAATCTTCGCTCGGCGAATCCGTCGCCAAGGCCCGGGCTCTGGGCGCGAAAATCGCTCGCCTGGCCCTGGAAGAGGTGGGTGCCTATGACACGGCCTTCATCTGCCCCGACGAAGTTCAGTCGGTTGCCGGCAAGGTTTGCGAAAACGAAGAACGACTGTTTGCGGCCAACAAGGCGGCCTATCTCAACAAGGCGGGCGTGTTGGGCGAGCGCGTGCGTCAGCGCGAAAACGAATTGAGCGAGGCGCAGGCCAATATCGTCCGCCTTGAGCAGAACATCGCGCAGGCAACACGCCAGTACGATCTCATGAGCCCTCTCGCAAAGAGAGGCCTCGTGGCCCAGACGGAGCTGATTACCCTGGAGCGCGAATTGACCGACCAGCGCGGCCAGATTACGGTCTATCAGGAAAGCCTCGAGCGTCTGCGCGGCGCCGTCGAAGAGGCGCGCCTGCAGGTGGAAGAACTGGCCCTACAGCTGCGCCAGCAGGCCTTGACCGAGAAGGCCCAGACGTTGGCCGAGCTTTCGGTGATCGACGAGACCATTCGCGGCGCGACCGATCGCGTCAGCCGGACGGATATTCGCTCGCCCGTGGACGGTATCGTCAATACGCTGGAAGTGAATACGATCGGCGCCTATGTCGATCCGGGCACAGTGGTGGCCGGCATTGTCCCGACAGCAGACACGCTCTTGATCGAGGCCAAGATTTCGCCGCGCGACGTCGCCTTCATCACTCGCGGACAAAAGGCCATCGTCAAAGTGACGGCTTACGACTTCTCGATTTTCGGTGGCCTTGAAGGCGAGGTGACGAATGTGTCGGCCGACAGCATCGTCGACAAGGAGAAGGGGGAAACCTTCTACCTAGTGCATGTGAAGACCGACCAGTCGGAGCTGATGCGCGACGGCAAGTCCTATCCGATCATTCCCGGCATGGTCGCCTCCGCTGAGATCATGACAGGCCGCAAGACCATCCTCAGCTACTTGATGAAGCCGATCAACAAGGCGCAGTCCGTCGCCCTTACTGAACGGTGAAACATGTCGCTTCCGGACCGGCATCTGTTTCAGACAGAGCAGCCCGATCTCAATCCGGCGGCGCTGCAGAAAATCGAGGAAAGTGATGCGGAGCCGAAGTTCCGCGCCATCATCGGCAAGGGTGGCGCCCGGCGCGGCATTCGGCTCGAAACCATCTATTGGGATGGTCTCTCCTGGCTGCTCAACGGCTCACGGCAGTCGATCGGCGATGTCGTGGATCAGGCGGCAGCCCAGGTCGGGGAGAACAGCAATCTCGCCTCCATGTTGCGGGTCGTTGCCTTCCGCTGGATGTGGCGTCGATTGGCGCTCATGGAAAATGTCTACTCGCTTGATCACCTGAACACCCTGATCCAGGCCTGCCCGACGCCGGCAATCGTGCTCACGCGCGACAAGAAGATCCAGTTCTTCAATGAGCCATTCATGACCATGCTGAAGCAGCGGCTGGTGCTTGGGAACATCGCGCAGCTCTCGGCCGGTTTCCGCTTCGTCCTCGATACGCAGGTCGATGACGCGATCCAGAGCCTGTCAGCCAAGGGCAAGATGGTCACGACCGGCTTCACAGCAACCTGCGCCGGAAAACAGCTGACCGGACAGATGAACCTTGCAATGGCGCCAACGCATCAGAAGCAGATGGTGATCGGCTACGTCGTGCGCGGCTGAGCGGTCACCGGCGAGGCACCGATTGCCCCTTGCTCAGAGTTCGCCACCCTCGCCGGGAGCGATGCTGTCGAAGCTCTTCATCGCCATGGCCTTGCCCTTGGTGCGGGTGCCATGCAGGAAGCCGCGACCATTCGAGATCGAGAACAGAGGCTGATAGTCAGGCAGGCGGTTGTCGACCAGAACCTGATCACGCATGTTGTCGAGGATATAGTGGGCGCCCTGAACCTCGACCGAGAGCACGGCGTGATAGAAGTGGCGCTTCTTGTCGTAGAGAATGACGACCGTCATATCCTGAAGAGAAATGCCCTGGGCTTCGAGCACGGCCATCTTCAGAAGCGCATAGTCCTCGCAGTCGCCGAAGCCGGATGCCAGCGTCTGCGAAGGCGACGACCATTTGTCGAGCTGACCATGGCTGTCTGTGTCCTTCCGATAGGTGATGCGGCGGTTGACTTCGTGATTGACGAAATTGAGCTTGTCGCGAATGGACGACATGCCGCTGCCGGCTGCAGTCCGATGCACGCTGGCGTCTGCATCAAAGCAGTCTTTGCCACCGCAGCGCAGGGCCGTACCCTTGGCGATTTCGGCGAAGGTCGGCGCTGCCTTTTTCAGCGCACCCAGCTTCTTGAAGGGAATGGCGACCGACCCGAAGACATCGTCGGTCTGCGGCTTGTTGCGGCTCGATGGAGCGGTCTTCGACGTTGAGGCAACGGCGCCGGTCGACAGTGCCTTGTCGGTTGGAAGCAGAGCAATGTTCTGGATCGGTGCGGTCGGCGAAAGTGTCTTCGCCGCTTGCTGCCACTGTTCCGCGAGCGTCGCCTGAAGGTTCTGGCCGAACGATGCGACAAATGGGCTCATGCCCAGCACCAGCGTCTGCGCCACCGTGGAGTAGGATGAGAGCGTGCCCGGCAGGATGGGCGCAGCGATCGAACTGGTCGAGAGCAGCGAAGCAACTGCGAAGACCGAGGCTGCGACAGTGTTTTTATTCTTCTTGAACATCGCTATTCTCCGATTGTTGGTCGTAGAATAGCTGTATTGATTGAATTATTGGTTCCGATGCCTGGGGTATATACTGTAAATATGCAAAACTATATTATAGTAAAATACGCTGGGTTGCGGTAAGTCAGTTTTAACCAAGCCGCGCACAGGTCCCGCAACAAAAGGGAAATCCGCGGTCTTCTGACGTCTCCCGTCTCACCAGTGAGGAGGCCTGCTAAAGTTACCATGATCTCAATCTGCCCAGATATGGAACGCCTTCACTCTTGCGCCGCTGCGCGTCAGTGCTTACGGTCCGCAATGGGATCGGAAGCGAAACATAGCTGAAATCATGGTCGGATCAGAATTTACCACGCGGAGCTTCCTGCGCGCCGGGGCTTTGGCCTTGGCGCTCGCCGCTCTCGCTTCCTGTCAGACGGACGACTTCAAGCCGGCAAGCGGCGAAGGCTCCGGGGCTGCCGCCTCGACAGCAGCCAGCACGACGGGGCTTTATAATCAGACACTGGGTTCCGGTCCGGTAAAGATTGCCTACCTCGGCATCCGCCGACAGGATCAGCATAGCCGTCAGGCCGACAGCGAGTACCGCGATGGCGCGGCACTGGCCGTCAACACGCTCGGCCCCGACGTCGTCAAGCTGACAATGCTGGAGACCCTCGACAAGCCTGAGGCGATCGAGGCTGCCACCAAGACGCTCGCACGCCAGCAGGTCGCTCTCATCATCACCACCGCGCGGGGTGCGGAATTCGAGGCCATCCAGCGCGGTCTGGGCGGGCTTCAGGTTCCCATGGTCGCGTTCCATACCAATGACGCCGTCCTGCCTCCGGATGTCTACGCTTTCGTGTCCAGCCCAGCCGACAGCCTGATCGAAAGCGCGTCCTTTGCTATGGCCGAAGGTGCGACCCATGCGGTGATCCTGGCGTCATCGCCGGCCGAGAAGCTGGAAGCCGAGCGGATTGCCAGCCAAGTCAAGGCGTTCGGCGGCAAGGTCGAGCCGATCGTCGAGCTTGCCGGCGGCGCTCTTCCGGCAAAGGCGCTGGCCTCCTGGAGCAAGGCCGACATGGTCGTGCTGATGCCCGGCGTCAAATCGCCCGGCGAAGTCTTGAAGAAGGCCGATGCCGCCAAGCCTCCGCGCCCTGGCCGTCGGGTTGTCGCCAGCTCCGTGCTGACGCCCCAGGACCTGAACGAGCCCAAGCTGACGGGCGCGATCGTCTGTCGCTATGACCAGAATGTGCAGGCAAGGATCGGTAGCCGTTATATGGCAAGCTATGGCATGCCGGCCTCTGCTCAGGCCGGATATGGTTTTGATGCCATGGCAATGGCGATCGGTCTTGCCGGACGTTTCGGCGAGGTCGCCTTCGCACCCGAGCGCATCATGTCTCCGGACGGGTTCTCTGGATCGCTCGGTGTCTTCCGTCTGGAAGGAGAGCGCAAGGTTCGGCGCAACTGCGATATCTTCAAGGTCGCCAAGGGCTCCTATGTCTTCTTCCAGAAAGCACCGCCAACACTGTGATCACCACTGTGTGACCTGATCTAACGACCGTCATCTTCCGTTTACATTGTCGTGGAACCGACACATTCTCTGTGTCGGAGTAATCGATGCTGCGCTGGCGAGGAGGCTGGCGGCGCAAACGGTTTAAGGTGGAGCATGGCCCGATGAGCGACGTACAGCTGACCGCTGAGGGTGAGCGCTATGCAGGGCGCTTGCGCGTCCTCCATTGGTTGATTGCAGGTCTTGTGCTGGCAACATGGCCGCTCGGTCTCATGATCGGCTTCGTCAAGGACGACGTGAAGCTCGACTTCTATCTGGTGCATGAAAGCCTCGGTTTCCTCGTGCTCTGGCTCATGCTGCTGCGGATAGGAACACGGATGACGAGCGGGGCCCCGTTGGTTGAGGCGCCGCCGCTGGAGAAGGCCGCCGCCCACTTCGTCCACGGGCTTCTTTATGTCTTCCTGATCGTCATGCCGGTGTCGGGTTTCCTGGCGACGAACGCCCACGGCTTTCCGCTGAAGTGGTTCGGCCTATTCACCGTGTGGAGCCCGATCGGCAAGTCGCCGGATATTGCCGGCACTCTGTCGTTCATCCACGAATGGAGCGCATGGATCCTTTTGGCGCTCTTCGCGTTGCATTTTGCGGCGGTGATATTCCACCACGTAATCCGCCGCGACAGAACGCTCTATCGTATTTTGTAATTCAGGACGGGATCTCGATGCGTAAGATCGACATGACGGATCAGCTCTGGGCGCGCCTGCTTTCGATGCGCGGCAGCGCGGGCCATGCGATGTCGGATGATGCCGACCCGGTCATGGCACTCTACGCGCCCATTGCCGCAGCCGAAGATGGCTTTGTCCTCGCCCAGGTCGGCCAATCGCTGGATGGTCGCGTGGCGACCCCGTCTGGCGATGCACGAGATATCTCAGGGCCGGAGGGCATTGCGCATCTGCATCGCTGTCGCGCCTTGGTAGAGGCCGTCATCGTTGGCGTCGGAACCGTCAAATGCGATGATCCGCGCCTCTCCGTCCGGGCCGTCAAAGGTCCCAATCCCGTTCGTGTCGTCATCGATTGTGGTGCGGAACTCACCGGAGACGAACAATTATTCGCCGATGGTGGCGCACCCGTCATCCTCATCCAGTCCAATGATGCGCCGACCAAAGCCTACGACGCCGACGTGATCAGGGTGAAGCGTGGCGAGGGCGGGCTTGACCCGCAGGATATCCTCGACGCGCTCGCCGCCCGTGGTCTCAGGCGGATCCTCGTGGAAGGCGGTGCCAGGACGATCGCCCGCTTCATTGAGGCCGGGCTCGTCGACCGCCTGCATGTGGCGATCGCGCCCCTGATCATCGGTTCCGGCCCCGCCGGCATCGCACTGTCGCCGATTGAGCGGCTCTCCAGCGCCCATCGGCCCGCTGCCAAGGTTTATGGCCTCGGCAGCGACATCCTCTTCGACTGTGACCTCAAGGGCCCGTCACGCTCCATGTCGCGGCAGGGCGAGGATATCCGTGTGGCCGACCACGCATGAACTGGCGGGTTCTCTCACCTTCTCCCGCCTGAACTGCAACCAGGCTTTGATCTCGTCCGTCGTCAGGCTGCCGATCTCCAGCAGTGGCTTCTCCAGCCCCTCTAGAAATGCGAGCTGAAGCGCCGCATCCTCAGGCCGCATGACCCAGGGACTGGTCGCAACGGTGACGCGATAACGCAGGTTCTCGAACGCAAGCCTCAGATGCTCTGTGGCGTCGGGACCGAGCGCCGGGCCAAAGCCCTTTTCTTGGCGTTGATGCTGGTTGAAGTCGATGGTCACCTGCCCGTCTAGGGGATGCCGGATCGACCATTCCATGACTCCATCATAGTTCAACGCGGCATAGACCCCGGTCTTGCTGCGGGCGAGGGTGTCGGCAAAGCGATTGCAGAAGTCGGCGGAGCACAGGTCGAACAGGGCGGATGCCGTGACCATCGTGACCTCGCCAAGCGGCAGTTCCTCGATCTGGTTCAGATCAAACTGGCGAAAGGTAACCTCGCCGACGCCGCCGGCACGGCGCTCCGCTTCCGCCAGAAGCAGCGGATCGTAGTCGAGTAGCTGCCACTGCGCCGTCCGGGGCACACGGTCAGTAAGGCTGCGCCAGGTGGAGCCTGTCCCGCAGCCGATGTCGACGATCACAGGTGCTGGCACCTCCTCCAGATGGCGTGAAAACCTCTCGACCATCGATGCGTCGCGCGCCCTCAGGTCGACGGGTTCGCGCAATGCCAGCCAGTCCTTGTCGAAACCGCTCATGCTATTCTGTCCAGTGTGTTGGAAATGATCTTGGCCGTCTGCGCCCAGTCCGGCAGAAGCGCGCCCGCTTGCAGAGACGCGGTAGCCCGTGCCTGCCGTTCCCTCGGATCGCTGAGCAATCGGCGGAGGGCCGCCGCAAACGCCGTGACATCATCGACAGGAACGAGGATGCCCGCATCCTCTGGCACGACCTCAGGCACGGCGCCGGCATAACAGGCCACGATCGGAAGCCCATGCGATAGCGCCTCGGCAAACACCATGCCATAGCCTTCGTAGCGGCTGGCAAGCGCAAAGATATCTGCCGTGGCGAAATAGGTTCTAAGATCCTCGACTTCGCCGGCGAGCGTCACTCGTTCGCCAAGCGCGAGTGTCTCCACCTGATGAGCCAAGGCAGCGCTCGTTGCTGGGTCCAGCGTCTTGCTGCCGACGACCGTCGCCTGCCAGAGGAGATCCTCCACTGACTTCAATGCGTCCAGCAGCACGTCATGGCCCTTGCGGCGCGACAGCGTTCCCACCGACAGGATGTGCGGCACGGCACTGGAGGCCTGGGCCGGTGCAGCCTTCTCGGTGCCGGGAAGCGCGACGGTGATATCCGATGCCTCGACATTATAATTTGCCGCAAGTTCGCGCGCCGTCATCGGTGAGGTGACGACCACGTGACGCACGGTGGCAAGAGCCACCCGCTCGCGGTCACGAAAATGGCGCTGTTCGTCGTCCGACAGGCCGGTCTCCAGCGCCAGCGGATGATGGACGAGAGCAACGAGCCGCAGCCTGTCAGCTTCGACCTGAGCCCATGCATCGAGCACACCGAAGGCCAGACCGTCGATAACGACAAGCGCCCCGTCCAGCAGGGAGGACAAAGCCTCACCTGCGCTGCGGAGCGTGTCCTCCGTCGGCATCGGGAAACCGCCACCCAGCGGCAGGAGTTCAACCTGCCAGCCCAGGGCCTGAAGCCCATCGATCACCTGACGATCATAGCCGTATCCACCCGTCTTGAGTGAAAGATCACCCGGATAGGCAAAGACCAGCGAACGGCTCAAAGATCGGCCTCGTACCAGCCGCGTGCGGCATGGGATTCGTGCAGGGTTACTTTCAGCCGGCAGATGCGGTGGCTGCCAGGCCCGAGACGTTTGTCGGAAACAGCCTGCGCCAGCTGGTCGAAGATGTGCTTCGCAATGACTTCCGTCGTGCTGACCTTACCCTTGAAGACCTCGACTTCGTCGAGGTTCTGGTAGTTGAGCGGCTTCAACACCTCGGACAGCACCGTGGTCGCAGCACCGATATCGACCGCCAGCCCATCCTCGTCCACATCCCGGGTGAAGAACGCGGCATCCACGACAAAGGTCGCTCCGTGCATTCCCTGGGCCGGACCGAAGACCGGGCGCGGCAGGCTGTGGGCGATCATGATGTGGTCTCGAACTTCAACAGCGAACATGAGCTCTCTTTCGTCAGTAGCGGATGCGATGGCACAAGGTGTCCTGTGTGGACAAGATACGTGCGTAAGCGGCGGGCAGTTCAGAAAATGTGGTCTCTCCGGAAATGAGGCGGTCAAGTTTGACATCGAGCAGCAGATCGAGCGCCTTGGCCATGCGGCGGGCATAGCTCCAGCGCGCCCGTCGCGAGGCCGGAATGGATCCGACCTGAGAGCTGACGAGCGAAAGCCGCTTGGAATGGAACGAACCTCCAAGCGAGATCGTCACCGGCCGATCGCCATACCAGCTTGCTTCGACAATTTTCGCTTCGACGCCGGCATGCGCGATGGCATTTTGCAGAGCGCCCGCTGACGCCGTGGCATTCACCAATACGTCGAATTCGCCGTCGAGACGGTCGGCTTTGGAAAATGTCAGGCCGAGATCCGCCGCCAGGCCCTCTCTTTTCGTATCCAGGTCGACAAGCACGGTCTCAGTCCCAACGATCCGGGAGGAGAGATAGGCAACCAGCGAGCCAACCACGCCGGCTCCAAAGACGGCCACGCGATCTCCCGGCTGGATCCCGGCATCCCAGACGATGTTAAGCGCCGTCTCCATATTGGCCGCAAGCACGGCACGACGCGGCGGCAGCATGTCAGGCAGTGGCGTCACCTGGTCTACGGGAAGGATGAAGCGGTCCTGATGCGGGTGAAGGGCAAAGACGTTCTTGCCGACCAGTTCTGCCGGGCCCGCTTCAATCTGCCCGACGGCCGCATAGCCATATTTGATAGGGAAGGGGAAGGAGCCTTCCATATGCGGTCCGCGCATCCGTTCGAATTCGCTCTCCGGCACCTCGCCACGGAAAATCAGTGCCTCGGTCCCACGGCTGATCCCGCTGTAAAGCGTTCGCACGAGGACGTCGTTTGGAGAGCGTGCGGGCAGGCGCTCCCGACGCAGACGGCAGGTTTCCTTGGCTTCAAACCAGAGCGCAGACGCGGTTTCACCGTCGGATACGGTTTGTTCATTGATCTCGAACTTCAAACTGCGACCCCCGCGCCCTATTTAAGCATCCGACTGGAACGTATCGCGACAGCGGGCATTTTGTTCCATAGCCGTCATCAAAATAAATTTACGACGGTAGCGCAAACCGTCGCCGGAACTCCGGCGTAATGGTTGCCACTGATAGGGAGAGTATGCCTCATGTCCATTTCAAGCCAGCCCGCCTTTCATTTTCCGACCGCCGAGATCGAAGTCGAACGCGCCGTAGCCGAGCTCCGCTATGGGCGGCCCGTCGTTGTCACCGAGGGGGAGAGAAAGCTAGCGGTCGTGGCGCTGGATTGCGTGGCGCCCTCTCTCTTCGACCAGTTCGCTGCAGTCACTGAAAACCGCCACAGCCTGTTGCTGACTGCACCGCGCGCCACGCGCCTCGGTATCTCCGGCAACCGTGACGTGGTGACACCGCTTGCGGGTCTGTCCTTCGATGATGCGTCGCGTATGGCTTACGCACTCGGCGCTGAGCGTCCGGCAGTTTGGCAGCCCGCCGATACCCTGGCAACGCAGTCGACCGAACTGGCGCGTCTGGCACTTCTGCTTCCGGCCATGGTTCTGGCCGACGTCACGGCGATCGGCGATCGCTTTGCTGCGTGCTGCGAGATTGCATCGAGCCGCCTGAAGGGCGCTGATGTTGCCCGCCAGCGCTTCGAGAAGATCGTCCGCACCCGCGTGCCGCTCAAGGACCTCGGCGATTCTGACTTCGTCGTCTTCCGCGGCGGTCTGGCCCAGAAGGATCAGGTGGCAATCATCGTCGGCAAGCCGGATGTCTCCAAGACCGTGCCGATCCGCATCCACTCCTCCTGCATCACGGGTGATCTCTGCGGCTCGCTGAAATGCGACTGCGGCGACCAGCTGCGCAATGGTCTCACCCTGCTGAAGCAGGCCGGCGGTGGCGTACTGCTCTACCTCGACCAGGAAGGTCGCGGCACGGGCATCGGCGCCAAGATGCGCGCCTATGGCTACCAGCATCTCGGTCTCGATACGATCGACGCTGACGCCGAACTCGGCCTGGCCGAGGATCACCGCCGCTATGAGGCAGCAGTCGCCATGCTTCGTCATCTTGGGATCGCCCGGGTCGCCGTCTACACCAACAATCCGACCAAGATCGCCGGCCTTGAACTGGGCGGCATCGAGGTGGAGGCGCGCTCACCCGTGACCGGACGCGTCACTGCGGAGAACGAAAACTACCTGCGCACGAAGACACTGCGCGCCGGCCATATGCTGGATCTGGAAACACTGGTCGCTGCAGAGTAAGCTTCGAGCGGGCAGGGAGGATTACAGGATGGCAAGCGAGCCCGAACGGCTTGGCGATGGCTTTGGTCGCCCCTGGACGCATGCGCCAGTGGACTGGGCGTCGATGATGCGACAGCGTCGCGGGCTGCTGAGGGATACCCTTGGCGGCCTCTCCGGCCTGCTCGTAGGCACTTCTGTCGTCGCGGTAGCGGTTTCGTTCAGATTGCCGCTCGGCTGGGACTTCGTCGCCTCCGTGATCCTGTCGCTGGCATTGATCTTTGCGCTTGTCGTCTATGCGCTGCCCGATCACCCCCATCGCCGCTTTGGACCAGCCAATCTGGTTACGGCGTTTCGGGCATGTCTCGTCAGCCTGACGGGCGCGACCATTCTGTTTTTTGAGAGCCTGGCAGGGGCCGATGTCGCGCTCTGGACGCTTGTCGGCGTGGTGCTAATCTCGCTCGCCCTTGACGGTGTCGATGGTTATCTCGCGCGCAGCTACGGCCACGAATCTCCGCTCGGTGCCCGCTTCGATATGGAAATCGATGCGCTCCTGATCCTGGTCCTGTCGGTTGCGGCAGCGCTCTTGGAAAAGGCGGGGCTCTGGGTGCTGTTGATCGGCCTGATGCGCTATGGCTTCGTCGCAGCCGGGATCATGCTGCCGAGATTGAACGGGGAGCTGTTCCCGTCCTTCCGCCGCAAGCTGGTTTGCGTGATCCAGATCTCCGTGCTTTGCCTGATCCTGATCCCCTTCGTGACCCCGCCATACTCCACGGCCGCCGCCGCGGTTGCCCTAGTGGCCTTGGTTTATTCCTTCTCGGTCGATGTCGTCTACTTGTTGAGAAGGCCGGTCGCTCCATGAGTGGTGTCGTTCAGCGCCTCTCCACGTCCTTCGGTCTCGCCCGCTCTCTGGTCGTCTACTACGGCCAGCCCTGGCGGCGCTCTGCCTTGCGGCGTTTTTATGCCTCTGTCGTCAAGCCCGGCGATCTGGTCTTCGACATCGGAGCCCATGTCGGAAGCCGCAGCCGCACCTTGCTGGATCTCGGTGCGCGTGTGGTCGCGGTAGAGCCGCAGCCGGCCTTCGCGGATTTCATCGAGAGCCGGTTTTCAGGCGCGCTGACGGGCTTCGAACGGGTGGCCGTGGGGCGCAAGGCCGGAGAAATCGATCTTCTGATCTCCAGCCGTCACCCGACGGTCACCAGCATCTCCAGCAGCTTTGTGGAAACGGTGAAGCAGAGCAAGGGCTTTGCCCAGGTGGTCTGGGACCGCAAGGTCACGGTTCCCATGGTGACACTGGACCACCTGATTTCGAAATACGGCCTGCCGACCTTCTGCAAGATCGATGTCGAGGGCGCGGAGGCAGAGATCCTTCATGGCCTCTCCAAGCCGATCCCCTTGATCGCCTTTGAATACATTCCCGCCATGCCATCGGTGGCCTCGAATGCCATTGATCGGCTGATGGGTCTCGGCGGCTACCGCTTCAATCGCGTCGTCGGCGAGCAACATCGCTTCGTCTGGGATCGATGGAAAACGGCGGATGAGATTCTCGTCGAACTCTCGCAGATGCCCCCTGATGCGCCATCAGGCGATGTCTACGCCCGCATCGAGGCCCCATGATGGACGCGTCAGGCGCGCCGCGGCCGGGCTTTGATCGCCTCAAGCGAGAGAAGCGCCAGGCCAGGCAGCGCGCCGGCAAGGGAAAGCCCGCCATAGATGATGCTGGCTGCCAGCCCCTCGGCCGCAGAGGCACCCATGATCGGCCAAAGCGCCATCGCTGCCGCCTCGCGCGTACCCCAGCCACCGAACCCCGCCGGGATCAGCATGGCGATCAGGCAGAGTGGCACGATGGTCAGCGCGGCCTCCCAGGGGAGCGGCGCCCCCACAGCATCGCTCGCGATGAAGAAGGTCGCGACATAGGTCGAGACAATCAGCAGGCTTGTGCCCGATTGGACCAGAAGGGCTCGGTCGCGAAGGAAGACATCGGTGACATCCCCCATGATCCGGGTCACCCATGTCAGGCGTCGGCTGGCGACGAAGATACAAACTGCGATCACTGCCGCGATGAGGAAGAAGCCGAGCACCAGATGAAAAGCCTGGCGTCCTTCACTCTCGCCGCCGAGAACGAGGGGCCAGACGAACAGGCCGACAAGAGCCAGCAGGAAAAAGGCCATCTGCCCCGAGAGCCGTTCGAAGAGCACAGCCTTAGCCGGCGCCTTCCATCCGCCGGGGCCGGCACTGCGCATGCGAAACGCGCGGATGGCGTCACCCGCCACGCCGCCGGGCAGGCTCTGGTTCAGGAAGCTCGCCACGTAATATTCACGCATGGCCAGCGAAGCGGGGAAGCTCCCGCCGAGGCGCGCAGCGGTAAAACGCCAACGGAGCGCCGAAACAACGATCTGCACTTGCACCAGGGCAAGGCCGGCGATCACATGCACAGCCGAGACCTGCGAAAATGCCGATTGCAGCGCGTCGAGGTCGATCCTGGACAACAGAAAGGCCAGAAGAGCGATCAGAGCGAGCGGCGTGAGGATGCGAAGGATGGACAAACAGGAAGAGTTCCGTGGATCGTGAATGAGCTGTCACATAACTATACGCAAAAGGTAGGGCGGCAGACTTTGATGACGGCAGAAACGTCCCGGTGCCACGATCATGAGTTCCGTGGATGGAGTGTTTGCCGATGACGCGGCCTGTCAGCACCCTCCGGATCTTTGCCGGCGCCCTCATCGTGACGGCCATTGCCTGGCTTGCCTTCACCCTGCCGGATCATCCCGATGCCATCGGTGTGCAGGCCTTCGCCAGGCTACCGCTCGAATGGCTGCTCGTTATGCTCCTGCTGCTCTTGGTCCCCCGAACCTGGCGCCGGACAACAGCGCTGCTTTGCGGAATTCTGCTCCTCCTCATCCTTTTCCTGAAGCTTGCCGACATCGGCACCCAGGCCGCATTCCAGCGGCCCTTCAATCCCTATCTCGACGTGAAGATGCTGGCGGACGGCTGGAACCTGATGTCCGGTACGCTCGGAACACTGGCGGCTTTCGCCGGTGTGGCAGCAGCGTTTCTCGGCCTTGTGCTGCTGCTGGTCCTCTTCCTCGTTGCAGCCCGCTGGCTGGCGGAGATCCCGCGTCCCGGTCGATCCTGGTTGATCCTCGGTCTCGCAGCGATTGTCGTCCTGGGGAGCGCCGCGACCTTGCTCGGCATCCCGCGGGTCGAGGCCCGCATGCCTTCCTATCTCACAAATCGGCTCGCCCTTGTCGTCCGCTCCGTGCAGGACATGCATGTCTTCGAGGCGGCCCTCTCGAAGGGGGAGGGGCCAAGCCGTGGCGAGGGTCTGTTCGAAGGTCTGGCGGACAAGGACTTCATCCTGATCTTCGTCGAATCCTACGGTCGTTCGGCTGTCGAGGATCCACGTTACGCCGACATCACACGGCCGCGCCTGGAGCAGGTGGATGCGGAAATCCGCGCGGCGGGTCTTGCCTCGGCAAGCGCCTGGGTCACATCGCCCACGGTGGGCGGCCTGAGCTGGCTTGCCCACGGCACGCTGCTGTCAGGTCTTTGGGTCGACAGCCAGGCGCGTTACGACCGCCTTATGATCAGCCGCCAGCCGAGCCTCAACCAGCTCTTCGGCCAAGCAGGCTGGAAACCCGTTGCCGCCATGCCGGCGATCACGATGGACTGGCCGGAAGCAGCCTATTACGGCTACCGACAGGTTCTGGCCGCGGCAGATCTGGATTATCGGGGCAAGCCCTTCAACTGGGTGACGATGCCGGACCAGTATACCCTCTCCGCCTTCGAGCGCCTCGGTCGTGCGCCTGCCCGCGCGGCGGGGGAAAAGGTCATGGCCGAGATCGCACTCATATCGAGCCACGCACCCTGGACACCGGTACCTCGCCTCCTTGACTGGGCCGCCGTTGGCGATGGCTCGGTCTTCAACGCCCAGGCAGAAAGCGGCGATCCGCCCTCCGTGGTCTGGGCCGATCCGGAGCGTGTGCGCCGCCAGTACATCCAGACAATCGACTATTCGCTGGAAACGCTGGGCAGTTACATGGCCCGCTTCGGCAAGGACACGGTCTTCGTCATCCTCGGCGATCACCAGCCCGCCGCCATCATTACGGGACCGAATGCGTCGCGCGCCGTCCCGATCCATGTCATCTCCGCCGACCGGGAACTGATCGCGCGGTTCGAAAGTGAGGGCTTCCACCTGGGCATGTTGCCTGCGGCACAGACGCGCGAATGGCCGATGAATGCCATGCGCCAGGTGCTGATCGACCTCTTCAGCGCGCGCTGACGCCGTCTGCATTCTCCTCGCGGGAACCGAGCCTCACCTGTTCCTGCTCACGCCATGCGCCGGGCGTCAGGCCGGTCTGACGGCTGAAGAAGCGGGAGAAATAGGCCGGATCCGAAAACCCGAGCCGGAACGCGACTTCCTTGATGCTTCCGGGGGTGAACAGCAGCTCGCGCTGCGTTTCCTCGATCAGGCGCTGCGCCACGAGCTCCTGTGTACCAAAGCCCGTCTTCGCCTTCAGAACTCGGTTGAGATGCGTGGGGGTGATCCCGAGAGCATCCGCATAAAAGGACGCCGGACGATGATTGCGCACCTCGCGGTGCAGGAGCGATGAAAAAGCCTCAAGACGCCGGTCGTTGTCATCCGCCCCTTCGGTCTCCATCCGGTCCTGGGCTGCAAGACGAGCGGTGAGAGCAAGCGCTGCGGCAAGCCCCGTCTCCATCAGGACCGTGCGTCCCGTCAGGCGCCCCTGCCACTCGGCCGCGACCCGCAGCAGGTGAGCAAGAACGAGGTCGCCGTCCGGGTCCTGAGGCGCAAGCCGTGTGATCAGCGGCGTCGAGAGAAACCGTCCGAGCGCATTCGGTTCCCCCGGACGGACAGGCAGGCGGCTCGCCAGAAAGGTGAAGACGTAGCCGTCGATATCGGGGGAGAAGCGAAACCCATGACCGATCGCCGGCGGCACGGTGACGACGGAAACGGGTTCGAAACGGGCAACTTCGCCGTCGAAGACCGCGTCGCCGGAGCCGCCGGTCACGAGCAGGATCTGGAAGTAGCGCTCGTGCCGGTGAAGGCCGATTTCCCAGTGATGCAAGGCGCTTCGGGCCGGAATCGTTTCGCAATGCACCCAGAAGCGCGATCCCGCAGGATCGTCTTCGCCGTAGAGTTCATAGGTCGGGATCGGCGCTTTCGCCGGAGACTTGCGTTTGGTCATGTTCGATTTGTGCAACAAAAGACGCGATACGTCCATTGTGGCGGTGCCTTCTTCGGCCGAAAACTTGGCGAAAGACAAGTTGCGTGCGCCATGGGAGGAAAGTCATGCGGACCAAAGTTGCCATCATCGGATCGGGCCCGTCAGGCCTGCTGCTCGGACAACTCCTGACCAATGCCGGCATCGACAATGTCATCATCGATCGCGTCGGCAAGGATCACATTCTGGCTCGTGTTCGTGCCGGCGTGCTGGAGGAAGGCACCGTTGGCCTCGTGGATCGTGCAGGCGTCGGCGAACGCCTGCACCGGGAGGGTCTGCCGCATGACGGCTACTCGCTGACCTTTGACAACCGCGATCACCGCATCGACCTCTTTGATCTGACCGGCGGCAAGCGTGTCATGGTCTACGGCCAGACGGAGCTGACCCGCGATCTGATCGACCGTCGAGAGCGCGATGGCGGGATCACGATCTATGATGCCGTCAATGTCTCCCCCTCCGGTTTCGATGGCGATCATCCCTATGTAACCTTCGAGAAGGACGGCCTCTCCCAGAGGATCGATTGCGACTTCATCGCGGGCTGTGACGGCTTTCATGGTGCAAGCCGCAAGGCGGTGCCGGAAGGTGCCATCAAGACCTTCGAAAAGATCTATCCCTTCGGCTGGCTCGGCATTCTCGCCGACGTCCCGCCGGTCAATCACGAGCTGATCTACGCCAACCATCCGCGTGGCTTTGCGCTTTGCTCGATGCGGTCGGAGACCCGCAGCCGTTATTACGTCCAGTGCTCGCTCGAAGACACGGTCGACATGTGGTCCGACGATCGGTTCTGGGATGAAATCCGTCGCCGTCTCCCAGCCCACCATGCGGAAACCATGGTCACCGGCCCGAGCTTCGAAAAGTCGATCGCGCCTCTGCGCTCCTTCGTGGCCGAACCCATGCGTTTCGGCCGGCTCTTCCTGGTCGGCGATGCCGCCCACATCGTGCCGCCTACGGGCGCCAAGGGCCTCAATCTCGCGGCTTCCGATGTGCATTATCTCATCAGTGGCCTGCTGGAGCGCTATCAGGAGAAGTCCGACGCCGGCATCGATGCCTATTCGGCACGCGCACTGAAACGTGTGTGGAAGGCCGTCCGGTTCTCCTGGTCGATGACCACATTGCTGCACCGTTTCCCTGATACAGGAGACTTCGGTCAGAAGATCCAGGAGGCGGAACTCGACTACCTGACCCATTCGAGAGCCGCGTCCACAGCCATGGCGGAAAATTACGTCGGGCTTCCCTACTGATCACTGCTCCAGCGCCACTTGTCAAAATTCAATTGTTTGCTAGACTTACAAAATAGCCGGGTGGCGGAGACGCCCGGTGCCTGAATTTGCCGTTTGCCCGGGGGCTCGATGATCAATCGAGAGTGGTGATCTGGCAACGTCACCGGCTGGTGGCGTGGGTTCTGAACGTTACAACAATGGAGGAGGTATACCCATGAATATGCATATATCGCTGCTGATCAACGGAGCCGAAAAGCAGGCTTCGGGCGGAAAGACCTTTACTCGCATCAATCCCTTCACGCAGGAAGTGGCCACGACCGCTTCGGCCGCAAGCCTGGAAGACGCCGCCGCTGCGGTCGACGCTGCGGCTGCTGCCTTCCCGGCATGGTCGAAGACCGGCCCCGGCGAGCGTCGCAAGATCCTGCTCAAGGCAGCGGATGTGATGGAATCGAAAACAGCGGAGTTTTCCGCGCTGGTGATCGCAGAAACCGGCGCGACCGGCCATTGGGGCGCCTTCAACGTCATGGTCGCTGCCAGCATGCTGCGCGAAGCTGCCTCGATGACGACGCAGATCTCCGGCGAGGTCATCCCGTCCAACAAGCCGGGCTCCCTGTCCATGGGCATGCGCCAGGCCGTCGGTGTCTGCCTCGGCATCGCGCCGTGGAACGCACCGATCATCCTCGGCACCCGCGCTGTCGCCATGCCGCTCGCCTGCGGCAACACCGTCATCCTCAAGGCGTCCGAGCAGTGCCCCGGCACGCATCGCCTGATCGCCCAGTGCCTCGTTGAAGCAGGCCTGCCGACGGGTGCAATCAGCGTCATCACCAATGCGCCCGAGGATGCGGGCAAGATCGTTGAAGCCCTGATCACCAACCCGGCGGTCAAGCGCGTCAACTTCACCGGCTCCACCAAGGTCGGCAAGATCATCGGCGAGCTTTGCGGCCGCAACCTGAAGCCGGCTCTTCTGGAACTCGGCGGCAAGGCACCGCTCGTCATCCTCGACGATGCCGACATCGATGCGGCCGTGAACGCTGCTGCCTTCGGCGCCTTCGCCAATATGGGCCAGATCTGCATGTCGACGGAGCGCATCATCGTCGACGAAAAGATCGCCGACGAGTTCGTCGCCAAGCTAGCAGCCAAGGCCTCGAAGCTGCCGGCCGGTGACCCGAAGGGTCATGTCGTGCTCGGCTCGCTCATCAGCCTTGAATCCGCAAAGAAGATGGACGAGCTGATTGCAGACGCCGTTTCCAAGGGCGCCAAGCTTGTTGCCGGTGGTAAGCGCGAAGGCAGCGTCGTCGAAGCGACCCTGCTCGACAACGTCACGTCCGACATGCGGATGTACCAGGAAGAAAGCTTCGGCCCGGTCAAGCCGATCATCCGGGTCAGCGGCGAGGAAGAGGCAATCCGCGTCGCCAACGACACGGAATATGGCCTGTCCGGTGCCGTCTTCAGCCGTGATATCCGGCGCGCGCTGGCTGTCGCCGCCCGCATCGAGTCTGGCATTTGCCACATCAACGGCCCGACCGTATTCGACGAGCCGCAGATGCCGTTCGGTGGGGTGAAGGGCAGTGGTTACGGCCGTTTCGGTGGCAAGGCAGCGATTGCCGAGTTCACCGAACTGCGCTGGATCACCATCGAAGATCCGAACCAGCACTACCCCTTCTGATATTGGAAACAGGAACGGCCGCCCTCTGGGCGGCCGTTTTGTTTGGGATGGCGAAAGACCAGATCAGTCGGTCTGGTTCGAGCGCGGCATGATATCTGCGTAGATGCGTTTCAGGCCGTCGATGAATTGCTCCAGCTCTTCGGCCGAAAACCGCGAGGTGAAGCGCAGTTCGTGCTGTTCCTGGATGTTGCGTGCCTGCTTCAGGATCTCGACCCCATCGCCCGTCAGCAGCAATTCCTGGCGCCGCCGATCGACCGGCGAGGGCTGGCGCTCCAGAAGGTTTCGCCCCTCCAGCCGGTTGACCAGCGCCATCATCGTGGCACGGTCCATGCTCAGTTGATTGGCGATATCGATCTGGCTGACTTTCGGATTGGCCGCGATCAGCTCAAGTACGGCAAACTGCTTCTGGGTCAGACCGATGTCCCCCATCGCAGCCGTATAGTCCTGATAGATGGCGACATTGGCCATACGCAGATGGAAGCCGAGAATTTCGTCGAGACGGCCCGTGCGCAAGGGAGCGCCGACTTCGAATACGTCGTCGTCATTGGCCGGCTTCAGGTCATTATGTCGAGTCATGGCTCCTCTTCCAATCATGCGGCATGGAACTTGCAAATCATTCATGATCACTTTCGACTGCAACAGTCAAATTCCCACTTGTCAAATGCGGAGCGCGTAATTAGTATGTTCAACATACAATTCGCCAAGGAGGCCCTTCAGGGTGGCGATGGGAGGATGAATATGCAGCCTGAATTCCAAGCGATGGCGATGGAAGTTGGATCCGTCGGACTGGAGACGGATGATCCGTTGATCTATCGCGCTATGGTCAGCCCAGAGCGGCAGGCGGTCTACGAAGTCGCCACGGGCCGCTCCGAGACCTATGCAGCACTGGATGAGGCGGTCGGCCGCGGAGCCGCGCTGATCGGCCAGTTCACAAGCGGTCTGCCGGCATCGCAGCGCATTGCCTTTCTCGGGCGCAATTCGATCGAACAGATCACCGTGTGTCTCGCATGCCAGCGTGCCGGCCACGTTTTTGTCCCCCTGAACTGGCGCCTCGGAGCATCCGAGCTAGGACAGATCATCGCCGATTGCGAGCCTGCTCTGCTTTTGCATGACGTCGAATTTTCCGCGGTTCTCAAAGATGTCGAGCAGCAGCTGCCGCGCACCATCGCCCTCGAGGGGCAGGGCGGTTGGGTAGGAAGGCTGGCCGGCACCGAGCGCGCTGAGCCTAAGCCCACCGAAGCGGACGCACCCTGCATCATGCTTTACACGTCAGGCACAACCGGCAGCCCCAAGGGCGTCATCATCACCCGCCGCAATGCCTTTGCCTCGGCTGTGAATTTTGCCCTTGTCGGAGAGGTCACGAGCCGCTCTGTGGCGCTTTGCGATCTTCCCTTCTTCCACACGATCGGCCTTGTGGCGATCGGGCGCACGACCTTGATGATGGGCGGTCGCCTCGTGATTTCGGATCGCTTCCTGCCCGAGCGGACGCTCTCGGTCCTCGGGGATCCAGCCCTCGGCGTCACGCATTACTTTGCCGTTCCCCAGATGGCAGCAGCACTGCGCAATGCGCCGGCCTGGGATCCGACGGCGCTGAAAGCCCTGCAAGCGATCTTCATCGGCGGAGCACCGCTCTCTCCGGCACTGATCGAAACCTTCCTTGAAGACGGCATTCCGCTCGTCAACGGCTACGGCATGAGCGAAGCCGGCACCACGATCCATATGCCGCTGGACCGCGATGCCGTCGCACGCCACCCCGGCAGCGTCGGTTTTCCTGCACCGCTCCTCGCCGTCCGTCTTGTCGGCGACGATGGCCAGGATGTCGCTGACGGTGACGTCGGCGAAATCTGGGTGAAGGGCCCCTCGGTCACCCCCGGTTACTGGAACAAGCCAGGCGAGACGGCCCGCGCCTTTGTCGGCGACTGGTATCGTACCGGCGATCTCGGACGCCGCGCGGAAGGTGGCGTGATCCATGTCCCGGACCGCCTGAAGGACATGTATATCTCCGGCGGCGAAAACGTATTCCCGGCCGAGGTCGAAGCCGTCATCGGCGCCCATCCCAAGGTGAGGGACGTGGCCGTGCTCGGGCTGCCGGATCCGAAATGGGGCGAATGCGGCGTGGCCTTTATCGTGGCCCATGGCGAGAGCCCGTCGGTAGACGAGATCCTCTCTCACTGCGCCGAGCGTTTGGCGTCCTACAAGCGCCCGGCCCGCATCGTCTTCCTCGACCAAATCCCGCGAACGGCATCGGGCAAGGCTCAAAAGCATATCCTGCGCCAGACCCATGCCAACAGCTGAACACCATTGAACCGGCCACAGCGCCCAACGAAATGCCTCAAGGAGCCAAACATGACTGATACGAACACCACGCCAGATCCGGTTCTGGTCGAATTCGACAACGGCATCGCCTTCGTGACGCTGAACCGCCCGGAAAAGCGCAATGCGATGAACCCGAAGCTGAATGTCCGCATGCTCGAAGTGCTGGACGAACTGGAAGCCGACGACCGCTGCGGCGTGCTCGTCCTGCGCGGTGCTGGCCAGTCCTGGTCCGCCGGCATGGACCTGAAGGAATACTTCCGCGAGAACGATGGCAAGGGCCGCGCGGCCGTCCTGAAGAGCCGCCGCCAGTCGGGTGGCTGGTGGAACCGCCTGATGTATTTCGAAAAGCCGACCATCGCCATGGTCAACGGCTGGTGCTTCGGCGGTGCCTTCACGCCGCTCGTCTCCTGCGACCTCGCGATCGCCGCTGACGAAGCCACGTTCGGCCTTTCTGAAATCAACTGGGGTATCCTGCCGGGCGGCAATGTCACCCGCGCCGTGGCCGAGGTCATGAACCACCGTGACTCGCTCTACTACATCATGACGGGCGAAAACTTCGGCGGCCAGAAGGCCCGCGAAATGGGCCTGGTCAACGAATCCGTGCCGCTCGCCGATCTGGAAACGCGTGTCCGTGCGCTTTGCGCGAGCCTGCTGGAAAAGAACCCCGTCGTGCTGAAGGCTGCCAAGGATACGTTCAAGCGTGTGCGCAACATGCCCTGGGAGCAGGCCGACGATTACATCTATGCCAAGCTCGAGCAGATGCTCTTTCTGGACAAGAGCAATGGGCGCGCTGAAGGCCTGAAACAGTTCCTCGACGACAAGACCTATCGCCCCGGTCTCGGCGCCTACAAGCGCTGAGGAATGGACTAAGAACCCAAAAGATCGGTGCCGCGTGAGCGCGTCACCGGAACGATCGTCTCCCTCAAGCATTGTAGATGTAAGCGGATCGTAGAGCAGCCAGAGACGGACTTACCCGGCACATGACCGGATAGCGACTTGAAAGCTGGGCGATATCGCAAACAAGGAGAACGATTATGGGTTCCACATCCGACAAGATTTCCGGCAAGGCGAATGAACTGGCCGGCAAGGCAAAGCAGGCCGTTGGCGACGCTACCGACAATCACAGCCTGGAAGCCAAGGGCGCTGCCCAGGAAGCCAAGGGCCATGGCCAGCAGGCCAAGGGTGAGGCGAAAGACGCCGTGAAGAACGTCGTAGACAAGGCCTAAGCCTTATATGTTTGAACATCTGGCCCGCCCTAGGCGGGCCTTTTGTCGTTTAGTGGTTGCCACTTCTGCACGTCGCTGGAAGTGGTCCCGATACGCGACGCCGCACCAAGCGAACTCAGCTGCAGCTTCGCCTTACCCTTCGTACCGCGCGATCTCATGGCCCGCCTGCAGATAGGCGCCTGCCTCGGCCTTGAACCGGATCCGACCGGCGCGTGCAGCCGTCACCTGGGTTTCCATCTTCATGGCTTCCATGACGGCGATCAGATCTCCAGCCTGGACCTCGGTCCCGTCCTCGACCTTGAAGGCCTGCAGCGTCCCGGAAATCGGCGCGGTGATGCTGTCGGCGTCTTCGGCTTTTGCCGAGGTTTGTCCGCCCACATTTCCACCACCGCCGGCAAGGCCGCCAAGACCTGAAAGCAACACGGCCGGAATGCCGAGTTCGTGGCGCTTGCCGTCGATCTCCACATGCGTGCGGATCAGCGATGCATCCGATAGCGGCTCCGGTCGGGGAGAGGATGCCAGCGTTTCGGCAAAGTCCGTCTCGATCCAGCGCGTGTGAACGCGGAACCCGTCTTCACCGGTAAAGTCGCTGGATTCCATCGCAGCGCGATGGAAGGGAAGAACGGTCGCAACACCTTCGATCTTGAATTCGGCCAATGCGCGGCGGGCGCGGGCCAGCGCCTGTTCGCGGGTTGCTCCAGTGACGATGAGCTTTGCCATCAGGGAGTCGAAGGTTCCAGGGATGGTGGAACCGCTGACAACGCCCGTGTCCAGGCGCACGCCCGGGCCCGATGGCGGGTCAAAGCGGGTGATCGCACCCGGCGTCGGCAGGAAGCCGCGACCGGGATCCTCGGCATTGATCCGGAATTCGATCGAATGACCACGCGCGGCAGGGGTCTCCAGCACCTCGAGCGCGTTGCCCTCGGCAATCCGGAACTGCTCGACGACCAGGTCGATGCCTGTGGTCTCTTCGGTCACGGGGTGCTCGACCTGCAGGCGGGTATTCACCTCGAGGAAAGAGATGGTGCCATCGACGCCAAGCAGGAACTCGACCGTGCCGGCACCGGAGTAACCCGCAGCCGCGCAGATCTTCCGCGCCGCGTCATGGATCGACTGGCGCTGGACGTCGCTCAGGAACGGTGCCGGCGCCTCTTCGACGAGCTTCTGGTTGCGCCGCTGCAGCGAGCAGTCACGCGTGCCGAGCACCAGCACGTTGCCATGCTTGTCGGCCAGAACCTGTGCCTCGATGTGGCGCGGCCGATCAAGGAAACGCTCGAGGAAACACTCGCCACGCCCGAAGGCGGCCTCCGCCTCGCGCACTGCCGAATGATAGAGCTCGGCCACCTCTTCCATTTTCCAGGCAACCTTGAGGCCACGCCCGCCGCCGCCATGGGCAGCCTTGATCGCGACGGGAAGCCCGTACTGTTTGGCGAAAGCCACGACCTCTTCGGCCGTCTCGACAGGACCCTCACTGCCGGCGACCAACGGCGCGCCGACTGAAAGCGCGATCCGTCGCGCCTCGACCTTGTCGCCGAGCGCCTCGATCACATGCGGATCGGGCCCTATCCAGGTGAGCCCTGCCTCCTGCACCGCACGGGCGAATTCCGCCCGCTCGGAGAGGAAGCCGTAACCTGGGTGCACCGCATCCGCGCCGGAACGGCGAGCGATGTCGATGAGCTTCTGAATGTCGAGATAGGTCTCCGCCGGACGGCTGCCGCCAAGACCATAGGCCTCGTCTGCCAGCGTGACGAACACCGCATCCATGTCAGGATCGGCATAGACGGCGACGGACTGGAGCCCGTAGTCGCGGCAGGCGCGGATGATGCGCACGGCAATCTCGCCGCGATTGGCAATCAGCACTTTCTTCATCGGGGTCTCCTCACTGTCTTTTTGGGCGCCATCGTCCTCGGCGCGAGATCATGCCTTGGCGGGCGTGATCTCGGCGAATTGCGTGATGGGTCGGAAGCGGATTTTGGCGTTCACCGGGATCTGCCCGGCGAGATCGAGATGATATTCGGCGACCGTGCCGATGACGGGATAGCCGCCGGTCAGCGGATGGTCGGCCAGAAACAGAACCGGTTGACCGCTATGCGGAACCTGGATCGCGCCGGTAGCCGTGCCTTCGCTGGGAAGCTCTGCCTTGTCCTTGCGCTCAAGCGCTTCCAGCCCTGAAAGCCGGATGCCGACCCGGTTCGACTGTGGCGTCACATCGTAGATCTGGCTCGCCAGGGTCTCGATACCTCGTTCGGTGAACCAATCGCTGCGCGGACCCATCACGACATCGAGCGTGACGATCTCGCCGGACGCCGGGCAGTCGAAGGCCGGGCTCTCGTCGAGTGACACGGGAGAGAGGCTGCGACCAACGGCGCGGATGGCAAGCACCGCACCCGCGCCGACTGGGTCGGGACCGACAATGGCCAACGTGTCCGTTGAAGCGCTTCCGAGCACCGGTGCAATTTCGAGACCGCCGCGGAAGGCGAGGTAACTGCGGGCACCCTTGGGGGCAAAGCCGAGCGTGACGGTGTCGCCGGTTTCCAGCGAGACCGGCTGATAGCTCGCAGCCTCGATCACGCGACCTTTGACGTCACGGATCTCAAGCGGGCAGGGCGCGCCGGTGAGTGCCATGACAGTGGGGCCGGAGACCTCAAACGCAAATCCGCCGAGCGTCACTTCGAGACAGGCGGCCTCCACGGGATTGCCGACGATGCGGTTCGCCGCGCGGAACGCGCCCTGGTCGAGTGCGCCTGCGGACGATACGCCCTGGCCCGTCTGGCCGAAGCGGCCGAGGTCCTGCACCAACGCCGGCATGGGCGCCGCAGTGACCCTGATGGTGGTTGATGCTGAATGCTCGACCGCAGCAGTCGCGATTGTAGCCGGAGCGGTCTCGGCAATGGTGGTCTGCGCACGCTTGGCCAGATCGAAGAAGCGCACCCGGTAGCCCGGCTGGAAGAGGGCAGGTGGCTCGCGGGTCAGGTCCCACATCTTGACGGGCGTGGTGCCGATGATCTGCCAGCCGCCGGGGCTCGCCTGCGGATAGACGCCGGAAAATGCGCCTGCGAGCGCCACGGATCCCGCTGGGATCTTCGTGCGCGGGCTCTGCCGGCGCGGCACCTGTAGTGCCGGGTCGCCACCGACGAGATAGCCGAAGCCGGGTGCGAAACCGCAGAAGGCGACCGTGAATTCGCTCGCCGTATGCCGCTCGATCACCTCTTCAACGGATAGCCCTGTCAGCTCAGCAACATCGCGCAGGTCCTCGCCGTCATAGGTGACGGGAACCTCGACCAGCATGTCCGAGGGCGGGATCTTGGCCGAGAGATCGCGATGGGAGATGGCCGCAGCAAGCGCTTCTGCCGTCAGCATGTCCGCCCGAAACCGGATCATCAACGTGCGCGCGGCCGGCACGATGTCGATGACGCCGTCGACCGGATCGGCTTCCAGCGAGGCAAAGAGCGCGAGCGTCTCGTCGAGGTCTTTCAATTCGACGATCAGAACGGTCAGGCTGACGGGGAGAAAGCGCATTCGGAGCCTCAGGCGTGATAGGCGGAATCGGGAATGTCGGTGATGAACATGTGCCCGGGCGCATGGGTGATGGCAAATGGGACTTTAGACGCCATCACGGCAGCCTGGGGCGTCACCCCGCAGGCCCAGAAGATAGGCACTTCGCCAGGTTCGATCCGCACGGCATCGCCGAATTCGGGTTTGCCTAGATCTGCAATCCCAAGCTCTTCCGGTGCGCCGACATGAACAGGAGCGCCGTGAACCGCGGGGAAGCGGCCCGAAATGGTGGCCGCATCCGCCACGCGAGATGCTTGGATTGGGCGCATCGAAACCACGAGATTGCCATGCAGCCGGCCCGCCGGGCGGCAGGCCCGATTGGTGAGGTACATCGGCACATTCGACTTGTCGGTGATATGGCGAATGTCGATGCCCGCCTCCATCATCGGCGTCTCGAAGGTGAAGCTGCAGCCGATCAGGAAGCTGACGAGGTCAGGATGTTCGGCCCAAGCTGCAGTCGCATCGGTTACTTCCTCTGCGAGCTTGCCATCCCGCCAGATCCGGTAGAGCGGCACATCGCGACGCAGGTCCGCACCCTTAGCAAGCACGGTCGCATGCGAGCCCGGATCGGACACGTCGAGCACCGGGCAGGCCTTTGGATTGCGCTGCGCATAAAGCAGGAAGTCGAAAGCCCAGTCGCGCGGCAAGACGATCATGTTTGCCTGCGTGAAGCCCGGAGCGACGCCGGACGTCGGCTCCACGGCACCCGCACGATAGAGTTCGCGGGCTGCCCGTGCAGCGGTCGTATCGACATGACGCAAGGTCTCAAGATCGATCATCGAAGTCTCTCGTTGCGGATGTCAGCGATCGAGGAAGGAGCGCACCGCGATGCCGTCCTTTTCGAAGGCGTGTCGGATTTCCTGTGCGATCGCGACAGCGCCGGGGCTGTCGCCATGCACGCAGATCGACTGCGCATCGATCTTGATGGTCGAGCCATCGATCGCCTCGATCGTGCCGTCATGCGCGAGCTGCAGCATGCGCCTGGCGATGAGGCCTGCATCATGCAGCACGGCGCCGGGTTCGCGCCGCGAGACGAGCGCGCCGGAAGGCGTGTAGGCCCGGTCGGCGAATGCTTCGGCAACCACCCTGAGACCGGAGGCGCGGGCAAGCTCGAGGATCGGTGAGCCTGCAAGCCCCATCATCACAAGATCAGCATCGATCGCCTTGATGCCGTCGATAACGGCCTGACCCTGTTTGGCGTCATGGGCGATACGGTTGTAGAGCGCCCCATGCGGCTTCACATATCCAACGGTGACGTCCGCTGCCGCCGCGACGCCTTTGATGGCACCGATCTGGTAGATCACGTCGGCGGTCAGTTCCGCCGAAGTGACATCCATGTCGCGCCGGCCGAAGCCGACGCGATCCGGGTAGGAGACATGCGCTCCGATCGAAACACCGCGCTCGGCGGCGGCCTTGACGGTCTTCAGGATGCCGAGGGGGTCGCCGGCATGGAAGCCGCAGGCGACATTGGCGCTGGAGACGATGGAAAGCATGGCCTCGTCGTCGCCCATGGCCCAGGCGCCATAGCTTTCGCCGAGATCACTGTTCAGATCGATTGCAGTCATGTCGTCCTCCCTGTTCTCGTTCTCAGGCCGCGGTCAGCAGCGCGAAGATCGGCCCGATCGACTTGTAGCCCATGTACCAGGTGAGCGCGCAAGTCAGAGCGCCGAGGATCAGCAACCAGCGCGGATAGCGATAGCCACCCATCAGGTCGGATCGAGCCCAGGCGGCATAGATGAAGATCGACAGGCCGATCGGCAGGATGAGACCGTTCAGACCACCGACGAAGACCAGCATCTGTGCCGGCGGCGTCGTGATGATCACGTAGAAGAACAGCGAGACGGCGATGAAGATGACCGTTGCGATGTTGCGGCCACGATCGGTGATGTCAGGCTTGAAGACGGTGATGAACGACACGGAGGTATAGGCCGCACCGATGACCGAGGTGATCGCGGCAAACCAGAGCACGGCGCCGAAGATGCGGAGACCCATATCGCCAGCCGCAGCCTGGAAGGCCTGTGCCGCCGGGTTTGCACCCTTGCCGGAGACGTCGATCACAACACCGCTTGCAACAACGCCGAGGATCGCGAGGAACAGCACGTAGCGCATGACGCCGGTGACGGCGATGCCGGAGAGAGCCGCGCGGTTGACGGCGCCGAGGTTCTCGATGCCGACAGTGCCCTTGTCGAGCAGACGATGCGCACCCGAATAGGTGATATAGCCGCCGACCGTACCGCCGACGATCGTGGTGATCGTGGCAAAGTCGATCGTGGACGGCAGGAAGGTCTGGTAGAGCGCATCACCGACAGGTGGCTGCGAGACGAAGGCGACATAGACCGTCAGGATGATCATCGCGATGCCGGCAACCACGATCAGCCGATCGATCGCGACACCCGCGCGGTGTGACAGGAAGATGCCGATCGCGATCAGCGCACTGATCGAGCCGCCCAGCTTGGCGTCGAGGCCGAGAAGCGCATTGAGGCCGAGACCAGCGCCGCCGATATTGCCGATGTTGAAGAACAGGCCGCCAACGATGACCAGGATGGCCAGCACATAGCCGGTGCCGGGAATGGCCGCGTTCGCGATGTCGGAGGCGCGCATCTTGGTCAGCGTCACGATGCGCCAGATATTCAGCTGCACGACGAAGTCGATCAGGATGGACGCGAGGATCGCGAAAGCAAATGCAGAACCCAGCTTCGTCGTGAAGGTCGCGGTCTGGGTTATAAAGCCAGGTCCGATGGCGGAGGTCGCCATGAGGAAGATTGCGGCGATCAAAGCGCCGCGACGCGTCTTGGCGGACATGCCGCCTGTTGGGGCCTGATCGCCCGTAGTGGTTGTCTGTTTCATGGTTCCCTCTCGGTTGACCTGGCCCCGGCTTTGCGCGGGGCTTTTTGTTCACCTGCGAGAGTAGCGTCTCCCGGTTTCACAATTCTGTCAATATTGTTCAACGATTTTATTTGATCGTTCTACTTTGTTGCCGCAATGTTGAGCAGATTGATGCTCCGATCAGCAGTTTTCAGACAATGGGGGACAATCTTTGGCCGTGTTTGGCTCTCGTCTTGCTGCGATTTCGCAACTGGAGGATAAGGCAGCGGAGCTGTGAGCCGATCAAAGTGTCGGTGATCGGTCGCAAATATGCCGGGCGATCCGGTCACTGGGGAAACTGATGGCAGAGACGGACACGACGGCAGCCTTGGCGCCACGCCTGGCGGAAGCAATCCGCGACAGACTGATCCGCGGCGAACTGAAGCCGGGTCAACGTCTCTCGGAGGCCGCCCTCAGTGCCGACTTCGAGGTGTCCCGCAATTCGCTGCGCGAGGCATTTCGCCTGCTGACCAAGGAAGGCCTGCTCCAGCACGAGCCGAACCGCGGTGTTTTCGTCGCGACGCCAAGCATGGCCTCGATCATCGACATCTACCGCGTGCGCCGCTTGGTCGAAGGCCAGGCGCTCGCCAATGCCTACCCCAATCATCCAGCCGTCCACCGCATGCGCTCGGCTGTCGATGCAGCCCGCGCCGCGACCAGGCAAAACGACTGGACGGCTGTCGGCAGCGAGAACATGAAGTTTCATGCCGCAATCGTCGACCTCGCCGACAGCCAGCGGCTGAACGGTTTCTATGCCCAGATCGCAGCAGAACTGCGCCTGAGCTTCGGTCTCCTCAAGGAGCCCGAACTCCTTCATGCGCCGTATGTGGAAATGAACGCCGCCATTCTGGAAAAGCTGGAGGCGGGCGACCCGAAGGCGGCTGCCGCCGCGCTCGAAGCCTATCTCCTGCAATCCGAGCGTACGGTCCTGGCGGCCTTCTCACGCATCTAGACCTTCGCCGATCTCACGTGCGCCGCCTACAGCGACACGGTGATCCTGCCGCTCCGCTCCGCTCAGCCGATCCGATGCGCTTCCTCGGCAGTTTCGCTCGCTTCCTTGAAGCGGGCTTCGAATTCCAGACGCAGCGCACGCCGTGTTTCAGCGGCCCGCTGCCGGCGCTTGCGGACTTCGCTTTCCGGAACATAACGGGGAACAGCCGTCGGCCGACCTTCGGCATCCACAGCGACCATCGTGAAGTAGCAGGAATTGGTGTGACGCCGCTCGCCGGTCCGGATGTTCTCGGCCTCGACCCGAATGCCGATTTCCATCGAGGTTCGCCCAGCCTGGTTGATCGAGGCGCGGAAGGTGACGAGTTCGCCGACATGGATCGGCTGGCGGAACACAACCTGGTCGACAGACAATGTCACCGCATATTGTTGTGAATAGCGCGAGGCGCAGGAATAGGCGACGCGGTCGAGGAGATTGAGAAGGGCGCCGCCATGCACCTTGCCGGAAAAGTTTGCCATGTCGGGTGTCATCAGGACCACCATTTCAAGCTGGCTGGTGTCATGCGCTTCGTCCATCTGATCCCCTCTGCTTTCGTTGCTCTCGCTATCCTATTGTGCGCCGCGTCATGGCCGCAAGTCTGCGGACGGAGGCTGTCGTTGAAAACTGTCAGGCGGCGGATCGCTTGAGATTTTCTGCCTGATCGGCGCTCTCGGCGACCCAGCTCCAGAAGGAGAGATGAAATTCGCGGATATCATCCAGCATCTGTGGTGTGAGTGCCATCTGGTGGGTCCGACGATCTTGCAGGATGAAGCCGCATCCCTCTGCCCCGTTCAGCACATTGCGCAGATGAGAATGCGAGATGCCGAGCCTCTCGGCCAGTTGCCGCGTCTCGAGCAGAAACCAGCGCGTCTCCTGCTCGCCGGGGTATTCGTAATGGGCACGCAACAGGGCAAGCGCGATCCGGTCGCCGCAATCAAAACTGTCGAACCAGGACCAGGCATCGCGGCGGGACGCGATATGCGACCTGACCCTGTCCAGCATCAAGCGCGCAGCGGCGATGTAGCGCAGCGCAAAGTCCTCGTCCGACTTGAGCCTGTGGGTGCTGCCCGTCGGCAGGAGCCCCGCTACCTCGGCGCAGGTCATGTGATGGGAAAGCCAGGTCTTGAGCCCGTCGAGCAGGGGTGGTCGAGCGATCAGCATCTTGGCGCGCCGATCTTCGGCATGGTCGATCGTCTCGATGAAGCGGGCAAACCGCAGCAGCGCGAAAAAGCCGGAAAGGGTGCGCGAGCGGCCCATCTCCGCCTGGATCCGGGTCAGTGTCGGTCGCTCGCCAAGGCCAAGCTCTGCCTCGCAATGCATCACGGCGAGCAGGCCCGCGGCATGGGACTGGAGATTGCGACCGAAGATCTTGTTGATCAGCTTTTCGCCGAAATGCATCGGAAGGATGCTGTTGGCGCAATAGCGGATGGCATCCTCATAAGCCTGATCGTCCAGCCGCGCCCGCGAAACATCCATTCCCTACCGCTCTCCAATTGCAGGGCGAAGCTAGCATGCCGCACGTGGCTCCGCCGTGACGGCGATTACAACGCGTCTATCCACCATGGGAACGAAAACAACGCGTCTGCACTCGAAGGATGCAGATTTTAGACTCCTCGCCGATTTGGTTTTGGAGAATGATGCATCCGCCGGACCCTGCCGGCTGCGTCCGCCGGGGCACGTTCGGATTGCCGCCGCACCTAAGCTTGTTGCAATGCCTTTCATCACGGGCGGTTCTTATTTTCGCCGCGACTTTTTCCCCGTCATGCCCCGGCGGACTGCCGACCGATAACGCTCACAGCACCGCCCACATCGAACGTGGCAAAGACGAGTTCCCCGCTGCGGGGAACGGTGGATGTCAGGCCGGTGATGTTGACCTGATGGGTGACGAGCACCAGCGGAAGATCCGACGGGCGGGACGCCAGCCATGTCTTCAGAGCTTCGGTTTGCGCCCTGCCATTCTCCGGCTCGCCAAAGAAGGAATTGAGAAGCGGCTGCTGCGTGACGGACCCAAGGCCGAGCAGGTCTGCCGTATCGAGACACCGGCACCACTGGCTGGATTGGACGGATGCCTCGCGGATACCATTGTCCCGGAAGAGGTCGCCAATCCGCCCAGCCTGCTCACGCCCTTCAGCCGACAGGTTCCGCTGTGTCTCGCACGCGCCGATCCGCATGCCCGGCGGATCGCCCGTACCCGGTGCAATCGCGTGGCGAAGGAGCACGAAGGCGTTGCCCGACCTCAAGGCCTCCCAATGATCTTCGGCCGCGCCGACGAGAGTGCCGCCGCTGATCGCAAGGAGTGAGGTCAGAAGAAAGGATCGCCTGTGCAGCATGGGCAAGACTTTCAAAGATAGTGGATCGGATGACTGCAACCGTTACGCCACGCCGCGCACTCGGGATTGCAGCTTAAACGCACATATCCGTGAACGGCTGCCGCCTGCTTCGGCCGGCTACACCGCGTAAAGATTGCATTCACCTTTGTCCGGTAAAGCTTTGTTAGCAATTCCCAGAAGCTCCGGGTGTCCGCCTTCGCATGCGCCCGGCCCAAGTGTTCGAGTCCGTGTACCATGCGTTCCAAGGTCCTCTCCTCGCTCCTTCTCGGCTGTATGGTGCTCGCCGGCTGCAGTGCGCGCACCAATCCGATCGAAGTTCTGGGGCTGCAATCCCGTTCCGCACAACCGGTCCAGGCCGCATCTGCCGCGCCCACTCCGGCCGTCGCCGTGAACGAGCAGACAGGGTCGATCGCAGCAGCACCTGCAGGCGGACAACCGCAAGCGCTCGCCTGGGCTGGTGACACGTCGAACCAGGCCCACTTCGAATCCGCGACGATGACGGCTGGAATGCCGGTGCCAGATCAGCGTCCGGTCGCCATGCTTGCGCCGCCGGTGTCACCGCTGGCCGCACCGGAACAGTCTCCCGCGCGATCCGCAGGCCGCCACCGGGTCTACAACCAGCGTTTCAGCGATGTTAAGCCGATGAACTTCGGCAAGGTCAAGCCGAAGCACCATGCCGTTCACGGCGTGGACGTATCCCGCTGGCAGGGCAATATCGACTGGGCAACGCTGCGCAGCCAGGGCGCCAACTTCGCCTATATCAAGGCGACCGATGGTGGTGATCATCTGGATCCCATGTTCCACACTAACTGGAAGCGGGCCAAGGAAGCCGGCGTGAAGCGCGGCGCTTATCACTTCTTCTACTGGTGCCGCGTCGCCTCTGAGCAGGCCGATTGGTTCATCCGCAATGTCCCGCGCGATCCCGACGCGCTGCCGCCGGTCATCGATGTCGAATACAATGGTGAATCTAGCTGCCGCTTCCGGCTGTCTCCGGAAAAGGCCCGCGAAAAGATGCAGGTCTTCATGGACCGCCTCGAGCGTCATTACGGCAAGCGTCCCGTGATCTACACGGCCCCGGATTTCTACAAGGACAACCTGCGTGGTCAGTTCCTTGACTATCCCTTCTGGCTGCGCTCCGTCGCCGCCCATCCCTCCAAGATCTATCCGGATCGCAAGTGGGTCTTCTGGCAGTATTCCGGCTCGGGCCTCTCGCAGGGCGTCAATGGCAAGATCGACCTGAACGTCTTCTACGGCTCGGTATCCGATTGGCAGAATTGGGTTGCCGGCAAGAAGGGCTGGGAAAGGGTCGCGGGCCTGCGCTGAGGCCCGCGCGGCCTACGCTCAGATTCCGACGCCGGGTTCTGTCACCGGCGGGTCGCGTGTCTCGTCCGGATTGGGGTTCGGCAATTCACCGGGAAGCAGGTCCGGCTCCGGCTCTTCGACCGGGACCTCCGGTGCCCAGGTGGGGGCCGGCATCGGCGGCTGATCGCCAAACGGTAATGATGGATCGTTGATGGGCATGGTCATCTCCGTTGTGGGACGCCTTTCCGCGGGATGCGGTTGAGGCCGTCCGGTAAAGACCAATTCGCCGAACCTACGCTTTGTTCCTGAGCCAACCCGACTACCGACGTATTCCAGGCACGACACCTATCTCGGAACCTTCCGCATGCCGCGTGGTTTTCTGCGCTGATGATATCAGCGGGAGGGCGAGTGGATGGACGAGCGGCGATCAGGTGCATATGCCGAGGAACCTGCAGTCGAGTCCGACCATCGTGTGTCTCCGAAGAGCTGGGGAGCGGAATACACCGCGCCCGGTGAGGTTCGCTTCCGGATCTGGGCGCCGGCGGTCCAAACCCTGAGCCTTCGCCTGATCAATGAGGACGTTCCGATGTCCGCCCTGGGGGACGGCTGGTACGAACTGATCGCCACGAATATTGCACCGGGCACCCCCTATTCCTTCGTTCTACCGGATGGGACGAGTGTTCCAGACCCGGCGGGCCGCGCTCTCGAAAGCGATGTGCATGGCCGCTCCCTTGTGGTCGACCCAACGGCCTATCGCTGGAAGACCACCGGCTGGAACGGACGGCCATGGTCCGAAGCTGTGATCTACGAAATCCATGTCGGCACCTTCACGGATGAGGGGACCTTTGCCGCCGCAGTCGAGAAACTCCCTCGCCTTGCCGATCTGGGCATCACGATGATCGAGCTGATGCCGGTAGCAGCCTTCCGCGGCAGTCGCGGCTGGGGTTATGACGGCGTGCTGCTCTACACGCCGCATCCAGCCTATGGTTCGCCCGACGACATGAAGGCTTTCATCGACGTAGCGCACGGCCTTGGCCTCATGGTCATCCTGGACGTCGTCTATAATCACCTGGGCTTTGACGGGAACTATCTCACTCGCTATGCACCCGATGTCTTTACCGACGAGGGCACTCCCTGGGGGCCGAGGTTCGATGTCTCTCAGCCGGCGACCCGGGACCTCATCCTGGAAAACGCCCTCTACTGGCTTAAGGAATTCGCCCTCGACGGTTTGCGGCTCGATGCCGTCCATCACATCGAAGACGACACGAGCGATCCCTACATCCTGGAGGAAATGGCGCTGCGTATCCGGGACGCGCTGTCCGACCGCCACGTGCATCTCGTGGTCGAAGACGGCCGTAACATCACGAGACTGCACGAGCGTAATGAAGACAACTCTGTCCGGCTCTATGACGGCGTCTGGAACGACGGCTATCACCACCTGATCCATGCCTGGGCCACGGGAGAAAGTGGCGGACATTTCAGCGTCTTCGCCGACAACTTCTGGCCCCGGCTAGGAAAAACGCTCGCGACAGGTTTTGCCATCCAGGGGGAAAAGATCGAAGGCATGGGCGACGATCTGGTCGGCGAGCCGAGTGGACACCTGCCACCGGTTACCTTCGTCAACTTCCTGCAAAATCATGATCAGATCGGCAATCGCGGTCGAGGCGAGCGGCTTTGGAGCCTCGTCGAGCCCGATCTTGGAGAAAGGTTGCTGGCGCTGCTATTGCTGTCACCGCAGATCCCGCTTCTCTTCATGGGTGACGAGTTCCGCTCTCAAGGCCGGTTCTTCTTTTTCGGCGACTATCCTCCGGATCTCGACCAGAACGCACCCGAAGACAGATTGCGCCAGGCGCGCGATTTCGGCTCCCAAGATCTGACCCTGGAGGAAATCCGCGATCCCAATGATGTCGAGACCTTCCGCGTCTCGAAACTTGATTGGCACGAGGCTGACACCGCCGCTGGCCGAAGAGCGGCCGCCCGGTTTCAGGAGTTGCTCGGAAAGCGACGCGATCACCTCGTGCCTCTTCTTGGAAACGTCGGTGGCGGTGTTGGCCACCTGCTGACCGCGGAGGAAGGGCGGCTGGCGATCGACTGGCAACTGGGCGACAGGCGCTGGCAGTTGCGCTGCAACTTCAGCGACGCCCAGGTCACCCTGCCCCCGGTCCACGGCGAAACCATCCATGTCATGCCACGCGAGGCGGGGTCGGATATCCGGGATCTCGCAAACTTTCCGCCCCATTCGCTCATCGTGGCATGCGGATGAGTAAAACTTGCAGGCGAAAATAGCTCTTGGTGGGGGAACGTTTGCGGCACCCGGACGTTTGGCGGATATCAGGAGGAGTGCGGCATGACCCAGGTATATTGTGACATCATCCCTCAGGCCGGTGGCTGGTGCTTCCTGTCAGAGGAAGGCCAATCGCCAATCTATCCGAGCCATAGGCTCGCTGTGGAAGCCGCCCGGAGCTATTCCGAAAGTCAGGTCGACAAGCGCAAGATACCTGTGCTGCGTCAGCAGGATCTGAAGGGGCGGATGCTGGAAGTCGCTGGCATCGTTCATGCCTGGGGTCAGGAGAACTCTTCCAAAATGGGTGGGCGCGCCTGACTTAAGTCCGGCCGAAGGTATCGGAATATCAGTGACTTCGATCAGCGCAGACGCGGCCCAGCGAGGCACTCATGGATGGTGTTTAGCCATCCATTTGCGTGCGCGCGGGCCTGGCAATCGTAGAGATCGAAATGCCGGACGGCGATGGCCGTCAGGGAGCCTCGTCGGTCTGCATCCGGACCGTCACCTTCTCCACGCCCGGAACCGTCAAGACCGCCTCGACCGCACGATCCATTTCGTCGCGAGAGGCGACGGCACCGAAGAGAAAAATTTCCCCTCCGCTGGCGACGACCTTCAGCCCCTCGGCACCGGTGCCGGCCGTCAAGGCGAGCGCGTCTGCCACCCGTTGTTCGAGCGTGGTCTCGGGCGGATTTTCGTCCGCCACCACCGGCGTTTCGCCGTGGAAACGTTGCGGTTTGAAGATCATGGCAACCTCCTCGTTCAGTCTCAGGATCCTAACGCCGCCATGGCCATTTGGTTCGGTGTGAAAATCATCAATCTGCATCGGTGCCTCGGGAGGGTCGTCGTGTGAACCGGCTGGCCAGATCATTGCTGGGCGCTTTTCCCACCGCCTCCATCGGCTCGTACCTCGCGGTCATGGCGGTGCTTTCGACACTGCCGCTTCTCGCCTTTGTCGCCTTTCTGTTGATGCAGCTTGAGCGCTCACAGTTCGAGGCGCTGCGCACCAACGTGGCGGATGATGCGCATGCGATCAGCCAGTCGGTGGAACGCAAGATCGCAGACATGGAAACCACGCTCGCCCTCTTGGCCAATTCGGTGGAACTCCAACAGGGCGATCTCCAGGCGTTCCACACGCGGGTTGGAGAAAGCCTGAAGGCAAGCTCGCTCTACGTCATCCTGGCACGACGTGACGGAAACCAGATCGTCAACACCCGCATGCCTTGGGGAACGCCGCTTCGACCCATGGCTAACCCGGAGTCCGTGCGCTCTGCTCTCAGGTCCGGGAATGTAGAAATTTCAGACGTCTTTCTGGGTGCAACCAGCCAGCGTTGGGTGGTCAATCTCACAATGCCGCTCGGCGAGCGCGGCCCGGCCGGTGTAGACGCCGTCGTTCTGACCCAGGATGCCGCCAGCCTCGGAAGTCTGGCCTCCCGAAACGCGCTCCCACCCGGCTGGTCATCCGCCCTTGTGGATGGCGAGGGCCGCATCGTCGTGTCGAGCGGAGCAGACAATAAGCAGTCTGGTGCTCAGGTGGACCAGAGCTGGCTTGAGCTCATGTATGGATCCAACAACAGCGCCGTCTTCTACCGCGACGGCAGGCAACACCTGATGGGCTATGCCAAGGTCGCAGACTGGCCCTGGCGTGCGATCGTCTGGGGACCCGTGGACAGCCTCAACAGCTCCTTCGTCGCGCTGTGGAAGAGCTTGCTGATCGGAAGTCTTGTTTTCCTCGCACTGATGCTCGGTGTCGTCATGGTCGCTGCCCACCATCTCCGCTCGGCGATCCGTAAGATCGCCAGCATGGCCGACCGGATCGGCCACGGAGACATCGTCTCACCGGAGAGGACCAAGATCGTCGAGGCAAACCAGGTCGCTGTCGCCCTGTCCAATGCCTCCTTCGACCGTGCGGAAGCCGAAGACCGCATCCACTTCATCCTTCAGGAACTCGTGCACCGGACGAAGAACATCCTCTCGCTGGTTCAGGCGATGATGCGGCAGCTTGCGCGCGGCACTGATGACGTCGAGGAATTTCAACGTGCCGTCAGCGGCCGCCTGGCGGGTCTCGCCCAGTCGATCGAAGCGCTGGCAAAACAGCAATGGGGCGGCATTCCGCTCGCCTCGCTGGTCGACCTGCAATTGACCACAGTGACAGGCTCAAGCGACCGGATCTCCCGCCGTGGTCCCGATTTGCTGGTCAATGCGAATGCCGTGCAGAATCTCGGTCTCGTCTTTCACGAACTCGCCACCAATTCGGTGAAATACGGAGCCCTGTCCGTTCTCGAAGGCCGGCTCCGCATCGAGTGGGAAATCTTGGCGCCGCTGGAGGAAGGCGAGGAGCCAAGGTTGCGCCTCATCTGGTTCGAACAGCATGGACCGCCGGTCAATCCGCCAACCCGCCGCGGCTTCGGCTCGACGGTCATCGAGCGTCACGCGGCAAGCTCCTTCGGGGGCCAGGTCTCGGTGGACTTCGACCCGGCAGGGCTCCGCTGGAGCCTCGTCGCTCCGCTGTCTTCCTTCCTTGCCCAGGCAGCCGCTGATGACGGTGAGTGACAGCTCGGAACCTTTGGCGTCGGTGTCGTGTTGACCACGATATCACCGGAGGAAGATGCCATGACTGAAGATCGTCGAGATGAAGATCTAGACCCCATTCACAAGGATGCCGAAGGCCAGTTCGCAGGCACGCAGGCCGGCGGCAAAAATGACGGTGTCGCCAGCGCCAAGCCGACTGTGATCACCGGTTCCGAAGATGCGACGGTGAACAAGTGGCCGCCCGGCAAGAAGGACCCGCCGAAGGATTGGGACGCCAATTTCGATGTGAGCGACCACTCTTAGGACAAATAACCGCAGGTGCCGCTCAGAGGGCCGTGTGCATGCGAGCGGCCGCTCTTAGGCGGAGAGGCTGGGCGTTTCCCCGCCGCAATCAGATCATACGCTTTTGTTCAGCGCCTCGGTGAAACCATTGGGTTCGCCGAGATCGGATGAAGCCCGGCGCAGGGCCGATGCCCGTGCCTTCGCCGTCTCCAGGATATCGCGAATGGCCTCACCCTTTTCATGACCACGCCCGATGCCGGCGGAGGGCTCGGCGCCAGGATCTTCGGCGCCGTCCCGCAGCAGCACTTCCTGCTCAAGGTTGCGTAGCAGTTCCGGCGCCTGATCGGGCGTGATGAGGATGTCGCTCAACAGTGAAATCAGGATTTCACGGTGGGCGTTGAGCCTTGCCTCCAGTGACTTCAAGTCTGTTTCCATGAACCCGTCTCCTATGGTGCGAGAGGGGAACATTGGGCGGCTCCAAATGTTTCCTCAGGGAGTAATTTCTTCTGTCAAAAAGGAGTGCATCATGCCCGATACGGTGCGCCCGCCACGCTGGCGCCGCTTTCCCGATCCGCGCGATCGGCTGATCATCGCGCTCTTTGCGCAACTGGAGGCGGAGCGCCAGACGCGGGAAACCCTGCGCATGGCAATCCGCGCGGGCACGATCGATCCCGCCGTCCTTGAAGCCATAGCCGATGATCCTGTTCCCGCCGTCGGCGAGGACATTGCCGCACTGGAGCGGACCATCGCCGCCCGCGAGCGGTTCAACGCGGATGGCGATCAGCATATGGACGATTGGAGATGAACCTTACGGCGTCTCTTATCTAGCTAGGGTGCCCCACGAACCACCCTGCAACAAACAAAGGGCCCGGATCAGTTCCGGGCCCTTTGTCATGACTATCTGGCGCTTGGTCCGTTTAGTGACGCAATTCCGCGGCGGCTTCCGTGAGCCGACCATAGACCTCGGCATAGCTTTCGGCGCTACGATCCCAGGAATAGTCGGCCCGCATCGCCTGCAACTGAAGGCGCGCCCATTTGCGTTTGTCGCCATAGGCCTCGGCCGCACGCCGGATCGCATGGCGAAGACCTTCCGGGCGAACCGGATGGAACTGGAAGCCGGTTGCCGCGCGTGCGGAAATCGCCGCATCATTGGCGTCGATGATCGTCTCGGAAAGACCGCCTGTCCGCGATACCACCGGCACACATCCGTAGCGCAGGCCGTAAAGCTGGGTTAGGCCACAAGGCTCAAACCGCGATGGCTGAATGATGGCATCCGAGCCACCATGGATCAGGTGCGCGGTCGGCTCGTTGAAGCCGATCGAGACTGCCATGCGGCCCGGGAAGCGGGCGGCGGTGGCCTTGAGCGCATCCTCGATGTCATGGTCTCCCTGGCCATGAACGATAAGTCGCCCACCCCAATGGAAGATCTCGTCCGCCACCTCGGCCAGCATGTCCATGCCCTTCTGCCAAGTAATGCGAGTAACAGCCGAGAACAGGGGGCCGTCGCCCGGTTCCAGGTTAAAGCGCTCGAGCAGGAGGGCCTTGTTGTTCTTCTTATTGCGCAGCGTCTTCATGTCGTAGCGGAACGGCAGATAAGGATCCGTGGCCGGATTCCAGACCTCGTTGTCGATGCCGTTGACGATACCCTGGAGCCGGTCCATGCGGGCGTTCAGCACACCGTCGAGGCCCATGCCGAAAGTCGGCGACAGGATCTCCCGCGCATAGGTCGGGCTCACGACCGTGATGTGATCGGCCGTCACCAGTCCACCCTTGAGGTAGCTGATATCGCCGAAATATTCCATTTGCTCAACCGAATAGGCCTCCGGCGGCAAGCCGATATAGGGCAGCAGCGAGGCGGAATACTGGCCTTGAAAAGCGAGATTATGGATCGTCAGAACGACGGGAACGTCAGATCCCATCTGGCGGAGATAAACGGAGGTGAGTGCCGACTGCCAGTCATGGGTATGCACCAGGTCAGGCTTCCAGCCGGGAAGCGCGCCAGCCGCAATTTCGGCGCCCGCCAGCGAAAGCACGGCGAAGCGTTTCCAGTTGTCGGCATGGTCGACACCGTGCTCGTCAACATAGGGGCCGCCCGGCCGCTCATAAAGCGCCGGCGCATCGAGCACGAACAGGCTGAGCCCGTCGATCTCCAGGTGGCGCAGCGTTGCCTTCTCACCGAGCAGATCGTCGAACTCCATCAGCGGCGGGTGCAGCCGTGCAAGCGCGAGGATGGACGGATAGCCGGGAACCAGCGTGTGGGTTTCGATGCCATAGGTGGACAGCGCCTTCGGAAGCGCGCCGGTCACATCGGCGAGGCCGCCGGTCTTGATCAGGGGATAGATTTCCGAGGTCACCGCGAGCACATGCAACGGCACGCGCGTCGGGTAATTGCGGCGGGGGCGAAGCTCCTCATCTTCACGATGATAGGCATCACGCACCCGCTGAATGAATTGCGCTCGGCTCAGGGCTAGGGAAAGATCGACTCCGGCCACCTTCGTCAACCTTTCCGGCTCCTTGCCGATTTGCGGACCGGTTGAACCGGCTCCTCTGTGATCACAAGACCTTCCTGCACTGCGGATGCCTGTGCCTCGGCAATACGCCGGCCGGCCTTTGCCGTTGTCTCGGTCGCTGAAGCATTCAGGGTTTCCCAGTCGCTCAGAGCGGTCTGCCAATGATCTTCGTCCCGACCATCTGGGCGACCCTCTTCTTCCCAAAGCGAGTAGGCTCGCCGGGCAATCCAGTCATAGTCTCGTTCAGCCATGGTACATCTCCGTCGTCGCCGCTTTCTGTTCCACATGCCCAAACGTCCGCCGAGCGCGGTCTCCTCGCGCCCGCCGGCTCCCCGGTCGGATCTGTCTGCGATACCCCCCCGTATCGACCTCGGATCCTCCGGTTCATCATTGAAGAGGAACAGGCATCAGATGAACGCCAGGAAGGGCAAACGGTTCCCGGTGCAACCGCCGATTTGAACGCTCCTCGGAACAGTTCCGTCCTGCTCGCGTTTTCCGGGGCAGCGCTGCGGACGGACCGCCTCGCGAAGGAGAGAGACATGGCGCAGCGCGCGTTCTGGAAAGGCTATCTCAAGCTGTCCCTGGTCACCTGCCGCGTCGCGATGACGCCAGCCGTGACGGAAAGCGCGAAGCTCCGCTTCCACAACATCAATCGCAAGACCGGAAACCGGGTCGTCAGCCGCTATGTCGATTCCGAATCCGGCAAGCCCGTCGACGACGAGGACCAGGTCAAGGGCTACGAGCGCGCGGAGGACGACTATGTCCTATTCGAAGACGAAGAGCTGGAGGATGTCGCACTCGAAAGCACGCGCACCATCGACATCGAGACGTTCGTCCCGCGCAATTCGATCGGCTGGATCTGGTACGACAGCCCCCACTACCTCGCACCGGCCGACAAGGTGAGCGAGGAGGCTTTCGCCGTCATTCGCGAAGCCATGCTGAAGACCGACACAGGCGGCATTGCTCGTCTCGTTCTCTATCGCCGCGAGCATGCCGTTCTCCTCGTCCCGAGGGATCAGGGCATGGTGGTCTGGACACTCCGCTACGGCGATGAAGTCCGCGATCCCGCCCCGTTTTTCAAGCTGTCGGAAAACGCCTCACCGGCAACCGGCGCCAAGACCATGATGAAGAAGCTTGTGGAGGCACGCCAGCGCGACTGGGACCCGAAGCTGGTGCGCGATCCGGTCGAGGAGCGTCTCCACGAAATCATCGAAAACCGTACCAAGAAGTCGAAGCGGACGAAGCCGAAAAAGACGGCCGAGCCCGAGCGCAAGGACAATGTGATCGACATCATGGAGGCTCTGCGCCGCAGCCTCGCGTCCGAGAAGAAGCCAGCCCACAGAAAGTAGAACTCTCAGCGGCGCGTCTTGGACTTTGCCTTTCCTTCCAACGGTGCCTCCGCGCTTCTGAAATCCTCCCAGGGGTCCCCATCGCTTTCGGCAAGCCGCGCAGGCACATTGCCGACGGTGAAGTGGTTCGGCAGGATACGAGGGCTGAGTTCGTCGAAGGAGAGCGGCATGGACACCGGCGCGCCCGGCCTGGCGCGCGTGGAGTAGGGAGCGACAGCCGTTGCCCCGCGACCATTGCGCAGATAGTCGATCAGGATCTTGCCCTTGCGCTTCGCCTTGCTGATAGTCGCAACATAGTCCTCGGGGCTGTCGGCACTCATGCTCTCCGCCAGCGCCTTCATCGCCGCCTTGACCTCCGGCCATTGGGCCTTCGGCTTGAGCGGTGCGACGACATGCAGGCCCTTGCCGCCGGATGTCTTGACGAAGCCGGTAAGCCCGAGATCGGTAAAACGCTGGCGTACCTCGAAAGCCGCCTCGATCACGCGCTCCCAGGTCACATCAGGACCGGGATCGAGATCGATGTTCACCATGTCAGGCCTCTCCAGGTCTCCGCCGCGTGATCCCCAGGGGTGGATCTCGAGCGCTGCGCCCTGCACGAGCGCCAAAAGCCCGTCCAGATCGCGAATGGCAACCAATGCCTCGTCGTCCTTCGGATCACGGATGGTGATGATCTCTTTACGCATGCCGCGCCAGCCATGCTTCTGGAAGAAGCAGGTCTTCTCGTGACCCTCCGGGCAGCGAAGGAGCGCGAGCGGCCGATCGACGATGAATGGCGCGATGCGCGGCCAGACCAGCGCGTAGTGATCGGCCAGTCCCTCCTTGGTCACACCCGCTTCTGGCCAGTAGAGCCTGTTAGGATGTGTGAGGGTGATGCGCCTGCGCGCCGCCTGGGCAGCCGCCTGTTCCTTCTTGGTCGGCGTGCTCGGAGCCGGCACCTCCTGCACGACGTCACTTGCTGCCTTGTCTTCCCGCAGCCCACGGAACGAGGCGTGGCGCAGATGGGCGTCGCCGGTCCAGCCGCGAAACTCGATCTCCGCCACCACTTCCGGCTCGACGAAGACGGCATCCTTGCGCTCGGTCCCCGTCAGCTTGTCCTTGAACGGGCTCTTCTCTCGAACGAGCGGCTGAAGCCGGTCGAAGACTTGTCGCGCCAGCTTCTGCGTGTAGCCGGTGCCCACCCGCCCGACATGGCGCAGGCCATCCGCCTCATTCACGCCCATGATCAGCGATCCGATCGCCCGGTCAGAGACGGAGGAGGGGACATACCCTCCGATCACCAGTTCCTGGCGGGCCGTGCATTTCGATTTCACCCAGTCCCGCCCCCGACCAGACCGATAGGGCGCGGATGCGACCTTTGAGATCACACCTTCGAGGCTGAGGCGGCAGGCGTGTTTCAGCACAAGCTCGCCGCTTTCGTCGAAATGGCTGGAAAACTTCAAGGGGTCTCCGGCCTCCGCGATCAGCGGCTCCAGCGCTGCCTTGCGATCGGTGAGAGACGCAACCGTCAGGTCCTGACCGTCGAGATGCATGAGATCGAAGACGTAGTAGGTGAAGCGATCGTCTCGTCCTTCGCTCAGATCCTGCTGGAGAAGCGAGAAGTCGCTGCTGCCATTGCCGCTTTCGACCACGATCTCCCCGTCGATCAGGGCCGACTGGACGGGAAGCGCCTTGAGTGCCGAGACCAGCCGTTTCCCGAAGCGATCCGTCCAGTCCAGCCCCGTGCGTGTCAGCAACTGCACCTTGCCATGGTCGATCCGGGCCTGGATGCGATAACCATCCAGCTTGATTTCATGCAGCCAGCGGTCTCCCTTGGGGACCGTCTTGACCAGCGTCGCAAGTGCCGGGGAGAGAAACTCCGGCAGGCTCCCCGCTTTCGCCCCCTTCAGCGTGAGATCTTGAGGTTTCGCAGACGCGCTTCCAGCAGCGGCCGTCTTCGCTGTTTTGCTGGAAGTCTTGCGCGAGTTCCAGACGGCAGCCTTCCCGTCACCCTTCAGGCTCTCGATCGGTCGCCCGCTCTTCACCGAGAGCGGCATTTCCTCGACGATATCGGGATCCTCGGGCGTTCGTGCCAGTTCGTCCTCTCCCTTGATCAGTAGCCAGTTCTCGCGCGTTTCACCTTCTTTCCCGGCCATGCGCACGAGATGCCAGTGTCCCCCGAGCTTCTCGCCATCAAGCGAAAATTCGAGATGGCCCTTCTTGTAGCCCTTCCGCACATCGAACAGCGGTTCCCACGTGCCGCGGTCCCAGACGATGACCTCGCCCGATCCGTATTGCCCCGGCGGGATCACGCCTTCGAAGTCGCCATAGGCGAGCGGATGATCCTCGACATGCACGGCGAGCCGCTTTTCACCCGGCACCAGGCTCGGGCCACGCGTCACGGCCCAGCTTTTCAGAACGCCGTCCATTTCCAGCCGCAGGTCGTAGTGCAGACGCCGCGCGGCATGTTTCTGAATGACGAAGCTGTTGCCCTTGTTCTTGGCTTTTGCCGCCTTGGGTTCGGGTGTGGCCTTGAAGTCGCGCTTGCGGCGATACTCGGAGAGCGACATCGTTAGCCGGCCTTCTTCTGCTTCGCACCGGACGCGGCCGTCGCCTTGCGTCTAGCCGGAGTTTTCTCCTCAGAAGCGCCCGCACTTTTGCGCAGGGCATCGAGAAGGCTCGTGACGTTTTCGGCCTTGCGCTTCGGCAATTTCTTCGGCTTGCGGCCGGCGATCTTGGCCTTGACGAGTTCGGTCAGAGCCGCCTCGTAGCGGTCCTCGTATTGGCCCGGGTCGAATTCGCCCATCTTGGTGCCGATGATGTGGCGCGCGAGCTCGAGCATCTCCTTCTCGATCTTGACCTTGGAAATGCCCTCGAAGCTTTCGGCCGGATCGCGCACTTCGTAATCATAGTTCAACGTGGTGGCGATCAGCCCTTTCCCCTGTGGCCGGATGAGTACGCTGCGGACACGCCTGAACAGGACGGTGCGGGCAATGGCCGCCACGCTCTGCGTTTCCATCGTGTTGCGGATCAACTCATAGGCCTCGACCGATTGCCGATCGGCCGGCGCCAGGAAATAGGGTCGCTCCAGGTAAAGCGTATCGATCTGGTCGCAGGCGAGAAAGGCTGATAGCTCCAGCCGCTTGTCGCTCTCCGGCACGGCGTCGCGGATCTCGTCGGGCTCAAGGATCACGGTCTGGCCTTCGGACGTGTCGTAACCTTTGACCAGGTCGTCCTTGTCCACCGGGCGCCCGCTGTCTCCGTCCACATATTCACGCCGCACACGGTGTCCGGTATCCCGGTTGATGATGTGGAACGCGGCGCGTTCTGCACCGTTGACGGCGGAGTAAAGTGCCACCGCGCATCCCAGATCGCCGATCGAAAGGTGGCCTTTCCAGATAGCTCTCGCGTTCACGCTTCACTCCTGTCGCTTTTCGGCGCAACGAGGCAAGCGTCGGCTTTGTTCCGCGAAGCCCGAAGGCCTCTCAGGACAAATTAAAACATTATTTTCTCATATTAGAGATTGCGGCTTGATGTGGAGATTTCATTAACCTTCAAGCAAGGAATTAACCATAAAGATTGGGCGACACGTCGGAGTGGGACTCGCATCAGAGTTTCCTTCGGGCATGACGCCATCCCGTCGTACCGGTTCTGGTCCGGTCTGTATTTCACATGGAAGCAGTTCGATGAATCTGCAGACATGATGCGGACGGCGATAGGGATCGGATCCCGAGCACAAGTGAACCCGCATTTTTGACTGCACGATCATTGGACCGATGGAAGGCTCCCTCTGGGTGGCCATAGTGCGGGAAGAATGACGGGTCAGGGGATGTCCACGGAGCGGGCGACGGGATCACAGGCGGGCAGCCTGCGTGACCGACTGCGCTTTGCCGGTCTCGATGAGGCCCAGTGCGAGCTTCTGCGCCAGAACCGCCATGTCCTTTCCCAGCCCCTGAAGACAGCGCTTCGCGACCTTTTCCAGCGCCTTCAGTCATCGCCGGATGCCGCGCGTGTCTTCTCCAGCGAGCGCCAGTACGACAGGCTGCACGATCTTCTTTCGTCCCACTGGGACGTTCTCACCGATGCCCGTTTCGATGCTCTCTATGCCGAGCGGGTCAAGGTCCTTTCCGACAGCGAAAGCCGCATGGGTCTCGATCCGCGCTGGCATGTCGCGGGCCATGCCGTGGTGCTTGAGCATCTGCTGACGGCCGCCATCGGCGACGCGAACAGTGGAGGTCTCCTCCCTTCCAGCCGTCGTCGCCAGCGGGAGGTCACGGACCTCGTTGCCGCGCTCGTCCGGCTCGTCATGGTCGATGTCGAAATCGCCGTATCGCTGCGTTTCAACGAACTGCGTCTGAAGCATCACCGGGATCTGGCAGCGCAGCGCGAGCATGACCGCGCCGAATTCGAAGGTGTCTTCCGCCCTGTTGTCGACGGCCTGGCTGCCGGTGACCTCACCGTGCGCGCAGCCTCAGACGTTCCAGAGGCCTATGCCGATCTCGCCGGAAGCATGAACGAGGCGCTGGAACAGCTCCAGACCGCCTTTCTCTCCTCCGAAGAAAAGCTCTCCCATCTCCGCGATGCGACCGGCCAGATGGTCGAGACCGCCCGCACCTATGCGGGTCGCGCGCAGGACCAGTCCGGCGCGCTGGACGAGACCAGCCGCGCCCTCCAGGATCTGACATCGAGCGTCCGCGACAGTGCCGGCCAGACGAAGCGCGCCGAAGCCACGGTCGCTGCAACCCGCACATCCGTCGAAGCAAGTGGCGCAGTCGTCGGTCAGGCAATCTCGGCCATGGCTGACATTGAGGCCTCCGCCGAACAGATCGGCCACATCATCGGCGCGATCGACGAAATTGCCTTCCAGACCAATCTGTTGGCGTTGAATGCCGGCATCGAGGCCGCCCGCGCCGGCGACAGTGGCCGAGGCTTTGCGGTCGTAGCCCAGGAAGTCCGGGCCCTTGCCCAGCGTTCCGCCGATGCTGCCCGCGAAATCAAGACGCTGGTTGCGACCACCAAGAACCAGGTCGAGGCCGGGGTCGATATGGTGGCGAAAACGCAAGGCGCCATCGCCGACATCGTTCTCCAGGTGGGCGATATCAGCGGCACGGTTTCCGACATTGCAGCCCGTACCGACCGTCAGGCGACCGAGCTCGCAGGCATTGCCGGGACTGTCGCAGGCCTTGGCGCCGAGATCGGCAGCAACGCCGTCGTGGCTCGCCAGTCCCTCGAGGGTACCGATGATCTCCACAAGGTCATTCTGGAACTCGGCGCGACAATCCGCGAGTTTCACATCGAGCGCCAGACGCGTGCTCCGAAGGCGCAGACTGCGCGCATCCAGCTCTCGACACATCGGGAGCAGGCGTCTGCAACAGCAGCGAGCGCGCCATATCCGACATCAGAAATGCTGGAAGACGAAACGGCGGATTTCGGCTTTCCGGTTCATATCGCAGGGCTTGGAGGGTGAGGGGATTGTTTACCACCATGCGCTACAAAAGGAAGCTAAGGGCGGGAATTTCGGCGATCTGTCCGGGGGAATGGTTCTCCCGGGACCCACGTTTGGGCCTGGTTGCCGCAGCCTCGGGACACAAGGAAAGAAATGATGGCAAGTAAGAAAGGCGAACAGAAGGCCCTGAAGCTGGCCGCTGTGTTGGACCTTAATGAGGCCTCCAATCTCAAGGCCAATATTCTCTCGATGCGCGGTGCTCCTCTGACGATCGACGCGTCCGGCGTCGAACGTGTCGGTGCTCAGTGCGTGCAGGTTCTGATGGCCGCGGCCAAGACCTGGGAAGCCGAAAAGCACCCCTTCTCGTACGGAAAGGCCTCTGAGGCTTTTCTGAAAACCCTTCAACTGATTGGCGTGAACATCGACCATCTGCTCGCTAAGGAGATCCGGCAATGAAGAAAAAAGTGCTCACAGTGGATGACTCCAGAACCATCCGAAACATGCTTCTGGTGACCCTCAACAATGCTGGCTTCGAGACCATCCAGGCCGAAGACGGCGTCGAGGGCCTGGAAGTTCTCGAGGAATGCAATCCCGACGTCATCGTGACCGACATCAACATGCCGCGTCTCGACGGCTTCGGCTTCATCGAGGGTGTTCGCCGGAACGAAAAGTACCGCGCTGTCCCGATCCTGGTTCTGACCACGGAAAGCGATGCCGAAAAGAAGAACCGCGCTCGCCAGGCCGGCGCGACAGGCTGGATCGTGAAGCCCTTCGATCCGACCAAACTGATCGATGCCATCGAGCGTGTAACCGCCTAAGCCGGGATTTTCTCCTATGGATATGAACGAAATCAAAGAGATCTTTTTCCAGGAGTGCGAGGAGCAGCTCGCCGAACTGGAATCCGGTCTTCTGAAAATGAATGATGGAGATCGGGATCCGGAAACGGTGAACGCCGTGTTCCGCGCGGTCCACTCCATCAAGGGCGGTGCTGGCGCCTTCGGTCTCGACGACCTGGTCGCCTTTGCACACGTCTTCGAGACGACTCTTGATTGCGTTCGTTCCAACAAGCTGGAACCCGGCCCTGAAGTCATGAAGGTGATGCTGAAGTCGGCCGACGTTCTGGCCGACTTGGTCAGCGCCTCTCGCGACGGCGGAAGTGTCGACGAAAGCCGTTCGAGCGGCCTGGTCAAGGAACTGGAAGCGCTCGCCAACGGCGAGATGCCAGCTCCCTCTGCAGCGCCTGTCGCTGCAGCCAAGCCGGCTCCGAAGGCCGCTGCACCGGCCCCAGCTGCCGCGCCGAGCGACGACAGTGGCTTCCAGCCGATCCCCTTCACCTTCGACGGCTTCGGCGGCGAAGATGAAGCGGCAGCTGAAATCTCCACATTCGACGTGACCTTCAAGCCACGCCGCGACCTCTATTCGAAGGGCAACGAAGCAGCCCTCCTGCTGCGTGATCTGTCCCGCCTCGGCGAGATGAGCATCAACTGCAACATGGACGACCTGCCGTCGCTCGACGACATCGATCCGGAAGCCGCCTATTTCCACTGGACCATCCAGATCAAGGCGGAAAAGGGCGAAGAAGGCATCCGCCAGGTCTTCGAATTTGCCGAGTGGGATTGCGACCTCGACGTCAAGCTCCGCGAGCCAGAAGCCGCCGCCCCGACGGAAGAACTGCCGATGGTACCGGTTCCGTTCGACCTGTCGGCTCTCGACGACAGCGCCGACGCTCCGGAAGAAACCGTAGCAGCAGCCGTCGAAGCTGCCGAGACGGCCTCCAACGTCATGAAGATGGCGGCAAGTGCTGCCAAGACTGAGAAGAAGGAATCGCCTGCCGCAGCCGCTGCAGCCGCAGCAGCCGCTGCCGCCGCCCAGGCCAACAACACGGCCGGCCAGACCATCCGCGTTGATCTCGATCGCGTCGACCGCCTGATCAACCTCGTGGGCGAGCTCGTTATCAACCAGGCAATGCTCTCGCAGAGCGTTATCGAAAACGACGCAACCGGCACGTCCGCCGTCAACATGGGCCTCGAAGAGCTGCAGCAGCTCACCCGCGAGATCCAGGACTCGGTCATGGCGATCCGCGCGCAGCCGGTGAAGCCGGTCTTCCAGCGCATGTCGCGTATCGTTCGCGAAGTCGCCGACATGGTCGGCAAGTCGATCCGCCTGGTCACGGAAGGTGAAAACACCGAAGTCGACAAGACGGTCATCGACAAGCTCGCCGAGCCGCTGACCCACATGATCCGAAACGCCGTCGACCACGGCATCGAAAGCCCCGAAAAGCGCGCTGCCGCCGGCAAGGAGCCGGAAGGCACGATCAAGCTGACGGCAAAGCATCGCTCGGGCCGTATCGTCATCGAACTCGTCGACGACGGCGCCGGCATCAACCGCGAACGCGTTCGCCAGAAGGCCATCGACAACGAGCTCATCGCTGCCGACGCCAATCTGACCGACGAAGAAATCGACAACCTGATCTTCGCACCGGGCTTCTCGACCGCCGACAAGATCTCCGACATTTCCGGCCGTGGCGTCGGTATGGACGTGGTCAAGCGTTCGATCCAGGCACTCGGTGGTCGTATCTCGATCACCTCGCGTCCGGGCCTCGGTTCGACCTTCACGATGAGCCTTCCGCTGACGCTCGCCGTTCTCGACGGCATGGTGGTCACGGTCGCCGGCCAGACGCTGGTCGTCCCGCTCACCGCGATCGTCGAAACGCTGCAGCCGGAAGCGCAGAACATCCACTCCTTCGGTGCCAACCAGCGCCTGATCTCGATCCGCAACTCCTTCTGCCCGCTGGTGGATGTCGGCCGGATCCTGAACTTCCGCGGCATTCAGGCAAACCCCATGGAAGGCGTCGCCCTCCTGGTGGAATCCGAAGGCGGTGGCCAGCGCGCCCTCATGGTCGATGCGATCCAGGGCCAGCGTCAGGTCGTCATCAAGTCGCTCGAAGCCAACTACACCCATGTCCCGGGCATCGCAGCCGCAACCATCCTTGGTGATGGTCGAGTGGCACTCATCCTGGACGTGGATGCCGTCGTCGCCGCCTCGCGTGGTCACTCACTCAAGCAGGAAATGTCGTTAGCCGTCGCAGGGTAATAGTATGTCGCATGCGGTCAAAAACTTAGGTCAGGGAAACCGTGAACTCATCGCCTTCCGTATCGGCGATCAGGAGTTCTGCGTGAACGTGATGGCGGTGCGTGAGATCCGGGGTTGGACCCCGGCGACCCCGCTGCCGCACTCCCCGCACTATGTCTTGGGCGTCATCAATCTGCGTGGTGCTGTCCTGCCGATCATGGACCTGTCACTGCGTCTGGGCATGAAGCCCGCCGAACCGACTGCCCGCCACGTGATCATCGTGGCCCAGGTCAAGTCCAGGATCGTGGGACTGCTCGTCGAAGCAGTCTCGGACATCCTGACGGTGACCGACGACAACATACAGCCGACGCCGGAGGTCTCCTCCGACCTCGAACGACAATATGCCCGAGGCATTCTCGCCATCGACAAGCGGATGATCTGCTTGATCGAGCTTGGTGCACTTTTCAACGAAGCCGCCGAAAGCGAGGCTGCATGACCTTTGCAATGAGTACATCCCGTCAATCGGACGACGAGGTCCTGGCCAGCGGCGAATACCCGCTGACCCGGCGGGATTTGAACGAGATTGCTGCCATGATCTATTCGGATGCGGGGATCGCGCTGAACGACAGCAAGGCCTCGCTCGTCTACTCGCGCCTTTCCAAGCACATCCGCAATCTCGGACTCTCCGGCTTCCGCGCCTACTGCCAGCTCGTCGCCTCTCAGGAAGGGGCAGGCGAGCGCCGCGAAATGCTGTCGCATCTGACGACCAACTTCACCCGCTTCTTCCGCGAGAACCATCACTTCGAGCATCTGCGCGACGAGGTTCTGCCGGGTTTGATACAGCGGGCGAAGTCCGGTGGCCGGGTGCGCATCTGGTCGGCTGCAAGTTCTGACGGCCAAGAGCCCTATTCGATCGCGCTGACGGTCTTCCAGGCCTTCCCGAACGTCCTCGACTATGACTTCAAGATCCTGGCGACAGACATCGACCCCAAGATCCTCGCCATCGCCCGACAGGGTGCCTATGACGAGCAGGCGCTCGAGACGGTTTCGCCGGCCATGCGCAAGCAGTGGTTCAAGGAAGTCGAAATCGCTGGACGTCGCAAGTTCCAGGTCGACGACCGCCTGAAACGGCTGATCACCTACAATGAGCTCAACCTGATGGCCCAATGGCCTTTCAAGGGCAAGTTCGACGTCATCTTCTGCCGCAACGTCGTCATCTACTTCGACGAGCCGACGCAGATGCGGATCTGGACCCGCTTTGGGGAACTGCTCCCGATCGGCGGCCATCTCTACATCGGCCATTCGGAGCGTGTCTCCGGCGACTCGAAGAACGATTTCGACAATATCGGCATCACGACCTATCGCTACCTGGGCAAGAACGGAGGGCGCAAATAATGGCAGCACCTGCTCGCGTTCTCGTCGTCGACGATAGCCCGACCATGCGCGGCTTGATCACGGCCGTGCTCAGTCAGGATCCTGATGTCAGCGTCATCGGCCAGGCCGGCGACGCCATGGAAGCCCGCGCGGCCATCAAGCAGCTCAATCCCGATGTCGTGACACTCGACATCGAGATGCCGAACATGAACGGACTGGAGTTCCTGGAAAAGATCATGAAGCTCCGGCCGATGCCGGTGATCATGGTCTCCACCATGACCCACCGCGGCGCCGAAGCGACGCTTGCGGCCCTGGAAATCGGTGCTTTCGACTGCGTGGCGAAACCGCAGCCGGGTGATGCCCGTCCCTTCGGCGAACTGGCCGAAAAGGTAAAGGCTGCGGCCCGCTCTCAGCACCGCCACCATGCGGCACCGCATGTGCAGCCCGTGTCGGCAGCCCCGGTCGCGGACTTCCGTGTCGGCCGCAAGATCGTCGCGATCGGTTCATCGACAGGTGGCGTGGAAGCACTGATCGCCGTGTTGCAGAAGTTCCCGCGTAATTGCCCCCCGACGGTGATTACGCAGCACATGCCGCCGACCTTCACCAAGAGCTTTGCTGAACGTCTCAATCGTCTTTGCGCCCCTGTGGTGGAGGAGGCCACGGATGGTGCAAGGCTTGAGATCGGCAAGATCTATCTGGCTCCGGGTGGGGAACGGCATCTGCAGGTGTCGAATGCCTCGGCTCCCTGCTGCCGCCTCGTCGAGCGCGCGCCGGTCAACGGACATCGTCCTTCGGTGGATGTCCTGTTTGATTCCGTCGCAGAACTCGCTGGCCGGAACGCCGTCGGGGTTATCCTGACGGGCATGGGGCGCGATGGTGCGTCCGGCCTATTGAAGATGCGTCATGCCGGTGCTCGCACCGTTGGCCAGAACGAAAAGACCTGTGTGGTCTATGGGATGCCTCGAGTCGCCTATGAGCTGGGCGCTGTCGAGCATCAACTACCTCTCTCCTCTATTGGCGAGGAAATCCTCAAACTCACTGCTGCCCGAAAAGAAGGTATCGAATAATGTCCCTAGCTGAAAAAATCAAAGTTCTGATCGTCGACGATCAGGTCACAAGTCGCCTGCTGCTCAGCGACGCGCTGACCCAGCTCGGCTTCAAGCAGATCACTGCCGCCGGCGACGGCGAGCAGGGCATGAAGATCATGGAGCAGCAGCCCCATCACCTGGTCATCTCGGACTTCAACATGCCGAAGATGGACGGTCTGGGCCTTCTGCAGGCCGTGCGCACCAACCCGAATACGAAGAAGGCGGCCTTCATCATTCTGACCGCGCAGGGCGACCGCGCGCTGGTCCAGAAGGCCGCACAGCTGGGCGCCAACAACGTCCTGGCCAAACCCTTCACCATCGAAAAAATGAAGGCGGCCATCGAGGCCGTATTTGGAGCCCTAAAATGACTGAAGACGGTGCAGCAAAGCGCGTCCACATTATTCAAGGGGAGTGGAAGGTCAGCAAGGATCCGAATGTGGTCCTGTCGACGATCCTCGGTTCGTGTGTTGCTGCCTGTATTCGGGATCCGATTGCAGGGGTCGGTGGCATGAACCACTTCCTGCTGCCGGGTTCGGCCGTGCCGGGAGCCGGTGGCGGTGACGCCACCCGCTACGGGGTTCACCTGATGGAACTCCTGATCAACGGTCTTCTGAAGCAGGGCGCCCGCAGGGACCGCCTGGAGGCCAAGGTCTTCGGTGGCGCCAAGACGATCGCGACCTTCTCGAACGTCGGCGAACAGAATGCCGCCTTCGCCCAGCAGTTCCTGCGCGACGAAGGCATCAAGGTGGTTGGGTCCTCCACGGGCGGAGACCACGGCCGCAAATTGGAATTCTGGCCGGTCAGCGGTCGGGCAAGACAGTATCCGCTCACGGGCGCAGAAACACAGAAGACGGTGGCGCTGGAGCAGCGTCCAGTTCCTGTTTCGAAGCCGGTGGAAACTTCAATCGAGTTCTTCTAGTACTGGACATCGGATGCAAAACGAACACTTGGCGGGAAATCAGGACACTCAGGAAGAACTTCCGGAGATCCTCATGCGCATCGTCAGCGAGCTGCACGACGTAGCTTATCTGATCGAGCGCGTGGAGCCGCACCTCCTTGAACTTGGTGGTCCAACGGTGCTGCAGCATCCCGAAAGCCTGAAAGTATTGCAGGGCATTGACCTGGCTGTTCAGAAGACACGGGGCTTGGCCGAATTCGTCGACACCATCACGGCGACAATTCCGTCCGATTGGATGATCGACATGACGACGGCGTTGAGCCTGGTGAAACTTGCCGACATGCAGAAGGCCCTGGGGGCAGGTCTTCGTCATGGACATTCCCAACCGCTCGTCAAGGCGGCTGGCGACTTCGACTTCTTCTAACCGTCCTCTAAAGGACGGCCGGGCCGCAGATTCTGCGTTTGCGATCAGCCGAAATGAATTCGGCTTTCCCGCCCCGCGAAACGTTCGCACAAGTTTCGATTTCTATTGTCGCGCCAAGGGCAAAAACGCCCGAACCTTCTTGTAGATGGTGCGAGACAGAATGAATCTGTTAAATCAATTACTTCAGATACCAAAAAATTTCGCGGCGATGGGTCAGGCGAAGATTTTGGCGATGGCTGGTGTGGCCGTTGTCTCCTTTGCGATCATCATTGCCGGCGCCCTCTACGTCAACAAACCCTCCTACGAGAACCTCTACGTCGGTCTGGAACCCGTCGATCTGAACCAGATCAGCATTGCGCTGGCTGAATCGGGCATTGATTTTGAAACGGGTGCGGACGGCCAGAGCATCAGTGTGCGCGCCGGCATGACCGGAAAGGCGCGTCTTCTGCTCGCCGAACGCGGCCTGCCCAACAGCGCCAATGCCGGCTATGAACTCTTCGACAATGTCGGCTCCCTCGGCCTGACCTCGTTCATGCAGGAAGTAACCCGGGTTCGCGCCCTGGAAGGTGAAGTCGCACGCACCATCCAGCAGATCTCGGGCATCGCCGCAGCACGGGTTCACATCGTCATGCCGGATATCGGCAACTTCCGAAGAGGCGAACAGAAGCCGACCGCATCCGTCATGATTCGTGCCTCCTCGGATGCCGGCCGCAAGGCTGCTGCATCCATTCGTCAGTTGGTGGCCTCTTCCGTCCCAGGCCTCGATGTCGAGGACGTCACGATTCTCGATTCGACCGGCCAGCTTCTGGCAGCCGGCGACGAGACGGGCGGCGAAGCCTCGCGTTCGCTCGGCGTCGTCCAGTCCGTCCAGCGCGAGATCGAGACCAACATCGACAAGGCGCTCGCACCATTCCTCGGCATGGACAACTTCCGCTCCAGCGTCACGGCCCAGATCAACACCGACAGCCAGCAGATCCAGGAAACCATCTACGATCCGGAATCGCGCGTCGAACGGTCTGTCCGCGTGACCAAGGAGCAGCAGAAGTCGCTGCAGAGCCAGTCCGATACGGCCGCAACCGTCGAGCAGAACATCCCGCAGGCGGCGCCTGAAGCAAGTGGCGGCGGTCCTCAGTCGTCGGATGAGCAGGACAAGAAGGAAGAGCAGACCAACTACGAAATCAACAGCAAGACGGTCGCTACGGTCAAGAATAGCTACACCGTTGAGAAGCTGTCGGTCGCCGTTGTCGTCAACCGCGGTCGCATCGCCAAGATGGTCGGCGAGCCCGTCGACCAGGCCAAGATCGACGCCTATCTTGCCGAGATGCAGAAGATCGTCAGCTCGGCTGCCGGCCTCGACGGCGAGCGCGGCGACGTGGTCACTCTGACCGCTATGGACTTCCTCGAAAACCAGCTGCTGGAAGAATCCGCGACCGGCCCCGGCTTCATGGAAATCCTCAGCCGCAACCTCGGTGGCATCATCAACTCGCTCGCCTTCGTTGCAGTCGCTTTCCTGATCGTCTGGATGGGTATCCGTCCGATGATCCGCACCGCAGGCGGCGGCGGCGCAGACACGGCACTCGCCGGTGGTATCGGCGAGCAGGCCGCAGGTCTCGAGCTTCCCGACTTCTCTCCGGCGCTGGGCGGTGGTTCGAGTGGCGGCCTCATGGATGGCTTCGGTTCGGACTTCGGTTTCGACTCGACCGACGACCTGCTCACCATGGACGACGATCCGAATGGCGGCTTCAACCGCCGGGTCAAGGAAGGTCCCGAGCGGCGCCTGTCGCGCATGGTGGAAATCTCGGAAGAGCGTGCCGCCAAGATCCTTCGCAAATGGGCTGTGGACAACGCAGCCTGACAATCAAGAACAAACGAGTACCAACCGCGCCCCCTGGGCGCGGTTTTGCGTTGTAATCCCATCGGCATGCGGGATTGCAACATGGCCCACAGACGGGCATGCTTCCAGCCGTCCAAGATTACCGAAGACACCTGTGACCTTTGCCACTTTATATTTTACAGTGAACATGATTCGGTAGCTTGAGATTACGGAGCGGTCTGAGTCGGCCGTGATCTTTCGCGGGGAAGACTGCGATACTGCAAGGCTGTTCAAAGGGGCACATTGAATGGATGCCGAGCTGACTACGGAGGGCCAAGAGGGGCGGGCCCGTGCGGCTGCTCCTATGGAGCCTCCGCAAAAAGGCTCTTCGTCGAAGGACGTCTTGATCCGAAAGCTGGCAACGCCGGCGCTTTCGGGCGATATGGGACAGTGCCTGCGGGTTCTGTGTGACTATGTGGGCGCCTCGCATCACCTTCTGGCGCGCTATGACCTTGTCCAGGAAGAAGGCCTCGATTTCGTGGTCGCTGCAGACTGGCCGTTTGACCTCGTCCGGCGCCTCGAAAGCGAACTGGCCACCAGCTATTCCCAATCGACCGAGCTGGAGAAGTGCCTCTCGGTGCTGCAGCCGAAATACGCGATCCTGCCAGACGACGCGCATGTGCCGCTCGGCATCAGCCGTCAGTACTGCACGGTGACGATGAATGTCGGTCGCACTCGTCTCGCTTTGATGCTGCTGTTCCCGCAGGACTATGTGCTCTCGCCCGAAAGGCTTCGGGAAGTCGGGCTGCTCGCGGGTTATGCGCTCAGCCTTTCCACGAACAAGGGCCACAAGAGCGATCGTGATTTCGACCTGACCGATCGCGAGTTGGAATGCCTGTTCTGGATTGCAGAAGGCAAGACGAGCGACGAAATCGCGACGATCCTTGGCATCTCGCGCAATACGATCAACAATTACATCACCAGCGTCATGCGTAAGACAGCAACGAAGACACGCTCGGAAGCGATCGCTTATGCGGTGCGCAACAATCTCGTCTAAGGGAGCAGGAATGGCCACCAATACCAGACCAGGCGGAGCCATCCTCGAAGATGCGACTTGGTCAGGCCAGCGCCCCGTTACATCCCGCTCGGACATCTTCCCGAAACTGGTGTCCCTGCAGCGGTCATTGAACGCGCGCGGTTTTGCAGCATTTCGTGTCGGAGGCGCAAGCCTGCCGCACAAGCGGCGCCTCGACCCTGAATTCGAGAACTGGAGCAGCGGTCTCAGCAGCGGTCGTGACGCCTTTGTGGCCGCCTATGGTGACATCCTGCTCGCGCATATCGAAACGTCGACCCTGCCGCTGCTCTGGAGCGCAGAGGAGAAGACGAGCTTCCTCGATGCCTCGGACTTCACCCCGTTTGCCGTGCAGCTGCAGGAACGCCTGCTACCCTATTCCGGCGTCGCATTCCCCGTGCGCCTCGGCGCTGTCGGAAACGGCTATGTCGTCTTCCCGACGATCGGCGGGGCGGACCTTCCGGGCGAGCTGATCCTCGCCGTGCACAGCCGTTGCTACAAGGTGATGACGGACATCCTGTCGCTGGATGAGCGGCGTGCAGCGCCGTCGGAGACCTTAAGCGAACGCGAGATCGCCTGCCTGCAATTGGCCGGCGACGGTCGTATCAGTGAAGAAATCGCCGAGCGCCTCGGCCTCTCGGTCCATACCGTCAACGCTTATCTCGGCTCTGCCACGATCAAGCTTGATTCGGTCAACCGCATCCAGGCGATCGCCAAGGCGATCCGCCTCGGCTACATCACCTGATCAATCCTCATCCGTAGAGGGGGGACGCCTGTCCCTTTACGAAGCGCGCCTCCTGCAGGCGCTCTTCGAGCATGCGCGTGTTGGTGTCCGGATCGCCGGACGAATCGTGAAACGCGATATGCTTGATGTCGAGCCCGGCCTGCTCGTTGGTGAGCGTCAACTGGGAATAGATCGTGATGCCGCGGGGCTTGATCTCGAGATCAAGCACGATTTCCGGTGGGCCACCCCATTCCAGCCGATAATCTCCACCCGCACCGAAAACCACGGTCCCCGGGTGGAAATAGAGCTCTGCTGCCGACGAGACGAGGTCCGACAGATTGCCATAAAGTTCAAAACGCAGAAGTGAAATAAGGTCGGCAGCATCGAGAAGGCGCAACTCGCTCGCGACGGGGCTGATCGCCTCGGCCACGATGCGTTCACGCTGGTTGGTATATGAGCATTTCTTCATCGGGCCTAGCGTATCCGTCTTTTGGGGGCCTTCGACGCATAGACCCGGTGCACGAGTTCTGCGACTGCCTTGTAAAATATTGACGGAATGACGCTATCCACCGAGACTTGCGCAAACATGGAGCGCGCGAGCGGCGGGTCTTCAAAAATTGGAATGTCGTTCTCGCGGGCAATCTCGCGAATCTTGAGCGCAACCAGGTCCTGTCCCTTGGCAACGACCACCGGAGCGTCGCCTTCCTCGCGGACATAGCGCAGTGCCACGGCATAGTGGGTCGGGTTGGTGATCACCAGTGTCGCACGCGGCACGCTGGCGATCATGCGTTTGCGGGCGCGGTCACGTGCGATCGATCGCTGACGCGCCTTGACGATTGGGTCGCCCTGCGCCTGCTTGTACTCTTCCTTGACCTCCTGCTTGGTCATGCGCAGCTGTTCGTACCAGTGATAGCGCGTCCAGAAGACGTCGACGGTCGATAGAAACGCCGTAGCCATCACCACGATGATCATCATCTTGTTCAGGATTTCCGAGAACTTGACGAAAATGACCTGCGGGTCGGAGAACATCGTGTCGATGACGCCGAAATAGTCGCTCTTCAGGGCAAAGACCATGATCACGGAGAGCACGACGATCTTGAAGATCGACTTGCCGAACTCCACCATGCCCTGGGCACTGAAGATCCGCTTCCAGCCCGCAAACAGCGAAATCCGGTTCATCTGCGGCCTGATTCGCTCAAGCACGAAGTAGGGCATGTTCTGGGCGACGTTCGCGCTTACCCCCAACAGCACCAGCATGATCAGCATCGGTGCCAGGAATGCGCCGATTTCCCACGCGAGGTGGGTAAAGAGCGACACCACGTCTACGGCCGTCCCGAGATACCATTGGTCGGGACGCTCAAAGATGTCCTTTAGGGTCTGCCCGAGGCGGCCAATGGCATCGGGCAGAAAGAAGACGGCATAGAGATAGAAACCGAGCGCGGTGGCAAAGAGTGGCGCCTCGCGCGAGGTCGGCACATTGCCCTTCTCGAGCGCGTCCCGAAGCTTTTTCTCGGTCGGGTCTTCTGTCTTGCTGTCTTCGTCGTCATCTTCGGCCATGACCGCTGCCCTCCAGGAGGCGTGCACCGGGCGGGATCGATGCCCTGGCTGATCCAGTCACCGGTGCCGGGCGCCGACGGCTCGCCGGAGAACTCCCGGCGACACGAACGTAAACACCCGCCGATTGGGGTTCAATCGGCGGGTGACAGAAAGCTTGTGGTTTTCAACAGAGGTGACCGATCAGGCCGCCTGCGTATCGCCCTCGGTTTCCTTGAGCTGGATCTGACCTGCATTCGCAAGGCGGATGGCTTCCTGGGCGACGGCGCGTCGTGCGATGGCGATCTCGCGCGGATTGATGCCGGCAGTCCCGGCCTGCAGGTCCGATTCGATCATGCGGCGTGAGCGCGGGCTGATGGAGGCCAGCACGCATTCCTTGATTTCCGCGCTGGCACCGCGCAACGCCATGGTCAGGATTTCGCCCGAGATGTCGTTGAGGAGCAGAACGCGGCTGCGCTGCGGCATGACGAGCAAGTCCTCGAAGAGGAAGATCTTCGGGCGAACCTTGTTGACCGATTCCTTGCTGATCGATTCGAGCGAGGTGAGCAACGTATCGACTTCGGTCTTTTCCAACTCGTTCATCAGTTCCGCGACCTTGGCCGAACCGGTGGAGTTCTTCTCGGCTTCGATCTCCGCAATCAGGTCATGGACCCGGTTTTCGATGATCTGGGCTGCCTTGGGGCTGACGTTCTTCAGGTTGACCGTGCGGTTCATGATGTCAGCACGCCTGCTCTCCGGCAGCTTGAGCAGAACCTTTGCACCGAAGGAGGAGGGCAGCATGGAGAGGATGTAGGCAACGGTCTGCGGATGCTCACGCATCAGGAAGCGGGCGATGAAATCGGGATCGGCATCCTGAAGGCGATCCCAGATGGATGCTTCGAACGCCTGGAAGGCCGTGCGACGACCGAGCAGTCCATCGACCTCTTCCGGCGTCAGGCCTTCCTCGAGAATGCTCTCGATGGCCTTCGCATTGTCCATCAGGCCGGCGCCCTCGGTGAAGAGGTCCTCGAATTCGTTGACGAGTTCGGTCAGTTCATCCGGCGGGATCGTGCGAAGGGTCTGCGCAGACGCGATAATCGTCTGCAGCTCGGCCTGCGTGAAATACTTGAGCAGCTTGCCGGCGACGCCCTTTCCCATGGCCAGCAGCACTGCGGCTGCCTTATCGGCCTGGGAGAGGGGTTTTCCGGTTAAGGGGCCGCCAAAATCGTCAAAGTCCATCATGGTCTTGTCCTCTCTGGCCCATCATGGGTCAGGATGTCTTGGTCGCCATCACTTCAATCAGTTTGACACCAAATCGCGTATCGTCGTTTTCGAGAACGGTGATCTCGCCCCGCGCGATGCGGCGGCCATTCACCATAATCTCGACAGGCTCGCCGATCTTCTTGTCCAGCGCGATGATGGCGCCTTCCTCGAGGTTCATAAGCCCTGAAACCTGCATGCGGCTGGATCCGAGCACGATCTGGACCTCGATCGGGATGTCCATGATCAGGTCGAGATTGGCGCTGAGACCGCTGCCTGGCTCCTGCTGGCTGCCAGTTGAGCCGCCAAAATCGCCGCCGCCGAAATCATTCGATCCACCGAAATCGCTGGAGCCACCAAAGTCGCTGCCGCCGCCGAGATCGCTGGAACCGCCGAAATCGCCCAGTCCGAAGTCATCGCTCGGGGCCGCTGCAGCGCCGCCGCCGAAATCCGATTCGAACGCTGCCAGCGGATCGTCCTTGAGGCCGAGATCGGAACCGAAATCGCCCAGTCCGCCTTCTGAATCTGCCTTCAGGACGCCGCGAAGGTCGTCGACCGCTTGGTCGAAATCGCTGTCGCTCGCGCCCGGCATCGCCAGCGCGTCGTCATCCTTCGGTGGTGTCTTCTTCGTTGCCATGGATTGATTATTCCTCTTGAAACTTGCCTCAAGCTGCCGTGGGTCAAGCCCGGGTAAATTGCTAGCTCATCAAATGTTTTAGAATTTCATCTTCGCTGCTCACATTGTCTTTCACTCGGACCGTGTAGCGGTCGCCCGCCCGGCCGAATTCGCAGACGTAAAGGTTCTTGCCGTTGGCGCTGACATCGACCATCACGTCGCCCTTGTCGCGGAACGGGATGACATCGCCGGCGATCAGGCGGGAGACGGTGGCCAGCGTCAGCGAATCGAGCCGGATCCGCGCTTCCAGGGTGACCTGAGAGCGACGCACCTGTTCGGCGATCTGCTCCTGCCACTCCTTCTTCGACTTGCCGGCCTGGCCCTTCGACTTCGGCATGGTGACGACGGTCTTCAGCAGCGCCTTCTGCGGAATGACCAGGTAGAATTCGGAGGTCACCGTACCGAGCGTGATGCCAAGCTTGACCGTCACGGCATATTCGTCGACGTGATCCTCGTCCAGCTTCGGCCGATCTTCAGCGTTGTGAGCCTTCTCGAGCAGCGGCTCGAAGCCCCCTGCAGCATTGACGCCCGAACGCAGGACATTGGCGATCTTGTCGTAGACCATCACGGCCAGATCGAGCTCGATTTGCGACAGCGGACGTTCGATCGGCTCCTGAATGGTCTCGGGGAGCGCGCCGAGCAGGTTCTCCATCAAGGTGATGACGAAACTGTTGCCGCAGGCGAGCACGAAGTTCGGCGACCAGTTGCGCAGCTGTCCGTCGGCCAGCGAGACATTGTCGCCGAGATCGGCGATCAGGTCCGTCATCAGGCCGCTTTCGTGGCCGTTATAATGGACCTGCATCGTCAGGCCCGTCTCGCTGTGGAAGACGTCGGGCAGGAACTCGACGTAAAGCTGGCCGAAATCTGCGCAAAGCTTCTGCAGCGTCTTGGAATCACCCAGCCCGCCGGTCAGCTTGGCGAGAAGGGCACGGTCCATCTGCGGTGCTGTGTCAGTCTGTGCTTCCGTCATGATCAGGCCGCCTTGCTCTCGCCGCCGCCGCCGGGGTTCATCATTTCCTGCTCAACGGCGTCGATGGACGGACGCTCGTAGGAAGAGATGGTCTTGCGGCCGTATTCCAGGGCCACCTGCGGAACAGAACCGTTCATGTAGGCGAGCAGTGTCTGCTTCACGATGATGTAGAGGCGGTGCTGCTTGGTGCGAACCATCTTGATCTGGGCGATGATCGGGTTGCAAAGGCAGTAGGACAGGAAGATGCCGAGCATGGTGCCGACGAGCGCGGCGCCGATCAGGCCCCCCAGAACTTCCGGGGATTCGTTGATCTTGCTCATCGCCTTGATAACCCCGAGAACGGCCGCGACGATACCGATCGCCGGGAAGCTGTCGCCCATGGCGGTCATGGCGTGGTACGGCTTCATCTTGTCGTAGTGGATGGTCTCGATTTCCTCGTCCATCAGGGCTTCGATCTCATGGCTTCGGGCGTTGCCGATGATGATCAGGCGGACATAGTCACAGATGAATGCGGTGAGCTCTTTGTTCTTCAGGAGGTTCGGCGCTGCCGTGAAGATCGAGGACTCTTCCGGGTTGTCGATATGCGCTTCGATCTCGTTGCGCGACTTGGTGCGGAGGTCGCGCATCAGGGAGTACAGCACGCCGAGCACGTCGAGATAGTCGCGCTCCTTCGGAACCGTCTGCTTGAAGGCCTCGCCCATTGCCTTACCGGTGTCTTTGATGACCTTCATCGGATTGGCCATGATGAAGCCGCCGAGACCGGCGCCGCCGATGATGACGAGCTCGAACGGCTGGACGAGGACGTCTAGGTGGCCGCCCATGGCCATGAAGCCGCCGAGAACGCAGCCCAGTGTGATGATGAAACCGACGATTAAGTTCATTTTGCCCGCACCCGAACGTTACTATTCATCGTAAGCGATAGAGCCCCTGCCTTGCGTGAGGCTGAATCACGGAGCCAATTTTGGGCTGCGCTTCCCCCCGGATTTCCGGGCGTTCCCTCGACAGTTTCGCGCAAGCCTTTTGCCGCAAGAAGAGTGGAATGGAGCGTAGGCTATCCTGCGTTAAATAATGATTTACTGATATTCTTCACCTGCGGAGGCAAAACAGTGCAATCCGGTATCTACGTGTCCCTGTCGTCGCAGATGGCCCTCGAGCGCCGTCTCACCACGATCGCCGACAACATGGCCAATGTGAACACGGTCGGTTTTCGCTCGACGGATGTGAAGTTCGACGAGATGCTGAGCCGCACTGGCAATGAAATGAATGCCAAGATCGCCTTCGTCAGCCAGGGCAACGACTATCTCTCCACGAAAAGCGGGGAGTTGATGGAAACCGGCAACGTCCTCGACTTCGCAATCAAGGGAGACGCCTGGTTCGCGATCGATACGCCGGTCGGTCAGGTTCTGACGCGGGACGGCCGTTTCACGATGACCGACACCGGAGAGCTCGTCTCCACCCGCGGCTATCCCGTTCTGGATGCCGGCGGCGCGCCGATCCAGCTCAACCGCGCCGGCGGTCCGCCGGAAGTCGGTGCCAGCGGTCAGATCATGCAGGACGGCCGTGTGGTCGCAACCCTCGGCGTCTTTACGGCGGACGTCCGCAACGGCTTTCTCCGCTTCGAAAACAGCGGCGTGACCACGGTTGATGACCCGCAGCCGGTTGTCGACAACCCGGAAATCTCGATCCTTCAGGGATATGTCGAGAACTCCAACGTCAACGGCATCAGCGAGATGACACAGCTCATTCAGGTGAACCGCGCCTTCGAGGCGATCAGTGCCCTGATCAGCACCAGCGAGAGCACCACGAGCGAGGCGATCAAGGTCCTCGGCGGCGGCAACTGAGCCTGAGATCGGATGGACATGAGCGCGCCGACACCAGACGAATTTCCGCTTTCCCCCAAGCTCGGACAACTGGCGGCACTGGCGCAGCGTTATTCGCGCCCGGCTAATTCCGTGACCCAGGGCGGGCATGTCCGCACCATCGCTGCCGGCCATTATACGGTGACCGGTCTGTCGCGTCATGTGCGCCTCGGCGAATTCGTCGCCCATCGCTCGGCCACCGGCGTGCATCTGGGCGAAGTCGTCCGTGTCGAACCTGACGTTTGCTATGTCTGCCCCATCGAGCCCGGGGAGCCGATCGGTATCCATGATGTCGTGATCCGCAAGGGCGCCTTCCGTGTTGCCCCTGACGACAGCTGGTGTGGTCGCACGATCAACGCGTTGGGTGACCCGATCGACAACGGACCGGCGCTGGCGCCCGGACCGGAGCGGAGGCCGATCTCGACGACGGCACCACCGTCCATGACCCGCAGCCGCGTGGAAACGGGCTTCAAGACAGGCGTCCGCGCCATCGACATCTTCTCGCCGCTCTGCCTTGGCCAGCGCCTCGGCATCTTCGCCGGTTCCGGTGTGGGTAAATCCACGCTTCTCTCGATGCTCGCCCGCGCCGATGCTTTCGACAAGGTCGTCATCGCCCTGGTCGGCGAACGCGGCCGCGAAGTGCGTGAATTCATCGAGGACACCCTCGGCGACAACATGGCGAAGTCCATTGCCGTGGTCGCCACCAGCGATGAGAGCCCGATGCTGCGCAAGATGGCGCCCCTGACGGCGATCACCATTGCCGAGCATTTCCGCGACAAGGGCCAGAACGTGCTCTTCATCGTCGACAGCGTGACCCGCTTCGCCCATGCGATCCGCGAAGTCGCAACCGCAGCCGGCGAGCCTCCGATTGCCCGTGGCTATCCGGCTTCCGTCTTCACGGAACTGCCGCGCCTGCTTGAGCGCGCAGGTCCCGGTGCCGAAGGTGCCGGCACGATTACCGCGATCATCTCGATCCTGGTCGATGGCGACAACCACAACGACCCGATCGCCGACTCCACGCGCGGTATTCTCGATGGCCACATCGTGCTCGACCGTGCGCTCGCCGACGAAGGGCGCTACCCGCCCATCAATCCGCTGACCTCGATTTCGCGTCTCGCCCGCAAGGCCTGGACCTCCGAGCAGGAAAAGCTGGTGTCGCGCCTGAAGGCGCTGATCCACCGCTTCGAGGAAACCCGCGATCTGCGCCTGATCGGCGGTTACCGAAACGGTTCCGACCCCGATCTCGACATGGCGATCAAGCAGGTGCCGGTCATCTACGACATTCTGAAGCAGACGCCGGGTGAAAAGCCGGCGCTCGATGCCTATGCCGATCTGGCCAATGCCTTGAAGGCGGCCGCCGGCGGGCAGGGTATGAGACAAAGGGGCTGACCATGACCGATTTCGATGCTGACGAGCCCGTGGCTCCGCTGCGCCCGGTCTTCACACGTCGCCGGATCCCGACAATCGACCGCGTGCTGGCCATGACAGGCATCGCGCTCGCCTGCGGCGCGGCCTTCTTTCCCTGGTACGTCTTCTTCAACGAAGAGAAATTCGGCATCCAGGTTGCCGACTGGGAGCGCACCCGCGATTTGCCGGAGGGCCCGGGCCGAGACGTGTTCAGCGTTTCCCCTCTCGCTCTGGTCGATCGTGACGACGAGGGCGGCGATGGTGAAGGTGACCCCGAGGTCGATCAGATCGTCACCGCGACTGTTCCGACCCTCGGTCTGGAAAGACCCGAGGGTCTGGACACCGCGGCCACGCAGCCTTTCCCGGGCAAGGCCGGCTTCCGCCTGCTGCATGTCGCCAACGGTCGTGCGCTGATCGAGGACAAGGCCGGCATGTATCTGGTTCGTATCGGCTCCATCCTGCCGGACAACAGCCGCGTTGCGACGCTTGAACAGCGTGAGGGCAAATGGGTCATCGTCACCTCTACTGGTGAGGTTGTCCAAAACAATTGAAGAAGTGTGGGGCGGGCAAGTCCCACGCAAGATTACTGGCCTAGGCTCCGATCAATAATAGACGGAGTGATGTGAATGAATCCCATCCAGTTGTTCGAGCTGGCCTCCCGACAGGCCGAGTGGCTCTCGGTGCGCCAGCAGGTTGTTGCGACCAATATCGCCAACGTCAACACGCCGAAATTCATGGCCAAGGATATCACGCCCTTCAGCGCGGTTCTGGACAAGACCGGCATGGTGCAGGGCATGGCCGTGACGCAGCCGGGCCATATGGCCGCTGCCGATTACAGTGACCGTAACATCGCTGTCGAAGAAGAAGATCTCAACAAGGAGATCGGCATCCAGGAGTCTGGCAACACCGTCGCCTTGTCGGACGAGTTGCGCAAGACCGGTGAGATCAAGCGCAATCACGAGCTCAACACCTCGTTGATGTCTTCCTTCCATCGCATGATGCTAATGACGGTGAAACGCTGATGACCGATCCATTGCTCGCAACGCTGAAGGTTGCCGGAAGCGGGCTTGAAGCCCAGTCGACGCGCCTTCGCATCGTTTCCGAAAACATCGCCAACGCCCGCACCACCGGCGACACGCCCGGCGCCGACCCATACCGCCGCAAGACGGTGAGCTTCGGTGCCGAACTGGACCGCATCACCGGTGCAGAGACCGTCGAGGTCAAGAAGCTCGGCGTCGATCTGGCCGATTTCATCGAGGAATACGACCCCGGCAATCCGGCCGCGGATGAGCGAGGCATCGTCAAGATGCCGAACGTCAATGTCCTGATCGAAATGGCGGACATGCGCGAATCCAACCGCAGCTACGAAGCGAATCTGCAGACCATCAAGCAGACACGCGAGATGATTTCCCAGACCATAGCGCTCCTGAAGGCCTCGCAATGATTGAATCCGTGACCAAGACCAGCGCTCTTTCAGGCATCAACGGCCTGGACTCGCTTTCAAGCTCCTTCTCGACGAAGGGCCTCACCGCCGAGGGCACAACGCCTGGCACGGCGACCGGAGAAACCTTTCTCTCCGCGCTCAACAGCATGGCGATGCAAGCATCCGACAATCTGAAGCAGGCCGAACAGACCTCCTTCGACGGTCTGATGGGCAAGGCGAACACCCGTGAGGTGGTCGATGCCGTCATGCAGGCCGAGCAGTCTCTCCAGACGGCGATCGCGTTCCGCGACAAGATCGTCAACGCCTATCTCGAAATCACCAAGATGCAGATCTGACAGGGGTACCAAACTATGAGAGCGCTCGCCATCGCAGCCACGGGTATGGACGCCCAGCAGACCAATCTTGAGGTCATCGCGAACAACATCGCCAACATCAACACGACCGGCTTCAAGCGGGCGCGTGCTGAATTCTCTGACCTTCTCTATCAGACGGAGCGCGCCCAGGGCGTGCCGAACCGTGCCAACCAGGCCATCGTGCCGGAAGGTGCGAACATCGGTCTCGGCGTGCAGACGGCGGCCGTCCGTAACATCCATACCCAGGGTCAGCTGACCCAGACGGGCAACGAACTCGACCTCTCGCTGATCGGTCGCGGCTGGTTCCAGATCGAAAGCCCTGACGGCACCACGCTCTATAGCCGTTCCGGTGCATTCAACATGAATGCCGAAGGTCAGCTCGTGACGATCGACGGCTACCTTGTCACGCCGCAGATCACCATTCCGCAGGATGCCAGCGAAGTTGTGATCAGTCGCACCGGCCAGGTTCAGGCGCGCATCGGCAACGATGCCGACTACACCGATCTTGGACAGCTGACGATCGCCAACTTCGTCAACGAGGCGGGCTTGAAGCCGCTCGGTGACAACCTGTTTGCCGAAACCGCAGCCTCGGGTGCCGCCATCGTCGGCGCGCCGGAAGATCCGGGCTTTGGCTACATCAAGCAGTCCTATCTGGAAGCATCGAACGTCGACTCGGTGAAGGAGATCACGGACATGATCTCTGCACAGCGCGCCTACGAGATGAATTCCAAGGTCATCACCACTGCCGACGAGATGGCTCAGATCGTCAGCAAGAACCTCAAGTAAGACAACTGGAGGCAAACATGAGGTTTCGCCGGATATTCGGACATGCCCTGCGGGCGGCGGCAATCGCCGCCGCAGCGTTTGGCTTCGCCGCCGGCACTGCGCTGGCACAAAACACGGCTGTGATCCCCAAACAGGTGATCTATCCGGGCGAAACCATTTCCGCCGAGCAGATCGACGTCGTCGCCGTCACCAATCCCAACCTCGCGGGCGGCTACGCCCGTGTGCGGGAAGAAGTAGTCGGCATGGTCGCCAAGCGCACGCTGCTTCCCGGTCGAACCATTCCGGTGCATGGCCTGCGCGAAGCCTTTGCGGTGAAGCGCGGCAGCAGCGTTCGTCTGACCTTCGCCATCGGCAACATGTTGATCAGCGCAAGCGGTACCCCTTTGACCGACGCTTCCGTCGGTGAGGTCGTCAAGGTCCGCAACATCGATTCCGGCTCGATCGTCTCCGGCACGGTCATGGCCGATGGTACCGTACAGGTGATGGCAAAATGAAACTGATTGCACCCATACGGATCGCATTCTGTGCAATGGCGCTGGTTCTGGCTCCTCTTGAGCCGGCACTCAGCGCCAATTCGCGCATCAAGGACATCGCCTCGCTGCAGTCTGGCCGTGATAACCAGCTGATCGGCTATGGTCTCGTGGTGGGCCTGCAGGGAACCGGCGACAGCCTGCGCTCCTCGCCCTTCACCGACCAGTCCATGCGCGCCATGCTGCAGAACCTCGGCATCTCGACCCAGGGCGGACAGTCCAACGCCAAGAACGTGGCGGCCGTCATGGTCACGGCCAATCTGCCGCCTTTTGCCAGCCCCGGCAGCCGCATCGACGTGACCGTGAGCTCGCTCGGTGACTCGACCTCGCTGCGCGGCGGAACGCTGGTCATGACTTCGCTCACCGGTGCCGACGGCCAGATCTATGCTGTTGCCCAAGGCTCCGTGGTTGTCTCCGGCGTCAATGCGCAGGGTGATGCAGCAGCCGTCCAGCAGGGCATCACGACCTCCGGCCGCGTGCCGACAGGCGCGATCATCGAGCGCGAGCTGCCGTCCAAGTTCAAGGACAGCGTCAACCTCGTGCTGCAGCTCCGCAATCCGGACTTCACCACCTCCTTGCGCGTGGCCGACACCATCAATGCCTATGCCGCCGCCAACTACGGCGCGCCGATCGCCGAAGCGCGCGACAGTCTGGAGATCGTGGTCCAGAAGCCCCGGACCGCCGACCTCGCAAGACTGATGGCCGACATCGAAAATCTCGTGGTTGCGACCGATTCTCCTGCACGCGTTGTCATCAACGAGCGCACGGGCACCATTGTTATCGGCGCCGATGTCCGCGTCTCGCGCGTTGCCGTGAGCTACGGCACCTTGACCGTGCAGGTCCAGGAAACACCGCAGGTCATTCAGCCAGGACCGTTCTCCCGTGGGGAAACGGCGGTCCAGCCTCAGACCGACATCTCCATCCGCCAGGAAGGTGACCAGATCGCCATCGTCGATGGCCCTGATCTCAGAACCCTTGTGAGCGGCCTCAACAGCATCGGCGTCAAGCCTGACGGCGTCATCGCGATCCTTCAGGGGATCAAGTCGGCCGGCGCCCTGCAAGCGGAGCTCGTCCTGCAATGATCAAGCCGAACCAGCTTCATTTCTCTCGCGTGGCGCTGCGCAATGCTGTTGCCGTCCTCGCGATTGTCACCCTTCCGGCCTTCGCGCAGACAGCCCTTGGCCAGCAGCAGCCGCCGGAAAGTGCGACGGAAGCCGAAATCCGCCAGTTCTGCACCGGCATCGCCGATGCGGCACGCGATCAGCGTTACCTGTTGCAGAAGCAGGAGCTGGAAAAGCTGCAGGCCGATGTCGACAGCCGCATCGCAATCCTGGAACAGCGCCGCGCCGAGTACGAAGACTGGCTCACGCGCCGCAACGAATTCATGAAGCAGGCCGAAGGCCAGCTCGTGGAGATCTACAAGAAGATGGCGCCGGATGCGGCAGCACCTCAGCTCGAGGAGACCAATGTCATCCTCGCCGCTGCCATCATCATGAAGCTGCCGCCCCGCCAGTCGAGTCTCATCCTGACTGAGATGAGCCCGGACAAGGCAGCGGAAGTCGCCTCGATCATGTCGAGCGCCGGCGACCCCAATACATCGAAGGACCCATCATGATGAAGCGTTTCCCGGCTCTGCTGGCCGTTCTCCTCCTCGCTGGCTGCCAGAGCCAGACCATCAAGGAAATCGGCAACGCGCCTTCCATGAGCCCGATCGGGTCCGGACTGCGCTATAGCCAGACGCCGCAGATGGCCATGTATCCGAAGCAGCAGGCCCAGACGGCCAGCGGCTATTCGCTGTGGAGTGACAGCCAGTCGGCTCTGTTCAAGGACGCCCGCGCTCTCAACATCGGCGATATCCTGACTGTTAACATCGAGATCAACGACCGCGCCTCGTTCAACAACGAAACGGACCGCAGCCGTGACAACAATACCGGCCTGTCCTGGGGTGCGGAGATCTCGAACTTCCTCGGCTTCTCCACGGATACCGGGACGTCGGGCGATCTCTCGACCGATTCCACCACCAGTTCGTCCGGCAAGGGCTCGACCGAGCGCTCGGAACGCTTGAACCTGCTCGTCGCAGCCGTCGTCACCGGCGTGCTCGAGAATGGCAACCTCTTGATCAGCGGTTCCCAGGAAGTGCGCGTCAACCACGAACTGCGCATCCTCAACGTCGCCGGTATCGTTCGTCCGCAGGATGTGAATGCAGACAACGAGATCTCCTACGACCGGATCGCCGAAGCGCGCATCTCCTATGGTGGCCGTGGCCGTCTGACCGAGGTTCAGCAGCCGCCGATCGGCCAGCAGGTCGTCGACATCTACTCGCCCTTCTGACCGGATCCGAGGACAGTTACATGGAAGAACCTCAGGAAGGCGAAGGCAAGAAGAAGTCGGGCATGATGGCGCTCGTCATCCCCCTCGTCGTGCTGACGGCTGTCGGCGGCGGTGGCGGCTGGGTCATCGGCAACATGCTCGCCCCGCAGGTGAAGCAGGCCGAAGATGCAGCCAAGGCTGCCGAGGCGGCTGCTTCAGGCGGGGAGGGCGAGGCCAAGAAGGAAGAGGAGGGGCTCCCTCCGATCTCGACGGAAGCCAATGGCGTGGTCGCGCTTGAACCGATCACCACCAACCTTGCCTACCCCTCGGAGAACTGGATCCGGCTTGAAGTCGCGTTGATGTTCAACGGGCCTCCGGACGTCAAGATTGCCGAAGATGTCCACCAGGACATCATGGCCTATCTGCGCACGGTATCACTGCAACAGGTCGAGGGCCCACGGGGCTTTCAATATCTCAAGGATGACCTTCAGGAGCGAGTTGACCTGCGCTCGGAAGGCCGCGTATCCAAGGTGATGTTCAGAACGCTCGTGATCGAATGATTCGGTTTCTCATCTTCGTCGCCGTCATGATGATGGCGCCGGAACTGGCTGTGGCCCAGCAGTTCCCGACGGATATCTTCAACACCCCGATCGATGGATCGGTGGCGGCGTGGATCATTCGTACCTTCGGTCTGCTCACGGTGCTGTCTGTGGCGCCGGGCATCCTGATCATGGTCACGAGCTTCCCGCGTTTCCTGATCGCCTTTTCGATCCTTCGCTCCGGCATGGGGCTTTCGACCACCCCTTCCAACATGATCCTGACCAGCATGGCCTTGTTCATGACTTTCTATGTCATGGCGCCCACGATGGACCGGTCGTGGCGCGAAGGCGTTCAGCCACTGCTGAGCAATCAGATCACGGAAGGTGAGGCCGTCGCCCTTATCGCTGAGCCCTTCCGGACCTTCATGACGGCGAACACGCGTGACAAGGATCTCGCGCTCTTCGTCGATATCGCCAACGAACGTGGCCAGGCAACCATCGTCGACGGCAAGGTCGACTACCGGGTGCTCATCCCGGCCTTCATGCTGTCGGAGATCCGCCGCGGTTTCGAGATCGGCTTCCTCATCATCCTGCCGTTCCTGGTCATCGATATGGTCGTCGCGACCATCACCATGGCCATGGGTATGATGATGCTCCCGCCCACCTCGATTTCACTGCCGTTCAAGATCCTGTTCTTCGTCCTGATCGACGGTTGGAACCTGCTTGTCGGCAGCCTGGTCCGATCCTTCGTTTGAGTTAACTATAAGCGCTTACGATTGCTTCACCACGCTCTCTTACGGACGATTTACCACGTCCTGAGCGCCCCTTGGGCTACCTCAAAATGTAAAGAAGTTGGCAAGGATTGGCTGCGAGTTTGGAGCTCGCACGACGGGTCTGGTAGCAACGAAAAATACCAAAGGCATGATGCCGAACGTCCGTGACCGGTAAGTTTTTGTAAGTCCGGTATGTCCCCTCTTGTATCTCGTTTAAGGGACAAATTGACATGGCCAGCATTCTGACCAACTCCAGCGCGATGTCCGCGCTCGCCACCCTGCGCTCGATCTCTTCCAACATGGAAGCGACGCAGAACGCCATCTCGACCGGCCTGAAGGTTTCCAAGGCATCTGACAACGCTGCTTACTGGTCGATCTCGACGAGCATGCGTTCTGACAACATGGCACTGTCCGCTGTCACCGACGCACTCGGCGTCGGCGCTGCAAAGGTCGATACCGCCTATGCCGGTATGGATTCCGCAATTGACGTCGTCAAGGAAATCAAGGTCAAGATCGTTGCCGCTAAGGAAGAAGGCGTCGACAAGGCCAAGATCCAGGACGAAATCACGCAGCTCCAGGAACAGCTGGAATCGATCGCGAAGAGCTCGTCCTTCAACGGCGAGAACTGGATTGCCGGCACCGCCGCCACCAAGACGGTCGTCAGCGGTTTCGTTCGTAACTCTGACGGCAACGTCAGCGTCAAGACGACCGAATACACCATGGACAACACGTCCATGCTGTACACCTTCGACGCCGACGGCGAAGTTGAAGACGACAACGGCATCCTCGGCGCAAACGGCGACACGATCACCGTTGACGGCACCGACTACACGACCATCGCTGTGAAGGACATCGACGTCGAGAGCGACGATATCGACGCCGCGCTGGTTTCGGTTGATGCCGCACTTGAGAAGATGACGAGCGCCGGCGCGAAGCTCGGTTCCATCTCTGCCCGTATCGAGCTGCAGACCGACTTCTCCGAGAAGCTGTCTGACGCCATCGAAAAGGGCGTTGGCCGTCTCGTTGACGCCGACATGAACGAAGAGTCCACCCGCCTCAAGGCCCTGCAGACCCAGCAGCAGCTGGCAATCCAGGCGCTCTCGATCGCCAACAGCGACTCGCAGAACATCCTGTCTCTCTTCCGTTAATCGAAAGAAAAGGCCGGCCCGTAAGGGCCGGCTAGACTGTCCCGACGCCGATATGCCTTGGTGGCTGACCAGAGGCGTGCGAAGGGAGAGCTTCAACATCCGGGGGCTGACCTGGACACGAGGCAAGGTAAAGGCCGCATTCGGAAACGAATGCGGCCTTTCCGTTTTGTTAAACATAATCTGCTACGCGCGCGCACGCGTGAAGGTTGCAGAAATTTTCAGAAAAGTTCGATTTCCCGTTTTCGTTTAGGCCTTCATTAACCTTGATAGTTTTATCTAGGCCTATCGAAGCGGCGAGCTAACTCTTAAAAATCAGCCAGTTAGCAGGCATGATGCTGTGCGCCGTTACCGGAGAGACCGGAATGTCCCTTCTTAGTCAGCCATTCAAGGGGCAACACTACTATGACGAGCATTCTCACCAATATCGCCGCCATGTCCGCACTCCAGACGTTGCGCTCTATCGGCAGCAACATGGAAGACACACAGGCCCGCGTTTCCTCCGGTCAGCGCGTCGGCGAAGCCTCCGACAACGCTGCCTATTGGTCGATCGCCACCACCATGAAGTCCGACAACATGGCGCTGTCCGCCGTGTCTGACGCACTCGGTCTCGGCGCATCGAAGATCGATACTGCCTATGCCGGTATGGAATCTGCCATCGACGTCGTAAAGGAAATCAAGGCCAAGCTGGTCACCGCCACTGAAGAAGGCGTCGACAAGGCTAAGGTTCAGGAAGAAATCGACCAGCTGCAGCAGCAGCTCATGTCGATCGCAGAATCCGCTTCGTTCAGCGGTGAAAACTGGATCGCTGGCGGCACCGACACGGCAACCGGCGCTGCCGATGTGACCGTCGTTTCCGGCTTCGTTCGCGACGCTGGCAACAACGTATCGGTCAAGACCACGACCTACTCGCTCGACGCTACCACCGCTGGCGAAATGACCATCCTGTTCGGTGGCGACGCGACGGGCGCAATCGACGAAGTGACCGGTATCCTCGGTACTGTAGGCGCCGACTGGACCACCACGACCTTCACCCTGCCCGACGGTACGACCAGCACGGGTGCAACCACCGACGTAAGCACCATGTCTGTCTACACGCTGGACATCACCAACTTCGAAAACGACGACATGGCAGAAGCCCTGACGCTCGTTGACGCAGCGCTCGCCAACATGACCAGCGCTGGCGCAGACCTCGGCTCGATCTCCATGCGTATCGAACTGCAGGAAGACTTCGTCAACAAGCTGTCTGACTCGCTCGACTCTGGCGTTGGCCGTCTCGTCGACGCCGACATGAACGAAGAGTCCACCCGCCTCAAGGCACTGCAGACCCAGCAGCAGCTGGCCGTCCAGTCGCTCTCGATCGCCAACTCTTCCACGGAAGTCATCCTCTCGCTCTTCCGTTAAGACTGAAGAGCTCCAATATGGAAGCCGCCCTCCGGGGCGGCTTTTTTTCGTATTAAGGATTTTTACAGTTTCGATTAACCATGCGTTAACCATAAGCCGGTTACATGAGGTCATGTAACGATGAGTTAACCAAGACGAAGAAATGGTTAAGGGCATTACGCCGCGTCATCGTTCCCGGAAAGACCGGGATGTCCCCAGATCTAGCCATTAAGGGACACGACCGTGACCAGCATTTTGACAAACAACGCAGCGATGGCTGCACTTCAGACACTCCGCTCGATCGACTCGAAGATGCAGGACACCCAGGCGCGTGTATCCTCCGGTCTGCGTGTCGGCGACGCTTCTGACAACGCCGCCTATTGGTCGATCGCAACCACCATGCGCTCCGACAACATGGCGCTCTCCGCCGTCCAGGACGCTCTCGGCCTCGGCGCCGCGAAAATCGACACCGCCTACGCCGCGATGGAAAGCTCCATCGAGGTGATGAAGGAAATCAAGGCCAAGGTTGTTGCCGCCACCGAAGAAGGCGTCGACAAGACCAAGATCCAGGAAGAAATCGACCAGCTGCAGGAGCAGCTTCGCTCGATCTCCGAATCCGCAAGCTTCAGCGGCCAGAACTGGGTTGCTACCGGCACCGACACAGTGACTGCCCCCGTGGATGTGACGGTCGTTTCCGGCTTCATCCGCGACTCCAGCGGCAATGTCTCCGTTTCGACCACTCTCTATTCCCTCGATGCCACAACCGCGGACGGCATGACCGTACTGTTCGGTGGCGACGCGGCTGGTCTGATCGACTACAACTCCGGTATCATCGGCAGCATTTCGGACACCTTTGACGCCTTTGTCGACTGGGACAATGACGGAACGGCCGGTGTCGCAGCTGCCGAAATCGCAGGTGTTTCCATCGACCAGCTCGACATCACCGGCCTGACGACCGCCGGCATGCAGGAAGCCCTGTCACTTGTCGAATACGGCCTTCAGCAGATGACCAGCGCGGCTGCTGCTCTCGGCTCGATCTCCATGCGAATTGGCATGCAGGAAGACTTCGTCGCGGCTCTCACCGACTCGATCGACAGTGGTGTCGGTCGCCTCGTGGATGCTGACATGAACGAAGAATCGACCCGCCTCAAGGCACTGCAGACCCAGCAGCAGCTGGCCATCCAGTCGCTCTCGATCGCCAACACCTCTTCCGAAAGCATCCTGACACTCTTCCGTCAGTAAGCGGCGCTCTGGCTAGGGGCGACTTCGTCCCGCCCTGACTGTGTCGGATGTTATCGGTGTGAATCCGCGCCTCGCAAGAGGCGCGGATTTTCGTTTGAGCCTTGCGCGAAACTTTTGGCATTTTCGTTTGGCCTACAAAAGACAATTCGATGCCTTGCCATGCCCTTGGTCTCTTTGTTAACTGCCGCTGTTAACGATTTGTTAACAGTGACGGGGACCGCGCGCTTGAGCGGTCTGCATGATGCCCTCCCGTCTTGCCGGCCAGCGCCGGATGCGCAGTCCTGAACGCTTAGGGGCACCAAGCATGACCAGTATTATGACCAATGCGGCCGCCATGGCGGCGCTGCAGACGCTTCGTTCGATCGACAACAACCTCGAGACAACGCAGCGGCGTGTTTCCTCGGGCTACCGGGTAGAAACCGCAGCCGACAATGCCGGCTATTGGTCCATTGCCACCACGATGCGCTCGGACAACGCAGCGCTCTCGACCGTTTCCGACGCGCTTGGCCTCGGTGCTGCGACCGTTGATACCGCTTACACGGCGCTCGACAACGTCGTCGACGTTATGTCGAGCATCAAGGCGAAGCTCGTGGCGGCCAGCGAGCCTGGCGTCGACAAGAACAAGATCAACGAAGAAATGACGCAGCTGAAGAATCAGCTGATTTCCGCAGCGCAGTCCGCATCCTTCTCCGGCGAGAACTGGCTCTACAATACCAATGCTGCAGAGCTCGGCACGAAGCAGGTTGTTTCGTCCTTCGTTCGCGGTGCCGATGGCAGCGTGCAGGTCACGACACTCGACTTCGATACCGAGGAATCGGTCCTGATCGACATCCAGGATGCCTCGCGAGGCTTTCTGACGAAGTCGATCGACGCCGATGTGCTGCGCAACACCGGTACGGGTGCCCGCGAGTATTACCTCCTCGACATGGGCGCACCGACCAGCGGCGATGAAATCGCCATCGACACCAACACGACCAAGGAACAGCTCGACGACATGATCGCCGTCGTCGACGACGTCATCCAGCAGCTGACGGATGCCGCCGCCACGCTTGGTGCGATCACGTCGCGCATCGAGATGCAGGACAACTTCGTCTCCAACCTGATGGACGTGATCGACAAGGGTATCGGCCGTCTGGTCGATGCCGACATGAACGAGGAATCGACACGCCTGAAGGCCCTGCAGACCCAGCAGCAGCTCGGCATCCAGGCCCTCTCGATCGCCAACAGCAGCGCCGAAAAGCTTCTCACACTCTTCCAGCGCTAACAGTTAAGACGCCGGATGCGAAAGCGTCCGGCGCACTCGTGTCGATTTGAAGCAGGTGGCCGCAAACGTCATTCATCTTCGCGCAAGTTTGAACCCCTAGTTTTAGGAAAGCACGTGGCACAAGAGCGCCAATCCGTGCCGAACGAGCTTCGAACAATTTCGGAAGATGAGAGAACGCGTACGGATATGCTGAAGTTTGATCTTCTTCTCGCGCAAGGCCGTGTTTCCTGGCCTCGCCATGTCGCCGATGGAGGCGATTGCCGATGAGCATGCCTCTGGCCCGTTATCTCAAGGATTTTTCCAGCGACGTCGCGCCGCCGGCACCGCCGACCTCGGCGCCGACTTTCGATTTGCCGAGCGTCGATGCGTTCGACATGGACTTTCCGGCACTGCCCGAACCTGACCCGATTGATGTCGAAGCCCTCAGGCGCGAAGCCTATGCCGAAGGGCATGAGGCTGGCGAAAAGGCAGCCGCCGAGCGTTTCGAGGTCGACCGGCAGGCGATGGAGATTGCCCACGCCCAGGCGCTCGCGGAACGCGACCAACGGCTGCGCGACGAGTTCGCAACCATCGTCGGCACGAAACTGCCCGAGTTGATCGAGAAGCTCTCCCTCGCCGTCAGCGAACAGGCAGCTATTGCCCTGGCGCCGGTCATCGGTGAGGCGCTTGCGGAAAAGGCGGTCAAGGATCTCGCCGTCGTGCTCCAGGCAGCCATCTCCTCTGGCGACGCGGGTACGATCGAAGTGAAGGGGCCGCGCCTGCTGTTCCAGAAATTGCAGTCCGAAATGCCAGAGCACACGAGCTTCCTTCGCCATACGGAGGATGACGATCTCGACTTGACGGCCGAGTTCGGTGACGCGGCGCTTGTGACCCGCATCTCCGCCTTTACGGCGAGCCTGAAGAAAGTGCTGGCATGAGCGACGAAAATCACCACCACGGCAAAAACGAGATCATCATCGTCAAGCGCCATAAGGGTGACCACGATGGTGCCCATGGTGGCGCCTGGAAGATCGCCTATGCCGACTTCATGACCGCGATGATGGCCTTCTTCCTCGTCATGTGGCTGGTCAACGCCGCCAACGAGGAAACCAAGGCCTCGGTCGCCAGCTACTTCAATCCGATCAAGCTCTCTGACGAAAAGCCCACCGAAAAGGGCCTGGAGAAGCCGGTCGAGACCAGCGAAGGCGAAGAGAAGAAGGAACGGTCCCAGGTCGACGAAGACGAGGACAAGGTCGGTTCGGCCGCCGCAACTGGCGACGATCAGACGGCGTCGTCCGGCGACGAGGCCAATTATTCCGAGGCCGATTTCTTCGAAAACCCCTATTCCGTTCTGGCCGAAATCGCGCAGGAAGTTGGCCAGCAGGCCAATGTCAGCGCCAAGGGCGAGGGCGGTGCAGCCGATTCCGGTCCGTCGACCGGTGCGCAGGGCGGTGAAGCCTATCGCGATCCTTTCGATCCCGACTTCTGGACCCAGCAGGTGCAGACGGCCAACGGCCCGCCGGGTGAGCCGACCGATGCCCCGACACCGGCAGAGCAGGCCCAGACCGCGGCACCGCCGGCGACCGAACCGGTTGATCCCTCAACCGAGCCTGAGCAGCAGATCGCCCTTGTCGTTCCCGGACAGAAGCCTGTGGATCCGGCAACCCCCTCCGAGGCTCTGACCGGTGACAAGCCGGCGGAAGCCGACATGCCGAAGAGCGACGTCGGCGAGACCGACCAGTCCGAGACCAAGACCGAGGACAAGGTTGAAACCGCCAAGGTGGATCCCACGGCAGAGGCTCAACTCGAGGTCCAGCTCGCGGCGGCCGACAAGCTGAAGGCAGAGATCGAGGAAACGCTCGGCGGCGCTGCCGGCAAGCTTGCCGAGGGCCTGCTCGTTACGCCTTCGGAAGGCGGACTGCTCGTCACCATCAGCGATCAGAGCGACGCAGCCATGTTCAATGTCGGTTCTGCCGTGCCGCGCCGCGAACTGGTGCTGGCGATGGAACGACTGGGCAAGCTTTTGCAGGACAAGCCCGGCCGTATCGTCATCCGCGGTCATACCGATGCCCGCCAGTTCAAGGGTACGGAAAACGACAACTGGCGCCTCTCCATGGCCCGCGCCCACAGCGCATACTACATGCTGGTGCGTGGCGGCCTGAGCGAGGACCGCGTCGAACAGGTTTCCGGTTTCGCGGATCGCCGACCACAGGTCGCTGAAGATCCGCTCGCGGATGCCAACCGCCGCATCGAAATCCTGATCGAAGCGGATGAGGGCTGAGCATGGCCATCCGGCGACTGTCCCTCTGCGTTCTGCTCTCCGGTCTGGCGGCATTTGCTGCCGGATCGTCGAGCCATGCGCAGTCGGTGGACGAGACGCTCGAACCTTACCGGATGCTGCGTTCGCTGCAATTCGTCCAGGATACCGTCATCAGGGGTGACCATTCCGCAGCAGACATGCAGCGCTTCATGCTGGGCACGATCGACGAGCGGCTGCGCACAGCCGATCCGAAGATCTTCCAGGATCCGCGCAACGTCGATGCGGCCCTGATCTATGCGATGAGCGGCGGTAATCCCGCGACGCTGGAATTGCTCGTCGCCCGTGATATCGAAGGCAATTTCGACAACCGCGTCAGCGATGCCTTGCGCAAGTATCTGACCGGCAAGGGCACCTTGATCGCCAAGACACTGGGCGACATGGCGGTCGAATACAAGAACGCCAAGATCGGCCCCTATCTCGCGCTCGTTGCCGGCAATGTCACCCTCGCCAAGGATCCGGCTGCCGCCTTGAAGTTCTATGACTGGGCGCGTCTGACAGCTCCCGGCACCATTGTCGAAGAGGCAGCCCTTCGCCGTTCGCTCGCAGTCGCTGTCGACGCCAAGATCGTCGACAAGGCGTCGCTCTATGCAAACGGCTACGCACGCCGCTTCCTCTACTCGCCCTATGCTAGCCAGTTTGCCGATCTCTTCGTCCGGTTCGTCGTCGAGCACTACGATGTGCTGAAGCCCGCCGATATCGACGCCACGCTCGGCTACATGGATATCGACCGGCGCCGTGAGGTTTACCTCCGGGTTGCGCGTGAAGCGGCGATCGCCGGTCGCAAGGAACTCGCCACCATGGCAGCTGACCAGGCAAAGCTCCTGTCCGGCAGCGAGGAGGGGGCAGACGCCCTTGCCAAGCTCTATGGCAGCCTCGTCGGCGTCCCGACTGAGAATGTCGACGATGCCATGGCTGTCCTGATGAATATCCCCGAAGACGCGCTTTCGCCTCGCGACCGCGCGCTGCGCCAGGCTGCCGAAACCGTGGCCAAGGAGGTTCTGCGCAAACCGGAACCCATGGCCGCCCCGCAGACGCCCCCGCCCGTCGAAGCGCCGCAGTCCGGCGAAGCGGTTGAGTCTGCTGCGACCGACCAGGATCTGCAGGATCCCTTTGCTCAGCCGCAGCCGCAGCCGGCAGACGCTGCCCCCGGTGAGGCCGAAGTACGGCCCGCGGCGGCAGAGCCCGGTACGCCACCGGCCGAGCAGGCCGAGATCGATCCCGAACTGCGAACCTTCGTCGATGCGGGACGGTCCAAACTCGATGCCATAGACGATCTTCTCCAGAAAGAAGGCCCCTGATCATGATGGATGCACTCTCAGCTCCCAGATTGCCTGTTTCGGATGGCGCAGCCTCGCAATCCGCTTCCGGTCGTAGCGACAGGGCAGAAGACGGCGGCAGCTTCTCGAAGGTGCTTTCGAGCTCTGGAGAGCAGGAGCGTGGCACGTCGCAGGGCGGAAATTCTGACGAAGACGCGGCAAGCGTAGACGCGGACGGCGATCTTCCTGCGGCAAAGACCTCGACGCGCAACGCCGACCCATCGCTGTTTGGCATTGACGATGCCCTGCTTGCAGAGCTCGAAGCTTTGCCGGACGACGTGTCCATGGGCGAGCTTGTGCGCCTTCTGGCAAACGCCAAGGCACAGGGCAAGGGAAGCGCCAAGGAGGGCAAGGAGCCCGAGGTCGAGATCGAGGGTCTCGATCCCGCACTCAAGGCGGAGCTCGCCAAGGCCATGGCCGCCGTTCGCGACCGCAAGGGCGAGGAAGGCACCGAGGAGGTTCCGGCCGAACATGCATCCGGCGAGACTGCAGGCGCCGAGACAACCGCCGCTGACCTTGCAGATGTGCTGCAGCTTCTGGCCGGTGGTGAAGCCAAGATCTCCGAAAAGGACGATGAACCCGTCAAGGGTGAGAAGAGCGCCAAGGCGGATCAGAAGGCCGTTGACGGCCTTGCCGTGGCAGCCGTGTCGGAGGGAGAGACAGACGCCTCCACCTCGGATGACAGTGGGTCGGAAGGCAATCGCGACTTCCGCTTCGTCCGGGCGGATGGCAAGGGTGAGCCGGTACTTCTGCGCAGCGAAGGATCCGAACAGTCCGAGCAGAAGGCAGTCGAGACGGTTACCGTGGTCGACAGCCGACGCTATATCGCGCCAGTCTCGACGACCAACGGTGCTTCGATCACAGCAGCCATGCTGGGCGACAGCGAGTGGGTCGGCGCCATGTCGCCAGGTTCTGAACTCGCCAACGCCGCGACCCAGTCCAGCCAGGGCAAGGTCGTGCATACCTTGAAGATCCAGATGACACCGATCGACCTTGGAAGCGTCACCGCGACCTTGCGGCTATCGGGTGAGGAGCTGAGCGTCCAGCTGACCGTCGACAATCCGGCAGCGCTCCGCCAGCTCTCCAACGATCAGAGCGACATCCTGAAGGCCCTGCGCGCGCAGGGTCTGGTGGTCGACCAGGTGCAGGTGAACATGCAGGTCGCGACTGTCGATCGCAGCGCCGATACCGGTCAGAACAGCGCGCAGAACCAGCAAGCCGGCCAGCAGACATTCCAGTCCGGAAACCAGGCTGGCAGCGAACGGCAGCAGCAGGGTGAGGCTGCAGGAAACGGGGTACGGACGGCAGATGAGCGCCTGGTTCAAACGACGGATACTCCGGCTACCGACGCTCGCGGCACTCGCCCTGATCAGCTTTACGTCTGAGGCAGCGGCAAGCCTTGGGGCCTGTGAGGGCGCCATCAGTGCAGCCGCGGCCAAGTTCGGCATACCCGAAGGCATCCTCTATTCGGTGGGCCTCACCGAGACGGGGCGCAAGGGCAGCCTTCAGCCCTTCGCCATGAATGTGGAAGGCAAAGCCTATTACTTCGATGAACTGGAGGAAGCGCTTGAGGCTTTCCAGCGGGCGAGGGAAGGCGGCGCGGTCCTCATCGACGTCGGCTGCATGCAGATCAACCAGCACTTCCACGGAGAGCATTTCAGCTCCGCAGAGGCCATGTTTGACCCTCGGCGTAACGTGGAATATGCAGCGCGCTTTCTCAGCAATCTGCATAGCCGTCACGAAACATGGACCATGGCTGTTGCAAGGTACCACGCGGGGCCTAACAACAACCCGGCCCAGAAGCGCTATGTGTGTCGCGTGATCGCAAATTTGGTGGCGACGGGCTATGGAAGCTGGACGCCCAATGCGCGACAATTTTGCGGTGAATAACAATCGAGAGTTGTTTGACAGCCACGATTGTGCCGATTTGCCAAATGTGGCGAGACTGCGATGAAAGAGGCATTAGCAAGAGCTTGTGCGAAACTTGCGTTAACTTTTCCACTGCAAAATAGTGCCTGATAGCTCGGCGAGCTACTATATCTAGTTCAAATCGGCACCAAATGGTTAATCAATCGTTAATTACTATGGTTAAGTTCTCCTAGTTGTTCATGAATCCCCCGATTCGTACCCATGGTGCATCGAAACACCACACTGATTCGGAGGCGGCTGAATGATCGTCGTGGTAGATGAGCGCGAGCTCGTGAAAGACGGATACACATCACTATTTGGGCGCGAGGGAATTCCCTCGACGGGTTTCGACCCACGCGAGTTCGGGGAATGGGTCAATACGGCGGCCGATTCCGACATCGCGGCGGTTGAAGCATTCCTGCTCGGACAGGGTGAGGCGACCCTGGAGCTGCCGCGGGCAATCCGCGACCGGACCCAGGCACCGGTGATCGCAGTCAGCGATCAGCCATCCCTGGAGGCAACCCTCGCACTCTTCGACTGCGGCGTCGATGATGTCGTGCGCAAGCCTGTCCATCCTCGCGAAATCCTGGCACGCGCTGCGGCTATCCGCCGGCGTCTGCGGGCAATCACCAACTTCACCGAGATCGGCCCGATCAAGGTATTCTCCGACGGCCGCGATCCCGAGATTGCCGGCGACGTCTTCCCCTTGCCGCGCCGCGAGCGCCGCATTCTCGAATATTTGGTCTCCAACCGCGGTCGTCGCGTCTCGAAGACCCAGATCTTCAACGCGATCTACGGCATCTTCGACGAAGAAGTCGAAGAGAACGTCGTCGAAAGCCACATCTCCAAGCTTCGCAAGAAGCTTCGCAAGAAGCTCGGTTTCGACCCCGTCGATTCCAAACGCTTCCTCGGTTACTGCATCGACTGGAGCTGATGATTACATCCCGCGGCCGCCCTTGTGCGGCCGCAGTTTTTTCCTCGCCACGAGGTGAAAAAACGGCAGGGCCCTCCAGCCAGACAGCTTCACGCAAGGCCCACCTCATACTCTCCCATTGACTATAAAACGAGGATTTTGACATGAGCCTTTACGGAACCATGCGAACGGGTGTCTCCGGCATGAACGCCCAGTCGAACCGGCTGAGCACTGTCGCTGACAACATCGCCAATTCCAGCACCGTCGGCTATAAGAAGGCCTCGGTGCAGTTTTCATCCATGATTTTGCCGACCACGAACGGCGCCTACAATTCCGGCGGCGTCGAGACCGATGTCCGCTACTCGATTTCGAGCCAGGGCACCTTCAGCTACACGACCTCCGAGACGGACCTCGCCATCAACGGCGACGGCTTCTTCATCGTGAAGGGCGACGACGGCACTCCCTACATGACCCGTGCGGGCTCCTTCGTTCTCCAGGATGACGGCACGCTCAAGAATACCGCAGGCTATACCCTCCAGGGTTACGAATACGATTCCACGGCTGATCCGACCATCGTCGTGAACGGCTTCGATGGACTTGAAGACGTCGATTTGTCCGGTTCGGGCATCTCCGCTGTCGCCTCGACGACCGGTACCCTCAACGTCAACCTGCCCAACGGTGCGGAAGACGGCTTCGTGCAGACGACCTCGCTGAAGGTCTTCGACAGCCAGGGTTCCAGCCGCCTGATTGAATTCACCTACACGAAAGTTACCGACAACGAGTGGTCGGTAGAAGCAACCGGCCCGGGCGTTCCGGCCACGGTACTCGGCGTAACCAGCCTCTTCTTCACCACGGACGGCCAGCTTGATACGGCATTGAGCCCGACGCCCCTCACGCTGCAGACCTTCGATATCGATGGTGCAGTGGTGCCGGATATCACCTTGGAAATCGGTGATACGACGCAGCTCGCGTCTGCCTTCTCCGTTGAAGAAGGCAAGGTCAACGGTAACGCTGCCTCGAAGGTCAAGGGCTACGAGATCGACGACAAGGGTGTCGTCTCGATCGCCTACGAAAACGGCGACCTGGTGCCGAAGTTCCGCGTCGCTCTTGCGAGCGTCCAGAGCCCGGACAACCTCAATCCGGTGGCCGGCAACATGTACACCCAGTCGAACGATTCCGGTGTCGTCATCCTCGGTTATGCCGGCTCCAGCGGCTTTGGCACGATCCTGTCCGGCGCTCTCGAAGACTCCAACGTGGACGTGGCTGAAGAGCTGACGGCCATGATCGAGTCCCAGCGGAATTACACCGCAAACTCCAAGGTTTTCCAGACCGGCTCCGAATTGATGGAAGTCCTGGTCAACCTGAAGAGATAATCAAAAGAGTAGGTTAGTCCTATGTCGCTTGCATCGTCGCTCAATACGGCCAATTCGATCTTCCGGAACACGTCGCAGCAGACGTCCGTGATCTCGACGAACATCGCCAACACCGGCAACGAAAACTACGTTCGCCGTGACGCGGTGGTCACGCAGTCCGTATACGGTTTCTCGTCGGTGCAGAACGAGCGGTCGCAGCAGATGGCACTGTTGCGGCAGATGTCATCCTCGACTGCGCAGCAAAGTGCGCAGTCGACCCTGCTCGATGGATTGACCACGCTTTCCGATGCGCTCGGCGGCAATGACTACGAACTCTCGCCGTCTGCCTATCTTGCCAATCTGCAGAGCAGCCTCCAGTCGTTTGCGGCATCGCCAGGCGAATATGCACTCGCCTCCACGGTGGTGACAGATGCGATCGACGTGGTGAACTCGCTCAACAACGCGACCACCACGACGCAGGAATTGCGCGAAGACACCGACGCTCAGATGTTTGAGCAGGTGGAAACGCTCAACAAGCTGCTTGCAGAGTTCAAGATCGTCAACGACACGGTGGTGCGCCAGACGGCAACCGGCGGGGCTGCCGACGACTATCTCGACCGCCGCGACACGCTGCTCAAGGAAATCTCCGGGATCATCGGCGTTTCCGTGAACATGCGCGACAACAGCGACATGGTCCTCTACACCTATGATGGCACGACGCTGTTCGAGACCGATCCGCGTGAAGTCAGCTTCGTTCGCACCTATACCTACGACGCGACCGTCTCCGGCAACGCGATCTACATCGATGGCACACCGGTCCGCGCCGGCGTCGGTGGCAATACGGACGGCCAGGGTTCGCTGGCTTCCCTGGTTCAGATCCGCGATGTCATCGCTCCGACCTTCCAGACCCAGCTCGACGAAATTGCCCGTGGCCTGGTTGAGGCCTTCCAGGAAACCGACACCGGTGGCGGCGGTGAGCTGCCCGGCCTGTTCACCTGGCCGACTGGCACTGTTCCGGCAACAGGCACTGTTGAACCTGGACTAGCTGCCCTCATTCAAGTCAACCCGGCCGTTCGCTCGGATGCCGGCGGTGACCCGATGCTGATCCGCGACGGCGGGATCAACGGTGCCGCCTATGTTCAAAACGTCGATGGGTCCTCCGGTTTCACCGACCTCATCAACTCCTACGTGGATGAGCTTGCGGCCAATCGCAGCTTCTCCGCCGATGCCGACCTGAAGACGGATGCAAGTGTCCTGTCCTTCGCCAGCAACTCGATCGGCTGGCTCGAAGAACTGCGCTCGAACGCGACGACGGCGAACGAAAACAAGCAGGCGCTCTATGAGCGGACCTTCCAGACCTACTCTTCCAAGACGGCAGTCAGCCTGGATGAAGAACTATCGCTGCTGCTCGATGTAGAGCAGTCCTACAAGGCCGCGGCCAAGCTCGTCTCTACCGTTGACGAGATGCTGAAGGCCGTTCTCGAAATGGCGGGGTAATCCCTGATGTCGACAGCCAGCGTTTCTAATCTATCGACCCAGACATCGATGCGCCTGACCATCCGGCAGGCGCAGAACGAACTCCTGAAGTCCCAGCAGGAAGTCAGCACGGGTTTCTATGCCGACATTGGTGCCGAGCTCGGCAGCAAGACGTCGACGGTGGTCGACCTCAACCGGGAAAGCCTGCGGCTGAACTCGATGATCAGCAACAACTCCATCGCGACCCAGCGTCTCTCGGCTTCCCAGGAAGCCTTGAAGCAGATTGCCACGGCCGCCGAGGATATGAACAACGCGCTGATCACCATCTCCGGTTCGTCGAACAGCGACACGATCGAAACCACCGTCATGACGGTGAAGAATTCGCTGTCGACCATGACCAGCATGGCCAATCAGTCGGCCAACGGCGAATTCCTGTTTGCCGGCATCAATACCGACGTCCAGCCGCTTGCCGAATACACCGAGACCTCGGCCGCAAAGACTGCGTTCGACACGGCATTCACTGCCTATTTCGGATTTGCGCCCACCGACACGGCCAATACGGCAACGATTGCGGCAAGCGGTGCAGCGCCCAGCATGGAGGACTTCATCACCTCCACGCTCGAGCCGATGTTCACCGGTCCGGACTGGAACACCAATTGGTCCAGCGCCACCGATGAGGCGATGACGAGCCGCATCACGCAGTCCGAAACCGTCCAGACCTCTGCATCCGCGAATGAAGACGGCTTCCGTTACTTCGCGCTGGCCGCAGTGTTGACCACGGAACTGATGAGCATCGGGGCTCCGGCCAATGCTGTAACGGCCGCGATCAACAAGGCGATCGACTACACCGGCCGCGCAATCACCGGCATCAACTCCACGCGCTCGGAACTCGGTCTTTCTCAGAACCGAGTTGAGAAGGCGGATGCCTCGCTCAAGGTTCAGGTGGATATAATCGAGACCAGCCTGTCGAGCAAAATTGAAGTAGATGCGTACGAAGCCTCGACTCGCGTTAACTCTCTGCTTTCCATGGTGGAAGCATCTTACACGCTGACCTCGAAGATCCAGGCGCTGAGCCTTGTCAACTACCTTTGATGAGCAAAGGGTGAAATGAACCTGAAGGGCAACTGAATGTACCAGTTCTCATATGCCGAAATTATGGAGGATGGCGTCGCTGACGCCAAGGATCGCGAACGTCAGGCCCTTGACCGTTGCATCCAGCTTCTTAGCGCGGCGCGGGATAAGAAGGGTTACTCCCGCGAAGCGATCGAGGCACTTTTCTACACGCGCCGGGTCTGGGTCCGGCTGATCGAAGATCTGCAAAACCCGGAAAACCAGTTGGGCGAGGAAATCCGCGCCAACCTGATTTCCATCGCCATCTGGATTTTGAAAGAATGTGACCGGATCCGCAAACGCGAGTCGGAAAACTTCCAGGGCATTATCGACGTGACAACCATCATCAGGGATGGACTTAAATGAAGAGCACTTTGCGCATCTCGCTCAAGTCGGGCGAACGTATTTTCATCAATGGAGCGGTTCTGCGCGTCGACCGCAAGGTTGCCCTCGAGTTCCTGAACGATGTGACTTTCCTGCTTGAGAACCACGTTCTCCAGCCCGAACAGGCCACGACCCCGCTGCGTCAGCTGTATTTCATCGCTCAGATGATGCTGATCAATCCGGAAGGCAAGGATCAGTCGCTTGCGATGTTCCGCAAGTCCGTGATCATGCTGCTGTCGTGCTTCGAGAACGAAGAGATCCTTGCCGAGCTTAAGCGCATCGATGGAATGGTTTCGTCCGGTCGCGCCTTTGATGCTCTCAAGGCCATTCGTCAGCTGTATCCGATCGAGGACCGCATCCTGAACAATCAGGAAATGGCGCCGGCAACGATCGAACAGATCCGCAAGGAGATCGCACCATGGCGGTAGACGGTGTAGCAGCCACAACTGCTGCCACGACGGCCACGACGACCACGTCCTCGACATCCGGCAGTGCGGCGAGCCAAGCTTCTGCCAAGGCGTCTCTGGATTATGACAGCTTTCTGCAGCTGCTCATTGCCCAGATGAAAAATCAGGATCCGACGGATCCAATGGACGCCAGCGAGCAGATCGCCCAGCTTGCCACCTTCTCGCAGGTCGAGCAGTCGATCCAGATGAACTCGAACCTCGAGACTCTGATCACCGGCAATGCCTTGACCAATGCCTCGTCCTACATCGGCAAGACCATCACGAGCGCCGATGAAAAGACCAGCGGTGTCGTCGCCTCCGTTCGCGTCTACAGCGACACGATGATCGCGACCACCACCGATGGCAAGGAAGTCCCGATCGTGGTTGGCGTTCGTGTCGGCACCAAGCCGACGACCGGCACGACGACCGGTTCCTGATATGCTAGGCCTTTCGGAGTGGAGGGCATGATTCGCCGCTCCGAAAGGATACCGTCTCATGAATGAGGCAGACGCTCTCGACATTCTCCAGGCTGCAATCTGGACCATCATCATCGCGTCCGGCCCTGCGGTTGCGGCCGGCATGATCGTTGGCGTCGTCATCGCTCTCATCCAGGCGCTGACCCAGGTTCAGGAAATGACCCTGACCTTCGTGCCGAAGATCCTCGCGATCATGATCACCATCGGCATTTCGGCCCCCTTTGTCGGGGCGCAGATCAATCTCTTCACAACGCTGGTCTTCTCGCGAATACAATCCGGTTTCTAGCCGGGCGCCTGACACCCTCGCGCAAGCTTCGACCGTTATCTCTCTGAGGCAGACTGCCGGAAGCATGATCTTCCGGATGACTTCTCATGAAGAGATGGAACGGATATGGCGCAACCTCCTGCACTCGTAATTCCGAAGGTAAGCCCCAGCGGGCGTGACATCGGCTTCGCGCTTGGGATCGTGATGATCCTGTGCATCCTGTTCCTGCCGATCCCGCCTTTCCTCATCGACGTCGGTCTCGCTTTCTCGATCGCGCTTTCCGTTTTGATCCTGATGGTCTCGCTGTGGATCCAGCGACCGCTCGATTTTTCGTCCTTCCCGACCATCCTGCTGATCGCCACCATGATCCGGCTGTCGCTCAACATCGCAACGACGCGCGTGATCCTGACTCATGGCCACGAGGGCCATAACGCAGCCGGCGGCGTCATTGCAGGCTTCTCGAACCTCGTGATGGGCGGCGACTTCGTCATCGGTCTGATCGTCTTCTTGATCCTGATCACGGTCAACTTCATCGTCATCACCAAGGGCGCCACCCGTATCGCGGAAGTCGGCGCCCGCTTCACCCTCGATGCCATCCCCGGCAAGCAGATGTCGATCGACGCCGACCTGTCCGCCGGCATCATCGACGAGAAGGAAGCCCAGCACAGACGTCGCGAACTGGAGCAGGAAAGCTCCTTCTTCGGCGCCATGGACGGTGCCTCGAAGTTCGTCCGCGGCGACGCCATCGCCGGCCTGATCATCACCGCGATCAACGTCGCCGGCGGCATCATCATCGGCTACTTCCGCCACGGCATGGAACTCGGCGAAGCAGCCGACGTCTTCGTCAAGCTCTCCGTCGGTGACGGTATCGTCTCGCAGGTTCCGGCCCTGATCGTCTCGCTGGCAGCCGGCCTTCTGGTCTCGCGCGGCGGCACGCCGGGGTCGACCGACCAGGCCGTCGTCAATCAGCTGAGCGGCTATCCGCGCGCACTGTACGTGGCAGCAGGCCTGATGGGCGCTCTCGCGATCGTGCCGGGCCTGCCGTTCATTCCCTTCGTCGCACTCGGTGGCCTCATGGCCTTTGGTGCATGGTTCATCCCCCGCCAGCTCGAAGCGGAAAACCAGCTCAAGCGCGATCAGGAAGAAAAGAAGGTCATCCAGAGCAAGGAAGCCGAGAAGGATTCGGTCAAGTCCGTACTCAAGACCTCGGAAATCGAACTCGCGCTCGGCAAGCTCGTATCGACCCGCCTTCTGGGTGCGCACCAGGAACTGGCCTTCCGCGTCGGCAAGATGCGCAAGAAGTTCGCCAGCCAGTACGGCTTCGTCGTGCCCGAGATCAAGGTGACAGACGACATCATGATCCCGGAAAAGGCTTACCAGATCCGCATCCACGGCACGACGGTCGCCTCCAACAACCTGCGCGTCGGCGAAGTCCTTGTCGTCACCGGTTCCGGCCGCAGGCCCAATGTTCCTGGCGACGAAATCCGCGAACCCGCTTTCGGCATGCCGGCGGTCTCGGTCCTCGAAACCTTCACCGAAGAACTGAAGCGCGAAGGCTTCCATCCGATCGACAACGTCTCCGTCGTCTTGACCCACGTCTCGGAAGTCATCCGCAACAACCTGCCGCAGCTCCTGTCCTACAAGGACGTCAAGGTCCTGATCGATCGCCTCGATCCCGAATACAAGAAGCTCGCCGACGAGATCTGCTCGTCGCACATGTCCTATTCGGGCCTGCAGGCTGTGTTGAAGCTGCTGCTGGCTGAGCGCGTCTCGATCCGCAACCTGCACCTCATCCTGGAAGCCGTGGCAGAGCTCGCCCCGCATGTCCGCAAGACTGAGCAGATCGTCGAACACGTCCGTGTTCGTATGGCTCAGCAGCTCTGCGGCGACCTCACCGACAACGGTGTCCTTCGCGTCCTGCGACTCGGCTCAAAGTGGGACCTCGTCTTCCACCAGGCCCTCAAGCGTGACGCCAAGGGTGAGATCGTCGAGTTCGACATCGATCCCCGCAGCCTGGAAGAGTTTTCCGAGCAGGCAAGCCAGGTAATCCGTGAATTCATGGACCGTGGCCTGCCCTTCGTGCTTGTCACCTCGCCCGAAACGCGGTCCTATGTGCGCATGATCATCGAACGACTCTTTGCGACCTTGCCCGTTCTGTCCCATGTCGAACTGGCCAAGGGCATCGAGATCAAGATTTTGGGCTCCATTTCATGATTGCTGACCCGCAGGGGACTGTGCTGGTGCTGGTGGCGATTTTCTGTCGCATCGGCGCCTGCATCATGACCCTTCCGGGTTTTTCCTCCGCCCGTATCTCGACCACGATCCGGTTCTTCCTGGCGTTTGCCGTCTCCATGGCCATGACGCCGCTGCTCTTCGACACGATCTACCCGAGCGTCCAGGGCACCGCGGCGACCCTCGTCGGCGTGATCTTCGCCGAGCTGCTGATCGGTGTCATGTATGGTCTCGTGCCGCGCCTCTATGTGCTGGGACTGCAGTTTGCCGGTTCGGCGATATCAATGGCGATTGGTCTCAACACACCGGGCGCCACCGACATTCTGGAAGACACCTCCGAAAACCAGATGACCAACCTCATCTCGTTCAGCGGGCTTCTCGTCCTGTTCATGCTGGATTTCCATCACGTGGTATTCCGCGCGCTGGTCGATTCCTACACCGTGATGCCGCTGGGCGGCATGCCGGACAGCCAGAAGATGCTGATCACGCTGACCGACACGCTGTCGCAGACCTTCATGCTGATGCTGCGCCTCGCAAGTCCGTTCCTGATCTTCGGCTTGATGTTCAACTTCGCCGTCGGCCTGGTGAACAAGCTCGCTCCCCAGGTGCCGGTCTTCTACATCTCGACCCCGTATCTGCTGCTCGGCGGCTTGATACTGGTTTATTTCACCATTGCTGCCATGGTGATGCAGTTCGGTCAGTACTTTCCGATGATCTTCAACTTCTGAAGAGGACGCCATGGCAACGCAGAAGAAATCCGACAAGCTGAAGCGTCTCGTCGCCGTGCAGCGCCATATGGAGCGCATGGCCGAAAGCGATCTCGGAATTACCGCCCAGCGCATCGAAGAGAACGCCCGCTCGATGGAAAACGTCATGGAGGCGATCGGGTCGCTCGAGCCGCTGCACCGGCTGTTCGCGCAGAATTATGCCGACCGCTTCGACCGCCTCTCCAACACGGACAAGCAGTTGCACGGCCTGCAGCAGGTTCAGGAAATGAAGCTGATGCGCGAGCGTGCCAAGGGCGACCGGCTGGAAGAAAACATGAAGGATGCTCGCGATCACGAAGAACGCGAGCGCGACGACGACGCCATCTACGACCTGATCGACATCAAGTTCGCCACACCAGCCTCCAGCAAGCTTCACGAGTGATAGTCGCCTCGAACAAAAATCGAGGATGTCACCGTGGCCATTTCTCCTCCGAGCGATCTGGTGCTGGACGTGATCCGCGCCGCCGATCCGGCGCAAGTCGCCGCCGCCCAGGAACAGTTGAAGATCAACCGCGCCAACTTCATGGCGTCCAGTCTCGCTGAAAAGGGCGCAGGCTTCGGTGCGACCGTCGACATCCTGAACCGCACCACCAATGCAGCCCGCACGGAAGCGACGGCCGAGAAGGTCGAAGACACCGGCAAGCCACCGAAGATCTATCGCGATTTCGAAGCCGTTTATCTGACCAACTTCGTCCAGAGCATGCTGCCGGACGAGAGCGAGGAAGTGTACGGCAAGGGCAATGCCGGCGAGATGTGGAAGAGCATGATGGCCGAACAGCTCGGCTCGACCATTGCTGAGTCAGGCGGCGTGGGCATCGCAGAGCAGATGTATGAGACCGCCCTTCAGCGCGTTCGTGGTGAGGACGCCGACGCCGTAAACGCCTCGACCGACGAGACTGATCGCGGTCTGGCGATGAGCTGGGTGACAGATCTTGAACGCCGCACCCTGGGTGCCGGCGCTGACGACAACAACTGATTGTTTTAGGAAGATAGGGCAGAATTTCATGGAAGTTGTTTCGAGCGAATATCGCGTCAAGACGGTGCTGAGCCGCCTGGAGCGCATCATCGACAACGAAAACGAGCGTATCGGCAAGGATCCGGAATTCGACTTCAAGGTCTCCAACGCGCACAAGAGCCGTTGCCTTTACGAATTGACGATGCTGTTCCGTGATACCGATCCGCGCGAGTTCGCCGTCAACTACGTCGAGCAGCTCCATGCTCTCAAGGAAAAGCTCGCCCTCAATGCGCGCCGTGTCGAGGCTCACCTCGCAGCCGTTCGCGCCGTCGCCGATCTCCTGAAGAATGCTGTCCGTGACGCCGATGGTGACGGCACCTATTCTCAGGAACAGTTCCAGTTCAGCGAGTTCTGATGGGCAAGATACTCGGAATCGGCCTTTGGGTCTGCATCGTCACGCTGGGAGCCGTTTACGGCTCGATCTTCCTGGCGACAGCCCCTGCCGGCCCGAGCGAGGAAGAAACCAAGAAGGCCGCCCTGGAATTGATCCGGGGCGAGCCGATCACCATTCCCGTCATCGGAAATGGTGATGTCACCGGCTATTTCCTGACCCGCATTTCCTTCATGATGGACAAGGAAAAGGTCAAGGGACAAGACTTGCCCACGACCGAGCTGATGACCGACCAGCTCTTCACCCTGCTTGTCGGCAACAAGATGGTCGACATCGGCAACGTCTCCGCTTTCGACGTCAACGACTTCCGCGAGAAGATCAAGGTCGAGATGAATGAGAGACTGGGCGAAGGCATGGTCGATCAGGTGCTGATCGAGCAGCTCGACTACGTCTCGAAGGACGCCGCCCGCAAGGCCGCCGACGGTGGGTCCAAGCCCATGGAGATGACCACGGTCGTCGAGGGTGAGAAGGTCGAAGAGGCGCCGGCCTCGTCTGGCCACTGATCAGGCCTCGGTTTCGTTTTGCCAATAGGGTGAACGAAGCCTTGATCAGATCCTGAGAGTTTTAGCCCCGTTTTTCACTTGAATTTCAGCGATGGCTGATAGGTTCCGAGCCTCAGATCTTCGGGACCCGCCATGCCAACTTCTTCATCTTCTGCCCGGAAACAGCCGGTAGAAATTTCTGCGGTCGGCTCCGCCCAGCCTGCTGTTCCTGTGCTGCCCATTCTCGGTATGCCGGTCCGCGATCTCGGCTGGAACGAGGCTCTGGTGCATCTGGAGCAGAAGCTGGTTGCTCGCGACGGTTTCACCCACATTGCCTTCCTGAATGCCAACAACGCCAATGTCATGGTGGGCGACCCGGAATACCGCGCGGTTCTGGAGCGCTCGCTGGTTCTGCCCGACGGCATTGGGGTGGATATCGCGGCGCATTTCCTGCACGGCGGTCGCTTCACGGCCAATCTCAACGGCACTGATTTCGTGCCGGCTGCGCTGACATTCATCTCCAGGCCCCTGCGGGTTGGACTGCTCGGAGCAACCTCTGCCGTTCTGAAGTCTGCGACGACCAACCTCCGCCGGCAGACGCCGTGGCACGAATTCGTCGAAATCTCGGATGGCTATTTCGACCGGGCCGATCCGGCCCTGATCCTGAAACGCATAGAGACAGCCCGCATCGACCTGCTACTCGTTGCCATGGGCACGCCCTTGCAGGAAAAATGGGTCGACCGGCATCTGACCAGTGAACATGCCCGTGTCGTGATCAGCGTAGGCGCATTGCTCGATTTCGTCTCAGGGCGGGTGGCGCGTGCGCCGCGCTGGATGCGACGGCTGCGGTCCGAATGGCTCTTCCGCCTCTGGCTTGAGCCCTCGCGTCTCTGGCGGCGCTATGTTCTCGGCATTCCCGTGTTCCTTGCTCATGTGGTGAGCTACCGGCTGCGCCATCAAAACACGCCTACCACCTGAGCACCCCGCAAATTCCTGCCTTGCAATATGCCGCAATTTGACAGCATAGGACGGTGACAGGCAAATGGTGCCCCTGCGTTGGCGCTAGCTTGCTGCCAGTGGAAGACGGGGATTGAGCACAGTGACGACCACGGTAATCGATGGAAAGGCCGCCGCCGCTTCGGTAATCGAAGCGGTAACCTCAGCGGCAACAACGCTGAAGACCTCCGGCCACCGCAAGCCGGGCCTTGCAGTCGTCATCGTCGGGGATGACCCGGCAAGCCACGCCTATGTCGGCGCCAAAAGCCGGATGGCCAAGCAGTGCGGCTTCAACTCCATCCAGCACACGCTGCCCGAGGATACCTCTCAAGCCGACCTGATGGCACTGGTTGCCTCGCTGAATGACGATCCTGACATCGATGGCATTCTCGTCCAGCTGCCGCTGCCCAGGCATCTCGACAGCGAGCCCGTCATCCAGTCGATCTTGCCGGAAAAGGATGTCGACGGCCTGCACATCGTCAATGCTGGCAAGCTGGCGACCGGCGATCTGAAGACCGGACTTCTGTCCTGCACCCCGGCCGGCGCCATGATCCTGGTGCGCCAGATCCATGGTAACGATCTCTCGGGCCTGAATGCCCTGGTCATCGGTCGCTCCAACCTCTTCGGCAAGCCGATGGCGCAGCTTCTTCTCAACGCAAACGCCACCGTCACGATCGGCCATTCGCGAAGCCGCGATCTGCCCGAACTCGCCCGTCAGGCCGACATCCTCGTCGCAGCCGTCGGCCGCGCTGAAATGGTCAAGGCCGACTGGTTGAAGCCGGGTGCGACCGTCATCGACGTCGGCATCAACCGCGTGGCGGCACCCGAAAAGGGCGAGGGCAAGTTCAAGTTGGTGGGCGATGTCGCCTTCGCCGAATGCAAGCCGGTCGCCAAGGCCATTTCCCCGGTTCCCGGCGGCGTCGGCCCGATGACGATCGCCATGCTGATGGCCAACACCGTGATCGCTGCCCATCGTCGGGCGGGTGTGGCAGCGCCAAGCTTCTGACGGATTGAACTGGGCGCCGTGCCTTAGGCCGGCGCCGGTCCCGTCGAGGCCCGAACCACCAGCTCCACCTTCCACAATTCCTGCTCCGGCAAGGCCGGTTCGCTTTGATTGATCATGGCAATCAGGCGTTCGCCGACCCGTTTTCCTGCCGCGCGCAGCGAGGAGCGGGTCGTGGTGAGCGGCGTCGAGAAGTTCTCCGGCTTCAGCAGCGGCAACTCGTCGTCATGGGCGATCAGCGAGATGTCGGTCCCGAGCTTCAACCCGAATTCGTTCATCGCCCTGACGGCGCCGAGCGCAAGCACGGTACTGGCACACAGAACCGCGGTCGGACGATCCGGCAAGCCTAGGATCTCCTTCATGCCGCGATAGCCCTGCTCGTCGCCCATGAAACTGTGCCGGGTGTGCCGGGGATCGAGCAGGAACCCTTTCTCAGCGAGCGCCTTCTCCGTTCCAAGTCGACGCCGATAGGCAAAGTCGAGCTCCGCCTGACCGTTCAGCAGCGCAATGCGCTTATGCCCGAGCTGGAGCAGAAAGCGCGTCGCATCATAAAAGGCGCCTTCGTTGTCCACGTCGAGGAAGGGGTAATCCAGATCGAGACCGGAGGATCTCCCGTGCACGATGAAGGGCAGGGACAAGGATTTCGCCATCGCGATCCGCGGATCTTTCTCGCGCACATAGGCGAGATAGTAGCCATCGACGCTGCCGCTCGAGACGAGCCAGCGGATCGCCTGTTCCTCTTCTTCTGCCCGGGAGGGCATGATGACGAAGTGGAAATCGTGGACAATCGATGCCTCGGCGAGCCCGCTCTGGAATTCGGCGAAGTGCATGTCCGAGCTATGGTCGGGAGAAATCGGCATGATCAGCCCGATGGATCCGGCCTTGCCGGTCGCGAGGCGCTGTGCCGCCCGGTTCGGACGATAGCCGGTGTCCTTGGCAGCCTGGAGCACGCGTTGGCGTGTTTCCTCGTTGACCTCCGGGTAGCCATTGAGTGCGCGGCTGATCGTCGTCTGCGACAGGCCGAGCATCTGTGACAATTCTTTCAAGTTCACTGCAGGCATTCCTCTCCCTTGCCGGGCCGCCAGTTCCCTCCACAGGTGGCCAAAGCGCTTCGACTATGGCGCAGACGCCGGGCCGGCGACAAGAGAAAAATGCTTTAAATCAATGCAGATGCCGCTGACCGTGCGAAGCGTTGCGCCAAAATGCGGCAGAACCAGAAAAGCGCTTGACTCAATATGGAACCCAATGGGATGAAATAGGGGCCAAAGCGCTTTGAGGATAATGCGCTGACCAAGGACGTTTGGCCGTCCGATGTGATGGGAGGTAAATCACATGAAGAAGATGTTTTTGATGACCGTGGCAGCCGCTGCGCTCGTGGCCGGTTCTGTCGGCGCGCAGGAGTTGAAGTTCGCGCCGGGTGAGGACGCCAAGTTCAACTGGGCGAGCTTCGAAGAGCTAAAGAAGACCCAGCTTGCTGGCGAGCAGATCACGATCTTTGGACCCTGGCTCGGCCCTGACCAGGTGCTCGTGGAAAGCGTTCTGGCCTATTTTGCAGCCGCCACCGGCGCTGATGTTCGCTACACCGGTTCCGACAGCTTCGAACAGCAGGTCGTTGTCGACCTCGAAGCCGGCTCCGCTCCGAACATTGCAATCTTCCCGCAGCCGGGTCTCGCATCCGACATGGCAAAGCGCGGCTTTCTGACCGATCTCGGTGCTGAAAACGCATCCTGGCTGAAGGACAACTATGCAGCTGGTCAGTCCTGGGTTGACCTCGGCACCTATGCCGGCAAGGACGGTAACAAGGCTTTCTACGGCTTCCCCTTCAAGACCGACCTGAAGTCGCTCGTCTGGTATTCGCCGGAGAACTTCGAAGATGCCGGCTATGAAGTGCCTAAGAGCATGGAAGAGCTGAAGGCTCTCACCGAAAAGATCGTTGCTGACGGCGGTATGCCGTGGTGCATCGGTCTCGGCTCGGGGGCCGCCACCGGTTGGCCGGCCACCGACTGGGTCGAAGACATGATGCTGCGCACTGCATCGCCGGAAGACTACGACAAGTGGGTCTCCAACGAGATGAAGTTCGACGATCCGGTTGTCGTCAACGCCATCAACGAATTCGGCTGGTTCGCCAAGAACGACAAGTTCGTCGTCGGTGGCGCCGGTGCCGTTGCATCCACCGACTTCCGCGATAGCCCGAAGGGCCTCTTCGCATCGCCGCCGCAGTGCTACATGCACCGCCAGGCCTCCTTCATCCCGTCCTTCTTCCCCGAAGGCACGTCGGTCGGTGAAGATGCAGACTTCTTCTACTTCCCCGCCTATGCCGACAAGAACCTCGGCAGCCCGGTTCTCGGTGCCGGTACCACCTTCACCATCACCAAGGACAGCAAGGCTGCCCGCGCCTTCATCGAGTTCCTGAAGTCGCCGATCGCCCACGAAATCTGGATGGCACAGAAGGGCTTCCTCACCCCGCACAAGGGCGTGAACCCGGAAGTCTTCACCGACCCGACCGTCCGCAAGATGAACGACATCCTGCTGCAGGCAACCACCTTCCGCTTTGACGGTTCCGACCTGATGCCGGGCGCCGTTGGTGCCGGCAGCTTCTGGACCGGCATGGTCGATTATGTCGGTGGCAAGTCTGCCGAAGATGTTGCAAAGTCGATCCAGACGTCCTGGGACGGCATCAAGTAAGCTGCCGTAGAGCAGAGCTGCCTCACGAGCGTCCGGGCCATTGGGTTCGGGCGCTCGCACAAAATAATCAGAAGGCATGCGGAGGGGGAGACCATCATGAATCCAGCGTTGCAGGCTCTGATCACGATCGTCATCGGTGTCGGTGGGTGTATCGGCTATTTTTATCTGTCGAACATGTTCATCGACAGGGTTCTCTTTCCCGCCAAGGGAGAGCATGCCGGGCGCAACATCAACCGCGCCAATATGGTTCGGCCCTGGCTGTTCCTGTTTCCCGCAATCTTCGCTCTTGGCATGTATCTGGCCTATCCGGTGGTGGCCACGCTCTGGCTTTCGGTGACCGATCGCAGCGCTGGTGGCGCATTTGTCGGCCTCGATAATTACCAGAGGATGGTCGGCGAACCGAAGTTCTGGGAAGCGATCAGCAACAACCTGCTGTGGCTGACGGTCGTTCCGGCCGTGTCGACCGCATTCGGTCTGCTCGCCGCACAGCTCACCGACCGGATCTCCTGGGGCAACATCGCCAAATCGCTGATCTTCATGCCGATGGCGATTTCCTTCGTCGGCGCTTCCGTCATTTTCAAGCTGGTCTATGACACGCGCCCTGCAGGCGAGGAGCAGATCGGCATCCTGAATGCTCTGTGGCTCTCCTTCGATGGCGGAATGGGCACCGTCCTCGTTCTGCGCGTGCTTCCCGCACTGCTGCTGGTCGCCTTCATCGCCTTTGTCGCCTACGGCATCTACCAGCTGCTGCGCCCGCTCGCCGGTGGTATTGGTTATCGTGGCGGCAGCTCGAAGATCGGCGTGGTCGTCCGCTCGGCCGTCACGCTTGCCGGTGTCTGGCTCGCCTACCGCGCCGTCATATCCATCTATTCCGTGCTCACCTTCGCCTATCCCTACGGTGAACCGCAGACCTGGCTGACGGTGCCCTTCTGGAACAACTTCTTCCTGATGGTGGTGCTGATCTGGATCCAGACCGGCTTCGCTATGGTCATTCTCTCGGCTGCCCTGCGTGGCATCCCGGAGGAAACCATTGAAGCCGCCGTGATCGACGGAGCCAACGATTTCGAGATCTTCTTCAAGATCAAGATCCCGCAGATCATGGGAACCGTCGTCGTCGTCTGGACGACGATCACGCTCGTCGTGCTCAAGGTCTTCGACATCGTCTTCGCGATGACCAACGGCCAGTGGGAGACCCAGGTCCTCGCCAACTACATGTTCGACAAGCTGTTCCGCGCCAATGACTGGGGTGTCGGCTCGGCCAGCGCCATGGTCATCATGCTGCTCGTGCTGCCGATCCTGGTCTGGAACGTCTACAACGCTCGAAAAGAAATGCGCTGAGGGGAGGCGGGACCATGGCAAAGATCGCAGGCAAGAAATCCGGTCTCGTCTGGACCGTCCATATCTCGGTAGCGGCACTGGTCATTCTGTGGCTGCTCCCGACCACCGGCCTTTTCGTCTCGTCCTTCCGGACCGCTGATCAGATATCCACCAGCGGCTGGTGGAGCTCGCTGTTCTCCCAGGAGCAGAACCTCGTCTTGAGAACGGCGGCACCGTCGACCCAGCGCCAGGAGGGCAATCTCTGGATCATCGAAGGCAATGTGCTGAGCGAAGGCGGAGCCACCGCCCAGGCTGAGATTTCAGCCTGGGGCACGTCCTCGCGCGCCATCAGCGAATACGAACCCGGCGCGACAGCTACCCTCGGCGATAGCGGCCGCGTGACGGTGCAGGCGAACGGCGACTACCGCCTGGAAAGTGATGTCGAACTCACCGGCAGCCGTGGCGATCGTATCTTCGTGACGGCCGAGCTGCCTCCGAAATTCACCCTCGACAACTATCAGACGGTGCTTTTCTCCGGCTCCACCACGGACTCGATGGCCAAGGCCTTCTTTAACACGCTCACCGTCACCATTCCGGCGACCATTATCCCGATCGTCATCGCCGCCTTCGCCGCCTATGCACTGGCCTGGATGGAGTTTCCGGGACGCGCACTGCTGATCGCGGCCGTCGTCGCACTTCTCGTTGTGCCGCTGCAGCTCGCGCTCATACCGCTGCTGCGCCTGCATCTCTCCATCGGCATCGGCAAGGGCTATCTCGGCGTCTGGCTCGCCCATACCGGCTTCGGCCTGCCGCTCGCGATCTACCTGCTGCGCAATTACATGGTCGGGCTTCCGCGCGACATTATCGAATGCGCCAAGGTGGACGGTGCGACCGACTTCCAGATCTTCACGCGCATCATCCTGCCGCTCTCCTTCCCGGCGCTAGCGTCCTTCGCCATCTTCCAGTTCCTCTGGACCTGGAACGATCTGCTCGTCGCCAAGGTCTTCCTGATCGATGCGACCGGCGACACCACTGTTATGACCAACCAGATCGTCGAACTGCTGGGAACGCGCGGCGGCAACTGGGAAATTCTGGCAACGGCAGCCTTCGTGTCGATCGCCGTGCCGCTCCTCGTCTTCTTCTTCATGCAACGCTATCTCGTGCGTGGCCTCCTTGCCGGTTCGGTCAAGGGTGGCTGACGCCGGGACGAAAGACCAAGCCAACAGGAATGTCTAAATGAGTGCAGTTTCAAATCCCGTCATGACGCCCGACAAGGATTGGTGGCGCGGCGCGGTGATCTATCAGATCTACCCGCGCTCCTACCAGGATTCCAACGGCGACGGCATTGGTGACCTGAAAGGCATCACGGCCCGTTTGACGCATATCGCCGAGCTCGGCGCAGACGCGATCTGGATCTCGCCCTTCTTCGCCTCGCCGATGAAGGACTTCGGCTACGACGTCTCGAACTATGTCGACGTCGATCCGATGTTCGGTTCGCTCACCGATTTCGACGGCCTGATCGCCGAAGCCCATCGCCTCGGCATTCGGGTCATGATCGACCTCGTCATGTCTCATTCGTCGGATCAGCATCCCTGGTTCGTGGAAAGCCGGTCCAGCCGGGTCAATCCCAAGGCCGATTGGTATGTCTGGTCCGATCCGAAGCCGGATGGCTCGCCGCCGAACAACTGGCTCTCGATCTTCGGTGGTTCTGCCTGGCAGTGGGACCCGACCCGCATGCAGTACTACCTGCACAACTTCCTGACCTCGCAGCCCGACATGAACCTGCACAATCCGGAAGTGCAGGATGCACTCTTGGCCGCCACCCGCTTCTGGCTGGATCGCGGCGTCGATGGTTTCCGTCTCGACACTATCAACTTCTATTTCCACGACAAGGAACTAAGAGACAACCCGGCTCTGGCGCCCGAGCGCCGCAATGCCTCGACGGCGCCCGCGGTCAATCCCTACAATTTCCAGGAACACATCTACGACAAGAACCGCCCTGAGAATATCGCCTTCCTCAAGCGCTTCCGCGCGCTTCTGGACGAATATCCGGCGATTGCGGCGGTCGGAGAAGTCGGCGACAGCCAGCGTGGTCTCGAGATCGTCGGCGAATACACCTCCGGCAACGACAAGATGCAGATGTGCTACGCCTTCGAATTCCTGGCGCCGGAACCGCTGACCCCGTCTGTCGTCCAGAATACGCAGAATGCCTTCGCGGCCGCAGCCCCCGAAGGCTGGGCCTGCTGGGCCTTCTCCAACCATGACGTGGTGCGCCATGTCAGCCGTTGGGGCGCGACCGTCCTCGACCGCGATGCCTATGCCAAGATGACGTCTGCCCTGCTGCTCACCCAGCGCGGCTCGGTCTGCATCTATCAGGGCGAGGAACTCGGCCTCACCGAAGCCGAAATCGCCTTCGAGGACCTGCAGGATCCCTACGGCATCCAGTTCTGGCCGGAATTCAAGGGCCGCGACGGCTGCCGCACGCCGATGGTCTGGGATGATCATGCCGTTCAGGCCGGTTTCTCGACGGCGCAGAAGACCTGGCTGCCGATCCCGGTGGAGCATGTGCTTCGCTCGGTCAACACGCAGGTCGGCAAGTCGGAATCGGTGCTTGAGCACTATCGCCGCTTCCTGGCCTTCCGCCGCCAGTACCCGGCCTTTGCCAAGGGCGACATCACCTTCCATGAGGCGGGCGAAGAAACGCTCGTCTACACCCGCGACTTCGGCAACGAGAAGCTGCTCTGCATGTTCAACATGGGCGCGGATCAGGCCTCGCTCGCCATGCCGGCAGGCAACTGGGTCGAGCTGGAAGGCCATGGGTTTGTCAGTAACGTCAACGATAACAAGGTAGAATTGCCGGCTTGGGGCGCCTATTTCGCGCGTCACGCCTGACAGGGGAGGATAGCATGACGGGTCTGGTTCTCAAGGACATCCGCAAGGCATACGGGCAGGTCAAGGTCCTGCACGGTATCGATCTGGAGATCAAGGAAGGCGAGTTCGTGGTCTTCGTCGGCCCGTCGGGCTGCGGCAAATCCACACTGCTGCGCATGATCGCGGGCCTTGAGGACATCACCGGCGGTGAGCTCTACATCGACGGCCAGCTCGTCAACGACGTGCCCCCGTCCAAGCGTGGCATCGCCATGGTGTTCCAGTCCTATGCGCTCTACCCGCATATGACGGTCTACGACAACATGGCCTTTGGCATGCGCATTGCGGGCGAAAGCAAGGAAGAGATCGACCGCCGCGTCCGTTCGGCTGCCAACATCCTGCAGCTCGGCCCTTATCTGGATCGTCTGCCCAAGGCGCTGTCCGGTGGCCAGCGTCAGCGTGTTGCGATCGGCCGCGCGATCTGCCGCAACCCGAAGGTCTTCCTCTTTGACGAGCCGCTGTCCAACCTTGATGCAGCCCTTCGCGTTGCGACCCGTATCGAGATCTCGAAGCTGAACGAAAGCATGCCCGATACGACGATGATCTACGTCACCCACGACCAGGTCGAGGCGATGACGCTGGCAGACCGTATCGTCGTGCTCTCGGCCGGCAAGATTGAACAGGTCGGCCCGCCGCTCGAACTCTACGAGCGCCCGGCGAACCTGTTCGTCGCCCGCTTCATCGGCTCGCCAGCCATGAATATCATGCCGGTGACCGTGGTCGGCACAGGGGATGCAACACGGATCAAGCTGAAGGACAGCTCGGAAGTGACCGTCGATGTGGCAACGTCTGCGTCTGACCAGGGCAAGGCCGCGAGCTTCGGCGTGCGCCCGGAAGATCTGGCGATCGCCACCGGCGACGAGTTCCTCTTCGAGGGCGTCGTCGACATCGTCGAGGCGCTCGGTGAAGTCACGCTGCTGTATGTGAACGGCCCGGTCGAGGAAGAGCCGGTCGTGGTCAAGCTGCCCGGCATCGTGGACGTGAAGAAGGGTCAGACACTGCGTTTCTCCGCAGACAAGACCAAGCTTCATCTCTTCGACGCTGACGGTCAGACCTACCGCCGCTGAACGCTTCGCCACTACCTCCCTTAAGGCCCTGTTATCCTTACCGATGACTGGGCTTTTTTGCTGTGAGGAATGACCCCTCCGCCAACACCGACTGTTAAACAGTGGCTGGTAGCTTTTTGCCCATAACAACTGACAAAAGACGAGGGCATGAAACGATGAGAACGGCAGGTGGCGGATCTCATTTCCTGAAAAAGGAGGAATCCTTCATGTACGACCGGGAAAACCGGTATCGTATGGAGGATACGATGAATGCCGGGCGCCTCGAATACACTGAGAACGGCATGACCCACATGGCGGCGCGCCGTTGCGACGTGCTGCGCATCTCGCTGAGCGGTGCCGTGATCAGCCTGATCACGCAGGTCAACCTGCCCAAGCAGTTCTATCTCGACATCCCGGACGCCCGCATCAACAAGGTCGGCGCCATCCTGATGAAGAGTTTTGCCAACAACACCGCCGAGATCCGCTTCCTGCGTCTGCTGACGCAGAAGGAGCTCGACCGCATCTTCGTTTTCTCGACCCACCCGGCGCACAAGGACCGCGTGCTCGACGTCCGCAGCTGGTAATGCCAGAGCGCGAAAGTTTTTGGCTGGGCCGGTGCAGCGAAGGCTGCATCGGCCTTCAGCTTTTCTGACTGGACATCACCGAGCGGAGCCTCGATCTTCCTGAAACAGCAAAGGGAGAGTATGCATGTCCAGCGAAAAGGTTGCCATCGTGACGGCAGGGGGAAGTGGTATGGGGGCAGCCGCTGCGAGGCGTCTCGCCGCAGATGGCTTCAAGGTCGCCATCCTGTCCTCCTCCGGCAAGGGTGAGGCGCTTGCCGCCGAGCTCGGAGGCTTCGGCATCACCGGTTCGAACCAGTCTCCGGAAGATCTCGCGCGCCTGGTCGAGGGTACGATGGAGCGTTATGGCCGCATCGACGTTCTGGTCAACAGTGCCGGCCATGGGCCTCGCGCCCAGATCCTCGAGATCACCGACGAGCAGTGGGCGAAGGGCATGGATGTTTACCTGCTCAACGTCATTCGCCCGACCCGTCTCGTCACCCCGATCATGCAGGCGCAGAAGTCAGGCACCATCATCAACATCTCGACCGCCTGGGCCTTCGAGCCCTCCGCGATGTTCCCGACCTCTGCCGTCTTCCGCGCAGGCCTCGCCTCCTTCACCAAGATCTTCGCCGATACCTATGCGGCTGAAAACATCCGGATGAACAACGTGCTCCCCGGCTGGATCGACAGCCTGCCCGCGACCGATGAGCGTCGCGATGGTGTTCCGATGAAGCGCTACGGGACGAGCGAGGAAATCGCCGCCACCATCGCCTTCCTGGCATCCGATGGCGCGGCCTACATCACCGGCCAGAACCTCAAGGTCGACGGCGGGCTAACCCGTCACGTTTGAGACTGTTTCGAACGCCACGCCCGGAATGTGACAAGAAACCTCCGGGCGTAAACCTCTTGGTTACCAAACTTCTTCATTCTTTAGGACAGTCGACAGGACGACCTCGCGGGTTGCCTGTCCCAGTAAAGTCGGTTTCCGTTGTTAGGCGGTCGGCTCTCCAGAGTTTTGGTAAGCGAGTTCAAGTATCATGGCGTCCTCGACCCTGAAGGTCACCGGTGGCGATCGTGCCGCCGTTCAAAAGACGAAGTCGCGCAGGAAGGCGCGCGGCTCCAGCCTGCCGACGGTCTTGGGCATCTCACTCGCCTGCCTCTTCTGGGGCACCGCGAGCCTCGCCGTCTTCAAGGGCCTCTCATCCTCCACCATCCAGGCACCGGCAATTGCAGGTCACAGCCTGCCGAAGCCGGATCTTGCTCTCGTCAAGCCGGTCCCATCACAGGCGACGCCGGCAAAAGCCGCGAACCTTGCGGCTCTCGAAGAGATGCACAATCGCTTCGCCGAGGCGATGGCCGCGACCGACCATCTCGGTCTACTCATGCTCCCGGCCGCCATGCGGCTTGCGGAAGTCGACAAGTCGGACCGGCTTCTGCTCGCCCGCGTCGAAAGCGTGACGGGCTCCCAGGCACTCGCAGTTCTGCGCGACGCCCTTCTGCAGGCAGAGGCTGGCCGCCAGCAGGCGGCCCTCGCAACCGCAGCCGGTGAGCGCCGTAGCGGCCTTGATGACATCGATCCGGTCGTCACCGCGTCGATCCCGAGCGATACGACAGCGGCCACCCCCGTTGCGCTCGGCTATGCCGCCGTGCCTTCCGCGCCTGAAATGATGGCGGCGGCAGATCCGCGTGAAGAGCCCTTCCAGGAGCTCTTGTCCGAGCCCGCAGCCGAAGACCACGGCGCGCTGCCGGATGATGGCCCGCTTCCCGGCGCCAAGCCGCAGTCCAAGCCCCGTGTCGAGCGCGTGCCGGCACCAGAGGCCCCGGCGGTTGCCACGGCTCCGGAAAAGCCGAAGAAAAAGACACTGATGGACATGCTGGCCTATGCCAAGCCCGACAATCCGGTCACCACTGATGACGGGGCAGGCGGCATCTTCCAGCGCAAGAACAGCCTGCCGGGTCCCGGAAGCCGCATCGCCGTCTATGTTATCGAGGATTCCGTCGTGCATATGCCGAACGGCGAGAAGCTCAAGGCGCATTCGGGACGCGGCCATATGCGCGACAATCCGAAGTTCGTGCATGTGAAGAACTACGGCCCGACCCCGCCCAACGTCTACAAGCTGCGCATGCGCGAAGCCCGCTTCCACGGCATCGAGGCGATCCGCATGAACCCGGTCGGGGACGCCAAGATGTACAATCGCGATGGCTTCCTGACCCACACCTATCTGCTCCGCCGCCGCGGCGACAGCTCGGGCTGCGTGGTCTTCGAAGACTACAATCGCTTCCTGAACGCCTACAAGCGCGGGAACGTGCACACCCTGATCGTTGTCCCGAGCATGCGGGATCTGCCGAAATACATGGCAATGCTCTGACGAAAAGGCCTCCGCGACTGTGTCACGGAGGCCTTCTTGTTTTGGGGACTGGTTCTTCACAGGCCCCGCATCACGGGGCCTGTTCGGCTTACATCGCCGGGATCACGGTGATCGACTTGATCGCGGCCGGGGCGCCGCTGATGTCGCCGGCCTTCGTGGCTGCACCCGTCTCCAGGTTGACCGTGTAGAGGGCGCTGTCCGCGACCAGCCAGGCGGTGTTCTTGCCCTCGGCGCCTGCTTCGATATCAAACGCGTAGGACGTCGGGCTGCCTTCGATGCCGAGCTTGCCGATCGCCTTCAGCGTGCCGTCATTCGGCTTGGTCTGCTGGATGAGCGCACCGATTGTCGCGTCGATGTTATACATCGCGGTCTTTTCCGGCTTGCCGACCGAGTTGGTGTAGGCAGCCGCGACCGTGTTCGGGGTCTCGCCCTTGTGCATGTCGCCCTCTTCGAAGGCAAGGCTGCCGTCGACGGTCACTGCACCCGTGTCGGGATGGACGCGGTGGTTGGTCGTGCCGGTCATGTAGCGCAGACGGTCAGCGGCCGGGTTGAAGTTCACGACGACAGGCGCGTCACCGATCGTCAGCGGCTTGTCCATCTTGGCGACTTCGGTCGCAGCGCCCGTTGCCGGATCGATGGTGACGATCACGTTGTCTGCCGTCACGCCGACGATAGTCTGGTTGGCCGGGCGGTAGTCAATGCCGACGAGACGGTCAACGCCGGTAACATCCATCGACTTGGAGACTTCAGGCTTGGCTGTGTCGAACATGACAAGGGTCTTGTCACCGGCGAGACCGACGACCTGGGCGGCCTGCGCTCCGAAGGCCGTAAGGGCGGTGGCGGCGGCAAGGCTGAGGATACGGATGCTGGTCATGAAAACTCTCCCATTGGAATGGCGGTGGCACCGGTCTGGTGCCTCCTGATCCCTAGACACACGGCAGCTGCGGTTTGGATGCAGGGCCCGGAAGATTTTTTTCTGCTGCATCCAGAAAGGCGCCTCCGGTGTCTTGTGGATGAAGGAGAAAAGCGATGGATGTGACGATGACAGCGAGCGGCTCTTCCATTGGTGCGCGCGGGGCAGGTTGCCAAATCAGGCGTGCGAGCTACTTTCCGCACAGGACCTTGGAAGGAAGCTGGATGGGGAATGAGCAAGACGAGCTCGGCGCGGCGCTGAATGCCTGTGCCGCGGGTGATCGCAAGGGATTGGCCGTCATCTACGAAAGCGAGGCGGCGCGCATGGTGACAGTCGCCGAGCGCATCCTGCGTCGACACGACCTGGCAGAGGAAATCGTCCAGGAAGCCTTCCTGCAGATCTGGAACAAGGCCTGGCAGTATGATCCCTCCAGGGGCTCCGCGCGCGGCTGGATCTTTTCGATCGTGCGCTCGCGCTCGCTTAATGCGCTTCGAGACGGTGGCCGTGAAGATCTAGCCGAAACCGACAGCCTCGAGCGCCTGCAAGATGAGGGTGCCGACGCGCTCTATCACGATCTCTTCGATGAGTTGGATACCGCAAGCCGCCTGCGCACTTGCCTCGGACGATTGGACGGTCTGCGCCGCAAGACGGTCATCATGGCCTATGTCTCCGGCTACAGCCACGGCGAGATCGCCGGTCGGCTGAAGCTGCCGCTCGGAACCGCGAAAGCCTGGATCCGGCGCTCACTCTCGGCCTTGAGGGAGTGCATGGCATGAGCACCTGGTACACGCTTGCCGAACGCGCAGACGCTTATGTTCTTGGCCTCGTGGATGAGGCGGAGCGAAAAGCCATCGATGCGGAAATGGAAACGGATGAAAACCTGGCCCGCGCGGTCGGCGAGGCGCGCGACCGTTTTCTCGAACTCGACCTCGTCGGACCGACAGCAACAGTGTCAGCCGATCTCTGGACCCGGATCGAGGCGCAGCTCGGACCGCAGCAGCGCCCGGGTCTGAAGTCGGCCCCACCATCCGCCGTCAACGACAACCGCCTTGCCTGGTGGCGCGGTGTCGGCATGTCGGCGGCCGCCGCCTCCCTGCTGCTCGTTGGCGCCTTGTCCTATACGCTCGTCACACGCTCTGAGCCCCAGGTCATCGCGATCCTGATGGATGCCGCAGGCGAACCTGTCGTGATGATCGAGGATTTCGGAAACGACACTGCGAAGGTGACGCCGCTCTCCGATGTATCGGTAGCCGCAGATCAGTCTCTGCAACTCTGGACCTTGCCCTCGAAGAATACCGGCCCCGTCTCGCTTGGCGTTCTCGATGGCTGGCGCACCGCAACGGTCGATGGCCCCGACCTGCCAGGCCCGCTGGAGGAGCAGCTTTACGAGATCACCGTGGAGCCTCTGGGCGGATCGCCGACGGGCAAACCGACCGGCCCGATCCTCGGCAAGGGATTTGCCAAGGCGCCAAGGCCTTGAATGGAGTTCGCGCCCGCTAGAGCGGGCGCGACTGGTCATCGGCTTAGAATTCCTGCCACTCGTCCTGCTTCAGCGCGGCATTGCCGTGTGTCGGTGCCGGCAGCCCGGCTGCGCGACGAGGTGCAGCGGTCGCGGTCGACGGAGCTGCTGGAGCATGGGCTCTGGGCGCTCCGTGGGATGCCGCTGCAGGCGCCTGCTGTCCGGCAAAATGTTTGCCGAGCGTGAACCGCGAGATGAACTGACGCAGTCGCTGCGTCTCCGTCGCCAGTGTCGCGCTTGCAGCGTTGGATTCCTCGACCATCGCGGCGTTCTGCTGGGTCACCTGGTCCATCTGGTTGACGGCCGAGTTGACCTCGGAAAGGCCGGTCGCCTGTTCGCGGGCCGAGCTTGCGATTGCCTGCATGTGATCATTGACCGCGATGATGTTGTCCTGGATCGTCTTCAGCGCCTCGCCGGTCTCGCTGACCAGCTTCACGCCGTTCTTGACCTCTTCGGACGAGTTGCGGATGAGATCCTTGATCTCCTTTGCCGCCTGAGCCGAGCGTTGAGCGAGTTCACGCACTTCCTGCGCGACGACCGCAAAGCCCTTGCCGGCTTCACCCGCACGTGCTGCTTCAACACCTGCATTCAGCGCGAGCAGGTTCGTCTGGAACGCGATTTCGTCGATCACACCGATGATGTTCGAGATCTGGTTCGACGACTGCTCGATGCGGGCCATAGCGCCCACGGCTTCAGCCACGATCTTGCCGGAGCGGGTGGCGCTGGTGTCGGCTGCCTGGGTGGCGTGACGGGCTTCCTCGGCACGCTTGGAGGCATTGTTGACGTTGACGGTAATCTGGTCGAGCGCGGCTGCCGTCTCTTCCAGCGATGCCGCCTGCTGTTCGGTCCGCTTCGACAGGTCCTCGGCGCTGGAGCTAATCTCGCGGCTGCCGCTGTCGATCTGGTCGGTCGACTTTGCAACGGCACCCAGCGTGGTCGCCAGCTGCATCACGGCTTCGTTCAGATTGGTCCGCAGGGCTTCGAAGTCAGGCGCGAACGGCCTGTCGAGTGCGAAGCTAACGTCACCATGGGCCATGCGTCCCAGCGCATCGCCGATGGTGTCGACCGCATGTACGCGTTCGGTCACATCGGTTGCAAACTTCACCACCTTGGTCACGCGGCCACGATCGTCGATGATCGGGTTGTAGGAGGCGTTGATGACGACCTTTTTCCCGCCCTTGCCATAGCGGGTGAACTCGGCCGCCTGAAACTTTCCGGCCCGCAGATTTTTCCAGAATTCCGCGTAGTCCGGCGACCGGACAAATTCGGGATCGACGAACAGGCTGTGATGCTTGCCCTTGATCTCGTCCATCCGGTAGCCGAGCGCGTCGAGGAAGTTCTGGTTGGCCGAAACGACCTCGCCTTCCGGCGTGAATTCGATAATCGCCTGAACGCGGCTGATCGCCTCCATCTGGTTCTGGAAATCGAGGTTCTGCAGCCGCTCCTTGGCATTCGCCCATTCCACGACAAAGCCGGTGGTCTTGGCGCCATTCTTCAGCGGCGTCACGATCAGGTCAAAGGCGCGGTGCCCAACCCAGATGGTTGCCTTGTGCTGGTTCTTCAGGCTCGACAGCATATTGCGCTGATGGCCGGGATCCTTGTGGAAGATATCGATATTGCTGCCGATCAGCTTCTCGAAGTCGAAGCGCGGCAGTTCCTTCTTCAGGTCGCCTTCCGCCTCCTTCAGCAACTGCTTCGTTGCGGTGTTCATGTAGCGGATGTTGAGCTTATCATCTGCGATCATGATATTCGCGGTGATGACTTCGAGCGATTCGAGTTGCGAGCGCGTGTTGCTGGACATTCCAAACATATTGCCTTGGTCCTTTGGCCAATTTCCTGCTTCAGAAACCGGACCGCGCATTCAAAAGGTAGACAAAGGGCGAGGATGCTGGCGCAGGATCGTCTGTTTGTACAACTTGTTGATATCGCGTGTGTTTCTGAAATAAGATATACAAAATTAGAAGTGTCGAATGTGTTAATGTGACGCGTAGCGGCACGCCTCTACACGAAATTGGTGCAAAAAAGAGCATACGGAAAAGGCCGCGATCGCTCGCGGCCTTCGACGTTATCTTATGAATTGAGACGCTTAGAACAGGACGCTGGCGCCCTGGTCGGCCGGACCGGCGATACGCCGGAAGCTGGCGAACAATTCGCGTCCCATACCGAATTCGTTGTCGTCGAGATTGATCGTGGCGTTTGGCCGTGCATTGAACTCGGCTGCGTCGACCAGAACTTCCAGCGTGCCTGCGACAGCATCCAGCCGCACCATGTCGCCGTCCTTGATCTTCGCAATCGCTCCGCCGTCGACAGCCTCGGGCGTCAGGTGGATCGCTGCCGGAATCTTGCCCGATGCGCCAGACATGCGACCGTCCGTGACGAGAGCGACCTTAAAACCGCGGTCCTGCAGCACGCCGAGCGGCGGCGTCAGGCGATGCAGTTCCGGCATGCCGTTGGCCTTGGGACCCTGGAAGCGCACGACGGCGACGAAGTCCTTTTCCAGCTTGCCGGCCTTGAAGGCATCCTGCAGCGCCTGCTGGTCGTTGAAGACGATCGCGGGGGCCTCGATGACATGGCGCTCCGGCTTGACGGCGGAGATCTTGATGACCGCCTTGCCGAGATTGCCGGTCAGCATCTTCAAGCCGCCATTCGCCTGGAACGGCTTGTCGATTGTGGTGAGGACCTTCGGATCGGCACTCTCCTCGGCGGACGGCGCACGATGCACGGTCCCGTCTTCGGCAAGCTTGGGGTCGATGGTGTAGGCGGCGAGACCCTGGCCGTAAACGGTGCGCACATCGTCATGCACGTAACCGGCCTTGAGCAGCTGCTTGATGAGGAAGCCCATGCCGCCAGCGGCATGGAAGTGGTTCACATCGGCAAGCCCGTTCGGATAGACGCGGGCGAGCAGCGGCACGATGTCGGAGAGTTCCGAAATATCCTGCCAGGTGAGCTGAATGCCACCGGCACGGGCCATGGCAATGAGGTGGATCGTGTGGTTGGTCGAGCCGCCCGTCGCATGCAGACCGACCACGCCGTTGACGATCGAGCGTTCGTCGATCATCTCGCCGGCGGGCGTGAACTCGTTGCCGAGCGCGGTGATGGCGAGCGCCCGCTTGGTTGCTTCCTTGGTCAGCGCGTCACGCAGCGGCGTGCCCGGGTTGATGAAAGAGGCGCCGGGCAGATGGAAGCCCATGATCTCCATCAGCATCTGGTTGGAATTGGCCGTGCCGTAGAAGGTGCAGGTGCCCGGGCCGTGATAGGACTTGGATTCGGCTTCGAGCAGTTCGGCGCGGCCGACCTTGCCCTCGGCGTAGAGCTGGCGGATGCGCGACTTTTCGTCGTTCGGCAGCCCCGAGGTCATCGGTCCGGCCGGAATGAAGACGGCGGGCAGGTGGCCGAAGGTGAGGGCCGCGATCATCAGCCCCGGTACGATCTTGTCACAGACGCCGAGATAGACGGAGCTGTCGAACATGTTGTGCGACAGGCCGATGGCCGCCGACATGGCAATGGCATCGCGCGAGAAGAGCGAGAGCTCCATGCCTGGCTGGCCCTGGGTCACGCCATCGCACATCGCGGGAACACCGCCCGCTACCTGGGCCACACCACCGACTTCCGATGCCGCCTGGCGGATCATCGCCGGATAGGTCTCGAAAGGCTGGTGCGCCGAGAGCATGTCATTATAGGCGGTGATGATGCCAAGGTTCGGCACCACGTCGCCGGCCAGTGCCTCCTTGTCCCTGGGCGAACAGACGGCGAAGCCATGGGCAAGGTTACCGCACGACAGCGTCGAGCGGTGCACGCCCTTGGAAATGGCACGGCGTGTGCGGTCGAGATAGACTTCGCGGGTCGGCTTCGATCGCTCAACGATCCGCTTGGTGATGGCTTCGATGCGGCTGTCTGCACTCATGAGATATGGCTCCTCATCTGGCGCGGGCGCTGAGGCGCACATCGCGCAAAGGCCTCCTCGGCCGTGAAACTCGTCTTATGCGCATCACCTGCCGAAACGCTCCGGCAGGCGAGGGCTCTCCCTCAGGGCGCCCAGTAGATGTCGGTTGCGGTCTGGGCCCGTTCAAGAACGGCCCGGATCGGCATCTCTGCCTCGTCCGTGCCGGCAAGCGCCTTCTCCAGGACGGCCTTCTTTTCGGCACCCTCGATGTGAACCACGAGAAGGCCGGCATCGTGAAGCGCCGAGAAGGAGAGGGTGAGGCGAGCCTCGCCCGCCCCCGGCGCTTCCATGGTCATGACGCGGCGCGGCAGCGAAAGATCAAGCGCTGCGGCAAGGTGATCGCCGCCGGGGAAGAAGGAGGCCGTATGCCCATCCGTCCCCATGCCGAGGATCGCCACGTCGAAGGCTTGGCTCATGCCAGGCACGATCCCGGATGCCGTTTTCGCGGCCTCCTCGATCGTCGCCTCCGGGCGGTAAAGCGGCACGAATTCGGCTGCCGCCGCGTCATTCTTCAGAAGATGCGTCTTCACCAGCAGATGGTTCGAACGCGGATTGTCTTCGGGCACGAAACGTTCGTCGACCAGCGTCACCTTCACCTTGGCCCAGTCGACAGTCCGTGTCGACAGAGCCTCGAAGAAAGCCTTGGGCGTCGAGCCGCCGGAGACGGCAAGCGTCGCTTCACCGCTTCGTGCAATCGCTGCGGACAAGGCCGAAGCGACGGCATCAGCGAGGCCCGCTGCAAGAGCCACTCCGCTTTCGAATGTCTTCATCTGATGCGCCATCGATCCCGGCCTCAGTCGTTTTCGTGCCAGGTGCGGCCGTCACGCTCGATAAGCGCAATAGCCTGGCTCGGACCCCAGGTGCCGGACGTATAGCCCTGCGCCCTCTGGCCAATCTCTTCCCAGGCCTTCAGGATCGGATCGCACCAGTTCCACGCCGCTTCGACTTCGTCGCGGCGCATGAACAGCGTCTGGTTCGAGCGGATGACGTCCATCAGCAGGCGTTCATAGGCATCCGGATTGCGGACGTCGAAGGCCTGGGCAAAGCTCATGTCGAGCGACACATGGCGCAGGCGCATGCCGCCCGGACCCGGATCCTTGATCATCAGCCACTGCTTGACGCCTTCGTCTGGCTGCAGGCGGATGACGAGCTTGTTGGCCTCGATACGGCCGGCAGCATCGCCGAAGATCGAATGCGGGATCGGCTTGAACGCGATGACGATTTCCGACATGCGGGTCGCCAGACGCTTGCCCGTGCGCAGGTAGAAGGGAACGCCGGCCCAGCGCCAGTTGTTGATCTCGGCCTTGATCGCCACGAAGGTTTCCGTGTCGGAGGTCGAACCCAGTTCTTCCTGATAGCCGTTGACGGCACCGCCAGCAGAGGCGCCAGCGCGATACTGCCCGCGCACGGTGAGCTTCTCGACATTGGCCTCGGTGATCGGCTTCAACGAGCGCAGCACCTTGAGCTTCTCGTCACGTACGCCCTCGGCATCCATCGAGAACGGCGCTTCCATGGCCACGAGGCAGAGCAGCTGCAGGATATGGTTCTGCACCATGTCACGCAGCGCACCGGCCTTGTCGTAATAGGTAACGCGGCCTTCGAGACCGACGGATTCAGCGACCGTGATTTGCACGTGATCGATATGGGCGGAGTTCCACAGCGGCTCGTAGAGTGCATTGGCAAAGCGCAGCGCCATCAGGTTCTGCACCGTCTCCTTGCCGAGATAGTGATCGATACGGAAGATCTGCTCTTCCTTGAAGACCTTGCCGATCGTGTCGTTGAGGATCTGTGCCGAAGCCAGATCCCGGCCGATCGGCTTTTCGACGACGATACGGGTCGACTTGGTGATCAGCTTGTGGTCGCGGATCTTGTCGGCGATGTCGCCAAAGATCGACGGCGAGACGGCAAGGTAGAAGGCCCGCACGATATCCTTGCCCTGATCGAGCAGCTTCTTGAGGTCTTCCCAGCCCTGATCGGACTTGGCGTCGACAGGGATGTAATAGATGCGCTCAAGGAACTTCGCGACTTCGGCCTCGTCGAGCTCTTCGGCCTTCAGGTGCTCGTGCAGGGCATCGAGCGTAAACTTGCGATATTCTTCATGCGTCATCGCGGTACGCGAAGCACCGATGATACGGGTCGGTTCCGTCAACTGGCCCGCGAGCTGGCGATGGAACAGGGCCGGCAGAAGCTTCCGCTCGGCCAAGTCGCCGGTGCCGCCGAAGACGACATAGTCAAAGGGTTCAACGGGGATGATCTGGCTGCTCATGCGGCATCTCTCGTTCGGCAATCTGGTTGGACCGGTTCTAATCTAATCGATTTAAAAAAGCCACCCTCACGGCAGCGATTTTGTCTTTACACGGCCTCGAAGCCCTGTGCGAGCGCCGTTCTGCGACAATGAATCACACGCCCGGATGACGGCGGCGCGACGCCGAGGCCACAGAGAACACCAAACAGAAGGATATAACCCAGCCTGCGGAAAGGGCTCATCCTGCCGCCTTGCCCGACTTCGTCGACCACGGTCAACAATTCCGCGGCCTCGGCTGCCTGCGACGCAGGGACCAGGATCGGAATGCCACCCAGCGCGGTCGCAAGGTGTGAGTAGTTGTTGATCAGATGGATCGGCTCGGCCGCGATGAGGATGCCATGCGCAGTAAGGAAGGAGCGTGTCACGCCAAACTCGGCTGCGTTGAACACGGTCGCCACACGCGCCAGTCCATCGGCTTGCCGATCTGCCATCCTCAGAAACGGTCCCTCAGGGCATACCAGGTGAGCGCCAGGAAGAGCAGCGGCTTGCGCAGGCTGGCACCTCCGGGGAAGGGCGGGATCTTCAGGTCCTTCAACAGCTCCAGCTCCCGGGCATTGCCGGCCACCATGTCGGCATACATCTTGCCGCAATAGTTGGAGAGCATCACGCCGTGTCCCGAATATCCCGCAAGCGAGGTCACACCCGGCATCACGTCCCGCGCGAAAGGCTTGCGTGGCAGGGTAATGCCAACGGAGCCACCCCATCCATGGGTAATCTCGATCGTCTTCAGATCAGGATAGATCTCGGCAATCTGCCGGCGGATATGGCTGGAAATATCCCGCGGGCTGTCGGCGGTATAAGCCTCGCGCCCGCCGAACAGCAACCGCCCGTCGCGGCTCTTGCGGAAGTAGCGCACCACGAACCGGCTGTCGGCCACAGCCTCCGAGCCGCGCAGCACCTGCGGGAAGCGGTCGAGCGGTTCCGTTGCCCCGATGAAGGACCGGATCGGCATCACATGGGCTGCCGTCACCGGCTCAAGATTGCCGATATAGGCATTGGTTGCGATCAGCAGGCGGTCCGCAGTGATCGTGCCCTTCGGCGTGTCGATGACGGTCTTGCCACCAGCCTGACGGATCGCGCTTGCCGGCGTCATCTCGTGGATGCGAGCCCCGGCGGCGGCCGCGACCTTCGCCAGACCAACCAAAAGCTTCAGCGGGTGGATATGCCCGGTGCCGGTGTCGCGAACGCCGAAGTGATAGCGGGTGGAGCCAACACGATCATGCGTTTCCTCCCGGTCCATGAAGGAGACATGCGGATAGCCGTAGCGCACCGCCATGATCTCGGCCTCGTGCCGGTAGTCGGATTCGCCGTTGCGCTTGTGCGAGACATTCATCTGCCCGGGCAGATATTCGATGTCGATGCCATGCTGTTCGGCAAAATCGAGTAGATAGTGCTTTGCATTCTCCGCCAGCTCGAACAGCGCCTTCGAACGCTCGAAGCCAAGCTCTGCCTCCAGTTCAGCCGGCGAAGCTCGCTGGCCGGTGCCGAGCTGCCCGCCATTGCGGCCCGAAGCGCCGTCGCCGAAGCGGCTGCCCTCGATCAGGACGACGGACACGCCGAGCCGTGCGAGATTGTAGGCCGCCTGCAGTCCCGTGAAGCCGCCGCCGATGATCGCGACGTCAGCCGTGACAGAGCCGTCAAGATCAGGATATTCCGGCCGCTCACCAACGCTCGCCTGATACCAGGAGATCCCCGGCGCAATCGGGCTTTGCCATGTCATCGGATCGCTGTCCTCATACGTTGAGCAGGAGGAATTCGCGTTCCCACGGGCTGATCACCTGCATGAAGGTCTCGAACTCGCCGCGCTTCACACCGGCATAGAGACCGATGAATTCGGGCCCGAAGACCTCGTTGAAGTCGGCTTCACCTTCGAGCAGCGCGACCGCTTCCAGGAGGCCGCGCGGCAGATCGACAGATCCTTCATTCGCCGAACCCTCGGCTGCCGCCGTCGGCTCGATCTCCTTGATGATCCCGAGATAGCCGCAGGCGAGCGAAGCCGCGAGCGCGAGATACGGATTGGCATCCGAACTCGGTAGACGGTTTTCGACACGCCGTGCAGCTGCATCCGAAACCGGCACGCGGAAGGCCGTCGTGCGGTTGTCGTAACCCCAGGCATTGTTGACGGGGGCGGCCATGTCGGGCGTCAGGCGGCGATAGGAGTTCACGTAAGGCGCCAGCATCACCAGCGAACTCGGCACGTATTTCTGCATGCCGCCGATGAAGTGGAAGAACTCGCGCGAGGCAGAGCCATCGGGGTTGGAAAACACGTTCTTGCCCGTCTTGGCATCGACCACCGACTGGTGGATGTGCATCGCGGATCCCGGCTGCCCCTGCATCGGCTTGGCCATGAAGGTGGCATAGATCCCGTGTTTCAGCGCCGCCTCGCGGATCGTGCGCTTGAACATGAAGACCTGGTCGGCAAGCTCGATCGGATTGCCGTGGCGCAGGTTGATTTCCAGCTGCGCCGGCCCCTCCTCGTGGATCAGGGTATCGATCTCGAGACCCTGCTTCTCCGAGAAATGGTAGATGTCGTCGATCAACTCGTCGAATTCGTTGATCGCGGCAATCGAATAGCCCTGGCCACCGATGATCGAGCGACCGGAGCGGCCCTTCGGCGGATGCAGCGGATAGTCCGGGTCGTCGTTCATTGCGACAAGATAGAACTCGATTTCCGGCGCGACGACCGGCTTCCAGCCCTTTTCGTCATAGAGGCGCAGCACGTTTTTCAGAACGTTGCGCGGCGTATAGGAAACGTTTTTGCCATCGACATCGACGATGTCGCAGATCACCTGCGCTGTCGGATCGGTCTCCCACGGCACGACGGAAAGCGTCGAAAGATCCGGCAGAAGCTTCAGGTCGCTATCGCGCGGTTCGTAGCGGAAGTTCTCCGTCTCATCCGGATACTCGCCCGAAATCGTATGACGGTAGAGCGCTGAGGGCAGCGCCAGCGACGTGTTCGAGGTGAACTTCGACGACGGCATCATCTTGCCGCGCGGAACGCCGGCAAGGTCGGGCGTGATGCATTCGATGTCTTCGATGCCGCGAGCGCGCAGCCAGGTTGCCGCTTCCTTCCAGCTCGAGACGCCGCGCTTCGATCCAGGGTCCGGCGGGATGGCCGCTTTCTTGGAGGGCGCGTTCTGTGGTCTCAGCATGGACTTCTTCGCGGGCATGTCTCACCGGTTGGTTGTTAATGGGGCCATCATAGCCAGACTTTGGCCTTTGGCGAGGGGGACGCGTTGACTTTGATCATAAGTTTGTCGAGACAGGCGGCAGATCCCCGGGAGCAGTACCATGGCCAGGAAGTATGACGTCGCGATCATCGGAGCCGGTGCCGCCGGCATGATGGCGGCTTTCACGGCGGGCCGGCGCGGCCGTTCCGTCGTCGTGCTCGACCATGCCAAGGCCCCGGGCGAGAAGATCCGCATCTCCGGCGGCGGGCGCTGCAACTTCACCAATATCCATGCCGCGCCGAAGAACTACATCTCGCAGAACCCGCATTTCGCGAAATCCGCGCTGGCCCGCTACACGCCCTCCGATTTCATCGCCATGGTCGACCGCCACAAGATCGCCTGGCACGAAAAGACGCTTGGCCAGCTGTTCTGCGATGACAGCGCGAAAGACATCATCCGCATGCTGCTGGAAGAGATGCGCGCGGTGCATGTCGACCTGAAACTCTCCTGCGAGATCTCCGATGTCGAGAACGGCCCGGATGGCTTCCGTCTGTCCACGAGCGAAGGCGCGATCCTTGCGGCAAGCCTTGTGATGGCATCAGGCGGCAAATCGATCCCGAAGATGGGCGCGACGGGTTTCGCCTATCGGATTGCCGAGCAGTTCGGCCTGCCCGTGACCGACACCCGGCCGGCGCTGGTGCCGCTGACGCTCGAACCCAATCTGCTCGGCGAATTGTCGGAGCTGTCGGGCGTCGCCGTCGATGCGGATGTTTCCTGCAGCAAGACCCGCTTCAACGAGGCGCTGCTCTTTACCCACCGCGGCTTATCGGGCCCCTCGATCCTGCAGATATCGAGCTATTGGCGCGAGGGAGACGAGATCCTGCTCTCGCTGGAGCCGGGCGTCGATTTCCTCGAGCACCTGAAGGCGGCGAAACGCGAAAACGGCCGCCAGCAGGTCCAGACGGTACTCGCCCAGCATTTGCCCAAGCGCCTCGCGCAATATCTGGCCGAGGCCGCCAAGCTGGAACGTCCGCTCGCTGATCTCCCCGACAAGGCCCTGTTATCGCTTGCCGAGCGCATCCGCCGCTGGCCGATCAAGCCGGCGGGTTCGGAAGGCTACCGCACGGCGGAAGTGACCCTCGGCGGCGTCGATACGAACGCGCTCGACAGCCGGACGATGCAGGCGAAAACCATGCCCGGGATCTATTTCATCGGCGAATGCGTCGACGTCACCGGCTGGCTTGGCGGCTATAATTTCCAGTGGGCCTGGGCTTCGGGCCATGCGGCCGGCGAAAGCGTCTGATCGTCTCTCCCGCTCCGGGCAAGCTTTCCTTGGTAATTCAGGACTTGTTAACATGCGTCGGTCATCCTGCCTGAATGCCGGTGTGACATCCCCAGATGTCGCGACATGAGGTCTGGCCGGCAAACGCCCGCAAGGGCATGACCTTCCCTGGCCGCATCAAGGACCGCGCCCCATGAACCATGAGACCCGCAAGCCCCGTGCCATCGCCATTGCCGCAACCCGTGCCCGTGACGAAGAGCGCGCCCGCTTTCGTCAGGTGACCATTCTCTGCCTCTATGCCGCGAGCGCCGTTGCCGCTCTCGCCATCGGTCTCCTCGGCTAATCCCAAGCTTTAGATGAACTGAAGGCGGCCCGCGTGCACCCTGACGCATGCGTCTAGCTGACCCCGCGCGCATGCTCAGCGCCGATGCGGCGCTAGCCTCGCCCCGTCTTGGCTGTCCTCTCCCGCGCCGGGACCCTCCCACCACCTTAACTCCGTCTTGAGACTTTTACTGCAACCCTAGTCTTCGGAGTGGAGTGTAGACGGCGCCGATGCTGATTGGTGCTGTCGAGATTTTGAGGGGCACGCGCCGGGAGCGCAGCACCTTGTTGTTGGAGGAACTGTTTTGATCGACCATATTCTTTCGCGCTTTTCGATTTCGACCAAGGTGCTGGCTTTTGTGCTTCCCTTCGTCTTCTCGATCACCGCTGTCGGTCTGATGGGGCTTTATGCTTCCGGCCTCCTGCAGCAGCGCATGGAGATCTCCAACGGCACCATGCGGTCGCTGAACGGTTTCAAGAACGTCACCGCCGCAATGACCCGCTTCCTCGACCAGACCTCGGAGGAAACACGCAACGTCGTGATCTCCGAACTCTCAGGGCAGCAGGCAACACTCAATCAGAATATTGCCGAAATCGGCAGCGACGGCACAGGCCGCAACTTCCTCGACGAGGCAATTGCCGGCACGGGCAACGTCAACCAGAAGATCGACACGCTCTGGCAATTGCACGAGGCTGAGGTCAAGCTTGCCGCCGCCATTCAGGAACATCTCAAGGGCCTGATGGCGCAGCAGATCCGCGTCTCCGATGAGGCGCAAAAACTGCAGCGTGCAGTACTTGGCGGTGAAAACGACGCCAAGAGCGCGCTGAAGGAGGCTGACCGCCTTTCGGCCGCCGCGCGCCAGCTCGCAGACGTCAGCAAGGGTTACTTCTCCGCCGGCTTGCCCGAGGCCCAGTTCCCCTATCTGCAAAAGCAGGTGCCCGAACTGGTCAAGACCCACCGCAAGATCGCCAATGCGCTGCCCCCCGAGCACAGGGGCATGGGCAAGGAGCTTCAGACGGCGATCAATGAAATCAAGAAGGTGGTTGGAGCAGGCGACACCAGCATGGAAGCTGGCCGCACTGTCGGCAGCATCCTCGCCCGCTTCCGCGGTTTCGAAGCCATTCTGCAGGAGAGTGCGGCCACCAAATACGCCGAATCCGTCCAGAAATTCGCAGCGGTCGAGACTGGTGCCGTGCAGGCAGCCGATATCCTCGTCGGCAGCCGTACCCTGATTGCCGATGTCTACGATCTGCGCATCATGACCGCGACCTTCCTCAATGTGAAGGACGACAAGACCCGCGAGCCGATCCTGCGTCAGATCAAGCTGATCGGCGACAATCTCGCCGTGCTGGGCGGCAGTATCTCCGACAAGGCCTTCTACGACAGCCTCACCGCAGCCATCACTCCGCTGCTGGCCAACTTGACGACCGACACGGAAGGTCTGGTGAAGACCAGTGCTGAGCGCATCGCGAGCTTCGATGAAGCGAGCCGCACCATGGATTCGATCTGGGTATCGCTGACCTCCTTTGCCGACCTGCAGAAGGACGTCGCCGGCACCGAACGCCAGGAGGCGAACCGCCTGTCGATCGGCACCATGATCGCCGGCGTCGTGCTCGCCGTGATCGGCGGCATCGCCCTTGTGATGACCCTCCAGCGTCCGATCGCGCGTATCACAGCCACTATGCAGCGACTGGCCGAAGGTGACCTCGAGGCCGGCATTGCCGGCGACAAGCGCGGTGATGAAATCGGCGCCATGGCTCGCGCGCTCGCCGTCTTCAAGACCAATGCTCGCAGCAAGCTCGAGATTGAATCCGAGCGCGAGCGCGAGCAGATGGAGGCGGAAGCCGAGCGCCGCCGCAACGACGAGGAAAAGCAGGCGCTCGACCAGCAGATCGAACATGCCGTCGGCAAGCTTGCCCAGGCTCTGGAGCGTCTCGCCAATGGCGATATCTCCTTCGAGATCGAGGGCCGCTTCCACGGTCGCCTCGAACAGCTGCGCAACGACTTCAACCTGTCGCTATCCCGCCTGCGCGATACGATGCACCAGATCTCCGGCAACGTTGACCAGATCCAGAACAACGGTCGCCAGATGGCCCAGTCGGCGCTTGATCTCGCCCGCCGCACCGAGCAGCAGGCGGCTTCCCTCGAAGAGACCGCAGCCTCAGTCGATGAAATCACCGCCGCGGTCCGTTCGTCCTCGGAGCGCGCCGAAATGGTCAACGGCGTCGTCCGCGAAGCCAAGAAGAATGCCGATGAATCCGCTGTCGTCGTCGGCAGCGCTATCTCGGCCATGGGCCGCATCGAGGAAGCCTCGCGGCAGATCTCGAACATCATCGGCGTGATCGACGAGATCGCCTTCCAGACAAACCTGCTCGCTCTGAACGCAGGCGTCGAGGCAGCCCGCGCCGGTGAAGCCGGCAAGGGTTTTGCGGTCGTCGCTCAGGAAGTTCGCGAACTTGCGCAGCGCTCAGCCGGAGCTGCCAAGGAAATCAAGGCGCTCATCAATCGCTCGGCCGAAGAAGTGTCGAGCGGCTCGACCCATGTCCAGCAGACCGGCACGGTGCTGTCGCGCATCGGCGGCCAGATCGCAACGATCAGCGAACACATCGAGAAGATCGCCGAGACCAGCCGCGAACAGTCCGGCGCCCTGCACGAAGTCAACGGTGCCGTCGGCCGCATGGACCAGATGACCCAGCAGAACGCCGCGATGGTCGAAGAAGCAACGGCAGCCACCCAGGATCTCTCCGCTCAAACCGATGCTCTGCGCGATCTCCTGCAGCAGTTCAGGATCGAGGCGGATCGCGGGCAGCGAACGGTTCGCGCGGCCTGAACCAAATGATCTGCAAGACTAAAAGCCCGGCGCATCGCGCCGGGCTTTTTCGTTTCAGGCTTTCGCCAGGCGGCAAGCGTCGTGAACGGCCGTGACGGTCAGCGCTACTGGCTTTCTGGGGCGTATCCGATCAAGTAGACTATGGCCGAAGCGTGCCAATCGCTGCCACGGCGGCTCGCTGTAGCGGGCATAGAATTCATCCTCGGATAGCTGACCGCGATCGCCGAACTCTTTCTGCAGTGAGGCAATGGCCAGGGCGACATAGGTTTCATGCATGACGGATCTCCTCTCATTGATGCCGTCCTCCCTTTTAGTCTCCATATTTGGCTGCATGAACAGACAAGAACGTGCTATGTCTTTCACCCATGAAAGACATAGCTTGGGACGCCTATCAGCTTTTCCTCGCAGTCGCCCGTCAGGGCGGCCTGACTGCCGCTGCGGAAACCACGGGTCTGAGTGCGGCAACACTCGGCCGGCGCATGGTCGAACTCGAGCAGGCCCTTGGCCGCGAACTCTTCCTGCGCAGCCAGACCGGTTATCGCCTGACCAGTGACGGTAGCCAGTTGCTGGAGCATCTGGTCGAGTTGGAGGCGGGCAGCAGGCGCGTGGAGAAGTGGCGGCGCGGCACGGCCGGCCAGTCGCTGGTGCGCATCAGTCTCGGCACCTGGATCGCCTGGCTGCTCTGCCAGAACATGTCCTTGATCCGCACCCCGCGAGACGAATTCCGCATCGACCTGCATGTCGCCGAACAGCGTGCCAGGCTCGCGCATCGGGAAAGCGACATCGGCATTCGCGCCTTTGAGCCTGAGGAGCCGAACCTCGCCGCGATCGCAGCAGGCGAGGTGGCCTATGCGGCCTACAAGGCGCGCAACAGGGAGTGGATGGGACCGGAGCCCTGGGTCGCGATCGATGATGAGAATGCCGTCTCCGCCTATCTGCGCTGGCCGCGCCAACAGGCGGCAGACCAGATTGTCGCCACCGTCAATCGCCCGCGCTCGCTGAGAGATCTGGTGAGGGCAGGGGCCGGCATCGGCGTGTTGCCCTGTTTCGTCGGCGATCTCGATCCGACCCTGGAACGGGTGGGAGACGAGATAGCGGACCTTCGCCATCGCCAATGGATCGTCATGAACAATGACGATCGCCACCGAAGCGATATCCGAACCGTCGCCGATCGCCTGGCGAAACTGCTGAAGTCTCACCGGGATATCCTGGCCGGCAAGCGCCCGAGCACCACCAGCTAAAGTCCAACGAAAAACCCGCACGACGACCGGCGCTCTCTAAAGAGGCGGCATCGTGCGGGAACCGGTCCGGAGGTCAGGTGCCGGACGAGGGATAGGTTTGCTGCTCAGGCGGCCTGATGGCTGCCCTGGGTCACGATGACGGGGATCAGCAGATCACCCCAGTTGCCGTCGCCACCATGATGGCGGGCGGAGCGAACGAGTTCCACCGAAACGCCGGCATCGACGGCCTTCATGATCGAATGGTTGAGACGGTGCAGGTCGTTTGCCAGCATGCGGATCATCGCCTGCTGATCGCTGCTCATGGCCGACGACTGTTCTTCGGCGCGTTCCTTGACTCGGGTCTGGGGTGTCATGGCATTTCTCCTCTTGGTGTCAGGGGTTTTTGAACTGTTGATCTCGTGAAGCTCGGCCCCTCATCCGGCTGCCGCCACCTTCTCCCCGCAAGCGGGGAGAAGACGTATTCGGAGGCCTCGGTCTTGGGGCTCTCCCTCTCCCGGCTTGCGGGGAGAGGGTAGGGTGAGGGGCAATTGCCTCGGATTACTCAGCCGCCGGGCGGAACTGCTCGGTTTCGGTCGATTCCTTCATCGCGGTCGTCGAGGACTGGCCGGCGGTGATGGCAAGCGAGACGGCGTCGAAATAGCCGGTGCCGACTTCGCGCTGATGCTTGGTCGCGGTGTAACCGTTGACCTCGGCGGCGAATTCCGCCTCCTGCAGCTCCGAATAGGCTGCCATCTGGCGATCCTTGTAGCCGCGCGCCAGTTCGAACATGCCGTAGTTCAGCTGGTGGAAGCCGGCGAGCGTGATGAACTGGAACTTGTAGCCCATGGCACCGAGTTCGCGCTGGAACTTGGCGATCGTCGCGTCGTCGAGATGCTTCTTCCAGTTGAAGGAAGGCGAGCAGTTATAGGCGAGCTTCTTGCCCGGATGGACCTTGTGCACGGCTTCGGCAAACTTGCGGGCCTGTTCGAGGTCCGGCTTGCCGGTCTCCATCCAGATCATGTCGCAGTAAGGCGCGTAGGCGATCGCACGCGCAATGCAGGGCTCGATGCCGTTCTTGACCTGATAGAAGCCTTCCGCCGTGCGGCCGGCATCATAGTCGACGAAGGGCTGGTCGCGTTCGTCGATGTCGGAGGTCAGAAGCTTTGCAGCTTCCGCGTCGGTACGGGCAACGATCAGTGTCGGGACGCCCATGATGTCGGCGGCCAGACGGGCTGCCGTCAGGTTGCGAATATGAGCTGCCGTCGGGATGAGAACCTTGCCGCCGAGATGGCCGCACTTCTTTTCAGACGCGAGCTGGTCCTCGAAGTGAACGCCCGCAGCGCCGGCTTCGATGAAGGCCTTCATGATCTCGAAGGCATTGAGTGGTCCGCCGAAACCGGCTTCTGCGTCGGCAACGATCGGCGCGAACCAGGTGTCGACGGAAAGGCCCTTGCCTTCCTGCGTTTCGATCTGGTCGGCGCGCTGCAGGGTCCGGTTGATGCGCTTGGCAAGCTCCGGTGCGGCATTCGCCGGATAGAGCGACTGGTCCGGATACATGGACGAGGCGGTGTTCGCATCGGCAGCAACCTGCCAGCCGGAAAGGTAGATGGCCTTCAGGCCGGCGCGGACCATCTGCATGGCCTGGTTGCCCGAGAGCGCACCGAGCGCATTGATGAAGGGCTCCTCGTTGATCAGCTGCCAGAGGCGGTTCGCACCCATTTCGGCAAGCGTATACTTGATCTCGACAGAGCCGCGCAGGCGCTGCACGTCTGCTGCAGTGTAGGGACGATCGATGCCGTCATAGCGGCCCTTGGGGGCGTTCGGAACGAGATTGTAAAATTCAGTCATGACGTATCTCCCTGTCACTGCGCGGCGCTGACCAAGTGAAGTTCTTCGGGTTGCCTTGGTCGCTTCTGATGTGACTAGATTTACATCGCACTGCAAAATACAGCCAGAAAATTCGATAAAACAACGAGATGAAAGAGGTTAGGCTGTCTTGTCTTTGACAAAGCGCACGTGTAAATTTGTAAAGTCAGTCAAGAAGAGTTAGGCGCCGAGTTCGGTAAATCTTGTAAAGGAGCTGTAAAGTGGCAGAGCGCAAGATCTTCGCAGGCCCCCGTGTCCGCCGTATCAGGAACGGCCTTGGTCTCACTCAGACGGCCATGGCCGAGGCGCTCGAGATTTCCCCCTCCTATCTCAATCTGATCGAGCGCAATCAGCGCCCGTTGACCGTCCAGCTGCTTCTCAAGCTCGCCTCTGTTTACAAGGTTGATCTGGACGAACTGCAGGGTGAGGCGGGCGGCTCGACGAGCCAGTTGCGCGAAGTCTTCGCCGATCCGCTCTTGTCGGGCGAACTCCCCGGCGATCAGGAGCTGATCGAGGTGGCAGAGGCCGCACCCAATGCCGCGAGCGGTATTGTCAAGCTTTACCGCGCCTATCGAGAACAGGCGGCACGCCTCTCTGATCTCGCCGATCTCCTCGCCCGCGAGGGGCACGAGACCTCTCTGTCAGGCGCCCGCCTGCCGATCGATGAAGTCCGCGAAGTCTTCGAGCGCCGGCCGAATTACTTCGCCCGGCTCGACGAGGCGGCCGAGAGTTTCCACGCCGGTCTTGGCCTGTCAGCCGGGGATGATCTCGCCGTCGCCCTCAAGGCCTGGCTTCGTTCGACCCATGGCATCGTGGTCCGCGCGCTTCCCGTTCAGACCATGCCTTCGCTGCGGCGCCGCTATGACCGCCATTCCATGCGCCTCTTCCTCTCGGAGCGCCTGTCACCCTTCGATCAGCTGCGCGAGGTTGCCATGGAAGTGGTGCTTCTGGCGCTCGGCGAACATGTCCAGGCAGAGCTTGAACTCCTGGAGCTGTCGTCCGGCGAGGCGCGGCGCATCGCCCGTTTTGAGCTGGCGCGCTACACGGCGCACGCCCTGATGATGCCTTATGGCGCCTTCCTCTCGGCCGCCATCCGCGCCCGTTACGACATCGACGTGCTGCGTGCCCGTTTCAACGTCTCCTTCGAACAGGCTGCGAACCGGCTGACCATGATGCAGCGCCCGGGTGCCACGGGCGTGCCCTTCTTCATGATGGAGATCGACAATGCCGGAAACCGCTTCCGCCGGGCAGGCGCGGCCGGCTTCCCGCATTCGAAGTTCGGCGGCGGCTGTCCCAAGCTCAATGTCCACGCTGCTTTTTCCCAACCGGGTCAGGTCCTGGTCGAGCAGGTCGAGATGCCGGATGGTAGCGCCTTCCTGACCATGTCGCGCACGCTGGAGGGCCCGCAGGCAAGCTTCGGTGAACGCATCCGCCGCACGGCGCTGCTCGTCGGCTGCGATGCATCGAGCCGGGACGAGGTCGCCTATGCGGCAGCCCTTCCGGACCGCTCGGTGCCGGCAATCGCCATCGGTCCTGCCTGTCGTCTGTGCGAAAGGTCCGGTTGTCTCGCCCGTGCCGAGCCGCCGCTCACCCGGCCACTCGGCCTCGACGAAATGGTCACGGGCCTGTCGGCTTTCGATTTCCAGTAAGTGAAATCCCCCCGATAAAGCATTCGCGACTGCGAAGAATTTCGCTTGTCGCCCGTCCAATTCCTTTCTAGTCTCTTAAAAAATAACGGGAATGGCATGGGTGGCACATCGCTCCCCTAAGCTGGAACAGGAGAAAAAATGAAGGCTCATTTCATCCGTACGGCGTCGGTAGCCCTGGCGACGATCTTCATCGCATCGGCTGTCCAGGCGCAGGAACGCGTCGTCAACGTCTATAATTGGTCCGACTACATCGACGAATCCGTCCTTGCCGATTTCACCAAGGAAACGGGTATCAAGGTCGTCTACGACGTTTTCGATTCGAATGAATTGCTCGAGACGAAGCTGCTTGCCGGCGGCTCGGGTTATGACGTCGTCGTGCCGACCGCGCCTTTCCTGGCGCGCCAGATCCAGGCCGGCGTTTTCCAGAAGCTCGACAAGTCGAAGCTGCCTAACCTCACCAATCTCTGGCCGATGGTCAGCGAGCGTCTGGCTAAGTACGACCCCGGCAATGAATACGCCGTCAACTACATGTGGGGCACAACGGGCATCGGCTACAACGTCGCCAAGGTGAAGGAAGCGCTCGGCGCAGACTTCGCCGTCGACAGCTGGGATGCCATCTTCAAGCCTGAGAATGCCGAGAAGCTGAAGTCCTGCGGCATCAACATCCTCGACGCCTCGGACGAGACCTTTGCCATCGCGATGAACTATATCGGCAAGGACCCGGACAGCAAGGAAACGGCTGATCTCGAAGCCGGTGGCGAAGTCTACCAGAACATCCGCTCGTCGGTACGTACCTTCAACTCTTCTGCCTATATCGACGATCTCGCCAATGGCGACGTCTGCGTGACGATCGGCTGGTCGGGCGACATTCTGCAGGCAAAGGCTCGCGCCGAGGAAGCCAAGAATGGCGTCGAGATCAACTACGTCATCCCGAAGGAAGGCACCTATATGTGGTTCGACAACATGGCGATCCCGGCGGATGCCAAGAACATTGCCGAAGCGCATGAGTTCATCAACTTCCTGATGCGGCCGGACGTCATCGCCAAGGCCTCCAACTATGTCCAGTATGCCAACGGCAATCTGGCCTCCAAGGATCTGCTTGATCCGGAAGTTAAGGACAACCCGGCCGTCTACCCGCCGGAAGATGTCATGGCGAAGCTCTTCACGATCTCGCCTTACGGCTCGCGCGAACAACGCGTGCTGAACCGGGTCTGGACGACGATCAAGACCGGTAGCTGACCAAACACAGATCGCCGGGCGCCAAAAACGCCCGGCGATTTACTTGCGGATAGGGGCAACAAGAAAAACGGCTGGGATCGGGTAATGGCGAAGACACTGGGGCCTGTTAAGCGTAAATTCTCTCCTTGGACTGATCCGGATGCCGTACCGTTCATCCGCTTCGAAAATGTCACCAAGCGTTTCGGCGATTTCATCGCGGTCGATAATCTGAGCCTGGATATCTACGAGCGCGAGTTCTTCTCGCTGCTCGGACCATCGGGCTGCGGCAAGACCACGCTGATGCGCATGCTCGCCGGCTTTGAGGCGCCGACATCCGGCCGCATCCTGCTCCAGGGGCAGGATCTCTCCGGCGTGCCGCCCTACAAGCGCCCCACCAATATGATGTTCCAGTCCTATGCGCTCTTCCCGCATATGTCTGTCGAGAAGAACATCGCCTTCGGCCTCGAGCAGGACAATTTGCCGAAGGGCGAGATCGAGGCCCGCGTCCAGGAAATGCTGAAGCTGGTCAAGCTCGACCAGTTCGCCAAGCGCAAGCCCAACCAGCTCTCTGGCGGCCAGCGCCAGCGCGTGGCGCTCGCCCGTTCGCTGGCCAAGCGACCCAAGGTCCTGCTGCTCGATGAACCGCTCGGCGCTCTCGACCGCAAGCTGCGCGAGGAAACCCAGTTCGAGCTGATGGACATCCAGACCAAGCTCGGTCTCACCTTCCTGATCGTCACCCATGACCAGGAAGAGGCAATGACCGTGTCCGACCGCATCGCGGTGATGGACAAGGGCATCCTCGTCCAGGTGGCAACGCCCGCCGAAATCTACGAGGCACCGAATTCGCGTTACGTCGCGGATTTCATCGGCGACATCAACATCCTCGAGGCCAAGGTCGAAACCAAGGAAAGCCATGGTGCCGCCGAGCTCGTCCACATCGACAGCGACGGCGTGAAGATCACCGTCGATCAGGCCTGCGAAGCGGCGAAGGGCGATGCGGTCGCCTTCGCGATCCGCCCGGAAAAGGTCCGTATATCCACTACCGCACCTGAGGGCGCTGTGGCCAACTCGCTGCATGGCGAGGTCTGGGACATCGGCTATCTCGGGGACTTCTCCGTCTTCATCGTCCGGCTCGACGATGGCCGCATGTTCCGCGCAGCACAGGCCAATGTCGCCCGTCTCGTCGATCGCCCGATCACCTTTGGTGACATGGTCTGGTTGTCCTGGTCGGCCGATGCCGGCCTCGTTCTGACCCGCTGAGGAGGACGCCCCATGGCCGATAGTGTCACCGCCTCCAAACCAGGGTTAGCCCGCTGGCTGGTCGTTATCATTCCCTATCTCTGGATGGTGCTGTTCTTCCTGACGCCCTTCCTGATCATCGTGAAGATCTCGCTGTCCGACACCGAGATTGCCATGCCACCCTATACGCCGGTGCTGGAAAGCTTCTCGGCGATCGGTGACTTCATCTCGCAACTCGACTTCGAGAACTATCTCTTCCTCACGGAAGACCCGCTTTACGTCAACGCCTACATGTCCTCACTGCGGATCGCGTTGATCTCGACTCTGCTGCTGCTGCTGATTGGCTACCCCATGGCGCTCGCCATGGCGCGCGCCTCCGCCTCCGTTCGCCCAACCCTGGTCATGCTGGTGATCCTGCCCTTCTGGACCTCCTTCCTGATCCGCGTCTACGCCTGGATCGGCATCCTGAAGCCGGAGGGCCTGCTGACTGTGCTGTTGCAGTCAGTCGGATTGATGGACGAGGGAAGTCAGGTGCAGATCTTCCGCACCGAAATCGCCGTCTTCATTGGCATCGTCTATTCCTATCTGCCCTTCATGGTGCTGCCGCTCTATTCGGCACTCGAAAAGATGGACGGCACGCTCCTGGAAGCAGCAAGCGATCTCGGCTGCCCGCCCTGGAAGGCCTTCTGGAAGATCACCTTCCCGCTCTCGATCCCCGGCGTCATCGCCGGCTCGATGATCTGCTTTATCCCGATCACCGGTGAATTCGTCATCCCCGATCTGCTCGGCGGTGCCGATACACTGATGATCGGCAAGACGCTGTGGACCGAGTTCTTCGGCAATCGTGACTGGCCGCTTGCCTCCGCCGTTGCCGTCCTGCTGCTCCTCATTCTGGTCGTGCCCATCGCGATCTTCCAGAACCAGCAGCAGAAAGTGTGAGGGCGGACCGATGAGACCTGGAAAATTTGATGCGACGATCCTGACCCTCGGTTTCGCCTTTCTCTACATCCCGATCCTGATCCTGGTGATCTACTCGTTCAACGAGTCGAAACTGGTCACGGTCTGGGGCGGCTTTTCGCTCAAATGGTATGGCGAGATGTGGCGCAATGACGGGCTGATGAGTGCGGCCTGGGTGACGCTGCAGGTCGGCCTCCTCAGTGCGACGCTCGGCACGATCCTCGGCACACTGGCGGCGCTGACACTCGTTCGCTACACGCGCTTTCGCGGCAGGCTGCTTTTCTCCGGCATGGTCTATGCGCCGCTTGTCATGCCCGAAGTGATCACCGGCCTGTCGCTGCTGTTGCTCTTCGTAGCCATCGGTATCGACCGAGGGCTGATGACGGTCGTGATCGCCCACACCACCTTCACCATGTGCTACGTGGCGATCGTCGTACAGTCTCGCCTGATTACCTTCGACACGAGCCTTGAGGAAGCCGCCCAGGATCTCGGCTGCCCGCCGGTCAAGACCTTCTTCAAGGTCACCCTGCCGCTCATCCTGCCGGCCGTCATATCCGGCTGGATGCTGGCCTTTACGCTGTCGCTGGACGATCTCGTGATTGCGAGCTTTGCCACCGGGCCGGGCGCCACGACCCTTCCGATCAAGATCTATTCGCAGGTCCGTCTTGGGGTCACGCCGGAGATCAATGCGATCTGCACCATCCTGATCGGCATTGTCACCATCGGCGTCATCATTGCCTCCATCGGCACCAAGCAGCGCGAACTCCAGCGTCAGCGGGACGAGCACGTCGCTGCCCGCGGCACCTTGGCCTAAAGCTCTGAAGGCTGCCCCTGTCAACCCCGGGGCGGCATCAGGAGATAGGTGGTGAGCCAGATCGGCAGGATGACCACGGCCCCCATCACCATGCGCGGCGCGGCCCAGGCAAAGGCCGATATGATGCCGTTGTGCAGATCTTCTGCCGTCACGCCCATGCTGTCGAGCACCGCCCTTGGCGTGATGCCGAAGAACGACAACAGACTGCCGGCCAGCAGAGAGGCCAGCGCCAGTTTGAAAAACCCCGATAACACTGACTGCACGTCTCGTCCCCCGGATCACCGACTCGCTCCATTCTAGTATTTGCAGTCTCGAATGAAACAGCAGGCAAGGGCAGGGCGAGACCTTTATTGACCCGTGGCGGGAACGGGCGGAATCGGCGAGATCACAGGATCATGCCATGCCCCACCGATGAAGAAGCGCAAGGGCGGCGAATCCGGTTGCGGCGATGCCCCCGGCTGCGAAAGGGTGCCCGTCAGGGCAAGGGCCTGACGGCTATAGGGGATGATCCCGGAAAGGACGAAGGTTTCTGTCTCGCCGACGATCTGCGCCTTGCCCACTTCCGCCGATCCGTCCGAAAACCGGACGGCTATGTCCAGCGTCTGATAGTCGAACTCCCCCGCACCGGCAGCACTCAGCTGGAAATAAGCACGATCGGACGACAAGCGTCGCAGCCCTTCCGCATTGAAGCCGAGGAGTGCGCCATTGTCGGCACGGATGCTGAGACTGCCGGACATCGCCTCGATATTGCGTCGCCATCCGGGCCCCACCAACTTGGCATTGAGCGTCACCGATCCGATGCCTTTAAGCGAAAGGCTTGCAGGCGCCACCCGGGACATCAGCGATCCCAGATCGACGCGGTCCAGCATGATGGCAATATCCGCCCCCTTGTCGAAGCCTTCGCCGCTGCCGCTGAGCAGTGCGGACAAGGTGCCGCCCATGAATTGCGTGTCTCCGATCACCAGCTTCAGGGACTCGTTCCCACCAATGAGACTTGCGCCGAGGTCTTCGAGCTGAAAGCTCGCGAACGTCGCGGAATTGGCAGAGAGCCGCATGTCGACGTCGACCCAGCGGGTGAGGCTCGGCAGCCGCACATCGGTGCGGTCGTCGAGGCTGATCGACAGCGCCTGCAGGAAATCATCGAGATTGATAAGGTCGACGGCCACCGTTCCGCTCAGGAGCGGCTTTCCATCGCCCCGCTTCTTGAGTGTCAGGCTTCCATCGCCGCGACTGTCATTGATCTCGAATGCCAGGTTGTCGAACCGCCACTCCTCCTCGGCATTCGTTACCTGCGCGGTGAGCGAGGCGGTTTGCCACCGTTCGGTGCCTGCGAGCCGCAAACCGAGTGCTGCGGCGGCCTGCGGCACGTCCGTGATGCGCAGCTCGAGATCGGCCGCATCCAGGCTCGACTGGTTGAGGTCGATCAGGCCTTTGACCTGCCCGCTGAGGCCGGGAAGGGTGGCGGAAAGGTCGACCTCGCTGGCCGCGCCCCCGAGCAGAAGCAGCGGGGTCGGCGTGGCCAGGGTGAGTGACATGCGACGCTCTGCAACGGTGAACGTCGCCTGACCGGAAAGAGCCGCCGTCAGACGCGGCCAATCGAGCTTGGCATTCATCCCGTCAGCTACAATCGTCGAGCCGCTCTTGGCATCGATCAGGGTAACCTCGCCATCGACGATCTCGATCGATCCGATCTCCGGTTCTTCGGCCTCGCCTTGCAGGGGCTCATCGGCTTGCCCGGTCTGCGCGCTCCGGACGGCGGCGTTCAAAAGCCCGTCGCCACTCCAGTCCAGCCGGCCATCGATATCCCGCTCGATCCGTATCCGCGGGCGCTCGAAACGGAAGTCGTTGAAGTCGGGCTGACCTTTCACGGCGGATAGCAGGCTGAACTCGGCAGAAAGACGCTCGATCTCGACAAAAGGCAGATCGTCACGCCGGATGGTCACGCCTTCAATGGTCACCTCGGGCCGCGGCCAGAAGCGCAGTTCCGACACATCCTCGATGGAAACCGGGTGTCCCGCCCATTGCGCCATGGCAGACTCGATCGCAGAGCGCACCACCGAGCTCGAAATCAGATAGGGGGCAGCGACGCGCAAGGAGATGGAGACGGTGGCGCCCAGAGCCAGCACCACAAGCCCGAGCTTCAGCAGCCGTCGGGTACGACGGCCACGGCCTGCAGATCCAGGGCTTTCAGATTGTCCGGCGCGTCGCAAGAATGTCATTCTGGCCGTGTCCAAGAGCTTCGTCTAGTTCTTGTGGCGGATATAGGAATTCCGCCGTCCGTGCAACGAATGGACGGTGGTCCATTGGTTTCACGGCTTTGTATCGCATTGCGGTATGCTATAGAAAAGACATGACGAGGAGGAGCGGAATGACTGAACAGGTACCCCTTTGGACGCCGTCCGACGCTTTCAAGGCGGCGCAGCCCCTGACCCATTTCATGGCCTGGTGCGCCACCCGCGAGGGACTGAGCTTCGCCGACTATGACGCATACTACGCCTGGTCCATCGAAGACCGCGCATCCTTCTGGTCGGCAGTCTGGGACTATTGCGGTGTGGTCGGAGACAAGGGGGATGTCGCACTCGCCGATGATGGCGATATGCTCAAGGCACGCTTCTTCCCGAAGGCGCAGATCAACTTTGCTGAGAACCTCCTCGCCCATGCCGGCGATGGCGATGCGCTGATCTTCCGGGGCGAGAACAAGGTCTCGGACCGCTGGTCCTGGTCGCGTCTCACCGCCACAGTCTCCCGCCTGCAACAGGCGCTCGCAGCCATGGGCATCGGCGAGGGCGACCGTGTCGCGGCCATGATGCCGAATATGCCCGAGACAGTTGCCCTGATGCTGGCGGTAACGTCGCTCGGTGCCATCTGGTCCTCCTGCTCGCCCGATTTCGGCGACCAGGGCGTGCTGGACCGCTTCGGTCAGATCGAGCCCAAGCTCTTCATCGCCTGCGATGGCTATTGGTACAATGGCAAGCGCCAGGATGTTGCGGACAAGATTGTCAACGTCGCCGCCAAGCTCGACGTTCCGGTCCTCGTCGTGCCCTATGCCGGCGACACCGCAGCACTCCTTGCCCGATTGCCGGATGGCCGCAGCTTCGACCAGTTCATCTCCGACTTCTCCGTCCGGGATATCGAATACCGCCGTCTGCCGTTTTCACATCCGATCTACATCCTCTTTTCCTCCGGCACGACCGGCGTCCCGAAATGCATCGTGCATTCCGCCGGCGGCACCCTGTTGCAGCAGCTGAAAGAACACCGCTTCCACTGTGGCCTACAGGCCGGTGAGAAGCTCTTCTACTTCACCACCTGCGGCTGGATGATGTGGAACTGGCTGGTGTCAGGCCTAGCCTGCGGCGCGACCCTCTGCCTTTATGACGGCTCGCCCTTCTATCCCGACGGCAATGTCCTTTTCGACTATGCCGCCGACGAGAGCTTCGCGATCTTCGGCACCTCGGCCAAATATATCGACGCCGTGCGCAAGGGTGGGCTGACGCCGAAGACCTCGCATAATCTGTCGAGCCTCCGGCTGATGACCTCGACTGGTTCGCCGCTCTCGCCCGAAGGCTTCTCCTTCGTCTACGAGGGGATCCGCGACGATATTCAGCTCGCCTCGATCTCCGGCGGCACCGACATCGTCTCCTGCTTCGTGCTTGGAAATCCGCTGAAGCCTGTCTGGCGCGGAGAGATCCAGGGCCCGGGCCTCGGCCTCGCGGTCGATGTCTGGGATGATGACGGGAAGCCGGTGCGCGGTGAAAAAGGCGAGTTGGTCTGCACGAGCGCCTTCCCCTCCATGCCGGTCATGTTCTGGAATGATCCCGATGGAGCCAAATACCGGGCGGCCTATTTCGAGCGCTTCGACAACATCTGGTGCCATGGCGATTTCGCCGAATGGACGGGGCATCATGGCCTTGTCATCCACGGCCGTTCCGATGCGACGCTCAATCCGGGCGGCGTCCGCATCGGTACGGCGGAGATCTATAACCAGGTCGAGCAGTTGGACGAAGTGGTCGAGGCGCTCTGCATCGGTCAGGACTGGGAGGACGACGTGCGCGTGATCCTCTTCGTGCGTCTGGCGCCCGGGCTCAGCCTGACGGAAGACCTCGACAAGCAGATCAAGACCAAGATCCGCACCGGCGCATCGCCCCGCCATGTGCCCGCCAAGATCATTCAGGTTGAGGACATCCCCCGCACCAAGTCCGGCAAGATCGTCGAACTCGCAGTGCGCGAAGTGGTGCATGGGCGCCCGGTCAAGAACAAGGAAGCACTCGCCAATCCGGAAGCGCTTTCCCTTTTCGCCGACCTCCCGCAGCTGCGTTCCTGACGAAAATCTGTCCCGAAACACAGCAATTTCAGGGCAATACCTCAAATGTTGGGTAGCCGGGCGGCCCGCCCGGTAAGTTTCTCTTAACTGGCATTCGGCAAGACTGAGCCCAACTTGGAGATGCGCGATCAGACACGGTGAGGCCTCGCCTCCGACAGAATGTCGATCGCTCGACCACTCCGGTTCGACAGCATTGACTAAGGGCGGCTTCGGCCGCCCTTTTTTTGTTCGGGATGAAGTTGATCAGCGTTTCTCGTCGAGCGAGCGCGACACCAGGATGACGGGAATGAGGCCCGCCGCAATGATGATCATCGCGGCCACGGATGCGTCCTGCGCCATGCCGCGCGAGGCATCCTCGTAGACGAGGGTGGCGAGCGTATTGAAGTTGAAGGGCCTGAGCAGGATCGTCGCCGAAAGCTCCTTCAGCGTCTCGATGAACACCAGCAGGGCAGCCGTCAGCACCGCCGGCCGCAGGTTCGGGAGAAGCACCTGCCGGAGCGTCTGCAGACCTGATCGGCCAAGCGTCCGGGCCGCCATGTCCAAATGCGGCGAGAGCTTCTGGAAGCCCGCGTCGACGGTCCCCTCTGCCATGGTCAGGAAGCGCACGGTATAGGCATAGACAATGGCAAAGCCCGTGCCGGAGAGCAGAAGACCCGTCGAAATGCCGAAGCTCTGCCGCAGCCATCCATCCAGCGCATTGTCGAAGGCCGCAAGCGGGATCAGCACGCCGATGCCGAGCACGGTGCCGGGAATGCCGTAACCGAGAGCGGCCAGCCGTCCTGCCCCCTTGGCGAGACGCGAGCGATCGGTGCGCGCGGCGTAGGACAAGACAAATGCCAGAACCACCGTGATCAGCGCCGCCGCCGACGAGACCAGCGTCGAATGCCAGAGCGCATCCAGCAAGCGTGGTTCTAAGAAATCCTCGACACGCCGCAGGGCAAATCCACCGAGCACGAAGACAGGCACGAAGAAGCCGATCAGGATCGGGATAATGCAGAAGAGCACAGCCAGCGCCGCCTTCATTCCGGTCAGCCGAAGCCGCACGGCATCCGGCACGACTGCCGTCGTCTTGTGGCTGGTAAAACGCTGACGTCGACGCGCCACGCGCTCGACGATCAGGAGACCTGCAACGATCACCAGCATCACGCAGGCAATCTGCGCCGCACCGGCAAGGCTGCCCCGATTGAGCCAGGTATCGTAGACCGAGAAGGTCAGCGTCTGCACGCCAAGATATTCCACCGCACCGATATCGTTCAGCGTTTCCATCATCACCAGCGTCAGGCCGATCATGATGGCGGGCCGCGCCATCGGCACCTGGATGCGGGCAAAGACCCGCAACGGACTGGACCCGAGCGTGCGGGCCACATCCGCTGCCGCGCGGCCCTGCATCAGGAACATCGAGCGGCAGGCGAGATAGACGTAAGGGTAAAGCACCGCCGACATGACCAGCACGGCACCCGAAAGCGACTTCACGTCGAAGAAACTGTACTCGCGGGACGAGGTGTAGCCGAACAGCGCTCGATATCCGGTCTGCACGGGGCCTGTGAAATCGAGAAACTCGCCGAAGGCATAGGCTGCCAGATAGGATGGAATGGCAAGCGGCAGCACCAGCGCCGGAGAGAGGAGCCGCCGCAGCGGAAACTCGCAAGCCGCCACCAGCCAGGCACTGCCGATGCCGACCACAGCGGTGACGATCCCCGTGAACAGCAGAAGCCAGAAGGTGCGGATCCCGGCCCGGGGGATGACATTCGTCATCATGTGCTGCCAATTCTCAGGGTCCGCTGAGAAGCCGATGACGAAGATGGCGACGATAGGCATAGAGACGATCGCGGCAGCAATGAGCGCGGCGATGGTTGCCGTACCAATCCGCTTTCCGGCGGGTGCACCGGAGGAAATGGCGGGGTGGGCTGTGCCCGGGCGCGGGAGTGTGGACAAGCGATCGGCCCTTGCAAATGCGGGAATGGCTTTCCTCTAGCCGAAAGCAGCGGCGATGGAAACCTGCCGGAAGGTCACGCCTGTCTTACCGGCGCAGGACCGCCAGGCTTTCGCCAATCAGCCGAAGCCCGAGCGCGCCGATCACGGCTCCCGCCAGCCGATCGACCCAGAGCTTTCCGTTGAGATAAGCGCGCTGCGACCGCGGCGCTGAAAAGGCGATCGCGACCACGGCATACCATCCGGCTTCAATCAGGAGGATCAGGGGAGGCAGGGAAAGAACGAGCGCCAGCGGTGGTTCCTGCGGCATGAGAGCGGCGAAGATACTGGCATAGACCACGGCGGTCTTCGGATTGCTGACCTGGGTGACGAGACCGAGAACGAGCGCGCGCGGCACACTGAGCGGGCCGCGTCCATTGGCAGAGGCAAGCTCGATCGGTTCGCGTGCGCCACGCCAGATGGCGATGCCGAGATAGACCAGATAGAGCCCGCCGGCGCATTTGAGAACGAGATAGAGCCACTCGACCTTTTCCAGAAGCGCAACGAGACCGGCCAGTGCCAGGACGGCGAAGAACGCCCCGCCAAGGCCCATGCCGATTGCCGCCGCGAGGCCATGCAGGCGGGAGTTCCCCACCGAAATACGCGAAACCAGCACGAAGCTCGGGCCGGGACTCATCGCGCCGATCCCGATCGCAATCATGATGCCGAGGAGAACGCTGAAGGTTGCCATGCCGATGTCGTCTCCGTCCGGGGTCCGCTTGAGTGAAGTCAGAGGCTATTGGGCGCAAAGCGCGCTGGCAAGGCGTCTCCAACGTCGGTCAAGCCAGGACTAATTCTCACAAGCTGCGCGTCATCTGCACAGGATCTGCAAACACCGTCTGCATTCTGCGCCCATGACCTCACTCCGCAACGATCCCGATTTCCCCGTCCCCCGCTTGCCGGCTCGCCTCATCCGGGAGGGCTGGTGGCTCGTGGATGAACCACCGCATGCGCACCCCGATCGTCCAGAAGCAGCGTCCGGATGCGCGTCCCTCAGCCTCCCACCGAAAGAACACAGGAGCACAATGTGCCGAACAGTTATTCCCTTCTCCCGCGATTGAAGGGGCCTCTTGCTCCTCTCCTGCTTGTCGGCTTGGTCGTTTCCGCAGACTTTCTGTTCTTCCGCCAGGAGCCGGGCATCAACCGCTTCGTGTTCTGCCTGCTGCTCGTGGCCTCCATCGTCCAGGTGGCGCGAGTGGTCAGGCCGACGAGGTTGGTGCGTTTTGCCTTGCTGGCACTTCTGTGCATGCTCCCGATGATCGAAGCCGCGACGCTTTCTTCGCGGATTGTGGCGGCCTTTGCGATCACCCTGCTGGCGCTGGCGGCGGCAGGTCTGCTTCCGCGCTTGCCCTCCGCCATTCCCGCCGTCTTGGCAAGGTTCACGCTGGCGATCCCGCTTCGAACCATCCGTGGCACGGGACGGCTGATGACGGCCGGAACGATCCCGGCAACCGCCCGCGGCATCGGCACTGAGCTTCGCTTCTGGGTCTTGCCGCTGGCGCTCGGCACCATTTTCGTCGGTCTCTTCGCTGGCGCCAATCCCCTGATTGAGCGAGCCCTTCATGCGATCGACCTCGCGGCGCTCCTGGCCTACATCAATGTCCAGCGCATCTTCCTCTGGCTGGTGATCGCCGTCATGGTCTGGGTCCTTCTGCGCCCAAAGCTCGCCCGTCGCTGCTGCCGCAACCGCGCTGATGCAGACATCCGCATCGCCAGCCCCACGCATATCAGCGAGCCCGTCGTGCTCCGGGCGCTTCTGCTGTTCAACCTGCTTTTCGCAATCCAGACCGTGCTGGACGCGGCCTATCTCTGGGGCGGTCTCGACCTGCCGGAGGGCATGTCCCATGCCCAATACGCCCATCGCGGCGCCTATCCGCTGGTGGTCACAGCACTGCTTGCCGCGCTCTTCGTGCTGGTGGCCATCGGGCGCGGTGAGGATGGCGCCCGCGCGCGCCTGATCCGGGGCTTGGTCTACCTCTGGATCGGCCAGAACATCCTGCTTTGCATTTCAGCCATCCTGCGGCTCGACCTCTATGTGGAAGCCTTTTCGCTGACCGGCATGCGCGTGGCCGCAGGGCTCTGGATGCTTCTGGTCGCTATTGGCCTTGCCCTGATCATGATGCGGATCCTCTTCAACAAAAGCAACCTCTGGCTCTTTGCGACGAACGGCGCGAGCCTTTTGGTGGTGCTCTACGGGGTCGCCGTCACCGATATTCCGGGCCACATCGCAAGCTACAATGTCCAGCATTCCAGCGATCTGGATGGTGGCGGCGAGTGGCTCGATGATTACTATCTGCGCTCCCTCGGCCCGGCGGCCCTCCCGGCGATCGATTTCTATCTCGAACGCGCTTCGTTGCACCACATTCCCCAATTCAAGCTGGCGCGCATGAAAGAACTGCGCAGCGACCTTCTGTTCGATTTCCAGATCCTCTCACGTGATTGGCGAAGCTGGACATGGCGGGCCCAGAGGCTCGAAAATTACCTCGCAAGGTCCGGGGTGGCAGATTAAGAGCATGAGGTCAGGCAGGCGGAAGGCGCGGGGAGGGGACGGAGACATGCAGCATATACTGGTGGTCGACGACGAGCCGCATATCCGCGATGTCATCTGCTTCGCCATCGAAAGGGCCGGTATGCGGCCCGTCGTCGCCCGGTCGGGAAAGGAAGCCCTCTCGGCCTTTCGTCGCGTCCGTCCCGATCTCGTCGTGCTCGACGTTGGTCTGCCTGACATCGACGGCCTCGAGGTCTGCCGGGAAATCCGCAAGACCTCCGCCCTGCCGATCCTCTTCCTGTCGGCACGCGACGAGGAAATCGATCGCATCCTCGGTCTCGAAATGGGCGGCGACGACTATGTGACGAAGCCCTTCAGCCCGCGTGAACTGATTGCCCGCATCAGGGCTATCCTCAAGCGCACCGGGACGGGCAATGGCGCCGCCGACGCTTCCGCCGTGCTGACTGTTGGTGAGGTGGTGCTCGATCGGGCGGGGCGGACGGTTCTCCTGGCCGGCTGCGCTCTACAAGTGACCGCCCTCGAATTCGCCATACTCGACGCCCTGATGACCAGGCCTGCCATGGTCTTCACCCGCGAGCAGCTGATGCAGGCGGCCTACGATCCCGGCGTCCATGTCTCCGACCGCACCATCGACAGTCACATCCGCAACATCCGCGCCAAGGCCGCCGAAGTCTCCGCCCAGCCGGTCATTGCGACCGTTCACGGGGTCGGCTTCCGCTTTCACCAGGCGGGTGCCGCATCATGACATCACGCCTGATCATCATTCCCAAATGGCGCCCGCCGCTGGCGCTCGTCATCTATTCCGTGCTGCTAACAGTGATGGCTCTTCCCGTCCTCCTGCTGGCCTGGTTTCGCCCGGCGGCACTCGATGTGAAGCCTCTGAGCATCACGGAGCTCGGAGCCCTTTGCGTCGTCCTCGCCTTCACCATGGTCATTGGCTACGTGCTCGTCAGGGCCATCAAGGCACCGCTCGATGCCCTCGTGGCGCGCAGCCGGGAGATCGCTCTCGATGGTCGCGAAGCCATCCGCCCGCTTGAGAGTTATGGCACCCGCGAAGTTGCCACACTTTCCCAGGGCATCTTCGATCTCGCTTGCGATCTGGTCGAGCGGACGGACTATGTCCGAACCTTCGCCGCCCATGTGTCCCATGAGCTGAAGTCGCCGCTGACCGCCATCGCCGGTGCGGCAGAACTCCTGCGGGAGAGCGAGACGGACAGCGAGCCGATGACGCCCGCGCAGCGACGCCTGTTTCTCGACAATATCGTCTCCGACGCCCGACGCCTTGATCGTCTGCTGATCCGCCTGCGCGAGCTGGCCCATGCCGAGACGCCCGTTGCCGGCGGCAGTTCGCAGCTTTCCGGCGTCGTCACGACACTCGCTGGCCGTTTTCCGGATCTGCAGATTGTCGACGACGGAGCCGCGCCCCGATCGGTTCCCTTACCGGTCGAAGCAACGACGATCGCTTTGGCGAATATGGCGGAGAACGCACTCCAGCACGCCGCGACACGCCTGACCCTCACCCTGAGCGAAGATGCGGGCGGGCTTTGTCTCCGCATTGAAGACAATGGATCCGGCATTCCGATGGAGACCGCAGACGCTATCTTCCGCCCCTTCTTCACAACGCGGGCAGAGGAGGGCGGAACGGGCATGGGGCTCCGGATCGTCGCGGCTGTGCTTGCTGCCCACGGAGCGACGATCCGCCTCGATCCGGCGTACGGAAACGGCGCTGCCTTCGAAATCAGGATGCCACGCGACGCCTGATATGCGCCGCCCGCATTGACCTCAATCGGCCAGCACGCGCGGCGATGGGAAGGTTACCTCGACCAGTGTGCCTTCGTTCGGCGTCGAGGAGATCGCAAACTGTGCCCTGTTGGCATCAACCATGGCTTTGGTCAGCGGCAGGCCGAGACCCGTGCCGTCGCCACGATTGCGCGGCGTGCCGGTCGAGACCTGGCGGAACGGCTTCATCGCCTGTTCCAGCTCGCTGCGCGACATGCCGATGCCGGTATCGCGGATCCGGAGCACCACGCTGCCGTTCGGTTCATAGGCGGACGACACGATGATCTGCCCGCCGGACGGCGTGAAACGGATCGCATTGGCGAGAATATTGAGCACGATCTGCTTGATCGAGCGGCCGTCAGCCACGACGTTCGGAACGGCCTGAGACAAAGCGGTGCGGATGATCACCCGCTGGCTGTTCGCCTGCGGCTGCACGATCGAGACTGCCGCCTGCACCATCTCGTTCAAGCCCACGGAGGAGAAGTCGAGCTCCATTTCGCCAGCTTCGATTTTCGAGATGTCCAAGAGGTCGTTGACGATGTCGAGCACATGGCGGCCCGAGCGCACGATGTCATGGGCATATTCGCCGTAGCGCGGATGACCGACCGGGCCAAAATGCTCGTTCGCCATCATGTCGGCAAAGCCGATGATCGCGTTGAGCGGCGTGCGGATCTCGTGGCTGACACGGGCAAGGAAGTCGGTCTTGTGCGCGTTTGCCGTCTCTGCCGCCCGCTTGGCGTTGCGCAATTCTTCTTCCGTGCGCTTCCATTGGGTGATGTCACGGATGACGGCGCAGTAACCGTTCGACGAGTTCAGGCGCCCGATCGTCATGAACAGCGGCAGGAAGCCGCCCGAGGCCTCGCGGCCGATCACTTCGCGCCCATCGTTCAAGACGCTGGCGACACCATGACCGGAAAGCCCGTTCAGATAGTCGAGGATCGACTTCTGGCTTTCATGGGCAAACAGCATGACAAACGGCTTGCCGCGCGTTTCCATGTCGTCGAAGTTGAACAGCGCGCTTGCCGCCCGGTTCATCGAACGGATATCGCCGTCGGCATCCAGGATGACAACGCCATCGGTCGCGGTCTCCAGGATCGAGCGCAGCTCGTCCACTTCCACCTTGAGGCGGGTGACTTCTACCGTCTGGGCCGGCGCTGCGACAGGTGCCGCAGTGACCACTGCCGGCTCGGCATCCGGCTCCGGTTGCGTCTGCAGTTCCGGCTGGGCGATCAGCGCCAGCATCAGCGCGCTCGTTTCCTCGAAACGCACCGACTGCAGCCGTGCCGTGACCGGCAACAGGCGGTCATCGGCGCAGAGCGCCACGACCTGACCGGCCTCGTCGCCGGGTGTTTCGAGATCACGGCGCTGGATCAGCGTATCGAGACCACCGGCCTCATCAAGTTCGGCAAGTGTCTTGTAGCCGGTAAGGCTGAAGAATTCCGGATTGGCGTGGATCAGCCGGTCGCCGACATGCACGAGCAGCGCCACAGGCATCAGGTCGATGATCTCCGCCGTCAGGCTACGCTCGCGCTTGCCCGTCGGACGCTCAGTCTGTGGATCCGGCAAAGGCGGCTCAACTGCGGCAATCGGGGCGGCAGGCGTGGCCGGCGGTTCGGGTGCCTTCGCGACCGGAGCGGTCGGCTCAGTGCGCAAGACAGGTGGTTCCGACGCCGTCAGAGACTGTTCCACCTTGGCGCGGAGCCCCAGCGGATCGAGCTTGCGCGCGATCTCCTGGAAGGCCGCCTGCTCGCCGGGCGTCAGGCTGTCGCGCTGACGCTGGCGATGATCCTGCAATTGCACCACCTTGTCCGGCATAGCAGGCTTGCGCGGTTCCATGACCCGCAGCACTGGCGGCTCGAAGCCCGCAGGCCTCAGTGCGAGCTCGTCGTCCTCTCGCTTCGGCGCGGCTTCGATGTCGTCTTCAGCGTCCGGCGTCTGGTCGTCGCCGCTGTGTTCAGCGTCGTCCACTAGGGCGTCGAGCCTCTGCTCGCCCGCTTCTGCAACCTGTTCCTCGACGAAGTCTTCCGGCGGATGGTTCTCGCCTTCGCTGAGCTCGCTCAAGAATTCGGCAAGCTCTTCGGCCCGTTCGCTGTCGGTCAAAGGCGGCTCATCGGAAAACGCGTCCGCCGAAACCTCTGGCTCGACGAAAGTCATGCCGATCGCATCGGGATCCTCCTGCGCATCTGCGACGCGCACGATGCCGAAGCCACGGAAACCGTCAAAGTCGCGATTGCGCGTATAGGTCGGCAGGGCCGCGAGATCGACGGGAACCACAAGCGTCGTTCCCTCGACCGGCCAGTAGATCGTCTTGCCCGACCAGGTGTCACGCTTCTTCAGCAGCTCACCGATCTTGCCCTCGGGATCGAGGTTGAAGAGAGCGGCGAGATCCGAGAAGGCAACCCCGTTGATATCCGCTGCGCGCGGGCCGACAGCCTGGGCAAACTCGGAGGAGACCTCGCTAAAGCGGCCTTCCGAATCGATTTTCCAGACGAAACGTGTCGCGCGCCGGTCCTGGCTGAAGATGAAGCGCTCGGGCTCTGCAACATGTGCAGGCGTTACTGGTGGGACCGGGAGGCTAGTGGAATGCACGGGCTCGGCGACCGGAGCGGGTTCCTCTGCATCAACGTCAACGGTAACAGTTGCTTCCTCGTCCAGTGTCTCGACCGCCGCGCTCTCGAGCTCCGGCTCGACGAAATCGTCAGCCTCTTCCGGCGCGATATCGTCTTCCGATGCATCATCATCGGCGACGTCGATCTCGTCCTCGTCCAGATCGTCCGTTCCGGCCTCGATTTCCTCGATGTCGCCGATCGCCGCCATCACGCTCTCGAACGGGACGGCAGGCGAGGGCATGTCTTCGTCCTGGGCGGGAGCTTCCGCTTCGGTCTCATCGGCAGACTGTATGTCGAGATCTTCGGCCGACGGCGCGCTGACGTCATCCGCAACCGTATCGTCGGCACGAACCGGTTCAGACACTGCGATCGGAAGGTCCTCCTCAGCGTCGTTCGAAAAGTCGTCGCTCGGGTCCATCTGACCGAGGATCGTCTCGACCGTGAACAGGAGGTGCAGGCCAGGTTCGTCTGCGATCTTGCCGATCGCGGCGGGCAGATAGCCGCGGCCGGTCGGGATCGGACGCTTGACCAGCCGGTCGGCATCCGCTTCGACAAGGTTCACCAGCATGCGCGCCGTCTGAGGCGTAATGCCAAGGCCGGCAAAACCTTCGGAACTCGCGACCAGACCGCCGTCGCCGTCGAGGACGGCCATATGCGTGTCGGGATCGTCGAAGCCGCTCATCAATTCCAAAGCAAGCTGGCGCAAGCTGCCATCGGTCCGCTTGAGCGGCGGCACGGCGAGCAGGATCGTCGGCTCGCCCTTGCGGATTTCCACGCATTCCGCGACCGCCGTCACCGGCACCTTCTGGAAACCCGAGCTGATGCGCAGCATCAGGCTGCGCGTATCACCCACTGCCACCAGCTGCTGGGTCGCTGTCTCGATTTGCCGGAAGGTGATGTCGCCGCGATTGGGACCTTCCTCAAGAAAGTCATAGATGGAGGCGGCGCCGAGGAAGCGCGCACCTGCCCCATTGCACCAGAGCACCCGCTCCAGACGCGGCGCAAACAGCACGAGCGCCTCGCCGCGCGCCAGGCGCGGTCGTATGAGGTCGTGCACGGCGACGTCGATAAACGGATATTGAGCGGGCATTTCGGGACCTGTCACTTCATGGCCTGCAAGCAAATTAACAGATTTTTAATAGCTAGGCAGTGCCTTTGGGTCCAGAAAGTGGGAAGCCTTTCGGTTGGTAAGGTTAATCCGGCCGGATTATCAACATGCAGAAAATCTAATTGTGCAGTGCACAATGATATTGCAATGCACAATATCCGGTGCTATATAGGGTTCATGAATGAACCATGAGGGGTCACCAAGGATCCCGCGACAAGAGGAAATGCGCCATGAACACCAAGGATATCTTCTCTTTCTCCTCCTTCGATCCTTCGAAGATGCAGGAAAGCTTCCGTGATTTCGCCGAAAAGGGTGCAGCCCAGTCGAAGGAAGCCTATGCCAAGATGAAGTCTGCCACGGAAGAAGCCACGAAGACCGTGGAAGCCACCGTCCAGACGGCTCAGGCCGGCACCGTCGAACTCGGCCTCAAGGCCATCGACGCAATGCGCACAAATGCTGACCTTTCGCTGTCCCACATGGAAGCGCTTCTCGGCGTGAAGTCGGTTGCCGAGCTCGTCGAGCTGCAGACCGCTTTCATCCGCAAGCAGGCTGAAGTGACGATCGAACAGGCCAAGGCCATCCAGGAAACCGCCAAGAAGGTTGCCGACACGATGACCAAGCCTGGCAAGGAAGCCGCCGAAAAGGTCATGTCCTCGCTCAAGGTTGCCTGATCGCCTGACGCGACTTCAAAAATCCTCCCAAGGATCTTGGGCCGGGCGCATAGCCCGGCCTTTTTCTTATCCCGAGCCTTTTCACGCAATGCGCAGAAAGGGCTTGAAAAAAAATCCATCTGCTCGTATGTGACCCCTCGACGGCGTCAGCGACGCGGTCATGTGCGGTTGTAGCTCAGTTGGTTAGAGCGCAGGTTTGTGGCACCTGAGGTCGGAGGTTCGAGACCCCCCAACCGTACCATCTTCTCCCAAAGCCCAGATATGCCATCGGCCTATCCCAGCAATTGCGTGCTTTGGCAGCGTTGCGGCGCGACGATCGAATAAAATTCGATCCTTTCCGTTTACCCGAAAACAAGGGTTCCGGCACTTCCCGCTTTCTGGCAGCCCCGTTTGATGCTCTGACTGTCCCGAACAATGGGAGAGCCGATGGAGCGTCGAAACGAGCAGCGTTCGCTTTGCGACATGGATGCCTTGGTGCTGATGTACGGGTGCCATTTCCAGGCATCCATATCCGACTGGAGCCAAACCGGCTTGCGACTGGTTCTCAGTGACGGCCTAAGGCTGGAGGAGGCCGAAGCCTTCATCCTCCATGGCAACGCTTTCGGCGTCTTGCATGGCGAAGTCATCTGGTCTGAAGACGGTCAGATCGGCGCCCGAATTCGCAACGCCAGATCTGCCGCCGTCATGCAGCGGCTCGCGCCACAGCTCACCACCCTCATGCCTGCATGATCGCCGAAGACCGGTTGTCTCGGTTCATCGCCACGAGTGCTGTCAGAACAGCCTCCTGGAACGCCAGGATCTCCCCTCCGGCGCGTTCATGCGGACAGCCGAGCGATGTCAACTCGGCGCCGAGCGAACGGCATAGGGATATCCAGTAGCGGTCGGCGCTTGCCCCATTCAGGCGATCCAGCGCCTGTGCGGCCTGATGCACCAGATCCTTCCGGTGCATCAGTGGAAAGAAGTTGAGGGAACACGGTGGTTGGGCGTGTTGATCTGCCTGCAAGGGGAGCTCCATCGGTGCAAGGTTTATGCGTCATGCATGCGACTGCGACACGGTGGGCAACAAGGACTCGCTTCATTAGAACTTAATAAAAGGCAAATTTGATTGTCAACTTCGGTTGACATATTTCCCCAAGGATTAAGGTGAAGGGGCTGCGGGCCAGGGGATGTCGAACGTGCGATCACTCGAATTGAGCGCAATTTCGAACTCTTGGTGCGCCTTTCGCCATCGTTCCATTTTCTAGAACGTCGTTGTCTCCAGCAAACGAAAAACCCCGCCACGGGACCGTAGCGGGGTTCAAACTTTGGCGACGCTTCAGAGGTTTCAGACCCGCGTGACTTCCTTCACCCAGCCATGCGCATCGGCAACTGAGCCGCGCTGGATGCCGGTAAGCTGGTTGCGCAGCTTTTCCGTTTCGATCCCCGTGCCGGCATTGCCGATGACGAATTCGCCGCCCGGATGGCGCACGGTGCCGATCGCGGCAACAACGGCAGCCGTGCCGCAGGCAAACGCCTCACGCAGCTTGCCGCTGCGGGCATCCGCCATCCATTCGTCGAAGGAATAGGGACGCTCGACAACCTTCAGCCCATTGTCATTGGCAAGCTTGATGATCGAGTTGCGCGTAATGCCGGGCAGGATCGTGCCCGAGAGCGGCGGGGTGACCACGGTGTTGTCGTCCATGACGAAGAAGACGTTCATGCCGCCCAGCTCTTCGATCCACTTGTGCTCGGCGGCATCGAGGAAGACGACCTGGTCGCATCCACGGCTCGCGGCTTCCTTCTGGGCGAGAAGGCTTGCCGCATAGTTGCCGCCGCACTTGGCAGCCCCCGTGCCACCGGGCGCAGCGCGCGTGTAGTGTTCGCTGACCCAGAGCGTGACCGGCTTGCTGCCGCCCTTGAAATAGGGGCCGACAGGCGAGGCGATGACGCAGAAAATGTATTCGCGCGACGGTCGAACGCCGAGGAAGGCTTCGCTCGCAAACATGAACGGACGCAGATAAAGGCTGCCTTCGCCTTCCGGAACCCACTTGGCGTCGATCTTCACCAGTTCTTCGACTGCCTTGAGGAACAGCTCTTCCGGCACATCAGGCATCGCCATGCGCTCTGCTGACCTGTTGAAGCGGCGGGCATTTTCTTCCGGGCGGAAGAGCGTGATGCGGCCATCGGCAGCCTTGTAGGCCTTCATGCCTTCGAAGATTTCCTGGGCATAGTGCAGGACGCTTGCGGCTGGATCGATCTGGAACGGCTTGCGGGCTGTGACCTCTGGGCTATGCCAGCCCTTGTCGACATGCCAATGCACGACCGCCATGTGGTCGGTGAACAGCGTTCCAAAGCCCAGGTTTTCAAAAGCCGCGAGCCGCTCGGCTTCCGGCATGGGCGAGGCATTCGGAACGATCTGGAAGTCGAGAAGTGCGGTATTCGTGGTCATGGAGAGCCTGTGCCTGAGCTGTTCACGGTTGCGCGGGCCACGCCGATGAAACGGTCGCGGCCGGTGCCGTCGTTTGTGCGGTTTGATCCCGGTTTGTCAACAGAAACCGTGCTATCGCGATGCAGCAAAACGCTTGGCGCGCAGGGCTGCTAGCCCGTTCAGCCGGTGAACAGCGCAAACAGGAACCAGACGCCGGCAAGCGCGATGGCAGCGCCCAGCGCCTGAACCAGTCGCCCGCCGCCGATCGGCTTCAGCGCCGCTCCGATCGCAATCCCTATCACATGGATCACGCCGGTCGAGACCACGAAGCCGACGGTAAAGGCTGCGGGGTCGCTGGCCCGGGGTGCCAGCACGCCGTGTGGATAGCCATGCATCAGCGCAAAGGCTGCAATCAGCACCAGCGCCACCCATTCCGGCGCCCGCCAGGCGGCAGCAATCGCACCGCCGAGCACGATGACCGAGACGGCAATGCCGTATTCGATCGGCTGGTCAGGCAGCACGCCGGTCATGCCAATGATCCCGCCCACGCACATGATCATCGGGAAGGTCGCCGGCAGCGTCCAGACCGAGCGCCCGCCCATCTGCGCGCCCCAGAGACCGACGGCCAGCATGGCAAGCAGATGGTCGAAACCAGCGAGCGGATGTCCGAAGCCGGACCCGAAACCGCCGAGCGGCCCGTCCATCACATGGGCCTGGGCGGGAAGCGCCGAGAGGAGTGCGATCAGAAAGGCGGGAAGGCCGAGATGAAGCAAGGGCTGGCGCATGTGAGTATCCATGGGTGATGAGATCGGCGCAGTCTATCTGCGTCGATCATGACGGAAAAGCGTCCTCAAAACGCGCTCCGCTCATTATCCAGTTGCATCAGCTGAAGATCGCCCGATCCTGCTCGACGGCATCCTGGAGGAACTGCACGACCGCGCGAACGCGCACGAGTTCCCGCGCGCTTTCATGAAAGGTCGTCCAGTAGGCTCGCCGGAGCGTGATATCAGGCAGGACCCGAACGAGGCTCTCGTGCTGCCGCGCGATATAGCTGTGCAGGATCCCGATGCCCGCACCCGCCAGCACCGCCTCCGTCTGGCCGATCGCCGACGAGATTTCGAAACCCGCATTCCAGTCGCGCATCACCTCGCCGGTGAAGTTCAGCGAGGGCGTGAAGATCAGGTCCTCCACATAGCCGATCCGGCGATGGGCCTTCAGCTCCTCAGGCGTTGCCGGCAAGCCGTTCGCTTCGACATAACCCTTCGAGGCATAGAGGCCGAGCGTGTAGTCGACGAGCTTCGACGAAACGAGCCGTCCCTGATCCGGCCGCTCCAGCGTCACGGCAATATCCGCCTCGCGCTGCGACAGCGAAAAGGAGCGCGGGACCGGCACGAGCTGGATCTTCAGTTCCGGATGCCGCTCGATCAGTGCGCCGAGCCGAGAGGCGAGGAAGAAGACGCCGAAGCCGTCGGGCGCGCCGATGCGGACCGTGCCGGCAACTTGCGTATCGGTTCGCCCGAGCCGCGCCTGCACCTCCAGCATTTCCGTTTCCATGCGCTCGGCGGAGGCGAGAAAGGCTTCGCCTTCGGCGGTCAGCTCGCAGCCATTCGTGCGGCGGATGAAGAGCCGCGTCTTCAGCGCCGTTTCCAGCGCCGTCAGCCGACGCGAAAGCGTGGCGTGGTTCAGGCCCAGACGTCTGGAGGCCGCCAGGATCTGGCCCGTGCGGGCCACGGCCAGAAAGATGCGAACGTCATCCCAGTTCATGCCAAGGCCTCCTCCGTTCCGCCGGTCCTTGCATCATGTGTCGAAACCATGTGCGCCGCTGCTCAAGCCCAGCATGTCCATACGCCTGTCGAAGTCGCCGGCGATATCCGAGAGCTTGAGCGTCGCAAACCGCGAGAGCAACAGCGCCTCCGCCTCCTTCCGCGCGTCCTCGAGGGCCTCGTTGACCGAAAGCTCCACAAGGCAGCCCGGATGGTCAGACGCGCTGACGAGGCAGAAGAGTTCCGGTCGCTCAAGCGCCTCGTAGACGTCCAACAGGCTGATCTGGTCCAGGCTCTTGGTGAGCTTCCAGCCGCCGCCATGTCCCTTTTCGGATTGCACATAGCCGCGTTCGCGCAAGCCCGCCATCGTCCGGCGAACCACCACGGGATTGGTGTTGAGCATCTTGGCGATCATCTCCGACGTCGCCGCTTGCCTGCGGCGTCCGAGATGGATCAGCACATGCAGCATGCGGGACAGGCGGCTATCCCCGCGCATCGGCGTTTCCTCCACTGTTGACTGATCCGTAGCTCAGCCGTCGTCATGCAACAAGTCAAGTTACATCACTTGACGGCGAGGCTTCACGTAACTTAATAAGATACATAACATCAAAAGTTAGATGAAAGGGTCTGCCATGAAGTATGATGCCGTTGTCGTAGGTGGAAGTTTCGCCGGTCTCTCGGCCGCCATGCAGCTCACCCGCACCCGCCGCAACATCCTGCTCGTCGATGCGGCGCGCCCGCGCAATCGTTTTGCTGAAGCTTCACATGGCTTCCTAGGCCAGGACGGAGTGGCACCGTCGGAGATCCGCCGTCGTTCTCTGGAGCAGCTTGCCCGCTATCCGAACTTCACCCTTCTGGAAGGGGAGGCGGAGAGCGCCGAGCGCTGCCTGGGCGGGTTCAGGGTCGGCATGGCCGACGGCCGTGTCATTGAGGGGCAGGTTCTCGTGCTTGCTCTCGGTGTCACCGATGCGCTCCCGTCGATCCCGGGCCTCGCCGAGCGCTGGGGCCGCACGGTCCTGCATTGCCCTTACTGCCACGGCTATGAAATCGGCGGCGGCCCAATCGGCATCCTCGCCTCGTCACCGCTTGCGGCCCATCAGGGCAGCATCCTGCCCGATTGGGGCCGCACGACCATGTTTGTCGAACCCGGGGTCACCTTCGACGAAGAACAGCAGGCCATGCTCACCGCCCGCGGTGTCACGATCGAGACCGAACGCGTCGTGGAGCTGATCGGCGAAGGGCACGGGCTTGAAGCCGTTCGCCTGGCTGACGGACGCATTGTGGAAATAAACGCCCTCTTTGCCCAATCAAAGGTGTCCTTCGCCTCCCCGCTGGCATCGAAGCTCGGCCTGGAATTGGAAGAGGGGCCGCAAGGCTTTCACATCAAGGTACAGATGGGCTGCACCAGCGAGCCCGGCGTCTTTGCAGCCGGCGACGCGGCAAGTCCCATGCACAATGCAACGCTCGCAAGCGCATCGGGCGTCTTGGCTGGAATATCGGCCCATCGTGCCCTGATCGAGGCCTCTCTATGGAAATGACAAAACTCCCTTGCTTCAATCTGCGCACAACAGATGCGTAAATCATCGCGTTGATTTGTGGAAATCAAAGCGCATACTGCCTCCATAACAATCCAGGAGGATACCCATGTATCAGGTAGGTCATTTCATCGGCGGCAAGCATGTTGCCGGCACCTCGGGTCGCAAGCAGCCGATCTTCAACCCGGCCACCGGAGAAGTGCAGGGAGAAGTCTCGCTCGCCAGCGCCGACGAACTGAATGCAGCGGTTGAAAACGCCAAGGCCGCACAGGCCAAGTGGGCCGCCACCAACCCGCAGCGCCGCGCCCGCGTGTTCATGAAGTTCGTCCAGCTCCTGAACGACAACATGGACAGCCTCGCCGAGACCCTGTCGCGTGAACACGGCAAGACCATCGAAGACGCCAAGGGCGACATCATCCGCGGTCTCGAAGTCTGCGAATTCGTCATCGGTATCCCGCATCTGTCGAAGAGCGAGTTCACCGAAGGTGCCGGCCCGAACATCGACATGTATTCAATTCGCCAGGCCGTCGGTATCGGTGCCGGCATCACGCCGTTCAACTTCCCGGCCATGATCCCGATGTGGATGTTCGCCCCGGCAATTGCCTGCGGCAACGCCTTCATCCTGAAGCCGTCCGAGCGCGATCCATCCGTTCCGATCCGCCTTGCCGAACTAATGATCGAGGCAGGTCTCCCCGCCGGTATCCTCAACGTCGTCAATGGTGACAAGTCGGCCGTCGATGGCATTCTGACCCATCCGGATATCTCGGCCGTCTCCTTCGTCGGCTCGACCCCGATTGCCCGCTACGTCTATGGCACGGCTGCCATGAACGGCAAGCGCGCGCAGTGCTTCGGCGGCGCCAAGAACCACATGATCATCATGCCGGACGCCGACCTCGACCAGGCCGCCCAGGCGCTGATGGGCGCCGGCTACGGCTCGGCTGGCGAACGCTGCATGGCGATCTCGGTTGCCGTTCCGGTCGGTGAAGAAACCGCCAACCGCCTGATCGAAAAGCTGACCCCGATGGTGGAAAGCCTGCGCATCGGCCCTTACACCGATGACAAGGCCGATCTCGGCCCCGTCGTCACCAAGGAAGCACAGGCCCGCATCAAGGGCCTGATTGACTCGGGCGTCGAAGCCGGTGCCAAGCTCGTGGTCGATGGCCGCGACTTCAAGCTCCAGGGCTATGAGAACGGCTACTTCGTTGGCGGCTGCCTCTTCGACCACGTCACGCCTGATATGGACATCTACAAGACCGAGATCTTCGGCCCGGTCCTCTCGGTCGTGCGCGCCAAGACCTATGAAGAAGCCCTCGACCTGCCGATGAAGCATGAATACGGCAATGGTGTCGCGATCTACACCCGCGACGGCGATGCTGCCCGTGACTTCGCCAGCCGCATCAACATTGGCATGGTCGGCATCAACGTGCCGATCCCGGTTCCGCTCGCCTACCACTCCTTCGGTGGCTGGAAGTCCTCGTCCTTCGGTGACTTGAACCAGCACGGCACGGACTCGATCAAGTTCTGGACCCGCACCAAGACGGTCACCAGCCGTTGGCCGTCGGGTATCAAGGACGGCGCCGAGTTCGTCATGCCGACGATGAAGTGATGCCGGACGATTGCTAGTTTCGACGTCCTCGCGGCACTTCGTTTGCTGCGGGCGTCGGGCGGGCATCACGGACGGTGCCGAATTCGTCATGCCGACGATGAAGTAAGCGAACCACCCGTTCGATCACATTTGCGCCACTCCGTCGAAAGACGGGGTGGCGTTCTCTTGTCAGCCAGTTTCCACTTGGTAGCTTGGCTGTCGGGAGGGCTGAACATGCCGAAAAAGAAGATCCATACCGGCGGCTGTCTCTGCGGAGCGGTGCGCTTCGAAGCCGATGCGCCAGCTGCCAGACCACACACCTGTTCCTGCAAGATGTGCCAGCGCCACACCGGCAGCCTGACGGCGACCTGGGTCGAATTCCCGCGAGATGCCGTCCGCTGGATCGGACCTTCAGGGGAGCCTTCCACCTGGCGCTCATCCGATATCTCGTCGCGCGCCTTTTGCAGCACGTGTGGCTCCTCGCTCGGCGCCATCGATGACCAGCCGACGGTGGCACTTCTGCTGGGTGTCTTCGATCGCACAAGCGCTGCCGATCTCAAACCCGCCTATCATTCCTACAAGGGTGGCCGGCCGAAATGGTGGTGCATCGAGATCGCCGAAACCTGAGGCCTGCAGGCGTCCGAAGTGTCCTAGCGCACTTGAGTGCATGGATGTCTCATGATCAATGTTCAGGCGCGCGTCGCGGGGGATAGCGACGTGCCGGTTTTGATTTCATGAGGGACATTTCATGCAAGAGGCAGTTTTTGGCCGCGCGGCCAATTTGCGTCGCGGCGAGTTTCGCGGCAGCGCCGGTGAGTATTTCGGCATCTGGATCGTCAACATCCTGCTGACCATCATTACAATCGGCATCTATTCGGCCTGGGCCAAGGTCCGGCGCAATCGCTATTTCTACGGAAACTCGTTCATTGACGGTCACTCTTTCGACTACCACGCCCGTGGCCTGCAGATCTTCATCGGCCGTGCCATCGTTTTCGGCTACATCGTCGCCTATAATGTGCTTCTGACCTTCAGTCCGATCATCGGCGGCATCCTGGCGCTGTTGATGCTGGTGCTCCTGCCGTGGATCGTCATGCGCAGCCTGCGCTTCAACGCCCGCGTCACGAGCTACCGCAACATCCGCTTCGACTTCGTCGGCAAGACCGGTGGCGCCTTCTTCGCGATCATCGTCGGTGGTCTCGTTTCCTTTTTCTCGCTCGGCATTCTGGCACCCTTCGCCAGCCGCTGGCTCTATCGCTATATTTTCAACAACCTGCGTTATGGCGACCGCGCCTTCGAGACCGATCCGAAGATTGGCGCGCTCTACCGCGTCTGGCTGCCGGCCTTCCTGCTGATGTTGGTCGGTGCTGCCGTCGGCGGTTTGCTCGGCATCGCGGCCTATTACAGCGCGGTCGAAGGTGCCGGTACCAGCATGGATCCGGAACTGGATCTCATTCTCGGTATCTACGGCGCACTGGTCCCGGCGATCGTCCTCTGGGGCGTGGCCGCAATCTTCTACCGCATCGGCGTTCGCAACGTGGTGATGAACGCCACCCGCTTCGATAGCCGCCACACCCTGTTCTCCGATCTCGGACGCCTGCGCTACTTCTGGATCGTCATTTCGAACCTGGTGGTCACGGTCCTCACCCTCAGCTTGATGCGCCCCTGGGCAGCGGTCCGCGAACATCGCTATGTGATGGAGCATTCCGGCATCGTGGTCGATGGCGAACTCGATGATGTGGTATCGTCGATGCAGGCTTCCGGCTCTGCCGTGACGGCAGAATATCTCGATCTCGAAGGATTCGACTTTGGCTTCTGACGACAAGCGCATCGCCTCCGGTCGCTGGCATCCGCCTGGCTCCAGCCGCGCGGAACCGGCCGTCTTGCTGGGCGAGAGCAAGACGCTCTATGTCCGGCTGGCTGCAGGGGGCGATCCGGTTTCTATAGGAGATCTGGCCCGGACGGAGATATCCGCCCGGGTCGGTCGCATTCCGCGCAGGATCAGTTTTGTCGACGGCTCCATGTTCGAGACCGAAGACAACGAGGCCGTCGATCTCTGGCTGAAAAGGCATGGGAAAAGCGGCTTCGTCCACGAGTTGGAGCGCTTTCATCCGCGGCTGATCGCATTCGTGCTTGCCGTCTTCCTGTTTGCCGGCCTGATCTATCGCTATGCGGTGCCGGCGCTGGTCGAGGTTGCCGTCCTCGTCACGCCGCCGGCGGTCACCCAATGGATGGCGAGCGGCACCTTGCTCTCGCTCGATCAGGCAATTTTCGACGACAGCAAGCTGCCGGATGCCCGGCAGGCCGAAATCCGCGAGGCCTTCAACGGCATCGCCGACCTCTCGTCACGCGGACGCGCGGGTTACAACCTGAACTTCCGCCATGGCGGCGTCATCGGACCCAATGCCTTTGCCTTGCCGGATGGCACGCTTGTGATCACCGATGAGCTGATCGAGCTTGCGGATGGCGACATGGACATGATCATCGGGGTTCTTGCCCACGAGATCGGCCATGTCGAGGAAGAGCATTCGCTGCGGCAGCTCTACCGGGCGGCCGGGATGGCCGGCCTGATCATGCTGATTGCAGGCGATGTTGGTGCGGCCGGTGAGGATATCCTGACCAATGGTGCAGCTCTCATGTCGCTCTCGCATTCGCGCGATGCGGAAAATCAGGCAGACCGTATCTCGGTGGAACTGATGGCGAAGGCGGGACGCGATCCGCGCGCCATCGGCCGCTTCTTCGCGCTGCTGGAGGAGAAACTCGGGCTTGATGGAGACTCGACCTTCCTTTCCACCCATCCGGGCACAGCCGAGCGGCGCAAGGCGATTGACGATCATGCTCGCGAGGTCGGAGCCGGCGGGTCCTAGACGACCGAACGGAAACGCAATTCCCTATGCTTAAATGCAAGAAGGGGCGGTCCAAGACCGCCCCTTCTGCTTTTTGCGTTCTGCCGAAGCTTACTGCGTCGGGCCTTCGTTCAGGCCGACCTTGTCGACCAGTTCCGACGCCGTCTTGCGGTTGGCGGCGATGTCGACGAGCGGCAGCGGGTCGGCCTTGATCGGGCCGAAGCCGGCGACGATTTCGGAGACCTTTGCGTTCGGTCCGACCGGATATTCGAAGACCTGCTCGGCATAGATCGACTGCGCTTCATCCGAGGCAAGGAATTCCATCAGCTTGACGGCATTGTCCTTGTTCGGGGCGTTCTTCGCCAGCGCCATGCCGGAGATGTTCACATGCGTGCCGCGATCGGCAGCGTTCGGGAAGAGAACCTTGACCGAAGCGGCCCATTCCTTCTCTTCCGGCTCCTTCTCATTGGTCTTCATCAGACCGAGATAGTAGGTGTTGGCGAGACCCAGATCGCATTCGGCGGCATGGATTGCCTTGGCCTGGGCGCGGTCATTGCCGTCAGGCTTCTTGACGAGGTTCTGCTTCAGGCCAGCGAGCCACTTCTCGGTGTAGTCGGCGCCATGATGGGCGACCATCGAGGCAAACAGGCCGATATTGTAGGAGTGCTGGCCGTCACGCATGCAGATGCGACCCTTCCACTTCGGGTCGGCAAGCTCTTCATAGGTGATTGCATCTTCCGAAACGCGGTCCTTGGAGGCGTAGACCACGCGACCGCGGGTCGTCAGGCCAAACCAGTTGCCATCGGTATCGCGATACTGCGCCGGAATCTGCTTGTTGATGTCGTCGTCATTGAGCGGCTGGGTCACGCCGCCGTCCTTGGCTTCCGTCAGGCGCGCGATGTCGATCGTCAGGATCACGTCGGCAGGCGAGTTGGCGCCTTCTGCCGTGATGCGCTCAACGAGGCCCTTGTCGAGGAAGAGCACGTTGGTCTTAATGCCCGTTTCCTTGGTGAAGGCATCCATCAGCGGCTGGATCAGTTCCGGCTGGCGGTAGGAATAGATATTGACCTCGCCTTCGGCCTGCGCTGCGCCGGCCGAAAGAGCCAGAACGGAAACAGCACCGAGTGCGAGTGTGCGAATAGATGTCATGGCATAGCCTCCCTCTTGGATTGTTGAGGGGCATATTCATGAATTCATATAAGCTGTCAATTGCACTCGACTTTAATCACGGACACGTGAGTCGTGAACTTGAGTATTTTGGAATTGTTCAAAACTGCAAAAGGCGCTATATAAGAGCCAACAAAACAGAGGAATCGTGCATGCGTTTGACAAAGCAGACAAATTACGCCGTGCGCATGCTGATGTATTGCGCAGCCAACAGCGACCAGCTGAGCCGGATCCCGGAAATCGCCAGGGCTTATGGCGTCTCTGAACTCTTCCTGTTCAAGATTCTGCAGCCGCTGAACAAGGCCGGTCTGGTGGAAACCGTGCGTGGCCGTAACGGCGGTGTGCGTCTGGGCCGTGCGGCCGAGAAGATCACGCTGTTTGATGTCGTGAAGGTGACCGAAGACAGCTTCGCCATGGCGGAATGCTTCGAGGACGACGGTGACGTCGAATGCCCGCTGATCGACAGCTGCGGTCTGAACTCGGCGCTGCGCAAGGCGCTCAATGCCTTCTTCGACGTGCTCTCCGAATACACGATCGATGACCTGGTCAAGGCCCGCCCGCAGATCAACTTCCTGCTCGGCATCGACGAACTGCAGCCGCGCCGTGTTGCAGCCGCACCGGCCGCCTGAACCATCCAAAATCATCAGTCTGGTTGAACCCGCCGCAAGGCGGGTTTTTCTTTGCGCCGCAAGCCTTTGAGACAGTCTTGCGTCCCCCCGCCGCTATGCTACGCTTACGTTCACGGCAATTTAAATCTGCTTAATGTAGGCGCAGTGGAAATGCTGTGCTGCCGGTGGTCTCTGGGGGAGAGCATGTACGATTACGTGATCATCGGCGGGGGCTCGGCCGGGTCGGTCCTTGCGGCGAGACTGAGCGAGGATCCCTCTCTCACCGTCTGCCTTCTCGAAGCCGGGGGGCGCGGCGACGGCATCTTCGCCCGTGTGCCCATGGCTGCAGCTGCGGTCGTTCCGGGCCATGTGAAGAGCGCCAACTGGCGTTTCTCCACGGTGCCGCAACCCGGATTGAACGGCCGCCGGGGCTACCAGCCGCGAGGCAGGGGGCTTGGCGGATCGAGCCTCATCAATGCCATGCTCTATGTGCGCGGCCATGCGCGCGATTATGACGAATGGGCCGCACTCGGCTGCGAGGGCTGGTCCTGGGACGATGTGCTGCCCTGGTTCAGGAAGTCGGAAGACAATATCCGTGGTGCTGACGATCTGCACGGACGGGGCGGACCGCTGCAGGTCTGTGACCAGAACTGGACGCGCCCGATCAACCAGGCCTTTCTGAAGGCCTGCGAACAGAGCGGGTACCGACAGAACGACGATTTCAACGGTCCGGTTCAGGAGGGGGCGGGCGTCTACCAGACCACGCAGTTCTGGAACGGTCCGAAACGCGGCGAGCGTTGCTCGGCCTCAGGCGCCTATCTGCACGACGTGATGACCCGCCGCAATCTGACTGTCATCACGGAGGCGCAGGTGACCCGCATCATCGTCGAGCGGGGCAGGGCGGTCGGTGTCGCCTATCGTCATGGCAAGGAGCAAAGGGTCGTCCGCGCCGGCCGCGAAGTCTTGCTCTCGGCAGGCGCTTTGCAATCGCCGCAGATCCTGATGCTGTCTGGCATCGGACCCGCCGATCATCTGACCTCTCTCGGCATCAGCGTCGTGGCCGACAGCCCGGAGGTTGGCGCAAACCTCCAGGACCACCTCGATTACACGATGATCTTCCGCTCGCCTGATACCGACATGTTCGGCATGGGCCTGACGGCGGCGCGGGATCTGATGCGCGCGGCAAACGAATGGCGCACCGAGCGCATGGGTCACTTGCGTTCGACCTGCGCGGAATCGGGTGCCTTCCTGAAGACCGATCCGTCACTCGATCGGCCGGATATCCAGCTGCATTTCCTGGTCGCCATGGTCGATGATCACGTGCGCAAGATGCATTGGGGCTACGGCTATTCCTGCCATGTTTGTGTGCTGCGCCCCCATTCGCGCGGCACCGTGCGCCTCGCGAGCGCCGATCCCATGGCCGCACCGCTGATCGATCCCGCGTTCCTCTCGGATGCACGCGACCTCGAGGCGCTGCGCAAGGGCGCCCGGGTGATGGCGGAGATCATGGCGGCGCCAGCGCTCAACAAATATCGCGGTGCCGAACTCTATCCCGCCGGACCGACAGACGCCGAACTAGACGCCGCCATCCGCACCCGCGCCGACACGATCTATCACCCCGTCGGCACCTGCCGCATGGGCTCGGATCCGGCTGCGGTCGTCGATGTCAGCCTGAAGCTTAACGGCATCGAAGGGCTGCGCGTCATCGACGCATCCGTCATGCCGCGCCTGATCGGCGGCAACACCAATGCACCTGTGATCATGATGGCGGAAAAGATCGCGGCCGCCATCCGGGCCGAGGTGCGTCCGGTGCGGGAACGGGTCGCCGCGAAGGGCGCGAACAGTGAGAGCGGATTGCATTTCGCCTGAACCTTCCTATTGTCGCCACCCTTGGATGAGGGTGCATGAAGAGGAAGAGAATGCCGCCAGAAATTCCGCCAATCGCCCCGCAGGCGGTGATCGTCATGGGCGTCAGTGGCTGCGGCAAGTCTTCAGTCGGCGAGGCGCTGGCACAGCGGCTCGGGCTTGCCTTCATTGAAGGCGACGTGCTGCATCCGGAAAGCAATGTCGCAAAGATGGCGGCTGGAACACCGCTCACCGATGAGGATCGCTGGCCCTGGCTCACCGTGATTGGCGAGCGTATGGCGGACGCTCTGGCGCGCGGGGAGGGGATCATCGTGTCCTGCTCGGCGCTCAAGAAGATCTACCGCGAGCATCTGCGCGCCGCGACCGGCGGCCGACTTTCCTTCGTCTATCTGCACGGATCTCGCGAGCTGCTCGGACGCCGCATGGGCGCCCGCACCGGCCATTTCATGCCGCTGACACTGCTCGACAGCCAGCTCGCCACCCTGGAAGTGCCAACGGGTGAGCCGGGCGTCGTGACGGTCTCCATCGATCAGCCGGTCGAGGGCATTGTCACTGACGCGCTCGACGGTCTGAAAACGGAAGCCTGAGTCTCAGCCCTCGTAACCCAACAGCGGACCGTAAAGCTCCGGCCGGCGGTCTCGGAACAGGCCCCAGCTGGCGCGCTGCCTTGCGATGCCATCGAGGTCGAAGGTCGCCGTCAACACCGTCTCCGTCTCCCGGTCGGCGGTCGCCACCATTGAGCCAGTCTGGTCGCAGATAAAGGACGAGCCGTAGAAGGTGAGCGACGTGCCCTTGCGGCCGTCCTCCTTGCCGATGCGGTTCGACGCAATGACCGGCATGATATTGGCCGCCGCATGACCCTGCATCACCCGCTGCCAATGGCCGGAGCTGTCGAGGCTCGCATCCTGCGGCTCCGAGCCGATCGCGGTCGGATAGAACAGAAGTTCGGCTCCTTGCAGCGCCATGGCGCGGGCCGCTTCCGGGAACCACTGGTCCCAGCAGATGCCGACGCCGATCGCCGCATGCCGGGTTTCCCAGACCTCGAAACCCGTATCGCCGGGCGAGAAGTAGAACTTCTCGGTATATCCAGGACCGTCGGGAATATGGCTCTTGCGATAGATACCGAGCACATCACCGGTCGCATCGACGATGGCCACGCTGTTGAAGAAGGTCTGGCCCGCCTTTTCGAAGAAGCTGACGGGAATGACGACGTTGAGCTCTTCGGCGAGTGATGCGAAGTGCTCGATGAGCGCGTTGTCATGGGCAGGCTTGGCGAGGTCGAAGAATTCCGCGATCTGGTCCTGGCAGAAATAGGGCGCCTCAAACAGCTCCTGGATCAGCACGATCTGCGCACCCTTGGACGCTGCCTCGCGCACGAGCTTTTCCGCCCGTGCGATATTGGCAGGCAGATCCCATGTGCAGGCCATCTGGGTGGCGGCGACGGTAACGGTGCGGGTCATCTGATCTCTCCTTACACGCCAAGCCGGTCGCGCATGCCGTAATACCAGGCACCAAGCGCCGTGAACGGCACGCGGAACATACGCCCGCCCGGGAAGGGATAGGCCTGCAGCGACGACCAGACGTCAAAGCGGCTCATCTGGCCATGCACGGCCTCGCCGAGGATCTTGCCGAGCAGATGCGTCGTGGTCACGCCATGGCCGCTGTCGCCATGCGAGAAGTAGACGGTGTCCGACAGCTTTCCCATATGCGGAATGCGCGTCAGCGTCAGCGCGAAATTGCCGCTCCAGGCATAGTCGATCTTCACGTCCTTCAGCTGTGGGAAGGTCTTCAGCATGTTCGGCCGGATGACGCCCGTCAGGTTTTTCGGATCCTGGCCGCCATAGCCGATGCCGCCACCATAGAGCAGGCGGTTGTCGGCAGTGCGGCGGTAATAGTCGAGCACGTAATTGGCATCCTCGACGCAGTAGTTGGAGGGCAGCAGTTCCTCGATCAGCTTTGCGTCCAGCGGCTCGGTTGCCATCACTTGGCTGGAAACCGGCATCATCTTCTCGGTCACCTTCGGCGCGATACCCGCCATATAGGCATTGCCGCAGACGAGGATGTGCTTGGCCCGGACGATGCCGCCCTCTGTGCAGACGAAAGGCTGCGGACCGGTGTCGAGATGCACGACCTTGGAATTTTCAAAGATCTTGGCGCCGAGGCTCTCGGCCGCTGCCGCCTCGCCTAGCACCAGGTCGAGCGGGTGGATATGGCCGCCATGACGGTCGATCATGCCACCAACATAGCGGTCGGTCTTGGCATATTTCGCAACTTCAGCCTTGGAGACCATCTCCAGCCCGTCATGGCCATGCTTCATCCAGTTGGCGCGGACGTCCGCCATCTCCTTCACCTGCTTGTCGGTGAAGGCCGCGAAAAAGCCGCCGTCGACGAGATCGCATTCGATCCCGTATTTCGCCACCCGCTCGCGGATGATCCGACCACCCTCAAGCGACATCTCGCCGAGCCGATCCGCCTTTTCCTGACCGTAGCGCCGGGCGATGGTTTCGAGGTCACGGCTGTAGCCGTTGACGATCTGGCCGCCATTGCGACCCGAAGCGCCGAAGCCAATGCGATCGCCTTCGAGAACGATGACGGCATAGCCCTTTTCCGACAACTCAAGGGCTGCCGAAATGCCGGTGAAGCCGGCGCCGATGATGCAGATGTCGGCCGTATGCTGGCCATCCAGCTTCGGGCGCACCCGCTTGTCGCGGGCAGAGGCTGCGTAATAGGTGGCCGCATGGCCGGGATTGGGTCCGATCGACTTCGTCATGGCTTCACCTCACACGGTCCGGATATAGGCGTCGTATTCGACGTCGGTAACGCGCAGCGAGAACTCCGAGAGCTCCTGCTGCTTGCAGGCGGTATAAAGGCTTCGATATTTCGGCCCGAGCGCCGCATAGGCGAAGCTCGACTTGGCAAAGCGCTGCAGCGCATAGTCCCAGTTGGTCGGCAGCGGCTCGTGGTTGACGGCATGGTCGTCGCCGGAGATCGCGCCACCCGGCGAAAGCTTCTCCTTCATGCCGGCGAGTGCCGCCGACAGGATCATCGCCAGAACGAGATAGGGATTGGTGTCGGATCCGGCGACGCGATGTTCGATGCGGGTCGCAGGCTTCGACGCGGTGATGACGCGCACGGCGGCAGACCGATTGTCGAAGCCCCAGGATGCATAGGTCGGCGCATGTTCGGAGGGGCGCAGGCGGCGATAGGAGTTCTGGTGCGGTGCAAAGATCGCCATGCTCTCGCCCATGCTTTCGAGAAGCCCGCCGACCGAATGGAAGAGGGCGTCCGATGGGCCGTTCTCGCCGACATAGATGTTCTCGCCCTTCTCGTTGAGAACGGAGAAATGCACATGCATGCCGCTGCCGGCCTGGGTGCCGTAGGGCTTGGCCATGAAGGTGGCGTCGAGATCGCTGGCACGCGCCACGCCCTTGACGATCCGCTTCAGGAGAACCGCATAATCGGCAGCCGCCAGCGCATCCGGCACGTGGTTGAGGTTGATTTCGTACTGGCCAGGGCCGTTTTCACGCAGCGTCGTATCCGCTGGCACATTCTGGGCGCGGGCGGCCGTCGAAATGCCGTGGAAGACCTCTTCGAAATCCTGCAGTTCGGAGATCGAGAGAACCTGCGTCTGGCCGGTATGCCAGCGACCGTCACGCGTGTTCGGCGGGCGCACCGGGTCGAGCGCCGAGCGAACCGGATCGATCAGGTAGAATTCGAGTTCTGTGGCAACGACGGGGGTCAGTTTTGCCGCCTTGAACCGGTCGAGCACATGGCCCAGCACCTGGCGCGGGTCGGCATAGAAACTCTCGCCTTCCGGGGTGTACATCTGCAAGAGCACCTGCGCCGTCGGGCGCGACAGCCAGGTCACGCGGGAAAGCGTGCCGGGAACGGGGAAGCAGATGCCATCAGGGTCGCCCGTACCTTCGGCGAGGCCAGCGGCGTTGACGTCACGGCCCCAGACGTCGAGCGCATAGACCGAGCGCGGCATCGCCATGCCCTTGGTCAAGACGTCGATGGCCCGCTCGCGCGGGATCCACTTGCCGCGAGGCACGCCGTTCACGTCAATGACGAATGCTTCAAGTACTTCAATATCGGGATTTGCCGCGAAGAATTCGCGTGCCTCTTCGGCCATGTCCATGGATCACCGTGTGGCTGATGTCGATCGGGTTCGAAACGCGCAATGGAGCGCGAACGGATGCTGGTCCGCTAACGATAGACGCTTTTCGCGTTATGGATCAAACACCGGCGCATGCCACTGTCCGTCTCTTCCTGATCCCCTCGACCGGCGGCGTTCTTGCGACGCATGCTTCGTTCCGGCCTGTTTCCACCGGGAAACAATTTGATCAAATTATTCGGAATGAGTACCACCTCGGCGCCAAAAAGGCTAGCCCCCTGAGAAGGGGGCTAGAAAAGCTTTGTTTTTCAGGGGCGAAAACGCTCAGGGCTCCAGGCCTTGGCGTCGATGAAGGTCTTTTCCCCGTCCATCATTTCCCCGATCAGACGACCCGTCACAGGCCCCAGCGTCAAGCCGTGATGCGCGTGGCCGAAGGCGAACCACATCCCCTCGTGGCGCGGAGCCTTGCCGATGACCGGCATCATGTCTGGCGTGCAGGGACGGGCACCCATCCAGGGTTCGGCGTCGAGCCGGTCGGCGAGCGGGAAGATCTCGCGCGCCACCTTTTCCGCCCGGGCGAGCTGGACGGGAGACTTGGGCGCATCGCGATTGGCAAATTCCGCGCCGGTCGTCAGCCGGATGCCCTTTTCCATTGGCGCGAGGAAATAGCCGCGCTCGGCATCCATCGTCCAGTTGTTGAGGACGGCATTGCCTTCGGGCGCGTAATGCATGTGGTAACCGCGCTTGACACCGAGCAGGAAGCGGTAGCCGAACTTGCGGGTGACTTCCTCCGACCAGGGGCCAAGTGCCAGCACCACATCGTCGCCCTCGACCAGGCCGTCATCGGTATTCACGCGCCAGCCCTTGCCGGATGCACCCGTTTCCAGCGATGTCGCATCACCCTTGACGAAGCGTCCACCGAGCGACTGAAAATAGGTGAGATAGGCCTGCGTCAGGCCATGCGGATTGGTGACCGACCAGGGGTCGTTCCACTTCAGACCGCCGACGAAATCACCCCGAATATGCGGCTCTTCCTTGGCCAGCTCTTCTCGGTTCAAGGCCCGGTAGCTGACGCCGTATTCGCGGGCGAGCCGAGCCGCTTCGGCAAGCTCCGTGTCGCGCTTGGCCGTCGTGCGGAAGATCTCCATCCAGCCGTCCTTGCGGATCAAGTGTTCGGCCTTGGCTGCCTGGATCAGGTCCTGATGTTCGCTGATCGAGTTCTCGATCAGCGGCGCATAGGCGCGGGCAATCACCTCATGCCGGCTCTTGTTCGAATGCCACCAGTAGCGCGACAGGAACGGCACGAGCTTCAGAATGGCGCTTGCATGATAATGCGCGTCGATCCGGTTGTTGAAGCCGTAGCGGATCAGCAGGCTCAAGTCCTGCGGGAAGCCGTAGGGCACCACGCCCTCGCGCTGGATGAGACCCGCATTGCCGAAGGAGGTTTCCTCACCGGCGCCCCGGCGGTCCACCAGCACCACAGAGCGCCCGCGACGGGCGAGATGGATGGCTGTGGAAACGCCGATAATGCCGGCGCCGAGCACGAGGGTAACCTTGGACATGTCAGTTGAATTCCTGAAGGTGGCATTGCCGGGCAAGGATGCATTTCAGCCTGTTGCGGCGCAAACGAAAAATCGCCGCATTTGCCGCAATCCTCAAAATCCTTGCCGATCCCGAATCATGCCATATCTCCAGGCAAAGCGACGGCAGCCAGCGAAGGGGACTTGATGCGCCTAATCATTCTTGGCTGCGCCTGGCTGATGGTCGGGATCGGTGTCATCGGCATCTTCCTGCCGGTCCTGCCCACGACACCCTTCATGATCCTCGCGGCAGCGCTGTTCGCGCGTTCATCTCCGCGCTTCGAGCAATGGCTGCTCGACCATCCGCGCTTTGGCCAGCCGCTGATCGACTGGCGCCGTGAGGGTGCGATCTCGCAAAGGGCAAAGATCGCCTCGGTCTCGCTGATGGCTGTAAGCTACGGCATCGTTGTCTTCTTCGGGCCGCCGCAGCTCTGGCTCAAGCTCTTGATCGGATTGATCCTCGTCGCTTGCGCGGCTTTCGTGCTCACCCGGCCTGCGCCAGGCCACTGACACCGATCGCATCGCTGCCCGCCAGCAGCGAATGGGCTGCCGAAAGCGCCTGGATCTGGCGGGCTGATTGCGGTCGCCCGAACAGATAGCCCTGTCCTTCTTCACACTGCATCGCGGCCAGCATTTCACACTGCAGGGCATTCTCGATGCCTTCACAGACGACTTTGAGACCGAGACCATGCGCAAGTGTGGTGACCGTCTGCACGATGGTCTGTGCTGCGCTGTCGCTCACCATCTCGCGGATGAAGGACTGGTCGATCTTCAGCTTGTCCAGCGGCAAGCTCGAGATATAGCTGAGCGACGAATAGCCGGTGCCAAAATCGTCGAGCGCGATGGTCACGCCGAGACCGCGCAGGGCCTCCAGCTTTTCCAGAAGCTCCTCCGACTTTTCGAGGAACATCGATTCCGTGATCTCGACATGGAGCCGGTGCGGCGCGAGCCCGCTGACGGCGAGCGCCGCGCGGATATCGGAAAGCAGGTCGCCGCGCAGAAACTGCACCGGTGAAATGTTGACGGCGACGCTGACATGCGCCGGCCAGCTGGTGGCGGCCTTGCAGGCTTCCTTGAACATGAATTGGCCGAGATCGCAGATGAAGCCATTGGCTTCTGCTATGCTGATGAATTCGGCGGGCGAGATCATGCCGAGCGCCGGATGTTGCCACCGCAACAGTGCCTCCGCGCCGACCAGGCGCCCGGTCTTCAGCGCGACCTGCGGCTGATAGAGCAGGAAGAACTGGCCCTGTTCCAGGGCGCCACGCATCTCCGCCTCCAGAAGGCGCGAGCGCGCCCGGCGCAGCGCCGACGAGGGATCATAGGCCCGCCAGCCGCTGCCGCCGACCCGCTTCGCTTCGATCAGCGCGAGTTCCGCCGCCTCCACCCATTTGCCGGGATCGCCGAGATCCAGCGACCCGCTGCAGGCGCCCACCCGCGCATTCAGTTCGATCTTGATGCCCTCGACACCAAAAGGCGCATCGAACAGGGCAAGCAGCCGCTCGGCGCTTTCAGCCAGAGCGGGCTCACCTTCGATCCCGGGCGTCGCCAGGCAGAGCACGTCCCCCGCCAGCCGGGCACAGAGGCCATCGATTCCGGCATGGCGACGCAGCCGCGCGGCGACGGCCTGCAGCACGCTGTCACCCTTTTCCCGACCGAGCGTTTCATTCAGGTGGCCGAAGCGGTGAAGGTCGATGGCAAACACCGAGAAACCGCAACCAACCTTGGCCATGGCATCGCCAAGGCCCCGCCGGGTGAGAAGCCCCGTGAGATCGTCCACGCGCGCCATCTCCTCGAGCTTGGTTTCGTAGAGATGTCGCGCGGTCGTGTCCCGCAGGCTGATGCAGGTGACATGGGTTCCGACCGAAGAATGGCCCTGGCCCCTGCCGCTTTCGTAAGGCGAAATGGTGATGACAGCTTCCAGATGGCGGCGCCCGGTCCGCCCCGGCATGCTGAAGGACAGAGGCGCGCTATGCGCCCGGTCGGGCTCGGCGGCATGGTTTGCTTCGAGCGCAAGCACCGCGTCCATCAATGCGCGCGGCACGAAGCTGCTCAGATTGGTGCCCCGGGTTACCGGCGCGTCCAGTTCCAGCATGTCGGCCGTAGTTTGGCTGGCGTCCAGCAGGTTGCGCTGTTGGTCGAGCACGATGACCGGGTCGACACTGTCATTGATCACCCGCTTCAGCACGCGGCGAATGTCCCGGTTCTCGGTGATCGCCAGTTCGGCAAGCCAGCCATTCAGACCTATCTTCTCCGCCATCAGCATCAGGAAGCCGAAGGCCAGCACTGCCCAGATCGTCGCTGTCTGGAAGACGATCGCTTCGTTCTTGTAGAGGAGAAAGGCCGCCGCCTCTCCGATGGTCACGATCGCCGCCGAGGCTGCGAGCGGCACTGCCAGCGAAAGACGATGAAAGGTCAGCGTATAGGCGATGATCAGGGCTGCGAGCAACAGGACGATCGGCTCTGCCCGCAGGCGCGTCAGCAATCGGTCCTGCACCAGGGTCTCCGTTGCAAGCACATGCAGCATCGGCCCGCTGAGGATGCCGTAGACCGGGACGGCAAAGAGATCCTTCAGTTCGGTGGCATAGGCCCCGACCACCACGGCCTTGTCCTTCAGAGCGTCGCCTGCCACTGCCCCGGACAGGACGTCCGCGACGGAATAGGTGGGCACGGTCTCCGGGTTGATGGAAAAGTCGATGTCGAGCCGGGTGGTGCGGGCATCGCTGTAGCCGGCCAGGACCGCCGGTGCCGTTTGTGTCGGGATGCCGTCAACAACATCCGTTACCGGAAAGGATCGCATCAGGCCGTCCGCATCCAGCGAAACATCCACCAGTGCCGTCCAGGCGTTGTCTGCAAAGAGCGGAATGGGTGAAGTCAGGGTCAGCGGAGCGTTCGATTGTGCTCCGAATTGCTGACGAAACATCGGCAGGATCACGCCACCGCCGGCATCTTCGAGCGCCTTTGCCAGCCGGGCATCGCTCTCCGGCCGGGAAGGCGTACTGAAATCGATGTCGAGGAATATGTCTCGGGCGCCGGCCGCGACCAGCCGGTCGATCAGCTCGGCATGCACGTCCCGCGGCCACGGCCAGGTCCCGACCTCGATCAGGCTTTTCTTGTCGATGGCGACGAAGACGAAGTCGCCGCTGGCGTCACGTGGAGCCGCAGCGGCCCGGAAGGCGATCAACTCGTTGTCGACATGCTGCACAACGGAGAGCGACGGCAGCAGAAAGGGGAGCGCCATGATCATCGCGATCATGGCGAGTCTGAGCGACGTCAGGGACGACAGGGTGCCGCGCAATGTTGTGGCGCGACCCGTCATGCGCAGACCGAAGGCTCGTTGACGGCCGAAGCGCTCGGATCAGTCACCGTCATCATCGTCATCGCTACCGCCCTTGCCTTTGCCCTTGCCGTTTCCGCCGGCATTGCCATTACCGTTGCCACCAGCGTTGCCATTGCCGCCACCATTGCCGCCAGCGTTGCTGCCGCTGGAGCTGCCGTTTTCTCCGGAATTGCCCTTGCCGTTGCCGCCGGCATTGCTGTTCGACGATGAATTGTCCTTGTCCGAGGATTTGCCGGCGCTCTCGGCCTTGGACTTGCCATTCGATGTGCTGCTCGCTTTGTCCGACTTTGCAGCATCGCTCATCACACTTCCGACGGCAGGCACTGGAGGAGACGAGGGGGCGACACGGCTGATACTTGGTTTCTGCGAAATCCCCGCGACCGTCATTCCCGTAGCATCGACCCGGGCGCCCTGGCCGTCTGCAAGTTCGCTGCGTTCGCCGCTGCGGAAGCTGGTGACCTGCACGAGGCCGCGATCGACAGCGACGGCCGCATCCTTCTTGCCAACCTGGACGGTGAAACGCGTACCCTTCACCACGGCGGCGAGGAACGGTGTCTGCACAGTCGTATGCGGCTTCTGTCGCTTCTCGATTTCCAGGCTGATCTCGCCAACCTGCTGCACGACCTCTGTCTTGCGGTTGACCGTGCTGCCCCGCGTGATGATTGAGGCGAGCGTATTAGGCTGAAAAGCGATGCTCTCGTTGCCGCGCACCAATTGCAGGCGTCCGCGCGGACCGGTCGAGATCCAGGCCTTGTTCGGCACTGCCATGCCCTTGCGCAGAGGAACCCAGGTTTCCTTGTCGGTCGTGTAAGAGACTTCGCTCGTGGCGCGCGCTGCGACCCAATCCTCGGCGGCCGCTGCAAAGGACACGGAGAGGCACGCAAAAACAAGACAGACGATGGTGGAAACGATGACGCGCATGTTGGGCACTCCCTTGAGTGCTAATTGAGCATCTGTTCCTTAAGATTCTTCTGAATTCGATAGCTCGGTTTTATCAAGCGCCCCATTTTTGGTCGTGAACTGTACGGTTCTGAGAAAGCGGATGCCCGCGCATCGCCTTTGTCTATGTCCGCAGCGGTGGCAGCGTCGCTTGGCCTGCCCGTTTTCGACCATCTGCGAAAAAATGACCATCGCCGTGTAACAATCGGCTTCGTTGCGTGTCATGTCACTACAAGCCCCCTTACCGCGCAGAGGCACGCATGGATCGCACAGAGCCGAAAACAACCCGACCCGGCTCCGACTGGCAACGGCCCAAGCGTTTCGATCGCAACCTGGTTGTCATCGGTGCGGGCTCTGCCGGCTTGGTCTCGGCCTATATTGCTGCCGCCGCCAAGGCCAAGGTGACGCTGGTTGAGGCGAACAAGATGGGCGGCGATTGCCTCAACTTCGGCTGTGTGCCCTCGAAAGCGCTGATCAAAAGCGCCAAGGTGGCGCACCAGATGCGCCATGCCGACCATTATGGCCTGGAGTCGGTCGAGCCGAAGGTGCCTTTCTCCGCCGTGATGGAGCGGATCCACAAGGTGATCGCCGAGATCGAGCCGCACGACAGCGTGGAGCGCTACACCGGCCTCGGCGTCGAAGTCCTGCAGGGCTATGCAAAGCTGATTGATCCCTGGACGGTGGAGATCGCGCTGAACGACGGCGGCATGCTGCGGCTGACGACGCGGTCGATCATCATCGCGACCGGTGCACAGCCTTTCGTTCCGCCGATACCGGGCCTGGCCGATATCGGCTACCTCACCTCCGACACCCTGTGGGAGCGCCTTCGCGATCGCCCCGCCGTGCCGCAGAGGCTCGTCGTTCTGGGGGGAGGGCCGATCGGTTGCGAGCTGGCGCAGAGTTTTGCGCGGCTCGGTTCAGAGGTGACGCAGATCGAGATGGCACCGCGTCTTATGATGCGCGAGGACGAGGATGCGGCCCAACTCGTCGAGGCTTCGATCAAGGCGGACGGCGTCAATGTCCTGACCAGCCACAAGGCGGTCGCCTGTGGAACAGATGCCGGCGAGAAGTGGATCGAGGTTGAGAAGGACGGCGCCAAGTTCCGCATCGGCTTCGACGAGATCATCGTCGCTGTCGGGCGGGCGCCTAGGCTGAAGGGCTTCGGGCTCGAAGACCTAGGCATCAAGGTGGATAGGGTCGTCGAGACGAACGAATACCTCCAGACACTGCATCCGAACATCCTGGCGGCCGGCGATGTCGCAGGGCCTTACCAGTTCACCCATGTCGCCGGGCATCAGGCCTGGTTTGCGGCGATCAATGCGCTCTTCGGTGATCTCAAGCGCTTCAAGGCCGACTACAGCGTCATCCCGTGGGCGACCTTCACCGATCCGGAAGTGGCACGGGTGGGCTTATCCGAGGCCGAGGCGAAGGAGAAGAAGATCCCGCATGAGGTGACGCGCTTCGGCATCGACGATCTCGATCGCGCGATCGCCGACGGGTCCGCCCGCGGCTTCGTCAAGGTGCTGACCGTGCCGGGCAAGGACAAGATCCTGGGCGCGACGATCGTCGGTGAACACGCCGGCGACCTGCTCGCCGAATTTGTCTTTGCCATGAAGCACGGCCACGGCCTCGGCAAGATCCTCGGCACGATCCACATCTATCCGACGCTCGCCGAGGCCAACAAGCTGGTCGCCGGCCAATGGCGACGCAATCACATCAACGGCTTTCTCCTGTCACTGCTCGAACGCTTCCAGACCTGGAGGCGCGGATGATCGATGCGAAAATCCTGCCGCTGCAGAAGGCGGCCCTGCAGCCGGTCGCCGAATTCCTGGCGCATCGCGGGGTGCGGGCAGATCAGATCAGCCTTGTCGGTTTCCTCGCAGGGCTCGGCGCCTTCGCTGCACTCTGCTTCGGCTCTTTCCTGGCAGCACTTCTGTTGATCCTCGTGAACCGTGCGCTGGATGGCCTCGACGGCGCGGTCGCCCGCATTCATGGCCCAACGGATCGTGGCGCCTATCTCGATATCGCGCTCGATATGGTCTTCTACGCGCTGATCCCGCTCGGCTTTGCGGTGGCGATCCCTGAGGTCAATGCGCTGCCCGCAGCCGTTCTGATCGTCTCCTTCGTCGGCACCGGATCGTCTTTCCTTGCCTTCTCGGCTGTCGCTGCGAAGCTTGGTCGCAAGGCGCCGGAATTCCCCACCAAGGGCATCTACTACGCCGGCGGTCTGGCCGAAGGCTTCGAGACGATCGCGATCTTCGTCGTCATGTGCCTCCTGCCGCAAAACTTCCCGCTGATTGCCTATGGCTTTGCCGCTCTTTGCGCGCTGACGACAGTCATTCGCTGGCGTCAGGCTTGGCTTGCATTCTCGGGAGAAGACCGATGAGCCTTGCCCAGTCTCGGTCAGAGGCCAACATTCAGCCGGTCGAGCGTATTGCGAACCTTCAGCCGCGCCCGGTGAAGAAGCACGCGCATATTGCCCTCGGAGATGTCGAGCAGAGCGCAGACCTCTGCCGGATCGAGCTCCTGCTGGCCGCGCAGGATCAGCACCGCCCGTTGCGCCGGCGGCAGCGTTTCGATGACCGCCTCGACGTGTTGCAGAACGCTCCGACCCTCGATGTGGCGCTCGGGCGTCAGATCTTCCCAGAGCTCGGGTACGGTGCGCCAGTGTCCGCGCCCGTCAAAAGCCTCGCCGAGACCATTGCCATCCCCCAGATCGTCGAAGGACACGATGCGGCCTTCGCGGCGAGCGCGACTGCGGGCCTTGTTGAGGAGGATCGTATAGATCCAGCTTGCGAGCGACCCGCGTCCTTCGAAGAGATCGATGCGGCCGAGCACAGCCACCCAGGTGTCCTGGACGACTTCTTCCGCGATGTCGCGCGACCGGACGATGCCCGCGCAAAAGCGGATCATCGCGGCATTGTGCCGGCGATAGAGCAGCTCGAAGACTGCAGCATCCCCATCAACGAGGTGCCGCGCCAGAGCCAGATCGTCACCTTCATCCTGCGCCACGCCGCCCCCTGCCTCAGCCCGGGCGCCATTAGCAAAACAATCGCCTTCCATGTCCAGCAGCATTCGACCCCATCAAGCCATAGTGACCATGTGGGATCAGTCGCGCCGGAACCGGTGATCTTACAGGGCGCGCGGGCGTTTCAAGGAAACCACGATGATTGACAGCCGTTCCCCGCAGCACGGCCGCCCACAGGAGGACGAACGCACCGCCTCGAAGGGGGCTGTCGGTCGAGGCAGCCTCTGGCGCTATACGCCTGTCGTCCTCGTCGTCGCGGGTCTCGCACTCGGTTATGCCTTCGGTCTGCAGGACTATCTCAGCCTCGGATTTCTGGCCGAACAACGTCAGGCTCTGAGGGCTTATGTCGATGCCAATGTCCTCTGGTCCGCGCTGCTGTTCCTCGCCGTCTACATTCTGGCTGTCGCCTTCTCCTTCCCCGCAGCTTCGGTGCTGACCATCTTCGGCGGCTTTCTCTTCGGCTGGATGATCGGGGGCGCGCTGGTTGCCGTTGGTGCCACGATCGGTGCGGCGCTCCTGTTTCTCGCCACGCGCTCTGCCTTCGGTGACTTTCTGCGCCACCGGGTCGATGGCGTCGTCAAGAAGATGGCGGATGGGTTTCGCGAGAATGCCTTCGGCTATCTCTTCGTCATCCGTCTCGCGCCGGTCTTTCCCTTCTTCGTCGTAAACATTGCGGCCGCCCTGTTCGACATCAGCCTCGGCCGGTTCATCGCCGCGACCTTCTTCGGCATCCTGCCCGGCACTTTCGCCTATGCCTATCTCGGCCAGGGCGTCGACAGTGTGCTGGTGGCGGCACAGGCGAGCGGCCGGGAAGCGCAGATCTCCGATCTCGTGACACGCGACATCACGCTCGCCTTCTTCTCGCTGGCGCTGGTGGCGCTGATCCCGACGCTCGTGCGCCAGATTCGCAAGCGCAGGACGTCGCCATGAGACTTCGTTTCACCATGTCCGGGGAGGGCTAAGCCATGTTTCGATGCAGTGAAGTCGCCGCGCGTGCCAGCCTTCTGATCGATGGTGATCTCGGCTTCTGGCCGCGGCTGAACATCAAGCTGCATCTGGCCATGTGCCGGGGATGCCGGGCCTTCGTCGAGCAGATGCGCATCACAGATGATCTGACCGCCATGGCAGGCGCCATGCATGATCCGGCGCCGGGCGAGGAGATCAAGGCCGCACTCGCACGACGACAGATGGGGTCTGGCAAGAAAACGTGAGATCCGCCGGATCTCTGAACCGTAGTTCAAACAGGAGCCGCAACGCGTCAGCGTCAGACGGTGGACTTTGAGGGAGAATGCACACCATGCGATTGATGACAGGGATTTTCGCCGCCGCTTTGATGGCAGCCACTAGTATCGTTCCGGCGAAGGCTGCTGGCCCCGAGCTGACCGACTGGGCTGCCCTCGAAAAGGCAGCGTCCGGCCAGACGGTCTATTTCAACGCCTGGGGCGGGTCTGAAAACATCAACGCCTATCTCGAATGGGTCGGCGCCGAAATGCAGTCGCGCTACGGGGTGACCGTGGTGCAGGTGAAGCTCGAGGATACCGCAAGCGCCGTCGCCAAGGTGATCGCCGAAAAAGCTGCCGGCAAAAACGAGGGCGGGTCGGTCGATCTCATCTGGATCAATGGCGAGAACTTCGTTTCGATGAAGCAGCAGGATCTGCTCCTCACCCCCGGCTGGGCAACTGCGCTGCCCAACTGGCGGTATGTCGATATCGAGAACCAGCCCACCATTCTGACCGACTTCACCGAGCCGACGGACGGACTGGAAAGTCCCTGGGGCGGCGCGAAGATGGTCTTCTTCTACGATAGCGCCCGCACCGAAGCATCAAACCTGCCTGATAACGCTACCCAATTGCTCGACTGGGCGAAGAACAACCCTGGCCGCTTCTCCTATCCCGCGCCCCCGGATTTCATCGGTTCGTCCTTCCTGAAACAAGTCCTGAACGAAGTGATCGCCGATCCCGCCAAGCTGGCAAAGCCGGTGGTCGAGGAGAGTTTCGAACAGGATGTCGAGCCGCTGTTCGCCTATCTCGACCAGTTGCATCCGGTGGCCTGGCGTTCGGGAAAGACCTTCCCGCAGAACTATCCTGACATGAAGCAGAAGCTGGCCGACGGCGAACTGGACATCATCTTCGCCTTCAATCCGTCCGAAGCTTCTGCCGGCATCAAGGCGGGCGAACTGCCCGAGACCGTGCGCTCCTTCACCTTCTCCGGCGGCACGCTCGGCAACACCCATTTCGTCGCCATTCCCTACAATGCCAATGCCAAGGAGGGGGCACTACTGACGGCGAACTTCCTCATCTCACCGGAAGCGCAGCTTCGCAAGCAGGACCCGACCTATTGGGGTGACCCCACCGTTCTTGCCATGACGAAGCTCCCGGAAGCCGATCGCGCAGCCTTCGCAGCCCTCGATCTCGGCGCAGCCACCCTTTCGCCGGACAAGCTCGGACCGGTGATTGCCGAGCCGCATGCGAGCTGGATGGAGCGCATCGAGGTCGAATGGCGCCGGCGCTATGCCAGCGGCAACTGAGCTGTGGCAGTCCGCACGACCGATCGCTCTCTGGTGAACGGATTGACCGCACGTCTCCCGAGGAGTGCGGTCGCCCTCACGCTTGGCCTTCTGGTCTTGCCGATCGGCTTCGGGCTCCTTGGCACGCTGCTGCCGGCCTTCGGCTATCTGCCCGCGCTCGGCGGAGATGACCTCAGCCTGCAACCCTTTCGAGACCTTGTGGCGACACCGGGCCTGGCCACAGCGGCAGTCTTGAGTGTGGCAACCGGCCTTGCCGCCACGCTCATCTCTCTCGGCATAACGCTGATCTTCATTGCGAGTTACGCAGGCACACCGACGCTGTCGCGGCTGCAGCATCTGCTGTCGCCCCTGCTGGCGGTTCCGCATGCGGCAGCCGCCTTCGGCTTCGCCTTCCTGATTGCCCCGTCAGGCTTCCTCATCCGCCTCGTCGCGCCACTCCTTGGTATCGACCGGCCGCCGGATATTCTCATTCCCCATGATCCGATGGGCCTGACGATGATCGCGGGCCTTGTGATCAAGGAAACGCCCTTCCTCTTTCTCGTCACGCTCGCAGCCCTGCCGCAGGTCGAACTCCCTGCGGCTCGGCGCCTTGCAGCCTCCTTCGGCTATGGGCGCATCGCGGGCTTCATCTACCTGCTCTGGCCGTCGCTCTACCGCCAGATCCGTTTCGCCGTCTATGCCGTCATTGCCTACTCGTCGTCTGTCGTGGACGTGGCCCTGATCCTCGGACCAAACTTGCCCGGTACGTTGGCAACCCGGCTCGTCCAGTGGATGAATGATCCGGATCTGTCGGCGCGTTTCCTCGCCTCGGCCGGTGCCGTCCTGCAACTCGGCCTTACCCTTGTCGCACTCCTGTCCTGGTTTGCCCTCGAACGGCTGGCGTCAGTCCTGCTTCGCTTGGCAAGAGAAAAAGGCTGGCGGTTCCTTCGCGACCAGATCCTGCGCCGCGCATCGATCCTGGTCGTCGGCCTGATCGGCGGCGCGGTGTTTGCAGGCCTTGCCACTCTGGCCCTCTGGTCTCTCGCCGGTCTCTGGCAGTTTCCCGATCTCCTGCCGCAGAGCTTTACGCTGCGAAGCTGGATGAGTGCCCTGCCGCGCATTGCCGACCCGCTGGTGATCACGCTGGTGACGGGCCTCGCCTCGACGCTCATGGCCATCTTGCTGACCATCGGCTGCCTCGAACGGGAGCTTCAGACGGGACGCAGCGTCGGAGAGAAGGCGCTGTTGATGCTCTATCTGCCGCTGATCGTGCCGCAGATCACCTTCGTTTTCGGCCTGCAGCTTCTATTCATCGGCAGTGGCGCCGGCGAGTACCGGCTGACAGCCCTCGTGCTCGTCCATCTGGTCTTCGTGCTGCCTTACGTCTTCCTCTCGCTGGCCGATCCCTGGCGGGCACTCGACCGCCGCTACGACATCATCGCCACGGCCCTTGGCCGGTCCCGGATTTCGGTGCTTCTGTCGATCCGCCTGCCCATGCTGATCCGTCCGATCCTGACGGCGCTCGCCGTTGGCTTTGCCGTTTCGGTCGGGCAGTATCTGCCGACATTGCTGATCGGCGAGGGGCGGCTCTCGACCATCACCACGGAGGCCGTTGCGCTCGCCTCCGGCAACAATCGTCGTGTCATCGGAGTCTATGCCCTGCTGCAGACCATCCTGCCTTTCCTCGCCTTCGCGCTTGCGGCACTGATCCCCGCAGCACTCCACCGCAATCGCCGGGACATGAGGGTGTGATGATGCTCCAGCGACCGCCCGCCAACGGCCTTTCCCTTGCCAATATCCTGATCCGCCTCGGTGATATCAGCCTGATCGCGCTGACCGCAGACGTGCCTGCCGGTTCGGTCTTTACCGTCATGGGACCGTCGGGATCGGGCAAATCCACCATGCTGTCCTTCATTGGCGGCTTCCTCGATCCGGTGTTTGATGCCAAGGGCGCCGTCTCCGTCGACGGCGTCGATCTCCTGTCGCTGGCACCAGAAGCGCGCCGGGCCGGCATCCTCTTTCAGGACCCGCTTCTGTTCCCGCATATGTCGGTTGGTGCCAATGTCGCCTTCGCTATCCCGGCAGATGTCGCGGATCGCCGCCAGCGCCGGCAGATCGCCGCAGACATTCTGGCCGACATGGACCTCACAGGTTTTGCCGACCGCGACCCGGCCACGCTTTCGGGCGGACAGAAGGCGCGGGTGGCGCTTGCCCGCGTTCTGGTCTCCCGGCCCAGATTGCTGCTGCTCGACGAGCCCTTCTCCAAACTCGACATGGAGCTGCGCGCCCAGATGCGGACCCTGGTCTTCGAGCGCGCAAGGACTGCCGGCCTCCCGGTCATTCTCGTTACCCATGACGAAGCCGATGCCGAGGCTGCGGGCGGTCCCGTTCATCGTATCGGCATGAAGGAAGCATCGGATGACTGAGGCCCACGCAAAGCCCGTCCCGGTCGTCCTTCTCGGCGGTGGCCACGCCCATGTCGAGGTGGTCCGCCGGCTGGGCGAGCTCGGCCTCGGCGCGCAGATCACGCTGGTTTCGCCCGCCCGCCATGCACCTTATTCCGGCATGCTGCCGGGCCATATCTCGGGCGAATACAGTTTCGACGACTTCCACATCGATCTGGCTGCCTTGTGCACACGCGCTGGAGTCTCGTTCCTCGAAACCGCTGCGACCGGCATCGACCCTGAAGGCCGCGTGGTCTCGCTCGCGAGCGGCGAAAGCCTAGGATACGGCCTGCTCTCGATCGATATCGGCTCCACCCCCTCACTGTCTGAGGGCATATCGTCCGGCATCTCCGTGAAGCCGATCGCAAGCTTTGCCGATCGCCTTGCGCGGCTTGATGCGCTGGCGAGAGAGGGACAGCTCTCGACACTGGCGGTCGTGGGGCAGGGTCTCGCTGGCGTCGAGGTGGCCTTTGCGCTGAAGCGCCGGTTGGAGGGACGCGGTATCAGTGTTGTCCTCGTCGGTCGGGCGGCAGAGCCGGTTCCGGAGCGCAGCCGCTGGTCGCGGCGACTGCTGGAACGGGAAATGCGCAAGGCTGGCATCGCTCACCACCCGGCTTTCGATGTCGTGGCCTTCCGCGACGGTGAACTCGTCGCGCGGGACGGGCGGAAGCTCTCGGTGGACGAGGTCGTCTGGACGACGTCGAGCGGCGCGCCCGCCTTCCTCCGCGAGACCGGCCTCCAACTCGACGAAAAAGGTTTCGTCCGCGTCGACGAGACCTTGAGATGCCTATCGCATTCGGAGATATTCGCGGCTGGCGACGTTGCATCCCTGCCGAGCCCCCGTCCGAAGGCCGGCGTCTTTGCCGTGCGTCAGGGACCGGTACTGGCCGAAAACATCCATCGCAGCCTCGTGGACAAAAGCCTCGAGCCCTATCGCCCCCAGTCCTCCTGGCTGGTCCTGATCTCGCTCGCCGACGGACGGGCCATTGCCGACAAATGGGGCATCGCGATCCTCGGCCGCTGGGTGGCCCTTTGGAAGCACCGCATCGATAGCCGCTTCATGCAGCGCTACCGCTGAACGAGGCGCCAAGCGCCGGCCGCCGATATTTTTTCAGACCCGTGGAGCCAGCATCGGGGTTGCGCGTTTAGCAACGTGATTATTCGGGGGCTTTACATAAATGATGATGACGTACTTCGCGGGCTATGAGGCTCAGGTTGCGCTTGGGCTCGTGGTCTTGCTCTTTGCGATGTTCGTTTGGGAGAAATACCCGGCCGAAGTTACAGCCTCGGCCGGTGCGGCGCTGTTTATCGTGCTCGGTTTCGTGCCGACCGACAAGGCAATGGCCGTCTTCTCCAATTCCGCACCGCTGACCATCGCGGCCATGTTCGTCCTGACGGGCGCACTGGTCCGCACAGGGGTTCTGGAAAGCGTCGCAGGCATCGTGCTCGAACGGGCCAAGACCTATCCGAAGCTGGCACTGGCTGTCTTCCTGCTGACGGCGCTCGCAGCCTCCGCCTTCATGAACAATACGCCGGTGGTCCTGGTGCTGATCCCGATCGTGATCCGGCTTGCAGCAGCGCTCGACATCGCCGCCACGCGCCTCCTGATCCCCGTATCCTATGCAGCGATCCTGGGTGGCACATTGACCTTGCTCGGCACCTCCACCAGCCTTTTGGTCGATGGCGTCGCGCGCAGCCAGGGCATGGAGCCGTTCTCGATTTTCGAAATCACGCCCGTCGGTCTCGCTGCGGCCGGGACGGGCATCCTCACAATGCTCGTCCTGGGCAAGTTCCTTCTGCCGGACCGACGCGAGGAAGGCAGCGAACTGGCCAGCCAGGATGATGCCGAATATCTTTCGGAACTGACCGTGATGACCGATGGTCCCTTCACCGAAAAAACCATCGGCGAGATCGCGGAATTCAAGCAGCCCGGTCTGCGGATCGTCGGTCTGCGGTCGGACGGCAATGTCGTTCGCAAGGACGTGCCGTCCCTCACGCTCAAGAAAGGTGACGCGCTGATTGTGCTTGCCAAATCCCCTGAGCTGTTGACCTTGAACAATCTCGAAGGGTTGCGGGTCGGGCAACGGCGCGGCACGGCGGGCGACGGCGAAAAGATTGTCGTGGAAGCCGTCGTGGCACCCGGCCGCTTCAGCTATGGCACGCTTCTCTCCAGCCTGTCCCTTGGCCGCCGCTTCGGCGTCCGCATCCTGGGTGCCCATCGTCACCGGCATGTTCCGGGACCCGATCTCGGCAATGTCCGTTTGCGCCCCGCAGACAAATTACTGCTCGAAGGAACTGCCGAAGCGCTCGACGAACTGTCGCACGAAAGCGATCTGGTATCCGTCACCCGCTCGACGGCGCGCGCCTTCCGTCCGACCAAGGCGCCGCTTGCGCTTCTGGCGCTGGGCCTCGTCGTCGTGCTTGCGGCCTTCAACGTCATGGATATTGCGATCCTTGCGATGATCGCTGTCCCGGCCATCCTCATCCTCCGCTGCATTGATGCGGATGAAGCCTGGGGTTCGATCGAGGGTGGGATCCTGATCCTCATCTTTGCGATGCTGGTCATCGGCCAGGGTCTGCAGGAGACAGGTGCGGTCACTCTCGTCGTCGACGCGGCCATGCCAATCATGTCGACGGTTTCGCCCTTCGCCGTCTTGCTCCTCGTCTATGTGCTGGCCTCGACGCTTACGGAATGCGTGACCAACAATGCCGTCGCCGTCATTCTGACGCCCATCGTCATCAGTCTCGGGCAGCAACTGGGTGTCGAGCCGCGGGCACTGGTCGTCGCCGTCATGTTTGGTGCGAGCGCCAGCTTTGCGACGCCGATCGGCTATCAGACGAACACGCTTGTCTATGGCGCGGGCAACTACCGCTTCAGCGACTTCGTCAAGATCGGACTGCCAATGAACATCATCGTCGGCTTCGCGTCGTGTTATGCAATCTATCTGTACTATGGTCTTTGAGGAGGCCGAAACGCAACGGTCCGTGACCAACGCAGCGATCGAACGGAACGCCAGCGTCTCCCGATCGTTGCGTCCCTTGAGTCCGGCCAGCTATTGCAGAAAGGCGGTGCCATGAGGATCCGCGCAGGTTTTCATATCGAATATGAATGTCAGAACGAGACGCCGATGCTGCTCGTCCTGAAAATTCACCCATCGCGAGAACGGGATCTCTGCACCGAGCAAAACCTCTCCTTCAGCCGCCCGATCTCCCATCGCGACTATCTCGATGCCTATGGCAATGCCTGCAGCCGGATCCTGGCACCGCCCGGCAGGACGATGATCTCGGCCGAATTCGAGGTGAGCGATGGCGGACTGCCAGAGTTTCTGCCCGAACAGGCCGTGCAACTCCCGATCCAGGACTTGCCCGATCATGTTCTGGTCTTCCTGCTGGGCAGCCGCTATTGCGACACCGACCGCCTGGCCGATTTTGCCTGGCAGCAGTTTGCCAAGACGCCTTTGGGCTGGCCGCGTGTGAAGGCCATCCTCGACTTCGTCCACGGCCATCTCGTTTTCGACTATGACAGGGCTGACCCGATGCGAACGGCCCATGGCGGCTTTACCGAGCGGACGGGTGTTTGCCGCGATTTCGCGCATCTCACCATCACGCTCTGCCGCTGCCTGAACATCCCCGCCCGCTACTGCACCGGATACCTCGGCGATATCGGCGTGCCCAGGGATCCGCATCCGATGGATTTCAGCGCCTGGTGCGAGGTCTATCTCGGCGGCCGCTGGTGGACTGTCGACGCGCGGCACAACAAGCCCCGTATCGGGCGCATCCTGATGGCGAGAGGCCGCGATGCAACCGATGTCGCCCTCTCGACCGCATTCGGCCCTGCTACACTCACCCATTTCGAGGTCGTGACGGAAGAGATTGCGTGACGGGTTACGCAGCGCGTGAGCCGGGCGACCACTGAGCCTCGATGAATTCCAGATGCTCTTGAGAGCGCTGACAGAAGGAACGTGCCGCCATGTCCATCCAGAGAGCGAGCTTCTATGTGCTCCTTATCGTCGTGACGGTCGCTTTCCTGTGGCTTCTCGTTCCCTACTACACGGCCGTGCTCTGGGCCGTCATTCTGGCGATCCTGTTTTTCCCGCTCCACAAGCGCCTCGAGCGCTTTCTCGGCGGCCGCAGCACCATCGCGGCATTGCTGACGGTGCTTCTTTGCATATGCCTCGTCATCCTGCCGGCGCTCGCTATCCTGGCTTCGCTTGTCCAGGAGGGAACCAGCCTCTATCAGCGCATCAGCAGCAACGAGATCGACCTCAATGCGCACCTCCTGCGCCTCCAGGCCGTGCTGCCCACATTTCTCGATAACTGGCTGAACTCGCTCAAGATCGGTGGCTTTGCCGAGCTCTGGGCCAAGCTCTCCTCCGGGGTCATGGAGGCGGGGCAGTCGATCGCGGGTGGTGTCTTGAGCTTTGGGCAGAACACGCTGCAGTTTTTCATCAGCATGGGCCTGATGCTCTATCTCCTGTTCTTTCTGTTCCGCGACGGCGCCTCGTTGGGACGGATGATGCGCCACTCCATCCCCCTCAGTGACGACTACACGCGGCAGTTTCTCGACAAGTTCGCGGCCGTGGTGCGTGCGACCGTCCGCGGCAATGTCATCATCGCGATCATCCAGGGCACGATCGGCGGCATCAGCTTCTGGGCGCTCGGGATTGAGGCCGCCCTCTTGTGGGGTGTGGTCATGACCTTCCTGTCGATGCTACCGGCCGTCGGCGCCGCGATCGTCTGGATCCCCGCCGCGATCTGGCTTTTCCTTGTCGGCGCCTGGATCAAGGGCATCATCATGGTGGTGATCGGCGCCCTCGTTATCGGCCTGGTCGACAACCTGCTTCGCCCGCCACTGGTGGGGCAAGGGGCGAGGCTTCCGGACTACGTGGTCCTCATTTCGACCGTCGGCGGGATCTCGCTGTTCGGCCTCAGTGGTTTCGTCATCGGCCCATTGATCGCAGCGCTCTTCATCTCCGCCTGGTCGCTGTTCACACAGCAGCAAACGCAGGCGCCGAAGGCATAGAATTCCACAGTTCCGAACTGAATCGGACTGTCGCCATTCATACGCGGAACAAAACAGGGGTGACCGCGGTTACAGCTTCTGAACGAAGGTTGCTGTCCTTGCAATTTTTGATTTAGACGCCATATTGAGTGCAATGACAGCCATTGTAAGGGCGTTGTCATTTTCCGGGCGGCACTCACCCGAGCCCCAACAAAGGAGGACGACATGTCTTCCGACGACATCAAGCAGTCCATCGACAATACTGACGTCTGCATCATCAGGGATGTGCTGCGACAAACGGGGTTTCAGTTTGAAGAGCCCATGGCTGAGCTTGACCGGATCGCCGCACGGCATGTCATGGACCTTTATCAGAAGGGCATTCGGGAGCCCGACCGCCTAATTGCTGCGCTCAGCGCCTGGGCGACAAGTGTCTCGACATCACGAGACCAATCCAAGTCTGTGGAGATCTCGTCATGACGCTGTCCTTTAACAATCCGACCAGAAGCTACGACGAGCGCCGCGGTGTCATCCGGTTTATCGGTCACGACGGATTGAACCAGATCCTGTTTCTGGTTCCCGTCGAACTGCTCGATCAGGCTGCTCCAGCACCGAGACTGCATGAGCAGGGCTACCTGATGGCCTTTGATCGGTATCGCACCAAGATCATCGCGATCGCGCAGGCGATGTACAAGCAGAACAACCGATCGATGATCGAGCTGGACGCGGGTGCGGTAGGTTCGTCCCTTCGCATCGCAAACTGATTTCAGGCAGGTCACGCATACCCGTGCCTTCGGGCTGAGGAGACGTCCATGCATTTGGAAATCGTGTTGCCAATCATGAAGACGGAGACCGGCGAACGTCCTGAAGGACGGTTCTTCGCTTCGTCATGGTAGTCCGGCTGAGTTCGAGGTCTGTCGGCTCGATCACCGATCCGCGCATCCTGTCGTCGCTTCGCAAGCGGCCCGCCCACACGGCTTCCGGTCAGGAGGTCGAGCACGGCGCGGACGGTTTGCAGGAACACGCACCGGCTGCCCGGATTGGCGAGCGTAGGACCATGCGGATTGATTTCTCCTTACCGAAGAGGCCGGTTGGTCTCTTACAGGAGATCGCCTTGTCGCGGTGGGAAAACGAGGGTGGCAGTGCTTCAGAGCTGCGCATACCCGGGACCTCCGCGTCGGAGGTCGACGATGGAGAAACACTCTAAAATCGTCGTCCTGGCCGATGTTCGATCAAGCCTCGACGCCGCGCGTGCCTCCATGCGGAACGTCATCAAGATCAGGCGCCCCATCGATCCACGCGAGGTCTGCAGCATTCTCCTGTTCGCGCACAGGAAACGGCCCTTTCAGACGCCGAAACCATGAAGGTCCTGATGACGCGGCGATATCCGCCAGCGTTTGCCCCCTGGATCGACCAAGAGAATGGAGCTTTGCATGTTTACCCGAACGAAGACCAGGACGGTGCATTTCGATGGCCCCTTCACGCTGGCGGGCCTCGATGGAACCTATCCGGCAGGCGACTACCAGGTTCAGGACGATGAAGAGCAGATCACCGGCATCTCCTGGCTCGCCTATCGGCGGATCTCAACCGTGATCGAGGTCGTGACCGGCAAGAAGAAAAGCCTGATCGATATCGATCCCTCCGACCTCGACGCAGCGCTTGAAAAAGACAAGCAGCTCGCCACGCACAAAAACTGATTGCGCCTCCGGCCCACGCATTCGGGCCTTTGATCCGCGACCGAAAACAACTCGCTCTCACACGAATGGAGACACTTCATGCCCTCTCATCGCTTCACCATTGGACAGATGGTTCGCCTCGTCACCACCAAGGGCCTCTCGCCGGCTGCCGCCGTCACCTACACGATCGAAGCCCCCATGCCGGCTTACCAGAACAGCCCGCAATACCGGCTGTGGAATGCCGAACTGCATCAGGGACGCGTCGCCCTGGAGCGGGATCTCGAGGCCGTCGGATCGCTCTGATCCCTGAGCCGAGGCGCATGTATCCACGATCTGGACGCGCGTTGCGCCCCGGCAATTTTCGGCGAGATCTCGCCACCAAGTTCTGAAGGGAACGCAGATGACAAACCCGACACGTATCGCCTTCATCGGCAATTCCCTTCCGCGCCAATGCGGGATCGCGACATTCACCAGCGATCTCTCCCAGGCAATGGCCGATGCGGCGGAGCCGATCCGCACGAGCATTGTCGCCGTGACCGACCCGAAGCAGAGCTATGCCTATCCGGAGGAAGTGATCTTCGAGATCCGTGAAGACGAGATCGAAGACTACGTGACGGCCGCCCGCGTGCTCAATGAAGGGCGCTTCGATGCCATTTCGCTTCAGCATGAGTTCGGCATCTTCGGCGGCCCTGATGGCGAATTTATCCTCGCGCTCCTGGACAATCTGCGCATCCCGGTCGTCACCACCTGCCACACCATCCTCGCCGAACCCACGCCCTCTCAACACCGCGTCTTGCAGAAGGTCGCCGCCCACTCCAGCCGTGTCGTCGTCATGGCTGAGAAGGGGCGCACCCTGCTGACGGAAATCTATGGCGTCGCTCCCCAGAAGATCGACGTTATTGCCCACGGCATTCCCGATCGCCCCTTCCACGATCCTGACATCGCAAAGGTCGAGCGCGGTTACGCCGGTCGCCCCGTCATCCTGACGTTCGGCCTGCTCTCCCCGAACAAGGGCATCGAGGTGGTCATCGACGCCATGCCGGCGATCCTGAAGCAGAGCCCCGACGCGGTGTATGTCGTGCTCGGCGCGACGCACCCGACCCTTCTGCGCACACAGGGCGACAACTATCGCGACGGCCTGCGCCAACGCACCGAGCGGCTCGGCGTCGATCATGCGGTGCAGTTCCTCAATCGCTTCGTCGACCTGCCGACGCTTCTCGACTTCATTGCCATGAGCGATGTCTATGTGACGCCTTATCTCGACGAGGCGCAGATGACCTCGGGCACGCTCGCCTATAGCTTCGGCATGGGTAGCGCGGTGGTGTCGACGCCCTATTGGCACGCATGCGACCTGCTGGCGGATGGCCGAGGCATCCTCGTGCCCTTCGGCGATGCAGCCGCCACCGGCGAGGCAATCGCCTCCCTGCTCGGTGATGACGTTGCAAGAACGGCGATGCGCAAGCATGCCTACGACGCCGGCCGATCGATGATCTGGTCGCATGTCGCCACACTCTATCTCGACAGCATGGCGAAAGCCCGCGCGGCCTATCGACCGAAGCTGGTCAGCGATCTGATCTCCCTGCGGATCAAGCGACCGCCCCAACAGACGGCCCTGAAGCTCGGCCATCTGCACACCATGTGCGACGACACCGGCATCTTCCAGCATGCCGTGTTCTCGGTCCCGGACCGCTCCCACGGTTACTGCGTCGACGACAATGCGCGGGCACTGCTTCTGTCTTCGCTGCTGTCCGCAGTCGGCGAGACTGGCATTGCGGACCGGATGACGGCCTCCTTTGCCTCCTTCGTCGAACACGCCTTCAATCCGGATACCGGCCGTTTCCGCAACTTCATGAGCTTCGATCGCCGTTGGCTCGAAGACGAGGGATCCGAGGACAGTCATGGACGCACGCTCTGGGCGCTCGGTGCCTGCACCCTCTCCGACACCGATGCTCCCCGCCGCCGCTGGGCGAGTGCGCTGTTTGCAAGGGCCATGACCGCAACGCTCGATTTCCGCTCCCCGCGCGCCTGGGCCTTCACCCTGCTCGGCCTCAATGACTACTGCACCGCCAACCCTCAGGATCCCCACGCGCGCATGCTGCGCGTCCGGCACGCGGAAAACCTGATGGACCTCGAACGCCGCGTGTCGAATGGCGAACGCCGCTGGTTCGAGGAGGGGCTGTCCTATGAAAATGCCCGCCTGAGCCAGGCCCTGATCATCACGGGTGCGGCGACCAAGGTTTCGGCCTTCGTCGAGACTGGTGTGGCGACCCTGCAATGGCTGATGACCCAGCAGACGGGGGAGGCCGGCCAGTTCCGCGCTGTCGGCACGGAGGGCTTCTTCGAGATCGGGCAGGCACCGAAACTGTTCGATCAGCAGCCGGTCGAGGCGACGGCCACCGTATCAGCCTGCCTGGCAGCCTATGAGGCGACCTCCGACAAGACCTGGATCGAGGCCGCCAACAAGGCCTTCGACTGGTTCACCGGCAGCAATGATCATGGCATCTCGCTCATCGATCCCGAGACGGGCAGTTGCCGCGACGGGCTGCATGCCGATCGCCCTAACGAGAACCGGGGGGCGGAATCCGTCCTCTGCTACCTGATCTCCTGCATCGAGATCGGCCGCGCCAACCAGATGCTGCGCCCCGTGCTTCCGAGGATCGGCGTCAGGCAATTGTCCTGACCCGACCCTCCCATGCCCAAACTCCGAAGGATCTTCCTTGCCCCATTCAAGCCTTCTCAATCGGCAGGCCCTCTATCTGAAGCCTGATCCCACGCGGGTCATCGTTCGCCCTTTCAAACCGTCGACCGAGCCGCGGCATCTCAACCCGCGTGACAAGACGAGGGCCAACGAGATTGTCGACCGCGTGCTGTCTCTCGACCCGACGGCCACGGCAAACCAGTTGCGCGACATCCTTGCCAATTTCGATGGCCGGCATCGCAATCTGCTGCGCCAGTTCGAGCTGCGGGCCGACGCCATGGAAGATGCCTTCCAGCACCACCAGCAGTTCAGCCAGCAGGAGAGGCAACTGGTCGGCGCCTATTTCATGAACGAATATTCGTTTGAATCAGCCGCCCTGTTCAACCCGAGCATTGTGCCCCATCCGGATCAATCCGGCATTCCGGATGGCAGCACGCGGGTCATCATCAGTCTGAGGGCTGTGGGCGAGGGGCATATCTCGTCCCTGACCTTCCGCTCTGGCGTCATCGATCCGAAGGGAGCGGTGACCATCGATACCCCGACGCGGCTGGCTGGCCTGCCCGATATCCACGCAAGCGACGGCTTGGCGCCCGCCGGCTGCATCGGGCTTGCCTTCAAGAGCGAAAGCGAACTCAGCGAGCGGGTCATCTTCCCGGTCACCGAGGCGCAATCCAACGGCATCGAGGATGCCCGCTTCGTGGCCTTCGATGACGATGGCAAGACGATCTATTTCGCGACCTATACCGCCTATAGCGGCTCCTCGATCCGCTCGGAGCTTCTCGAAACCACGGATTTCCTAAACTTCACCCTGACGCCGCTCCATGGTCCTGCCGCCCGCAACAAGGGCATGGCGCTCTTCCCCCGGAAGATCGACGGGCACTACGCGATGATTGCAAGGCAAGACAGCGAGAACCTGTTCCTGCTCTATTCGGACGATCTGCATCACTGGGACGAGGGACGGCTCTTGATGAAGCCGGAATTCGCCTGGCAGTTCGTCCAGATCGGCAATTGCGGTTCACCGGTCGAAATCGACGAGGGATGGCTTCTGTTCACCCATGGCGTTGGACCAATGCGGCGCTACGCAATCGGCGTGACGCTGCTCGACAAGCACGACCCGAGCATCATCCTGTCGCGCACAGTCGAACCGCTGCTGCAGCCGGAACCGACGGAGCGGGAAGGCTATGTCCCGAACGTCGTCTATTCCTGCGGTGCCATGCGCCATGGCGATCTGATCGCCCTGCCTTATGCCGTCTCGGACACCTATTCCAACTTCACCACGATCAAGATCAGCCGGCTTCTGGAGACCATGCGCCCGATTGGCGCGACATCGTGAGGGGCGAGGGGCTTGGTCCGAAAGGCTCCGGGCCATGACCCTCGCTTTGCTCAAATCCTACTTCTTGGAAGAGATCCTTCCTACCTGGGCCAAGTCCGGTTTTGACGACAGCTGCGGGCAGTTCGTCGAGCATCTTGAGCTCGACGGATCGCCCCAGAGATCAGGTGGGGTGCGAACACGTACGGTGGCACGTCAGATCTATGTGCACGCCCATGCCGCCCATCTTGGCGTTGCCCCGTCCGGGTCGCTTGCCATGGCAGAGCGTGCTTTCGCCAATCTCCACCGTGTCGCCTGGGTCGGGGGCAAGCGCAGCGGCTATGCGCGCGCCTTCGACCGCCGCACCGAGACCGTGACCGATCCCGTGCGGGACCTCTACGACAATGCCTGCGTCCTTCTCGCCCTCTCCTGGCTGCTGACCGCGACGGGCAAGGACCTCTATCGGCATCAGATCGACCAGATGGTGATCGCCATCGACCGGACGTTGAAGGATGCCTTCGGCGGCTGGGCCGAAGACAGCGACGGCACCCTGCCGCGCCGGCAGAACCCGCACATGCATTACCTCGAAGCCACGCTTGCACTCTGCGAAAACAACCGGACCTCCACGCATATGCGGGCGGAGGTCAAGGCGTTTGCCCTGCTGCGCTCGCATTTCCTCGTCGGACCGAAGGGGCCCTTGCACGAGTTCTTCGGCCCCCGTTGGGAACTGGCCGAGCAATACGGATCGGACCGACTGGAGCCCGGCCACATGTGCGAGTGGGTGTGGTTGACGAAGCGCCACGACACCCTCGCGCACAGTGACCACACCGCGATCTGTCTGGACCTGCTTTCCACCGCGCTCACGATCGGACGAACGAATGGCTCGCTCTTCCTGGTCGATGCCGTTTCGGAATCGAGGCCAGTCCGCCCGTCGCGGCGGCTCTGGCCGCAGGTCGAGATGCTGAAGGCATTCCTGGCGCTCCACGAGCGTCTCGGGCTCGGGATCTATCTGGCTCAGGCGGACGATGTGGCCTCTGCGATGCTCGCCACCTATATGGCAGATGCCCCCGTCGGCTGCTGGCATGATTGTCTGGATCTCGCGAATAAGCCGACTGCCAGCACGATCCCGGCGAGCTCACTTTATCATCTGTGGACAATGGTCGCAGACCTGGTCGAAGCCGACAGAGAGATGGCCCCCATCAGATCAGAAGCAAAAGCCTGCTAGGCGCCTCCTTCGCTCCCTAACTTTCTCCGCCCCAAAGTCCGTCTGCCTTCGACATGCGTAGAGGATGTGGCAGGCAACTCGCCCCACTCCGGACTGCGGAAGCGTCTGCCATCAGCATGGAAAGAGCTTGGAGCCAGCATGGCAGATACTGCAATTCCCCTGACCCGCGACGCCGCCCTGCGCCGTCTCGATGCCTTCCTGCCGGCTGCGGCCGGCGCTTATGCGCGGTTGCGCAACAAGGAAAACGGGCAGGGCGGCCATGTGCATGTATCACAGCTCTCTGCCGCGCTGCGCAGGCGTTTGGTCAGCGAACAGGAAGTCGTCGACGCAGTGCTTGAGCGGCATGGCTTGGCCCCGGCCGAAAAATTCGTGAGCGAGGTTTTCTGGCGCACCTATTGGAAAGGCTGGCTGGAGCAGAGGCCTTCCCTCTGGGAGGATTACGGCAAAGCGCTCGACCGCGCACAAGAGCGCCTGGAGACGTCGAACGATGTCCGGAAGCGCTACGCAGCGGCGGTGGAAGGTCGCACCGGAATAGACTGTTTCGACGCCTGGGCCGTCGAGCTCGAGCAAACCGGCTACTTGCACAATTGGGCGCGCATGCAGTTTGCCTCGATCTGGATCTTCACGCTCGGCCTGCCTTGGGAGCTCGGGGCCGCCCTCATGTTCGACCGTCTGATCGACGCCGATCCGGCATCGAACACTTTGTCCTGGCGCTGGGTGGCCGGCCTCCATACTGCCGGCAAGGCCTATCTGGCGGATGCCGAGCGGATTAGGTCGATGACCGATGGCCGCTTTGCGCCGAAGGACCTCGCCCGCACAGCCCGCATTCCCTCAGATAGCCTGGACGTGCTGCAGCCCACACCCATTCGACAGATGCGTGAGCCGGACCCTTCAGCCGCGACGCTGCTTCTGCTCACCACCGAAGACCTGTCCGTCGAGCGGATCGACCACATCCGCGCGCTCTCAGTAAAGGCGATCGCGGTTCTCGAAGGTCGGAATGACTGGGACCGAACAGCCCTGGCCGACGGCCTCGCACGCGCCTCCGAGGTCTGGCCGGATGCGGCAATCACTCATGATCTATCGGTCGGCGACCTGCCGGACACGGCGACGGCGAGCGGCTGCACGCAGATTGCGACCACTTTCCTGCCCGTGGGACCAGTCGCTTCATCCATAGCGCCGCTGCAGGCAGAGTTCGCCCAACGAGGCATCGTGTTTGCAGAACACTTGCGGGACTGGGACCAAAGCAGCTGGCCCTATTGCCGAAAAGGCTTCTTCGGGCTCAAGGAGAAAATTCCAGCACTTCTGCAGGCGTCGCCATGAGTGACCGTGATCGCTATAGAAAGGTCCCGCAGGGCCGATTGAGCCGGTTGGCGGCGCTTGGGCAGATCGCCGGCGGCGTTGCTTCGGGAATGGTCGCGGAAGGTTTAAGCCGCCTTGCGGCTGGCGAAAGGCCGCATCTTCGCGATCTTCTGCTGACGCCGTCGAATGCGCTGAAGGCTGCCGACCAGCTGTCGCGGATGCGGGGTGCTGCCATGAAGCTCGGCCAGATGGTGTCGCTGGAGCCTGGTGAATTTCTGCCGCCGGAGCTCCAGGCCATCTTCTCGCAGCTTCGAGCCTCTGCGCATTTCATGCCGCCGGGCCAGCTTACATCAGCACTCTCCAGTGCCTGGGGTCCGGACTGGCGGCGCCATTTCAGCCAGTTCGAGATGACCCCGATCGCGGCAGCATCGATCGGTCAGGTGCACAGGGCGGTGCTTGCCTCCGGTCGCAAGGTGGCCGTCAAGGTTCAATATCCAGGCGTCGCCAGGAGCATCGATTCCGACATCGACAACGTGGCGACCTTCCTGCGCCTGTCGGGTCTGCTTCCGTCCAGCCTCAACATCGCGCCGCATCTGGCCGAAGCCAAGCGTCAGTTACGCGAGGAGGCGGACTACCTGCGGGAGGCCGAGGAAATGCGCAGGTTCGGCGGACTGCTTGCTGGCGACCCACGTTTTGTCGTGCCTTCGCCGGTCGAAGAACTCTTGCGGCCGACGGTGCTGCCGATGGATATCGTTGACGGCGTTCCGCTCGAAACGCTTGCGTCTGCGCCGCAGGCAGACCGCGACGCGGCAATGACGGCAATGTCCGATCTGGCGCTGCGCGAACTCTTCACCTTCGGCCATATGCAGACCGATCCGAACTTTGCCAATTATCTCTGGCAGCCTGAGCGAAGGCGCGTCGTCCTGCTCGACTTCGGCGCCGTGCGCCCTGTTTCCGCCGAAAGCGCCGAAGCCTACCGCGTCCTGCTGCGGGCCACACTTGCCGGGAGCGTCAAGTCCGTGCGCGATGCGCTTGTCGACATGCAGTACCTTTCGACGGCACAGATCGATCGCCATGGGCGCACGCTGGACGATATGACCTCCATCGTGCTGGATCATGTCCTGAAGGGTCCAGGAAGCCTTGTCGATTTCAGCGATCGGGGACCGCTGGTCGCCGTCCGGGAACGGTCCGTGCCGCTCTTCGCCGACCGGGCACTCTGGGCCCTGCCGTCGCCCGACAAGATGTTCCTGCAGCGCAAGATCACTGGCCTTGCACTTCTCGGCATGAAACTGCGCGTCCGCCTGCCACTGTCTGCGATGCTCGCCGTTTACGCCTGACGGCCAGGGTCTGTCCCGCTGCCAGATGCCTGCCGTGGCTCACGATGCACCCTGCAGCCAGATGGAGCCCAAGCCAGCAGCCTGAATGGCGACAGCCATTCACGAGGCCCTCTCAAGGTATCAGCCGCGAAGCTGCCGCCGACGGCACGACTTGCGCTCTCGCGGTGCCGAGCATGCCATCGATCCTCCGAACAGCCTCCAGCTCCCCGGCGGTATCTCCATGGCACCGCCTTTGATCGAAATAAATTTCAGTGATAAAAATATTATGCGAACATGATTGACGCGAGGAACGTCGTGCATTAGAGATCACGTCACGCAATAAATTCTGACAGTTGAATTTTATTGCGCTTGTCTTTGATCTCTGGGAGGGGAAAATGCTGAAGTCTTTGAAGGCCGCCACCGCCATCGGCCTGGTTGCCGCCGCCGCCATCGCCGGGTCCGTTCTGCCGGCCCATGCGGAAGGAAAGTTCGCCTGCGAGCCGGGTGAAACCTATGTCATGAACGTCATGGTCTCCGGCCATCCCTATTGGGTCCCGGTCTTCGAAGGCTTCAAGCAGGCCGCCAAGGCACTCGGTTGCGAGGCTGCCTTCACCGGCACGCCGGAATACGACATCACCAAGCAGATCGCTTCCTTCGAACAGGAAGTCGTGAAGAAGCCGAAGGGCATTCTGCTGCATCCGATGCAGTCGGATCCGTTCATCGAGCCGATCAACCGGGCCATCGACTCCGGCATCTCGGTCACCACGTTTGCGGCAGACTCGCCGAAGTCCAAGCGCACTGCCTACATCACCTCCGACAACGTCGCCGAGGCGAAGTTTGCGGCCGAAGAGATCGTCAAGGCGCTGGGCGGCAAGGGGGAATATGCTGTTCTCGAAAATCCGGGCCAGAGCAACCACGATCTGCGGGTGACCGCACTGATCGACTACATGGAGCGCACCCATCCGGACATGAAGCTGGTCGGTCGCCAGGCGACGAACCAGGATTCCAACGCTGCCTATCAGGCGGTCGCCGCCATGCTGCAGGCCAATCCGAACCTCGGCGCGCTCTGGATCCCGGAAGCCGGCTCTGCCGAAGGTGCCGTTGCGGCCGTGCTCGAAGCCAAGAAGAAGGTGCTGATCCTGCACGCCGACATCACGCCCACCACGCTCGAACACATCAAGCAGGGCAACATCCACATGTCGGTCAATCCGAACCAGGGCATCCAGGGCTTCATGGGCTTCATGAACACCTTCCTCGGCGCCCATCCGGAACTCATCGATCCGTTCAACGACTACAAGGTCTCCGGCTTCAACCCGATGCAGGTGCCGTCGATGGACAATGGTTTTGCGGTCATCACCAAGGCGAATGCCGCATCCTTCGACCTCAACGAATACATGAAGGGGCGCTGAGCGCCGACCTGCATGACCCCGGCGGCGCGTCTCGCGGCGCCGGGGAAGTCGAAGTGATGGAAGGGGAGGGGTGTCATGGCCGAGGTCGTCCTCAGCATGACGGATGTGCACAAGTCGTTCGGACCGGTCCAGGCCCTGCGTGGCGCCCAACTGGAACTGCGCCGCGGCGAAATCCACGCTCTGGCCGGCGAAAATGGTGCGGGCAAGTCGACGCTAATGCATATCATCGACGGCATCCTGCAGCCCGATCGTGGCGAGATCCGTCTCGACGGTGCCCCCGTTCGCATCGCTTCGCCGAATGCCGCCAATCGGCTCGGCATCGGCTTCGTCCACCAGGAAATCGCCCTCTGCCCGGAGATCTCCGTCGCTGAAAACATGTTCATGGCCGAAACCGGCAGCAGCCATACCCTATTGATGGATTACCGCGCACTGGTCGTCCGCGCCGCTGAGATCCTCAAGGAAATCGGCGATATCGATCCGAGGCGCCGTGCCGGCGATCTCTCGATTTCGCAGCAGCAGATCGTCGAGATCGCCAAGGCGCTGACGCTCGACTGCCGCATCCTGATCCTCGACGAGCCGACAGCGGCCCTCACCGAAACCGAAGCGCAGACGCTGTTCAAGATCATGCGTCGCCTTGCTGACCGGGGCATCGCGATCATCTACATTTCCCACCGCATGGCGGAGATCTTCCAGCATTGTGACCGCATCACCATCATGCGCGACGGCTGCCACATCAAGACGGCGGACGTCGCGGCGATCACCCCGGAAGATGTCGTCAACAGCATGGTCGGGCGCGTGCTCGACAAGCTCTATCCGCCCAAGCAGTCGCCGGACGCCAAGTCGGATGATGTCATCCTCTCGGTGCGCAATCTGACCGAAGGGCGAAGGGTATCCAACGTCAGCTTCGACTTACGCAAGGGCGAGATCCTCGGCCTGGCCGGCCTGATCGGGGCAGGGCGCAGCGAGATCGTGCGCGCCATCTGCCGCCTGGAAGGCAAGGCAGAAGGCGAGGTCGTGCTCAAGGGCCGCAAACTCTCGCTGAGGGACTATCGTGACAGCATCCGCGAGGGGCTGGTCTATGTCTCCGAAGACCGCAAGGGCGACGGCCTGTTCCTCAACATGTCCATCGCCAGCAACGTTTCGGCGCTCGATCTCAAGCGCGTGGCCAATCCCTTCGGGCTGATCAGCCGCCGACAGGAGACGACACGCGCCGAGCACTACGGGACACGGCTGAAGCTACGCTCCAACGGGGTGGGCGACGCCGTCAACACCTTGAGCGGCGGCAACCAGCAGAAAGTCGCGCTCGCCAAGATGTTGTCGGTCGAGCCTGAGGTCGTTTTCCTCGACGAACCGACCCGTGGTGTCGATGTCGGCGCCAAGGCGGAGATCCACCGTCAGATCCGGGATCTCGCCAACGAGGGCGTCGGCGTCATCGTCATCTCCTCCGAGCTCCCCGAACTGATCGGGGTCAGCGACCGGGTGCTGGTGGTGCGCGAGGGTCGCATCACGGGCGAGGTGACGGGTGCCGAGATGACCGAAGAACGGATCATGCAGCTTGCATCGATCAGCAGTCAGTTGACCCGGGGCGATACTTCGCCCGTGGGCGAAGCATGAGGGAGTGGGACAAATGGTAACGATCGACACACAGCAGCACGCAGGCTCGGCCACCGAGCGCCGGGTCCAGTGGTGGACGCCCGCGATCAAGGCGCGCGAGACGGGCCTGATCGTCATCATCCTAACGCTGTTCACGGTGATGTCCTTCATCTCGCCCTACTTCCTCACGGTCGACAATCTCCGCGCCATGGCCATGGCCTTTGCGGTGGAAAGCATCGTGGTGGTCGGCATGACGATCCTCCTGATCTCGGGCGGCATCGACCTATCGGTCGGCTCGGTTACGGCGCTCGCCATGGTGGTCGCCGGTTGGCTGTTCCTGAACGGGATCGATCCCTGGGCCGCTGCCGCCTTCGCCATCGCGGTCACCACCTGCATCGGCATGTTCATGGGCTTTCTGACCACCGTGGTCGGCCTGCACCATTTCATCGTTTCGCTCGGCGTCATGGTGATTGCCCGCGGCGTCTGCCTGCTGGCGACGGGTGGTCGACCGCTCGGGCTCTTTTCCCTGCCGCCGGAGTTCAAGTTCATCGGCCAGGGCGCGGTCTACGGCATCCCGCTCGTCATCATCATCTTCGTGGTCGTCGTGGTGTCCTTCGACTTCCTGCTGCGCCGGACGACGGCCTTCCGCAAGGTCTTCTATACCGGCAGCAATCCCAAGGCGGCCGCCTATTCCGGGATCCGCGTCGGTCGCGTCGTCTTCGCCACCACTACACTCTGCTCTGCGCTCTGCGGTGTGGCCGGCGTCATCTACATGGCCCGCTTCGGCTCTGCCCAGCCCAGTTTCGGCGTCGGCATGGAACTGAACGTGATCGCGGCGGCCGTCATCGGCGGCGCCAGCCTCTCGGGCGGTGCCGGCACCATCTTCGGTGCCATCCTCGGCGCGGTCCTGCTTTCGGTGGTTTCCAGCTCGCTCTCCTTGCTCAACGTATCCGTTTACTGGCAGGACATCATCAAAGGTAGCATTCTGCTCACCGCGGTGTTGTTCGACCACTACCTGGTCAAGCGTCGCCGCTGAGCATCCAGGAAGCAACGAGGAGACGACGCGTCATGGTGGACAACAGGGATGAATTCGATCAGCAGCGCCAGATGTATTCGGTCCTCGTCCTGCATTTCATCGAGGGTGTGAAGCAGTCGGAGATCGCCGAGAAGCTCAACCTCTCGCATACGAAGGTGAACCGCATGATCGCCGCTGGCCGCAAGGCGGGCATGGTCAAGATCAGCATCTCCAGCCCCTTTCAGCGGCTGGTTGATATGGAAAACGACGTCACGCAGCGCTTCGGCCTGAAGCAGTCGGTGGTCACGCCCACCGTCTCCGACAATCCGGAGACGACGCTGCAGATGGTTGGACGGGTCGCGGCCAACCATCTTCTCGAAACGCTTCGGGATGGCGACGTCATCGCCATCACCGGCGGCAAGGCGGTGAGTGCCGTGGTCGAAAACCTGGAGGCCGAGCGCCGTTTTGATATCAGGGTCGTGCCGCTGACCGGTGGCGTGCAGGGCAAGCATTATACCGACGTCAACCACCTGGCGACGCAACTGGCCGACAAGCTCGGTGGCACGGCGCAACTCGTCCATGCACCGCTGTTTGCCGAGGACGAGCAGCAGCGCGACCTCCTCATGAATGTCGCCTCGATCCGTGAGGTCTTCGATCTGGCACGAAAGGCGACCGTAGCCCTGGTTGGCATCGGGTCGGTCCAGGCGCCGGGCTCCGGCTACTACGACCTGTTGCCGGATCCGGCGCGGGGCGGCCAGGCGCTTGTTGACGCGGGCATTGCCGGAGAATTTCTGGCGCATCTGATCAAGGCGGACGGTTCGCTCGCCGAGATCGATCTAAATTCGCGGGTCGTGGCACTCGACCCGGCAGATCTTGCCAACTGCCCGACCATCATCGGCGTGGCGGCTGGCAGCCTGAAGGCTGGCCCGGTGGCGGCGACCCTTGCCGGACGGTTTTTGACCTCGCTCGTGGTGGACGAAGAAATCGCCCGGGCACTCGATACACATGGGGAAGGATGATCCGGTGACGGACCAAGGCATACTCAACAGGCCCATTGGCCGAAGTGGCATCAAGGCATCGGCGGTCGGGCTCGGCACCTGGGCGATCGGCGGCTGGATGTGGGGCGGCACCGACGAAAAGCAATCGATCGACGCCATCAAGGCCTCGGTGGATGCCGGCATCTCGCTCATCGATACCGCACCCGCCTATGGAATGGGGCTGGCTGAAACCATCGTCGGCAAGGCGATTGCAGGCCAGCGCGACAAGGTCGTTCTCGTCTCCAAATGCGGTCTCGTCTGGCATGTGGGCGAAGGGACTTACTTCTTCGAACAGGCTGGCAAGCCGGTTCATCGCTACTTGGGGCCGTCCTCCATTCGCTACGAAGTCGAACAAAGCCTGCGCCGTTTGGGCACCGACTATATCGACCACTACGTGACCCATTGGCAGGATGCGACGACGCCGATTGCCGAGACGGTCGGGGAACTGCTCCGCCTGAAGGAGGAGGGCAAGATCCGCTCGATCGGCGCAAGCAATGTGTCGGAGGCAGATTTCGCCGCCTATCTCGCGACGGGTGCGCTCGATGCGGTCCAGGAGGAATACTCCATGGTGAAGCGCGACATAGAGACGAGCTTCGTACCCACATGCATTGACAACGGGGTTTCCATTCTCAGCTATTCGTCGCTGGCGCTCGGCCTGCTCTCGGGCAAGATCGGTGCCGACCGCGTCTTTGCTGATGATGACCAGCGGCATGGCAATCCGCGCTTCAGTTTCAGCAATCGGGAAAAGGTCGCTCGACTGATGCACGTGATCCGCCCGATCGCAGACCAGCACAAGGCATCGGTCGCCCAGGTGGTCATCGCCTGGACGCTCGCCCAGCCGGGCATCACCTTCTCGCTCTGCGGTGCGCGCGACCCGACTCAGGCGATCGAGAATGCCGGTGCCGCACGCTTGCGCCTGACGGAACATGAATTGTCGACCATCACGGCCGGCATAAGAGACCATCTGGTCGAACTCGACCGGTAACAACCACAGCCACAACAGAGAATTGGGACGTTGGCCTCAAAACCAGCGAACGGTACTTCCATGTCCACATTCCGCGAGGACGCGCTCAGGCGAATACGACAGGACGGCGATTTCGACGTCGTCGTGGTCGGCGGCGGCATCAATGGCATCGCCGCCTATCGCGATCTGGCGCTGCAGGGATTGCGCGTGCTTCTGGTCGAGCGGGACGACTTCGCCTCGGGCTGCAGCGCCGCCCCCTCGCGCATGATCCATGGCGGGCTGCGTTATCTCGAAAATGGCGAATTCAATCTCGTCCGGGAATCCTTGGCCGAACGCGATGCACTGCTCAGGCTCGCACCCCATATGGTTCACCCCCTGCCGACGACGATCCCGATCCACTCGATCTTCAGCGGCTTCTTCAACGCGGCTGCGACCTTCTTCGGCTCAGTCGGTAAACCATCGAGCCGTGGGGCGCTCGCGATCAAGGCCGGCCTCTCGCTCTATGATTTTGTCACCCGCAAGAACCGGCTTCTCCCGCGCCACCAGTTCCGCAATGCCCGCAGCACCCGGGCCCTCTGGCCAGCCCTGACGCCTCAGGTTCGCTATTCCGCGACCTATTATGATGCATGGATCAGCCAGCCGGAACGCCTGGCGCTCGAACTCGTCCTCGACACGAGAAGCGATGCGCCCCAGGCGATCGCGCTGAACTACGCGAAACTCCTGCGGATCGGCGACAGCTACCAGCTCTCGGCAGAAGGTTCGAACGAACTGATCGTCGTGCGTCCCCGCATGATCGTCAATGCCACAGGCGCATGGATCGACCAGACCATCACGGCGCTCAGCGACGGCGCAGCACCCGCCGAGAAGACCGTGACCGGCACAAAGGGATCGCATCTGATCCTGGCGAATGACGCGCTTTATCAGGCCCTTAACGGCCACATGATCTTCTTCGAGAACACCGACAACAGGGTCTGCATCCTCTTTCCCTATCTCGGCCGCGTGCTGGCCGGATCGACGGATATCAAGGTCGACAAGCCGGGCCGGACACGCTGCGAGCCTGCGGAACGCGACTACATCCTCGCCGCCATCCGCACCGTCTTTCCGGATCTCGCCATCGCTGCCTCCGATATCGTCTTCAGCTTCAGCGGCATCCGGCCGCTGCCGCGCAGCGATGCGGAATTCACGGGCAAGATCTCGCGCAGCCATGTCATTCATCGTGTCGAGAGCGACCCGCCACAGCTCTGCATGGTCGGCGGCAAGTGGACGACCTTCCGCGCCTTCGGCGAACAGGTGACCGACGAGGTGCTCGCCTTCCTCGGTCGTCCCCGGATCGCGACGACCGCCGACCGTCCCATCGGTGGCGGCCGGAACTATCCGGCGGATGGCGAGCGGTTGTCGGCGCTGCTCTCCCGCGAGTTTCCGATCGGCAAGGCCCGCGCCGATCACCTGGCATCCACCTATGGATCGCGCGCCTTCGATCTCATGGCCTTCTGCGACGGACATCCGGATGACGTTCCCTTGTCCTCCACAAGTGTGATGACGCTGGCCGAAATTCTCTGGCTGATCCAGGGCGAAGACGTCCATCACCTGGCCGACATCGTGCTCCGCCGCACGAGCCTTGCGATCACCGGCCAGATCGATCTCGAAATTCTCGACACCCTGCTGACCGTCATGGCCCGCGAGCTTGCCTGGTCTGGTGAGCAGATGTTGGCAGAGCGGCGGCAACTCATCGACGAACTGGGGACCTATTACGGGGTCTCGGTCGCAATGCTTCAGGACAGATGCAAGGAAAAGGACAAGGCGTCATGATGCGAATATCCAAGAAGGCACGCATGAACAGGCTGTTTCGTCAGGGCGGCTGCCTCGACGTCGCCATCGATCACGGTGTCTGCAACGAGCCGAGCTTCCTGATCGGCCTGGAGGACATGGCAGGCGTGGTGGGCAAGCTTGTCGAAGCAGGCCCCGATGCCATCCAGATGGCCTATGGCCAGGCCGATCTGCTGCAGGCGAGACCCGAGCGCGACAAGCCAGCGCTCGTCATGCGCATCGACATGGGCAACCCCTACAATTCCACGCGCCATCGCAGCATGTGGTCGCAACTGCAGAACCATGATGAACCGATCATCGGCGCGCTGGAGATGGATGCGGCCTGCGTCGTCGTCAATCTCTTCATGCTGCCGGACGAGCCGGAACTCTTTCGCCAATGCGTCGAAAACATCAGCCGCGTGCGCGCCGATTGCCATCGCTATGGCATGCCGCTGATGATCGAGCCCTTGGTGATGCTGCCCAATGATATCAGGGGCGGCTACCAGGTGGACGGCGACGCCGAGAAGATCGTCACGCTGGTCCGACTGGCCTCCGAAATGGGTGCTGATATCATCAAGGCCGATCCGACCAGCGATCCCGAGGACTTCCACAAGGTCATCGAGGCGGCGCGCTGCCCGGTTCTGGTCCGTGGCGGCGGTCGCGAGGATCTGCGCGTCGTGCTCGCCAAATCAGCCGCCCTGATGGCTCAGGGCGCAAACGGGATGGTCTATGGACGCAACATCTATCAGCATGACAATCCGAAGGCGGTCGTGAAGGCGCTGATGGCGATCATCCACCAGCGCGCCAGCGGCGAAGAAGCATGGGACATTTATAACCGTGGCTGAGAAGAACTACATCTTGGGCGTCGATGTCGGAAACACGGTCATCAAGGCCGTGCTTTTCGACACAGAGGGCCATCAGATCGCACACGGCGCCATCGACGGCCAGTCGAGCTTTCCCGAACCCGGCCATGTCGAGCGTGATCTCTCCGAACTCTGGGAAAACGGCTGTGCGGCGATCCGAGAGGTCATCGCGAGGTCCGGCGTCGATCCGACCCGGATTCTGGGGATCGGATGTGCCGGCCATGGCAACGGCCTTTACCTGCTTGATAGGGCCCACCAACCGCTCAAGGGCATCCAGTCGCTGGACAGCCGTGCGGCTGACATTGCCGCAGAACTCGATCGTGGACACGGGGACGCCCTGCAGGCACGCTGCCTCCAGCGCCCCTGGCCATCACAGACCCCGAGCCTGCTTGCCTGGATCAAGCGCCACGCGCCTGAGACCTATGCCAAGATCGGCGCTGTCCTGTTCTGCAAGGACTACATCAACTTCCGCCTGACGGAACGGTTGGCCAACGATATCTCGGACCTCAGCGGCGCAGGCCTCCTCGCCATGCCGGAGGGCGAACTCGACGCTGATTTGCTTGGCCTCTATCACCTTGAGGATGCCTTGCCGTTCTTCCCCGATCGCGTCCAGTCCGCAGACATTGTCGGCCGGGTCACCGCAGCGGCCGCCAAGGCAACGGGTCTCGCGGAAGGCACGCCTGTGATCGGTGGCTATTTCGACGTCGTCTCAAGCGCGATGGGCTCGGGCGTCATCCATGCCGGTGAAGCCTCGGTCATCGCGGGGACCTGGAGCATCAACCAGGTCTTTGCCGATGAGCCCGTCATCAGCCCCGACGTCTTCATGGTCACGACCTTCGGGCAGGGGCGATACGTCAACATCGAATCCAGCGCGACCTCCGCCGCCAATCTCGAATGGTATGTGCATCGCATGCGCGGCGACCATGGCGGCGAGGCCTTCGATCGCTGCAACGAAGAGGTCGGTAAGGTCGTACCCCGCGCCGACGACCCCTTCTTCCATCCCTTCATCTTCGGGTCGCGCCTCGGTGCCGAGTTTCGCGGCGGTTTCTACGGTCTCGCCGGTTGGCATGGCGAAGGTCACATGATCAGGGCGCTCTTCGAAGGCGTGTGCTTCGAGCATCGACGCCACATTGAAGTGTTGCGCAATGCCGGTCTGGCCGTCGATCGCGCAGTCATGTCCGGCGGCGGCTCGCGCAGCCCCCATTGGCCGCAGATGATGGCCGATGTCCTGGAGATCCCGCTGACCGTGGCAGAGGCCCGGGAGACCGGTGCTCTGGGGGCTGCAATCGGTGCCACAGTCGCGATCGGCCTTTACGCCTCCTACGAAGAGGCCGTGGCGGCGATGACCCGCTCTGCCAGAGACTTCCAGCCGAATACGGAACACACGGAGCATTTTCGCAGGCGATACGGGCTCTACACGGCCCTGACCGACCAGATGCGGGACTTTTGGGCCGCACTACGCCTGAAGCCCTAGCTCGGCCGCGTATCACAAACGAACATCGGCGATCTTGATCGCCAGCGAAAGGACAGACCATGCCGGACACGACACGGCTCGATGGCGACTATGACTATGTCATCGTCGGGGCAGGGACCGCAGGCTGCGTTCTCGCCGCCCGCCTGACGGAGGATCCGAAGACCCGCGTGCTGCTCCTGGAAGCCGGAGGCTCGGACCGCTATCACTGGGTGCAGATCCCCGTTGGCTATCTCTACTGCATCGGCAATCCGCGCACCGACTGGATGATGCGCACCGCATCCGAACCCGGCCTCAACGGCCGCAGCCTCGCCTATCCGCGCGGCAAGGTGCTCGGCGGCTGCACCTCGGTCAACGGCATGATCTACATGCGCGGCCAGGCCGCCGATTACGACGGCTGGCGCGACCTCGGAAACCCCGGCTGGGGCTGGTCGGATGTGCTGCCCTATTTTCGCAAATCCGAGGACTATCACGGGCCGTCAGGAGAAACGCACGCAAAGGGTGGCCCGTGGAAGGTAAGCCGCCAGCGCCTGAAATGGGATATCCTCGAAGCCGTCCAGGAAGGCGCCCGTGAATTCGGCATCGAACCGCGCGCCGACTTCAACGACGGCAACAATGAAGGATCCGGCTTCTTCGACGTCAACCAGCACAAGGGCGTGCGCTGGAACACGGCCCGCGGCTTTCTGAGGCCGGCCCTGAAGCGCCCGAACCTGCGCCTGGTCCAGCATGCCCTGGTTGAACGCCTGACCTTCGAAGGCAAACGCGTGACCGGCGTCCACTATCGCACGCCGGGAGGCGCGTTCTCCGCGAAAGCGTCAGGCGAAGTGATCCTCGCTGCCGGCGCCATCAACTCGCCGAAGCTCCTGGAGTTGTCGGGCATTGGCGACCCCACCCGCCTCTGGTCGCTTGGCATCGATGTTGCCATGGCGAAGCCAGCCGTCGGTGCAAACCTGCAGGATCATCTTCAGATCCGCACGGTCTTCAAGGTGAAGAACACGGTGACGCTGAACCAGCTTGCCAACTCCTGGCGCGGCAAGATGAAGATCGCCGCCGAATATGCCCTTTACCGCTCCGGTCCCATGTCGATGGCACCCAGCCAGTTCGGCATGTTCACCCGGTCCAGTCCGGAAGAAGACCGGCCCGACATCGAATATCACATCCAGCCGCTCTCCACCGACAAGCTCGGCGATCCGCTGCACCCGTTCCCGGCGATCACGGTTTCGGTCTGCCAGTTGCGCCCGACCAGCGCCGGTACCTGCCACATAACGTCGGCTGATCCGGCCCTGCAGCCGGAGATCCGTCCGAATTACCTCTCGACCGACCAGGATCGTTCCGTGGCGATCGCCGCCATCCGGCAGGCAAGACAGGTGATGTCGGCTGCCGCCCTTCGCCCCTTCCAGCCCGAGGAAATCCTGCCTGGGCGGGAGTTCCAGGATGACGAAGCCCTGCTGCAAAAGGCCGGCGACATCGCCACCACCATCTTCCATCCCGTCGGAACCTGCCGCATGGGACCGGATCCTGATGCTGTCGTGGACCCCGCATTGCGCGTGACCGGCCTTCAGGGCCTTCGCGTCGTCGACGCCTCCATCATGCCCAGCATCGTCTCAGGCAACACCGCCTCACCGGTCGTCATGATCGCCGAAAAGGCGGCAGATCTGATCCGCCAGGCGCGTCGGGCCTCGCGGTAGGCACCCGGTCAGCGCGCTCCCAGGATCGGGGCTCTCCTCGCCTGATTTGAGCGGCAATGACCCGACGTGACCGCGTCTGCGCGATTGCCGGGTGGAAAAAGGTCTCGTGATGTGCCACATCCTCCCTTGGAAGGATGTCCATGGACGAACGAAACCTGAGGCAAGACATGCCGCCACAGCGCGGACACGTCTTAGCCGTCATCGCCAGCCTCTTCGCGTCACTGCTCTTGTTACTGGGCGGGGACGCTTCTGGTCGCTTCAATCCTGGCCAGTCGAATGCCGGCGCCATGTCGCGTTCGGACAATGGGCAGGTTGCAGCCCGTGGAGCTGGTGACACACGTTTCCTGACGGTCTCCGAGCAATCCTCGCGCCCGAAACTCCGGCCATCCGGCTCAGGCGATGGCTTTCTCTCTCCCGACATCCAGACGCTCTGGATGTGCCGCCACGGCGATCTTGTCCAGCGCTCTTGCACCGACAGCGCCTCCTTCTTCCTGCCGCTAGCCTATCGCTCGCGCGCACCGCCTTTCATCCAGCACACCGCCTGACCGTTTCGCCGCCATCTTGCCGATGGCTCGACCCGTTTGTGCCACGGCTTGGATGCCGCGGTCGCAACATGCTGGATTCCATATGAAAAACTCCCTCTCGAAGGTGGTGGGCTACATGCTCGTCATCCTGCTCGGCTTGCTCGTCGCATTGCCGAATGTGCTGCCCGATACGACCCTTTCCCGACTTCCCTCCTGGCTGCCGCATGAGCGCGTATCGCTCGGCCTTGACCTGCGCGGCGGCTCCCATCTCGTTCTCGAGGTCGACCGCCCGGCGCTGACCGACGAATGGCTCCAGAGCCTCACCCAGGAGGTTCGTTCGACCCTTCTCGAAGCCCGCATACAGACCCGCAGCATTCGTCGCGACGGCGGCGCCGTGGTGGTGGCCCTTGCCGATCCCGCACAGATAAGTGCTGCGACCGAAGCGCTCGCGGTTTTGAACAACCCGACGGTCACGCTAACAGGGAGTGGGGCGCCCGAACTCGATGTCTCCACCAGCGGTGCGGACACCCTGAGACTGGCGCCGAGCGAGCAGGGCATCACCGCACGCATGAGCCAGGCGGTCGAGCAGAGCCTTGAAGTCATTCGCCAGCGCGTCGACCAGGTCGGTGTTGCCGAGCCGACCATCCAGCGCGTCGGCGCCGATCGCGTTCTCGTCCAGCTTCCCGGCGAGCAGGATCCGTCGCGACTGCGCGCGCTTCTCGGAACCACCGCCAAGATGAGCTTCCACCTGCTGGGAGAACAAGGAGCAGCCGGTGTCGAGACGCTGGAGGATGACGACGGCCGGGCCTATCCCGTTCAGTCGACGGTCCTCCTCGCCGGTGACCGGCTCACCGATGCGCGGGTGCAGTTCGACCCTCAGGGCGGCCAGCCCGTCGTCTCCTTCCGCTTCGATGGCGTCGGCGCAGACCGCTTTGCCAGCATCACCCGGGACAATGTCGGCCGTCCCTTCGCGATCGTGCTCGACGACAAGGTGCTGAGCGCGCCTGTCATCCGAGAGCCGATCACCGGCGGCGCAGGACAGATATCCGGAGACTTCTCTGTCGATGAGGCCAACACGCTCGCGGCCTTGCTGCGCGCGGGCGCCCTGCCGGCCAAGCTAACCGTCATCGAAGAACGCACGGTCGGCGCCGATCTCGGCAGCGATGCGATCGAAATGGGGATCATGTCAGGCCTCGCCGGCTTCGGCCTCGTCGTCGCCTTCATTCTCGCCCTCTACGGCACCTGGGGCCTGCTCGCGGTGCTGGCCCTCACGCTCAACGTCGTCCTGACCTTTGCCGGTCTGACGATGCTCGGGGCGACGCTCACCTTGCCAGGCATCGCCGGCATCGTGCTCGGCATCGGCCTGGCCGTCGATGCGAACGTCCTGATCAACGAGCGTATCCGCGAGGAGGTCGGCAAGGGGCGAGGGGCCTTTGCGGCCATCGACCACGGTTTTGCCAAGGCCTATTCCACCATCATCGACAGCAACGTCACGGCCCTCATCGCCACCGTTCTGCTCTTCTGGTTCGGCTCCGGGCCCGTGCGTGGGTTTGCCGTCACCATGGGCCTTGGCATCGCAATCTCGATGTTCACGGCCGTCTCGGTCGTGCGAGTCGCGATGGTCGCGATTGCCCGCCGCTACAAGCTGAAGACGATCGCCATCAAGCCGCTCCTGCCGTTCAAGCTGATCAAGGACGGCACGAAGATCGACTTCATGAAGGCGCGGTTGTTCGGCATCGGGGTCTCGGCCTTCCTGTCGATATCCTCGATCATCCTATTCATCACGCCGGGCCTCAACTACGGCGTCGATTTCAAGGGCGGCATCCAGCTTGAACTCTCGACATCGGGGCCGGCCGACCTCTCTGGCCTTCGCTCCGGTATCGAGGGCCTGAACCTGGGTGAAGTCGCCTTGCAGGAATTCGGCGACAGCAACCACGTCATGCTGCGTCTCGAACGCCAGCCGGGCGGCGAGCAGGCGCAGACCGATGCGGTCTCAAAGGTGCGCGAGACGATCCAGACGATTGATCCCTCGGCCAAGATCGAGAGAACCGAAGTGGTCGGTCCGAAGGTGAGCGGCGAACTGGCGACTGCCGGTCTGACCTCGGTCATCCTCGCGTCGCTCGCCATGCTCGTATATATCTGGGTCCGGTTCGACTGGCCCTTTGCCGTCGGAGCGATCGCCACGCTCATCCTCGACGTGACGAAGACGATCGGCTTCTTTGCGCTGACTGGCCTCGACTTCAATCTGACGGCGATCGCAGCCCTGCTCACGCTGGTCGGCTACTCCGTCAATGACAAGGTGGTGGTTTACGACCGCATGCGTGAGAACATGAGGCTCTACAAGACCATGCCCTTCCGCGACCTGATCAATCTATCGATCAACGAAACGCTCGCCCGAAGCATCTACACCTCGGCAACCGCCTTCCTTGCCATGCTGCCCATGGCGATCTGGGGTGGCAGCGCGGTCGAGAGCTTCGCCGTGCCCATGGTGTTCGGCATCTTCATCGCCGCGTCCTCGTCGGTCTTCATCGCGGCTCCCATCCTGCTGTTCCTCGGAGACTGGCGTAGCCGGAGGAAGACACGGCTGGAACAGGTCGCAGCCGAAGAACAGCTTGCCTGAAGCCATCAAGGCGGGCCTGTCTGAGGCAGGCCCGCCTCAACTCAAACCGCGGTGGCTGGCCCGCAAATGCCTGGGCAACCATCCGTGTTGGTGAAACGCAGGCCTGCCTTTTCGAAAGCAAGCTTCAATTGCGCTTCCGTCGACCGATGCAAGCCGTGTCGCAGACCTTCGAAATCACGGATCGTGCTGCGGGATACATGCGACTGTGTCGCCAGGTCCTCTTGTGTCCACCCGAGGTAGCCGCGGGCCGCGCGACACAGTGCTGGCGAAAAAACGGGTTCGGTTTGGGGTTGATCCATGCCTAAACTTGCCTAGATTGGGTGATGTCGCCCATTTAGGTTGAAATTCTTTAATTTCTAGTCCGAGGCATTTTTCTCGGTTGCATCGTTGAAAGGAACTGGATTTGGGATAACGCTGGACGCTTCGATCCTCTTGCTGCTGGTCCTTGCGCTCCCATTTGTGGGGAGCATCGCCTCGGCCTTCATTCTGAACACGACGTCACGCGACCTGCCGGTCTTCGTCGCAGGCGCCACGACGCTCCTGACGTTGATTGTCACGGCATCCGCCTATCCCCTCGTCATGCACAACGGCGTGCTGCGGTTCACCGCAGAGTGGCTGCCGCAGTTCGGGCTTGATTTCGCTCTCCGACTGGATGGCTTCGCCTGGATCTTTGCCATGCTGGTCACCTCGATCGGCTTTCTGGTCATCCTCTATGCCCGCTACTACATGGGCAAGGACGACCCCATTCCGCGCTTTTTCTCGTTCCTGCTGGCCTTCATGGGCGCGATGCTCGGCATCATCGTCTCCGGCAACGTCATCCTGTTGTCGATCTTCTGGGAACTGACGAGCATCTTCTCCTTCCTGCTGATCAGCTACTGGCATACAAGCGCCGCGGCCCGCAATGGTGCCCGCATGGCGCTGACGATCACGGGCATCGGCGGCTTTTGCCTGCTGATCGGCATGTTGCTTCTCGGCAAGATCGTCGGCAGCTACGACCTCGACAAGATCCTCGCCTCCGGTCAGCTCATTCGCGAGCATCCTCTCTATCTGCCGACCCTGATCTTCATCCTGCTCGGCGCGCTGACCAAGAGCGCCCAGTTTCCTTTCCATTTCTGGCTGCCGAACGCGATGGCAGCCCCCACGCCTGTCTCGGCCTTCCTGCATTCCGCCACCATGGTAAAGGCAGGCGTTTTTCTGCTTGTGCGCTTCTGGCCGGTGCTGTCGGGCACCTATGAATGGTTCATCCTCGTTGGTCTGGCGGGTGTTTCGACACTGCTGCTCGGCGCTTTCCTCGCCATGTTTCAGCGCGACCTTAAAGGTTTGCTCGCCTATTCGACGATCAGCCACCTCGGCCTCATCACGACGCTTCTCAGCCTTGGCAGCCCGCTATCGACGGTCGCGGCGATCTTCCACATGCTTAATCACGCGACGTTCAAGGCCTCGCTCTTCATGGCGGCAGGCATCATCGATCACGAGACGGGCACGCGGGACATGCAGCGGCTGAGTGGCCTCTACCGCTTCCTGCCGGCAACCGCGACGCTTGCCATGGTCGCGAGCGCCGCCATGGCTGGCGTGCCGCTGCTCAATGGCTTCCTGTCCAAGGAGATGTTCTTCGCGGAAGCCGTCGAAACCCATGCGGATTCCACACTCGACGTGATCCTCCCCTATGTCGCGACGCTCGCCGGCATCTTCAGCGTCGTCTATTCGCTGCGTTTCATTCACACTGTCTTCTTCGGGCCTCCGCCGGTCGGGCTGCCCAAGGAAACGCCGCATGAGCCGCCGCGCTGGATGCGCGTCCCCATCGAAGTCCTCGTCGTCGTCTGCCTTGTGGTCGGTATCGTCCCCGCGATTTCGATCGGGCCTTTCCTGCAGACGGCGGTCGAAAGCGTGCTTGGCGATCGGACGCCGGAATACAGCCTCAGCATCTGGCACGGGTTCAATGTCCCGTTGTTGATGAGCCTCGTTGCCCTGGTCGGCGGCTTCCTGCTCTACATGGCCATGCGGGACTACCTTTCCCGCTCCGAGGATGGTCCGCCCTATCTGCGCAGACTTAAAGGACAGCGTCTGTTCGAACGCGTCCTGGTCACCGTTTCCTGGCGCTGGGCGCGTCTGGCGGAAAGCCGGCTCGGCACCCGCAATCTGCAGCCGCAGCTCAGATGGATTGTCGTCACCGGCTTCCTCGCCGCAACCCTGCCGCTTTATCTCTCGGGCTTCGAGCGCAGACCCGTCGTCTTCTCGGCGGTTGATCCGGCCTTCGCGCTCATCTGGCTGGTCGGCATGGCGCTGGCGATCGGGGCCGCCGTGTCCGCCAAGTATCATCGCCTGGCATCACTCATCATGCTGGGCGGGGTGGGCTTGATTGTCTGCATGACCTTCGTCTGGCTGTCGGCGCCCGACCTTGCAATCACCCAGTTGCTGGTCGAGATCGTGACCACCGTCCTGATCCTGCTCGGCCTGCGCTGGCTGCCCAAGCGCTCACCGGGGATCGGCGAGGTAATGACCCTGCGGAGCCGCTTCCGCCGCTTCCGCGATCTGGCGATTGCGATCCTCTGCGGTGTCGGAATGTCGGTTGTCGCCTTCACGGTCATGACCATGCCGGTGCCCGATGCCATCGCGAGCTACTTCCTGCAGAATGCCTATACGGAGGGTGGCGGTCGCAATGTCGTCAACGTGATCCTCGTCGACTTCCGCGCCTTCGACACCTTCGGGGAAATCGCCGTTCTCGGCATTGTCGGCCTGACGGTCTATGGCCTGCTGCGCCGCTTCCGTCCCGCCGAAGACAGCATGGAACTGCCCGAGCAGCAGCTGACCCAGAACCGCTTCGACGCCGACCAGCCGGAGCGCTCGCCGGGTGACATGATGCGCGACTACCTGCTGGTGCCTTCAGTGCTGATGCAGTGGCTCTTCCCTGTCATCATCACCTTTGCCGTCTATCTGTTCATGCGGGGCCACGACATGCCGGGCGGCGGCTTCTCGGCAGGCCTCACGCTGTCCATCGCTTTCCTCCTGCAATATCTTGCGGGCGGTACGCGCTGGGCGGAGGATCGCATTCGCATCCTGCCGCTGCGCTGGATGGGGGCCGGGATCCTGATCGCGGCAGCAACAGGGATCGGCGCCTGGCTGCTTGGCCATCCGTTCCTCACCTCGCACTTTCGCTATCTGGAGATTCCGCTCATCGGCAAGGTGCCGGCGGCATCCGCCTTGCTCTTCGATCTGGGTGTTTTCCTGCTCGTGGTCGGCGCAACGGTTCTGATCCTGGTGGCGCTCGCCCACCAGTCGATCCGCATCAACCGCCTGAGGGCGCACGACGCCAAGGGGGAGAAACGCTGATGGAAATCATCCTGTCCCTGGCCATTGGTCTGATGACCACCTGCGGCGTCTGGCTCATCCTGCGTCCGCGCACCTTTCAGGTGATCATCGGATTGTCGATGCTCTCCTATGCCGTCAACCTGTTCATCTTCGGCGTTGGTGGCGTCAAGAGCAACATGCCGCCGATCCTCGAGGATGGGGTGGTGTCGACGACCCTCACCGATCCCGTTCCGCAGGCGCTGGTCCTCACAGCCATCGTCATCGGCTTTGCGACCACCGCTCTCTTCCTCGTTGTCCTACTCGCCGCCCGCGGCCTGACCGGCAACGACCATGTCGACGGGAGGAACGAGTAGCCATGATTGCCTGGAGCCACCACCTGATCGTCACGCCGATCCTGATACCCATGGTGACAGCCGCCCTCCTGCTGTTCATCGACGAGCGCAACAGAACGGCCAAGGCACTTGTCAGCCTTGCTGGGGTCATCCTGCTGCTGGCGAATGCCGCCTTGTTGTTTGCGATCGAAAGCGGTCCGAACGGCTTCGACAATGTCTATCTGCTCGGCAATTGGGCTGCCCCCTTCGGCATTGTTCTGGTCATCGACGGACTGTCGGCGATGATGCTGTTGCTGACATCGATCCTGGCGCTGGCAGCATTGGTCTTCTCTCTCGCGAAATGGCATGCCGTGGGCGCCCATTTCCACAGCCTGTTCCAGCTCCTGCTCGCTGGCGTCAACGGCGCGCTGCTGACCGGCGACCTCTTCAATCTCTTCGTCTTTTTCGAAGTCATGCTCGCCGCCTCCTATGGCTTGCTGCTGCACGGAACCGGCACGCTGCGCGTCAAGTCGGGACTGCATTACATCGCCGTCAATCTCGTCGCGGCTCTGTTTTTCCTCATCGGGGTAAGCCTCGTCTATGGCACGGCCGGCACGCTCAACATGGCAGATCTTGCCCTGCGCATGCCGGAGATGGAGCCGGATCGGCTGATCCTGATGGAGGCGGGTGCAGCCGTGCTTGGGGTGGCATTCCTCATCAAGGTCGGCATGTGGCCGCTCTGCTTCTGGCTGCCGACAGCCTATAGTGCGGCCTCCGCGCCGGTCGCGGGTATGTTCGCGATCCTCAGCAAGGTCGGCATCTATGTCATCCTGCGCCTCACCATGCTTCTCTTCGGAGATGGTCCATCGGCAGGCTTCGGCGCCGAAGTGCTGTTGATCGGCGGAATGGCGACACTCGTGTTCGGAACCATCGGCGTGCTCGCCTCCCAGGCACTCGGGCGGCTTGCCGGCTATTCAGTCCTCGTCTCCTCCGGCACGCTTCTGATGGTGCTGGGCATCAATGATGGTGTCGTGTCGTCCGGCGCGTTGCTTTATCTCGTCAGTTCCACCCTGACGATCAGCGCCTTCTTCATGCTGATCGAGCTGGTGGAGCGAGGACAGGATGCTGGCGCCAACGTCCTTGCCGTTACCATGGAAGCCTATGGCGACGGAGAGGAAGCCGATATCGAGGATGGCAACGGCACGACCATGCCGGGCACGATGGCGATCCTCGGCATCTGCTTTGCCGCCTGCGGCATTCTGCTGGCCGGTCTGCCGCCACTCTCAGGCTTCATCTCCAAATTCGCCATGCTGTCGGCGATGATGGGCACCGGATCGATCGGTCAGACGCCCGATCTCGCCGTCTGGACCTTGATCGTGCTTGTCATCTTCTCCGGCATTGCCGCGCTGATTTCGATGACCCGTGCCGGCATCCGGACCTTCTGGAGTTCGATCGAGGGAGCGGTGCCGCGCGTGCTGGTCGTGGAGCTGGTGCCGGTCATGATGTTGCTGTCACTGACGCTGGTCCTCACCATCCAGGCAGGCCCGGCAATGACCTATATGGACACGACGATCAGGACGCTTGCCAATCCTTCGGCCTACATCGACGCGGTCCGCAACGCCACCGTGGTCAGGGATGCGAGCCCGGTGGCGGTGGGCGAGGGGGAGGGCGCGCCATGATGCCCTATCCGCTGCTCAGCCTGTCGCTGCTCGTGATGTGGCTGCTGCTTAACGACTTCACGCTCGGCCATCTGGTCCTCGGATCGGTCGTTGCCATGTTTGGCGGCTGGGCCATGGCGTCGCTCAGGCCCGACAAGCCGAAGCTGAAGAAGTGGTATCTCGTGCCCAAGCTCCTCTGGCGCGTGTTCACGGATATCATCCGCTCGAACGCCGCCGTCGCTTTCCTGATCCTGCGCGGCAAGCGCCAGAAACACACAGCGGGCTTCATCACCGTTCCGCTCGAGATCGAACACCCGACAGCGCTTGCGATCATGGCTGTCATCCTGACCAGCACGCCAGGTTCGGCCTGGCTCGCCTATGACGGTCGCCGCAAGACGGTTCTGATCCATGTGCTCGATCTGATCGACGAGGAGACCTGGGTGAAAAACATCAAGCACCGCTACGAAAGCCTGCTGCTGGAGATCATCGAATGAGCGCCATCATTTTCTTCACCGCCGTATCGATCTCGAAGCTGCTTCTGGCACTTGCCCTGATGATTGCCGTCGTGCGCGTCTTCATCGGCCCGCGCGCCCAGGACCGTATCCTGGCACTCGACGCATCCTATGTGATTGCCATGCTGCTGCTCGTCACCTTCGGTATCGGCAGTGGCCGCACAGTCTATTTCGAGGCCGCTCTTGTCATCGGCATGCTCGTTTTCGTGGCAACGGTAGCACTCGCCAAGTTCCTCATGCGCGGAGAGGTGATCGAATGACCATGCCCATCGCCGACCTCCCGCTGTGGATGGTCATCACCGTCTCCATGCTGCTTCTTATCGGCTCCGGCCTGACACTGCTCGGCGCATTCGGCCTCTTGCGCCTGCCGAGCTTCTACGAGCGCATCCACGCGCCCACCCTCGGAACAAGCTGGGGTGTGGGCGGCATCATGCTCGCCTCCATCCTGTATTTCTCAGTTGTCGGATCGAGAGCCGTCGTCCATGAGATCCTGATCGGCATCTTCGTGACCCTGACAACGCCCATCACCCTCATTCTGCTGGCGAGAGCGGCCCTGCACCGCGATCGCGCAGAGGGCAACCCAACAGTTCCGGAGGATGGTTCTCCGGGAGAGCGGCCGGTCTCTGAGGGGTGAAGGGCGGGGCGGCTGACGATCCGGACGAACAAGCTCATACGCGAGGGCTACCGCATGCGGGCGTGCGATTTGCACTCTCATATTTGTCAGAAGCAAAGTGTCACGGCAGAAAGCGCCCGTGGTTCGAGCTCTACCTTTTGCTCCCACCGAAGATATTCTGGGCTCTTACCATCGAACCGAAGAAATCGAACTCCTGCTTCGATGGCTTCCATTTCGGTTCATGGCGACGAATAACGACGTCACAGATTGCCTCGAAGATGCGTATCTCCGCATCCCTCTCTAAGGCAGCATGCTTCCGGGGCTTCGATCCCCTTTTCGCGTATGTCATTTGGAATTCTCAGACCTCATTGCCGCAGCGTGAGCCGATATTGTCCGGATCATGCTAGTGGCTCGTGATTCGGATCTAAGCGTCGGTCGGTTGGCTCCAGAGGACGGCACTACGCCAGTACACACTCGTCCGTACCTAGATCACCGCCTCTGAAACAGCATGCGGAGGTGAAAGTACCTCCGCATGCAATGCTTGAACTTATGCGCCCAGATGCTGTTCGAAAAACGCCTCGAACCGGTCGAACGGGATGATCTCCACCTTGTCGTACAGATCAACGTGGCTTGCCCCAGGAACGATCAGCATTTCCTTAGGTTCAGCCGCTGCCGCATACGCCGTTTCGCTGAAGTAGCGCGAATGGGCATTCTCGCCATGCACGAGCAGCAGCGGTCGTGGCGAGATCTCGGCGATATAGGAAAGGATCGGCATGTTCATGAAGGACAAGGGCGTGGTCAGTGACCAGCCGTTGCCCGAGTTGACTGCGCGTTTGTGGTAGCCGCGCGGCGTCATGTAGTAGTCATGGTAGTCGACCAGGAACTGCGGCTCGCCGCCTTTGAGGACGTTGTAGTCCTTCATGTATCCCGGACTGCCGGCCTTCGCATCGGCAGAGCGCTGCCGGCTCATCTGCTCTAGGCTTTGGGTCCGCTGTTCAAGCGTGACGACGTCGTTGTAGCCCTTCGACATGACGCGGGTCATGTCATACATGGTGCTGGCAACCACGGCCTTCACGCGCTTGTCTACGGCAGCCGCATTGAGTGCCATGCCACCCCAGCCGCAGACACCGATCATGCCGATGCGCTCCTGGTCGACGTCGGGCAGGTTTCCGATGAAGTCGACTGCCGCGCTGAAGTCTTCGGTGTTTATGTCAGGTGATGCGATGTTGCGCGGCTGGCCTCCGCTTTCCCCGGTGAACGATCCGTCGAAGGCGACCGTCACGAAGCCACGCTCTGCCATCACCTGTGCGTAAAGGCCCGAGGACTGTTCCTTGACAGCGCCGAAGGGACCGCCGACGACGATCGCGGGCATGCTGGTTCCGCGGCTCTTCGGCATGTAGAGATCGCCTGCCAGTTCGATGCCGTAGCGGTTCGTGAAGCGCACCTTACGGTGGTCGACCAAGTCGCTCTTCGGGAAGGTCTTGTCCCAGACGTCTTCCGTCTGAGCCGATGCGGCCGAGGCGTAGGGGATGAGAGCGGATACTATTGCCCCGACGGAGGCAACCTTCAGGAGGTCGCGACGTGCAAGGTCCAACTGATCATGTCCGTTCTGCGTGGTGGGTACATTGCTGTTCATGTCGCGGATCTCCGGATTGAGGTTGATTTCACGACCCTCAAGTGCGCGCTTACCGTCTCGAACATAAGTCCCCGCATCTCACTTGAACTTATCGGTCTGGTCGATCAATCGTCGGGCGCTCATGAAATCCACCTCGCAATCGTCCTTGCCGATGTCTGTTGGGAGAACAACGTGAGGATCCCAGCCGCGTTCGCATCCCCGCTCATGGTCTGCATCGATAGGCGTCAGCCTGAATGAGAACTAATCATTTGCGTCGTCGCATGGCATTCTGCGTGAAGCGCAGCACTTCATGATCGCAAAAGGAATACTTATGGACATTCGCAGAGCTGGTAGCCAGGCATCAGTGAAGGGACCATCGGATTGGTTCACCGGTGCAGTCAGGATCGATCCGCTTTTCCCAGTCCGGGAACCAGCTTCGGCAGCGGGCAACACCGTCACATTCGAACCGGGCGCGCGAACCGCTTGGCATACGCATCCCCTGGGGCAGATCATCATTGTGATTTCCGGCGTCGGACGCGCGCAGCGCGAGGGCGGGCCGGTTGAAGAGATCCGTCCCGGAGATGTCGTCTGGTTTGAACCAGGAGAAAAGCACTGGCATGGCGCAGCCTCCGCGACCGCGATGGTGCACATCGCCATTCAGGAGAGTTCGGACGGGAAGGCGGTCGACTGGCTGGAGCAGGTCAGCGACGCGGACTATTTAGCGTCATCAACGTAAGCCTGCTTCGCATATGCAGCCAGGCAGCTTTTGTGTTGGCGACACGTGAGACGGATGCTTGGCCTCAATGGCCGAGTGTCTTCTCGCGGGCAACCGCCACATCCGCCAAGATGGAAATTGCCAGTGAGGTCGCACGACGGGCTGGGCCAAACATTCCGATGGGAGCCTTGATGCGGTCGATAGCGGATTGTTCGTAGCCAAGCTGACGAAGACGAAGGATGCGTTTCTCGTGCGTCCGTATGCTGCCGAGAGCACCGATGTAGAACGCATTGCTTTCCAGAGCGACCTTCAGGAGTCCCATTTCCTTGTCCACGTCGTGATGCATCAGAACGATCGCCGTGTAGCCGTCGACCAATTGTTTTACATCCGCGCTCTGAAATCTGTCCGGAACGGTGACAGCCTCCATCTCGGCGGCTCTCATCAAGGCGGTGAAGCGAGCCACTTCGAAGGATCCACCCGACACAAGTGTTCGGATCGGTGGATGATAGAGGGTGGTAAAGATGTCGTCCTTCCACCCAGTCCCTTGCACAAGGTCCGAGTGGGTAAGGCTTTCCGCGTTCGGGTCATAGGAAAGAGCCGCAGGATGCCGCTCGCTGAGACGGATGACAGCCGATTGCAAACTCGCCACGTCCTTCAACACGTGAATGGCAACGGTGATGCTGCCGCCGCATGGCAAGATGATATCCTTGAAGGGCGAGTCTTTGCCAAAGCTGACGAGCTTGTCTTTCCGATCTTGGATCGCGAGAAGGGCTTCTGCGGCAATCGCCGCTTCCACGCAGCCTCCCGAGACGTATCCGGCATAACGGCCGTCGGCTGCGACCACGATGTGTGATCCCAGTGATCTGGCCGCGCCGCCCTTGATATCGACTAGGGTTGCCAGCGCACAGGGATGTCTCCGCGAGACCTCTAAGGCGAAGCCCAACAACTCCTGAGGATCATCGCTGTCGAACGCCTTGTGTGGATGGATGAGCATTTTTGAGCCAAGTCACGCGTGACAAAGGTACATCCCCGCCACCGGAAATCATTTCCGGCAACGCTGATGGGTGGAGTCTGATTGTCTTTGCAAACAGCGCCGGCAGCAGCCGTTACAGTCGCAGCAGGGCCTTGATCGCCCGCCGTTCGTCCATGGCGCGGTAGCCTTCGGCGACATCGGAGAGCGGGATTTCGAGGTCGAAGACACGGCCCGGGTTGATCTCGCGTTTGAGCACCAGATCCATGAGATAGGGTAGGAAGCGGCGGACGGGGGCAGGGCCGCCCATCAGGCTCTTCTGGGCGAAGAACAGGTCCTGGCCGGCGATCTGGACTCCATGGGGAACGCCGACGAAGCCGATATGGCCGCCTGGGCGGGCGCAACTGATCGCTTGTGACATGGATTCCTGCGTGCCGACACATTCAAGCACGGATTCCGCTCCGACCCCGTCCGTGATTTCCTTGATCCGCTTCACGCCATCATCGCCGCGCTCAGACACGATGTGCGTGGCACCGAATTCGAGCGCCAGATCCTGGCGGCTCTTGTGGCGGCTCATGGCGATGATCCGTTCGGCCCCCATCTGCTTGGCGGCAAGAACACCCATCAAGCCGACGGCACCATCGCCAACGACTACGGCTGTCGAGCCTTCCGAGACGCGGGCTGCATCAGCGGCATACCAGCCGGTGCCGAGAACGTCCGAAACGGCCAGCAGGCTTGGGATCAGATCCTCATCGGGCAGGTGCGGGGTCGCGACCAGTGTGCCGTCGGCGAGCGGGACGCGGGCGTAAGGCGCCTGCGCCCCCGTCATGAACTCCCGTTGCTCGCAGGAGGACTGGAAGCCGAAGCGGCAATGCGGGCAGGTGTTGTCCGAGAGGCAAAATGAGCCGACGACGAATTGGCCGGGTTTGATCGTCTTCACGGCCTCGCCGACCTCGACGACGACACCGCAATATTCATGGCCCATGTTGGCGGGTCCATTCATTGGCTGAAGGCCGCGATAGGGCCAGAGATCGGAGCCGCAGACGCAGGAAGCCGCAAGCTTGATGATGGCATCCGTCGGCTTGAGGATCGTGGGTTCAGCGATCTCTTCGCAGCGGATATCGCCTTTGCCATGGAGTATGGTGGCCAGCATGGGTCTTGTCCTTTCGCCGGGTTGTCAGGAAATACGGGTAACGCGCATCGGATAGGTGCCGCGCGTGAGGATGGGTTCCACACCGCCATCGATGCGTCCGAGGCGGACGAGATCGCGGATCGACGAATAGTCCCCGTGATAGAGAACGAGATTACCCCAAGGCACATAGTAGCAGATGTCGCCAATTGCGGGATTGGGGAACGGACCCCGTGCCTCAGGATTGAGCTTGCGCGGAAGGTAGGCAATCTTCTCGTTCGTCGAATAATCCGACACCTCGACGTCGAGTGGCAGCATGGACGCGAAATCGCGCGCCGATACGTTGTCGTATAATGTGGCGGTGAAATCCTGGTCGCTGAAGCTGAAACGTATCTTCATCAGGTTGCGATCCTGCGCATGGATGACGTGAGGGAGGATGGGGCTCAATGCCCCGGCCAGGAGCAGTGTTCTGCGGGTCAGTCGGTGATCCCTGCTCATTTTGCGTTCTCCCAGTTGGAGCGCGCGGCGAAGGCCGCAAGCGAAGAACCGAGAAGCAGGAGTGCAGCCAAGAGAAATGAGCTCCACCAGCCAACATGATCGAACAGCAGGCCGCCGATTGCAGCACCTAGCGTGATGGCGAACTGGATGACAGCAACCTGCAGACCGCCGCCGGCTTCGGCGTCGTCGCTCAAAACCTGGGCGAGCCAAGTCCCCCAGGCGACGGGAGCGGCCGTGCCGACAAAGCCCCAGGCTCCCAGGAGGAGCGTCACGGCAAGTGGTGAGCTTGAAGCCGCCACAAGCCCGACGGCAAGAAGGGCCATGGTCAGCGGCATGCCGATCGCGAGTGTATAGAGCCAGTGCGGCAGCAGGCGGCTGATGCTCCAGGTTCCGGCCACGCCCGCCAGTCCCATCAGCAACATCACAAGCGAGAGCGAGGTGACATCGAACCCCGAGGCGCTCTCGAGATATGGTCGGAGATAGGTGAAGAGTGCGAACTGGCCCATGAACAGCAGGAGGATGGCCGTCATGCCGAGTGCGACCTGACGGCGAGCGAGCAAGCGGAAGACGTTGGCTGTCGGCTTCTCGTCCACTGCCGGGAGATCGGGCATGGTCATCCACTGCCAGGCAAGAGCGACCAGAGCCAGCGGCACAACGAGGAAAAAGGCGCCGCGCCAGCCGATCGACTCACCAAGGAAGCTGCCAAGCGGCGCGGATATCGTCGCGGCGATGGCGTTGCCGGCATTCAGTGCGGCCAGGCCTTTGGGCACCTGATCAGTCGGCAGGAGCCGCATGACGATGGCCGTCGACATGGACCAGAAGCCGCCAATCGCAATACCAAGCAGCGCACGACCCGCCATGAGGATCCAGTAGTTCGGGGCAAAGGTCACCACCACGGCGGAAAGCACCAGCAGTACGGAAAACCAAGTGAGAACCGTCTTGCGATCGATGCCTGCCGTCAGCCGTGCAACGAACAGGCTGGTGACGACGGCGAAGAACCCGGAAATCGAGATCGCCTGTCCAGCCTGGCCCTCGAGCATGGTCAGATCGCGTGCGATTGGTGTTAGCAGGCTGACGGGCATGAATTCCGAGGCGATGAGCACGGAAACAGTCAGTGCCATGGAGCCGACGGCACCCCAGGCTGCCGGTGATTTCAATGTGTCGCGATAGGTCAGCTCGGCCATGGTCTACATCATCCTTCGAAAGCGGCGACATGCCCTCTCTCGCGTCCCTTGTAGCCAGTTTCAATTGGGTCGATTAGCGGGGCTGTCTCGCATGCATTTATCGATGAGGGCCATCAATGAGGATCTCCCGCCTTGCAGGGCAGGGCGGGAGATCGTGTTTCATCTGTTGGGTCCGGGAAGGATGCGCATGGGTCAGCGCGTGGCGAGGAAGTCGATGATCGCCTTGCGTTCGTCGGCCTTGGCGAAGCGCTGTGTCATCCGCGTTCCCCTTACCAACCCGGCCGGATTGGTAAGGAAGGTATCGAGCTGGGCTGCATCCCAGGTGATGCCCGAGCTTTGCATTGCAGGCGAATAGCGGAAGCCTTCCACACTCCCGGAGGTTCTGCCGATCACGCCCTGCAGATGGGGCCCGACGCCATTGCGCGTACTGTCCACCTGGTGACAGGCGCCGCAGCGTTGCTGGAACAGCCTCTGTCCGTCCGCTGCATCCTGTGCATGAGCCTGAAGGGCCAGCAGGACGGTGGCGATGACTGCGGCGGCGATATGCTTGAAAGTACTCAACATCAACCCTGCTTCTCCTGGAATGTCGTCTTCGACAGCGGCAGGCTGCGCGGTCGTTCTGTGGCAAGGACGGCCACGGCATTGGCGATGGCGGGAGGCACGCCCGGAAGACCGGGTTCACCAATGCCGCCGATCGGTGCGCCGCTTTCGATGATGCGGACATGCACTCTCGGCATGCGGTCCGGCGTCAGGATCTGATAGCCGTCGTAGTTGCGAGCCTGGGGAAGGCCGTCGACATAGACGACTTCTTCCAGAAGTGCGGAGGAAACGCCAAGCGCGACGGCCGAGTTGACCTGATGCTCGATCACCCGCGGGTTGACCACGGTGCCCGGGTCGATTGCGACCCAGACGTCGTGCACCAAGACCTGACCATCCGACAGCGAGACTTCCGCGATCGTTGCCACTTCGCTGCCGAAGGGCGAGGCCATGGCAAGGCCTCGGGCGCGGCGGGTTCCATCCTCGGCTGCAAAGGGACCCCGCTTCCAACCGCCCGATAGCTCGGCCACCGCCTGCAACAGCGTCAGATGGCGCGGACTGTTCTTCAGGAGCGCAAGACGCAGTTCATAGGGATCCTTGGCTCCGGCATCCGCCATCTCGTCGAAGAAGGTCTCCGAGAAGAAGTCGTTCATCGAATGGCCGACCGAGCGCCAGAAGCCGATGATCGCGGGATCGTCGACATGGATCTGGGCAATCCGCTTGTTGGGGATCGCATAGACCTTGCCGGCGATGCCCTCGACCGCCGAACTGTCGACCTTGTCCGGTTGACGACCATACCAGCGTCCCGTGGCACCTTCACCGACGGCGACCGCCGAGAACGCCGTCGGATTGCCGTCCTCGTCGAGCCCCGCGCGGAAGCGGACTGCCGCCATCGGACGCAGGGTGTCGCGCAGGAACTCCTCCTCGCGGCTCCAGACGAGCTTGATGGGACGACCGACCGCCTTTGAAAGCAGGATGGCCTGCGGGTAGGGATTGGCGCTCTGGTAAAGGAAGTGGCGACCGAAGAACCCACCCAGCATCGGCGAGTGGATGATGACCTTCTCAGGCGCAATACCGGCGACCTTGGCGGCGTCGCCCTGGAACATTTCCGGCGCCTGGTTTGGCACCCAAAGTTCGAGTGTGCCATCCTCGTTCCAGCGGGCGACGGCCGAGGGCGGCTCCAACTGACCATGGGCGAGGTGGGGCGCGTCATACGTCGCTTCCACCACCTTCGCAGCAGCTGAAAGGGCAGCGGCTGCGTCTCCTTCCTCCTCGAAGACCACGCCGTCACCGGCCGTTGCCTTCAGCTTTTCCATATGGCCAGCGCTGGAGAAATCGGCTGGCATCGCATAGGGCGTTCCGGGTGCAGCCTCAGTCCAAGAAACCTGTAGCGCTTCGACAGCCATGCGCGCGCGCCACCAACTGTCGGCGACCACAGCGACGGCACCGGGAAGCGCATGTACGGAATGCACACCTTTGCGGGCCTTGATCTCGGCCTCGTTGGTAAGGGCCCCTGCTGCCTGTCCGAGACGCGGGCTGTGCTGGACGGCGGCATAGAGCATGCCCTCAATCTTGGTGTCGATTGCATACTGAGCCTTGCCCGTCGACTTTGCTCGGATATCAAGCCGTTCGACCGGCTTCCCGATCCAGCGGAAGTCTTTGGAGTCGCGCAGCGTCACCGTTTCCGGAACCGGGAGACCGGCTGCAGCCTCTGCGATCTCGCCATAGGCAAGGCTCTGGCCCGACGCGGCATGCACAACGCGACCTGGCTCGGTCGAAAGCTCTGCAACCGGGACCGACAGTCTCTCGGCGGCGGCCTGAAGCAGCATGCCACGCGCAGACGCGCCTAGCTTGCGCATGATGTCGTAACTCGAGCGGACAGAGAAGCTGCCGCCGGTGAAGCGGAAGCCGCCGATCAGGCCGTAGTCCGGGCCGGGCGGTGCTGCCTCGACCACGAAATTGGCGGGGTCGACATCGAGTTCTTCGCCAACGATCTGTGCCATCGCCGTGAAGATGCCCTGACCACCTTCGATGAAGGCGCTGCGGAAGAACACCGTGCTGTCGGGCCGGATCTCGATGAAGGCCGGGACGCGGGTCCCGGGGGTGACAGTTGCGGCGGCCTGAGCCATCACGGGGCGGATTGCGCCGGGTACCGTCACGCCGAGAACAAGCGCACCGGCAACCGTGCCGAGGAAGCCGCGACGCGAGATCTTGAATGGCTTGTCATCGCTGGCAGTGTTTGCAGGTGTATCGATATGAATCTGGTTCATCGTGATCCCTCCAATCAAGCCTGGGCCGCTTCGCGCACGGCGGCAGCGATCGCGTTGTAGGTTCCACAGCGACAGAGATTGACCATGGCAGCCGCAATGTCGTCGTCTGTCGGCTGGGGTGTCTCCTTGAGGAGCGCGGTCGCGGCCATGACCTGGCCGGACTGACAGTAGCCGCATTGCGGCACCTGATTTGCCACCCAGGCCTCGACCACCTTCTGACCGACGGAATCCTCGGTGATGGCCTCGATAGTGGTGATCTGCGTGCCAACCACCGTGTCGACCGTTGTGACGCAGGAGCGGGTCGGCTGCCCGTCGACGAGGACCGTGCAGGCGCCGCATTGCGCGAGACCGCAACCATATTTGGTGCCGGTCATCCCGAGCGTATCGCGCAGCACCCAGAGTAGGGGCGTGTCGGCTTCGACATCCACCTGCTGCGGTGTTCCGTTGATGTTGAGTTCCATGGAGGGGTCCTTCGATCGGTTCGGGGAGAAGGGGCGGGAACAGTCTGCGGACTATTCCATGCGACACACTATCAAGTGCATTTGATATGCATTAGTCGGCGTTGGTCGCTTAGATTTATCGACGACGACCATGAATGGCGAAAATCGAGGATGCTGGATGGCAAGGGAAGACTTCAACGACCTGCTCTGGTTCCTGGCGCTGGCTGAAGATCGCAGCTTCACGAAAGCAGCGGCCAAGCTCGGGATCACGCAGTCGACTCTCAGCCACACGATCAAGCGACTTGAGACGCGTCTGGGCCTGCGCCTTCTCACCCGGACCACGCGCAGCGTTTCGCTGACCGAGGCGGGTGAGCGTCTCTTCAATGCGCTTTTGCCGCGCATCACGGCGATCCGTGGCGAGCTGGAAGCTCTCTCGGACCTGCGTGACAAACCGGCTGGCACCGTTCGCATCACGCTGTCCGATCACGCGCTGGAAACAGTGGTCTGGCCGAAACTGCAGCCGATCCTGAAGGACTATCCGGATGTCCGGGTCGAACTCAGCCGTGACAATGGCTTGCGCAACATCGTTGAAGACGGGTTCGACGCCGGCGTGCGGCTCGGCGAGAGCATCGAAAAGGACATGATTGCCGTTCGGATCGGCCCGGACTGGCGCATGCTGGTCGTCGCATCGCCGGCTTACCTCGCGGATAAACCTATGCCTCAGCACCCGCAGGATCTGGTTAGCCACAACTGCATCAACATGCGCCAGGCGACGGGCGGGGGGCTTTATGCCTGGGAATTCGAGAAAGATGGGCAGGAACTGCGCGTTCGGGTCGTGGGCCAGCTCACGTTCAACACGTCCTATCCCATGGTTGATGCGGCCGTTAAAGGTCTCGGCGTCGCCTACGTTCCGGACGATCTGGTGGCTGCTGAACTTTCAGCCGGCACGCTCGTGACGCTCCTTGAGGATTGGACGCCACCCTTTCCGGGCTACTACCTGTATTATCCGAGCCGCCACCAAAACGCTCCCGCCTTCCGGGTTGTCGTCGATGCGTTGCGGCAGAAGTAGCAGCGTTTTGCCGCGTCACGCAAAGGCAATGACCGGCGCACAGAACACCGAATATGCGAGCGAACCGATGAGCCCGCCGATCATCAGGAGCCTCTGGACGTGGCGGGCGTAGATCTTCAGGAATTCGGTCATGATACGGCTCCGTCCGTCACGTGTAGGGAAGCATCTGGCCCGCGAACACCACGCCGGTCCATGCTCCCATGGAGAGCAAGGCGGCAAAGCGAGCCGCCAGAGGGGGCATTGAGACGTCTGACCATCTCTCCAATCCGCGGCCAGCGCCGAAATGGAAAGCCAGTGCATTTGCGCCTGCCGCAACCAGGAGCCAGAATTTCCAGGGCGCCGCCCCGGAGGCCGCGATCATCGTTGCCTGGGCGCTCAGCAACGCAACACCCGTGATGAATGCCGTGATGAAGCCGACATAGGACACTGGCAGCAGGTGCCGCATGGCTGATGTCACAGACACAGACTGTCTGCCGACGCCCAGTAGACGCAGGTCGATGGCAAAGATCGACCCGATCAGCAGCCCTATCCCGAGGACGTGAAGGGTTTCGAGCGCGGCATACAGATAGCCTGCAGAACGGACGGTCTGACCGACGATAGATGCCTGAAGCAGTTCGAGAGCTGAGTTCAACACGGGTTTCGGTTCTCTCTAGTGTTGGCACTTAGTCCGGCAAAGGGGCTCGTTCGGGGAGCGTGTTGCCAAGGACCTGGTTCACCGGTGTCGCGTCATCTCCGTACCAGAACACCACCGGACGAAAGAGACCTTCATCGCTGCGGTTGATGTAGCCGACGGCCTGGAAACGCTCGCCGACCCTCAGTGGCCGATCCAACCCCCACCGCCCGGACCATGCCGGTGGTGCGATGACGATCTCCAGCTCCCCAAGGCTGCCGTCATAGGCCAGAGCGCGGTTGACGCGCACGCTGTCCTCCGGATGCTGCAATTCCTCCGGTATGGGAAGCTCGGGCGTATCGGGTGGCAGGCTCGCATCCAGCTTTACATCGAACTCCGAGTGCGGATTGCCCCAAACGCCCTCGGACGAAACGGTTCCGGCGATGTAAACCAGCCTGCTGGTGTCGAAGGTTGGCCAGCCATGGTGGGCTGACGCAGTGTTCAGCGCGAGCGGAACGCTGGTGAACGCGAAAGCCACGGCAAGTCCCAGAACAACCGACCATCGTTTTGCGCTGACAAGACTGGCTGCCGCCATGTTTTTGCGAGGCATAGTTCTCAAACTCCAGATGAGAATTCAATTTTGGCATCAGGCGGGTCTTTGGGATCTGGCCTGACCGGCCCTCGGTTCACCACCCCCTCTGATTTCGACAAACCTAGATGCCGCGCGGCCTTAAGATTAGCCTGGGAGATCTCATCAGGCTTATGGGCCTGGGACATAAGTGGAGTATCCATGTCCCGGTCGCATGGTTGGATCAGAGGCGGCTAGAGAAGTGCGTTTGCGAGTATGCCGCAGACAACGCTGCGAGCTGAACTGCGCCACCGTCTGAAGTGCCAGGCCATTTCTCTGTTGCCATTCGATTGCGAGATCGAATGGAACGGCCAATTGCGGTCGGTGTTTGGACTTAGATTGCGGGTCCCCAGTCAATTTCGCGGGACGCGTTCCAGCACGATGAATGCCCTGCAGGACGTCAGCCAAGATTGCTTAAGTTGCTGAGAAGGTGTCGCTTTCTTCCGTGCGACGCAGACGCCGAATTCCGGCGGACTGCCATGACGAAGATACCCTGTATCAGGCCCTAAGGTCGTCCCGTGCCGATTTCGGCTTGTGCATCACCTTTGGGCATCAGTTTTGGGCATCAGGTCGCCAATGACGCCAAAACGGGATCCGGCACGACGGAAAAACTTAGGAATCAGGGCTTTTTGGGAGAATTGGCTGGGGAACCTGGATTCGAACCAAGATTAACGGAGTCAGAGTCCGTCGTTCTACCGTTGAACTATTCCCCACCAGGGTGTCGCCGCGGCGACCGGTGAGCGGGCTTATAGCCAAAACATCTGGCATTGCAAAGACCGAATTTCAAAAAAATGACAGGAGGCGAAAAGTGGTCCGCGCGCAGGCGTGTCGCAGGGGGGAGAGGCTGTGCCTGCGTCGCGCAGGCAGCCCTTTGAAGCGCTTCTGAAAAACCGTTTGGCGCGCGGGGCAGGCGCTGGTATGCTTTGTCCAACGAAACGAATGATGACACCAGCGGCATGCGTCGGTTTTGGCGCCTTGCGCGGTGCAGTGGATAACTTCAGTGACAGACCCCAATCGCGGCGGACAGCCGAACAGCGAGGGGGCGTCGACAGGCAAGCGCAAGGGCGGGTCTCCCCGCCGGCGCGGCAAGGGCAAGAAGTCGGGACCGGTCAGGAACGGTCACGATGCTTCTGCCTCGGCAGGATCGGCGGGCACGCCGGTGGCCGAGCGACGTTCCGAATCAGCCTTTGCGGATGGTCCCATCCGCAAGCGAAAGCGCCGCAGGCGCGGCAAAGGCGGCGTTGCGCCGTCGGAACACCAGCGCGACAATCAGAGCGGCAACACGGGCCTGGCAGGCCCGGGCACAGGGGCGGCTTCGGCCGGTCTTTCAAATACCGTGTACGCTTCGTCAGCAGATCGCGGCGACGGCAGGCGTGGCGAGGGCGTCGAGCCCAAGCGCCATCAGCAGAAAGACATGGGCCAGGATGCCGCCGGCCTGTCTGATCCGTCCGGCCAACGCTCCGGCCGCAAGCGCAAACGCAATCGCAACCGCCATGCCGCAGCCCCGAAGCCGGGTCATGTGCGCCCGCTCGCTGGTTCCGAGCCGCCGTCGGCGGCCGTCGCCAAGCCGCTCCGGCCGGAGCCGCAGGCAGCCCCCGCGTCTCAGCCGCGCTCGGTTCCGCAAAACGCCCAGATCCAGGGGCAGGGTCGCTGGCGCTCCGTCCAGGATGGTGCGCCTGACGATCTTTATGCCGCCCTTGATCTCGGCACCAACAATTGCCGCTTGCTGATTGCCCAGCCGACCCGTCCCGGACAATTCCGCGTCGTCGATGCCTTCTCGCGCATCGTTCGTCTTGGCGAGGGGCTCGCCGCCACCGGTCGCCTGTCGGAAGACGCCATGGATCGGGCGGTCGAGGCCTTGCGCATCTGTGCCTCCAAGCTCGCCGGTCGTGAGATCAGGCGCATGCGGCTGATTGCAACGGAAGCCTGCCGCGCGGCGGAAAACGGCGAGGTCTTCCTCGAGCGGGTGACGGCGGAAACCGGTCTCAACCTGGAGATCATCAACCGCGAGACCGAAGCCCGTCTCGCCGTGTCCGGCTGCTCCTCGCTGGTCGGGCGTGAGGCGCGGTCCGTCGTGCTCTTCGACATCGGCGGCGGCTCGTCGGAAATCGCGGTCATCAAGATTGGCGACAATCGCTCCAGCCGGCTTGCCAATCACATCACCCACTGGACTTCGCTGCCGGTCGGCGTGGTCACGCTGTCCGAGCGCCATGGCGGCCGCGACGTGACGCCCGACATTTTCGAGGCGATGACCCGCGAGGTTGAGGGTATGCTGGCCCGCTTCGATTGCCCCGAATTGCCCGCGGGTCCTGACGGCTTCCCGCAGGACTTCCACCTGATCGGCACCTCCGGCACAGTCACGACGCTGGCCGGCGTGCATCTCGATCTGCCGCGCTACGATCGCCGCAAGGTCGATGGCGTCTGGCTTTCCGATGCCGAGGTGACCGCCATGCAGTCCAAGCTTCTGTCCTGGGATTATGCCGGCCGTGCCGCCAATCCCTGCATCGGCCCTGATCGCGCCGATCTCGTGCTCGCTGGCTGCGCAATCCTTGAGGCGATCCGCCGCCGCTGGCCGTCGAGCCGCATGCGCGTTGCCGATCGCGGTCTGCGCGAGGGGCTCTTGACCGATATGATGGCTGATGACGGCGTCTGGCGCCGCGGCCGCAACCGCCGTCCTCCAGTTTCCAGGGAGCGCTGACCATGGCAAAACCACCCATTGCCGGTAACAGAACCGGCCGCAAGCTTGGCCAGAAGGTCAAGAAGGGCAAGCTCAAGGCGTCGTCGCGACGCTGGCTCGAGCGCCACATCAATGACCCCTATGTCCAGCGCGCCAAGCTCGAGGGCTACCGCGCCCGTGCAGCCTTCAAGCTGCTGGAAATCGATGAGAAGCACCAGGTCCTGAAAGGTGCCAAGCGCATCATCGACTTGGGCGCCGCCCCCGGCAGCTGGTCGCAGATCGCCGCCAAGGTCACCGATTCCTCCGATGACGATATCCGCGTCGCGGCTATCGACTTCCTCGAAATGGCGCAGATCCCGGGCGTGAAGATCCTGCAGCTCGATTTCCTGGATCCCGACGCCCCGCGCCAGCTGATCGAGGCCGTCGGCGGTACGCCCAACCTCGTTCTGTCGGATATGGCGGCCCCCACCACCGGGCACCAGAAGACAGACCACATCCGCACCATGCATCTCTGCGAAGTCGCGGCGCACTTTGCCGTGGAGGTTCTGGCCGAGGGCGGACATTTCCTCGCCAAGACCTTCCAGGGCGGCACGGAGAAGGATCTGCTCAACATGTTGAAGCAGAATTTCCGTCAGGTCCTGCACATCAAGCCGGCGTCGTCGCGACAGGAATCGGTCGAGATGTTCCTGCTGGCCAAGGGCTTCAAGGGCCGCAATGGCCCGGGCGTGGTCGAGCTCGACGAGGAAGGTTTCGTCCGTGATCCGCGCGAGGATGTCCCCGCCACCGAGGATCTGGATCAGGACTGAGGCAGGGCCGGGCCCGGGGACTGGGCCAAGTCCAAGCGGAGGGAGCATTCGTCATGTTTACCTACATCACCGTCGGCATCAACGATCTGCCCCGCGCCATCCGCTTTTATGATGCGGTCCTGGCGACGCTCGGCGTCGAGCGCCGCGAAACGGACGAGAACGAAGCGGGTTATGCCCCAGCCGGTGATAGCCGCTGCCGGTTCTGGATCAATCATCCCTTCGATCGCCGCGCGGCAACCGTGGGCAATGGCTCCATGCCGGCCTTCGAGGCGTCGTCTCGCGCGGCGGTCGATGCCTTCCATGCAGCAGCAATCGCGAATGGCGGCACGGATGACGGCGCTCCCGGCATTCGCCATTTCCATCCCAATTTCTATGCCTGCTACGTGCGTGATCCCGATGGCAACAAGCTGTCGGCTCTCTGCGAGCGCCCTGAATAATCACTTCACGGAGATCGACTCATCCTCGGGCGTTCTGCGGTAGCCCGAGACGGCCGAGCCGACATCGCGCGGCAGGCCGAAGAAGGGCAGGATCGCGAAGATCGACAAGCCGGCGACAACGGCGAAGGCCAGGTGGAAGTCTGCAAGCGATAGCGCCTCGCCTGTGATCCGTGTGCTCGCCTCAAGGATGGATGCAGCGGCAGCGACGCCAAGGGCAAGGCTCACCTGCTGCAGCACCGAGGTGAGCGAGGTCGCCTGCGATGCCGCCCGGTCCTCGATCTCCGCATAACCCAGCGTATTCACCCCGGTGAAGAAGAAGGAGCGGCAGAAGCCGCCGATCAAAAGTACCGCCATGATGACGAGAATGGGTGTCGCCGGCGTGAAGACGGCGTTGGCAGCCGTCGTGATCGCCCCGAAAATGCCGGCGAGGATCAACACGTTGCGGAAGCCAGCAGCGGCAAAGGCCCGCCTTGCGATGAACTTGGTGGAGATCGCGCCGACGGCCGCAATGAAGGTCGTCATGCCGGACTCGAAAGCCGACATGCCGAAACCGAGCTGCAGCATCAAGGGCAAGAGGAAAGGCGTGGCACCGGCTGCGATGCGAAACAGCGTGCCGCCAATGATCGAGGCGCGAAAGCTTCGGTTGGCAAAGAGCGTGAGGTCGAGCAGCGGGGCCGGATGCCGCCGGGCATGGATCACATAGAGGATCATCGACAGGATGCCGACCACGGTCGCCGCAGCACCGACCCATACGGGCAGGGCCGGCAGGCTCATGACCGACAGGCCGAACACCAGACCTGATGCGGCGGCGGCACTGAGCAGAAAGCCCGTCCAGTCGATCCGCCCCGTCTTGATCGGTTCGATCTCGGGCAGGTAAAGGCTGGATAGCCACAGGCCGACAAGCCCGATCGGAATGTTGATCAGGAAGATCCAGTGCCAGCTGAAGAAGGTGGTGATGAAGCCGCCCACCGGCGGCCCGGTGATCGGCCCGAGCAGGGCCGGAATTGTGAGCAGCGCCATCGCCGAGACAAGGTCGCTCTTCTTCGTCGTGCGCAGCAGAACGAGCCGCCCGACCGGCGTCATCATCGCCCCGCCCATGCCCTGCAGGAAACGCGCGGCGACGAAAGTGAGGAGCGAATCCGACATCGCGCAGAACAGCGAACCCAGCATGAAGACGAGGATTGCCGCACGAAACACCCGCTTGGCGCCGTATCGGTCCGCCATCCAGCCGCTCACCGGAATGAAGATCGCAAGCGCCACCATATAGGAGGTGAGCGCCAGCTTGAGCGTAATCGGCCCGACGCCGAGATCGGTGGCGATGGTCGGCAGGGCTGTCGCGATCACGGTCGAATCCATCTGCTCCATGAAGAGCGCGACGGCAAGGATGAGGGGCGTGATGCGGTTCATCGGCATTCCGGACAGGACCGCAGAAGCGGTGGATACGGCTTCTCATAGCGCAAACGATCTGCGGTTGAAACCGCAGAGGTCGAAGCCGGGAAGGCTCTTTGCGCCGGTGCTGTTCTCGTCTCGGGTTTCCATCCGCATCACGATGGTGTGAGAGCGCTACTCGCCGCCCCGCTTTCCCCTATGTCGAGGTCAGCCTCATCAGGGGCGAGGGAATTTGATTGAGGAGATTTCGATGATTTCGATGAAAAGACGTATGCTTCTGGGAAGTGCCGGTGTAGCGCTGGCGGCCCCCATGATCATGACCCGGGCTGCCGTGGCGCAGCAGTCGGGTTCGGAGACCTCGATGGATATCGACCACGCCATGCCGCCCGAAACCCACCGCTTCAATGTCGGCAAGTTCGAAGTCGTGGTGGTCAAGGATGGCGCGCGCCCGTCGGAAAATCCGCAGGAGACCTTCGGCACCAACCAGTCGCCCGAAACGGTCGGCGCGCTGCTCGAGGCCAATTTCCTGCCCTCCGACAAGTTCGTCAACAGCTTCGCACCCGTGCTCGTCAACACCGGTTCTGATGTCATCCTCTTCGACACCGGTCTCGGTGAAGGTGGTCGCGCAAACGGTCTCGGCCGACTGGTCGAAGGCCTGACGGCTGCCGGCTACAAGCGCGAAGACGTGACAACCGTAGTGCTCACCCATATGCATGGCGACCATATCGGCGGCCTGATGGAAGGCGGCCAGCCGTCCTTCCCCAATGCGCGTTACGTGACGGGCCAGGCGGAATACGACTTCTGGGCTGATCCGGCCCGCGTCGGCACCCCGGCCGAGAACGGCCACAAGGGTGTTCTGGCCAATGTCGCGCCGATGGCAGAGAAGATGACCTTCATCGGCGACGGTGGCGAAGTGGTCTCCGGCATTACCGGCATGGCGGCGTTCGGCCACTCGCCGGGCCACATGATCTACCGTCTGGAATCGGAAGGCCGACAGCTGGTGCTGACCGCGGATACGGCGAACCACTTCGTGCTGTCGCTTCAGCGTCCGGATTGGGAAGTGCGTTTCGACATGGACAAGACAGCAGCGGCAGCGACGCGTGCCAAGGTCTTCGACATGCTGGCGACCGACAAGCTCGCCTTCCTCGGCTACCACATGCCGTTCCCGGCCGTGGGCTTCGTCGAAAAGGTCGATCAGGGCTATCGCTTCGTGCCCAAGGCCTATCAGTTCGATATCTGATATCGACAGGCAGGAAAGGGGCCGCAGCAAAGCTGCGGCCCCTCAACCCTTGCCTTACTTGCCGGCGAAGATCTCGTCTGTCGCCTGTTCTATGAAAGTGTGAATGCGGCTGTCGATGTCGGCGTCGCTCACATCAACGCCAGCGATGCTGAAGTCCTGGCGCAGTTGCTCGAGCAGCCGGTGCGGCTCAACGACCTGCTTGACGGCCACGGTGCGCGCATAGGCTTCGACATCGTCGAGGCCCATCGTATAGGCGGCCCAACGGCCGAGCATCTTGCTGCCGCGAACACGCGCCTTGAACTGGATTTCTGCCTGGTGGGCAAACTGGTTTTCGAGTGCCTGAGCACGCTTCTTCAATGCAGTCATACTGGATCCCCTGGTCTTCTTGTTTTTGCTTGTGCCCCCAGCCCCGAGAGCAGCTCCCTTATATAAGCGAGGGCTTCAAAGACCGTGTAGGCGCTGTTTAAAATTCTAATGATCGTCGATTTTTCTGTATGGGCCGCGACGTGACCAATCACGGCGACATGCGTCCACGTTTTGCTATTCCCTTCCTGTCATGAACGTGTTACCAGCCCTCGCCAACTTCCAAGCATTTCATGCAGAAGCGACCGAACGGGGATCCCCGTTTTCCGGGCGGATTCTGCCTATTCAAACGAAGGAATTGGCAATGGCACGCATCGTAATGTCGGCAACAGGCGCAGAAGCGCTCACCTTTGACGACGTCCTCCTGCAGCCGGGGCACTCTGAAGTGATGCCGGGGCAGACCAACATCGCGACACGCATCGCCCGGGACATCGATCTCTCGCTGCCGATTATCTCCTCCGCCATGGACACGGTCACCGAAAGCCGCCTCGCGATCGCCATGGCCCAGGCCGGCGGCATCGGCGTTATCCACCGCAACCTCACCCCCATCGAACAGGCCGAAGAAGTTCGCCAGGTGAAGAAGTTCGAAAGCGGCATGGTCGTCAATCCGGTGACCATCGGCCCGGAAGCAACGCTTGCTGAAGCCAAGGCGCTGATGGGTGCCCATGGCATTTCCGGCATCCCGGTCGTCGAGGGCGCAAGCCGCCCCGGCCGCCTCGTCGGCATTCTGACGAACCGCGACGTGCGCTTTGCCTCGGATCCGAGCCAGAAGATCTACGAACTGATGACCCGCGAAAACCTCGTGACGGTCAAGGACGGTGTCGACCAGCAAGAAGCAAAGCGCCTGCTGCATTCGCACCGCATCGAGAAGCTCTTGGTGATCGACAATGAAGGCCGCTGCGTCGGTTTGATCACCGTCAAGGACATCGAGAAGTCACAGCTCAACCCGCATGCCGCCAAGGACGCCCAGGGCCGTCTGCGCGTCGCTGCCGCCATCTCCACCGGTGATGATGGCGTGGAGCGCGCCGAGCGCCTGATCGATGCCGGCTGCGATGTCATCGTCGTCGATACCGCCCACGGCCACAGCCAGAAGGTTCTGGATGCCGTCGCCCATGTGAAGAAGATGTCGAACGCCATCCGCATCATCGCCGGCAATGTGGCGACGGGCGAGGGCACTCGCGCGCTGATCGATGCAGGCGCAGATTGCGTCAAGGTCGGCATCGGTCCGGGCTCGATCTGCACCACCCGCGTCGTCGCTGGCGTCGGCGTTCCCCAGCTCGCAGCCGTCATGGCCGCCGTCGAGGAAGCCAACAAGCTCGACATCCCCGTCATCGCCGATGGCGGTCTGAAGTTCTCGGGCGACGTCGCCAAGGCGATTGCCGCGGGCGCCTCCGCCGTCATGGTCGGCTCGCTGCTCGCCGGCACGGACGAAAGCCCGGGCGAGGTCTATCTCTACCAGGGCCGCTCCTTCAAAGCCTATCGCGGCATGGGCTCCGTCGGTGCCATGGCCCGCGGTTCGGCCGATCGTTACTTCCAGGCAGAAGTGCGCGACACGCTGAAGCTCGTGCCGGAAGGCATCGAAGGTCAGGTTCCCTACAAGGGTCCGGTCTCGGCCGTCCTCCACCAGCTCGCCGGTGGCCTGAAGGCCGCCATGGGTTATGTCGGTGGCAAGGACATCAAGGACTTCCAGGAAAAGGCGACCTTCGTGCGCATTTCCGGTGCCGGCCTGCGCGAAAGCCATCCGCATGGCGTGACGATTACCCGCGAAAGCCCGAACTATCCGGGCGCCGCATGATCCTGGGGCAGTTGCCCGGACCAACCAAGGCGCCGCTCCTCTGGGCGAGCGGCGTCATTTCGGCCGCGCTCCTCGCCTGGATGAACCTGAGCTTCGCCTGGCCTTTCGCCGAACTAACCGGCGGAAGGGCAATGCCCGATCTCGACATCGAAAGCACGGGGCAGGGGCTGCTGGCACTCAAGATGATGCTGGAGAGCAAGCCGGACGCCGCAGCACTTCTGCGGGCCATGCATCTCGGCCCCGATCTCCTGCTGCCGGCCGCACTCGGCCTGTTTCTTGTTCTACTCATCCGTCGCGCAGCGCCGGGTGCGAGCCTCTACGGCCGATCGGCCGCGCAGCTTTTGCCCGCTCTTTTGGCCCTGCCAATCGCCTATGTCGTCGTCGACTATGCCGAGAACGTCGTCAGCCTCCTGCTCTTTCCGCCATCTGTGCCGGCGCCCGGGAATGCTGATCTTCTCGCAGAAGCGCATGCCTGGCTGACGCGCCTGAAGTTTGCCGCACTTGTCATTTCCGGCATCCTAGCCCTGCGACTGGCCTTTGGCCCGAAGCCGGCAAGGGATGATTGATGCCTTGCATGCCGCACATTTGAGGATTTGATTTTCCCATGACCGGTTTTGAAATGTTCTGGCCCCTCGTGGCCCATGTCTTTCTCGTCTTCTGTCTGTATGCCCTGCTCGTTGTCCGCCGCGCCGCCGTGGTGCGTGCCGGCAAGGTCGAGCGCATTGCCTTCCGCGAGAACCTGGCCGAGCCGGAGGAAAGCCGCGTGGTCAACCGCGCGATCGCCAATCAGTTCGAACTGCCGGTGCTCTTTTACGCCGTGTCCGTCCTGCTATTCATGACGGAGGCGGACAACCTCGTGGCCCTCGTGCTCGCCTGGATCTTCGTCGTCGCACGCTATCTCCAGGCCGCGATGCAGCTCACCGGCAATCTGCCGCTGCGCCGCTTGTTCTTCATGCTGGGCTTCGTATCGCTCTTCCTGCTCTGGCTTTGGCTCGCCGCCTGGATGGCCACCAGCTGAGGCCTTCACGGCAACGTGTGTGGGCGCAAAAGGCAGCGGCACTATCTTGCGAGGGCATCCAATCCGTCCCCCAAGGAGAGTGCCATGTCGAAGCCCGAAATCACGCAGGCCATGATCGAAGCCTATGACGAATACACCCACCTGACCCTCGACCGCCGCGGCTTCATGCAAAGGCTGACGGCGCTCGCCGGCTCCGGTGCCGCTGCCGCCGCCATCATGCCCATGCTCGCCGCCAACCAGGCGAATGCCGCCATGGTCGAAGAGACCGACGCGCGCCTCGACGTCGCAGACGTTACCTACCCGGGCGCCGCAGGTGAAATGAAGGGCTACCTCGCGATCCCGAAGGACGCAGCGGAGAAGCTTCCCGCCGTGATCGTCATCCACGAGAACCGTGGCCTCAACCCGCATATTCGCGATGTTGCCCGCCGCATGGCGCTCGAAGGCTTCGTAGCACTCGCCCCCGATTTCCTGTCGCCGAACGGAGGCACGCCGGCCAATGAGGATGAGGCGCGTGCGATGTTCCAGTCGCTCGACATGGCAAATGCCACGGCCAATGGCGAGGCTACCCGTGCCTTCCTCGCCGGCCATGAGAAGACCAATGGCAAGGTCGGTGCGATCGGCTTCTGCTGGGGCGGTGGCATGGTCAACCGCATGGCAGTGGCCTCACCCGAGCTTGGTGCCGGCGTCGCCTATTACGGCTCGCAGGCCCCGGCCGATCAGGTGCCGTCGATTAAGGCTCCGCTGATGCTGCATTATGCGGGTCTCGACGAGCGTATCAATGCTGGCATCGACGCCTACAAGGCGGCGCTGGATGCCAACAGCAAGACCTACGAGCTGCACATGTATGACGGCGTCAACCATGCCTTCAACAATGACACCTCGTCTGCCCGCTACGACAAGGCGGCTGCCGACCTCGCCTGGTCGCGCACGGTGGAGTTCCTGAAGAAGAACCTCGCCTGAGCATCTGTGTCGGGAGCCTCCTCGAGGCTCCCGATCATGACAATCCGATGAAATCTCTGGCCGTTTGACACCGATCAACTGCTCGCACCCATCCCGCGCATACCTTCTGCCCATACCCGCCGCTCGAGCGTTGCGGGAATGACGAGAAACCCACGGGAGAGTGACATGGCATCGATGATGAAGGCTGCGGTCGTCCGGGAATTCGGCAAGCCGCTGGTGATCGAGGAAATGCCCATCCCGGATCCTGGCCCCGGCCAGATCCTGGTGAAATACGAGGCGACAGGCGTCTGCCACACCGACCTGCATGCCGCCAATGGCGATTGGCCGGTCAAACCCAAGCCCCCCTTCATTCCCGGCCATGAGGGCGTCGGCTACGTTGCCAAGCTCGGCTCCGGCGTCTCCCGCATCAAGGAAGGCGACCGCGTTGGCGTGCCGTGGCTGCACACCGCCTGCGGCTGCTGCAATCCGTGCCGCACCGGCTGGGAAACGCTCTGCGGCAGCCAACAGAATACCGGTTACTCCGTCAACGGCACCTTCGCCCAGTATGGCCTGGCCGATCCCGACTATGTCGGCCGCCTGCCGGACAATCTCGAATTCGGCCCCGCAGCACCCGTGCTCTGCGCCGGTGTCACGGTCTACAAGGGCCTCAAGGAAACCGAGGTTAAGCCCGGTGAATGGGTCGTCATCTCCGGCATCGGCGGTCTCGGCCACATGGCCGTGCAATATGCCAAGGCCATGGGCATGCATGTGGTCGCCGCCGACATTTTCGATGACAAGCTGAAGCTCGCAACCGACCTTGGCGCGGACATGGTGGTGAACGGCACGGCGGCAGATGCCATCGAGCAGGTGCAGAAGGCGACCGGCGGCGTGCATGGCGCGCTGGTGACGGCTGTCTCGCCCAAGGCCATGGAACAGGCCTATGGCTTCCTCCGCTCCAAGGGCACAATGTCGCTCGTCGGACTGCCGCCCGGTTTCATCTCTCTTCCGGTGTTTGAGACCGTTCTGAAGCGCATCACCGTGCGCGGGTCCATCGTCGGTACACGTCAGGATCTCGAGGAAAGCCTGCAATTCGCCGGTGAAGGCAAGGTCGCCTCGCATTTCAGCTGGGACAAGTTGGAAAACATCAATGCGATCTTCGACCGGATGAAAGAGGGCAAGATCGACGGCCGCATCGTGCTTGATCTCGCCGCCTGATCTCGGCTTTCAAACGTGGAGAGGCGGCATCCCGGATGCCGCCTTTCATTCATCTACAGGTGCGGCTCAGTTGCCCGATTGAATGACGGCAACGCGCGGCAGAGCGCTGGTGCAGGCGCTGTCTTCGCAGATGCCGGAAATCCAAACTTCCCCATTGCCGATCATCACGCCCTCGGAATTGACGAAGAGATCGCCGTATTCCTGGTTGGATACGGCCTCGACGATCGTCTCGGTAAACACGGAATCATAGGCGTCGAGCAATTCCTGTTCCGAGCTGTAAGTGGCCTCATCGCCGTCGATGTTCACGGTCAGCGGATAGTTGATGAGGCTGACCACGATGTCGGACTTCTCCTCCTCCAGCGCCACCTTGAAGGCGTAGAAGAGCTCCTTGTAATCGGCAGCATCGCCGAGCAGGTTTTCGATCTGCTGGTCGACAGAGGCCTCGTCGGCAAAGGAAGGAGAGGAGGCGAGAAGAGTGGCGCCGATCAGGGCGGTGGCAAGCGAGCGGATCATCGGGCTTTCCTTGATGGAGAATGCACTGGCCATGTCATAATCCGAAACGGGATGAGCGCGTCGAATTTCTTTTGGGTCTGATGTGAAAGACATGCTGCAAAAGTGAACGCTGATTGAAGCCATCCGGACTGGCATCCCCGCCATGGCACGCCTATCTATTGCGCTGCAGCAATCATTGGGCAGGCACATGGCAGAGACTGGCGCCGACACCGGCACGAACACCGCAACCGATCGCATCTTCGTCTTCCAGGGTGGCGGTGCGCTGGGAGCCTACCAGGCCGGTGCCTATGAAGCCCTGCATGAAAACGAGGTCGAGCCGGACTGGCTGGCGGGCATTTCGATTGGAGCGATCAACGCTGCGATCATTGCCGGTAGCCCGCGCGAGCGGCGGATCGCCAATCTCCGGGATTTCTGGCATACGGTCTCTTCCAGCCTGAACTTCGGCTGGACGGCAGAGGACAACAGTCTGAGGCGCATCCAGAATGATGCAGCGGCCTTGGCGGCAACGGCATTCGGCATTCCCGGCTTCTTCTCGCCGCGCCTTCCCACACCGTATCAATTGATCACCAATCCGGATGTCCGCCTCAGTGCCTACGACACCGAGCCCCTGATGCGGACACTGGAGCGCTTGGTCGACTTCGATCTCCTCAACGATTGCCAGACACGCCTCAGTCTTGGTGCGGTCGAGATCCGCTCCGGCAACTTCGCCTATTTCGACAACCGCAAGACGCGTCTGGATGCCCGGCATGTGGCGGCCTCCGGCGCCCTGCCGCCCGGCTTCCCACCGATCGAGATCGACGGGCGCCACTATTGGGACGGCGGTCTCGTTTCCAACACGCCACTGCAGCATGTGCTCAACGTCAACGACGCCTCGCGCGATCTGGAGATATTCCAGGTCGACCTGTTCAACGCACGCGGTGACATGCCGCGTGACCAGTTCGAGGTCGAGAGCCGGATCAAGGAGATCCGCTATTCCAGCCGAACCCGTATGAACACCGACGATTTCGCGAGACGCCAGATCGTCCGCCGCGCAGCCAAGCGCCTGCTCGAAAAACTCCCGCCCGAATTCCGCGATGACGAAGACGCGAAGATCCTGCGTTCCATCGGCCATGAATACGACGTCACCATCGTCCATCTGATCCACCGCCGTGCCTCGCATGCCACCCATGCCATGGATGCGGAGTTCTCCCGCAGCTCCATCGAGGAGCACTGGAAGGCCGGCTACGACGATGCGACCTACACGCTCCAGGATCCGAAATGGCGCCGTCGCGGTCGCCCGAAGGACGGCATCCAGATCTTCGACCTTGCGCGAGAGCGACATCTGCGCATCGAAGGATGACGCGCTCGACCGACCTTTTTTGTGTAAAGGTCGAGAGGTCGGGGACGAAGCGCCAGTGTTAACCTTTTGGCCAGAACCGCTCCCTATCCGTTTAGCGACATGAAACCGCGGGATGATCCCTCGGACGATACAGCATTGAGCGAGCACACCATGGACGGTCGACTGCAGCCGCGCAAAACCCCGCAACAGGAACGCAGCATCCAGCGGCTCGAGGCGATCCTCGAGGCAGCGGTGGCGCTTTTCCTGGAAAAGGGGATTGCTGAGACGACCATGAGCGAGATTGCCCAGCGGGCCGGCGTCTCCATCGGCTCGCTCTACCAGTTCTTTCCCCAGAAGGTGGCGGTCATCAAGGTCTTACATGACCGCTTCTCGGGCCAGCTCGAAGGCTTCATCCGGCAAATCTTTGCGGGCGTCCAGACCTTGGACGAAGCGTCAGACCGGGCATCCGAAAGCCTGTTGGAGCTGCATGCCATGTTTCGGGAGCAACGGATCTACATGGCGCTCTGGCAGGCGATTGTCACGGACCGGGATCTCTCCCAGCTCTCGGGCGATTTCCACGAGCAGATCATCGCAAGCTTTTACCGCGATCTGTCGCACATTATCCCGGAGAGCGATTTCGAGCGCTTCCGCGTCAATCTCAAGCTGATGATCCTGGCGACCGGTGAAGTCATCCGCTTTGCAACCCAGCAGCCGGAAGACATAGCGCGTGCTCATCTCGATCAATGGCGCCGCATCATCAGGTCATCGATCTTCGCCTACTGAGCGGCGGATCTCACCAGCCGGGGATCATGTTTCCGGCACGAAGGCGCGGATAGTAGCGCGAATAGGTCTTCGGCTCCCCGTCCATGTCATCTTCCACCTGCGCCGGCGTGATGTTGTCGAGGCAGGCGGTGATGTGGTCGGTGATCGCATTGACCAGCGAGGTCGAGAGCCCCGGACGCTTCATCAGACCGATTTGAACGGGCGGGAGCGGCGGAAAACCGTCATTCGCTGTCAGCACCTTCATGCCGGTCCGAAGCGCCGATTCCGGCAGGATCGAAACCGCCATGCCGGCAAGCACCGCAGCCGCAACGACGGTCGAAGACCAGCTCGTGAACAGGATCTGGTATTCGCGTCCGTCCGCATCAAGCGCCGAGCAGGCAAGCTGCCGCCACTGGCAATCGCGACGTCCAACAGCAAGCGGCACCGGCGCATCATCCTTCAGCGGATGGTTGGCAGAGCCCACCCAGCAAAGCGGTTCGGTGCGCACGACATCGGACTGCCTGAGCAGCGGATTGTGCGTGACGAGCGCGATGTCGAGTTCGCCCTTGGCCATCTTGTCGGCCAGGTCCATCGACGGTTCGCAGACGATGTAGAGTTCCACATTCGGATGCGTCTTGGCAAAGCGCCCGATAATCTCGGGCATGTAGCGGTCGGCATAATCATCCGGCGTTCCGATCCGCAGCGTGCCTTCCAGACGGTTGTCGTCGAAGGCGGCGATCGCCTCTGAGTTCAGCCGGATGATGCGCCGCGCATAGTTGAGCAGCTTGTCACCATCGGCGGTCAGGCGGTTGCCGCGTCCATCCTTGATGAAGAGCTGCTTGCCGACCCGCTCTTCGAGACGGCGCATCTGCATGGAGACGGCGGATTGGGTTTTGAACACGCGTCCCGCAGCTTTTGTGAAGCTGCCGGTGTCGACGATGGCGATGAAGGTCTGAAGCTGATCGATATCGAGGGGAGCCGACATGGCAATGGTCCATCAGAAGTGTTGATGATTACCATTAGAAACATTCGTTGGACTGATCAATATGCTTTCGGCATCTTCGCGGTTGTAATCCTCACCGACCGGTTTCCGGCCAAGCTTCCACCCCCAAACCTCATCGCCTGTCCGCTTGCGCGGACGGGGCAATCTTCTCGTGCCCGCTGAAAGGATAACGCTATGCGCACGAACGATCGGATCCTCGATTTTGACCTCAAGCTTGTCACTGAACCGCCGAGCCGGACGCTTGCCGCGCGCCTCGCTCGTCTGAACGTGTGGCTCGGATCCCTTCGCGTTGCGCTTCGCAATCGTCTTGCTGCGAACAGCCTTGCCGATCTCGACGAACGTCTGCTGAACGACCTTGGCCTCAGCCGGGGAGATGTTCAGGACGTGCTGCGCCGCCATGGTTTGACTGACGATCCTTCGCTGCAACTGACCCGCCTCGCGCGCCGCCGCGCCGAGCGATCCTTGCGCGGCCAGAAGAGCGACTGAGCCCGCCTCCCATCCCCGCAGGGTGACAGCCAATAGCCCTGCATCTTGCCCGGTTCCGATTATTTCGGACCGGGCTTTTTTGTAAACGCTAAAATAACGATGCGTGTAGTGAAATATGAAGGGATAAGCAGCGGGAAGTAACCTGTTGCTAACGGCCATATGTCAGCGATGAAAACGCCTGACGTCGCTACCTCTTGCGGAGACCCTTCATGCGCATATCGACAAAGCTGCCCCTGGCGGCCACGCTGTTCGCTCTCGTCATCCTGAGCGCCTCTGTGGCGATCGGCCTTGTGCAGCAAAGCCGGATCCTGGATGAACAGGTCTACCAGAAGCTCGAGGCGACCGCCGACGGCCGCCGCAACGAGGCGCGGCGTTTCCTGGAGGCCATCCGCCTCGACGCCCGCGCAACTGCCGCCGACATGATGACCCAGCAGGCGCTGTTCGGCATCACGGGTGCCTGGCCGAAGCTGGGTGACAATCCGTCAGCCGAGCTTCAGAAGCGCTATATCGACGAGAATCCCAATCCGGTCGGCGAGAAGTTCAATCTCGATAGCGCCAAGAAGGACAGCTACGACCGCGCGCACCGCCAGGGCCATACGACCTTCCTGAAGCACCTCCAGGCGCAGGGCTACTACGATATCTTCCTGATCGATGCCGACGGCAATGTCGTCTACACGGTCATGAAGGAGAGGGATTTCGGCACCAATCTGGTCAGCGGACCCTACAAGGATACCGGACTGGCACAGGTGTTCCGCAAGGTCCTGGAAAGCGACGACCCCGAGACTTTCGCCAATTCCGAATTCGAGGCCTATGAGCCGTCCAATGGCGCCCCGGCGGCCTTCGTCGCCGTGCCGATCATCATGAATGAACGCAAGCTCGGTGTGCTGGCCTATCAGCTGCCGAACGATCAGCTGAATGGCATTTTTGCCAATACGCGCGGCCTGGGTGAAACCGGTGAAACCGTGCTTGTGGACAAGAACGGTCTGCTCGTCTCCGACAGCGCGCGCACGCCTGATGTCGATAGCATGAAGGTCACCATGAGCTCTCCGCTGCTGGCAACCGTCATGGGCGGTCAGGATGCGAGCGGCGCCATTGAGGGCTATCGCGGCATCACGAGCCAGGCCGCGAGCGTGCCGCTCGATTTCGGCGACGTCCGCTGGTCGGTCGTTGCGCTGATCGGCGAGGAAGAAGTGACCGCGCAACTCGTCTCCGCCGGCCTGAAATCCGTCGGCATCGGCGCGGTTCTCGTCCTCATCGGCTCGCTAGTCGGCTTTGTTTTCTCGCGCAGCCTTACCCGCCCGATCTCCGAACTGGTCACCTCCATGGGCCAGCTGGCGGATGGCAATACCGACCTCGACCTCAAGGGCATCGACCGTTCCGACGAAATCGGTGACATGGCCCGTTCCGTCGCAGTCTTCCGCAAGGCTGAAATCGACAAGCGCGAGCTTGAAGCGGAAAACGAAAGCCGCCGCTCGGCCACCGAAAGCGAACGCCACCAGCGCGAGGCAGAACGCGCCGCCGCGCAAGCCGAGCTCACCGAGGCCATCGACGTTCTGGGCACAGGCCTCCAGCGATTGGCCAATGGTGATCTGACGGGTACGATCCGCAAGCCGCTGGCCGGCAATCTCGACCGGCTGCGTCTCGATTTCAACGCATCGCTGGAGCGCCTCTCCGACACGGTCTCCGCCGTCCACGGCAATGTCGCCGAGATCAATCGCAAGAGCGGCACGGTCAGTTCGGCGACGGCCGATCTCAGCCATCGCACCGAGCAGCAGGCCGCCGCTCTGGTCGAGACCTCGACCGCCATCCGCCAGATCATGGAGGCGATCCGCCACTCCTCGGAGCGCGCCGAAAACGCGTCGCGCCTCGCCCGCGAGGCTCGCTCCAATTCCGACCGCTCAGGCGAGATCGTCGGCGGCGCCATCGATGCCATGCAGCGCATCGAAAATGCCTCAAGCGAGATCTCGAAGATCATCAACGTGATCGACGAGATCGCATTCCAGACGAACCTCCTGGCGCTCAATGCCGGTGTCGAGGCCGCCCGCGCAGGCGAAGCTGGCAAGGGCTTTGCCGTCGTCGCCCAGGAAGTCCGCGAGCTCGCCCAGCGATCCGCAACCGCGGCCAAGGACATCAAGAGCCTGATCACCAAGTCCGGTGAGGAAGTCGCAAGCGGCGTCGGTCTCGTGCGTGAAACCGGAACCGTGCTCTCATCGATTGCGGGTCAGGTCGTGCAGATTGGCGACCACATCCATTCGATCGCCTCGACCTCCAAGCAGCAGTCGGCGAGCTTGAACGAGATCAATGACGCCGTGGCGCGCATGGAGAACGTTACCCAGCAGAACGCGCGGGCGGCCGAACAGACCAATGCCGAAATGTCGGGTCTGACGCGCGACGCCGAAATGCTCTCGGGCCTCGTCGGTCAGTTCACCCTGGAGGCCAATGCCTCCACCATCCAGAACCGTTTCGCTGACCAGCGCGATACGAGCTTCGGTCGTCCGGCCCAGCCGACACCACCGCAGCCTGCGGCCAATGCGGCCAAGCCAGCCTCCCGGTCTTTCCTCAAGCCCAAGGTGGCCCCGGCCGAAGCCGGCAACCGCGCCGTCGCGTCTCCGGCCCGCTCCCTGATGGACAAGATTTCCATCGGTCTCGGTGCAAAGCTGAACCAGGCCAAGGACAACAAGTCCGATGGTGAATGGGAAGAGTTCTGAGGTCAGAGGGCCCTTAAAATGCGAAACGGCGCGGGAGACCGCGCCGTTTTTCGTTTGAGGATGGGAGAAGTGGAAGCGCGCGTCAGCCTTTCGGCTGTGGCGCTGCCGTCTCGTCTTTCCGCGAGGCCGTGAGATAGGTGTCGAAGATCTGCTCCATGCTTTTCTGGTAGCTCTTCTGCACTTCAAGCCCGCTGTCGAACATGGTGTTCATCATCGCGGCAAAGCCTTCCTGCGCTTCCTTTTCCGGCGTCTTCGCAGGCTCCGGCGAGGCCTTGGGCGCTTCGGCAGGTTGCCCGGTCATCTGCGCGGTATAGGCCGTCGCCATGTCCTGAAAGGCCTTGGTGAAGGGGTTGTCGAGGAAGGGGTTCGCAGCAGCCTGCGGTTCCGGCTTCTTCTGTCCGCCCATCATCTCCTGGAAGGCGCGCATGAACGGGTTGTCGAACATCGCGGCAGCCATGGCCGCCTGTTGCGGCTTCGGCTTCGGCTGCAGGCCGGTGCTTTCCAGCCATTGCTGCATCATCGCTGCCATCGGCGTCCCGGCGAATGCATTGGCACCCGGGAACTGTCCCGTCGTCTGCTTGAAAAGCCCGCCCATCAGCGTGTCGGCCATGGCCGGCATCATCTGCTTGAGGATGTCCTGTCCGATGCCGGTCAGCTGCGCCGCCTGTGCTGCCACGGCGCGCGAGACTTCCTTCGAACCGAAGAGCTGCTGGAGAACCTGATTGCCGTCGGCGATGCCCTGGGGGGTGAAGGCCGAGCTCATATCCTCGAAATATTTGGCGTAATTCCCCGAGGTCATCGCCTGGACCAGGGCCGAAAAATCGTAAGGATTGGTGGTGTTGCGCTTGAAGCCCGAGGCAAAGGCCGGCATGAGCGCCGCAACGGCCTTGGCCGCCTGTTCATGCGCCAGGCCATATTGCTTGGCCATGGCGTCCATCGCCATGCCATTTTGCGCCTGCAGCATCATGTCGAACAGTGGCAGCATGGCAAATCTCCCCGGATGCGTGCAGATGATTCCGCACTATATCCGGAAAGGTCTCCAGGCAAACCGCTTTTTGCCGCCTTGCTGAAATGGCGCGAGGGGAGGGGGCTAGCGCCTCAGTACTGATATTCTTCGAAGACGGGTTCCACGGAGCCGTTCCAGCGGCCGTGATAAAGCGCCAACATGTCGTCGGCCAAGGTGGTGCGCTTGGCGAGCACCTCGTCCAGCGTGTTGAGGAAAACGCTCTCGTCCTGTCCCTCGGAATTCACGCGGGCACGGGCCTTGAGGCCGGAGCGTGACATCTCGACGACGTCTCGCGCCACGTCCATCATCGGCCGTCCGGCGACCGAAGCCTTCAGCCCCTGAGCCGGAACTGCATCGCGCATCGCGATGACATCCTCGACGGTCCAGTCTGCGGTCAGATCGTCAGCCGCGGCAAGCGCGGTTTCATCATAGAGCAGGCCGACCCAGAGCGCCGGGAGCGCGCAAATCCGCCGCCACGGTCCACCATCGGCACCACGCATTTCGAGGAAACGCTTCAGCCGCACGTCTGGGAAGAGTGTCGAGAGGTGGTTGGTCCAGTCGCCCTGCTGCGGCTCCCACTCGGCGATCTCGCCCTTCAATGCGCCGTCCATGAACTGGCGGAAGGTGATGTGGGTACAGTCGTGATAGCGCCCGTCACGCGTGATGAAATACATCGGCGCATCGATCGCCCAGGCGACGTAGTCGCCGAAACAGAAGTCCTTCGAGAAGGTGAAGGGCAGCACGCCAGCGCGGCGGTTGTCGGTATCGCGCCAGATGTCGCCGCGCCAGGAGAGAAGTCCGTTCGGCTTGCCTTCGGTGAACGGCGAGGAGGCGAAAAGTGCGGTCGCCAAGGACTGCAGCTTCATCGACACCCGCATCTTCTGGCGCATGTCGGCTTCCGACGAGAAGTCGAGGTTCACCTGGATGGTGCAGGTCCGGTACATCATGTCGAGACCCTGACTGCCGACCGTCGGCATGTAGCGGGTCATGATGTCATAGCGCGACTTCGGCATGCGCGGCGTCTCGGACAGCGTCCATTTCGGGCTGCCGCCAATGCCGAGGAAACGGATGCCCATGGGTTCGGCCACATCGCGCAGGACCGCGAGATGCTGGTTCGACTCCTTGCAGGTCTGGTGAAGCGTCTCGACCGGCGCGCCGGACAGTTCGAACTGGCCGCCCGGCTCGATCGAGATCGCGCCCATGCCATGCTGTTCGCCAAGGCCGATGATGTTCTCGCCGTCCATGATCGGCTCCCAGCCGAGCTTGGATTGCATGCCCGTCAGCAGCGCCGAGATGCTGGCGTCCCCATGATAGGGGACAGGGCTGTTGTCGGCCCGGAAGAAGGCGAACTTCTCATGCTCGGTGCCGATCCGGAACTGGTCCTTCGGCTTCGACCCTGCGTCCATATAGGCCGCCATGTCATCGAGGGTGCCGAGGGGGGTCTGATCGGTCGTGTCACGGGCCATGAAAGCTACCTTGCTGGGCGTCGCAGGAGGGCACGAGAAGGCCCATCACAGAGGCTGATTGAACCGGATTTATGTGCCGTGCAAGTGAAATTCTCTCAAGCACCGCTCAAAAAACCGGAACGTGGAATGGCGCTGCGGACGGCTAGCGCCAGTCACCGATGGCTGCTTGTACGACTGCCATCGCAGCAACCGCTGCCGTATCGGCGCGCAGGATCCGGGGGCCGAGCGGAATGGCCGTGACAAAGGGCAGGGAGCGCAGCAGGGCGCGCTCGTCTTCCGAGAAGCCGCCTTCCGGCCCGACCAGCAGGGCCAGCGATTTCTCCTCGATCCGCGACAGGGCGGGAAGGGGATTTTGCGTCGCGCTGTCCTCGTCGCAGTAGATGATCCGGCGGTCCGCCGGCCAGCGCTCGAGCAGATCGCGCAGCTTCACCGGCTCGACGACCCGGGGAATGGCGAGAATGCCGCATTGCTCGGCCGCCTCGACTGCATTGGCCTGCAACCGCTCCACACTGCCGATCTTGCCCTGCACATGCTGGGTCATGACCGGCTGTAGAAGCCCAGCACCCATCTCGACGGCCTTCTGCACCAGATAATCCATCCGCCCGACCTTCAGAGGGGCAAAGAGGAAGTGCAGGTCGCAATCGGCAGGTTGCGGACGCGTTTCTTCCACCGGAGTGAGCAGGATCTTCTTGCGTGATGGGAAATGCACGCTCGCCCGCCACTCGCCATGCCGCCCGTTGAAGACGAGAAGCTCGGCCCCGTCCTCGAAGCGCAAGACGTTGGCGAGGTAGTTGAACTGCTCCGCCGTCGCCTCGAAGGCCTGGGTTTCAGCGAGATCGGCGGTCACATAGAGCCGCTGCATCCGGTAGTTGGCACGCATGGAAGTCTCGTCTCCGGGATCAAATGACGAGGTGAGACATAACCCAATACAGGACGGCTGCAAGGCCGGCAGAGGCAGGAACGGTGATGATCCATGCCGCGACGATCGTCATGAAATGCGAACGACGCACGAGATAGCGACGGCGGATTTCCTCCGGATTGCGTTCCGGCTTCGGCTCGATCTCGAAACGCTCCGCCTTGTTGCGCATATAGGCCATGCGCCGTTTGGAATTGCGCGTGTACCATTCACGGAAGAAGCCGACGCCGAAGACGGCACCGACAGCGATATGCGTCGAGCTCACCGGAAGTCCCAATGCCGAGGCAACGATGACGGTGATGGCGGCCGACAGCGACACGCAGAAGGCTCGCATCGGGTTGAGCTTGGTGATCTGCTCGCCAACGAGACGGATGAGGCGCGGACCGAAGAGCAGCAGGCCGAGCGAAATGCCGGCAGCACCGATCACCATGACCCAGAGCGGCACGGCAACCTCGCCCGAGATCTCATGGTCCTGTGCTGCATGCACGATGGCCGAGAGCGGCCCGATCGCGTTCGCGACGTCATTGGCACCATGGGCAAAGGAGAGGAGGGCGGCTGCAAAGATCAGCGGCAGCTGGAAGAGCTTGCGCAGCGACTGATTGCGATTATCGAGCCCGCGCGACTGGCGGCGGATCAGGGGAACGCTCAGCCACCAGGACAGGATGCCGAAGGCAAGGCCGATCAGGCAGGCCTGCATGAGGCTGATGGCGATGAGCTTGTTCAGACCCTTGAGCGCAAGATAGGCGATGAAGGAGCCGGTCATGATGCCGATCAGCACGGGCACCCAGCGCTGAGCTGCGGCGATTTTCTCCTCGCGGTAGATGATGAACTCCTTGATGAAGGCGAGGAAGAGCGCCGCGATGATGCCGCCGAGCACGGGCGAGATGATCCAGCTCGCAGCGATGCCACCCATGACACCCCAATCCACTGCCGACATGCCGGCGGCGGCAATGCCGGCACCCAGAACACCGCCGACAACGGCATGGGTCGTCGACACGGGCGCCCCGATCCAGGTCGCAAGGTTGACCCAGAGCGCCGAGGACAGGAGCGAGGCCATCATGGCCCAGATGAAGGTATCGGCATCTGCCATCTTGGCCGGATCGACAATGCCACGCGAGATCGTGGAGACGACGTCGCCACCGGCGATCATCGCGCCGGCGGTCTCGAACACGACGGCGATCGCAAGAGCCACGCCCATGGTCATGGCGCGCGAACCGACGGCCGGACCAACATTGTTGGTCACGTCGTTTGCGCCGATATTCATCGCCATATAGGCGCCGATCGCCGCTGCCGCGATGATGACAGTAGCCCCCGGTCGGTCCATAACGGCTGCACCGGCAAGCACCGTTGCAAGCACCAGGAAGATCAGCGCGATGCCGAGCGGCGCAAAGCCACGCGAGACGTGATGTGCCGCTTCCTCTACATGAGCGATCTTGTCGAGATCCTTGTCGAGGGTTGGCTTGACGAGTTTCGGCTTGGTTTTGCCCATGCTGTGTGTCTCCGGCAGAGGCCCTGTCCGGATCCTCAGTCTGCAGTCTAACGGGTGATGATGAAGCCTTGTCCGTGGGCAATCGGCCACGTGTGACGAATTCATCGAATTGCAGAAGCCCCTAGCGGCAAAGGCGCCGGCTCGCAATATGACAGTTTTGTGACAGTGCTTTTTAGGCTTGTCCTACAGCCTTTTTCATCGCCGGTGCTGCAGCGAGAGCCATTTTGGCGAAGTCAGCGAACAGCGATTTCAACTCCGGCTCGTCGACACGAGAGGCGGCTTCCTCGCAGCTGACCCATTCGAGACGGCGTGTTCCCTTTTCCGGAAATTCCTTCATCAGGTTTTTCACTTCAAGCGCATGCACCTGCACCCGCGTCGGCACCTTGTGCCCGCCGCGCATCTTTTTCATGTAGGTGTAGTAGCCGATCGGCTCCAGCGACGCCTTGCCCTTGATGCCGGCCTCCTCGAAGGCCTCCCGCTCGGCAATGGCATGCGGCTGCTTGCCCGGCATGTGCCAACCCTTTGGAATGACCCAGCGGCCCGTATCGCGGCTCGTGATCAGCAGAACCTCCAGATCGCCCGTCTTCTTCTTCGTGCGATGGCAGATCGCAGCAAATTGCTGCCGCGGCGGACGCTGCAGCATGAGCTTGAGGTCGGATGTGATGCGGCCAATGATACCCAAGGAGTTGTCACCTCGATTCGTTGATTAGAATACGCCAAAATGCTGTCATAATACGCTTGATGTTACCGCCTCACGGCACTTCTCACGCGATGGTTATTGCTTGCCTATCAGGTGCGCGCGCGATGCGTTCATTACAATGCGACATTCTGTGCCCAAAAGTCGCTTTTTCCGACACTCAGGCCGCATCAGACGACGCAAACACGCCAAGCAGGCTCAATCCTTCGATCACGCCCCAGGCAGCATTTCCCTGTGTTGCGATCATGCGGGCCCTTGCCTGTGCGAGGCTGGCGAGTTCCGGCAGCGCATTGCCGGGCAGGATCCCGCGCACTTCGTTAAGTTCGAACATCGCCCGGTCATTGCCGGTGTCCCCCGCGACGACCACTTCGTCGAGGCCGATATCGAGCTGCTGGCACAGCCAGGCAAGTGCCTGTCCCTTGTCGGCGATATCAGGCAAAACATCGAGATCCCGCGCACTCGAATAGATGATGCGTGCCCGGTGTCCGGAATCGGTGAGCAACTGCTCCAGTTCCGAGATTTCCTCTGACGTTGCGTCATGCAGATACCAGCTCGACTTGTAGTCATGCTGGTATTGTGCCGGCTGCCGCTTCAGCCTTTCCATCATGACGAGCTCGGCCTCGATGAGGTCGACGTCAAAGCCTTCCCCGATCAGGCTCTGATATTCTATCGTCAGGTGCGGATGCGCGCTTGAATGCACCATGGTGCCAACGCCGCCGATGAGAAAGTCCGCTGCCGGCAATCCCTCTTCCGCCGTAAACTCGATGATATCCTTGATCAGGCGACCGCTGTTGTAGACGAGCAGCGGGCGCGTCGCCTCGGGCAAAGCCTCCCAAAGCCGCGCAAACTCTCGCGACGCGTCGCGGTCACCCGCAAGCGTCCCGTCGAGATCGGACGATAAGAGGCGTATCGGTTTCAATCCCCGTCGTTCCATGGTTCTGCCCAGTCGCTTTCTTCGAGAGCTTGCGCCACCGGGCGGCCTTCCACAAGAGCGACAAGCTGCTGGGCAATTCCGGTCCAGGTGAACAGGCTCCGGGCCTTGTGTGCGCCCATGCGCGACAGCCGTCCGTAGAGCCGCGGATGCTTGAGCGGCTTCATCATGGTGATGCCAAGATCATACTTGTCGAAGGGATCCGCAAACAGCGCATGGCGACCGTAGCTGACGGCGCGGAATAACCCGCCATGGATGGTCACGATCGTCGGCGTTCCACTCGCCATGGCCTCGATCGCCGTCATGCCAAAGGGCTCGTAACGGCTCGAGAGCACGAAGAGGTCGGCCGCCCGATACATGTCCGGCAGGTCTTCGTCGGGAATGAAGCCGGTAAACTCGACCTTCTCCGTCAGACCAAGATCGGCAACCTGCTGCTTGAGCTGGGCAAGGATCGTCTCTTCCTGGGCATCCAGGTTTTCGCCACCAAGCGCCAGCCGAAGCCGCGCCTCCGGCACGCGCTCGGCCAGCACCGAAAAGCCGTCGATCAGCAGATCATAGCCCTTGTTGGTCGCAAGCCGTCCGAGCGCGAGCACAGTCGTGCCCTCGAAGCCGAAGCGCTGGCGCACCATCCGGCGGGAGGATTCCGACACTGGATAAAAGCGGTTGTCGTCATAGCCGGGCGGGATCATGTGCACGCGATTGCGCGGCAGCCCGTAATCCTCGGTCAGCATGTCCAGCTGGATCGGCGTCGTCGCAATCACCAGCTGGCAGCTACGATACACGATTAGTTCGTGCTGGATGCGTTCCTTGAAGTTGAATTCCTGCTCGAACTTGTCCGCCTGCTCCGGATAGTCCGTTTCCATCTGCCGCTTCTTCCACATGCCCAGCGAATGGGGCGTATGGATATGCGGCACGCGAAGCGCCTCCGAAAGCCGCTGTCCCGCGACACCCGCATCCCAATAGTGGCTGTTGATGAAGAGATAGGAGAGGTTTTCGCGCTTGATCCAGCGCAGCGCCTTCTCGTTCCACTGGTTGAGATGCCGATGCAGATATTCCTTCGGAATGAAGTCGCGCCCGCCACAGGGAATGCGCACGACGCGGACGTTTTCGTCCACCTCGTCAATCTCGGGCTGATCCTCGAAGCGGCGGGTGAAGATGTCAACCTTGTGCCCGAGCTGGGCAAGTTTCTTCGCCAGTTCAAGGACATAAACAACCTGGCCGCCGGTGTCGGCGGCCCCGAGAGGCGGCTGTGCAGCCACGTAGCCATGCGTGGAAACGAGCGCGATACGCGGCGTCTCATGCGGATCCGTTGGTAATGCCATAATCCCCACTCTTGAGAATTTCGTTCTGAACGAGTGGGAATGATAACGCGATAAAGAGATAAATGTTTCGAATATGAGATGAAAATTTCGCGAGCAGCGAAATTTGTCGTAAACGAGCTATAGCTTACAAAACCATGCGGCCGCTCCATGTCGCCGCGTTTCCAATCGCTTGACCGGTGGCGAGGATGGCGTGAATGCGGGCTTAAGTTTTCCCGTCCGTCCTGGAATTTGCGCCCGTGCGGGTCGCCCGGCCGCCGTCCCGCTGGATCAGCCGGAGCTTGGCCACGCGGCCCCATTCGTCGGCGCGCGCACTTTCGTCGGCAGAGCGCATGACGAAGTCGATATGTGCCTCGGCCGCAGCCTTGGCCCTCTGCGGGTCGCCTGATAGTACCGCATCATGAATGGCCACATGCTGTTCCAGCAGCCGTTCCCGCGCATTGGGCAGCGAGAAGACAGCCTTGCGATTGAAGAAGATGCCTTCCGACAAAAGCCGGTAGCAGGCACGCATTGTGTGCAGGAGGATAATATTGTGGGCCGCTTCGCCTACAGCATTGTGGAAGTCCACATCGGCCGCGAGTTCGGCCTCGGGGTCGAGATCCTCATGGGCGCGGCGCATGTCCTCGATGATCCGCGTCAGCAGCGCCTTGTCGGTTTCCGTCGCGCGCTGCGCCGCAAGTTCGGCCGTCAGCCCCTCCAGCTCGCGGCGGTATTCGAGATAGTCGCGCGTCGCCCGCGCATGCCGGGAGATGAGATCGATAATCGGCTTGGAAAAGACCTGGCCGATGATATCGGCGACAAAGGTGCCGCCCCCATGATGGCTGACCAGCAGCCCCCGGTTTTCCAGCTCCTTCAGCGCATCGCGCAGGATCGGCCGCGAGACTTCCAGAGACTGCGCGAGTTCCCGTTCGCCCGGCAGCCGGTCACCGTCGCGCAACACCCCGTCGAGGATCAAAAGCTCGATCTGCTGCACCACCTCGTCGGCCGTGCGGCTGTGGCTCACCCCTGAAAACAGTCTGTCGTCGCTCTCGCTCATCGCGGCCTCCATCGGGCCACTTAACAAGCCGGGCAAGAATTGGTCAAATAATTTGCCCAGTTGGATCAGCGGCAATGTGCGACACCCGGTCCTGTCGCACTGTGACGAATGCGCCTTTGCGGTTCTCCCCGGTCGCTGCTAGCTTGCGACAGGGCAAGGGAGACGGACGGCGTGGCAAAGGGTGATTTCGCATTTCCGATGGCACCGGAGCGCGCATTGGCGCTCGGGGAAATCCACGCGCGGCCCTATGCGCTGGTAAAGTCCGGCCGGGTCATCTTCCAGCTCGCCTTCATGATGGATGGCGGATCTGCCGTGCATCACGCAGCCATTTCCGAACTGTCGCGGGCACGCGGTGTCGCCCCGCCGGAAAAAAATGGACGCTATCATTCGCTGGCCTGGGGGCAGGGCACCCTGCGCTGGGAGCGCCACACCGAATTCTCCACATGGTTCTGGGATGGGCCGCTGCCGGAAAGCTTCGGCGGCGAGGTGCCGATCCACCCCTTTGGCGACGGCTTCATTGCCCCTGGTCCACTGATTTCGGGGATCCGCCTGGAGCTGCGACCCGATGGTCCCGAAATCGCCGATGCCCGTGCCGCCTTCGATCCGGCCAGCCTCTGCTACAGCGAGCTGAAAAACGGTCAGGCAGCCGTTCTCACCGACTTCCGCCAGGATGGCCACGGCCTCACCCAGATCCTTGTCATCGATCGCGGCATGACCGAGGCCGGTCGCGGCGCCGTTGTCCAGCGCCTGCTCGACATCGAAACCTACCGCACCACGGCCATGCTCGGCCTGCCGCTCGCTCAGACGCTGTCACCGGAGATCCGCCGCATCGAGGATGGCCTGACCGCCGTGACCCAACGTATGAAGGCCCATGCCCGCGACGAGTCCGACGAGATGCTGTCGGAACTCACGCGCCTGGCCGCCGAGCTTGAAGCCAATGCCGCCCTGAGCCTCTATCGGTTTGGGGCCAGCCGAGCCTATGACGGCATCGTGCGCGAGCGCATCAAGACGCTCGATGAAACGCCGGTGCCCGGCTACGAGACGCTCGGCGCCTTCCTCGAACGGCGCCTCGCGCCCGCCATGCGCACCTGTCAGTCGGTCGAGGAACGCCAGGCCAACCTTTCGCGCAAGCTTTCGCGCGCCACGGCGCTGGTTCGCTCCTGGATCGATGTCGAGCTGGAGCGGCAGAATTCCGATCTTTTGACCGCCATGAACAGCCGCGCCGAAATGCAGCTACGGCTGCAGCAGACGGTCGAAGGCCTCTCGGTCGCCGCCATCTCCTACTATGTCGTCGGCCTCGTCGGTTATGCCGTCAAAGCCATCCCGCACGACGCCCTGCCGTTCGATCCCGCGATCATCACCGGCCTCTCCGTGCCACTCGCTGTCCTCGGCGTCTGGTGGATCGTCAGACGGATCCGCCGCAGTCATGATCGAGAAGGCTGATCAGCGCTTGCTGCTGCGCCTCTCTGGTCGATATAAAGCCGCAAACGGCGGCAGGTAGCAGGCAGAATGGCGAAGCAGACCAAGGCGAAACTCGACAAGAAGGGGCTATCAGGCCTTGGGCTCGAGAAATTGGTCGATATTCTCCTGGAGGAGTCCGCCGCAAACAAGGCGCTGAAGGCCAGGCTGCAGACGGCGCTGGCCGGTGAAACCGGTCCAGACGAGATGGCGCGGCTGATCGACAAGCGCCTCGACGCGATCGACCAGTCGACGACCCGCATCAACAGGGCGCGCGCCCGTGACCTCGCCGGTGAATTCGCGGCCCTTGCCCGCAACATTCTCTCGGAGCTCGGGTCAGTCGATCCCCAGGCCGCAGCCGAGCGCATTCTGCGTTTCCTAGGGTTACGCTTTCCCGTCTCCGCCCGTCTCGCGACCGACAATGCCCGTCTCTGGAAGGTCTTCGAGGATACGGAACTCGCCACGCTTGAGCTCATCAAGGGAGTTGGTGCCGAGGAGCAGGCGCTGCTGGTGCCGCATCTGGAACGCCTGCGGCTGCGGGATCGCTATGGCGAGCACACGGGTTTTCTGCGCGCACTAACGGGCGTCGTCTCGGCACCGGCAGCCTCGGCCTGGCGTAAGGTGCTGGCCGAGCTCCTGCCATCGGAGCCCCTGAAGCTCGGCGCCCTCGATCTCCTGCAGTCGCTCGCTTTGCATCAGGGGGACATCGACGACTTCCTGGCACTCGAACGCCAGAAGCCCGACAACCGCCGCGACACGCTGGCCGTGGCCGACATGCTGCATCAGGCTGGCCGCTTCGAGGATGCGCTGGAATGGGTGCGCGAGCGCCCCCGCGGCGTGCGCCTCATCCCGGTCAATGGCGTGCTGGCCTCCGTCGGTCCGGATTACGGCGCCCATGAACGCCGCCTGCTGGAAGCCGAGATCCTGGACAAGCTGAAGCGCCGCGAAGACGCGCAGGAACTGCGCTGGCGGGAATTCGGCGAAACCCTCGATCCAGCCGTCCTCAAGCTCTACCTGTCCAAGCTCGACGATTTCGCCGAATTCGACGAGCTCGACCGGGCTCTGGCGCTCGCCAAAGAGCACGAGGACATCTATCTCGGGCTCGACTTCTTCCTCGCCTGGCCACGTCTCGATCTCGCCGCCGCCCATGTCCTGCGCCACCAGCATGATTGGGAAGGTCGCCACTACGACGATCTCGCCCCCGCCGCAGAAGCGCTGTCTGCCAAAGAGCCGCTGGCCGCCGTCGTGCTCTACCGTGTGCTCGTCGAAGATATCCTGCGGCGTGGCATCGGCATGGCCTATCCCCATGCCGGCCGTTACGTCGGCGAACTCGCACGCCTCATGCCGAACCTGCCCGAAGGCCACGGCCTCTCGACCCATGCCGCTTTCCTCGCGGAGCTGCGGCGCAATCATTCGAAGAAGTACGGCTTCTGGAGTTCGGTACCGGGTGGGTTGGCGGGTAGTTAGCCAGCAGCGCTTGAGGCCACTTGCTGATCTTTTGCTGCCGCCGCGTAAGCACGCATAAGCGTCAGAAGCCTGCCATGTGGGACGTCCAGACTCCACGTCAAGACACATAGTCCTCGAGTACCAAGCATCTTTTCGAGTGGGTGGGTGAGGCGGGTGTACAGGGTCAGAGGCAGGCTGTCCGTGAACGCCGGATCAATCGCAAGTACGATTGTCGACGCTGAGTTGCCTCGGTAGCCCCACTCAGAAACCTCCTGGATCAATTGCCACGGCACCAAATGTGTCGTGAGACGCCGATCGTGGAACCCTTCTGGCGAGAGTGTGATCACGTTTCCGCGCAGCACCACAAGGCGGTGCACGGTAGCGGCAAAAAAGATGCCAGAAAACACCGTGCACGCGAGGCCGACGAGGAACCTCGGATCATCAGAGGTGTAGGTGTCCCATGTCATCCAGAGGCTGAGAGCAATAAATACGAGAGCTCCAACAAGTTGGAGCAGCAATTTGTGTGATGACTGAGTAAAGCCTCGTTCGGTCTGGGTGCCTATCCCGTCGTACATATTGGAAGAATCCTGAGGCATCGCTTACCTTCTTTGCTACCTGTCACCGCTCCCAATATGGCACCGGCCCGTAAAGCTCCGCAAGATAGTCGATGAACAGCCGCACCTTGGCCGGCAGGAACTGGCGGCTCGGATAGACGGCAGACAGCGCCACGTTGCGCGAGCTTTCATATTGCGGCAGCACCTGCACCAGCTTGCCGCTCTTCAGTTCCGCGCCGACATCCCAGGTGGAGCGCAGCGCGATCCCGAGGCCGGCGATCACGGCCTCGCGGAGCACCTCGCTGGAATTGGTGATCAGCATGCCCTCCGGACGAAGCGTGACCGGTCCATTCGGCCCCTCCAGGCGCCAGGATTCATGGTTATGCGCGGGCAGGCAGCGATGCTTCTTCAGGTCGTCGAGTGTTTCAGGCGTTCCGTGTTCTGCAAGATAACTTGGCGCCGCACACAGCACGCGACGCACGGGCGCGAGCCTGCGTGCGACCAGCGAGGAATCGTTGAGTTCGGCAATACGAATGGCAAGATCGAAGCCGCCGCCGACGATGTCGGTGAACTCGTCCGAGAGCACCAGATGGATGGCGAGATCCGGATGCGCCTCCATGAAGGGTTTTAAGTGTGGCGCGACATGCATGCGACCGAAGGAGGTCGATGCCGAGATCTTCAGCGTGCCGTTGACCTCCGAGGAACGGCCCGAGGCGAAAGCCTCTGCCTCTTCCAGCCCGCCCAGAACGGTCAGCACCCGCTCGTGAAATCCCTGACCGGCTTCCGTCAGCGAAATCTGCCGTGTCGTACGCTGCAGGAGCCGCGTGCCGAGTTTGTCCTCCAGCCGCTTGATGCGCTTGGAGACAACGGCGGGCGACAGGCCGAGGTCGCGCGCCGCCGTCGACATGCTGCCGGCCGCGATCACCCGGACGAAGACTTCAAGATCACCGAGATTGGTCATGAGTGCGTGCTACTTTTTCCGATTTGGTCATAAGTGCATAGCATTTGCCCTGCGAAAGTCCTAGTGGTAAGAAAATTTGACCAGTTGAGCGCTGGCCTCGATGCGGCTAGGATCGCGGGCAATCAGGGAGGAGACCGACATGAGCGAGGCCATCGCCTTTTTGCCGCCGCGACCAGAGGTTCTCGCGCGTCGTGCGGAGATCCTCGCCGACTTGAAGGAGCTGGTGCCGCAAGGCCGCCTTGTCGAGGAACGAAACGCGCTCGTGCCCTTCGAGACAGATGGTTTCATCGCCTATCGCCGCCGCCCGCTCGCCGTCGTCTTGCCCGAGACGACGGCCCAGGTCGCGGCCGTCATGAAATACTGCCATCGCTACGGCATCCCCGTCGTCCCCCGCGGCGCCGGCACCTCGCTCTCGGGCGGCGCGATCCCGCAGGAAGATGCTGTCGTGCTCGGCCTCTCCGCCATGACCCGCATCATCGAGGTCGACTACGCCAATCGCTGCGCCACGGTCCAGGCCGGCGTCACCAATCTCGCGATATCAGATGCTGTCGGTGCCGACGGCTATTTCTACGCCCCAGATCCGAGCTCGCAGCTCGCCTGCACCATTGGCGGCAACATCGCGATGAACTCCGGCGGCGCCCACTGTCTGAAATACGGTGTCACCACCAACAACCTGCTCGGCGTCAAAATCGTTCTCGTCGACGGTACGATTGTCGATCTCGGCGGCAAGCATCTGGACGCCGAGGGTTATGACCTGCTCGGTCTCGTCTGTGGCTCGGAGGGCCAGCTCGGAATCGTCACCGAAGCGACCGTTCGTCTGCTCGCCAAACCGGAAGGCGCACGCCCCGTGCTCTTCGGTTTCGACAGCGCCGAGGAAGCCGGCTCCTGCGTCGCTGATGTCATAGGCGCCGGCATCATACCGGTCGCCATCGAATTCATGGACAAGCCGGCCATCGAGATCTGCGAAGCCTTCGCCAAGGCCGGTTACCCGCTCGACGTTGAGGCTCTGCTGATCGTCGAGGTCGAGGGCTCGGAAGCCGAGATGGACGCGATGCTGGCCGCGATCGTCGAGATCGCCAAGCGCCATGGCGTCAAGACCGTGCGCGAAAGCCAGTCGGCCAACGAAGCCGCCCTCATCTGGAAGGGCCGCAAATCCGCCTTCGGCGCCACCGGCCGCATCGCCGATTACATCTGCATGGATGGTACGGTACCGCTCAGCCAGCTCGCTTACGTCCTGCGCAAGACCTCCGAGATCATCGACCGCTACGGGTTGCGCGTCGCCAACGTCTTCCACGCTGGTGACGGCAACATGCACCCGCTGATCCTCTACAACATCAACGATCCGGAAGATGCCGCGAAAGCCGAAGCGGCCGGCATGGAGATCCTCAAACTCTGCGTCGACGCAGGCGGCTGCCTCACCGGCGAACATGGTGTCGGCATCGAGAAGCGAGACCTCATGCTGCACCAGTTCACCCAGGTCGATCTCGACCAGCAGATGGCCGTGCGCTCCGCTTTTGATGCCGATTGGATCCTCAACCCCTCCAAGGTCTTTCCGCTGGAGGGGAGGGCATGATGCCAAGCATGCTGAACCCCTCGACCGAAATCGAAGCGGCCGACCTCATCCGCGACCATGCCGCCAGCAAAACCCCGCTCCAAATCCGTGGCGGTGGCAGCCGTGCCGGCTTCGGCAATCCCGTGGTGGCCGAAACAGTGCTGTCCTCCGCATCCCTCACCGGCATCGTCGAATACAACCCCGCCGAAATGGTCATCACCGCCCGCGCCGGCACGCCGGTTGCCGAGATCGAGGCAGCTCTTGCCCAGAACGGCCAGGCTATGGCCTTTGAACCCATGGACTACCGTGGCGCCATGGGCACCTCGGGCACGCCCACCATTGGCGGCCTCTTTGCCGTAAACAGCTCCGGTCCGCGCCGCTTCACGGCAGGTGCCGCCCGCGACCATCTGCTCGGCGTCCGCTTCGTCAACGGAGCGGGCGAAGTGGTCAAGGCCGGCGGCAAGGTGATGAAGAACGTCACGGGCCTCGACCTCGTCAAGCTGATCGCCGGTTCCCACGGCACGCTCGGCTTCCTCACCGAGGTCACCTTCAAGGTCCTGCCGGTGCCGAAGACTGCGGTCACGATCGTAATCTCAGGCCTGGAGGATGAGCAAGCGATGAAGGCGCTCGCCGCGGCCCTGTCCCTCTCCGTCGAAGTCTCCGGTGCTGCCCATCTGCCGGAAAGCGTGCGCGGTCGCTTCATCGGTGGCAAGCTTCCCGAGGGCGCAGCCACCGTCATGCGCCTGGAGGGCCTCGAAGCCTCTGTCGCGGTGCGTGCCGAAAAGCTCATGGCGGCCGTTGCTGACTTCGGCCCGGTCAGCCGTCTCGACGCTGACGACACCAAAGCCCTCTGGGCCGAAATCCGCGATGTCCTGCCCTATGCCGATGGCACGGCCCGGCCGCTGTGGCGCCTCTCCATGGCGCCATCGCAGGCCTGGAAACTGGTCGCGGGTCTTCGCCTCCGGGCCGGTATCGATGCCTATTACGATTGGCAGGGCGGTCTCGTCTGGATGCGCATGGAGGCCGATCCCGAGGCCGAGGTCTTGCGCCATGGCATCCGCACCCTGGGCGGCGGCCATGCCACGCTGCTCCGTGCCGCACCGCAGATCCGCTCCGAAATCCCGGCCTTCGAGCCGCAAGCACCTGCCGTCGCTTTGCTTTCCGCCCGAGTCAGGGCAAAACTCGACCCACACGGGATCTTCAATCCCGGTCTTATGACGTGAAGGAGTTTTGTCATGACTGATCCGCAATACCAGCCGCCCACGACCTCTGGCGGCGAGGGCTGGTTTTCCCCTGGGCGAATGAATGTCCAGGTTGTCTATGTCCTTTATCTCGTCAGCTTCGTCGTCGGCCTCACCGGCATCGTCGGACTGATCATGGCCTATGTGAACCGCGGCAAGGGGCCGGCCTGGATCGATACGCATTACACCTACGCCATCCGCACCTTCTGGATCGGTCTGCTCTATGCGCTGATCGCCTCCTTCCTGATGCTCGTGGCCGTCGGCGTCATCCTGATCTTCGGCGTCGCCATCTGGATCGTCGTCCGCTGCGTCATAGGCCTGCAGAAGGCGTCTGCCGGCGAACCCATTGCCCGTCCCACCAGCTGGTGGATCTGATTAGAAGTCATGGGAGCGGCCATGCCGGCCGCTCCGGGGGAGGAACAGCGTGCAGACCAATTTCACCGCCGAACAGCTCGCCGATCCCCATGTCGCGGAAGCCGAAAGCATCCTGCGCAAATGTGTGCATTGCGGCTTCTGCACCGCCACCTGTCCCACCTATGTGACGCTCGGCAACGAGCTCGACAGCCCGCGCGGCCGCATCTACCTGATCAAGGACATGTTGGAAAACGGCCGCCCGGCGGACGAGCAGATCGTCACCCATATCGACCGCTGTCTCTCCTGCCTTGCCTGCACGACGACCTGTCCCTCGGGCGTCGACTACATGCATCTGGTCGACCATGCCCGCACCCATATCGAAAAGACCTATCGCCGCCCGCTGATGAACCGGCTGACCCGCAACATGCTGGCCATGGTCTTGCCCTATCCGGGCCGCTTTCGCCTGGCGCTGCAGCTTGCCGCCCTCGGCCGCCCCTTCGCCAGCCTCCTCGATCAGGTGAAATCGCTCAAGCCCATGGCCGCCATGCTGAGGCTCGCGCCAACCAAGGTCGCGCCACCCTCGGACTTCGCCAAGCCCGCCACCCATGCCGCGACCGCTGCGCGCCGCGGCCGTGTCGCGATCCTCACCGGCTGCGCCCAGCCGGTGCTTGATCCCGGCATCAACGAAGCGGCGATCTCGCTCCTGACCCGCCTCGGCGTTGAGGTCGTCGTACCCCCTGGCGAGGGCTGCTGTGGCGCTCTCGTCCACCATATGGGCCGTGAGGAACAGGCGCTCGACAGCGCCCGCCGCAACGTCGACGTCTGGACCCGCGCGATTGAAGAGGGCGGCCTCGATGCGATCATCGTCACGACCTCGGGCTGCGGCACGACGATCAAGGATTACGGCCACATGCTGCGCCTCGACCCCGCCTATGCCGAAAAGGCGGCGCGGGTGTCGGCGCTCGCGAAGGACGTCACCGAATATCTCTCCACCCTCGATCTGCCGATCGCAGAAACCAAGGGCATGACGGTCGCCTATCACTCCGCCTGCTCCCTGCAGCACGGCCAGAAGGTGACGATGGCGCCGAAACTTTTGCTGAAGGCAGCCGGCTTTGCCGTCAAGGACCCACCGGAAGGCCATCTCTGCTGTGGCTCCGCCGGCACCTACAACATCATGCAGCCCGAGATTTCCGCCAGGTTGAAGGCCCGCAAGGTGAAGAACATCGAGTCGACGAAACCCGATGTCATCGCCGCCGGAAACATCGGCTGTATGACGCAGATCGGCTCTGCCACGGGCATTCCGGTTGTTCATACGGTGGAACTGTTGAATTGGGCCTATGGCGGCCCGCGCCCCTCAGCGCTTGATCGCCGCGTCTCGGCCTGAGCGAATTGTTAAGCGATTTCTGCAATAACTGTCCTGGGATGGAGCATCCCGGGAGGCCTTCATGGCAAACAAGAGTCTAGTCGTCGCTTTCGCATTCCTCTGTCCGTTCGTGACACCGGCGAAGGCGATCGAGCGCATATACTGTGCCGCATCCGACACGGTGATCGATATGTCCCTGGAAAGCGGCTTCAGCAACAAGGACCAGGAAAAGCTGGTGCATTTCCGCGGCATGGCCGGGGTCAAGGACAAGGCGGCACCCTCAGGCTTCCGGCGCTTCCAGATTACCTCGGAAATGCTCAGGCAGTACTGGATCGACGACCGCGACCTGCGCTTCAGCATTCATGCCTTTGCCCCGCAAAGGGAACCCCTTTACCGCGTGACCATGTCGATGATTACCGACCGCAGCTCCGACACCGAGATGCGCTTCAAGGGCCGCTACGCGATGAAGGTCGAGAAGCTGAAAATGGGCGGCACCGCCGGCGCCGAGACGATCATTACCCATGAGGGCTCGATCTTCTGCGATGTGAAGCGTTGAGCTTCAGAACCTGTAGCTGACCCCGACATTTACCGCGTTCGTCAGGATGTTGGTCTTCAGCGACGCGCCGGAATCGATGTCGACATCGACCCAGGAATAGTTGCCCTTGTACTCGACGAAAGCCGACCAGTTCTCATTGAAATCATAGGCCACACCGGCCTGCGCCTGTACGGTCGCACCACCAAGCTGATATTCGAAGGTCCGGCCAGAGCCACGCGTCACCTCCACATGCGGCACGTTGATGCCGGCACCCGCGCCGACATAAGGCACGAATTTCGTCCCCTCGATCGGCATGCGATAAAGCGCGTTCAGCGTCAGGAGATTGATGCCGTCGGAGAATTCGAAATGTGACCAGCCGGAGGAAGCCAGCGTCTCGCTATTGGCATAGACTTTGGCATGGGTGAAATCGACAGAGAGACCGAGATTGGGCTTGCCCAGATTGGTCATCCACCAGGTTCCGCGAACACCGTAATAGGGCGGTGTCTGAAATGACTTGCCTTCCCAGCCGGCGCGGAAGTCTGGTCCGTCCGAGACCTCGATATCGCTGTGCGGTGCCGTCTGGAAACCGCCATAGACGGAGACACCCATTTCAGCGGTCGCCGGCACCGTGGCAATCAGTGTGAAGACCCCACCGGTGAGGGCGAGTGCAAGCGAACGATAGGTCATGAACGTAAGTCCCCGAAAACGATGCATGTCGACGTCGGGGCCCCGAACCCCTTAGCCAGCGGAGACTGCACCGCCGAGGCAACAGCTTCATGACACGAAAAAGGCCGCGCTTCGTTGGCGCGGCCTTTTTATGCATCGGAAAGGAGGCTGGTCTCAGCCGCCGAAGATCGTGCGCAGGATATCCACGCCCTTGTCGTCGAATGACACGTCGCCCTGGCGGTTGCCCGGGCCGATCACGATGACCTTGGAGCCGATATCGGCGCGATCATAGAGATGCTCGACATCCTTGTTCATCATGCGGATGCAGCCGGACGACATGTTGAGGCCGATTGTCCAGGGCTGGTTGGTGCCATGGATGCGGAAAATCGTGTCGCGGCCGCCCTTGTAGAGATACATGGCGCGCGCGCCGAGCGGATTGTCCGGACCACCTTCCTGCACGACCGGCAGGATATGACCCTTGGCGGCTTCGCGGCGGCGCATCTCTGCCGGCGGGCGCCATTCCGGCCATTCCGCCTTGCGGCCGATCTTCACCACGCCCGACCAGCCGAAGCCTTCACGACCGACGCCCACGCCGTAACGGGTCGCGCGGTTGTTGCCTTCGACATAGTAGAGAAACTTGTTGTTCGTATCGATGATGATCGTGCCCGGCTTTTCGTCGGTGGTCAGGCGCACGACCTTGCGCTTGAACTTTTCCGGCACTTCCTTGCGCTGCTGCGCAACAAGCTTGACGTCACTGGTGGTCTGGATGCGGTCGAGGCTGATGGCAGACGCCGGCAGCGGCATGGCAAAGGTCACCGCCAGAATGGCAGCGGTGACGCTCTTCGAAATCGTCTTGAGCATATTCTGTCCCCTGAATTTGCAGGGTTTGGAGCCTAGCTTCTTCCTTTTGCAAAGCAAGGGCTAATCCACGATATGTGATCTGGGCAGTGCCTCAGATCACAATGACCTTGGTGCCGACCTTCACCCGCTCGTAGAGATCGGTGACGTCCTCGTTGCGCATGCGGATGCAGCCGGAGGAAACGCCGTTGCCGATCGACCAGGGGGCGTTGGTCCCATGGATGCGGTAGAGCGTCGAACCAAGATACAGCGCCCGGGCACCGAGCGGATTTTCCGGGCCGCCGGGCATATGCGCGGGCAGGAAGTGGCCCTTGGCCGCTTCGCGGGCGATCATCTCCTGCGGCGGACGCCAGTCCGGCCATTCGCGCTTGGATGTCACCTTGTGCGTGCCGGCCCATTCGAAGCCCGGCTTGCCGACGCCGACGCCGTAGCGCTTGGCCATGCCATCGGCCATCACGAGATAAAGGAAGCGTTCACGCGTATCGATGACGATCGTGCCCGGCTTCTGCTCGGTCTGATACTGAACCATCTGCGGCAGGAACTGCGGATCGATCTGGGTGCGAACCGGCTTGTCCGGCCGCATCGCGACCTGTTGTGCTGCCGGCTGCTGCTGCTGCGGGAAGAGCACGCGACGCTGCTGCACGACCCGGCGCTGCTGCTGCACCGACTGCTGGCGAAGCACCTGCTGCGGCTGCACGACCACCCGCTGGCGACCTGCCGGAACGACCTGGCGCTGGCGCTGCGGCATCGCGGAACTGCGCGTTTGCGCGGGAACGCCACCAAGCTGCAACACCCACGAGGCCTGCAGGTCGGGGCTCACCATCACGGGCGGACGGCTCTGATAGCGGTCATTCGCATGGGCGTGCAGGGCAAGCGGCAGGCAGGCCAGAACGGCCAACAGCAGGGATTTCTTCGACATCGGACAACTCATGAACTTGGGACCGGATGCGGCGGCAGGACATGCCACCAATTCCACCGGATCGTGCCAGAGCGAGGCCCGCCAATTGGTAAAGAGGCGTTCATGAAAATGCGATCGAGGCCGTAAACCTTTCGGAAGGGTTAGCGCCCGGTTTGGAAAAATCATGAACAAATGGTAAACGCGTTCCCGCATAGGGGGAGAATCGCATGGACATGATCGCGGAAGGCCTGATCCGGGGAGAAGACGGTCTCGACCGTTGCTTCTGGCATGGCGGCCTCGAAGACTATCGCCGCTACCATGACGAGGAGTGGGGCCGCCCGGTCACGGACGATGTCAGGCTCTTCGAGAAGATCTGCCTCGAAGGTTTCCAGTCGGGCCTGTCCTGGCTGACGATCCTCAGGAAGCGGGATAACTTCCGCTCAGCCTTCGCCGGCTTCGACTTCCACCAGGTCGCGCGTTTCGACGACGAGGATATTGCCCGATGCCTCGCCGATGCCGGCATCATCCGCCATCGCGGCAAGATCGTCTCGACCATCAACAACGCCCGCCGCGCGATCGACCTCACGGCGGAATTCGGCTCGCTATCTCGTTACTTCTGGAGTTACGAACCCGACGCATCGGAACGCCCGGAACGCATGGACTATGCCACCCTGAAGGCCAATCCGACATCGCCCACCTCGATCCGCCTGTCGAAGGATCTGAAGAAACGCGGCTGGACCTTCGTCGGCCCGACAACGGTCTATGCCTTCATGCAGGCCATGGGTCTGGTCAACGACCATATCGAAGGCTGCTGCCGGCGCGCGCCGACCGAGGAATTGCGCACCCGGCTCGTGCGCCCCTGACCGTCAGTCGATGCTGACGGCGAGAATGCGGCTGATCTCGGTGAGCGAACGGCCAGACTGCTCCCGCCAGGTATTGAACGCCGCCTGCACCGCAGCCTTGTCCTTCGCCGATGTTGGTGCCTTGCTCACGATGCCCTCGGCAATCAGCCGGTTCACCACACTCTGCGACAGGATGAAGCTTTCGACCCCCGCAAAGCGCAGGAAATACTGACCGGTATTGCCGCCAAGCCGCGAGCCCTTTTTCTGCAAGAGGTCGAGCAGGCCGACATAGTTCTCGCTCGGCCAGCCGGCAAAGAAGGCGCCGGCCGAGCCATGCTCCCGGACAATCCCCGAGAGAAACACGGCATTCTCCTGAACCGCCTTGATCTTCGGCCCATGCCGCACGATGCGTGTATCAGAGACGAGCCGGGCAAAATCCTCGTCGTGCAACATCGCACAATGCCCGATGTCGAAGCCGTCGAAAGCCGCTTCGAAACCGGGCCACATCGCTTCAACGACCTTCCAGTTGAAGCCCGACTGGAAGATGCATTTGGTCATCAGCGCCAAAAAACGATCATCCGGCATGGCAGCAATCTCGGCCTTCGACCTCGGATGCTGCAGGCTCTCCAGGACACCGGCCCCGCCTTTGCGGGCAACCGCGAGCGCATAGATCTCGTCGAAGGATCGCATGAGGGCCTCAATGCTGCAGGCTGGCAACGAGATCCGGCACATGCCCGAGATCCGGGATCTCGCGGAAGCGTGGCGCCTCCGCAGGCTTTTCGACATGTTCGAGTACCCAGGTCAGTTCGTGCGGCACGAAGACACCCCAGGCACCGGCGGCGATCGCCGGCACGATGTCGGATTTCAGCGAATTGCCGATCATCATGGACCGCTCCGGTCCTTCACCATGTTTGCCGAAGATCCGCCGATAGGTGGTCGCCGTCTTGTCGGAGACGATCTCGACGGCGTCGAAATAGTCGCCGAGCCCGGATTGCGCGAGCTTGCGTTCCTGGTCGAACAGGTCGCCCTTTGTGATCAGCACCAGGAAATATTTGCCCGAAAGCGCCTCCAAGGCGTCGCGGGCATGCGGCAGGCATTCGACCGGGTGGCTCAAGAGATCGCGTCCGATGGCGAGGATTTCGCTGATCACGGAGGAGGGCGCGCGGCCCTCGGTGATCTCAAGCGCTGTCTCGATCATCGACAGGGTAAAGCCTTTGATGCCGAAGCCGTAATGGGCGAGGTTGCGCTTCTCGGCCTCGAGCAAGCGCTCGGACACGTGCTCGCCCTCGGCAAATTCGGAGAGCAGGCTGCGGAAATGGCTTTCCGTCAGCTTGTAATACTGCTCGTTCTGCCAGAGCGTGTCGTCGGCATCAAAGCCGATCACGGAGACAGGGCGGTTGGACATGACGCCTCCTTATCGATCAGGGAGCGTGAGACTAATCCGTCTCTCGGGCAAAGCAATGGCGCCCTTGAGCGCCATTGCAGTTTCGGGTTTGGGCAGAGCTTACTGGCCCTTCTTGGCCAGCCAGGCCTTCATCATGGCAATCTCACCCTCCTGGGCAGCGATCACCTCTTCGGCGAGCTTGCGGATTTCGGGATCCTTGCCGTGTTCAAGCACGATCTTCGCCATGTTGATCGCGCCCTGATGATGCGGGATCATGCCCTGCACGAAGTCGACATCGGCATTGCCGGTGAGTGGCACGGCCATGTCCTTGTGCATCTTCGCATTGGCCTCGGCAAAGGCCTTGGACGACGGGCTGTCGCCCATCGCCCCGTGATCCATGGTGCTATGGTCCATCGAGGACATGTCATGGCCCTGATGCATGGTGTTGTCCTGGGCAAGGACAGCGGATGTGGAAAGTGCTGTCGCAAGCGACGCCGCAACGAAAAAGGTCTTCAGCATTGAAATCTCCTGTGCTGATCAATGATGGAATTGCGCGAAGCCAAAGGCCGCGCGGTGTCATCGGATCAGGCGCGGGGAGGGGGCGTTGCCGGTGCACGCAGCTGTGACACGAGCCTTGAGGGAAGCGCTGACGCTTCTGCGGCTCGCGCCGGCTTGCCGCTGTCGGCAAGCACGGTATCGGCGGGCAGCGTGAGACAGGCCGCGCAATGCCAGACCGTCTTCATTGGCTTGGATGGATGACCCAGATCGCCATCAGTAGCATCCGCAACGGAAAGCCCCGAAGCCGAATGCGGACAATCGATATCCGCCATCGCCATTGATGCAGCGACCGGCTCCCCAAGATCGTGAGCGGCATCCATCGCATGTGCCGCAGGCATCGCCATGGCCGCCATGCCGGTCATGGGCATGGCGCCATAGGCAAGGGCTGCAATGAGCAGCAAAAGGCGGGCGAGTGATGTCATGGAGGGAAGATGGGCTGCGATCGGGACGAAAGCAAGGCCGGGCAATCTAGCGTGCAATCACATGATGCAGGATCTGGTAGTCCCGGCTTTCCTCGCCAAAGGGGATCACCGGCCAGTCCCACTCGGCCCGGACATCCCCCAGATCTGCTCCGTGCATCAGATCGACCATTTCGTGACGTCCCTCGCTGCGGTCGATGACCGTGTAGCTGATATCTGTGACGAGGCAGGTCTCGGCCGAAACCTGCGCCAGACCCTCGACATGCGCACCGATTACCTGACGAAGAAGGCTATCCTTGTCTGCATGACCGTCCAGCCGTCGCGCGGCGCCAATCCCGATCTGCGACAGCAGATTGGCTGAGACGACGAGATCGAGATAAGGCACCTGACGGAGAAACGCGAGCGGCTCGAAAGGCTTGGCCCCGAGCAGCGCATCGAGCCCCGAGAGATCCCGTTCGATCAGCCGGACATTCTTCAGCCGCTTGACCGTGAGCCAGCCCCGAACGCTAGCAAGATGCACGAGATCGACGAGCACCACCGTGTCGAACAGCCGCGACAGCTCCATGACCGGCACGTCGCGCAACAGTCCCGAACCGAGCACCACCACCGTCCGCCGCTGTCGACATCCTTCAGCCGCCGCGAGAATGGCCGCCTTCGTCCGGCTCTCATGCTCGGCCCAGGCCGAGGCGCAACGGTTTGCCCGCGCCCAGAGATTGACGGAGGAACGGATGAACGGGCGATGCGCGGCCGAGGTCAGCGCCCAGCTCGCGGCATAGTTCAGGGCTTCGAGGATCATGTCTTACCGATAGACGGAGCTGCGATGGCCGATCTCGACCACGAGCACGATGAGTTTGCCGTCCTGGATATCGCAGATGATCCGGTAGTCGCCAACTGTGTAGCGCCAATAGGCACCAAGCTTGCTGCCATGAAGAGGATCGCCAAGGCTTCTGGGATTATCGTGTTTGGCAAGCCGCTCTTCCAGAAACTGCTTTATACGGCGGCGAATGACGGGATCGAGTTTGTCGATCGTTTTCCGAACAGGCTGACGATACTCAATCGTCCAGGCCACGCCAGAACTCCTCGGAGCTGACAACTTTGTCCTCGCCGCTCTGAATACGCTTCATGGCCTCATCGGCGGCGGCAATGTCCTGCAGGTCTTCGAGATGCCGCTGGATCATCTGACGCAGATAATCATCCGGCTCGGCACCCGCCTCCGACGCGTATTCGACGATCAACTGGTGCATTTCTTCCGGCATATCGAACGTGACACGCTTGTTCATCGGTCCAACCTCTGGTTTCGCACGCGATGATACCACCGAACACACCCATTTTCCAGCATCCGGCCTCCACCCCACCCGCCTTCGCCCTTGCCGCCAAATCCTTGATCCTCTAAGACACCGGCACCTTTTTGAAACGAAAATTCCGGTTGTCATCATGAGCGATAAGAACAAGAAGCCCCAGAAGCTGAAGGCCCGCCTGCCGCGCGGCTTCGTCGATCGCGAGGCTGCCGATATCCGCGCTGCCAACCAGATGATGGAGACCATCCGCGAGGTCTATGAGCGCTACGGCTTCGACCCGATCGAAACCCCGCTCTTCGAATACACTGACGCACTCGGCAAGTTCCTGCCGGACTCGGACCGCCCGAACGAAGGTGTCTTCTCGCTGCAGGACGACGACGAGCAGTGGATGTCACTGCGCTACGACCTGACCGCGCCGATGGCCCGTCATGTCGCGGAGAATTTTCAAGCGATCCAGCTGCCCTTCCGCACCTATCGCGCCGGCTATGTCTTCCGCAACGAAAAGCCCGGCCCGGGCCGCTTCCGCCAGTTCATGCAGTTCGACGCCGACACAGTCGGCGCGCCCGGCGTCCAGTCCGACGCCGAAATGTGCATGATGATGGCCGACACGCTGGAGGCCCTTGGCATCAAGCGGGGCGACTATGTGATCCGGGTCAACAACCGCAAGGTTCTGGACGGCGTGATGGAGGCAATCGGCCTCGGCGGCGAGGAGAATGCGGGACGGCGTCTGACTGTGCTGCGCGCAATCGACAAATTCGACAAGTTTGGCATCGAAGGCGTGCGTCTGCTGCTCGGTGAAGGTCGCAAGGACGAGTCCGGCGACTTCACCAAGGGTGCTGGGCTGAAACAGATTCACATAGAACTCGTTGCAGATTTGTTCCTCAAAGCGAACGACGGCGAATCGACCAGACAAATCCAAGCGTCAGAAATTGCCCGCCAGTCGATGCAGTTGCCTTTGCAAGGCGTCCTTGGAGGAGGCATGCAAAACGAGACATACCTGGCCGGTATGGATGAGCTGCTTAGCCTAGAGAAAATGGTCAAGGCAGCTGGTTATGGGCCGGAGCGTATACTTATCGACAAGTCCGTCGTCCGCGGCCTCGAATACTACACCGGGATGGTCTACGAAGCCGAACTCACCTTCGACGTCACCAATGAAAAGGGCGAAAAGGTCGTCTTCGGCTCGGTCGGCGGCGGCGGTCGCTACGATGGCCTCGTCTCGCGCTTCATGGGCCAGCCGGTCCCGGCGACCGGCTTCTCCATCGGCGTCTCGCGCCTGATGACGGCGCTGAAGAACCTCGGCAAGCTCGGCCAGGACGACGTCCTGGGTCCCGTCCTCGTCACCGTCATGGATGGCGATGTCGAGAGCATGGGCCGCTACCAGCGCTTCACGCAGCAGCTGCGCGCTGAAGGCATCCGCGCCGAAATGTACCAGGGCAACTGGAAGAAGTTCGGCAACCAGCTGAAATATGCCGACCGCCGCGGCGCCCCCATCGCCATCATCCAGGGCGGCGACGAGCGTGCGCAGGGCGTGGTCCAGATCAAGGACCTGATCGAGGGCAAGCGCCTCTCCGGCGAAATTACCGACAATGCCGAATGGCGCGAAGCTCGTGTGGCGCAGGAAGTTGTGGGGGAAGCCGAGCTCGTGGCGAAGGTCAAGGAGATCCTGGCCGCTCAGGCGGAAGATCGCCGTCGGGCGCAGGGTGCCTGATGTCTGAGCGGGTGACTTTTCCCCTCCCCAACCCTCCCCACAAGGGGGAGGGGGCCGGTCGGCGTATGTCGCCTGCGCCGGGGTTTGCCCCATTGGGGCGCCTGGCTATTGAGGCGGGCGCCAGCCCCAAGTCTTCTCCCCCCTTGTGGGGGAGATGGGCGGCAGCCCAGAGGGGGACTTATTCCGCAATCGCAGGACCTACCCCATGCCCCTGACCGACATGCCGGATTTCGCCGGTACCATCCTGCAGGAATTCGTCTCGCGCGGCACCACCCGCGTCGACACGCCCGTGATCCAGCCGGCCGCCCCCTTCCTCGACATGGCGGGTGAAGACCTGCGTCGGCGCATCTTCCTGACCGAGAACGAGCGCGGTGAAAGCCTTTGCCTGCGCCCCGAATTCACCATCCCCGTCTGTCTGCGCCATATCGAGACCGCGACCGGCACGCCGAAGCGTTACGCCTATCTCGGCGAGGTCTTCCGCCAGCGTCGTGAAGGCCCACAGGAATTCTACCAGGCCGGCATCGAGGATCTCGGTGACATCGCCGTCGCCGCCTCGGATGCCCGCGCGATTTCAGACAGCGTGGCGATCCTCACCCGCCTGCTGCCGACAAAGCCGCTCGCAGTCACCCTGGGTGATCAGTCCGTGTTCGAAGCCGTGGTCAAGGCACTCGGCCTCCCGGCCGGCTGGCAGAAGCGCCTGATCCAGGCTTTCGGCAATCCCGATCAGATCGACCAGCTCCTGCGCCGGCTCGCAACCCCGACGCCGGTACCCGGTCTCGATCCGCAAGTATCGGCAATGCTCGCAACCGGTGACCAGGACGCCCTGATTGCCCATATCGACGCGACCATGCAGGAAACCGGCTATCTCACGAATGCCAGCCGCACCCCGGCGGAGATTGCCCGCCGCCTGCAGGAAAAGCTGGAGCTCTCGGAGACGCGCCTCGATGGCGCTGCCCTGCTGCTGCTGCGCGAATTCCTCTCGCTTGAGCTGCCGCTTGGCGATGCGTCGGCAGCCCTTGCCGGCTTTGCCGATGCCGCGGGCCTCAAGCTCGGGCAAGCGCTCACCCGTTTCGACGAGCGCGTCGCAGCGCTTGCCAGCACCGGCGTCGATCTCGACCTGATCACCTATCGTGCCGCCTTCGGTCGTCCGCTCGATTATTACACCGGCCTCGTCTTCGAGGTTGCTGTGAAGGACAAATCCGCGGTGCTTGCCGGTGGCGGCCGCTTCGACCGGCTGCTGACGCTGCTTGGTGCCGAGACGCATATCCCGGCCGTCGGCTTCTCGCTTTGGCTCGACCGGATCGAGATCGAAAGGAGCGCAAAATGACCATCACCATCGGTCTGCCCTCCAAGGGCCGCATGAAGGACGATGCCTCCGCCATCTTCGAAAAGGCCGGCATGAAGATCGTCGCCGTCGGCAATGACCGCTCCTATCGCGGTCGCGTCGAAGGTTTCGACGATGTCGAGATCGCCTATCTCTCGGCCTCCGAAATCTCGCGCGAGATCGGCAATGGCACCGTCGATTTCGGCGTGACCGGCGAAGACCTGATCCGCGAAGGCCTGGCGGAAGCGGACGCCCGCGTCGAGATCGCCGCCCGCCTCGGTTTCGGCCATGCCGATGTGATCGTGGCTGTTCCCGAGGTCTGGTACGATGTCGACACCATGGCCGACCTCGGCGATGTCGCCGCCGAATTCCGCACCCGCCATGGCCGGCGGCTGGCCATCGCCACCAAATACTGGCGCCTGACCCAGCAGCATTTTTCGCGCCAACACGGCATCCAGCTCTATCGCATCGTCGAGAGCCTGGGCGCCACCGAAGGCGCCCCCGCTGCCGGTCAGGCCGATATCATCGTCGATATCACCTCAACCGGCTCGACCCTGCGCGCCAACCATTTGAAGGTGCTGTCGGATGGGGTGATCCTGCGCTCGGAGGCCTGTCTTGTGCGAGCGAGGAAGCCGGAGCATGACGGCAATCCCATGATCGGCCGCATCGTCGAGGCCATCAGCGGCGTACTCTGAGGGCCCCATGTCACACGCGGATGCCATCCCCGGATTGTACGCGCGTCATGCGGAGGCCTTTGATCGCGTCCGGGGGAAGAACGGCTTCGAGCGTCCGTGGCTGGACCTCTTTGTCGCGCCGTTGCATGCCGGTGCCCATGTACTCGACATCGGATGCGGCTCCGGCGAGCCCATCGCGGCGGACCTGATCAATCGGGGCTTTGTCGTCACCGGGCTTGATGTCTCCGAACCCCTCATTCGCCTTTGCCGGGAGAGGTTTCCGGCCCATGATTTTCATGTGGGTGATATGCGGGATCTGGCGCTGGGGCGGACATTCGATGCGATCGTTGCCTGGCACAGCTTCTTCCATCTGACGCCCGAGGCGCAGCGGGCGATGTTTCCGCGCTTCGCATGCCATGCCGCAAGCGGCGCTACGCTGATGTTCACATCGGGGCCCGCGGCCGGCGTGGCCCTCGGCGAGTTCGAGGGCGAGCCGATGTATCACGCGAGCCTCGATCCCGAGGAGTATCGGTCCCTCCTGTCGGAAAACGGCTTTGAGGTCCTGCGCCGCGTGGTCGAAGATCCCACATGCGGTGGCGCGACGGTCTGGCTGGCGCAAAAGTCTTAAGTGGAAATGAGCGATACGAAAAAACCCGCCGGATCGCTCCAGCGGGTTTCTTTTTGCCTTGTGGGGCAGGGATATCAGGCAGCGACGGCGGAAGCCGAACCGCGGCGGGCGTCGATCGAGTAGGCGCCGGCGCCGGTGATGGCAAGCGCGATGTAACCGCCAGCCAGCGTGACGTTCTTCATGACCATGATCTGGTTCAGCGTGTTGATCCAGCCGAGAGCGCCTTCCGGCCAGCCTTCGATGGCAACGGTGCCGGTGTGGAAGACGAGACCAGTGAAGACGCAGAACAGAGCGACGGTCCAGGCAGTGATCTTGGTCTGGAAGCCAACGAGGATGAAGAGACCGGCAACCAGTTCATAGAGACCGGCAGCATAGGCCAGCAGGTCGGCGGCAGGCAGGCCGGCGCCCGAGATCATGCCGGCGGTGCCAGCCGGGTCGGCGAGCTTGCCGTAGCCAGCCATGATGAACATGAAGGACAGGAGAATGCGGACGAGAACGAGAAGGCCATTGTTGGTGGCGGACATTGGGGGAACTCCGTTTAGCGTTGACGCTGAAACCCCCAGCCGTGGCGGTTCCAGAAACTGCCGCCTTGATGCCTGCTTTTTTGTCGCAGGCATAGGTTAACAGTCTTTGACTGTTCGTTCACAAAAACGAAACGACAGTGCGTGCCTCGTTCGCTATTCGGATTTAAGTTGCACACGTGCTTATTGGCCGCCCAGGGGGCGTCCGCTCGTTGAAAATCCATATCTGCGAAAGCAGGTAGCTCAGACCGGCAATACGGAAACCGTCGGTGGCAGCTGGAAACGCGGGAAGATGAAGAGCCCGACCATGTTGCCGCTGCTGCCCTCGAAGCCGGAGGACTCGCCGATGCAGAACACCGGCTGCCGATGCTGCGATCCCGAAACGATCGTTGTCGAATAGCAGAAGCGCGAAGGCTGCGTGGCGGCCTGTTCGAAAAGCCGCAGAATGTGCCCACGGTCACCCGGTTCGTAGCAACGCATCACCGTCAGCAGGCCGCATTCATGGTTTTCGAGCCCATGCAGGGTCTTGGCATGGTTCCCGAGCTTCAACAGCCCGTTGGTCAGGTCACCGGTCCAGTCTTCCGACAGGCCAAAGCGGCAGGCGTGCTGTCCAAGCAGGCCGTCTCCATCCTGTTCGCTCACCCTGAAGGTGGTCGCAAGATCTGCATTTGCTATTTTGAACAAGGCTTTCCCCAAGTCGATAGCCAGAACTGGCCCCAATTCCTACGGCCGGGAGTGTTTTACCCCTCAGCCGAACCCCCATCCGGCCAGGCCGGCACCACTTCAACGAACGGTTATCCGTCCGCCATGCTCTGCAAGCGATTCCAATAGGAACCGCCTGAACCATGCTCTCCCGCCCCTGTTCGGGAAGGCATGCCATCGAGCGCCAGACCCGACAGTCGACCCGACTGACAAAGCTGGACGGTCTGAATCGTCGCGTGCTGCTCCGGCCGCAGAGACGCACGTCATCGTGTGGTGCACGTTGCACCAACCAAGTTTTTCAACCTTCCCCCACAAGAAGGTTGAAGACGAACATCCTGAACACGCCGGAATTAACGACTTGGATACCACGATTTATTCAGCGTGAAAACGGTCGATGCCTCGTTTTGGTGCAGAACTCTCCCAAGTCTATCTTTGACGAGTATTAGAAATATATGAAATAATGATGGCGCGATGCCATGCATTGGTTCCTCACATCTCGCATGTTGCCTGCGATTCCCCATACATTGTTATATTAGAGACTTTGGTGTCAACCGTCGGACCCAGCCAAAACCGATGCCAAATTTGGGCGCGGTGGCTGACCCGAAAACGCAAAAAGGGCGACCCGAAGGCCGCCCTTTCTAAATGAACCGGATGGTCCAGATGAAAACCCTGATGTCTTACATCATGTCCATGCCGCCTGTTCAGCGCGCTTGACGCGCTGAACCACTTTAAGTGATGGGCGGCTTTGATGGACCCGATGGTAAGACCCGAAGGTCTTACATCATGTCCATGCCGCCCATGCCGCCCATGCCGCCCGGCATGCCGCCAGCAGCTTCCTTCTTCGGAAGTTCGGCGATCATGGCTTCGGTGGTGATCAGCAGCGAAGCAACCGAAGCTGCGTTCTGCAGGGCAGTGCGGACAACCTTGACCGGATCGACGATACCCATGGCGATCATGTCGCCGAATTCGCCGGTCTGGGCGTTGTAGCCGTAGTTCTCTTCGTTCTTGTCGAGGATCTTGCCGACGATGATCGAAGCTTCGTCACCAGCGTTGGTGGCGATCTGGCGAACCAGCGACTGGAGAGCGCGGCGAACGATGTTGATGCCGGCTTCCTGGTCGTCGTTTGCACCCTTGACGGTGATCTTCGTGGAAGAACGCAGCAGAGCGGTACCACCGCCCGGTACGATGCCTTCCTGAACGGCGGCGCGCGTTGCGTTCAGTGCGTCGTCGATGCGGTCCTTGCGTTCCTTGACTTCGATTTCGGTCGAGCCGCCAACGCGGATGACGGCAACGCCACCAGCGAGCTTGGCAAGACGTTCCTGCAGCTTCTCGCGGTCGTAGTCCGAAGAGGTTTCTTCGATCTGCGCCTTGATCTGGGCAACGCGGCCTTCGATGTCCGACTTCTGGCCAGCACCATCAACGATGGTGGTGTTTTCCTTGGTGATCGAGACCTTCTTGGCGCGGCCGAGCATGTCGAGGGTGACAGACTCGAGCTTGATGCCGAGGTCTTCGGAGATGACAGTGCCGCCCGAGAGGATGGCGATGTCTTCCAGCATGGCCTTGCGGCGATCGCCGAAGCCAGGAGCCTTGACGGCAGCGATCTTCAGGCCGCCACGCAGCTTGTTGACGACGAGCGTTGCAAGAGCTTCGCCTTCGACGTCTTCAGCGATGATGACGAGCGGCTTGCCGGTCTGAACGACGGCTTCGAGAACCGGCAGCATGGCCTGGAGGTTCGAGAGCTTCTTTTCGTGCAGGAGGATGTAGGCGTCGTCGAGATCGGCGACCATCTTTTCCGGGTTGGTCACGAAGTAGGGCGACAGGTAGCCGCGGTCGAACTGCATGCCTTCGACGACTTCGAGTTCGGTTTCAGCGGTCTTGGCTTCTTCGACGGTGATAACACCTTCGTTGCCGACCTTCTGCATGGCTTCGGCAATGTCCTTGCCGACCTGCGTGTCGCCATTGGCCGAGATCGTGCCGACCTGGGCAACTTCTTCCGAAGTCGAGATCTTCTTGGCCTTGGCCTGGAGGTCCTTGACGACTTCGAGAACGGCCAGATCGATGCCGCGCTTCAGGTCCATCGGGTTCATGCCGGCAGCAACGGCCTTGTTGCCTTCGCGAACGATGGCCTGCGCAAGAACGGTTGCGGTTGTGGTGCCGTCACCGGCGATATCGTTGGTCTTCGAAGCAACTTCGCGGACCATCTGGGCGCCCATGTTCTCGAACTTGTCTTCCAGTTCGATTTCCTTGGCAACCGATACGCCGTCCTTGGTGATGCGCGGTGCGCCGAAGGACTTGTCGATGATGACGTTACGACCCTTGGGGCCGAGCGTTACCTTCACGGCGTCTGCGAGGATGTCGACGCCATGCAGCATCTTTTCGCGCGCGGTGCGGCCAAACTTGATTTCTTTAGCAGCCATTGTCAAAACTCCCGGGCGTCTAGCCCATTGGTGAATTGGTTAAAAAGGAAGAGGGGTATCCGGCTCAAATCAGCCGATGACGCCCATGATGTCGGCTTCCTTCATGATCAGCAGGTCTTCGCCGTCGAGCTTGACCTCGGTGCCGGACCACTTGCCGAACAGGACGCGGTCGCCGACCTTGACGTCGAGAGCGATCTGCTTGCCGCTTTCGTCGCGGGCGCCCGGGCCAACGGCGACGATTTCGCCTTCAGCCGGCTTTTCCTTGGCGGTGTCGGGAATGATGATGCCGCCCTTGGTCTTGGCTTCGGACTCGACGCGCTTGACTACAACGCGGTCATGAAGCGGACGGAAAGTTGTGCTTGCCATTGTCTAATCCCTCGATCAAATGACATTCGCGATCCCTGAAAGGGCATCGCATCGATTTTGTTAGCACTCCCCCCTGGAGAGTGCCAGCGAGGCTGAGATAAGAACAGCCTGCGGACGAGTCAAGCGCGCTCGTGAAAAAAGGGACTGCTGCATGCCGGCGAAATCCACCGACATTCACGCAACCGAAGCCTCCAGCGATCTTTCCGTTTCACCGACATTTCCCGAACTCGTCTCCGCCTTTGCCCGCATCGGCCTGATGTCCTTCGGCGGCCCGGCGGCGCAGATCGCGCTGATGCACAAGATCTGCGTCGAGGAAAAGCGCTGGATCAATGAGGAACGCTATCTGCACGCGCTGAACTACTGCATGCTCCTGCCGGGACCCGAAGCCCAGCAGCTCGCCACCTATATCGGCTGGCTCCTGCATGGCGTGCGCGGCGGCATCGTCGCCGGCCTGCTCTTCGTTCTGCCGGGCCTCGCCGTCATCCTCGGTCTCTCCACGCTTTATGCGCTCTATCAGGACACGGGTCTCGTCGCCGGCCTCTTCTTCGGGCTCAAGGCTGCCGTGCTTGCCATCGTCGTCGAGGCCGTCATCCGCATCGGCCGGCGGGCCCTGAAGAGTGGCTTTCACCGAGGCCTTGCTGCTGCAGCCTTCATCTCTCTGTTCTTGTTCTCCCTGCCATTCCCGCTCGTCGTGCTCGCCGCTGCCGCAATTGGCCTTGTCCATGCCCGGGGCACTCCCTCGGCGGCTGGCGAGATCGTCGAAGAGGTAAGCGCGCGGCCACACCTCCTGCGCCAGCTTGCGGCACTCCTGTTCTGGATCGCCGTCTGGCTCGCACCATTGCCAATCCTGTGGCTGACCCTTCCCGAAAGCGCACTTCCCGAGGTCCAGACATTCTTCTCGAAGATGGCGCTGGTCACCTTCGGCGGCGCCTATGCGGTGCTTGCCTATGTCGCCCAGGTCGCGGTCGACCACTATGCCTGGCTGAAACCCGGCGAGATGCTGGACGGGCTGGCGCTTGCGGAAACGACGCCCGGACCGCTGGTCCTCGTTCTCTCCTATGTCGGTTTCCTGGCTGGCTTCCGTCAAAGCGGTGCGCTCGATCCGCTCATCGGCGGCCTGCTCGGCGGTCTCATTGCCGCCTGGGCCACTTTCGTCCCGAGCTTCATCTGGATCTTCGCCGGTGCCCCCTATATCGAGCGCCTGCGCGGCAACCGACAGCTCAGTGCAGCCCTCTCGGCGATCACGGCTGCGGTGGTCGGCGTCATCCTCAACCTCGCCGTCTGGTTCGCGCTGCATGTCGTCTTCACACGGGTGGAGCCGGTCGATCTGGTCAATCTTGGACCGCTGACGCTCTCCGTTCCGCAGCCGGTCTGGTCCTCGCTCGACGGGCAGGCCCTGGTCATCGCCGTCATCTCGGCCGTCATGATCTTCCGCTTCCATCTCGGCATCGGCAAGACGCTGCTCGTATCCGGCGCACTCGGGTTGGCGGCCCGTTTCCTTCTCTGACGCTGAAGGCAACGGCTGCCATTTTCGGGCGTCGCGACGCTTGCCCCTTGCCTTGCCGCCCGTCCTTTGCCATGTCACCGGACACACATTCAGCAGTCAGGACAGATGATGACCCGCAGCATTACCACCCTCGGCGACGTGACCGACGCTTACGACGTCATTCTCTGCGACGTCTGGGGCGTATTGCACAACGGCATCGACGCTTTTCCGCTCGCCGGCGAAGCCCTGACCGCCGCTCGCGAAAAGGGTCTCACGGTCGTGCTGATCACCAATTCGCCGCGGCCTGCCATCGGCGTCATCCCCCAGCTGCGCGCCATCGGCGTTCCCGACACGGCCTATGACCGCATCGTCACCTCGGGCGATGTCACCCGCACCCTGATCGCCGCCGGCCCGAAGAAGGTCTACCTGCTAGGCCCCGAGCGCGACCTGCCGCTGTTTGACGGTCTCGATGTCGAGGTGGTGTCGAAGGAAGAGGCCGATTGCGTCGTCTGCACGGGCTTCTTCGATGACGAGGTGGAGACGCCGGAAGACTACCGCGAGATGCTGACCGACTTCGTCGCCCGCAAGGTCCCGCTGATCTGTGCCAATCCGGATTTGGTCGTCGAGCGCGGCCACCGCATCATCCCCTGCGCCGGCGCCGTTGCGGCCTTCTACACGGCACTCGGCGGCGAGACCCGCATTGCCGGCAAGCCGCACTCGCCAATCTATGAGGCGACGCTCGCGGCTGCCCGCGAATCCCGCGGTGAATTCGACAAGGCCCGCGTGCTCGCCATCGGCGACGGCATGCCGACCGACGTCAAGGGTGCCGTCGATGCCGGCCTCGATCTCCTCTACATCTCCGGTGGCATCCACGCGGCCGACTACGCGACGAACAACGTGACCGACGAGGCGCGGCTCAAGCTTTTCCTCGACCGCGAGAAGGTCGCGCCGCAATTCTGGATGCACAGGCTGGCATGAGGCGGGACCTGCGATGACCGTCTTTCACCGCAACGAGAAGAAAGAACCACTGCCGGCTGCCTTGCGTGGCGGCGTGGTGGCGATCGGCAATTTCGATGGCGTGCATCGAGGCCACCAGGCCGTGCTCAAGCGCGCGCTGGAGCGGGCCGAAACGCTCGGTGTGCCCGCTCTGGTGCTGACATTCGAACCGCATCCGCGCACCGTCTTCAATCCCGACAAGCCGGTCTTCCGCCTGACGCCGCCTTCCTTGCGCGCCCGCATTCTCGAAGCCATGGGCTTTCATTCGGTGATCGAATATCCCTTCGACCGCGAATTCTCGCAGCGCTCGGCCGAGGATTTCGTCCAGTCGATCCTCGGTGACTGGCTGGGTGCCCGCGAAGTCGTGACCGGTTTCGACTTCCATTTCGGCAAGGGCAGGGAGGGCGGCCCCTCCTATCTCATGCAGGCCGGAAGCCGCCACGGCTTCGGCGTCAGCCTCGTCGATGCTTTCCGTGACGAGGGGGCCGAGGTCATCTCCTCGAGCCGTATCCGCGGCCTGATCGCAGACGGCGATGTTGCCCAGGCCGCCGGTCTTCTCGGCTATCGCTATACGGTCGAGGCGGAGATCATGAAGGGCCAACAGCTTGGCCGGACCCTCGGTTTCCCGACAGCCAATATGCATCTCCCGCCAGAAGCGACGCTCAAGCCTGGCATCTATGCCGTGCGCTTCCGCCGTCCTGATGGCAGCATCCGCGATGGTGTCGCGAGCTTCGGCTATCGCCCGACCGTCACCAGCAATGGCGATCCCTGGCTCGAAACCTTCGTCTTCGATTTCTCCGGCGATCTCTATGGCGAGGTCTGCTCCGTCTCGCTCTTCGGCTTCCTGCGCGACGAGTGGAAGTTCGACGGTCTCGATCCGCTCGTTGCCCAGATCCACAAGGATGCGGAGGAGGCAAGGGCGCTTCTCGCGGGCGTTTCGCCGATTGGTCCGTTGGACGCAGCAATCGCCTTCTGAGCAAGGTCCCAAGCGTTTTCGGCGATGTGAGTTGCCGATCCACTCAGCGTCACATATGCATGGCCATATGTAAGATAGGCCCGTGACCCGATGGGCGATGCTGGAGACCGCCTTGACCGAATTCACCCCCTTGATGTCTTTCGCCGGAGGCCTGCTGATCGGCCTCTCGGCGCTGCTCCTGATGCTGACCTGGGGCAGGATTGCCGGCATGACCGCGATCATCGGTGGCATCCTGCCGCCGCTCGGCTCGGACTGGTCCTGGAAGATCGCCTTCCTCGCTGGCGCGATCCTCGCACCGCTTGCGCTGACGCTTGGTGGCTACGAGGTCGACTACGCGGTTCCTGTGTCCACCACAGCCCTCATCACCGGCGGGCTGATCGCCGGCATCGGCGTCACCTTCGGCTCCGGCTGTACCTCCGGCCACGGCATCTGCGGCATGGCGCGCCTCTCGCGGCGCTCGATCGCGGCCACCGCCACCTTCATGGCCTTCGCCATCCTCACCGTGTTTTTCATCCGTCACGTCTTCGAGGTCACGATCTGATGCGCTTCCTCATCGTTTTCCTGATCGGTGCCCTCTTTGGAACCGGCATCGCGCTGTCCGGTATGGCGAACCCCGCCAAGGTCCTGAACTTCTTCGACCTCGCCGGCAGTTTCGACCCGAGCCTCGCCTTCGTCATGGCCGGTGCGCTCGCGGTGGCCGCCCCCGGCTACGCCTTGCTTTTCCGGATGCGCGACAAGCCGCTCTTCGACCAGAGCTTCCGACTGCCAAAGGCGAGCGCCATTGATGCAAAGCTGATCGGCGGCTCCGCCGTCTTCGGCATTGGCTGGGGCATTGCCGGCTTCTGCCCCGGCGCTTCGATCCCTGCACTCGGCCTCGGCCACGCCTCGGCCGCCATCTTCGTGGCAGCCCTGCTTGTCGGCATTCTGATCGCCCGTAGGCTCGGCAGGGCCGATTTCTTCGCCGACCTTTCACGCTCAGGCTGAGCAGTGCCCGGTGGAAACGCCGGCCATCACCGCTTGACGGCTAGGTCGCATTGCCGCCTAGTGCGGCCAACAAATCACTTGAGACAGCCGGAAAGGCACCCCCATGGCCATGACGCCACGCAGACCCGTAAACCCGAAGGATGCCGCCGAGGCGCTGTTCAAGCCCGTGAAGAAGCCGGCAGCCCCGGTGGTCGAGCGCCGCGCGGCACCCGATGTCAAGGAACTCGTCTCCATCAAGCTCGACAGCGCCGTCCTCGCCCATTTCCAGAAGGACGGCCCCGGCTGGCAGGACCGGATCAACGACGCCCTGCGTGCGGTCGTTGAGGCAGACGGCGGCGAGTAAAAGGGGTCATGCGACAGCCCATCTTGCCCCTTCCTTTTAACGCGAAAAACCCCTAAAGAACGCGGCCATGACGTATCTTTCGGCGGCCCGGATCATTCGAATTATTGGCCCGGCCCTCCCGGTGGCTTGAAGAGCTGCGGGAAGGTCCGGGTTTTTGGCGTTGGGTTAGAAGCCCCGCGCCCGCTTGCCGCCAATCCATGACATAATTCCGCGACCGCTTGAGGTCGCCCCATCCGATGGCTGATCCATGACCGATACCCCTGAAAAGATCGACTACTCCAAGACCCTCTATCTGCCCGAGACAGAATTCCCGATGCGCGCCGGCCTTCCTCAGAAGGAGCCGGAAATGGCGGCAAAGTGGAAGCAGATGGGCCTGTATAAGCGCCTGCGCGCCTCTGCCGCCGGCCGCGAAAAATTCGTGCTGCATGACGGCCCTCCCTATGCCAACGGCAACATCCATATCGGCCATGCGCTGAACAAGGTGCTGAAGGACGTCATCACCCGCTCCTTCCAGATGCGCGGCTTCGATAGCAACTACGTGCCCGGCTGGGATTGCCACGGCCTGCCGATCGAGTGGAAGATCGAGGAAAAGTATCGCGAGAAGGGCAAGGACAAGAACGAGGTCCCGGTCAACGAATTCCGCAAGGAATGCCGCGAGTTTGCACAGGGCTGGATCAACATCCAGTCGGACGAGTTCCGCCGTCTCGGCATCGAGGGTGACTTCGACAATCCCTACACCACCATGGCCTTCCATTCGGAAGCCCGCATCGCCGGTGAACTGCTGAAGATCGCCATGTCCGGCCAGCTCTATCGCGGCTCCAAGCCGATCATGTGGTCGGTCGTCGAGCGCACGGCGCTCGCCGAAGCCGAAGTGGAATATGCCGAGGTCGAGAGCGACACGATCTGGGTGAAGTTCCCGGTGGTCGAAGGCGCCGCCGATCTGAAGTCGGCTGCCGTCGTTATCTGGACCACCACCCCCTGGACCATCCCGGGCAACCGCGCGATCTCTTACTCCTCGAAGATCGAATACGGCCTCTACGAGATCACGGAAGCCACCAATGACTTCGGCCCGCAGCCGGGAGAAAAGCTGATCTTCGCCAAGCGCCTTGCCGAAGATGCAGCCACCAAGGCCAAGGTGACCTTCAAGCTTGTCCGTGACGTGACCGGTGCCGAACTCGGCGCGATCACCTGCGCCCATCCGCTTGCTGACCTCGGCTACACCTTCGACGTGCCCCTCCTCGACGGCGACCACGTTACCGATGACGCCGGTACCGGTTTCGTCCACACCGCGCCGTCGCATGGCCGCGAAGACTTTGAAGCCTGGATGGCCAATGTCCGCGCCCTTGAAGCGCGTGGCATCGACACCAAGATCCCGTTCCCGGTCGATGACGCCGGCTTCTACACCGAAGACGCCCCCGGTTTCGGCCCGTCGGCCGAAGGTGGTGCCGCCCGCGTGCTTGACGACAACGGCAAGAAGGGCGACGCCAACAAGCGTGTCATGGAGGCCCTGATCGCGGCCAACAACCTCTTTGCCCGTGGCCGCATCAAGCACGAATATCCGCATTCCTGGCGCTCCAAGAAGCCGGTCATCTTCCGCAACACGCCGCAATGGTTCGTCTATATGGACAAGGACCTCGCCGACGGCACGACGCTGCGCACCCGCGCGCTCTCCGCGATCGACCAGACCCGCTTTGTCCCCGCAGGTGGCCAGAACCGCCTGCGCGCCATGATCGAGCAGCGCCCGGATTGGGTGCTGTCCCGCCAGCGCGCCTGGGGTGTGCCGATCTGCGTCTTCGCAGATGCCGAAGGCAATGTACTCCAGGATGAGAAGGTCAACGCCCGCATCCTCGAAGCCTTCGAAGTCGAAGGCGCCGATGCCTGGTTTGCCGAAGGCGCTAAGGAGCGTTTCCTCGGCTCCGAGCACGACGGCGACAAGTGGCAGATGGTGACCGACATCCTCGACGTCTGGTTCGACTCTGGCTCGACCCACACCTTCACGCTCGAAGACCGCCCGGACCTGAAATGGCCGGCGGATGTCTATCTCGAAGGCTCGGACCAGCATCGCGGCTGGTTCCATTCGTCGCTCTTGGAAAGCTGCGCCACCCGTGGCCGCGCGCCCTATAACGCTGTCGTTACCCACGGTTTCACGATGGCCGAAGACGGCCGCAAGATGTCGAAGTCGCTCGGCAATACGGTGACGCCACAGGACGTGATGAAGGAATCCGGCGCGGATATCCTGCGCCTCTGGGTCATGAACACCGACTACTGGGAAGATCAGCGCCTCGGCAAGACGATCATCCAGACGAACATCGACAGCTATCGCAAGATCCGCAACACTGTTCGCTGGATGCTCGGCACGCTTGCCCATGATCATGGCGACGAGATCGCCTATGCCGATCTGCCGGAACTCGAAAAGCTGATGCTGCATCGCTTGTCCGAGCTCGATCAGGTCGTGCGCAAGGGCTACGACGAATTCGACTTCAAGCGCATCGTCCGGGCGCTCTCCGACTTCGCCAATGTCGAACTCTCGGCCTTCTACTTCGACATCCGCAAGGACACGCTCTATTGCGACGCTCCGTCGAGCCTGAAGCGCCGCTCGGCCCTCTTCGTTATCCGCAAGCTCTTCGACTGCCTGGTCCTGTGGTTTGCCCCGATGATGCCGTTCACGACGGAAGAGGCCTGGCTCTCGCGTGACCCGAACGCTGAATCTGTCCATCTCGAACAGTTCCCGACGGTTCCGTCCGACTGGTCGAACGAGGCGGTTGCCGAAAAGTGGAAGGGCGTTCGCGCCGTCCGCCGTGCCGTCACCGGCGCCTTGGAAATCGAGCGCAAGGAAAAGCGCATCGGCTCCTCGCTGGAAGCAGCCCCGGTCGTGCACGTCGCCAATGCCGAGCTCCTGAAGGCGCTCGATGGTCTCGACTTCGCCGAGATCTGCATCACCTCGGATATTCAGGTCGTCTCTGGCGACGGCCCTGATGAAGCCTTCCGTCTCGACGATGGCACCAAGGTCGCCGTCGAGCCGAAGCTGGCCGAGGGCACGAAGTGCGCCCGCTCCTGGAAGATCACCCGGGACGTCGGCTCCGACGCTGAATACCCCGATGTTTCGGCCCGCGATGCCCAGGCGCTGCGCGAGCTTGCAGCACTCGGATAAGGAAATGTGACCGGATGATTTGCGCTTTCGTGGGTCATCCGGTAAAACTGCCTGAAATTGGCCGAAATCGACCGGCAGGGCTGGTCGCTAGCATTCGGCATGACTGATGTAACTGCGGCGAGGCTGGTAGGCATTCATGAATTCGGCATATTTGTTCAGAGTTGGCCTCGGTGTGGTTGGTCTTTTTGGCGTGACCGCTGGCCTGTCCGGCTGCGTCGGCAGCCCGACCTATGGCACCGACAAGACGGCGATGGAGCAGTTGGTGGACGACGTCGGCTCGGCCGTGTCGATCGCCCCCCGCGAGGCTGCCAACAAAGGCACCAAGTACAATCCGCGTCCTGACCTCGTGCTTCCCCCGGGCGGCACGCAGACGGCAGCGCTCGTCGCGCCGCAGGCATCCGTCGCCAGCCGCGAAAACAATCCGGAATGGGTGGAATCGCCGGAAGAGGCCCGCGAACGTCTCGTGGCCGAAGCCGACGCGAATGCCGATAACCCGCGTTATCGTTCGCCGCTGCTCGCCGGTTACGGCACCGCCGGCACGATGACGGAAACCCAGAAGTGGCAGGCCTTCCGCGACGCCCGCCAGCTGCAGAAGGGCGCCTATCTCGACCAGCGCCGTCTTCTCTCCGATCCGCCGACCGAATATCGCCAGACCCAGGACGTGGCGCTTACCGATCTCGGTGAGCCGGAACAGAAGAAGGAAAAGCGCCGCAAGAAGGAAGCCAAGGCTGCCCAGCAGAACAGCTCCTGGTGGATGCCCTTCCAATAAGCGCATTCCGATTTCAAATTCTCCAGGGCAGGGCGGAAACGACCTGCCCTTTTGCTTGAGGTGTTTCCATGTCCTTCACCATCCGCGCCGCCACGCCTGAAGACGCCGCCACCATTCTCGGCTTCATCACCGAACTCGCCGTCTATGAGAAGGCGGGCCATGAGGTGGAGGCGACCGAAGAGACGATCCGCGCGTCGATCTTCGGCGAAGGCTCAGTCACCGAGGCGGTGATCCTGGAAAGGGATGGTCGACCGGCTGGCTTTGCCGTCTGGTTCTACAGCTATTCCACCTGGCAAGCGAAAAACGGTCTTTATCTTGAGGATCTCTATGTCTCGCCGGACTATCGCGGCACGGGTGCCGGCAAGATGCTCCTGAAACATCTCGCGGGCATTGCCGTCGAAAAGGGCTGTGGCCGTTTCGAGTGGAGCGTGCTCGACTGGAACGAGCCTGCGATCCGCGTCTATGATGCCATCGGTGCCGAGCCGCAGTCCGAATGGATCCGCTACCGCATGACTGGCCAGGCGCTCAGGGATTTCGCCGGCATCGCGTGAGGCTGCAAGGAGCCCGCGCTCTCATTCCTCGTTTTCGACCGTGCGCGCCACCAGCGCCATGTGCATCGCCTGCAAGGCGGGAGCGATGAAGGATATCCAGAGCAGAGCCATGTCACGCTCGGCATGGTCATGGCGTGAAAACACGAAGATCAGCGCGATCAGCGTCAGCATCAGGGCCGGGGTCGCGGCAATCGCAACCAGCCGCGGTGCCCGCCAGTTGACGGTGCCATTGGCCGACCATTGCATCGGCAGCCGGTCGGTATCCGGCGCCACATGGCGATAGGCCCAGACCGCAATGGCGACCATGCCGGCGACAGACGCGATGAGCGCAACGAAGATCATCAGTCTCTCCTTTCCTGGAAGAAGCCCCGAAGCATCTCGGCAGCTTCGCTTTCGCGAATGCCGGAATAGACTTCCGGAACGTGGTGGCAGGTCGGCTGGTGGTAAAAACGCACGCCATTCTCGACCGCGCCACCTTTTACATCCCCGGCAGCATAATAGAGTCGCCGGATCCGGGCAAAGGAGATTGCCGCAGCGCACATGGTGCAGGGCTCGAGGGTCACATAAAGGTCGGCGTCGATAAGCCGCTCGTCACCGATAGCGGCTGCCGCGCGCCGGATGGCGAGGATCTCGGCATGGGCCGTGACATCGTTCAGCGCCCGCGTCTCGTTACCGGCACGCCCAAGGATCTCGCCGTCATGCACGACCACGGCGCCAATCGGAACCTCGCCGCGCGCGCCGGCGGCGCGAGCCTCCGCGAAGGCCGCTTCCATGAAGCCGTTTGTCTTCCCCATGCACGAACTTTCCACTTAACCAGAGCCGCGCGCTCTGATACGACAGCCCAAACGACAGGCAAACAGCAAATGACATTCAAAGACAAGTCCAGGCGTCCGGGGGGCAAGCCCTCCGACCGCAGCGGCAAGCCGCAAACCAGAAAGCCGTCCGCAGCCGCCGCAGACAAGCCCGCCCGCGCCCCGCGCGCCGAGGCGCCGGCTGGCGACGACACGATGAAGCCCGAACGCATCTCGAAACTCCTCGCCCGCGCCGGCGTTGCATCGCGTCGCGATATCGAGCGCATGATCATGGAAGGCCGCGTGGCCGTGAACGGCAAGGTGCTCGAAACACCGGTCCTGAACGCGACCCTGGCCGACAAGATCGAGGTCGATGGTCAGCCGATCCGCGGCATCGAACGCACCCGCCTCTGGCTCTACCACAAGCCGGCCGGCCTGGTGACGACCAATTCCGATCCGGAAGGTCGTCCGACGGTATTCGAGAACCTGCCGGAAGACCTGCCGCGCGTCATGTCCATCGGTCGCCTCGACATCAACACCGAAGGCCTGCTGCTGGTCACCAATGACGGCGGCCTTGCCCGCGTTCTGGAACTGCCGACCACAGGTTGGCTGCGCCGCTACCGCGTGCGCGCCTATGGCGATGTCGATCAGCCCGCACTAGATGCGCTGAAGGAAGGCATTGCCGTCGACGGCGTGCTCTACGGCGCGATCGATGCGACGCTCGACCGCAAGCAGGGCCACAATGTCTGGATCACCATGGGTCTGCGCGAAGGCAAGAACCGCGAGATTAAGAACGTGCTCGGCGCGCTCGGTCTCGAGGTCAACCGCCTGATCCGCATCTCCTATGGTCCGTTCCAGCTCGGCGATCTGCCCGAAGGCCAGGTGCTTGAAGTCCGTGGCCGCATGCTGCGCGACCAGCTCGGCCCCCGCCTGATCGAGGAATCCAAGGCCAACTTCGACGCGCCGATCTACGCCCATGGCGTCGAAACGGACGACGAGGACGCGCCTGCCGCACCGGCCAAGAAGCCCGGCCGCGAGCCGAAAGCTGACTGGGGTCGTGACGAGCGCCCGGCAGACAAGAAGCGCGCCGCGCCGAAGGACTGGGCTGACAAGGGTGACAAGCGCGAGCGCGCGCTCGGACGCCTCGACACCCGCCGCGACGATGGCAAGCCCGGCGACAAGTTTGGCGACAAGCCGAAGCGCCCGGTGACCAACACCAAGGGCCGGACCGCAAACGTCTGGATGGCGCCCGGCGCCCGCCCGCTCGGTGAAAAGGCAGCCGCGGCTGCTGCCCGTCGCAAGCCCGATCCGCGTGGCGCAAAGCCCGCCGAACGCTTTGACGACCGTCCGACCTCCACGGTCCAGATTACCCGCGCCCGTGACGAAGAGGGTGATTGGATCCGCGCCGACGGCCCGGACCAGAAGCCCGGCGGTCGCGATGGCGGCCGTGGCGAGAAGCGCGGTGGCTTCGGCGACCGTCCAGCCCGACGCGACGGTGACGACCGCGCTCCGCGTCGTGAAGGTGCCGACCGCGGCCCGCGCCGCGAAGGAACGGATCGCGGCCCGCGCCGTGATTTTGGCGACCGTGCAGAACGCGCACCACGCCGTGAAGGCGATGACCGCGCGCCGCGTCGTGAAGGTGCAGACCGTGGTCCACGCAAGGATTTCGGCGACCGTGGCCCCCGCAAGGATTTTGGCGATCGCGGTCCTCGCAAGCCTTTCGGCGACAAGCCGGATCGTCCGCGCACGGAACGGTTCACGCCGGACCGCGCCCGCGATGACAGGCCGCGTGACGACCGTCCCCGTGACGCAAGACCCCGCGATGATCGCCCTCGTGATGATCGTCCCCGGGGCGAGCGTCCGGCCGGCGACAGGCCTTTCGGCGACAAGCCGCGTGGCGCCAGACCTGCGGGCGACCGTCCCTTCGGTGACCGGCCCGCTGGCAAGTCCTTCGGCAAGCCGGCTGGCAGACCGGCTGGCAAGTCATTTGGCGGCAAGCCGGGCGGCGGCAAAAGCTTCGGCGGCAAGCCGGGCGGACGCCCTGCCGGGGGCCCACGCTCCGGCGGCCCGGGTGGCAAGCCCTCCGGTCCCCGCACGGGCGCGCCCAAGGGCAAGAGGTAAGCCGTCATGCGCATCGTTGGCGGTGAGTTCCGTGGCCGCACGCTGGCCACGCCCAAGTCCAATGACATCCGGCCGACCGTCGACCGGACACGGGAAAGCCTGTTCAACATCCTCGCGCACGCTCATCCTGGCGTGCTCGATGGCACCCGCATCCTCGATCTCTTCGCCGGCACAGGTGCGGTCGGCATAGAAGCGCTGTCGCGGGGCTGCAAGTCGGCCCTGTTCGTCGAGAACAGCGTCGAGGGCCGTGGCCTGCTCTGGGAAAACATCGATGCCTTCGGCCTGCATGGCCGCGCTCGCATGTTGAGGCGCGACGCCACCGATCTCGGCCCGTCCAACAACATCGACGCCTTCGAACTGGTCTTCGCCGATCCGCCCTATGGCAAGGGTCTCGGCGAGAAGGCGTTATTGTCGGCCCATCAGGGCGGGTGGATCGCGCCGGGTGCCCTCGTCATCCTCGAAGAACGCGGCGATGTGCAGGTTTCCGTCGATCCGGTTTTCACCTTCCTGGAAGAGCGCACCTTCGGTGACACGAAAATGTACTTCTTTTCCTATAGGCCAGCCTGATTCCCGAAACGGAGAAAAGCTTGCCCATGGATGTCGTCGCTGAAACCCCGATCCCGTCAACAGCCGTGAAGGCCGATCCGACCATTGGCCTCGCCCTTGGGGCGGGGGGCGCACGCGGCTTCTCGCATATCGCGGTGCTCGAGGTCTTCGACGAACTGGGCATCAAGCCCGCCCTGATCGCCGGCTCTTCCATGGGCGCGATCCTCGGCGCCGGTTATTCCGCCGGCATGAGCGGCCGCGACATCCGCGACTATGCTCTCGAACTCGCCGATAACAGATCGCTGGTGCTGAACCGCTTCTGGAGCCTGAGGCCCGCCAGCATCCGGGCTCTTGGCGGCTTTCGCTTCGGCCAGTTCAACCTGCCGCGCCTGCTGCGGGCCTTCCTGCCGCCCCAGATCCCCGAAACCTTTGCTGACCTGAAGCTGCCGCTGACGGTCATTGCCACCGACTATTACGGCCAATGCGAACTGATGCGCAGCGAAGGTGATCTCTACGAGGCGCTGTCGGCATCTGCCGCCATTCCCGCACTCTTCGCCCCGGTTACCATCGACGGTCGGCTGATGATCGACGGCGGCATCTTCAATCCAGTGCCTTACGATCACCTGGTCGGCAAGGTCGACATCATGGTCGCCATCGACGTGATCGGCGCGCCTGAGGGAGACGGCTCGGCGGTCCCCAACCGCATCGACAGCCTGTTTGGTGCCTCGCAGCTGATGATGCAGTCGCATATCGCGCTGAAGATGAAGATCTGCCAGCCGGACATCTACATCCGGCCTGAGGTGAACGCCTACAAGGTCCTCGACTTCTTCAAGGCACGCCAGATCCTCGAAATCTCCGATCGTCTCAAGGACCCGCTGAAGCGGGAGCTTGCCGCACGTATGGAAGATTTCGTGCGCCGCTGAGGATCAGGCGGCGGGGACCTCCTCGTCCGCTTCCACGGTCTGGATGGGCTTCTTCGGCTTGATCAGCGGCTCGGGCTTCACCGGCCGCTTGTGAATCAGTTCCCGGCCCGCGAGAATGCCCTCTTGGGCCTGAAGCCTCAGCCGCTCCTCGTCGCGGCGGCGGATGTCCTCGCCGATTTCATAGGCCTCGTCCTCCGTGGCACCCAGCCCTTCAAGCGTGCGACGGCCGAAGAGCAGACCGGATTCTAGGGTTTCGCGCACTTCGTATTCAACGTCCCGAGCCCGCAGTTCCAGGCTGTGGATGCGGTCATAGGAACGCACGAAAAGGCGCACGTCAGGATATTCGGAGCGAATGAGATCGACGATCTTGTCGGTGATTTCCTTCTTGTGGGTGCAGACGGCGACGATTTTCGCCCTCTCAATGCCGGCGGCGCGCAGCATGTCGAGCCGGGTGCCATCGCCGAAATAGATGCGGAAACCGAAAGTCGACGCCTGTCGCACGCGGTCGGGGCTGTCGTCGAGAATGGTAACGTCGCGTCCGCTGGCGAGCAGGATTTGGGCGGCGATCTGTCCGAAGCGGGAGAAGCCGACCATCAGCACGTCGGAGCCTGCACCTTCGAAATCCTCTTCCATCTCCTCCTTCTCGCCCGTCTCCCGCACCAGGAGGCGCTGGCCGATCTTCGCCGTCAGCGGCGTCAGCGCCATGGAGAGCGTCACGATCGAGATCAAAAGCGACGACTGCGCGCCCGAGAAGAGGCCGGCGGCCGCGGCGGTGGTGAAGAGGACGAAGCCGAATTCGCCGCCCTGCGGCAAGAGCATGCCGATCCGGATGGCGTCGTTGCGCGAGGATCCCGAGAGGCGGCAGATCATGTAGATGACAAGCGCCTTCACCGCCATCAGCACGGGCACGGCGACGACAATAAGTGCGAGGTTGTCGACGATGACCTGCAGTTCCATCGACAGCCCGACGGCGATGAAGAAGAGTGCCAGAAGCAGCCCGCGGAATGGCTCGATATCCGCCTCAAGTTCGTGACGATAGGAGGATTCGGCCAGCATGACGCCGGCAAGGAACGCACCCATGGCCATCGAAAGTCCGGCCACCTGCATCAGGTAGGCGGATCCGAGCACGACGAAGAGGGCTGCTGCGATCATCACCTCGCGCGCGCCCGTCCGACCGATGATCTGAAACATCGGCGTCAGCAGATAGCGCCCGGCAAGGATCATCCCGATCACGGCAGCCACGGCGATCCCGATTTCGATCAGCGGCGATTGCTGCGCTTCGCCGCCTTGGGAACTCAGGACCGTGACCATGGCCAGCAGCGGCACGATGGCGAGATCCTGGAAGAGCAGGATGGAGAAGGAGCGCTGCCCGTAGCGGCTGTTCATGTCGCCATAGTCTTCGAGCAATTGCAGCGCAAAGGCGGTCGATGACAGTGCCAGACCGAAGCCGGCAACCAGTGCGCCGCGCCAGTCGAGCAGACCTGCCGCATAGACCAGCGCCGTCACGACGAGACCTGTCAGCACCACCTGGCTCGTGCCCAGCCCGAAGATGTCGCGGCGCATGTGCCACAAGCGGCTCGGCTTCAGTTCGAGCCCGATGATGAAGAGCAGCAGCACCACCCCGAGTTCGGCGACCGCGAGGATTTCCCCTGACCCGCCGATCAGGTGTAGGACGGGGCCGATCACCACGCCGGCGGCCAGATAGCCGAGCACCGTTCCAAGCCCCAGCTTGCGGAAGATCGGCGCTGCGATGACCGCTCCCCCGAGAAGAAGCAGCGGTTGGGCGAACAGGGCTTCGGTTGCGCTGGCCAAGGGTATTCTCCTCGTTTTCCGGGATCGAGCGGACTGGAATGGAACCTATGCCGGGCAAGTGAACGGAAAAGCCCGAACCGCCCTTGATGCCCCATCTCAGGCACAATAAATGGAGCAGGAAGGAAAGGCCAACCCATGCCCAATCAAATCGATTCCGCCAATCTCCTAGAACGCGCCGAACAGCTTGTCGATCTCGCCATAAAGGCTGGTGCGGACAAGGCTGATGCGGTGGTCGTGCGCTCCCGCTCCAAGGGCGTCAGCGTCCGCCTCGGCAAGGTCGAGTCAACCGAGGCTTCCGAGAGCGACGACTTTTCGCTCCGCGTCTTCATCGGTCGCCAGGTAGCGAGCGTTTCGGCCAATCCAGGCTTCGACCTCACGGCGCTTGCCGAGCGCGCGGTTGCCATGGCCAAGGTCTCGCCGGAAGATCCGTTCGCCGGCCTCGCCGACGAGAGCGATCTTGCCCGCGACATCCCCGATCTTCAGCTCTTCGACGATACGGAAGTGTCGAGCGACCAGCTGCGCGAAAGCGCACTTGCGATGGAAGAAGTGGCCCGTTCGGTGGGCGGTGTCAGCAATTCGCTCGGCGCCGGTGCCTCGGCCGGCATGGGTGGCCTCGTGCTTGTCACCTCGCACGGCTTTTCCGGCAGCTATGCCGGCTCGCGTTTCTCCCGCTCGGTCGGCGTCATCGCCGGCGAGGGCACCAAGATGGAGCGTGACCACGATTTCGACAGCCGTCTCTATTTCGCCGAGCTCGACAGCCCGGAAGAAATCGGCCGCCGCGCCGCCGAGCGGGCGATCCGCCGCTTGAACCCGCGTCAGGTCCCGACGGCATCCAACCTCACCGTCGTCTTCGATCCGCGTGTCGCGCGCGGCTTCGCAGGAACTATTGCCGGCGCCATCAATGGTGCCTCGGTCGCCCGCAAGACCTCTTTCCTGCGCGACAAGATGGGCCAGCAGGTCCTGAAGGCAGGCCTCAACATCACCGATGATCCGCTGAAGGTCCGTGGCTCCTCGTCGCGTCCCTTCGATGGCGAAGGCATCTCCGGCAAGCCACTGACGATGATCGAGGACGGGGTGCTCAAGCACTGGTTCCTTTCCTCGTCTGCCGCCCGCGAGCTTGGTCTGAAGACCAACGGCCGTGGCGTGCGCGGCGGCACCTCGGTGTCTCCGTCCTCCACCAATCTGGCGCTGGAACCCGGCGACATCTCCCCGGAACAGCTGATCCGGAGCGTCGGTAACGGCCTCTACATCACCGACATGATTGGCCAGGGCGTCGATATGATCACCGGCGAGTATAGCCGTGGTGCCAGCGGCTTCTGGATCGAAAACGGCGAGCTCACCTATCCGGTGTCGGAGATCACCATCGCATCGAACCTCAAGGACATGTTCATGCGGATCACTGTGGCGAACGACATCGACCGCAAGTTCGGTGTCGCAGCTCCCACGCTCGCCATCGAGGGTATGACCCTTGCCGGGCTCTGATCGACAGACAAAGGACGGGACGCGCTTCGACTGGCAGGCCGACCTCGCCCTGATCACCGATGCGGCCCGGGAAGCCGGCAAGGTGGCCATGGCCCATTTCGGCCAGTCGCCGGAAGTCTGGTGGAAGAACGAGGGCCGCTCGCCGGTCAGCGCCGCCGACTACGCCGCCAACAAGATCCTCGAGGAAATCCTCCGCCACGCCCGACCGAATTATGGCTGGCTGTCGGAAGAGACGGACGACGATCCGGCGCGCCTCTCCTGCGAGACCCTCTTTGTCATCGATCCGATCGATGGCACCCGCGCCTTCCTGGCTGGCAAGGACACCTGGTGCGTCTCGGTGGCTGTCGTCCACAAGGGCACACCCGTCGCCGGCATCCTGGTTGCCCCCTCGCTCGGGGAGGAGTTCACGGCAACAGCCGATGGCCCCGCCCGCAGCAACGGCCAGGACATCACGGTCTCCACGGCCGGCATCGAAGGCAGCCTGAAGGTCGCCTCTGCCCAGGACATGGTTGCCAGCTTCAGCCCGGTGCTGAGGCCCCGCATCGAACGCGTCGAGCATATCCCGTCGCTTGCCTACCGGTTGGCGCTCGTGGCCGACGGGCGCATCGACGCCACGCTGGTCAAGAAGAGCTCGCACGACTGGGACCTGGCGGCGGCCGATCTGATCCTTGCACGTGCTGGGGGTTCGATCACCGATCTCGACGGACAGGCACTGGTATATAATCGCGAAGATGTGACCCATCCCGTGCTGTGTGCAGCATCGGCGGAGCTTCTTCCGGCATTGCTCAAGAACATCACGCGAATTCCTCGGAGTTGACCTTTGCAGCGAAATCGCGCAGATGAAAGCCGACTGACTGAGAATGAGAAAAGGCCGCAACTATGACGGAAACCAACGAAAACAAGCAGCTTCTCCATCTGGTTTTTGGCGGTGAACTGTCGAACCTCGAAGAGGTCCAGTTCCGCGATCTGAACGCTCTCGACATCGTCGGCATCTTCCCCGACTACGCCAGCGCCCTGGTGGCCTGGAAGGCGAAGGCCCAGGCGACGGTCGACAACGCGCATATGCGTTATTTCATCGTCCACATGCACCGAATGCTGAACCCTTCGGACAAGTAAGCCGAAGGCCGGCGGTTTTCCAAAGACCGCCCGGACGACCCGCAAGGGTCACGTTTTGAACTCAGTCTTCTTGCATCTCTCTTGTTGCGTAGCGACGCCTCCTGACCGGGAAGAATGGCATTGTCGATGAAGATGAGCAGGTCCGATCGATGGCACTGAGCGATGGCCTAGCCTCCTTCGCCTTGAGATCCTACGGCTGGCTGGGCCTCGCGGCCTATCCGCTGTCCGGACCGATGCTCGCTTACCGCGCGGCCAAGGGCAAGGAAGACAAGGCCCGTCGCGGAGAGCGCTTCGGCCATGCGAGCCTTCCGCGCCCCGCCGGTCCGCTCGTCTGGATCCATGCCGCAAGTGTCGGTGAAACCACCGCTGTCGTCGCCCTGATGAGAGAACTGCGCCGCCGCGATATCCACGTGCTTCTGACCACCGGCACCGTGACCTCGGCCGAAGTGGCGAAGAACCGTCTCGGCGACATGGTCCTCCACCAATATGTGCCGCTCGACCTGCTTCCATCGATCCGCCGCTTCCTGGATTACTGGCAGCCGGATATCGCGATCGGCGTGGAATCCGAGATCTGGCCGACGACGCTCGCCGAGCTGCATCGCCGACATATTCCTCAGATCCTCGTCAATGCCCGCATGTCCGATCGTTCCTTCGATCGCTGGAAGCGGCATCCGTCGATTGCTGAGGCGCTGTTCGGCAAGCTTGCGCTGGTCATCGCCCAGTCCGATCTCGATGCCGAGCGCTTCCGGGATCTCGGCGCCTGGCCGGTCAGCGTCTCCGGCAATATCAAGGTCGACAGCGATGCACCGCCTTGTGACGAGCAGGTGCTGGAGCGCTACCGTCAGCAGATCGGCGACCGCAAGACCTGGGCCGCCATCTCCACCTTCGATGGCGAAGAGAAGATCGCCTCCATGGTGCACCGGGCGCTGAAAGCCCATACGGGCATGTTGACCGTGCTCGTGCCGCGCCATCCCGAGCGCAGCGATGAGATCGAGGCTATGCTGGTCGAAAAGGGCCTCGTGGTTGCCCGCCGCACGCGCGGCGATGTCATCACGCCCGAGACGGATGTCTTCCTCGGCGACACGATCGGCGAGATGGGCCTTTATCTGCGCCTGACCGAAGTCGCCTTTGTCGGCCGCTCGCTTGCCGCCGATGGTGGTCAGAACCCGCTGGAGCCGGCCATGCTCGGCTGTGCGGTTCTGTCCGGTCCGCAGGTCAGCAATTTCCGCGAAAGCTACCAGCGCCTGGTGCGCAAGGGGTCGGCCCGCATCGTCCGCGATGCCGAAATGCTGGCCAAGGCCGTCCATTTCCTCCTCAACAACGAGGTGGCGCGCTCGAAGATGATCGATGCAGGCCTTGAAAGCATGCAGGAGATGCGCGGCGCCTTGAGCGCGACGCTGAAGGGTCTCGAGCCCTATATCAGCCCTCTCTCGGTCAAGGCCAAGCTCGAGCCGCGCACCGCCAGCCAGAGCTGACCCTAAAACAGGATCTTCCCCATGCAGCAGAAGCAAAAGATTGCCGGCATCCTGTTCGACAAGGACGGCACGCTTCTCGATTTCGACGCGAGCTGGGGACCAGTCAATCGCGAAGTGGCGTTGATGGCCGCCGATGGCGATGAGGCCGTCGCCGATCGCCTGCTGCTGGCCTGCGGCATGGATCCCGTGAGCGGTGCGATCGTGCCGGACAGCCTGTTTGCCGCCGGCAATACTGTCGAGATTGCAGAGGGCATGATCAATGCCGGTTCACCTTTTACGCTCGAAGCCCTGGTGCCGAAGATCGATGATTGCTTCGCCAAGGCTGCCGAACTGTCGGTGCCCGTGACCGAACTCAAGCCGCTTTTCGCCCGCCTGCACGGCAAGGGCCTTCGCCTCGGTATCGCCTCCAGCGACAATGAACGCTCTATCCGGGTCGCCGCCGAGCGCTTCGGCATTCTGCCCTATGTGGACTTCGTTGCTGGCTATGACAGCGGCCATGGCAAGAAACCGGAAGCCGGCATGGTGCTCGGCTTCTGCGCCGCGACCGGGCTCGCACCGTCGGAAGTCGCCGTCGTCGGCGACAACAATCACGACCTGCACATGGGCAAGAATGCCGGTGCCGGCCTGAAGATCGGCGTGCTCTCCGGGACCGGCTCGCGGGAGACGCTGACCTTGCATTCCGACATGGTGCTCGCCGATATAACCGAGCTCGAAGCCGTCCTCAACTGACAGCGCTCGTGCCATTTCGGCACGCCTATGCTTGACGGTTCGGCGTTGCAATGGTTCTTGTTGCGCGCATGAGGCGGTGCCAGAGGGGCGCCGGGGTCACGACAGGGACGAGAATGGTATCCGAGGCACCACCCTTCTGGTGGACCAAGACCGGCTGGCAGGCGATCTACCTCTATCCGCTCTCCTTTGTGTATGGTCGCATCTCCGGTGCCATCATGCAGCATCGTCGCCGCCACGCATTAGCAGTGCCGGTCGTCTGCATCGGTAACTTCACCGTCGGCGGTGCCGGCAAGACCCCGACCGCCATCGCGATTGCCCGCGCCGCCAAGGCGCGGGGGCTTAAGCCTGGTTTCCTCAGCCGCGGTTATGGCGGCTCGCTCGATGTCACGACCGTCGTCGACCCGCATCATCATCGCTCCACCGCTGTCGGAGACGAGCCGTTGTTGCTCGCCCGCGAGGCGCTGACCGTCATCTCCCGCCGCAGGGTCGCGGGTGCTGAAAAGCTGGTGGCTGAGGGTGTCGATCTCGTCATCATGGATGACGGTTTCCAGAGCGCCCGGCTTCTGGTGGATTACGCCTTGATCGTCGTCGACAGCCGGCGCGGCATCGGCAATGGCTGGGTCGTGCCCTCAGGCCCTGTCCGCGCGCCGATCGAGGTCCAGATGCGCCATCTCGATGCGATCCTGAAGGTCGGCAAGGGCGACGCGGCAGACCGCTTTGTCCGTCAGGCGTCCCGCAGCGGCAAGCCGGTTCTGGTCGCCAATGTCACGCCACAGGCGGCGGACGATCTCGCCGGTCGGTCGGTGCTCGCTTACGCAGGTATCGCCGATCCGAAGAAGTTCTATCGGACGCTGGAAGAGCTCGGCGCTGTCATCGTCGACCGCGCGGATTTTCCCGACCATCATCATCTCGCAGATGACGAGATTGCCGATCTGCTTGCACGCGCCGAACGCCAAGGCCTGCAACTGGTCACCACGGCAAAGGACAGTGTCCGCCTGTCGGGCGGTCACGGCCGGTCGGCGGAGCTTTCGGAAAAATCGCGGGTGGTGGAGATCGACATGGTCTTCGACGACCCGAAGGCTCCGGACCTGATCATCGACCGGGCGATCGAGGCCTGCCGGCGCAGGCGCCTCGGCAAGAAGGCCTGAGGCTCAGCGGCGCTGGTTGGGAAGCGCGCCGGCGCGCTTTTCCGCTTCCAGCGAAGCGGCGGCATCCACATAGGCTTCCTGCCGCGCGACGCTCCAATATTTCAGTTCGTCGACCAGCACAGGGCGCCCGGTGATCGCGCAGGTAACGAAGGTCCCCGGCGTCAGGATCTGGAAATCGGCATCAAGATAGCGGATCTTGGCTTCGCGGTTTCCGCCGCCTTCGAAACGGTTCATCACTCTTCTCCTGCGCCGCGTGTCACGGAACTGCAATACAGCGCCCTCCCGGCGAATGAAAGATGGCTCGCGTCAAAACCCGTGCGTGGCACGCTCAGCTCCGTCCGAACAGCCGTTCGATATCGGAGAGCTTGAGCTCCACATAAGTCGGCCGCCCGTGATTACACTGACCCGAACCCGGCGTCTGCTCCATCTGGCGCAAAAGCGCGTTCATCTCCTCGACCCGCAGCCGCCGTCCCGAGCGGACGGACCCGTGGCAGGCCATGGTCGCCGCCACATGCTCCAGCTTGGCTGACAGCCGGTCGGCCGTATCCCATTCGGCGATCTCGTCGGCAAGGTCGCGCACGAGCTGGGTCGCATCCATCTCGCCGAGCATTGCCGGTGTCTCGCGCACCGCAATCGCCCCAGGTCCAAAGCGCTCGATCGCCAGTCCCAAATGCTCCAGGCTTGTCGCATGCGTCATCAGCCGATCGCAATCCTCTTCCGGCAGGTCGACGATCTCGGGGATCAAAAGCCCCTGTGAGGGAAGCCGCCGACCGGTGAGCGCCTTCCGCATCTGCTCGAACACCAGCCGCTCATGAGCCGCATGCTGGTCGACGATCACGAGACCGTCCTCCGTCTGTGCCACGATGTAATTGGCATGCACCTGCGCCCGCGCAGCACCGAGCGGATAGCTTGCGATCGCCTCGACGGAAGCGCTCTGAGGGGCGGGGGAGGGGATCGGTTCGCTTCGGGCCGTTGGTACGGTGAGGCTGTCGAAAACAGCCTGCGCCGCCTCGCCGAAACCGTGCGCAGCCGGTGCAGCAGCCGCCGCAAACCCGCCGCCAAAGCTCGGCGCGGCCCCATAGAGAGGCCGCGATGGCGAACTCGCCGGTGACCACGCCTGGGCCGGCTGCGGTGAGAAGCCGGGGCGGAAGGCGCGCAGCATGCCGCCGGCACCTGTCGTTGCCGCCCGGTCGCCCTCGCGCTGAAGGGATTGCCGTATGGCCCCGACGATCAGGCCGCGCACCAGCGCCGGATCGCGGAAGCGTACATCCGATTTCGCCGGATGCACGTTGACGTCGACGAGCGCCGGGTCGAGCGTCAAAGACAACACGGCTACCGGATAACGACCCTGCGGGATCGTCTCGGCATAGGCACCGCGAATAGCCGACAGGATCTGCTTGTCCTGCACCGGGCGTCCGTTGACGAAGGCATATTGATGGGCAGAATTGCCCCGGTTGAAGGTCGGCACGCCGGCAAAGCCGGTCAGCCGCACATCCTCGCGCTCGGCATCGAGTTCGATCGCATTGTCCTTGAAATCGGCCCCCAGCACCTGCGCGATGCGCGCCAGATGATCGTCGCCGGTGCCGGGAAATTCGAGCGTCGAGCGGTCGGTCCCTGAGAGCACGAAGCGGATTGCCGGAAAGGCGATCGCCATCCGCTTGACAATCTCGCTGATCGCACCCGCTTCAGCCTTCTCCGTTTTCATGAACTTGAGCCGCGCCGGTGTGGCGAAGAACAGGTCGCGCACTTCGACCGTCGTGCCCGGATTGGCAGCTGCCGGCCTGACATCCCCCACCTTGCCGCCGACGACTGCAATCTCCGCACCGCTGTCGGCACCAGCGGGACGGCTGGTGATGGTCAGCTTCGCGACCGAACCGATCGAGGGCAGGGCCTCGCCGCGAAAGCCGAGCGAGCGGATGTCGAACAGCGTTTCGCTGAGTTTCGATGTGCAATGCCGGCGGATGGCGAGCGCCAGATCCTCAGGACCCATGCCGCAACCATTGTCGATGACCCGCAACAGCGTCTTGCCGCCGCCGGCCGTCGCCACCTCGATGCGGGTAGCACCTGCGTCGATCGCATTCTCGATCAGTTCCTTCGCTGCACTGGCCGGTCGTTCGATGACTTCGCCGGCGGCGATCTGGTTGATGAGGGTCTCAGAGAGTTGCTTGATGATCATGTGGCCATTTTCCCGGATTCGGAGCTCCGACGAAAGACGAAATCGTATCGCGGTGGTCGCCATGCCCATCATTAAGCGGGCTTTAACGGAATGTCTCTAGTTTGAACAATGACTTGCAATGTCTCTTCAGCAGGTCTGCTGGCGGTGGAATGAGGATACGGGCCGGAGTGTCCCTCGCATATCTCCCTGCCTGGAACGCGGTCCGGCATGTCTCCATCATGGCATCAGCCCCCCAAATTCTCGTCGTCTGCGGATGGCGAGGTTCCTAGAGGCAGCAGTGTGAGCGAGTTTCCACAGGCCCCCGGCCAGGACAAGCGACGGCAGGGGCCCGACAATTCGTCGGCCGAGACCGCTCTCGACGCTGCCCTGCTGGACGCCGTGTCGGAGGCCTTTTCCTCGGCCTTCATCGTTTATGATCGCAACGATCACCTGATCTTCGCAAGCCGCAGCGCCCGCCAGTTCCTGCCTTTGCCGGCTCCTTTCTTCGAGCCCGGTTCGCGCCTGAGGGATATCCTCGGAGCCGCATATGACCTCGGCCTGCGCCATGCTGCCAGCGGCCAGGCCGACGGTGCCGCACTCAGCCGCGAGGAATGGCTGACCCGCCAGATCGCCGCCCATTGGAAGGAACGCTACGAGATCCAGGCCTGCGACGACGACAAGCGCTGGACCAAGTTCTCCAAGCGTCGGCTGCCATCCGGTTTCGGCTTCTGCGTGATGACAGATATCACCGAGCAGAAGCGCCGGGAGGAGCAGTGGCGTGCGGATATCGAGCGCGTCCAGCTCACCGAGGAAATCCTCGACAATCTTGCCCATCCTGTCTTCGTCCAGGATCGCAATCTCCAGCTCGTGGCCGTCAACAAGGTCTTTTGCTCGGCCACCTCGGTGGGCACTGACAATGCGCTCGGCGGCACGATCGCGACACTGTTTGAACCGGATGTCGCCGAACGGCTCGTGACTGTGTCGCGCCACGTATTGGACACCGGCGTCACATCTTCGCTCACCCTCCCGATGCGGCTTTACGGAGACCCGCCGCGCCCGATCCTTGTTCATGTCCAGCGCGTCGGCAAGCCGGGGCGCTATCTGGTGGTGGCAAGTCTCGGTGAGGTCGGTGGCGCTGCTGACCGGCCGGCCTCTCAGGAGGCAGCATTTGAAGCCCCATCACGCGATGAGGGCGCCGGTCACAGCCTGATCGATGGCCGCCTGAATGGACGGAAGGCCCTTCTCGTCACTGCCGACCGCGACTTCGAGGCAAGAGCGCTCGACATCCTGCAACTCCTCGGCCTCGATAGCTGCTGCGTCCGCGATCAGTCTGAGCTCGACGCCTTCCTGACGGTGGCGCAATCGGTAGGCGTTGTCATCGACCTCGCGATTGTCGATGTCGACCTCGATATGCGGTGCCTTGAACTCCTGCAGGCGGTTGATGTCGACTACATCACCTTGCCGGTCTTCGACATCGCGAGCGACCTTGCCTTCAGCGTCCTTGACCGGTTGACCGCGCTGCGCCAGCCGCCGATGCCGACCGACGATTGGGAGATCACCACCGAAGAGGAGCCTGCAGCAGCGCCCGGGGTTGCCCCGGCTGGTGTGTCGAAGGCAGCCTCTGCGCCGCAGCCTGCCGCGCCGTCGACGTCGTCGCTCGTCCTTGTCGCCGAAGACAACGAAATCAACCAGATCGTTTTCTCGCAGATCCTAGAAGGTCTCGGCTTTGCCTACCGGATCTGCGCAGATGGAGAGACGGCCGTTCGGCTACGAGCGGAATTGAACCCCGCGATCATCCTCATGGATGTCACGCTGCCGGGTATCAATGGTTTCGAGGCCGCGCGCCGGATCCGCCAGTCGCCCGAGGACGTGAGCCTACAGACGCCGATCATCGGCGTGCTTGCCCAGGCTTTCGATCGCGACCGCGAGGCCTGTTTTGCCTCCGGCATGAACGATGTCATCCTCAAGCCGCTCAGCCCGGATGTCGTGGATCAGGCGATCCGACGCCTTGTGCCGGACATTGCAAGGCTTGCGTCCAGCGCCTGATTACCCGATTTTTGGGGAGGGCAGAGAGCCGCCTTCCGCAGTATCGATATGATTATTTTAATGTTTTAGACCCATTCTGGCACGTGCAAGGAACCGTACCAGGAAGCATGAATGGGTCCCGCCGGACGAGCGCCTGAGCCGCATGGCCAAGGCGACCAGAAGACGACAGGCTATACCGATCGATTGACCGGCCTCGGCAACCGCCACAGGCTGGGCGATAAGGTGCGCCAGCTCGCCGCCGACCGCGCTGCAGATCCTGCACCTTTCACCGTCGGCATCGTCAATCTCGATGGCTTCAAGCCGATCAACGATCTCTTCGGCCAGGCCTCCGGCGACGAGATCCTCTGCCAGGTCGCACACCGCCTCAAGGCCTGCGTGCCCGATGGGGCAATCGTCACGCGACATGATGGCGACGAATTTGCGATCGTGCTGCCGCTGGTCTTCGAGCGCCTGGGCGCCGAGCGTGCAGGCCAGCTGATCAAGGATGTGCTTTCCGCCCCTTACGATCTGGGCGACCGAAATGTGCGCCTCTCCGCATCCCTCGGCTTCGCCGTCTATCCCTTTGCAGGGGAGGATTTCGAGGAGCTGATGAAGAGCGCCGAGACCGCTCTCTATCGGTCCAAGCGCCGTGGCCGCGGCCAGATCACCGTCTATTCCCGCGAGATCGCGCAGGAGATGAAGCAGGCGACGCAGCTCGAACAGGCGCTGCGCAACGCCATCATCAATGATACGGTCGACGTGCATTTCCAGCCGATCGTGCGCCTGCGCGACAACCGCGTCGTCGGCTTCGAAGCGCTTGCCCGATGGATCGATCCGGATCTCGGTTTCGTCTCACCGGCCGTCTTCGTGCCGCTGGCAGAAGAGCGGGGCTTCATCGATACCCTGTCGGAAACACTGCTCCGCAAGGCTGCCGAAGCAACGCTTGCCTGGCCGCGTGATCTCTTCCTCTCCTTCAACCTCTCCTCGGTCCAGCTCATGGATCTGAGGACGTCCTTCAACACGCTCTCCATCCTCAACAGCGTCGGTTTCGACCCGCGACGGCTGGAGCTCGAAATCACGGAAACGGCTGTCATGTCCTCGGCCGATACGGCCCGGCGGATCATCAAGGAACTGAAGGATGCCGGCATCCGCATCTCGCTGGATGACTTCGGCACGGGACAGTCGAGCCTTGGGCGCTTGCGGGAATTCACCTTCGACAAGGTGAAGATCGACCGCGCCTTCGTCTCGGCCATCACCACGGATCGCACCTCCGAGCATATCATCAAGGCCATCGTCAGCATGTGCGAGGGCCTGGATCTCGAAGTCGTGGCAGAAGGCATCGAGACGGATGCCGAAGCCCGGAAGTTGCGCGAACTCGGCTGCGGCATGGGGCAGGGCTATTATTTCGGCAAGCCCGTCGATGCCGCCGCGACCCTGCGTTACCTCGCCGAGAACCATCACGACTTCGCGCTCGTCGACCGCGCCACCGCCTGATCCCTGAAATCTACGCAAACGAAAAGGCGGCGCCGAAGCGCCGCCCGTCAGGACTGTAACACGTCCCTCGTATCCGGATTAGTTATCCGTGGACGAGGTGGTGGTGCCGTCAGTGGTACCCATTGTGCCGGCATCAGCCGCCTGGTCGTCCAGAGTGCGGAACTCGGGAGCGTTGCGCAGGCTGTCTGCGGTTTCGGTCGTCGTCAGACGAACTTCGGCATCAGCGACTTCTTCCGCGTTGGTTGCGGTGTTGTCGGTGGTAGCCGTCGTTGTCGTGGTTGTCGTCGAAGTGCCGGTCGTTGCCGTACCATCGGTCGTGGTCATGGCGTCTGCATCATCAACCACGCGGGTGATGGTGATGTTTTCAAACGGAACGGCGACATTCTTTTCGCCGATGCCGAGGAAGCCGCCAACGCCAACTACGGCTGCGACAACGCCACCTTCGCGATCAACGAGCAGGTCGTTGATGTCACCGATCGACTGGTTGTCGGCAGTGTAGATTGCCTGACCCATGAAGTCGGCCACAGAAATGTGGTTCTCGGCCTGTTCGGTCAGATACGTGGCGGTGCCCGCTGCAGCGGTGGCGCCCATGGTACCGGAAGCGGCGCCAGTGGTGGCGTCAGGAGCGACTGTACCAGCCGGTGCCGTGCCGGTAGCGGCCGGCGGCGTGGTGGTTGCACCCGGGGTGGCATCCTGGGCGACGGCGAACGGAGCGATTGCGGTCGAGCCGAGCAGTACGGCGGCGGCGAGCGTCTTGAAGGACTTGTTCATGGTGGACCTACCTTTCCTCTGAGATGGTCTGCGACTGACGCTGCCTCGCATTGAGTGGCTCGGCGGCGTCGGTTCGAGAGGAAAATGTCCGGCGGCCATGATCGTTCCGCCCGTTAGTCCTTGAATATTTTAGCAGATCGACCGGAACAAAAAGCCGGAAAACTGGTTTGCGGGGCCGCTTGCGACCCCGCTCATGCTGCGTGGCGCGCGTGTCAGAGCTTGAACAGCGGCTCCGGTTTTCCCTTGACGGTGACGCCGAGGTCGAAGGTCAAGCCCGCCAGTTTGTCCTCGGCGCGCTCCTCGTCGCTGAGCCCCTCCCAGCAGGAGGTGATGGCAAGCCGGTCGAGCGCCTTGCCATAAAAGGCAGGGCATGTCGGGCGACGAACCGGTGCTGCATAGCGGGCAATATGCCGGCCGTCCGGGGCGTAACGATCGACAGCGCCGCCATCCCAGTTCGAGTTCCAGATCGTGCCTTCGAGATCGACAACCGATCCGTCGATGACACCCTGTCGCTGCGACTGGTCGATGAAGACGGTGGGTGCAGCGACCGGAAGGCCCGTCGCCGGATCGAGTGCGACCCGCATCATGTGATTGACCTTGGAATCGTTGAAATAGCCAACCGAGCCATCCGGCGAGAAGCAGATACCGTTGGGGATGCTGACCGCATCGAAGACCTTCGTCACCGTCGTGCCGCTCACATGATAGATCGCGCCCGCACCGGTCTCCGCCGTCCGGCTCATCGTGCCGATCCAGAGCGAGCCACTCGGATGCACGCGCCCGTCATTCGAACGGTTCTGCGGCTTGTCCTCGATGGCGGCATAGGAAGACAGCGTGCCGCTTGCGCTGTCGCGCAGGAACAGCCCCTGATCGGAGGCGATCAGCTGGCGCTTGTCGTCGATCACCGCGATCACACTGCCGAGGAAGGGCAGGGCGTGCTTCTTGAGCTGTCCGCCCTCGACATCCAGTTCGCACAGTGTCTTGCCGAGAATGTCGAACCAGAAGAGCGAACCCGAGACCGGATCGTAGGCCGGGCCTTCACCCAGTTCCATCACCTCTTCGGTGAGCATTCTGCCGTTGAAGCTTACGGTTGAGATCACGGATGTCCTCCTTGTCGCTATTCATTTTGACCTTGTCGTGCGACTAACGTCGCAGACAGGGGTTTACGGTAAAATTCATGGGGTATCTGGACCCTTGGCGCTTTACAAGTCTATGCTTCGGCAACCCAAGGGAACAGATTCGGCGATGGTATCGCCTTTGGGTGTTCCTCACTCATTCTCTATGCAGGTCCGAAGAAGAATTACCTATGCGGGTTCGGAGAGATTGGTGGAAGCTCAAGTTTCGCCACGCGGTCCCGATCTTGGCCAATGTCAGGTGAAGCAGAAATTGACGAACACGTCTTGGACAATCTCCCCGATAATCATGGCCGGTAACCCGGTCAGGACGTGGATGTGATGACGACCCCGGATATCGCAACATCTGCACGCGTCGAAGGCCTGATCACGGATGTGAAGGGCTTCAAGACCCAGTTCGACGTCTTCCGTTTCATGAAACGCGTGACCGAGCTTTATGGTGCCCGCGCCTTCATGGTGCTGAACATGCCCGGCGCAACCGCCCAGGAACTCGGCAGCAGCTCGATCATCACCAACTGGCCCGCCGATCTGCTGACCGAATTCGATCAGGTGGCGCTTCTGTCCGGCAGCCCGGTGCTCGCCCATCTGCGCCGCGCCTCCATTCCGCTGCGGTTCGACATCGACGACGTTGCAACGCAGCGCGATCCCAAGTCGGGTGAGGTCTCAAAGGCGCTCTTCCACCGTTTCCGTATGACCCGCGGTGCTTATTTCCCGGTTCATGATGCCACCGGCGCACGCGGCGCCGTCTCGTTTATCGGTGACCGCGAGCTTTTCGACACGCTGGAGATGATGCAGCTCGCCTATATCGCCGCGCATGTCTTCAACCGTCTCGCTGAAATCCGCGAGATGGACAGCCGCAACAGCGACATGCTGACCGATCGCGAGCTCGACTGCCTCAACTGGACTGCAGCCGGCAAGACCAGCGTCGAGATCGCCGAGATCCTGACGCTCTCGGAACACACGATCAACCACTACCTGAACCGCGCCACCAAGAAGCTGGACGCGGTGAACCGCACCCAGGCGGTCGCCAAGGCCCTGCGCCTCGGCTTGATCAAGTAAGTGTAAACGCTGGTGCTTTTTTGTGCGGCCCGCTGCGGCGCCGCCCTTTTTCACGCCATCCCCTCCAGCTTTTGAGATCCTCCACAGGCCGAAACGCCTGTGCTGCGGGATATTCGCGTCTGGCACGCTTCCTGCATTCTCAGTGTCAGTCCAGAGGGGACGTAGCGTGACACCCGTGAACGGGTGCAGCCTGACAAGCCGCCGCGGGGGGTGCTCTCCGCAGGCGGCTTGTCTGTTTCTGCGGCAATGGTCGCACTCTCGCCATCGCATTTGCAGTTGGCGAAAGCCTCCCGCTCCATTATCTGAACTTGCACAGATGAATGTCCGAGCGGAAAGAATATCGAAATGACCGAATTGTCGCGTGATCGGGTGATTGAGGCGCTGAAGGGGATCCGGGGACCGGATCTTGAGGGCAACATCGTCGACCTGGGCATGGTCTCCGATGTCTTCATTTCCGACGCCAAGGTCTATTTCTCCATCAACGTGCCGGCCGAGCGCGCCCAGGAACTGGAGCCGCTGCGTCAGGCGGCAGAGCGTACGGTCAAGGCCATCCCCGGCGTGAACGGCGCCGTGGTCAGCCTGACGGCAGAGCGCAAGCAGGGTTCTGCCCCGCCGCCGCGTCCGCAGCCGGCCGCTCCCGCCCAGGGCCAAGGACATGCTCATAATCATGGCCCCGCCCACAATCACGGTCCCGCTCCGAGCGGCCAGCAGCGCACCAAGGCGGGCGTCCCGGGCATCGATGCGATCATCGCGGTCGCCTCGGGCAAGGGCGGCGTGGGCAAGTCGACGACAGCGGTCAACCTCGCGCTTGCAATGAAAGCCAACGGCCTGCGCGTCGGCATCCTCGACGCCGACGTCTATGGTCCGTCCATGCCGCGCCTTCTCGGGATAACCGGTCGCCCGCAGCAGATCGAGAACCGCATCATTGTGCCCATGGAGAATTACGGCATCAAGGTCATGTCCATGGGCTTCCTCGTCGACGAGGGCACGGCGATGATCTGGCGTGGACCGATGGTCCAGTCGGCGCTCATGCAGATGCTGCGCGAAGTGGCCTGGGGCGATCTCGACGTACTCGTGGTCGACATGCCGCCGGGCACCGGCGACGCGCAGCTGACCATGGCACAGCAGGTGCCACTATCAGGTGCCGTCATCGTCTCCACGCCGCAGGATCTGGCCCTGATCGATGCCCGCAAGGGGCTGAACATGTTCAACAAGGTCGAGGTCCCGGTCCTCGGCATCGTCGAGAACATGAGCTACTTCATCGCGCCGGATACCGGCAATCGCTACGACATCTTCGGCCATGGCGGCGCAAAGGCGGAAGCCGAGACCATCGGCGTGCCCTTCCTCGGTGAAGTCCCGCTCACGATCTCGATCCGCGAGACCTCGGATGCCGGAACGCCTGTTGTCGTAAGCGAGCCCGACGGCCCGCAGGCCAAGGTCTATCGCGATATCGCGACCAAGGTCTGGGAGCAGGTCAAGGCCCGTTCCGGCCGTGCCGCTCCCGCGATCGTCTTCGAGTGATATCAGGCAACTAGGGCCGCAAGATTCGGTGTGTGCAAGCTTCCAGCCGTGCGTCAGCTGCATTGCTGTGCTGCAGCAATTGATTTGGCTTTCGTTCCGGGTCTATGATTGTGTCCACGACTTCAACGCGCGGCGTGCCATGAAGGTGACCAGTCCTTGATAAGGGCCTATCGAAGAGACGGAAGTGTCGAAGTCATCGGCATCGAGCCGACATTTGGCGAATTCCCCGAAGACATAATCTGGATCGACCTGATCAAGCCGACCATCGAGGAAGAACACCTCGTTGAGGGCAAGATCGGCATTCCGCTCCCGACTCCGGAAGAACTGAAGGATATCGAGCCCTCCAGTCGTCTCTATGTCGAGAACGAGGCGATCTACATGACCGCCTCGCTGCTCTACCGGGCAGATTCCAGCTATCCGTTGCTGACGGACGTCGCCTTCATTCTCTATCGCGGCCGGCTGATCACCATCCGCTACGCCGAGCCGAAATCCTTCGCCCTGTTCAGCGCCAGCCTCCTTCGGCTGAATGGCCAGTGCGACACCGGCGCGAAGCTCCTTGGTCATCTGCTCGAGACGATCGTCGACCGGACCGCCGAGATCCTGGAAACGCTGGCTGCCCGCCTCGATGCGCTGTCGATCACCATCTTCGTCAATCGCAAGGCCGCCAAGCGCCGCCCGCCGCGCTTCCTGGAAGACAAACTTCTCGATATTGCGAGCCATCACCAGATGGTCAGCAAACTGCGCGACAGCCTCGTCTCCCTGTCGCGTCTCGTCATCTTCCTGCAGTCGCAGCCGATTGTGCGACGGGAAGAAGATGCCGCCGAACTCTGTACCATCGTCGCGCGCGACATCCAGTCGCTCGGCGAGCACGCAGCCTTTGTCGGCAACAACATAACCTTCATGCTGGATGCCTCGCTCGGCCTGATCAATGTCGAGCAGAACGCCATCATCAAGATATTCTCGATCGCCTCGGTGGTCTTTCTGCCGCCGACCCTGGTCGCATCAATCTACGGCATGAACTTTGATTTCATGCCGGAACTGGGATGGAGCTTCGGATACCCCATGGCACTGTTTGCCATGCTCTTGTCCGCCATCATCCCCTTCCTGTTTTTCCGTTGGAAAGGCTGGCTCTGACGAGCCTGGAACCCCATGCAACAGATCGATCACCAGCCGCAGGCTGGCCCGAAGGATGTACGCAGTCTTCTTCTCCTCTCTCTGGGGTCAGTCGGCGTTGTCTATGGCGATATCGGCACGAGCCCGCTATACGCCTTTCGCGAGGCTTTGAAGCCGATCGGCGTCGACGGCATCACCCGGGTCGAGATCATCGGCCTGATCTCGCTGATGATCTGGTCGCTGACCATCATCGTCACGCTGAAATACGTGCTCTTCCTGCTGCGCGCCGACAATGACGGCGAAGGCGGCACGCTGTCGCTGTTGGCCCTCCTGTCGAAGACGGCAAATGGCCATGGCCCGATCCTGATGGTGCTGGGCCTGATCGGGGCTGCCCTCTTCCTCGGCGATTCCATGATCACGCCAGCCTTGTCGGTCCTCTCTGCCGTCGAGGGCCTGAAGCTGGTCGCCCCGGACCTATCGGACTTCATCGTGCCCATTTCGCTCGCGATCCTGATCGGCCTCTTTGCGGTCCAGTCGCGTGGAACGGGCGCGGTCGCCCGCTTCTTCGGCCCGATCACTGCGGTCTGGTTCATCGTCATGGCAGCCGGCGGCATCTATCACATCTTCGATGATGTCGGCATCTTCGCCGCCTTCAATCCCTGGTATGCCGCATCCTTCCTGGTGCGCGAAGGCTTCCTCGGCATCGTCGTCCTCGGCGCCGTCTTCCTGACGGTGACAGGTGCGGAAGCGCTTTACGCTGACCTCGGCCACTTCGGACGCAAGCCCATCCAGCTGGCCTGGTTCGCGCTGGTCTTCCCTGCACTTGTCTTGAATTATCTCGGCCAGGGCGCCCTGGTCCTGAGTGACCCCTCAACGGCCTCCGATCCGTTCTTTCTGATGTTCCCGTCCTGGGCGCTGCTGCCGATCGTGATCCTAGCCACCTTCGCCACGATCATCGCCAGTCAGGCGGTCATCACCGGCGCCTTCTCGCTGGTGCGCCAGGCGATCCATCTCGGCTTCCTGCCGCGCATGCAGATCCTCTTTACATCCGAGACGCAGACCGGCCAGATCTATCTGCCCTCGGTCAATACCCTGCTGCTCGTCGGCGTGCTGTCACTCGTCCTGCTGTTCGAAAGCTCGGAGGCGCTGGCGACCGCCTATGGCATCTCCGTTACCGGTGCCATGGTGGTGACCACCATCATGGCCTTCGAATTCGTTCGCAAGAAGTGGAACTGGAGCCTGCCGCTTGCGGTCGCGGTGCTGACCCCGCTGCTCATCCTGGAACTGGTCTTCCTCGGGGCAAACCTTCTGAAGATCCATGACGGCGGCTACATTCCCGTTCTCTTCGCGGCAGCCTTCACGGTCGTCATGTGGACCTGGCGCCGCGGCTCCGCGATCATCTTCCAGAAGACCCGTCGGGATGATGTGGGGCTTGAGGACTTCATCGCGATGATCGAGCGGAAGAGCGAACACGGCCCCGCTTGCGTCGCCGGGACGGCGATCTTCCTCACCAGCGATCCGACCCGGGCGCCTGCGGCGCTGATGCACAATCTGAAGCACAATCACGTCATCCACGAGCGCAACATCGTTCTCACCATCCGCACGCTCGGACGCCCGCGTGTCGCCGAAGAAGAGCGGTTTGCCGTCGAGGAATTGTCCGAACGCTTTTCGCGCGTCGAGATCCGCTTCGGCTACATGGAGACGCAGAACGTCTCCAAGACGCTGGCGAGCCTGCGCCGAGGTGGCCTGAAGTTCGACATCATGTCGACCTCCTTCTATCTCGGTCGCCGCAAGCTCGTTGCCGGTGCCGGCATGGGCATGCCCCATTGGCAGGACCGCCTCTATATCGCGCTCGCAGAAGCGGCCGCAGATCCGTCGGACTATTTCCGCCTGCCGGCCAATCGCGTTATCGAACTCGGCTCGCACGTCATCATCTGAGCGACACACCTGTGGATGACTACAAGGCCGCCGATTTTTGTCGGCGGCCTTGTGCGTTTATCGGCTGCAGCTCCCGAAGCTGTGATCCGCCGTTAACCAACCATCAAGGTTAACAGGAGATATTTCTCTAATGTAATCCTGTCGAGTTCCGGAACGCCGGACCCGTGTCGGTATGAGTTGGAGTGTGGCCTTGCGTCCCAAGTTTCGTCCTTCGAAGAAGGTCCTCTCCCGGCTGGAGAACTGGACCTCTCCCCTGGTCTTCGGCCTTGCTTCCTGGCTGATCTTCCCCTCCGTTGCCGCCCAGGCCGATTTGGCAGGGCTTCTGACCGGTGTCGATCGCGGCGCCAGCAACTGGCGCATGGTCATGACCACAACGCCGGCGGGCTCGATCCACGAAGCCAATCTCGCATTCTCGGAAGGCGAAGCCTCGGAAGCGCTGTCCGGTGGCGCCGGCCTCATCCTGCCCGATGGCCGCCGCATCGCCTTTGACGGCGGCAAGGCGGATCCCGCTTCTCTCCCGGATGAAATGCGCATCACCCGCGATCAGAAGAAGGGCAGGGTGGTCGCCGTCGAGCAGATGCTCCCGCCGCGCGCCTTCTCCGCCGGCTCCATCCTGCAGCGCACCAGCTCTCTCATGGAGCCGGAACTCAAGACACCGTCCGCCTTCGCCCGTGAGGAAGACAAGGCCAAGCCTGTGGAGCTCGCGAGCTTCTACTTCAAGCGCGAAAAGCCCCCGGTCGATCCCTCGCTGACGCCAATGATCGCCGATCTCGTTACCAACAGCGTTCCGGATGTGCTGGCCACGGCCTATGCCCCGCCGCCGCCGGATTATGCCTCGGTTTCGCCCTTCGACAGCATCCTCGCCGACAAGCAGCCGGATCAGGGTCGCTTCATTCCCGATATCGACCCGCTGGATCACGCCTGGGCGGCAACGCCGCTGCCGGCCAACGTCTTCTCCGACAAGGAACAGAAGTGCCTGGCAGAAGGCATCTACTTCGAGGCCCGCGGCGAATCGGTGAAGGGCCAGGCAGCTGTTGCCCAGGTCATCCTGAACCGCGTGCGCAATCCGCATTATCCGGACTCCATCTGCGGCGTCGTCTATCAGAACGAAGATTGGCGAAACCGCTGCCAGTTCTCCTTCGCCTGCGACCGCATCCCCGATATCGTCGCGTCGCCGCGCCACTGGAAGATCGCCAAGGAAATCGCGATGGCCGTCACCGCCGGCAAGATCTGGTTCAAGGACGTCGGCTCGGCCACGCATTACCACGCAACTTATGTACGCCCGGCCTGGGGCCCGACGATGAAGCGCGTGGAAAAGATCGGCAAGCACATCTTCTACCGCACCTATGGCGGCGGCTGGAGCTGATCCGGTCAGCGCAGCCGATCGAGCCAGCCGCTGAGAAGCGGCACGATCAGGAACGTCGCGAGATAGGTGAGCGGCACTGCGGCGAAGATGTAGAGCATCGGCGTCAGATTGCCGTCCGGACCGAAGGCGAAGGCCGCCTGCACACCGATTATCCAGCCGATCACGATGCTGATTCCAATGCGGATGAGGAAGCGTGTCATGGTCGTCTCGGGGCGGGCAAGGTCACGCAGCCTCCCATGTCGGTGCATCCCACGCAACCGTTACTGCCAAACGGTCTGCCATCGCGGACGTGATGCGCGCCCGTTCTCCACCAATGTGGCAGATTCTGGCCCAGCCTTGCGGCCAATTGACCGGAATTGCCGTCCGTCATCTGCGATGAATCGGCATCTTGGACTTAAGTCTATGATTTTTCGGGGTTAATTTGTGGTGAAACTTGGTGCTGTCACGCCTTGACTATACAGGGCCTCAAAATTATGGTGCGCCCGACTTCAAAGCGGGCCAGAAGGCTTTCTATCTCGCCGTTTCTGCATTCAAATCGGGCGCATAAACGGCCCCTGAAACAGGTAACGGACGGAGAGAGCCATGACGGACCACCGGGAAGAAGATCTGGAAGAGCGCCGTAGACGATTGGCCGCCGAACTCGCAGTGCGGGATGGCAAGGTCAGGGACGAGGAACGCGCCGAGGTAAACGCCGATCAGACCCGCAAGGGCTATGGTATGGCGATGAAGATCTCGAGCGAGTTCATCTCTGCGATCATCGTTGGTGCGATTCTGGGCTATCTTTTCGACTACTTTGTGGGTACGGGGCCTTGGGGCATGATCATCATGCTGCTGATTGGCTTCTGTGCCGGCGTGTTGAACGTCATGCGCGTTGTCGGGATCGTGGCCTCGCCGCATCCGGCCGATCGCAGGATGGACTTTAAAGACAAGGGCGACGGCCGCTAACGCGCCAGCCTGAATGAGAATTGACCGCTTCGGCGGCGAAAGCGAAAGAGCAGAACGTGGCAAACGATCCTACTCATCAGTTCCTGGTTCAGAAGATTGTCCCGATCGAAATCGGCGGAATTGATTTCTCGTTCACCAACGCTTCGCTTTTCATGGTTGCGACTGTCGCAGCCGCTTCCAGCTTCCTCTACTTCTCGACCTCGAATCGCGGTCTGATCCCGACGCGCATGCAGTCGGTCGCCGAGATGGCCTATGAGTTCATCGCCTCCATGCTGCGCGAAGGCGCCGGCTCCAAGGGCATGCACTTCTTCCCGATGGTCTTCTCACTGTTCATGTTCGTGCTGACTGCAAACCTGCTCGGCATGTTCCCCTACTTCTTCACGATCACCAGCCAGATCATCGTAACCTTCGCTCTGGCGCTCTTCGTGATCCTGACGGTCCTGATCTACGGCTTCTACAAGCACGGACTGCACTTCCTCTCGATCTTTGCGCCGTCTGGCGTGCCGGTAGCACTTCTGCCGCTGGTCTCGACGATTGAGGTCGTGTCCTTCCTGTCGCGCCCGATCAGCCTCTCCGTCCGTCTCTTCGCCAACATGCTGGCCGGTCACATCACGCTCAAGGTCTTCGCAGGCTTCGTCGTGTCGATGAGTGCTGCCGGTGCCGTCGGCGTCGCGGGCTCCATCCTGCCCCTCATCATGACCGTCGCCATGACCGGTCTCGAATTTCTCGTTGCCTTCCTGCAGGCCTACGTCTTCGCGGTACTGACTTGCATGTACCTGAACGACGCTGTGCATGGTGGTCACTGAGAATAAAGTCGCTGGCCCCGGCCAACCGGGCGTCAAAAACAGCCGCAACAACCCATTCGAAGGAGTATCCATATGGAAGCGGAAGCAGCAAAGTACATCGGCGCGGGTCTCGCATGCCTCGGCATGGCTGGTACCTCCCTCGCTCTCGGCCGTATCTTCGGTGACTACCTGACGGGCGCCCTGCGCAACCCGTCGGCTGCCGACAGCCAGTTCGGCCGTCTGGTATTCGGCTTCGCCGTTACGGAAGCTCTGGGCATCTTCTCGCTGCTCATCGCTCTCCTTCTCCTGTTCGCCGTCTAATAACGGCTGGAGTTTGGGATCACGGCGCGCCGACAAGGCAGCCGTGATCTCGCGCATTTGAGCATACACCTGGAGGTGAGCATGTTTGTGACCCCCGCCTTTGCAGAGGAAACTCCGGCAGAAGGCCAGCTTCACACCGAGACCGGCGTGGCCCAAGACGCGGGACATGGCGGCGGCGTGTTCCCGCCGTTCGATTTCTCGACCTATCCGTCGCAGCTTCTGTGGCTGGTGATCACGTTCGGCGTGTTCTACATGCTCATGCAGAAGGTCATCGTTCCGCGGGTCGGCGGCATTCTCGAAAACCGCCACGACCGCATTGCTCAGGATCTCGACGAGGCAGCTCGTCTGAAGTCCGAAGCCGATGCAGCCATCGAAACATACGAGCGCGAGCTGACCGCGGCCAAGGCGAAAGCCGGCCAGATCGCTTCCGCCGCGCGTGATGCATCCAAGGCCAAGGCCGACGCCGAGCGCGCAGCCATCGAGACGGAACTCTCCGCCAAGATCGCTGCTGCCGAAAGCCGGATCGCCGACATCAAGGCCCGTGCATTCGCTGAAGTCGACACGATTGCCATCGACACCGTCGGTACGATCGTTGAAGAACTGATCGGTACCAAGTCGACCGCAGCCGACATCAAGGCTGCCGTCTCCGGCATCGCCAAGCAGGGAGCGTAAGCATCATGGACGCTTCATTTTTCGCACTCGTTGCCCTCGTTCTCTTCTTCGTCCTGCTCGCCTACCTGAAGGTTCCGGGCATGATGGCGAAGGCCCTCGACGAGCGCGCGGACAAGATCCGTGACGAACTCGCCGAAGCCAAGCGCCTGCGTGAAGAGGCCCAGCATCTGCTGGCCGAATACCAGCGCAAGCGCAAGGAAGCCGAAGCAGAAGCTGCAGCCATCGTTGCTGCCGCCGAACGCGAAGCCGCTGCCCTGACCGCCGAAGCCAAGCAGAAGACCGAGGAATTCGTTGCCCGTCGCAACGCCCTTTCCGAGCAGAAGATCAAGCAGGCCGAAACCGAAGCCGTGAACGCCGTTCGCGCTGCCGCCGTCGACCTCGCCATCGCTGCTGCTGAAAAGGTTCTCGCGAAGAAGGCTGATGACGGTGTACAGCAGGCGCTGTTCAAGGCCTCCATCGGTGAGGTCAAGTCGCGCCTGAACTGAGTTCGGCCGATCGCAACGACAATACCTTCTATTTGACGCCCCGATCGATTTAACGGTCGGGGCGTTTTCTATTGGGGCGGTTCAAATGGCCTGATGGGAATGGCGGTTGTTCCTCCAGAGGAGGCAGACATCTCGAACGTCAGTCCGGCAGGCTCTCGCTGTCATCAGCCACAACGGCCTTCAGCGGCCGGAAGCTCATGCGATGCAGTGGGCAGGGGCCATGGGTGACGATGGCGCTCCGGTGTCGGTCTGTGCCGTAGCCTGCATGCACCTCAAATCCATAGTCCGGATAAACGAGTCCGGCCCGGGCCATCATCCGGTCGCGCATCACCTTGGCGACGATCGAGGCCGCGGCAATCGACACCGAACGCGCATCGCCCTTGACCACCGCTTCCCCGCTGCAGATGAGCCCCATGGGCACATCACGCCCGTCGGCCAGCACATGACGTGCCTCCAGCTGAAGGCCGGCCACTGCCCGGCGCATGGCATCAAGGCTCGCCTTGCGGATATCGATGAGATCGATGCGCCGAGGCGAAGACGACGCGATGGAGACGGTGGCATTCAGAAGGATGCGCTCGTAGAGCACCTCGCGCTGGGCGGCGGAGAGCTTCTTGGAATCGTTGAGGCCTTCGGGGATGCGCTTCGGGTCAAGAATGACGGCTGCCGCCACGACGGGGCCTGCCAGAGGCCCGCGGCCGGCCTCGTCGGTACCGGCGACCGGCCAGAGTTCCTTCCGCTTCGCACGGCTCTCCAGCGAGAAATCCGGGACCAGAGGCAGGTCTGGAAAGAGGCCAGGAGAATCGGGTGGCGTGCGTCGTTTCATGCGGCAAAAATCGCACGCGCACCCGACCTCCTGCAAGTCCCCGGTCCCCATCGCCGATCATGGCGACAGGGGCGGCTTACCAGGGACTACATCCGGTGCGAGGCGGCGGACAACAGCACCGGAATACGAATACAAACCCAGGTCAGAGCAGCGAGAGCTGCACGCCGTCGCTATTGGGCGAGATGAACAGGTCTTCCCGCAGATGCAGGCTGCGGCGCATCAGGCCGAGCCGCTTGGTCGCCATTTCGAACCGGCGGCTGATCTGCCAGGCATAGGGACCGGCGCCCTTCATCCGCTTGCCGAATTCGGCGTCGTAATCCTTGCCGTCACGCATCGAGCGCACCAGCGACATCACATGCCGGTAGCGATCCGGATAGTTCTGCAGCAGCCAGTCGCGAAACAGCGGGCTCACCTCCAGCGGCAGGCGCAGCAGCACATAGCTCGCCTCGGACGCGCCGGCCGCCTTGCCGCTGTCGAGAATGCGTTCGATCTCGTGGTCGTTGAGGGCCGGAATGACCGGCGCCATCATCACGGCCACGGGGATGCCGGCCTCCGACAGCGTCTTGATCGCTTCCAGGCGTTTTGCCGGCGTCGAAGCCCGCGGCTCCATCGTCCGTGCCAGCTTGCGATCGAGCGTCGTCACCGAGATCCCGACCTTGACCAGGCCGCGTTCGGCCATGGACCTCAGGATGTCGATGTCGCGCAGGATGAGCGCCGACTTCGTCACGATCACCACCGGGTGGTTTGCCTTGTCCAGCACCTCGAGCACCTGGCGCATGATCCGCCACTCCCGCTCGATCGGCTGGTAGGGATCGGTGTTGGTGCCGATCGCGATCGGCTTCACCTTGTAGCCCGGCTTCGACAGCTCCCGCTCCAGCAGGCGCGGTGCGTCCGGCTTGGCAAACAGCTTGGCCTCGAAGTCGAGACCGGCAGACAGGCCCATATAGCTATGTGTCGGTCGGGCGAAGCAGTAGATGCAGCCGTGCTCGCAACCCCGGTAAGGATTGATCGAACGGTCGAAAGGGATGTCGGGTGAATCGTTGCGGGTAATGACCGTGCGCGGCTTTTCGACCTGCACCTCGGTCTTGAAGGGCGGCATGTCCTCGAGCATCTGCCAGCCGTCATCAACGGCGACACGCTCGAGTGTCTCGAACCGGCCTGCCGGATTGATGCCGGCCGCGCGTCCACGACGCCGATCGATGTCGATCCGCATGCCCGAAGCGCTCATCAGGGCATCGGCAATATCTGCCGTATTGCCGGGCTGAAAGGCAGCCTGGCTCACAAGAGACAGCTCGTTCATGTTTGCTCCTCGCAGGTTTTCCGCCCCGCTTGATGACTTTATTCCTAGCGCTGAAATGAGAACAATGCAAGAACAAACTTCAAGAAACTGTTTGTGGCAAAACTTTGTGCAATGCGATAGATGTAGGCAATGCTGACAGTGATCATGGAATGCCACGACCAGGAACCCGAGCTCGCACAGACCTTGTCCGTGCTGGTTGCCGGTGCGGTCGAAGGCCTTGTCAGCGATGTGATCGTGCTCGATCACGGATCGACGGACGGTTCATCCCTGGTGGCTGACGCCGCCGGATGCCGATTTTATCAGCAATGGGACATGAAGCACGTGCTGGCGACGGCGCGTGGCGAATGGCTGCTGCTGATCGAGCCGGGTGCCCGTCTGGGGCAGGGCTGGGTGGATGAGGTCGCGGAATATGTGGCGCTCAACAAGGCGCCTGCGCGCTTTTCCGAATCGCGCCTTTACCGGCTGCCGTTCTACCGTCGCCTGACGCGCAGCCGTCCGCTCCTCGAAAACGGTCTGCTCATTCCCAAGCGCCAGGCCCAGGGTCTGGCAGGCGAGGGCAGGGAGCTGCTTCAGCTGGCAAAGGGCCAAAAGCCGCGTCGGCTTGCCTCCGAGATCATCCCCTCCTGGGTTGCCCGCGAAGCGCGTCGCTGATCAGCCCTGTCCACCGCGCCGCAGGTGCTCGTCGAGCCTCGGCATGATTTCCACGAAATTGCAGGGCATGTGACGATAGTCGAGCTGCAGCTTGATGATCCCGTCCCAGGCATCCTTGCAGGCGCCCGGCGAGCCCGGAAGCACGAAGATGAAGGTGGCATTCGCCACGCCGCCGGTCGCCCGTGACTGGATCGTCGACGTCCCGATCTTGTCATAGGAGATCCGATGGAAGACTTCCGAGAAGCCATCCATCCGCTTTTCAAACAAAGGCTCCAGCGCCTCCGGCGTTACATCGCGTCCAGTAAAGCCCGTGCCGCCGGTGGTGATGACAACATCGATCTCATTATCCTTCGTCCAGGCTTCGACCTGGCTGCGGATCTCGGCCTTGTCGTCCTTGGTGATGGCGCGGGCGATGAGCCGATGCCCGGCCTCTTTAATGCGTGCGACGAGCGTATCCCCCGACTTGTCGTCGGCAAGGCTGCGCGTATCCGAAACGGTGAGCACGGCAATGCCCACGGGGACGAAGGGACGGCTCTCGTCGATGCGGCTCATCAGGCGTCTCCCGGAACAGTGCGTGTGAGCAGCACATACCAGTTCGGCCGGTAGACCGATAGCGCAAGCGCTGCCTTCATCGCCGCAGCCTCGGTCTCGTAGAGCCCGAAACAGGTGGCCCCGGAGCCGGACATGCGCACGTATCCGGCAAGACTCTGGCGAAGCAGATCGCAGGCCTCGGCGATCTCCGGCACCAGTGCCTCCGCCGGCGGCTGCAGGTCGTTGCGTAGGGTCGAGAGCGATTGCATCCAGGCTGACACATCGGCCGGCATGAACATCTCGCCGATCGGATCGTTGTCGCGCCGCTTGAGGCTGCGGAAGATCTCCGGCGTCGATACCGGCTTCAGCGGATTGACCAGCACCAGTGGTACGGAGGGCATGGCAACTGTGTCGATCGCCTCACCGATCCCGCGCGCGCGCAGTGGTGTGGAAGCGAGACACATCGGGACATCGGCCCCGAGCTGGAGCGCCATCTGTTGCAGTCTCTCGGCCAGTAATTCGGCCTTCCAGAGCCTCAGAAGCCCCCGCAGCGTCGCGGCCGCATCGGCAGAACCTCCGCCGATGCCGGACGCGATCGGCAGGCTCTTGTCGAGGGTGATGGAGACAGGGCCATGCGGCTGGGCGTTTTCATCAAGGGCTGCCCGCAGCAGGTCGCGTGCCTTCAGAACCAGATTGTCGTCAGGTGAGAGTTCCGAACCAAATCGCCCAATGACCCGGAAACTGTCGCTGTCGGATGCCTGGAAGACCAGCTCGTCGCCGTCTTCAGCAAAGGTTACGAGACTGTCCAGCAGGTGATAGCCATCGTCCCGCCGGCCCGTCACATGCAGCGCGAGGTTAATCTTCGCTGGAGCCGTCTCGACAACACGCTCCGGCCTGCGCTCTGAAACGGGGTTCATGCGGATCAGGTCTTCTTGTCGTCTTTCTTGGGCTCTTCAGCCGGCTTGGCGTCAACCTTGGCGGCATCGGCCTCGATCGGCGGCAGGCCCTTCTCGATCTTCGCCTGGATCTTCGGAACCTCGGTCTCTTCCGGCTCTGACGCCAGCGCCCGCTTCCACTGATACGTGGCTTCGAGCTTGCGACCCACGCGCCAGTAGGCGTCGCCCAGGTGATCGTTGATCGTGGCATCGCCGGCGCGCAGCTCGATTGCCCGTTCCAGCTCCACTACCGCTTCCTCGAAGCGACCGAGACGGTAATAGGCCCAGCCGAGCGAATCGACGATGTAGCCGTCATCGGGGCGCAGTTCGACGGCCTTCTTGATCATCTCCAGGCCTTCCTGGAGATTGCGGTTCATGTCGACCCAGGAATAGCCGAGATAGTTGAGAACCTGTGGCTGGTCGGGGTTGAGCTCCAGAGCCTTGTTGAAGTTCGGCTCTGCCTTGTCCCACTTCTTCAGGCGCTCATAGGCGATGCCGCGCTGGAAGAAGACCGACCAGTGGTTCCGCGCCGGATTGGGACCGATGATCTCAACGGCCTTGTCGTAATTCTCCGCCATCGCCGCATAATCCTTGGCGTCGGAGAGAACGCTGCCATAGGCGAGGTAGCTGCGGATATCGTTCGGATCGGAGGCAATCAGGCCCTGCAGATGTTCGCGGGCTTCCTTGACCTTGCCGGTTTCGGCAAGCGTCAGGCCAAGCTGCAGCTCGGAAATGCGCCGCATCGGCGAAGTCTCCGGCACCTGACGGTAGAAGGCGATGGCCTTTTCCGGCTGCTTGGCATTCTCGGCAATGCCGCCGAGCAGGATCAGCGTGTCGGCCGCGTCCTTGTCCAGTGCCTGCGAGAGCTGCAGATAGAGCATGACCGTGTCTTCGGCGCCTTCGCGGTTCAGCGCACCGCCGATCGAGAACAGCACGCCGGCTGCACCCTGTGCGGCATTGGCGACAACCGGCTTCGGCTGGCGACCGGCCTCGATCTCATCGCGCAGTGCCTTGAAGGGCGCAAAATTGGTGATCAGCTCGTCACCGGCGGCAAGCGCATCGAGTGCCTTCTGCTTGTTGCCAGCACCAGCCTCGAGTGTCGCGAGCGCAATGACGGCACGCGCAAAAGTATCAGGCGCCGTGGCCCCGCCATTGCGATCGGTCACCGTCTCGGTCAGCGCCTTGCGGGCCGTATCGAGGTCGCCGCTCATGGCGGCCATGATGCCAAGATTGTAGTTCTGGAAGATACCGTACCAGCTCGGTCCGTTAAGGTCCTGAACGAGCTTCAGGGCATCCTTGCCCTTGCCCTCGCCGACCATCGTCCAGGCGATCAGAAGCTGGTTCATCAGGCGGTCGAGATCGTTCGGGCCCTCATATTTGAAGTGGTTGAGCGCCTCGGAATAGTCGCCGTCACGGATCGCGCGGAAGCCAAGCGCGACCGAGGTCACCCGTTCCACGGCCGGATCCTTCTCCAGGACCTCGGCTAGCTCTGCGCCCTCGTCGAATTCGCCGTTCATGATCAGCGCGATCATCAGGCGCTGCTGCAGTTCCAGCTCGTTCGGCGTGATATCAAGCGCCTTCTTGTAGAGCTTCACTGCGTTTGCGTAGTCGCGATCGGTTTCAGCCGTCCGGGCCGCCAGAAAGGCGCCTGCGAAGGAATCGACGCTGTCGACGTCGAAGCTCTCCGTCTCTTCCGGCTGGGCGGTTGCCTGGGCGGCCGCCATCGGAACCTGCGAGACGCTGAGGAGCAGCGCGAGCGCTGTGCCGGCGAGATAGCGAAGGGCGGAGCTTTGCCGCATGAAAGAGCCTTTCAACAACCGAAGACGAGCGCGTGTCGCCCGCGCACGGACGATACGCGATGATTCACGAATAGAATGGCTTTTTTGAAGCAGCCCCGCAAGGCGATCGCGGTCTCTGCGTCAATTCACGCGGGAAATGCAGAAATCGATCACATCGTTCAGCGCGCTCTTCCATGGCGTTTCCGGCAGGGGCGCGAGTGCATCCCTGGCGATCGTGCCATAATGTTGCGCCCGCTGGATCGTGTCGTTGAGCGCGCCATACTTGCTGATCAGGCCGAGCGCCTTTTCAAGCCTTGCGTCGTCGTTCTGCCCACCTTCGATCGATTCCTTCCAGAAGTCCCGCTCTGCCGCCGTGCCCCGGCGATAGGAGAGGATGACCGGAAGCGTGATCTTGCCTTCGCGAAAATCGTCGCCGACATTCTTGCCGGTCTCGGCAGCCTTGCCGCCATAGTCAAGCACATCGTCGACCAGCTGGAAGGCGAGGCCGAGATTCATGCCATAGGATTTCATCGCGCTGCGCGTTGCGCGATCCGTGCCGGCAACGATCGGACCGACTTCGGCGGCCGCTGCAAAGAGCGCCGCAGTCTTGGCGCGGATGACGGCGAGATAGTCGTCTTCCGTGGTCTCCATGTTCTTGGCGACGGAAAGCTGCAGCACTTCACCCTCGGCGATCACGCAGGCCGCCGTCGAGAGCACGTCGAGCGCCTCGAGCGAGCCGACTTCGACCATCATGCGAAATGCCTGGCCGAGAAGGAAGTCGCCGACCAGCACGCTTGCCTGATTGCCCCAGATTGTGCGGGCTGTGTTCTTGCCACGGCGCAGATCGCTTTCGTCGACCACGTCGTCATGCAGAAGCGTTGCCGTGTGCATGAATTCGACCGAGGTCGCGAGCTTGATGTGGTGGTCGCCCTCGTAGCCGAACATCGCTGCTGTCGCGAGCGTCAGCATCGGCCGCAAGCGCTTGCCGCCGGACGAGATCAGGTGGTTGGCAACCTCCGGGATCATCTGCACATCGGAGCCCGCCTTCGACAGGATCAGCTGATTGACGCGCTCCATGCCGCTTTTCGTCAGGTCCACCAGAGGCTTGACGGATGCCTGTTTGTTTTTGCTTTCCTCAAGCGGTATGACTACGCCCACGCACCGGACTCCTGTTCAGTTTGGTCGCCGACAATAAAAAGCCGGGAAGGCCACGGCAAGGGGCGAATTGCCTCGGTTGCAGGCTTGAACACGGTTTTGCCGTTAACAGTGAGTTCTGAAATCGATGCATGAGATCATTCGCAGCAACGACGTCGTCCTGCTCTCCTTCGCTGAAAGCCTCATGCGCGACGCCGGCATCGCCTCGATGATCGCCGACCAGTCGATGAGCATCCTCGAAGGTTCGCTCGGCATGTTGCAGCGCCGCCTGCTGGTCGATTCCGATTGCGTCGACCAGGCCCGCCGCATTTTGACCGATGCCGGCCTCGGGGCAGAACTGCGCGACCGCGAGATGTGAGTGTGCCATGGCGGCAAGCGTAGACCCCATCTTCGACAAGTCCGTGTCCGAGACAATCGACGCCTTTCATCGCGGCCGCTTCCATCTCGTTCAGCCCGTCGGGCGCGGCCACCGTGCCGGCATGGATGCCATGATGCTCGCCTGCCTGGTGGACGATGACCGGCCGATCAGGATCGCAGATCTCGGAGCAGGGGCAGGGGCCGCGGGGCTTGCCGTGGCGGCCCGTCTGCCGAAGGCCTCCGTCGTGCTTGTCGAACGCTCCGCCGACATGGCCGGTTTTGCCCGCAAGAGCCTGGCGCTGTCCGAAAACGCCGAGCTCGCGACGCGGGCCGAGGTCATCGAAGCCGATGTCACGCTGACCGGCCGGTCGCGCCTCGCAGTCGGGCTTGCTGACAACAGCTTCCACCACGTCATCATGAACCCGCCCTTCAACGATCCTGGCGACCGCAAGACGCCGGATGTGCTAAAGGCCGAGGCCCATGCCATGACCGAAAACCTCTTCGAAACCTGGATCCGCACAGCAGGTGCGATCGCGATGCCGGGTGGCCAGCTCTCGCTGATCGCACGTCCCCAATCGATCGGCGAGATCATCGCTGCCTGCGGCAGGCGCTTCGGCGGAGTCGAGATCACCGCCATCCATCCGCGCGAGGGCGAAAACGCAACCCGCATCCTCGTCACGGCGATCAAGGGATCGCGGGCCCGTCTGCAGATGCGCGCACCGCTCCTGATGCACGACCGGCCGGACAGCCACGCCTTTGCCCCCGTCGTCGACGACCTCAACAATGGTCGCACCGGTTATTCACGGCTACGTTGAAAAGGCTGATTTTTCGCCTGAACCATTGTGTTCGGCCCCCGGCTCCTTACATCTCGGGTCAGATTTGAGATTGTGAGGAGTTGAAACGCGACCATGGCAGACTTTCTGAAACGGCTGGTTCCCAAGCGCTTCCAGAAAAAGGGCGTCGTCATTCCGGTCGTCAGGTTGCACGGGCCGATCATGAGCGGCGGCTCTCGCTTCCGCCCGGCACTCAACCTCGCCTCCATCGCCGGCCAGCTGGAAAAGGCCTTCTCGATGAAGGACAGCCCTGCCGTGGCACTTTCGATCAATTCGCCGGGCGGCTCTCCCGTCCAGTCGCGCATGATCTACGACCGCATCCGTGCGCTCGCCGAAGAGAAGAACAAGCGCGTCATCGTCTTCGTCGAGGATGTCGCGGCTTCCGGCGGTTACATGATCGCCATTGCAGGCGACGAGATCATTGCTGACGCAACCTCGATCGTCGGCTCGATCGGCGTGGTCTCCGGTGGCTTCGGTTTCCCCGAACTCCTGAAGAAGATCGGCGTCGAGCGCCGGGTCTATACCTCGGGTGAGAACAAGGTGATCCTTGATCCTTTCCAGCCGGAAAAGGAGAGCGACATCGAATATCTGAAGACCCTGCAGGCGGAGATCCACGAGATCTTCATCGACATGGTCAAGGCGCGCCGTGGCACACAGCTGGCGGATGATCCCGCCCTGTTTTCCGGCCTGTTCTGGACCGGCCGCAACGGCCTTGAGCTCGGCCTCGTCGACCGCCTGGGTGGCATGCGCGAGGAGATCAAGACGCGTTACGGCAAGGACGCACGTCTCGAACTCGTCGGCGCACCGAAGGGCCTCTTCGGTCGCCGCGCCCCTGGCATCGGTGCGTTTTCCGCTCCAGACGAGATCGCGGTTCAGGCCGTCGCCGGTCTTGCAGAGACGCTGGAAGAAAAGGCACTATGGGGTCGCTACGGTCTCTGACCGGAACATAGGACGAGGGCTGACAGGCGAGGGGACATGGCGCAGCTGATATTTATGACGATCCTGGTGGGCGGCGCCTGGCTGCTCTACCGCCGTTTCGTTTCCGATGCGGAGAAGCTGGCGGCGAAATCGCGGGCCGAAGAAAAGGAACGTCAAAATGATGCCGTGGGAACGCTGATCGAGGATCCCGAAACGGGCGAATATCGCCTGCGTCGCGAGGATGACGTCTAAGCTGGTTTGCCGGATGAGAGAGCCCGGACTTTTTTGACTTGGCGATGGAACAATTTCTAACTGGGCGCTTTATAGGCTTGCCATAAAGCGTGACGCGGGAGTTTGATGAAGATCGGCGAGGAGTTCCTGGGCGTCAGATGTGGCGTCGCGCGGCATTTGAATGCGGTCGATTGGTCTGCGACGTCCCTCGGACCTGTCGAAGGCTGGCCCGTTTCACTCAAATCCGTCGTGCGCACCGTGCTCTCCACCCGCCAGCCCATGTCTTTCTGGTGGGGCGAGGAGTTGCTGCAGTTCCACAACGACGGCTATGCGCCGATGCTCGGCAACCGCGTCGATCACGCCATGGGCAGGCCTTTTCGCAAAGTCTGGTCCGATGTATGGGACGCCGTTTATCCCTTCATTCAGACAGCGCTCTCAGGCGAAGGCACCTGGCAGGAAGATCTGCCGCTCGTCATGCAGCGTAACGGTTATGACGAGCAAACCTTCTGGACCTTTTCCTACAGCCCTCTCCATGACGATGACGGCAAGATTGCCGGTATTCTGAACACGGTCACCGAGACTACCCAGGCGGTTGTCGACCGCAATGCTCTGGAAGAGGCCTATCACGAGGCCCAGAAGCATCTGGCCGAGCGTGGCCAGTATGAAGACGAGCTGAGGCTGCTCAATCGTGAACTTGCCCATCGCATGAAGAATACTCTGGCCATGGTGCAATCCATCATCAGCCAGAGCCTGCGCGGCGCGACGTCGATTTCCGAAGCGGCAACGACGATCGGTGCGCGCATCCAGACATTGGCAAAGGCACAGGACGTGCTGACCGGCATGAGTGTCACGGCAGCCGAAATTTCGGCGATCGCGCGAACCGCGGTTGCGCCGCATGTCGATGGTGACGACCGGATTGCGATCGATGGCCCGCAGGTCTACCTCTCGGCCCAGCAGGCGCTTGGCCTGTCTCTGGCGATCCACGAACTCGCGACCAACGCCACGAAATATGGCGCGCTGTCCCGTCCGGAGGGCCGCGTGACCATCCAGTGGGACAAACAGTCGGAAAATGGCTTCACGTTCGACTGGCAGGAAAGCGGCGGCCCGCCGGTCACCGAGCCAACCCGCCGCGGCTTTGGTTCGCGCCTGACCGAACGCGTCGTATCCGTTCTTTTCCAGGGCCAGGCAGCGATCCGCTTCGAGCCCAAGGGCGTGGCCTTCTCCCTGGTCGGCAAGCTTCAGAACGCGGACGAACTCGACGTGTGATTGGCGCCACACGGAGCGCTGAGAGCCGAGACGCTTGACCCTTCCGCCCACTCATGGCACCAGACGGGCCTCGACATGAGCCAAGCCGATGGATAGCCCGATGAACACGCCCCTTGCCCCGCACATGGACCCTAAGCGCTCTTTTCAGGCGCTGATCCTGACGCTGCACGCCTACTGGGCAGACAAGGGTTGTGCTGTGCTCCAGCCTTACGACATGGAAGTCGGCGCCGGCACCTTCCATCCGGCGACCACGCTGCGAGCGCTTGGCCCCAAGCCCTGGCGCGCCGCCTATGTTCAACCGTCGCGTCGTCCCTCCGATGGTCGTTACGGCGAAAACCCGAACCGCTTGCAGCACTACTACCAGTATCAGGTCATCCTGAAGCCGAACCCGTCCAACCTCCAGGAGCTCTATCTCGGCTCGCTGAAGGCGATCGGACTGGATCCGCTGCTGCATGACATCCGCTTCGTCGAAGACGACTGGGAAAGCCCGACGCTGGGTGCCTGGGGCCTCGGCTGGGAATGCTGGTGCGACGGCATGGAAGTCTCGCAGTTCACTTACTTCCAGGCTGTCTGCGGCATCGACTGCTCGCCGGTCGCCGGCGAACTCACCTATGGCCTCGAGCGCCTTGCCATGTACGTCCAGGGCGTCGACAACGTCTACGACCTCAACTTCAACGGTCGCGAAGGCGAAGAGAAGATCTCCTACGGCGACGTCTTCCTGCAGGCCGAGCAGGAATATTCCCGCCACAACTTCGAATTCGCCAACACCGAGATGCTGCATCGCCATTTCATCGATGCCGAGAAGGAATGCCAGGCCCTGCTCGCCGCCGGCGCTCCCGCCGACTCGGAAAATCAGCGCCTGCATAAATGCGTCTTCCCGGCCTATGACCAGTGCATCAAGGCCAGCCACATCTTCAACCTGCTCGACGCCCGCGGCGTGATCTCAGTGACGGAACGCCAGGCCTATATCGGCCGCGTGCGTGCGCTGGCGAAGAGCTGCGGCGAGGCTTTCCTGCTGACGGATGCGGGTGGAGCGAATTTCGGCCGGGCTGCGTAAGTCCGGACACGCATTGCGCGAAATTGACTTTTCTGCAATGTTCTACTATATGTAGAGCGCGGTCGAGAGAGCTGCCTTTGCAGTTCAACGAAACTCTGTTTCACTCGGCCGCCTTCATGTATCTGCTTTATGTCGATGATGCGGGTTCGATACCGAACAAGAGCGAAAAGCACTTCGTTCTGGCGGGCATAGCCGTATTCGAACGGCAGGTTTATCACCTCGATTCTCTTCTGAACGAGTTAGCGGCTTCCATCTTTCCCGAAGAGCCGCGTCATCTGGAATTTCACGCCAACGAGATGCAGTCCGGCCGTAACCGCTGGCGCCGCCTCGGCTCAAGAGATGTTCGACGCTCCTACCTATGCGATGCGCTGAGAACTTCGGAAGGTCTCAAAGGGGAATGGGCACTCTTTGGTGTCGTCGTTGAAAAGGCGGCGATGCAGAATGAAGATGTGATGGAGTATTGCTTCGAGCAGCTGTGCAGCCGTTTCGATCACTTCCTCGGGCGAATGCACCGACGAAGCAATACCCAGCGTGGGATCATCATCATGGATGAGTCCACCAAAGAGACCCGCCTTCAGGAGCTGGCGCTGAATTTTCGCACCCACGGTCATCGCTGGGGCAAACTGCGAAACCTTGTGGATGCGCCGTTCTTCGTCGATTCCAAGGCTACTCGTCTGGTCCAATACGCAGATATGGTCGCTTATGCCCTTTGGCGTGCCTATGAGCATGAGGACCACCAGTTCCTTGATCTGATAAAGCTCAGGTTCGACAGAATTGGCGAGGCTATTCATGGCCTCCACATCGTCAGCCTATCAGATGCCGAATAGGCCGGAGCATCTCCCCCTTAAAACTCCAGCCCCGCGGCCACCCGGTTCTCGATCCGAACCACCAGGCCGTTGATCTTCGCCATCAGCACATCGAAGTCGATCGGTTTGGTGAGATAGCTCTCGGCACCGGCGCCGAGCCCCTCGATCATCTTTTCCCGGTCGGCCAGTGCCGTGAGGAACAGGAACGGCATGTTGGCGAATTGCGGGTGGTTGATCTGTAATTCGCCGAGCATGGAGATCCCGTCCATTTCCGGCATGGTGATATCAGAGATGACGATATCGGGACGTTGGGTCAGGATCTTGTCGAGGCCCTCCTTGCCGTTCTCCGCCTGCAGCACGCGGATGCCGGCCTCCTCGAGTTCCTCGACGATCAGTTCCCGGACGTCTCTTTCGTCTTCAACGCAAAGCACTGTGATCATGGCATTGTCCTTTCTGATCACGACACATCAAGCGACGCTGACCTCCGGCGCCGGTTCGATCGTTTCTGGGATGACCGGTCCCTGGACCGGCAGCACGAGGGTAAAGCAGGTGCCCTTGCCGCGTTCGCTTTCGACGAAGATGTCGCCGTCATGCAGCGTCACGATCTGCTTGACGAGGGACAGGCCGATGCCTGTGCCGGCAATGCCGGTCGAGGTGCGGGCGCGGAAATAGGGCTGGAAAAGTTTGGGCACATCCTCGGCGTCGATGCCGACGCCTTCGTCCTTGACCGAAAGAAAGACAAAGCCGTCTTCCTCCCAGCCACGAATGGTGATGTCAGGCGCACGCGGCGCATATTTGACGGCGTTGGAGAGCAGATTGGTGAGGACCTGCGAAATTCCAAGCGCGTCGCAACGGATCACCGGCGGCAGGTCTTCGATCTGGGCATCGAAGCGGTGATGCTGCGATGAGAGCTTCTGCCGCTTGAGCGCCTGTTCGATCAGCTTGTGCAGCGAGCAGTCGACGAGCGACAGTTCGACCTTGCCGGTATCGATCCTGCCGGCCGACAGGAAGCTCTCCATCAACTCCACCATGCGGGCAACCGCAGAGCGGACCTGCTGGGTCTTGTCGGTGAGAAAGCGCGCGTCCATCTCGCCCTTCTTGCGCTGAATACGCTGGGCGGCGCCATCGATGATCGCAAGCGGCGTGCGGAACTCGTGGCTGGTCATCGCGACGAACTGCCGCTGCATGGCATTGATATTCTTTTCCTGCTGCAGCGCCTCTTCAAGCGCCGCCGCCTGGGCCGCGATCTCTGCCGTGCGCTGGCGCACCGTCTTTTCCAGCTCGTCGCGGTTGCGGATCAGCTCCTTTTCCGCGCGCTTGCGCAGCGTGATGTCGCTGTAGCTCAGCACGTAGCCGCCGTTCGACAGCGGCTCGGATCGGACGGTCAGAACCTTGCCGCTCTTGCGCTCACGCTCGAAGCTGTAGGGAAGGCCAAGGGCTGCCTGCTCGACCCGCTCGCGCACCATGGCCTCGGGGTCACCGTCGCCCCATTCGCCGCGGCTGGCATTGTAGCGCAGGATGTCCTCGAACTTGGATCCCGGCGGGAACATCTCGGGCGGAATGTTCATCAGGTCGTAGAGCCGCCGGTTGGCCATCAACAGCCGCGAGCGATTGTCGAAGACGCCGATCCCGCCTGGGATCGCATCGAAGACCTGCTCCAGCAGCCCAAAGGCCTTGCGCTGGTCGGCGGTCGCGATCGCCACCTCGGCGAACAGGTCGGAGGACGGGCCGCGGATGCGCCAGACATGCACCTTGACCGGATAGACCGTCCCGTTGCGCCGCCGCTGGATCGCGTCGAAGGTGATGCTGCGGGCACTGCCGTCGACCAGCGGCATCAGCTTGGCGCGGTAGTCCAGCTCCGATAGCCCGACCTTCAGCGAGGCGGGTGTCATGTCGCACAGCGCCTCCGCCGAATAGCCCGTGCGCACGCTCGCCGTCGCATTCGTCCGGCTGATCGTGAACCGCAGCGGATCGAAGATGTAGATCTCGTCGGTCGACAACTCCACCATGTCGATCAGAGAGGCGGTGCAGCCATTGCGCTGCTGGATGATCGGGCCGAACTCCTGGGCGAGCACTCTGAGCGCAGACAGGCTCTCGACGTTGATCGGCCTTTCACTGCGGCTGAAGAAGACGGCCGTGCCGAAATCCGGATCGCCGGCAACCGAGATTGGTATCCAGTAGGGGATGAGATCCTCGCGCTCGGCGATGCATTCGGGCATGCGTGCGCCCGATGGCAGATCGAGCGGCAGTTCCATCTGGTCTGCCGTATTGTTGTGAAAGAGCCGCTGCCGATCCTGTCCGGCTTCGCGGATATAGATGGCGGCCATGTCGGAGAGATCGAGCTGCGGCAGTGACGTCAGCACACCGAGAATGCTTTTCAGCGTGTCGCTGAGCCGTCGTTCGGGGATCGCTGCCTTGAGAATGTCTCGGCTTGCGAGTAGCGCCCAGATGGGCAGGTTGTTCCAGGTCGTTGCTTGCATGCGACAGCTCCGCTGCAAAACCTCTTGAAATCCCATATTAGTGGTTGCGGATTAATGGAGCGGTTCCCGATTCCTCTCAATTTGAACCATCGGCCGTGTCATTCCCGAACGCTTTCGGCTGATATCGAATGAAACTTGCTTCATGACTTTGCATCCATGACCCGCTAACGTGCGGCCAATTCAGCTGGGGAGCCTTGCACACCATGTTCACGACACTTGCCATCCTTGCCGCCATCGGCGCCTACCTCGTCTTCATCTACAACGGCCTGGTCAAGGCCCGGCAGATGGCCGAGGAAGCCTGGTCGGGCATCGATGTGCAGCTGAAGCGCCGTGCAGACCTGATCCCCAATCTCATCGAGACGGTGAAGGGTTATGCCGGCCACGAGAAGGGCACGCTCGAAAGCGTCATCGAGCTGCGCAACAAGGCCCAGGCCGTGCCGGCAGGCGATGTCGCCGGTCGTGCCGCAGCCGAAGGCCTGCTCGGGGCAGCGCTGGGCAAGATCATTGCACTCGCCGAAGCCTATCCGGATCTGAAGGCCAACGAGAACTTCCTCGAATTGCAGAAGTCGCTGGAAACCGTCGAAGGCGAGATCCAGATGTCGCGCCGCTATTACAACGGTGCCGCCCGTGATCTGAACGTCAAGGTCGAGAGCTTCCCCAACAACCTCGTTGCCGGCCAGTTCGGCTTCTCGAAGAAACCCTATTTCGAGATTGCCAACGAGGCCGACCGTGCGGTACCGACGGTCAAGTTCTGACGTCCGCTAGAGCGGGTTCCGGAAAAGTGTCCTGCGGTTTTCCGATCAGAACCCGCGACAGAAGAAAAAACGAGGCAGGCTCATTCGCAAGCCTGCCTGGGACGATGTGTAGAGACTGAGATCAATGACGACTGACAGTGTGACCATCCTTCCGCCCACCCATGCCCTGACCGGCAAGGTGAGCCCACCGGGTTCGAAATCCATAACCAACCGTGCTCTGCTTCTGGCTGGCCTTGCGAAGGGCACCAGTCGACTGACCGGCGCGCTGAAGAGCGACGACACCCGCTATATGGCCGAAGCGCTCCGCCAGATGGGCGTCACCGTCGAGGAGCCGGATGCGACGACCTTCGTCGTCACCAGCACGGGCGAGTTGAAGTCGCCGGCGGAACCGCTTTTCCTTGGCAATGCCGGAACCGCCACCCGCTTCCTGACCGCAGCACTTGCGCTGGGCAAGGGCCGTTACGTCGTCGACGGCGACGAGCACATGCGCAAGCGTCCGATCAAGCCGCTGGTCGAGGCGCTGCAATCGCTCGGCGTTGCCATCGCCGCGCCCTCCGGTTGCCCGCCGGTCGCGATCGACGCCAATGGCGCGTTCAAGAAGAACCACGTCGTCATCGATGCCGGCCTGTCGAGCCAGTATGTCTCGGCCCTCCAGATGGCAGCCGCATGCGGTTCCGAGCCGTTCACCATCGAGCTTGCCGGTGCCGATATCGGCGCCCGCGGTTATATCGACCTGACGATGTCGGCCATGCGTGCCTTCGGCGCCAAGGTCGAGCAGCCGACGCCGGCCTCCTGGCGCATCGAGCCGACGGGTTACACCGCAACCGATTTCCACATCGAGCCGGATGCGTCTGCTGCCACCTATCTCTGGGGCGCGGAAGTGCTGACCAAGGGCCAGATCGACATCGGCACACCGTCTGACGCTTTCACCCAGCCGGATGCCAAGGCCTATGACGTGATCGCGCAGTTCCCCAACATGCCCGCCGTCATCGACGGCAGCCAGATGCAGGATGCGATCCCGACGATTGCCGTGCTCGCTGCTTTCAACGAGACGCCGGTGCGCTTCGTCGGCATCGAGAACCTGCGCGTTAAGGAATGCGATCGCATCCGCGCCGTCTCGACAGGTCTCAACAACATCCGTGAGGGCCTGGCGGGGGAGGAGGGCGACGACCTCCTGGTCTTCTCCGACCCCTCGCTCGCAGGCCAGTCGCTGCCGGCTGAAATCGACACCTTCGCCGATCACCGCATCGCCATGAGCTTTGCGCTCGCAGGCCTGAAGATCCGCGACATCACCATTCTCGACCCCGCCTGCGTTGGCAAAACCTATCCCGGCTACTGGGATGCGCTCACCTCGCTCGGCGTCGACCTCGTCAGGAACGACCAGAAATGATGTCTCTCCTCCGCCTGTGCTCCGCTTTCCTTCTTGTTCTCTGGATGGCATGCGGCGCCCAGGCCGAGGAAGTCATCCGCGACTACCACGCCGATATCACGGTGTTTCCCGATGCCACGATCGAGGTGACGGAAACGATCACCGTCTATGCTGAGGGTGACAAGATCCAGCGCGGCATCTTCCGCGATTTTCCGCTCTACGCCCAGGACGCACGCGGCTTTCGCCAGAAGGTCGATTTCGACCTGATTTCGGTCGAGCGGGACGGCCAGCCCGAAGCCAACCACACCGAAACGATTACTGGCGGCATCCGCATTTATGCCGGTTCGGGTGACGTCTTCCTCAAGCCGGGCGAATACACCTACACCATCACCTACCGCACCGGCCGACAGATCCGCTATTTCGACGACCACGATGAGCTTTACTGGAACGTCACGGGCAATGGCTGGCTTTTCCCGATCGAAGAGGCGAGCGCCTCGGTCTCGCTGCCCGATGGTGCGGTCCCCACAAAGACCACCTTCTTCACCGGGCCTGTTGGCTCGCAGGCTCAGAATGCCCGTGAAGTCCCGGGATCGGATGGCCTTGAGTTTCAGACCACACGGCCACTCGGCCCTGGCGAAGGCCTGACAATCGTGCTCGCCTTCGACAAAGGCGTGGTCGCCGCCCCCTCTTCGGAAGACAGCACCTGGTGGTTCATTCGCGACAATCTCAACACGATCATCGGCTTCGGTGGCCTGGCCGTGATTTTCCTCTACTACCTGCGCTCCTGGGCAACGGTCGGCCGCGACCCGCCGAAGGGTGTCGTCGTGCCGCGCTGGGATCCGCCGGAAGGCATCTCCCCGGCGCTCGTCAACTACATCGACAACAAGGGCTTCTCCGGTGCAGGCTGGACGGCACTGTCCGCCGCCGCTCTCGATCTCGCGGTCAAGGGCTACGTTGCGCTCGACGATCTCGACAGCCGCATCACGATCCGCCGCACGGACAAGCGCATCGAGGGCAAGCTTCAGGCCGGCGAAGCCGCCCTTATCGCCGCCATTCCCTCGGCAGACGATGCACTGGTCATCGACAAGGCGAACGGCAAGAAGGTGCAATCGGTTGGCAACCGCTTCCGCCAGGCCATCGAGAAGGAACATCGGAACAAGTATTACAAAGGCAATGCCGGCTATACCTCGCTTGGCATCGGCCTCTCGATCGCCGTCGTCGCCTCGCTTTTCATCTTCGGCGACCTGAGCGAGGACGTCTACGCGCTGATCTTCGTACCGACCTTCTTCTCGATCTTCTTCGGCACCTTTACCATCGGCCTCGTCAACATGTTCCGCGGCGGTCGCTCGCTGTTCAGCAAGATCATTGCCGTACTCGCGCTCGCACTGATCGGTTTCGTCGCGCTCTCGACGCTCGGGCTGATGCTGATCTCGATGTGGATGGATCTTGAGGCGACCCACCAGTTCCCGGTCCTGATTGCCTTCGGCGGCATCCTTCTGATCAATATGCTCTTCTTCTTCCTGATGGGCGCCCCGACCCCGCTCGGCCGCAAGCTGATGGACGGCATCGAGGGCCTGCGCATCTATCTGACCCTCGCCGAGAAAGACCGGATGAACATGGCCGGCGCCCCGACCATGTCGCCTAGCCATTTCGAAAAGCTCCTGCCATACGCGGTGGCCCTCGGCGTCGAAAAGCCTTGGTCGCAAGCCTTCGAAACCTGGCTCGCCACGGCCGCGGCCGGCGCCGCGGCCGCTGCCTACAGCCCCGGCTGGTATCACGGCAGCAATCCCGGCGGCTTCGGAGACCGCATCGGCGGCTTTTCGTCGTCCATGGCCTCGACGATTGCCTCCACCATCCCGACGCCACCGCCTTCCAGCTCCTCGTCCTCCTCAGGCTTCTCCGGCGGCTCTTCTGGCGGTGGCGGTGGTGGTGGCGGTGGGGGAGGGTGGTAGTCCTCGACAAATGTATCGCGTGGTGATACATTTGTGATCTCGGAGGTTTCAGATGATCCGGTCCTATGCCAACGCAATGACGGAGGCCGTGGCATCTGGGAAGGCACCGAAAGGTTTCCCGGCGGATCTGTTGAGACGCGCAATCGTGAAGCTGACGCTGATAGACAATGCGACTTCGCTCAATGACCTGGCCCGTCCTCCGGGTAATCGATTGGAACTTCTGAAAGGCGACCGGGGTGGGCAACATTCGATCCGGATCAACGACCAATGGCGGATCTGCTTCGTCTGGTCCGACAACGGTGCCGATCAGGTCGAGATCGTCGACTATCACTGAGAAGGAGACATGCCATGACCATCGTCCTGCCGCCCGTCCATCCCGGTGAAATTCTGCGCGACGAGTTTCTGGAGCCCATGGGCCTGAGCTCTGGCGCCCTTGCGCGCCTCTTGAACGTGCCACGCACCCGGATCGAGCGTCTGGTTTCCGAGCAGACATCCTTGACGCCAGACACCGCGCTCCGGCTCGCGCGCTATTTCGACATGTCGCCGCAATTCTGGATGAACCTGCAGACAAGCTACGATCTGAAGACGGAAGCAGCCGCAAAGGCAGATGAACTCGGTGCCATTCCCGTCCGAACCGATCTGTCCGCCGCTTGATCCACCCGCCATTTTGCACGCATCCATGGATGACTTTTGCCGCGCGGCTTGCTAAGTCCGCCGCAGCCCTTTGCAACAGCTCAAAAAGTCAGACCCGATGCCCGATCTCCTGCTCGAACTCCGCTCCGAAGAAATCCCCGCCCGCATGCAGCGCAAGGCGGCTGGCGATCTGAAGAAGATGGTCACCGACGCGCTGGTTGATGCGGGCCTGACCTATGAGGGCGCGCGCGAATATTGGACGCCGCGCCGCCTGACGCTCGATATCCGGGGCCTCACGGCCCGCTCGGCCGATATCAAGGAAGAGAAAAAGGGCCCGAGCGTCTCCGCGCCTCAAGGTGCCATTGACGGCTTCCTGCGTGGCGCCGGCCTCACCTCCATCGACCAGGCCATCATCAAGACCGATCCGAAGAAGGGCGACTTCTACGTCGCCTACATGGAAAAGCCCGGTCGTGCGGCCGAAGAAATCATCGCCGATGTCATGCCCGGCATCATCAGGGCCTTCCCCTGGCCGAAGTCGATGCGCTCCGGCTTTGCCTCCATGCCCAAGGGCTCCGGCTATGGCGGCATCGAGGGCAAGGGCATGGAAAGCCTCCGCTGGGTCCGCCCGCTGCAGTCGATCGTCTGCACCTTCGGCCCCGAGCATGACGAAGTTCAGGTGATCCCCTTCGAGATCGACGGTATCGTGGCTTCCAACGTCACCTATGGCCACCGCTTCCATGCGCCGGATGCCATCACCGTCAGGCGCTTCGACGATTACGTCTCGAGCCTGGAACGCGCCAAGGTGATCCTCGATGCCGAGCGCCGCAAGGATATGATCCTGCACGACGCCCGCGACATCGCCTTTGCCAATGGGCTGGAACTGGTCGAGGACGAGGGCCTGCTGGAAGAAGTCTCCGGCCTCGTCGAATGGCCGCAGGTTCTGCTCGGCACGTTTGAAGAGGATTACCTCTCGATCCCGGCCGAGATCATCCGCCTGACGATCAAGACCAACCAGAAGTGCTTTGTCGTGCGCCCGCAGGGTGAGACCGACAAGCTCTCCAACCATTTCATCCTGATTTCCAATATCCAGGCCACCGACGGCGGCCGCGAGATCATGCATGGCAATGGCAAGGTTGTGCGCGCCCGCCTGTCGGATGCGCTGCATTTCTGGAAGCGCGACCAGAGCGATCTGCCGGATCTCGATACGCTGGAGGCCTCAGCTGCCAAGTTCGACCTGGATCTCAAGAAGCCGCTCGACCAGCGCATGGCCAAGCTCGATGCGCTGAACGTTACCTTCCATGCCAAGCTGGGCACTCAAGGGGAACGCGTCGCGCGCATCCGCGAACTGGCCAAGGTGCTGGCGCCTGTTGTCGGCGCCGATCTGGCCCTCGTCGACCGTGCCGTGGTGCTTGCCAAGGCGGACCTTCGTACCGAAGCCGTCGGCGAATTCCCCGAACTCCAGGGCGCAATGGGCCGCAAATACGCGCTCCTGCAGGGCGAAGATGCCTCTGTCGCCGCCGCCATCGAGGACCACTGGAAGCCGAACGGCCCTTCCGACCGTCTGCCCGATGACAAGGTGGGCCTGACCGTCGCGCTCGCCGACAAGCTCGACACGCTTGTGGGTTTCTGGGCCATCGACGAAAAGCCGACGGGTTCGAAGGACCCCTATGCACTGCGTCGTGCAGCTTTGGGTGTCGTGCGCATGATCCTGGAGAAGGGCATCCGCCTGCCGATCGCCTCGGTTGCCAAGGATGCCGACCTCCTCTCCTTCTTCCACGACCGTCTCAAGGTCTACCTGCGCGACCAGGGCGCCCGCCACGACATCATTGATGCCGTGCTGACGCCTGAGGCCGACGACCTGCTGATGGTCGCCCGCAAGGCCGAAGCCTTGACCGCCTTTATCACCTCGGAAGACGGCCTAAACCTGCTCGCCGGCACCAAGCGCGCCACGCAGCTTTTGGCCGCTGAAGAGAAGAAGGGCACGGTCGTCGCCGATGGCGTCTCGGAAGCGCTGCTGAAGCTCGACGCGGAAAAGTCCCTCTTCGCTGCCATCCAGTCCGCCTCGAAGGCGGCAGCCGAAGCGGTCGCATCGGAAGACTTCCGCTCCGCCATGCAGGCGCTCTCGACGCTGCGCGGCCCGGTCGACAAATTCTTCGAGGACGTCCTGGTCAATGACGAGGACGCCGCCATCCGCGCCAACCGGCTGGCACTGCTCAAGGCCATCCGCGAGGCGACGGCCACGGTCGCAGACTTCTCCAAGATCACAGGCTGACGATGTGAGACCCCGCTTCGGCGGGGTTTTCTCTGTTGATGGTGGTGTCCTATATGGTACTATCGCCTCATGGAGATCCGTGAGTTCCTGGATGATCAAGGACGCAGTCCCTTCGGACACTGGTTCGAGGGGCTGGACCCCATGGCTGCTGTGAAGATCACGACGGCCATCACGCGAATGTCGCTCGGGAATTTCTCCAATGCCAAGGGCTTAGGCGAGGGTGTTCTGGAATACCGGATCGACTATGGCCCTGGCTACCGCATCTATTTCGGCAAAGACGGCGACAGACTCGTCATCCTGGTCGCCGGTGGAACCAAGAAGCGGCAACAGGCAGATATCAAGACGGCACAGGCTCGTTGGGCAGAATACAAAAAGCGGAAGGCAGGCTGAGATGGCTTTGACGAGAGATTTCAAGGAAACCGTTCGCGATCGAGCACAATCGGATCCGGCTTTTCGCGCCGCACTGCTGAGCGAGGCGATCGAGCTCCTGCTGTCGGGTGACGTCGAAACCGGTCGCGCTCTTTTGCGCGATTATATCAACGCCACGATCGGCTTTATCGAGCTCGGCCAGAAGTCCGGCTTGCCGCCCAAGAGCCTGATGCGGATGTTCGGTCCCTCCGGCAACCCGCGTGCCGACAATCTCTTTGCCGTCATCCGCCTGCTGCAGGACGAAACCGGCGTACAGATCGCAGTTAAGGCGGCATAATTCAGATGCCCCCCAAAATCCTCATCAGTGCCTGCCTCCTTGGCCGCCCTGTCCGTTACGACGGCAAGGGCAAACCCCTCGACGATCCCTTGATTGACCGTTGGAAGGCCGAGGGACGGCTCGTCGGTTACTGTCCCGAACAGGCTGGTGGCCTGCCGACACCCCGTCCACCCGCCGAGATCGAAGGCGGCATGAATGGAGAGGATGTGCTGGCCGGTCGTGCGCGGGTGCTGGAAGTGACGGGCGGGGATGTGACCGAAGAATTCATCCAGGGTGGGAAAAAGGCCGTCGCCTTCGCCCGCGAGCAGGGATGCGCCGTAGCGCTCCTCATTGATGGCAGCCCGTCCTGCGGATCCGGCTTCATCTACGATGGCTCGTTTTCCGGCACCCGCCATCCCGGCTTCGGCGTCACCGCAGCCCTCATGCGCCGGGCCGGCATCGAGGTCTTTTCCGATCGCGAACTCGATCGTCTCGCGGCCCACATCGATAGAACCAGCTGAAACGAGAAAGGCCGCCGGATTGTCCCGGCGGCCTCTTTGTTTCCAATATGGTCCTGGCCTCAGCTCGCCATGCGATACTGCTGCTGGCCGGCGCCGGCCTGGCTGGTCTTGAAGCTGCGGATCAGGCTGAGCAGGTCGCCGGTGTCGTTGGCGAGAACCTCGGCAGACGCCGTGGTTTCTTCCGCCATCGCGGCGTTCTGCTGGGTGGCCTGGTCGAGCTGGTTCATCGAGGCCGAGATCGAGCGCAGGGTCGTGTCCTGCTCCTGGGCGGAGTGCGAGATCTTCGAGACGATGTCGTTGGCGCTGGCGATCTGGTCGGAGATGCGCTTCAGTGCCTCACCGGTCTGGCCGACCAGCTGCACGCCCTGTTCGACCTGGGCCGAAGAGCGGGCGATCTGATCCTTGATCTCCTTGGCAGCCGCCGCCGAGCGCTGGGCGAGCTCACGCACTTCCTGCGCAACAACCGCAAAGCCCTTGCCGCTTTCGCCCGCACGGGCCGCTTCGACGCCGGCGTTCAGCGCCAGAAGGTTGGTCTGGAAGGCAATCTCGTCGATCACGCCGATGATCTTGGTGATCTCGGCCGAAGACTGCTCGATGCCGCTCATCGCATTGATCGCCTTGCCGACGATCTCGTCGCTCTGGCGAGCTTCGGCGCTGACGGTGCCAACGCGGTTGGCAGCTTCGCGTGCACCATCTGCCGTCTGGCGAACTGCGACGGTGAGCTCGTCGAGAGCGGCCGAGGTCTCTTCGAGGTTCGCCGCCTGGCGTTCGGTCCGGGTCGCAAGTTCACCCGAGGCGCGACGGATCTCTTCCTTCGAGACGGCGATGTCATTGCCCTTCAGGTTGACGCGAGCCATCGCTTCTTCGAGGCGGGCGAGCGCATCGTTGAAGTTGTCGCGCAGGCCGGCATACTTGGAGCCGAGATCCGCGCAGCGCACGGTCAGGTCACCATGGGCGAGCTGCTCGAGCGACTGTCCGATGGTGGCAACCACATGCGCCTGCTGGCGGGCTTCGGCGAGCTGCGTCTCGGCATTCTGGCTGCGCTCGCCGTCGAGCTCGCGCTGCTGCTCCTCCTGGCGCGCGGTGAGCGCGTGGCGCTCGCGCACCTTGTCCTGAAGGCTCTTCGTCGCCTTCGCCATCATCCCGATTTCATTGCTCATGTCGGTATGCGGAATGGCGATGCTGACATTTTCGTCTGCGACCGCCTCCAGCGCATCATGGATAGCCTTCAGCGGCGTCGTGATGTTGCGAATGACGATGTAGGCCGCGATCAGCGCCAGCACGAAGATACCGGCAGACCAGCTGATCGTCTTGATCACGCTGGAGCGGATTTCCGCCTTCAGGTCGTCGGTGTAAAGGCCGGTCACGATGACGACCTTCCAGGGTTCGAAGGCCTTGCCGTAGGATGCCTTCGGATAGGAGCGGTCTTCGGGATCCTTGCCCGGCTTCGGGCCGATAAACTCGACGAAGCCGCCGCCCAGCTGGCCCAAACGAACCAGTTCGTCACGATAGGCAAAGCCATTGGCGTCGGGCTTGCCCTTGTTGCTCTTGCCCACATCCTTCGAGGTCGGATGGAAGAGCATCACGACGTCGTAGTCGTAACCGAAGAAGTAGCCATCCGGCTCGAACCGCATCTTGTTCAGCATGTCGTACGCCCGGGTCTTGGCTTCCTCGACGCTGAACTCCCCTGCGACCGCACGGTCGTTGAAGTCTTTGAGAACCGAGAGTGCGGTTTCGACCTGGGTGCGCAGAAGTTCGTAGCGCTGCTGGTAGATCGTCGTCGTCGACGAGCGGACCTGGAAATAGGTGGCGGCGGCGAATGCCGCCATAAGACCGCCGATCAGCAGGATCAGCTGGAGCGATATCCGGAGGTTTTTCATGGGCGAGGGAGCTTTCGTCTGTCGAGCGGTTCGGGCGCCAGTGAGATGGATCAGTCGAACGGATCGGCACGTCATGTCCCGACGATTTGGGACACAGTCTCGCCCTCAAAGATTGAGAGGGGTTTAAGCACCTTCGAATATCTGGCTATAAGAATGGATGGGTGAATTATTGGGGGGGGTAACGGCATAACGCCCGGGACTGGGCCGGGCGTTATGTCCGTGTCGACCACGAGAAACCGCCGCGCCCGGATCGTTTGGCGGGCGGATGGGGATCAGTTGAGACGAAGCTCAAAGCCGGCAAGCGCAGGCGCGGCCTTCTCGTCAGCGGGGACATCGACAGCAGCGGTCGTTGCGTCATGGTCGATCTCGCTCGGCGCAGGCAGGGCGCCGGCAACGACCATCGAGCCGTCGGTAGCCCAGCCGGCTGCGGAGCTGTAGACAACCACGGGCGAACCGCCAAACCAGCTTTCGACACGCTTCAGTTTCTTTTCGCCATCCACGTCGACCACTTCGGCAGTCTGGTTGCCAGCCGGAATGGCGGGCACCGTGTAGTCCGACTTGCCGATCCTCTGTTCCGGAGCCGGGCAGTGGCCACACGCCACATCGAGAATGCTCGGCTGGGTCGTCGCAAGTCCTGTAACGGTCAAGATCGAGCCTGCCATGGCGGGCGTGGCCAGCATGCTGGCGGCTAGGATCATGGATGTCGAAACGATACGGCGCATCACGTTTTCCCCGATTGTTGGGAAGAACATTAGCAACCGTTTCTTTCGATCCGGTCAGAAGCATCGATAAAATTTGAACGAACAGCCCGATTCCCGATCGAAATCCGGTTGAAACCCCGCGATATCAGGCCTTTTCGCGGGCGATGGCCTGCCAGCCGATGTCGCGGCGGCAAAAACCGTTGTCCCACTGGATCGCGTCGACCAGCCGGTATGCGGCGGCTTGAGCCTCCGCAACCGTCGCGCCGCGCGCCGTGGCGTTCAGCACGCGCCCGCCGGTCGCAACAAGCTGGCCGTCCTTGAGTGCCGTTCCCGCATGGAAAACCTTGGCGCCCTGGCCGGCTTCCGGCAGGGCTGCGATCGGCGTCGCTTTTTCATACGAAGCGGGATAGCCCTTGGAGGCAAGAACGACGGTCAGTGCCGGGTCATCGCTCCATTCGGCCGTCACCTGATCCAGCGTGCCGGTGGCAGACGCGTAAAGGATCGGCAACAGATCGCTCTTCAGCCGCATCATCAGAACCTGGCATTCCGGATCGCCGAAGCGGACATTGTATTCGATCAGCTCCGGACCCTTGGCCGTGATCATCAGCCCGGCAAAGAACACGCCCTGGAAGGGATGCCCCATCTCGGCCATGCCGCGCATGGTCGGCTCGATGATCTCTTTCATCGTCCGCTCGACCATCTCGGGCGTCATGACGGGAGCCGGGGAGTATGCACCCATACCGCCGGTGTTCGGGCCGGTATCGCCATCACCTACACGTTTGTGGTCCTGGGCGGTGGCAAGCGGCAGAAGCGACTTGCCATCGGAAAGGCAGAAGAAGCTCGCTTCCTCGCCATCGAGAAAAGCCTCGACCACGACTTCCGCACCGGCGGCACCAAATGCGCCCTCGAAGCAGTCGTCGATCGCAGCCAGCGCCTCGTCCAGCGTCATTGCAACTGTGACGCCTTTGCCGGCCGCAAGCCCGTCGGCCTTGATGACAATAGGCGCGCCCTGTTCACGCACATAGGCTTTGGCCTTCGGCGCATTGTTGAAGCGCTGATAGGCGCCGGTCGGGATATTGAAGCGCGCGCAAACATCCTTGGTGAAGCCCTTGGATCCCTCAAGCTGGGCAGCGGCTGCAGACGGCCCGAAGACGGCAAAGCCCGCCTCGCGCAGCCGGTCGGCAATGCCGGCGACCAAAGGCGCTTCCGGCCCGATGACAACGAAGTCGATCGCCTTGTCCTTGCAGAACTGCACGACCGCGCCGTGATCCTCGGTATCGAGCGAAACAAGCTCTGCCTCTTCCGCAATGCCGGGATTGCCGGGGGCTGCATAGAGCTTGGTGAGATCAGGCGACTGGGCAATCTTCCAGGCCAGCGCATGTTCGCGTCCACCCGATCCGATCAACAAAACCTTCATCACCAGCCTCCAGTGCCACAAGGGAATGCCCGGCGGTTAAGGGGGAAGGGGCCAAAGGTCAAGCCGAATTGACCTTCAAAGGCCCCGCTTTCCTGTGAAGTGGGCCGCATGCCCGTTGCCTTGCCGCATTCGCCCGCTATGGTCCGCCGCTTACCAGATCAGACGGATGACCCATGGCCGACGACATCAGATCCATTGCCGCCCTTATCGCCACCGAGATCAACGCCCGGCCCGACCAGGTCATATCGGCCGTCGGCCTGCTGGATGAGGGCGCCACGGTTCCCTTCATCGCCCGCTACCGCAAGGAAGTGACCGGCGGTCTCGACGACACGCAGCTGCGCAATCTCGCTGAACGGTTGATCTATCTCCGTGAGCTTGCCGCCCGCCGCAAATCGATCTTCGAGAGCATCGACGGCCAGGGCAAGATGACCGACGACCTCGCCCGCAAGATCGCCCAGGTCACCACCAAGGCCGAACTCGAAGACCTCTATCTGCCCTACAAGCCGAAGCGCCGCACCCGCGCCGAGATCGCCCGCGAAAAGGGCCTGCAGCCGCTGGCCGACGCCATCCTTGCTGACCGCACGAGCGATCCGCAGAAGCTCGCCGCAGCCTACATCACCGAAGAAGTCCTGGACGTGAAGGCCGCTCTCGAAGGCGCCCGCGACATCATCGCGGAGCAGATCTCCGAAAATGCCGATTTGATCGGTCGCCTGCGAAACGACATGAAGGATCGGGCGATCCTCTATTCCAAGCTCGTCGACGGCAAGGCCGAGGCCGGCGCGAAATTCTCCGACTATTTCGACCATTTCGAACGCTGGGCAACGGTCCCCGGCCACCGGGCGCTGGCCATGCTGCGTGGCTGGAACGAGGAATTCCTGTCGCTCTCCATCGAAGTCGACCGCGACGACACCTCCCCGATCAAGACCAGCCAGCGCATGATCGCCAACGCCTACCAGGTTGCGGCCAAGGGCCCCGCCGACCAGTGGCTGCTGGAGGTCGCTGGCTGGACCTGGCGCGTAAAGCTCTCGGTGTCGCTGTCGCTCGACCTGATGCGCGAACTGCGCGAGCGGGCCGAGGAAGAGGCGATCCACGTCTTTGCGCGTAACCTGAAGGACCTGCTGCTCGCCGCCCCCGCAGGCTCCCGTCCGACCATGGGCCTCGACCCGGGCATCCGCACCGGCGTCAAGGTCGCCGTCGTCGACGGCACCGGCAAGGTGGTCGAAACGACGACCGTCTATCCCTTCCCACCGCGCAACGACATCCGCGGTAGCCAGACGGAACTCGCGAGCCTCATCCGCAAGCACAATGTCGAGCTGATCTCGATCGGCAACGGCACCGGCAGCCGCGAGACGGAAAAGCTGGTGGCCGATATGCTCGCCCAGTTCCCTGCGACCGCGCCAAAGCCGACCAAGGTAATCGTGTCGGAAGCCGGCGCCTCCGTCTATTCGGCCTCAGAAACAGCCGCGAAGGAATTCCCCAATCTCGACGTCTCCTTGCGCGGCGCCGTCTCCATCGCCCGCCGCCTGCAGGATCCGCTCGCCGAACTCGTCAAGATCGAGCCGAAGTCGATCGGCGTCGGCCAGTATCAGCATGACGTCGATCAGGGCCGCCTCGGCCGCTCGCTGGATGCCGTCGTCGAAGATGCGGTGAATGCCGTCGGCGTTGACGTCAACACGGCTTCTGCCCCGCTGCTCGCCCGCGTCTCCGGCCTCGGCAAGACGACGGCCGAAGCCATCGTTGCCCATCGCGATGAGACCGGCCCCTTCGGCAGCCGCAAGGACCTCCTGAAAGTGCCGCGCCTCGGCGCTCGCACGTTTGAGCAATGCGCCGGCTTCCTGCGCATCCCGAACGGCAAGGAGCCGCTCGACGCCTCCTCCGTTCACCCGGAAGCTTACGGCGTGGCGAAGAAGATCGTCGCCGCCTGCGGCCGCGACCTGCGCTCGCTGATGGGCGACAGCGCGACGCTGAAGAGCCTCGACCCGAAGCGCTTCATCGACGAACAGTTCGGCCTGCCGACCGTCAAGGACATTCTGTCGGAACTGGAAAAGCCCGGCCGCGACCCGCGCCCGAGCTTCAAGACCGCAACCTTTGCCGAAGGCGTCGACGAGATCACTGACCTGAAGATCGGCATGACGCTGGAAGGCACGGTCACCAACGTCGCCGCCTTCGGTGCCTTCGTCGATATCGGCGTGCATCAGGATGGCCTGGTCCACGTCTCCCAGCTCGCCGACCGCTTCGTCAAGGATCCGCATGAGGTCGTGAAGGCCGGCGATGTGGTGAAGGTCCGCGTCGTCGAAGTCGACGTCAAGCGAAAGCGCATCGCGCTCACCATGCGCAAGGACGGCGGCGAGGCGCAGCAACCCTCCATGCGCGGCGATGCCAAGGGCAATGCCAATGCCATGAAGCATTCGAACGCCCGCCCGCCGAAGCCGGAACAGCCGGCGATGGGCGGCCTTGGTGCAGCACTCGCCGAAGCCATGCGCAAGAAGTAACCGCAAAACAGAAACAGGCCGGAGCTCATCACTCCGGCCTGCCCATCGCCCCTCGAAAACGGCCTCTCAATGGGAGGCTGCGCAGTCCTTGCAGAATGGTGTGTGCGGCACGGCCTTCAGCCGTTCGACCGAAATCGGCTCGCCGCAGGTCACGCATTGACCATACTGCCCTTTGGTAATGCGATCCAGCGCGGCGTCGATCGCCCTCAACTCTTCCTCGCCAACCTGGCCGAATTCCTCCAGCACTTCGTCGTTCTCCGCCTCGGTGGCGCGCTCCGCGCTATCGGCGCTTTTCAGCGTGCCGAGATCTGTGTCGATCTTCTTCAACCGCCGCTCGATCTCGTCCTTGCGAGCCAGCAGGGTGCGTTCGAAATGGGCTGTGTCCATCGCCTGTACCGGGTTGTCCATCATCTCACCTGTCGACCAGCACGGAAATCTTGGAGTGACGGACCAAGCGGTCGGCCGTCGCGCCGATGAAATAGTTGGAGAAGTCCGGCACATGCGAGCCGACGACGATCAGGTCGGCCTTGTGCTCCTCGGCTGTTGCCAGGATCTCGCGGGCAGGGGCACCCGAGCGGATCTCGATATGGGCTGCAACACCGGTTTTCTGCTTGAGCGTGACCAGCTTGGCCTTGGCGTCGTTGATGGCGCCCTCGATCAGGTCGACGGGCACATCGATGGCGAGATAGCCCGGAATGTCCTCGATGATGGTCACAAGCACGATCTCGCCGCCGTCATCGAGCAGAGACTTGGCCTTGGTCAGGATCTTCTCGCCAATGGCGATGGCAGCCGGATCGACTGGAACGATGATCTTCTTGTACATTGTTCTCTCCTTTGTCACCCGCCGGGTGTTTCCTCTTTATGGCGAGACAATGCGTCGGGGCAGCGGGCGCCGCATTGATCAGGATCAACTTTGACGCGCTCGTCGTTGTCAATCTTTATCGAACGATCTTTCGAGAAAATGCCAGCTTATGTGAACGATGGTTTGCACCATATAAGGAGAGATCGCCGCCAAGCGGCAGATGGAGAGACACGATGACCGCCGTATCCGAACACACCGAATCCTTTGCCCTGAGCCGCCCCGTTCATGTCGGGCGTGCCCATCTCGTTGTCCGCGACCTGGAAACGATGGCTGGCTTCTACGAGCAGGCGCTCGGCCTGAAGCGTTTTGAACAGAGCGCAAGCGGTGTCGAACTCGGCGCCGGTGACCGCGTTCTCCTGACCCTGACGACGCGCGGCGATGCTGCGCCGGCACCGCGAAATGCTGCAGGCCTCTTTCACAATGCCTTCCTGATGCCGGATCGCGCCGAGCTCGCCCATTGGCTTGCCCACGCCGCCCATCTCGGCCTGCAGTTCGACGGAGCAAGCGACCATCTGGTCAGCGAGGCGATCTACCTGTCCGACCCGGAAGGCAACGGCATCGAGGTATACCGGGACCGCAGTCCGACAGAATGGACCTACCACGCCGATGGCACGGTGGAGATGGCAACCAACCGTCTGGATCTCCAGGCGCTTTACGACAGTGCCGCCAAGACCCCATGGGCCGGCATGTCGCCTGAGGCAGCGCTCGGCCACATCCATCTCCAGGTCGGCAATGTCCCGGAGGCGGATCGCTTCTACGAAGGCGTGCTCGGACTGAAGAAGATGGCGAGCTATCCGGGTGCGAGCTTCTTTGCGGCTGGCGACTATCACCACCATGTCGCCGCCAATGTCTGGAACAGCCGCAACGCACCTGCCCGCACTGCCGCCATGGCCGGCTTGCAGGACTATACGCTCGCCTTCAACGACAAGCAGACCCTCGACAAGGTGCTGGCAACGCTCGAAGGTCTGGAGATCAAGGTCGACCGCAGCGCCGAGGGCCATCGTCTCACAGATCCCTGGGGCATCGGCATCACCCTCGTCGGTGGAAACGCCTGACCTGACAGGGGCCGGAATCGGCCCCTGCATACCCTCTGTTTTCCCCGGTGGAACGGAAATTGTTCCCGAACGTTGAGGGGCATCTCGAAGGGGGAACAAGGTCGTGTCCAAGTCAATTCAACATGCCAAGTCTCATCGGAGGACGTCCGGTGAACATTGAAGTTCCTCAAGAGGCAAAGCCGTCCCGCAAGGTCCGTTTCCACAAGACGGGCCTTGATTACGTCGTCTCCTGGAGCGTCGTCGGTCTCTTCGCCATCTTCGCCCTGATCTCGCTGCACCTTGCCTCCTTCGTGCTGATCCCGCTCACCATGGCGATCGTTGTCGGCCTGATCCTCGGCCTTGCGGCTGACCGGCTTGGAAACCTCGGCGTTCCCCCGACGCTGACGGCGATCATTCTCTCCAGCCTGTTCCTGGTGATCATCCTGTTCCTGGTCAGCATCGTCTGGACGCCGGTCAATATGTTGATCGAAAACGGGCCTGATATGATCAACCGCACGGTCGAGTACCTGCAGCAGATCCCCTGGCTGGAGCGCCCGATGGCGGCGCTTTCGCGTGGCCCTGACTCGATGGAGGCCATGCTCGAAAACTCCGGCACCATTCTGTCGACGGTGGCGACGGGTGTCGGGCCGGCGCTGGTCCAGCTCTTCATCTTCATCGCGGGCCTGCTGCTGTTCCTGTCGTCGCGCCTGCCACTTCGCCGCGCCCTGATCCGCGCCTTCTCGCGACGCGATCGCCGCCTGAGGGCGATCCGCATGCTGAACGAAGTCGAGGAATCGCTCGGCTACTACTTCGCAACGGCCGTCATCGTCTATGGCCTGTTCGGCGCGGTGGCCGGCGTGGTCGCCTTTGTCGGTGGCCTCGGCAATCCGGTGCTCTGGGGCGTTGCGGCCTTCCTTCTGAGCTTCATACCCTTTCTCGGCATCGCCATGGTGACTGTCGCCATGGCGGTAAGCGGGTTGCTAGTCCATGAAGGCGTGCTGATCGGCCTTCTGCCGGCCTTCATCTTCTTCATCCTCGACGGCGTTCTGGAAAACCTGCTGATCCCGTCTGTCATGGGCAAGCGCCTGGAGATGAACGCATTCATGCTCTTCATCGCCATCGTCTTCTGGACCTGGCTCTGGGGTGCCGTGGGCGCGATGCTCGCCGTTCCGCTGACCCTGATCTGCATGACGCTCTACTCGGGCCTCATGCCGCAGACCAAGATCCAGCCTAACCTGCCGGGCTGAGTGTCATCCGGTCGTCATGGGCCATCCGTAAGGCTCCGCCCCGAACAGCAAGCGGTGCAACCCATGACGACTGACACTCCCCGCCTGAGGCTCGGCATCATTGCCGATCCTCAATATGCCGATCTCGACCCCAATCCCGTCGCTGATCGCCACTTCCGCCGCTCGCTCGACAAGCTGCGCGCCGCTGTCGATCATTTCAACAGCCAGGATCTGGATGCCGTCGTGGTCTTGGGCGACCTCATCGATCGCGGGTGGGAGAACTTTGGGCCCGTCCTCGAGATACTAGACGGTCTGAAAGCACCCCGGATCCTTCTGCCCGGCAACCACGACTTCCTGGTCGAACCCGATCGCCTGACGGATATCCATGCAGCATTCGGCATGCCCGCTCCCTATTACGAATTGGAGCTCAAGGGCGTGCGCCTGGTGGTGACCGACGGCAGCGAAATCTCGCTCTTTGCCCCGCCAGAAGGAGATGAACGGCGTGCTGAGGCTGAGAGGTGCCTTACTGAGCTGAAGGAAAAGGGCGCGCCGAACGCCTATGACTGGAATGCCGGCATCTCCGATCGCCAGATGACCTGGATTGCCGAGCGGCTCACTGATGCCGAGGCAAACGGCGCAGATGTCATCCTTCTCGGTCACTATCCGGTCTATCCGCCGTCTGATCACACGCTCTGGGATGCCGAGGAGCTCGCGGCGCGGATCGCCGGTTCCTCATCCGCCCTTGCGTACCTCTGCGGCCACCATCACGTCGGAAATTACGCCGTGCTGAACGGCGTCCACTTCGTCAATTTTTGCGGCATGGTCGACACGGAGCAGGAGAACGCCTTCGCCGTCCTCTCGGTCTTCGACGATCGAATTGAGATTGCCGGACATGGCCGCGAGCCAAATCGACGTCTTGCATTGGGGGCGACCAAGCAGCGGGCAAGCAGCCTTTCCTGACAAATCGCTGACAGCAACTTGACGCAAATTCGTCATAGATATCCGAAAGTTGCCTGGGCTGGCGCCTATCACTGCTTTGTGACTTCAAACGACAGTTCCGAGGTTGCAAACATGTGCGGCTCGCTAACGATCGCCGGTGCGCCCGGCTGAACTCTGGAGAAAAGCTGATGAAGTTGAAAGTCGTTCTGTCCGCCGCGGCGGCGATCTGTCTTGGCGTGTCCGCAGCGATCGCTGCGGGCGAACCGCAAGTCGTCCGTCAGGAAGAAATGAAGAAGGTCGGCGGTGCCATGGGCGCGCTCGGCGCCATCGCCAAGGGCGAAAAGCCCTACGATGCAGCAGCCGTGACAGCCGCGCTCACCACACTGGCCGAGGTCAGCAAGACCTTCCCGGATCACTTCCCCGCTGGCAGCGAAACCGGCATGGACTCCGAAGCTGCCCCCGCAATCTGGCAGAACATGGATGACTTCAAGGCCAAGTCCGCCAAGCTCACCGCCGCTGCCGAAGCACAGCTGGCATCCATGCCGGCCGACCAGGCAGGCGTTGGCGCCGCCATGCAGGCCATCGGCGCCACCTGCGGCGATTGCCACCAGACCTATCGCCTGAAGAAGTAAGAACCTCCCGGCGGGCGTTATCCGGCAGACCGGATCGCCCGCCGCATTGCGCTCGGTGGGCGCAGCATTGAGACGATGGAGGCCGGGATGGCATCGACTTTGGTCAAGGGATTGGGCACGCTGGCCGCGCTCGGTGTTGTCGGTTTCGGCGCGTTCCTGCTGATTACGGCGCCTGATCGCCAGGATGCTGCCGTCTGGGCCAATCTTGGCGAACCTGATCTGGCCCATGGTCGTGAGGTCTTTTTCGCCGGTGGCTGCACAAGCTGTCATGCCCCGGCCGGTGCGACCGGCGACGCGCGGCTAATACTGTCCGGCGGTGCGCCGCTGAAGAGCGATTTCGGCACCTTCCATGCCCCCAACATTTCCAGCCACCCGGAAGCCGGCATCGGCGCCTGGACACTCGCCGAATTTGGCGATGCCATGACCCGTGGCGTGGGCCGCGAGGGCGCGCATCTCTACCCGTCCTTCCCCTACGGCTCCTATGTGCGCATGACGCCTGAGGATATCAACGATCTCTACGGCTTCATGAAGACGCTGCCCGCCAGCGACGCCGTCGCCCCGCCGCATGAGCTCGGCTTCCCCTTCAACCAGCGGCTCGTGCTCGGTGGCTGGAAGTTCCTGTTCTTTACCGATGCCCCGCGCGTCGTGTTGGCCGATGCGTCCGACATGGTCAAGCGTGGCCAGTATCTCGTGGAAGGCCCCGGTCATTGCGGCGAATGTCACACGCCGCGCAATGCGCTCGGCGGCTTCCTGTCCGATCAGTGGCTGGCCGGCGGCCCCAATCCGGAAGGCGAGGGCTCGATCCCCAACATCACACCGGGGTCGAAAAGCATGGGTTACTGGAGCGAAGGCGATATCGTAACCTATCTGGAGAGCGGCTTCACGCCTGATTACGACAGCGTCGGCGGCTCGATGGTCGAGGTCCAGAAGAACATGGCGGAGCTGACCGCCGCTGACCGCGAAGCCATTGCCGCCTATCTCAAGGCCATCCCTGCCGTACAGTAATCTCTCACGATTCTGTTCAGCATCGCGCAAGCCTTGCCTGTCATCCTTCTGTCGTCGAAAAGACTGTGGAGGGGATATGAGCATTGAACGCCGGCGGATGGAGTATGCGCTCCGGTCCCTGCTCGACAATTATCCCGATCCTGCTCTGCATCGATGGGTGCATGAGACCGTCGGCGCCTTCGAAAAACGCCTCTCGGCCATCGTTGATCCGCGCGAGCGCGATCATGCCCAGCAGGCAGCCCTTATCCTGATCAAGACGACACTGCAGAAGTGGTCGGAAAACCCGCCCGTCAGGCACTGACGCGGGGCATTCTATTCAGCGACGATGCTCGGACGCAAAAGCCGCGAGCTCCGCTTCGGCCTCTGGCCCATAGAGATCCAGCGCCTTCAGCACCTCGATCGTGAATGTGTCCGGCGACGAGCCCGCTGCCGTGACGATTTTCCGATCGCCGACTGCCTGCGGCTGGTCGATGTAAAGGGCCTCGCCGCGATAGCCGGGATGCTTCCGGTGTGAGGCGAGGGAATTTCCGGTATGTGCAACATCGTCGAGAACGCCGGTCGCGCCCAGTGCGCTGGCGGCCGCACAGATCCCGCCCAGCACCTTGCCCTTGTCGCGAAACGCCGTTGCCAGCGCCGTGAAGTCAAACGCGACACCCTTTTCCCAGGCATAGCCGCCCGGAATGATCAGCGCGTCGAACTCTTCGGCGTCGATTGCGTCAAAGCTTATGTCGGGCGACACCTTCAATCCACCCATTGAGATCACGGGCCGCCCATCCGGGCTCGCCGTCACGACCTCGCAGTCGAGCCAGTATCGCGTGGCCGCCATCAGCAGCGCAGGCTCCCAGTCGGCATAATCGTTCTGAAGGGCAATCACGATGCGGGCCATGATAAGTCTCCTCGCGTCTGTCAGTTACGGCTCAGCTGAGTGCCTGCAGGTAACGCATGCCGGTCACCGGCCGCGGGATGAAGTCCATGTTCTCGTAGAAGCGATGCGCGGCGAAATTGCCGGTGGCGGCGGAGACCGAGAGGAAGTCACAGCCCGAGGCACGCGCAATCTGCTTGGCCCGGTCGACGAGGTGCTGGCCGATGCCGTTGCCGCGCTGGCCGTCACGCACGAAGAGATGATGCAGCTCCATGCCGCGCTTGCCTTCCTGCGCCTTGTAGAGCGGCACGAGGATGGCGTAGCCGATCAGGCCCTCTTCGCCGCTATCGGCAACCAGCGCCTGGATCCAGGGCATCGGCCCGAAAAGGTCGCGCTCCAGCACTTCAGGCGTCATGGCTGAGGCGTCGCCATGATGCTGGGCGAGTGCCAGGATCATTGCGTTGAGTTCTGGCAGGTCGCGCGGCTTGGCGTGGCGGATGGCCACGATCGGCGGGCGGGGGAGTGTAAGGTCTGTATCTTCGGTCATGTCACTTTCCCTTGGTCTCATTTCGTGCCGTCAGGGGGAAAGTCGTCCGGAAAACAACAAGGCCGCCTGACGGCGGCCTGTTGACAATGTGATCTTGTCAGGCCGCCGGTTACCGGTAGGCCCAAAAATACGTGCAGGTGATGTTTGCGCGAATGTCGATCATGGCGGCTGTGATGCGCCGAATTGAATCGATTGTCAACGGGGGATCTTTTCGGTGGGAGCGTGATGGAGTATGCTCCATCAGATCGCGCGAGACGAAGATGGCCAAGGCGACGTTGATCCGTAGGATGCGCAGTTTCGTGCGAGACGAGGTCTTCGTCGAGGTCCTGATCTGGCATGTTCCGGTTGCTGTCCGTGGAAGCCTGCATGCATTCAAATACAGCCTGGCGCTTGTCTCGAACGGCGAGTGTGTTCTCAGATATGACAATGAGGCCGGCAAGGGTGATCATCGGCACTTAGGAGCGACCGAAGCGCCCTATGCGTTTTCCGGGATCGATACGCTGATTGCAGACTTTCTTGCGGATGTGGAAGGATGGTTGAATGGCAACCTTGAAGGTGAAGATCGAAGGCCTGGATCAGACGATGGCGACAGTCGCTGACGCCATGAAGGCCGCGACCGGGCAAATGCCACTTAACGGGGAGTTCAGTCTGAGCTTTCCGTCCTGGGAAACCATGCACCGAGTGCTGACCCCCAAGCGGCTGGAGATCGTAAGGATCATGACGGGGCAGGGTCCGTTGGCCATGCGCGAAGTCGCCCGCCGTGTCGGTCGAGACTTCAAAGCCGTCCATGCCGATATCGACACCCTCGTAAAAAGCGGCGTGATCGACAAGGCAGACAGTGGCGTTGTCTTCCCCTATGATCGGATCCACTTCGACTTCGAAATCCAGTCCGCCGCGTGAACCCACCGATCAGGGCGCGATAGACAGCGCCTCCTGCGGTCTCCCTCAATGCTCCTGCTCACACAACCCGTGATCCGACAGCGCCCGGATCACATAACAATCCCCCACCGTATGGCATTCGGCATGCGAGACGATCCGGGCGAGCTCCGCTTCCAGCTTCTTCAGCCGCGCGATCTTCTCCCTGACATCGTCGAGCTGTTCCCGCGCGATGTGATCCGCCCGCTCGCAGGGTTCTTCCGGGTGTCGGCTGAGTGTCAGTAACTCGCGGATCGCCTCGATCGGAAAACCCAGATCTCGCGCATGGCGGATGAAGGTCAGGCGCTCCAAGTCACTCTTCTCGTAACGTCGCTGGTTGCCCTCGGTACGGTCAGGAGCCGAGATCAGGCCCATCTGCTCATAGTAGCGGATGGTCGGCACTTTCACGCCAGCGCGCTTGGAGAGATCGCCGATCGAATACATAAAAAAACCTCTTGAACCTCTAGTCACTAGAGATCCTAAGGTTGATGCGTGACCACATCAAGACCTAAAGGATGAATGATATGAGTGCTGCCTGCGGCCATGACCACGCCCCTTTCGATGGAATGTCCGATATTTATAAACGCCGGCTCTGGATGGTGATCGCCATTAACGCCGGAATGTTCGCCGTCGAAATGACCGCCGGCCAGCTTGCCCGTTCCCAGGCGCTGCAGGCGGATGCGCTGGATTTCTTCGCTGATGCCGTGACCTATGGCATTTCGCTTGCCGTCATCGGCGCCTCGCTGAAAACCCGCAGCATGGCCGCCGCCGCCAAGGGCATCAGCCTCTTCCTGATGGGGTTCTGGGTCTTCGGCTCCACCATCTGGCGCGTCTTTCAGGGTGGCGTCCCCGAAGCACCGGTCATGGGTGTCATCGGCTTCCTGGCGCTCGCCGCCAATGTCGCAAGTGTTCTCTTGCTGATGTCCTACAAGGATGGCGATGCGAACGTCCGCTCCGTCTGGCTCTGCTCGCGCAATGATGCGATCGGCAATGTCATTGTCATGATCGCCGCGGTCGGTGTCTGGGGCACGGCCACCGCCTGGCCGGACCTGATCGTCGCCGGCATCATGGCGGGCCTGTTCCTCAGCTCCTCGGTCCAGATCCTCTCGCAGAGCCTTGCCGAATGGCGCGCCGGCCAGCCGGTCACTCTCTCGTCGTCCTGCTGCGGTGCCGGCGAGACGAGCCATGGACATGAGCACAAGGGCCACGCCCACGCTCACGAAGAGGCTTCAGATCACAGGCATGCCTGAAAATTGAAGGCTGAACGCAAGAAGGCCGGCCTGGCATCATGCCGGCCGGCCTTCTTGACCACATCGTCAGATCAGAATTCCTGATAGGCCGAAGGGGATATCTCGTATTCCCGGTAAGCCGCCTCGACCGCCTGAATGCGCGAGGTGTCTTCAAGCCGGCTGCGGTTCTGGTTTGCGCTGATCTCGACCGCAGCCTTGCGCGACCCTTCAACCGTCCATAGTGCCGAGGCGAGCTGGTTCGACAGCAGGGTGCTGGAGAAAGTGCTGGCACCGCTCGCGCGGGGCGCGCTGGTATTGGACGTTTCGGGGGCGACATCCTCCGCGCCGGCCGTGTTCGGCACGTATCGGCTTTGGTAGGAGTAGCCGCTTAGGCCGCTTTCGATCCTCATGGCGGACACCTCGGTTGAAGAATTAACCTTTTGTTAACCTTTCAACCTTGCGCGAAGCTTGCGTCCTGCATTGCGTCATGACGATTGGCCCTTGCGAAACGACGCGAGTGAAAGTACGCGCGCCGAATCATGATCTTCAGGCTTCACTGTTTCAGGCATTGCCGAAGCAATGCCCAAAACACACCCGTTATTGCTTGGAGAATGTGATCGGCGTCACCGCCTCACATCTTCCCCGCCACCTTGATCGCATAGGCATATTCGAACGCGATCTCTTCCAGCCGCTGGAAACGTCCCGACTTGCCGCCATGGCCGGCAGCCATGTTGGTTTTCAGCAGGAACGGCCCGGCATCGGGAGCGGTAGCGCGGAGCCTCGCGATCCACTTGGTCGGCTCCCAGTAGGTGACGCGCGGGTCGGTGAGGCCCGAAAGCGCAATGATGGGCGGATAGGTCTTGGCGTCGACGTTGTCGTAAGGGCTGTAAGCCGCGATCCAGCGATATTCCTCTTCCGACTCGATCGGGTTGCCCCATTCCGGCCATTCCGGCGGGGTGAGCGGCAGCGTGTCGTCGAGCATGGTGTTCAAGACATCAACGAAGGGCACGGCGGCGATGATGCCGGCGAATTTTTCCGGTGCCATATTGGCAACCGCCCCCATCAGCATACCGCCTGCCGAGCCGCCTTCAGCGATGATCCGGTCATAGGAGGTGAAGCCCTCCTTCACCAGATGGTCGGCAGCCGAGATGAAGTCCTTGAAGGTGTTGACCTTCTTTTCCATCTTGCCGTCTTCATACCAGGAAAAACCCTTGTCCTTGCCGCCGCGGATATGGGCGATGGCATAGACGAAGCCCCGGTCCACAAGCGACAGGCAATTGGTGTTGAAGCCGGCCGGAATGGTCATGCCGTAAGCGCCATAGCCATAGAGCAGGCAGGGCGCGGAGCCGTCGAGCTTGGTGTCGCGACGATAGAGCAGGGTGACCGGCACCTTCTCGCCGTCATGCGCCTCGGCAAACACCCGGCGCGTCACATAGTCTTCCGGCTTGTGACCGGAGGGCACTTCCTGCGTCTTCAGAAGCGTGCGCTCGCGCGTCGCCATGTTGTAGTCGAACAGCTGGCTTGGCGTCGTCATCGACGAATAGGAGAAGCGGATGACATCGGTCTCGTATTCGGCAGCGCCCTGCAAGCCCAGCGAATAGGCTTCCTCGGCAAACGCGATCGAATGCTCCTCGCCCAACGTGCGGTCGCGGATCATGATCACAGGCAGGCCTTCGCGGCGCTCCAGCCAGACGAGATGGCGGGCGAAAGCCATATGGTTGAGGATCAGCCGGCCCGGCTCGTGCGGCACGACCTCTTTCCAGTTCTCCCTGCCAGGAGCCGTCACCGGCGCCTCGACGATCTTGAAGTCCTTGGCATCGTCGGCATTGGTCAGGATGTAGAAGACGTCGCCGCCTTCCGTCATCGAATACTCGACGCCTTCCTCGCGCTCAGCGACCAGTTGGGGCTCAGCCGTCAGGTCCTTGGTCGAGAGCAGGCGGTATTCCGAGGTCTCGTGGTCGTGGATGTCGACATAGATGAAGTCATCAAGCAGCGAGCCGCCGACGCCCATGAAGAAGCCGGGATCCTTCTCCTCGTAGACGAGGCGGTCGGAGGATTGCGGCTGGCCGACGATGTGGTGGAAGACCTTGGACGGACGGTGGTTCTCGTCCTGCAGGGTATAGAAGAAGCTCTTGCCGTCGGGCGCCCAGACGCCACCGCCGGCGGTGTTTTCCAGCACGTCGTCGAGATCCTGCTTGGTGGCGAGATCGCGGATGCGCAGCGTGTAGTATTCTGAGCCCTTGTCGTCATAGCCCCAGATGCCGAACGCGTGGTCGCTCGTATGGTCGATGCCGGATAGGCGGAAATAGTCCTTGCCGACAGCCTCCTTGTCACCGTCGAGAAGCAGGTCGCGGATCGTCTCGTCCTTCGGGCTGCCGTCGCGCGGGATACGGAAATAGCGCGGCTGCTCGCCACCGGTGACAAAGGCAGAGCCGTAAGCAAACGGACCATCCTTCATCGGGATTGAGGAGTCGTCTTCCTTGATGCGCCCCTTCATCTCAGCAAAGAGCTGGCTCTGCAGCTCTTTCGTGTCAGCCATCGCCGCTTCCAGATAGCCGTTCTCGGCTTCCAGGTATGAGCGGATTTCCGGATCGAGGATCGAGGTGTCCTTGAACATCGCCTGCCAGTTGTCGGCGCGCAGCCAGGCATAATCGTCCGTGCGTGTGATGCCGTGGCGGGTGTCGGAAACGGGCTTCTTGGCAACGACGGGCGGGGAGGGCAGGTTCTTGAAGACGGACAAGGGATATCCTTCCGGGAATGGAAACATTCAGCTTAGCGAGAGATAGAGAGGCGAGGGGCCGCGATCAAGCGGCCCGGAGGGGCGAAGGTCGGCGCGTGCCGATCAGCCGTCCGTGCCGGCCGTCGATTTTGCCCAGTCCATGTAAAGGTCCAGCGCCTTGCGCGTGACGGGGCCTTCCTGGAATTGCGCGTCGTCGAGCCGCGTCACCGGCACCACCTTGGAATAGTTGCCGGTCTGGAAGATCTCGTCGGCATTCATGAAGTCTTCGACCGAAAGGGTTGCCTCGCGCACCTCGAAGCCCGCCTCGCGCAGCAGCCCCATGACGCGGGCACGCGTGATCCCGGCAAGGAAGGTGCGGTTGGCAACGGGCGTGTAGACGATCCCGTCCTTCACCATGAAGACGTTGGAGGAGGCGGTTTCGACCACGTTTCCATTCATGTCGCGCACCAGCGCATTGTCGAAGCCGCGTTTGCGCGCGTCGATGATCATGCGGCCGGAATTCGGATAGAGGCTACCGGTCTTGGCATCGGTCATTGCACATTCCGGCGTCGGGCGGCGGAAAGGCGAGAGCGTTAGCGAGGAAGGCTTGGCGGTGTGCATCGGTGCTTCGAAGAGGCAGAGCGCAAACCGGGTCGACTCGGGATCGGCCGCAACCACCGAGCCCATCTGGCCGTGTTCTGCCCAATACATCGGCTTGATATAGATCGCCGTCTTGCCGTCGAACTTGGCGATCCCCTCCCAGGCTAGGCGTTCGATCTCTTCAGCCGCCATGACCGCCTTCATGCCCATGTTCTCGGCCGAGCGGTTGACGCGCTGGCAATGCAGGTCGAGATCGGGTGCGATGCCGTCGAACCAGCGTGCACCGTCGAACACCGTCGAGCCCAGCCACATGGCATGCGACACGGGGCCGATCAGCGGCGGATTGCCGGTAAACCAGTCTCCATCGACATAGGTGAAGGTGGGGGTGCGGGCTGATGTGTCGACGGCCATGATGGTCTCCTGTTCTCGTTGCTTTGCAGCAAAGTCGCAGCCGACGGCGAGGTCAAGGCGAAACACGCCGTGCAAACACGAATCCGCAGACAAGAAGGGCCGCAGGCCGGAAAAATCCCGATTTCGACGTAAATCCAGAAACTTGCCTGATGGACCGATCAAAGCGGCTGATGATGTCGCCTGTCTTTTGTCGGCGGGGGAGGCTGCGACGTGGTTAAAGTTCCCGTAACGCATTTCTGAAATATTGAACGAAGATGAAGTCGTGATCTGCGGGTCATGTGTTCTGCGTTTTCTTGGGGGTCATCATGAACAAGGTGCGTCTCGTCGCCCTTCTTGCCGCGTCGACTGCGGTTATATCTTCGCCAGTACACGCTGAAGGCTTCTTCTCCGGCAACTGGTATGTGACGCTCGGTGGCGCCGGCATCTCGGCCCCGACCTTCGAAGGCGCCAAGGACAACAAGTTCTTCTTTTCGCCGATCATCTCGGTCGGTCGCGGCGGTGCGCCGCGCTTCTCCTCGCGCAACGACAATCCGAGCTTTGCTATCTACGACACGGACGTGCTGCGCGCCGGTGTTGTCGGCAAGTTCGTGCCGGGCCGCGACGATGGCACCGACGACGCCCTGCGCGGCCTCTCCGAAGTCAAATGGGGCGGTGAACTCGGCGGCTTCGTCGATGTCTATGTCACCGACTGGATGCGCGCCCGTGGCGAACTGCGCCAGGGCATCCGCGCCCATGATGGCCTCGTCGCCGATATCGCAGTCGATGCCTTTACCGATATCGCCCCCAATCTTCGCGTCTCTGCCGGCCCGCGCATGACCTTCGCGACCAGCGGCTATACGGACGCTTACTACGGTGTGAACGCCGCGGAATCCGCTGCCTCTGGCCTCAGCCAGTATGATCCCGATGGCGGTATCACCTCTTACGGTGCCGGCGGCGCGATCACCTGGGACGCCACTGACAAGATCTCGATGAGCGCCTTCACCGAATACAAGCGCCTCTCAGGCCCGGCTGCCGACTCGAGCCTCGTCGAAGAGCGGGGCTCCAAGAACCAGCTGATGTTCGGCGTCTCCGCCAGCTACAAGTTCGGCGTCAGCTTCGACTGACGAAAGGCCGCAGCCGATTTTCGAGCCGGGAGGGCAGGGGGCAGTTTTCTTGGCCCCGCCCATGCTCTATCAACAGGGGCATGAGCACCGCCGATCAAAACATCGACCGCGTCATCGACGCGCCCTCCGACAATTTCGTCTATCGCATCCTGCCGCGATGGCTCTGGCCGCATGCCCAGCTCGCCCGCTGGGATCGGCCGATTGGCTGGCAGCTTCTGATGTGGCCCTGCTTCTGGTCCTCGGCACTCGCAGCCAATACGCTCGCGGCTGAAGGCCGTTTGAACCTCGCGCTCTTCGCTTTCCACCTTTTCCTGTTTTTCGTCGGCGCGGTCGCCATGCGCGGCGCCGGCTGCACCTATAACGACCTCGTCGACCACGACATCGACAATCTGGTGGCCCGCACGCGGTCCCGCCCGCTGCCGTCAGGCCGCATCTCGCGCCGCAATGCCAAGATCTTCATGGTCGTGCAATCGCTGGTCGGGCTCGCCGTGCTGCTCTGCTTCAACGGTTTCTCGATCCTGCTCGGCATCCTGTCGCTGGCCATCGTCGCGATCTATCCCTTCGCCAAGCGCTTTACCGACTGGCCGCAATTCTTCCTGGGCCTTGCCTTTTCCTGGGGTGGCCTGATGGGCTGGGCGGGGCTTCACGGCAATCTCTCGCTGGCCGCGATCCTGGTCTATGTCGGCGCAGTCGCCTGGACGATCGGTTACGACACGATCTACGCCCATCAGGACCGCGAGGACGATGCATTGGTCGGCGTGCGCTCGACGGCACGGCTCTTCGATCGCGACACCAAGATCTGGCTCACGGGTCTTTACGGCCTGACGCTGGTTTTGCTGGTGTCCGCAGTCATTGTCGCCGGTGCCGCCTGGCCCGCGATTGCCGGCCTGCTTGTGGCAGCTGCCCTCTTTGCCTGGCAGATCAAGGTGCTGGATATCGACGACGGCGCCCAGTGTCTGGCACTGTTCAAGTCCAACAATCGCGTCGGCCTGATCATTTTTCTCGGGCTTGTCGCGGCCATCCCGTTCGCCTGATCTCTCTTCAGGTCGCGCTAATAAGCTTTGTCCGCTCGTGTCATTTCGGCACGTCTGTCTGCAAAAGACCATCAAAAGCAGAGGCCCGGAAGTCGCCTTCCGGGCCTCTTGCATGTCCAGTCCTGGGACAGGATCAGTTTCTTGCGATGATTTCCTTTCCGGAAATCTTCATGGTTACACCCAGCTTGCCGGTCGTGCGGCGAACCAGGAAGCGCGGACGGCGCTCTGCGAAATAGGAATGGCGGCGACGCGGCTGCGTCTCCTTGGTGCGAACCTCGCCAAGATGCTCTTCGAGCGGGCGGGCAACGCCATCGGCTTCCACCATCAGCATGGGGATCCGGAAGGCATCAGCCCAGCCGCGCCAGTCGGCAGCGATATCGCAGAGATCGTGGGCGACGAGCAGCGGAATGCAGAGATCCGGATCCTCGTGATGCAGTTCCAGCGTCACGGTGACTTCGCCGTCGCCGTGGTCGATGGCACGCGCAGCAACGCCCTTGAAGGCGCGGGCCGGAAGAGCGAAGGAAAGCGGCAGTCCGCTGCCGGGAAGGATCTTGCGCAGAACGGCGCCGCGCTCGTCAATCGTGATCGTGACGTCGCCCAGTGCACCGCGCAATGCGTAAGTAACCTGCTGGGGGAACCGCGACGGATCCAGACGCAGAGTGGCGCCGGCCCATGCTGGCTTCAAAACGGTGTTCGTCATCTTCATGCTACCCTTGTTTTACCCGAGAGCGCGTCATGTGCTCGTCTGTTCGGGACTTTTCGTCCTCTGTGGGTTGGAACATAGCCAGCCGCTGTTGGAGACAGCTTAAAAGATGCGGTAAAGAAAACCTTGCGCGGTCAAATGGTTAGTTTTGTCGTACCGGTCACGGTTTCAAAATGGTGAAATATGCGGGGGGTCTGTTTCATCCCGAAACGATCAAGGCCTGACGAGGGCCGCAAGCACGGATCGAGCGCCAGACCGACCCTTTGCTTCTTCATGATTTCATAAAGCTTGAGGCAAGGATTTCGCGTCATACTGTGATTCGCGCGCGTTCCGTCCTGCAGGGAAATCTGATGGTTTCGACCTATCTGAGCTATAATCTCGTCAATCGTGACATCAAGGCGAGTCTAAATCGCACGGAGTCCGACCCGGTGGTTGCGCGCCAGACGGAGTATTTCAAGGAAAACATCAGCAAGGTCACGACGCTCGAGGAATTCCTCGACGACTACCAGCTCTATTCCTATGCCATGAAGGCCCATGGTCTCGAAGAGATGACCTATGCCAAGGCCTTCATGAAGAAGGTGCTGGAAAGCGACCTTTCGGATGATGCCAGCTTCGCCAATCAGCTGTCCGACGAGCGCTATCGCAACTTCGCCGCCTCCTTCCAGTTCTCGGCGGAAAAGACCGATCTGCAGACCGACGCACAACAGGCAGAGATGCTGGAGAAATACGAGGCCTCGCTGACCGCCCAGGGCGACACGCTTGAGGCCGAGGCCTTCTATTACGAGACGATGATCGACAAGGTCACCAATGTCAGCGGTCTGGTCAACAACAGCCGCCTGATGACCTTCGCGCTCGATGCCTATGGGATCGACGGCACCTATTACACCAAGGATCATCTCACCCAGATCCTGACCAGCGACACCTCGGATCCGGACAGCTACGTCAATCAGATGGTCGCGAACGGCGCGGCCAATGCCTCGAGCTTCCTCAAGCTCGCCCAGGCCTTCAGCTTCAATGCCGACGGCACCCTGTCAGGCGCGACCGCCCAGACGGCGGCTCAGAAGGAAGCGATCGTCTCGCTCTATGTCGAGGAAGAGCAGATCTACGTCACCGACTACTACCGTCAGCGCGAGCGTGCCTATTACGAGCAGAAGATCTCGACCATCACCTCGGTCGATGAGTTGACTGCGGACACGCGCCTGTTCAACTACGTCAAGACGGCCTTCGAACTCGGCTCCATGGGCGCCTCGACCTTCAAGCTGATCGTCACGAGCGACACCTCCGATCCGGCCAACTATGCCGCCACCAATGGTGGCGATGCCTGGGTCGCCATAGCCGGTAAGTTCAACTTTGCGAGCGACGGCACGGTCGACTCAGGCATGACGGCCCAGGGCTCGACCCAGCTCGCATCGACCAATTCGGGCTTTGCCACTTTCTATGACGACGCCGATCTCGAGCGCAAAGACGCCCTGACCGAACTCTTCAAGACCAATATCGCCGAGGTCGAAAACGTCGATGCGCTGCTCGCCGACACGACCATGCGTCTGGTCCTGCAGCGTACTTTCGGCTTCGAGGCCAACGAGTTCTCGGTTCGTGAGCTCAAGCAGGCGCTGACCAGCGATTTCACCGACCCGAATAGCTATGCCAACAAGTCGAAGGACAGCCGTCTAATCGAGATGTCGAAGCTCTTCAACTTCGACAGCGAAGGCAATGCCGCAGTGCCGCTGGCGCCCCACAATACACTAACCGCGACGATGATCGCCAAGCAGTATGTGATCAACGAGGTTCGCTTCCTCGAAGGCACCGAGAAGACCTCGACGCAGGAAGCTGCAACCAAGAAGGCGGAAAACTACCAGGAAAAGATTCAGTCGATCGACACCGTGTCCGAGCTGCTCGCGGATCGCGAAGTGCTCGACGTGGTAATCGGCGCCTTCGGTCTCGATCCCGAAGAGGTGACCGACGACTTCCTCAAGCAGGCCTTCGCTTCCGATCTGTCCGACCGCAAGAGCTTCGTCAACCAGCAGACCGACAATCGCTGGGCCGAGCTCGTCGCCTCCTTCAATTTCGATGCAAACGGCAATCTGACCCGCCAGACCATGGGCACGATCCAGCAGCGCGGCGAGACCATGGAGACGGTCAACAAGTATCTGCGCCAGACACTGGAAGAGACCGAGGGCGAGAGCAACGAAGCCGTCCGCCTGGCGCTCTATTTCCAGCGCACCGCGCCGACCATCACCGATGCCTACGGTCTCATCGCCGACGACGCGCTCATGGCGGTCTTCCGCACCACCTTCGGCTATTCGGACGAGTTCTCCAACATGGATGTCGACCAGCAGGCGCGCATCATCGGCGAGAACATGGAACTGTCGGATCTTCAGGATCCGGCCAAGCTGGAACGCTTCCTGCAGCGTTATTCCGCCATGTACGATACCGAAAACGCTACCTCCAACAGCCCAGCGCTTTCCATCCTGAGCGGTGGAAGTGCCGGCATCTCGGCCGATCTACTCTTCAGCCTGGCACAGCTCAAGGCCTAAACCCGACCTCTCAACGCGACCCGCCGGCTCTTGTCGGCGGGTTTGTTTTTGGCTATCGATATATCCATCGGGATATATCGAATGGGAGGCGAACTTGGTCAGGTCTTTCAAGCCAATCACTGCCGCATTGGTAACGGCGCTGGCGCTCGCAGTGGGAACAGCACTTGCAGAACCCGCCCGCGCGCAACAGCCTGTGACCGTCTTTGCAGCCGCAAGCCTCAAGGAAAGCATCGAGCAAGTGGCCACCGCCTGGAAGGCCGCTGGCGGTGCGGATGTCAGGTTCTCCTTTGCCGGAAGCTCGGCACTCGCCAAGCAGATCGAGGAGGGCGCACCGGCGGATATCTTCATTTCGGCCGATCTCAAATGGATGGATCACCTCGATCAGGCAGGCCGTATCCAGACCGAAAGCCGCATCGATCTCCTGAGTAACCGCATCGTGCTCGTCGCCCCGAAGGACTCAGCCCTGACGACGACCACCGTTCCGAATTTCCCGCTGGCCACCCTTCTCGGCGATGAGCGCCTCGCGATGGCCAATGTCGATGCCGTGCCCGCCGGGACCTATGGCAAGGCAGCGCTCGAAACCCTCGGTGTCTGGGAGAGCGTGAAGGACAAGGTCGCGCAAGCCGAGAACGTCCGGGCCGCCCTGCTGCTCGTCTCGCGCGGCGAGGCGCCGCTCGGCATCGTCTATGAGACGGATGCCAGGGTCGACCCATCCGTGAAGATCCTCGACCGTTTCCCAGAGCAGAGCCACCCGGCAATCATCTATCCGGCGGCGCTGACCACAGACGGCAAGAACCCTGTCGCAGCCGACTTCCTGGCTTACTTGCGAGGGGCAGACGCCCATGCCATCTTCGCGGCCGCGGGCTTTACCGTGCTTGCCAAGACCAACTGAACCGACCTTGACCATGCATCCGGGATGCCCCTTTTGACCCTGACGGCTGAAGAATGGAGCGCGATGCTGCTCAGCCTGAAGGTTGCGGCTGTGGCCGTCGCCTTTTCGCTGCCGCTGGGGCTGCTGGTCGCCTGGCTGCTGTCCCGCAAGGACTTCTGGGGCAAGTCGCTTCTGAACGGCCTTGTGCATTTGCCGCTTATCCTGCCGCCTGTCGTCACCGGTTATCTGCTGCTGATTACCTTCGGCCGCCGTGGCACGGTCGGCGCCTTCCTCGAACAGACCTTCGGCCTCGTATTTTCCTTCCGCTGGACGGGGGCGGCTCTTGCCGCCGCCGTCATGGGCTTTCCGCTGTTGGTGCGCTCCATCCGCCTGTCCATGGATGCCGTCGACCGCCGCCTCGAAGCGGCTGCCGCGACCCTCGGCGCCCCGCCGCCATACGTCTTCTTCACCGTCACCCTGCCGCTGATCCTGCCGGGCATTGCGGCCGGCGCGATCCTCGCCTTCGCCAAGTCCATGGGCGAGTTCGGCGCAACGATTACCTTCGTTTCCAACATCCCCGGTGAGACCCAGACGCTCGCATCTGCGATCTACACCTATACGCAGGTCCCCGGCGGAGACCTCGCCGCGATGCGCCTGACGGTGATCTCCATCGTCCTGTCGCTGGGCGCCCTGATTGCCTCCGAATCCCTCTCCCGGCGCATCGCCGCCCGCGTGGGAGCCACCTGATGCTGGAGCTCGCAATCCGCCACCGTCAGGGCGACTTCACGCTTGCAGCCGACCTGACGCTGGGCGAGGGACTGACGGCCCTCTTCGGCGCATCCGGCTCCGGCAAGACGACGCTGATCAACATCGTCGCCGGCCTGATCCGGCCGGAGCAGGGGCGCATCATCTTCAACGGCGAGAGCTGGAGTGACACTTCGACCTTCCTACCGCCGCACCGCCGCCGCATCGGTTATGTCTTCCAGGAAGGCCGTCTCTTCCCGCATCTGACGGTTCTGCAGAACCTGCGTTACGGGGAACGCCTCCTGCCGCGCACGGAGCGTCGCGAGGACCTCGAGCGCATCGCCACCTTGCTCGGCATCTCTGATCTTCTCACCCGCCGCCCTGCAAATCTTTCCGGCGGCGAAAAGCAGCGTGTGGCCCTCGGCCGCGCCCTGATGACAAGTCCGAAGCTGCTGTTGATGGACGAGCCGCTGTCTGCCCTCGACAGCGGCCTCAAGGCGCAGATCCTGCCCTATATCGAGCGCATCCGCGACGAGTTCGGCGTGCCGATCCTCTATGTCAGCCATTCCGTCGAGGAGGTCGCGCGGCTCGCCAATGCGGTCGTGACCTTTTCCGATGGAAGAGCGCAGGCCGTCGGCAGACCCGACGAGGCCTTGGCGACCGTTGCCCGCGCTTTCGGCGATCTTCCGGCCGGGAATTTCATCGAGGCAGAAATCACCGGTCACCATGAGGAGGACGGCCTGACTGAAGCGCTTTCGCTCGCTGGCCCCCTTCTTCTGCGGCGAACGCATCTGCCCGTCGGCACCCGTGTGCGCGTCTTCGTTCCCGTCTCCGATATCGTCGTCGCCACCGAACCGGGAGAAGGCCTCTCGGCCCTCAATCGCCTCTCTGGCCGTGTTGTGGCAGTGGGGGAGGGATCGCGCGGAAGTGCAACGCTGACCGTCGACTGTCAGGGCCAGACGATGGTGGCCGAGGTCACGCGTCGGTCCCTGCGCCAGCTGGCGCTTGCACCCGGCAAGCCGGTGCATCTCCTGTTCAAGACGGTCTCGATCGCTTCGGAAGGGATGTTCCGGCGGGCAATGGGCTGAACGAGGCTGACCACCCTTCAGCCGTCGTCTTCGACCTTGCGTCCTTCGGCAACGAAATCCACGGCCTCGACGCTCTGGAGCCAGTCCAGATCCGCCGACAGCGCCTTGCGGCTCTCCGCATCCATCCGTCGGCAGGCGCCGAGCAGCGTCTCGCCGAACGGCGTCAAACCTGCGCCGCCACCGCTCTTGCCCCCGTGCCGGGTGAAGATCGAAGGCTCGCGGAACATGCGGTTGATCTCGTCGGCGAGCAGCCAGGCCCGCCGATAGGACATGCCCATCGCGGCACCCGCGGCCCGGATCGAACCATGCTCCTCGATCAGCGCTAGAAGCTGCGCCTTGCCCGGCCCGAGCCGGGCGCCATTGGCGAGATCGATCCGGAGCGAAAGGCGAGGGGAGCCGGTCATCGGATCAGCCGATCACCTTGCCGGGGTTCATGATCCCTGCCGGATCGAAGGCCTGCTTGATGCGCCGCATTAGTTCGGTCTCGATAGCCGGACGGCTGGCCGCAAGCTCGTCGCGCTTCAACTGGCCGACGCCGTGTTCCGCCGAGATCGAGCCGGTATGTTTGTGAACGACCGCATGCACCACGGCATTCACCTCCCGCCAGCGCGCGATGAAGGCGGCCTTGTCGGCGCCGACGGGCTGGCTGATATTGTAATGGATGTTGCCATCGCCCAGATGCCCGAAGGCGCAGATGCGGGCATCCGGCATCAGCGCATGCACCGCAGCGTCGGCCTCCGCAAGGAAAGCCGGGATGCGCGAGATCGGCACGGAGACGTCATGCTTGATCGATCCACCCTCGGGGCGTTGCGCCTCCGACATGCTTTCGCGCAGGTGCCAGAAGGCATCCTGCTGGGCGATCGAACTGGCGATCGCCGCATCTGACACCAGTCCAGCCTCGTGCGCCTCGGCGAGCAGCTCGTGCATCATGGCGTCTGCTGCCTCGGCAGAATCCGAGGTCGAGATGTCGACCAGCGCATACCAGGGATGGATGGAGGCCAACGGATCGCGCACGCCGGGGATATGCTTCGTGGTAAATTCGATGCCGATGCGCGGCATAAGCTCGAAGCCGGTCAGTGCCGATCCGCAGCGTTGCGAGGCCTTTTCGAACAGTGCGAGCGCCGCATCCGGCGATGCAAGTCCGACATAGGCCACCTGCCGCCCGCGCGGACGCGGCACCATCTTCAGCACGGCGCCAGTGATCACGCCAAGCGTGCCCTCCGCGCCGATGAAGAGATCGCGCAAGTCATAGCCGCTATTGTCTTTCTTCAGCCGCCTCAAGCCATCCCAGATCTCGCCCGTCGGCAGAACGACTTCCAACCCAAGGCAAAGCTGGCGCATATTGCCATAGGCGAGCACGGCCGTTCCGCCGGCATTGGTCGCAAGATTGCCGCCGATCCGGCACGAGCCTTCGGATCCCAGCGACAGCGGAAACAGCCGGTCATGCGCCTCGGCCGCCTTCTGCACATCGGCAAGGATCGCCCCACCATCGGCGACGATCACGTCGGCAACCGGATCGACTTCCCGGATCTTGTTCATTCGCTCCAGCGAGAGCAGCACGTCGTGTCCGTCTTCGCGCGGCACTTGCCCGCCGACAAGCCCGGTGCGGCCGCTGACCGGCACGATCGACGTCCCCGTCTCGGAGGCGAGCTTGAGGATGGCTGAAACCTCGTGCGTCGAGCCGGGCTTGAGCACCAGCGGCGAGGCGCCGTGATAGAGCCCCCGGTTCTCCATCAGATAGGGCTTGATATCATGGGCGGAGGTCAGCGCATTGGCCTCGCCGACGATGTCGACAAAGGCGCGCAGACGCTCAGCAAGGCTCATGGTCACGGTCATCTCAGTCATCCCTCGGTCCCGCGGGGTGCCGCCGCCCGCATCAGCCGGTCGTTGATCGCTTCGCCCAGGCCCTCGTCCGGGATCGGTGCCACGGCAATGCCCGCAGCCCCGCTCGCATCCGCACGCTTCAGAAAATCGAAGAGATTGCTGGCGGCCTCGGCAAGGTCGCCATCGGGGCTGAGGTTGAACACGGCCGTTGCGGTCGATGCTCCGGATATGTCGTCGGACCCGAAAGCGATCAAGGCTTCCGCGCTCGACACCTCTGTCGCATTCAGTCGCACCGAAGCGTTGGGCGCATAATGCGAGGCGAGCATGCCGGGCGCTTCGATCGCTGCAGTGCCGGACGCCTTGGGCCGGATGACGGTCTTGCCCGTTACCGCTTCGATCGCCTCGGCCTCGATCCCGCCGGGTCGCAGAAGCCGGATCTCGCCGTCCTCGACCTTCACGATCGTCGATTCCACCCCGACGGGGCAGGGGCCGCCATCGACGATGACCTCGATCTTCTCGCCGAGATCGGCCTCGACATGGTGAGCGGTGGTTGGGCTGATGCGCCCGGATGAGTTGGCGCTGGGTGCAGCAAGTGGGCGCCCCAGGCTGCCGATGAGCTCTGCTGTAAACCCGACGGGTACGCGAATGCCGACAGTCTCGAGCCCTGCCGTGGCCAGCGGGTGGATGCCGCAGTTCTCTTTCAGCGGAAGCACCAGCGTCAGCGGCCCGGGCCAGAAGGCCTCGGCCAGCTTGCGCGAGATCGGGTCGAACACGGCATAACGCTCCGCCATGGCAAGATCCGCCATATGGCAGATCAGCGGGTTGAAGTGCGGGCGCCCTTTGGTCTCGTAGATGGAAGTGATGGCTGCCGGATGGGTGGCGTCGGCGGCAAGCCCGTAGACGGTCTCTGTGGGGATGGCCACGGGCCGATGGCGCAACAGCACGTCGGTGGCAGCTGCGATCGCCTCCGCTCTGTCCGTATCTGTTGCGATCGGGATGATCCGCGCCATGTCTCCGAGCCTTCCAGTCTGCCTTTGCCCGTCCATATCCCGAGCCGGGCAAGGCGGCAAACCTCTTTTTCGGCGCAAGCAACCCCAGATTCCACCCTATTTTTTTAAGGGGGTGCGTAAACCGTTCGAATTTTAACTACCGACGTAACCGAAAGAAAGAGTTGTTCGCCTATGGTTTAGCCAAGAGACTGAAAAGCGTCATTCGGGGAAGTGGACAGATGCAGCAAGTCAAGAATCCGGCCGCAAGCATTGCGCTACGCGTCGCGACCGCCATGCATCAGATGGGCATAGACGGTCTGCCGCGCAATTACGAACTGGTCTACGAGGCCTATTCGGGCAGCAATCCGGAACTCGTGCGCGAATTCATCGCCCTCGGCAAGATCAAGTCCCAGGAAGCGCTCGACGAACTCGGCCGCAAATATCTGCCGCATCACCACGAAGACGGGCTTCTGAGCCGCCAGAATGGCCAGGTTCGCGCCGAGATGAGCAACTTTATCTCGCTCCTCAACGAGGAGAAGATCTCGCTCACCGATTACGGCCGCGTCATCGGCCATGCCTCCAAGACCATCCTGACGGAAGCCGATCTCGAAGGCACGCCGCTTGGCCAGTCGATCAAGATGCTGAAGGCGGCGACCGAAAAGCGCGCCCACCAGAACAGCAATGTCGTGCGCGCCGTCGTCGACAAGACGGCATCGCTCGCCGACCTGCAGCGTGAGGCGGAAGAGGCCGAAGCCGCGAAGTTCGTGGATCCGGTCACCCGCCTTGCCAGCCGCCGCGCCTTCAACAAGGCCGTCGCCAAGATCTATGCAAACCCGGAAATGCCGGTGCTCTGCGGCGTCGCGATCGGCGAGATCGACGATTACGCCCGCATCCAGGAGCAGATGGGCCCGGCTGTTGCCGAGCGCTTCCTGATGCAGGTCGCCAAGGTGCTGGAAGCCGTGTCCGGCGGTGGCGATCTCGCCTGCCGCTTCGATGCCGGCCGCTTCGGCCTGCTGCTCTACACGTCGGATCAGGAAGAGATCAGCCGCGTCGTCGATCTCGTTCGCGCCAAGCTCAAGGCCACCAATTTCGTCGGCTCGTCGACCGGTGCCCGCATGGGCCAGCTCGGCATGTCCTTCGGCATCTGCTTCTCCGAGCAGGCCCCGAACGCATTCGACTTCACCAACTTCGCTGAAAAGGCGCTCGCCACCTCGAAGGCAGCCGGCGGCGACACCGTGACGATCTACGGCGCAAGCGACTATGTGTCAAAGGATTGGCTGCTCTACAAGAAGAAGCCGGTCGGCGGTTTCGGCGCCTGAGCGTCGAACTCCACGCTCAAAGCTTTGCGATGATCTTCCTGAGCTCGGCGTCTCGTGCGCCGAGCATCAGCACGTTCCGCAGCGCCTCTTTCGGATCCACCGTCTGGAACAGCAGGCCATTGTTGCGGAACGAACGGTCGATAGCCATCGACTTGGCCTCCGCCTCAGGCTTGATCGCCACGGCGAAATACATCCGTCCGTAATTCTGCTTGATCTGCTCGAAGAACACCTCTTGACCGCCAAGCTCGGCAAAGAAATTGGCGATGTAGAAGGCCCATTTTACATCGGCATATTGCGCGAAATTCGTGCGCGCCGCCGTCACATGACAGTAGCCGAGATGCGGGCTGTTGTTCAGCGTACGGTGGAAGATGACCTTGGGAAACTTGATCGAGCGATGGAAGCCGTTAATCCGCTCGTGAGTTGTCTCTGCCGCCCGCTCAAGCCGCCGACCCGTCCGTGCCGCCACCTCCTCGTAGGAAAGATAGCGTCGCTCGTCCGGCAGCCAGTCCTCGCGGCTACGCGAGATCCGACCGGTTCTGAGGAACTCGGTATGGACTGCCTTTGAGGATGGCGGCGTTTTCGTTTCCGCTTTGGGAGCCGCGTAGTATCTCAGTTTCTGCATCTTGACGCTCTGACGTACCCGGACTGATTGCTTGAGCTTAGCGCAGCATGGTTAATCATGATTTGATGGTATTCTACATGAGCGAGGTTTCGCGAGGCTTGCCGCAGTGCAAATCTTGAAAGCCGCCCCCTGATCGCGCGTTTGCGCCATCCCGTCTTCGGGAATTTCTTTGCTTCTACTCTACGCCACGGAAATTGCAGGAGAATTCGTCTCCCTCTGTTTTCACGGGCATTCTGTCGCCATGTCGCAAACGATTTCGGGCGTGTCGTTCCGCAATGCAGCGTCGGCCTGCGCCCTGTGATTAGATAATTGTGAGCTCGAGGTGCTGTCACTCTAGGGAGGGCGGGAAATCGGGAAGCCGGTCGAAATCCGGCGCTGCCCCCGCAACGGTGGTGGAGAATGCGTTTTGGCAAAAGGCCACTGGGGGTGACCCTGGGAAGGCGCCGACGCGGTCCGCAAATGGACCACTCCTGAGCCCGGAAACCAGCCTCGGCAGATGGACATTTGAGGTTGCGGAGGGCGACCGGAGATAGCCATGCAAACCGCCTTCCCAGGGCGATGGCAGGCTGTGCTCTTTTCTCCCCCGAGTTTTGAAAACGAGGACGACATGGACCTGCAGGCCAACGTGCTGCGCCAGCTGAAGAACCGCCGCGAAGGCTTCTCGCTCGAGCAGCCATTCTATATCGATCAGGATTACTTCAAACTCGACATGGAGATGATCTGGTATCGCGACTGGCTGTTCATCGGCCATGACTGCGAGATCCCGCGCGCCGGCAACTACTTCACAGCCCAGATCGGCGATTACCCTGTCGTCATCGTGCGCGGCAAGGATCAGGCCATCCGCGCCTTCCACAACACCTGTCGCCATCGCGGCCACCGCGTCTGCACCAAGGACAAGGGTGCCGCTGCCAAGCTCGTCTGCCCCTATCATAACTGGACCTACGACCTTGACGGTTCGCTCGTCTTTGCCCGCCAGATGGGCGAGAACTTCGACAAGGCCGAGTTCGGCCTGAAGACCGTCCATTGCGAAAGCGTTGGCGGCTACATCTTCGTCTGCCTCGCCAATGAGGCCCCCGACTTCGCCCCGATGCGCGCTTCCATCGAGCCGTATCTTGCGCCGCATCGCCTCTGGGAAGCCAAAGTAGCCCACAAGAACACGATCATCGAGAAGGGCAACTGGAAGCTCGTCTGGGAAAACAACCGCGAGTGCTACCACTGCGCCAGCAACCATCCCGAACTCTGCCGCACCTATCCGGAAGCCCCGACCGCAACCGGCGTTCAGGGTGCCGGCGATGACCCGTTCATCTCCGAGCACTGGGCGCGCTGCGAGGCCGCAGGCCTGCCGTCCACCTTCAACATGGACCCGACTGGCCAGTTCCGTACCGCCCGCATGCCGCTGATCCAGGATGCCGAGAGCTACACCATGTCCGGCAAGCGCGCGGTGAAGAAGCCGCTCTCCGCCGATGTGCCGATCAGCCATATCGGCACCATGCTGCTCTTCCACTACCCGACGACCTGGAACCACATTCTCGGCGATCACGCGATCTCCTTCCGCGTTCTGCCGCTCTCGGCCGAAGAGACGGCCGTCACCACCACCTGGCTGGTGAACAAGGATGCGGTCGAAGGCGTCGATTACGACCTCGAAGAGCTGACCCATGTCTGGAACATGACCAACGATCAGGATCGCTCAATCGTCGAGGAAAACGCCTTCGGCATCCGCTCGCCGGCCTATGAGCCCGGTCCCTATTCCGTCGATCACGAAGGTGGCGTCATGCAGTTTGTCGAATGGTATTCCAACTTCATGACGGGCCGCCTTCAGGGCGACAAGGCCCGCCTGTCTGCGGTGGCTTGACCATGAACATCGCCGTCACCCAGTATCGCCATGTCGACGAAATGCGCCCCTGGTCCGACCGGGAGCATCTCCTCGAATGCGTCGCCGTCACGCCGGAAGCCGCCGACGTGATGACTTTCACCTTCAAGCCGAACAAGCCGAACCTGTGGTTCCGCTACATGCCAGGCCAGTTCGTGACGCTGGAGGTCCCGGTCGGGCCTGAGCCGGTGATGCGCACCTACACGCTCTCCTCCAGCCCCTCGCGGCCCTACACGGTCGCGGTAACGGTCAAGGCGCAGAAGGACAGTATCGGCACGCGCTGGATGTTCGACAACCTGAAGCCCGGCATGGCGCTGAAGGCCTTCGGTCCGCTCGGCGACTTCTCCTATGCCAAGTATCCCGGCAAGAAGTATCTCTTCATCTCGGCCGGCTCCGGCATCACGCCGATGGTGTCGATGACCCGCGACATGAGCGACCGGGCCCCCGACAGCGACATAACCTTTTTGAACTGTGCCCGCTCGCCTGACGATATCATCTTCCGCTGGGAGCTTGAGGCCAAGGCCCGCGAGATGCCGCATCTGACGCTTGGCTTCATCGTCGAGCAGGTCTCGCGCGGCCAGCTCTGGTCGGGCCTGAAGGGCCGCATCGACAAGGCGAAGATTGCGCTTCTGGCACCCGACTTCCTCGAGCGTACCGTCTTCTGCTGTGGCCCGGCGCCCTTCATGGCGACCGTGCGCGAAGCGCTCGAAGGTGCCGGCTTCGATATGAAGCAGTATCACGAGGAGGCCTTCCAGCCGGTCAAGCCGGAACTGCCGGAAGTGGTCATCTATGCCGATGGCGAACAGCCGACCAAGGTCACCTTTGCCATGTCCGGCAAGGACGGTCTTTGCGCGCCGGGCCACACGGTTCTGCAGGCGGCCCGTGCGGCGGGCGTCCGCATCGGGGCGGCATGTGAATCCGGTCTCTGCGGCACCTGCAAGGTCATGAAACTGTCAGGCGAGGTCGAGATGGACCACAATGGCGGCATCCTCGACGACGAGATCGACGAGGGCTACATCCTCGCCTGCTGTTCGCGGCCCAAGGGCGATATCGAGATCGAAGTCTGAGCCGACGATCTCAGATCAATTGCGTGTGAAAAGAGGGCGGAACCGCAGCGGTTTCGCCCTCTTCCTTTTGCATGATGGCGCGACGGCGCACCTGCCACTTGCAGCCGCTTCTCTGGCCGTTTAGCATCTTCTGGTGGAGGCTGCCCGACTGATTTCGCGGTCAGGCCAGACGTCGGCCATGAGGGTCGGCGCGGGCGATGGGTGGCTCCGGGTCAAGGGGGATCACGCATGAAGCTTGTTTCTGCTCTCGCTGCCGCATGCCTCGCCGTTGCCGGTGCCATGGTATCGGGTTCTGAGGCGCATGCCGGCGGTATCGAAGTCCGCATCTATGAAAGCCACACCAGCTATCGGCACTATCAACGCGTCACCGTCGTGTCGCGCCACCAGGGCTATCGCGCGTATCGCAACCGACTGCACCGCCCGGGCTATGTCTATCACAACGGCCTCTGGATCTCGCCGCGCTCCATGCGGTCAGGCGTCATTATCGACCGCCCCATTCCGCGCCGCCATGTGGTAAATTACGCTGGCGGCATCAATCCGCGTCACCACAGCTGGTGCGCCGAACGCTACCGGTCGTACCACTGGCGCAGCAACAGCTTCCAGCCGTATCACGGCCCGCGCCAACAGTGCTACTCGCCCTATTATTGAGGCTCTAAGGAACAAATCCTGGCTTTCTCCGTTGACGGTCACTTGCGCGCGCAAGTGGCCTCAAAGCCTTGGCGCGCGAAGCGCGGGTCATGAACGACATGTTAATTTTGAGTTCAGGCTGGCTCCAATAAGTTGATTTTCATAGGTCGAGGGACGGGTTTCGCCCGCCCCGGACGACCCTGAAAACATGCAGGGAGAAACACCATGAAGACTGCATTGAAGACGACGGCCATAGCAGCGCTCGCGTCGATCCTCGCCATCACTGGCATGGTCCCGGCCCAGGCTCAGGTCATCCGCCCGGTGGCTCCGATCGCCGCGACTACCGATGCCACGACCGTGCAGTATCGGGACCGCTACGAGCGTCGTTTCGACCGTCGCGTAGAGCGCCGTATCGATCGCCGCATCGACCGCTATGAGCGCGCTCGCTACTGGAATGGCCACCGCGGTTACAGCGATCGCCGCGCGGGCTACCGTTACCACAACGGTTATTGGTATCCGCTCGCAGCCTTCGCAGCCGGCGCCATCATCGGCGGTGCGATTGCCCAGCCGCGTCCGGCACCCGTGGCGCCGCGCGCAGCGGGCCTCAACCCGCGCCACTACAGCTGGTGTGAGGCGCGCTATCGTTCGTACGACAGCTACTCGAACACCTTCCAGCCGTATAACGGCCCCCGCCAGCAGTGCCTGTCGCCCTATTATTGATCGACCGCACAGACTGATCCGGCTTCCTCGAGAAGCCGGAAAGGGTTAACATCGAACCGCCCCGGCTCCGTGCCGCGGGCGGTTTTTTCGTAAGCCCGATCCGCCTGTTTCCTAACGGCAAAATCACCGCGTTAACCATTTGTTAACCAAATCGGCGCTACTCCTTTCATCAACGATTTGTTTACGTAGATGACCAAAGTGCTAACCGAACCCCGCTCCATCCGCATCAAGGGTAGATCCTTCCTGGCCGTCGTTCTGACGCCGGATCCGCCGTTCGACGACTGGCTCGTCCGGCTCGACGATCTCGCGGCCCGCTCGGCCGGTTTCTTCCTCGGTCGCCCCGTCGTGCTCGACGTGTCCGAGATCGAGATCGACCGTCCGCAGCTGAAGGCGCTGATCGCCGAACTAGCGGCGCGCAACGTCTCGATCATGGGCATCGAGGGCGGTCGCCCTTCGCTGGTCGAGCCGGGCATGCCGCCGCAGCTGAAGGGTGGCAAGCCCGCCGCAGACTACGAGGTGCCGCGCGAAGAAGCGCCTGAAGCCTCGGCCGCCAAGCCGAAAGGCAAGGCGGAGAAGCAGCCGGCAGAGCAGGCACCGCCGCAGGTGACGGTAGCGCAGAGCCCGGTTTCGGCCCCGTCGATGATTGTGCGCGAAACCATCCGCTCCGGTCAGTCGGTCATCTACACCCAGGGTGACGTCACGGTCATCGGTTCGGTCCAGTCTGGCGCCGAAGTGATTGCCGGTGGCTCCGTCCATATCTACGGCGCGCTGCGCGGCAGAGCACTCGCCGGATGCGTTGGCAATGCCGACGCAAGGATCTTCTGTCGTAAGTTCGAATCCGAGCTGGTTGCAATCGACGGCGTCTACGCGATGACCGACGACATGGATCCAGAATTGAAAGGGCATCCAGTTCAGCTTTGGCTGGAGGGGGATGCAATCATGACAGAGAGAATGACGTGAACTTGAGCGGGGACAGACAGGAGAACCACATGGGCAAGGTTATAGTCGTGACATCCGGCAAGGGCGGGGTCGGCAAGACCACCTCGACGGCCGCTCTCGGTGCAGCGCTGGCACAGCGCAATGAAAAAGTCGTCGTCGTCGATTTCGACGTCGGTCTTCGCAATCTCGATCTGGTGATGGGCGCCGAGCGCCGCGTCGTCTACGATCTGGTCAACGTGATCCAGGGCGATGCCAAGCTGCCGCAGGCGCTGATCCGCGACAAGCGGCTGGAAACGCTCTTCCTGCTGCCCGCCTCGCAGACCCGCGACAAGGATAACCTGACCGCCGAAGGCGTCGAGCAGGTCATCAACGAGCTGAAGAAGTATTTCGACTGGATCATCTGCGACAGCCCGGCCGGCATCGAACGCGGTGCGACGCTTGCGATGCGCCATGCCGACATGGCCGTCGTCGTTACCAATCCGGAAGTCTCCTCGGTCCGCGATTCGGACCGCATCATCGGTCTGCTCGATTCCAAGACGCTGAAGGCCGAGCGTGGCGAGCGCATGGAGAAGCACCTCCTGCTCACCCGCTACGACGCCGTTCGCGCCCAGCGCGGCGACATGCTGAAGGTCGATGACGTGCTCGAGATCCTGTCGATCCCGCTGCTCGGCATCATCCCGGAAAGCATGGACGTGCTGCGCGCCTCCAATATCGGCGCTCCGGTGACGCTGGCTGATGCCCGCAGTGCGCCTGCACTTGCCTATTTCGACGCTGCCCGTCGTCTGGCCGGCGAGACCGTTCCGATCACCATCCCTGGCGAGAAGCGTGGCCTCCTCGACAAGATCTTCGCGCGGAGGGCCGCATGAGCATTTTCTCCCTGTTCCGCAAGCAGCGTTCCGCCCCGATGGCGCGCGAGCGACTGCAGGTCCTGCTCGCCCATGAACGGGCGTCGCTGGAAAGCGATCTGGTGGCCATCCTGCGTGAGGAAATCCTCGCCGTGATTGCCAAGCATGTCGAATTCGATCGTGACAAGGTGCAGATCAAGATGGACCGCGACGAAGACGTCTCGATCCTGGAGATCGACGTCGAGATCCCGCGCAACGCGCAGCGCCTCGCCGCCTGATCTGACGATCTTCTGCAATGACAAAGGCCGCCGCCGGTATCCCCGGTCGGCGGCCTCTTCGTATGCTGTAAGGGCAGGGCGGTTATCCGCCCTGCCGCCAATCGCGAGATCAGCCGATCAGCGCATTGTCGTCATGCTTGACGGCAACAATCGTCGAGCGCGGCAGCTTGCCTTCGCCATCCGGGAACGGTGCGGAGGGGTGCTGGATGCCAACGAACATGGTGCGCTTGTCGGAAGACCAGGTCATGCCGGTTACTTCGCCGCCCTTCGGGCCGGTGAGGAAGCGCTCGATGCGGCCCGTTGCCGGATCGCCCGCGAGCATCTGGTTGTTGCCCTGGCCGACGAAATCGCCCTCGTTCGAATCTTCGCCGTCCGTCTGGATCCAGAGCAGGCCGGTCGAATCGAACATCATGCCGTCAGGCGAGTTGAACATGTTGCCGGAATTGATGTTGGACGAACCCGCGTAAGGGCTGTCCTTGTGCACATCGGGATTGCCGGCCATGACGAACAGGTCCCACTTGAACTTGCCATCGGCATGGTCGTCATTCTCAGGATACCAGCGCACGATCTGGCCAAACTCATTGCCTTCGCGCGGGTTGACGGCATTGATTTCCATCACGTCGCCACCGGCATTCGTCCGCATCTTGCCGTCTTTCAGAACGGCGCGGTTCGAATTGTTGGTGAGCGCGCAATAGGCTTCGATCGCGACCGGATTGACCGCGACCCATTCCGGACGGTCCATGGTCGTGGCGCCGACCTTGGACGCGGCCTGGCGGGTGAAGACGCAGATCTCGTCCATCTTCATGCCGGTCGTCTCTTCCGTCAGTGCCAGCCATTCGCCGGTGCCTTCGTCGGAGAACTTGGCGACGTAAAGCATGCCCTCGTCGAGCAGCTTGGACGTGTCGCCGCCCGGCACGTAGATGCCGTTGGAGACATACTTGTAGAGGAACTCGCCACGTTCGTCGTCGCCCATATAGACGACAACCCGACCGTCACGGGCCACGACCACAGCGGCGTTCTCATGCTTGATGCGGCCGAGTGCGGTGCGCTTGATCGGGGTCGAAGATGCATCCGACGGATCGATCTCGACGACGTATCCGGCGCGGCGTGGTTCGTTCGGGTTCTTCGAAACGTCGAAGCGCTCGTCGAACTTCTCGTAGCCGTAGCGGGTCTCGGCCACGATGCCGTAGCGTTTGAAGTCGTCGGGCATCGCGAAGTCGGCGACGGTCGAGCCGAAATAGCCGTTGAAGTTTTCTTCGCAGGTGAGGTAGGTGCCCCACGGCGTCTTGCCGGCGCCGCAGTTGTTGAAGGTCCCGAGACAGTCGACACCATTGGGATCGGCAGCCGTCTTGACCAGTTCGGAGCCGGCAGCCGGACCCGAGAGCTTCATCGGCGTGTTGTGATGGATGCGACGGTTGAACGGGCTGTCGACAACGATCTGCCAGCCGTCGGCGCCTTCGGTCACTTCCATAACGGTGACGCCCTGCATGTTCTGCAGGATCTTCACGTCGTCCATCGACTGCGGCATGCCTTCCGGCGCGTGCGGCAGGTTGGTTTCGTTGTTGACGTATTCGTGGTTGACCGCAATCACCTGATGATTGCCGATCGCAAAGGCTTCCATGCCGTCGGTGTTTTCACCGAAGACTTTGTCCGAATTCTCAAGCGAAACACCCTTCATCGGATCGATGTCGGAGGCGGTCGAAAACAGCGGCTGGCCCCACTTGGCAAGCGGCTTCCAGCTATAGCCTTCAGGCACATGCACGGTCGCGTCCGTCTGGGCGGCGATCGGCTTGAACGGGAAGCGCGAAGCGGCTTCCTGCGCGACGGCCGAGGTCGAGCTCATCAGGTTGCCGACTGAGCCCATGGCAACGGCAGCCGAGCCCATGGCCAGCACGCCGAGGAATCCACGACGCGAGATCGCGCGTTCGACGACGCGGTCGAAATCGGTGACGGCCGGCGGCGGGTTATGCAGCTCGTCCCACTCGTCCCAGGACAGGTGATTGGTGTTGGTCTCGGTCATCGCTGAGCCTCCTATGGGTTGAAGTTCACCTCCGACTAGCCATCGCGGGTAACAGTGATGTGACGAAATCCGGGCAAGCCAGTGCATCGTAAATTGCTCATTGAGGAGACCCGGGGATGGCAGGGGTCCGCTCGTCTTCAAGTCCTTGTCGCTGTTTGTCTTTCCGGGGAGGTGCCGTCGATCCGCGCTTCCGTCTCTGCGCAGCTTTCACGCATCTTTGTTTGAGGCTTCGCCCGCCAGCTTTCGGTGCCTTCGTTCCGATGGTGGACGAGACCTCCTGCCGCATCCAAAAGATTTGACGTTTACGTAAAAATCAATTAGCCAAAGGGAAGAATGTGCCGCGCTTCCTGGGTGGAGACTGGGCGTGGCTTTGGACCATACGCCAGTTGGAGGAGCACGTCATGTACAAGGCGCCCGTTGAAGAGATCGCGTTTACCCTGAAGCATGTCGCCGGCCTGACAAAGGCCATCGAAGACGGCAAACTGGGCGAGCTGAGTGACGATCTCGTTGATGCAATCCTCTCTGAAGCCGGCCGTTTCGCCAGTGATGAAGTCGCACCGCTCGCCGAGATCGGCGACAAGCAGGGCGCCCGTATGGTCGATGGCAAGGTCGTCGTTCCCGATGGCTGGGACAATCTCTACCGCGCCTGGGCCGAAGGCGGCTGGAACTCTCTGACAGCGTCGGAAGACTTCGGCGGGCAGGGGTTGCCCCATATGCTGAATGTCGCCGCCCTCGAAATGTGGAATTCCGGCTCCATGGGCTTTGCGCTTGGGCCGACGCTCACCATGGGTGCTGTCGATGCCGTCACCGCCCACGGCTCCGACGACCTGAAGGCGAAGTACCTGCCCAAGATGGTCTCCGGCGAATGGACCGGCACCATGAACCTCACTGAGCCGCATGCCGGCTCCGATCTCGGCGTGATGAAGTCCCGCGCCGAGCGCCGCGATGACGGCACCTACCGCATCTTCGGCCAGAAGATCTACATCACCTGGGGCGAACACGAGATCACCGAGAACATTATCCATCTCGTTCTCGCGCGTCTTCCCGATGCACCCGCCGGCACCCGCGGTATCTCGCTCTTCCTCGTGCCGAAATACCTCGTCAACGACGACGGCTCGATCGGCGCCCGCAACGACCTGCACTGCCATTCGCTGGAGCACAAGCTCGGCATCCATGGCTCGCCGACCTGCACCATGATCTACGGCGACGGAAAGTATGGCGATGAAGCCGGTGCTATCGGCTGGCTGATCGGCGAGGAGAACAAGGGCCTCGCCTGCATGTTCACCATGATGAACAATGCTCGCCTCGCCGTCGGCATGCAGGGCGTCGCCATCTGCGAAGCCGCCACCCAGAAGGCCGTGCAATACGCCAAGGACCGCACGCAAGGGAAGGCTCCCGGCTGGACCGGACAGGGCATGTCGCCGATCATCGAACATCCCGATGTCGCCCGCATGCTGGTGACGATGAAGGCGCTGACCCAAGGCTCGCGCGCCATCTGCTATGTCTGCGCCCATGCGACCGACATGAGCCATCACGCAGAAGGCGACGAGGCCCGCCATTGGGCCGAGCGCGCCGCACTCTTGACCCCGATCGCCAAGTCCTTCGCCACCGATGCCGGCGTCGATGTCGCCTCGCTCGGCATCCAGACCCATGGCGGCATGGGCTTCATCGAGGAAACCGGTGCTGCCCGCTACTGGCGCGACAGCCGCATTGCCCCGATCTACGAGGGCACCAACGGCATCCAGGCCGCCGACCTCGTCACCCGCAAGCTGCCGCTGTCGAACGGAAACCATGTCCGGGGTTACATCACCGAGCTCAAGCAGGTGGTCAACGCCGTGCGCGCCTCCAATCTCGAAGGTTTTGGCGACACCGCCGCGCGCCTCGACGCGAGCCTGTCGGATCTCGAAGACACCACCGAATGGCTGCTCTCGCAGCTCGCCGCAGGCAATGCGTCCGCAGCACTGGCAGGTGCCACACCCTACCAGCGCCTCTTCGGTCTCGCTTTGACCGGCGTCTACCTCGCCAAGGGCGCGCTCGCCGACGAGGATCATGGTCGCGACAACCGCCTGGCGCTCTGCCGCTTCGCCGCCGAGAACCTGATCGCCGAGACGGCGGCGCTCAAGGACCGCGTCGTCAATGGCGCGGCGAGCCTAGAAGCGGCACGCGCGTTGTTTGCTTGACGCTCCACCTCCCCCTTGAGGGGGGAGGTCGCCGCAAAGCGGCGGGTGGGGGTGACCCTGCCAAAACCAGCATATGTCGTTGTTCACCCCACCCCGGAGCTGCGCTCCGACCCTCCCCCTCAAGGGGAGGGTGGGGACCACCCGAGGAAGCCGAGATGACCGACCACATCCAGATCACCCGCCCAGAAGCCCATCCCGGCGTCCTCGTCCTGCGCTTCAATCGCCCGGACAAGAAGAACGCGATCACGCAAGCCATGTATCAGAAGCTGACTGCAGGTCTGCTGGAGGGCGAGCAGGACGACACCATCCGCGCCATCGTCTTCCTCGGCACCGAGGGCTGCTTCTCCGCTGGCAACGACATGGCCGATTTCCTCGGCTTCGCCATGGCCGGCGCCGTCGGCGAACCCGCCGCCTTCGGCCTCCTGCGCGCGCTGACCGAAGTCACGAAACCTCTGGTCTCCGGCGTCGACGGTCTCGCAATCGGCATCGGCACGACGCTGCACATGCATTGCGACCTGACGGTGGCCTCCGACCGCAGCCTGTTCAAGACGCCCTTCGTGGACTTGGCGCTCGTGCCCGAAGCCGCCTCCAGCCTGATTGCCCCGCGCATCATGGGCCACCAGCGCGCCTTTGCCATGCTCGCCGCCAGCGAAGGCTTCTCCGCTGAACAGGCCCGCGAGGCAGGCCTCATCTGGAAGGTCGTCGCGCCGGATCAGGTCGAGACTGAGACCCTGAAGATCGCCTCCTCGCTCGCGTCCAAGCCGCCTGCCGCGATGAAGATCGCCCGCGCTCTGGTGAAGGGCAGCGCCGACGAGGTGCGAACCCGCATGCAGGAAGAACTCGTACATTTCGTCGCCCAGCTGAAAAGCGCCGAAGCGCGCTCTGCCTTCGAAGCCTTCATGAAGGGCCGCGGATAAAACAGTCGGCCGTAAGTGAGGCCTACTTATTTTTCCGGTTTCGCTTAAACACCCGTTAAATCCTGCGGGGTATCTGTGAAGGAGCGGCAAATCGACCGTTCCTGCACCATGATGGTGCCGTGATCACACAATGCCCCGTGACCCCTCCCGCCGAAGTGGCGCGAAGAGTTTTTGCAGGACCGTATCGTGAAGACCAGTTCCAACCTGATGACCAAGATCCTGGTGGTTGCCTCCCTCGTGGTGGTGGCTGCCCTCTCCGGTTTCTCTTTCTATATCGACAGCCTCCAGCGCAACGCGACGAGTGCGGCCGTCAAGAGTGAGATCGATAGCTCCGGTCTCCAGGCCTCGCAGAGTATCGCGAACTGGCTTGGCGCCCGCGTGATGCTGACCGAGCTTGCCGGCAATGCCGCCGCAAAGGCGCCGGATGCAGCCGCCATCATCGCCGCCTTCGACAATCCGGTCCTGATCCGCGAATTCATGTCGACCTATGTCGGCGACGAGCAGGGCGTCTTCACCAGCGTCCCCAACCAGCCGCTGCCGGAAGGCTACGACCCGCGCAAGCGCCCGTGGTACCAGGACGCCGTCAAGGCGGACAAGATGGTCCTGACAGACCCCTATGCCGACGCCTCGACCGGTAACCTGATCATCAGCGCCGCCATTCCGGTGAAGAAGGACGGCAAGCTCTACGGTGTTGCCGCGTCCGACTTCTCGCTAACCTCACTCGTCGACATGGTCAACTCGGTTGACATGGGCGGCAAGGGCTCCGCTTTCCTCGTCAAGCAGGACGGCACGATCCTCGTCCATCGTGACGGCAACCTCGTCACCAAGACGCTGAAGGATGCCTTCCCGAACCAGACACCCGCAGTTGGCGCCGGCATCACGGAAACCACCTTCGCCGATGCCAACGTCCTCGTCTCCTTCCTGCCGATCAAGGGCCTGCCGCGCGAAGACTGGTACCTCGGCGTCCAGATCGATCGCGATCTCGCCTTCGCCGCGATCGGCGAATTCCGTACGGCCGCCGCTGTCGCCACCCTCGTCGGCGTCGTCGCGATGATCGGCATTCTCGCAGCCCTCCTGTCGGGCCTCGTCGTTCGTCCGGTGGTCCAGATGACCGGCGTCATGGGCAAGCTTGCCGGTGGCGACGTCTCCGCAGAAATCCCCGGGACAGCGCGCAAGGACGAGATTGGCCAGATGGCCGCAGCAGTCGCTGTCTTCCGCGACAACATCATCGAGCGCGGTCGTCTTGCCCGTGAAGCGGATGAGACCCGCACCATGACCGAGCAGGAGCGCCGTGAGCGCGAAGCCGCAAGGACGCGTGAAGCAGAGCAGGTCTCGTTCGCGGTCCACTCGCTGGCTGACGGCCTCGGCCGTCTGGCAGATGGCGACCTCGTCTCGCGCATCGAAACGCCCTTTGCCGGCGACCTCGACCGCCTGCGCGTCGACTTCAATGCCTCTGTCGAAAAGCTGCATGATGCGCTCGCCACCGTCGGCCGCAATGCCCGCGCTATCGATGGCGGTGCTGCCGAAATCCGCTCCTCTGCCGACAATCTCGCCCGCCGCACCGAGCAGCAGGCAGCCTCGGTTGAAGAGACGGCTGCAGCCCTTGAAGAGATCACCACCACCGTGAAGGACAGCGCCCGCCGCGCCGAGGAAGTCGGCCAGCTGGTGACCCGTGCCCGTGCCGGCGCCGAAAAGTCTGGCGAGATTGTTGAGAAGGCCGTCGATGCCATGCAGGGCATTGAGAAGTCTTCCGGCGAGATCTCCAACATCATCGGCGTCATCGACGAAATCGCCTTCCAGACCAACCTGCTCGCCTTGAACGCCGGTGTCGAAGCCGCGCGCGCCGGTGAAGCCGGCAAGGGCTTCGCCGTGGTTGCCCAGGAAGTCCGTGAACTCGCACAGCGTTCTGCGAACGCTGCCAAGGAGATCAAGACCCTGATCAGCGCCTCCGGTACCCAGGTCAAGCACGGCGTCGAACTCGTCAACGAGACGGGCAAGGCGCTCGACGTGATCGTTCGCGAGGTCCAGGAGATCAACGGCCACGTGAACGCCATCGTCACCGCCTCGCGCGAACAGTCGACCGGCCTGCAGGAGATCAACACGGCCGTCAACACCATGGACCAGGGCACGCAGCAGAACGCCGCCATGGTCGAGGAACAGACGGCGGCCAGCCACGGTCTCGCCCAGGAAGCGGCAGCGCTCACGGCTCTGCTCAACCAGTTCCGCATCGACGAACGCGCCTCGGGCACATCGTCCGGCCACCGTCGCGCCGCCTGATCAGGCGCACTTACCAAACCTAGGAACGGCGCCCGCGTGGCGCCGTTTTCCGTTTCAGGCAAGACATGGTTCAGCCTGTGTTCAGTCTTTGCCGCTAGTCTCTGCAACTCTGGGCCATCTCGGGCGTTCGGTTTTAGCTGCGCGTCCCATCTGATCGCGGTCCGTCGAAATCGAGCCGTCCTATCGAGGTTTTCATGTTGCGTTTGTTCTGTGTCGCACTCAGCCTGCTGTTCATCGTCTCCCCATCATCGGCCGAAACGCTGGCAAGCGGCCACGCTCCCTATGTGCTGATCAATGATCCCAATGGCGTCATCATCGAAAGCCAGAAGACCCCGCGTCAGACGCAAGGCGTCCGCCCGCAGCGGTATGTCTGTGTCGTCGATCAGTCCGGCAGCGTCGGTGGCGGTGGGCAGGTGTCTTGCCCGGCTAAACCCGGTCGCGTCGGCGGCCGCTGCCGCTGCGCCAACGTCACCGGTTCCGGAACGCTTCTCACCTACTGAATGCCAAGGCGCGGGTTCTCTGTTTCTGGAAGCCCGCGACATTCGTTAGGAACCTGCTGCGGGTAGCAGCCGTTCGTCCTGTCTCGAAACAGAAAAGGACGTGACCATGCCCCGCATCAAGACCCGTGACGGTGTCGAACTCTATGCCAAGGACTGGGGGCAGGGCCGCCCTGTCATCCTTCTGCATGGCTGGCCGCTGACCGCCGACACCTTCGATGATCTGTCGATGGCCATCGCCGATGCGGGAATGCGCGCCATAGCCTATGATCGCCGGGGTTTCGGCCGGTCGGAACAGCCGTTCAACGGCTATGACTATGATACGCTGGCCGACGATCTAGCCGACGTCATCGCCTCGACCGGAGCCAATGACGCGACAATCCTCGGCTTTTCCATGGGAGGCGGTGAAGTGGCGCGCTACATGTCCCGCCACGGTGGCGCCAACCTGCGCTCGGCGGTCCTGGTGGCTTCCGTCGTGCCCTATATGCTGCAGACCGAGGACAATCCGAATGGCACGCCGCAATCGACCTTCGACGAGATGACCGAGGGCATGGTCGAGGACCGCGCGCACTTCTTCGCCAGCTTCTTCAAGGACTTCTACGGCGTCGGCATGTTCGACAAGGCGGTCAGCTCCGAGGTGCTCGACTGGTCCGTCCGCCAGGCGATGATGGCGGGGCTCAAGCCGACGCTCGCCTGCGCCAAGGCTTTCGCGACGACGGATTTCCGCCCGGATCTCGCCGCCTTCAACGTTCCGACCCTGATCATCCATGGCACGGACGACAAGACGGTGCCGATCGATGCCGCAGGTCGTGCCGCGGCAGCCGGCATCAGCCAGTCCACGCTGATTGAGTATGAGGGTGCGCCCCACGGGCTCTTTGCCACGCACAGGCAGCGCTTCATCGATGACGTGCTGGCATTCCTGCGCCGCTGAGCCATTGGGCCTCCCCGGTCATACCGGGGAGGCCCCCCAGATCAATCTTCCCCTCTGCCGTCACCGACCGGATTGATATCGTCGACGAAGGTGACGAGATCCGCCATGGTAAAATGCCCGGGCGTCTTGGATGGCAGATGCGGCGTCCACTCGGATCTCTGCCAGATGAAGGAGTTCTGATCGCCATGCACCAGCCCGAGAAAGGTCTCGGCGACGATCGTTGATCCGACAGGCCCGAGCTTCACTCCCTCATGAAGCTGCTCGGCTTCCTTCAGGATGTAGTACCAGAGCGGCGTCGCCTTAAGGAGCCCATTCTGCGCAGAAGCCTCGCCGTCGGCACCGCGCGAAAGCTGCATGTCGCTCAGCGGCTCGAAGCCCATGGCGCGCGCCACATCCTGGCCCGAGGGCAGTCCGATCTGTGATCCGCGCCTCAGATTGCGGAAGGGCAGAACGAACTCCCGGGCGGCAACAGTCTCCATGTCGTCCGGATGGCCCGGCAGTGTATGGAGCGCCGGCACGATGAGGGGATCGAGCCTGCGGGCATGATTAAGCGTGAAATCGGCTTCAGGCGGCGTTTGGAGATCGAAGAAACGGCGCCAGTCGATCACCCAGTTGGAGGGGAGAGACCGTAAGGGGCCAAGCGGCGAGGGCGGATCCTCCGGAGCGAGTTCGCCAACGATCTGCCCGGATTTGCCGGTGAAGTTGAACATCAGGCCGAGCGTACCGTCTGCGCGACCGCCCGGCCGGAAGACCGCGTTGTGACTGTAGGCCTCCCGCACCATCGAATGCCCGAGGCGATAGGCGGCTGCCGCGAACTCCGCCGGCATGTAGGGTCGACTGCGGAAACGATAGAAGCGCCGCCCCTCATGCTTGATCTTGCGGATCAGGCCCGTTTCCGTCAGTCGCTCGACGAAGTCGAAGAGCACGATCCACTGATAGTGCCAGGTGACGATGCGCCGTGCTTCCAGAAAGAGTGCCATGCCCTTCAAGCCGGCATTCGTATCTTCCAGATGCTTGACCACCGCATTGTGGAACTTCAGCATCAGTAGGTGAAACTGGGCCACCAGCAGGTTCTCGTCATTGCGCTCGTCGAAGATCAGCGCCCGCCCATGCGCGTTTCGCGGCAGGTCGTTCGGCAGAGCCGGGATAGTCCCGGCGAAGCCTGCCGAGGCATCGGCCTTGCCGATCAGAAATCTCGGCCCCGGCGGTTTGCCGACCGCATCTTTCGCATAGAGATAGGGGTGCAGTCCGGGTCCGTCGCCATAGAGGGAATCGAGATCTAGAGCCGGCGTGCGGAAGTTCTGTGTCGCCAGCGGATCTGCGCGCTGCTTGTCGAGCGGTGTCGTGTCGAGCGTGATGTCGTGGTCGACGAACTGGCCGAGATAGGTATAGCCGGCCGGCAAGGTCGGGTGATCGCCCGTGCCGCCCTTTTCGTCCCGCATTGCCTTGGCAAGCGCGAAGAGGGCATCATCCTCGGCATGCAGTGGCGCCAGCCGCGGAAACATTTTGCCGAATTTGCCCGGATCGGCATTGCCGGCAAGCGCCTGCAGGGATTCGCGGCTCATTCCGCGAACGCCATGCCCATGGGCTGCGATTTCAGACATCGTCATTCCCCCTTTGATCCCGTTATTTATGAATAGCGAGATCAAAGGATAAAATCAGGAATGGCGCAATAAACCGAAAGCAACCTTTGATTGCAATTGCGGATTAGCCCTTGCTGAGCGTCGCGACGGCCTCGACATGCGGAGACCAGAGGAACTGGTCGATCGGCGTCACCTTGTTGACCCGGTAGCCGCCTGCGATCAGGATCGACAGGTCACGGGCAAGCGTCAGCGGATTGCAGCTGATCGCGACGACCTTCTTCACTTGTGACCTTGCGAGTTCCGCACACTGCACTTCGGCACCTGCCCGTGGCGGGTCGAAGACGACGGCGTCAAAGCCCTTGAACTCCGAGGTCATCAGCGGACGACGGAAGAGGTCGCGCCGCTCGACGGTCACGGGCTTCAGGCCCTGCGTATTGCGGGCGGCAAGATCCAGCGACTTCACAGCCTTCTCGTCGGATTCGACCGCGAGCACGGAGGATGCGCGGGCAAGCCGCAGCGCAAAGGTGCCGACACCGGAGAAGAGATCCACGACCTTCTTCGCCTTGCCGATATGGGCGCTCGCAAGTGCGGCCATGTGCTCCTCCGCCTCATGCGTCGCCTGGGTAAAGCCGCCGGGCGGCAGGACCACGCGGGCGCCGGCGAAGTCGAGCAGCGGCTTGTGCGGCTCGATGACGATCTCGCCATTGGCAGAGACGCGGGCAATGCCCTTGAGCTTGATCACGGCATTGGTGACCGCGCGCCGTTCCTGGTCGCCCAGCCCGCCGCGCAGACCGTCGAGCGAGATGTCGAGGCCGGTGGTGGTTTCGGTCACGGTGATGCGGAAGTGCTCGGCACCACAGGCATTGGCGATGATCTTGATCGCGTCCAGCCGGGAAATGAGCCCGTCCGACGCGATGGGACATTCCTCAACCGGCACGACATGGTGCGTTTCCGCCTGCATAAAGCCCATGACGAGACCCTGTTCCCGCCGACGGGCAGTGAAGACGAGGCGGCGGCGCTGATGCGGATGGGCCTCGAAGATCTCGCCCACGGGCGCCTCGATCCCCTTCGATTTCAGGGCATCGATCAGCACCTGCCGCTTGAAGGCATTGTAGGCAGGCTTGGCCATATGCTGCAGCGAGCAGCCACCGCACACACCGCCGACGCCGTCAGGACCGAAATGCTTGCAAGGCGGCTGAACGCGATCAGGCGAGGTGGTGGCAAAGGACATGATCGTGCCCTCGTTCTTCACCTTCGCGATCGACACCGTTTCGCCGGGCAGCGCGAAGGGCACGAAGACCGGCCCATCGGCGCCATGTGCCACCCCGTCGCCCTTGGCGCCGAGGCTCGAAATCGTGACGGTTTCGGCGCTCATGCTGCGTCCTCTTCGTCGTCCTGATCGTCGTCGCCATCGTCGGCATCATCAGGCTTCACGCCGGCAAGCAGGAATTCCTCGTTCCCATCGCCACCAGCGATCGGGGAGGGGATAAGACCGAGGCTCGTCCAGCCCATGTCTTCCGTCAGCCAGCGCTCCAGTTCTGCGGCGACGACCGGTGCGGTCTCCGGTTCTTTCAGCAGCCCCGCCTTGCTGATCGCTTCGCGGCCGGCCTCGAACTGCGGCTTGACTAGGAGTAGGCAATGGGCGCCGGGCTCTGCCTGCTCGAGGGCGGGCGCCAGTGCCAGCTTCAGCGAAATAAACGAGACATCGGAGACGAGGAAGTCGAAGGGCTGATCGTCATAGTCCTCGGGCTCCAGGTAACGCGCATTCAATCCTTCCAGATTGGTCACGCGTGGATCGCTGGCAAGCCGCGGATGCAGCTGGTCGTGGCCGACATCGATCGCCGTCACGTGGGCAGCGCCACGCTTCAGCAGGACCTCGGTAAAGCCACCGGTGGAGGCGCCGACATCCAGACAGTGGCAACCCTCTGGCGAGAGGTTGAAATGGTCGAGTGCGGCGTCGAGCTTGAGCGCCGCGCGAGAGACGTAATCCTGGGCAGGATCGTCGATATCGAACTGGTGCGTGGCGGCAAAGACGAGGCTGGGCTTCGCCACCACCTTGCCGTCCACCTTCACCGTGCCACGCTGAATGGCGTCACGGGAGCGGGACCGGCTGGCGAAAAGGCCGAGGGCGACCAGGAGCTGGTCGAGGCGCTGGGGTTCTGGGAGCTTCTTCATGCCCCGTCAATGCGGTGAGATGCGCCGCCGCGCAAGTCTTTTTCGCGGTCGGGCCTCAGGACCCGTCCATCAAGGGCAAAGAGGGTTGCGATTTTCAACGCGACGGCCATTCCAGGTTTTATTAGCGATGCTTTAAGCAATTGAAGCTAATGTTCACTGGCCGGCGCGATGCGATCATCCCCTCCCAAGCAGCGCGCTCCGACAAAACACTGCGGGCCCTCCTCCTCCTCCTTCAGGCCTGCAGGATTAGAAGCCCTCCGGTTTCGGGCCCGGGGGGCTTCGTTTTTTGCGGTATTGGCTTCTGGTGGATCTCCCTGTCGAAATGTCCCAACGCAGAGCAGAAACTGCATGCTGCTCTGCAAGTCTCACGTGTTTTAGTCATTCGTTAAATACGATAGGCTACCGTAAATCCAAGTTCGCGTGGTTGAATCGGGCCAGTGCATACGAACGATCATGATATGCGCAGCTGCAAATGCGTTCGGACGAACGCGATGTCTCTGAAAACGAGATCGAATGCATAAACGCAAGCAATTGATCCGGATGCTGCCAAGGCCGCTCTAATCCAGTGAAGCGCTTATTCTTCAAAACTACTCGACGGGCTGCTTGTGGGCGGGCCGAACGAACAACATCGTCTGGAAACCTCCATGAAGCTATTGAACAACCTTGGAACCTTGACGAAAATGATCGCGGCCTTCGGGATCGTTATCGCGATCAGCATCATCGTCAACGTCATGAGCTGGTCGTCCCTTAACTACCAGCAAACCTCAAACGGCTGGACCGTGCATACCTATGAAGTCTTGGACCGCGTCGACGCCATCGTCGCAGCCATGGTCGATCGCGAGACAGGCGTCCGCGGATACCTCCTCTCCGGAGACGAGAAATTCCTCGAGCCTTATGACGCCGGCTCAAAGAACTACAAGGAAGCCTTCGACAAAGCGGTGCAGCTGACCTCCGACAATGCGACACAGCAGAAGCGTTTCGCCGAGCTTGACGTTCTGGTGAAGGGCTGGGTGACCGAGATCGCCGAAAAGGAAATCGCGCTAATGAAGGATCCGGCGACCGTCGAGCAGGCGCGCGCCATGGAGATCGGTGGCGCCGGCAAGACGTGGATGGACGGCGTCCGTGCCAAGGCAGCCGAAATCGCCGGCGAGGAGGCAGCGCTCCTCGAAATTCGCGCCCGTGATGCAGCCGATGCCGCTGACAAGGCCCGCTTGACGCTCATCGAAGGGGCCGCCGCAACCATCGTGGCTGTCATCGCGATCCTCTTCATGCTGCAAAAGACCCTCGTGTCCCCGCTGCTCGGCATGGCAGGTGCCATGCGCAAGCTCGCCGGCGGCGATACGGCGAGTGCCGTTCCAGGTATGGGCCGCCTCGATGAAGTCGGCCAGATGGCTGAGGCCGTCGAGGTCTTCCGTCAGAATGCCATCACCGCACGCCAACTGGAGCAAGAGGCGGAAGCCAGCCGCGGTCAGACAGATGCGACACGCCGCGAGAACCAGAAACGCATGGAGCAGGAAGCCGAAAAGCTTCGCTTCGCAACCTCCACACTCGGTGGGGGCCTGAAGCGCCTGGCCGACGGCGACGTCTCTTTCCAGCTCAATGAACCGTTCTCGGAAGACTACGAGCCTTTGCGGCAGGACTTCAACGCCTCGCTGAAGCAGCTTGGCACCACGCTCTCGTCGGTCATGCAGTCGGTCGAGAATATCGACAACGGCACCCGTGAGATTTCCTCCGGCGCCAACGATCTGTCGAAGCGCACCGAGCAGCAGGCTGCCTCACTCGAAGAGACGGCAGCCGCCCTCGACGAAATCACCGTCAACGTTTCGACCTCGTCGAAGCGCACTGAAGAGGCCCGCACCGTCGCCATCCTCGCCAACCAGAACGCCGCGAAATCGGCTGAAGTCGTCTCCAATGCCGAAGAGGCCATGCGCCGGATCGAGGAGAGCTCGCAGCAGATCTCCAATATCATCGGCGTCATCGATGAAATCGCCTTCCAGACCAACCTGCTGGCGCTGAACGCAGGTGTTGAAGCGGCCCGCGCCGGTGAAGCCGGCAAGGGCTTCGCCGTCGTCGCCCAGGAGGTTCGAGAATTGGCCCAGCGCTCGGCGAGCGCTGCCAAGGAGATCAAGGGCCTCATCCAGAACTCGTCGACCGAAGTCGATAACGGTGTCAGGCTGGTGCGTGACACAGGTGTCGCGCTGAAGGCGATCGGCGACTATGTTTCGCAGATCAACCAGTTGATGGATGCAATCGCCACCTCGGCCCGCGAACAGTCGACTGGTCTCGCCGAAGTCAACACGGCGGTCAACCAGATGGATCAGACCACCCAGCAGAACGCGGCGATGGTCGAGGAATCGACGGCGGCTTCTGCAGCCCTCGCCCAGGAAGCCGCTCGCCTTCGCTCCCTCGTCACCCAGTTCAACCTCTCAGGCCGCGCCACGGCGGCTGCTCCGGCGGATCGTCGCCCGGCAGCAACCCAAGCCCCGGTTCGTCGGGCGCCTGCGGTTCAGGGGAACGTGGCCGTCAAGGAGGAATGGAGCGAGTTCTGATCCAGGTTGGCCGAGCCACCACTTCGAACGCCCCTGTCTGTCCGGCAGGGGCGTTTGTCGTTGCAGGCGCTAAGCTCCGCGCTCAGGGAACGTAGCGATAGAGCCAGTCGCGTATGTCTTCGGGCAGCGCGACCGGCTCGCCGCTGTCTGCATCCCTCGCGGTCCAGGTGACGTCGATCTCGGCCACCGTCTGCCCGTCCTTTTCCATCGCGACTTCGAAGCCGACGGATTTTCCACCGATCTTGTCGACCTGGACGATCATCCGCACGGCATCCTCGACCCGCAGCGGCTGGTGCAGGCGGACCTCGAACTTGGCGGGGCTGTAAAGTGGCTCGTTTTCCAGCGGCGGGCGATAACGCCAGAAATGCCGCAGGGCTTCCTCGGCATGGTCAACATAGGCCGAAGCGCGCATCTCGCCCGTCGGACCGATGTCGCGATAGGCGACGACAAGTGCGCTCACCTCCACCCGTTCCATCTCGTCCATGCGCTCCCCCAATCTTATCCAAGTGTTAGCGGCATCTAACGGCATCGCCGTCGCCTTCACAAGGTCTGCGCCGCAGCCTGGTACTGGTGTGATGCCGCAGTGGGTTGGGTAAAACCGGGATGCGAGGTGGAAGATGACGGCCGAGCGCATTATGTTGCCCCCGACCCAGGAAGGATGCCCCATGGCCACCCGTCTCTACGAGAACCCGATCTTCCTCGAGCACAATACGCCCGAGGGCCATCCAGAGCGCGCCGATCGCTTGCGTTCGCTCAACATCGCGCTGGAGCATCCGAACTTTGCCCGTCTCGAGCGCATCAATGCTGTTCAGGCGAACGAGGATGCGGTGACGCTCGCCCATCCCGAGGAGCATCTCTTTGCGGTTATGCGCCAGATCCCCGAAGAGGAGGATCGCATCAACCAGCTGGAGGCCGACACCTATGCCTCGCAGAAGAGCCTGCAGGTGGCGCTGACCGCAATCGGTGGCGCGATCGCAGCCGTCGATGACGTGATGACCGGCAAGGCCGATAACGCCTTCGTCGCTGGCCGTCCGCCCGGCCACCATGCGGAAAAGTCGAAAGCCATGGGCTTCTGCCTGTTCAACACGGTGGCGATTGCCGCTCGTCATGTCCAGAAGACCTATGGTGTCGAGCGCGTCGCGATCGTCGACTGGGACGTGCACCACGGCAATGGCACCCAGGACATCTTCTGGGACGATCCGTCGGTGCTCTTCTGCTCGACACACCAGATGCCGCTCTATCCCTATACCGGAGCTAAGGACGAGACGGGCACGCATCGCAACATCGTCAATGCGCCGCTCTCGCCCAATGTCGGCTCGGATCATTTCCGAGAAGCCTTCAAGAGCCGCGTTTTGCCGGCTCTCAACGATTTCTCGCCCGACTTCATCCTGATCTCGGCCGGCTTCGACGCGCATCACCGCGATCCGCTGGCGCAGATCAATCTGGTGGGCGAGGATTTCGACTGGGCGACAGGAAGGCTCTTGGAAGTCGCCGACCGTTTCGCCCATAACCGGGTCGTCAGCCTGCTCGAAGGCGGCTATGATCTCGAAGGCCTCGCCGAATCGGCAGGCCTGCACATCTTAAGACTGATGAAGGGTTGAGTATGTCCGACGCCACTGTTCCCGCCGATCTCACCGGCATTTCCTTCGAAAAGGCCGTGGCCGAACTCGAAAGCATCGTGGCGCGGCTGGAACGCGGTGACGTGGCGCTCGACGAATCCATCGCCATCTACGAGCGCGGCGAGCTTCTGAAGAAGCATTGCGAGCAGCTTCTGTCGGCTGCCGAAAACCGCATCGAGAAGATCCGTCTCGACCGCGCCGGCAAGCCGACCGGTAGCGAGCCCCTCGACGGCGCGTGATCCAAGGGCGGCTATCACGTCGCCGATCACCAAAGACTAAGCCGCACACAGCAGAATGGCCCCTTTCGGGGCCATTTGTCGTTTTCGGGTGCTGAGATCCGAGCTTACTCGGCCGGGTTCTTCGCTTCCACGGCCTTGGGGCCGCTGGTCTTCCACAGCGAGTAGCCAACGCCCACGCCGAGGATGAGGAAGGTGACGCCCAGCGACCACTCCGGCGGGAACTTCTCCCAGCCCATGCCCAAGGCGATGAAGATCTTCGAGCCGATGAACATCAGCAGCACCGACAGGGCATACTTCAGGTAGGCGAAGCGGTGCAGGATGGCATCCAGCGCGAAGTAGAGCGCACGCAGGCCAAGGATCGCGAAGATATTCGAGGTGTAGACGATATAGGGGTCGGTGGTGATCGTGAACACCGCCGGCACCGAGTCGACCGCAAAGACGAGGTCGGCGATCTCGATCATGATCAGCGCCAGGAACAGCGGCGTCGCGAAACGCCTGATCTTGCCCGTCACCGGATCCGATTTCTTGACGAAGAAGTTGTGCCCATGCAGATCCTCCGTCACGTTCATCCGGCGCTTCAGGAAGCGGATCAGGGCATTGTCCTCGATCTTGTGCTCCTTGTCGGCGACGAACAGCATCTTGATGCCCGTGAGGATCAGGAAGCCGGCGAAGAAGTAGAGCACCCAGTGATACTGCTCGACGATCGTCGCGCCGAGGCCGATCATGATGCCGCGCAGGATGATGACCCCGAGGATACCCCAGAACAGCACGCGGTGCTGATATTCGCGCGGGATGGCGAAGAAGCTGAAGATCAGGGCAATGACGAAGATATTGTCCATCGCCAGCGTCTTCTCGACCACGAAGGCGGTCAGATACTGCGCGGTCGCGGTCGTATCCATCTGCCAGTAGATGAAGCCGGAGAAGAGCACGCCCAGCGTGATGTACATGGCCGAAAGCTTCAAACTTTCGGCGATGCCGATTTCATGGTCCTTCTTGTTGAGGACGCCAAGGTCGAAGGCAAGAAGTGCCACGACGAGGAGAATGAACAGCAACCACATCCAGAGTGGCTTGCCGAGAAACAGAATGAGCAGGAGTTCCAATTGTGTGACCTCTGTTGCATTGACCGGTGCTCGATGCAACGCGCGCACGGTCTCGCTGAAGAGAGGTCCGGTCCGGGCATGGCATCGAGCGTGCTCGATGCGGTCCGACATCACGAGGGTAATCCGTCGTCAGAGGGGCCCGGTCCGCAAATGCCTAGATGGGGCCTGTCATCCGGAGTTCAAGGCCGCCGACGAGAAAAAAACACAGGAATGACACAATTCGACATTTGCCGGGTGCCGGCCTAGAGGGCGATCACAGTGTGTATCTCGTCATAACCGATACTCAGCGCCAGACCGTCTCGTGCGATTAACCCGGCTGCCGTCAGAAGCTCGACATCCTCGTGAACACGCCGGTAGTCGCGCTCTAGGTTGCGGGCAAGCGCTGCAACGCTTTCCTGCGGATTGCGGTGCAGATAGCGCAGCAACTCCAGCCGCTTTGCCGTCATAGTCCGGGCAAATGCGTCCCAGTCGACGAAGGTCAGATGATCCTCATGGACAGGCTCGCCATCCCGGTGCCGACGCAAGGCGTCACTGACCCGCGCCTGCAGGGCATCAAAACCGCCGCCGACATGAACGTCCAGTTCTCTCGTCATATCGTTTCTCCTCGCAGCCGTTCCACGTCGGCCCGGAAATCTCTGAGAAGCTGCTCAATGCCGGCGAACGCATAGGGTGTCTCGATCGCACCATGATGCCGATGGTCACCCTTGCCACGCTCATTGTCGTAGCAAACAAGTCGCTCGCCCGGATATCCGTAGAACAAGGCGTATTTGAACCGGTGCAATGAAGGCGGCACCGGATCGGGCACTGACCAGATCCGAACCTCTAGAAAAGCACCGTCATTGAAGACGATGCGTTCTCGGATGACCAGATCTGCCTTCATGGCCAACTATGACACTGGATGCCATAACCGTCAAACCAGCGGCCTAGGCCCGGGCTCGAAGCGCGCCCGCCACCCGGTGGATATGCTCAGCCCCGATCCCGCAGCAGCCGCCGATCATGGTCGCGCCAGCTTCCGCCCAGTCGCAGGCGAAACGGGAATAGACGTCGCCGGTCAGATCACCGCGGGTATCGTGTAGCCCTTCGTTCGCGGCCTTGTCGTCGGTGTCCGTCTCGAAGGCATTGGCGTAGACGCCGATCTTCAGCTTCACGCCCTTTTCGGCGAAGACGGCGGCTGCCGTCTCCACGGCCTTTTTCATCACTTCGGGCTTGGCGCAGTTGAAGAGCAGCGCCGAGGCGCCCGAGCCTGCCGCCCATTCGGCAGCCGCCCGCACGGTCTCGCCCGAGCGCAGCTTTGGCTCGCCCCCGGCGATCTGGGCGGCATCGTCGGCCAGCGTAAAGGAGATCCAGAACGGCTTCGGCTGGGCCTGGATCGCCTTGCGCACGGCCTCGCCCTCGGCAATCAGGCTGAGCGTTTCCCCGAGCCAGACATCGACATGGGGGGCAAGGTTTTCGACCAGCACCTTCAGATAATCCTGCACGGTCAACGGGTCGAAATTCTCTGGCTCGTAGGAGCCGAAGATCGGCGGCAGGGAGCCGGCGACCACCACCTTGCGGCAAGCGCCGTCGGCCGCCTCCCTTGCCAGTTGACCCGACAGAGCGATCAGCGCCGGACCGTCCTTGCGGAACCGCTCCTCGCCGATATGGAAGGGCACCAGCGCATAGGAATTGGTAGTGACAACGTCGGCTCCTGCGGCGATGAATTCCTCATGCACCTGGCGCACGATCTCGGGGCTGTTCATCAGCGCCAGCGCCGACCATTCCGGCTGCTTCAGCTCCGCACCGAGCCGCAAAAGTTCGCGGCTCATGCCGCCGTCGAGGATCATGGTGTCTGTCATGGCTAAGTCTCCGTCGGATGCGGTCATGGGGTGAGCGCCTGGTCGAGATCGGCAATGAGATCTGCCGGTGTCTCGAGGCCGATCGACAGGCGGAAGAGCCCGTCGCCGGCATAGGCGCGGTAATCGGTGAGGGCGTCGCCCGTGAGGCGGAAGGTCGAGGTCATCATCTCCTCGGTGTCGAGCAGCACCACGAGGCTGCGCTGATGACCGAGCGAAAAGGCGTAGTGAGCGACACGCAGCCTTGTCGCCAGCCTCTCGGCGGCGGCTTTCGGCTCGCGCGTGCGAAACGCGATCATGCCCCCGAAGACATCCATCTGGCGTTTGGCGAGATCATGCTGCGGGTGGGAGGCGAGACCCGGATAGATGACACGCTCGACCTCCGAATGACCCTCCAGGAAGCTGGCGACGGAAACGGCGCTATCTGATGCCATGCGCAGGCGCGGATAAAGTGTGTCGATTCCGCGCATGATCAGCCAGGCGGACTGGGCCGAGAGTGATGCCCCGAGATAGACGCCGGCCCGCCCGCGAATGCGCGCAATCAGCTCCTTGCGGCCAATCACGGCCCCGCCCAGCACGTCGCCATGGCCATTGATGAACTTGGTCAGCGAATGGATGACAAGATCGACGCCGAGCGTGAGCGGCCGTGTCGCAACCGGCGTGGCAAAGGTGGAATCGACCGAGATCAGCGCCCCGTGTCTATGGGCAATCGCCGCCAGCGCTTCGAGATCGACGATGCGCAGGATTGGATTGACGGGGCTCTCGCAATGGACGAGCCGCGTGTTCGGTCGCATCGCTGCCTCAACCAGATCGAGCCGCGCCATGTTGACCGGCGTGACCTCAATGCCAAAATCCGGCAACACCCTTTGGGTGAGTTCGACGGCGCCCGCGTAGCAGACATCCGATACCACGAGATGATCGCCGGCCTTGAGGAAGGTGAACAGCGTGCCGGCAATCGCCGCCATGCCGGTGGCTGTTGCCAGCGCATCCTCGGCACCTTCGAGGGCGGCCAGCCGCTGTTCCAGCTGCCGCACGGTGGGGTTCGTCCAGCGGGCGTAGAGATAGGGCAGATCGGCGAGGTCAGCGACGCCATCGGCGGAGAACGCACCATCGCCCGGCATCAGCACATTGTTGACCGACATCGAGACATTGGGCGCAATCGCCCCGGTCGCCGGATCGATCACCAAGCCGGCATCGAGCGCCCGGGTTTCAGGCCCGGCGGACGCGGGCAGGGGATGGGTCTCGAAGACATTCGTCATGACATTTCACTTTCAAGCCGCCTCAGCGACGGATCGGCACCTGCGCCTCGACCATCCCGAAGGCGCGGGTGATGAGCGCAGTCAGCGCGACATAGAAGAGGGTGACCACGAGCAGCGGCTCGTAGACGAGAAGCGTGTCCTGGCGAACCTTGAAGGCCACCGCATAGAGATCCATCACGGTCACGGTGAAGGCGAGCGGCGTGGCTTTCAGCTGCAGCACGATCTCGCCGGCAATCGTCGGCAGCGCCGTGCGGATCGCCTGGGGCAGCCAGATGCGCCTGATCAGCATCAAGGGGCTCATGCCGAGCGAGCGTCCCGCTTCCAGCTCTCCCTTCGGCACGGAGAGCAGCGCACCGCGCAGCACTTCCGACTGATAGGCGGCAAAGTTGAGCGTGAAGGAGATGGCAGCAAAGAAGAAGCCTTCACGCAGGATCGGCCAAAGGAAACTCTGCCTCAGGCCCGGCACCATCGGCAGCAGCGAGCCCACGCCATAATAAAGAAGCCAGAGCTGGATGAGCAGCGGCGTGCCGCGAAAAACGGTCGAATAGCCAAGCGCGAGATTGCGGATAACAGGCCCGCCGCTGACCCGGGCAAATGCCAGACCGACCGCCAGCACGAAGCCAAAGCCGACCGAAATGACCAGCAGTGCCACCGTCTGGAAGGCACCCTCGATCAGCAGCGGCCAGTATTTCACGATCCATTCGAAATTCACGGTCTGCCCTCCTTCAATGCGCCGGCCGCTGGCCCCGGCGCACGCGGCGCTCGATGCCATGGAAGACGAGGTTGGAGAGAAGCGTGATGACCAGATAGAGAACCGCTGCCGCCAAGAAGAAGAGGAAATATTCCTTGGTATTGGCGCCTGCCAGACGCGTGGTCAGCGCCAGTTCCTGATAGCCGACGACGGCGACCAGCGCGCTGTCCTTGGTGACAGACATCCATAGATTGGCCATGCCGGGCAGAGCGTTGGGAAGCAGTGCCGGCAGCGTCACACGACGAAAGCGCAGGAGCGGCGACATGCCGAAGGCGCGCGCCGCCTCGATCTGACCGGTCGGGATCGCCAGGATCGCGCCGCGCAGAACCTCGGTCATATAGGCGCCCTGCACGAAGCCGAGCACGGCGACGGCCGCAATAAACCCATTGACCTCGACCGGCGGCAGGCCGAAGGCCATCAGCAGTCGGTTGAGGCCATCGGTGCCGGCATAATAGAGCCCGACGATCAGGATCAGTTCCGGAACTGCCCTGATGACAGAGGTATAGGCCTTGAGGATCAGTCCCACCGGGCGATTGTCGGAAAGCTTGCCGATCGCGCCGAACAGGCCGATGACCAGCCCGATGGAGAAGGCGCAGGCCGAGATGGCAACGGTCGTTGCAGCACCGGTCAACAGCGCGCCGCCCCAGCCCGGAGGCTGAAGCGCCAGCAATTGCCATGCCGTCATCGACCCTGTCGCCATCTCGTCTGCAATCCCTGCCGATTACTGGCCGTAGACGTCGAAGGTGAAGTAAGCCTTCGTGATCTCGTCATACTTGCCGGAGGCGCGGACGGCGGCGATCGCCGCATTCAGCTTGGCCTTGAGTTCGGTGTCTTCCTTGCGCAACCCACCGCCGATGCCGGTGCCGAGAACGGACGGATCAGCCGCCACGTCGCCCATGTCGGCGCAGCAATCCTTGCCGAAATCGGTCTTGAGGAAGTCGGCAAGCGGGATCGCGTCGCCGAAGACATAGTCGATGCGGCCGGCGGAAAGATCCTGGAAGGCTTCATCCAGGGTGGCGTAGGTCTGCTCCTCGGCCTTGTCGGCAAAGTGCTTCGCATAATAGGCCGACTGCACGGTCGAGACCTGGATACCGATCGTCTTGCCGTCGACGGCTTCAGGCGTCGCGCCCGACGTTGCATCCTTCGGGCCGATCAGCTTGCTCGGCGTGTTGTAGTACTTGTCGGTGAAATCGATGGTCTTGAGCCGCTCCTCGGTGATCGACATCGACGACCAGATGACGTCGAACTTTTTCGTCTGCAGCGCCGGGATCAGGCCGTCCCAGGAAACGTCGACGACCGAGCAGGTCTCCTTCATTTCCGCGCAGACGGCGTTCATCAGATCGATTTCCCAGCCTTTCCAGGTGCCTGAGGCATCCTTGGCGAAGAAGGGCGGATAGGCCTCGTTCATGATGCCGAAGCGGACTTCGGCCTGGGCGGTGATGGCGGTCGCTGCAAAGGCGGCACCGGCGAGAAGAAGGGAGATCAGTTTCATCGTCGTTTTCCCCGATTGGTTGGATGGTTCTGGATTTCTGTTCAAGCGGCCCCGCGCCCACCAAGGCTGCGGGTGAATTCGCGGCAACGGGCGCTTTTCGGGTCGCCGAAGACCTGCTCCGGCGATCCCTCTTCCTCGACTCGTCCCTTGTCGAGGAACATCACATGGCTGGAGACCTCGCGGGCAAAGCTCATCTCATGCGTGACGAGCAGCATGGTGCGGCCTTCTTCGGCCAGATCCCGGATGACCTTCAGCACCTCGCCGACGAGTTCCGGATCGAGCGCCGAGGTCGGCTCATCGAACAGCATGACGGCCGGGTCGACACAGAGCGCGCGGGCAATCGCGGCCCGCTGCTGCTGGCCGCCGGAGAGAAAGGCCGGATATGCCTCGCGCTTGTCGTAGAGCCCGACCTTGGCAAGCAGCGCTTCCGCCTTCTCGGCCGCCTCGCGGCGCGGCATTTTCAGAACGTGAACGGGCGCCTCGATGACGTTTTCGAGCACCGTGCGATGGGCCCAGAGATTGAAGCTCTGGAAGACCATTCCAAGGCCGGTACGCAGCCGCTCAAGTTGCTTGCGGTCGGCGGCTTCGAGGCTCCCCTTGCGGGAGGGCTTGAGCTTCAGCTCTTCACCGCCCACCACGATGCGGCCGCGATCGGGCGCTTCCAAGAGGTTGATGCAGCGCAGGAACGTGCTCTTGCCGGATCCGGACGAGCCGATGATCGAAATGACGTCGCCACGATGGGCCGTGGCCGAGATGCCCTTCAGAACCTCAATGCCGGCGAAACTCTTGTGGATGTCGTGCACGTCGAGCGCGGCCGGGGCAGTTCCTGTCATCTTGATCCCAGGTAGTTTGGCAATTCCGAGACCATAGGAGGCCGAAGCTGCGGATTTCGAGCGCATTTCCAGCGAATGACGGGAAAATCCTGCATGAATGCATTGGATGCTGCGGAAAGATGGCGCAATCCGCCGCAATCGGTTATGCAGCGAAAAATGCGGTGCGCGAGGAGGGAGAACGCATGCCGGACAAGCTCGATCAATTCGACCGAAGCATCCTCGAAGTGGTGCAGCGGGACTGCCAGCTGAAGGCGGAGGCGATTGCCGACAAGGTGGGCCTGTCCCCCTCGGCTGTTCAGCGCCGCCTGCGTCGTCTGCGCGACGAGGGCATCATCACCTCCGAGATCGCGGTGGTGAATCGTAAGGCGACGAGCTTCCCAATGACCTTCATCACGGGCATGGAAATCGAGCGTGACAATTACGATGCGCTTACCCGCTTCCGCGCTTGGGCCGACAAGCAGGAGCATGTCCAGCAGGTCTATTATGTGACCGGTCAGGTCGATCTCGTCGCCATCATCACCGCCCGCGATGTTGAGCACTACGACGATATCAGCGCCCAGCTGATGGCCGAGAACCCGCAGATCCGCCGCATGCACACCAATGTCGTGCTACGCGACGTGAAGGTAGGCCTGCACATTCCGGTCAAGGAATAGCTGTCTCCTCCGGTCCGACGAATACTGAACGATGCGTCACTGCGCGCGCAGTCGATCCGTTCTATGATCCTCATCGAGACCTGTTAGTCTTCACCGGATTGAACGAAGAGGTTTCCCATGTCCTTCTTTCCCGGAAACGATCCCGTCCCAGGTGACGCCTTTGCCTGCGACGCCATCGAACATCTGATCATTCCCCGCTCCAGTGATATCGGCGGTTTTTCCGTGCGCCGCGCGCTGCCCTCCGTCCGCCGCCGGCTTGTCGGCCCCTTCATCTTTTTCGACCGCATGGGGCCGGCGATCCTGAAGGCGGATGAGGCCATGGACGTGCGCCCGCATCCGCATATCGGCCTCTCGACCGTCACCTATCTCTTCGACGGCGAGATCAAGCATCGCGACAGCCTGGGCACCGAACTGGTCATCGCCCCCGGCGACATCAACCTGATGACGGCAGGGCGCGGCATCGTGCATTCGGAGCGCACGCCGGAAAACCTGCGCGGTCATCCGCTCTCCATGTCCGGCCTGCAGACCTGGATCGCGTTGCCGGACCAGCTGGAAGAGATCGACCCGGCCTTTGCCCATACGGCAAAGCGCGAGCTGCCGACCTTTGTCGATCGTGGCGCCTCGGGTCGCGTTGTCATCGGATCCATGGGCGGCTTGCGCTCGCCGGTGAAGACCTTTTCCGAGACGCTTTATGTCGATCTGACCCTTGAGGCCGGTGCCCGCTTCCCCTTCGACGCCACTCAGGAAGAGCGCGCCCTCTACATCCTGTCAGGCGAAATCGAGATCGCCGGGGACCGTTTTGCACAGGACCAGCTGCTCGTCTTCCGCCCCGGTGACGAGATCACGCTCATCGGCGGCGCGACCGGTTGTCACGTCATGTTGTTCGGCGGTGCAGCACTCGGCACGCAGAAACATATCTGGTGGAACTTCGTTTCCTCGTCCAAGGAGCGCATCGAACAGGCCAAGGAGGAGTGGAGAACTGGCCGATTCGACATCGTTCCGGGGGACGAAGAAGAGTTCGTGCCTTTGCCGGAGGGCCGTTGACGTCTATATAACAGCGTGGTGTCGGATATTTGCCCAGTTCGTCTTGGGATGCTATCGCGCACCCAAACGAGTTGAAGAGGCAAGAGCCCCGTGACATCCATGCCCGATACGCCGCTGCTGGACAAGGTCGAGTTCCCGAGAGATCTGAAGGCCATCGAGGACCGCGATCTGCCGCAGCTGGCGCGCGAAGTGCGCGACGAGATGATCGATGCCGTGTCGAAGACGGGTGGTCATCTGGGGGCAGGCCTCGGTGTCGTCGAGCTGACGATCGCAATCCACAAGGTCTTCGAGACGCCGGATGATCGGCTGATCTTCGACGTCGGACACCAGTGCTATCCGCACAAGATCCTGACCGGCCGCCGCGAGCGCATCCGCACGCTGCGCCAGGAAGACGGCCTGTCCGGCTTCACCAAGCGCGCCGAAAGCGAATACGATCCCTTCGGAGCTGCCCATTCCTCGACCTCGATTTCCGCCGGCCTCGGCATGGCAGTCGCCGCCGAGCTGTCGAAGACCGACCGCAAGGTAATCGCCGTCATCGGCGACGGCGCCATGTCCGCCGGCATGGCCTATGAGGCACTGAACAATGCGGGCGCCCTCGACGCCCGCCTGATCGTCATCCTCAATGACAACGACATGTCGATCGCCCCGCCGACGGGCGCGATGAGCGCCTATCTCGCGCGTCTCGCTTCCGGCCGCAGCTACATGGGCTTCCGCGAGTTCGGCAAGAAACTGACCGCCTATCTCGGCAAGACCGTCGACCGCGCCATTACCCGCGCCGTCGAACATGCCCGTGGTTACGTCACCGGCGGCACCATGTTCGAGGAACTCGGTTTCTACCATATCGGCCCGATCGACGGTCATTCCTTCGATCACCTGCTGCCCGTGCTGCGCAATGTCCGCGACAATGCCAAGGGCCCGGTGCTGATCCACGTCGTGACCCAGAAGGGCAAGGGCTACGCCCCCGCCGAAGCGGCCGCTGACAAGTATCACGGCGTTAACAAGTTCGACGTCATCACAGGCACCCAGGCCAAGGCCAAGCCGAACGCACCGGCCTATACCGCCGTCTTCGCCGATGCGCTGGTTGAGGAAGCCCGCCACGACGACAAGATCGTCGGCATCACCGCCGCCATGCCGAACGGCACCGGCCTCGACAAGCTTCAGTCGCTCTTTCCCGAGCGCACCTTTGACGTCGGCATCGCTGAACAACATGCGGTGACCTTCGCTGCGGGCTTGGCTGCCGAAGGCTTCAAGCCCTTCTGCGCCCTCTATTCCACCTTCCTGCAGCGCGGCTACGACCAGGTGGTGCACGATGTCGGCATCCAGGGCCTGCCGGTCCGCTTCCCCATCGACCGCGCCGGTTTCGTCGGCGCCGACGGCCCGACCCATGCCGGCTCCTTCGATACCGGTTTCCTTGCGGCACTCCCCGGCTTCGTGGTCATGGCCGCAGCCGACGAGGCGGAGCTTAAACACATGGTCCGCACCGCCGCGGCTTACGACGAAGGTCCGATCTCCTTCCGCTATCCGCGCGGCGAAGGTGTGGGCGTTCCAATGCCCGAGCGCGGCGAGATCCTTGAGATAGGCCGCGGCCGCATCGTCAAGCAGGGCTCCAAGGTGGCGCTTCTGTCGTTCGGAACGCGCCTGGCCGACTGTCTGCTGGCCGCCGAAGACCTCGACGCTGCAGGCCTCTCGACCACCGTGGCCGACGCCCGCTTCGCCAAGCCGCTGGACCACGACCTGATCCGCCAGCTCGCCCGCCACCACCAGGTGGTCGTGACGGTCGAAGAAGGCGCCGTCGGCGGCTTCGGCAGTCATGTCATGCATTTCCTCGTCAACGAGGGCCTGCTCGACAACGGCCTGAAGGTCCGCTCGCTCGTGCTGCCGGATGTCTGGATGGACCAGGCCAAGCCCGAAACCATGTATGCCAAGGCGGGACTGGATTCCGCCGGCATCCTGAAGGCGGTGTTTGCGGCGCTGGGCCAGGACGTGCCGGGTGTGATTGCGGCGGGGTGAGCCACCTTCAGCGGCGAGATTGAAGTGTACGCCAAAACGGCGTACACTTGTGGCGAGACTTGAGGGCCGCCATCATGAGCACTGCCAAGAACATCAGCCAGACCAAAGAAGACCGTGCGACAGAGCGGATGCACTTTCGCACCAAGCCGCATGTCAAACAGGCGATCCAGCGGGCGGCTGCGATCAGCGGTGTCGATGAGACGGCCTTTGCGATGAATGCGGCCTATGTCTCGGCGCTTGCGACCATCGAGGCCCATGAACGGACGCTCCTGCAACCGATCGATCACGATGCCTTCTTCGGCGCACTCGACAACCCGCGTTCCCCGACCGACGCGTTGCGAAAGGCCTTCGCCAGCCACAAGTCGCGCGTCATCAGCAAATGAATGACGAGGGGCACTCGGTCATCATCGAGTTGCTCGATCCCGAGCGCCATGACCGGGACCGTTTTTCCTGCGGCGTCGAAACCGTCGACAACTACTTCCGCAAGACCGCAAACAAACTCGCCAAGGCCGGCAATTCACGCGTCTATGTGATGACCTCTGAGACCGGCGATGTGATCGGCTTCTATGCCCTCAATGCCCATTCTGTCGATTTCGCCGAGTTGCCCTCACGCTATGCCCGGTCCCGCCCATCCCATGGCGCGATCCCAGCCGCCTTCATTTCGATGATCGGTGTGGACCAGCGATATGCCGGACAAGGGTATGGTGGCGATCTGCTTGCCGACGCTTTGCTGCGGATCGTGCAGGCAGCGGATCGGATCGGCATCGCTGTTGTCATTCTGGACGTGCTGGATGACGGCAATCCGGATCTCGTGCAGCGCCGAAAGGCCCTTTACCTGCGGTACGGCTTTGAGCCGCTGCCGTCGAATCCGCTGAGGTTGTTCATGCCAGTTGCAGCCATACGCAAGACACTGGCGACCTCCTGACACCTACGGTCCTCTCTGGACTTCCCCCAATCCCCCCGCTAGACCGGGCCTTCAATCGACGGGCGCTGAGGCGCGCCTCGGAGGCTCCATGCACACCGCACACACCACGGATATCGCACCCGATTTCGCGCCCGACTGGGCAGCGATCGCGGTTGTCATCCTCGGGGTCACCGCTTTTGCGGTGGGGCAGGGGCTCACCTATCCGCTGATCGCGCTGATCCTCGAAAGCCGCGGCGTCTCCTCCAGCATGGCGGGCTTGAACGCCTCGGTCTTTGCGCTGGGCCTCGCCTCCTCGACACTGATGATCGGAGCGCTGACGCAAAGGATGCGCGGCGACCGGCTGATTGTCGCCTCGCTGCTCGGGGTGTCGGTCTGCCTTGCCACATTCTCCGCCTTCGACCAGCTCTGGGTCTGGTTCGTCGCCCGCTTCCTGCTCGGCTTCTGCACCAGCATCATCTACACGGTCTCCGAAGCTTGGCTGAACACCGCCTGTCCGGACCGCCTGCGCGGTCGCGTGTCGGGGGCCTATAGCGCCGGCATGTGTGCAGGCTTTGCCGCCGGCCCTCTTGCCATTCCGCTTGTTGGCATTGAGGATGGCTTCGCCTTCGCCCTGACGGCGGCTTACGTGGCACTCGTCGCCTTCGCCTCCGTCATGCTTGGGCGCTATGCCAAGACCAAGCCGGAAGCCTCAGAAGCCGGCGGCCTCCTCACCTTCGTGAAAATGGCACCGGTCCTGACCCTGATGGTCGTCGCCTTCGGCTTTTCGGATATCGCGGCGATCTCGATGATCCCGCTCTATTTCGTCGAGCGCGGCTACAGCCAGAATTTTGCAGCCTTCGTCGTCACCATGGTGGCCCTGCCGACGGCCCTTGCCCAGCCCTTCGTCGGCTGGCTCTTGGATCGCTTGTCGAGGCCCGTCATCGCCGTTTCCGGCTCGGCAATCGCCGCTGTCGCATTCCTTCTTCTGCCCTTCATGACGTCCCAGGCAGCCCTGCTGATCACCATCTCGATCCTCGGTGCGGCGAGCTTCTCGCTTTACACCGCAGCGCTGACCCTGCTCGGCGAACGCTTCCGCGGCGGTCTTCTCGTCTCTGGCAGCGCCGTCTTTGCGCTGGCTTACGCGATTGGCAGCGCGGCTGGTTCCGGCAGCACGGGCCTCACCATGGATCTGATCTCCGTCGATGCCGGTCCGGTCTTTGTCGGCCTGCTGATGCTCGGCTTCACCGGCTTCTTCGCCATGAACCTGATGCGCGTCCGCGCCGCGAGGCGCTGAACCCATGCTCGAAACCTCTCCGCCCGAGATCTTCGACTGTCAATCCTGCGGCGCCTGTTGCGCCTATTCCGCAGACTGGCCGCGCTTTTCCATGGAAAGCGACGAGGAGATCGCCGCAATCCCCGAAGCGATGATCGCCAAGGACGAGAGCGGCATGAAGTACGAGAATGGACGCTGCGCGGCACTGACCGGCGAGGTCGGCAAACATGTCGGCTGCGCCGTCTACCTCGTGCGCCCGCATGTCTGTCGCACCTGCATGCCCGGCGACGAGGAATGCAAGATCGCCCGCGCCGAGTTCGGCTTCCCGATCGACGGCCTGCCGGAGCCGGAGGTCTATGAGGCCTGAGGCTTAAGGGACAGTAATTGTCACCTGGTCGGCCGGCAGCTCGCCGCCGATTTCCGCCGTCTGGTTCTTCTTGTCATAGACGCAGATCGAGCTGACTGTCGCATCCGCCCCGACGGCCTTGCCCGTCAGGATCGCCACGCCGTAGCTCTCGGTCCCGAAGGGATCGACGACCACCTTCGGCTGTTCGATCCGCCCCTCGGCAAGCACACTGCATTTCGCCGCGACATCCTTGGCAAACGCGTCCCAGGCATCGCCCGACGAGGCGAATGCCGATGAGGAAAGGGTGATCAAGGCGAGCGCGGTAGCCGCGAGAGGCGGGCGGGAACGGAACATGGGGAACCTCGGTTGGGTGCATTGTGGCGCGGAGCGTCGGCCGGAACGCCAAGTCGCGCAAGTCCAAAAACGGAAGACATTTCTTTCGCTTGAAGGCCGGATTTTGGAAGAGCGAAGGTTGCCTGAGCGATGTTCCGCACCTATGTTCCCGTCACTTGCCAAAACGCAATCCATTTGCCAAAAGGAGATCTCACCATGGCCTTCGAATTGCCCGCCCTCCCGTATGCTTACGACTCGCTGGCACCGTTCATGTCGGCTGAAACGCTTGAGTTTCACCACGACAAGCACCACCAGGCCTATGTGACCAATGGCAACAACCTTCTGAAGGATTCGGGCCTCGAAGGCCTGTCGCTGGAAGAAGTCGTCAAGCAGTCCTATGGCAAGAACGCCGGCCTCTTCAACAATGCAGGCCAGCATTACAACCACATCCACTTCTGGAACTGGATGAAGAAGGATGGCGGCGGCAACAAGCTTCCGGGCAAGCTGCAGGCTGCAGTCGACAGCGACCTCGGCGGCTATGACAAGTTCAAGGCCGATTTCGTCGCAGCCGGCACCACCCAGTTCGGCTCCGGCTGGGCCTGGCTCTCCGTCAAGGACGGCAAGCTCGAAATCTCCAAGACCCCGAACGGCGAAAGCCCGCTGATCCACGGCGCATCCCCGATCCTCGGCGTCGACGTCTGGGAACACTCCTACTACATCGACTACCGCAACGCCCGTCCGAAGTACCTCGAAGCCTTCGTCGACAGCCTGATCAACTGGGATTACGTGCTCGAAATGTACGAAGCCGCGACGAAGTAATCGTCCAGCATTAGACGCTTTCCGACGCCCGGTGCCTCGCGCCGGGCGTTTTTCGTTTCAGACGCGCTCTGACATTCTGCAGATGGAACCATCCGGCATTCGCAACGTTTCTTCGGCAACAACACGAACAACGGAAAGGGTATCACCATGGCGTCTTCCAACCTCCAGGCAGAACTGCGTGAACTGCGCGAACAGATGAATGATCTCAAGGACATGATCAGCCGCGAAGCAGGCCGCAGCAGCCGCAACGTGCGCAATCGTGCCTCCGAAGCGCTCGATGAAGCAGGCCGCGCGGCCTCTTCCGTCACCGGCTACGACCGCGATGACATCCGCAACCGCGCGTCTGACGTCGTCAATGGCGCGACCCGCACGGCTCATGTCGTGGCTGACTACGCCCGCGAAGGTGCAGACACGGTCGCTGGCGTCGTTCGCCGTCATCCGGCTGCCGCCACCTCCGCTGGCCTGATCACGCTCGGTATCGTCGGCGGTGTCGTCGGCTACCTGCTCGCGAACTCCACGCCTCCGGCCCGAGACAGCCGCTGGCGCTGGAACTGAGACCAGCCATGGTCAAGGTGACCTATCACGTCGTGGAGCATGACGAAGGTTATGCCTACCGTCTGGGCAACGTTTATTCGGAACCCTACCCGACGCACGACGAAGCGGTGGCTGCAGCCCGCAAGGCCGCAGGCGCCCAGCAACTGACCGATGGCGACGCCGAAATCAGCTGGCAGAATGCCGAAGGTGAGTGGATCCACGAACATGCGGACGGTGCGGACCGCCCCATGACGGACGTCGTCGATGATGTCGAAGACGACCGGTAAGCCTGATCGTTTTTGAGTTCAGGCCAAAGGAAAGCCCGTGGCGCGAGCCACGGGCTTTCTCATTTTCATGTGCCGACGGTAACGCCTGTCAGGCAGCCCGGCGGTGTCCGTCGCTTGTCGATGGCAGCTTGAAACGCTGGATCATCTGGCTGAGCGAGCCGGCCTCTGTTGCAAGCCTGTTTGCTTCATTGCTCGACTGTTCGGAGACCTGTGCGTTCTGCTGGGTGACGATGTCGAGCGTGTCGACCGCCCCGCCGATATCGCGCAGATTGCTCGCCTGGTCCTGGGTGAAGTCGGCGATCGCGTCCATGTGCTCGTTCATCGTCTGGATCAGCGCACCGATTTCCAGCAGGGTCTCACCCGTGCCATGCACGAGACGCACGCCGTTCTCCACCTGAGACGTGGAGTTCTGGATCAGTGTCTTGATCTCCTTCGCCGCATTCGCCGATCGCTGGGCGAGCTCGCGGACCTCCTGGGCGACAACGGCAAAACCCTTGCCCGCTTCGCCTGCACGGGCGGCCTCGACACCGGCGTTCAGTGCCAGGAGGTTGGTCTGGAAGGCAATCTCGTCGATCACACCGATGATGTTGGAGATCTGCTGGGCGCTTTCCTCGATGCGATGCATCGCCTCTTCCGCCTCGGTCACCACCTTGCCGGAGGTGAGCGCGCTGCCATTGGCCTTCTTGGCAACGGTCTGCGCTTCCGCCACCCGCTGGTTGGCGGCAGCAACGGTCGCGTTAATCTCCTTGAGCGATGCGGCGGTCTGCTCAAGCGATGCCGCCTGGCTTTCGGTTCTGCGGGCGAGGTCTCGTGCGCCACCGGCGATGGTCGCGCTACCACCATCGATAATGCCTGCCGTCTGGCGGATCATGTCCATCGTGGCTGCAAGTTCTCGAACAGACGAGTTGAAGTCATGCCGCAGCGCCTCGAAGCTCTCGGCAAAGGGCTGCTCGATCTGGAAGGCGAGATCACCGGTCGCGAGACGACGAAGCCCTCCGGCAAGGCCGGCCGTTGCCACACGCAGCCGTTCGGCTGCCTCGTCTTCGGCGCGGCGCTCGACTTCGAGACGGTGCGCCTCGGCCTTTTGCCGAGCCTGGTCCGCTTCCGATTCCAGGGCCTTGTTGCGTCGCAGATTGTCACGGAAGACTTCGAGCGCTCGGGCCATTATACCAAGCTCGTCGCGCCGTTCGCGGTTCTCGATCTCGATGTCCAGCTGACCGCCCGCAAGCTTCTCCGTCGCCTGGGTCAGGTTGCGAAGCGGGTTGATGGCCGTGATGCGCAGCATGGCGACCACGAGTGCGATCATCAGGCCGATCGCGCCGGCGCCCATCCACACCCGCGTCCAGACATTGGCGCGCCAGGCGGCGAGTTCCGGGGCGAGATTGACCTCGGCGCTGTAGACGCCGATGACCTCTCCCGGCTGAATATTCATCTGTGCGGTATGACAGGCCGCGCACTTTTCGTCGGAGGCACTGCCCTGTCCCAGCACGACCGGGCGGGTCATGCGGAAAGTCTCGCCTTCGAGACTGTTGAGCGTCTGCAGCTTGTCGATCGTCTGTTGGTCGAGCGCATCACGAGGGCTCTCGAATTCGGTCTCTCCTTGTGCCCTCTGGAAGTCGATGACCTTCGGGCCCATCACCAGCCAGATCTTCACGCTGCCGCCGGCATTGGAGAACTGCTCCATCGTCCCATCGAGCGTCTCGATTGCCGGGTCGTCCTCGCCGACTTCCTTGCGGTTCAGCATGGCCTGGGTATGCACGGACTCGAGCATATCGAGTGCAGCGTCGCCGCGCATGGCCGCCTTGTCCGTCAGGCTCAGCCGCTCTGCGGAAATTTCATAGGCTGCGGTGCCTGCCTGTATGGCGGCCACCGCGATCCCGATCCCGAGCACCATCTGCACCGAGAGCGGTATTTTCTTCAACGAATTCAGCATGTTTTGTCCCATCCCCACGGCCGCTGGTACGGCCCCGTCAATCGCGGCAGGATGGCGAGATATCGTTAATTCTTTGGGCAAGAACCGCTAAATTTTGCGGTATTTCTTAAACCCTCATTGAGGATAACGACAGGCCAGCGGGAGATGGCCGGGCTTCGCAGCCCGGCCCTGAAATCAGAATTCCGTCCAGTCCTGCTTTGCTGGTTCGGCGGGTGCCGCAGATACCATGCCAAAGGCGCGACCGAGCTTACCGGCCAGCGCCCGGGCAGGCGAGGGGGCGGGGCCATGAGAAGCGGAAGCCGCGGCCGGTTGACGGAGAGCGGGCTGGCGAGCAGGGGCGGGCGAGGGTGCGGCTACACGATGCTGCGCCATTCTTCCTGCAGGCACCGTCCCGGACTGACCAAGTCGGAACTGCGCAAGCAGCGTGTTCAGCGAGTCCGCTTCCGCTGCCAGCGTATGCGAGGCTGCTGTCTGCTCCTCGACCATGGCTGCATTCTGCTGCGTGCCCTGGTCCATGGCGGTGACCGCGAGATTGATCTCCTGCAAACCGGTCGACTGTTCGCGCGCCGCAGTGACGATCGCGCCGACGTGGTGGCTGATCTCCTGGACGGCGTTGACGATCTTCTCGAGCTCCGTGCCGGTCTCGCCGACGAGAGCCACGCCATTGCCGACCTGCGCGGTCGATTTCGAGATCAGCGCCTTGATTTCCTTCGCGGCATTGGCAGACCGCTGGGCAAGTTCCCGCACTTCCTGGGCAACGACCGCAAAGCCCTTGCCCGCCTCGCCAGCGCGTGCGGCCTCGACGCCGGCATTGAGCGCCAGCAGATTGGTCTGAAAGGCAATATCCTCGATCACGCCGATGATGTTGGAGATCGACTGGGAAGACTGCTCGATCTCGGTCATGGCAGACACGGCATTGCGCACCACCTCGCCGGAGCGCTCGGCGCCGGACCGCGTGCTCTCGACAAGCTGGCCGACATCTTCGGCGCGCTTGGCCGTGTCGCGCACAGTCTTGGTGACCTGCTCGACGGCGGCGGCGGTTTCCTCGACGGAGGCCGCCTGCTGCTCGGTGCGCTTTGCAAGATCGTCGGCCGAAGAGCGGATCTCGGCTGCGCCGGCATGGATCGCCTGCGCATTGGCACCCACTGTTCTCAGCGCAGCATGCAGCTTCTCGAGCGACTCGTTGAAGTTCCCCCGCAGGCTGTCGAGATGCGGCGCGAAGGCTTTCTCCAGGCGAAACACCACGTCACCGTTGGAAAGCGCCGAAAGTCCCTGCGCCAGTTCGGTCATGGCAAAGCGGACTTCCTCGGCCTCGCGGGCCTTTTCGGCTTCCGCCCGCTGACGGTCGGCCTCGGCCTGTTCGCGCAGGGTGCGGCGCTCGTCGGACATGCGCGCGCTCTCGATCGCGGCATCCTTGAAGACCAGCACGGCCTTGGCCATACGGCCGACTTCGTCGCCACGGTCGACAGCCGGCACATCCACAGCGTGGTCGCCGGCGGCCAGCCGCGTCATGGCATTGGTCATGCCGGTGATCGGCGTGACGATGGAGCGGGCAAGCAGCCAGATCAGCCCGACGGCAAACACACCAGCAACGCCGGCACCCAGCACCAGCGCCAATTCCAGCGCCAAGTGTGCTGCCTCGAGACGGGCGCGGGTCGCTGCCGTCTCGGTGGCCAGCACGCCCTTGATATCCGTGGCGGCAGCCCGGAACGTATCGAGGGCACCGGTCGCGTCAGTCGTGCCGATCGCGGCGATGTCTTCAATCGCCGTCTTACCCGCCTTGCGGGCGGCGATCTGCGGATCGGCCACTTTGGTGGCGTAGGCGTCTGCGGCCGCGCGCATGGCGTCCACGCGGGCGGTAAGCGCGCTGTCATTGCCGGCGAGCGTGCGGGCTTCGGCAAGGGCTGCCTCGAGCGCCTTGCGCTCTGTCGCAACCGCCTCCAGCGTGCTTTCGCTGCCAAACAGCAGATAGCCGCGTTCGTTGGCAGCCTGCTCGGCCATGGCAGTGGTCGCAGCATCGACGAGGTTGACGATGCGTTGTGCCCGATCCTGTTCGATCAGCGTGGTCTTTGCCGTGTAAGCCTGGACGAAGACGACAACGGAGGCCAGGAAGCATCCGGCCATGATGGTGCAAAAGGTGAGGATCAGCTTCTTGCTGAGAGAAAGGTTGTTGAGAAACATGTCGTGACTTTCGGGCGCGCGAAATGGGCGGACGGCCGGAGACCCGGCGTCGCGATGCAGCGGTGACATGATCCGTTCGGGCGTTTGCGTCTCCGTCATGGAGCGCTCAGGGGGACACCGGAAACGACCGATCAGCCGGGATCCTCTTCGAAACGATTTTACAAGCCGTTACCAGATCATGCGCGAATTTGCCTGACCGGTGAGATTCGATCGCAAACGTAACTGTTACGGTTGGCCCTGCATCGCGACCTTGTTTGTAACGACCAGCAGGATGTTGAGATCGTTCGACGGATAATAGTCCTTGGCCCGCATTTCGAAGGTGGTCGGCCCCGTCTTCTTCACGCCTTCGCCGCAGAAGCTGACGATCGAGTCCGGGTTCACCTTGTCGACTGTCAGGTGGAAGTCTCCAATCGGCCCGTACCAGTTGTTTCCGGTCGTCAGGATGTAGGAGAGCCACTGCTCGAAATAATAGACGCCGGCATCGGGGTTCTGCTTCTTTTCGAGCTTGATCGCGGCGTTGAGGAAGTCGTCGTCGACACAGTAGCGCTTCTGGTAGTCCGCATAGGAATCGGAAGGCTTGCCGTCCCACATGAAGACGAGGCCCGCGCTCCCGCCGACGCTCGGGCGATAGCGATGCTCGACCTCCACCTCGGCGCCGGCCGGAAAGGTCGTCTCCCACCAGTAGATCGATTCAAGCTCCCAGACGGGCACATATTCCGGCTCGGACGTGCCGCCCATCCCGAAGTTGAGGTCGACGATCAGTCCCTTGGCCAGCCAGTCCTTGATGACATCGGGCTCCAGCGCCTTCAGCGCTTCCGTCGTCTCCTTCAGGAGCGGCTGCAGCGGGATCTCCTGTTCTTCGACATCAGCGGTAAAATCAATGCCGCGCACCAGCACGCGCTGCTGAAGGTTTGGCTCGATCGCCTCGCCGTCCTGAACCACGGAGAAGTCCATGAAGTTGTCGCTCTGCTCGTCGGGGACTGCCGACATGATCTCCACCGGTCCGCCGATCTTCGGCATGGGGAAGGCGACGATCGTCTTCACCGGCTTGTCCGTCGTGTTGCGGTAGAGATATTTCACCTCCACCTTTTCCGGCGAGATGTAGAGATCTTCCCGCGCCATGGTGATCTCTTCGCTGCGCGTGAACACCAGGCCGCCAGCCTCCAGCGTCGCCATGGAATCGTTTGCCATCGTGGACGTGGCGGCAACCGCTTGCAAAGCGCAGGCGAGCAGAATTCTCGGCAGTGTCGTCACGGTTCAAATCCCCCGGAACCAAAAACGGAAAATGCCACCTTAGCGGTGGCATTTCGATTCTTGAACGACGCTTTCTGGGTGTTACGCGCGCGCCGGCAGAAGCGGATAGCCAACGATCACGGCGCGAGCTGCAAGGGTGGCGATGGCAGCCTTGACGAGGTCGCCCGGGATGAAGGCGAGCGAGCCGAGGACCACCTTGTCGAATGGCGTGCCGGCCACGACCGAGAGCCACGGCATGCCGCAGAGATAGACGATACCGATACCGCCGACGACGCTCGCCACGAAGAAGCCGGTCATTTGCTTGACGGCCGACTGGCCCTCGCGGACCAGCTTTTCGGCGAGGAAGCCGGTGACGAAGGCACCGATGATCCAGCCGAAGATATAGCCGCCAGTCGGCCCCATCAGCACGTTGAGACCACCGCGACCGCCCGAAAGCACGGGAAGCCCGACGGCAACGAGCACGACGAGCAGCGCGTAAGACAGCGCCCCGCGCTTGGCGCCGATGATGCAGCCAGCGAGCATGACGCCCATCGACTGGGCCGTGATCGGAACCGGCAGCAGCGGGATCGGCACCGGCGGAATGAAGCCGAGCACGATGATGATGGCGGTGAAGAGTGCGGCGAGCACGAGGTCTCTGGTGGTCATGAAAGGTCCCCGAAAAAGATCGCCCCGTTACTGGCCCCGAATGCCCCGCGCGTCAATCGCCTCGGCGATCCGATCGGCATCCTTCAACGTCGAAATGATCAGCGGCCCGAGCATGCGCGACAGCTTCATCGGGATGCCCCGCGCCGCATGCGCCTCCCTCAGCGCCTCGTAACGCCCGGCAATCTCCGGCACGAAACGCAGCACCAGCCCGAGTGCCAGCCCGAGATCGGCGGCTTTCATGACACCCAGCTGCTCCAGCGGCCGGGCGAGATCGGTGACCGCAGCCATGAAATCGGCAATCGTCGTGGACGCCGTCACGGCCGCCGCAACAAACAGGATCGCAATGAGCCTGAGGGTCGTGACCAAGGCCTCGAGCGGCGAGAGCAGCAGGAGATTGACCGCCGCCAGAAAGCCGATCGTGAACAGCACGGGCCGGAGCCGCCTGAAGCCCTCGGCCAGGCCGACACCCGTGGAGAGGTAGAGCAGACCGGTCAGCACAAGGGCCGCCCCGAGCATGACTGGCTGGTCGACGAAATAGAGCGCCAGCCCAAAGGCCATCAACCCGAAAAGCTTCGGCTTCACCGGGATGCGATGCAGGAGGCTTTCCCCCTCGACATGCAGGCTCGTCAGCATCCGGCGATCTCCCGGTAGCGGGCGATGGCGTCGCCTCCTTGACCGTCGAACGCGAGCGCGCCCTGATGGAATACCAGCACGCGGGAAAAATCCGCCACGAGCTCGAGGTCGTGGCTGATGACCACGGCCTGTTCGCCAAGCCCGTCGATCGCCGCCTTCACCCGGGCACGGTTCCTGAGGTCCAGCTGGTTGGTCGGCTCATCGAAGATGACGACGTCAGGCCTGTTGACGCAGACGGCGGCAAGCGCCGCAAGCTGCAGCTCCCCGCCCGACAGCTCATGCGGCCGCCGCGGTCCGAGATCGCTGATGCCGAAGCGAGCCAGCGCCTCATCGACCAGCCGCTCGACCTCTGCGGTATCAAGCCCCCGCGACTTGGGCCCGAGCGCCACGTCGTCGCGGATGACAGGCAGGATGATCTGATTGCCGGGGTTCTGGAAAATAAATCCAGTCTTCGCCCGTGCCGCCTTCTCGTCCGTCACGGTATCCAGCCCATCCAGCGTCACCGTGCCGAATGTCGGCTTGGCGAGACCCGCAATCAGCCGCGCAAAACTCGTCTTGCCGGAGCCATTCAGCCCGATCACGCCGACACGAGGCTCGACAAGCGACAGCGAGAGCGGCTGAAGCGCCACGCGATCGCCGAAGCGCAGGTCTGCGTTATCGAAGCGGATGTGCAAGGTGTGGGGTCTCCGGGGCAGTTGGTGATCCTATAGACTGACGAAGATGGCGGTGCCAGAGGTCATCACTCCCACCCGCGAGCGCGGCCGGGCAGCCTTCAGCCATGCGCCGCACCTGCAATCCACAACCTCCGATATTCAGCGATTGAACAAACCACGAACATGCCCTAGCCTGATCGCATGTCGATTCCGGTCCCCAACACGCTGGCGCGAAAAATCTTCCTCGAACGGCAGGGCCTGTCCCGCTCGCCGACGAAGGCGCTCGGGCGCGAGGGGCTCTACGACCTGATCCACGATCTCGGCTTCGTCCAGGTCGACAGCATCCAGTGGGTCGAGCGGGCGCATCACCAGATCCTCTTTTCCCGCAACCAGACCTATCGCCAGGCCGATCTTGCCCATCTGGCCGAGAAGGATCGCTCACTGTTCGAGCACTGGACGCATGATGCCTCGGTCATCCCCTCGGCCTTCTTCCCCTATTGGAAGCACCGCTTCGTCCGCCGCGAGGAGCGCATCCGGCAGAACTGGGCGAGATGGCAGGGGGAGGGATTCGACCAGGCTTTCGAGGAGACTTATGCCCGCATCCGTGACCATGGCCCGGTCATGGCGCGGGACGTGAAGGCGGAGGACCACAAGTCCGGCGGCTGGTGGAACTGGCATCCCTCGAAGACCGCACTCGAATTCCTCTGGCATACCGGCAAGCTTGCGATCGCGCGGCGCGAGGGTTTTCAGAAAGTCTATGACCTCGCTGAACGCGTGATCCCGGCCGACCATCACGCAGCCGAAGTCGACCACGAGACCTTCGTCGACTGGGCCTGCCGGGCAGCTCTCACCCGCCTCGGCTTCGCCACCTCGGGCGAGGTCGCCGCCTTCTTCGATATTGTCACGCCGGATGAAGCCAAGGCCTGGGTGGCAGCCCATCGTGACGAGTTGGAGGAGCTGCTGCTCGAAACCGTCGACGGAAAGCCGCGCGCCTCCTTCGCCTTCGCGTCTCAGGTTCCTGCACTGCTCGACGCTCCCGAGCCGCCGGGCCGGATCCGTGTTCTCTCGCCCTTCGACCCCCTGATCCGCGACCGAAACCGCACCGAACGCCTCTTCGGCTTCTTCTACCGCATCGAGGTCTTCGTACCCGAGCCGAAGCGCCAATACGGCTATTACGTCTTCCCGCTGCTTGAAGGCGACCGATTGATCGGCCGCATCGACATGAAGGCCGAGCGCCGTGAAGGCGTGCTGGATGTGCGCCGCCTCTGGCTGGAACCGGGCATCAAGCCGAGCGCCGGCCGTCTGGAGAAGCTGGAAGCAGAACTCCAACGCGTCGCCCGTTTCGCCGGCATGGAAGCCGTGCGCCTGCAGCCGGGCTGGCTCGGCTGAACAAATCAAACACCATAGACAGAAAGATCCGACGTGACCGACAACAGCGCCTACCGCATTGAAACCCGCGTGCCCGCCATCGACGATTACATGCGCCTGCGCCTGCAATCCGGCCTCACGCCCTTTTCCCGCGAAGCCGCCGAAAAGGGCCTGCCCAATTCCATCTTCGGCGTCAGCCTGATGCTGGGCGAAGAAACGGTCGGCATGGGCCGCATCATCGGCGACGGCGGCTGCTTCTTTCAGGTGACCGACATCGCCATCCTGCCGGATCATCAGGGCAGGGGCCTCGCCAAGTGGATCATGGCGGCCCTCTCCGACTTCATCGCCACCCTGCCGAAGTCTGCCTATGTCAGCCTGATCGCCGACGTCCCCGCCAACCGCCTCTATTCGCAGTTCGGCTTCGATGAGACAGCCCCGCGCTCTGTCGGAATGGCGCGTCGGGTGGTCTGAGCCTCCCAGGCGCCTCCCGCATCGTCAACGTGTCCAAAATATGCATGCAACCTTTGGAGTTGTGCATCAGTCACAACTCACACAGTTCTTTCGCATAACAACCGCCCACGGCCGTCACCGTGCAGCGGATCAGTCCTTTGCGAAAGATCTGTTTCATGCGCTCATTGCTCTCTCTCCGCCCGCTGCCGCATCTCTGTGTGCTCCTTGCCGCGTCCGCATTGTCGACAAGCCAGGCCCTCGCTGCCGATTTCGGCTGGGAGCAGATCGAAAACAATGTTGGCACGGCGACCTCTCGCGCGATTGCCATCAGTGGCGACGGACGTTTCGTCGTCGGTAATGTCAGTTACACGGATTCCAGCGGCCCGATGAACGTGGCCGCGAACAGAGGCTTTGTCTGGCGCGCTGCGGACGACACCTACGTGCTCGACCAGTACTTCGGTCGAGATTATTCGAACCTGACGGACATCGACGATGATGGCTCCGTCATGGTGGGCACACTCTTTGGGTCCCTGTCGACCGAAGCATTCCTCATCTCGACCGCCGACAGTGCCATCATGTTGCTGGGCAATCTCGGAGGTACCAGTTCGCGGGCGACGGGTGTCAGCGGTGAAGGCCGGATTGTCTCCGGTTGGGGGGACCTCGCAGATAGATCTCTGCGCGCTTTTCGCTGGACTTATGTCAGCGCCGCGAGCCCTGGCGTTATGGAATTGCTCGGCACACTCGGCGGCTCAGACTCAATTGGCCGGGGCATAAGCCGCGACGGACACGTGATCGTCGGCAGTGCCCAGACCGCTGCGGGCGTGACAACCGCAGCATATTGGATCGACACGGGCCCGGCAGTTGAAATCGGTATCCTTCCGGGCGGGGGCGCTTCCGCGGCGAACGCAGCCAGTGCGGATGGCTCCGTCATTGTTGGTGAATCCGAAGCCGGCGGCCGCTACAGGGCGTTTCGCTGGACATCTGCGACAAACGCGATGGTCGACCTCGGAACACTGGGTGGTCTCGAATCGTCCGCCCTTGGCGTCAGCGACGATGGCTCGGTGGTGGTCGGTCAGGCGGGCCAGGGAGTTGGTGTCTACAATGGCTTTCGCTGGACCGAAGCGTCAGGCATGCTTTCCGTGGACGACTGGTTGCGTCAGAGCGGCGTCGAACTCGCCACCGATATCACCAACACGGCCAGCGCAGTCTCCGCCGACGGCTCCATCGTCGTCGGCACCCTGCGCAACAACAAGGCCTTTGTCGCCCGTGGGGCGTCCACGGATCCCTCCGGTCCGACAGCCGGCATCATCGCCGTCGAGGACTACATGCAGAGCTTCAACGGTCTGCCCCGCCACATTTTCGTGCCCCAGCAAGTTGCCGATCTCGCCATGAATGGCGCCAATTCCTCGCCCATGTTCCACCGTCTCTCTGCGGGTCAGCGTGCGCTTTGGGCGACGGGAGACCTCGGTGCGGTCACCAACGACTTCGGCACGGGTCCCACGGGGACCGGCGAGATCGGTTTTGCCTATGCGCCGACAGACGAGATCACCCTGCGTCTCGCTCTCGGCACGTCCTATTCCAAGGCGGATCTCGATCTCGGCGGTTTCAGCCGGGTAAAGGGGAGCTACATATTGCCCGAGATCAGCATGGCTGTCTCACGGGCCGTCTATGCCACTCTGACAGGCTTCGCCAGCGTTGGCGAACTGTCGATGCGACGCGCCTATCTCAATGGGACCGGCACTGATCTCTCCGAGGGCGCGGCCGATACCCGCACGCTCGGTTTCCGTGCGCGTCTGGACTGGCTCGACGCCTTTGCCTTCCGGGATGCCACGTTTACGCCCTATGCCAGCTTCACCCACCTCACGACGAAAACCGACGGCTACAGCGAAACCGGCGGCAGCTTCCCAGCCCGGTTCGATATGACGCAAGGCTCCTCCAACACTGTCCGCCTCGGACTTGATGGTTGCCTCGACCTCACCTCGACTGTCAGCCTCGTATCCCGCGCCGAAGTCGCACACCGCTTCGAGGATCAGGCACCGAACACCACGGGCGAGATCATCGGTTTTACCAGCTTCGATCTGCCGGGCGCACCCGTAGAGCAGAACTGGCTACGCGGCGGCATTGGTATCCAAACGAAGTCTGGCCCACTGGAAGGGCAGCTCATGTTGAATGCCTCAAGCCAGGATAAAGGCAGCTACTGGCTGAGCGCCACCACGCGTGTGGTCTTCTAAGGCGAGCGTCCAACACACCATCCTTGAATCGGCCCTCAAATGAAGTATATTAAAACTATCATTTGAGGGGGCTATCATCGTGCTCAACGCCGTAGAACGCCACACCGCCCCATCCCCAGTCTCGCAAGGCTTTGCCTCCGAGGCGGACCGCAAGCGGCTCTCGGCCGCAGCGCTGAAGGCTTTTCGCCGCCTCATGGTCCAGTGGGACTTGACCAGTCAGCAGGCGGCAGCCCTGCTCGGGGTCTCCCTCAGCACCTGGGAGCGGTTGAAGCCGGAGAGCGTGACGAAAACGCTGAGCCAGGATCAGATGACCCGGATCTCGGCGCTTCTGGGCATCTACAAAGCGCTGCATCTGCTCTTCGTCGATGCCATGGCCGATCGCTGGCCGAGCCTCGAAAATACAGGCCCGCTATTTGATCGTCGCTCCCCCGTCGCCGCCATGATCGAGGGCGGCATTCCCCACATGCTCGAGGTTCGCCGCTACGTCGACGCCGTGCGCGGGGGGCTCTGAGTGCAGATCGCCGGCCTGCCGGTCTCGACGGTTGCTTATCCGCGGACCGTGCGCCTCGTCTCCACCGCGCGGCTGCGCCCGCCGGTGCTGGCCCCGCTCGCCGATACGGCCGAGGAACTGGCTGAGCTTGCCGAAATCGAGGCCGCAACCTCGACCCGCATGCAGGCGCAGGCGACCGGCATTTCCGGTCTGGCGGCCAACGAACTCGTCTACGACGTGCCCCATGCCCATTTCATCAACGCGAGTTTCGCCTATGCCAAGCCCCGCGAGGCCAATCGCTTCAACGGCGAGACGCGCGGTGCCTGGTATGCAGCGCTTTCGGTCGAGACCTGCCTCGCCGAGATCACCTTTCACATGACGGAATTTCTGGCCCGCACCGGTGTCTATGAGGCGGTGGCTGACTATGCCGAGATGGTCTGCAGCGTCTCCGGCGCCTTTCTCGATCTGAGCGACGCGCCGGGACATCCGGCGCTGTCGCCGGACAAATCTGTCGGCTATCCGCAAGGAAACCACCTGGCGCTGGAGGCAAGACGCGCCGGCCTGAACGGCATCATTTACCCTTCCGTCCGCCATCATGGCGGCACCTGCTTCGCCATCCTGCGCCCCGCCGCAGTTCAGTCTGTCCGCCAGGGCGATGTCTGGCGGCTGAGCTGGAATGGCAGGTCGGAGCCTGTGGTCGAGAGGCCGATCGGGTCTTGAGTGTTTTGGGCGGGGCTTGGGTCACCTCACCCGCCGCTGCGCGTCGACCTCCCCCCTCAAGGGGGAGGTGGGTGGCTGCCGGTCGCGGCTGCGACATACTGAAAGGTCGGCAAGAGCCCTGCCGCAAGCCACCCTCCCCTTGAGGGGGAGGGTCGGACCGCAGGTCCGGGGTGGGGTGATCAGGCGGCAATAAGCGCCACATGGCGTCAATCGAGACGGGAGGCCCGCTTAACCCTCAGACGATTTCCGTCGCAGCAATGCGGATGCCGAACCCTTCAAGGCCCACATAGTGGCGTTCGCGCGACGAAAACAGGCGGATCGAGGTGACGCCGAGATCCTTGAGGATCTGCGCGCCCAACCCGATTTCCAGCCATTCGCTCTCGCGGGCCTGGGCTTCCGAATGATCTTCGCGGTCATGCTTGCCGCCACGCGCGGTGGTCGAAACGCCGACACCGACGGAGCCTTCACGCAGGTAGACGATGACGCCGCGGCCCTTGTCGGCGATCCGCTTCATGATGCCGTCGACCTGCCGGTTGGTGCCGAAGACATCCTGGCCAACATGCTCGAGATGCAGGCGCACCGGAATGTCCTCGCCGTCCCGGATGTCGCCGAAGACGACGGCCAGATGCTGCATCGGATCCCAGGGAAGCGAATAGGCATAGGCCTTGGCCGGACCATAGGGGGTCTGCAGGTCGAACTTGGAGACGAGCTGGATCAGCGTCTCCTTGCGCTGGCGATAGGCAATGAGGTCTGCGACGGAGACCTGCTTCAAGCCATGCTTGACGGCGAAGTCGGCAACCTGCTGGCCACGGGTCACAGTGCCGTCGTCATTGACGAGTTCGCAGATGACGCCGATCGGGGGCAGGCCGGCAAGCTTGCAGAGGTCGACGGCGGCTTCCGTGTGGCCCGAGCGCATCAGAACGCCGCCTTCGCGGGCAACCAGCGGGAAAATGTGCCCGGGGCGCACGAAATCGGAAGGGCCGACATTCGGGTTGGCGAGATTGCGCACCGTCAGTGTGCGGTCATCGGCGGAAATGCCGGTTGTCGTGCCGTGCTTGAAGTCGACCGAAACGGTGAACGCGGTCGTGTGGGCGCTATCGTTTTCGGCCACCATCGCGGAGAGGTTCAGGCGCTTGGCCTCTTCCTTCGGCATTGGCGTGCAGACGATGCCCGAGGTGTGACGCACGATGAAGGCCATCTTGTCGGCCGTGCAGTGGACGGCAGCAACGATCAGGTCCCCTTCGTTCTCGCGGCCGTCATCGTCGGTAACAACGACGATTTCGCCGGCTTCAAAGGCGCGGATCGCCTCGACGACGCGCTTCTGGTCATAGCTCATGGGGAAGTCCTCATCTGGTCCGGCCGTTCTGGCCGCGGTCTCTCAGGATATGGTCGAGAATGATGCAGGCGAGCATCGCCTCGCCGACAGGCACGGCGCGGATCCCGACGCAGGGATCATGGCGGCCCTTGGTGCGCACATCGACTTCATTGCCATCGGCATCGATCGAGCGCTTCTCCGTCAGGATCGACGAAGTCGGCTTGATCGCGAATCGCGCGACAATCGGCTCGCCGGTCGAGATGCCACCCAGCACGCCGCCGGCATGGTTCGACAGGAAGACAGGCTTGCCGTCGGCCCCGATCCGCATCTCGTCGGCATTTTCCTCTCCGGTAATCTCGGCCGCCTGGAAGCCGTTGCCGATCTCGACGCCCTTGACCGCATTGATCGACATCAGGCCGGCGGCGATCTCCTGGTCGAGCTTGCCATAAACGGGTGCGCCGATGCCGGCCGGAACGCCCTCGGCCACGACTTCGATCACAGCGCCGACGGAGGAGCCTGCCTTGCGGATGCCGTCGAGATACTCCTCGAAAACGGGAACCATCGCAGCATCAGGGCAGAAGAACGGGTTCTGGTCGACCTGCGCCCAGTCCCAGTTGTCACGGTTGATCTTGTGCGTGCCGATCTGCACCAGCGCACCACGAATGGTGACGCCTGGCATGGCAAGGCGGGCCAGCGCACCGGCGGCCACGCGGGCCGCCGTCTCGCGCGCGGACGAGCGTCCGCCGCCACGATAGTCGCGGATCCCGTATTTCAGGTCATAGGTATAGTCGGCATGGCCGGGGCGATAGCGCTTGGCAATGTCGCCGTAATCCTTGGAGCGCTGGTCGGTGTTCTCGATGAACAGCGAGACCGGCGTGCCGGTCGTGATCATCGTGCCGTCTTCCTGCGGCATGACGCCGGAGAGCACTTTCACGATATCGTCTTCGCGCCGCTGGGTGACGAAGCGGGACTGGCCGGGCTTGCGCTTGTCCATGAAGACCTGCAGGTCTTCTTGGGCGAAACGGACGCCCGGAGGGCAGCCGTCGACAACAGCGCCGAGCGCCGGCCCGTGGCTTTCGCCCCAGGTGGTGACGCGGAAGAGGTGACCGAAGGTATTGTGCGACATGCGTGAGCTACCGTTCCATTCTCTCCCGCCGGAACATCGTCCGGCAGGCCTTGCCTTGGATGGCGTCACTCATAGAGCAAATCCACAATTTCTGTGAAGCGCTTTTGCGCCCGTTGCCGCTGATTTGCGACAACACTGTGTCACCACCGGCGGCATGATCCACCGCCGCGTGTGCTCAAGACGCCTTGCGCTGCGGCAGGCGGTCGACGAAACGGGTGAAATCCTCGAACGAGAGCGGCTTGGCAAAGGCATAGCCCTGCAGATAGTCGCAGCCGAGCTGGCGCAGAATGCCGGCATGTTCCTGCGTTTCCACGCCTTCCGCCACGGTCTCGATGCCGAGAGAGCGTGCAATCTCGACGATGTTGCGCACGAGACTGCGCTCCTGCGGCTGCACGGTGACGGGCATGACGAGCTGACGGTCGATCTTCAGCCGCTTCGGCTTCAGCTTCAAAAGGCTGACGATCGAGGTATGGCCAGTGCCGAAATCGTCGATTTCGATATCGATACCGAGCGCCTTGATCTTCTCGATATTGTCCGAGGCAACCGTGTCGCTCTCGTCGAGGAAGATCGATTCCACCAGTTCGAAGCAGATCGAGCCGGGCGAAATCTGAAGGCCCCGCAACTGCTCGATGAGGTTGTCGTCGTGCAGACGCTTGGAGGACACGTTCACCGAAATGCGCGGTACCTGCATGCCAAGCGCCGTCCAGCGCATCTGATCCTTCAGCGCTGTCTGCAGCACCAGTTCGTCGATCCGGGCCATGACGTTCAGGTCTTCGGCGACCTTCAGGAAGTTGCCGGATGCAAGGATCCCGCGATCCGGATGGCGCCAGCGGATCAGCGCTTCTGCGCCACAGAGCTGCATGTTCGAAGCCTCGAACTGCGGCTGGTAGTAAACGACGAACTCGTCGCGGTCGAAGCCCGCGAGAATGTCGTCGGCCATGCGCTTCTTGGCGACGATATTAGCCTGCAGATCGGGCGTGAAGAACTCGTAGCAGTTCCGGCCCTTTTCCTTGGCCTGATAAAGGGCGATGTCGGCGTTGATGAGGACCTTGCGCGCATCGGGAGAGGCGCCTTGCGCCTGCGCAATGCCGATCGACACGCCGCAGCGACAGTCGAACCCTTCGAAGTCGAGCGGCTGGCGCATTTCCTCGATGATCTTGTTGGCCAGCGCCGCCAGTTCGTCGACGGTGGTCTGACGACGGGCGAGAACGACGAATTCGTCACCGCCAATGCGGGCGACGAGATCGCCGCGCGGCACGTGTTTCATCAGGATCCGCGAGGCGTGTACCAGCATGGCGTCGCCTGCTGCATGTCCCAGCGTGTCGTTGATTTCCTTGAACCGGTCGAGGTCGAGATGCAGGAAGGCGAACTTGTTCGCCGGCCGGTCGCCATTGCGGACCAGCAGGTCGAGTTCGAGATCGAGCTTGCGACGGTTGGCAAGCGAGGTCAGCGGATCGTGGAGCGCGTTGAACTCGATGCGGTTCTTGGCGAGCTCCAGCTCGATGTTGCGCATGTCGGTTTCCGCCTTGGCATTGCGCAGCTGCTCGGCAAGCAGCGCATCGGCGGTCACGTCGAAGGCAATCCCGATCAGCTTCTTCTTGCCGTCGCGACCGATATGCGGCTGGCCGACGGAGCGGATATAGCGGATCTCGCCATTCTGCAGGACCACGCGCTGGGTCGTGTTCATGACCTGGTCAAGTGTCACCGCCCGCTTCGTGGCGAGCTGGATATCGCCGCGATCGTCGGGGTGGAGACGAGACAGCCAGACATGTTCGGGAACGGCCTTGTCGCTGAACGGGATGCCGTAGAGCTGGTGCATGCGCTCGTCCCAGATGGCGCTCCGGGTCACCGGATCGCCTTCCCAGGTGCCGCAACTATAGGAGCCGAGCGCAAGATCAAGGCGCTGCGAGGCTTCGGCCAGCTGGTGTTCACGGCTCGAGAGTTCCTCAAGCGCCAGTTCCAGCTCGGCATTCTTGATGTCGCTGTTCTCCTTCGCCCGGCTGAGCGATTGGGTGACCAGCGTATCGGTCGTCACGTCGCAGACGATGCCGGTGATGCTGCCGTCGAGCGTGCGGGCACCGACGGAGCGAAGGTAGCGGAAGCTGTTGTCGGACAGAGGGATCCGGTAGCTGACGTCCCACTGGTCGGCCGTGCCGGCAACGACGCAGTCGAAATAGAACTGTTCGGCCTTGCCGATGTCATCGGCATGCAGCGAGGCGAACCAGTCGGCAAGCCGATCCTCGTCGTCGGAGAGGCTTTCCGGCAACCCATGCAGGCCGGCACTGCGGCTGTCCCAGATCAGGGCATGGGTCGTGCTGTCGATTTCCCAGATGCCAATATTGGACGTCTCGAGAGCCAGCTGGAAACGCTGCGACAACTCCAGCAGCCGCTGTTCGCGGCCCCTGAGGCGGGCGATGTTCATATTGCGCTCGCTGAGCAGGAAGACGGCGAGCAGCACCGAGATCATCATCGCCAGCACGCCCGCCAACACCAGCAGACGGCTTGGCAGCATACGGTTCATCGCCGCGTCCCAGCCGTCGCCGGGCACGCCATAGATCTCGAAGGGCAGGCCTGTGTCCTCGACAGACACCGTGACAGGCTGTTCAGCGAAGATCGACGCATCCCCAAAGATGCGTTCAGTGCCAGAGACCGGCGGCAGCGTCACCGCAAGCTTGGTGTGGTCATGCTCTTCATGGTCGGGCAGCTCGGCGTCAGTCAGCAGCTCATAATGGGCAAAAAACCGATCCACATCGACTTCTGCGACCAGCGAGACCCATTCAGTCGTCGTCTGCCAAGGCAAGGGAGGCACGGGAACGTCGATGAGGAAGGTTCGATCTCTGTTGCTGATCGAGGCGGTGAAAGCCATGCGCCCGGGATCATCAAGCGGCAGGAACTGAATGGCCTTCATATGGGGATTGTTGGCGAGAATCTGCCGGATTGTCCGGTTGAGTTCGGTCGGGGACAGGGCGTTGTCATCTGCGATGTCGTCTGCGAGCGACAGGACCAGATCCCGGTCCAGTTGAACCCTGTTCTTGATCTGGGACTTCACATGCAGCAGGCGATCCAGCACTGTATGCTCGATACGGCCCCGCTCGCTGAGCGCGGTTTTCCGATCGATCATCAGCCCAACCGACACAATCAGGACACTCAGCAAGGCGCCGCCGATCAGCCAGAGCATGCCGTTGCCCCATCTGCTCTCGGCCCGCGGGTCCTTCATCAATTTACGCAAGTCTAGGTTTCCCCTGATCCCAACTGCGCTAAGTGTATGGTGTGGCGGTTAATTTAGGATTTCGGTAGACGCGAGCTTTTTCCCCTCCCTGTACTTTGTCGATCGCCTTGGCATTTCTTCTGATCATGCCTTCACAGAGCTTAAACCGAACATTCCCCCAAGGATAACCACCTGATGGCGCTTGATCCCGGCTGCCATTCGGGTCCACAATCCCCTTGAAATGTCACTATCACGGGCGAATTCCGCCACATTCGGGAGGCTATTTTGCATTCGTTTTCAGCATCGATTTGGTCGAAGGTGGTTCGCATGCGTGTCGTGATATCCCTGCTTCTTGCCACGGCAAGCTTCCTTTCCCCCGTCGCTGTGCTCGCTGGCAGCGCCGATGTCGAGTCGACGATCCGTGACGTGAATGTCGATGGAATGAGCCTCGTCCTTGAGGACGGCAAGACCTATGCGGTTCCGGCGGAGTTCAACTTCGAAGGGCTGGAGCCCGGCCAGAAGGTCATCGTGTTCTACACGGAAGTGGACGGCAAGCGCGTCGTCGACGATCTGGAAGTCCTGCAGTAATGCAGGCAGTGGCCGCCTGGACAGGGCGGTCGGGATCGACGATCAGAGCCAGCCGATGGTCTTCTGATCGCGGTCGATCTTCAATATCCGGTCCTGCGGGATGTTCATTTCGCAGGCCTCGTCCTCGCTAACATCGCCGATCAGGCGGAAGCAACTGCGGATGACGCCACCATGGCTAACGCAGACGGTGGGCCGCTCCACCGATTTCAGCCAGGCACCAATCCTCCACGACAGGATCTCATAGCTTTCCGCATCGTCGCCGGGAGGAATGAAACCCCATTTCTGCCGGGCCCGTTCAGCGACGCGCTCGGGCGAGACCTCGGCCAGTTCCGGCAGCGTCGATCCTTCCCAGGCGCCGAAGGAGAGTTCCTTCAGCCGGTCGTCGAGCCGGTATTCGCCAGGAGCCAGGCCCATGGCGGTGCGTGCGCGTTCCATCGTATCGCGGGTGCGTCCGAGCGGGGAGCTGACAAAGTCAAAATCCCCGGCATGGCTGCCGAGGATTTGCGCGAGCTTGCGCCCGTTTTCGGATGCCTGCTGGCGGCCGATATCGTTGAGGCCGATATCCTTCTGCCCCTGCATGCGGCCTTCGGCATTCCAGTCGGTCTGGCCGTGACGGATCATGTAGATGAGCACGGCGCAGTCTCCGATGTCAGTCCTTGCCGAGCACGATGTCGGGCGCGTCGACCGACTTCATGCCAACCGTGTGATAGCCGCAGTCGACGTGGTGCACTTCGCCGGAAACCCCGGTCGAAAGATCGGACAGAAGATACATGCCCGACTTGCCCACCTCGTCGGTGGTGACGTTGCGCTTCAGCGGCGAGTGATACTCGTTCCACTTCAGAATATAGCGGAAGTCGCCGATGCCGGAGGCCGCAAGCGTCTTGATCGGGCCGGCCGAGATCGCGTTGACGCGAATGCCGCGGCCGCCCATGTCGACGGCGAGATAGCGTACGGACGCTTCGAGTGCAGCCTTCGCCACACCCATGACGTTGTAATGCGGCATGACCTTCTCGGCGCCGTAATAGGTCAGCGTCAAAAGCGAGCCGCCATCGTTCATGATCTTTTCGGCGCGGGCAGCAACGGCGGTGAACGAGTAGACGGAGATGTCCATCGTCCGGGCGAAGTTGTCACGGCTCGTCTCGATATAGCGGCCGGTCAGCTCGTCCTTGTCGGAGAAGGCGATCGCATGCACGACGAAGTCGATCTTGCCCCAATGCGCTTCGATATTGGTGAAGACGGCATCGATGCTGTCGAGATTGGTCACGTCGCAATCGCCGGCGAGGAAGGCGTCCAGTTCCTGGGCGAGCGGCTCGACACGCTTCTTCAGCGCGTCACCCTGCCAGGTCAGCGCGATCTCGGCACCCTGGTCACGACAGGCCTTCGCGATACCCCACGCGATCGAGCGATTGTTGGCGACACCCATGATGACGCCGCGCTTGCCTGCCATAAGGCCGGAACCTTGAACCATATCGGGACCCTTTGATGCTTTCTGTGGAATTGCCTATGGCATAGGCCGTTCCGGCGTTCAAGATTGCAGCCCGACATCCGTCGATCGGTCCCTCGACAATGCCGCCTCCGTCAGAAATCCTTCATATGTCAGGTAAAAACGCAGAAAGGGCAGGCGGGGAGATACGCCTAGATGTAAAGCCCCTCGCGCATAAGGCGCATGAGGTCGGTGACCTTCTCGTCCGGCTTTTCCCACAGCATGACGCGCAACTCGACGACGAGCGCACCGCGTCCACCTTCACCATTGGGCAGGCCGAGGTCGTCGATGCGGATCACCTGGTCGGAATTCGACCAGGCCGGCACCGTCACGGGAACCATGGTTCCATCTGGTCCCTCCACCTGGCTTTCGCAGCCAAGCACGGCGTTTTCCAGTGTGATCGGCAATACCGTGCGGATGTCGAACTGGTCGACGAGGAAACGCTCTGCCTTCAGAACCTTGATGGTCACGGCCACATCGCCGCGCTGCAGACCCTGGAACTTCAGCCCCTGGTTCTTCAGGCGCACGATATGACCCTCGGTCACGCCGTCGAGCGGCACACGCACTTCGCGGCCATCATTGAGCGTGATCGACACGGATTTCTGTTCGAGCAGGTCGGCAATCGCGACAACGGCATCAGCGAAGATGTCGGGTGCCTTTTCCGGCAGCGGCGGCGGAGCGCCGCGCAGGCGCCGGACGAATGAGCTCAGAAGTTCGATGGGCGCAAGCAGGGGAGAGGCCGCCGGCTTGAGCGGCATTCCCTCGGCGAGATCAGCTGCTTCCTGTTCACGACGCAGGTTCTCGGCGGCAGCCGCCGCTTCCGGGCTGTCGCCAAAAATGCGCGAGACCGTTTCCTCGGGGCCGGATGCCGTGCCGCCAACGGAAGCGCTCGGACCGGTGGTCGAGCTACCTGTTGCTCCGGAAGCCGCGCCCGCTGCCTTGTCGGCACCGCTTGCGGAGGCTCCGGCAGCTGCCGCGTCCGCAGTCTCTTCCTTCACACCGGCCTGGGCTTGTGCCTTGGCCTTGGCTTCGGCGGCCTGTTCCTTTGCGGCCTTCATCTTGGCCGCCTGGGCGGCATCTGCCTTGGCCTTCTCGGCCTCGGCGCGCGCAAGTTCCTCCAGCACGCGTTCGGCATTGGCCTTGGCCTGCTTGGCCTTCTCGGCTGCCTCGCGCGCCGACTGGCGCTGCTGCATGATCGTCTGCTCGCGTTCCAAGGCTTCCACCTTCATGCGTTGTTGATCATACCGGCTGCGTTTGGCCGGATCCTTCAGCACTTCATAGGCCCGGCCGATCTCGGCAAAGCGATTGTTCGCCAGCGGATCGTCCCGGTTCTGGTCCGGATGCACGGATTTCGCTTTCGTGCGCCATGCAGCCTTGATTTCGTCCGCGCCCGCATCACGCTTCACGCCGAGGATCGAGTAGAAATCACGCATCGAGGACACCAACACACCTCAGGCGGCAAGGCCCGATCATGGCGCCTTGTCCGCGAACTCTCATGCCGTCCCCTCTGATACATGTGGGTCCGGTCGCTACAGTTGGGAGAAAGCCTCGCACGCGAGTGCTAATCGAAGGTTACGCTACGTGAGGGCAGGGAGGCCTATTTCTTCGGGTTTGCTTAAGCAATTCTTTCGAATGCGACCGAAATCGCCCCGCCGTTTACGATTGGCGGTCGAAGTTCATCAACTGCCAGCTTCCGGAGCCTGCCGTGCAGGTCTTGCCGGAGAAGTAGGCGATGCCTTCGTAGGAATGGCGCGTGGTCGAGAAGTTGCGGCAGATCACGCCATCGCCTTTCTCTTCTTGAATGGCGGTCACCACGCCGGCGCTGCCCGTGGTCGCATTTGCCCAGGGGAGCGGCTTGCCCTCGGTCTTCGAAAGATCCGCAGACGACACGGCGCTCTGCACCGTCAATTCGTCCGAATGGCTGGTTCCATTGCCCTTCTTGGCAACGGTTGAGGTGGAGATCGAGCTATCGACGGTATCAGAACCGAACAGGTCCATGCTGCTGCCAAAGCATCCGCTGAGCGGAAGTGTCGCAGTGATGATGAGCAAGATCGAGCTTCTACGCATGCACCAACCCTTTGTACGCTCGACCGACTTTGCTATGTCTTTCAAGGGGCCTACGATCCAGTGCTTCGTCATCGGCGGCCAATATGCATATCGGGAGCATTTTACACAATATGTCAGATATCGGGTTAACAACTGGTGACTTCACGGAAGAGAGCGAACCCTTTGCCCTCTTCGCCACCTGGCTGAAGGACGCCGAAGCCTCGGAGATCAACGATCCCAATGCGGTGGCGCTCGCCACCGTGGATGCGGATGGTCTACCGAATGTGCGTATGGTGCTTCTCAAGGGGTTCGATGTCAGAGGCTTTGTGTTCTACACGAATTTCGAGAGCCAGAAGGGACAGGAAATTCTCGGCCAGAAAAAGGCGGCAATGTGTTTTCATTGGAAATCGCTGCGCCGCCAGATCCGTCTGAGAGGAGAGGTCGAGGTCGTCTCCGACGCGGAAGCGGACGAGTATTACGAGTCGCGCCCGCTCGGCAGCCGTATCGGTGCCTGGGCGTCGAAACAGTCCCGTCCGCTCGAAGGCCGCTTCGCGCTGGAAAAGGCAGTTGCCGAATACACCGCGAAATACGCGCTCGGAAATGTGCCGCGCCCACCCCACTGGTCGGGCTTCCGCATCATTCCAAGCTCGATCGAGTTCTGGCACGACCGCAAGTTCCGCCTGCACGACCGCATCGAGTTCCGGCGCGATGGCGACGGCTGGTCGAAGGTCCGCATGTATCCTTGAGGAGAGGGGGAGGGGCTCAGCCGCCGGCGAGTTTCGACGGCAGCCCCGATGCCAGAGCCTCGACATAACGACCCTTCTGGTAGAGCCCGTTGAGCGAGATCCGCGGCAGGAGTTGCGGGTTCGCCATCGAGGCCAGCGTCAAGGTGCCCGGCCGTGTTGTCACCGAGAGCTTGAAGCCCGCCCAGTCGGCATAGCCGGCCGTTCGAACCGTTGCGCTGCGGGCATCGCCATAGGGATAGGCAAACGTCACCGGTCGCTGGCCGGTAATCGCCCCGACATATTCGGCGCTTTCGTTGAATTCGGACAGAAGCTCGGTATCGGTCAGTTGGGCAAGGCCCCGGTGGCTCACGGTATGGGCACCGTAGGAGACGAGCGGATGGCTCGCTAGCGCCGCAAGCTCTTGCCCGTCCATGACCGCCTCGCCGACGAGGGCATGTGGATTGATCCCTGCAGCATTGGCCGCCGTATCGAGCAGCGCCACGCCCTTTGCCTCATCGCCTGCCATCAGCGCACGCGCGACGGCATCGAAAGCGGCCGACTTGGCTCGCGCCGTCCCGCAATCGAGGTCGATCCGGCCCGCCGGCAGGCAGAGCGCCACCCGAGACTTCGCCGCAATCAGCGCCTCCGCCGTATCCCACCACATCGTGTGGCTGCGCTCTGAAAGTCCCTTGCAGACGAAGATGGTGAAGGGAACGCCGTGGCGCTCGAACACCGGCAGCGCATTATCGCGGTTGTCGCGAAAGCCATCGTCGAGCGTGAAGACGGCAAAAGGTGCGCCGCCCTCCGGTGCTGCAAGGGCTGCCGGTACGTCTTGCAACCGCAAGAACCGATAGCCGCGCGCAGCAAGCGCCCGGATGGCGGAATCGAGAAACTCCGGTGTGATCGACAGATGCCGGTTCGGCTGGAAGGCACCCGCCTCGTCCGGCCGGACATGATGCAGCGTGAAGATTACACCGCGCCCCTTGAGGCCACGGGCAACCCCGAGCCGCGACAGCAGGAAGGACGCCTCCAGCCCGGCGGTAATCACCGCCTGTTTCACCCGCTGTCCGATCCGTCCCGCCATTGCCCTGCCTGAAATACCTTGGTCACAATGGCCGGGAGGCTAGCCCTCAAGTCCTTAAACTAGGTTCAACAGGTCGCCTCAATTTATGCTGAAGGCGGCAAAACGCCCTCTGCAAGCCGGGTAGAGCGTCTGGCAAGCAGAACGGCCGGGACTGTCCACAGGACGGGGATCAGGAAGGTGACAGCAAATGCGATGTTCGTCGTCTCGTTGGTCGAAGCCTCGGCAAGGCCAAGGCTATTGCCGGCAAGTCCGGCAAAGGCAGCCCCGATCGCGAAACCGGCCGATTGCAGCGTCGGGATCAGGCCCGAGGTCTTGTCACGCTCTCCAGCGGCACTTGCCTCCATCAGCATCTGGCTGAGGAATGCCCAGCTGGCGCCGAAGGCCGCACCCACGACGATCTGCCCGGCAATCAGGAGGGCCAGAGACCCCTGATGAAAGCCCAGCGCCACCAGGATCATTCCGACACATTGCAGAGCCGGACCCGCCTCGATGGCTCGCCGCCGCGCCGATCCCGCTCCGATATGGGCGATCATGACGGCGACGAGGCTCCAGCTCATCGCCATGACGGCACCGAGGCCGCCCGCCGCCATCGGACCGAAGCCGAAGCCTCGCTGCAGGCCAAAGACGAAGTAGACGCTGCTCGTGGCCTGGGCGACCGGCATCAGGAGGACCAGCCAGAGACCCGTGCCGACCGTGGAATTGAGACCAAAGGCACTGTGCGGCATCAGGCTGGAGGTGGACAGGCGGTCCCTGATGACGCTGAAGCCGAGCAGGGCGAGGCCCGCAATGACCAGGGCCGCCGACATCAAGGCCTGCCCGACGATGCCGGAGTAAAGGACCATCAGCATGCCGAGCGACAGGAGCACCAGCGGGGAGAGTGGCAGCCCCGAAGCCTCGAGACCCTTTTCGCGTCTCGTCGCCGTAAAGGCGGCAAGCACGATGAAGATGAGACCGAAGGGGACATTGATCAGAAAGGCCATGCGCCAGGAGAAACTCTCGGCCATCCAGCCAGCCGCAAACGGGCCGCCGAAGGAGGCGCAGGTCCAGACCAGGGCCTCGACCCCGAAGACCTTGGGCACCAGCCGGGTGGGAAAAAGCGCCGGGATCAACGCATAGCAGATCGCCGCTACGACGCCTTCGCCCAGCCCCTGTCCGACCCGGCCGACAAGCACCTGCTCCATAGACGTTGCCATGGCTGCAACCACCGTGCCAGCGATGAAGAGGAGGGTGGCCACGATCAGCACCCGCCGCGCGCCGAAGCGCTGCTTCAGCTGGGCAGCCGTCACGCCGGCGACGATCGAGCCGATGAGGTAAAGCGAGACCGACCAGGCGATGAGGTGCCCGCCGCCGATCTCCGCGATCGCGCTCGGCAAGACAGTCGAGACGAAGAAGCCGTTGAATGCAAAGAGCGCGACACCCATGCTCAGCATCAGGGTCGTGGCGAGATGGGCAGGCTGCAACAGATCGAGCCAGCCTCCTTCATCGACGGTCGCCGATTGGGCTTCCCCGGTGCCGTCTCCGGCTGTTGCGGGCGTGCCGTCAAGGCTCTCGGTCGTATCGGTCATGAAGGAACTCTCTCTGCGGGATGCGATAGAATGCGATTTCCGGCCATGCTACAACCTCAACCGAAGTTGAGGTAAAGCCATGGCGAGCCAAAAAATGCATCTGACCGTCGGAGACGTCGCCCGCCGCAGCGGACTGGCGGTCTCGGCAATCCATTTCTACGAGCGCAAGGGCCTGATCTCTGCCGATCGAACCGGTGGAAACCAGCGCCGCTATGGCCGCGATGTCCTGCGTCGTCTGGCCTTGATCCGCGCCGCGCAGGAGGTGGGGCTGCCGCTGTCGGAGGTCGCGGACGCCTTGTCGGCCCTTCCGGCAGGGCGGACCCCAACGCCCGACGATTGGCGCCGCATCGCGACGGGCTGGGCCGAAAAGCTCGATGCCCGCATCCGTGTCCTCCAGCGCTTGCGCACCGATCTGGACGGCTGCATCGGCTGTGGCTGCCTGTCTCTTCAGCGCTGCCAGCTCGTCAATCCCGCGGACAGGCTCGCAGAGGAAGGCACAGGCGCGGTATCACTTGCCCGCTGACGGCATCGTGACCGGCACTGCGAGCATTCGCCCTGTGGATTAACCCTCCATTCACCATGATCGGGCGACCTTCTGTGGACTGATGGTTGCATTTGATTCCGATCGGCTGATTGTCGCCCCATTCTTGCCATAGGGCCTCAACCACAAGACGGCGGGTCGATCGAATCGCACCAGTCTCTGTCATCATTGAAATCCGGCGGCATTGGAGTTTTCATGAGCAAGTTGCTGATCGCGTTATCGTTTTGCGTAGCGATCCTTTCCCTCTCGAGCACAGCTCATGCCGGCAGCGCCCAACTCCTCCTCGATGCCCGCACCGGTGAGGTTCTCGCCTCCGAAAACCCCGATGAGCTCAATCACCCGGCCTCGCTCACCAAGATGATGTCGGTCTACATGGTCTTTGACGCGATCCGCGCCGGAAAGCTGAGCTGGGACAGCCCCGTTCCCTTTTCGAAACATGCAGCCTCCCGCCCGCCGACCAAACTCTTCGTCAAGGCAGGCGACAGCATCACCGTGCGCGAAGCCGTGCTCGCGATGATCGTCAAGTCGGCCAATGATGCATCCGCCGCGATCGGCGAGAAGCTCGGCGGCAGCGAGGAAGGCTTTGCCGCCTTGATGACCCGCAAGGCCCGCTCGCTCGGCATGATGAACACGACCTTCTTCAACGCCTCGGGCCTTCCGCATGCGCAGCAGTTCACCACCGCCCGCGACATGTCGACCTTAGGCGTCGCCCTGATGCGGGACTTCCCGAAGGAATACGAACTCTTCGCCACCAAGAGCTTCAAGTTCCGCGGCAAGACCATCAACGGCCACAACAACCTGATGTATCGCTACAAGGGCATGGACGGCATCAAGACCGGCTACACCAATGCGTCGGGCTTCAACCTCGTGAGTGCCGTCGAACACAATGGCCGCCGCGTGATTGGCGTCGTCATGGGCGGCAGAACAGCGGCAAGCCGCGACAAGATCATGGAACGACTGATCGACGCCAACATCAAGAAGGCCTCGTCGGGCGAGCAATTGCTGGTCTCGCGCTCGACCGGCGTTCAGATGGATCTCGCCCGCCTGGGTGACGACATTCCGGTTCCCGCTTCGCGCCAGTCGGCAGTCGCAGCCGTACAGGGCATGGCCGGCGCCACCGGCACCGCGGCCCCGGAAACTGCCGCTGCCTACGCGCCATCGGAAACGGCCGCTGCCGAGCTGGTCGCCACTCCGGCGAGCCGTTTTGCTCCCGTCGACCCGCAGCATACGGCCAGCACCCCGACGGCCACCGATCGCAAGTGGCAGATCCAGATCGCCGCCGCCACCTCCGCCCAGGCCGCCATGGATCTCCTCTCCCAGGCCCGCCAGAAGGTCGGCACCCCGCTGCAGGATCTCGACACCTACACCGAAATGGTGACCCGCAACGGCATCACCTTCTACCGCGCCCGCTTCACCGGTTTCGAGACCAAGGAAGAAGCCCGCATCGCCTGCGACAAGCTGGTGCGCCAGCGCTACGACTGCGTGCTGATGCCGGCACGGGGGTGATTGGTTGGGGATGCAGAAGTTTCTGTGAGATGGTTGTCTACAGACTACGGGGCTAGATCCCGCATCCCCAGATCCTCGAACAGCCTGAGCAGATAGCCATCAGGATCGGGGACAACGAATTGCCGATTGCCGACCTCGTGATCGTCGCGCCGATACCATTTCTCTTCGAGAGGCAAATAGAGAGACACTCCAGCTGTCTCTAACCGGTCGAGAATGGGCGGAACCTGAGGCACGCGGATCTGTAGGTTCAGTCCACGACCGAATGGTCGATCCAGTGGCCCTTCCGCCAACTCGAAAGTCCGGCCGAACCCGATCTGGTCGATCATCAGTTGCGCGTCCCCGAGCGTGAGGAAGCTGAAGCCTTCCTCCGGGCGTTCGTACACGACCTCAAAGCCGATGAGATCGCAGTAGAAGGCGCGGCTCGTTCGCCAGTCACTCACCGCGAGTTCGGGAACGAGCGCGTTTTCTGTCAAGCCTTCGTCCCACCCACGGTGATCTGGTCCATCCGCAGATGCGGCTGGCCGACGCCGACGGGGACCCACTGGCCGGCCTTACCGCAATTGCCGATGCCGGTGTCGAGCTTGGTGTCGTTGCCGATCATCGAGATTCGGCGCATCGCATCCGGCCCGTTGCCGATCAGCATGGCGCCCTTGACCGGGGCGCCGATCTTGCCGTTTTCGATGAGGTAAGCCTCGGTGCAGCCGAAGACGAACTTGCCCGAGGTGATGTCCACCTGGCCACCGCCGAAGGAGACGGCGTAGATGCCCTTTTTCACCGAAGCGATGATCTCTTCGGGGCTCTTGTCGCCCGAGAGCATGTAGGTATTTGTCATGCGAGGCATGGGCTGGTGAGCATAGCCCTGACGACGGCCATTGCCGGTTGCCTTCATGCCCATCAGCCGGGCGTTCTGCCGGTCCTGCATATAGCCGACCAGCCGGCCATTTTCGATCAGCACGTTATAGGCCGATGGCGTGCCCTCGTCGTCGATGGTAATCGAGCCACGCCGATCATTAATCGTGCCGTCGTCGACCACGGTGACGCCAGGGGCGGCCACCATCTCGCCCATCAGTCCGGCAAAGGCGGATGTCTTCTTCCGGTTGAAGTCGCCTTCCAGCCCGTGGCCGACAGCCTCGTGCAGCATGACGCCCGGCCAGCCATTGCCGAGCACGATATCCATCGTACCGGCCGGTGCCTCCTGGGCTTCGAGGTTGACCAGCGCCTGGCGCAATGCCTCGTCGGCCCCGCGCTGCCAGCTTTCCTCGGTCAGGAAATCATTGAAACCCATGCGGCCGCCGACCCCGAAGGAGCCGCTCTCCTGGCGGTCGCCTTCACCGGTCACAACGGAGATGTTGATGCGGGTCATTGGTCTGGTATCGCGCACCCGGTGTCCATCGGCGCGCAGGATCTCGACCACCTGCCAGCTTGCGCCGACGGTCGCCGTCACCTGCCGCACCTTGGGGTCCTTGTCGCGAAGATAGGCGTCGATTTCAGACAGCAGCTTCACCTTCTCTTCGAAGGTCGGCGAGCCGATCGGATTGCCGTCGCCATAGAGCTTGGCATTGGTACGCTGCGGTGCGGCCGCATAGGAGCCGGAATGGCCATGGGTCACGGCGCCGACGGCATCCGCCGCGCGGGAGAGGGCGGAGAGCGACAACTCGCCGGCATGGGCATAGCCGACAGCCTCGCCGGCCACAGCGCGAAGCCCGAAACCCTGGTCGGTGTTGAAGGAGCCACCCTTGAGGCGGCCATTGTCGAAAGTCAGCGATTCCGCCTGGGCATGTTCGACGAAGAGCTCGCCATCGTCAGCACCTTTCAAGGCATCCGCGACGCGCCGCGTCAGCGTGCCTTCATCGCAATCGAAGAGGGAGAGAAGGTCCTGGGTCATGCGGGTCTCCTTGGGTCGCTGGCTCTGCATGTAGGCGCGCAACGAAAAAGGGGCAAGCCCGCCGGACTTGCCCCTCATCTATAAAGTCATCACGATCCGGCGACCGGCCACTCAGGGCAGCTTGTCATAACCTTCGCCGAAGCCGGCAAGCTCGATCGGAATGCCGACTCGGTCCTGGTCGGCGGATTCGCGCAGTGCGAACACGGCAGCCTTGCCGGCGCGCAGGATCTTCATCAGTTCCTCGTCGATCTCCACTTCCACATAGCAGCCTTCCGAGAAGCAGCGGGTGAAATAGGCGCGACCGATATTGTTGCCGTCGACAAAGAGCTCCATGCCATCCTTGAGGAGAACACCGAGCGGAGCAAGAATGCGCAGGATGCGCGCCTTGCGGTCAGCGGTCTTCAAGACGACGACGGAAAGCCCGACTTCGGGACGATCCTCGGCAATAACGTTCTGCATCAGAGCGCATTGCTCTTCGGATGCACCGGCCGGCTTGTCGCAGATGACAGACCAAGCCCCGTGGTTGGAGCGGATCGAACCCGGCTGTTGTTGCGGTTGCTGGCTCAGCGCCGGCGTCGCGAGAGCGACGATCAGCACGGCGCTCGCGGTCAGGCTGGACCAGGCAAGTCTAGGCAGACCCATGAAAACCTCTGGAAAACGAATCATTGCCGACATTCTTGTCGTCGGGGTGCGCAAATGGGAAGCCCCGACGCCTGTTTTAAGGCCGACTACGGCATAATTGGGACTGCGTTTTGGATGTGGAAGCGCAATCATGCGCCTCATGGTGCCCCAACTGGTTAAAGCCGGTGCATCGAGGTCGCATGTATTTGATGAAGCGCAAAAATGCCGCACCGGCTTTCGTCCGGGCGTATTGCGATTGCGGCCAATCTGTGATTTGAAACGGCGACACTAGCATGATTTTTGCGCTATGGTTTGATGTGGATCAAGCGCTTGTGGGAGACCAAACCGTGATGAAGAGAACCTATGCAGCCTTGGCCGCTTTGGCCTGTCTGCTTTTCGCTTCTGTAGGCTTCGCCGATCAGCCGAAGCCCTGGCAGATGGGTATGCAGGAACCAGCCACCTCCATCATGGAGTTCAACAGCTGGTTCGAGCAGTACACACTGTGGTTCATCGTTCCGATCACCATCTTCGTTCTGATGCTTCTGATCCTCGTGGTCGTCAAGTTCCGCGCTGCCGCCAATCCGGTGCCGTCGAAGACGAGCCACAACACGGCGATCGAGATCGTCTGGACGGTTGCTCCGGTTCTCATTCTCTTCGCGATTGCGATCCCGTCCTTCAACCTGCTGACCTACCAGCTCAAGATGCCGGAAAACCCCGACATCACCATCAAGGCGACCGCCACCCAGTGGCTGTGGTCTTATGAGTATGAAGGTGAGCAGGCCGTGTCCTTCGACAGCTACATGCTGAAGGAAACCGACCGCGCCGCCATCGGCAAGGAAGACGTTGCCCGTTACCCGCGCCTGCTGGCTGTGGATAACGAAGTCGTCGTTCCCGTCGGCAAGACCGTTCGTCTGCTGGTCACCGCAGCCCCGACCGACGTCATTCACGCCTTCGCAATGCCGGCCTTCGGCATCAAGATCGACGCCATCCCGGGCCGTCTGAACGAAACCTGGTTCCGCGCCGACCGTGAAGGTCTGTATTACGGCCAGTGTTCGGAATTGTGCGGCAAGGACCATGCGTTCATGCCGATCGCGATCCGCGTCGTGACCGACGAGCAGTACGCGACCTGGCTGCAGGCCGCGACCTCGGATCTCTCCGGCGCCAATCGCGCTCTCATGGCTGCTGTCGATGGCGCTCCCGCCGCCGTCCAGACAGCTGAAAACATCACGAACTGAGAGGAGTGCAGACAATGGCTGGCTCTGTTGCCCACGACGAACACGCGCATGGCGCACATCACGACCATAAGCCGGGCTTCTTCGCCCGCTGGTTCCTGTCGACCAACCATAAGGACATCGGCACCCTCTACCTGATCTTCGCGATCGTGGCGGGTATCATCGGTGCCGCTCTCTCGGTTGCCATGCGTATGGAGCTCCAGGACCCGGGCATCCAGATCTTCCACGGTCTGGCCCAGATGGTCTACGGTTTCGAAGGTGATGCTGCCATCGATGGCGGCAAGCACATGTACAACGTCTTCACGACGGCCCACGCCCTGATCATGATCTTCTTCATGGTTATGCCTGCGCTGATCGGCGGCTTTGCCAACTGGATGATCCCGATCATGATCGGCGCTCCGGATATGGCCTTCCCGCGCCTCAACAACATCTCCTTCTGGCTGATCGTGCCGGCCTTCCTGCTGCTCGTGCTCTCGATGTTCGTCGAAGGTCCGGCAGGCGCTTACGGCGTCGGTGGTGGCTGGACGCTCTATCCGCCGCTTGCGACCTCGGGTCAGCCCGGTCCGGCTGTTGACCTTGCGATCTTCGCGCTCCACGTTTCCGGCGCGTCCTCGATCCTCGGTGCGATCAACTTCATCACCACGATCCTGAACATGCGCGCTCCGGGCATGACCATCCACAAGATGCCGCTCTTCGCCTGGGCCGTGCTCGTCACCGCATTCCTGCTTCTTTTGTCGCTCCCGGTTCTCGCCGGCGGCATCACCATGCTGCTGACCGACCGTAACTTCGGCACGACCTTCTTCTCGCCCGAAGGCGGTGGTGACCCGATTCTGTATCAGCACCTGTTCTGGTTCTTCGGTCACCCGGAAGTCTACATCCTGATCCTGCCCGGCTTCGGCATCGTCAGCCACATCATCTCGACCTTCTCGAAGAAGCCGGTCTTCGGTTACCTCGGCATGGCCTATGCCATGGTCGGTATCGGCGCCGTCGGCTTCGTCGTCTGGGCTCACCACATGTACACGGTTGGCCTGTCGCTTTCGGCCCAGCGTTACTTCCTCTTCGCAACCATGGTCATTGCGGTGCCGACCGGCATCAAGATCTTCTCCTGGATCGCGACGATGTGGGGTGGTTCGCTGACCTTCAAGACCCCTATGGTCTGGGCGATCGGCTTCATTTTCCTGTTCACCGTCGGTGGCGTGACGGGCGTCCAGCTCGCCAATGCCGGTCTCGACCGTTCGCTGCATGACACCTATTACGTCGTGGCCCACTTCCACTACGTTCTGTCTCTCGGCGCCGTCTTCGCGATCTTCGCCGGCTGGTACTACTGGTTCCCGAAGATCACCGGCTACATGTACAACGAGTTCGTCGGCAAGCTGCACTTCTGGGTCATGTTCGTCGGCGTGAACCTGGTGTTCTTCCCGCAGCACTTCCTCGGCCTCGCCGGCATGCCGCGCCGCTACATCGACTATCCGGATGCCTATGCCGGCTGGAACTATGTCTCGTCGATCGGCTCCTACATCTCGGCCTTCGCGGTTCTCGTCTTCCTCTACGGCGTCTTCGAAGCCTTCGCCAAGAAGCGCGTCGCCGGCGACAACCCCTGGGGTGAAGGTGCGACCACGCTGGAATGGCAGCTGTCTTCGCCGCCGCCGTACCACCAGTGGGAACAGCTGCCGAAGATCAAGTAAGCCGCTCAAGGGCTCACATGAACAAGTTCGGGCGCCGCGGTCCAGGGGATCGCGGCGCTCGACAAAACAGCAAGCAAGACGGAATTCGAGAATATGACGGTTATCGACAGTCGCGACGTTTTCGGCATGGAAGGTGAGGTACGCCTCTCCGAAGCCGGCCCCCGCGATTTCTTCGCGCTTCTGAAGCCGCGTGTCATGTCGCTCGTCGTGTTCACGGCGCTGGCCGGCCTGCTGCTCGCACCCGGCGAGATCAACCCGTTCCTTGGTTTCATCGCGATTCTCTGTATCGCTGTCGGCGCTGGCGCCTCGGGCGCGCTGAACATGTGGTACGACGCCGACATCGACGCGATCATGACGCGGACCGCGACCCGTCCTGTTCCGGCCGGCCGTGTGACGCCGCATGAGGCGCTGGCTTTCGGTCTGGTCCTCTCGGTCTTTTCCGTCGGCATTCTCGGCCTTGCGGTCAATTGGTTCGCGGCATTCCTGCTCGCCTTCACCATCTTCTTTTACGCTGTCGTCTACACGATGTGGCTGAAGCGCTCGACGCCGCAGAACATCGTCATCGGCGGTGCAGCCGGCGCCTTTCCGCCTATGGTTGGCTGGGCATGCGTCACCGGTGGCGTGGCCCTCGACAGCGTCATCATGTTCATGATCATCTTCCTCTGGACGCCGGCGCATTTCTGGGCGCTCGCCATGTTCAAGATGAAGGACTACGGCGCCGTCGGCGTGCCCATGATGCCGAATGTCGCCGGCATTCCCTCAACCAAACGCCAGATCGCCGTCTATGCCGTGCTGACCGCCGTCACCGGTGTTCTGCCGACTTTCACCGGCCTTGCTTCGCTCGGTTACGGCGTTGTCGCCGGTCTGCTCGGCGCCTATTTCGTGCACTGTTCCATCGCCGTCTGGCGCATGGCCGACGGCGACGAAAAGATGGTGCCGGCCAAGAAGCTCTTCGCCTATTCGATCTTCTATCTCTTCGCGATGTTCGCGGCCTTGATGATCGATTTCTACCTCGCGCCGTTTGTCGGCTCGCTCGGAGGTGCCCTGTGATCGAAACCGTTCAACTCAACGACAAGCAGCGCAAGTCGCGCCGTGGCCGCAACATCGCTCTCGGCGTCGTGCTCGCGGCTCTCGTCGTGATCTTCTATGTCGTGACCATCATCAAGATCGGCAACGTGGGCTGACGAGGCAAAGATCGTGACCGAATCGAACGACCATATCCAGCAATCCAGCCGCCGCAATCTCGGCGTGGCGAGCGCCTGCGTCGTCTTCGTTGGCGCCATGGTCGGCATGGCCTATGCGGCTGTGCCGCTCTACCAGCTTTTCTGCCAGGTCACCGGTTACGGTGGCACGACCCAGCGCGTCGAGCAGGTGTCCGACGTCGTGCTCGACCGCACGATCAACGTGACCTTCGATGCCAATGCCTCTCCCGGTCTGAACTGGGATTTCAAGGCGGTCGACAAGAAGGTGACGCCGAAGATCGGAGAAACCGTCCAGATCACTTACACCGCGACGAACAATTCGCCCCATCCGGTCACCGGCGAGGCGATCTTCAACGTCACCCCCGGCGAAGCCGGTGCCTACTTCAACAAGGTCCAGTGCTTCTGCTTCACCAAGACCACGTTGCAGCCGGGCGAAACACTGGAAATGCCGGTCGTCTTCTTCGTCGATCCCGCCATCGTCGAGGCGGAAGAGACAAAGGGCATCGGAACGATTACCCTGTCTTACACCTTCTATCCGCGCGATGATCAGGAGCCGGTGGCCGCATTGTCGGTCGGTGAAGACAAGGAACAGCCGAAACTGTGAGAGGGCTCCGGTTCGCCGGAACTCGTAATGAAATTGACATTCGGGGATTGCTGAAATGGCCGAAGCGCACCAGAAGAACCACGACTACCACATCATCGATCCGAGCCCATGGCCGCTCCTGGCCTCGATCGGCGCCTTCGTCCTCACCTTCGGTGGCGTTGGCTACATGCGCTACCTGAATGGCGGCTCGCTGAACCTGTTCGGCGTCAACTTCGCCAGCCCGTGGCTCTTCTACATCGGCCTCGCCATCGTGCTCTTCACGATGTTCGCCTGGTGGGCCGATACCATCAAGGAAGCCCACGAAGGCCACCACACCCGGGTCGTCTCGCTGCATCTGCGTTACGGCATGATCATGTTCATCGCGTCTGAAGTGATGTTCTTCGTCGCCTGGTTCTGGGCCTTCTTCGACGCCAGCCTCTTCGCCAACGAAGCGATCCAGGCAAGCCGCGTTGAGTTTACCGGTGGCACCTGGCCGCCGCAGGGCATCGAGGTTGTCGATCCCTGGCACCTGCCGCTCTACAACACCGTCATCCTGCTGCTGTCCGGCACCTGCGTGACCTGGGCGCACCATGCGATGCTCCACAATGATCGCAAGGGCCTGGTCTCCGGCCTCGCACTGACGGTCGTGCTCGGCATCCTGTTCTCGTTCGTCCAGGCCTACGAGTACATGCACTCGCCGTTCGACTTCAAGAATTCGATCTACGGCGCAACCTTCTTCATGGCGACCGGCTTCCACGGCTTCCACGTTCTGGTCGGCACGATCTTCCTGATCGTCTGCCTGTTCCGTGCGCTCGCCGGCCACTTCACCCCGCAGCAGCATTTCGGCTTCGAAGCTGCCGCCTGGTACTGGCACTTCGTTGACGTCGTCTGGCTGTTCCTCTTCTTCGCCATTTATATCTGGGGCGACTGGGGCGCACCGCTCGCCCACTAACCCGGGCAGGTTTTGATCAGAGGGCGGCGAAAGCCGCCCTTTGTGTTTTCAGCGATGCGACGATCGGGCACTGGGACGGAACCCTCTCATGCTCTATGGGTTTGCCGGGGACGAGCCGCATCAAACAGGAGAGAGCCTATGACCGAAGACGAAGCGAAATTTCCGCCGGTTGATCCGGTCAAGGCGGCGCTGACGGCGTCCTGCCCGCGCTGCGGCAACGGCAAGCTGTTTGACGGTTTCACCAAGCCGAAGGCCCGCTGCAATTCCTGCGGCCTTAATCTCTCCTGGGTGGATGCGGGCGATGGCCCGGCAATCTTCGTCATCCTGCTTGCCGACCTTCTGGTCGTTGGTTTCGCAGTCTGGGTGGAACTCACCTATCAGCCCTCGATGTGGCTCCACATCCTCGTCTTCGCGCCGCTCGGCGTAGCGCTCACCCTCTGGCTGATGCGCTTCCTGAAAGCTTTGCTGATTGCCCTCCAATACAAGCACAACGCCTCGCAAGGGGTCATCGACCGTGGCTGACATGGGCATGGGTGAGGGCATGGGCGAGGGGAGCGTGACCGGCCGCCGCACCTGGCGTTTCTGGATTGCCCTGGTGCTCGTTCCCGCAGCGCTTGTCATCCTCCTGTCGCTCGGCACCTGGCAGGTCAATCGCCTGCACTGGAAGGAAGCCCTGCTTGCCGACATCCAGCAACGCAGCACCGCAGCACCCGTCGATATCGCTGAGCTGGAACGGCTGCTGGCAGCAGGGGAAGCGGTCGATTATCGCCATGCAACGGCGAGCGGTCGTTACCTGAACGACAAGGAACGCCACTTCCTCGCAACCTTCCAGGGCCAGTCGGGCTTTTACCTCTACACGCCGCTCGAGCTTGCCGACGGGCGCTACCTCTTCGTTAACAGGGGCTTTGTCCCCTACGACCGCAAGGATCCTGCAACCCGCCCAGAGAGCGTGGTCGAGGGCGAGCAGACGATCACGGGTCTCGCCCGGGCAGAACTGACCGAAAAGCCGTCTTCGCTGGTTCCGGACAATGACGAGACGGCAAACATCTTCTACTGGAAGGACCGCACCCGCATGGCGGCTTCCGTCGATCTGCCGGCAGACCGCGTCCTGCCCTTCTTCCTCGACGCCGATTCGACACCGGTCGCAGGCGGCCTGCCCAAGGGTGGCGTGACCCAGATCGACCTGCCCAACAACCACCTGCAATATGTCATCACGTGGTACGGCCTTGCCTTTGCCCTGGTTGCGGTCGTGCTTGCAGGCCTGATCCGTCGGAAATCCCGATAGAGCCACGGAAGATTTTCCGCTAGAAGGACCGGATGAAGACGGCGAATAGACCGCCGTGTCGGGGAAACTGCATGTCCTATCTCGCCTCTACGCTGGTGGCGCTCGTCGCGCTCGAACACATCTACATTCTGATCCTCGAGATGTTCCTCTGGACCACCCCGACCGGGCGCCGCGCCTTCGGCATGAAGCCCGAGCAGGCGGAAGCGACCAAGGTGATGGCGGCCAACCAGGGCCTCTACAACGGCTTCCTCGCCGCCGGCCTGATCTGGGGCCTGCTGCACCCGGATGTTGCCGTCGGCACTCAAATTCAGTTGTTTTTCCTTGGCTGCGTGCTGGTCGCCGGCCTATATGGGGGTGCAACGGCCTCGCGGAAGATCTTCGTCATCCAGGCGCTTCCCGCTGCCCTCGCCATTATCGCTGTCCTGATTGCCGGTTGATCCGATGAACATGCACCTGAACCGCCCCCCTCTGACGATCAGGCTTTGCGGCCCGCGCGGCTTCTGCGCCGGCGTCGACCGTGCCATCCAGATCGTCGTACTCGCTCTCAAGCGCTACGGGGCGCCGGTTTATGTGCGCCACGAAATCGTCCACAATCGCTACGTCGTCGAAGGTCTCGAAGCCAAGGGCGCCATCTTCGTCGAAGAACTCGACGAGATCCCGGCTGAGCATCGCCAGCAGCCGGTGGTCTTCTCGGCCCATGGCGTGCCGAAATCGGTGCCGGAGGATGCAGCAAGCCGCAACCTCTTCTATCTCGACGCCACATGCCCGCTGGTTTCCAAGGTCCACAAGCAGGCCATGCGCCATGAGCGTCTCGGTCGCCATGTCATCCTCATCGGCCATGCAGGGCATCCAGAGGTGATCGGCACCATGGGGCAACTGCCGGAAGGCACGGTCTCCCTCGTCGAAACCGTCGAAGACGCGGACGCCTATCAGCCGCTCGACGCCGATAATCTCGGTTACGTCACCCAAACCACGCTCTCGGTCGATGATACCGCCGGCGTCATCGCCCGGCTCATGGAGCGCTTCCCGAACCTGACGGCACCTTCGGCGGACTCTATCTGCTATGCGACCACCAACCGCCAGGAAGCGGTGAAGCACGCAGCCCCCGGCTGCGATCTCTTCATCGTCGTCGGCGCGCCGAATTCGTCCAATTCCAAGCGCCTCGTCGAAGTGGCCTTGAGGGCAGGGGCCACCCGCTCGCTGCTCGTCCAGCGCGCCTCCGAGATCGATTGGGACTATGTCGGTGAAATCGGCACGCTGGGCATCTCCGCCGGCGCCTCCGCGCCTGAGGTCATCGTCGACGAAATCATCGACGCCTTCCGCCAGCGCTTCGACGCCAAGGTGGAGCTGGCAATCACGGCCGAGGAAAACGAGCACTTCCTCGTCAACCGCGAACTGCGCGATGTCGAACTGACGCGCGAGGACATGGCCTGGGTTAACGGCTGAGCTCAGGTGACCTGCGCGCGCCTAGTGCAAGCCGGTTGCGCGCATATCCCGGTGAAGTCCTGCCGTCTGCTGATAAAGCGACAGCGCATCCCGCGCCGGCATGGGCCGACCGAAGAGATAACCCTGACCCTGCAGACATCCCATGGCCAGGAGCACGGCGGCCTGCGCTTCGGTTTCAATCCCCTCGGCCACAGTGTCCAGACGCATTTCGCGGCTCATCGCAACCAGGGCACGGGTGATCGCAGCGTCTGACGGGGACGTCTGGATATCACGGATGAAGCCCCGATCGATCTTCAACGTCGAAAGTGGATAGCGCTGCAGCGAGGACAGCGAGGCATAGCCAGTGCCAAAATCGTCGAAGGCGACGCCGACACCGATGTCGCGGATGGCCTTCAGCGTCAGCAGGCTGGCTTCGTCGTCATTCAGCGTCACTTCCTCGGTGACTTCGAGCTCCAGCCAATTGGCAGAGATGTCGTGTCGCTGGACGGCCTCGACCACCCGATCCCGCAGGTTCGCAGCGCGGAACTGTTGCGGGAAGAGATTGACGGCCACCTTGCAATCTCCGCCACCCGCGTTGAGTGACTTCGCCATCCGGCAGGCCTCGTCGATCGTCCACCAGCCGATTTCGGCAGCGAGCGTACTTTGCTCCAGCGCCGGCAGAAAGCGACCGGGCAGCAGCAGTCCGTGCTGCGGGTGGTTCCAGCGGATGAGCGCTTCGAAACCGACGATCCGCCGCGAATTCAGCTCCACCTGCGGCTGATAATAGAGCTCCAGATCGCCGTTGCGCATGGCGTGACGCAACTCGTCGCGCATATCCCGCTTCGCCTGGCTCTCGCTGCGCATGGCAGGCTCGAAGAAGCGGTAGGACCGTCCCCCCGCCCCCTTCGCGCAGTAAAGTGCGAAATCGGCCGAAGCCAGCAGCTCGTCCGCATCAGCCCCGTGTTCAGGTGAAATTGCAATGCCGAGGCTCGCGCCCAGTTCCAGATGCATGCCGCCGAGGCTGAACGGTTTTCGAAACGCCTCAAGGATCTTCACTGCCTCCTGCTGCACGAGCAGCGGATCGCTGCACGGCGCATAGAGAATGGCGAATTCATCACCGCCGAGGCGTGCCACACGCGCCGTGTCGCCCAGCAGATAGGGTATGCGCACAGCAATCGCCTGCAGCAGGCTGTCCCCCATCACATGCCCATGGGTGTCGTTCACCTCCTTGAAGCCGTCGAGATCCATCAGGATCAGGCTGCACGGCTCGCCAGAAGCCATCTTTTGCGCAAGCACGGTCATGAACTCGTGACGGTTCTGCAGACCGGTCAGGGTGTCGTGCGAGGCAAGGCGCATCAGGCGGGCATCCCGCTCGCGCCGTTCGGATATGTCCTTGATCGCAGCACCCGCCCAGAAGCCGTCCTCGGCGGTCCAGGTGGACAGCGTGATCTCGATTGGAAATTCAGACCCGTCGCTCCTCAGCGCGGAGACCTCAACCGGCTTGCCACCGAGCCCAGGCTTGGCGCCGCCTGCAACATTGGCCATGCCCACGGTATGGGCACCGCGCATGCGCTCCGGAATGATCATGGTTACCGGATGTCCCCGGATCTGATCCGGTTCGTAGCCGAACATGCTGCAGAACGCGTCGTTCGCAAAGCGGATGTCGCCGTGACTGTCGACCACAATCAGCGCGAGGCTCATGGCCGCGGCAAAGTCGTGGGCCATGCGGGCGGTTGGCGGAAGGTCCATTGCGTCATTCCGGTCACTATTTGAGGGAATACTACAGGAATAACATTAGCAAGCTGTAAAATTTGGGTCGGTTTGGGACAGGCTGAGTAACTTGAGCAGTGCGCATCAAGTGTGTATAATTGTCTGATGAGGAGTTCAGCAGTCATTGCCGCCTTGAAGGCGGACGGGTGGTACGAAGTCTCCACCAAGGGCAGTCATGTCCAATTCAAACATGACACAAAGCCCGGCCGCGTGACTGTGCCTCATCCAAAGAGGGATCTGCCGATCGGCACTCTGAAGAACATCGAGAAGCAGTCTGCGTTGAAGCTGAGGTGATCACATGCACAATTTCATCGGCCTGATCCACAAGGATCCTGACAGCGACTATGGCGTCTCCTTTCCCGACTTTCCGGGCGTAGTCACGGCTGGCACGGATCTGGACGATGCACGCCGAATGGCGGAGGAGGCGCTGGCTTTCCATGTCGAAGGCATGATCGAGGACGGTGAGGCGATCCCCGAGCCTTCTTCGCTCGAGGCGATCATGTCTGATCCGGAAAACAGCGATGCCGTGGCCATTCTTATCCCGCTGAGAGGTCCGGCCAAAAAGGCAGTCCGCGTCAACATCACGTTGGCGGAGGACCTGCTGCGTGCGATTGATTCCCATGCAGAAGCGCACGGTCTGACACGGTCCGGCTTCCTCGCGCAGGCAGCTGAGCGCCATATGAAGGACGATGGGAACCACAACAACGCCAAGGGCTACGCACTGTCAGCCTGATGGAGCTGGCGCACGCCCCATTTCCTGTGCCCCGTGTCGTTCCAGGGCTGGCATGCGCGCCGCACCCGTTATAGGACTCGGCCCATCCCCGAAGCGGCACGGAACCTCAAAGCTGTGGCAGTTTACACCGACATCAACGAAATCGATCTCAAGGCCTTCCTTGCGCAATATGACGCGGGCGAACTCCTGTCCTACAAGGGCATCGCTGAGGGCGTCGAGAACACCAATTTCCTGCTGCACACGACGAAGCAGCCGCTGATCCTGACGCTTTATGAGAAGCGCGTGGACCGCAACGATCTGCCCTTCTTCCTCGGTCTGATGCATCATTTGTCGGAACGCGGCCTGTCCTGCCCGCTGCCTTTGCCACGCAAGGATGGCGCGCTGCTCGGCGAACTCTCCGGCCGCCCCGCGGCCCTCATCTCCTTCCTCGAAGGCATGTGGCTGCGCAAGCCGGAAGCCCAGCACTGCCGCGAAGTTGGCAAGGCGCTCGCCGGCATGCATGTCGCCGGTGAAGGCTTCGATCTCACCCGCCCCAATGCCCTGTCCCTCGAAGGCTGGCAGACACTCTGGGCAAAGTCTGAAGCCCGAGCCGACGAGGTCGAGACCGGGCTGGAAGACGAGATCGGCGCCGAACTCGATTTCCTCGCCGCCCACTGGCCGAAAGGTCTGCCCTCAGGCGTCATCCATGCCGACCTCTTCCCCGACAACGTCTTCTTCCTCGGCGACGATCTCTCGGGCCTGATCGACTTCTATTTCGCCTGCAATGACTTCCTGGTTTACGACCTGTCGATCTGCCTGAATGCCTGGTGCTTCGAGAAGGACGGCGCCTACAACATCACCAAGGGCAAGGCGATGATCGAGGGGTATCTCTCGGTGCGTCCGCTGTCCGCCGACGAGATCGCAAGCTTGCCTGTGCTCTGCCGTGGCTCGGCGCTGCGCTTCTTCCTGACGCGCCTCTATGACTGGCTGACGACGCCGGAAGGCGCGCTGGTGGTCAAGAAGGACCCGCTCGAATATCTGCGCAAGCTGCGCTTCCACCGCGCCGTCACCAATGCCTCCGAATACGGACTGATTTCATGAAACATGTCGACATCTTCACCGACGGTGCCTGCTCGGGCAATCCCGGCCCCGGCGGCTGGGGCGCGGTTCTGCGTTATGGCGAGACCGAAAAGGAGCTCTGCGGCGGCGAGGCGGATACCACCAACAATCGCATGGAACTCTTGGCCACCATCACGGCGCTGAATGCGCTCAAGGACGCCTGCGAAGTCGACCTCTACACCGACAGCAAATATGTCATGGACGGCATCTCCAAGTGGATCTTCGGCTGGAAGAAGAACGGCTGGAAGACCGCCGACAAGAAGCCGGTGAAGAATGGCGAACTCTGGCAGGCGCTCGACGTCGCGAACCAGCGCCACAAGGTCAAGTGGCACTGGGTCAAGGGCCATGCCGGCCATCCTGAGAACGAACGCGCCGACGAGCTTGCCCGCAAGGGCATGGAGCCCTTCAAAAAGACGGGTGGTTTTCCGAAGTCGTTGCTGGTGAAGTGAGCCAATCAGGCCGTCGCGAGCCGGTCGTGACGCGTTCGATGATGGTCGAGATTGATCTTTCGTGCGGCCAATGCCGTCTCCCGGAGCTTTGGATCGGCGGGATAGCCCTTCGCTGCCACAAGCCAGTCCATCACTTCGACCAGATGCCATAACGTCGTGCTGCCGTCATGGGCAGGCACTGGCGAACCTCCGGCTCCGAGCAGCAGCTTGCGCATGTTCTGACGGCTTGTGCCCATGAGTTCTGCAATCTCTGTGAGCCCGACCACATCAGGGCCGACCTCGATCAGCTCCGCAGAGGGAAGTGCGTCGCGGACATCTCGGATTGAACCACTGATCGCGGCATAAGCGCTATCGCCGTTTCGCTCAAATTCGAGCGCCAGTCGCCCCGCAATCCCGATGCCTGCTAGCGCATCGGTGCAGCCTTGTGCGCCGAGTTCTTCCACCGCCGCATCCCCATCGAGACCAGGCGGTAGCCGGTACTTGAGAAGGAATGTGTAGTCGGTCATCGCATGGACCTCACTTTTCTTTGTCCCTGGCGCGCCTGCTGCAGCGATCAACCACACGACGGATGGCGCGCGCATGGTTGGTCGGATTGGCGGGCGTACTCCAGATGCTCGTGATGCAGAATTCACCGCAGCGGCATGTTTTGTCATCATAGGGGCAAAACACCCGCCCCCAGGCATGACTGCCGCCAACCTCCACGCGCCAGCCTTCGGTCTCGGCATGACGCAAGGCGTCTTCGATTTCCTTGTTCGGATGCCTGCGCCTCAACACCTGCTCCACGATAAGTCCGGGATGTTAAGTTGTCAAATGACAACCTTCATCAGTGTGTATCTTGAGTTGCATTCTGTGCGCTGTCTCCCCCTTTTGCAATGTCGGGTGCTCAGCGCCGCCCCCTTGCCCTTTCCTCCGTTCACCCTATGCTCCCCGCAAAATAACACGACGGGAGGCATCTATGATCCAGCACTGCGTATTCCTGCGCTTCAAGGCGGCGGTTCAGGAAACCGAGAAGCAGGCGATCTATGCGGCGATTGCGGCCTTGAGGGACGTGGTCCCGGGGATGCTGGAGGTCAAGGCAGGGCCGAATGTCTCGCCCGAGGGCTTGAGCGGCGGTTACAACGATGGCTTCATCGTCACCTTCGAGGACGAGATGGTGCGCGACTACTATCTCAAGCACCCCAAGCACATTGAGGTCGGCGAGCGTATTGTGAGCGCCACCGATGGGGGCCTGGCCGGCATTCTCGTCTTCGATCTGGCCCATTGATCTCGGGCCCCAAACGAAAAGAGGCCCGGTTTCCCGGGCCTCCGAAGTCTGAAGAGAGCTGCTGCCACTCAGGCGCCGAGCTGCTCGATCATGGTGGCAGCTGAAGACACGGTCGCCTGGCCGGGGTTTTCCTCGATGTTAAGGCTCTTCACCACGCCGTCTTCCACCAGCATCGAATAGCGCTTCGAGCGTACGCCGAGACCGCCGCCCGACAGGTCGATGTCGAGGCCGATTGCCTTGGTGAAACCGGCGTCCCAGTCGGCGAGGAAGTGGATCTTGCCCATGGCGCCCGAATGCTGCGCCCAGGCGCCCATCACGTGCCAGTCATTGACCGAGACCACGGCAATCGCGTCGACGCCGCGCGCCATCAGCGCATCGCGGTTTTCCAGATAGCCCGGCAGGTGGTTCAGCGTGCAGGTCGGGGTAAACGCGCCGGGGACGGCAAAGACGACGACCTTCTTGCCGGCAAACAGCTGTTCCGTGGTGACTTCCACCGGGCCGTCAGCGGTCTTTTCCTTGAAGGTGGCCTGGGGCAGCTTTTCGCCAATGGCAATGGTCATGAAATCGTCCTCGCTTGCGTTGAACCGCCCGAAACCCCTCCGGACGGCGGTCGAGGCGAATATAGGTGGAGGTCATTCAAAGGCAAGCACGGTTTCCATGGCGCGGCTGTCGCTGACGACGAGGATGCCCCACTGTTTGCCGGCAATCCGATACTTCTTCGGCAGCTTCTTGATCGGCAATGTCAGCACCGTTTCCCCCGAGACCCCCGCAGTCATCGAGGCCTTGACGAAGACATGCCCGCTCGGACCGCTGACAAACACGCGCGGCACCTCCGCGGAAACCGGCATCTTCAGCCGAACCACAAGCTCCTTGCTGTCCAGCTTGAGCTGATGTCCGACCACATGGAAGTCCGGAGAAGGGCCGGGCGGTACCTTCGACTGCGCGGAAGCAACGAGTGCCGCCTCCACCGGATTGGCGATGCCGCCTTGATCCGCCGGAACAGTTAGGTCGGCCTGAAAGGGAATGCAGATGTTCTGGCAAACGCCGACAAAGGCACTCAGTGTCACGCCGGATGTGTTCGGCGCGTCCTTCAGCGTAAGCGGCAATGTGACGGAATGGTCGTAGCCGACATCGATCATGTCACCGTTCATCAGCACCTTGGGCACCGGAAAGCCGACGCTGCCGACCGTGTAGGAGACGCCCGGAGCCGGCGTGATGGCGGGCGGGATCCCGACATCGCCGGGTTCCTTCCAATAGGTGATCCAGCCCGGCTTTGGCTCGATCACCAGGGCTCCGTGCCGCACGCCGTCGCCGGTTTCGGGCAGCAGGATCAGCCGCATCCGCCCACCTTCATTGACAGCCCATTCGCTGCTGGCAGCCGCCACGGGACCCGCCGTGACCAGCGAGGCAAGGCCGATCGCAAGGGAAAGCATCATGAGCCGAGCGCTGCGCAAGCCGCATGACAGGCTGAAACGAGACATGTCTACTGCCGTTTTCGAGTTCATTTAACCGGCTCTAGAAGATCACTCTCGCCTTGGCCAGTCACGCTTGCTTCATGCTCATCATTTTGGGTTGATCACAATCCGCTTCTGCCTCATCTTGGATAAGAGACTACATCTGAACCACGCATGAAGCCGATTGCCGTCGAGGCAGCCAAGGAGGCGGGCATGGCATTGTCGTCTAAAACCAGTCTGAGAGAACGCGGTTTCCTGGATGGCAACCTGCTGATCGCCATGCCGGGCATGGCGGACGGCAATTTCGCCCGCGCCGTCGTCTATATCTGCGCCCATTCGGATGCCGGCGCCATGGGCTTCATCATCAACCGCTCGCAATCGGTGACCTTCGCCGATCTCCTCCTGCATCTCGAACTCATCGATCGCAACGATGCGATCATGCTGCCCGATCACGCCCGCCATTTCCCCATCCAGTGCGGTGGCCCGGTGGAGCAGAACCGTGGCTTCGTCCTGCATTCCGATGACTATCTCTCCGACAGCTCCATCCCCGTCAGCGACGACATCTCGCTGACTGCCACCCTCGATATTGTCCGCGCCATCTCCGATGGCCGAGGCCCGCGCCACGCGACCATGCTGCTCGGCTATGCCGGCTGGGGCCCGGGCCAGCTGGAAGAAGAGATCGCCCAGAACGGCTGGCTGCATTGCGCCGCCACCGAAAGCCTGATCTTCGATCGCAGCCTCGACAACAAATACGACCGGGCGCTGGCGCTGATGGGCATCAACCCGGCTATGCTGTCGATGGATGCGGGGCACGCTTGAAAGAGCAAATCTACTGGTTGCGCTCTTTCCGCTTGCAAGCTGAGTGAGCGCAGTCATTCTCTTGGTGCCTGACCAGCGGGTCCGGCCCAATCGAGACCCCACCCCATGCCCTCCATCGACATCCTCATCGCCTTCTTCATCACCACCGCCGTCTTCGCCTTCATCCCGGGCCCCGCCATGCTCTATGTCGCGGCCCGCACGCTCGCAGCGGACCGCCGCGCGGGGCTTATGGCGACATCAGGGATTCATGTTGGCTGCTACGTGCATGTGGTGGCCTCAGCAGCCGGTCTGTCGGTGCTCTTCCATGTCGTCCCAACGCTCTATCTGGCGGTGAAGCTGGCAGGGGCTGCTTACCTGATCTATCTTGGCGTTCGGATGTTCCGCGCGGCGCGGGCAGTTGGCGTAACGCCCGTTGCGCTAATGGCGCAAAAGTCGACGGGCCGTGCTTTCCTGGAAAGCATGCTGGTCGAGGTGCTCAATCCGAAGACGGCAATTTTCTTCCTCGCCTTCCTGCCGCAGTTCATTGATCCTGCAGCGAGCTTCCCCGTGTGGCTGCAGTTCGTGATCCTCGGGACGTTGGTCAATGTGATGTTCACGATCGCGGACGTGGCCTGCGTGATGGCCGCCAGCACCGTCACCAGACGCCTGGCGCGGGTCTCATCACTGCAACGCAATCTGCAAAGGGCAGGGGGCGCAATCCTTGTCGGCCTCGGCCTTCACGTCGCTCTCCAGCGTACGTGAAGCCCTTTCGCCTCACGCCCGCTTCATCAGCGGAAACCGCTCCTTGAGCAGCCTGAGCACCGATTCCGACCCGAGCGGCGGCCCGAACAGATAACTCTGGCCGAAGTCGCAGCCCATCATCGCAAGATCGGCAGCATCCTGGTCGGTCTGGATGCCCTCGGCCACCACCTGCATGTCGAGCCCGCGTGCCATCGAGACGACGGAGCGCAGGAGAACGGACTTCTTGTCCGACTGGTCGCAGACCAGCGCCTTGTCGAGCTTGATCGTGTCGAAGGGGAAGCGGGTGAGATAGGCAAGCGACGAATAGCCCGTGCCGAAATCGTCGAGCGCCAGGCTGATGCCCGTATCCTTCAGCTTTTCCAGCATCAGGCGCGCCTGTTCCGGGTTTTCCATCACGACGCTTTCGGTGAGCTCCAGCTTGATCCGCTTCGGATCGCACTGGGTCTTCACCAGCATGGCGCGGATGTCGTTGTAAATTTCGCTCGAAATCAGCTGGGCCGACGACAGGTTGACCGAGACGAAGATCGGCAGCTCGCCCGTCTGGCGTTCCCACTCCATCAGGTCGCTGGATGAACGTTCCAGCGCGAACATGCCGAGCGGCTCGATCAGATCAGACATTTCCGCGATCGGGATGAACTCGGTCGGCGAGATCGTGCCGCGTTTCGGGTGGTCCCAGCGCATCAAGGCCTCGAAGCCGGCAATCTCGCCATTGGCGAGCTTGACGATCGGCTGATAGGCCATCGACAGCTCCTTGCGCTCGATGGCGCGGCGGAGATCCGTCTCCAGCTGCAGCCGGTCGGTGCTGACGGTGCGGAAGGCTGGGCGGAAGGGCTCGACGCGATTGCCACCGGTGCGCTTTGCCCGGTACATCGCAAGCTCCGCGTCGGCGAGCAGGCTGGCAGCGCTCTCCTGCTGGTCCACCCAGGAAACAAGGCCGATCGAGGCCGTCAGGCTGATCTCGCGATTGGCAAAGTTGAGCGGCACCATGATCGCCTTGGAGACAGCATCGGCAAAGTCGGCGATCTTGGCAGGGTCCTTTTCGGAGACCAGGATCAGGCCGAATTCGTCGCCGGAAAGCCGCGCCAGGGTGTCCTGTGGCTTGAGCAAGCGGCGCAGGCGCCGCGTGATCGCGATCAGGATGTTGTCGCCGGCAGCGATGCCAAGTGCGTCATTCACCTGCTTGTAGCGGTCGATGTCGATGGCAAGCACGGTCGGTCGCACGTTCTCGGATGTCGAGGCGAGCGACAGGATCGCCTGCAGCCGGTCGAGGAAGACCTCCCGGTTCGGCAAACCAGTCAGATTGTCGTGCATCGCATCGACCAGCAGTCGGTCGATCGAGTTCTTCTGCTCGGTCACGTCGATGATCGTGCCGACGCAGCGAATGACTTCGCCGTTCGATCCCAGCACCGGCCGCGCACGGATCTTCAGCCAGTGGAAGTGGCCATCCTCGGCGCGAATGCGGAACTCGTGGCTAAGGCGGCCCTTGCGGTGTTCGAGCAGCACGTCGAGCGTGGCGCGGAAGCGGTCGCGATCGTCGGGATGCAGGCGCGGCAGCCAGTTGCGTGCCGGTCCATGCATCGTGCCGGGTGAAAGTCCGAGCCTGATGGAAACATCCGGGCTCGTCACCACGCGGTCGCGGGCCACGTCCCAGTCCCAGACGGTGTCACCCGAGCCGGTCAGCGCCAGCGACTGGCGCTCGAGGTCGGAGAACAGGCCCTGCTGGTAGGCGCCGCCGGCAAAGGCGTGCTGCATGACCGTGAAGCCGATCAAGAGAACGATCAACACCAGTCCGCCGCCGAGCGCCGGCTGGATGATGTCGTTGTCGAGCTGGCCGGTAACCGTCATCCAGCCGCCGAACAGCCAGACCAGGATCAATGCCCAGGTGGGCACCAGAAGCACGGCGCGGTCGTAGCGGTTGATGCCGAGATATATGATGAGGCCGATGCCGACCACGCCCGTCAGCGCGAAGGAGACGCGCGCTATGCCGGCTGCCACCGAAGGGTCGAAGATCGCTACGCCGAACAGCACCGTCAGACCCAGCATCCAGGCGAGCGTCGCATAGCCGAGATGCACGTGCCAGCGGTTGAGATTGAGGTAGGTGAAGAGGAAAATGACCAGCGATGAGGCAAGCGCAACTTCAGCCCCGGCGCGCCATATTCGAACATCCGAAGCGGTGAGCGAGATCAGCTTTTCGAGGAAGCCGAAGTCGACGCAGATATAGGCGAGTACGGCCCAGGCGAGCGCTGCCGCCGCCGGCAGCATCGAGGTGCCCTTCACGACGAAGAGGATGGTTAGGAACACCGCCAGCAGACCGGCAATGCCAAGCACGATGCCGCGATAGAGAGTGAACGCGTTCACCGTGTCCTTGTAGGCATCCGGTTCCCAGAGATAGATCTGCGGCAATTCCGGTGTTGCGAGTTCGGCGACGAAGGTGATGACCGTGCCGGGGTTCAGCGTGATGCGAAACACGTCGGCATCCGGGCTCGGCACGCGGTCGAGCGCGAAGCCTTCCGATGGCGTGATCGCCATGATGCGCTGCGAGCCCAGGTCCGGCCAGAACATCCGCGAGCCGGACAGGCGGAAATGCGGCGCGACGATCACGCGCTCAAGCTGCTCTTCCGAGACATTGGCGAGCGCAAAGACGGCCCAGTCGCCCTGATGCCCTTCGGTGGACGAACGCACCTCGATGCGTCGGCGGATGCCGTCCGCACCTGCGGCTGTGGAAACCTGGAAGGCCTCGCCCTGGTTCGTGTAGATCTCGGTCGTCGCCGTCAGATCCAGCGCGTTATCGTCACGCGCGATCTTCACGGGTTCGACGGCCAGCGCCGCCGAGGCGGCGAGCCCGACATAAAGCGCTGCGAACGCAGCCATGCAGAGAGCGGCCAGGCGAGGCACGGCGCGCAATCGATTTGCGGTATGTGTCATGAGGACGTCTTGCCGTTCCGCGCCTTTGGAGCGCCGATCCGGGAGTAGAGCAGATGGTCGCGCCATTCCCCGTTGATTTTAAGATAGTCGCGCAAAAGACCTTCCCGCTCAAATCCCGTCTTTTCGAGTAGCCTCAGGCTGTTGACGTTGTCCGGAATACAGGCTGCCTCGATACGGTGCAACTCGAGTGGCCCGAAGATGTAGGGAATAGCCAGTTGAAGTGCGGCAAACATGTGGCCTTGCCGCGAATGGCGCTCGCCCATCCAGTAGCCGATCATGCAGCTTTGCGCCGCACCACGTCGGATAAGACCGATGGTAAGCCCGCCCAGCAAGGTGTTTTCCTCTCTGTCGAAGAGGAGGAAGGGCACCGCCATGCCGGAGTGAAATTCCTGTTCATTACGCAGGACGCGCTGCCGGAAGGCCCGCTCGGTGAGTTCATCCGGACGCCACAGGGGTTCCCACGGCTGCAGGAAGGCGCGGCTCTCGCGTCGCAACTGGTGCCATGGCTCGAAATCGCGAAAGCGCGGCAGGCGCAGCATATGCCGGTCGCCGTAAAGCTCCGGCATGTCCGACTGCCGGGACAGAAACCGAAAGACCGAACGCGTCATGGTCAATCCCCGAGCGACAACCGGCGAAGATCCCGCCGGTCCTGTTCATTGGATTCGGCGTTCAGCCGACAGCCTTGCGGATACCGGCCGGCTGTTGGGTGAGGGCGCCTGCGATTTCATCGAGCGAAACCAGGTGCTCGACAGGGCCGATCGCCGAGAGTGTCGGGGCCGTGTCGAAGAACAGGCGTCCGGCGAGGTCGGTCAGGCGTTCGGTGGTGATGCCGGCAAGCCGCTCCATCATCTCTTGGTTCGGAATGGTGCGGCCATAGAGCATCATCTGCCGGGCGATCTGGCCGGCGCGGGCGGCCGGGCTTTCCTGACCCATCAACAACTGCGCACGGATCTGCGCCCGTGAGCGCTCGATTTCCTGCTGGTCGATGCGCTCGGAAGACTTGCGCAGCTCGTCGATGATGACAGGCACCAGTTCCGGCAGGTTCTCGCCGCCGGTCGCGGCATGGATGCCGAAGATACCGGTGTCGGAAAAGCCCCAGTGGAAGGCATAGACCGAGTAGCAGAGACCGCGGATCTCGCGCACTTCCTGGAAGAGACGCGACGACATGCCGCCGCCCAGGATGTTGGCCAGGATCTGCGAGCAATAGAAGTCGCGCATGTGGTAGGCCTTGCCTTCGAAGCCGAGCAGGACCTGGGTATCCATGAGGTCGCGTTCGACGCGCGACTCGCCGCCCGTATAGCGGGCCGCATCCATGACCGGCGTGGCCGATGGGGTCGTCGGCAGTGAGGCGAAGCGCTCCTCGACCTGCTTGACGAAGGCGTCGTGATCGACCTTGCCGGCGGCGACGACGAACATCCGGTCGGTGGTATAATTGCGCGAGAGATAGGCGCGGATCTGGTCGCTGGAGAAGGACTGCACCGTTTCAGGCGTGCCCAGAATGCTGCGCCCGATCGTCTGGCCGCGATAGGCTTCCTCGGAGAAACGATCGAAGACCACATCGTCAGGCGTGTCGTCGGCGGCGCCGATTTCCTGCAGGATGACGTGTTTTTCGCGTTCCAGTTCCTCTTCGTCGAAGACGCTGTCGGTCAGGATGTCGGCGAGAATATCGACCGCGAGCGGCACATTGTCCTTCAGCACGCGGGCGTAATAGGACGTGGTCTCGGTCGAGGTGGCGGCGTTCACTTCGCCGCCGACATTCTCGATTTCCTCGGCGATCTGCCGGGCGGTCCGCTTGTTCGTGCCCTTGAAAGCCATGTGCTCGAGCAGATGCGCGATGCCATGCTCGCCCTCCGTCTCGTTGCGCGATCCGGATTTGATCCAGGTGCCGAGAGCCACGCTTTCCAGATGCGGCATGTTCTCGGTTACAACAGTCAAACCCGAGGCAAGCCGGGTGCACTCAACATTCATGGTCCGTCTTTCTGCGCTTCTCAACTGTCCGCACGGGCATGTGCGCCGACAAAGCTTTCGACGGCTTTAAGGTCCGCGGGCAAGATTTCGAAGCGCTCCTCCCTGTCCATCAGATCAGCAAGCCATGTCGGAAGCGCGGGGTCAATACCGGAGGCCGATTTTACTGCCGCCGGGAATTTCGCCGGATGGGCGGTCGCGAGCACCACCATCGGGCTCTGCGGCTTCTCGAATTTCTTCGCGACATGCACGCCGACGGCGGTATGCGGGTCGAGCAGATAGCCGGTCTCGTCAAGCACGGCGCGGATCGTATTTGCCACTTCCTTCTGCGTCGCGCGGCCGGCGCGGAAGTCCTTGCGGATGAACTTCAAGGCCTCCGGCTTGATCTCGAAAGAGCCGGACTGCTTGAGCCCTTCCATCGCCGAGCGGATGGCGGATGCATCGCGGCCATAGGCCTCGAACAGCAGGCGTTCGAAGTTCGACGAGATCTGGATATCCATCGACGGCGAGGTGGTCGCCGACACACCCTTCATCTCGTAGCGGCCTGTCTTCATCGTGCGCGCCAGGATGTCGTTGTCATTGGTGGCAATGACCAGCTTGTCGATCGGCAGGCCCATCTTCTTGGCCACGTAGCCAGCGAAGATGTCGCCGAAATTGCCGGTCGGCACAGTGAAGGACACCTTGCGGTCCGGTGCGCCGAGTGCAACGGCGGAGGTGAAGTAGTAGACCACCTGCGCCATGATGCGCGCCCAGTTGATCGAGTTCACGCCGGAAAGCTTGACGCGGTCGCGGAAGGCGACGTCGTTGAACATGGCCTTCACCAGGTTCTGGCAGTCGTCGAAATTGCCTTCAAGCGCGATGGCATGCACGTTTGCATCCTTCGACGAGGTCATCTGGCGCTGCTGCACCGGCGAGACCTTGCCATGCGGGAAGAGGATGAAGATGTCGGTGCGGGCGCGGCCGGCGAAGGCATCGATCGCGGCACCACCCGTATCGCCGGAGGTGGCGCCGACGATGGTCGCCCGTTCGCCGCGCTTTTCCAGCACATGGTCCATCAGGCGCGCGAGCAGCTGCATCGCCACGTCCTTGAAGGCGAGCGTCGTGCCGTGGAAGAGTTCGAGCACGAAAGCGTTCGGCCCGGTCTGCACCAGCGGTGCGACGGCCGGATGCTTGAAGGTCGCATAGGCCTCGTCGATCATCCCACGGAAGATCTCAGGCTCGATCTCGCCATTGGTGAAGGGAAGTAGCACTTCGAAAGCGACCTCTTCGTAAGACTTGCCGCGCAACCCGCGGATCGTCTTTTTCGACATCTGCGGCCATTCGCGCGGCACGTAGAGCCCGCCGTCCCGGGCAAGGCCGGCCAGAAGTGCGTCACAAAAGCCGAGGCTCGGAGCCTCGCCGCGGGTCGAGATATATTCCACGTCGCTCATCCCTATCGTTCAAAAAGTCGGAGCCGAAGCCGCCGTCAAATCTATGGCGTTTCGGATAGTGAGGTTTGCCCGTTTGCGCCAGTGCGCTCGCCAAGATTTCGCAAGCCCGGCAATCGCAAGCGGCCTTGCCGGAGCCGGCCCGAAGGCCTGAGGTTGAGGACCGGTTGAAATTTGACGCAAATTGCCGGCTACCCAATCGATTTTTGTCGTGGCCGCTGGTATAGACCATCCGCGAGGGCGCTGAAAAGCCTCAAGTTTGACTGTTTTTCGGCCTTTGGCCGAGCATGCGGAAGGTGAAGTCTCGTGTCTGTAAACGTGTCGCGCGGTGTTGTCGCCGTTTCGCTGATGATGGTTCTTTCGGGTTGCAATGCCGGCAGCCTCGGTGGCGGTCTTGGGCTTTCGTCCTCTGAACCGGCTGCCGCGACGCCCGCCGCAGCGCCGGCCCAACAAGCCTTCGTCCAGGGTTTCTGCCCCCAGATTTCGCTCCGTGACGGCACCGCTGTCTATCGCTCCTATGCCCGTGGCAAGGAAGGCGATGCCGAGCAGGTCGTGTTCCAGGCCTCGCTCGCCGACTCGACGCGCTCTTGCGCCCGCACCGAGACCACACTCACCGTCAACGCGCTCATCCAGGGACGTCTCGTCTCCGGTCCGCAGGGCAAGGCCGGCACCATCAACCTGCCGGTGCGCGTCACCGTCACCGATGGCGGCCAGGAAGTCTTCAACGAGCTCGAGCAGTATCCGGTATCGCTTGCCGACGTGAACACGCCGACCCAGTTCGTCTACACCAAGGCGATCAACGTGCCCGGCAATGTCTCCGGCATGACCCGTGCGTTCATCGGCTTCGAACAGCCGAAGAAGAAGTAAGTTCCCGAGAACAGGCGTTGGATCGATCGATCGGCGCCTAGACCCGCCGCGTCAGCGCCACCAGATAGCGGATTGCTCGTTCACCGCCATTAATGAAGACACAGTCAGCGGGCGCTCCGAGCTGCAGGCAGTCGCCGGTCGAAAGCCGATGGCTGCGTGCGCCCTCGATGAAGTCGAGATTTCCTTCGAGAACATAGATCTGCTGATGCTGGAAGCTGAAGGCGGAGGCCGGGTATGGCACGCGCACACCTGGCGGCAGCACCACTTCCAGGAGTTCCAGCTGGCCGCCATTGGCGGGAGACAGGGTCCGGCGCGTATAGCCCGTATCCGGGTCGGTCCAGACCGGCTGCTCCGCATGGCGGGCCAACTGGTCTCCCTCCCGTTCGGCAAGCGCCAGCAGCACCGAAAGCGGTAGGCCGAAGGCGCCCGACAAACGCCCGAGCACGGTGGCCGTCGGGCTTGCCTCGCATCGCTCCACCTTGCTGATCATTGCCTTCGACACGCCCGACCGGACAGATAGCTCCGCCAGCGACCAGCCGCGGCTATCGCGTTCCAGCCGCACACGCTCGGCGATGGCCCGCGCCTGGCGATGCTCATCATGGCTCTCGAACTTGCCTGCCGTATCGTTCATCTCAGCCCTTGCCAAATCTGTCTTGTGCGTCTTCTATAGTGGACGGGAACATAAGATAGATGACGGGGCGTCCACAAGCCATCGGGTCTATCGAGCCATGGAAGAGGGATGAAATACAAGTGGCACGCCAGATCCATTTCAACGCATTCGACATGAACTGCATCGGCCACATCCAGCAGGGCCTCTGGTCGCATCCGCGCGACCGGTCGATGGAATACAACAGCCTCGCCTACTGGACCGAATATGCCAAGCGCCTGGAAGCCGGCCTCTTCGATGGCATCTTCCTCGCCGATGTCGTTGGCATCTATGACGTCTTGAGCGGCAGCCCCGCGCCAGCGCTGCGGGGTGCGGTCCAGGTGCCGGTCAACGACCCGATGATGCTTGTCCCGGCCATGGCCTCGGTCACAAGCCATCTCGGCTTCGGGGTGACTGCCAATCTCACCTACGAACAGCCCTTCCTCTTTGCCCGCCGGATGGCGACGCTGGACCATTTGACCGGTGGCCGCATGGGCTGGAACATCGTCACCGGCTATCTCGACAGCGCGGCCCGCGCGATCGGCCTCGATGGCCAGATGGCCCATGACGATCGCTACGATCTCGCCGATGAATATATGGAAGTGGTCTACAAGCTCTGGGAGGGCAGCTGGGAAGATGCCGCCGTGGTCGCCGACAAGGCCGCCAAGATCTATGCCGATCCGTCACGTGTCCACCCCGTCCATCATCATGGACGGCAATACCAAGTGGATGCCTATCATCTGAGCGAACCCTCGCCACAGCGCACGCCGGTCCTCTATCAGGCCGGCTCTTCGCCGCGCGGTCGCCAGTTCGCTGCCACCCATGCCGAATGCGTCTTCGTCAACGGCCAGAAGAAGGAGGGCGTGCGCGAGATCGTCACCGATATCAGGGCAAGGGCTGAAGGTTTCGGCCGAAATGGAGACGACATCAAGGTCTTCCTCGGCGCCACCATCGTCACCGGCCGCACCGAGAAGGAGGCGCAGGACAAGTTCGAGGATTACAAGCGCTACGTCAGCTCCGAGGCAGCACTCACCCATGCCGCCGCATCCATGGGCATCGACTTCGACAAGTTCGACATGGACGAGCCTGTCGAAACGGGCAAGAGCCAGGCGATCACCTCCAACATCAAGGCGATGGACCGTGCTGCTGGCCCGCAATGGACCAAGCGCAAGCTGATCGAGCAGATGGTGCTCGGCAGCCGCCAGCCGCCGCTGGTCGCTTCGGCGGATAAGGTGGTCGAATGGCTAATCGACTGGGTCGAGGACACTGGCGTCGACGGCTTCAATCTCTCGCGCACGGTCGTGCCGGAATGCTTCGACGACATCATCGAACTCGTCGTCCCCCGCCTGCAGGAGCGCGGCCTCTACAAGACGGAATATCGCCAGGGACCGCTGCGCCAGAAGCTCTTCGGCGAGCCACGTCTCAGCACCCGGCACATCGCCTCGACGCACAGGTGGCAGCAGGGCTGAACGCCTCGCGAACCCTGTGCAAGGCATAGTCCGGGTGAGCCGCCTCGCCTTGCTCTCGCGCCTCGCCGAATGCTAGTTTGCGACCCGACGCTTGCCGTGGGGAACATTCGCAAGCCGGCATTTGCGCGCGTGGAAGTGCCCTAAATGGGGTGCCTTCCGGGGGAGACCTGATTGAAAATTGCAGTCGTGAGAAACCCCATTGCGGGCGGTCGTGTGGGCCGGAAGCAATGGGTGCCGTTGTCCGCCGCCTTCCGCAGACATTTTCCCGATATGGAGATCCACGAGAGCCGCTCCAGTGGCGACGCTCGCAGGCTTGCCCGCGAGCTTGCCGCGGGTCCTTACGATTTCCTGCTGGTCGCGGGCGGTGATGGTACGATCAGCGATGTCGTCGACGGCGTTTTGAACTCCTCGCGGCCCGATATGCCGCTCGCCTTCCTGCCGATCGGCACAGGCTGCGATTTCGTCCGCAACTTCGCGCTTCCGGCTGATCCCGCGGCCCTTGCCGACCATATCGCCAACGCGCCCCTGCGCCGCATCGATGCCGGGCTCCTGACAAGCCACGATGCCAATGGCCAAGAGCAACGCCGCTACTTCGCCAATATCACCAGTGTCGGCATCTCCGGCGAGATCGTCGAGGCCGTCAACGCGCCGGGTCGCATCCGCATCCTCAACGGTCCGCTGCGCTTCCTCGTCCATTCCGCCCTCGCGATCCTGCGCTACCGGCCCTATGATTTCGAGGTACTGATCGATGGGATGCGCGTGCATCACGGCAAGCTCGCCTTGACGGCGATCGCCAATGGCGGCTGGTTCGGCGGCGGCATGCACATCACGCCGGACGCCGATGTCGCCGACGGCCTGTTCGACATTGCCGTCATGCGCGAAGAGAGTGTCTTCGGTCTTCTGAATTTACTGGGACGCCTGCATAAGGCCGGTCATGTCGGCCATCCGCTCCTCAGCTTCCACAAGGGCCGTCGAGTGGAGGTTCGACCGCGAGACGCCGCCCGCTTTCCGATCGATGTCGACGGCGAGGCTCCGATCCGCGGCGGCTTCGTCGCGGAAATCATGTCAGGCGCCCTGACGATCAGGACGTGATGACCGAGCCGGCCTAGATCAGAAAACGCCTTCCCATTCGGCCATAGCAGCGATCACGCCCGGCAGGTCCTGCATCCGGGCGATGACCGTTTCCGCACCCGCATCCGTCAGTTTGTCCGCATGCGAGGGATAGGTGTGCGATGCGCCGGTAAAGCCGATGACCCGCATGCCGGCTTCGCGCGCCGCATGCACGCCGTGCACGGAATCTTCGATCACGATGCACTTGGATGGGCTGACGTTGAACTGTGCTGCGCCATGCAAGAAGATGTCGGGCTTCGGCTTGACGCGGTCGGCGCCGAGATCCTTGGCCGAATAGATATGCGGCGCGAAGAATTCCTTCAGCCCGACCTTCGTCAGCATCATGTCGAGCCGCTGCGAGGACGAGTTCGAGCAGATGCAGCGCGGACCTGATATCCGGGATAGCGCATACTGCACGCCCTCGATGGCCTTCACCTCACGCGCCAGCTTCTGGTCGAGCAGCTGTTCCGACTTGTCGATCAGGCTGGCCGACAGGGGAATGTCGACTTCCTTCTCGATCGTCAGAAGAATGTTCTTCCAGGTCATGCCGGCAAAGCGTTCGCCCATTTCCTCGACCGAGATCGGGTAACCGGCTTCCGTCAGAAGCTTCGACTCGACCTTGGCCGCGATGATCTCGGAATCGACGAGCACGCCGTCGCAATCGAAAAGGGTGAGGTCGAAGCCGCTCATGGAAACATCCGTCATGTGGTCCAGGGAAAGTCGCTCCCTACACGATCGGAAGGGCAAGGACAATCACGCGTCATGCAGGTCTGCCGTGCGGAAGGTCGCTGGGGTCCGTCTGGTCTCAAGCCTCAGCCATCGTCAGCAGCACGCCCTCGAAATCCTGAGGGTAGCGCTTCAGCCCGCCGTCCTTCTCCATCATGTCCGCAAGCCACACACCGTCGGCTGCAAGCCGCACGGCAACGAGCCTCGGATCGCCGTCGGTTTCGGCATGCCGCGCCATCCGCCCGTCGAGCCAGGTCGACCACAGCGCACGCAGCGCCGGTTCGGACACGATCGCGACCGACAGCGCGCCCCAGAGGCTGCGGTCGCCGAGCAGCCGGTCGGAGAAACAGGCGCGCACATAGGCCCGCGTGAAGCGCCCGCGCGACGCCGGATCATCCGCCAGAGTCCGGTCGATTTCCTGATCCATCTTGTCGAGCAGATCCTTGAACACGGCCGCCAGGAGCGCCTGCTTGCTGTCGAAATGATGCAGCAACCCGCCCTTGGTCACACCCGCCCGTGTCGCCACGGCCTGGATGGTGATCGCGGCTGCCCCGTCTTCCGCCGCGATCTGGGCGGCGCAATCGAGCAGTGCCCGTCGCACCTGCTCCGGTTGCTTCTTGCGGTGATGGGCAGACAAGGTTCCGTCGGCCGGCGAGGCGGAGGCCGCCATCAGTGCGACACCGTGCTCGACAGCGTGTTCATTACGATCACGCCTGTGACGATCAGCGCGATGCCGGCTAAGGCTGCGAGGTCGAGGCTCTGCTTGAGATAGAAGACGCTGATCAGGGCCGTCAAAACGATGCCAAGCCCGCCCCACATGGCATAGGCGATGCCGAGCGGCATGCCCTTCAGTGCTTGGGAGAGCAGATAGAAGGAGGCGACGTAGAACATTACCATGCCCGCCGTCGGCCAGAGCTTGGTGAATTGCGCCGACTTTTGCAAAAGCGTCGTGCCGATGACTTCCAGTACGATCGCAGCGGCAAGCGCGCCATAGGCAGTGAGGGCGGGGCTCATGACAAAGACATCCTTGGGTCATATTTGAGATAAACATACCATACGGTAGGTTTGTTTGAAAAGCGCCTTCTGGATGCAATGGGCGCATCCCCGCAACCTCTGAGGCGCAAAACATTAATTATAGATCATAATATTGACATATCACAATTTCGCCGGGATCGGCGAGCGACCTTGCCCTCGGCCGTCCGGCCACCCCACCATCAACAGGACATCCAGCATGTGCCAGGAATGCGAAACGCAAGGCCTTAACCGTCGCAACCTCTTCAAGCTCGCCGGCGTCGGCCTGACCACGGCCGCTCTCATCGGCAGCGCGCCCGCACGCGCCGCCACAACAGCGCCCGCGACCTCACCCGTGACGACGCCGGCAGAAGCCCTGGCGCGGTTGAAGCAAGGCAACCGGCGTTTTGTCGAGGACGCCGAGGCCTGCGCCTCCAATCTTGTCGCGGTCCGCGGCGAACTTGCCGGCGGTCAGCATCCCTGGGCGACCATCCTCACCTGTTCCGACAGTCGCGTCAGCCCTGAACTGGTCTTCGGCGGCTCGACCCTCGGCGAACTCTTCGTCATCCGCAATGCCGGCAATGTGCTGGACACCGGCGCGCTCGGCACGATCGAATACGGAACCGAACATCTGAAGTCGCCGCTGGTCGTCGTCATGGGCCACAGCAAATGCGGCGCCGTCACCGCCGCCTGCGATGAAGTCACCAAAGGTGCAGTGCTCGGCGGCTCGATCGGCAAGATGGTCCAGCCGATCCTCCCCGTCGTGCTTTCCGCCAAGGACAAAGGGGAGGGGCTCGTCGCAGAGACTGTCCGCTTGAACGCAATCTCCGGCGCTCGCCGCATCGCCGATGAAAGCCATATCGTCAGCGAACTCGTGACCTCGGGCGCGGTCCGTGTTGTGGCAGCCGTCTATGACATCGCCAGTGGCGAAGTCGAATTCATCGAAGACATCTGAGTGGCAAGGGCAGGGGGCAGCAATGCCCCCTCCAGCGCCGATGCGCGCGTCTTGGTGTCCGTTCAGTCCGCTGCCGGAAACATCGCCAGAAACCGGCGCTCGCCCTCAGGCGAAAACCGGATGATCCGGCTTTCCTCCACCCGCCTTGCATGACCCCGCTCAAGAAAATGCGACAGCAGTGCCGCTCCGAGAGCGCCGGCCAGATGGGTGCGCCTTTCGCTCCAGTCGAGACACGCCCGACACAGGGGCCGTCGTTTGGCCCGAAGGCTGCCGATATCGAGCCCCTGACCCCGCAACAGGCTCTCGCCTTCGCCGGTCAGCGTCAGCGCCTCGTCCTCGGCGCGGATAGCCCCTTGCGCGATCAGGCTGTCCAGCATGCGCACGCCGAAGTCGCCGGCCAGATGGTCGTAGCAGATCCGCGCCTTGCGCAGCTCCGGCTCTTTCGGACCTGCGCGATGGCGCAGATGGCCGCGCGTCGCCGAAAAGCTCATCAGGCTCTCGATCATCGCGCCGACATGGCCATCGGCCAGCGCGAAATAACGATGCCGCCCCTGCTTGCGCTGGGAGAGCAATCCGCCCTCTTCGAGCTTGGAGAGATGTGAACTCGCAGTTTGAAGTGTCACGCCCGCCGCCCCCGCAAGCTCCGTCGCCGTCAGCGCCTGACCACCGAGCAGTGCCAGCAGCATGTTTGAGCGCGCGGGATCGCCGATCAGCGAAGCGATGCGCGCGATATCAGGTCCTTCCGCCATGTTCGTCTCCTTGGGGTGGCATCATTCTGCATGTCGAGTGTAGCCAATGCTTCGATCTCGGTCGAACTATGCAGCATGGAAAACATCGGCGAGACTTCGACCACGATCGAAGCATCAGCTCTCGGCGCCGTGGCAAGACCCACCTCGTCAACCACGAGGAGCACCCCATGATCACCTGCATCATCCGCTATCGCATCGACCCCTTCGGCCGCGACGACTTCGCCACCTATGCCCGCAATTGGGGTGAAGCGATCCCGCGCTGCGGCGCCGATCTCATCGGCTATTTCGCCCCGCATGAGGGGTCGGCGACGACGGCCTATGGCATCTACAACATCGAAAACCTCGCAGCTTACGAGGTCTACCGTGCAAGGCTCGCCGCCGATCCGCTCGGCAAGGCCAATTACGACTTTGCGAAAAACGCCCGCTTCATCCTGGAGGAAGACCGGCTCTTCCTGAAGAACGTCTCCAGCCCGCCGTCCCTGAAGGTCCAGCCATGATCGCCGTCATCTTCGAGGTGATCCCCTTCATCGGCGAGCGCCACCGCTATCTCGATTTGGCCGGCGAGCTTCGTGACCATCTGGAATCGATGGACGGCTTCCTTTCCGTCGAGCGCTTCGAAAGCCTGACGACCCGCGGCAAGCTCCTGTCGCTCTCCTTCTGGCGCGACGAGGAGGCCGTGCGCCGCTGGCGCGAAACGGAAGAACACCGCGCCGCCCAGGCCGCTGGCCGCGGCGGTGTATTTGCCGCCTATCGCCTGCGCGTCGCCAATGTCCTGCGTGACTACGGCCTCGACGATCGCGCCGAGGCGCCGGAGGATAGTCGCGCAAGGCATGGGTGAGGGGAAGGCTTTGACAAACTTTGCCATTGCCGCCATCTTGGTCGCATGACTGGAGGCAGACCATGGCAACGATGAACGTATCCCTTCCCGATCCGATGAAGGCCTGGGTCGAGCGTCAGGCCGAGAGCGGTCGCTACGGCAATGCCAGCGACTACATTCGCGACCTCATTCGCAAGGACCAGGAGCGCCTTGCAGCCTTTGATCAGCTTCAGGCTGCCATCACCAAGGGGATCGAAAGCGGTCCGCCGGAAACTTTCGATCCCGAAGCCTTCAAGCGGCGGATGCGCGAGAGCCATGGTGCCCGCTAATAGCGGCGCTTACACCATCGCGCCTGAAGCCCTGCGCGACCTGGAAAGCGTCTGGGCCTATGGCGCTGAAACGTGGTCCCCCGACCGGGCTGATCACTATCTCGACGAACTCGTCCTGGCCTTCGAGCGAGTAGCCCAGTCTCCAGCGCTGCATCGCCAGCGTCTCGAGTTCACGCCGCCAGCGCGGATCTATCCCTTTCGAAGCCATCTGATCGTTTATCTTGATCTCGAAGGGCAGGTGACCATCCTGCGCATTCTCGGCGGTCGGCAGGATTGGCAGGCGATCTTGCGGGCGCTCGACTGACGCGCATTCCGCCACTCCCTCGACAAGCCGGCAGCCGCTGACTATGCAGGAACCCATGCCGAAAAAGCCCGAAGATTCTCCAGAGGATACGATTGCGAGCCGCATCAGCCGCGCGCTGGCGGAGCGCATCATCCATGGCGAACTCGTGCCCGGTTCGCGTCTCGCGCAGGACCATATCGCCGAGGAATTCGGCGCAAGCCATGTGCCCGTGCGTGAGGCTTTCCGCCGGCTGGAAGCGCAAGGCCTCGTCGTCAGCATTCCCCGTCGCGGCGTGCGTGTCGCGAGCTTCGACCTGAAACAGGTGCGCGAAGTCGCCGAGATGCGCGCCGCCCTGGAGGTCCTGGCGCTGCGCCACGCTGCTCCGAACCTCACGCCGGAGGTGCTGGCTGCCGCAGAACAGGCCGCCACCGATGCCGACAACGCCAAGGATGTTCGCACCTGGGAAGAGGCCAACCGCCGCTTCCACCGCCTGATCGTCTCCACCTGCGGCATGCCGCGACTACTGTCCGTCATCGACGACCTGCACGCCGTCTCCGCCCGCTTCCTCTTCGTCGCCTGGCGCGCCACCTGGGAAGCCCGCACCGACCACGACCACCGCGCTATCCTCGAAGCGCTGAAATCCGGCGATGCTGCTGAAGCCGCCCGCATCCTGGAGCGCCACGTCCAATGGATCGGCCGCGCCCCCATGCCGGCGCCGGGCCGCGCAGAGACCGAAGGCTTTGCCATCGTCGGTTAAACTCCCACCTCCCCTTGAGGGGGAGGTCGCCGCAAAGCGGCGGGTGGGGTGATCCCTACAAACGTCACGATCACCCCACCCCGGACCTTCGGTCTGACCCTCCCCCTCAAGGGGAGGGTGTGGGCGACGTAGCCACTGACCAACCCTCATCCTGGCAAGAGGATACCGCTCTCTGCTGGCCAGCCATCGTCCCGTGATGTGGCGCCCCTGTCGGTTGATGAGCCCTCATCCTGAGGCGGGAGCGAATGCTCCCCTCGAAGGACGAGGGCGGATGGGGAACTCCGTGGCCTCGCCCTTCGAGGCCTGCTGGTGCAGGCACCTCAGGGTGAGGGGCTGCGCCTTGGTGTCGATCTCAAAAATATAGATAAAATGAAGGGCAAGCCTCAGGCGCGTCGGTCTCCTGCTCTTTTTTCCGTCTTCTTCGCCGTTCGTCTCGCAAGATTCCGCGACTGGCCACCTTGGCAGCACCTGATTCCATAGATAAAAGATCTCCGTCACTTCAAATTATCTATAAAATGGAGATTGCCCATGACCACCATCCTCGCGCCCGCCGCACGCGGTTTCGATCCGCTCGGCATTTCAGGCCGATCGCTTCCCATGCAGGCCGCGCTTCTCCTCTTCGGCACAGGCGTGCTGGCGCTCGCCTCACAGATATCGGTGCCCATGGTCCCGGTGCCGATCACCTTGCAAACCCTCGCCATCACCATGATCGGCGTGCTCTACGGCTGGCGCCTCGGCGCGCTGACTGTGCTGGCGTGGTTGGGAGAAGCTATGATGGGCCTGCCGGTTCTGGCCGGTGGCAGCGGCGGTCTTGCCCCCTTTGTCGGCCCGACGGCCGGTTACCTCGCAGCCTTCCCGATCATCGCAGCGCTTGCCGGTTATCTCGCGAACAAGGGCTGGACGGGCAGCCATGTGGTCAAGAGCTTCCTCGCCCATTTCTCCGCCAACATCCTGTGCCTTGCGATCGGCGGCACCTGGCTTGGCTATCTCATCGGTGCCGAAAAGGGCTTGGCTCTCGGCGTCACACCCTTCATCCTCGGTGCCGTGCTGAAATCGGCTCTCGCCGCCGCCCTGCTGATGGCGCTTGCCCGCCACAACACACAGCCGCTCGAACTCTGAGCTTTTGATAACCGACTGAAACAAGCATGACCGTCCGGCTCCGCGCCCACCATCTGCTCTGCATGCTGACCTATGTCGGCAAGGGCTATTCTCCCGCCTTCGTCGAGAATTACGAGGCGATCGCCGCAAGGCTGTCGGCCGGCGAGGAGATCGAGCTGGTGGCGGGGCCGGACGACATCTGCGGCCCGCTCACCGCAGATCCCGAGGCCCATTGCCACGGGGCTGGTGTCATCGAGCGAGATCGCGAAGCAGCAGACGCCGTCTCCCGTCTCGTCGGCAGCCCACTTCCGCCGGGTGCCCGCATCACGCCATCAGCCGCCCTGATCGCCCGCCTCCGGAAGACCTTCGCCACCGGCGAGATCCGCGCGGCCTGTTCGGGCTGCGAATGGTCCGGCCTTTGCGATCATGTCGCGGATGGAGGCTATCTGGGTGTGCGCATCGCGCCCTGAGGTCGGCGGCTGCTTCGCCCCGCAGCTAAGGACAAGGTGGCGCGGCGCGCCGGAGGAGGGGCGTTTCAGCAGCAGATGACAGGCCCCGCAACCTCTGGCAGACTTCCAGCCCGGAGGCCCCACCATGATCACCCTCGAGACGCTCCGCCAGATCATCCTCGCTCTGCCGACAACGGAGGAAACCACCTCCTGGGGAGCCGTGTCCTTCAAGGTCAACGGCAAGGCTATGCTCTTCTGGAACCCTATCCACGACTGCCCGGTCTTCAAGGTCCCCTTCGAGGAGCGCGACCACCTGATCGAGATGGACCCGGACACCTTCTTCACCACCGACCATCACCGGCCCCATCGGCTGGTGCTGGCCCGCCCGGACCGGCTCGATATCGAATGGGCGCGGGAAAACCTCACCCGCGTGTGGCGGGCGCAGGCGAAGAAGGCGGTGGTGAAGGCCTGGGATGCGGAGCGGTAGCGTTCCTCTTCTCCCCGGCGGGGAGAAGGCGTCGCGCGCAGCGTTCAGGTGCAACTTATTGCGCCGGGATGAGGGGGAAATTCTTAGTTCAGCAGGTTTCGGCTGACATCCTGCTTCTGATGCAGGATACGCAGGACTTCAATTCTGTCCTTCTTGTCCCGAAAATAGATCACATGCGATCCAATGGACTGTTTCAGATAGCCTGCACGAACATCCACCGGGCGACCTCGTAAGACGCCTGAGGCAAGCCGGACACAGGCTGTGCGGATCTTATCCGTATAGGCGTCGGCTTGGTCCGCGCCCCATATCTCGGCTGTATAGTCCCAGATCTGGTCAATATCCGCTTCTGCGGCTGGCGAAAGCGCGAGCGCCTTCATTTGCCTTTGAACTCAGCTCGCTTGCGCGCCTTGAAGGCCTCAAAATCAAAGGGTCGAGGCTCCCCGGACTGTTCGCCTTCAATCAAGGCATCCTGAAGCGCCTTGACCTTGGCCTCGTGTTCTTCGAGCAGCCGAAGTCCTGCCCGCATGACCTCGCTCGCGGAGCCGTAACGTCCGGTCTCCACCTGCTCGTTGATGAAACTGGTAAAATGGTCACCAAGCGTCACGGACGTATTGCGAGACATATGCGCTCCTCCTTGATTGTACCAACATATAATACCCGGTGTGGGATGACAAGTTTGGACCCAGTTCGTATCTGCCAATGGAGGCGGGTGGCCGTAGATTTCAGTGTCAGCACCTGTGTGTGTGCTCTAGTTTGAAATTTGAGAGGTCTTGGATAAAGCTGATGACTGAACAGACAGAGCCTTCAAAATCTCGTTGGCTGAATTTTTTAGGCATCATCTGGACCTCAACGGTCATGCTGACTGCCTGCGCTGTAGGAGCCTGCATAGGTTTGCAGACGCACGGCCTTGCAGGCGCCATCGGCCTCGGTGCGGCTGGCTTGATCATAGGTATGTTGCTGAGCAATCCATCGATCTTACTGCAGATCTTAACCTAGCTGCCGTGAGTGTTGCAGTTTCCGTCTCCGCAAAATGCCGTCACCCATTCCCACCCCCGCACAAAATCTCACCCCCTCTTCACCCTTCAGTAACCAAGTTCGGTAACCATAAGCCTCACATCCCGTGCTGCGTCAGCGTAAGAGTGAGTAACCAATGGCTTCTGTATTCCCGATTGCCGAACTCCGCCGTTCGTCCGACCCGCTGGCCTGGGTCGACAGCATCATCAAGGGCGATTGCGTTTCCGCCCTCGAAGCCCTTCCCGACAAATCCGTCGACGTCATTTTCGCCGATCCGCCGTACAATCTTCAGCTCGGCGGTGCCCTGCACCGTCCCGACCAGTCGCTCGTCGATGCCTGCGATGACGAATGGGACCAGTTCGCCTCGTTCGAAGCCTATGACGCCTTCAGCCGCGCCTGGCTCTTGGCCTGCCGCCGCGTGCTGAAGCCGACCGGTACGATCTGGGTCATCGGCTCCTACCACAACATCTTCCGCGTCGGTGCGACCCTGCAGGATCTCAACTTCTGGATCCTCAACGACATCGTTTGGCGCAAGACCAACCCGATGCCCAACTTCAAGGGCCGTCGTTTCCAGAACGCCCATGAGACGATGATCTGGGCCTCGCCCGATCCGAAGGCCAAGGGCTACACCTTCAATTACGATGCGATGAAGGCGTCGAACGACGACGTCCAGATGCGCTCCGACTGGCTCTTCCCGATCTGCTCGGGTGGCGAGCGGCTGAAGGGTGACGACGGCAAGAAGGTCCATCCGACCCAGAAGCCGGAAGCCCTGCTCGCCCGCGTTATCATGGCCTCCACCAAGCCCGGCGACATCGTGCTCGATCCCTTCTTCGGCTCCGGCACCACGGGTGCTGTTGCCAAGCGCCTCGGCCGTCATTTCGTCGGCATCGAGCGCGAGCAGGATTACATCGATGCAGCCTCGGCCCGGATCGCCGCCGTCGAGCCTTTGGGCAAGGTCGAACTGACCGTCCTCACCGGCAAGAAGGCCGAGCCACGCGTCGCCTTCAACGTTCTGCTGGAAGCAGGCCTCGTGAAGCCCGGTCAGGTTCTGACCGATGCCAAGCGCCGCCACTCCGCCATCATCCGCGCCGACGGCACGCTGACGGCAAACGGCGAGGCCGGCTCCATCCACCGCGTCGGCGCCCGCGTCCAGGGCATGGATGCCTGCAACGGCTGGACCTTCTGGCATGTCGAAGAGAAGGGCGCCCTGAAGCCGATCGACGACCTGCGCGCGGTGATCCGCAGCCGCATGGGCGGCCTGGAATAAGCAGTTTCACACAGCGAGCAACCGGCGCGTCTCCGCGCGCCGGTGTAGTGCCACAATAAAAATATTAGAATAACATCACATACTTGTGATCAGCTTCGTGCAAGTCGAAGCTTCTATCTGGGCTGAATTCGATCTCTTGAGATCGATCTGGCGCGGGCAGGGGTCCGCCAACTCCACCCGCGCCAGCGCCTCGCTCTCAGGCCGTTACGCCCAGAGCCTGGTGTTTCCCGACCCCCTCCATCTTCCCATTTTGTCCTGGATCGTGTTCTGCATGCCCGAAACGCATGCCGAGTGATAGGAAACACTTGATCAGGCGTTGCGCACACGCCACCATCCGGCCGGGCGGCAGGCCATTGGGGGATTGCCCGGTCAGAGGTGCAGCATGGTCCGGCTTTCCAGGAAATTCCTCGCCATTCTTGCGTTCGCGCTTCTGGGATTGGCGCATAATGCGTCTGCGGAAACCTGTCCGACCTTGGATGGCTTTGCCCCGCTTGAGGACATGGCCGTCTACGAAGGTGCCTGCCTCTACGGCGCGGAAGATGCCGGCTTTGTGCGCTTTGATCTGCCCGTCGGCCCGATGAAGGGTAGGGCCCCCTCCGAGCTCAAGCCGGTCGAGGGGCAGTTGCAGCGTCGCCTCTATGTCACGCCGGAAGGCGCAAGTGCTGCCGACGTCTTTCTCAACTATCGCACGTCATTGATAGGCGCCGGTTTTTCGCCCCTGTTCGAATGTGCCGGCCGAGCCTGCGGCAGCAACAATGCCCTCTTGGGCAAGGTGGTCATCTATCCGGCAAATCGGAGGCTGCGCAATCTGGGGACTGCCTCGGAGTTCGCGCTCTATATCAAGGATGGCGAGCATTACATGGCAGCCGTTTCGGCGGATGGTACGCGCCATCTAGCGCTCTACGTCGCACAAAACCAGAAAGCACCACTTGCGGAAAATGCATCAGAACGCACGGCTGTCCATCTGGATCTAGTCACGTCTTCCGCACTCGAAACCCGCATGATCGATGCCGCAGCCATGGCCAAGGGCATCTCGGACGAGGGGCATATCGCGCTCGACAATGTCTATTTCGACTTCGGCACGGCAAACCTGTCGCCGGAAGCCGCCCCGGCGATCGCCGAGATGACAAAGCTCCTGACCTCGAACCCGGGGCTGAGGGTTTATATCGTCGGCCACACCGATTGGATCGGGGATGCCGAGACAAACCTTTCGCTGTCACAAAAGCGGGCGCAAGCGGTCATGGCAGCCCTGGTGTCGGCGGGCATCTCGAAAGAACGCCTCGCCGCTGCGGGAATGGGCATGCTGGCACCGCGCGCCAGCAACCAGACCGAGCCGGGCCGCGCCATGAATCGCCGCGTAGAGCTGGTCGAGCGACCCGGCTGAAGCACAGGAGCGGCCGCCTCAGCCGCCGCCCGATGCGCCTTCGTGTGGACGATTAAACGCTGATACCCAGCCCCTGCAGATCCGCCTTCAGCTTTTCCGCACCGGTAAAATGCACCGCATGCCAGCCGGCAGCGCGCGCGCCTTCGACGTTGGGCAGACTGTCATCGATGAAGACGGAATGCTCTGGCGACAGGCCGAAATCCGCGACATGCCGCTCATAGATCGCCACGTCAGGCTTGATGAGCCCGACCTCGCCCGAAACCGTGACGCCGCGCGGCAGGTTGAGGAACGGATACATCTTCCGCGCCTCGGTGAAGGTATCGGCGGCGAAGTTGGTGAGCATGGTCACGTCGCGACCGGCATCGATGAGGCCGGTCATGATGGCGACACTGTCGTCATAGGCGTGAGGCACCATCTCGGCCCAGTATTTACGGAAGGCGCGGATATGCTCTTCCCGTTCCGGAAACTGGTCGATCAGCAGCGCCTCGGCATCGGCCCAGCTGCGGCCGCGATCCTGCTCGATGTTCCAGTCATGGGTGCAGACACGCGCGAAGAAGTCCGCCCGCTCGTCGGCGTCCGGGATGATCCGTGAAAAGGGCAGGTTCGGATCGTAATGGATGAGCACCTTGCCGATGTCGAAGACGATATGGCGGATTTCGGTCATGTCTTAGCCCTTGGCTGTTGGAAAGGCGGTTGGAATAGCGGCTGCAATTGCCTTCTTCATGACAGTGGGCAGCGCTTCCCCATCAAGTTCGGTGACCGGCACCCAGAAACCGTGATTACCAGATGGACGGTCGATCGGCCCGACGCGAAAGATCGAGAGCCTGAGCTCGAAATGCGTGAAGACATGGGAGATGCTGCCCGCTGCCTGCCAGTTGGCCGGGAAGGGGGCTGCGTCTGTCCCGGTCTCCCCGTCCTGCCGCGAAGTCCACTCGGTCGTCGGCACCTCGGTCATGCCACCCAGCAGGCCGCTTTCCACCCGCTTGCGCAGCAGAAGCCGCCCCTCGCGATCAACAGCGATGAAGGCAGCTCCAAGCCGCACCTGCTTCGCCTTCTTGGCGGCCTTGACCGGGAAACGCTCAGGCTCATCTGTGGCCAGCGCCAGACAGGCATCGTTGAACGGACAGAGCGCGCAGGCCGGCCGCTTCGGGGTGCAGATCGTAGCCCCTAGATCCATCATCGCCTGGGCAAAGTCCCCCGGCCGGTCGGTCGGCGTGAGTTCCGCCACCTTCGCCTTCATCTGCGGCTTGGATCCCGGAAGCGGCGCCTCGATGGCAAAGAGCCGCGAGATCACCCGCTCGACATTCCCGTCCATGACAGCGGATGGCCGGTTGAAGGCAATCGCCGCAACCGCGGCAGACGTATAGTCGCCAATGCCGGGAAGCGCGCGCAGGCCTTCTTCAGTATCGGGAAAGACACCGCCATGCTCAAAGGCCACGGCCTCGGCACATTTCTTCAGGTTACGGGCGCGGGCGTAGTAGCCGAGCCCAGCCCAGGCGGCCATGACATCTTCGTTCGGTGCATCGGCCAGATCCGTGACCGTCGGCCAGCGGGCAATGAACTTGGCGAAATAGGCCTTCACTGCTGCAACCGTCGTCTGCTGCAGCATCACCTCGGACATCCAGATGTAATAGGGATCCGGCGTCACGCCGCGCTTCGCCGCTGAGGGCGAAATGCGCCAGGGCAACTCGCGGTGATGCCGGTCATACCAGGCAAGCAGTGCGGGCGCCGTCGGTCGTGTCAGGGCTTTGCTGGGGAGCGTCAAATCGGTCATTTGCGAAAAGAGGGCGAGATGGCCTATATCTGGCCAAAGCAGTCGCCCGTTCAAGGGCCGATGTGAAGGATCCCCAGACGCAATGGCCACCTTCAAGGGCGCAAACCAGATTGCCGACATCGCCAACGGGATCGTCGATCCCGTGCTGGTGCGCCGTGCGGGAATCAACACGGCGCTGCTCGGCTCCTGGGAAGACATTGTTGGCGAAAACTTTGCCGATTGCACCCGGCCGGAAAAGATCGCCTGGCCGCGCCGCTCGGACCTGCCCGAGGATGGCGGCCACCGCCCCGGCGTGTTGACGATTGCCTGCGAGGGTGCCCGCGCGCTTTTCCTCTCCCATGCCCAGGGCGAGCTGATCGCTCGCATCAATGGCTTCTTCGGCTATCCCGCCATCGGCCAGGTCCGCATCGTCCAGAAACCGGTTTCGAACGCGAGTGTCAGGCCGAAGATCAGGAAACTCGAAGGCGAAAAGGCAAAGCGGCTGGAAGCGATGATGGACGGAATCGAGAACGAGAATCTCCGCCGCGCCGTCGAGCGTCTCGGCACAGCCGTCCTGCAGGCCAAGCGCAAATAGCCCTTCGGTCCTGCCACCCGGCTCGAACCTTTGAAAGACATGGGTTTTCCCAGTTCCCGCCCGCATGTCTGCTGACCTCTGCGGCCAAGTTTGGGCCGATCCGGCTCGTCGCGTTGCCCGCCACTCCTGCCGGGTCTACCACTCGTCCGATCGGGCTTCGAAGTCCGGCCGCGAATGCCTTCCAGCAGCAGGAAAAGCCGTGAACCTCCACAATCCGACGCCCATCCCGGATCGCAAAAGCGCGATCGCTGCCGTCCCACAGCGGCAGGGATGGCGTTTCCCGGTCCCGGGCATATCTGCACCCGTCATGGCGCCTGTGCTCTTCGCCGTCATTGCCGGCATTGATGGCCTTGGCACCAGCATCGCCTTCGCCGCACTGATCTTTGCGGGCCCGCTTGCGGCCGGCTTCGGCATGGGCGTCGGCGTCATCCTCCTGTCGAGCATCGTCATGGCGCTCTGGATTGCGCTGCGCAGCCGCTATCCTTCCAGCATCGGTCAGGTGCAGGAAGCCAGCATCGCCATCCTGGCCACAGCGATCGCGGCGAGCGCTGCCCATCTGGAATTTGCCCCGCAGGAGGTCAAGGTCGCCACGGCATTTGCCATCCTGGGCTCCAGTGCCGTGGTCACTGGCCTCGTCTTCTGGATCTTCGGCCTCTGCCGCTTCGGCCGCCTCGTGCGTTTCATGCCTTATCCGGTGGTCGCCGGTTTTCTCGCTGGCTCCGGCTGGCTCTTGATCCAGGGTGCCGTGATGATGGTCGTCGGCGACCGCGCCATCGTCGACCTTCTGGTCCGACCGGATGGCCAGCAGGCGCTCGCCAACCTCTATGTATCCGTCGTTTTCGCGGTGGTGATGGTCTTTGCCCTGCGCCGCTCGACAAGCCCGCTCACCATGCCGCTGGTCCTGCTCGGCGGTGGTCTGCTGTTCTATGCCATGCTGGCCGTTATCGGCGTCGACAGCGACCAGGCTCGCACCATGCAATGGCTGCCCGCCCTGCCACCTGGCGGCGGTTTTGCCCTCCCGCAACCGGCCCACGTCGTCATGACGGCGGATTGGGCGGTCGTCCTGCAGGCCTTGCCCGCAATCATCTCCGTGGCGCTTCTCGGCATGGTCGGCCTCCTGCTCAACACCAGCGGGCTGGAAGTCGCCACGCGCCAGGAGATCGATGCGGATGCGGAACTGCGCACCACCGGTATGGCCAACCTGGTTGCCGGCGGCTTCGGCGGCGCCCCCGGGTTCACCGGGCTTTCCATGACCCTGCTCGCCAACCGCATGGGGGCGAAGGCCCGCTCCGTCGGCGTCGCGACCGCCCTGATGCTGGCAATGATGCTGCCCTTTGCCGGCGAACTCGCCGGTGCCATGCCGACCTTCGTCGCCGCCGGCCTGATGGTTGCGCTCGGTGTCGAGCTGATCCACGACTGGCTTTGGCGCACGCGCCGGCAGTTACCGCGCATGGAGTGGCTGGTCGTGCTCGCCATTCCGCTCGGCATGGCCGCCTTCGGTTTCATGGGTGGCATGGCGCTCGGCCTCGGCCTCTCCATCGTTACTTTCGTTTATAATTATGCCCGCCTCTCGGTCATCCGCGTCAATGCCTCGCTGCGCGAGCGCAAAAGCAGCATCGATCGGCCGCCGGCAGAAAACAGCCTGATCGAGCTCGAAGGCGAGCAGGTCCAGGTGCTGGAGCTGCAGGAATTCCTCTTCTTCGGCACCGCCGAACAGGTGGTCGAGGCGATCCGCCAGCGTTTGCTGGATCGAACCCGCCTGTCGCTCCGCTTTGTGGTCATCGACTTCCGCCGCGTGAGCGGCATGGATGCCGCTGCTGCCGCCACTTTCGTCAAGATCCGCAACCTGCTTGCAGGAAGCGAGGTGGAACTGATCTTCAGCAGTCTATCACCGGATATCGAGCAGGCCCTGGCGAGAAACGGCATTGATTTCTCCACCGACCCCTCCGTCGGGCGAGAACGCGACCTCGACCATGCGCTGGAGCGCTGCGAGGAACGACTGATCGCGGCCATCGCCCGCGAGGAGACATGGCAGGATATCGAGGACTATTTTGTCCAGACCATCGGTCCGAGTGCACGGTTGAAGGATCTGGTCGCCTCGATGGAGGAAATCCGTCTGCAGCCCGGTGACCGTTTCATCCGGGCAGGCGAGGCCGGCGACGATCTCTTCCTGCTCTGGACCGGCCGGGCCAAGGTCGAAGCCGTGCTCGGCAACGGCAAACGCCTGCGTCTTCGCACGGTCAAACCCGGCGTCGTCTTGGGCGAGATTGCCATCTACCGCGGCGGTCCGCGCACGGCAGACGTGGTGGCCGAGGTGCCCTCGACCGTCTACCGCCTTGCCCGCCGGCAGTTGCGTTATCTCGAACAGTCAGATCCGGAACTGGCGCTTCTCGTCCACCGCCTCTGCGCCACCACGCTTGCCGAACGCCTGACGATCGCCAACCGGGTGGTCCAGGCACTGCACGAGTGACAGGATCGGACGGACCGTGAGCCTGCAGGACACCCCCCTATCGCCACAACCGGCTGCACTGCCGGGTGGCACACATCCAGTGTCCTCCGGTCGTCTGCGCCCGGCAACGGTCACCGCGCTCCTCGCGCCACTGCTCTTTGCGGTGATCGCCGGCATTGACGGTCTGGGCACCAGCATTGCCTTTGCCGCTCTCATCTTTACCGGCTCGGTCTCCGCCGGTTTCGGCATGGGGGTCGGCGCCATCCTCATGTCCAGCATCCTGCTCACTTTCGTGATCACCATCGGCAGCCGCTACCCGGCCAGCATCGGCCAGGTTCGAAAGCCAAATGTCGCGATCCTTGCAGCCGCGATTGCCGTGGCACTCGCCTCTCCGACGCTGCTGGACGCGCCGGATGAGGTCCGCATCATGACCGCCTTTGCCATTCTCGGCACGAGCGCCGTCGCAACCGGTCTCGTTTTTGTGGTCTCAGGCGCCTTCGGCTTTGGCCGCCTGGTGCGCTTCATGCCCTTCTCGGTCATCGCTGGATTTCTCGCCGGCTCCGGCTGCCTGATGATCCAGGGGGCGGTGAACATGCTGCTCGGAGCCCATACGATATCAGACCTGTTTGCCACGGTGGATGGTCGCCAGGCCTTCGCCAATCTGCATATCGCGCTGATCTTCGCCTTCATCCTGAACTTCTCGCTCAGGCGATCCTCCAGCCCGCTGATCGCACCCGGGATCATGATCGCCGCAGCCCTGCTGTTCTATGGGCTTTTGTCCGTGCTTGGCATCGATCCGGAGGCCGCACGCGCCTTCCACTGGCTGCCGGCGCTGCCACTCCAGACGGGGCTGGAACTGCCGTCTCCCTTGTCGATCTTGTGGCAGGCCGACTGGTCTGCCGTGGCCCATGCCGCGCCGGCCATCGCCTCGGTGGTTCTTCTGAGCATGGTCGGACTTCTCCTCAACACGAGCGGCCAGGAGGTCGCCACCCGCCGCGAGATCGATGCGGATTCGGAACTGCGCACCACGGGCCTCGCCAACCTGCTTGCCGGAGGCTTTGGCGGCGCGCCGGGCTTCAGCAGCATGAGCATGACCCTGCTCGCAACCCGGATGGGCGGCGCGAGCCGCCTGCCGGGCTTTGCCACCACGCTGGTTCTGGTGCTGATGCTGCCGTTTGCCGGACAGCTTGCCGGTGCCATGCCGACCTTCGTTGCCGCCGGTCTGATGATCACGCTCGGTTATGACATGGCGGAGGAATGGCTCTGGGGCGCCCGCCGTCAACTGCCGCGCAATGAATGGCTGGTGGTGCTGACCATCCCCGCCGGCATGCTCGCTTTCGGCTTCCTGACCGGGATGATGATGGGGCTTGGTCTCGCCATCCTCTCCTTCGTCTATAACTATGCCCGTCTTTCGGTCATCCGGAGCGACACATCACTCCGCATCCGCCGCAGCAGCATCGACCGTCCACTGGTCGAAAACGACAGACTGGAAGCTGAAGGCGATCAGGTCCAGGTTCTCGAACTCCAGGAATTTCTGTTTTTCGGCACGGCAGAACAGGTGGTGGCAATTGTGCGCAGCCGCCTGAAGGATACCGCCCGCCCGAAACTGCGTTTCGCCGTCCTCGATTTCCGTCGGGTGAGCGGCATGGACACCGCCGCTGCTGCCGCCTTCGTCAAGATCCGCAATCTCCTCGCCACGGAGGACGCCGAATTGCTGTTGAGCGGCCTCACGCCGCAAGCCGAGGCCACGCTCCGCCGCAATGGTCTCGACGGGCAGGGCGACCCCACCACGCGGTTCGAGCCTGATCTCGATCACGCCATCGAGTACTGCGAACAGCGACTGCTCGGCGAAATCGCCCGCGAAGAAACCTGGCAGGATGTCGAGGACTATCTGGCCCAGACCATCGGCCCGAGCACGAGGCTCAAGGATCTCGTCGCCTCCATGCAGGAAATCCGCCTCCAGCACGGCGATCGCTTCATCCGGGCAGGCGAGGCCGGCGACGATCTCTTCCTGCTCTGGACCGGTCGAGCCAAGGTCGAAGCCGTGCTCGGAAACGGCAAACGCCTGCGCCTGCGCACGGTCAAACCCGGCGTCGTCTTGGGCGAGATCGCCATCTACCGCGGCGGTCCGCGCACGGCAGACGTGGTGGCCGAAGTGCCCTCGACCGTCTACCGCCTTGCCCGCCGGCAATTGCGTTATCTCGAACAATCAGATCCGGAACTGGCGCTTCTCGTCCACCGCCTCTGCGCCACCACGCTTGCCGAACGGCTCACCATCGCCAACCGGGTGGTCCAGGCACTGCACGAGTGAAGGCGAGCTACTTGGTATTGGCCGTGAACACGCCATCCCAACCTTCCGGCGCCGTCTCAGGCAGCGTCTCAAGGCGCTCCTGATAGAGCTTATGCGTGCCGGAAAGTGGATTCTGCGGCAGGGCCTGGAGCAACTTCAAGTGCTCGCGGGCCACGCCCAGATCGCCGGCCTGCCAGGCGGCAAGGAAGCTCCTGTGCCGTTCGAGCAGCTCGGTCTGCCCACCACCGGTGTTCTCTGGAGCCCCCACCAGCGCATGCAGCGTCACCGGCGCCTGCCGTCCGACCACGCGCACCCGGTCGACTTCGGCAAACAGCAGGCCTGTCGTTCGTGATCGGACATCTTCGGTCACCAGGATCGAGACATCGTAGAGCTTGCTCATGCCCTCGACGCGCGAGGCGAGATTGACGCTGTCGCCGAGGCAGGAATAGCTGAAGCGCTGGTCGGAACCGAGATTGCCGACACAGGCCATGCCGGTGTTGAGCCCGATGCCGATCTTCAGCGCCATGCCGCTTTCGCGGTTGAGCCGTTCCAGCGCCGAGACCATATCGAGCGCGGCAAGGCAGGCCTTTTGCGGATGATCGGCAATGTCGAGCGGCGCATTCCAGAAGGCCATGACCGCATCGCCGATATATTTGTCGATCGTCGCCTCGCGCTGCAAAAGCACGTCGGTCATCGGCGTCAGGAAGTTGTTGAGAAGCCCGGTGAGTTCGGTCGGGGTCAGCTTTTCCGACAGCGTGGTGAAGCCGCGGATGTCGGAGAACAGGATGGTAAGCTCCCGGTCCTCACCGCCGAGTGTGAGGCCCTCCGGGTTTTCCGAGAGCCGTTCGACCAGCGTCGGCGAAAGATAGCGCCCGAAGCTTTCGCGCACGAAGCGCTTTTCGCGGTGGGTGAGCATCAGGAGGAGCGGCAGGGCCGTGAGCAGCACCGCGCCGAGGCTCGCCAGCGGCAACAGCGGATCGAAGAGCGTCAAGGCCTGAGAGAAGGCAAGCCACGAGCCACCGCCAACGAGGCTGCCAAGCATCAACGCGACGATTACCGAAAGGGCAGGCGTGGCGGTCGCCAGCACCAGCAGCAGCACAAGCCCGACGGCAATGGCCGCTGCCCGCTCCGCACCGACAATCCAGTCCGGACGCTGCAGGAAGACGCCGCTCGCGATCTGGTCGATGATCTCGGCATGCACCTTAACACCCGCCATGGCCGGATCGACGGGCGTCGCCACGATATCGCGCAGGCCCACCGCACTGGTGCCGACCAGCAGAATTCGTCCCTGGATCTGGCCCATCAGTGTCGCTGCCTTGGCGGGATCGAAGAGATCGGCTGCCGAAATCATCGGCATGTTCGGCAGGCCGGAATAGTAGATCCAGATCTCGCCATCGGCGGAAACGGGAATGTCGAGCGCGCCGACCCTCAAGTCCGTCATCGCCGAGCCCTCTGCCGTGCCGGCCGAGCGCAGGACGAAGGACCCCGCCTGCTGGGCAATCCGCAGCGTCTCGATCGACAGCGCTGGATAGAGCCTGTTGCCGCTTTTTGAGATCAGCGGAAAGGTGCGGATGATGTTGTCGGGCGTCGGCGGAAAGGAGAAATAGCCCATCGCCGTCGCCCGCTCGTTGAGCAGGGGAAGATTGGAGAGCGCGCCGGAATAGGGCGAAAGCCGCGCCTGCGGATCCGGCCCGACAAAGGAGAAGCCGGCCTTTGGTTCAGGGGCCGGCGCCGACGTCTCGTTGGTGAGCGCGATCCCGAGCGCCACGGCATTTGCGGCAACGGCGTCTGCCAATTGGGCATCCGGATCCGGAAGATCGGGGCCGACCTCGATGGCAATCCCCTGGCGCCGCATCTCCTCGACCAGCCGCGCAGGTGCCGTTCTGTCCGGTTCGGAAAACACGATGTCGAAGCCGATTGCCGCGGCTCCCAGCCCGCTTGCCCGTGTGACGATCTCCGCCACCGTCCGGCGCGACCAGGGCCATTGCCCGAGCGTGCCGATCGAGGCTTCGTCGATATCGATGACCGCAACCGGCGGATCGGTCGCGTCACGCGGCTTGATGGTCTGATAGGTATCGAACACCAGCGAAGTCAGCCGGAAGGCCTGGGGAGCAAAGGCCGCATGCGCCGTGATGACCGCGACGAGTGCGGCCACCCCCATCAGCATCACACCGAGCTTGCGCCGCTGCGAGGAGGACAGGCGATGGCGCGGGCTGGGGGCCTTGGCCGACGTCGGGCGCCCCGGCGCGTCCGCTGTCACTGGGTTACGCCCGTGGTGCTCCCGGCGAAGATGCCGGTGGAGGACCAGCCAGCATTATCGTTGGCGGTGAAGTTGCCCATGATGCCTTTGACGGGGTCGGGCGGCATATCGGCGCCACCCGGACCCTGTGCGAATGCACCGCTCACTGTCATGTCGATGCTGCCGGAACTGCTCCCATTGAAAGTTGCCGTGCGCACGCCCCCATTTTCGAAACCGACGCTGGTCGAGAAGTCACGTCCGTCAAAGCCCGTGACGGAGACCGTTCCGCTTCGACTGGCGAAATTCATTGTCGAAATCATTTGGCCGGTGGCGATGTACTGTGCGCCGTCATTCAACACCGTACCGACTGCATGGCCGTTGTATGTCGCAGTCCCAGTTGTCGGAACATCCATGTTCTCCGGCCTGACCCCGATGATCCAGTTGCCGAGATGCACTTTGTAGTCTACCTCGCCGACGCTGTTGCGGCCCCACCAGCCCCAGGTCATGAAGTCGCAGGCATTGCAGATCTGGCTCGACGAGCCCCCGTCGAAGATCTTGGCCGGTACTGCAGCCGAGGAAACCATATAGGAGCCTTGCTCCTGGTTCGTGGCCGCTATCAGCTGGTCGGAAAGATACGAGGAATTTGCATCGTCCGAGTAGAAATCGGCGTACTCGTCGCCGCCATTCGATGTGAACCGTCCGTCGAAGGTGCCGGAATCGGCGTCCGGCGTAATGGTGACCCGACCGGTAAACAGCCTCTCACCTCCAAACTCCTCGACAATGCCCGAAGTGAAGCCCAACGTTTGGTCGCTCAGTCGTTTTTGCCCGTCGGTCGAGATGCTGTCATCACGGCTGGCGACATGGACCTGTTCGTACCCGTCGAACTCCGGAGCCGGTTCCCCGAACTCCCTTGTCCCCATCGATCCCGAAGCAACGACCAGATACTCCCCGTCGGCCCCGAGGAAGTGATCCTCGCCTGCGGTGCTGCCAATACTTGCAGTAAGCCCCTGAATGTGACCTGCATCGTCTTCTGCATCGCTCCGGCTTGATCCGGCTGTCGATCCGGTCATGCCGTAGCCGCCACCCGAGGCCGGTTTAAAAACGCCGCTCATGACATTGATGGCACTCGTCTGCCCGGAACCCGTGCCGCTGATGACAAGCGAAGCCTGCAGGGCACGACCGACGGCGCCACCGCTCGTCGTGGTTACGCCGCTCACAAGGAGGTCGCTGACCACAGCGTCTTCGCTGCCGATGAAGCTTCCGGTAAATGGAATTGTCTGACCGTCACCATTCATGAGTGCAGCAAGCAGATCCGGTTCAAGCACGTAGGACATGATCTCCCCGCTTGAGAGCGTTTCCTGCGCATCGGCAGGCGTGCCGCCGACGACATAGAAGGCTTGCGGATCTGCGATCTGTGCTTTCACCATGTATGTGAAGAACCCGCCGCTGCCGGTATAGGCGGTTCCGTTCACCGCTGTCCCATTGACCTCGCCTGTCACGAGCTGCTCGGTCAATACGGTGGCCGACGACAACGCCGGGAGCGTAAAGTCATTTCCGGCGCCGTCGCTGCCTGTCAGAGTGCCGTCGGCATTGCGGGTCAGCGTACCGCGTGACTGTTCCAGCCTGACGCCGCTCGATCCTCCGATTGCTCCGCTGCCGGCGCCCACTGTCGGTGAGAGAACGGAAACGGCGGTACCGTCATCGCTGTCACCGTCGTCCTCGCCATCATCCGGCACCTCCGGCCGCGGCCCCACATCCCGCTGCGATTCTCCCGCCACTTCTTCCACCGGCGTCGTCACGATCGGGCGCGGTTGCGGCACCGGGATCGAGTTTTCCGAAGGCAGCTGCGCCGAGTTGCTTTGGCTGACCGTGCTGCTTGCAACCGTCTGGTCGGTCGGCGCGTTGTTGGTGCCACCACCTTGGCCCGGGCGGCCGGCGAGGGTCTGCTGCAGGCCGCTCACCCATTGCGGCGGCGTGCGCTGGACGCGCGGCTGGCCATCGCCCGCGACGATCGAGAAGCCCTGTTTGAACAGGCGCTGCGGCGCGCCCTGGCCGGTCAGCTGCACTTCCTTGCCATAGACCAGCGTCATATGCGGCGGCAGCGGCTGGCCGTCCGCCGTCTGGCCGTTGAGATTGATGTCGACCACGGCACCACGAATGCCGGCTGTCCCGATCGGCGTGTCGATCTTTACATTGCCGCTCGCCTTGGAGGCCTTGCCGCCGATGAAGCGCAGCGCGCCCTTGGTCATGGTGGCCGCCAGCGAGGCCGTGTTTTTCTCGGGATCGTAGACGAAGCTGTCGATCACCACGGAGGAGTTGGGTCCGACGGTAAACGATGTCCCGTCGGCCAACAGGATCTGCACCAGGCCTTCGCCGCTGGTCTCGATCCGGTGATTGCGGATCACGGCATCGCCGAGCGAGATCAGGCGAGGCTTGCCTGAAGCATCAAAGGCCGTTGCCTGCGGATTGACGGCGGCAGTCACGCCGGCAACGTCAGTCTCGGCTTGCGCCGGAGCCCCCGCGAGCATCAAGAGCGCGGCAGAGGTGCAAAGCAGGGCATGACGCGTATTCGTCTTCATCGTGATGCTCCTAGAAAGCCGACTGGATGCCGATCGACACCGAGATGTTGTCGAAGGACTTGATGTCATAATTCGACCAGACCTTGCGGTAGCCGGCCTCGGCGACCAGCGCCACGCGCTCGGTAAAGGGCGTGATCTGCTTGAGGTTCAGGCTGAAGTCCGTGTCGCGCTGGCTTTCGCCCGAATTGATCATGGTGTCCGGGTCGTCATAACCGCGACCTGCCACGGCTGCTTCGAGCCCGATGATCCAGGCCGGTCCATCGCCGATCAGCGCCGCATAGCGGTAGGTGCCCGAAATCGCGCCGCCCACTTCGGTGGACGAGAGATAGCCCGTCTCGGCATCCCGCCGTGAGGCGAGCAGCCGGCCAGTCAGGCTGAAATCTGCGGTCACATTGTGCGACCAGGAGACTTGCGCATCGAAGCGGTTGCCGCTCTGCAGCTCCGCCGTCTTGCGCGACTTGGTGTTGGAATAGTCCTCATAGCGATATTGCAGGCTCGCCGAGAGGCTGTCGACCGGCGTCACCTGCCAGTCGAAATTGGTCGAGATGCCGGCCGAGGCCAGATAACGATCACCCTCGATCAGGACGCCGCTGGTCAAGAGCATGACGGAGACCGACCGGTCGTCCAGCCCGAAGCGGCCGAGATCGAAGACGGGTCCGGCATAGGCTTCGGCCGCCGCCGTGTTCAGCGTGTCGCGGTCGCGATATCCCGCCGCATAGCCGGATATCCCGGCTTCCAGCGCAAGCCCCTGGATATCCGTGTCGTGGCGATAGCGCACGGCACCGTTGACGAAGGCGTTGTAGTCCTCGCCCGCAACGCTCAGATTGTCGAGTGTGTAGGAAAGGCCGTTCAGCGTCACGGTGGAATTGCCCGGCCCGGCATTGGCATTGCTCTGATAGCGCAGACCGGCGCGCAGCATGCCAGAGAACTGCGAGGGATCACTCTTCTGGTCGATCGCGGCAAGATACTGGTCGACCTTGGCGGCAACCTCGGGCGGCACATCGCCGGCAGCCTTCGCCCCGTCGAAATATTGCCGCGCCGTCTCATAGGCACCGAGCCGGTAGTAGAGCACACCGAGTTCGAGCTGCAGCCGGGGCAGGCCGGGCGCATAGATCAGCATGCGCTCCAGCGTCGAAATCGCGCCCTCGAGATCGCCCGCCTGAGACGAGAGAGCCGCATATTCGAAGGCCGTGTCGAGATCGTCGGGTGCCTCCATCATCCGCGCAAAGAGCTGGCTACGCTGCGCTTCGATCTGCTCAAGCGAGGTTGCTCCCGCCCGAGGCGCGACGTTCTGCGACTGCTGGGCAGCGGCTGGAACGGTCGTGACGGTCAGGCAGAGCGCGGCAAGCGCGAGGCTCAAACTATAGGCGGGGAGGGGTGAGATCCCCCGGCTCTTCGGCAACAGCATCTGAAAAGCTACTTTGACAATGAATGGATGAATTCCCTTAAGCAGGTTAACCTCTTGTTAGAAGGTGTAAAACATGAAAACACCGGCCAACATTGGGTTTTTCCCATGCCTTTGTCAGCCAGAATGACCGCTATCCATCCGCAGCCCTGAGGGCGGATCAGATCTGCCTGTCACTGGCCGCAGAGCGCTGGTTTCAGCCCGTGAAGGTCCCGCATCATCCGCTACGCGTGGCGCTGGCGGCAAGCGAAATTCGCACGCCGTTTTCCCGTGCTCGGCCAAGAACGCGCATCCTCCTACGGGGCTGGCAGTGAAAAGGTCACGGAACTTTGATTTTTCGATGGGGTGCCTGCCTTGTTTGGCGCCTTTTGCCGTTATAACGGTGGACCCATCCAAGACCCTTGCAAGCAGGTAACTGACCCATGTCGACTTCCGAACTCTCGATCACCAAGCGCCGTTTGCTCGGCGGCATCGCCATCGCCGCCGTCGGCATCGCGCTCACCGCCTGCAGCGACGCTGAAGACAAGGCCGCCAGCGCTGAAGCCCAGCCTGCCGTCAGCAACGAGACCACGGCCTCGACCACCTCTGCCGAGATCCTGACCGCTGACCGCGATGTCGATATGGAAGCGGCCCTGAAGCCCGGCTCGCTGAAGGAAATGGCGCTCGGCGACCCGAACGCCCCGGTCAAGGTGATCGAATACATGTCGATGACCTGCCCGCACTGCGCGCATTTCCACGAAAACACCTTCGAAGCGATCAAGACCAAATATGTCGACACCGGCAAGGTCTATTTCGTGCTGCGCGAATTCCCGTTCCCGCAGGACACCGCCTCGCTCGCCGCCTTCATGCTGGCCCGCTGCACGACCGAAGACAAGTTCTTCCCCTTCGTCTCCATGCTGCTCAAGCAGCAGCGCACCTGGGCGGCACCGACGGATGGCGACGTCCGTGGCGCCATGCTGCAGCTTTCCAAGCTCGGTGGTTTTACACAGGAGACCTTTGACGCCTGCTTGACGAACGCCCAGCTTGCCGGTGATGTGTCGGCAGTCCGCGATCGCGGTGCTGAGGAATTCGGAGTTCAGTCGACCCCGACCTTCCTGATCAATGGCAAGGCCTATTCGGGGGACATGTCGGTTGACTCCATGTCGGCCCTCATCGACAGCCTGCTCTGATCGACGTTCCGTTCTGACGACGGGCGCCGGCGGCGCCTATTATCGCCCTTCTCCCCGCCTGCGGGGAGAAGGTGCCGGCAGGCGGATGAGGGGCAGATCGCTGTTGTCTCATTCCGCGTTACCCCCCTCTGCCCTTCGGGGCATAACTATCCGTGAAGCCTTGTCCACCCTCGGCCCCTCATCCGGCCCTTCGGGCCACCTTCTCCCCGCAAGCGGGGCGAAGGGGAGGGTGGTACGATGAAATTCAACCGCCTGCGTGTCGTCGGCTTCAAGTCCTTCGTCGAACCCTCCGAATTCATCATCGAGCGCGGCCTGACTGGCATTGTCGGGCCGAATGGCTGCGGCAAGTCGAACCTCGTCGAGGCGCTGCGCTGGGTCATGGGCGAGAATTCCTACAAGAACATGCGCGCGTCGGGCATGGACGACGTCATCTTTTCGGGCTCCGGTAATCGCCCGGCGCGCAACTCGGCCGAAGTCGGCCTTTATCTCGACAATTCCGACCGCACGGCCCCCGCCGCCTTCAACGATGCCGACGAGATCCAGGTGACGCGCCGCATCGAGCGCGGCAATGGCTCGGTCTACCGCATCAATGGCAAGGAGGCCCGCGCCAAGGACGTGCAGCTTCTCTTCGCCGATGCCTCGACCGGCGCCCGCTCGCCCTCCATGGTCGGCCAGGGCCGCATCGGCGAGCTGATCCAGGCCAAGCCCCAGGCGCGCCGGCAATTGCTGGAAGAGGCCGCCGGCATTTCCGGCCTGCATTCGCGCCGCCACGAGGCGGAACTCAGGCTGCGCGCCGCCGAGACCAATTTGGAGCGCCTGGAAGACATCACCGCCCAGCTCGAAAGCCAGATCGAGAGCCTGAAACGCCAGGCCCGCCAGGCCAACCGCTTCAAGCAGCTCTCGGCCGATATCCGCGCCCATGAGGCAATGCTCCTGCATATCCGCTGGGCACAAGCCAAGCAGGCCGAGGGCGAGGCCGAAAGCGCCTTGAACCAGGCGATGTCGACGGTTGCCGAAAAGGCGAACCACCAGATGGAGGCGGCCAAGCTTCAAGCCGTGGCCAGCCTCAAGATGCCGGAACTGCGCGAGGAGGAGGCGAAATGTGCAGCAAGCCTCCAGCGCCTGCAGATTGCCCGCAGCCAGCTGGATGAGGAAGCAAGCCGCATTCTGCGCCGCCGCGACGAACTCACCCGCCGTCTCGCCCAGCTCGACGAGGACATCCGTCGTGAGGAGCGTCTGGTGTCGGAGAATGCCGAAGTCATCGCAAGGCTGGCCGAGGAAGAGGCCGAGCTCGAAGAAATCCTTGCCGATGCCGGACGTTTTGCCGAGGAGGCGAAGGAGGCCTTCGAGGCCGCTGCCGCAACCCTTTCCGACAGCGAACGCGACTTCACCCGCCTCACCGCCGAACGCGCCGAGGCCGCTGCCGGCCGCAACCAGCTGGAACGCGCCATCCGCGATCTGACGGAGCGCCGCGCTCGGCTGGAGCGCCAGATCTCCGAGGCCACCCGCGAACTCTCCGACATCTCCGACCGCATCGCCGCTTTGCCCGATCCGGACGAGAAGCGCGAAATGGTCGAGATCGCCGAACAGGCCGTCGCCGACGCTGAGAGTGCGGCCATGGAGGCAGAAGCAGCGCTCACTGAAGCGCGCCGCACCGAAAGCCATCTGCGCCAGCCGCTGGAAGCCGCCCGCGCCCGCGTCAACGGTCTGGAGACCGAAGCCCGCACTATCGCCCGCATCCTGGCCTCCACGACCACGGGCGATTTCCCCCCGGTTGCCGACCAGCTCTCCGTCGATCGCGGTTATGAGACGGCGCTGGGTGCCGCCCTCGGTGATGATCTCGACAGCGCGCTCGACCAATCCGCCCCCGCCCATTGGCACGGCAATGGCGAAGGGGCAGGGGACCCGAGCCTGCCGTCGGGCACAAAGCCGCTGATCGCCCATGTCCGCGCACCCGCAGCACTTACCCGTGCGCTGCGCCAGATCGGCGTCGTCGAAGAGGCCGATGCACTCCGCCTGATGGCAAGCCTCGCCCCCGGCCAGCGCCTGGTCACCCGCGACGGCGCCGTCTATCGCTGGGACGGCCATGTGACCGGCGCCGATGCCCCGAGTGCCGCCGCGCTCCGCCTTGCCCAGAAGAACCGGCTTGCCGAAATCGAGATCGAGACGGAGGAAGCCCGCGATCAGATGGTCGAGGCCGAGGATCGCCTGGCCGAGGCCGCCGATGCCATCCGCGCCGAGGAAGCCCGCCTCACCGACGCCCGTGACCGCAGCCGCCTGACGGTCCGCGCACTCGCCGAAGCCCGCGATGCCCTCGCTCAGGCCGAGCGCGCCTCAGGCGATCTCATCCGCCGCCGTGAAGTCATTGAAGAGGCCGTGAATGGTCTTAAGGGGCAGATCGAGGAGATCGTCGAGCAGGAAGAAACCGCCCGCATCGAGATGGAGGAGACACCTGACCTCTCCGCTCTCGACGCCCGCCTGCGTGACGCCGAGGCTATTGTCGCCCGCGACCGTGGCCTGCTCGCCGAAGCCCGCGCCCGCTTCGAGGGGCTGGCCCGCGAAGACGAGATGCGCCGCCGCCGCATCCTCTCGATCCGCCAGGAAAAGCAGAACTGGCAGAGCCGGGCAAAATCCGCCGAGGAGCATATCGCGACCCTGCGCGAGCGCGAGGCTGAAGCCCGCGAGGAGATCACCGATCTCGAAATGGCGCCCGACGAATTCGAGGACAAGCGCCGCAACCTGATGACCGCCCTCGACAAGGCCGAGAAGGACCGTCGCGACGCCGCTGACCGCCTGATCGAGGCCGAGACCCGCCAGCGCGAGGCCGACCAGAAGGCCGCCGCCGCCTTGGCCGAACTCGCTGAAAGCAGGGAAAAGCGCGGCCGCGCCGAGGAGCGCCTCGTCTCCGCCCGCGAATGGCGCGTCGATGCCGAGGCCCGCATCGCCGAAGCGCTGAACGTTCCCCCGCATGAAGCCTTCCGCCTGACGGGCCTGAAGGATCCCTCACAGATCGGCGATCTGCGCGAAGTCGAACGCAATGTCGACCGGCTGAAGATGGAGCGCGAGCGCTTAGGCGCCGTGAACCTCCGCGCCGAGGAAGAGCAGAAGGAACTGTCCGACAAGCTCGCCGCCATGATCAAGGAGCGCGACGATATCATCGATGCGATCCGCAAGCTGCGCGGCGCAATCCAGAGCCTCAACCGCGAAGGCCGCGAACGCCTGATCGCCGCCTTCGATGTGGTCAACGCCCAGTTCCAACGCCTCTTCACCCACCTCTTCAATGGCGGCACGGCCGAACTGCAGCTGATCGAAAGCGACGACCCGCTGGAAGCCGGCCTCGAAATCCTCGCCCGCCCGCCGGGCAAGAAGCCGCAGACCATGACGCTGCTGTCGGGCGGCGAACAGGCGCTGACCGCCATGGCTCTGATCTTCGCGGTCTTCTTGACCAACCCCGCACCGATCTGCGTGCTGGACGAGGTCGACGCGCCGCTTGATGACCACAATGTCGAGCGCTATTGCAACCTGATGGACGAAATGGCCGCCTCCACCGAGACCCGCTTCGTCATCATCACCCACAACCCCATCACCATGGCCCGCATGAACCGCCTCTTCGGCGTCACCATGGCGGAGCAAGGCGTCAGCCAACTCGTCTCCGTCGACCTGCAGACGGCGGAGGCGCTGCGCGAGAGGGATCTGGTGTGAGAAAAAACATCCTTGTCCTAGGCATCTTGATAGCCTTCGGCGCCCCGCCCCTCCACGCCCAAACGGCCTCCACTTCGCTTGCCGGCAATTACCTGCCGAGCGTGCTCGCCACGTCCCCGGCCCATCGCGACAGCCTGATGGAGATGCTCAAGGGCAAGCCGGGTCTGCCCTTCTGGGTGCGCGCGCTAGTGCGCCAACCGCGTTATGTGGCGCTCGCCTCCGAGGAGGTCTCGGTCAAGGACAGGCGCATGCAGCTCTTCCGCGCCTGTGAGCCCCGCACCTGCGAAACGAGCTGGATCCGCGTGCTTTATTCCGAAGATGGCAAGCGGGCACTGCTCTACATCTCCGATGCCAAGCTCGGCATCAAGATCTTCGGCGATCCAACGCCGGAAGAACTGGCCTTCCTCACCCGCTGAGGGTCAAACCGCCAGCTTCTTGCGCCGTGCCGGCCCAGCCGGCAGCGCTGCACTCGCAAAGATCGATCCCAGCACCAGCGGCAGGCAGACAAGGTAGGCGTTGCGGATGCCGAAGGCTTCGGCGACGAAACCGAGCAGCGGGGGGCCGAGGAAAAAGACAACGAAGGCCATCTGCGCGATTGCCGCGACATTGATCACCGCCGGCCGGTCCGTGCGTTGGGCCGCGGCCGAGACGGCCATCGGATAGACCGCGCTGCAGCCGGCGCCCATCAGCGCAAAGCCGATTAGGGCCAGCGTAGGCGAGGGCGCAAGCCAGGCCATGGCGATGCCAACCGCTGCGACCGTCAGTAGCACGCGCCCGACGAGCCTTGCGCCATGGCGATCGACCACCGGATCGACAGTTAGGCGGGCGAGCGCCATGAAGAAAGCGAAGAGCGTCAGCCCCGAACCCGAGATGAAGGGCGAGACGTCGAAGACCTCTTCCATGTAGATCGTCGACCAGTCGATGCCGGCACCCTCGATCAGGAAGGCCGAGGTGCCGATGATGCACAGTGGCAGCAGAGCCAGCGTCGGCAGCGCGAAATGCGGTGCCTTGTCCTCGGCTCCGGCGGTGGTGAGGACAGGCGCATTCTTCATGCCGGCGATCGTGATCGCGCCAATGACGAACATCAGCCCGAGCAGCACATGCATATGCACCTGCATCGTCACGCCGGCCTGCCGTACCAGAGAGGCGGTCACGGCCGTGACGAAGAAGCCGAGGCTCCAGCAGCCATGCGCGCGGTTCATGATGCCGAAACCTGCCTGCGCCTCGATCCGCCCGATCTCGACATTGAGGCAGATCTCCAGCGCGCCGGCGAGAAGTCCCACGGCAAAGAGCGTTGCAAAGACGAAGGGCGCGGACGGCAGGAGCGAGATGAGGGACAAGAGCGCCATCACGCCGAGCAGCGAGATGGCCAGCGTCGTACGCGAACCCAGCCGGACGATCAGCGGTGAGGAGAGGGTGAGCGAAATCAGCGAGCCGATCGCCATGCCGATCAACGTCAGCCCCAGCTCCGCCTTGTTGACGGAGAGCTGCACCTGCAGGTCCGGCAGCCGCGAGAACAGCGATCCCGTCGACATGGCGAAGAGAAAGAAGGCGATATAGACGCGGTACTGCGGCTGAAAATGCATCGGGAAGACTCGATTTGTCTGATGACCAGTCATCCCTGCCTGCCAGCAATGGTGAACCAAGTCCAGCCGTGCAAACCGGCGATCAGTTCGCCCCCGGAAAAGGCCCCTTCTCGATGAGGCGGTGCACGGTCATTGGCTGTCACTGCCCGGCCCACACCCGCCGTCATCCTCGGGCTTGCCCCGAGGATCTGCCAAGGGTGGTCATGAATGGGACGCTTAAGGGAGGGCCCTTACCGTCGAGCCAATTGCGGCGGCAGTAGATCCTCGGGGCAAACCCGAGGATGACGATCCACCGAAACGAAAATGCCGGAAGCAAGGCTCCCGGCACAATCCTATTGGCTACTGCCTATTGCCTGATCGCTCAACCAGCCTTGTTGATCTGCCGTGCCACCATGTCGTGGTTCAGCCAGAGAACCGGCGCAGACGGGTTGGCCATTTCGCCGAAGATCAGCGCGCCGGTCGCCTCGACCACGAGCACGCTCAGATAGTCCGAGATCAGCGCCTTGCCGTCCTTGTGCATCTGCGCAATCTCCTGCGAGGTGCTGATGGTGATGTCCGACTGGCCCTGGCTGTTGGGCATCGGCCAGTTGTTGAAGTCGTAGAACGGGATCATTACGTCGCTCGCCTGGAAGTCGGCGATCTTCTGCAGAACGTCGTCGACCGTCGCACCCTCTACGAGCAGGTTCTCGCAATCAGCCCAGATCTTCTGCGCCCGTGCGCCACCGTTCTCCTTCTTCAAGGCCTTGAGCAGCGGCAAAAGCGGCAGCTCGATCCCGGCAAAGACGTCGGACGAGTTGGTGCGGATCTCGGGGCAGTTGAAGACAGTCGCCTTGATGCCGGAAGCGTAAGCCTCCTCGGCAATCGCCTCGAGCTTCATCTTGGCATAGCCCTGGGTGTAGTTCGTATAGGTCTGCCAGCGGTATTCGTCGCCGATCAGGATGCCCGTGCCGTGATAGCCATAGGCCGAATAACGCACCTGCCCGCCGCTCTTTTCGATGCGGTTACGGATGGCAGCACTGCCCTCGATCAGGTGACGGAAGGTGTTGGCGGAGACTTCGTCGAAGTTCTGCAGGATCAGCTTGCCGAGATCGCTGTCGAGCAGCACCTGCGAGGACATGTGGCGCGCGCCACGGCCCTTGTAGATGCGGTTGGCAAGAACGAGGAAGACCTTGGCCTTGGGAATGCCGCCAGCCATGGTGTGAGCGAAATGCACGTTTTTGCCATCGGCAATCATGCCTTCCAGCTCGCCCATGATCTTGGCAACGGCATCCTGGAAACGCGACACGCCAACCTGGCGGCACTTTTCGATATGCGCCCAGTCGAGCTTTTCCGTTTCCCAGTTTTCCAGCGTCAGCGAAGCAAGCAGGTCCGTCGGCGTCTTCTCGCCTTCGGGCGCATCGAGGTCGAAACCGGCCATGGCAGGCACGTTGATGATCCGGCCGCCGAGATTGGCTTCCGCCTGGGCAAGCTCTTCGTCGGTCAGCGGACGCAGTCTGTTGTTCTCGTCACGGCGACCAACGGTGATCCCGATGATCTCCATGCCGGCCTTCTTGGCCTGGTCGAGCAGGCCAGTGACATAGCCACGACCGAACAATTCGCCGAAGAGAACGAAGACGTCGCCCTTCTGGTAAAGGTTGTTCTGCGGGATCTCAGTCAGTGAAACCGGGCTGGTCAGGGTCATTTTTGATTCCGGATTACAATTTACTAGAATGCCACCTAGCAAACGCTGGCCCGGAGCGCATCACCCTCAATTGATTTGTCTGGTCATTTTGCGTGACCGTTTATTGCATTGCGTGATGACCCTGTAACAATCTCCGGGTCCTGGAATGTCAAATCCGCTTGAGCCTAACCCTCGTGCCCCAGGGATCCAGTGCCTCGATCCCGCCTTCGATGGCGCTGACGGCAAAGCCCTTTGCCTGAAGATTTGCGCGGCGCCCTTCAAGGATCGACTCGTCGTTCGTGTGTAGCGAGAACCAGTCGAGCCCGGTCATTGCGTCCTGACGCGGGCCGGCATCCCGGCTTTCCCAGATATTGGCGCCGATATGGTGGTGATAGCGGCCAGACGACAGGAAGGTCGCGCCGCGCTCGTCGCTGCCGGCCACCACGTCTAGGCCAAGCGCATCGGCATAAAAGGCCCGTGCCGTCTCCAGCCCGCCGACCCTCAGATGGATATGGCCGATCCGCAGCGCGGCCGGCACGCTCGTATAGTCGTCGCGGTCCGTGCGCGTCTTCGTCTTGAGGAAGATGTCGTCGATATTGAGTTCCTTGCTTCCCATGGTGACTGTGTTGCCCGCCCAGAGCCAGGTCTCCTGCGGCCGGTCGCTATAGACCTCGACGCCATTGCCCTCGGGATCCGTCAGATAGACGGCCTCCGACACTGAGTGATCGGCAAAGCCGGTGAGCGGAATTTGGCTGCGCGCCACATGCACCAGCCAGCGCGCGAGATCGGCGCGGTCAGGCATAAGGAAAGCGGTGTGATAGAGGCCGGCCTGACCCGGTGCCTCAGGCGTCGCATCCGGTCGGGCAAGAATATGCAGGAGCGGCGTCCCGCTAGCCCCGAGGGTCACGGCATCCGTCCCATCCTTCAGCACGTCGAGACCCAGCATGCTGGTGTAATAGGCCTTGAGCCGCGCGACATCTTTCGCCCGGAGGCAAACCTCGCCGACATGCACCGGTCGCGTCAGGCCGAAAGGCAGCTGTGGCGTCTGCGCCGCCGGAAGCTCGGTTTGGATCTCGATCCCCTCGGCCTTCAGCGCCCCGGTGAGCGCCCCCGTCAGTGTTGCCGTCCCGGCCAGCCGCAAAAGCTGGCGCCGCGTCCAGTGAACAGTCATTCTGGTCCCCACATGTCCCGTACTTGTAGGCCCTGCTTACAATGTCGCTTCGAAATCCGTCTTTCACGTCTCTCCACGCAATTTCACATCCGCGTGAGCCTTTGAGGCCAGATCTGCCGCAATTATGATGCATTGCAGCATAAACTTGTCTGTTGAACGTTTCCAATCCGTCACAATTGCTGTAAACGGTGGAAAAACAAGCCTGTTCAGGTGGAGAGGGCAATGCGTAAGTGGGTTTACACCTTCGGCGGAGGAGCGGCTGAGGGGAGTAGGGCCGAGATCGAGCAGCTGGGAGGCAAGGGGGCCAATCTCGCCGAAATGGCGGCGCTTGGCCTGCCGGTTCCGCCCGGCCTCACGATTGTGTCAGATGCCTGCGGCCTCTTCTACAAGAGTGGCAAGACCCTCGCCGACGAGCTGAAGACCCAGGTTCTCCACGGCATATCCGGCATCGAGGCCGCCACCGGCCGCGCCTTCGGCGACACCAGCCAGCCGCTTCTCTTGTCCGTCCGCTCCGGTTCGCGCACCTCCATGCCCGGCATGATGGACACCGTCCTCAATCTCGGCCTCAATGACCACACGGTCGAGGCGCTCGCTGAGCACTCGGGCGACGCCCGTTTCGCCTGGGACAGCTATCGCCGCTTCATCCAGATGTATGGCGATGTCGTCATGGGCCTCGATCACGAGGTCTTCGAGGAAATCCTCGAAGACGAGAAGGCAAGGCTTGGCCACGAACTCGACACCGATCTCTCGGCCTCCGAGTGGCAAGATGTCGTGAAACTCTACAAGGAAGTGCTGGAGCAGGAACTGGGCGAGCCCTTTCCGCAGGACCCGCATGTCCAGCTCTGGGGCGCGATCGGCGCGGTCTTTTCCAGCTGGATGAACCCGCGCGCCCAGACCTATCGCATGCTGCACTCGATCCCTGAAGGCTGGGGCACATCCGTCACCGTGCAGACCATGGTATTCGGCAATCTCGGCTCCACCTCCGCCACCGGCGTCGCCTTCACCCGCAATCCCTCGACGGGCGCCAAGGAGCTCTACGGCGAATTCCTCGTCAATGCGCAGGGCGAAGACGTCGTGGCCGGCATCCGCACGCCGCAATCGATCACCGAAGCCGCCCGTATCGATTCGGGCTCCGACAAGCCCTCGCTCGAAAAGCTGATGCCGGAGGCCTTTGCCGAGTTCCAGGCGATCTGTGACCGGCTGGAATCGCATTACCGCGACATGCAGGACCTCGAATTCACCATCGAGCGCGGCAAGCTCTGGATGCTGCAGGCCCGCTCGGGCAAGCGCACCACAAAGGCCGCGATGAAGATCGCCGTCGATATGGTGGCCGAAGGACTGATCACCGAGCTGGAAGCGGTGATGCGCATCGAGCCCTCGTCGCTCGACCAGTTGCTGCACCCGACCATCGACCCGCGCGTCACCCGCCACGTCATCGGCTCCGGCCTGCCCGCCTCGCCCGGCGCGGCAACCGGCGCCATCGTTTTCACCGCCGAAGAGGCGGTCGAGGCGGAAAGCGAAGGCCGCAAGGTCATTCTGGTGCGCGTCGAAACCAGCCCCGAAGACATCCACGGCATGCACGCCGCACAAGGGATCCTGACGACGCGTGGCGGCATGACCAGCCATGCGGCGGTCGTTGCCCGCGGCATGGGCATCCCGTGCGTCTCCGGTGCCGGTACCATGCGCGTCGACCTGCGCAACGAGAAGCTTGTTGGCATGGGCGTAACCCTGACCAAGGGCGACATCGTCACCATAGACGGCTCCTCCGGCCAGGTGCTGAAGGGTGAGGTGCCCATGCTGCAGCCGGAACTCTCGGGCGATTTCGCCCAGCTGATGATCTGGGCCGATGCTGCCCGCCGCATGACGGTGCGCACCAATGCCGACACGCCTGCCGATGCCCGCGCCGCGCGCTCCTTCGGCGCCGAAGGTATCGGTCTCTGCCGCACCGAACACATGTTCTTCGAAGGCGAGCGCATCCATGTGATGCGCGAGATGATCCTTGCCGAAGACGAGGCCGGTCGTCGCGCAGCCCTCGACAAGCTTTTCCCCATGCAGCGCTCGGACTTCACCGAACTCTTCACCATCATGCACGGGCTTCCCGTGACGATCCGCATGCTCGATCCGCCGCTGCATGAGTTCCTGCCCAAGTCCGACGAGGAGATCGAGGAAGTGGCAAACGCCATGGGCCTCGAACCCGGCTTCATGCGCCGCCGCATCGACGCCCTGCACGAGTTCAACCCGATGCTCGGCCATCGCGGCTGCCGCCTTGCTATCTCCTATCCCGAGATCGCCGAAATGCAGGCCCGCGCCATCTTCGAGGCCGCCGTTGCTGCGGCCCGCGAGACGGGTGCCCCCGTCGTGCCCGAAATCATGGTGCCCCTGGTCGGCCTGCGCTCCGAGCTGGATTACGTCAAGGCCGTCATCGACCGCGTCGCTGGCGAAGTCATGGGCGAGGCGAAGCTTGAGATCTCCTATCTCGTTGGCACGATGATCGAGCTGCCGCGCGCCGCGATCCGCGCCCATATCATCGCCGAAGCCGCTGAATTCTTTTCCTTCGGCACCAACGACCTGACGCAAACCACCTTCGGCATGTCCCGCGACGACGCCGCCCGCTTCATCCCAACCTATCAGAGGAAGGGCATCATCATCCAGGACCCCTTCGTTTCGCTCGATTTCGACGGCGTCGGCGAACTCATCCGCATCGCCGCCGAACGCGGCCGCAAGACCCGCCCCGACATGAAACTCGGCATCTGCGGCGAACACGGCGGCGACCCGACCTCGATCCACTTCTGCGAGGATGTCGGCCTGGATTACGTCTCGTGCTCGCCGTTCCGCGTGCCGATCGCGAGGCTGTCTGCGGCCCAGGCGGCGATCAAGGCGCGGGAGGGGAGACAGCTTTAGTCGGTACGAACTCAGACTCGGACGAGCATCGCTACTCCGCCTCTCCAATTTAAATGGGAAACTCAGCCCGTCTGAAACCTGTACTCAAGAGGCAGCGCCGGCAAGGGCGTGCGCACTCGTTGTCCGGACCGCCGCACCATTTGAACCGAGAGCGTCGCAACTGAGTGCGCTGTACCATCCAGCGCCTGTATTGTCGGAGTGCTGAAGTAACCGACGTAGTGATAGCGAGATCTAATATAGTTTTGGTCCGCGTCAATCAGCGCCATAATCTTCAGGTCTTCAGCGTGGCTCAACCCAAGGCCTGCAGAATTGGATTCGTTGGCCAATTTGGAGAAGCTGTGACCAATTGCCTTCAACTGGGCTTCTGTTTTACCGGCAGAGATGAGCGCTGCTTTAAGGTATAACTCAATGCCGTGGTAATAGAGGTATCGAGTAGGATCGCCAGCCCACCCTCCGAATCCGGTTAGATCCTTTGCCAGGAGCTGGGCTCCCGCCCTGTAAGCCTCGGCTTTGTTAATAAACCCTATCGGAGTCGTTGATGTGAACACGGCTCTCATTTTGTAGCCTCAGTTTAGCGCAATCAGATGGCCAACTAGCTGGCGCGCAGGTGCCAGAAATTGATATTCCGTATTAGTCCTTCCTCAGTCTCTTCAAATAGCAATAGATTTCGTTCTCGCGGGTTCCCATATTTGAGTGAGGTGGCAGTGAGCATTTTTTCCCCTGTAAAACTTTTCGCTAAACGACAGGCTATCCGGATAGCATTGAAGCGTCCGCCAGCCACGAACGACGACATCTTCCAAGAGCTTCCCCACGACAGTGATCAGGTCTTTATCTATCTTCACGACCAAGAGGGTAAAAAGCGCTTCATTGTGCAGTCGCTGGAAAAGGACGGTGTGATCGGACTTTGGTTCAACGATCACCAGCACCCAGGTGAGCGGCGGACGGTCGGTAACGCCGAAGTCGCCAACATGGAAATCTCGTTTTTGCAAATTTATGGTAATGCGCGGTTCAACTACACAACAGCCTCGTCGTTCATACTAGGATTGTGGACGCTCTATCCTGTCCGGGAGGTCCGGCGCGATCGTATCGAACAACGTCATTTTAATCGCACTGAACTCGTACGCGCTGATCGCATGCGACTGCTTGAGCACTTCCTGAAAAAGACCATTGAGAAGCCCGATTACAGTCCCAGCGTAGTAAGTCTCATGGCAGACTTATACACGCTTCGCTCGATGGATCACCCAAGGTACAACGAGACAGAGCAGTACTATGAATTGCTGCTCAATTCGTTAGTGCAGTCTGGGGAACTCCAGATGAAAACCGTATCCTATTCGATTACAGACAGGACGATTCCTACCCTGGAAAACCTGCAAGGCCAGAAAGAGCGCCACGACGACAACATCAGGCAGCAGCGACGAATTGGTTGGTTGACTGCATCCCTTATCGGTGTCGCGGCGATCCAGGCCGTGATTACTATATGGACCGAACTGCACGTCGATCCATTGCCATAGGTCGAAAGCTTAACCAAGCTGAAGCCGATATCTCACTTCGCGGGCGAAGCCTCGCCGATCTTGAAAGCCTGCCGCTGCAAGCAGAATATCATGGCCCGTCCAACACCCAACAAAAAATCCCCGCCCATGTCACATTGACCGTCCCCCGCTCGTCATGATCTCGTACCCAACAGAAGGAACCGACATCATGACCGCAACACTCGATCCTTTCGCAGCCGCCCCCGCCTCGATGAAGAAGTGGATGGCCGTCTCGACCGACATCGCCGCAAGCCTTGAGCCGAGCCTGATCGAGCTCGTCAAGATCCGTTCGTCCCAGATCAATGCCTGCGCCAACTGCATCAACATGCACACGGCCGAAGCTCGGGCCAAGGGCGAGACGGAGAACCGCATCTATCTGCTCTCGGCCTGGCGCGAGGCGCCGTGTTATTCGGAGCGCGAGCGGGCAGCGCTGTGCTGGACCGAAGCGCTGACCACACTTGCCACCGGCCATCCGCAGGAGACGGCGCGCCGGGATCTGCAGGCGGCCTTTACCGAGGAGGAGCAGGTGAAGCTGACGCTGATGATCAATGTCATCAACGGCTGGAACAGGCTTGCCGTCGGCTTCGGTCTCTGGATCGAGACACCGGCAACCCGCACTCAAGGCGTGGCCGCCTGATGTTGCCCTCCGAGCATAGAGATGCGGCGGCGAGTTTCGATCCCCTGAGGCGCAAGCTGATGCGGCTCGCCTATCGCATGCTGGGCTCGGTCACGGATGCCGAAGACATGCTGCAGGAGGCCTTCATCCGCTGGATGAGGGCCGACCGCGGCGAGATCCGCGAGCCCGAGGCGTTTCTGCGCCGCGTCGTCACAAGGCTTTGCCTCGACCAGCTGAAATCGGCCCGCCACCTGCGCGAGACTTATATCGGCCCCTGGCTGCCGGAACCGGTGCTCGAAGACGAGGACGAGCCCGAGGACGTCACCCTGCCGCTGATGCTGGCGCTGGAGCGGCTGTCGCCCTTGGAGCGAGCGGCCCTGCTGCTCCACGATGTCTTCGGCCTGCCATTTGAGGAGATCGCCGAAACCTTGGACCGCGACATCGCCGCCTGCCGGCAATTGGCAGCAAGGGCCCGCCGCAACGTCCGGGAAGCACGAACCCGCTACACCATCGACGCCAAGCGCGGGCTGGAGATGGCGGAAGCCTTTTTCAAAGCCTCGCGCAGCGGCGACATGACCGCACTCTCCGCCATGCTCGCGGCCGATGTCGGCCTGCATTCCGATGGCGGCGGCAAGCGACAGGCGGCGGTCGCACCGATCCTCGGCCATCAGGCGGTGATGAAGGTTCACACCTATCTCTGGGAAAAGATCTGGCCTGCGGGATCAGCCCTCCTGCGTATCGGCCTCATCAACGGTCTGCCGGGCTTTGTCACCCGCGAAGCGGACGGCGAGTTGCAGACCACAGCGCTGCAGATCGAGGACGGCGCCATCACCGCCATCTATGTCATGCGCAACCCGGACAAGCTCAGGCATCTGCAGTGAATAGTGGGGAGGAGGGCGGTTCTGCAGCCGGAAGAACCGGACCGTCCGCGCCCGCGACCTGCACATCGCAGGGGCTGCGCGTAACCATCCGCTCTTGCCAGGGGGGCGATTGCCCCCGGGCCGGCCACGGGCTAACGTCCGGACACCGCATGTCCGCGCGCTCTCATCCCCTCCGGAGTCTCCACCCATGCCCGGCTATTCCGCCCGTCCGCCCGCCATCCCGACTGTTGTGCTCGATGATGCCGTCACCCGCATCACCCGCTGGGATTTCGAGCCGGGGGCTGCGACCGGGCATCACACCCATGGCCTCGGCTACGTCGTCGTGCCGATGACCGATTGCCATTTCCTGATCGAGGATGCCTCGGGCGAGCGCCGCGTCACGAGCCGCGCCGGCGAGGCCTATCGTCGGGATGCTGGCGTCGAGCACAATGTGATCAATGGCGGCGACCAGCCGATGAGCTTCATCGAGATCGAGTACAAATGAGCTTGGCCGACGATCAGGCAGTGCCGCAGTTCGTCACCACCTTCGAGCCGCAGCATGGCGTGGCGGTGCCCGTAGCAGATGGCGTTCAGCGCCTCACCGCACCCAATCCCAGCCCGTTCACCTTCCATGGCACCAACACCTATATCGTCGGCCAAAACTCCGTCTGCGTCATCGATCCCGGTCCGGACAATGACGCGCATTTCGATGCTCTGATGGAAGCGCTCAAGGGCCGCGAAGTCACCCACATCGCCGTCAGCCACACCCATCGCGACCATTCCCCGCTCGCCCGCCGCCTGAAAGAGCAGACCGGCGCGATCATCGTCGCCGAAGGCCCGCATCGTCCGGCCCGTCCGCTCTTCGAGGGCGAGGTGAACCCCTTCGCCGAAAGCTCCGACACCGATTTCGTCCCCGACCTGGCGCTTGCCGATGGCGCGACCGTCGAAGGCGATGGCTGGCGCCTCACCGCCGTGCACACGCCGGGGCACACGGCCAATCACGCCGCCTTCGCCCTTGAAGACACCGGCATCCTATTCTCCGCCGATCACGTGATGGCCTGGGCCACCTCGATCGTCGCGCCCCCGGATGGCGCCATGAGCGACTACATGGCCTCGCTCGACCGCTTACTGGAGCGCAACGACCGCCTCTATCTCCCCGGCCATGGCGGCGAGGTCACCGAGCCTCAAGGTTTCGTCCGCGCCTTGCGCACCCACCGCCGCCTGCGCGAACGCGCCGTGCTGGAGCGCATCCGCAAGGGCGATCGCCTGATCGCCGACATGGTCAAGGTCATCTACGCCACGACCGATCCGCGCCTGCATGGGGCGGCAGCCCTCTCGGTGCTCGCCCATATCGAGGATCTCGTGGAGAAGGGGATGATTGCCACGGATGGCCCGCCGAAGCTCTTGGGGGAATATCGGCCCGGTTAAGGTCGTCAGCCTTCGGCTTGCCCCCCTCTGTCGGCTGTGCCGACATCTCCCCCACAGGTGGGGAGAGTGGAGGTTGTCGCCTACGCCAGCGTTCATCCGATCTCCCCCCCGTGTGGGGGAGATGGCCGGCAGGCCAGAGGGGGGGTAAGGTCTGGCACAAACCTGAACAACGTCGAGCGTCGCCCCGTCAGTTCCCCGCAATCCCCAAAAGTTCCGCATCCAGTGCATGCAGGAAATCTTCAGCGATCCGGTCGCTGATGCCAAGGTCATGCGGCCCGTAGCGCGAAGCGACCCGCATATCGACCAGCGTCATCTCCGCCTCTTCGCGCAAGCGCACCACCGCATCGAAAGGCAGGCCGAACACCAGCGTGCGGGTGGAAAATTGCAGGCGAGCCGTACCTTCCGGTTCGCCGTCAGAAAGCGGCACCAGCAGGCTGGGCTCCGGACGCGCAGTCGGCAGAGGCCCGCTTTCCGGCAGGGCCTCATCGGCGGCCAGTGGCGTTGCACCACCCGGTGTCTCCGCCACAACAGGGCTTTCCGCCGTCGGCCGCAGCTCCAGCGCCGGCAGGCCATATTCCTCACCTCGGCTTGCCGTCACCACCAGCCGGTTTTCTGCCGCGACCTTGCGCACCGCTTCATAGACGCGGTCGATCGCTCCCTCGTAGCGGCGACCATTGAGACCGGGATAGGCGGCAAGCTGGGCTTCATCGGCGTTCTCGGGCAGGGCAGGGCGCGGCAGAAGATGCTGTTCCGCTGTCGGCACGGAAACCCAGGCGGGCCGGTCGGAGAGATCGGTCGCCACTTCGGTGAGCGGCGGCTTGGTTATGGAGAGATAGTAGCCATAGGCCGGCAGTCCGAGCGGCAAGGCGGCATAGACCAGCGCCCAGGCAGCCGCGACCCCGCCAAGGGCCCCGACCTGCCAGAGCCGCGCCAGTCCCAGAAGCGCCAGCGGCACGGAGAGGGCGGCCGGCACCGCGCAAGCCAGCACCAGCAGAACGAAGTCCGGCGTGGCGAGCGGCCCGAAGCGATGCGCCAGAACCACGACAACAAGCATGCCGAGCGCAAACAGGGCCAGCCGCCGCGCAAGAAAGGCGGAGCGGGACACCGGACGGTCATAGCGGACGAGCATGCGGATCTACCGGAATCAGGAGGCTTTTCGATCCCGTTTGTAACGGCTCACACGAAGGGCGTCGACAGACAAAGCGAGCGACCAAGCTCAAGGTTGGTTATTGCGCCCGCCGCCCAGAAGCGGATTGTCGCCGAGCTCCGGTGCCGGAATGCCGCCGTCTGGCGGTGCCCCATCAAAACCATCCGGCGCTTCCATCAGCCCTTCCTCGATCGCCGGATCGAGCGGCGGCAGCGCCGGGGCGTCAAGCGTCACACCGCCGTTGGGCAGGCTCGGATCGGCAAGCGGCGGCGCATCCGGGGCAAGCGGCACATAGAGCGAGACGGTGACGATGACGGCGATCGCCATCAGCCAGGATCCGATGATCCGGGCAGGGATAGTCAGCCACCCACCCCGGAAGGGCCTTAGCATCAGGCCTGGAACCAACAGGATCCACAGGGCCCCGAGGACGGCGGAGAAGGCAAACTCCTTGATGCCGATGCCGAAATCATCAAGCCCGATGAAGAGCGAGAGCGAAAAGCCAACCACGACCGCCGCCACAGGCGCCACAAACCGGCGCAGAGACGCCGGCAGCCAGAGCACCACACCCGACAGCATCACGGCGACGGGTGCGATCAGGAAGAGTTCGTGGCCGAGCGGGCTCTGCAGGATCGCATGGAAGATCGGGTCGAAGAAGACAAGCATGGGCGCGACGACGCCGAGGAAGGCCAGCGCGATCGCCAGGACCTCGCTTCGACGCTCCGCCATGCCGATGGCGACGGATAGGCCCAGCATGGCCAGCACGAGGTCGTAGATGGAGAGCGTGAAGAGATAACCGAGCTCGAAGAAAGCGAATTCATGCGGAATGACGAGGGAGGCAGCGACCGTTGCCACGCCGAGAAGAAAGACGAAAAACGCGACCTGAAAGGCTCGCGTCCGCACCCCGGCCAGGAAGCGCGCACGCCCACCCTGCACCGTGCCGTCCAGGGTCCGAGGTGAAAGCGCAGCATCTGCCGCCAAAGCGCGAGAGCCAATCACCGGAGCGCCAGCCGCAGGTTTCGCCGCCTGCCCATGGCCTGCGCTATAGCGTCCCGTCTTCCTGTGTGGCTGCTTCTGCTTCTTCATGTCCGTGACCTGATCTGGCGCCTGAAGGCGTGTGCATGCCTATTCCACAGCACGCTTGATTTGTCACCGCAGCCTGCTGCACTCTCTGATCAGAGGGAAGGGAAGTCTTATATGGCCATTGTGATGCTGTCGGCTGTCACGCGCGTCGAGCGAAAGGCGGCAACGAGCTTCGTCTTCGACACCGTCAACCGCCTCGGTGGCTGGATCGACGACACGCGCATGTATTCCAACCTGATGAACACGATCCGCCTGACGCTCCCGGCCGGTGCCTTTGCCGAGCTGGTCACGGTCCTCAGTGAGGCCGGCATTGCCGTCGACCCGCCGGAGGGCTTGGACGAGATCCGCGATCCGGCTGCCGAGCGCATGGCGACCCTGCAGCTCACCTTCATCCACGACGAGCCGGATCTGAAACGGGAGATACCGGCCGTGCCCGGCTAGAGCGAGCAGGCGGTTGCTCGCCTGCCCGGAGATGACAAAAACCCGGCAGTCGCCCGCCGGGTTTTCGCATTGTTCTCTAGATCGGGCCTGAGAGATCAGGCCGCGCGGCGCTCGTGCCGGCCTTCTTCGATCTCCTCGACGATCTTCGCGACGAAGGCATCGAGATCATCGGGATTGCGCGAGGTGATGATGCCCTGGTCGGTGACCACGGCTTCGTCGCGCCAGTCGGCACCGGCATTGATCATGTCGGTCTTGATCGACGAGAACGAGGTCGCCTTGCGACCCTTGACGGCGCCGGCCTCGATCAGCAGCCACGGACCATGGCAGACAGCAGCAACCGTCTTGCCGGACTTGATGAAGGTCTTCACCAGATCAACGGCCTTCTGTTCCTTGCGCAGCAGGTCCGGATTGATCTGGCCGCCGGGAATGACGAGCGCGTCGAAATCATCGATCTTGACCTCGTCGAGGGTCAGATCGACGTCGACGGTGTCGCCCCAGTTTTCAGCATCCCAGCTCTTGATCGGCGCCTTTTCGAGCGAGGCGATGCTGACCGAAGCGCCCTTGGCCGTCAGCTGCTCGAGCGGCACGCGCAACTCGGAGCGCTCGTAGCCATGGGTGGCGATGATCAGGATGCGGGCGGAAGTGATGGAGGGCATGAGATGTCCTTTCGTCGGGGTTTCTCTCGTGGGGATGTGAGAGAAACGACCTGCCCGCTGCATCGTTCCGGGAAAAACTGCAAAGTCCCGGCGTGAAGGTGTTGCCGCCCGGCTTAGGCTTTGATAATCAGGCCGCGATTTGCAGCGCCGCCCGCGGCCCCGCAATCCTGTTGGGGCGTCGCCAAGCGGTAAGGCATCGGTTTTTGGTACCGACATTCCCAGGTTCGAATCCTGGCGCCCCAGCCATCGTCAAATCTGCCCCCTTCACGCTCACCCCACCCGCGCATATTGCAGCGCCAGCCGCATGCCGCCCGCCTCCACAACCGGGACGGCGAACCCGTAGATCGCCTCCAGCACGTCCGAGCGCATGATGGCATCAGGCGTGCCATCGGCTGCGATCCGGCCGTTTTTCATCGCGATGATGCGGTCGGCGCTGGCCGATGCATGGTTGATGTCGTGCAGCACGATGACGATGGTGCGGCCTGTCTCGTCGGCGAGGCGGCGCAGTTCCAGCATCAGCTGGCGGGCGTGATACATGTCGAGATTGTTCAAGGGCTCGTCGAGCAGGATGTAGTCGGTTCCTTGCGTATAGGTCATCGCCACCATCACCCGCTGCCGCTGACCGCCGGAGAGCCGGTCGAGCGAGCGGTTGGCAAGGCCTTCGAGCTCGAAGCGGGCAAGCGCCTCCTCGACCATCGCCTTGTCCTCCGCCGTCATCCGTCCGCCACTATGCGGAAACCGGCCGAAGCCGACCATTTCGCGCACGGTGACGCGCGGCGGTGGACCAGAGTCTTGCCTCAGAATCGCAAGCTTTTTGGCGAGAACCTTGCCGGGCGTCGAGCCGACCGGCAGTCCGTCGATGGTGATGGATCCCTGCTGCAGCGGCAACAGCCGGGCGGCGAGCGAGAGCAGGGTAGATTTTCCGGCACCGTTCGGGCCGACCAGGGCCGTCAGGCCACCTCGGGGGAGGGTGAGGTCGATGCCCTCGAGCACGCGCTGGCCCTCGCGAGTGAGGCTGACGGATGTGATTTCGATCATCTTGTGCGCCTCGCAAACAGAAGCAGTATGAAGACAAGGCCGCCGAGGAAGTCGACGACAACAGAGAGCGTGCCGGCCTGGCCAAGCCCGTGCTGCAATAGCGTCTGTCCGCCGACCAGCACGATCACGCCGAGAAGCATAGCAACCACGAAGACGGAGCCATGCCTGCGCGAGGATGTGAGCCGTTCGGCAAGGGCGGCAATCAACAGACCGAAAAAGGTGACGGGGCCGACCAGCGCGGTGGAGACGGCGACCAGCAGTGACACGGTGATGAGCTGCACCAGCACTAGCAGGTTCCAGTCGAGACCGAGGCCGATCGCCGTGTCGCGCCCCAGCGCCGCGATGTCGAGCAGATGGCGCCGCGAGAAGAGGAAGCCGCCGGCGAGTATCGTGACGAGTGCTGCGATGGCGAGCAAGTCCGTATTCGGCGCGGAGAAGTTGGCATACATCGCCCGCTGCGCCACGGCGAATTCCTGCGGATCGATCAGCCGTGCCAGAAGATTGGTGAGGCTGCGGAAGAGCCCCCCGATGACGACGCCGGCGAGCAACATCAGTGTCAGGTCCATCCGGCTTTTCAGCGCCGGCCAGAGGATCAGCATGGCGAGCAGCATCAGGGCAGATGCCTCCATGCCGAATTTCAGATGCGGCGAGAGCGAGACATAACCCAGCCCGCCAAGCGCAAAGACGAGGGCCGCCTGACCAAACTGGTAGAGCGCATCGAGGCCCATGATCGACGGTGTGAGGATGCGGTTGCCGGTGATCGTCTGGAAGGTGACGGTCGAGAGCGCGATGGCAACCGCGACGGTCACCAGCGCGGCAAGCCGGATGCCGCGCAGCTCCATCGCAAAAGCGATATTGCCGCGCAGGTTGACCGTCATGAAGGCGGTGATGGCCAAGAGCGCAAGACAGAGAAGAAGGCCGATGACGATCCGGTCACGCATCGCGCCGCTCCCGAAGGATGAACCAGAGGAAGACTGCCGGCCCGATCACGCCCATCACGGTGCCGACGGGGATCTCGTAAGGAAAGCGCATGATGCGGCCCGCGATGTCGGAGGCGAGAACGAGGATCGCGCCGCCGAGTGCCACAAGCGGCAGCGTGCCGCGCAGATTGTCGCCCGAGATGCGCGAGACGAGATTGGGCACGACGAGGCCGACAAAGGGGATCAGCCCGACAACGACGACCGAGAGCGCCGACATGACCGAGACCAGCACCAGCCCGATCTGCGTCATCCGGCGATAGTCGATGCCGAGGCTGGTCGCCTGGTCCTCGCCGAGCGCCATGATCGTCAGCCTGTCGGCAATCAGGATCGCCGCCGCGACGATGATGACTGCGACGAACAGCAGTTCGTAGCGGCCCTTCAGCACGCCGGAGAATTCGCCATTGGTCCAGATGTCCAGATATTGCAGGAGATCGGTCTGCCAGGCGACATAGGTGACGGCAGCCCCGACCACGCCGCCATAGACAAGGCCGAAAAGCGGCACGAGATGCGGCTGTTCCGGCGGCAGGCGATGGGCGGTGGCGAGGAACAGCGCCGTTCCAGCGAGCGCACAGCCGCTGGCGACCAGTGCCTTCACGCCCAAACCTGCGGCCGGCAGAAAGAGCGTCACGATCAGGATGCCGAGTGCTGCACTCTGGGCGGTGCCCGCTGTCGAGGGTTCGACGAAACGGTTGCGCGTCAGCGTCTGCATGATCTGGCCGGCAACGGCGAGCCCAGCGCCACAGAGCACGGCGGCGAGCGTGCGCGGCAGCCGGCTGATGGCCATGAGATCGGCAAAGGGCATCGCCCCGTCGGTACCGGAGAGCGACAGCTCCTGCACGCCGATGGCCAGGCTCAAGACGACGAGAAGCGCCAGGCAGAGCCCGGCGCCAATCATCACGCGGCGATGTGGTGTGTCAGCAATGGCAGACATCACTGGCTGGCGGAGAAGGCGGCCTCGATGGAGGCCAGCACCCGTTCGGTGGCCTTCAATCCGCCGGCTGCGATGTAGAAGTCCGCCGACGGCAGATAGATCACCTGGCCGCTCTTCCAGGCCTTGGTCTCGGCGACCAGCGCGTTGTCGAGCGTTGCCTTGGCATTCTGGTCATTGGCGCCGATGGCGGCGGCCCGGTCGAGCACCAGCAGCCAGTCGGGATTGGCCTTGGCGATGAATTCGAAGGAGACCGGCTCGCCATGGGTGGCGGCCTCGACATCATCCACTGCCGGCGGCAGGTCGAGCGCCTTATGCACCCAGCCGAAGCGGGAATCGATCCCGTAAGCGGTGATCTTCGGCCCGTTGGTCATCAGGATCAGGCCCTTGCCCTTGCCGTGCACGGCGGCCTTGGCGCGGGCGAGCGCTGCGTCGAAATCGGCGACAGTCTTCTCAGCCTCCGCCTGCTTGCCGAAGATCGCGCCATAGGTCGTGGCGCGCTCCCGCGCCTGGTTGACCACATCGACGCCGTCCATGGTCATGTCGAGCGAGGGCGCGACCTTGCCCGTTTCCTTTTCCTTGCCGGAGGAGCGGCCGCCGAGGATGATCAGGTCAGGGGCAAGCGCGCTCAGGGCTTCGAGATTGGGCTCGAAGATGTCACCGACCACTTCGGCCTTGCCCTTCAGGTCCGAGAGTTCGGAGAGATAAAGGTTCTCAGGAATGCCCGCCGGCATCACGCCGATGGCGAGCAGCGTATCAAGGGCGGCAATGTCGAAGACGGCAACCTTCGACGGCGTGCCCTCGACGGTAACCTTGCCGGCATAGGTCTCGACATCGAGTGCCAGCGCCGGCAGGGCGGCAAGGGTGAGGCCGGCGGCGATCAGCGCGCGGCGGGTAAAGGGTCGGATGGTCATGGTCGTTTCTCCCAGATGTCAGATGGTCATGGATCAGCCGAGCGCCTTCAGGCGCGGAGCCGCTGTGTCTTGAAAACCGGCACTCCAGGCGTCGAAGGCGGCACCTAGCCTGGTCTTGATGGAGGTCTCGAAGCGGTCGGCGCGGTCGAGCCGGCGCGTGACATCCTCGATCAGCCGCCGGTCGCCCGTCTGGGCGAGCTTCATGGCGGCAAAGTGGATGTTCTTCAGCTCCTGATGCAGCGCCTCGATCTCGGTGCACCAGTGCTCGAATTCGCTGTTGGCCAGCTTTGCCGCCCGCCAGATGAAGGCAAAGCCGTGCTCATAGGCATATTTGCGGATGGCGAGCACCGGCAGTTCGCGAAGCCCTGATGTCAGGTCTGAGAGCGTCAGCCCGTCACGCCCCTCGACATGGGCGGCAAGGATCAATCGGAGCGCGTCGATCAGCGGGTTGCGGTCGCGGATCAGGCAGGTATTCAGATAGGCCGCGACATCGGCATCGGCAGCCGGCTGGAAGTCGGCGCGGTCGAAATGATAGCCGCCGGCGACCGACGGCTGGGCAATCGCGTTCAAGACCTTCGCGTGCTCGATCGGCCCTTCCCAGCGATAGTCGGGGTCACGGATGAACCAGACAACAGGATCTTCGGTCATTTCCGGCATCAGGTAGTGCGGGAAGGGGTTCTGGTTGAACTTGTTCTCCCGCTCCGGCAGGTGGAAGAGGTCAAGCATCACCATCACGCCCTCGGTTTCCGTCCGCTTTTCGAGCAGATCGAGGAAGGTCGCGATATTCTCGTCCTTGGAGCGGGAATGGTCGTACCAGGGCGTCACGGGCGCGCGGTAAAGCCGCTCGAACCAGAGGCGGAAGGGCTCATGGCTGACGGTCGCGTCGTGATAAAGCAGTTCGTGGCGCGGGCTGATCCCGAAGGGCGCATCCCAGATGCCGAAATAGAAGGGCCGGTGATCGATGCCGCGCCGTTTCAAGCCATCGCAAAGGCAGCTGACGAAGCAGTGCACCTTGATGTCGTAATACTCCTCGCCATGCACCCCGCCTTCGAATTCCGCCATCGGCTCTGCGACAGGCTCCGGTTCGGCGGGTGCCGCGTCGTCTTCAGGCAGGAAGAGATCGGCGAGATCGGCCACCGTCACCACGTCCTTTCGGCTGATCACGGCATCATCGACCATCAGCCCGTGTTCGAGCTCGAGATTGAGGAAGATCTGCAGGATCAGCACGGAATCGAGATAGAGGTCCTGGTTGAGCCGCGCTGTCGGCGAAAACGCCTCCACATGCCGATGCTGCATGGGACCGGCCAGCACCTGTGCGATGGCGTCGATGATGTCGCTTCGGGTCACGAGGCGCGCTCCTTCTGATCGTTGAATTCTCCGTCCAAAAAGCGCCTTGCGATCTCGCGTCGGCTGATCTTGCCGTTCGCCTGGCGCGGCACCTCGGCCACCTGCACCAGATGCATCGGCACCTGATGCGGCTGCAGGACGGCGATCAGCCGCTCGCGCAGCTCGGATGGTGGCATCATCCGGTTCGCCGAATAGACCAGCGCCACCCGCTCGCCGGCAAAACTGTCAGGCACGCGGAAGGCCACCGCATCGGTGACATCGTCCACGGCAATCGCCTGGTCTTCGACATCGCGGGGATAGACGTTGAGGCCCGAGACATTCACCGTGTCATCGAGCCGCGAGATGAAGACCAGTATGCCGTCGGCTCTGACATAGCCGAGATCCTTGGTCTCGATCCTGGTGATCCCATTCAGCACGATCTCGACCGGCGTATCCGCGCTGCCCTCTTCGGCAAGTGTGAAGCGCGGCAGGATGCGGCCCATGTCGGCGGGATGGGTAAGGTTGCTGTTGATCGCCACGCAGCCGGCTTCCGAGCAGCCATATTGCTGGTAGAAGCGCTCGGCCTTGGCGCGGATGGTGGAAAACCAGCTCTCCGGCAACAGCGTGCCCGAGGTCATGATCGCATGCACCTTTTCGCCCTGAGGCAAAAGCCGCGCCAGCGCGTGCAGCATGGCCGGCGAGGAATAGAGGATCGGCCGCTCGGTTTCGTGCAAAACCTTGATCAGATGCTTGGGATTGGCGGTGTTCACCACATGCGGCACGCGTCCGCGCTTCAAGCCGACCAGAAGCCCGCAGATCAGCCCGTAGGAATGGGTGGTCGGGCAGGCGACGACGGGCGTCATGTCCTGGGGCTCACGGAAGAAGCTGACATAGTCTTCCAGCTCCCGCTCGATATCGTCCCATCCGCGTGCCACGCATTTTGCAGCCCCCGTGGTGCCCGAGCTCATCTGCAACAGCCGCCCGCGCGGACTCTCGTCGTCGGGCTCGCCCAGCCATTCGGCGGTCGTGCCGCCGTGATAGAGCTGGTGGCAGCCGGCCTCCTTGGCCAGCTTGCGGGCGGTGGCCAGCGGCGTGCCGGGCAGAAGCGGCAGGATGCTTGCCCCGAGCCGCTTGATAGCGAAGAAGGCGGACAGCCAGTCGATGGTTTCGGGCAGGCAGACGGCGACGCTGAGGCGCGGGTCCGCGATGCGGGTTGCGGCAAGGAAGGCTTCGCCCTTAGCGTCGATCTCTGCTTGGCTATGGAAGGTCCCGTCGATCAGGATCATGGCTGGTCGCTCCTTTCTTTGAGCCCAAGCGGATTGGGCACCCGGTGGCGATAGATCTCGCGGTAGCGGAAAAGCTTGCGCGACAGCAGCGATTCCGTCGAAATTTCCGTGCTGTCATGGGCAAAGAGCCCAAGCCGCGCCTTGTCGGGATATTGTGCGCCGTAACTGTCGAGCAGGTCGCTCACGAGGTCCCAGAAAGCCTGTTCGGACAGACCATAGGCCGTCTCGATCAACAGCGAGACCTCCGTCAGGCAGTAGATGAACAGGCAGTCCATCACCAACTCGCGCAGCTCGTTGGCATGGTCGGTCCAGTAATAGGCATCCGACGGCGCCCCGTCATAAACGGGATCGATGGCTGCAAAATCCGGAAGGTCTTGCGGGTGGCGCAGAAGTGCCGGGCAGAATTCGACGCTCTCGTGGAAATCGCGCAGGATCAGCCGCTCCGGCCAGCCATTGCGGAGCACGAGGATCATGTTCTGCCCATGCGCTTCGAGTGCCACGCCGTGATGCACCATCAGATGCCAGACCGGCAGAACCACGACCTCCAGCATCCGGTGCAGCCAGGGGAGAAGTCCGTGCTGCGCAATCCACGGCGCGATGAACGGTTTGCCATCCGCCTCCAGCATCATCAGCGCGTTGAACGGCACCGCCTGTTCGCCGGGCAGAAGTGTTGGGCTCTCGCGCAGCATCAGCCCTAGCTTGCCGTCGAGCGCGCCATCAGCATCGACGCGGATGCCGGCATATTCCTGCAGGAGGTCGAGCGGATAGCGGCTGCGGAAATCCGGGTCAGCGGCAACGAGCCCCGCAAGCCAGCGGCTGAGATGCGGTGCGGTCACGATCGAATGCGGCTCCAGCACGCGCATCGAGGAGGTGTTGACGATGTCGAGCGGTAGCTTCACATGCGCGCGGGTCGGATCGGCATGGTTGATGAGCGTGCGGATCGATTGCGTCGCCCGGTAGGGATCGCCGTTCTCGCCAAGCGAGGCGACACGCCCATCGGCGATCCAGTCGGCCAGCAACCCGTCCTTCAGATGCCGCCACTGCCAGGGATGCAGCGGCACAAGCGCATGGCTGTCGAGCGAGACCCCCTTTCGTTTCATCCGCGAGAACAGCCGGGCCGCATGCGCCTCGCCCAGTTCCCTCAGCCAGAAGGTGTCCGGCGAGGCCGGCAACGCCTCGCGCACATGCGCTCGTGCGACCGCCAGCCAATGCAGCCGGAAGGGCCGGGCGGCCTCCGGGCCGAACAGCGCATTGTCTTCTAGGCTGAAGCCGGTGCGCGACTTGAAGCAGGGATGATAGGGATGCGCCTCGGAAAGCGCGCAGTCCAGCCGGTCGAAGGGCAGCGACCGGCGGTCACCGGGTTGGGGCATGGTGCTGTCCTGCGCCAGAAAGACGATCGTGCTTTGCAATTCCTTCAGCAGCGTCAGCCGCGCCGCCTCAGGCGCCGGGACCAGATCGACCAATTGGTCGAGCGCGCCCGCGGTCCAGGCGCGCGTTTGCGGGCATCGCAGTTGCAGCGAGCCGGGCGCCATGCGGGGGCGGCCAAACGGCCCCTGATGCAGCCGTGCGCGCGCCTCGCCGCTGCCGATTTGAAGCCGCGTCGTGCCGTCGTTCGAACCGGGATCGTCCACCCGCGCCACGCCTTCGAAGATGAGCGCGGAGACGAGCTGACGGAGCACGCGCTCCTCCGATTGGCTGGGCAGGTCAAGAGGCAAGGGCATCGTCGAGCCTCGCGGTCTTGAGGTTGGCGGGATGAAGCGGGTTCGGCATCTCGCGATAGAGCGAGGCTCCCGCGCCACCTTCGAGCTCATCGATGCCGGCGATGCGGACACCGAGATTGGCCTTGGTGATGATCGTCCGGTCGTCGAGAAGATGCCGGACGAAATCGAGCCCGCTGCCGCGCAATGTCTTGGTCAGCGCCGTCAGATGGCCGCGCAGCCGGGCCAGCAGGCAGGCTTCGTCGGCCAGCCCCTCGGCACCCATCCGGTGGATCACGGCAAAGACCTGGTTGACGACAAGGTAATAGCCGAAGCGCTGGCGGATCTCGGCGTCGGGATAAAAGAGGTCGGCGACCTCGGTCAGTTCCGGGAGAGCCTTCGTTAGCGTCGGGCGATGCCGCTCCGAGAGATAGAAACCCTGGCTGTCGCGATAGACGACTTTTGACGGCCAGCCCTCGGACACATCGACCAGCATGTTCTGCTGATGCGCTTCGAGCGCAATGCCCGTCTCATCATACAGCCGGACAAGGGCCGTTACGGCGCAGTCGAGATAGCGGTCGAACCACTGATGCGCGGCCTCGGTCTTCGCCAGTCCCGCCGCTCCGGCCAACCGCTCTATGAGCGCCGCAAGCCGCTGGTACCGACCGGGAAGGGCGGGCGCCGTGAGCGCCGCGAGGCTGACCACGCCCACGCCCTTTTCGCCGCGATAGGGGTTTTCCCGCAGGATCACCTCGAAGCCGCTTTCCGTTTCACCGGCCAAATCGAGCGTCAGATAGGCGGGATCCCTTAGGAAGCCGAGCTTCGGCAGCCGGGTCTCAAGATCGAGCAACTCGACCAGCCGCGCCATGACGACGCCGGCCTCCAGCTCATGGGCCCGGTTGAGCCGGAGCGAATTGGTGATCTTCACCGGCAGCGAGAATTTCAGCATCCAGTCGCAGTCGTCGGAGGCGATGGTGCGTACCGAAGACGTTGCGGTAAAGAGAACCCCACCACTGCCGAGCGGACGCAGACGACCGGCCTCGATCAGCGCCTGGATGCGCGGCTGAAGCATCAGTGCTTCGGCCTGCAACGGATGCATGGGCAGAAGCATCTCGTCCTCGCCAAGCGCCCCCGCATCGAGCAGATCGCCCGCCATTGCGCCGACGATTGCATTGAGATCGCCCGCGACTGAGCAGGCCCGCACCATATCGCGCGGTGCGGCGAAATAGGTGAGCGCAAAACGCCCGCCACCTTCGGGGGCATAGACCGCCGACTGCCAGTCGCTCATGCCGGTAAGGCTCTTCGGCGTCGGGTGCATCCAGTGCCCGAAGGTGAGCGATTGCTCGCTTTCGAGGAAACCCTCGGGCTGGTTGTCGCGCCGATCCTGCGCCTCGTCTGCCAGCGTCGCGATCCGGGCGCAGCTCTGCAGTGTTCTGAGCATCAGCTCGAGCCCAGCGCCCGGGCGGCTTTCACCCCTGGTCTTTTCGGCAAGGTCTTGCACCAGGCATTGCACGGCCCAGAGCGGATCGATCGGCTGCCAGCCTGTTTCCCCCTGCTGGCGGCTGAAGAGCGGCCCGAAGGCCTTCGGGCCTACCTGGCTTTCGGCCTGAAGAACCGCGCGCAGATGCAGCCGCTGTGCTGCGAGATACCAGTCGAGGCAGCGCCGCTCGCAGCCATCAAGCGCCATGCAGCCCGCGCAGCCGGCATCGATCTCGCGGATATAGCAATTGGCAAAGCTCTGGAATGTGGCGGCGGCTGCGATCGCATGCGGATCTGGCCGTGCCTGGGCCTGGGCTTGGGTCTGGGCGCGCGCCATCATGACCACGCTCCGGCCGGCCGAACATCCGGTCCGCGAAGCCCGTGGCGGAAATCCCGCTTGGATTCCAACTCGCTCATCGAGGTTGTCCTCGTCACTCGATACAGAAAAGCCCTCCGCCGGTCTCCCGGCGAAGGGCTGTCTTGTCTGATCAGAAGGTCGCCTTGACCGAGAGCAGGAAGGTCCGGCCCTGCTCGTAGAGCGGAGTCACATCTGCCTCGAACTCCTGGCCATAGGTGGCGCGGCTCGCATAGGTCTCGTTGAAGAGATTCTGCACTTCCGCCCGGAAGGTCATGTGAGACAGCTGTTCCGGCTTCCACTCAGTGTAGATGTTGACGACATTGTATGACTCGTAGGTCGTGCCGCCGGACTCGTATGTCGGTGCGAATTCCATGTCTCCGCCGACGGTGAGCCCCCATTCGTTGAAAGTGTGAGCCGCAGAGACGGTGATGATGTCGCCAACCGGGGTCGCCAGGTAGTTGCCCGTATCAGAATTTACCGGCTTTCCATCAACCTCTCCGGTAATGTGCGCATACTTCACCTTCACGAAGCCGTCGACCCAATCGTACCCGATTCCGAGTTCATATCCCTCTGAAACAACGTCGTAATTTAAGTTGGCGTATTCAACGGAAGCCACAGGGGGACTTGCTGTGTACTTTGCGACACGTGCGTCCTGGATGCTGCTGCGGAATACGGTGGCCTCGGCCGTGTAGCCATTGTGATGGAGCTCCAGGCCCGCCGTGACGTTATTGGCTGTGGTAACTTCCGGACCGTGCGCCCGGTAATCCCAGTTCGGATCCATGATGAAGCTCTCGGCGAGCGGAATGCCGGCCCAGACATGGGAAGCACCGGCTTTGGCCGTGAGGAAACTCGTCAGGTCATATTCGACCGACGCATTGCCGCTGACGCCGGCATGATCCCATTCCTCACCATTGACGCCTTCGAACCATTGCTTATCGACACGCCCCCCGAAGGAAACCCGTGTATTGTCCAGAGGTTCGAGCCTCGCCTGTGTGTAGATGCCGATATTGGTGGCCTTTTCAGTCCCGTCATCCATCAACGCCGGGACATCGGTTACACTGTCGAGTTCGATCTGGTCGCGATAGAAGTCGACGCCGGCGACAATGTTGCCGTTATCGAGTGCGAACTTGTTTTCGAACTTCCCGTTGAGACTTTGGCTTTCACCAATCGTCGGGTAGCTGGTTGGCCATCCAGCAGTCGGTCTCGGATAAGCCGTGGTGTCGACCGAGCTCGTGCTGTAGGCGAGACGCACCGTCGGGTCCCACCAGCCCTCGGGTGTGGTATCCGAATAGGTGAAGACCGTGTTTTGGCGCTCCAGAAGATAGTTTCGTGTTGTGGGCTGCCACGGTCGGCCGACAAAGATGCCGTTTGCTCGGAAAGGCCGCTCGGCATCGTCGCGCACCCGCTCGTGGCTGAACTCGAACCGATCGCCGCTCTCGGCCTCATAGGCAAACTTGCCGAGCCCGCTCAGAAGATTGGTCTCAGTGCCGACAACCTCCTCGCCATTGCCAGCTTCGAAGTTTCCACCCTTGCCATAGTTCAGGAAGCCGAGGAATTCGAAGCCGTCCTGCATCGCCCAGCCGCCAAGCCCGGTGGTGAAGGTGTTGCTGTTCGAATTGTAGGTTTCCGACACCATGCCGCCGAAGCCGTCGGCGGTGAGAATGTCCTTCACGTCCTTCGTCTCGTAGGCGATCGAGCCTGCAAGCGCGCCCGGGCCTGTATCGGCCGGCGCGATGCCGGCATCGACGTCGACGGCCTTCAGCAGCGACGGGTCGATCAGGTTGGTGGCATTGTGGTGGAAGACGCGGTTGTTCTGCCGGCTGCCGTCGATGCTGACGGCAAGTGTCGTTTCTTCCAGCCCGTTGACATAGACCTTCTGCGAGGTCGGGATCGAGCTTCCGACGCTCACCCCCGCTTCGTCGCGGAAGACGTCGGCGACGCTGGTCGGATTGCGCGCCGCGAGCTCTTCGGCGCCGATGTTGACGGAGCTGACGCTGGTCTCGGCCCGCTGGCCAGTGACGTTGATTTCACCGATCACGGTTGAGCCATCGGCTGAAGGCGCACCACCGGTGACCGCGGAAGATTGGTCGCCGACGACGACCGTGCCATTGCTGATGCGATAGGAAAGTCCGGTGCCGGACAAGAGCTGCGAAAGCGCAGCCTCGGTCGAAAGCGTCCCGGATACGGCGGCGGAGTTCGCGCCACGGGCCGCCTCTGCCGGCAGGGAAACCTGCAGGCCGGACTGGCGGCCGAAAGCTCTCAGCGCATTGGCCAGCGGCTGCGCCGGAATGTCATAGGCGCGGGTCGCAGCACTCACAGGCGCCGTCTGCGCCACGACGGGCATCGCGAAGGGGCCCGCCAGAAGCGCCAGCGCGCAGGCCGTTGCGGTCAGAAGCCGGCGCGACGCAGCCCCGATCAAGGCGTCGCGATCCGCAGAAAGTCTCGTCACAGTCATACTCGTCCCCATACTCAAACTGGCTCAACGCCGTGTTCGAGGTTAAATACGAGTGAAAGAGACAAGTTTTTCAGACAACATTCATCTTTTTGCGACTGGTTCGCGAAATGATGATTAAATAGCTGAATTATAGACGTTATTTCAGCGGGTGGAGACGATGCGGAGATAGGGAGACGCCGTCCGCACCTGCAGGCCGAAGGCGGCAGCCAGCGCCATCAGCGCCCGGTCGGGATCGCTGAGGTCATAGAGACCGGTGACCCTGAGCGCTGCCAGATCGCCTTCCGGCAGCATGATCCAGGCCGGGTGCTGGCGCTGGATGAGTGCCACGACATCGCCGAGCGGCTGATCGGTAACAGCGAGGCGCCCTTCGCGCCAGAGCGCGATATCGGAGGGCTCGATCCGGCTCAATTCCGCCTTGCCACCCTTGCGATCCACGGTCACCACATCGCCGGGCACGAGCGCGAGTTCTTCGGCATCAAGCGCGCCCTGCGGTCGAAGTGCAATTGACCCATGCGCCAGTTCCACCCGCGTGCCGTGGCCCGTATCGCGAACGCTGAACGCGGTGCCGAGCACCCGCACGGAAGCATCCTGCGCATCGACCACGAAGGGGCGGGCGGTATCCCGTTCTACCTCGAAAAAGGCTTCACCCGAGAGCAGGCGGACATGGCGGGACGTGCCGTCGAAGTCATCGGCCAGCGCCGTTTCGGGCGCAAGCGTCACCCGCGATCCATCGGCAAGCGTAACGATTTCCGTCTCGCCGGCGCCCGTGCGGAAATCCGCCTCCAGCCTGATCTGCAGCGTCGGTCCAAAAACAGCGGCAATCAGCGCAAGCGACATCAGGCTTGCGCCGGCAAGGCCAAGACCGCGGCGGAGAAATCCCGAGTTCCGCATTGGGACGTGAGGTGCGGGCGAAGGACGAGAAGCCTTCGGCGCGATCTCGGGCGACGCAACCGGCGTTTCGCCGAGCGCCGCCCAGGTGCGACAGATCCGGGCCCAGGCAGCGGCATGGGCGTCCGAAGCGTGCAGCCAGTCTCCCCAGACGGCAGTCAGCGCAGGGTCCGCTGGCGCATCACGCAGCAACATGAACCAGTCCATCGCCTCTTCGAGAAGCATGGCGTCCTGCTGTTCTGGCTGATCCGTGACACTCACCGCCTGGCTGTCCCCTGTTGGCTCTGGCTCGCCACCACCTTCAGGCAGCGCGCGATGCGGGCGCGAGTGTGGTCCGCCTTGGCGGCGAACTCATCTCTGCCTGCAGGATATACGATCGGATCGATCTGTTTTTTCATGTGCCCCCCGACATTTTTCAATGGCTCGCCCGATCGAGCGACAGGGCGATCTTCACCATGCCGCTGCGGATCATCCGGTGCGTCGTCGCGACCGAGACGTTGAGCTCGGAGGCGATCGCCTCCAGCGTCCAGCCTTCGATCCGGTAGAGCTCGATGGCCCGGCGGGTGTCGGGCGGCAATGCATCCAGCGTCTCCGACGCAACCCGTGCCTGATCGGCGAAAAGCACGAATTCCTCCGGCGAGCCCGGGTCCTGTGGCAGGATCCAGAACGGCGGATCCGTGTCACGGCCACGCGTCTCGATATTGCGGCGCTTCAACTGATCAAGGGCCAGATTGCGCACGATGCTGTAGAGATAGGACAAGACCTGACGCGGCGCGTAATCACCCGAATCGATCGGCGTCAGCCGCAGGAAAGCGTCCTGCACGATGTCTTCGGCCTGGTCACGCGAACCCAGCAACCGGGCGGCATAGCTCACCAGGGCCGACCTGTTCTCCAGGAAAACCTCGAGCTGGCTCTGGGGTTCTGCAGCCATGGGGCGTCGACGTCACCGGTTAAAATATGAGAGATGCAGGAAGCTTTCGCTCTAGCCGATTAGGCCGGGGGTGGCAATCCGTGTCGGTTGGAATGCCGTTCTCAGTCTCACCCTGTCCAGATCCGGCGTCTTTACCGCGATAAGAGCTGATTTTTGGCCGGTTTTCGCCGTTTCCTGCTCTTTTCGCGGCGCGACGTGGCGCATTTGCTGGAGCGAATCATCTGCAAACTCGCTAGCTTCAGGTTCCATGGGGACTTTCATACGGGGACTGCATGGCACATCTTGCCGAAGGTGAGATCGCAATACCGCGCATCGCGCGCATCGAATGGCCGACCGTCGCATTGGCCGCTCTGATATACGGGGGCTTCCTTGGCCTCACCTGGTTCTGGCGCGACATTCCGCTTTGGATACTCATTCCATCAGGCGCCTGGCTGATTGCCTGGCATGGCTCGCTTCAGCACGAGGTGATCCACAATCATCCGACCCGCCATGTCTGGATCAACGATGCGATCGGCGTACCGCCGATTTCGCTCTGGCTGCCCTATCATGTATACAAGCAGAGCCATCTCGCCCATCACCGCGACGAGCATCTGACCGATCCGATCGAAGATCCGGAATCCTATTATTTCACCGCCAAGGACTGGGACCGCTTCGGCTGGTTTGGCCGCACGCTGCGCGAGTTCAACTTGACGCTCGCCGGCCGCCTGACCGTCGGTCCTGCCATCATCCTCGGCTCTTTCCTCTGGCATGAGGCGATCAAGGTGATCCGGGGCGAGGGAGATAGCCGGCGCCTCTGGGCCTGGCATGCTCTGGGTGTCGCCATCGTGCTCTGGTGGGTGCTCGCCGTCTGCGAGATGCCCTTCCCGCTCTTCTTCTTCGGCTTCGTCTATTGCGGCACGGCGCTGTCGCGCCTTCGCTCTTATGCAGAGCACCGCTTCGCCGATGACCATGAGGAGCGCACGGCGATCGTCGAGAAGACCCCGCTCTTTGGCCTGCTCTTCCTCTACAACAATCTGCATGTCCTGCATCACCGCGTGCCGGCACTGCCCTGGTACATGCTGCCCGCCTTCTACGAGCGGCATCGTGATTTCCTCGTGCGGCTGAATGGCGGTCTCGTCTATCGCGGCTATAGCGATGTCGCCCGCCGCTTCCTCTTCCGCAAGCACGACCGGCCGACCCATCCGAGGCACTCCTGACCGGCGCGTCCGAGACGAGGCTCGCCAGCCTCTCGATGTATGTCGCCCCTCAGCTAGTAGTGGAGGCGCAGCGCCAACTGTGGAGCTTCCTCCGCGACCAGCTTCGCCAGTCGGGCGTGGCCGGCGTGCCTGAAGCGCTGGATGAAGCGATCCCGCATCACGAGGCCTGGCTCGATCCCCGCCTCCTTCTCGCCCAGACATGCGGCTTTCCCTTCGTCAAGCATCTGAGGGGGCGTGTGCGCCTGGTCGCGACGCCCGTCTATGAAGCACCAGGCTGCGACGGACCGACGATGGTGAGCGTGATCGTGGTGCGCAAAGAGGGTGCCCCGCCAGATCTCGCCGCCGCCGCTGGCCTCAAGGTCGCGATCAACGAGCGCGGCAGCAATTCCGGCTACAATCTCCTGCGCGCCGCCGTTGCCAGCCATGCGGGGGGCAAGCCCTTCTTCGCTAGCGTCATCGAGACCGGTGGCCATTTGGCAAGCATGGAGGCGGTGCTGAGCGGCAAGGCCGATCTCGCGGCGATCGATTGCATCACCTTCGACCTCCTGCACCGCCACGCCCCGGAACGCCTGGAGGGCATCGCAGTCCTGGGAGTAACCCCCTCCGGCCCCAATCTCCCCTTCATCACCTGCTTGTCCACGTCCGACGAAGAACTAGCCGCTCTCCGCGCCGCCCTCAAGGCTGCCGTTATCGCCCCCGCGCTCGCCGATGCCCGCGCAATCCTCGGCCTGAAGGATGTGGTCGTTCTGGAGGAGGGCGCCTACGAGATCCTGCTGGACCACGAGCAGACGGCGATCGCCGCAGGCTATCCGGATCTGCCGTGATCTATGCCGTGTTGCGGTTCAGGTAGAAGCCAGTCCCACACCGATAACCCCTTGTCTGAACCTCAAAGCTTCACCTTCACCGGCCGCCAGACGATCGTCTCCGGTGTGCGGTCATAAGGGTTGTCCATCAGCGTGATCTTGCAGTTGCGCGTGTCGCATTGCTTGCAGCGGAACTTGAGCGAGAAGGGGTCGCGGCCATGGCCATAGAAGGTCGCGAGGTCCTTCGCCATGAAGCGGGCCTGGTTCTGGCACTCCCGGCAGGTGGTAACCACCAGCATGTTGTGGCGAAGTGCTTTTCCAAGCGTGTCGATCGTCTGGGTCATGGAATATGATCTTGAACAAAACAAGAACATCGTCAAGTGCTGAGATGATCACGAAACGCTGCAGGCGCTGGTTTCCAAGGCTTTTCGCAAACTCCGGCGCTTGCCGCACATGCCGCGGATCGATCTGCCTAGGTCACTGAAAATTAACTATAAATTCTGCGCTCTGTAAGCCAACTGTTAACCTTGATCTCTCTATAAAGAAGTCGCTTCCACCAAGGTAATGCGTCGCGAAGCGCTCGGTTTCTGTATTGCGTATTGGGGAGAGTGTCATCCACGGCGCTCTCCCACATCCGCCTTGGCCGGGCGTCGCAAGGGCATGAGGCCCTTCGGGCGAGAAGCGCCGTCTCCAGACACGGCAATCACCGATCTTCCAATCTGCAGACACGAAAAAAGCCTCCACGCCATCAGGCGGGAGGCTTTCGGTCGTGGTCGTCAGTCAGTCGATTTTACTCGGCCGTCAGGAATTCCGCGCAATAGCTCTTGCCGCCATTCGTACCCGGACGATCGACAACAGTGCGCACGCCGCGGATGACATAATCCGAGGAGACCGTGAGCTGGACTTCGCAGCGCAGATATTCGGTGCGCGCGCGGGTCAGAAGCTTGCCCTTCTTGCCATCGCCGAGATCTTCATAGGTCGCCGGGACGACGCGGCTGTTGAAGCCACCGCGCCAGGTATAGAGCGTCGAGGCACCGGATGCGGCATCCGAGACCGGCGGGCCGAACTTGGCGAAGAAGGCGCCAGCCTGCTGGCCGTTCCACCGCGTTTCGATCTCGTTTTTCGGCAGGCCTCCCGTCGTCGTGCAGCCCGCGGCGGCAAGGCAAAGTGCGGCGATCAATCCCGTTGTCGTGCTCTTCAGCAAATTCATTGTCACTGTCCCTGGAACCCCTCAAAGGTCGGCCTCGACAGTCGTCCAAGACGCACCGTCCAGTACAACCGACCCACGACTGCTTTACTGCGAAACGCTTCGAGACGAAATGGAAAGAGGGAAGTGTAACCGCAATTTTTCCACCGGTGACTTCTGAGCAACGGCACGCTCGCGAAGCGCAACAGGCGCCGCCCGGGCATCGGTTACCGCTCTGTCCTAGCCATCGAGCACTCGCTCATATGGAAATGAAATCAGTGGGATGCCGAAGGCTGTCACGAATATTTCAACTTTCTCGCCGCTTTTTGCGTTTCCCTGCTTGTGCAACGAAAATCGCTGGTCTATAGAGGCGCCGCTGGTCACGGAGTGTAGCGCAGTCTGGTAGCGCACCACGTTCGGGACGTGGGGGTCGAGTGTTCGAATCACTCCACTCCGACCAGCTTGGAAGCCCGCGAAAGCGGGCTTTTTCTTTTGTCTCTAATGTTTTTCCTCCTTCTTTCGGCAATGAATGCGGCAATGAATGGGTCATATTCGGCCGGCTCTGCCAGATGTGAAGGCAGCGCCAACGTTTGCCTGGTGGTCAGGGTGATGATGGCCGTAGGTCTTCTCCAGCGTCTCAAGCGTCATGCCGAGATAGCCCGACGCCTCCCACTTGTCAGTTGCGGCCTGCATCAGCCACGTTGCCGCTGTATGCCGCAGTGTATGCCTGACGATGCCCTCTGCATCCTCACCTAAGACCTCGTCGACAAGGTTGCGGAATGCTCGCTTCGGGTCGGCTGGCTGGCCGTTGTATTCTACCACATAGCGCGCGCCCTTCTCATGCCAGCGGCGCATGTGAGCTAGGAGGCGCCCCGGAAGCCTGATGGGTGGAGCGCGCTTGTTAGCAGCTACGCGTTCGCCATCCCACGCGCGATAGAAGACGCCGGCATCCAAATCAATAAACGGTCGGCCTTCTTCCTTGACGAAAGATGCCTGCCATACGCGCGCCGATCGACTACCCGTATAGACGGCGGCCAACGCGAACCGAGCAATGTGGACTGTCGGCTTTCTCTTGTTGGGAGCGCCCTTGTACGTGCCTCGTTTTCGGTATGCTGCCCAGATCAGCTTGGCGAGCGTAGACCGGTCCAGATGCTTGACGCGACCCTTTGCTTTAGGGGGCAGGGTTACAGTCACCGACTGGCGCGTGACATTGTCGGCGATCGCCTGGCGACATGCGGCGCGCAAATCCTCAAGCTCACGCCTCGCGCCGTTGGGCGTTCCTCTGCGCTTCGCATAGTCGGCGCATGTCGCGCTTGTGATGTCGTCGAGGGTCTTGTTACCCCAATAGGAAAGCAGGTTCTCCGCCCTTGCGGCAAGCTCTCGGGGCCTTGTGGCAGTCTCGCTTTTCAGGGTCAGATAGTGCGCCAGAACCTCGGCTATGCTGACTTCTGATGCGTCACGTCCCCTCTTGGGCGGGGTGGCGATGAACTGCCGCGCGATGTGTTCGGAGAGGGCTCTTTCAGCCCCTTCACGATCAGAAGCGCCGCAGCCAGTGCCGTGCTGTTTGCCGCCGTCGAGGACGATCCATGTGGCGGCTCGGTCCTTGCTGGCCGGGCGCAGCCAGAGCCGCGCTGGTTTGCGGGCACGCGACATTGTTCTTTCATCTCCTCTACGGATTGAAGTGTGGTGAAGTCTTTCCCGGCAATACGCATGATGACCAGTCGGCCTCGGGACGCTTCACGCCGCAAGCCGCTGACCGTCATACCGCCATGTGGGAAGGCTACCGGGATAATTGCCGCCAGTCGGACTGGGGCGTCCGGCAGGATATTGTCGTTGGCGGGGGTAAGCATCAGTGCATCGTGTTCATGTTGGGCAAATCTCCTCTGTTGGCCAGGTGCGATAGACATCACGCTAAATGTCTAGTATCCGTCATTATGACTGAATTTACAAAATTGTCAATCAAAATGTCGGATATGAGTCGAAATGTCTGAGAGATCGCTTATTGCTGCTCAGGTGCGTGCGGCCCGCGCCCTGCTAGGGTGGTCGCAGGGTTATCTTGCAGACGGTGCGAACGTGAGCCGTTCGACTATCGCGGACCTGGAGGGGGACAAGCGCGAGCCGCACGAAGCCTCGCTTTTCGTCATCATGAACGAGTTGACCAGCGCCGGTATCAATTTCACAGATACAGGCGTCGAGTTCCGAGACTGGCCGCCGCGCGAGTATGTGCCTACCGGCATACGGCAAAACACTCCACCTCAACGGCCAGGCCAAATCGATAAAGCAGACAAGTTGAAACTGCCGGCACGACGCCGACCTGAAGCCTAGCCAGGACGTTGGCCGTTCTCTCTGTACCAGCCGCAGGTGTTCACCTCAGGCAGGGCAGGGCGTGTCTTACGTTCTGTCCTATGGGATGCCATCCAGCGAAGCTGCCCGCCCGTCGTCACGATTCCCCAGGAACCTCCTCTGCCGGCACTCGTTGACCACCATCAACGGAGGAATTGGACATGGGAACCGAAAACGCAGCGACGGAAGCCGGTAAGGAGGCCGCAGAAGGTCTGCAAAGAAGCGCAGACGCCGAGGAGCGCAAAACCGAGGCCGCCAAGGGGTCTGACCTAGCGAAGGGCGCTGACCGCTTTGAGGAGCGATCGAAGAGCTCCGACGGAAAAAGTGCCGGCGCGAAGCAGCAAGAAACAGGTGATTGACCGGGCTAGCGAGGTAACACAGCCGCCCGGCATTGCTGCCGGGCGGCTGTGGTCTCCTTGGTGGTGTGCCCTTTCAGGCAGTCGCCGATTGGTGGTCGGCTATTTTGGAGCTCACGGCGCGATTCGAACGCGCATCATCCGTTACGGCTAGAAGGTTAGAAATCCTCCGCCGGTACGTGAGCGAAACTCCTTAGGCAGCGACAGCCGGAACGGGTGCTCCGAAAGCAACCGCATCGTGCTTTGGTTCCCCATAGTACGAAAGGCCGGCGCTCTCCCTAGTCACGCCTGTCGAGATTTCGACGTAGCGGATTGCCTGGATGATAAGGCGTTCGATGTTACGGTATAGCTCGCCCTCGTGTGAGCCGTCATGAATCCATTCGGCCGCGAGAGTGTCGAGGCCACACTTGGCGACACCGAGTTGATAAAGTGCGCCGGCCGGGGTCTTTGCAGTGTGGAAGGATATCTCCGTCTCTAGCGCCGAAAGTCGGTCGTCGTATACGTCGAGGGAGCGCCCCTCAGCATCCGCAGCGCGTTTGTCGGCGATGATTCCGGCGGCCAGTTGGGCAAAAATGTCTGCAGTGATTGCCTGGCCCAATTCGGTTTGTGTGCTTGCTTCCTTAACCATGTCATCGCTCCCGTGTTGTGCGTGTCCACATGCGCTTGTACAGTGTCACCACAATAGCCGCTATATGGTTAATGTCAACGCCAATTTGGACACTGTACAAAATGAATGCTATTCAGTTGAGGATGGCCAGGGCTGCCATCGGCAAGGGCGTGCGGGAATTGGCGGAGATGTCCGGCATCACGGCAAACACAATTTCACGGATCGAGAACGGGAATGACGCCAAGCAGTCGACAATAGACACGCTGCGAAGATGCCTCGAACAAGCCGGCGTCGTCTTCATCGACGACAACGCGACTAGCACAGCCGGCGGTCCAGGCGTGCGACTACGGGACGTGGCATGCTGAAGCTAACGCTCGATACGAACTGCATAATCGACGTCGACGAGCAACGAGAGGGCTCCGAAGCCGTTATGGCGCTTGCCACCGCTCATGCGGAGGGCCGCGTGGATCTGGCGCTGGTCTGCTCTGGCGCGCACGAGCGGCAGAAGGATGGTGGATACCTTCAGAGTTTTTCACTTTTCACAGATCGCTTGGAGGCACTAGGCTTTCCGCCCCTGCCGGTGCTTCCTGCGATTGCATATTGGGATATCTCGTTTTGGGGGCATGGGATACGCCCTGACGAAGCGATGAAAACGCGCGAAGGGCTGATCTTTAAAGCGATGTTCCCGAACGTCGCCCCCGACTGGCCAACCTACGCAGCCGCTAAAGGGGTAAAACAGAACGACACGTCATCAACGCACTTTAGCAAGTGGAAAAATCGCCTCTGCGATGTTCAGGCTTTTTGGGCTCACGACTACGCCAAAAGAGACATCTTCGTTACTCGCGACATAGAGTTCCAGCGGCTGACGCGGCATCCGGAGTTCGCCGACGCGCACATTCTTCCGCCGCTCCAGGTCGCGTCCTTGATAGGTTGACCAAACTGGCCTGAAATATTACCGATTTATATCGGCCTCACCAGCCGCGACCACCACCACTGAGGAGACTTGAGACGCTTTCGGCATCCGTGCCGGCGGCAATCTTGTAACCTTTTTTGTGGAGGTCCATGTGGATCCACTCGATACAATTTACACGACCGACGAAGCCGCCGAACGGCTGCGGCTCACACGGCGCGGCCTCATAAAGTTGGCGCGGAAATATGGCCTCTGCTCGCGCGTCGGCCGACAATACCTATTCTCCGAGACCGACCTGCTGGGCATCTGGGGCGTACTGCGCGAGCCAGAAAGGGAGCGAAGGCCTCCGACAGTCCATGTTCGAGCGAATGACCCTTGGTTCTCCGATATGCGGTGGCTTCTTCCCCCACGCGTCCCCGTCGATTGCCGTGAGTTCGGGGTGCTTCGCTTACTGGGCAGGAGAAAGGCGCCATGCACCCACAGGGAGCTACAGCGTGCCGGTCCGCGAACGATCGAAAAACTGATCAGGCTTGGCCTCGCGGTGGAGATCAGTCGCGACGCAGAAGAGAACCCGCGGATCCATATCACTCGGGAAGGACGCGACCAGATTGATAAGGTCGACCGCTGGGCTAAACTCCGCATCAAGCACGGCAAGTCGCCTGGCAAGTGGGCTAGGAATGCCGATGAATAGCCCGTTGGCCAACCTTCCCCTCTTTGCAACAGACCAGCAGCTTGCCGTTGCCATCGTCGGCAAGGAGCGCGCTGCGATGTGGGTCGAGACCGTCATTCCGCAACTCGAGCGCAAGGGATTTCCGCGCGTGGATTCGCTTCACAACGGCAGACCGGTTCCCCTAATTATCAAGTTCTATGACGGCTACCTCGGGCTAACCGCAGGCTTTGCTGCCCCAGATGGTGAGGAGCGGCTGGGGACGTTTAGCAGGAGGCGCAAATGACTGACGAACCGCGCCTCATCGGCCGGAAGGAGGCCGCCGCCTATTGCGGTATCAGTCCGACATGTTTCTCCATGTGGGTGGCGTCGCACAAAATGCCGCCGGCAATCCCTGGCACGCGTAAGTGGGACAAGCGGGCGATCGACGCCAAGCTTGACGAGATCAGCGGACTGGCGCGGGATGGCGGCGAGGATGCTTTTGATCGGTGGGAGCGCGAAAACCGAAAGGAAACTGATTTTCAGCGGTGGAAGCGGGAGCGGGATGCGCGGCGTAATGCGAAGCCTTAAGGCTTGCGAGAACAAACCAAAAACATTTTCGCTGTGGATTTAGGCCGTTCAACGCCCTTTAGGGCTGCTAGATCTGGCATATTGGTTTCGCAGTCAAGGGAACGGCCGCGCTAACAACGCATCACAGGCCGCCCCTATTACTGCTGGCTCCCCGCAAGAGGAGAGGATGGCTGCAACCGTCCTCTCCTCGTCCGCGGTTGTCGCAAGGTTGCCGCATCGTTGCATTGCATGCAAGTTTAGACTGGCTCGCCGGTGCAAAATGTCCCCATATTTCTGCCCGTTGCACCCTCATTTGCGCGAGCGCTAAATTTGATAATTGATAATTTCAGCGGCCTCTGAAATCTTAGGTCGGCGGGCGCGATACCTGTCGTGTCTTCCCCGAGATAGTCGAGACCAAGCCCCAAAGCCCCCTCGACCGCCCGCACCCACGGCCCTAAGACCGCCCGAGACCAAACCACACTCACACTTTGGCTAATCCCTATCGATAGATCACGCCAGCCGCGTTGATAGAATTTGCCGCTTTGCTAAGGCTACCTTGACCGCCGCTGGCGTTGATCGTGGATCCATCGGCGACGGTAAACCCAGATTGGGTCACGTACAGCGCGTTTCCGCCCTCAGCGTTGATGGTCGAGCCTTCCGCAGCATAGAATCCTCGCTGGGTGCTGCCGGCGGAATTCTTTGCCACGTCGGCGCCTTGAGCGTTGATAACGGCCCCTTGCCATGCGTAACATCCAAACGCGCCAGCATCGCGAGCCGACGCGTTCTTGCATGTCAGGATTGACCCCTCTTCCGCCCGAATATTATGGCGTCCACAACCGGCAGCGATGCCGGCATTGAAGCTCACCATAGAAGCTTGAGAGGCTGAAATCCCATACATGAGCGAACCGCGCACATCAGCTTCGTCGGCGTGAACGATAGAGCCACGACGGGCTGAAATTCCGGTTCCGCCGGCCTGAGCTTCGCTTGTACCATTCGCCCCTGCTTCGCGGAAGTTTGCGCCGTTGCAGATGGCGACGGACCCGCGATTTGCGTAGAGTCCGAACACGCCAGGATGATTGATCCCAGCGCCGGGAGCGATTTCCATGAACGATCCGGAGTCAATGAAGATGCCGTGCCGCCCGCGTCCGTCTGCATCGATCAGGCATTCCAGCACGGGCATCCGGCAACGGTCGCCATAGAAGACGATTTCCGCCATGTCGAAAGATGAAGCGAGCATGACGATTGCGTCATCGGCCGTAATCCGGACCCTGGTGTAATCACCGCCATCAAGACGTAGGCCGGCGGTCAGAGCGTGGCCGCTCGAAATGTTCACCACGGTTTGATCGGGGAACGACCCCAGCGCCTCAAATGCGGCCTGGAGTGTGGGGAAGTCTTGCGGAATGTGGTAAGTAGTCATTTTTCCGCCCCCGCCTAGAACCAGCGGCCTGTGGCTTGGAGCGTCATGGTGACACTCGCACCACTCAGGGCAATCGCGGAAAACAGAATAATGGTAGCTGTAGTCGTGGTTATGCCGCTGACCCCACCCCAAGGGTTCGTCCCAATCGCCGTCGCTACGACAAAAGGGTTTGACGCAAAAGCGACGGGAAGCGTCCAGTTGCCGAAACTAGACGTGTCTCGATGGATATTTCCCGCCGTCGAGGTTGTGAACGACACCGTCCGTGTGAAGGTGCAAATCTGCGTGCCGTCCGCGTAGCGGACATACTCGCCGTTTGCGTTTGACCCTCTCTCAAAGATGGCGCCCGTTGGCGTCCCACCGGACTGTGAGACGGTTCCGACAATGTCGCGAAGCGCCGGGGAATCAGCCCCGGAAAAGGCGAGGAACTTGCCGTTTGCGGACGTCAGCGCCGCCAAGGCCGTAAGCATCGCATCAAGTGGCTGCTTCCCCGCCAAAGCCGCAGTCGTAGCCGCGGCATCAGCCTTCAGCCCAATCGCCGTCAGAACAGTCGTCGAGAAGTTCGGGTCGTCGCCCAGCGCCGCCGCAAGCTCGTTCAGCGTGTCGAGCGCGCCAGGCGAACTGTCAACCAGCGCCGCAATCGCAGCGCGGACGAAAGCTGTAGACGCGGCTTGCCCAGTGTCGGTACCCGGCGCCGCTGTCGGAACCGTTGGCACGCCCGTGAAGCTTGGAGACGCCAAAGACGCCTTCGCCACAATCTGCGCAAAGGCCGCGGCCATGTCTGTGTCGATGGCGCGTAGGGCGGCGACCAGCCGGCCGATGTCGATGCTCAACTCGTTGCCAAGGAAGGGCTCTTGATACGCCCTATTCGGCGTGGTGTTCAGTGTAACCATGTCGGGGATATCCTTAGAGGCCAGCTAGCGCCAGCGACTCGTTTTCTGCGGCGTTGCCGCTGGTGTTTGTCCAGGTGGCGCCGGGCTTCGACCATTTGTCGCCGTCGCGCCATGTTGGTGTTGCGCCGGCCGGTTCTACGCTGCGCGCGAGCTTCAACTGCACCAGCCGCAGCAGTCGGAGCCGCAAGCCCGCATCTGCGATGAAGACAGGGCGCCTCCCATCTCCACGCACCCGTCCCGGTAGGAGGACGGCCTGGTAGCCATCCCCCGCCTCGACGAGCGCGCAGCCAAGGAGGTTAATGCCACCGATACCGACATCAAATTTGGCCAGGAGCTTGTCGCTGGAGCGAGTAGTTTTTTCGATACGCTCAAGGTTGCGGATCGAGATCCGCGATTGGTCTTCCATTCTCAATTTCCTTGTTTGATGTGCCCGCGAGGACGGCCCGAAGGCCGTCCGGTCACTGCGGCCCGTCCGAATAACTGCCCTCGACTGCAGACTTGACCGCGCTCCCGAGTTGGTTGGCAGCCGCCGTTCCTGCAGCCTGAGGATCCGAACTCATGATATGCTGAACCACCGACAGGTGGAAAACAGGCCGCGCGGGGTTCGTCACTTTGACGTCCTGCACTCCCTGCGGTGCCATAGCGGTCCGCAGCGCACTGGCATCGATCGCGCCCATCAGCCTGTCAGCATGCGCGCCAGGATCTCGCGTCAGTCCGCCATAGTCTGGACCGCGGGGCTTTTCCTCACGTGGCCGGAACATCATGGCCTGCTCTTCGGCGGACAGTTGGCGAACCTCGCCTGCGCCGCCAAGCGTCGTCACCACGCCCAAGGCGAGCGCCGCGGCGCTGATACCCTTGAGAATACCACCAAGCCCGCCACCGGGCGCCGCCGGGGTGCCAGGGGTTGCCGGTGCGCCTTTCGGGATGGCACGGCTCGCTGACGTGAGCGAGCGGATCGCCTTGGCTGCTGCGGCAGCCTTTGACGCGATAATGAGCAGACCGGCGGCGATACCCGCCCACTCCATGACCGACAACGCCTTGAGGTTCTCGACAAACTCGCCAATCGAGCCCGCGCCCTGCACAGCAGAGATGATTGCTGCAATGCCCGCCGCCACGGCGAATAACCGGAACCATTTCGACATTACCAAGCCAGCCAGAACGGCGCCGAGCTCGGTCAAGAACATGCCGATTTTGCTGTTGGAAACTGCCGTCGTTACGCCGCGAACGCTCTCGCCGAACTGGCGGAACCTGTAAGAGATCCGGCCAAGCTCTTCGCCGGCCGCGACGCCATCAGGACCTGCGATGCCGAAAAGCATCTCGCTGATCTTGGTGAGCCCGCCGCCATCAAGGCCGAGGCCAGCCGCAAACGACTTGAATGCCGTTGCCATACGGTCGAAGACAGTCACGCGCTGGTCGGCCGTGTCGAAGATGTAGGACAGATGATCCGCCACCCGCCCGATTGGCTCGAGCAGGTTGGCGCCAATCGACGCGCCGACGTTCTGCATCCTGATCTGGAAGGCGCGGATCTTCTGGTTGGCGTCGCCCATGCGGCGATTGAAGCTATCGGCGACAGTCCCGTCGGCCCGGTTCGCCTCGTCACGGATGCGGCGGTACTCACTCATGTTCTGGAGCAACGGACGAAGCGCGCGCTGCACTTCAGAATCCGCGAAGAGGTCGCCCATCTTGGACAGGTCGCCCTTGAGCGTGTCGTTGGTGATTTCGGCGATGGCCTCGATCGGCGTCATGCCGCGAGCCGTGGCCTTCTCCATCTGCTTGCCGAGATCAACGCCCATCTTCTTGAAGGCGGTTCGGGTCTGTGGCGCGTTCAGCTTTTGGAGGAGGTTCGCCAGGGCATTGGCGGCGGTGGATTCGTCACCCGTGCCGGTGCGCACGATCTGCAGGGCCGATGCCAGGTCAGCGACAGCGCCCACGCCTTGCTGGCCAAACGCCTGATATGCGGCGCCCAGACTGGGGATGTACTGCGCCATAGCCTTCAGTTCGAACGCGCCGTTGTTGCCGGCTGATGCCATGGCATCGAGAGCCGCTGTCATCTGATTTGCAGGCACCTTGAGATTTTGCATCACCGACACGGTGGCGCTCGACAGGTCGGCGATCGTCGCGCCGGTTGCCGTTGCCGCCTTGCCGACGGCGTCGATAGAGCCGACCGCGTCATCTGCGGATAGGCCCATGCCGGTCATTACGTCGACAGCAGCCACAAGGTCGGTCGTCGCCTGGTTTGTCGGTCCGGACAGTGCCGTCAACCGGCGCTGCATCTGTGCGAGGGCTTCACTCGACAGGTTGGCCTTGATGCCTACTTCCGTAAGCTGTGCTTGAAGGCCGCTGGCCTGTCCGAACGTGCCGCCGATGCCTTGGGTGATGCCGATGTAGCCGGCGCCGAAGGCTGCCAGGCGCGTTGTAAGGCCGGCGATCATTAAAGACTGTCGATTAAGGCCAGACAGCGCTCCGGTGATGTTTCTCGCACGCGCGCTGACTTGGTCGATGAGTGACAGCCGTAGCTGACTATTTAGAACTGCCATTTGTTTGTGGCTTCCATGAATCGTTTGTTTTCACTCAGCAGCCACCCGTCGAGCGCCTCGATCACGTTTGCGCAGTCGTCCATCGTCATCGTGTTCAAGGCTTCAAACGGCACGCCAGACAGGCGCTGTACGAACGCCAAGACGTCGCCCAAATCGCCGGGCCGGACGAGGGACAGGGGCAGATAGTCGGACATGTCGAGCGGCGCTAAATCGAGGCGGGTGATTTGCCTGTTTTCGAAAGCGATGCCGTCTTTGAGATGGACGCGCTTTGGTTTGGGCCGGGCCGGCGGGCTTGCTGAAACGGCAGGCGAGCGCCATCGCCCGATCGCCGTTCGCACGGCTCGTCGGAGGCTCATATGCTATCTCCTAAAACGCAAACGGCCCGCCAGAAGCGAGCCATTTGCAAGTTGGTTGTTGGAGGTCTGGCGTTTACTTGGCCCAGGCGCCGTCGTAAGCGGCCTGCAAAGTTCCAGCCGGCTCGCCGTATGGCGCGCTTTGGTGCGTAGGAAGAAGCTGCGTGCCCCCGATCCGCGTTTTCAGGTGGGTGTAACGCCCGCGCCAATAAAGGACGTCAGCGTCTTCGATGGCGGCAAACGCCCCGCCGCGGATTTGCAACTCGTGATTCACTTCCGTCACTTGGCTGTTGGCAGCTTCGACGGCCTTGATGACCCCCAGAATCAAGTTAGCGCCACGACTGTAGTCGCTTTCGATCTTCGACATGGCGGCATCGCGGGCGGCAACTGCAGCCTGATACTTGCTGGCGAAGGCTGCCTCCGCTTCAGCGAGCTCCGCTGCAGCAATCTGCTTGTCGAGCTCGTCGGCGGCGACGCTAGCGCGGTCAAATGTCAAGCGCGCCTTCTCGAGATCCGCCTCGACCGCGCGGACATCTATATCGGATCCGGTGAGCAAGGCTTCGCGTCGCTTTGCGGTTAGTGCGTCAATGGCGCCTTGTAATTCGCTGACGTTGATACCGGCGCGAGCCTCGCGCATCTGCGATGCCGTTCGGGACTTCTTTTTGAAGATTTCAAGCATTTCGATGTTCTCCAATCTTTGAGATTTCGGTTTCTGCGGCGCGCTGAATGTCGGCTATGGTGTGCTCACCCCAATCAATGGCCGCTGATTGCGGCAGGCGCAGTCGACGAGGCCGTAGTTCGAGAAGTTGGCAGCCTAGCGGGGCCTGGCCGTTGATGCTGGCGCCAAACGCCCATCCGCGGCCATCCGAAGAAGGCCGCAGTTCGTGAATTTCGATCATTTGTTTTCCTTGAGCTCGCCGAAACGAACGTGACGCGCGAGGATCTTTTCCGCGTTCTTGCCGTCCATTTTTGGAGTACCGACCAAAGCTTCGACCAACTCGGCGATGGCGGCTTTGACATCTGCTCGCGCGCATAGTCTCCGAGCCTCCAGTTCCGCGGCACGCCATTGGTCGGCGGCGGCGCCTCGGGATGATGTAAAGCCGACGATCTGCCAAGCAGCCATTGCGGCTTTACATCCGTCACATTGACCGCCGCAGAAATTATAAGCGCGCTCAACGTAGTCGCTGACGCTCTCTGGCGGCTCATCGAGATACCAACGGACTCTAGCGTCCTCCCCCGCGCCGCCGGCCAGCGCGACGACCATCCGAAGCCATGGCTCGCGATCGGCACCCAGGTAGTCGAATTCGACGCGCTCGAGCGGCGATACGCTAACCGACTTTAGCGGCCATCCGGCGAGGAAGCCGACTACAGCATGTGCTGCTTCGTGCCAGGCGGTTCGTTCCTCGACACGACTGCCAAGAGGGTCGTCGAGCTCGACCAGAACTGGTCCTGGCGCGCCTGTGTAGCCAAAACCCGTACATTCGGAACCCTCTGTCTCAACGTACCCGAACCCCCCGGTCGACGCCTGCCGGGCAACAAGCCCGAATGACGGCCTTCATGCTGCACCGCCGATCTTCCGTTGAATATCGCCTAGTGAGATGCTTACCCGTCGGTGTCTCTCATTTGGGGGAGGCAGGAATAGCTCACGGGTTCGCTTTGCGTCCAGGCTTGATGGCGCGAGGCTGTATAGTTCTTCCAGCGTCATCCTTACATCTCGCCCCCTGGCGGGCGTTTCCGAAATGATCGTGGCGGCCCGGCACGCGTGGGGAAGAGGGATGTCTTGGTTGCGCAGTTCGGCAGCCACAGCGACGGCCGCCACCTCACTGGAAGACAGGTTAGGCTTGCCAGGAAACATCCGGCGCACAATTTCATCTGCATGATGGCCGGCGATGTTTTGCGCCTCTGCGCGGGTATAGGTTTTCATAACGTCACCTCGTCACCCGGCTGAAACGCACGTGGTCCGGATTCGCCGTCCGCGACAGGCGTCGGGCTAGAGCATCCAGTGGCAACGCCACGGCGACGTCGTCTGGCTGATGTTCTGAATATGTCAGCGCGCCATCTCGATCACGAGTGACCCATACGGTTCGGTTTGTTGGGCCGCGGGCGATGCGTGCCGCAACGGGCATTACCTCAAATGGAATCCCAAGCCCTCGCGAAATCATCTCTCCAGCTACCAACATGGCAAGCCCCTCTTGTGGGTTGTAGACTTTCGCTTGGCCATCGTATCTGCCGATGTGGAAACCCGGAGCTCGGGCCAGCCAGGATCGAACGGTTGCCTTTTCAACGCCGCAAGCCGCGGCGACGTCTGCGGTCGTAATCATTGGAACCTCCTTGTTGCGGGAAAACCTCGCAACGCGTTTAGACAATAAAAAAGCCACCCCGAAGGGTGGCGAGTTGGGGCCTGCGAGCCCTCATATCGTATATCCGCGCCGATCTGCAGAAAGGGACTAGGCAGATTGGAGAATTGCAGTTAGCCGCTCGCATGCAGCCTGGAGCGCCTGCTTTCCCTTCCGCTCGGCGACCTTGCCTTGGAAGCCAATCACATTGCCGATGTCGGACATATTCTTCGCAGAAAGTGCAGCATCTAAAACCAACACGTCAGTCGAGGGTAGCTTCGATGCGATGACACCGCGCTCTAAATCACCATCGCCGTCACTTGCCATTGCTCCTGAATTGGCCTTCTTCGGTGAGACAACCCATGAGCAGAAGATGTCGCCAACACTCATGGCGCCTGTAGGAAGTGCCGGCTTCAGTTCGCCTTCCGTTGGCGGCAAGCCCGCGAACGCGCGGGCCTCGTTTAATGGCATTGATGTTGGCGGGAGCGGCGGTAGCGGCTTCCCCCGGACGCGTTCTGCGCGAGCACGAGCCGCCGCCCGGCTGGCCCGGGTGCGCGGTATGAACTCGCCGGGATCGCACCCGAGCCAAATCGCCAGTCGCTCTCGCCTCTCGTGCTCCTCACCTTCGTCTAGATCTCCGCCCTTAGCGCGGCCGAAACGATCGACTGGCCGCTTGCCCCTCCAAGCAATTATCTGCCGGTCATTGCCGGACTTGGTGGTTGCCGCATCCGCCAATGTAGGCAGAGTTCCAAACCGCAGCTCGCCGAGCCGGACTATCTTTCCACCCGATAGTTCGATGTCACCTGCGACAGGGCGGCGGTCGATCAAGCCGAGACGTGCCGGCTCGAACTCGACGTCCTTCACGGCTTTTATCAGCTCCGCCTCACGCGGGCGGATCTCGTGCTGACACTCAAGGATGGCCGGGGCAGGTTCTTCGTTGTGCTCTTCTTCCGGGTGGTTGTCATTAACAGGCACAATCGACCAATTCGTTTGTAGCGACTCTGCAGGCGGCTGAGACATCGACCGCCATTTTAGGATCACGGCTAAGTCCTCGGAAAGAGCGGCATGTCGCGGTTTTGAGGGCCTGGGTAGAGCAAGGATGTCGCTATCGTTCGCAGGCGCAAAAGCGCGCCAAGCGGCAACAGCCGCACGGTATTCGGAAGTGGATCGCATGAATTCTCGCAGGTCTTATGGAGAAGCGGCGGCCGTTCAGGCTCTTCCGCGGGGGCTCGGCGCGTGGCCGGCGGGCTTAGGCATCAACTTGCGATGCATGTTGGATTTAAGAAAATGAACGGCAAGCGGCAAGGGTGGGGGAAGACATTTATTATCGGTTGCGAGCGGCTGATTTCCTTTTTATCCGCCACCCAATGCCACCGAGCGTACTGATCAGTACGGCCTCCGTTATTTCTTTGCCGATTGAAAAGGAAGGAAATGCCAAACTAAAAAAGCGTCAGACACCGAGCGACCGGGCCGTCATACCCGCTAGGGGTGTAGGTGGGCAGGTGGGGACCCAACCGAGGGGGTGGGCTAGAACGCCTGCCAGACCTGCACAGCGCCTGACACAAGGGTTGCGGCTATCATCAGCGCCAAGAGCAGCAACAGCAGCCTGTCAGCCATAGCGAAGCCCGCATCTCAAACCGTTAGGTGTAGGCGCATTGATCAATGCACATCCTTCTGCGTCGGCTAGGCGGTTAAGCAATTCGGGCATAACGAAGTCTGGCCCGAGCCTATCCAGCATGGCGTTGCCGTCATACCGCTTGGACAAGCCGCACCGGTCGCACGATACGACGATTTTCTGGTCTCGATACAAAATGAGGCGACGGGCGCCAGATCCGAACGACATTGGGTTCTCCATTGCCGCCGCTTTATTGAGGCCACCGCTGGCCGAAGTTTGAAATAGAGCCGTGACGATGCCGGAGCAAGTTCCTTCATCCTCAGCCCAAATTTAGCCCTTGCCTCGGGTGTCTGTGGGTGCAAACCATCGCAGACTAAACCTGAGGGGGAAACATGCGCATTATTCTCGTTGCCGCAGCCTTGCTGGCCGCTACGCCGGTCATGGCCGAAATGAAGGCTTCGTTCGAGTGGGGCGAAACGGCCAAGTGCTTCGACAAGAACTCGCCGCCGTTCAAGCTATCGGGCGTGCCAGATGGCACTGCCAAGCTGGCCTTCACGATGACGGACCTCGATGCTCCGGACTATCGCCACGGCGGCGGCAAGGTCGAATACAGCGGCCAGTCCGCCCTACCCTATGGCGCTTTCCGCTATAAGGGGCCGTGCCCGCCTTCGAAACATAAGTATCGTTTCACGGTGAAAGCGCTGGACGCCAAGGGCAAAGAGATCGGCAAGGCGACTGCGACTCGGTCGTTTCCCTGAATCAAGCGCGCACTGCCTCACTGATATCGGGGAACCGTGGGATCACAGAAGTTGGCAGCCGACGTTCGACAACCTGCGACGTTACGGATGATCTCTTGTGAGATTTATAACTCGGCAATTCGCATGTAATCGTGAATTCTCTCCAATTGAAACTGCATCATTGTCGACTCAATAGAGGCGCTACGGGCGTGTAAATGTGTTGGCACCAATTCGACAGAGGTAACCTTGAAATATCGCGTTCTATTTATTCTTGCTTGTGCTTCGCTGGGGCTTGTGTCTTGCGCAGATTCCCAAGTGGATTGCTCTTCTGAGGCCGTTAAGGAGCTTTTGGTAAAGATCATAAAGGATGATCTGAAGAAAGATCCAAACTTGCAATATGGCTTCAACATTGATGGATCGAAATTCTCGGTCACTGGAATACGCACGAAAGGTGATACCGCGGCTGGAAAGTCATGCGCTACAGTTCTTGACATCGACTATGAGCTTACAGATCAGTTAAAGCAGATTAGGCAAAACAATCCCGCGGCATTCCAATCTCTGATGTCGAACAACTATCGCGATTTCAACAACACCAAACGGCAATACAATCTGCAGTACACGGTTGAAAAAACCGATGATGGGCAGATTTACGTCGAAATCCAGCTTTGAAACGTGCGACGATTGGTCTGACGTTTTCGCGGCAGACATTTTTTCCTCAAGCAGGGTGAGCTCTTGCGCGACCTGAATTGAGTACCCACATCTGTTTCGACGACGAAATAGCCGCGTGTGTTTGAGGGATCACCAAGGCTTATTAAAAAAATCCTTCAAAGCATGGCTGGACGGCAGCAAGCGGCTACAAAAAGAGCCTGTTGCTATAGAGATGGAGAAGACCCGTGAGGGCTACTTTCGTTCTCGAAGCCAGCCAGTCGACCGGGACGGTTCGAGTGGGCCTAGATTTTAGGATCAGCCTGGCTTCACTCGCAATCTTTCTCAGTCGACTGATCTAACAGAAGGCCCTTCCGCTTCGGTGGGAGGGCTTTTTGCTTTGGACGATAGGTGTGCGACGGCGGCATTGCAAAACGGCGCGACTGGCCGTTAACGGCCTTCAGCGGGTCGTTCCGATCGATTGCGGACGGTTGTCGTTGGCAGCCAGCGGAAGCTGCGGAGCAACGAGAGGATGCGGCTTGCGGCCGGCCCTGTTAGTCCCGTTCGCCCTCGCGAGTTTAGGGCAGCGGAATGGGATTGCGGCGTCGTGTTCGCGCCAGTCGCGTTTGGTCTTGGTGGTCATTGTTGTCCCTTTCTTTAAGCTGCTCTGCGGTGTGAAGTGCCGGCCGGCTTCCACCGGCCAGCGGTGCTTCCACCGCCAGGGGGGTATAAGGGGGGTGGTGGCTACCCTCGGCGGAAGGCGGTGGAAGGCCGGTGGAAGGCCGGTGGAAGATGCGGCGGAAGCCGGCGACTATGCCGGATTATCTTTGGATCCGTAGTCCTCAGAGGCAAGGACAAGGCGCTTCCGTTGGCGGGATGGAGGGCCTTCCAGCACAATCTTGATTTCACCGCGATCGATCAGTCTCTGCATGGCATCGGCCAGTGACTTTTTGCTAATGCCGTCCGCGTCAGGGTGCTTCGCCATCTTCGCAGGAGCGTAGCTTGTGCCGGTGACGTCCGACACGTTTTGACCAGTCCGATTGAACAGCGAGAGCAGGTGGCAAAAAACGCGCTCGGCTTTGGCTGCCATCAGGGTTGCGCCGACGTGCGGCTTGCCGTCGTCAAGCACGAAAACGCCGTTCTTCCAGCGGAGTTTGATTTCGCCGCCGGTAGTGCCGTAGTTGGCCTTCATGGTTCGAAGAACGCGTAAGTCAGGGTCGGCGTCCTTGCCGTCTGGCCGGGTCATATAGAGTCTACTGCGCACGCTGTTGTTCCACGCGGTCGAACCTGACGAACCAGTACCGGTCTGCATTCCCTGAACAGATGGATGGGCGAGAAGGACCACGGCACAATCCAGACCGATTGCGACTTGCCGCAGCATCGCGATGAACTGGCGAACCTGACCGCGTTTGATTTCATCGCCGCCAAAGAGGTCGGCCGCGGTATCAAGCACAATCAAGCGCGGCCTGAAGTCCCCGGCCTGGTCGACGATGCTCGCCCAAAGTTGTGTCGGTTGCATGTTGTGCCGCTGATCAGGAATGGACAGGAGCGCGTCCCGGTCTGCAAGCGGTAGGAGGCGGAAGTTCAGAAGGTCCCTAAGGTCTTTTCCGTATGCCTTGCTGATGTCGACCAATCGGCGATGAAATTCGTCGGCCTCGTCTTCCGCGCCGACGTACAAAACGCGGCCCGCTGCCGGATCGATGTCGAGCGTGCCGACTCCCAAGGCGCCGGCCGCGGCAATCTGCAAGGCCAACAGGGACTTGCCGACGCCGCCATCGCCGTTGAGGATGGTGACCTGTCGCAATGGGATGAGACCTTCCGCGTACCACGCGCGCTGTGGAATGGGCTTGCCGTGCCAATCGGCGGGATTAAGGAATGTGAGGGCTTCGGCTTTTTCCGGCAGGCTGATGCTCTCGGCGCCTTTGTCCGTCCAGAAAACGGCCTTGCCGTCCATCAACCAGATCTGGCCGCCCTTGCCGTTGTAGGTCGCGCCGAAAAGGGAAGTGCCCCGGATCGTGCCGCCGAAGGCCTGCATATAGGGAATCAGCCGTTCGTCGTGCTTGGGTTCATTGTCGTTGGCAGCTTCGTGGCGACGTTCGAATTTGTCAGCAATAGCGGCCAGCGCTGGCATCATCGGGGAGACTTCAACGGCTGGCGCACGGATGTCGTCAACTAGCTTCGCAAACGAGTCTGCCAGCTTCGATGGCGGCGGCTGGACTGGGCGAGCGCCTATGTCTCGTCCGATGATCGACTCCCCGATGACGCGGTCTTCAGCGGGGCCGTGGATCTGGAGAACTTGGGGCTGGTTGTCAGTCAGGTAAATCAGGAAGGACGAGTCTTTCGAGCAGCCGTCGACGTGATCGACAATCACGGCGGTGCGGTCGGCGTCCAGATCGTTGGCGGGCCATTCATCGGCTGGCAGGGCTTCGACGTTTGCAGGATCGGCGCGAGAGTAGTCCGGCCGGCCATCCGCATCAGCGGGAACGAGCACGACGTCCGAAACACAGTGGCCGTGATCAAACAGGCGATCGCAGATTCCGAAAACGAGAGCGGCCCGCGAGTCGTCGGCAGGCGTCTGCTTAGGCTGAAGTGTTGCGCTTGGCATCATCAATTCCCAATTCGTCGGTTACGAGTTTCAGCACTTCGGCACGTTGCGCGGGCGCTAGGTTCACCAGCGGGCCGCCGTGCTTTGATGGCGGGCCGTATACGAGGAGGCGACCGTCGCGGGCGCGAACGACGCTGCAGTCGAAGATCAGGACGCCTTCCATTGGCTCCAGGCTGAAGGCGGCAACGGGTGTAAATCCTCCGGGGGAGGGATGAGGGTGCACTCTCCGCGCGCTTTTGATTTTCATGCGGCTTGATCTCTCTGTTCGTGGTTGTCGTTCGCCGCTTCCGGCTGCTTCCGTCCGGTCAATTGGTAGAACTCCGTCCAGCTTAGGCGGCGTCCGCGGTAAGGGCGGTCGGTGTCGGGTTTGGTCATGCGTCCTCCCATGGGTTAAGGCCCGCCGGAGATGGGCGACAGGCTGTTGACATTCCTACGGCGTTGTGATCCTTGCCAAGTGCGTTGCGGCAACGATTGGCAATGAATGAACCCGTTCAGGCGCGATTCATCGCCTCGAGCATGAGCGCGAAGAGCCGCAATTGCGGGCTATTCGGTCGCGTTCATGTTGTTCGGGACGTGGGGGTCGAGTGTTCGAATCACTCCACTCCGACCAGCTTACTTTCCCGAACAATCCCCCGCACCGAAAAGACGTTTGACGCAGCCTGGCCGAGGGCGCGCATGTTGTGCTGGATCCTGGCCCTCGCAGTTTGTTTGCGTGACATTGTATATTCTACAAACAGTGGTAGTGGACACGTATCTCCACTTCAACTCAAAGCTTGGGGGAAAACCCTGCAAGTCGTTGCTGAGGCATGTAGATTAGGCTATCTTGAATTGTATGGAGCGTCGCTTTTCGCGGGGCTGTAAAACTGCAATTGCCACCAATGATTGCAATCCAGGCTGGTTCGGTGAGCATGCTTCCAGGTACGAGAAAACGTCGTCAGCGCCAGGATAAGGTCACTTTGTCTGACGTCGCCCATCAGGCGGGTGTCAGCGCCATCACCGTTTCCCGTGCCCTGCGCGATCCTGAAAAAGTCTCACCCCATTTGCGCGATACCATCCTCAGGGTTGTCGAGGAGATGGGCTATGTGCCCGATCTTGCGGCAAGGGCGCTGGCCAGCAAGAACAGCGGTCTTGTCGGCGTCATGTCTCCCGGTTTGACCAGCCATGCCTTCCTGGCCCTGATCCGGGGCATCGAGGATCGCGTCCGTTCCTCCGATCTGCGCATCCAATATGCAAGCGCTGATACCGACGCCGAGGATCAGCTTCGCCAGTTGCGCTTCTTTCTCTCGCAAAACCCGGCCGGCCTCATCCATGTGGGCCAGATCGGAGATGCCGCGATCGATGATCTCCTGCGGCGGGCGCCTTGTCCGGTCGTCGAGATCATGGATGTCAGCCGGCAACCCTCGGACATGGCGATCGGCATCGATCACCGCCTGGCGGCCGAGACGGCGACGCGGCATCTGATTGAAAAGGGCTACAGGCGCATTGCCATGCTCGGCGGCGCCTGGGATTTCCGCGCCCGGCGGCGTCTGGAAGGCTTTCAGGCGGTGCTGGAAGAGGCCGGCCTGTTCGACCCGTCCCTCGTTCTGTCCATCGATGGCAATACGAGCGTGGGGCTGGGATGCCATCTTCTTGACCGGCTGAAGAGCGAAGCCCCGGATGCCGATGCCGCCTTCTGCCATAACGATGACATCGCGCTCGGCGTGCTCTTCGAATGCCAGCGGCGTGGGCTCTCCATTCCCGGGGATTTCGGCATCTGCGGCTTCAATGATCTCGATTATGCGGGCTTTGCCTTCCCGGCGATCACTTCCGTGCGCGTCCCGCGTTACGAGATCGGCTATCGCGCAGTCGACATGATCATCCGGGCGGCCGGCTCGGGCGCGTCTCCGGCAAAGCTGGTCGATCTCGGCTATCAGCTCGTGCAGCGGGGCTCCACAGCACGGCAGGGGTGACCAAAGGCCACCCCTGCGCATGCTCTGCTTTTTCTCTTAGTCCTATCAAGCGGCGCGGGCGCTGCGATGCACTGCGCTGCCACCATGGTGATTGCCCAGATTGAACTGGTTGATCATGCCGCGCAGCTTCTGCGTTTCGCTGGAAAGGGTCGAGGCCGCAGCACTGCTCTCTTCCACCATGGCCGCATTCTGCTGCGTCGTCTGGTCCATGCCGTTCACGGCGCTGTTGACTTCCACCAGGCCCGACGACTGCTCCCGTGCGGCAGTCGAGATCGCCACCACATGGTCGTTGATCTCGACGATCAGCTTGCTGATCGATTTCAGCGCCCCGCCGGTATCGCTGACCAGCTTCACACCACTCGAAACCTCGCTGGCCGAGTTCTGGATCAGGTCCTTGATCTCCTTCGCAGCCTTGGCGGAGCGCTGGGCGAGTTCGCGAACTTCCTGGGCAACAACCGCAAAGCCGCGACCGGCCTCGCCGGCACGGGCCGCCTCGACGCCGGCATTGAGCGCCAGCAGGTTCGTCTGGAAGGCGATTTCGTCGATCACCCCGATGATGTTGGAGATCTTGGAGGAGGAATCCTCGATGCGGCTCATGGCGTCCACGGCCTGCGACACGACGTCACCGGATTTCTCGGCGCTCGCCTTGGCAGAACCCGCGACATCGCGCGCTTCCTGGGCGCGTTGGGCAGATGAGCCGACATTTGCCGTGATCTCTTCGAGGGCGGCGGCCGTTTCCTCGAGATTGGCCGCCTGGCTTTCGGTGCGCCGCGAAAGGTCGCCCACGCCCTGGCCGATTTCCTGCGTCCCCTGGCTGATTACCTCCACGCTGGCCGAAATCTCGCGGAACGTGTCGCAAAGCTGGGACACCGAGCGGTTGAGATCATGGCGCAGGAATTCGAATTCAGCCGCGAAGGGTTCGGTCAGCTGGAAGGCAAAGTCGCCGGAACAGAGACGCTTCAGCGCGTCGCCGAGCGAGCTCACCGTGCGCACGCGGGCGGTCACGTCGGTCGCAAACTTGACGACCTTCACCACCTTGCCGTGGATGTCGAGGATCGGATTGTAGGAGGCGGAGATGATGACTTCCTTGCCGTTCTTGGTCAGGCGCGGGAATTCTGCCGCGATATACTGGCCTTCGCGCAGGGTCTGCCAGAACTTCTTGTATTCCTCGGAATTGGAATGGCCCTTGTCGACGAACATGCTGTGATGCTGTCCGATGATTTCCCCGGGCGCATAGCCCATCAGCGAGAAGAAATTCTGGTTGGCGCTCATGATCTTGCCGTCGACCGAGAATTCGATGATCGCCTGCGAGCGGCTGATCGCGGCGATCTGCGCCGTGTAGTCCACATTCAGCAGGCGTGCCTTTGCATCGGCCCACTCGACGACGAAGCCGACAGTCTTGGCACCCTGCTGCAGCGGCGTGACGAGAAGGTCGAAGACGCGGTTGCCGACGGTGATCGTCGCGCTGTGGCGGCTCTTCAGCGACGCCAGCATGTTGCGCTGGTGGGACGGGGTCTTGTGAAACACGTCGATATTGCTACCGATCAGGGAGGCCACGCTGAACTTCGGCAGCTCCTTCTTAAGATCCGACTCGGCTTCCTTCAAAAGGTCCACCACCGCCGGGTTCATGTATTTGATGTTGAGCTTGGCATCGGCGATCATTACATTTGCTTGCAGCGCATCAAGCGCAAGCATCTTGGCAGCGTTCCCCGAATTCACGAAAGCAGACAGTCCCATAGCCCCTCCGACTGGTGCCAGCGGTCCTGCCCACTGGCGTTGCGAGAATTAGATATCGTGAAAATGCATACAATAAATAAACGAAGCGCTAAAACAGGTGCCGCTTGTCTACCTTTTCGGGGCGAAAAGGCAGTCTGTGCAAAAAAAAACGGGGTCAGGTGAGGAGGGGCCGCCTAGACGGCTTCGCGAAGATCCGAAGCTTTTGCCGCCAGCATGTCGAGGAATGTATCGAGATCCTGGAGAAACAAGACGCCCGGCATCTCCGACATTGCCATATAGGCGGCGCCGCCGATCCAGATTGCGATGCTCGGCAAAAGCGCCGCGCGCAACTCGCCCAGATGGCGCTCGAGAGGCGCCTTGCGTCCGGTGAGCGCGCTCAGGCAGACGCAGCGGACATTGCGCCGGTGGGCGGCATCGACGATCTCGCGGGCGGGCAGGTTGGCACCCAGAAACAGCGCATTCCAGCCCTTGAGACGTGCGAGCAGGGTGGCGACCAGCGCCCCCATGTCGTGCTCTTCCTTTTCCGGCGTCGTCGCGATCAGACGCGGCGCGTTGATGGCAGGTGGCGGACAGCGATCGAAGAGCCCGCCCAGGATGCGCTTGATCTGCGCCGTCGTCATGTGCTCGGCGGCTATGGTCACATCGCCGGCCGCCCACAGCGAGCCAATCTCCCGCATCAGCGGCAAGACGGTCGCGCGGATGAAATGCTCGGGCGGATCCCGCTCCGCCCGCGTCTGCAGCAGGCTCTGCAGCCGTTCGCTATCCAGGGCCTTCACGGCTTCCAGAATGTCGGAGAGGGCGTTGCGGGCTTCCAGCTCGTATTCGAGCCGCGACAGCATCTCTGTCGAGAGCGGCACAAGAGAGCCGATCCGGTGGCCGGCGTCGCTGCAGCTTTTCAGCAGCCTCAGGCGTTCCACCTGTTCACGGGTATAGAAGCGCCGTCCCGTCGGGCTGCGTTCGGCAGGTGTGATTCCGTAGCGCCGCTCCCAGGCATGCAGCAGGAGCTTCGAAACGCCGCTCGTGGCGAGTGTTTCGGCAAGGCCAATCAGCACTTCCCTTTCCTGATGCCTGTTCCGATGCATGCCCACCCCAAACTGATTTGCACCATATATTAGCGTGGCATTTCAGGAAGAAAAGCGGGCTTGCTTGACCGATGCTGAAATGCAATCGGCCCGCGCAAGGGCGGGCCGATTGACACCGTTTGGCGGTGTATTCTGGGCCAGTCTGTCAGCCGTCTATATCGTCAAGCAACTGGCGGGCAGCAGCCGTGGTGACGCGGCGGGTTTCCACCTCGTCACGGCGGCTGGCGAGCAGCTCGGTTGCCAGCAGCTGTTCGGCGAGATCGGATGGGAGCGACAGGATGACGCGGCCGTCATGGGCGTTCAGGCCGCCAAGTTCGGTGCGCTTGGCGGTGATCATCCCGCCCGCCACCGTATTGTTGGTATCAGGATCGATCAGGATGAAGGCGCCGGTGCCGCGGTTCAACTCGTAAGGGTCGAAGATCGCGGTCTCGTCGAAGGCAAGCTGCACCTTGCCGATCGCGTTCATCTGCAGCATTTCGGCCGCCTGCCACTTGCCGGACTTCAGCTCGAGCTGCTGTACCGGCTGCACCTGCACGCGCTGGCGACGCGAGCCGGCCTTCAGCCAGTAGCGCTTGGCCGGTATGATGCCGTCGGGCTGAAGCGCCACGATCTGCGCGTCGAAGGCAAGGCCGGTCTGCGGCTGGGCATCGAGCGACACGATCATGTCGCCGCGCGCCACGTCCACCTGACGGTCGAGCACCAGCGTGATCGCGTCACCCGCGACAGCCGCATTACGCACCAGGTCGAAGGTGACGATCTGCTTGACGTTCGCCACCTGACCAGAGGGCAGGATGGCAACGCTGTCGCCGGGCTTCACCGCACCGCCGGCAACCGTGCCCTGATACCCGCGAAAACTTTCGCCCGGACGCGAGACGCGCTGGACGGGCAGGCGGAAGCCGGTCGACTGACCGGAGCGCAGGGTTGCAAGTTCCAGTGTCTCGACCAGCGTCGGGCCTTCATACCACGGAATGACCGACTTGCCGGAATAGACGACGTTCTCGCCCTTCAGCGCCGACATAGGGATGGCCGTCACCTGACGCACGCCGAGCGACAGCGCCAGCGCCTTGAAATCATTGCTGATCTGGTCGAACACGGCGCGGTCATAACCCACGAGGTCGAACTTGTTGACCGCCAGCACGAACTGCTTGATGCCCATCAGCGAGGCGATGGTGGCGTGGCGGCGGGTCTGTTCGAGCAGGCCGGCGCGGGCATCGACCAGCAGAATGGCGAGGTCCGCCGTCGAGGCGCCGGTTGCCATGTTGCGGGTGTACTGCTCGTGGCCGGGCGTATCGGCGACGATAAAGGAGCGGCGGTCGGTGGCGAAATAGCGATAGGCGACATCGATGGTGATGCCCTGTTCGCGCTCGGCCTGCAGACCATCGAGCAGAAGCGCGAAATCGGGCAGGCCGAGATCGTTCTGCTGCCCGGAATCACGCCGCAGCGTCGCGGCCTGGTCTTCCTTGACGGCCTTGGTATCCCAGAGCAGACGGCCGATCAGCGTCGACTTGCCGTCGTCGACCGAGCCGCAGGTGATGAGCCGCAGAGGGCGCGAGTCGCGGGTAACCGGTGCAGTGTCGGCGAGCGGAGCCTCGGAGGCGAGGGCGGTATTGGCAGCTGCGGTCATCTCAGAAATATCCTTCGCGCTTCTTCTTTTCCATCGATCCGGCCTGGTCGCGGTCGATGGCGCGGCCCTGACGTTCGGAGACGGTGGCGATTTCGAGTTCGGCGATCACCTCGTCGAGGGTAGCAGCATGAGAACGGATCCCGCCGGTGAGCGGCCAGCAGCCGAGTGTGCGGAAGCGCAGCATGCCTTCCTGGATCTGCTCGCCCGGAAGCGCTTCGAAGCGCGGATCTTCCGCCCACATCAGCATGCCGTCGCGCTCCACATACTTTTGGCTCTTCGCATAGTAGAGCGGCGGCAGTTCGATGTTTTCAGCCTGGATGTAGCGCCAGATGTCGACTTCGGTCCAGTTCGACAGCGGGAAGGCCCGCACGCTTTCACCCCGGCGGATCATGCCGTTATATATGTTCCACAGTTCCGGACGCTGGTTGCGCGGATCCCATTTGTGGTCGGGCGTGCGGAAGGAATAGATGCGTTCCTTGGCGCGGCTTGCTTCCTCGTCGCGGCGCGCGCCGCCAAAGGCTGCGTCATACTTGCCGGCGTCGAGTGCCTGGCGCAGCGCTTCCGTCTTCATCACGTCGGTATGATAGGACGAGCCATGGCTGAACGGGCCTATGCCCTCTTCCTTGCCGCGCGGATTGGTATGCACGATCAGATCGAGGTCGAACTTCTCCGCCGTCGCATCGCGAAACGCGATCATCTCGGGGAATTTCCAGCCCGTGTCGATGTGGAGCAGCGGGAAGGGCACGCGACCTGGGAAGAAGGCCTTGCGCGCGAGATGCAATAGAACCGACGAATCCTTGCCGATCGAATAGAGCATGACCGGCTTCTCGAACTCGGCCGCCACTTCGCGGAAGATATAGATGGCTTCGTTCTCAAGCGCCTTCAGATGCGGATCGAGCGGCGGCTTGGTGACGGGATCCTTGGAATGAGGATCGAATTCGGATGTATGGGTGTGCATGGTCTTCTTTTCTTTCGATGGGCTTGTCGCCCGAAATCTTTGTCTTCCTGTGCGCCTGATCCGCTTGCGAAGCGTCAGGCCGGCGTCGGCACCGCAGACGTTGCCGCCTCCGGCACGTGCAGCCCGCATTCCCGCTTCTCGTCATTCTCCCACCACCAGCGGCCGGCGCGCTCCGGCTCGCCGGGCTTGATCGCCCGGGTGCAGGGCTCGCAGCCGATCGACGGATAGCCTCGGGCATGCAGCGGATTGACCGGCACGCTTTCGGCCTCGACATAAGTGTTGATGTCGTCGAGCGACCAGTCGGCCAGCGGGTTCACCTTGATCAGGTCGCGCTCGGCATCATACTCGGCAAACGGCGTGGCCGCGCGGTTGCCGGACTGGGAGCGGCGCAAACCGGTGATCCAGAAGCGGGCGCCTGACAGCGCCTCCGCCAGCGGAACCAGCTTGCGCACATGACAGCAGGCATGGCGGGCTTCGACGCTTTCATAGAAACCGTTCAGGCCATACTTCGCCGCATAGGCATCGATGTCGTCAGGCTTGGGATGAAAGCGCTTGATGGAAATTGCGAAACGCTCTTCCGTCTCGGCGATCAGGTCGACCGTTTCCTTGAAGAGCCGTCCGGTCTCCAGAGTCGAGACGTCGATCGGAAGCCCGGCAAGGCCGATGGCTGCCGAGATCACCTGATCCTCGATGCCGAGCGAGGTGGTGAAAACGGCGCGGCCCTCAAGGGCTGCGACGATGCGCAAGCGGTCGGTGAGGTTTGCGGATGCCAGCTGCTGGTCCAGCGCCCTGGCCAGGTCTGCGGAAGTGTCGAAGGTCATGATAGGGTCCCTGCTCAGTGCCGGCATTATCTGGCAATAGCAGGGGGACGGACAGAAATCGACGTGCGCCGAGCCACGAACAAAGAGCAAATATCTCTCTCGCAGAGAGATATCGCGGCAATTCGTGCCGCAGGGCCCAAATGACACGTGGAACGGCATGCCGAATTGCGCTATGGCCGGAGGCACGATTTCCGGGCCGGCCCTGGCGGACAATGACGATCAATGATCACACAGAAAGCCAAATATGCGCTGAGGGCGCTGACACTTCTCGCCCGTGCCGAGCCGGGTGAGCCGATTCAGATCCCTGATATCGCGGATAAACAAAAGATCCCGAAGAAATTCCTCGAGCAGATCATGCTCGACCTGAAACGCGGCGGCATGGTCGAAAGCCGTCGTGGCAAGCAGGGCGGCTATCTTCTGCATAGGCCGGCAAGCGAGATCACCTATGGCGAAGTGCTGCGCCTGATCGACGGTCCTGTTGCGCCCTTGCCCTGCCTGTCGCTGACGGCCTATCGCCGCTGCGAGGATTGCGATGGCGAGACCGATTGCGAGATCCGCCGGGTCTTTGCCCGCGTCGCAGATGAAACTCGCGCAGTGCTGCTCTCGACGAGCCTGGCGGATGCCGCAGGCGAAGTCAGCGAACCTCCCCACTGAACGGGACGGGCCGCAGGTCCTTCACACCATCCCTCCAAACGTAAAAAAAAGGCCCCGGGACTGACGCCCCGAGGCCCATCACGCACCCTTGAATTAGGAGGCGTTGGAAACCGTACGGTTAACCAGGGTCACCGACTTGTCGGCATTGACCTTGTAGATCTCACGAACATCGCGGCCGTCACCGTTTGCGAAGGTGTGGAAGAAGGTCGAACCGGCCGGGGCCTTTTCCAGCTGAACGTTTGCGTTGTCATAGGTGATCGAGCCCGGGATCGGCTGAACGGCGGCGAAAGCGGCCGAGCCAGCGGCGAGGGAGATGAGGGCTGCAGAGATGATGGTCTTCATGATCTTAGTTCCTTTGTGCGTTTGGGTTGGCGGCGACCCGGTTGGGGGAAGGGGGAGAGGGGAACCGAGCCGGCCGCCGAAGGGTGCGTCTTGTGAGGCGCGTTGATTAAGAAGCGTTCGAGACAGTGCGGTTGACGAGGGTCACCGACTTGTCGGCGTTGACCTTGTAGATCTCGCGGACGTCGCGGCCGTCACCGTTTGCGAACGTGTGGAAGAAGGTCGAACCGGCCGGAGCCTTTTCCAGCATGACGTTTGCGTTGTCATAGGTGATCGAGCCCGGGATCGGCTGGACGGCGGCGAAAGCGGACGTGCCGGCTGCGAGGGCGATGAGGGCTGCAGAGATGATGGTCTTCATGATCGTGTTCCTTTGTGCGTTGGGTTGGCGGCGGCTCAGGGTCAGGGGGAGGGGCCGAGCCAGCCGCCGGGGGTATTTTGCGTCTTGGTAGGCGCGTTCGTTCAGGCGCTTCGGATTAAGAAGCGTTCGAGACAGTGCGGTTGACGAGGGTCACCGACTTGTCGGCATTGACCTTGTAGATCTCGCGAACATCACGGCCGTCACCGTTGGAGAAGGTGTGGAAGAAGGTCGAACCGGCCGGAGCCTTTTCCAGCATGACGTTTGCGTTGTCGTAGGTGATCGAACCCGGGATCGGCTGGACGGAGGCGAAAGCGGCCGAACCAGCTGCGAGGGAGATGAGGGCTGCAGAAATGATGGTCTTCATGGTGATATTCCTTTGTGCGTTGTGTGTGGCGGCGGCTCGGGGCGGTGGAGAGGGGCCGAGCCTGCCGCTGGAGGTCTTCTGTGCGTCTTGGGAGGCGCGTTGATTAAGAAGCGTTCGAGACAGTGCGGTTAACCAGGGTCACCGACTTGTCGGCGTTGACCTTGTAGATCTCGCGAACGTCACGGCCGTCACCGTTGGAGAAGGTGTGGAAGAAGGTCGAACCGGCAGGTGCCTTTTCCAGCATGACGTTTGCGTTGTCGTAGGTGATCGAGCCCGGGATCGGCTGGACGGCGGCGAAAGCAGCCGAACCGGCAACGATGGAGATGAGGGCTGCGGAGATGATGGTCTTCATGGTCGTTTTCCTTATCTGGAATTGAGCGACACGCGTTGTGTTCAGCTCAGGATTGTGTTTGTGGGTATGATCAGTCTGTAGTCTCGGTCGTCAGTCTCAGAGATGTGTCTCTGGTCGTCTGGGCGTTCAGTCGCTGTTTGATACGGAACGCGAGACGAGGGAGACGGTCCGGTCTGCATTCACCTGATAGATCTCGTGGACCTCGGATCCATTGGCGTAGAAGGTATGGAAGAAGTTCGAACCGGTGGGAGCCTGTTCGAGCCTTGGCTGCGCACCGCCATAGGTGATCGAGCCTGGGATCGGCTCTACCGCGAAGGCGGCCGATGTGCCTGCGAGGGTGGTGAGGAGTGCTGCTGCGATGATCTTCATTGTGGTGTACCTTTAGAACCTTGCCAATCGAACTGCTCGGTTCGATGAGATGTATTTGGCGCAGAACGCTTGGGATTACAATACCCCTTTGCGCACAATCGAACTGATTGGTTCGGTGAAAATACCCGGTATCCAGGTTGGCACTTGAAATGTGAGCTGAGGAAAAACAGAGGGTTAGGCTGTCTTTTTGCCGTCATTTAACTATGACATACAACGATTATTTTTTATTCTTTTCACCCTTTTGTGACTGCCGTTTGAGCGGTTTTGGGGGTGGTCGGGGGCTTACCCCTCGCACTCGAACCGACGCTTGCCCCCTCCAAAAAGCATTTCGTCTCCGCATTCGAAAAGCCTCTTCCCGTCCCCCTGAGAGCCACCCTCACGTTCTGCCGAACTCGCTTTCCGCGGAAGCTTTCACCAAAACCACGCCCCCGGGCAGCATGCCCGTCGCGCCTTCGGTGGGGTCTCGGGAAACGCTTTTGCGAACTGTTTCCCCCGCGTTGACTAAGACGACTAGTCAGGTAGTCTTAAATCGTTAACGCCAGAGAGGAGGCACAGACATGAAGTGCATTGGGAAAAATCTTGCGGCGTTTCTCGTCGGCTTGAGCCTGTCCACCGGCCTTGTGCTGCCGGCAGGTGCTGCGGAGCTTCTGAACGTCTCCTACGATCCGACGCGCGAGTTCTACGCCGAATACAACACCGCCTTTGCCAAGCACTGGCAGACCGAGGCCGGCGAGACCGTGACGGTCAGCCAGTCGCATGGCGGCTCCGGCCGCCAGGCCCGCGCCGTGATGGAAGGCCTCGAGGCCGATGTCGTGACACTCGCTTTGCAGAGCGACATCGACATCATCTCCGAGCGGGCAAAGTTGATCGCGCCGGACTGGCGCACACGCCTGCCGAACAATTCTTCCCCCTACACCTCGACCATCGTCTTCCTGGTGCGCAAGGGCAATCCGAAGGGCATCCAGGATTGGGGCGATCTGGTGAAGGGCGATGTGCAGATCGTCACGCCCAATCCGAAGACCTCGGGCGGGGCGCGCTGGAACTATCTCGCCGCTTGGGCCTGGGCCAACAAGGAATTCGGCGGCGACCAGCAGAAGATCCGCGACTATATCGCCGAGATTTACCGCCGCGCTCCGGTGCTGGATACCGGCGCCCGCGGCTCTCTGACGAGCTTTGCCCAGCGCGAAATCGGCGACGTGCTGATCTCCTGGGAAAACGAGGCCTATCTCGCCGGCAAGGAATTCGGTGCCGACCAGTTCGACATCGTCACTCCGTCGCTGTCGATCCTCGCCGAACCGCCAGTCGCCGTTGTCGACGTCAATGTCGACAAGAAGGGCACCCGCAAACAGGCGGAAGCCTATCTGAACTACCTCTATTCGGCAGAAGGCCAGGCGCTGGCCGCCAAACACTTCTACCGCCCCTCGCGTCCGGACCTCGTCGCCGCAGGCTCCGGCCCCGAACTGCCGAAGCTCGATCTCGTCACCATCGACGATCCGCTCTTCGGCGGCTGGGCCAAGGCACAACCGGAGCATTTCGGCGAAGGCGGTGTCTTCGATCAGATCTACCGCCCCTGACGGGCGGCTCCTCCCGAGGCAAGAAGGCGGCTCCGAAAGGGCCGCCTTCTCTGTTTGTAGATGAAGCGAAGCGACGGCCTCTTGCCGGCCGGCCGCCCCCCGTCGTTGCGCCGCAGCACCATTTCCGCTACAGAACCTCATCCGCATGGACCCGGTGCAAATCCGGGTGGCTCTTCTGGCCGCCGATCCGCCAGACAACACAGCAACGCAACCATCGTCTTTTCCTGGCCCGAGACCCTCTCGGACCGTTGCAACAACTGTGAAAAATCAACAATGCAAACATTTGCCAATTACCGCCGCGAGTGGTTCTCCAACATCCGTGGCGACATCCTCTCGGGCATCGTCGTAGCACTTGCCCTCATTCCAGAAGCCATCGGCTTCTCGGTCATCGCCGGCGTCGATCCCAAGGTTGGCCTTTACGCCTCCTTCGCCATTGCCTGCGTCACCGCCTTTGTCGGCGGCCGACCCGGCATGATCTCAGCCGCCACCGCCGCCACTGCCGTGATCATGGTGACTTTGGTCAAGGAACACGGCCTGCAATATCTCTTCGCCGCCACCATCCTGATGGGCCTTATCCAGATCTTGGCCGGCTTCCTGAAGCTTGGCCGCGTCATGCGCTTCGTCTCCCGCTCGGTCATCACCGGCTTCGTCAACGCGCTTGCGATCCTCATCTTCATGGCGCAGCTGCCGGAGCTGATCGGCGTGCCGGGGCTCACCTATGCCATGATCGCCGCCGGCCTGGGGATCATCTACCTCTTCCCCTACGTGACGAAGGCGATCCCGTCGCCGCTCGTCGCCATCGCCGTCCTCACCACGCTTGCCTGGTGGACCGGCATGGACCTGCGCACCGTCGGTGACCTCGGCGAACTGCCCTCGACGCTGCCGGTCTTCCTGCTGCCGGATGTGCCGCTCACCTGGGAGACGCTGCAGATCATCCTGCCCTATTCGATCACGCTCGCCGCCGTCGGCCTGCTGGAATCGCTGCTGACAGCCCAGATCGTCGACGACATGACGGACACGCCGAGCAACAAGAGCCAGGAATGCATTGGCCAGGGCACGGGCAACATCGCCTCCGCGTTCATCGGCGGCATGGGCGGATGCGCCATGATCGGCCAGTCTGTCATCAACGTCACCTCGGGTGGGCGTGGACGCCTGTCCGCCTTCGTCGCCGGCGCCTTCCTGCTCTTCCTGATCGTGGTGCTCGATGATCTCGTCCGCATCATCCCGATGGCAGCCCTGGTTGCCGTCATGATCATGGTCTCGATCGGCACCTTCTCCTGGCGCTCGATCCTCGATCTCCGCCGCAATCCCTGGCAGTCTTCGGTCGTCATGCTGGCAACCGTTGTCACGGTCGTTGCCACCCACGACCTCGCCAAGGGCGTCATCGTCGGCGTGCTCCTTTCCGGCATCTTCTTTGCCGGCAAGGTGGCCAAGCTCTTCCGCGTCAGCCGCCATGCCGAGGAAACATCGGGTACGGTCACCTACCGGGTCACCGGCCAGATCTTCTTCGCCTCGGCCGAGAGCTTCATCCACGCCTTCGACTTCTCGGATGCAGCGAACAAGGTCGTCATCGACGTCAGCGCTGCCCACCTCTGGGACATCACCGCCGTCGGCGCCCTCGACAAGATCGTCTTGAAATACCGCAAGGCCGGCATCGAGGTCGACGTCCTCGGCTTCAACGAGGCCAGCGCCGACATGGTCGACCGCTTCGCCCTGCACGACAAGGACGAGCGGCTCGCCGCCAGCGCCGCCTTGCACTGAGATGAGGGCAGGGGGCGCCCATAAACCGGCGCCCCTGGCTGACTTCACCTTGCGATCAAGCAAAGGTGAGGTCGCAAATCCGGATCCGCGCACTACCCTTGATGGTAGGTGTGACCCAATCCGGAGACGATCATGACCCGCTCATTCTCCCTGCCGTCTATGACGAAATCCACGCTCGCCCTCTCGGCCCTGGCCGGTGCAGCCCTTCTCGCCGGTGCGGCCGTCGCCCATCACGGCTGGTCCTGGGCCGAGGCCGACCAGATCAATCTGAGCGGCAAGCTCACCGCCATCTCCTTTGCCCCGCCGCATCCGACACTTGAGCTCGACACCGCCGACGGTGTCTGGCGCATCGAACTCGGCAATCCCGGCCTCACCCAGCGTTCCGGCTTCGTCGAAGGCGTGGTCGCTGTCGGCGATGAGATCACAGTCCGCGGCAACCGGTCTCTCGATCCGGATGAGAAGCGCCTGAAGGCCGTGCGGGTCATCGTGTCGGGCAAGAACTACGAAATCTATCCCAACCGCATCGTCACCAACTGACGGGCATGGAGTGGCTGGCTCCTCTTGGCGAAAGCGTCGTGGCAAGAGCGCTCACTCGCTCGCCGACGCTCTACATTTTCGCCAATGCCGGCCACATCCTGTCGCTTGCCATGCTGATCGGTGCAAGCGTCATCCTCGACCTGCGCCTGCTCGGCGCATTCACCCGCCTTCCGCTTGCCGAGACGCTGAGCGTGCTCTCCCGCATAGCAGCCCTGGCACTCGGCTTTGCGGTGCTGACGGGCGCGCTCCTGTTTTCGGTGCGTCCGCTCGAATATGCTGCGAACCCGGCCTTCCTGATCAAGCTGCTGCTCGTCCTCCTCGGGACGGCCAATGCGCTTGCAGTGCACCAGTCCGGTGCCTGGCGGGCACTGATCGCAGGTGCCCCCGCAACGTCACCGCTGCGTCTGGCCGCACTCGCCTCGCTCGTCCTCTGGCCCGCCGCCCTCCTGGCCGGGCGCTGGATCGGGTTTCTCTGACTGTTTCCGCGCCGGAACCCGTGCCTGGATCCTCCCGAAAATGACGATTGTCAGCCGATTGCGCCTGGCCGAACCAGTGTTATCCTGCAGGCTTGTTGTATCGGGGGATTTCAACATGCCACAATTATCTGTCTGGTATTTCCGCACCGCGATCCTGTTCCTGATCGCCGGCATCTGTGTCGGCCTCTACATGTCGATCACCCACCAGTTCGAGGCGACCGGCGCCCATGCCCATATCAACCTGCTCGGCTGGGTGACGATGGCGATCTTCGGCATCTACTACGCGCTGAACCCGGTTCAGGCCGCCAGCCGGATCGCCAAGATCCAGTACATGCTCTACACGCTCGGCATCCTGGTCATGGCGCCCGCGCTCTTCCTGATGCTGACCGGCAATCCGTCACTCGAACCCGTCGTCGCGGTCTCCTCGCTGGTCACCTTCGCCGGCGTCCTGCTGTTTGCGGTGATCCTGTTTACGCGAAAAGCGTGAGGGAAGGGCGGCCCCTTCAGGCTGCCGTTTTCTGGTTCACTTCAATCATCGGTCTGAACGGTTCATTCCTGCAATGACTGTTCCAGCGCCGTCTCTGCGAGTTTCGCAATGGCCATCAGCCGGTCGAGCGAAATGCCCGACCGCGCCTTGGCCGACATCCCGGCCATGGTCGCACCAACAAAATCCGTTACCTCATCGGCTTTATCCGGATGGCGTGCGGCGATATAGGCACGGATCACGTCCTCGGCACCCCGTTGAAAGACACAGGCTGCAGCCCGTGCCTCGGGGTCGTCCGATCGTGCACCTTCAACCACCAGGCATCCCGTCGCATCGGGATTGGCTGCATAGCGTCGCGCGGCCTCCTCGAGCACGGCGCCGAGGCACGTGGCCACCCTTCGGTCGGGACGGAGGAGATCGGCAAGTGGGATTGCGCCGGTTACCGCATAACGGTCCAGAACCCGCCCATAGAGCCCCATCTTGTTGCCGAAGGCGGCATAGAAGCTCGGCGGGTTGATGCCGAGGGCTGCCGTAATGTCCGCCACGCCGACCGCATCATAGCCGCGAGCATGGAATAGCTTTTGCGCTACCGCCACACCTTCGTCGGGATCGAAGCGACGCGGTCTGCCTCTCGTTTGCATCTTTTTTGTAGTGGTCACTATAAAAAACCTTGAAGCCTGGGATCTAGTATTTATGTAGCGCTCGTTACGTAAACTCTCAAGGAGCAGAAATGTCCAATTTTGAAGGCAAATCCGTATTGGTGCTTGGCGGCAGTCGTGGAATAGGAGCAGCTGTTGTCCGGCGGTTCGCGAGCGATGGCGCAAAGGTTACCTTCACCTATGCCGGATCCCAGGCTGCCGCTGAACAACTGGCGTCAGAGACCGGAAGCACGGCAGTCGTCACCGACAGTGCGGACCGCGATGCCGTGATTGCAAGGGTCCGCGACAGCGGCCCCCTCGACATCCTCGTCGTCAACTCCGGAATCGCCCTCTTCGGCGATGCGCTGGAACAGGACGTCGACGCCATCGACCGGCTGTTCCAGATCAATATCCAGACGCCCTATCATGCCTCGGTGGAAGCGGCGCGGCAGATGCCGGAAGGCGGGCGCATCATCGTTATGGGCTCCGTCAACGGCGATCGCATGCCGGTTCCGGGCATGGCATCCTATGCTGTCAGCAAGTCTGCGCTGCAAGGACTTGCCAGGGGACTAGCGCGCGACTTCGGTCCACGCGGCATTACCATCAATGTCGTCCAGCCTGGGCCGATCGACACCGATGCCAATCCTGAGGGTGGTCCGATGAAAGACCTGATGCACAGCTTCATGGCGATCAAGCGCCACGGTCGGCCGGAAGAGGTCGCAGGCATGGTGGCCTGGCTGGCAGGCCCTGAGGCAAGTTTCGTGACGGGTGCAATGCACACGATCGATGGGGCCTTCGGCGCCTGATCTTCTCTCGCTGGGCGGGGACGCACAGCTGCGTTCCCGCCGATGGATGAGCGGTGCGTGCGGTCGTGCCGATTACGTTTCCGTCCACCGCGCCAGCGCCTCCAGCCCCACAGGCGTCAACCCGTAGACGCCGCGATCCACCCGCTCGAACCAGCCATAGACATTGCCCTGCAGGATCTTGGCCGCCTCCGGCACATGGTCGCGGATCTCCCGCACCTTGAGCGGACCTGCGGAAAGCGCGGAGGCGCAAGCCAGCGCCTGCTGGCGGTAGGCGGTCATCAGGGGCGTTCGCGTGCTGCCGCCAACGGCCGGATCGCCTTTTCGTTTCTGGTGTTCGCGCATCAGCCGCGAGCGTCGTTTCGGATTGGTGCGTGGCATCGGCGTGACCGAGCCGACGATCACGCTGACCTCGCCGCGGTCGGATATGCCGAGCATGCCGATCCCGAGCCGGCGGCAGAGATCGCGGTAGCGTTTGTCGCTCTCGCGCCCCCGGCCCTTGGCCGAGACGCGCGCGGCAATCCAGACCTCGTCTGCGATCGATGCGCGGTCGACGGCCTGCAGGATGAGTTCGAGGTTGAAGCTGAGCTTCAGCTCGCAGACGACCACGACGGGTGGCTCGTCATCGCGAATGCCCACCACGTCGCAGCCGCCGACTTCGCCCTTCACGGCATAGCCTGCCTGTTCGAGGTAGCCTTTGACCGGCAGGTAGAGCGTGGTTTCCATGGGTCTGACTGCGCCTGGGAGAGAATCGGTGACACCGACAGCGAATTCTGTCTGCCCGAGACCCCGATATAGCTGATGAGGCCGGCATTCAACGGGGTGTTCCACGGTCGGCTCCGCCGATCCGCTAGGATCCCGGCGACCACGATCAGATGAACAGGACGATGATCAGCCAGACGGTTGCCGTGGCGCGCACAAGGATGCGTGCGGTGCCATCGACGGCTTCAGCCCCGGTCCACACGCAGTGCCACATGAAGGCGTTGTAAGGCAGGGGCAGCAGGAAGACGAGGACGACAAGCCAGATCGGAGCCTCCGCAGCCGCCAGAAACAGGGCCACGGCAAGGCAGGCCAGGCTCATCGTCGTGCCGACGGCGATCATGTCGCGCCAGAACAGGGTCCGGAGAGACACCCGACTGGCCAGCCTATCGGTGAAAAACTTCACGTTACCTGCCTCGAATTTGCAACTGTGGACGCATATCTGCAACGCCTATACCCGGTCCGGTCCATCGGACAATCGGAATTTTGAACCCTCGACCTGGGGAGCCCATGCCCGAAATCGAGATATTGCAGCCCCCGGGCATTGGTCTGGTTCCAGCCTGGCAGTGGCTTTTGGCCACCTGGTTCGGTGCGGGACTGGTGGTTCCCTTCAGGGCAGGGCTTGCGGTCTTCGCCCTTCTGTCGCTCCTGCTGCTGTCGATCAAGCTGCCAAGGCATGTCGTGCCGGTGCTGGGCGTCGTCATCTTCGCCATCGGCGTTTATGCCGCCTCAGCGATCGATCAGGCGACGGGCGTGAAGGACGATCGCCGGATTGTCATCGACGAAGTGGCTGCCTTCCTGATCGGTGCATCCCTCATTCGCCAGGCCGGATGGAAATTGCTGGTGCCCTTTGCCGCGCTCTTCCTTTTTCTCGACAGGCTCAAGCCGTGGCCGATGGCTTATGTCGAGCAGGTGCCGTCAGGCTGGGGCGTGATGCTGGATGATCTCGTTCCAGCGCTCGCGGTCGGTATTCTCTTTGCGGGTCTTCAAATCGGCAGGAAACGGGTGGCGCGGCGAGGGTTTCACACGGATCCTGCGCCTTGAAAAACACCGGAGACAGTATGCAAATCGACCGCACCACGACACCCGAACTGCCTGTGGGAGATGCCCGCTGGAATGCCATCCTCACCCGCGACCGGTCGATGGATGGCCGCTTCGTCTACGGCACCCTCTCCACCGGCATCTTCTGCCGCCCGTCCTGCTCCTCCCGTCCGACACGACCGGAAAGCGTCGTCTTCCATGAAACGGCTGAAGCCGCCCGTGAGGGCGGCTTCAGAGCCTGTCTGCGCTGTTATCCGGATCAGCCCGAAACGTAGGGGGGGCTACCCCTCGAACCTCCTCACACAAGGAAGATCGAGATGATCGGAAAGGCCGTGAGCAGCACGATGCGGAAGAGGTCGGCGGTGACGAAGGGCACGATCCCCTTGTAGGTCTCGCGGATCGGCACATCGCGGGCCATCGCCGATATGATGAAGAGGTTGAGCCCCACTGGTGGCGTAATCATCCCGATCTCGGCCACCATCAGCACCAGGATGCCGAACCAGATGGCGAAATGCTCCGGGCTCATGCCGAAATCCATCGCCGTCACGATCGGGAAGAAGATCGGGATGGTGAGCACGATCATCGAGAGCGAGTCCATGATGCAGCCGAAGATGATGTAGAGCACCAGGATGATGATCAGCACCGTCATCGGCGCAAAGCCCTGCGCCGTCACCCATTCCGCGCCCACCTGCGGCAGGCGGGAGAAGGCGAGGAAAGAGTTGAACACCGAGGCGCCGAGGATGATGAAGAAGATCATGCCGGTCGAAACCGCCGTCTCCTTGAAGCAGTCGAACAGCGACTTGCGATCCAGCCCGCCATTGGCGAAGGCGACGAGTCCGGCACCGGCAGCACCCACGGCAGCAGCCTGGGTCGGCGTAAACCAGCCGAGATAGATGCCCCCGACGACCGCAAAGAAGATCGCAACAACCGGCCACACCGCAATCAACGCCGGCACGCGGTCCTTCCACGGGATGCGCGCCGCATGACCCGCCGATTCAGGCTTCAGCCGAACATAGATGGCGATGACGACGAGATAGGAGATCGCCGCGATGATGCCGGGCACGAAGGCCGCCAGGAAGAGCTTGGCGATGTTCTGCTCGGCAAGGATTGCATAGATGACCAGCACGACGGAGGGCGGGATCAGGATCCCGAGCGTGCCGCCGGCGGCAAGCGAGGCCGTGGCAAGCCCGCCCGCATAGCCGTTGCGCTTCAGTTCCGGCAGCGCCACCTGCGCCATGGTCGCAGCCGTTGCCAGCGACGAGCCGCAGATCGAGCCGAAGCCGGCAGATGCGCCGATTGCGGCCATCGCAACCCCGCCCTTGCGGTGCCCGAGAAACGCCGCGGCCGCATTGAACAAGGCCTGGCTCATGCCGCCGCGCGCCGCAAACTGGCCCATCAGCAGGAAGAGCGGAATGATCGACAGTGAGTAGTTCGCATTGGTGTTCCAGGCGAGCACCTTCATCTGCGCCAGAACAGGCGTCCATTTGCCGAGAACCAGGAAGGTCCCGACAATGCCGGTGCCGAGCATGGCAGCCCCGATCGGCACGCGCAGGAAAATCAACAGAATAAGGACGGGAAAGGACCAGAGGCCGATTTCAATACTGCTCATCAGTGCGCTCCCATCGCAGCAACAATTGGTTTGCCACGGCGGATGTCGCGGATGTCGGCAGCGATCACGAAGAGGCAGACGATGACATTGGCAATCAGGATGGCAAGCGCGATGGCAAAGCCCCACCAGACCGGCATCAGTAGCAGTGGCGTGGTCTCGCCATTGCCGATCTTGTCCATCGTGCCCACGGCATGGCGCCAGGTGACGAGGCCGATCAGCAGCGTGATGACAACGTCGCCGATCAGCTGGGTCCAGTTCATGGCTTTCGGTCCGAAGGCGGATATGAGGATGTCGACCCCCACATGGCCGCGCTTCAGCTGGCAGAAGGGCAAAAACGCAAACACGGCAAGGCCGCACAGCGCCTCGACAAGTTCGATTTCCCCGGGCAGCGGCCGGATCGTCAGGCCGCCAAGGATCGAGGCGACCGTCAGGCCGCAGGCGACCACGAGACAGAAACCGCCGAACAGAACAAGGCCTGAGGCCAGGGCATGACAGCCCCGCTCCAGTCTGTCGAAGCTGGTTGAAGTGGCAGGTGCCATCAATAAGTCCTCTGATACGCTCAAAAGGTCCGGGCGCCTTCCGACAAGCGCCCGGACAAGTCGGGGAGGTTACTTGCTGTTGGCCTGGATCAGGGCAAGAGCGTCGTTGTAAAGCGTGGTGCCATCAAGACCCTTGCCGTCCATCTCGGCAATCCAGGCCTTGGTCACGGCCTCGCCGGCCGCCTTCCAGCGGGCGGTTTCCGCTTCATCGAGCGTATAGGTCGTGTTGCCGGCCTTGTCGGCAATGTCCTTGCCGCGCACATCGCCTTCATCCATCGCCTTGCCGAAGAGACGAGCCAGTTCCTTGCCGGAATTGTCGTCGATGATCTTCTTCAGGTCGTCGGGCAGGGCGTCGTAGCTGTCCTTGTTCATCGCAAAGACGAAGGTGCCGGTATAGAGGCCGGTGGCACCCGAAAAGGCCGTATGGTTCGGCGCAAGTTCCGCGATCTTGATCGCCGGCGTCACTTCCCACGGCACGACGGAGCCGTCGATGACGCTCTTCGACAGGCTCTCCGGCACGGCCGTGACCGGCATGCCGACGGCAGACGCGCCCATGGCTTCCAGCATCTGGTTGACCACCTTGGAGGTGCCGCGCAGCTTCAGGCCCTGCATGTCTTCAAGCTTCTGAACCGGCTTGGAGCCGATGGTATGGATGAGGCCCGGACCATGCGTATGGACGGCGAGAACGTGATATTCCGCCAGTTCGTCCTTCAGGTGCTTGTCGGCATAGTCCTGGAAGGCAACCGAGGTCGCTTCCGCCGTCGTCACCATGAACGGCAGCTCGAAGGCTTCCGACTTCGGGAAACGGCCGGGCGTGTAGCCGAACAGCGTCCAGGTGAGGTCGACGACGCCGTCCTTGACCTGGTCGACGAGGTCGGACGGCTTGCCGCCCAACTGCATCGCCGGATAGAGCTCGACGGCGATGCGGCCGCCGGAATCAGCCTGGATCTTCTCGGCCCAGGGCTGAAGCACCTTCGACGGGATCGTCGCCTGTGGCGGCAGCATCTGGTGCAGCTTGAGGGTAACGTCCGCAGCGAAAGTTGCTGCTCCGGTCAGGCAAAGTGCAGCACCGGACAGTCCGGCGATCAAAAATTGGCGCAACATGATTTCCTCCTCCCATGTTTTGTTCAGCTGGGAATATCCACCGGCTCGAGGCAACGGAGCAATCAAAAACATGACAGGTGTAGTCATGTAAAGATCGCGTCGCCCGGTTCCTCACTCCCATCCGGCAGACTCTTCCTTGTCAGTTATGATTACAGAAGGGATGCAGGCAGGCAAATAATTATGTGGCCGGAAACCATAACCGGATTGGTATGTATCCAGCTGTGCAAAGCCGTGTTCGACAAACCTGTCGCAGGTGCGCTGAGGCTGCACTTCCGGCATTCCAACGGCCTTGGCTCTTGGCGCAACTTCGTTCTGCGGTTATAGCTCGCGCCGGCTGCCCGGTCATGAGGATGCGTGGCGGCGGTTGTCGATCTGCAAGGATGATCCTGTATGCGTTTTCCGACCTTCGGCGACCATGGCCGGTCGCGTTTGGCCCTTATGGCGCTCTGCGTGGTCTCAACCGCTGGCCTCACCGCCTGCGCCGGAAGGCCGGGGCCGGAAACCCTGGATACGGTTGCCGTGGGTGACTTCAAGCCGACACGGGTCGAAACCCTCTATTCGGTCACCACCCGCGACCGCGCCGAGCCCGGCAAGAACGTCTTCACCACGGATAAGACGCGTGAGCCGAATTATGCGAGCTTCGACGTCTCCATTCCACCGACCCATGTCGCGGCCAATATCGAATGGCCAAAGCCCGGTCGCAAGGTCGACCCCAAAACCGATTTCGCCGTTGTGTCCCAATCCGTGCTCGACCGGGAAAGCCTTCTGCAGGCGGTTCGCCGTCGGGAGACGGGCGCGCCTGTCGTCTTCGTCCATGGCTACAACTACAATTTCCAGGAATCGCTTTTCCGGCTGGCCCAGCTGAAGACGGACAGCAATTTCGACGGAACGCCCATCCTCTTCTCCTGGCCCTCGCTCGCGGCATTGCCGGGTTATGTCGCCGACAAGGAATCCGCCACCTATTCGCGGGACGCCCTGGCCGACATGCTGACCGACGTCGTGCGGGCCCGCAAAGGCGAGGTCGATGTCTTCGCCCATTCCATGGGTGGTTGGCTCACCGTCGAAGCGCTCCGCCAGCTCCGGCTGGAAGGCAAGGGCGATGTGCTCGACCGTCTCCGGGTGATCATGGCAGCCCCCGATATCGACGAGGATGTCTTCACCGCCCAGCTCGATGTCATCGGCCGCATGAAGACCCCGATCACCATTCTGGTCGCTCCCGATGACCGCGCCTTGCTCGTCTCCAGCGTTCTCGGTGCCGGCACCCAGAGGGTAGGCGCGCTCGATGCGCGCAATCCCGAGGTGGCAGAGGCGGCAAAGCGCTACGGCATCACCATCGTCGATATCTCCTCGCTGGAATCCATCGATGCCACCAACCACAACCGTTTCTTCGATGTGAAGCAGTTGGCAACGACGCTGAGCAAGCCGGCGTCTGTCGCAACGCTCGGCGATGCCGGAGCCTTCGTCTTCGATGCCGCGGCACAAACCGTATCGAGCCCCTTCTCGCTGGCCGCAACCGTTCTGCGCCAGCGCTGATCGTCTGATCACCGGGCGGCGAGGGGGCGTCGGTCCGCTCGCCACGCAGGGCAGTCTTGCGTTTCGTTAGCTTGACCGACGAAGAAATCCGGTGTCTTGCGCAATTTATGCGTTGGCTTACCGACTCGTTTACCCGTTGGTGTCACAAGCTTCGGTCCATGCATGGGCGCTAATAAGCGTTCCGTTTCCCTTTGTTCGTGGTCCGGTTCATGGCTTCTTCTCTGTCCGATGCCGAGGCGGCGGCTCCTGCACCTTCATCAGGTCGCACCAAGCCCCTGTCTGTCGTCGCTCTCTCGCTGATTCCGAAGCTCGTCCTGCGGGCGCCGCGCACCGGAATGGTGCTAGGCGCGCTGGCCATGCTGGCGCTGCTCGGCCCGGTTCTTGTTGAAGAGAACCTGTTGAAATTCGGCTGGGGTCTGGTGCTTGCCCGCCATGGCATCGATGCGACCGAGGGCACGCTTGGCCTTTCCATGGTGCTCGGTGTCATCGCCTCGCGCGGGCTGGTGCGCAACCCGCGCCGCAAGCGGGAAGAGGAAGACGATGCCGCCGACGATCTTGCCCGCGCCACAGCACTTCTGCCGCAGCAGGAGAATGCCAGCGCCGGCCTCGTGCGCCTTGGCGACAAGCGAATCCTCTTTTCCGACTGCGGCCAGGGCTTCATCATGTATGCCCGCCAGGGTCGCTCGCTGGTGGCACTCTTCGACCCCGTGGGTCCCAAACATCTCTGGGCGCCGCTGGTCGAAAAATTCATCGCCGAGGCCCGCCGCACCCGCAGCCGGCCGGTGTTCTACCAGGTCTCCGCCGACTTCCTGCCAGTTGCCGTCGACATGCGCCTCCAGGCGCTGAAGCTCGGTGAGCAGGCGGTCGTCGATCTCACGACCTTTACGCTGGCCGGAGGCGACTGGCTGAAGCTGCGCCGCTCGATCAACCGCGCCGAGCGCGACGGGCTCGCCTTCGAACTCCTGGCCCAAGAAGCCGTGCCATCCGTCCTCGACGAGCTTGAAACCGTCTCCGACACCTGGCTCGCTGCCCACAAGGCCGGCGAAAAGGGCTTCTCGCTCGGCACCTTCGATCGCGCCTATGTCGCCGCAGGCCCGGTCGCCGTCATTCGCCTGGATGGCCACATCGTTGCATTTGCCAGCCTGATGACCGCCTCGTCTGATGGCGATGCTTTCATCGACCTGATGCGCCATGTCCCCGGCGTCCATCGCGGCATGATGGACCTGCTCTTCGTGAAGATAATGGAGGCCCTGAAGGGGCAGGGGTTTCGCACGCTCAATCTTGGCATGGCGCCGCTGGCCGGTCTCTCCAGCCATCGACGCGCGCCGGCCTGGAACCACGTTGCCCGGCAGGTCTTCGAACACGGCGAACGCTTCTACAATTTCCGCGGCGTGCGCGCCTTCAAGGAGAAGTTCGATCCCGACTGGCAGCCGCGTTATCTAGCCGTTGCCGGCCAGGGGCTGCCCATCCTGTCATTGATCGACGTGACACTTCTGATCGGCGGCGGCCTGAAGAGCCTCTTGCGCAAATGACGCGCCCGCGCGGGCAGGGCCCGATCCGGACCCGGATGGCAAAACTGCTCGCCACTTGTGGCCTCGTCTTGCCCCTCTTCGCGGCCGTGCCGGATGTCTCCTCTGCAGCTGACGGCATTGTCAGCCTGCCGCAGGACCGCATCTCCGCCCCGGACGACGGCAGCATGACCGGCGTGGTGCTGATCCTCTCCGATGCCAATGGCTGGGACGCGGTCGAGCAGGCCGCCCTGGAGAGCGTGGTGCTCGCAGGCGCGGTTGGCGTGGGCGTCGATCTCCGAACCTGGCGCGCAGCACTCTCCCGCGAGACCGAACGCGACTGCCTCTTCCTGCCCGCCGATATCGAACGCCTGACCCGGCAATTGCATCGCAGCCATACGGCGGAGTTCTATCGCCCGCCGCGCATTCTCGGCTTCGGCGAAGGCGGGGCCTTGGCGCTCGCTATCGCCGCCCAGACCCCGAACGGCAGCTTTGCCGAGACGATCGGCGAGACAGTTGCCGTCGACCCGACAGAAGCCATCGCCCTCCCAAAGCCGCTCTGCACACCGGCCCCGCGCCGCGAGACCGCAGAGGGCACAGCCTACGGGCTTTCCCCTGGAAAGTTGCCCAATCCCGTCCGCATCACCCTCTCCGTCGCCGCTGACCCGGGGAGCCGCGGTCATGCGGCATCGCTTCGGTCCAGCCACCCGGATGTGGTGATTGCCGACGGCGAGGGAGGTCCCGCGCGCATCCTCTCGGCTGAAGCGACCGGCCTCGTCGCCCGCCTGAAGCCCGACGATGTCGCCCTCGATCTGCCGCTGGTGGAGGACATCGTCACGCCCGCCCATGACACGGTGGCGATCTTCTATTCCGGCGACGGCGGCTGGCGCGACATCGACCAGCGCATTTCCGCCCGGCTCAACGAACAGGGCGTGCCCGTCATCGGCGTCGATGCGCTGCGCTATTTCTGGAGCGAGAAGACGCCCGAAGCGACGGCCGCCGATCTGTCAGCCATGATCGGCCACTATCGCAAGCGCCTCGGCGTTACCAAAGTCGTGCTGATCGGCTACTCCTTCGGTGCCAACCTCCTGCCCAAGGTGTACAACCTTCTGCCGGATTCAGACCGCAAGGCCGTCACGCTCCTCTCGCTGCTGGCGCTCTCGCACCAGGCCGATTTCGAGATTGTGCTCGGAAGCTGGGTCGGCGTTGCAGGCGCGGCCAAGCATGGCGACCCCGTCGACCATCTCGCCACCATCGGGGCCGCCAGCATCCAGTGCGTCTATGGCCTGGAAGAGCAAGACAGCGGCTGCCCGGCGCTCGCCGGGCGCGTCAAGGACGGCCTCGAACTCATCGCCCGCCCCGGCGGCCACCATTTCGATGAGAATTACGAATTGGTGGCAGACCGGATCCTGGCGCGGATCACGTCCCGCTGAACCCGACCGCCTTATCAGCGGACCGTTTTCGCGGTATGATCCCGCGAGATCAGGGAGCCAGTCCATGAACGAAACCGTCAAACCCGCCGTCGTCGATGACGAGGAGTTCCACGCCGCTGCTGAAAGCGTGCTGCGCGAAGGCGAAACCGTCGCCGACCTCATCGACCGCTCGGCACGGGCGGAGGTGGAGTATCGGCGGGAACAGGCGGAGTTCGTGGCACGAGGTTTGGCTGCCCTAGAGGAGGCCGAACGCACGGGCGTCTGGTACACGACGGAAGATGTGCTCTCGATGATGCGAGCCAAGCTTGATGCTGCCAAGGCAGCCCAAGGCAAATGACCTACGAGATCAGGTACACCAAGGATGCATTGGATGACCTTGATCGACTTTACACTTATCTCGTCCAGTATGATCTGGCGCTTGCGGAACGTGCCTACACAGCCGTGCAGGCGGCGATTTCCTCGTTAGAGAGGCTTCCGCTCATCCATCGAATGGCTAAGGGTGGAGATCCGGCGTTGAGGGAAATGGTCATAGCCTTCGGAACCACGGGTTATGTCGTGCTCTACCGGATCGTCAGCGACGATCTTCTGACCGTCGCTGCCATCCGCCACCAGCGAGAAGACGACTATCGCTGATCCTTACCGGTCGCTGACTTCCCAGCGCGGGTTGATCCACGGCTCCTGATTGGACCGGGGCAGGGGCTGCTTGCCGAGGATATGATCTGCCGCCTTCTCCCCCGTCATGATCGAGGGGCCGTTCAGGTTGCCATAGGTCACATGCGGGAAGATCGAACTATCCGCCACGCGCAATCCCTCGACGCCGATCACCTTGGTCGTCGGATCGACGACCGCCATGGGGTCGTCCGCACGGCCCATCTTGCACGTGCCGCAGGGGTGATAGGCGCCTTCCAGATGTTCGCGCAGATAGGCGTCGATCTCTTCGTCCGACTGCACATTCGGCCCCGGCGCCACCTCGATCTCGCGATAGGGATCGAAGGCCTTCTGGTTGAATATCTCACGGGTGACGCGCACCGCATGGCGAAATTTTACCCAGTCTTCCGGGTCGCTCATATAGTTGAAGCGCAGGACCGGCGCGTCCTTGACGTCAGGCGAACGCAACGTCACCGAACCGCGCGACTTCGACATGTTGTAGCCGACATGCGCCTGGAAACCGTGGCCACCCACCGCCGACTTGCCGTCATAGGAGATCGCGATCGGCAGGAAGTGATACTGGATGTCGGGCCACTTCACCCCCGCCGCCGACCGGATGAAGGCCGCCGCCTCGAACTGGTTGGAGGTGCCCAGACCCTTCTTGAAGAACAGCCACTGCGCGCCGACGATCCCCATCCAGAACCAGTTATTCTTGGAATGCAGCGTGATCGGCAGCTTCGACTTGAACTGGTGGTAATATTCCAGGTGATCCTGCAGGTTCTGCCCGACGCCCGGACGGTCGGCAACGACGGGAATACCCATCTCTTGCAGATGCGTAGCCGGGCCGATGCCTGAGAGCATCAGGATCTTCGGCGAGTTGAAGGCCGATGCCGCAACGATGACCTCACGGTTCGCCCTGACAATTTCGATCTTGCCGCCGATCTCGACCTCGACACCAATGGCGCGGGTGCCTTCCATCACGACTTTGCGGGCATAGCAGCGGATCAGCGAAACATTCGGCCGCTTCAGCGCCGGCTTGAGATAGGCATTCGCCGTCGACCAGCGCCGCCCCTGCCAGCTCGTCTGCTCCATCAGGCCGAAGCCTTCCTGTTGCCGGCCGTTGTAATCCTCGGTCACCGGGAACCCGGCCTGCCGCCCCGCCTCTATGAAGGCGCGATACAGCGGGTTTTTCACCTCGCCGCGGCGCACATGCAGCGGCCCGTCGGTCCCGCGCCAGCCCTCTTCGCCGCCATGCGAACTTTCCTGCCGCTTGAAATAGGGCAGCACGTCCGCATAACCCCAACCGGTCGCGCCCAGTTCTTCCCAGCGGTTGAAATCCTCCGCGTGGCCTCGCACATAAACCATGCCGTTGATCGACGACGACCCGCCGATCACCTTGCCCCGCGGCGCAATCATTCGGCGATTGTTGAGGTGCGGCTCGGGCTCGGTCATGTAGCCCCAGTTGTAGCGCTCCATGTTCATCGGATAGGCGAGGGCGGACGGCATTTGCACGAAGGGCCCGATATCGGAGCCGCCGAATTCCAGCACGATGACCGTGTTCTTGCCGTCTTCCGACAGGCGATAGGCCATGGCTGCCCCCGCGGAGCCGGAACCTATGATGACGAAATCTGCGCTACTCATGCCTATCCCCAAAACATTCTGACCTTATTGCCCACTCTCAGCTCTCGTCCTCTTCCCCCGAAGAAGAACGGATTGAGCGCGGTGGCGGCGTCTCAAACACCCTCCCCTTGAGGGGGAGGGTCGGCACGCAGTGCCGGGGTGGGGTGATCTGGAGAATCGCTGAAATTCGACGCAGTCACCCCCACCCGCGCGTGCCGCGCGACCTCCCCCCTCAAGGGGGAGGTGGAGGATCAATACGGCGCCTCGCACTTACCCATGCCGACATAAACCGTCTTCAGCTCGGAATAATGCTCGAGCGCCGCTGCCGAATTCTCGCGGCCGAAGCCCGACTGCTTGGACCCTCCGAAGGGGATCTCGACCGGGCAGAGATTATAGGTGTTGATCCACAGCGTTCCCGCTTCCAGCTGATCCACCACCCGATGCGCGCGAGAAAAATCCGCCGTGAACACACCGGCCGAGAGGCCGAATTCGGTCGCGTTCGCCCGCGCGATCACCTCTGCCTCGTCCTCGAAATCGAGCACGCACATCACAGGCCCGAAGATCTCTTCGCGGGCGATCGTCATGTCGTCGGTGACATCGGCAAACACGGTCGGCTGGATGTAGAAGCCTTCGCCCGTGACGCTGTTCGGAATGCCGCCGCCGGTGACGAGCGTCGCGCCCTCCGCCTTGCCCTTGTCGATATAGGACAAGACTTTTTCGCGCTGTGCGAGCGAGACCATCGGCCCCATCTGGGTTGCCTCGTCCTGCGGATCGCCGATCAGGATCGCTTCCGTGCGGGCCTTCAGCCGTGCCAGGAACGTCTCCTTGATCGCCTTGTCCACGAAGACGCGCGTGCCGTTCGAGCAGACCTGGCCGGTCGAATAGAAATTGCCCAGCATCGCGCCCGAGATCGCGCTGTCGATATCGGCATCGTCGAAGACGACGATCGGCGACTTGCCGCCGAGTTCCATGGTCACGTGCTTGAGCTGCGAGGCAGCAGCCCCCGCCACCTTGCGCCCCGTCGGCACGGAGCCGGTGAGCGACACCTTGGCGACATCGGGATGCGACACGAGTAGCGGCCCGGTCTCCCGGTCCCCCTGGATGACATTGTAGACGCCCTTCGGCGCGCCCGCCTCGATCAGGATCTCGGCGATCTTGAGTGCGCCGAGAGGGGTCACTTCCGACGGCTTGAACACCATGGCATTGCCGGCCGCAAGGGCAGGAGCGCCCTTCCAGCAGGCGATCTGCTGCGGATAGTTCCAGGCGCCGATGCCAACGACGACGCCGAGCGGCACGCGCTTGGTATAGGCCCAGTCGCCGCCGAGTGGGATCTGGCTGCCGTTCATCGCGGTCGCGATGATGCCGCCGAAGAATTCGAAGCTGTCGGCGCCCGAGGTCGGGTCGGCCACGATCGTTTCCTGGATCGGCTTGCCGGTGTCGAGCGTCTCGAGCTCGGACAGTTCGCGATTGCGCTCGCGCATGATTTCGGCCGCCTTCTTCAGCACGCGCCCGCGCGCCGCCGGGCTCCACGACGCCCATTCCTTTTGCGCCCGCTTGGCGGACGCAATCGCCTTTTCGATGATCACAGGGGTCGCGGCATGCAGCCTTGCGATCACCTCGCCGGTCGCCGGATAGATGCTCTCGATGACGGTGCCGGCGGTATCCTCGACATACTCCCCGTCGATGAAGTGGGAGGCTTGCGGTTGGGCTTTCATGTCCTGTCTCCAGACGGGTGTTCGAATTTGCATCTTGCTATTAAGGGCCCCTCATCCGCCCTTCGGGCACCTTCTCCCCGCAGGCGGGGAGAAGGATACTCCGGCGCTAGCGGTCACCTCTCCCTCTCCCCGCTTGCGGGGAGAGGGTAGGGTGAGGGGCAATTGTTTCGGTGGTCACGGCTTGCAGCTGCCCCGTCACATAGTCCTCGACCAATGCGACAGACGCATCAAAGGAAAGCGGGGCAGCTTTGAGAGATTGCCGGATATAGAGCCCGTCGATCATCGCGGCTGCGCCATCGGCAATGCGGCTAGCGTCGGCGGGGCCACACAGCGGCTTCAGTCCCGAGATCAGGTTCGACTGCAGCCGCCGGGCATAGAGCGCGAGTAGCCGGCGCACCTCTTCCGAGCGCTGCGCTTCGGAATAGAAGGCGAGCCAGGCGGCGACGACTTCTGGCGCGAACTGGTCGGCCTGGAAGGAGATCCGGATGACCGCCGAGATCCGCTCGCGCGGCGTCTTCGCCTCGCTCAGCGCCGCCCCCGCATCGGCGCGTAATTGGCGCAGCAGCGAACGGATGGTCTCGATCAGCAACTGGTCCTTGGAGCCGAAATAGTGATGCGCAAGCGCCGCCGACACACCCGCCTCGCGGGCGATCTCCGACATGGTCACGGTCAGCGAGCCGTGATGGCCGATCGTCTTCAACGCGGCATCAACAAGCGCCTTGCGGCGCACCGGCTCCATTCCGACCTTCGGCATCTGATATCCCCTATCTTGATCCATGATAATTTTGATTGACTGATCAATCAATAAAAAATCTGCGACATGCACCGTAGCGAGAGCGCCAGCCGTTTAACCGTAAACCGTGTGCAGTGAAGCCCATTCGGATCTGCTGAAGTATGGCGCGCAGTGTCCCGAAAAACCGTCCACAAAGCCTGACACGCAGGGCTTTCCAGACAATTTCTGCTGCGATCCGCCGCCAATTCTGCATCCGTTGTGACATGAAACTTTCATCCCGCTGTCACACAACGGAAAGCCTTTGTTGACGATTGGTCCGCCACATTTCCGCTCATAAAAACAAATGCATACTGGAGTATCGCGTATGGGTGCGGGGGTCGCGGAAGATTTGGGCGCGCTGCGGCGTTTTGCCAGTGACCAGCTCGTCACGCTAGCCAAGCTCGTCGTCGAAAACGCCTTCCAGCCGATCGTCGAGGTCGGCACCGGCGCCGTTTTCGGCCATGAAAGCCTGATGCGCGGCCAGGACCGCATCGGCTTCGAAAGCCCCCTCGACCTGCTCGATCAGGCGGCCGCCACCGGCCAGCTTCTGCCGCTCGAGCAGATGGTCGCCACCCGGGCACTCGCCAAGTTCGCGACCCTTCCCGATTGCGCCGGCGCCACGCTCTTTCTCAATCTCGACGTCCGCCTGATCCCTGAAGGCAATGCGCTGGTCGATACGCTGCTCGACCAGCTGCGCAAGGCCCATGTGCCGCCGTCCTCCGTCTGCTTCGAGCTGTCCGAGCGCTTCGATAACACCCGCGTTCCGGAATTCGCCGCCCTGGTGGAGCGCCTGCGCCGCTCCGGTTTCAAGCTTGCCATCGATGATTTCGGCGTCGGCCACGGCGAGATGAAACTGCTCTGCGACTATCCCGTCGACTATGTGAAGATCGACCGCCATTTCATCGCCGGTCTCGACAGCAATCCGCGCAAGCGCCACCTCGTCAAGAACATCGTCAACTTCTGCCATGTGCTCGGCGTGCGCGTCATTGCCGAAGGAATAGAGACGGAGGGCGAGTTCCTCGCCTGCCGCGAATTCGGCGTCGATCTCGTGCAAGGCTGGTATATCGCCCGCCCCAGCACCATCGTCTCCGAACTGAAGAGCGCCTTTCCGCATCTCCAGGATGTCGGCAAGGCGCGCCGCGCCACCCAGTCGCTCGACGAAATCCTGATCCGCAAGCAGATCGAGACGCTGCCGACCGTCTTCGAGCACGAAAACATCGACCACGTCTTCGATCTCTTCCGCCGCAATCCCGGCCAGTCCTTCTTCCCCGTCCTCAATGCGAATGGCGAACCGCGCGGCATCATCAACGAGCGGCATCTGAAGGAATACATCTACCAGCCCTTCGGCCGCGACCTGTTGAAGAACAAGCTCTATGAGCGCTCCATCTCGCATTTCGTCGATCGTGCCCCGATCGTCGGCCTCGATGCCGATGCGGAGCGCCTGATGACGATGTTTGCCAATATGGAGGGCTCCGACTGCGTCATCCTGACGGAAAACATGCGTTATGCCGGCGTCGTCTCGGCCGCCTCGCTGATCCGCATCATGAGCGAGAAACAGCTGAAAACCGCGCAGGATCAGAACCCGCTGACGGGCCTGCCTGGCAACCGCGCCATCCGCGATTTCATGCGCTCGGCAGCGCTGGATGGTGATGGCTCCCGCTTCTTCTGCTACTGCGATTTCGACCACTTCAAGCCGTTCAACGACCATTACGGTTTCCATCAGGGCGACCACGCCATCTCGCTCTTTGCCGCTCTGCTGCGCCGCTACTTCTTCTCCGAAGGCGATTTCCTCGGCCATGTCGGCGGCGATGATTTCTTCATCGGCGTCAGCGATTGGACTCGCGAGGAACTGACCGAAATCCTCGACCGGCTGCTCTCGGATTTCCATGACGACGTCATCGACCTCTATTCCGAGGACGACCGCCAGGCCGGCCAGATCAAGGGCCTCGACCGCCAGGGCCTGGAACGCGATTTCCCCCTCATGCGCTGCTCGATCGGCGTGCTGGAACTCCCCTCCGGCCTCGTCATCGATGACGTCAACCGGATCAGCGGCGAGATCGCCGAGCTGAAGAAGCAGGCGAAGGAAAGTGCCGAAGGCGTGGTGATCGGCGTCTCCGGTAGCGAGGGCTGACTATCCCCGGAATTGCCGTGGGAGCTCCCGAAAGCTACGCGTAAGGACACACCAATAGGGTGTGGCCCATAGATTTTACTCACGCGATAGATTTCTTTCAGGAGTGTTGGTTATGGAAGTTCCCTGCAGCTACACGACGTCGTCCACCTACACCAGGCCATCGAAGGCAACCCAAGGTGACGCGGGAGGTTTTGCCGAGACCTTGGGCGAGGTCGATCGTGACGATCTCGAGCAGATGCTGGAGAATCTATGTCAGCAGGATCCGTCGATCGCAAAACGCCTCAGCCAAAACGAAGACGGCAGCTACGAATTCGATACGGATGGCTACAAATGGTCCGACAAGAGCTTCGCCGCACGCGCGCTCGTATTCGAGCTGAATGATCAGGATTTCAGCCTGATCGGTACCGAGGGTTGGGTATATCCCAGTGATGGGGACAGGAGCCTGTTCAAGCAGCTGACCGGCTACAACATGCTGATTTTGGGCGGGACCTGCGTCGTATTGGATGACGAAGGTTTCCCGCCAGCCGCCGCCGACAAGTCTTCGGTTCAGCAGGCGGCTGACTTTGTCATTGACATCGCAGTCTCCCGGGATGCAGGCCATCTGGAAGGAGAGTTGTCCGCCGAGAACATTGGCGCATTGCTTGCCGCTTGGGATCTTGGGCCGGGAACGAGCCCCTTTATCGATGAACTGCTGAGAACGTTTAATGTGTCCCCCGCAGATTTGCTCGGTTTCAGTGAGGCAGCACAGCAAAGTCAGATGGACGAGCTCATGAAACTCGTCTCGACCCTGGATGACCAAGAAGGTGCCGAGGTGGTCAACTGACGCTCGATTTGGGAGGTCAGAACGCGCATGGAGGAGCATCGCCTACAAACCTGCTTGGTCGCCGTTGAGCCGCCGGATCAGCCCGACATCCAGCGGCTCCTGGATCTGTCCGACGCGGTCGCCGCCCGCCTCTATCCCGGTGCCTTCCGCCAGCCTATTACAGCCGCCAGCCTTGCGCTCCCGAGTGTCACTCTCTTCGTGGCCTGGGACGTGAGGACATGCGCGATTGGCTGCGCCGCACTTCTCGACCTTTCCGATGGCGCCGCCGAACTGAAGCGCATGATCGTCGATCCTGAACACGCCGGGAAAGGCGTCGGTCGCAGTCTCCTACGCGCAATCCTGCAGGAGGCCAGGGAGCGAGGCATCAGCACCATTCTGCTGGAGGTCGGCATCCACAACGTCGCGGCGCGCCGATTGAACGAACAGGTCGGCTTCCGCGACCGGGGTCCGTTCGGCCACTACCGGCAGACCCCGATCGCGACGTTCATGGAAATCGACCTTTAGCGGTGACGCTCCACCGCCTTGCCTCAGCGAAACAGCTGCATCAATGTCTCGCTGTTGTTGTTGGCGATCGACAGAGACTGTGTAGCGATCTGCTGCTGGGTCTGCAGGGCTTTTAGCCTGGTCGAGACCTCGTTCATGTCTGCATCGACAAGGCGGCCGACGCCGCTGTCGATGCTGTCGGAGAGCCGCGCTGCAAACTCGGCCTGCATCTCGATCCGCGTCTGCAGTGCGCCCAGCCGGCTGGCGCTGCTGATCGCCAGCTTTTCCATGTGGTCGACTCCCCTCAGATACTGGTCGATGGTCCGGACGTTCTGGGTGATGTCGACCTCTGCCAGATCGAAATCAGGCGCATAGGGCGGGTTAGACTGAACATTGCCGACATAGACCCGTGCAGCGCGATTGCCGGCTTCCGGATAGACGGTCTGGTCGGCGGAGAAGGTGATCGTATCGCCGCTCGCAACCGCCATCAGATTGCTGCCGGTGGAGGCCTGGCTGATGACGGTGGCCAGATCGGCCGCGCTGCCGATATAGCCGTCGACCGTGCCGAGTGCCGCATCGACGACCCCTCGGTTGATCGTATAGGTCGTCACGGCACCGGGGCCGACCTGCACATCGAAATAGACCTCCGCCAGGGGAGACACGGTAAATCCCGTGGTGAACGAGATCGACGCCTCCGGATACATGTTGTCGTGGTTTGCGTCCGGCGCGTCCTCGAGGCCCATCGCGAAGCCTCCGGCGAAACTGGAGCCAACGTTTGAGATGGTGATGCTGGATCCCGGATGGCCGGAGGTTTCCAGCGATCCGATCTCGAAATGCGTCGTGGAACCAGTGCCGGAAAACAGGCTTTCGTAAGCCGTCGCTGGAACGCCGTTGTCTGTGAATACCCGTTGCAGAACGGCACGCAACTGCGCGGTATTGGTCACGTTTCCGTCCGTGGTCCCGAGCGCTGCATCCACCAGAGCCTTGTCGATCGTCAGCGTGTAGTCAGTGCCCGTCGTATGGGTCCCGGAATCGACATTGATGTCGAAGGTGATGGTATCGCCGGCGCCAAAGGTCACGCCACCGGTAAACTTATGACGCTCATGCCCCTGATGCGCGACGGAATTGACGCCGGTGCCGCGGAAGCCGCCGATATCGCCGACGCTGTGGATCTGCTTCTGCAGGATGCCGCCACCGCCGCCTTCGTTCAGCATGCTGGAGTGTTTCAGGTCGATGTCCATGTTCTTGACCTGGACATTGCTGTTGGCATCGCGGACGAAGGAAGACACCACGCTCGTCGTCATCGGCCCCTCTTCGAGCAGGGGCAGAGTTGATTTCGTCTTCAGCAGGTTTTCTCCGCTGAAACTCGCCGATTCCACAATGGATTCGGCTTGCGCGTTCAGCTGCGAAAGCTCTTCCTGGACCTTCGCCCGGTCGACGCCCTGCTCCTTGGCGGCGACCAGTTTCGCCTTGAATTCCCCGAGCACGTCGACGATGGCGGAGGTGCCGGCATAGGCCGTATCGAGCTTGGCGGCGCCGAGGCCAAGCGCATCGGAGACCGCAGAAATCGCCATGTTGTCAGAGCGCATCGTGGTCGAAATCGACCAATAGGCTGCATTGTCTGCGGCGACTGAGACCCGTAGTCCGGAGGCTGCCTGCTGCTGGGAGACCGTCAGGTCTGCGGCAACGCTCCGCAGTGTCTGGAGCGCAGCGATAGCGCCCAGATTCGTAAGAATACTGGTCATGAAAAAGACTCTCGGAAGGAGAAGAAGGGGACGCATCATGCGTCGATAAGTGAGCTCTGTTTAAGTGCGCGCATGGTTAACGAAACGTAACGCGGTCTATGCGAGGTTTCATGCTTTGGTGATTGCAACCAAAAATGATCACCTTGCCAGCCGAGGCAATTCACCACATTTCTGCTGACGGTATCGTGCGTTAGCTATCTTCCCAGCCAATTGGAGTTCCCCCCATGTCACTGCCCGCCACCATGCGCCATGTCGACCTGCCCACCCATGGCGGCCCTGAGGTCATGCGCCTCGTCGAGGGACCGCTGCCGGTTCCGCGCATCGGCGAAGTGCTGGTGAAGGTGGAGGCATCAGGTGTCAACCGACCGGATGTCGCCCAGCGCCAGGGCGCCTATCCGCCGCCGAAGGATGCAAGCCCCATCCTCGGCCTGGAGATCGCAGGCGAGATCGTCGCACTTGGCGAAGGCGTCACCGACTTTCAGATCGGCGACCACATTTGTGCGCTCGCAAACGGTGGCGGTTATGCCGAATACTGCACCGTGCCCGCCACCCAGGCCCTGCCATTCCCCAAGGGCTATGACGCCGTGAAGGCCGCAGCCCTTCCGGAAACCTTCTTCACCGTCTGGGCCAATCTCTTCCAGATGGCGGGCCTCACCGAAGGCGAAACTGTGCTCATCCATGGCGGCTCTTCGGGCATCGGCACCACCGCCATCCAGCTCGCAAAGGCCTTCGGCGCCACCGTCTACACGACCGCCGGCTCAGCCGAAAAATGCGCCGCCTGCATGGATTTAGGCGCCGCAAGGGCGATCAATTACAAGCTCGAAGACTTCGTCGAGATCGTCAAGGAAGAGACGCAAGGCAAGGGCGTCGATGTCGTGCTCGACATGATCGGCGCTGCCTATTTCGACCGCAACCTGCAGGTCCTCGCCAAGGATGGCTGCCTCTCGATCATCGCCTTCCTTGGCGGCTCGATGGTGGAAAAGGCCAATCTCGCTCCGATCATGGTCAAGCGCCTGACCGTCACAGGCTCCACCATGCGCCCGCGCACAGCGGAAGAAAAACGCGCCATCCGCGACGACCTGATGACCGAAGTCTGGCCCCGCCTGGAACGCGGCGAAGTCGCCCCGGTCATCCACACCGTGCTGCCCTTCGAAGAGGTGGTCGAGGCGCACCGCCTGATGGAAAGCTCCGCACATATCGGCAAGATTGTGTTGAAGCTGGGGTGAGGGGGCTACCTTCCAGAAAAGCAACCCGCCTCTAATACTGAACTACCCCGCTTCGCCCTCACGACACCGCCACCGGCTTCGACCGCATCTTGCTGGCAGTTGCCGGGTCGGCGCGGCGGCAGAGGCGGGGCGGCAGGCCCTTCATGATCAGTTCGGCATCGGCAACGGCCATGGATCCAAGCGCATAGAAGGCGTCCCGCGTGCCGCCGGTCCTGTGGGCCGAGAGCAGAATGCCCGACGCCTGGCGCACGGGATCGTCGGCGGCCACAGGCTCCTCCGGAAACACATCCGTCGCCACCTGGATATGGCGGGATTGGGCAGCCTCGATCATCGCCGGGAAGTCGACAACGGCGGCCCGGCTCATCAGCAGGAAAGCCGCTCCCGGCTTCATCATCGCAAACTCGCGTTTCCCAATGAAGCCCTCATTCTCGCTGGTTACGCTGGCAAAGACGAAGACCACCTGGCTTTCGCTGAGTACCTCGTCGAGCGTCGCGGGCTCGCAATCCTGGCCTTCGATGATCTCCCTAGGCAGCCAGGGATCGAAAACGCGAACCCTGTTCTTGAACGGGCGGATGAGGTCGCGAAACGCATGGCCGAGGTCGCCAAAGCCGATGATCCCGACAGGCGCGCCGGCAAAACGGAAGGTCTTGGCATTGCCCTCCAGCCCATAGCGCTCGACACCCTGGCGAAAGTCGCGATCCGCTGCGGTGATGCCGCGTGCGAGGTCGAGCGCCATGGCGAGCGCTGCCTCCGCAACGGGTGAGGCGAAGGCCGAGGCCGGTGTGATCACCCAGATCCCGCGCTCGACGCAGGCCTGATAGTCGATATTCGGCAGGAAATTTGACTCGACATTGATGATCGCCTTCAGCCGCGGCGCCCTGTCCAGGCGCTCCCTCGGCATGTCGGTCTGGCCGAAGATCAGCACGGTGTCGGGAAGATACCGGTCGACATCTTCGGCAGGCATCGCTCGATCTTCCGACACGATGACCTCGCCCAGCGCGTCCAGCCGGGCCCGGACGGCGGGCTCCATGATCAGATCGAGCGTCCTCGGCAGTGGATCGACCAGAATGATATCGCGGCGCATTGTTTCCTCCCTCGAGAATCTCGGCTTGATCGGAGCTTAGCTCGAAAAGCCTCTCGCTGGGCAGGCCTCCGCTATCTCATGCGACCAGGGAAAACTTGCCCAGGTCCAGCGTCGGCGGCGTTTCGCGGTCGATACCGCCGCCATTTCGCTTCGCGCGGTAGGAGGCCTTGTCCGCCAAGGCCATCATCTGCTCCAGCTCCGCAGAGCCGGAAAGGGCCATCGTATAGCCCAGGCTGATGCCGATGGTGATCTCCTCAGCCACAAGACGATAGGGCAGGGCGAGCACATCGAGGATCTGCCGTGCCAGGTTCTCCGCCTCGGCGGGATCGCGAACATCAGGTTGGAGAATGACGAACTCGTCGCCACCGATCCTGACCGCGATCACAGGCGGCTCCAGGCTCTCGCGCAGCCGCTCGGCGATCCCCGCCAGCAGCGCATCTCCGACCGCGTGACCGAAGCGATCATTGATCTCCTTGAACCCATCAAGATCAAAGCAATGCACGCAGGTGAGGGCATCGTCCGCCCGGCCAAGGCTCGAATAGGCCTCGCGCAGCGCTATGCGGTTATAAAGCCCTGTCAGCGCATCGTGGCGTGCCTGATGCTCCATCTCCAGACGCAGGCAGATCTGCCTTGTGGTGGTTCTATAGACATGCAGCACGCTCTGCATCGCGGCAAACAGGAAGACCATAGACATCGCCGCCAGAATCCAGTGGACCGTGTCGCCATACACCATGACCGAGATAGCCGTCGGCACGCATGCAAGCAGGATCGCCGTCCCGGCGATCAACGGCCGAACGGATATCCGGACCGCGACCCCGGCGGAATAGCCATAGATCAGCGCTGCTGCGAGGATGTGGACCGATGGGTCGGGGTAGGAGAAGATGGTGGTGGCGATTGTCCCCACGCAGCCCGCAATCACAAAGATGAGCAGGGCATGCGCCATCTCCCATCGCGCGGCCTCCGCAACGGTGGCGCGCTTCGCGGCACCCGCGCGCCGATGCGCCAGGCTGACGGTGATTTTGCCAAGCGAAGCTATGGCGCCCACGATCGTGGCCAGCAGGATCGGGGTGCTGCCAAAGCTCTGATACGCAAACGAGCCGACGGCCAGTATGGTGAGTGCCATGATCGTCGTCGGGGTCAGCGTCGAGTTCAGCTCCGACACGAGCGTCTTGAACACATCGTCGGCCTCTCTGTAACGCACTCCAAACCCCTCAAGCACCGGTTTCGGACCCATTGATGGGCCCATAGCTCGGAAGATATTGCGCTAAGGGAGCTTAACATTCGGTCAGGCCGGACGACAAAATATGATACCTCGATATGTAGGGGCTGCCGAGCCGGGCGGCGTCTCGTCAAAATTTCCCTGGGACAGCGCGCAGCAAGCATCAAATCTCCACCTCAACCGCGACCACATCGCCCCATCGCGTAACACTGCCGTGAGAGGCACCTGTTCCCAGTGCCACGCGACCGGCTTTGTTCGAACAACCCCGCGCTCAGCCTTCATTTCGCCCGCTTCTTAAGAGCTTGTTAAGACTTACATCCTGTCGGAGGTCTTCATGGCGCTTGGCGCTTCGCATCGTTTGCAGGACGGCGTCGTGGCCGTCGAAACCATGACCCGCTTTGCCCTTGCGGTTCTCGCTCTTGCCTCCGGCGTCTATACCTATCTCGGGGTCCGAAGTCTGCTAGATGGCTCGGCGACCGCGGTCTTCTTCGCCGCCATCATCTATGCCGCCTCGGTGTCGGTCGCGATCTATGCCTTCTGGTCCTACATGGCGCGCTTCTATCCGCATGTGACAGGCGCGGCGGCACGTGGCGCCATGTTGGGCGTTATGGCGCTCGGCTGTGCGATGATCATCGCCATGTCGAGCTGGCTGAATGCGGCAGCACTCGCAGGCTCCGCAGCGCTCGAACAGCATCTCGCCGAGACGGTTCAGGACTATACCGCCGACCTCGACCAGGCGCATCAGAACGCACTGGCCGCCCAAAGCCTGCTGCCGGATATTCAGCGCACATCTGAGCGCTTTTCGAGGCTTGCCGAGGACGAACGACAGAACGGTGCGCTGACGGGCACGACGGGGGCCGGCAGCGTCGTTCAGCTTCTGACGCAGATGTCCGCGCAGCTCAACGAACTGGAAACCGGCATCGTCGCCTCCCGCGAACGCGTCACGACCCTCTTCGACCAGGGTCGTGCGCATCTGGCAACAATGCGCACGCTGGTGTCCGCGCCGGGTGCCGTCGCACCCCGCAGCGATGAATTCTCGGCGGAAGTCGTCGCCCTCTCGGGCGTCATCACCTCGCTGGAACAGACCTCGATCGCCCCCTCGGTCAAGCGCGCGGCCGAAGACTTGTCGCTCGGTTTCATCGCCCCGGTCGCCGATGGGCGGGCGGCCGATCTGGCCGACCGCCAGGACCAGGTCATGGAGACGATCCGCGCCTCGGTTTCGGCCCAGTCTCAAGTCTTGTCGCAGGCAGCGGACGATATTCTCGCCCGCGAACCTGTCGCGGAGCGCCGCTTCGTGCCGCTGTCCTCAGCCGAAGCCGTGCTGCGCTATGCCGGCGACTTCATCCCGGCCTGGGCCGGCGCAATCTCCATCGATCTGCTCCCCGCCGTTCTCGTCTTCATCCTGGCCGTCGTCCATGGCGCCATCCGGCGGCAGGAGGAGCGCATGCCCTTTGCCCAGCGGATCACGGCGGCAGAGCTGCTGGAGGCGCTGGAGGTGCAGCGTGCGCTTGGTCGCCAGGGCATCGATGTGGAGCAGGCCTTGCAGGCCGCAGAAACCGACGATGAGCGAAGCCGGGCAGATTCCAACATCACCAGCCTCGACATGTCGGCGAAGGCGCCCAGAAAGGGTCCGCCGGCGTGAAACCCTCCTCGCTCTTCCAGCGTTTGAAGGCAGCCTTTCTGAGCGCCGACGACGGGCTCCTGATGCGCGGTGCATTCTTCGGCCTTCTGGCGGCCGCCGGCGCTTTCCTCTTCGTCGACCTGCGCGAAATGAGCCTCGCAAACGCCGCCCTGCCGGGCCATGATCCGATGACGACCGACGCGCCGGTACTTCCGCCGGCCCTGACCGACGGTGTGCCGCAAGCGCCGCTGGTCGAGCCGGAAACGTCGCGGGAAATCCTGCGCCAGCCGATGCGCTTCGAGCTTCTGCCCGGCGGCCTGCTCAAGGCGGAAGGCGCAATAGATCTCGGCTCCGCCGACCGCTTCGCCGAAGAGATCGGCGCACGCGGCGAATATGTGAAGGCAGTCTTGCTGAATTCGCCGGGAGGCTCCGTCGAAGATGCGCTCGCCATGTCCCGGCTGATCCGCGAAAAGGGCCTGGATACGAGGGTTGCGACCAAGGCGCTCTGCGCCTCATCCTGCCCGCTGATCTTTGCCGGTGGCGTCGCGCGCGAGGCAGAGGAAAACGCCATCCTCGGCGTCCACCAGGTCTTCAATGCCGGCGAGGAACGCCCGTCGCCCGAACAGGCCATGTCGGAAGCGCAGCGCACCACCGCCCGCATCGCCCGGCATCTCGACGAGATGGGCATCGGCGACGGTCTCTGGATCCACGCCCTCGAAACACCCCCGGACCGGCTCTATTACCTGACGCCGCAGGAGATGGTGGAGTTCAAGCTGATCACCGCACCAGTCACGACGGCAAAGCAGGCGGATTAGGCGCGAGCGCCGTCGCTCATGTCGTGGCCCCGGGTAGCGAGCGTACCGTCAGCTTGTTGCCATCAGGGTCACGCATATAGGCGACGAACGATCCGTCCGGCCGCTCCGACGGCGGGGTTTCGATCGAGGTGCCTCCATGCGCGACGCCTTCGGAATGCCAGGCGCGCACTTGATCTGCACTCGCGGCCAGAATGCCGATCGTCCCGCCATTGGCCGACGTCGCCGGCTTGCCGTCGATCGGCGCCGTGACCATCAGGCGGCTGCCGTTGTGCAGATAAATCAGCCTGCCCCGCGCGTCCGTCTCGCCGGGCTTTCCGCCCAAGGCCACGAAGGTGGCGTCATAGAAGCGTTTCGAGCGCTGCAGGTCGTTGCTGCCGATCATGATGTGGGTGAACATGCCTATCTCCAGAAATGCGGGTAATCAAATGGTGCGGTCTGCTGATAACAGCCGTGCGTCGTTACGTGTTCCGAACGCACAACCCCCTCTGTACACCGGTAGTTTCGCTTCGCCGGCAATGCCTGGTGATGGTGGGCTCCCTCAGATCCCCGATCCATCCAGCTCCTTCTCGTCCTCGCCCTCCCAGGCCGGCGGGCGGGCCATCGCTTCCATATTGACACCGGGCAGCGGCATCCAGCATTTCAGCTCCGGCTCCGCATAGGCGATGATCAGTCCCGGCGTCGAATCCGACGACCGCCAGCCATCGGCGCCGAAGCGGTCACCCTTGGACCAGTAGACGAGATCAACGGCGCCCGGCCCCTGTTCGGACGCGCGGATGGTCACCAGAATGCGGCTGCCGTCCCTCGGCGCGCTCAGCATGTTCCGCCAGCGGATCGGTTCTTCCATGATGTACTCCTCCCATTGCAGAGAGGAGTGTCACCGCCGGAGCGGGGGCGGTCAATATGAATTGGCGATCTGACCAGCGCTGACCGATTGGCTGCGGGATTGCACACGGTCTGTTTTCAAGTCCGTTTCATGCCATAGGATATCGCAGGCCTCCTCAAGCCCTGAACGAACCTGTACCGCGACAAGGAAGATCTTCATGCCCAAAAGCCCTGTCACATGTGAAGTTCGCTATCATCTCGATCCGCAACGCCTCTCGGAATTCGAGGCTTATGCCCGCATCTGGATCAAACTGATCGAACGTCATGGCGGCACGCACCATGGCTATTTCATGCCACGAGAAAAGCCGCAGGATGCCAAGGTGAGCTTTGAAGGTTTGGGCAGCGAAGGGGCGACCGACGTTGCGATCGCGCTGTTCACCTTCGCGGATGAAGAAGCCTATGCGAGCTATCGGGAGCAGGTGGAAAAAGATCCGGATGGCGTGGCCGCGAATGCTCGGTTCGGTGAAGATCCACCGTTTCGCAGCTACGAGCGCGTTTTTCTGACGCCTCTAGCGAGAGCGGACTGAACTCCGAAGCAGCGCGCGAATTGTGAACGAAACCTGCCGCGATGCAACACAATTATCCCAACAAATCGTCACACAACGTGCCTTGTCGAATCCCCTCGACCACCCTACCTTCTGATCATCGGCAACGTAACGAAAGGAAGGTGATCCAATGTCTAATGAGATTTCGGTCTGCGTGTGTGACTTTGGTAAGGGTGTGGTTTTGACGGGGCAGCCCTCGGCCTGATCCAGCCTTCCTTCGGACGGTTTCCCCGTCCGGGTCCAGACAAAGGACTAAACTCATGGGAGCCACCCTCGCGGGTGGCTCTTTTGATTCACGGCGTTTGTTTCGAGGGCAGAGCGCTTAAAGCCCGATCGTGCCGAAGCCCGGCACCTTGATGCCCGGCCGGGCGAAATCCACGCCGGCCACTAGCCCGAGGAAATTCACCTCCAGCCCGCTGCGCACGCCCACCGACAGCCCGGCAAAGCCGCCGAGGCTCAAGTGCAGATCACGCCCATCCTTGTCGAGATGGTAGAAGGCCCCACCCGCCAGATAGTCGCGGCCGACGGCATCGGCCGGCAGCACGGCGCCGAGTTCCGGCACCTCGCGCAGCACATGCGCCACGAATGTGTTCGAGTTCGGCCCCGGATAGATCCGGTAGCCGCCCGGCTGCCCATACTGGTAGCCGGCGATCGCCGCCTCGACCATCGGGATCAGCCGCTTGGCGTCTTCACCCTTCACCTCCGCCACCAGCCGCGGCGGGTTGGAATACCAGAAGGCATCGGGTGCCCTGTGGTTGCGGCGGATCGGCGAACCCCAGCCCACCTTGTCATAGCGCTGATAGGCGCCGTTCTCGTCCTTGGTGACGATCCAGGCATGGCTGGCGATCGCGCCCTTCAGGCCGCCCGTCATCGCCGAAAAGATGTAGATCGCCGCTTCCGGGCTTTCCTCAGCCGAGGGCAGCAGGCCCGACGAGCCCCACTTGGCCGAACTCCAGCCGTCCGGATGGTCGCGTGTCGCCCACAGCCCGGCAGACACCAGGGTCGGAAGCACGAAGACCAGTAGGATGACGGAGACGATGCGCAGCAGAAATTTCAATCCGGACCTCGAACGCGATGGCGATGCATGCTTTAACAAGTCTCCGAGAATATTGGCATTTTGAGGCAGAGCATGGAAAATCCGATCACGGTTGAAGTCACGCGCGGTCAACTCGTCGAGAGCCGCCATCGGGGTCTGGCGATCGTGGTGGATGCCGAGGGCAAAACCGTCTTTTCCGCTGGTGATGTCGATGCCGGCGTTTTCCCGCGCTCGGCTTGCAAGGCCATGCAGGCCTTGCCGCTCGTCGAAAGCGGCGCCGCTGATGCCTATGGCTTCGGCAATCGCGAACTCGCACTCGCCTGCGCCTCCCATTCCGGCGAGCCGGAGCATGTGGCAACCGCGGCCGCCATGCTGAAGGCGGCCGGTCGGGATGAAGGCGTGCTCGAATGCGGTGCCCACTGGTCGTCGCACCAGTCCGTGCTCATCGACCAGGCCCGCACACTCGACAAGCCGACGGCACTCCACAACAACTGCTCCGGCAAACATTCCGGCTTCATCTGCACCTGCTGCCACACCGGGGAGGATCCGCGCGGCTATGCCGGTTTCGACCATCCGCTGCAGCAGGCGATCCGCGCCATCATGGCGGACCTGACCGGCGCTGTCCTCTCGCGCGACAATTGCGGCACCGATGGCTGCTCGATCCCGACCTATGCCGTACCGCTGTCGGGCCTTGCCCGCGGCTTCGGCAAGCTCGCAACGGGCAAGGGGCTCGAGCCCATCCGCGCCGCTGCCGCCCGCAGGCTGATCAATGCCTGCATGGCCGAACCCTTCTACGTTGCCGGAACCAAGCGCTTCTGCACAAAGCTGATGGAAGTCGCACCCGGCAAGATCTTCGCCAAGACCGGTGCCGAGGGCGTCTTCTGCGCGCTCCTGCCGGACAAGGGCCTGTCCTTCGCCGTCAAGGCCGAGGATGGCGCGACCCGCGCCGCGGAAGCCATGATCGCGGCCCTTCTTGCTCGCCATTTCGAGGACGGCAGCGCAGAAAAGACTGCCCTGCTTGGGCTTTCCCGCCATGGCATGACCAACTGGAACGGGTTGCATGTCGGCACGATCAGGGTGACGGACGTGCTCCTGTCCTGATCGCGCACCGTCGCCCTCCCATCGGTTGAAGGCGATAGGCCTCTGCCTCAAGGGAGGTTTAACTCTTGGCGGATAGACTGCCGCCTCGACCCATCGCGCAACCGACGAGCCCGATCACCATGGATGCTTCGACCCGAGGCCAACAAAGGCCCCAAGGCGAAACCGCCCTCTGTTCTTCCATCGGGCGCATTGCGTTCAAGGGGCGCATGCTCGAACTGGAATACCGCGAAAGCCTTGGCCAGCTCGCTGAGCTCGAGGAAACCTGGCGGGACTTGGAAAGGCGCTGTCCGGAACCCTTCACCTATTTCCAGAGCGCCGACTGGTGCCTGAGCTGGTCCAGGACCTTCCTTTCGGATCCATCGAATTCCGGCGCTGGCCCGAAGGTCTATGTCCTCTGGGATGGCGCCGAATGCCTGATGATCTGGCCGCTGATGACGCGTCGGGTAAGCCCCGCCATCACCGCTCTGGTGCCGCTGACGGCGCCGATGAACCAGTATGCCACCCTTCTTTATGATCCGGCCCGCTTCGACCCGATCCTTGGCCGCTTGGTCTTCGACGAGATCCGGAATGGCGGCGGGCCAGACGCGGTCTGCCTCGATCATGTGCCGCAAGCAGCCCTGCTGGCGCAGATGCTCGAAGGCGAGGGATATGCGCCAGACCTGATGCCGCAGTCCTCGATCCTCGACCTGTCCGGCATCGCCGACTGGGAGAGCTACCACCGCGCGCTGCCCAAGAAGCAGCGCCTGCAGCGCAACAGCCGCCGCAACAAACTGGAAAAACTGGGCGCGCTCGACTACCGGATCTGGTCGCCGGGCAGTGAAGGTTTCGCCGAAAACATCGACCGCTGCATCGCCATGAAACAGGACTGGCTGAAAGGCACCGGCCGCCTTGGCCGCGATCTCTTCGACCCGCGCTTTGCCGCCTTCCTGCGAAACTTGGGCGCGGTAGAGGTAGCGGATCACGGTCGGGTGTATCTGCATGCCCTGACGCTCGACGGTGTCCCGATCGCCATGGAACTCGGCATCCGCTTCCATGAGGACTACTACTGCTTCCTCGGCGCCATCGACCTTGCCTACCAGAAATACTCGCCCGGCAAGGTGCAGATGGAAAACGCCCAGCGCTGGGCGATCGAGACCGGCATCCGCCGCTTCGATTTCCTCAACGATCCCTCGACCTACAAGTCGAGCTGGACCAACACCACCGAGCCGCTCACCGCCTGCTACATTCCCCTGACCAGCCTCGGCCAGCTCTATTGCCGCCACTGGAAGGCGGGCCTGCGTCCGCGGCTGCGCGCTTTTTATCAGGGCATCGGCCCGGCCTGGAGAACGAGGGTTCGGGGCATTGCCGATGCACTTCAGCGCCTTGCCGGCCGCAGCGGCGGCACGATGAGCCTCGTGCTGTGCTGCATGCCATGATTGGCAGGCTGCGGCGCAAGGCCCTTGATCTCCTCACCGATCCCGGCCTTCGCGGCGCCCTTGTCAGCATCTCCGTGCGCATTGCTGCAGCCTTTGTCGGCCTTGGTCTGCAGATCCTGCTCGCCCGCCTGATGGTGCTCGAAGACTACGGCATCTATGTCATCCTCTGGACCTGGGTCAGCGTTGTCGGCCAGATCGGCGTGCTCGGCTTTTACGATTCCGCTGCCCGTTTCATTCCCCGCTATGGCAGGCGTCAGAGCCATGACCATCTCGCCGGATATCTCGCGACCGGCTTTCGCGCCGTGATCACAGGCTCCGGCCTGCTTGCGGCAGCAGCGCTCGTCTTCCTCATCGTTCTGCCGGGTCTCGTCGATCCGGCCTTTCTCCTGCCGCTCGGGGTGCTGGCCCTCGGCTTTCCCGTGCTCTCGCTCGAAACCTATCTGACCGGTATATCCCGCGGCTTCGGCTGGTATGCGCTCTCCACCGTTCCAGGTTACATCCTGCGCCCGGCGCTGATCATGCTCGGCGTCGCCCTGGCAGAAGCGGCAGGCTTCCCCCTCGATGCCGTGACGGTTCTTGCCATCGTCGTCTTCGCCTCCATCATCGTCCTGCTCGTCCAGGCGCTTCTCCTGCGCGCCCGCCTGCCGAAAAGAGAGCGTACGATCACGAACCGCGAGCGTCGCCGCTTCTGGCTTGTGGCCTCTGTCCTGATGATGCCTGCAATGACGGCGGAAGAGCTTTTCGTCTGGATCGACGTGCTCATCCTCGGTTTCCTCGTCGCCCCTGAACAGGCCTCGCTCTATTTCGCCGCCCAGCGTTCGCTCTCGCTCGCCGCCTTCGTGCAATATGGCTTCATGCTGGTCGCCGCCCGCGGCTTTTCGCTGTCGCTCGCCTCCGCCGACAGGGCAGGGCTGCAGGCCCGCATCACCCGCTCAACCAATGCGACCTTCTGGCTGACCATCCCCTCCGTCGCCCTCACGCTGGTCGCCGGCTATCCCTTGCTCCACCTCTTCGGCCCGGCCTTTGTCGCCGCCTATCCGTGCCTTGCCCTGCTCGGCCTTGCCTATGTCATCCGCGGCGCAACCGGCCAGGCAGCAGAACTCTTGGTGGTCCAGGGCCGCTATCGCCTGAGCCTCCTGATCGTCTCGATCTCGGTCGCCACCTGCATTTTGCTGATGCTCCTCCTCGTGCCCATCTGGGGCATCAACGGTGCCGCTGCCGCCATGGTGCTCGTGCAACTGCTCCGTCTCGCCGTCGTGACCTACCTGGTCCATCGCCAGACCGGCTATTGGGTGCTGGTCCGGCCGTTCACACGGGTCGCGGACGCGAGCTGACGATCAGGCGAGGATCAGCGCAGCCCCGGCCGCCGTGTAGCCGTCAAGCGCTCCAGGGGCGGTTTCCGATGCCACGATCAGTCCCGTCAGCTCGTAGATCGATGCGATGCCAAAGGGCGAGACGCTGTCGAGCTTGTCCAGCGTCACCGGGCAATAGGTGGCAAGGCTCCGCTCCAGGATCCGCCGCTTGATCGCGGCCTCCTCGAAGTCACCCGTCGTCAGACCTTCCAAGGGATGGGCGGCTGTCGCGCCGAGAAAGAAGACATCCGGCCGCAACCTGTCGATCGCCGCAAGCGCGGTCGGCCCGACAGCCACCATCGAATGCTTGTAGATCCGCCCACCGATCAGGATGACCTCCACGTCACAATTGGATTCCAGTTCGGCGGCGATCGTCGGCGCATGGGTGACCACGGTGAGCGCCATGTCCTGAGGGATCTGCCGCACGATCTCCGCCGTCGTCGTGCCGCCGTCGAAGAACACCACCTGCCCGGGCGCGATCAGCCGCACCGCTGCCGCTGCCAGCCGCCGCTTCTCCTCGGTCGCAAGCCGGCGTCGCACGGAAAGCTCGGGTAGGGGCGCCGCGACCGGCAGTGCCCCGCCATGCACGCGCTTCAGCAGCCCTGCCGAAGCCATGTCGCGCATGTCCCGCCGGATCGTGTCCTCCGACACGTTCCATAGCCGCGCAAGCTCGCCCGCCACCGCCCGCCCGTCGCGCTTCAGCACATCAAGGATCTGCCGGCGTCTCTGTTCTGTCAGCATGTTTCTGCCCGAATGTTCACGATATTGCCTGATAATAGCAAAACGGATTCGACAATCCAGAAGAATCGTGCGGATATGGGCATGTTCCCGCATGAGGCGGAACGCGTTCGAGGAGAATGACATGCTGATTTTGATTGCCGGTCCCTATCGTTCGGGCACCGAAGACGACCCGGAAAAAATGGCCGCGAACCTGAAAGTCCTGGAAGCGCCTTCGCACGCCCTGTTCAAGGCAGGCCATGTGCCGCTGATCGGTGAATGGGTGGCGCTGCCCATCTGGCACGCGGCCGGCGGCAAGACGGTCGGCGACGAACTCTACGAAGAAATCTTCCACCCGGTCGCCGGCCGGTTGTTGGCCCTCTGCGAAGGCGTCCTGCGCCTGCCCGGTGCCTCCAAGGGCGCCGACAACGATGTCCGGATAGCTACCGAACGCGGCATCCCGGTCTGGTACAGCCTCAAGGATGTTCCTGGCTGCGGCTGAGGGGCGGGGGCAGGGGGCCGGGCCGACGACCGACCGAGGAAAACTGTCGGCTAAGCGGTCAGGGAGTTATCGCCCCCTCACTCCACCTCTGCCAGTCGCTTTTCCCACATCGCCTTGAAGCCCGGGCGGGCTTGCACATGGGCGAGCCAGGCCGCCGTCTTCGGATGGGCGTCGAACAGCGGCTGGTAGGCCTGCGCATAACGCACGATCTCGGCCAGGTTGATATCGGCCACGGTGAAGCGGCCGCCGACGGCATAATCGTTGGCGGCAAAGTGCTTTTCCAGCACGCCGAAGGGGCGGGCGAGAATGCGGGCGACGGCCTTGGCTTCCAGATCACCGGCCTCGGTGCCAAGCCGCCCCTCGTTGTTGGCCATGGAGATCTTCAGCGCTTCCGTTTCGATCGAGGTCGCGGCAAACAGCGACCATTGCAGCATCTGCGCCTCTTCGGTGAGATCGCGCGGCCCGATCGGCCCGCCATGCTTGCGCGCCACATAAAGCGTCTGTGCGAGCGACTCGTTCAAGACCAGCCCGTCGTCCTCGATGGTCGGAATGCTGCCCATCGGGTTGATCTTCAAGAATTCGGCCGACCGCGTGTTGAGCCTGGCGTCCGGCGCCATCGGGTCCTTGAGCTTGTAGGCCTGCAGCACCGGAACGAGCTCGAAGGGAACGCCAAGCTCCTCCAGCAGCCAGAGAATGCGTGTCGCGCGCGATTTGTAGACGCCGTAGATCTTCAGCATTTAAAACTCCCGTGATTGTTGTCGCGGAGGCTATCCCGCGTCAGGTCTCCGGGAAAGCCGGTTGCGCTGATGGGACCGATGAAATTTCCTGATCGCCGGCGGAATTGACATGACCGGCCTGCCGCGCTTATCTCTGAGCTTCCAGGGTCTGCAGTCCACCCAGGCGTCACCGCCCCGACAAGGGGAGCTAAACCTGCTTTTCTCTTGTCGATGTCGGCTCGTTTTTCCCGTGCCCCGTCGGAAGTCGGTGACCACCGGCCATGTTGGCTGCTTGAGGCAGCCGGGCACGACCAGGAGACATACGATGTCGAGGATGACCCATGCCTATGCCGCGCCCGATCTGTCGGCGCTGGCCAAAAACCTGAAGCGCGAACTGGAAGCCCGGGCGGAGCTACCCGGCCATGTCGAGCTTTTGAACATGCTGACCCGCGCGGTCGGCTTCCGCAACTACCAGCATTTCAAGGCAAGCCGCGCCGCCGAAGAGCGCCTCGCCAACCCGCCTGTGGTCGAAGCAGAACCCGCCGTCGACTTCCGGCGCGTCGAGCTCACCGCCCGCTGCTTTGCCGGCACGGATCGTCTCGTCCGCTGGCCGGGCAAGCTCAATCAGCAGCAACTGGCGCTCTGGGTGCTCTGGTCCTTCCTGCCGGCCGGCGAGGAACTGCCGGAAAAGGCTGTGAACGCGGTTCTAATGCGCCACAACGGCTTCGGCGACCATGTGCTGATCCGCCGCGAACTGGTGAATATGGGGCTGCTCACCCGCACCCCCGATTGCCGTGTCTATCGCCGGATGGAGAAGCGACCACCGCCCGAAGCGCGCGCGCTGATCCGCCTCGTCACGAGCGCACGGACTGCTGTCTGATCAGGGGGTAGGGGAAAATGCGAACGGGCGCGGCGGCTTGCAGTTGCCGCGCCTCAGCTTGCCTTGTCTAGCGCCAGGTGCTGGCGGTCGCGCAGGATCCGCATCCAGTCTGCGTGGTAATTGCTGACTTCCAGCATTTCACGCACGCTGTCGCGATCGACAGGACGGGCAAAGAAATAGCCCTGGCCGGCCTTGCAGTCGAGCGACACCAGTTGCTCGGCCTGGGCCTCTTCCTCGATGCCCTCAGCCACGACCCAGATCCCGAGGCCCCGGGCGATATCGAGCAGGCCCTTGGTGATCACGCTGCCGCTGCCTGCATCTGCCAGACGCCGCACGAAGCACTTGTCGATCTTGATGATGTCGACGGGGACGGTGAGAAGATGCGTGAGCGAGGCAAAGCCGGTGCCGAAATCGTCGAGCGCCACCTTGATCCCGGCTTCGCGCAGCGCATGGATTTCGTCGGCAATCACATTGTCCTTCTGGGCGAGATAGACGGATTCCGTCACCTCCGCCACAACCGTGCCCGGCGCAAGTCCGACCCGCTCGAAGGCGTCGACAATGCGGCGCGTCAACCCGCCCCGGTGAAAATCGGCCGCACTGAGGTTAAGCCCAACCCGCGAGAACAACAGCCCTTCGCGATTCCAGTCGCTGGCCGCCGAGGCAATGCGTTCCAGCATGCGCTCGGTGATCTCGATCGCCACATGGGCGTCTTTCATCGCTTCGTGAAAATGCGCAGCCTCGATCAGGCGCCCATCCGGCATCCGCATCCGGCAGAGCGATTCAAAGCCCATGATGCGCCCGCTGGCGAGCTCGATGATCGGTTGGTAATGCGCGTCGATCCGGTCGTTGCGCAATGCCTGATCGACCTCCTGCACCGAGCGGAAGCGTTTGACGATCGAGGAGCCGAGACCCGGCTGATATTCGAGATAGCGACCGCGCGCCCGTTCCTTGGCATGGTAGAGGGCGTAGTCAGCGTTCTGGCGCACTTGCTGCGGGCTTCGCTCCAGCCCGGCCCGGGCGCCGCCCAGAGTCGCGGCGGGATAGATGAGGTGCCCGGCACAATCGGCAGGCTCCTTAATCCGGTAGATGAGCTTTTCGGCAAGTGCCGCCGGTTCGGACGTCGCAAGACAGGGCACGATCACGGCAAATTCGTCACCGCCCAGGCGGAAGGCCATGCCCGGCGTGCATTCCTGCTTCATGCGCTCGGCGACAATCCGGATCAGATCGTCTCCGGCCCCATGGCCGAACGTGTCGTTGACCATTTTCAGATTGTCGAGATCGACCAGCATCAGGGCCCAGTCGCCGTCCCGTCGCGAGACCTCAGCAATGACCTCGTTGAACCGGCTGCGGTTTGGCAGGCCGGTGAGGCCATCGGTATCAGCCATGCGCCGGCGCTCCGCCATGCGCTGATCGCGTTCCATGGCAATGGCGCAGAGATGCACGCAGGCATTGACGATCTGCCGTTCGGGGTCAGATGGCCCGCGGATGTTGCGATAGTAGAAGGCGAAGGTGCCGAGCACCTTTCCCGAGCCGATGATCGGCGTCGACCAGCAGGCCTTCAGCCCCAAGGGCAGGGCAAGCTGCTTGTAGGGCTGCCAGTATTCATGGGTATCGATGTTCTCGACGAGAACAGGTTCCCCGTGAAAGGCAGCCGTGCCGCAGGAGCCGACACCATGGCCGATCGCGACGCCGTCGATTGCTGATGTGTATTCCAGCGGAAGCGAAGGGCCGGCGAGGTGGCGCAGGCGCTGCTCATCGTCGAGCAGCAGGACAGAGCAGACGAGATCGTCCGTCATGGTCTCCACTTCGCGACAAAGATAATCGACGGTCTCCGCCAGCGACTGTCCAGTCGCAATCTTCTCCAGGATGGTGTTCTGCAAGGGTAGAAGCATGGGACCCGTGATAGTTTGGTTACCGCAGAGTAGATCAGAACGGCCTTAAACAGAAATTACGACAATTCGGAAGGTCTCATGGTGGTTTCCGAAGTCTTAACGCTTGCAGTCCGGACCGTTAAGGTCCGCCGCCACCCGCCCGATTGCCAGAAAGTGTGAGGTGCGCAAAGCCGGTCTCCCCGTCGGCGATCGGCCCGCCGACCCGGTCGTTCCAGCGATATCCGACGACTGCGCCATCCGATGCGCCGTCGACGATATTGTTGCGGATCACGGTCTCGCCGGCACCTTCCACAACGCTGATCCGCATGCCTTCCGGGCTGCCGCGCAGAATGTTGTCGCTGACGATGACATTGCGCAGATAAGGCCCCCAGCCGATCGCGAGCGCTGCCGTCTCCGCCCCATCCACCAGATTGCCGGTCACCAGCGTGTCGGCCTCGACCGAGATGCCAAAGCCGAAGCCGCTGACCGTCGGCTCGTAAGGGCCCTTGTCGACAATGCCGCGCACGATATTGCCGCTCACGGTCGAGAGCCGCCCGCCATGGTCGAAATTGGCAACCGAAATGCCGATGGCCGCCCCATCGATGACATTGCCCTCGATCAGCGCACCCTCGAATTCGAACTCCGCATAGATCGCGGTCTCGCCCGAGCGGAAGGCCTGGTTGCCGCTGATCGTGATGTTGGAAGCCGAATTCGCCCGGATCGCCGAGAAGGCGCAGTCCGAGACATGGTTGCCGGAGACCAGCACATTGTCGGCCCGGAAAACATTGATGCCATTGCCATATTGCCCGGTGCCCCCATTGGTGGCTGCGATCCGCGCCACCCGGTTGCCCGAGATGACGGTGCCGTCCTCACCCTTCGTCCAGCGATGCACGAGGATCCCGCCATTGCCGCAGTCGAAAACCTCATTGTCGCGGATGGTGAAGGCGCGGCCCTCGATCGCCCAGATACCGGCCTCGGCAGCGCCCGAGATGCGCGAGCCCTCGACCCGCCCGCCGGAGCGCGCGAGATAAATCCCACATTTGCGGCTGCCAACGATCTCGCAGGCGTCGATTAAGACCTCGTCGACGCTGCGGAAGGCGAGAAGCCCTTCGGTGTAGTCGGCCAGCCAGCGATTGGCGCCGTCGAAGGTGATGCCGGAAAGGCTGACACGCCGGATGTCCTGGGCCGCGATCAGATGCCCGTCGCCCCGATAGACGAGCCGCGTCAGGCCCGGCACGCCGGTCAGCCGGCTGCCGTCGCGCAGCTCCAGATTGGCGACCTCATAGGTCCCGGCCGGCAGGAAGACCGGTTGCCCCACGGCGGCTGCCCGATCGATCAGGTCCTGCAGCTTGCGGCTCTGGTCGTCTTCCGTTCCCGGCAGGATACCAGCCTCGGCCGCGTCGAACCCGCCGCGCAACTCCGCCATGGCAAGCGTCTGGGCGCGCGACGTGCGCAGACCCACGGGCATCCCCGCAGTGGCGAGCAGCCCGCCCAGTCCGGCAATCACCGAGCGTCGAGAGATCATCCTGTTGTTCCTGGCAGAATCCGATGGGCGACCTTGGCCGAACCGGGCTGGACCGGCAACAACAGGCTTAAAACAGTGTTAACGGCCGACATGAGCCACTTCGCCTTTGGTCTAAGCCTTTGCGTGCAAGGACTTGAGCCAGATCAAGGAAAACCCCGGCAGGCCGCCTATGGTGATCCTCGAAAGACATGAACACCAAGGAGACTGATCATGCTTCGTCTGACCGCAGTCCTCTACATCCTCGTCGCCAGCGCCGTGGCGGGTGCGGCGGTGGTCGCGGTCCTGTCGCTCGACATGCGCGAGGGCTGGCAGATCGCAGCGGCATTCGCAGCCGGTCTGGTGATCTCCATTCCGATCGCCGCCGTATTGGGCAAGAAAATCTACAACGCGCTTCAGGGGCCGAAGCCCGTCTGAACCATTCCCTTCGGCGTGGGACGCAAACCCTGACCGTTCTGGCGGAGCGGAAAGGGCGGTGAACAACCAGTCCCATGACGACCGACCGGCATTTTCTCGGGGGAGGGAGTGCCGGTCGGGTCGATTCCTGCCGACGGTCGTTGCGCGCTAGCGGTTTTCGTCCTGTTCGAACCGGTCGAACTGCGCCTCAAGCCCTTCGGTAAACCGCATATAGAGCCGCCCGAACGTCTCCACGTCCTCGGCCGACCATCCGGCGGTCGCCTCCGTGATCGTCTCGCGCTTGATCGCCTCGATCTCGTCCAGCACCTTCCGGCCCGCAGCCGTCACCCTGACCAGGCTGCGGCGGCCGTCCTCCTGCGACGCGGCGCGCTCCAGTAGTCCCTGCTTCACGAGATCCGCCACGATCCGGCTGCCGCGCGAGGGGTCGATCCGGAGCTGCTCGGCAATCGTGCCCACCGTCACCTCCTGCTGGCTGCCGATCCGCTTGATCACGCCGATCGCGTCGATGTCGGAGAGTTCAAGCCCCGTCTCCATGCGTTTCAGCGCCATGCGCCCGATGAAGCGGCGACCAATCAACAGCCGCATGCGCGTCATCGCCTGTCCGATGGCAAAGAGCGGCGAGCCGCTGGCGGCCGATCCGTGTTCGGTTTCGGGGGCGTGGTCGGAAGCCACGGGCGTGGGATGCGAAGCAGAGGTCATGGGCGAAGCATAGCAGAGCCGCTCTTCGGGGAAAAGCAAAATGCATGCTGTCAGCAAATATGTGCTATTGACATATAATTGCGAGAGGCACATTTTGAGGTCAGACAGGAGCCCCCGATCCATGACCAAGTCCAGCACCGCCGCCCCATCCGGGCCAGAACCCCGTTTCGAACCCCATCCGACACCGGCCAAGGGCAGGGGCGGGGCAAACCTCGACAACACGCCGCTGGTTACCGATCCCCGGCTCCGCCTTTTCGTCTATCTCCTTCTGATGTCCGCCATGTTCATGGCAACGCTCGACAACCAGATTGTCTCGACCGCGCTGCCCACCATCGTTGGCGAGTTCGGCGAACTCGAACGCTTCGGCTGGGTCGGCTCCGCCTATCTGCTGACGACCAGCGCCGTCATGCCGCTCTATGGCAAGCTGGGTGATCTCTTCGGCCGCAAATATGTGATCATGGCCGCCATCGCGATCTTCACGGCAGGCTCGCTCGTCTGCGGTCTCGCCGTCTCGATGGACACGCTGATTGCCGCCCGCGTGCTCCAGGCGCTCGGCGGCGGCGGCATCATGGTCTCGATCTTCTCGATCAATGCCGATCTCTTCGAGCCACGCGAACGCGCCCGCTATCAGAGTTATTCCAGCCTCGTGCTGATGGCGTCTGGCGCACTCGGCCCCGTGCTCGGCGGCACGCTGTCCGATCTCTTCGGCTGGCGCTCGATTTTCCTCGTCAACCTGCCGATCGGCATCGCCGTCCTCATCGGTCTCGCCTTCCTGCTCCCCTATCGCAAACCTGATAGAAAGCCGAAGATCGACTATGCCGGCGCGATCCTGCTGGCCGGTGCCGTCGCCTCGATCGTCTTTTGGGCCGATAGCGGCCAGATCTTCGGCTCGCTGATATCATGGGAAAGCCTCGCCGTCGTCGCCTTCGGTGCGCTCTGCGCTGTCGGTTGGGTTCTCGTCGAACGCCGGGCACCGGAACCCGTCGTGCCGCTATCGCTCTTCTCCAAGCCCACCATCAATCTTCTGCTGATCATCTCGATCGTCTCGGGCGCGATCGGCATCGGCTCGGTCAATTACATCGCGCTCTTCCTGCAGACGACAACAGGCCTTTCGCCCTCCATGGCCGGCCTGCTCTTCGTCGCGACAACAGGCGGCATCGCCATCGGCTCCATCGCCGCCGGCCGCCTGATCGCGAAAAGCGGCCGCTACAAGCCCTTCTCGATTGCCTCGGCAGCGCTCGGCGTCATCAGCCTCGGCATCTTCTCCTTCATGCATGCCGGAACCCCGCTGATCTTCATCGCGCTGGTCATGCTGCTGCAGGGCTTCGGCGTCGGCATCGGCCAGCAGGTGCCCGTGATCGGCGTCCAGAATGCCGCCTCCCGCGCAGATGTCGGCGCTGCCACCGGCACCGTCACGCTCACCCGCATGGGCGGTGCGGCGATCGCAATCTCCATTTATGGCGCCATCGTCAGCTCCGGCCTCACCCATGTGCAGATCGCGCTGCCCGGCGGCGTCGACTTCCGTAACCTCACCCCCGAGGGCCTGGCCGCCCTGCCGGATGCCGCCCGGGCGCTGGTCGCCAACGCCTATTCCGACGCCTTCGTGCCGCTCTTCCTCACGGCATCAGGCATGATGGTCATCGGCCTGATTGCGGCACTCGCGCTCCCCAATATTCGCCTGCCGCGCGAAGGCGAGGGCAAGGCGCCGCCGGCCCCAGTCAGCGAATAGGCCGACCCCAAACGACAAAGCCCCCGGCCGCAGGGCGACCGGGGGCTGATCTTTGCCAGGCAGTGATGCGATCAGGCTGCGTAGCGCTGGGCGTTGCCGTCCTTCTGCACCTTGAAGCGGGCGACGAGCGAGCGCAGATGCGCCGTTTCCTCGGCAAGCTTGGCGGTGCTGGCGGCGGCTTCTTCCACCATCGCGGCGTTCTGCTGGGTCATCTGGTCCATCTGGTTGACGGCCATGTTGACCTCGTTCAGGCCTGTCGACTGTTCCTGGGCGGCGGTCGCAATCGAGGTCACCTGGCTGGCAATGCCCACCACCTTCACCTGGATGTCGCTCAGCGCCTGGCCGGTGGAGCTGACGAGATCCACGCCCGTCTGGACTTCCTGCGACGACTTGGTGATCAGCGTCTTGATGTCCTTGGCAGCCGTTGCCGAACGCTGGGCAAGTTCGCGAACTTCCTGCGCAACAACCGCAAAACCCTTGCCCGCTTCCCCGGCGCGTGCTGCTTCAACGCCGGCATTCAGCGCCAGAAGGTTGGTCTGGAAGGCGATTTCGTCGATCACGTTGATGATCTGCGAGATTTCCTTCGAGGCCTGTTCGATCCGGCTCATGGCGGAGGTCGCTTCGCCGACGACGCCGGATGAGGCTTCGGCGAACTGGCGGGCTTCCGTCACCATCTTGCTCGAATCCTGCGCCCGCTCGGTCGAGGTCTTCACGGCGACCGTGATTTCCTCGAGTGCCGAGGAGGTTTCCTCCAGCGATGCGGCCTGGGTTTCGGTGCGCTTCGACAGGTCGTTCGAGGCCTGGCGGATCTCGTCCGCGCCACCATTGATCGCATCGGCGGACTGGCGAACCTGTTGCATCAGGTTGCGCAGGCTGGTCATGGTCTCGTTCACATTGGTCTGCAGGTTCGCAAACACGCCCTGGTAGCGGCCTTCCATGCTCTCGGTGAGATCGCCCTTGGCGAGTGCGGAGATCACGCGGCCGGTCTCGGCAATGCCGGTATCAACCGACTGCACCAGCGTGTTGACGTTGGCCGCAAAGCGGTCGAGGTCCGGATTGTCATACTTCTTGGTGATACGGCGGGTGAAGTCGCCTGCAACGGCGGCATCGACCACGGTCGCGATATTGGACTGCAGATCGGCATTCTTCTCCTGCAGCGCCGCTTCCTGGGCTGCCAAATCACGGATCTTGATGGCGTTCTGCTTGAAGACGTCGACGGCCTTGGCCATCAGGCCGATTTCGCTCTTGTGGTCGAGCCCCGGAATGACGGTGTCGAGCTTGTTGTCGGCAAGCGAACCCATCGCGCTGGTGATCTGGCCGACCGGGACAGTGATGCTGCGGGCGATGAAGAAGGCGATGAAGCCGGCCATGACCAGGCCGACTGCGGCAAGCGCGCTGCCGATCACGACGGCCGTCTCCATCGTCGACTGGATCTGTGGCCCCAGCGTATCCTGCGTTTTCTTCAGGTCCAGTTTCAACTGTTCGACTGATGTCGACAGCTGGTCGCCGGCGACATTCATCGACCCGTTGATTATCTCGTTTCGGCTCTTGATCACCTCATGCACCGACGTGATGGCGGTCTCATATGTCGCCAGTTCCGTTGCCAGCGTGTCCAGCGTGGCAGTCACGGCGGCATCGGTGGAGCTCGCCTTGATTTTCGCGACTTCCTCGCGCGCCGTTTCGGCAAACGTCTTGGCGTTCTCGAATGCAGCATCGCTGTTGTTGAGCAGGAACTTGTTGGTTCCTAGCCGCAGGCTGCTGATTTCATACTTCACGCGCTCGAGCGCAGCGACCGCCTCGGTGTTCCCGGAGGCCGCGACAGTTTCGCTGATTGCCTCCAGTTCCTCGGCCATCTTCGGTCCGAGTGTGTCGAGCGTCCCGTCGACGAGTTCTTCGCGCTGGGTCTGCAGCGTCACCACCTTGTCGAAGCCCTGCGCATAGGTGTCGACGATACCGTGGAAACCGGAAACGGTCGTCTTCGCCGCGTCGGTCAGCTTGTAGCTCAGCATGGTGTCGACCGATGCCTTTGTCGTCGCAAGCCGCGTCGTCACATCCTGCTTCAGTTCGTCCGTGGGTTCGGCGCGGAACTTGCGGAAGGCGAGGCGCGCTTCCAGCATATTGGCCTGGATACGGCCCGCTTCATTCGTCTGCCTCGCGCTCTCGCGATATTCCCCGAACGACGTCTCGTTGGTGAGGTTCGAATAGATGCCAGCACCGGCGATGACGCCGAGCACCACCAGCACCGATCCAAAGCCCAGATAGATCTTGCTGCCAATTTTCATGTTGTGAAGCACGTTCGTCGCCCCTGCCCAGATGTGAAATGCTGAACGGATCGTGATCGAAACGCCTTAAAAAGTTATGAAACACTAATATCTGTAATACTAAAAATCGCAGTTGCGTACCGATCCGAAGGGGAAATACGACCTCCGGTACAAGTCTATCCGAAGCAAATTCCCCATATGCGGGCACCACAACGTCGCAGCTCTAATTCGTGGGGCCAACATGACGACGCGTGCAAATCACCCCCGGCCATAAGCTTCGCGCCAGCCGCGCCTGACAGGATGCAGGTAACGCTGTCAGTATGATCAGGTACCGCATGTCCAAGCTCTCGCCCTCCGGTCAGGCCACCTCGGCCTCTCTCCTGTCGAAGCGCCTCCTGTCGCTGGGGCTTGGCACAGCACTCGTCGGCTCGCTGTCAGGCTGCATCCTGATGACCGATACCAGCCGCATGAACATCGACGTCTTCCAGGATGAGGTCGCTCCCGTCTGGTACGATCCGGCCCGCACGCCGCCGGCGGCTGAGCAGGCAGCGCCGCAGAAGCGCGACCTCTATCGCACCCAGTTCCACCAGACCTATGGCCTGCCGGTCTCCAATCCGCTGCACCGGACGATCTATGGGCTGGTGGTGGATGACGGCCACACCCTCTCGCCGATCCCGCTCGATCGGGTGCGCTCCGACATGCTGCGCCAGGAGGTGAGCTACCAGACGGTGGAAGCCCCGGGCACCATCGTCGTCGATACCAAGGCGCATTATCTCTATCTCGTCCAGGCGAACGGCAAGGCGATCCGCTACGGCGTCGGCCTCGGTCGTGACGGCTATGCCTGGTCGGGCAGGGGCGTCATCCAGCGCAAGGCGAAGTGGCCGCACTGGACCCCGACGGACGAGATGGTCGAGAACAACCCGAACCTCAAGCCCGTCTCGGCCGCCCGCGGCGGTCTCGTCGCTGGTCTCAACAATCCGCTCGGTGCGCGCGCCCTCTACATCTATCAGGACGGCAAGGACACGCTCTACCGCGTCCACGGCACGCCCGACTGGCAGTCCGTCGGCAAGGCGACCTCGTCGGGTTGCGTGCGCATGTTCAATCAGGACGTCATCGATCTCTTCGAAAGAGTGCCCGACAACACCCCGATTGTTGTCATTTAGCGACACTCATTTGCGACGGCACCCCTCTCTCCAAAACGTGAAAGGGGGATAGCGTTGCTTTAATGGAAGCTTTCCTGTTTGCATCGCATCATCGCGGAACAAAGCGCACCTCCCAGCGTCTTCATCCGCAGCGCTGCCACAGGAAATTTATAGATTACATGTCTTCAACGCCTCCTTTGACCCGCCGATCGCTCCTGTCGCTGACAGGCCTCGGCGCTGCCTCGCTGCTTGCGAGCTGCACCACCTCCCGTCCTCTGCCGCCGGGCGTACGCCTCGATGGCCCCGTCGTCCCCGCTGCCCCCGCAGGTCGCACTCCCGAACTCGATGCCATGTATGGCGAGGTCTATGACGGCGGCTACGTCATCCCGGCCGTTCCCTACTGGAAGATCCCGGATCGCTTCTATCGCCAGCAGGTCATCGATCCCACCGGCGAAGCCCCCGGCACCGTCGTCGTCGATACGCCCAACCGCTTCCTCTACCTCGTCGAGCGCGGCGGCACCGCCATGCGCTACGGCGTCGGCATTGGCCGAGACGGCTTTGCCTGGGACGGCGCCGGCGTCATCCAGTGGCGCCAGAAATGGCCGAAATGGACCCCGCCGGACGAAATGATTGCCCGCCAGCCGGAACTCGAGATCTATTCGGTCCGCAACGGTGGCAAGCCGGGCGGTATCGACAACCCGCTCGGTGCCCGCGCGCTCTACATCTTCCAGAACGGCGAAGACACGCTCTACCGCCTGCACGGCTCGCCGGAATGGAATTCCATCGGCAAGGCCGTCTCGTCGGGCTGCGTGCGCCTGATGAACCAGGACATCATCGACCTTTACGAGCGCGTGCCCAACAAGGCCAAGATCGTCGTCCGCCAGTAACGGCTGGCCGATCCCGGTCGCTTCGCGATCGAATTGAGTGACATACAAAAAGGCCCCGCCAGCGATGGCGGGGCCTTTGTGCATCTCGGATCTCGGCTTTGAAATCAGGCCGCTTCGAGCGCCTTCTCGATGTCCTGCACCGAATGACCGGTCAGATCCTTGTCGAGTTCGCCGATTAGAACGGCCGAGAGCTGCTTGTGATAGCCCTTGCGCATCTCGCCCAGCGTCCGCGGCGCGGCGATGATGACAAGGTTCTTGATCTTGCCTTCCAGCACCTGGCGGTTCAGCATGTCGGTGATGCCGCTGCCGAAACCGTCTTCTTCCTGCTGGCTGTCGTCAGGATTAGCAGCACTGCTGGAGTGACGGGCGCCGGATGCGATCTTCGAGCTGTCGATCTCTTCTGCCGGCATGGCCTTCAGCTTGATATCAAGCGCATTGCCCTCGTTCTGGAAGAGGCTCAGCTTCTCGCCGTCGGCGACGGCAATCACGGTGTTCTGGGGCACTTGCATGAATATTCTCCTTGGTACTCTGCGCGGCGTCCACCATCGGTGGCGCTGCCGCAGTTGACCAAAGGACAACCCCTCGGGGCTGCATCGGTTCCCTAGCTGTCACCCCTTGAGCCGATCCCGTGCCAGGCCTCAACCGCGACAGCGAAACGGGCTGAACGAACTCGCCGCCCCGGCATTCATCGTGGCAATGGTCAGCCCGTTCGCGACCTCGATATCGTCCTCGGTCTCAGGGCAGGCATCGACATCGGCAAGGCAGCCGCTGTCGATGAATTCCTGGTTCCGGGAGAGGAAGCGCTCGGACACGCCCTCGCGTCCGACATGATCGAGGATCTCGCCAAGCGCCTTGGTAAAGACATCGCACTTCTTCCGCTGCCAGTCGGAGCGATCCTCTGCCGTCACGCCCGCCTCCTGCGCCAGCGCCGGCTTGCCGGGCATCGCGATGGAGGCGATGCCGGCTGCAACGAAGGCGAGGGCGAGGCCGAGCCGAACAGCCGCCCAGCCCGTTTTCCTATCCCCTGTCACCGCGCATACTCCGCAAAGATCGCCCTGCCGATCGAAGCAATCGCTGCATCCCGTGTCTTCAGCGGGTGCTTTCGCCCGTCCATATAGATGGCGACCACGAGCGGTGCGCCGACAGGGCGGTGGAGCAGGGCCACGACGCCGCGTGTGCCATGCCCTCCCGCACCGCTGCGATCGGCGATCTTCCAGCTCTCCGGCAGCTCTGCGCGCAGTAGTCCGTCGGCCACGGCATTGGCAGCCATCCAGGCTTCCAGCTGGTCGCGGGCCTCAGGCTCGAGCGCAGTGCCGAGCAAGAGCTGCTGCAGCGTCTCCGCCATGGCTTGCGGTGTCGTGGTGTCACGCGCATCGCCGGGTGTGGCCGCGTTGAGCTCCGGCTCGTAGCGGTCGAGCCGGGTCGTGCCGTCGCCGATGCGCCGCAGGAAGGCGGTCAGCTCCGACGGACCGCCGATCGACTTCAGGATGGCGTTGGCCGCGGCGTTGTCGCTGGTCCGGAGCGTGATCTCGCAGAGTGACCGGGTCGAGAGGCTTGTGCCCACCCGCTTCTCCGTCACCGGAGAATGCGGACGAAGATCGGCCTTGCGGATCTTCGTCTCCTTGGCGAGCACGGCCTCGCCGGCGGAAAGGGCCGTGGCGCAGGCCAGCGCCTTGAAGGTACTGGCCATGGCGAAGCGCTCATCCGCCCGGTAGCTGCGCATCTCGCCGCTGCCGGTATCGATGACCGCAAAGCCGACCCGCATCCCAAGCTCGGTCTCGACCCGCTGTGCCGCTGCCGTCACCGGCTCGGCGGCTGTGACCTTCGCGGGCGCGAGCCCCGCAGTCATGAGAAGAGTGGGCAGGACGAGCCCCAGCAGGCGGGCGGTGGTCCGGGAAGGGGCGGAGGATGGAATATGGGTCATGCGTTTCTCCCTGATGCGCTCCTGAAATCGGAGGCGATCAAGGCGATAGCGAGGCGCAGCGCGTTTATCCTGCGTTGTGTTTAGGGTCCGGTGACTTCCGGACGTGGCCTTCCAGGGGCTGGGAGAAGCGCCGCCTTGAGAGAAAACTCAAGGCTCGGGAATGGCCTCGAGATGGCCCTTCAGCCGCTTCAGGCTTTCGCGCAGGCTTTCGATCTCGGAAATCTCGTAGCCCGTCTGGTTGCCGATCGCCGAGAACACCTCGAGCGCGCGCGCCTTCAAGGCCCGGCCTTCGGCAGTGAGCGTGATGAACACCACGCGCTCGTCGGCCGCGTCGCGGCGGCGGGAGACATAGTTGATCTGCTCGAGCCGCTTCAGCAAAGGCGACAGCGTGCCCGAATCGAGCCCCACCTTTTCGCCCAGCGTCTTCACGGAGAGATCCTCTTCCTCCCACAGCGCCATCATCACCACATATTGCGGATAGGTGAGGCCGAGCGGCGAGAGCAGCGGCTTGTAGGCACGGGTAAACGCATGCGCTGCGCCGTAAAGCGCAAAGCAAAGCTGCTTGTCCAGCCTCAATTCCTTTTCGAGCGTTTCGTCGGTCATGGCCCTTGATGAACCCCTGTCGGCATCTATTGTTTCTACAGTGGCCAAAACTGGCCCGGATTTCAATGCGCAAAAAACAATTGCGCGCAATTCAATTGTGTCCTATATATGTAGTCACCACCCCGCAAACAAGGAGAACAGGCAAATGGCTATCCTCTACACCGCACATGCACATGCCACCGGAGGTCGCTCGGGCCACGGCGCGACCGACAACGGCGTTCTCGACGTTACGCTGACGACCCCGAAGGAACTCGGCGGCGACGGCGCGACCGGCACCAACCCCGAGCAGCTTTTTGCCGTCGGTTACTCGGCCTGCTTCCTCGGCGCGCTGAAGTTCGTGGCCGGCAAGGAAAAGGTGAAGATCCCGGAAGACGCCAAGGTCTTCACGGATGTCGGCATCGGCCCGCGCGATGATGGCACTGGCTTCGGCATCGAGGTGAAGATCTCCGTCGAGATCCCCGGCATGGAGCGCGAACTGGCCGAGAAACTGGTTGCTGCCGCCCACATCGTCTGCCCCTACAGCCACGCCATGCGCACCTCGACCGAAGTGCCGGTCTCGGTCCGCTAGTCAGCGGATCGCACATACCCCCATCCACCGCCCGAAGGCCGGCCTCGCGCCGGCCTTTTTGCGTTGAGGCGAGGGGGCGACCTTCTCTCAAGCGGTCTCGAGAACCGAGTCGGGAACCGCATCGCCCCAGTCACGCATGGCGTACAGGATGTCCTTCAGCGAAGCCCCGAGCGGGGTCAGTTCGTAGACGACGCGCGGCGGCGTCTCCGCGAAAGCCTGCCGCGTCACCAGCCCATGTTCTTCGAAGCGCCGAAGCCGGTGCGTCAGCGTATGGGCGCTGATGCCCGGTAGGGCGTGTTTTAGCTCCGTGAAGCGCCGCGATCCGTTCAGGAGCTCGCGGATAATGAGTGTCGCCCAGGGACCATCGAGCAGAACGAGGAAACGCTCGACGCCGCAGCACGGTGATTTTTTCTCACTCATCGAAATTTTCTTCCATTAGTGCATTTGACGTAACCGATGCAGTTATTGCACCAATGGGTTCTCGTTCCAACCGAATAAGGAAATGCGAATGTCTTTTGTCATCCATGGCGCCACGGGCGCTCAGGGAGCGCCCCTGTTTGACCTCATGCTGGAAAAGGGCCTCGATGCCCGTGCGGCCGTGCGCGATCTCGACAAGTCCGGCGGTCGCCCCGCCGTTCTGGCCGATACTGCCTCACTTGCCTCCCTCGAAGCGGCATATCGCAATGCCGAGGGTATCTTCGTCCATCTGCCCCAGGTGCCGGAGCCGCTCAGGGTGGAATACGCCGGCAACATTCTGACCGCCATCGTGCGTAGCCGTCCTGCCCGCGTCGTCTTCTCCACCAGCGGTGCCATCGTCGATGAGCCGGGCTCTCCCCTGCAGGCCGTTGAGGACAGCGCGATTGGCCTGCTCTTGCGCGGTCTTCGTGAAAGCGGGGTGTCCCATGCGGTTATCGCACCCCGCCTCTATCTGGAAAATCTGACGCTCCCCATGGTCATGGGCCCGGTGAAGGCGACCGGCATTCTGCGCTACCCAATCCGAGCCGATCTTCCCGTCTCTTGGAGTTCGCACGCCGACATCGCCGAGGTTGCGCTGCGTCTGCTGACAGACACCAACGTTTCGGGAATTGTCGGTGTCGGTCATCTGCCGGGCTTGACCGGGCCGCAGCTGGCAGAGGCCTTTGGAGCGCATCTCGGCCGCGCGGTTACCTTCGTTTCCCAGCCTCCTGAAGAATTCAGGGCCGAGCTCGAGCCATTCATTGGCCCGGCCGCAGCAGCCATTGCCTCCTTTTATCAGGCTCTGTCGGAGCGAAGGGACAATGTCATCGCTGAAGCAACGAGCGCGCAGGCGCTGATTGGCCTCTCGCCACGCCGTGTTGCGGACTGGTTGAAATCTGTCTGAACCTCGGTCGGGCCGGTGTTCGCCGGCCTGCCTTCTCTGAAGTTCGAGATGCCCCATGGGCGGGGGGAGGGGAACACTTCCCCCCGAACTCTGTTGGACTGCACACCAGTCAACAAAGGATAAAACCATGCATACGACAACTGTGAACGAAATCCACGAAGATCACCGCCTCTCGCCGGATCTGCCGGTCGGTGAGGAAACCCGCCATGAGATCCGCCGGCAGTATCCGGCCTCGGCTTTTTACGGTCCGCTCTTCGAAGGTCGCGACCGAATTGCGCTCTCCATGGCGACGGTTATGCTGATCGGCCCGCTCGCCGTGCTGCCGCTCGGCTTCGGCGGCTGACGCAAGGCGTCAGACGCTCACTTCGAGCAGCCCGCTGCGCAGGGCTGACGGGTCGCTCTCCATACCGGCCTCGATGACGCCGTGCAGGTCCCGCCAGATCGGCACGGCGTCCGCCAGCGCGTTGGCACCTTCAGTCGTAAGCCGCAGGCGCTTGCCGCGCTTGTCCTTCGGATCCGGCTCGATCGACACCCAGCCGCGCGCCGAGAGTGGCTTCAGCGCCGCCGTCAGCGTCGTACGATCCATGGCCAGAAGTCTGGCAACAGGACCCATCGGCGGCGGCTCGGGCCGGTTCAGCGCCATCATCAGGGAAAATTGCTGGTTGGTCAGGCCCGTTGGCTTCAATGCCATGTCGAAGCGGCGGGCAAGCGCCCGTGCGGCGCGCTGGGCATGCAGGCAGAGGCACGTATCGCGCACATGGATGGTGGTGGAATAGGGAATCACGGGCAGATTTGACATTGACCAAATATGTTGATATCAACGTAAAAGTCAAGAGGAGGATCGGAAAAATGGAATATTCGACTGTTTCTCGGGAGGAGTGGCTGGAGGCCCGCAAGGCCTTGCTGCAACAGGAAAAGGAACTGACTCGCCAGCGTGACAGGGTGAACGCCGCGCGCCTGGCGCTGCCCTGGGTGAGGGTGGAGAAGGACTATCGTTTCCAGACGCCGTCAGGCGAAAAGACGCTCGCCGATCTCTTCGATGGTCGGAGCCAGCTGATGATCAACCATTTCATGTTCGGACCCGACTGGGATGCCGGTTGCCCCGGCTGCTCCTTCTTCGCCGACCATATCGATGGCATGCTGCCCCACCTCAACAATCACGACGTCACCTTCGTCACCGTCTCGCGCGCGCCGCTCGACAAGATCGATGCCTACAAACGGCGCATGAACTGGCACTTTCCCTGGGTCTCCTCATCAGGCAGTGAGTTCAACTACGACTTCAACGTGTCGTTCACCCCGGAGCAGCTTGCCTCGGGCTCGGTCACCTACAATTTTCGCGAAACCCCGCGCGAAAAGGCCCATGACGAACTGCCCGGCCTGTCGGCCTTCTACAAGAACGACAAGGGCGAGATCTTCCACACCTATTCGCAATATGCCCGCGGCGGCGAAGAGGCGCTCGGTACGCTGATGATCCTCGACCATGCGCCGCTCGGCCGCAACGAGACGGGCACCTTGAGCTTCGTCAAACGCAAGGACGAGTATGTCGCAAAGCCGGCGGAAAAGGCCGGCTGCTGCCACTGATGGAGGGGGTATCATGGAATTTCCGAAACCGAGCGAGCACCACCGCGTGCTCGACCGCCTCGTCGGCGACTGGCTCTATGTCACCTCGACGGGCATGGAGGGCTATGATCCCGGGGACCCGCTGAAGCGTTGGACCGAAAAGGTCCGCTCCATCGGCGGCCTCTGGGTCATCGCCGAAGGGCAGGGCGGCATGGGCGACGACACCGCCACCATGATCATGACGCTCGGCTACGATCCCCGCCAAGGCCACTATGTCGGCAGCTGGATCGGCTCGATGATGGACAAGTTCTGGATCTACAAGGGCTGGCTGGAGGATGACGGCCAGACACTCATCCTCGAAGCCGAAGGCCCTGGCATGCAGGACCCGTCCCGCACCGAGCTTTATCGCGATGTCATCCACTTCATCGATGATGACAGGAGAACCTTTTCCGGCAGCGTCCGCCAGCCGGATGGCAGCTTCAAGATCTTCATGTCCAGCGAAGCAAAACGCATCGGCTGACACGCCAATAACAAAGAGAGGGACTGCGCATGCATGGGACATTTATCTGGCATGAACTGATGACGCCCGATCCGGCGGCAGCCAAGGCCTTTTACGGCACGCTGCTCGGCTGGGAGCCGACCGATATGGTGATGGAGGGCTTCACCTACACCACCTTTGCGATTCCCGGCTTCCCCTCGGGCGTTACGGGCATGATGGCGCTCGGTGACGAGATGAAGGAGCAGGGCATCCCGCCCAATTGGACCGGCTATATCAAGGTTGACGACGTCGACAAGACGGCGGCCGAATTCGAGCGGGACGGCGGCGCGATCCACCGCGCGCCTGAGGATATCCCCGGCATCGGCCGCTTCGCCGTGGTCGCCGATCCGCAGGGCGCCGTCATCTGCATCATGGCACCGCAGATGCCCGATGGCGAAACCGGAAGCTGGCCCACCCCCGGCAGCGCCGGCACCGTCGGCTGGAACGAGCTGATGGCCGGTGATTGGGCGAGTGTCTGGGACTTCTACGCTGCCCGCTTCGGTTGGGAAAAGGACATGGCCGTCGACATGGACGCCATGGGCATCTACCAGACCTTCAAGCGGGGCGATCGTGGCATTGGCGGCATGATGACCAAGCGCCCGGAAATGCCGATGGCCTACTGGGGCTTCTACTTCATCGTGCCGGGCATCGATTCGGCGATCGAAAAGGTCAAGTCGCTCGGTGGTGAGATCCTGATGGGCCCCCACGAGGTCCCCGGCGGCTCCTGGATTGCCGCCTGCCAGGATCCGCAGGGCGCCTACTTCAACCTGACCTCGGCAAACCGATAACGTGAAAAGGCCGGAGCGCCCCATGGCGGCTCCGGCCTTCTCGAATTCTCAAGTCATTGGTCGTGTGCGCTGGCCTCAGCCGCGCTTCACGGCCTTTTTCACCGCGCGCTTCTTCGGTGCGGGCGCGTTTTCAGCCTCAAGCGCCTCGCGCTCCAGGCGCAGCGCTTTCAGCGCTTCGGTCTTGCGGTCACGCGCGGTGGCTTCCTGAGCGATCAGCGAACGAGCAACGCTGTCGGTTGTCGCGGCCTTGTCCTGCGGCGAAACCTTTTCAGGCTTGAAAAATGTCTCTTTGGTCGCGGTCATGTCCGGGTCCTTCCTGCAGCCTGGCTGCCTGTCTCGGCATGGGGTTGAGGTCCGTCCGCTCCTGGCCGGGTGGCCAGGGCCGGTGACCGAGGAGAGGCTTCACGCCTTCCTCGTGGTCGGACATCCGCGCGCCCGAAGGCGCACGGAGGGGTCGAAATTAGCGTGCGCCGCGAACTGCAGCCTTCTTCGGGGCCGGCAGCAGGCCTTCGCGCTGCATCTTCTTGCGCGCGAGCTTGCGCTGGCGGCGAATGGCTTCAGCCTTTTCGCGAACGCGCTTTTCCGACGGCTTTTCGAAGGCGCTGCGAGCCTTCATTTCGCGGAAGAGGCCTTCGCGCTGCATCTTCTTCTTAAGCACACGAAGCGCCTGGTCGACATTGTTGTCACGAACGAGAACTTGCACGGTCGTTTCCTTTCCGGGCGTGAGCCCGATTTAACTGGGTTGCAAAAGAGGGGATACGACAAGCTAACGCGCGACGCCCCGGCGAAGATCCCGATCGGATCGGGAGAAATGGAAAGTCGAACGCGTGCAGCCTTCGACGCAAACAAAAAAGGCCGGGCGGAACCCGACCTTTCCTCGCCACTCAGCCCTCGCAGTCGGTAAAACCGTTATCAGCAAGGGCGAGCGACAAATTATTAAGCGGCGCGCAGGTTGTCGGCCGAGCTCTTGCCCGAACGCTTGTCCTGAACGATGTCGTATGCGATCTTCTGGCCTTCGACCAGGTCGCGCATGCCGGCGCGCTGAACGGCAGAGATGTGGACGAACACGTCGGCAGAGCCTTCATCCGGCTGGATGAAGCCAAAACCCTTGGTGCTGTTAAACCACTTTACGGTACCTGTGTTCATAACGATTTCCTTTCAATCGTTGGGCTTGCCGGCGAGACATTCGACGGCTGGTATATCGACGTTGAAGGAAATCTGGCGTGCGCCGGAGGCGCGTAGACAAAGTCGCTCGCAATCTTCGATGGCGGCAATATAGAGGCTCGGTCGCCGCGACACAAGCCAAAATGGGCAAAACTGCCATTTCGTCGCGGTGAAATGTCGGGGATGCATAGTTCAAGCCCCTGATTCAAAAGCTTGAATCTCCACGCGCCGGCAAGCCAAAAAACGCCGAGACAGCCAGAATGGCAGGTCTGTTTGGCTTCTTTTAGCTATATCGCGAACATCAGGAATATTTCATAAGGATGCGGTGATTCCACGCAAAAACAGTACGACAATCTTCACCGCTGCTTGCTAGGAAACCTCGCCCGGCACGTTGGCCACGCGCTCGCGCCGGCTCACCTTATCACTCATCCACGGGCTCATCCGATGAACAAGTTCCTTGCCGCCACCGCAATCTTCCTGATCACCGCATCCGCCTCCGTTGCGGGCAGCTTCACCTTCCCGGCCGACGAGCCGGCCGCAACCGTCGAAATTCCGGACGACTGGCAGCCGACCCCGACCGATTACGGCATCGAAGGCAATTCGCCCGACGCCGGCACTTATATCTCCTTCGACATCGCCGGTGTTGAGGACATGGACCAGGTAATGACCGACGTCTTCGCCTTCCTCGAAGAGAACGGCGTCACGCCCGACCCGGCAAGCCAGACCGAAAGCAAGGGCGAGCAGAACGGCATGCCTTACGAGACGCTTTCCTGGAAGGGCACGGACAAGGACGGCCCGGTGACCATCGGCGTCGGCTTCATCACCGTGTCGGCCGAGAAGGCCGCAATCGTCACCTACTGGGCCTCGGCCGAAACGGAAGAAAAGAACATTCCTGAGGTCAACAAGATCCTCGAATCGATCAAGCCGGCCGAGTGATCGCGCCGAGGCGTCCGCAACTGGCGGCCGCCGCGCAGTTTTGCTGACAGCTCTTGGCCCCGCGTCTTCTGACGCGGGGCTTTCTCGTTCTGGCGTGTCGCCGAATCAGCGCAAAGTGACCAGGCATCGTCCGCCTGTTCTCGCGCCGCGATCCGGCCCCCTTGATGAACGCCACCGCTCTCCAGACCCGACGAAATGCCGCAGCCCCCGTCGCATGGGAGTTCCATGGCGACAAGTCGGCTGCGATCTGCTAGGACAGCCCACCCGTTCCTGGAGTGACGGGCGATCTCTAAGCCACGAAAGCCAGCCGACCATGACCATTGCTGTGGGCCTCTCCTTCGGATGCCCCGTGTCGCGCGCCCCGATTTTGGGCGTATCGAGCCCCTCCGCCGCCTTCCCCGATCCAATCAACCTCTCGGAGGCCGGCCTGTGAGCGCTGCATTCGACTACCGCGACGATCAAATCCCCGAGGACGAGACCCCTGATGCCAAGGCTTGGCTGAAGATCGTCAATGCCTACCGCAAGCCGAACCTGACACGGTCCAGCTTCGAACTCGGCATCACGCTCGTGCCCTTCGTCCTGCTCTGGGCCGGCGCCTGGGCAAGCTTCCATTTCGCCTTCTGGCCGGGCCTCATTCTGGTCCTGCCGGCTGCAGCCTTCCTGCTGCGCCTCTTCATCATCCAGCACGATTGCGGCCATGGCGCCTTCTTCGCCCGCCGCTCGGTCGACGACTGGACCGGCCGCCTGCTCGGCGTCCTCACCTATACCCCTTATGACTACTGGCGCCGCGCGCATGCCGAACATCATGCGACCGCCGGCAATCTCGAGGAACGCGGCGTCGGCGACATCACCACGCTGACCGTTGCCGAATACCGCGCGCTCTCGCCGCTCGGCCGCCTCGGCTACCGCCTCTATCGCAATCCGATCGTGCTCTTCGGCATCGGCCCGATCTGGGTCTTCCTGCTCAAGCAGCGTCTGCCCTTCGGCATGATGAAGGACGGGGCTCTGCCCTGGGTCTCCACCATGGCCACCAATGCCGGCATGGTCGCCATGGCCGCGCTGATGATCTGGCTTGCCGGTCTCGATGCCTTCCTCGTGGTGCATCTGCCGATCGTGCTGCTCGCCGGCGCGCTTGGCATCTGGCTCTTCTATGTCCAGCACCAGTTCGAAGACACCCACTGGTCGAACCCTCCCGAGTGGCAGTTCCAGCACGCGGCTCTCCACGGCGCCTCGCATTACGACCTGCCCTGGGGCCTGCGCTGGCTGACCGGCCATATCGGCGTGCACCACGTGCATCACCTGTCGAGCAAGATCCCCTTCTACCGTCTGCCGGAAGTCCTGCGCGACCATCCCGAACTGAAGACCATCAGCCGCATCACGCTGAAGGAAAGCTTCGCCTGCGTGAAACTCGTCCTCTGGGACGAAGCCCGCGGCCGTCTCGTCTCGTTCCGCGAGGCGCGCCGGATGGCTGTGGCCGCCTGATCTCTGCGCCACAGTTTCAAGATCGAGACGCCCGTTGCTCAACCGAGCAGCGGGCGTTTTCTTTTCCAATATGCGAAACGAGGCCTCGGCTCAGCCTTTGGTGCCCGTCTCCCAGCCCGCCACCCAGAGCTTGCGCAGCCGATCGCCCTCACGCCGGAAATGCGCCCCTGTTGTTCGACACGCCTTGACTCGATCAACGCGGAAATTGCGGATCGCCTCCCGCAACTCGCACCAGCCGACGATGACCGCAGCCTCGGCATAATGGATCACCGCGATCGGCCGGATCCGCCGCGTCGTCGCCTGCTGCTGTTCGTTGACGTAGTCGATGTCGAGCTTCTCCTCGTCGCGGATGGCGCGGCGGATCATCGAGAAGTCGATCGCCTCGGGCGCCTCCGCCACGCGACCCCAGGCATAGAGCGATCGCGACAGGATCGCGTCGCGCAAAGGGTCGGGAAGGGCAGCCGCGATCTTGTCGAGCACACGGGCCGATGCCTCGCGCAGCTCGAGATCCGCCGTGCGTTTGGCCAGCGCCATGCCAAGCACAATTGCCTCGGTTTCCTCCGGCGTGAACATCAGCGGCGGCAGGTGAAATCCGGGGCGCAGGATATAGCCGATCCCCCGCTCTCCCTCGAGCGGCACACGCATCGCCTGAAGGGCTGCGATGTCGCGATAGATCGACCTTTGCGTCACCTCCAGCTTTTCCGCCATCTGCTGCGCCGTTATCGGGTGGGCAGCAAGGCGCAGGATCTGGATGATCTCGAACAGCCGGGACGCCTTGCGCATGGGGGATCCTCGATCTCAACTGACACACCTCTGTCAGTAGCCCTTGTCTAAAGCATCTCCAAAGCATTGAAAACAGGCCATTCCCTTCGGAAGACCTGCCTATCCAAGGAGATCCTACTGACATGACCTATGCCGAAAACCTATGGCTCTTTTCCGCCCTGCTGGCGGGCATCATCGTCGTTCCCGGCATGGACATGATCTTCGTCATCGCCAATGGGCTGACCGGTGGCCGACGCGCAGGCATCGCCGCAACCTCCGGCATCATGCTCGGGGGCGCCTTCCACACGCTCTTCGGCACCGTCGCCGTGACAGCGCTCTCGACGCTCGTGCCTCAGCTTGCAGGCCCAATGCTGTTGATCGGCTCGGCCTATATGATCTGGATCGGCTATACGCTGGCCAAAAGCGCCATCGTCATCAATGGCATCGAGGCCTCCAAGCTGCACCGGACAGCCCGCATCTTCGGCCAGGGCCTGATCACCTGCCTGCTCAACCCGAAAGCCTGGTTGTTCATCCTCGCCGTCTATCCGCAATTCATGCGCCCCGAATACGGCCCCTTGTGGCGCCAGGCCCTGGTCATGGGCGCGCTCACCCTCATGCTGCAGGCGCTCGTCTATGGCGGGCTTGCCTTTGCGGCGGCGAAGGGGCGCGATGCGCTGGTCTCGAAGCCCGAGGTCACCATCTGGATCGGCCGCGCCGCCGGCTGGCTGCTGGTCGCCGTAGCGGCGCTGATGCTGGTGGAAGGCTGGCGCAGCTGGTGAGTTGCCGGGGAGGGCAGCAGGGGCCTTACAGCCCTACAGCCTTGCGCAGTGCCTCGTTCATCCGCGACTGCCAGCCGTGACCGGTCGCTTTGAACCGCTCGATCACCTCGGCATCGAGCCTCAGGCTGATCGCCTTCTTGGGGTTCTCTGCCTTGGGCCGCCCGAGCTTCCGGTCGATCGAGGCTGCGAGTTCGGGAAAGACCTCTCGGAAGGGCCGCATCTCTTTCAGCTCTTCTTCGGTCAGCTCGGGGTTGTCTTCTACTTCGTCCCAATCGGCCTGCGTATAGCCGCGGCCTTCGCGAAAACCGGGCGACACTGGCTTTGTCTTCTTCATCGCAATGCCCTCCTTTCAGCCGGATTGGCCGCACGCATCGAAATCACGGAGAGTCCCTCTGTTCCGAGCCGCACAAAAATCACGGCCACCGTCCCGTCTGCCAGCGGCCCGATCGCCTGCAGCCGGCCTCGTTTCGCGGGTCGGATGAGCGCGCGCTCGAAAAACTCAAGCGAAAGGTCGGCAAAATCCAACCCATGCTTGTCGATATTCGCGAGCCGCTTCGGTTCATCCCAGACAATCACCATAGTTTATGTATATACGGAAATTCCGCAAGCCGGCATCCTGCCTTTTAAGGGGAATTCCGCTCAGCCCCTGGAAGGCAACAGGATCACCGCTGCCCCGACGAGGCAGATCGCGGCTCCCGTCAGGTCGAAGCGATCCGGCCTCTGCCCCTCGATCAGCCAGAGCCAGCAAAGCGAGGCCGCGATATAGACCCCGCCATAGGCGGCATAGGCACGCCCCGCGGCCTCAGATGGCACGAGGGTCAGAAGCCAGGCGAAGAGAGTGAGTGAGAGAAGGCCGGGTACTATCCAGAGCGGCGAACGGTCGAGCTTCAGCCAGGCCCAGAAGGCGAAGCATCCGGCGATTTCGGCAAGGGCCGCGAGCGGGTAGAGGATCAGGGTCATGGCGCCGATCCTGCCATGGGTGGCAAATGGGCGAAAGGGCAGGGGGCGGGCAAGCTCAGCCGGAGCGGCCCTGCAGGTTCAACACATGGCAGACGCGCGGCAGAAGCTCCGCTTCCTTCGGGAAGCAGACGAAGAAGCCCTGCACGCTGTCGAAGCCAAGCTGCACGGCGGTTTCCATCTGTGCCTCGCTCTCGACACCGGCCGCCGTCACGATCATCCCGAGATCATGGCCAAGCGCAATGACATGGCGCACGATCGCCTTGTCGACCGGATTGGTCGAGGCTGAGCGCATCAGTCCGTGGTCGATCTTCAGGCGCCGGAAGCTGTGGTTGCGCAGCGCCGATAGCCCGGCATGGGTGGCGCCGAAATTGTCCATGGCAAGCGAAAAGCCGCAGTAATGCAGTGCCTCGAGCGCCAGCCCCACCGCCTTCGACAGCGGGCCGTAAAAGGCAGGCTCTGCCACTTCGATCTCGAGCATGTCGGGCGTCAGGCCGAAATCCTGCACCATGTCGCTGAGTCTCAGCGCGAAATCGCCGGCGCAGAGGTCAAAGGCCGTGGCATTGACGCTGATCCGCCCGAAGTCATGGCCCTCCGCCCGCCAGCGCGCCGCCTGGCGCAGCGTGGTAGAGAGCACGAAGTCGCGGATCGACAGCGATAACATCGGGTCGCGGAACACCGAGCGAAAATCCTGCGCCACGGCCAGCCGGCCGGGCGAAATGCGCCAGCGCAGCAGCGTCTCGACGCTGTCCACTTCACGATGGTCGACGGAATAAATGGGCTGATAGGTCAGCTCGAAGCGGCCGCGTTCAAGCGCGCGCTTCGCGTTGTTGACCAGAACGATGTGATCCAGACTGCTGTCCACGCTCAACCCCATGTAACCCCCAAGCGCATCTGCCCGGGAATTGTGGTGATCTTCATTCTATATCAGGGATGGTTGCACGGAAGTGAACAAAAACTGGGGGTGAATGGCGAGCTTTCGCCACTCAGTTCTTGTGTTTTGCCGATAAACCGCAACGTCACCGCCGAAGACTGCCCAAAATGCCGCGCACCAGCGCCCGACCGACCGAGGTCGCAACCGAGCGCGCCGCACTCTTCATCGCCGCTTCGATCACCGTCTCGCGCTGATAACCGGAGCTGCGCTTCGTCGTCCGCGTGCCTTCCTTGTCGGCAGGCTCGTCGCCAAATCCGGGCAGCGTCCAGCGCCCGGCGGCGCTATCGCCGCCTTCGGCCTTCTCCTCGGCTGCCCGCTTGGCCGCTTCCGCCTCCGCCGCCTTTCTGGCGCGGGCCGTGAGGATTTCGTAGGCCGATTCCGAATCCAGATCGATGTCGTATTGCCCGGCGACCGGCGAGAGGTTCATCACCTTCTCCCGCTCGGCATCGCTGATCGGCCCGACGCGCCCCGATGGCGGCCGGATCAGCGTCCGCTCGACCATGGACGGAATGCCCTTGGCCTCCAGCGTCGAAACCAGCGCCTCGCCGATGCCGAGCTGGGTGATGGCGTCGGCACAGTCGAAGGCCGGGTTGGGTCGGAAGGTATCGGCCGCTGTCTTCACCGCCTTCTGCTCCCGCGGCGTATAAGCGCGCAGCGCATGCTGCACCCGATTGCCGAGTTGGGCGAGAACGGTTTCCGGCACATCGAGCGGGTTCTGCGTGACGAAATAGACACCGACCCCCTTGGAGCGGATCAGGCGAACCACCTGTTCCACCCGCTCGATCAGCACTTTTGGCGCATCGTTGAAAAGCAGATGCGCCTCGTCGAAGAAGAACACCAGCTTCGGCTTGTCGAGATCGCCCACCTCAGGCAGTTCCTCGAAGAGTTCCGAGAGCAGCCAGAGCAGGAAGGTCGCATAAAGCCTGGGGTTCATCATCAGCTTGTCGGCGGCGAGGATAGAGATCGCCCCGCGCCCGTCATTCGTCGTGCGCATGATGTCGGTGACTTTGAGCGCCGGTTCGCCGAAGAAATTCTCCGCCCCCTGCTGCTCAAGGATCAGCAACCCGCGCTGCAGCGTTGCAATCGAGGCCTTGGAGATCAGCCCGAACTGGCTGGAAAGCTCGGTCGCATGCTCGGCCATGTAGGTGAGCAGCGCCTGCAGATCCTTGAGGTCCATCAGCGGCAGCCCGCCCTCGTCGGCGATCTTGAAGGCGATGTTGAGCGCGCCTTCCTGTGCTTCCGAAGCATTCATCAGCCGGGAGAGCAGAAGCGGCCCCATCTCGGCCACCGTGGTGCGCACCCGGTGACCCTTCTCGCCATAGAGATCCCAGAAGATGACCGGGAATTCGGCCGGCGCATAATCGGTAAAGCCGATCTGCTCCGCCCGCTGGGTGATCCAGTCCTTCGGCTCGCCCATGGCGGCAATCCCGGAAAGGTCGCCCTTGATGTCGGAGGCAAACACCGGAACGCCTGCTTCGGAGAAGCTTTCGGCCAGCACCTGCAGCGTCACCGTCTTGCCGGTGCCGGTGGCGCCGGTCACGATGCCGTGGCGGTTGCCGTATTTCAGCGCCAGATATTCGGCCTTGTTGAGGCTGTCGTCCGGGTTGCGGCTGGTGCCGAGATAGAGCGAGCCTTCTTGCAGCATGCGGACGTTTCTCCCTGCGTCATCAACACTTCAGCTTGCTCTTATAGGAGGAGTGTGGAACATCGACAACGGTTGGATGTCTCAAGCTGAAACAGGCCCGGCCAGGCCCCTCACAGGTGCCCCCGTAGTGCCTTGCCTATCGACTGCGGGAGCCGTCGCATCCCCGGCAATTTTCGCCGGGGGCGGCCCCGGGTGCTTGAGTTCGGAAACGACTTCCATTACGTTGACGTTAACGTCAAAATCGCCTCAGGAGGACTTCGAGAATGAGCGAAATCGTCACCCGCATCGCCGACAGCGTCGGCATTTCCCCGGAAAAGGCTGAAACGGCCCTTGGCATGATGCTCGGCTTCCTGCAGCGCGAAGCAGCCGACGGCCCGGTCGCCCGCATGATCGAAGCCATCCCCGGTGCCGCTGAACTCGTCGCCAAGCACAATGGCGAAGGCGCCGGCGGCGGCGGTCTCCTCGGCGGCCTGATGAGCGCCATCGGCGGCGGCGGCATCATGGGCCTCGGCCAGCAGCTGATGTCGCAAGGCCTCGGCATGGGCGAAATCTCGACGCTCGCCAAGGAAACCATGGCGGTTGCCCGCGAATACGCCGGCGCCGACGTGGTCGACGAAGTCGTCGCCTCTGTCCCGGGCCTCAGCCAGTTCGTCTAAGACGAGCAGCAGGCTTTGAAATCACAAAAGCCGCCGGGGCAACCTGGCGGCTTTTTGCGTTTTGGAGATCGGCGCCACAACGCCGGCGACCACTCCTCTCCCCTCGGGGAGAGGGTGGCCGAGCGAAGCGGAGGCCGGGTGAGGGGGAACCAGAAGCGCCATCCCAGGGGGAGGTCATCTTGTCTCAATGTCTGGAATCTGATTCCAGTCCACGCCGATCTCTCCCACTAGACGAAAGATTTCTTCAATTCCTTTGTGATCGGGGAACCGGACGTGCGCGTCCTTGATAACTGCTATGCAACTGCCAAAGCCAGTCGTTGAGCTGTTTTCGGCGGACCAAACGATACGCGCCATTGCTCCCAAAGCAGCATCAGCGCTCTGATCCAAATCCGGCCACTGCCCTGCCTGTCGATATGAATAGTATCGTCGGGCGCTTGCGTGGCCACACATGCTGGCGATCTCGCTGTTGGACTCAAAGCCGCCGACAAGCGCCTTCACCCAAAAATGTATGGCTTCCACGAGAGTCCAGATGCCTGACCCGCCGGCATGGATGGTAACGTTGACTGCGGCCATGGCGCACTGCCGCACGATTTCGTCATCTGCAGGGATTTGAACCCACAATGCGTGTAGGCGGTTTACCATGGCCTCCACGTATACCCAGTCGCCCGCTGCGCCGGCATAAGATGTCACGTTGACTGCAGCCATGGCTTCCTGCCGACCGATATCTGAGTGGTCAGGAAATTTGGTGCGCAGTGCGTCTAGATGTTTGAACCCGGCATCGACACGTAGCCAGTCGCCTGCTGCGCTGGCGTTGCAGAGGACTATACCGGCGGACTTGGCCTGTGCGAAGGCAATATCTTCATCGTTAGGGAAGGCGGCGCTTAGTGCATCAAGGCGGTTGAACATGGCCTCAACTCGTGGCCGATCTCCTGTCGCGTCGGCGCTGGCAAGCACGTTGAAGGCGGCCATAGCTTCGTGCCGGGCAATCTCGGTTTGGTCAGGGAAACTAGCGCGCACTGAGCCCAGACGGTCGAGCATCACTTCGCATCTCGCCCAGTCGCTAGCGGCGCCAGCGTGACCGGTGACATTGACAGCAGCGGCGGCCTCGTGCTGGGCGATTTCGGGCTGGTCAGGGAAATCAGCGCGCAGTGCGTCAAGGCGATTAAACATGGTCTCGACTCGTAGCCAGTCTCCTGCTGCGCTGGCGCGCGCGCTGACGTTGAAAGCAGCCTTAGACTGTTCTAGGCCGATCTCGGCACTATTGGGGAACGAGACGTGTATAGCATCCAACCGGGTTAACATGGTTTCGACACGTCCCCAGTCGCCTGCCATGCTAGCGCGGGTGACTATGTTGAAGGCGGCCATGGCTTCTCGACGGGCGAGGATCGGGTCCGTCGAGAACCTATCCCGGAATGACATAATCCGTGATCGCAAGTGATCTAGTTCCGACCAATCGCCTTGATCGCCAAGCGAAGCAATCAGATCTATGCACAAGCCAGTAAATAGCCTGGCACCCTCCAAGCTGATCGTTTCGCTCGGAGACAATATCCCGACTCCTCTTGTTCGATCAGGAAAATCGTTCAGGCATCTGAGGCAGAACCGCAAGAAGTCGCCGCGATCCAGTTCGAAAGCGGCGTCAATAAGCTCTTGCGCCAGTCCGGCTTTCTGCAACGACTCAAGCCGCGAAAGCACAAAGTGCTCGCCGAGGATATCCGGCTCGACCGCATCAACGCCGGAGTTGGGCTCGCTGGAGCCCATGGCTTCCAGAACGCTCACGTCTGGTCCAAGCGGTAGGACTTCGCCACGCAGCCTTTTGGCTTGAGGCGTAATCAGGGCTGAGCGCGGCAGACCCAAGCCCATGGTGGCAAAAGCCAGCAGATTTTCGTGCCATTCCAGCTTTGCTGAATTCTGACCGCAAGCCGGACGCCAGCGTGTTTGACGCTCTCGGTCAATCAAGCCGTCAAAGATATCATTGCGATCCAAGGCTTCGATTACGGCATCGAGCTCGACGTCTCCCAGACCAATCGCCTCGATCAGCGTTTCGGCGACGGCTGAGGCAAATAGGGCACGAGGCAGGGGAATGATTCCCTCAACGGTCTCATAGCCGCGGGAATCGATTTTCCATGCGGAGAATAGCAGCCGATCATCGGGCGGCGGCTCTAGGCCAGCGCTTTCAAACCGCTCTTTCATGAGGGTGATTATCGCCTCTGGCGCCAGTGGCGGCACTGGAAAACCGTCACGCATATTGCCGAACACATGGTCCAGCAGCCCCTGGCTTGCCGAATCGCCGCCCAGAAATTGCTTGAACCATTCCCCCTTGATATCCCGCTCTAATAGCAACACCCGCACCGGCAGATCGAATTTTCTCCAGTCCCGGTCGAGCATGCGGAGCAGTTTGTTCACTGCTTCGGGTGACTGGGCGGGATAGTCGATCACGAACAAAGTCGGACGGCGCGGCCGCCAGTTGAATGGCCCTCCCGTCAGTGCCTTCAGTTCCTCAAAGCCAAGCTTGCCCGCATTCCAGGGCGCTGGAACGTGGTTCTTGCAGAATTCCAAAGCCAGTCGGCTTTTGCCCTCGCCACCCGGTCCTGTCAAAAGCAGCCAGCTGAAGCGGTTCATAGCCGGGGAAGAATCGATCTGGCTAAGGAAACTGCCGAGAACCGCCAACTCATCCTCGCGGCCGTGAAAGCCATAGAGGCCGGATGTATAGGTCAGACGTTCCAGCACGGAATGTATCCGGCCGCTGCGCTCCCAATTCCCATCGACCCCTGCCGTTAGCAGCCGCGGTTCCGTCATGTCGCGCAACACGGTCTCCAGCGTCGCGCTGATGTCCTTGGCGAGGTCGGCGATCTGCCCGGAGAGGCCATGCAGGACCGATCGATTGTGTAGAGCAGTGACCACCTCCAGCTCGGTCGTCATGTCTGCCTGCACCGTCTCTTCGTCTGCGGCCGGCGCATTCAGTTCTTCCAGCAATCTTTGCTTGAGTGAGTTCTTGTCCTTTTCGGCGGATTTCAAATTGCAGACCCGCCGCAGAACCCCGGCAATCTTTGGATTAGCCTCCAGAATGTCGATGAGCTTCGACTGGAGCGTCTCCGACACAAAGCCCTCGGCGGCACTCGCCAGTTTCCTGACACAGAACCAAACCACATGATTGGCAGGCGGGCGGCAGCCGGCGTCAGCCAGTTCCTTCAGGCAGGCATGCTTGATGTCCTTGTCATCCAAAAGCGCGGCAACGCCGCCATCAAGAAGATCGGCAAGAATTCCGGATGCGGAACCAGCATTTTCTGGAGTTGCAATAATGAGATCGTCGTTCGGCAATCTTTGCACCCCCGCACCAAGACGTCATGCACTCATAGGTAATGATGTCTGGAAGGAATGCAATGCGCCGCCATCTCCGGCATGATCCGCCGCGATGACTGACACCTCACACCTGAACCCGGAACCAAACGCCCATCCCGCCCAACCCGCCACGCCAAGCCGAAAATCCCCCTCCCGCCCGGCACGTCAAGGCAAGTGAGCGCCCCCGCATTCAACCTCTGTGCACGGTCCTGATGGTGCTCGCGCATCGCGTTTACTATTTTTAACAATTCGCAAGATTGCATTCAGTAACCATTAACGCGACCGTGTTTTAGATTGTGGCAATGTGCAATGAGGGCGCTGCCAATGCTGTCGAACATCCTGAACGCGAATAAGCTTGCCGACGACATGAAAGCGCTTTCAGCAACCCAGGCCATGATCTGGTTTGCGCCAGATGGCACGATCCTGGATGCCAATGAGAACTTTCTGAAAACGCTCGGCTACCGTCTCGACGAGATCGTCGGCAAGCATCACCGCATCTTCTGCGAGGACGCCATCCGCCAGTCGCCGGATTACCAGCGCTTCTGGTCCGATCTCGCGGCTGGCCGTTTCCAGGGTGGCCAGTTCCGCCGTCAGACCAAGGCTGGCGAAGATGTCTGGATCGAGGCGACCTACAATCCCGTCTATTCTGGCGGCCGGGTAACCCGTATTCTGAAGATCGCATCCGATATCACCGCGACCAAGATCGTCGCCCTGCATGATATCAATCTGCTGCGCGCCATTGATCAGTCGCAGGCGATCATCGAGTTCGAACCCGATGGCACCATCGTCGAGGTCAACGACAACTTCCTGAATGCCATGGGCTACGACCGCTCAGAAGTCATCGGCAAGCAACATCGGATGTTCTGCGACCCGACCTATGTCGGGAGCTCCGACTATGCCGGTTTCTGGGACGACCTGCGCGCCGGCAAGTTCACCTCGTCGAACTTCGTGCGTTATGGCAAGGGCGGCCGCGAGGTCTGGATCCAGGCGGCCTACACGCCGGTGTTCAATTCCCGCGGCAAGGTCTATCGGGTCGTCAAGGTCGCAACCGACATCAGCGGCCGCATGAAGGCCGTGAAGATCATCGGCGCTGCGATCAAGAAACTTGCCGAAGGCGACCTGACCGTGCGCCTCAACGATCCCGTGGACGCGGTGCTGGAAGCGACGAGACTGGACGTCAACACCGCCGCCCATGCGCTGGATGATACGTTGAGCGGCATTGTTCATGCCGTCCAGGCCCTGTCGGACAATGCGACCGTCATCAATGATATCGCCAATGGCATCGCCACCAATGGCGAGCGCCAGGCGGCAACGGTGGAGGAAACGGCCGCTGCCCTGGAAGAGATCACCACCACCATCAAGGACACAACGGGTCGCACGCAGGCAACCACCAAGCTGGTCGGCGAGATGCGCTCCAATGCCGAAGGCTCCGGTCTCGTCGTCAAGCAGGCGACCTCGGCCATGGGCGAAATCGCCAGCTCTTCCAAGGAAATCGAGAACATCATCGGCGTGATCGACGAGATCGCCTTCCAGACCAACCTTCTCGCTCTCAATGCCGGCGTGGAAGCCGCCCGTGCAGGCGAAGCCGGCAAGGGCTTTGCGGTGGTCGCCCAGGAAGTCCGCGAGCTTGCCCAGCGCTCGGCCAGTGCCGCCAAGGATATCAAGGGCCTGATCGCCAAGGCCTCCGATGCCGTCCAGCATGGCGTCAGCCTTGTCGACAAGACCGGTCATGCCTTGCAGTCGATCGTCGACCAGGTGCAGGAAATCGACGGCAATGTTGATGCCATCGCCATTGCCGCGCGCGAGCAGGCGCAGGGCATCGGCGAGATCAATGGCGCCATCAACACGCTCGACAAGGTCACCCAGCAGAGTGCCGCGACCGGCGAGGAAGCGAGCGCCACGGCGGCCTCTCTTGCCGAAAGCGCGCGCGAACTGTTCACCATGGTCTCCCGCTTCCAGACCACGGGAGCAAGGGGCGGACAGGCGCCGCGATCGATCGGGCGGGCGGCCTGAGCCGGCGCTCTCAACGCCGCGACGGCTAGGCCCTTCACCTCAAACCTTTTGACTTAGCGCGTCCCGCCATCCACCTGGCGGGACGTTTCTCTACTGACCTGGCGGACTAAGGCATCGACCAGGCTCGTGCCGGAGCGCCGTGCCGCGTCCTGCGGCATGCCGATCCCATCGCGCCAGCAGCGAAGCGCGCCCGGCGTAAATCAGGATGCCCTCGGGGCAACACATCTCCAGCCCCCTCCATCAGTTCAAACCGTCCCCTACGGAACGAAATCCGGCAGCCTGTCGTTGGGTGAGAGATAAAGCCCGAAACCCAGGGACGGAGAACCTCGATGACCAGCGACAACAGCAATCACCCGGAAAACGATCCCCGCAATCCGGCCGATCAGACCAGCCCATCCCCCGAGCGCACTAGCGAAGGCAATGATCGCCAGCCAGTCGACGGCGGCCTCGACGAGCAGATCGATGCCACCCGCCAGGATGCCGCCCGCGAGGCAGGCCGCCTCGGTGGCACCGACACCTTTCTGGTGGACCAGGACATGGAAGACGTCGACCAGCGCGAGGCCCCGGATGGTCCCGACGGTCGTCCCTCGCCACTCGCCAATGCCGACAATGCCGAGCGGTGAGTGCGGGGTTGGCACCCTGAGCCCGACGCCCGTCGATCAATTGCAAGGATCGTGCGGGCCCGGTGGCACCTTTTTCCAACTCGCGCGTTGAAGCTTTCAACAGACAAACAAAGGGAGAGACCCATGCAGGATTTCGATCTGAGCGCCATGACCGCGGACGAACTCGACCAGCTGATCGCCGATGCGACCAGCGAGCGCGAGACGCGCAACGCCCCGGGCGAACATGCGCGCACCGAAGACGGCGTGAAAGGGCAGGACGTCAACGATCCGAACCATGGTGCGATCACCACACCTTCGCCGCATCAGGTCCGCGACGTTGGCTTCGACGGTCTCCAGCCCGGTGCCCGGGTTGAAGGCACGCGTGTCATCGATGCCGATGAGGTTTCCTCCGCCGAGCGCATCGAACAGGCCGCCCGCCGCGTCGTCTGACCCGACCCTAGAGTACTGATGGCCAGCCCCCGGGCCATCGCGGCCGCCATGCATCGTCCCCCGGATGCATGGCGGCCATTCCATGTCTGGCATCCGGTTTGTGCAGTCGTGCCTCGCCCGATTGTGAGCAGCCTCTCTGCTTTGCCCGCTCATCGCCCGATTGCCAGCGCCGAATGCCCGCGCTAGACCGGCTGCGTGATCACCGCTCTCGCTTCCTATCTTGCCCTGTTTCTGGCTGCCTTCCTCGCCGCGACCATCGTGCCGGCGCAGTCGGAAGCCGTGCTTGTCGGCCTGATCGTCGCGGGCGATCGCTCGCTCATCCTTCTGCTGCTCGTCGCAACGATAGGCAATGTGCTGGGTTCAGTGGTTAACTGGCTGCTCGGCCGTTTCATCGAGCGTTTCCGCGATCGGCCCTGGTTTCCGGTGTCCCGGCCAAGGCTCCCCCAAGCCGAGGCCTGGTATCGCCGCTTCGGCATCTGGTCGCTGCTTTTGTCCTGGGTGCCGATCATCGGCGATCCGCTGACGGTGGTCGCCGGCGTCCTGCGCACGCCCTTCATCACCTTCCTCGTCCTCGTCACGATCGCAAAGGCCGGCCGCTATCTGGTGCTGGCGGCAATCACGCTTGGCCTCATGTGACCTGACAGGGGAGGGGCAGGCGCTCTTTACCTCAAGCGGTGATCTTCACGCCGGCTGCGAGTGCTGCCGAAATCAGCGCCTTGCGGCCGTCTTCTTCCTTGGCCTTGCCCTGGGCGACAGCGCCGAGCACCAGTAGTGCCTTGTCCAGCGCCTCGCTCTCTTCCTCCGGCCAGTCCTCGATCAGCGCCCAGGACGCGCCGAGCGAGCAGTCGACCACAACGTCTTCGCCCTCTTCGCCGATCCCGTGCAGGATCACGGGTTTGCTCCAGGTCTGGCTCATATCTTCGCGTCTTTCCATCGTCTCAAGCGGCGCCTCAGCGCTTGTTCGTGGCGGCTCTATAGCGGTCAAATCGCTTTTCCGCCATCGCCGATCCACTCAAGCGCGTTCAGGCAGCAGCCCGTCGAGCGATGGGAAGATCTCGTCCGGGGGAAGCTCCGCATATTCGTCCGGCGCGCCGGATCGATTGATCCAGTGGCAGCGGAAGCCAAAGGCCTTGGCACCGGCAATATCCCAGCGGTTGGAAGACTGAAAGGCGATGTCGGGTGCAGCGATCCTGTAGGTCGAGGTGACGAGCGCATAGGCGGAAGGTGCGGTCTTGTAGATCTTCAGCGCATCGACGGAGAAAATGTCGTCGATCAGGTGCCCGATGCCGGCAGCCTCCACCGCATCATCGAGCATCCGGGGCGTGCCGTTGGAGAGGATGGCGATCTTCGCGCCGGTCTCCCTGAGCGATCCGAGAACCGCCGGCACCTCGGCAAAACAATCGAGCCGCTTGTAGGCCTCAAGCAGATCGGTCCTCACTCCGGCATCCACCGCCGGATATCGGGCAAGACAGAAGTCGAGCGCATCCTCGGTCAGCGCTTGGAAATCCCGGTATTGCCCCATCAGGCTCGTCACCCAGGTATATTCGAGTTGCTTGACCCGCCAGAGATCGGAAAAGGCCGCCGCATCCGGACCGATCGCCTCCGCATGCCGGCGCACGGCCGCATGCACGTCGAAGAGCGTGCCATAGGCATCGAAGACATAAGCCGCTGACCCGGCATTGGCCCCGGCCTCATTCTGCGATGCGATTGCGTCTGTCATGAAGCGTCCTCCTTGAAAGGAGGGTAGGGCGCAGGCGTCCGCCGTTCAAGCGGGCAGGTCCCCGCGCGAGGCCGCAATCAGCTGAGGCGTGCCGCAAGCCGCTTTCGGTCGTGTTCGACGGTCGAAAAGCCACGCGTCGTCAGCCGGAACTGGCGCTTCTGAAACTCGCCCCGGATCTCGATCAGACCCTGTTCCTCGGCTTCGGCCAAGGTCTTCAGGCTCGTGCCCTTCGGCGGCGTCTGCCAGTCTCGGCCTTGAGCCGCATGCAGCAATACCATGATCTTGATCATCGGGGTCTCTCTCCGGACAATGTCGATCGCAGCCGTCCCAGTCTTGAGCCCAGGCCGCAGATCGGATGACGCGGGCACAGCGAATATCCGCCGGCGCGTCAAAACGTGAATTGCGTGCTGCTATGCCTGAGCTTTTCGCAAGCGTCGATTCGAATTTTCGCGAGCGCTCCACCCTTCACTGGGCATTGAGACGGCCGCCCGGAATGATTACCCACCCAGATCCTGGTCAATCTCCGTCAGCGCCCGGTCCACATGGCCCTCGAACACCAGCGTCTCTTCCTCGGTGATAATGAGGATCTCCGGCGCGCCGCGCACGCGCACATGCTGCGATTGCGCCAGCCCCTCGTCGAGGCCGCGGGTCAAGAGATCCATGAAGCGCGTGCCCGGCCCGGTGATCGCGATCGGCATTGTCTCCTCGGCAAGGCTGAGCATGCGCGACAGCCCCTGACCGAGTGCCAGCCCCGCCTGGCGGAAGGCATATTGCGAGGCGCGATGCCCCTGGCGGGCGCGGCTGGCAATCTTCTCCATCTCGGCAAGCGGCACAAACTTCGCCGGGATCGTATCCGGCGGCACTTCGAATGCCATGCGCAGGATGCCGTAGAAACCGGCCGAGGCCTCGATGCAGCCAATCGCCCCGCAGCGGCAGAGCTTGCCGTCATCGGCATGCAGCATATGGCCGAAATTCGGCGCCCGGATTTCGAGATCGCCGTGCTGGTCGCGATAGGCGATCCCCAGCCCGATCGAATGGCCAAGCGACAGCGTGGCAAGCGAGGCGAGCGGCGTGGCGCGGTTCTTCGCCAGCCGAAGCGCCAGCGCATGGGTCACCAGCAGGCTCTCGTTGAACAGATGGATGCGGCTGTTGCCGAAATCCGAAAGCGCCGTCTCGAAGTCGAGCTCCTCATAGCCGAAGACCGGCGACCATAGGAGCTTTGCGCCCTCCCGGTCGACCAGCCCCTTGCTGGAAATCGAGATCGTCGAGATGGCGGATGCCGGCAGGCGCGAGCGCTGGATCAAGCGTCCGATCGCGGCGCGAAACCCGTCGAGAAAACGTCTGGGTGATTCCGGCCCCTGTTCACGCGCTTCCTCGAACCGGTCGATCATCGTGCCGCGATAATCGGCCAGCGAATACTGAACCGCATGCGAGGAGATCCGGACCGCAATCACATGGGCTGCGTCCCGCCGCCGGGCAAAGAGCGCGCGTGGCCGACCGCGCTGTCCGGGGTTGGAAACCTCGCGCCGCTCCAGCAATCCATTCTTTTCGAGATGAGCGGTAATCGCGGAAACAGTGGCGGACGAAAGCCCCGTCGCTGCCGAAAGATCGGTATGCGCCAGCGGCCCCTCACGCCGGAGCACCTTCAATACCAATCCGTTGTTCTGGTGGCGAACGGCCTCCGTGCTCGCCCTCGGACTGGCTATCATGATGGGCTTGTCGCCCGCTCTCGTCTGGTCCACCGCATGCTCCTCCCAAAGCATTTGGTCACTGTCTTTGCAAGCCTCCTCCGGGCCGTGTTGACAGCGTGAGAATCTTCTGACAGTTATTTTCTCGACTGTCGAGAAAAACCATTGGACGGGGGTCCATGGGGTAAGGGCAGTTTCGCAGCGGGTCGTATGGTTGGGAGGTCTTCCGACGGTCCGCTATCACCTTGGGAGGTTTAAAATGAAATCCGTATTGAAGCTGATGGCAGCGACTGCCGTCATCGTGAGCCTGCATTCTGTCGCCAATGCCGAAGGCCTGACCGTCGGCGTCTCCTGGTCGAACTTCCAGGAAGAGCGTTGGAAGACAGACGAAGCCGCGATCAAGGCAGCCCTTGAAGCCGCCGGCAACAAGTACATCTCTGCCGACGCTCAGACGTCTGCCGCCAAGCAGCTGACCGACATCGAAAGCCTGATCGCACAGGGCGCAAACGCCCTGATCGTTCTGGCCCAGGATTCGGAAGCCATTGGCCCGGCCATCGAAAAGGCCACTGCTGAAGGTATCCCGGTCGTCGGTTACGACCGTCTGATCGAGAACCCGGACGCCTACTACATCACCTTCGACAACAAGGAAGTGGGCCGCATGCAGGCTCGCGAAGTGTTCAAGGCGAAGCCGGAAGGCAACTACGTCTTCATCAAGGGCGCCTCGACCGACCCGAACTCTGACTTCCTCTATTCGGGCCAGATCGAAGTCCTGAAGGAAGCCATCGACGGCGGCAAGATCAAGAACGTTGGCGAAGCCTACACCGACGGCTGGAAGCCGGAAGCTGCCCAGAAGAACATGGAGCAGTTCCTGACCGCCAACAACAACGCGGTTGACGCCGTTGTTTCGTCCAACGACGGCATGGCCGGCGGTGTTGTCGCAGCTCTGGAAGCCCAGGGTCTCGCCGGCGCCGTTCCGGTCTCCGGTCAGGACGGCGACAAGGCCGCTCTGAACCGCGTTGCTCTCGGCACCCAGACCGTGTCTGTCTGGAAGGACAGCCGCGAACTCGGCAAGAAGGCTGCTGAAATCGCCAACGAACTGGCCGCTGGCAAGTCGATGGACGAAATCGCCGGCACCGTGAAGTTCTCCGGCGGCCCGAAGGCCGTTGAAATGAACTCCTACTTCATCGCTCCGCTGCCGATCACCAAGGAAAACCTCAACACCGTCATCGACGCGGGTTGGATCTCCAAGGAAGAAGCATGCCAGGGCGTTGCCGCCGGTTCCGTTGCTGCCTGCAACTGATCCTGACGTGACTGACCACAGAGCTTGAGCCGAGACGCCGCAGCCATTTGCGCTGCGGCGTTTCGACTGATCGAGAGCATGGCAGCGGGAGAGTGTCGGACGGCTTCAAGGGGCCACCGCCGGCGTGATCCATCAGCCGCCGAAGAATGAGATGCCTCGATTCGCATGGCGGGTAGAACGCCCGAAAGCCCGCGTGAGACGCGAGCCCTTCGCAAGCCGACAAACGACTGGGGAGAATTATTCGTATGGCGGATCACAGCCTTGCCACGCCCGCACATGGTGCTCGGGCATCCAATGTTTCAGCGGTAAAACGCTTCTTTCAAGCCACGGAAATCGACACGCGCCTGCTGGGCATGGTGATCGCGCTCGGGATCATCTGGGTCGGCTTCGACATCCTGTCGAACGGCCTGTTCCTCACCTCGCGTAACCTCTGGAACCTCTCGGTTCAGGCGGCTTCGGTTTCAGTCATGGCGACCGGCATGGTGCTGGTTATCGTCACCCGCAATATCGACCTCTCGGTCGGCTCGATCCTCGGTTTCGTCGGCATGATCATGGCGGTCCTTCAGGCCCGCATCCTGCCGCCGATCATCGGGTTTGAGCATCCGATGATGTGGATCATCGCGCTCTCGGCCGGTATCCTCGTCGGCACCGCGATCGGCGCCCTGCACGGCGTCATCATCGCCTTCCTCGGCGTGCCCGCCTTCATCGTCACGCTCGGCGGCCTGCTCGTCTGGCGCGGTGCGGCCTGGATGGTCACTTCAGGTGCAACCGTTGCCCCGATGGACACCACCTACCGCCTGATGGGTGGTGGTGCGGATGGTTCGATCGGCGTCACCGCCAGCTGGATCGTCGGCCTCGTCGCCTGCCTGATGATCGTGCTCACCATTCTCAATACCCGCCGTCAGCGTCGCCGCTTCGGCTTCCCGCTGCGTCCGATCTGGGCTGAATACTTCCTCGTCGCCTCCGGCTGCGTGGCCGTGCTCGGCGCCGTCTGGGTGGCCAACAGCTACTACATGCCGGTGAACCTCGCCCGCAAATATGCAGAAGCCAATGGCATTGCCTGGCCGGAAGGTGGTCTGCAGATCGGTCTCGGCATTGCCGTTCCCGTTCTCATTGCCATCGGCATCGCCATGGTCATGGCCTTCATCACCAATCGCACCCGCTTTGGCCGCTATGTCTTCGCGATCGGCGGCAACCCGGAAGCCGCTGAACTCGCCGGCATCAAGGTGAAGTGGGTCACCGTCAAGATGTTCGCGCTGATGGGGGCACTCTGCGCCATCGCCGCTGCCATCTCGACCGCCCGCCTCAACGCTGCGACCAATGCGCAGGGCACGCTCGACGAGCTCTACACCATCGCCGCAGCCGTCATCGGCGGCACGTCGCTTGCCGGCGGCGTCGGCACCATCGCCGGTGCCATGCTCGGTGCCATCGTCATGCAATCACTGAATTCGGGCATGGTTCTGCTCGGTCTCGACACACCGCTCCAGAGCATCGTCATCGGTATCGTGCTCGTCGTCGCGGTCTGGCTCGACACCGTCTACCGCGCCCGTGCGAAGTAAGGGGAGTTGAACTCATGTCGGAAAATCGTACCCCCCTCGTGGAAATGCGCAACGTTTCCATCTCCTTCGGCGGCATTCACGCCGTCGATGACGCCTCGATCGACCTCTTCCCGGGCGAAGTCGTGGCACTGCTCGGCCACAACGGTGCCGGCAAGTCGACCCTGATCAAGATCCTCTCCGGCGCCTATAAGCGCGACAACGGCGATATCCTGGTCCGCGGCGATTTCGCCGATATCAACAATCCGCGCGACGCCAAGAAGTATGGCATCGAGACGATCTACCAGACGCTTGCCGTCGCCGATAACGTCGATGCCGCCGCGAACCTCTATCTCGGCCGCGAGCTGCGCACCGCCTGGGGCACGCTCGACGACGTCGCGATGGAAGCCAAGGCGCGCGAAGTTATGGGGCGCTTGAACCCCAACTTCCAGCGCTTCAAGGAACCGGTAAAGGCGCTCTCCGGTGGTCAGCGCCAGTCGGTGGCGATCGCCCGTGCGATCCTCTTCGACGCCCAGATCCTGATCATGGACGAACCGACGGCCGCCTTGGGTCCGCAGGAAACCGCCCAGGTCGGCGAGCTCATCCAGCAGCTGAAGAAGGACGGCATCGGCATCTTCCTGATCAGCCACGACATCCACGACGTCTTCGACCTCGCCGACCGCGTCTTCGTCATGAAGAACGGCCGCGTCGTGGGCCATGCCCGCACCGAAGATGTGACCAAGGACGAAGTGCTCGGCATGATCATCCTCGGCAAGTGCCCTCCGGGAGCTGTGCCCGGACCGGGCGCCATGCAGACGGCGTGAGCCGCTGCAACGGTTCGCACACGCTTAAGGGGGCCTCGGCCCCCTTTTTGGTTTTGACCATGGTCTGGATGGGGAAGGGGGGCGCAAAGGCGAGGGAACTCGGCGAAAGAGGGCCGAATGCGGGCTTCCGCTACGCGCCAATAGCGGTCGTTGTGGCTGCCAAGGGTGGCGCTCTATTGCCGCGATCTAGCCCGGTTGGAGTGACACTCTACCAGTAGAAGATATACTCTCTAAATGCTCGGATTTCATGTTTTCGCCATGACAGGAGACGCCGCTTGACCTCTGACGGTCCTCAACCAGAACACCAACAGTCACAGAGGGCTGGCAGCCTCCGATGGGTTCCGCGCTGGCTGATCAAGATCGTATTGGCACTTTTGCTTGCGTATTTTGGATACAAGTTTTTCTATCCGAGCTTTACTTGGAGCCAGACGACGACGGTGACCGTCTCCACGCCCAATGGACTTCGGAGCGGGAGTTCGACGGTCAGAGTCTCCTGGTGGACCGCACCCTCGATTTTGCCGGACGCACGCAACACGTTTTACAACACGGTGGGTGAGGCGACAGTGGTGGATTTAGGCGGCGGACGTTATCTCTTTGCGCTGATGTCTGACGCGGAGTCGCGCGGATTGCAGGTTTTTGCAGGAGTGGAAACTGTGATGAATCTGCCCCTCCGACGTCTTATCGATGCAGCAAGAATTGTGAACGCAAGCAGCGGACAGACTCGGGAACTCCCGCGCAGTTTTTATCCTGTGCTTGTCACATTCGATAAAATTGAAATTCCCGCAAGTGTCCGTCGTGTGAGCCCCGCAGACCTCTCCGCAAGCTTTGGCGCGGGCTACCGGCTCGATAGCATTACGATGTCGATAAGCAACGCGTCGCCGACCGCTGGCAGCGTGTCGCAGCTTCTCGGCTGGTTAAGTGTATATCCAGAAAGAGGCTTGAGCCCAGCTAAGGGCGAGACGGAAAACATCCCATTTTCCAGACGTGTTTTTCACGGCGACTTTATCAGAAGATAGGTCATGACAATATCGAATAGGCTCCTGCGAGTTACCTGAGCCACAAAAATTCGTCTCGTATGCGGGTTACTAAAGCGGATGCCACCACGACCGTGAATTCCTGTCTCTTTCAGGGCCATTCCTTCGAGCGGCCAGTATGCATAGAGGCACATGCCTATGTGGCCGCGCGCCAATGACCGCTTCGGGCCGAGAGTTGCCCTATCCGGCGCGGCACTTGTGCTCAACATGCCAAGCAATCATGCCGCCTAGCCGCCGGACAAGGGTCGCGGGTGCGCATCCCATGAAAACCTCTGTCTGGGCGTTGCCGTTCTAATGAGACGCTTGCGCGGGCTGATAGAGCGCCGCTCCGACTTTCTGTGCTGCGGCCGCCAGACGCTTATCTCTCGTCCACAAGCAGGCTCGCCGGTCGAGCAATGTTGACGTCAACAAATGGGCGTCGGTGTAACCGATCCCCATGCTGAATAGCGAATGTCGATTAATGATCATCATGACCTCTGCATGCGTCGCAATCGCTGCTTCACGCTGAGCGGCCAGGAAAGCGATGACGGCTTCCCTTTGTCGTAGACTTCCAAGCGCCAGTTCGCCGATGATGAAAGGGTGGCAGAGCAGCAGGTCATCCGTGATGACTTTTTCAAGTTCTGCGTCGCCGTAGCGAAAATGGTCGATCCAGATTGACGTGTCGACCAGGATCACGTTGCTCCGTCGCTCCTGCGGCGCGGCGCGGCCTCGGCTTCTGGCATGGAGCCTCCGAGTGCGATGAGCCGTTTGCCCGATTCAACACGCACAAGGGTCTCCAGCGCCTGTCGAACAAGAGCTGCCGTTTCCTTCGTGCCCGTAAGCGACCGGGCCCGTTCCAACAGAGCATCATCAAGATTTATGGTAGACCGCATGTCTATGCTCCCGCAGACGAGTGGCCAGTTTAGCACCATTTGGTGCGGGTATCCACGACTCGTTTGGGATGGCTGGTATTGAAAGCTTTGCGGCCGTGGGTTTGTATCCCTTAAGGGCAGAGGCGGATTCGGGCCGAGTGCGGCCGCTGACTTCCCTTACACCGTGGACAAAAAGAAACCGTCGGCCTTTGCTGCAATTCGGATCTCCAGCCTTTCATTCCTCCGGCCCGTCCGAAATCGGGTCAACCGAAGCCTGAACTGCCTCGGCTTGGACGCCAGCGCACTGACCTCATCAAGCCACTCTCCGCCACGCGTCTGGACGCCCCTTTGGACGCAGATGTCGCTGCGGGCAAAGGCCCGGGCACTATCCGCCTGATCCTGAAGCCTCACGCCGCCCGGCGCATGCCCGGCTGTCCGGATCCGCTCTGTCCGCCGATCTCGAATTTCGCAATCAGCTGGAACAGCGCTTCCGCCTCCTTGGCCAGCGAGTGGCTCGCCGCGGTCGATTCCTCGACCATGGCGGCATTCTGCTGCGTGCCCTGGTCCATGACGGCGACGGCGGTGTTGATTTCCTTGAGCCCCGTCGCCTGGTCGCCGGAGGCTTCGACAATGGCATTCACGTTGATGCTGACCGCCTGCACCTGGGCAACGATTTCGTCCAGCGCCTTGCCGGTCGCCACGACGAGGTCGACGCCGTTCTTCACCTGGTCGCCGGACTTGCCGATCAGCGAGCGGATTTCCTTCGCCGCGCCCGCGGAACGTTGGGCAAGTTCGCGCACTTCCTGCGCCACGACGGCAAAGCCCTTGCCGGCCTCGCCGGCACGCGCGGCTTCGACGCCTGCATTGAGGGCGAGCAGATTGGTCTGGAAGGCGATCTCGTCGATCACGCTGATGATCGTGGTGATTTCCTTCGACGAGCCTTCGATCTCCTGCATGGCGGAAACCGCCCGCTCGACGATCGACCCGGACCGTTCCGCCGCCCCGCGTGTCTCGTTCACCTGCCGCCCGGCCTCCCGGGCCCGATGGCTCGTTTCGCCGATGGTGGTGGTGATCTGCTCGAGGGCTGCGGCCGTCTCCTCGACGGAAGCCGCCTGGCGCTCGGTGCGTTTCGACAGGTCGTCGGCGGCAGCATGGATCTGGCCAGATCCGGCTGCGATCGCCTGTGCGTTCTGGCCGACCCGGCGCATCGCGTCCTCAAGCTTTCCCACCGCATCGTTGAAATTGACCCGGATCGCATCCAGCCGCTCGGCAAAGGCCTCCGTGATCCGATAGGTGAGCTTGCCGTCCGCCAATTGTCCGAGTGCATGGCCGATGCTGTCGACGGCAAAGCGAACTTCGGCGGCATCCTGCGCCTGCTGGCGTTCGCGTTCCATGCGGTCCCGTTCGGAAAGCGTGCGGTTGGCTTCCGCCTCCTTCTCCAGCCGCACCCGCTCGCGCGCATTGTCGCGGAAGACGGCAACGGTCGAGGCCATCACGCCGATCTCGTCACGGCGGCCCTCGCCATAGATCGATACATCGAGATCGCCATGCGCCAGCCGGTCCATCGCCGTGGTGATCGAACTGACCGGGCGAATGACGCCGGCGACCACGGTCCACATCGAAAATGCCGCAACGCCGGCCGACATGACCGACATCGCCACCATCAGCGTCGTCAGCATGGCCTTCAGCGCATTGGCGGCTTCAAGATTTTCCTTCGCCACCCGGATCTGCAGCTCGATCAGCCGGGAAATCTCGGTGCCGAGCGGATCGATCGTCGGATAGAGCTTCTGGTCGGCAAAGCTGGCCAGGCCCTCCATGTCCTTGGCCAAAAGCAGCGCCTGCAATTCCTTGACGCCGGCATCTGCGCCCTCGCGGACCTTCAGGAACTCGTCTGCAATGATTTTTTCCTCGGGCGTCAGATAGGTGACGATATATTCGCCCCATTTGCTGTCGATCTTGCCCATCGCGGCATCGACGCTCTTTTGCCCCTGCTCGAAGCTGAACGCGCCCGAGCGCACCTTGTGCACGGCATCGACGATGTCGACGGCATAGGAGTCAGCAATCACCTTGAGCTGTTCCATCGGAATGACCCGGTCGGCAACGATCGACGTGGTCAGTTTCGATTGCTCTTCCTTTGCATAAAAGGCGAAAGCCGAGATCACGAAAATGGCAGCTGTCAAAAGCGAAATGCAGGCCAGCAATTTCAATCTTATGGTCATCAGAGCCTCGGAAGCGTCTATGGTTTGAAGTCACAACAGCGCAAGCAAACACATGACGGTTCTGTCCGGCCAAAGCCGGTTTCAACCCCTGTCATGGGTGGCATGCTCGTCGGTCTACGCAAAACCAGCTTCTGCCGTCGCCTGTGCCGACCCCTGCAAGATTTAGGGGTGATCCGTTTACGCTTTGCTAAACTTTGGTTTCAAAAACGCTGCTAACTTGAGTATTTGCGCAGATTCGAAACAATTATTTCTTAATATGCCAACCGCCGCGTGCACAAATCCGTGAGCGCACAGGCAATGCGCGTTTTGCGGTGCCTATACGGTGTCCCGAAGGGCAGGGCCCTCGCATCCCCCCTGATCAGCGGCATACCGTCCGCCCGAATGCAAAGAACCGGGCACGAGGCCCGGTTCCATCTGTTTTGCGTCCGTCTTCGCGTCGCCGCGCCATGCCTTACAGCGTGTAGGCGTAGTCCGCCGGCTGGAAGCGGTAGTGGTCGCCATCGACGAAGATCCGGCCGAAGCTCGGGAAGGCGATGTGCGTCGCGGCGATCAGCATGTTGTCGGCTGAGACCATGTCGAAGATCCGGCGACGGCTGGCGGCTGCCTCGGCAGGATCCATGTCGAAGGCGAAGCCGACATCCGGCTTCACGGCATGGATAGCCGCATTGTGCACGGTGTCACCGACGATCAGCATCTGGTCGGCACCGGAGGCGACGCGCAGGATGCTGTGACCGGGCGTATGGCCGGCAGACAGGATCATCTCGACGCCCGGGAAGATCTCGCCATCCTTTGCCAGACGCGTGCGCGCCTCATAGGGCTTCAGCGCCTTGCGGGCGAGATCGAACATCGGCTTCAGGCCGTCAGGGGCGCTGGAAAGCGCGCCGTCATCCAGCCAGAATCCGGCTTCCTTCTCATGCAGAACGAGTTCGGCATTGGCAAAGATTGCCGCGCCATCCGCGCCAACCAGGCCATCGGCATGGTCGGGATGGGCATGGGTCAGGATCACCGCGTCGATTTGCTCGGGTGTGATGCCAGCGGCAGCGAGGTTCGCGACCGTGCGGCCAAGCGTCGGGCCGAACATCTGGTTTGCACCAAGCCCGGTATCGACGAGATAGGTCTTCTCGCCGGAATTGATGACGAAAGCATTGACCGAGGTCGGCAGGCTTTCGGTGAGGCCGGCCTGGTTGAGAATGCCGACGAGGTCGGCCTTGTCAGCACCGGAGAAGTTGTCGACCGACAGCGGGGCAAAGCCATCGAGCAGGGCGGTGATTTCAAGGCTTCCGACCTTGCGGCGATAGAAGCCCGGCGCCTGGACACCTGCAAGTGGTGCTGCGGCAAATGCCGAGGTGGAAAGGGCAGCGCCAAGGCCGGCGGCAGCCCCGGTCAGCAGCAGGGAACGACGATTGATCAGCATGGTAGATCTCCCATTCGAGATAGCTCGGAGAACCATTTCCGTCGCGCGGGCACCGCGCGCAATAGGTTGCGCGAACATATCTGTCACGCGAGAGATTTGCGCACAAGTCGTAATGTCGCCTGTCGTGATATAAGTTGCTTTGAGGTTGCCTGTGTCGGGTCGCCCAGCCTATACCACCTGCCGATGACAGGATGCTGTCAGTGCAAGCGGTGATCAGCCCGGTCGGTGAAGGGCGCGGCACCCGGATGGAGACGGACGCATGGCGGACAAGGATGAAAAGAGCCTGGACCACCAGCTTTGCTTTGCCATCTATGCGACCTCGCTTGCTTTCACCCGCGCCTATCGTCCGCTGCTGGAAGAACTCGATCTCACCTATCCGCAATATCTGGCCATGCGCCTGCTCTGGGCCGAAGATCGTTTAACAGTCGGGCAGCTTGCCGAACGGCTGGCGCTGGAATCCGGCACGGTCACGCCGCTGATCAAGCGGCTGGAACAGGCGGGCCTTTTGACCCGGTGCCGTTCACGCATCGACGAGCGCCAGGTCAATGTCCATCTGACGGAGAAGGGCGTGGCGCTGAAACCGGTCGCCGATCGCCTGAACGAGGATTTGAAGGCCTTGGTCGGCCCACGCTTCATCGATGACGAAAACCTGGTCGAAACGCTTCAGTCGCTGCGCAAGGTGCTGGTCGGCGACAGCCGCTGATCGCTAAGCCTTGAAGGCGTTCAGGCCCCCTTGATCAGTGCCCCGATCGTCCCGCCCACCAGAAGCACGATGCCGATCAGAAACGTGAGTGCGGCCCCCGGCCCACGCTTTTTCGCATCGTCGTAATATTCGGCCGCATAAAGCGCCCGCGCTGCGGTCCAGCCGAGGCCGAGCAGCCCGGCCAGCATGTCCGAGACGTAAAAGCCGAAGATCCACAGCGACGGCAGGAAGAGCACCATCTGCTCGACCGTGTTCTGCTGCACGCGAAAGATCCGCTCGAAGTCGGCATTGCCGGTCGTCTTCGGTGCCTCGACGCCGAACTTGCGGCGCGCCTGGCCGACTTTCAGCAGGAACCAGCAATAGGTGAGCAATGCGGAAAAGGTCGCAAGGATGGTGAAGCGCATGATTTTCTCGGCAACAAATTGGCACGGTAACCATTGATTGGTAGGCGCCGTGTCACGATTGCGCAAGCAAGGAAGGTTACGGTCACGGTGCGTTTGTGAAGTCAGCGCCGCTTGTGAGACCGGGCCATTTCCGCCATCATCCCGAGCATTGCTTCGCCACCCGAAACCGACGCCCCCTGAGAAAAGACGAAGACATCAGATGAATACCGAGAACTTCAAGTTTGGCCGCGCCTACGACCTGCACGAGCTGGTCGCCGACGGGATCATCCATGGCATCGGAGTCGTCTTCGCGCTGGTCGGCGCCACAGCGCTGATCTTCTACGCCACCGTCTATTCCGACTATGCCAATATCGCCGCCAGCTGGATCTATGGCCTCGGCCTGATCATCTCGCTCGGCGTCTCCTTCACCTACAACATGTGGCCGCATTCGCGCGTGAAGTGGATCCTGCGCCGCTTCGATCACTCCGCGATCTTCATCCTGATTGCGTCCACCTACACGCCCTTCCTCGTCCAGGGCGCCGATCGCCCGCTGATCCTGGCGCTCCTCATCGGCATCTGGATCACGGCCTTCACCGGCATCTGGCTGAAATTCCGCTTCCCCGGCCGTTATGACCGCCTTGCCATCCTGCTCTATCTCGGCATGGGCTGGAGCGGCGCGCTCGCCATGGGCCCGCTCTCGGAAATCATCCCGGGCGTGACGCTGACCCTGATCATCGTCGGCGGCTGCATCTATTCCGCCGGCGTCGTCTTCCACGTCTGGGAACGCCTGCGCTTCCAGAACGCCATCTGGCACGCCTTCGTGGTGACAGCTGCCATCGTCCATTATTCGGCCGTGTTTACGGCCATCAGCCTCGGCTGAGGGGCGCATTCGTTAGTTTTGCTTCCGGCAATAAATCTGAGGCAGAGGCCAGCTACGCCAATGCCCACAGGCACACGAGTATGCTTTGCGCAGCGTTCACGCCTTGACCGCGAATGCCTTGGAAGCTGAATGCAGCATTGAAGACAGACCGAGCCAAGCAACCGGATAGAAGAACAGCGAGTAAAAGGTTCCCGCAACTGGTCCCGTCGCCCAGGCACGTTTACCGATAGCGATTTCCTGGCCCGTCGTTAGGTAGACAACTGCGGAAAGCCAGATTGTGGCTACGAAGATCAAGGCGAGCACTGCACCTGAAGTCCACGCTTCGGTCCAGTCCGACGAACGCCCCGTGCTCCGATGGAAGAACCATCCCGACCAATATCCCCCAATGAAGAATGGAATGAGGAGGCTCGCGTTGCGAACAATGGATTGTTGCGATGTCGGTGAAGCGAAATGATCAACCGCAACCTGCACGACGATGGCACAGCCAAGGTTGATGAAGAAGAACCGCATCGCCATGGATCCGATGAAGCTGGGCATTGGCGAATGTCTCCCCGCCGATTCGAGTGCTGAAGATTCGGATATTTGCCTATGGCTGTGTGAGCAGCAAGCCGAGGTGGCCTCAGGCGGCCTTACATGCTCCTATGCTCGCCGCACCGTTCTCAAATCTCCGTCAGCTTCGCCTGCTTTTCGAGGTGTTTTGCCACCCGGCCGGCCCCGATGCGGAAGCCCGCCAGCGTCACCGGAAAACTGAGCGCCAGCGAAGCACCCGCCAGCACCAGTGCCGCCGTGATGGGCGTCATGTCCATCTGGCCGGCGAGCATTTCAAGCTCTGCCCCGGTGATCCCGTTGATCATCACCACGCCGACGAGGATCAGCCCGCCGAGCAGCACGGCGACGATGGCGAGCAGCGCGGAAAGCTTGAGGCTCATCCCCCAGCTCGGCCGTGCCTTCAGTCGCTCCGCAACAAAGCTGCCAGCCGAAGAACCCGCTGCAATCAGCACCGCCACATTGCCGGCCGATGACAGGCTGTCGCCCCAGCCGAAGCTATCGAGCACCAGCACCAGCAGATAGATGAAGAGCTGCGCGGCGATGAAGACGACGGTGAAGCGTGTCAGGAGGCCGGGAAGGAGTGAGGTCATGAGATTGTTTTCCGTCTGTCGTGGTCTTGCCTTTAGCCCCTTGTTGCCCGATGTGTCGACGCGGCGAAGTATCGCCCGTCACATCATCGTCTCGCGCGGCGCCTTTTCCGCTACAAACTGCAAAAGTCCTGTTATGACCATGCTCCCAATCCTCCGCGACGCAACGCAAGCCGATCTGCCGGCCATCCTCGATATCTACAATCACGCCGTCGCCGAGACCACCGCGATCTGGAACGAGACCCTGGTTGACCTCGACAACCGAAAGGCCTGGTTCGAGCTGCGCCAGACGCGCGGCTTCCCGATCCTCGTCGCAGAAATCGGCGGCCGCATCTCCGGCTACGCCTCTTATGGCGACTGGCGCGCCTTCGACGGCTTCCGCCAGTCGGTCGAACATTCCGTCTATGTCGAGAAGGATCATTATGGCCGCGGTCTCGGCAAGGCCCTGATGACGGCCCTGATCGAGCGGGCGAGGGCGGGCCACATCCACGTCATGGTCGCCGCCATCGAAGCCGGCAACACCGGCTCCATCGCCCTCCACAAAAGCCTCGGCTTCCGCCTCGTCGGCACCCACCACGAAGTCGGCCAGAAATTCGGCCGCTGGCTGGACCTGACGATGATGGAGCTGAAGCTCGACTGAGGCTTCCGCCTCCCCCTTGGGGGGGGGGAGGTCGCCGCAAAGCGGCGGGTGGGGGTGACCAGGGTGACGAGTCCGACCTCATTGATCGGGGCTCACGCTTCGCACGTCACCCCACCCCGGAGCTCCGCTCCGACCCTCCCCCTCAAGGGGAGGGTGGTACCATCGCCTTACAGAAGCTTGAGCAGCGCCTTTGCCGCCTCTTCCGAAGAGGCAGGGTTCTGGCCGGTTACCAGCTTGCCGTCGGTCACGACATGCACGCCCCAGTCAGCGCCCTTTTCGTAAATCCCGCCGCGCTCCTGCAGCATGTCCTCGACCAGGAAGGGCACGACCGCCGTCAGGCCGACGGCCTCTTCTTCCGAATTGGTGAAGCCGGTCACCTTCTTGCCCGAAACGAGCGGCTTGCCGTCCCGACCCTTGACGTGGCGCAGAACGCCCGGCGCGTGGCAGACCGTGGCGACCGGCCGATCCTTGGCGGCGAAGGCCTCGATCAGGGCGATGCTGTCCTTGTCTTCGGCGAGATCCCATAGCGGGCCATGGCCACCGGGATAGAAGACGGCGTCGAAGTCGGCGGGATCGATATGCGAGAGCGGCGTCGTCGAGGCGAGCAGCTGCTGCGCCGTCTGGTCCGCCTTGAACCGGTCGGTTGCCTCGGTCTGCGCATCCGGTTCGTCGCTCTTCGGATCGAGCGGCGGCTGGCCGCCCTTCGGCGAGGCAAGCGTGATCTCGGCGCCGGCATCCTTCAGCACGTAATAGGGTGCTGCAAATTCCTCCAGCCAGAAGCCGGTCTTCTTGCCGGTATCGCCAAGCTGGTCGTGTGAGGTGAGAACCATCAGGATTTTCATGGGTGTCAGTCCTTTGTGTTGTGTTGATCGGGTATTGATGTCCGTAATCGGTGGCCTCGCCCTTCGAGGCCCGGCTGTGCCGGGCGCCTCAGGATGAGGGGAAATATGTGTGCCGGGCCGCAGACGCCCTCATCCTGAGGTGCCCTCGCAGAGCGAGGGCCTCGAAGGATCAGTCGCGCGCAGTCTCAGTCATCGGCGCCGACGCGGATGACCCGCTTGCCGAAGGCCTCGCCGCGCAGCAGGCCGATGAACGCGCGCGGTGCTTCTTCCAGCCCGTCGATCATCTCTTCGCGATACTTGATCTTGCCGGCCTCCACCCAGCCGGCCATCTCCTTGGCGAATTCGGGATAGAGATGCCCGAAATCGTCAAAGACGATGAAGCCGCGCACGGTGATGCGCTTCTTGAGGAACATGCCCATCAGCCAGCCCAGGCGGTCCGGCCCATCCGGCAGGCTCGTCGCATTGTACTGCGCAATCAAGCCGCAGAGCGGAATGCGCGCACCGGTGTTGAGGAGCGGCGCAACCGCGTCAAAGACCTTGCCGCCGACATTCTCGAAATAGACGTCGATGCCATCGGTCGTTTCCGCTTTCAGCCGCTCGGCAAAATCGTCCGCCTTGTAGTCGACACAGGCGTCGAAGCCGAGTGTGTCGACCGCATGGGCACATTTGTCCGGCCCGCCGGCAATGCCGACCACCTTGAGGCCGAGGATCTTGCCGATCTGGCCCACGGTCGCGCCCACAGGCCCCGTCGCACCGCCGACCACCAGCGTCTCACCTGCTTTCGGCTGGCCGATCTGCTTGAGACCCGACCAGGCCGTAAAGCCCGGCATGCCGGTCACGCCAAGCGCCCAGGACGGATGCGCAGGGGCTGCGCCGAGCGAAGTCACGCCCTTGCCGTCGGACAACGCATAATCCTGCCAGCCGGTAAAACCGACCACCCAGTCGCCTTCGCTAAAACCCCCAATCCGGGATTTGACCACGCGCGAAACCGTGCCGCCCACCATCGTCTGGCCAATCTCGACCGGTGCCGCATAGGACGGCGCATCGCTCATCCGCCCGCGCATGTAAGGGTCGAGCGACAGAAAGACGGTGCGAAGCAGCATCTGGCCCTCTGCGGGCTCAGGAACATCCGCCGTCTCCAGCCGCAGTGTCCGCTCATCCGGCTCGCCCTTCGGGCGCTCGGCCAGAACGAAACGGCGATTGGTGGTGGTCGCTTGGGGCATGGATATCTCCTGTATTCGGGATCTGGTCTCTCGCCCTGCCGCCATCGGCAGCAGCGCTTGGCGGGTCATCTCTTGTTTGATGACCGCAGAGCACCCTCGATGTTCCATACAACGGCACGCCCCGACCGTTGTTCCATGCCATCCTGTCGCGGTGATGACGCTTAGACCTGGGCATGAAGCCAGCCTTGCGGCGGGATGTCTCCAGCGAGGAGAGACGAAAACGCAAAGGGCGCCGGAGCAATCCGGCGCCCTCCGAATGCCCCGGAGCCCCAGTCACCGGATCGTTGCATGCACCATTTCGCCCCGGATGGAGATTGACGGTTTCGCCCCCGGCGTGTTCGGCAATGCGCTGTCGACATAGGACGCGACCGCGTCGACGCCATAGCTGATCGGCGTTGGCGTCAGGAAGCGCAGCGATGCGTCGAGCATCTTGCCCGAGATCCGGATTTCCTCCGTATTCAACACCCGCTCGAAGGCGAGCTTGGCGCGCAGCGCCGCCCCGGAGACCGCAACAGTCGCCGCATGTCCGGTAAAGGCAAAGTCGCCTGCATCGCTCTCGACGTCGATTGCCGCAAAGTCCCCCGAAAGCTGCATGCGCGCGGCATTCTGCCGGATCGACACCCGCGCCTCGGGCGAAAGCTCCGCCGTGAAGGTCAATGTGCACTCGTCCCAGTCATTCCAGCCGAAGAAGCCGCCCCGGTCGCCCATGTCGACCGTCAGGGTCGAGCCGTCACGCGTCATCCGCGCCTGTCCGGCGCAATCCCCGGCAAACCAGCCCGAGCGCCAGATCGCGCCCCAACCCTGCCGCGTGCCGGAGAGCACGGCCTCGCGAGCGCCATCGCCCCGGGTCGAGATGCTGATATCGCTGGCCGCTCCCGTGACCGAAAGCTGTGTCACGCCGGTAAGGTCGACAGGGCCGGAGATCGCCTCGCTCGCCCGGATCATCTGCACGCTGCCATCAAGGATCGCGAGCCCGACAAGACCGCCGAGGATGGAAAGGAAGATCGTCTTCTTGCGCATGGAATTCACCTCTTGGGCTTTGGCCGTGCCGCATCGGCAGGCCGGTTTCGATGCCTCAATCTGCTGCCTGGAGCGTATCATCCGCGACCTTGATCACGATCCGGGTCGACCGGGATCGCGCTTTCGGTCATGGTCGCGGCATCCCATTCCGATCTCGCAACATCGAAAACGCCCCCATGCTCTTCGTCCCACTCTCCTTTCTGGTTGCCCTGTTCCTCGCCGTCTTCCTGGTGCGACTGCTGCGCGAGGGCAGCGAAAGCTGGAGCCGCAACGGCCTCTTCCTCGCGCTGCTTGCGCTTTATGTCGTGCAGAGCCTGCTGGTAGGCCTGCGCTGGGGCTATGGGGTGATGGCTGTGCTGCCGGTTCTGCCGGTCATGGCGAGCCTGGTGCCGGCGCTGTCTTTCCTCGCCTTCCGCGATCTCACCCGTGAAAGCCCGGGTCTCTCCTGGACGGACTGGCCGCATCTTCTGCCGATGCTGGCTACGCTTATCCTGCTCCTGATCGGCCGTGCGCCGGTCGATCTTGTCATTATCGCCAACTTCTTCGGTTATGGTCTGGCTCTGCTCTGGCTCGCGCGCCTCGGTCCCGATGGCCTGCTCGCCGCCCGCCTCGATGGTGCCTTGCGCTCCTACCGCGCGCTGCAACTGACCGGCCTTGCCCTCATCGCCTCCGCGCTGACCGATGTCGCCATCAGCCTCGACATGCTCTGGTCCGGCGGCCACTATTCACCGATGGTCGTCTCTGCGGCAACCACGCTCATCCTGCTCCTGCTCGGCATCGGCGCCGTCACCGCCGGCCAGGAAGAGGCAGGTCAGGAAGAGGCAGGCGAGGAAGAGGCAGGGAAGGGAGAGGCGGCGGATGACGGGCCTGGCTTCGAACCCCCCGGTGCGCCGAGCGATATTCCGACCTCAACAAAATCCGCCACGGAAGGCCATCGCCGCCTTGCCACCGACCTTGATCGCCTGATGACCGAAAGACGCCTCTGGGCCGATCCCGATCTCAACCTCGCCCGTCTCGCCCGCCGCCTCGGCATGCCCGCGCGTGCCGTCTCGGAAGCCGTCAACCGCGTCCACGGCGTCAGCGTCTCCCACTACGTCAACAACCACCGCATCACCGAGGCCTGCCGCCTGCTCGCCGACACCGATCTGCCCGTCACCCGCATCCTCTTCGAGGCGGGCTTCATGACCAAGTCCAACTTCAACCGCGAATTCCTGCGCGTGACGGGCGAGAACCCAAGCGACTGGCGCCGGCGGCTTTCTCTTCTCCCCAGCGGGGAGAAGGGGACGCAAACCGCCGGATGAGCAAGGAGGACAGGCCGCTGCCGCTCTCCCATCTCCCCCTTGAGGGGGGAGGTCGCCGCAAAGCGGCGGGTGGGGGTGACCAAAGTCGTCCCCTCGAAGTTCACCCCACCCCGGAGTTTCACTCCACTGGAAACAATTTCCCTTTGAGGATATGATAAAGCCCTCGAAAGGATATGCTGCCATGCCGCTTTACATCAAGGACCCCGAAGTGGATCGGCTTGCCACCGAACTGATCGGCCTCACGCAAACGAGCAAGGTCGATGCCGTCAGGGAAGCACTGAAAGACGCCATTGCCAGCCGCAAGGCGAAATTGTCGATGCGTGACCGCCTTGCCAAGACCCTCGCCATCGCCGAGGCTGCGGGTCCTTTTCATCCCGGAGACCACAAGCAGGAAACCGATGACATGTGGGATGAGGCCGGCTGATGCTCTTCATCGATGCGTCCGTCGCCGTCGCGATCATCACTCGGGAAAACGATGCCGACGCCCTGATGGAGCAGCTGGAGCGGCAGGGCGGCCCATTCTACGTTTCCGCCATCATGCGGCTTGAGGCGACGCTTTCCATCGCACGCCGCTTGGCGGGCAGCGACACGCCGGCCACCCCAGACATGGTCGCAACGTCCCGCCGCCTTGTTGAGCAGTTCATTGCCGATCTCGAAGCCCGCGAAGTCAATGTGACGGGCGATATCGGGGACAAAGCCCTGGACGCTGCCCAGCAGTTTGGAAAGATCGTCAATCATCCGGCACGGCTGAACCTCGGTGATTGCCTCACTTACGCCTGTGCCGCAGCCTCGAAAGCCAGGATCGCCTACAAGGGCGATGACTTCGTCCACACCGATCTGGGTTGGTGATCTCCCACCTCCCCCTCGAGGGGGGAGGTCGCGCGGAACGCGCGGGTGGGGGTGACCACAGGTGCCCTCTGAAAGGCTGATCCCACCCCGGAGCTTCACTCCGACCCTCCCGTCCAAGGGGACGGTAAGTCTCATCACCGCGAATACGCCGTGATCACCTCGAGAAACGCGTCGCCATAGCGCTCCAGCTTCGATTGCCCGATGCCGGAAATGCCGAGCATTTCGTCGTCGTCCATCGGTCGCTCGGTGGCGAGTGCGACAAGCGTCGTATCGGGGAAGATCACGTAAGGCGGAACCGCCTGTTCGCGGGCAAGCTCCATGCGTCTCGCCCTCAGCGCCTCGAACAATTCCTGATCCGCCTGGTCGAGCCCGGCCTTGGCCTGGGCGGTGCGCGAGGATGCGGCTCCCCTTGCTGCCTTGCCCGTCGTCGGGCGGTCCTTGCGGAAGCGCACCTCGACCTCGCGCTTGAACACGGCCCGTGCCGTCTCTTCAAGCTTCAGCGCGCCGAACGCCGTATGGTCGACCCTGACATATCCGGCGGCGAGCAACTGGCGAAACACCGATTGCCAGGTCTTTGACGGCAGATCCTTGCCCGCCCCGAAGACCGGCATGTCAGAGTGCCCGAAGCGCTGCGTCTTGTCGTTCTCGGTGCCGAGCAGCACGTCGATCAGGTGCCCGGTGCCGAAGCGTTCGCCGGTCCGGTAGATCGCCGCCAGAGCCTTGATCGCCGCGTCCAGCCCGTCCCAGGTCTCGACAGGTTTGAGGCAGGTGTCGCAATTTCCGCAGCCGCCGGCGTGGCTTTCGCCGAAATGCTTGAGGATCGCCTGCCGCCGGCAGCCGGGCGTCTCGCAGATGGCGAGGAGCGCGTTGAGCTTGGCCCGCTCCACCCGCTTGATCTCGTCGGCGGCACCGCCCTCGTCGATCATTCGCCCACGCTGGATGACGTCGGCCATGCCATAGGCCATCCACACCTCGGATGGCAGTCCGTCGCGCCCCGCGCGGCCCGTCTCCTGGTAATAGGCCTCGACCGAACCCGGCAGGTCGAGATGCGCGACATAACGCACATTCGGCTTGTCGATGCCCATGCCGAAGGCAACGGTTGCCACGAGGCAGAGGTCTTCTTCCTTCAGAAACGCGTCCTGATTGGCATCGCGCAGCGCCCGGTCCATGCCGGCGTGATAGGGCAGCGCCCTGATACCCTGATCGTCGAGCCAGGTCGCGATCTCCTCGACCTTTGCGCGTGACAGGCAATAGACGATGCCGCTCGATCCCTTGTGACGCGAGAGAAAACGCAAGAGCTGCTGGCGCGGCTGGTCGCGCTCGACGATCTCATAGGCGATGTTCGGCCGGTCGAAGGAGGTGGTGAACACCTCCGCGCTGTCGAGCCGCAGCCGCTCGATGATGTCTTCGCGCGTATGCGGATCGGCTGTCGCCGTCAGCGCCATGCGCGGCACGCCGGGAAAGAGGTCGGTGAGCTTGCCGAGCTCGCGATACTCAGGCCTGAAGTCGTGCCCCCATTGCGAGACGCAATGCGCCTCGTCGATGGCAAACAGCGCGATCTCCACCCCTTGCATCATCTCGATGAAACCTGGCGTCGCCGTCCGCTCCGGCGTCACATAGAGAAAGTCGAGTTCGCCGCGATCGAGCGCCCGGCGGATCTCGACATATTCCTCGCGCGACAGCGTCGAATTCAGCGCGGCGGCCCTGACACCCAGACCTTTCAGCGCCTCCACCTGGTCGCGCATCAAGGCAATCAGCGGCGAGACAACCACGCCGACTCCGGGCCGGCAGAGCGCCGGCACCTGGAAACACAGCGACTTGCCGGCCCCCGTCGGAAACAGCACCACCGCATCGCCACCCGACACGACATGGCTGACCACCTCCGCCTGGCGCCCGCGAAAGGCCGGATAGCCATAGACGCGCTTCAAGACGGCAAGCGGGCTCTCATGGGCCTGGTCGGAAAACAAGGGATCGGTCAGGGAGTGAGTCGGCATGCGCAGAGGTTTAGCCGACGGGGGAGGGGATGGCCACAGGGGGCGACTGGCTTCTCCCCGGATGACGAGATATCAGGCGCGCTTCAGGCTGCGAAGCTCATCAGGATGCCGATCCAGCAAGCGAAAGAGGTTGATCACCGCAGGAGCCGGGACCACCTTGCCTGTTTCGTAGCGCGAAAAGGCATTGTGTCCTCCGCCCGTCAGGGCCGATGCCTCTGCCTGATTGAGCCCAAGCTTCTTGCGAATGCGGCGAAGCTCCTCGCCCACTTCTCGCCTCGCTTGCAAGACCAAGGAGTCCCCCGCGGCCGCATAGCGCTCAGCGCTGTCGGCATCGAATTCGATCTCGCCGCAGGTGCCACAGCGAAACCCCGAGAGCCCTCCGACATCTGTCTTCAAGTCACGAAAGTTCACTTGGTACGTCGCGTTCTCGAAGCGCGCCATCGTTCCAACCGAACCGCAACTGATGCAATTCGCGCCCATGTCTACAACTCCTTGAACTGGATCACCGGTGCGCCGTCCACCCGCATCGTTATCTTCACGTAGGCTTTTCCTGCCGGTGTGTTGGCGTGATAGACGTCCTGCCAAACACGGCTGTCGGCATAGGTTGTCATCGATTTGAAGAAGTCCCGCGCCGTCAGGGTACAGACCGCCTCTATCATCTCGGCCACGGTCAATCCCATTTGCCGACCGCCGTCGAGCGCCGTCTTTGTGAATGCCGCGGCCTTTCGTGTCCGTACCAGCAGGATGACGGCAGTGAGGTCATGATGAGCGATCCGCTTCTCCATGGCTTAAATTACCCTTTGAGGGTAAATTTTGCAAGGCAGTGCCTTTTCAGTCGAGCAGGGTCCGACCGCTGAGATCGCCGTGAGTACGCGACATCGCCGAAACCCTGTGCACATCGCGGTATCCGGTTTGGCTCACCCTTGCCAGCCCGCCCTCCGGCTGCTCCTCATCACCCACTCCCAACCACCCGGATCCTCCCTTCATGTCCTCGCCCCTGAAACTCTATCTCGCCGGCCCCGAAGTCTTCCTTCCCGATGCCCGCGCCGTGCTTGATGCCAAGGCAGCGCTCACCCGCACTTATGGCTTCGAGCCGATCTGCCCCGGCGACCTCGCCATCCCGCCGGCCCCGACCAAGCACCAGTTCGGTCTCAACATTTCCGAGATCGACGAGAGCTTCATGAACCGCGCCGATGGCGTCATTGCCAATCTGACCCCGTTTCGCGGCATCGCCGCCGATCCCGGCACCGTCTTCGAACTTGGTTATATGTGCGGCGCGGGAAAGATCGTGGCCTGCTACACCAATGTCGCTGAGACCCATTATCAGCGCACGCTTGACTGGTATGGCGGCGCGCTCAGCCGTGATGCCGAAGGCCGCATGCGCGGGCCGGACGGCCATTCGCTGGAAGATTTCGACATGATCGAAAACCTCATGCTGCATGGAGGCGTCGCCCGCCGCGGCGGCCCCGTCTGCGTCCATGCTGCCGATCCAGCCACGCTCTTCACCGACCTCACGGCCTTCGAGCAATGCTTGAAGGCGCTGGCGGAAAGAGTCTGAATTCAGAGGCTTGCCGCCTCGGCTTTATCTGCCGTCACGCTTGTGCCGCCCGACCGGAGACACCCCTTGAATCACAATGTGACGCCGAAGCCGTCCCTCGGCCGCAACTTCCATCGCCTGCTCCTGTCGAGCGGCCTTGCCAACTTGGCCGATGGCATCGGGGTCGTTGCCTGGCCCTGGCTTGCCTCGCTGATCACCCGCGATCCCCTGGCCATCGCGCTGGTCGGCGTCGCGCAGAAACTGCCCTGGTTCCTCTTCGCCCTGCCGTCCGGCGTGATCACCGACCGGCTGGATCGGCGGCAGCTGGTGATATCTATGGATCTCCTGCGTTTCGTCACCCTGGCAGCACTCGCGGCGGCAATGCTGATCCCTGGCCTCTTGCCCGAGGCGCCGGTCGAGGATTTCCCAGCCGACCTGCTTTACGGCCTGCTGCTCCTTTCGGCTCTGGTCGTCGGCTTCGCCGAAGTCCTGCGTGACAATTCCGCCGTCACGCTGCTGCCCTCGATCGTTCCCCATGAGAGGCTTGAAACAGCCAATGGCCGCATGGGCAGCGTCGAGACCGTGATGAACATGATGGTCGGCCCGCCGCTGGCCGGGCTGGTGATCGGGCTCGCTTTGCCGCTGGCCTTCGGGCTCTATGGCCTGGCTTTCGCGTTTGCGGGCCTGCTCGTCCTGTCGATCCCCGGCACGTTCAAGACACACCGGCCCGAGCCGCGTCCCTGGATCGCCGAGATCCGCGAGGGCGCCCGCTATCTCTTCGCCCGCCCGCTATTGCGCGATCTCGCGATCGGGCTCGGCGTGCTGAATGCCATCGACGTGATGCTGCTGATGGGGCTGGTCCTCTATGCCCAGGAGGTCATGGGCCTGAATTCGGCTGAATATGGCCTGCTCCTGACAGGCCTTGCGGCGGGCGGGCTGCTCGGCGGCTTGCTGGGCGAGAGCATCATCCGCCGCTTGGGCGCGTCGGCCTGCCTGCGCGCAACCATTGCCGGCTGCCTGATCTGGGCGCTGGTCGTCCTGTTCCTGCCCGTGCCGGTGCTGGTCTGGGCGGCTCTCGCGCTGTCGGCCGTCACAGGCATGGTCTGGAACATCATCACGGTATCGCTGCGCCAGCGCCTCATCCCGCCGCATCTGCTCGGCCGGGTCAACAGCGTCTACCGCTTCTTCGGGCTCGGCACCATGCCGCTCGGCATGCTCATGGCCGGCGCGAGCGTCAGCGCCGCCGAGACCTTCATCCCCCGCGCCCAGGCCCTCGCCATGCCCTTCGCGCTTGGCGCCATCCTCTCCGTCCTGCTGCTGATCGGCATCTGGAACCGCGTATCGCCAAAGGCGCTGGCCGCATTCGACGGGCGGTGAGGGGTGTGTCCTTCTCCCCGCCTGCGGGAAGAAGGTGCCCGAAGGGCGGATGAGGGGCAGGGAGGCGAAGACGCCGCAACCCATCACCCCACCCCGGAGCTCCGCTCCGACCCTCCCCCTCAAGGGGAGGGTGTTTGCCCCGTTACACCTTCTTCTTCGTCGGCTGCGCGCTCGGATCTTCGAAACGGATTCCGCAATTGTTCTTGATCGACGCCATCTCGATCGCCTTCATTTCACCCTTCAGGCGCGCCACTTCGGCTGCCGATGCCCCGTCGCCCTTGGCGAAGAACAGCGCGGGCCAGAAGATGACCAGTCCCACGCCGACAGCGACCGCATCATTGTCGGCTTTCTTCTGCTGCGCGCCGCTGGCAGCGATCGCGCGGGCCGAAACGGCCGTCGCTTCTTCGCGCAGTCGATCACAGGAAAGGCTCTCGTAGAGTGCCGGCGAGACATAGGCTGCCTCGATCTCGGATGGTTTGCTGGCGCAAGACGAGAACGCTGCAGCGATTGCCACAGTGATTGCGATAGACTTTTTCATGCTGACCCCCAGTTGTGAATGCATCCCGGGTGTCGCATTGGTCGCGCTTCGTCAAAGCCAAAGATCGCAGACTTGGGCAACCGGCTGCGGTGTCCACAACCAAAAGTGGGCTGGAGATATTGCTTCGCTGCAACTGAGGAGAGCTCCACCTCCCCCTTGAGGGGGGAGGTCGCCGCAAAGCGGCGGGTGGGGGTGATCAGGCGTGCACAGGGCTCACCCCACCCCGGAGCTGCGCTCCGACCCTCCCCCTCGAGGGGAGGGTAGCCCGATCACTCGATCGGCGTGAACACCATCGAGTGCCCGTTGATGCAATAGCGCAAGCCCGTCGGCTTCGGTCCATCCGGGAACACATGCCCCAGATGCCCGCCGCAATTGGCGCAGCGGATCTCGGTGCGCACCATGCCGAAAGCCGTGTCACGATGTTCGGTGACGGCATCGGGCTTCACCGGCTCGAAATAGCTCGGCCAGCCGCAGCCGGCGTCGAACTTGGTGTCGGAGACGAAAAGCGGCTCGTCGCAGGCCGCACAGCTATAGAGGCCCTTCTGGAAATTGTCCCAGTAAGGGCCGGTAAAGGCGCGCTCGGTGCCGTGCTCGCGCAGGATCCGGTATTGCTCCGGCGTCAGCTGGTCGCGCCATTCGGCATCCGACTTGACGATCTTCGGAGCGGTGGTGGAAGCGGTCATGATGTTCTCCTTGTGAGCGGCGGACGGGCGACAAGCAAAGCCCGTCCGGTGTTGCACTATAGATAGGGTGCGCCATGCCGAGCGGCAATTGTCCCTCTCATGCCTTTGGTCGTCTGGCGTGGCCCGTCCTTTCACGCAAAGCTGAAATACATGGGGCCCTTTTCACCGAAACGTGGGTTGACGCGTCCGTGAAGGCGCGAATGTCCGTTTTTGCTTGAGACGAAGGTTGGCTTGTCCTAACACGGTCGCACCTTGTATCGACAGATGATCGAGACCCGATCCGATGCCCACGGGGAGATGGAATGCCTGAGTTGACGAGCGACCTGACCTGGGTCGCGATGCTGTTGCCCTTCGCCGCCGCTCTTCTGGCACCCTGGCTCACGGCCCGCCTCGGCGCCAATGCCGCCTGGCTGCTGGCGCTTGCACCGGCACTGGCCTTCGCCCACTTCGCAGGTTTCCTGCCGGAAATCGCCGCGGGCGAGCGGGTGACCGGCGGGTTCGCCTGGGTGCCGAGCCTCAATCTCTCCTTCTCCTGGTTCCTAGACGGCCTGTCGCTCACCTTCGCACTGTTGATCACCGGCATCGGCGCGCTGATCGTGCTTTATGCCGGCGGCTATATGAAGGGCCATCCGCAGCAGGGGCGCTTCATCGGCTTCATCCTGCTCTTCATGGGCGCCATGCTCGGCCTCGTGGTCTCCGACAGCTTCCTGATGCTCTTCGTCTTCTGGGAGCTCACCTCGATCACCTCCTTCCTGCTGATCGGCTTCGACCACACGCGCGAAGCCTCGCGCCGTGCGGCGCTGCAGGCGCTGGTCGTCACCGGTGGCGGCGGCCTCATCCTGCTTGCCGGCATGATCTTCATCTGGAACATCACCGGGGTCAGCCAGCTCTCGCTGCTGCTTTCGACCGGCGATGCGCTCCGCGAAAGCCCCTTCTATCTCGCAGCCCTTCTCCTGGTGCTCGGCGGCGCCTTCACCAAGTCGGCACAGTTTCCCTTCCATTTCTGGCTGCCCAACGCCATGGAAGCGCCGACGCCTGTTTCGGCCTATCTGCATTCCGCGACCATGGTGAAGGCCGGCGTTTATCTCCTGATGCGCCTCAATCCGGTCATGGGCGAAACCCCTGCCTGGGAAATCCTGCTGCCCTTCTTCGGCGGCATCACGCTTTTGGTCGGCTCGGTCATGGCCGTGCGCCAGACGGATCTGAAGCTGATGCTGGCCTATACGACGGTCGCCTCGCTCGGCCTGCTCGTGATGCTGACCGGCTTCGATACCGAACATGCGGTCGAAGCGGCGGTGCTCTATCTCGTCGCCCATTCGCTCTTCAAGGGCGCGCTCTTCATGGTCGCCGGCGCCATCGATCATGAAGCCGGAACCCGCGACATCACCCGCCTCGGCGGCCTGCGCAAGCTAATGCCGATCACCTTTGCCGCCGCCATTCTGTCGGGCATCTCGATGGCCGGTCTGCCGCCGCTCTTCGGCTTCCTAGCCAAGGAAGAGATCTATTATGCGCTCGCCGGCACAAGCCCGCGTGCCATCCTCTTCACGGCTGTCGCCGTCATCGGCAATGCACTGATGTTCGTCATCGCCTTTGCCGTTGGCCTCAAGCCTTTCATCGGCAAAGAGGGTGATACGCCCAAGCACGCCCATGAAGGCCCCGTGCTCCTCTGGCTCGGACCTTTGACGCTCGCCGTCCTGTCGCTTGCTGGCGCGCTCTTCTCCGGCATCGCCCACCGCTTCATCTCCTCGCCCATGGCATCCGCAGTGGATGGCGAACTGCAGTCCGTCAGCATCAGCCTCATCCCGTCCCTCGGTGCGGCTCTGGCACTCTCCGTGTTGACGGTCGTTCTTGGCGTCGTTCTCTATCTTAGCCTCGACCGACTGCGCGCCGCCGTCGACCGCCTCGTCACCGGCCTTGGCATCAGCCCGGATCGCGGCTTCGACCATTTTGTCAGCGGCCTGGTGCGGCTCTCGACCCGCGTCACCCGCTTCGTGCAGAACGGAAGGCTCGAGACCTACATCACGCTCTCCTTCATCTTCGTCGCGATCGTGCTTCTGGCCACGCCCATCCTCTACGGCGAATTGCCGATGAACCTCGCCATGCCGGCAGAATTCGACTTCCATGAAATGGCGATCCTCGCCATCGCCGTGATCGGGGTGATCGCGGTGCTGACCGCCAAGGATCGCCTGACCGCCATCGTCTGCCTCGGCATCCAGGGCTTTGCCGTCGCCGTCATCTTCCTGCTCTATGGCGCGCCGGATCTTTCCTTCACCCAGTTCATGGTCGAAACGCTCTCGGTCGTCATCCTGGCGCTGGCCATGACTCGGCTCAAGCTTTCGCCCTCGGATCACCGGCCCATGACGGCCCGCCTGCTGGACGGATCGCTCGCGATCGCCTGCGGCCTCGGCTTCGCCCTCATGCTCGCCGCCTCGACGGCAGGTCCGTTCGATGGCTCGCTCTCGGCCTTCTTCTCCGAGCATTCCAAGATCATCGCCCACGGCGCCAACGTCGTGAACGTCATCATCGTCGACTTCCGCGGCGTCGATACGCTGGGTGAGATCGCGGTCGTGATGATCACCGGTCTCTCTATCCTCGCCCTGATCCGCATCCGCGTCGGCGCGCCTGTCATCCCGACACCGGCTCCGTCCGAGGTCGCGCCCGCTCCGGCTCCGCCCCCAGCATCGTCAAAGGCAAAAGGTGCAAAACGCCGATGAACACCCTGATCTTCCGCACCTTCGCGCCCTTTCTGACGGCGCTGATGCTGATCTTCTCGATCTTCGTGCTGCTGCGCGGCCACAACGAGCCCGGCGGCGGCTTCATCGGCGGCCTGATTGGCGCCGCAGCCTTCGCCATGTACGGCATCGCCTTTGGCGTCCAGGCCGTGCGCCGCGCCATGGTCTTTCATCCGATGTCGATCGCGGGCTTCGGCCTTCTGGTCTCGACCCTCTCGGGCGTGATCTCCGCGCCGCTTGGCTACCCCTTCATGACCGGCATCTGGATCTATCCGAGCCTCGCCGGCATCGAAGTGCCGCTCGCCACAGTGATCTCCTTCGACATCGGCGTTTATCTCGTGGTCGTCGGCACGTTTGCCTCGATCGCACTTGCACTTGAAGAAAGGGATGACGGCTGATGGAAGTCATCTTCTCACTCGTCGTCGGCATCTTCTTTGCCGCCGCAGTTTATCTGATGCTGTCGAAGAAGATCATCCGGATCCTGCTCGGCATCGTCCTGCTCGGCAATGCCGTCAACATGCTGCTCTTCACAGCCGGCCGCCTGACGCCCGCCATCCCGCCGATCATCCCCGGTGGGGTCGATGTGCTGCCCGCCGGCACTGCCAATCCGCTGCCGCAGGCCCTCATCCTGACGGCGATCGTTATTTCCTTCTCCTTCTTCTGCTTCCTGCTGGTGCTCACCTACCGCGCCTATCAGGACCTCGGCACCGACGACACGGGTGAAATGCGCGTCGCCGAGCCGCTGGACGATCCGTTGCCGCCGAGCGGCTACTGAGCAGGAGACACGAGGACCTCATGGCTGCCCCCACAACGACACCTGCCGATTACGCTAGCGCCTATGTGATGGAGCCTATGACGGCTGCTCACTGGCTGGCGGTCACCCCCATGGCGCTCTGCATCGCCGTCGGTGCCATCCTGATGATGATCCGCCACCGCACCCACTGGCATCCGCCGGTGGCGCTGGCCGGCCTGGCGCTGCTCGTCCTCAACAATGTGCTGCTGCTGATGCAGGTCATGACTGATGGCCCGATCACGATGATGATGGGCCGCTGGCTGCCGCCCTTCGGCATCGCGATCACGGTCGATCTGACCGGCGCGCTGATGGCGCTTGCGGCCGCCATCGTTGCCTTCTGCGGCGCGCTCTATGCCCATGTCGAGATCAACACCAGTGGCCGCCGCTATGGCTTCTATCCGCTCCTGATGCTGTTGATGGCGGGCGTCTGCGGTGCGTTTCTCACCGGCGATATCTTCAACCTCTATGTCTGGTTCGAAGTCCTGCTGATCTCTTCTTTCGGCCTCCTGATCCTCGGTTCCGAGCGCGAGCAGATCGACGGTGCGCTGAAATATGCCGTCCTCAACCTGATGGCGACGACGCTCTTCCTCATCACGGTCGGCTATCTCTATGCCATCTTCGGCACGCTCAACATGGCCGACATCGCCATGAAGGTGCGGGACTATGCCGACACCGCGCCGCTGATGACGCTGACGGCGCTCTTCGTTCTTGCCTTCTCGATGAAGGCCGCGGCCTTCCCGGTCAATTTCTGGCTGCCGGCCTCCTATCACACACCGCGCGTCGTCGTGTCGGCCCTGTTCGCCGGCCTTCTGACCAAGGTCGGCGTCTATGCGCTGCTGCGCGTCGTGGTCATGCTGTTCCCCGTCGAGCGGGAGGCACTGAGCCTCGTCATCGCCGTGGTCGCCGCCCTCACCATGCTGCTCGGCGCCATGGGTGCGCTCGCCCAGAACGACATCCGCCGCTTCCTCGGCTTCGTCGTCGTGGCGGGCATCGGCAATATGATGGTCGGTGTCGCGATCGGCAGCAATCTCGCGGTTGGTGCGGCGATCTTCTACGCCCTACATTCGATCCTGCTGATGACGGCCCTTTACCTCGTCGGCGGCGAGATCGCCCGGATCGGTGGCCATTACCGTCTCGATCGGGTCGCCGGTCTCTGGACGATTGCCCCCGTCTTCAGCGCCGTGACGCTTGCCCTGTTCTTTGCCGCAAGCGGCCTGCCGCCATTCTCCGGCTTCTGGCCGAAGGCGCTCTTGGTCAAGGCATCCATCGATATCGGCGCCTGGTGGCTTGCCGCCTCTGTGCTGATCTCCGGCTTCCTGACGACGATTGCCTTCGGTCGCGTCTTCCTCTTCTCCTTCTGGCGCCCGGTGGCGGTCGAGGGGAATGTCGCTGCGACCTCAGCGCCGGCAATCGGCGTCGGCGCGCAGCGCTGGCGCATGGCGCCGATCCTCATCCTCACCGGCTTCGTGGTCTGGTTCGGCCTTTTCCCGGATAGCCTGATCGTCCTCACCCAGGATGCCGCCTCCGGCCTGCTCGATCCGACGACCTATATCCGCTCGGTCTTCCCTGAAGGAGGTGCCCGATGAGCCTTTATGCAATCAGCATCCTGATGGCGGTGATCTGGGCCACCGTGTCGGGCAGCTTCACGCTCCTCAACCTGATCTTCGGCTTTGTCCTGTCGCTGCTGACGCTCTATCTGCTGCGCGAGCGCTTCGTCGGCGCCGGCTACACCAGCCGCGCGCGGCGCATCCTGTCGCTCGTCCTGCTCTTCCTGGTCGAGCTGGCGAAGTCCGCCTGGAAGGTCGCGACCCTCGTGCTCAGCCCAAACATGGATCTGAAGCCCGGCATCTTCGCCTATCCGCTGACGGTCAAGAGCGACTGGGAAATCTCCCTGCTCGCCAATCTGATCACGCTGACACCAGGCACACTCTCGGTCGATGTCTCCGAGGATCGCCAGACACTCTTTGTCCATGCGCTCGACTGCTCGGACGTCGAGGCAGCCCGTCGTGACATCGCCGAAGGCTTCGAGAAGAAGATCATGGAGGCCTTTGCCTGATGACCCCTGAACTCATCGTCGAATATGCCTCCGTCACCGCCATTGCGATCCTCGTCGTCGCCCTGTTGCTCACCGTCTATCGCGCCGTGATCGGCCCGACCTTGCCGGATCGCATCATCGCACTCGACATGCTGGTCGGCATCGTCATCGGCTTCATCGCCGTCATTGCGCTCAGAACCGGCTATACGCTCTACATCGACATCGCCATTGCGCTTGGCCTCGTCGGTTTCCTCGCCACGGTCGCCTTCGCCCGCTTCATTCTGGCGCGTGGCTATGTCGGAGAAGGGGAGGAGATCCAGGCCGGCCCTCCAGTATCCAAGGCTGCACCGACAAAGGGTACGTCGAAAGCCGCCGCAAAGACCAAAACTGGAAAATCGGGCAAGTCGCTCGGCAAGGAGGCCAAATGATCTCGCTCCTCGCAGCCATCGCCATCGCTGTTCTGATGATCGGTGGCGCCCTGTTTTCCCTGGTTGCCGCGATCGGTCTCAACCGCTTGCCGGACCTTTACACGCGCATGCATGCAGCTTCCAAGGCAGGCACGGTCGGCTCCGGTCTTCTGCTCCTCGCCGTCGGTCTACATGCGGCAGATATCGCGACCTTTGGCCGTGCGCTGGCCGGTATTGTCTTCTTTATCTTGACAGCACCCATCTCCGCGCATCTTCTCGCCCGCTCCGCTCACAAGGTCGGATACAGGCTTTGGTCGAAATCGGCACGTGATGATATGATTAGATAATCATTATTGGGTATTGCTGGTTGAGTTCGCGTGTTTTCTGAAATCGGAACTGTCTGATTGCACTGCAAACATGGACCAACGTCTAATAAAAAAGATTTATACCCGTCAAATCTAGTAGAAATAACTGGTGGACATTTGCGCTTGGGATGTTAATTCACTCTCAAGGGCGCTGACCTGTTGCGTTCCCGGTCCGTTGGCGAAGTTGAGTTGCCGGTTTTAGTGCCGAAACTCAGCTGATCTTCTCCAAAGCCGGCGAACAGAAAAACGGACGGTTTGGGGACCGTGCCGGAACGATTGGTGATCTTTGTGGGGCTGAGTTTGATCTTGTCTGTCTGCGTAAGCAGTTGGGCAGGAAAGTGGAATGTTGTCTACGAGGGACGGCGGATCCTCGCAGGATGAGAACAGGAGAAGTGAATGAGTGAAGTACAGCAGGGACCGAGCCAGCAGCTGCTCGTGGAACTGACAGCCGACATCGTCGCGGCCTATGTCAGCAACCACATGGTCCAGGTCAGCGATCTGACGAACTTGATCGCCGACGTCCATCAGGCCTTGAACAACACTGCCTCGCCGACCCCGGTGCCGGCTGTTGTCGAAAAGCCGAAGCCGCCGGTTCCGATCCGCAAGTCGATCGAGGACGACTATCTGATCTGCCTCGAGGATGGTCAGAAGTTCAAGTCGCTGAAGCGCCACCTGATGACCCATTACAACATGACCCCGGAAGAATATCGCGAGAAGTGGGGCCTGCCGGCCGACTATCCGATGGTTGCTCCGGCCTATGCCGAAGCGCGCTCGCGCCTCGCCAAGGAAATGGGCCTCGGCCAGCGCCGCAAGCGCGCCAAGTAAACCCTCTGCCGTCAAGACGGCGATCTCGATATGGGCCGGTCTTTGACCGGCCTTTGTCATATCTGGAGAAAGGAAAATATACCTACGTTTGCTCCGGGTCGTGCGCAAATGGACCGCAACTCCTCAAGAAATCGCCATTACCCTAAAATCATGGGGTTCCCAAACCCGCCAGACTTGCTAGCTTGAATAGGAAGAAAATCCTATTGCGAGGTGCGCCATGGCCATCGATCCCCAATCTCCTCCTTTGCCACCCGGAGCCCTCTCTGCAGCGACCGCCGTCGAATGGGACCCGGCAGACGTCGCCTTGGATGAACTCGACCCGGAGGGAATCCGCCCGCTCACCCCCGAACGGCGTCTGCTCTGCATGATCGTCCGCCAGCTCACGGAGGAACTACTCCGTGCGACCGGCCTCGAACACGACCAGGATCCCGGCCGCCGCGCCACGAGCCATGTCCGGCAGGTCGCCATGTATGTCTGCCATGTCGCTTACTCCATGCCGATGGGAGAGGTCGCACAAGCCTTCGGCCGTGATCGTTCCACGGTTGGCCACGCCTGCCGCATGGTCGAGGACCGCCGCGACGACCGCGCCTACGACACCTTCGTTGCCATCGTCGAGCGTATGGCAAGTGCTGTCCATTTGCTCGCCGGCCGGCCTCAGTGAAGGGGAGGGGGAAAGCCATGACCCGGAAGACACGCCAGAACGAGCAGAGCCGGATCGAAACCACCAAAACCAATGGCAGCCACACCAACGGGGAGAGAGGCCCAGTACCGTCTCCCGCCATGTCCTCAGCCGCCGTCCTCGCCTCCACAGTGACACGCGCCGAGCGCAAGCAGATCCGCCAGATCCTCCGGCGCGCGCTGTCAGGCCCGATCGAGCCGGCTGCCGAACGAGATCCGGCAGGCGAGCAGCCGACACCGGACCTTCTCGCCCGCCTGATCTCCGAGGGCCTGCTGACACCATCCGCCGAAGGCTATACCGCGACCGCTGAAACGGCCGCGTGGCTGCGCCGGGACCTTTGCGATCTGCCCGAAGAGGCCCATGCCACCCAGCATCGCGCAATCGAGGTCGAGACGCTGGTCACGCCCGAAGGCCGTCAGCCGGTGCGTCGCAACCTGCAGGAATCGCCACTCTTTCCGCTGCTGCGCCTGAAGGAAAAGGATGGCCGGCCCTTCCTGTCGAAGGATGCGCTGGCCGCCGGCGAACGGCTCGCTGCCGATTTCGATTTCGCCGGCCTCCAGCCCAGGATCACCGCCAGCTGGCAACCGCGCCTCTCCGCCAGGGCCAAGGGGGCTGCCCCAGCTGCCGTCGAACTCGCCGACAACAGGATCGCCGCGAGAACCCGCATCAATCGCGCTGTGGACGCCATGGGACCGGAACTGTCAGGCGTGGCGCTCGACATCTGCTGCTTCGGCAAGGGCCTGGAAACCGTGGAACGCGAACGCCAATGGCCGGCCCGGTCCGCCAAGCTGATGCTGCGCGCAGCCCTTCTCGCACTCGCCCGTCACTACGCGCCCCCGCCACCAACCGCCCGCCCGCGCCACTGGGGCGACGACGACTTCCGGCCACGGATCGGGTGATATCAGTCAAGCCGCAACGTCACACCAGCCGGCGGGCGGCCTCTTCGCGGATGCGCTGGATCATCGAGCGCAGGCCATTGGCGCGCTGGGCGGTCAGGTGTTCGAGAAGTCCGATCTGCTTGAACAGGTCGAGCGCATCGAAAGCGACCACGTCGGAGGCCTTTTTCTCCGAATAGGCTTCCAGCACGATGGCCACGAGCCCGCGCACGATGAACGCATCGCTGTCGCCGCGAAAATGCATCACGGGATCGGCACCGTCGCCGGATGAGACCGAGAGCCAGACCTGGCTTGCACAACCCTGCACCTTGTTCTCGGCCGTCTTGTCCGCATCCGGCAGGTCGGGCAGCGCCTTGCCGAGCTCGATGACGTACCGCATCCGATCCTCCCAATCATCCAGGAAGCCGAAGTCGTCGATCATTTCGTTCAAAGTCGCCATGCTGCCCACCGATACGTTTCGTCGGACCGATATAGGCCAGACCCACAAGCTTTTGAACCGGCTGCGGCAAGGAAACCTGTCGATGCTGTGCACCCCCAAAAAGAGAAGCCGCGCAGCTTGCGCTACGCGGCCCGGCAAATGCCGAATTCAGTCAGGGACAGGCAGACAGGCATCCGGTCCATGGCAGGGCCGGTTGCAAGCGGAGAAGGGGCGGGCAACCGGCCCGGAATTCTTGAGTGATTGCGCACTGGCAATCGAAGGAAGCGCTTGAGCCCTCAGGGCTTCGGCGGCTGGTAGGGTTTCGGCAGGTGCCGCGGCCGCTCGGTCGGTGTCACCGTGCCGGTGATGACAGGCGCCTCGGCCTCGACATTGGCGATCTCAGGTGTCGCGACGGCCGGCTGGACGATCTCGACGACGCCACGCTTCGGTGCCGCACTCTCGTCCGCCACGGCGGTCGCGCCGTCATCGGTGAACTGCTTGTCGAGCAGCTGATAGGCGACGAGTGCCCCTTCGCGGGCCCGCTGGCCGAGTGCCTGGAATGTCTCGGCACCCTTTTCGCAAACCTCGGGCTTCTCGACGCAAAGCGACGTCACATACTCATAGGCACCGCTCGCCGCGGTCATGGCCGCACCCATGTCGAAGCCAGCGCCATCGCGCTCCTCGGCCGGCGGTGCCGCGAGGAAGGACAGTGCGACCAGCGTCGCGGTGCAATAGAAAGTTCCCTTGATCAGAAACCACATGGTCTTCACCAAATCCCTGTTGCCGGTCTTCGCCGGAACGGTCCGGGTTTCTCCCCGAACTCATGGATACGACCCTAGGTTTGATTCGCCAAAATCGCTTTTCGAAAGCCGCTCGGTTTTGATGCGAATTTGACTAAAATTTGAGTGATCTCGCCGTTTCGGGACGCATGCATAAAAGTTTAGCCGTTGGCGTTAAGCATAAATGTGGCGGCGACCCGACAATCCACCGCTTCTCGCCTGCATCGCCGACCACAAGTCTTAACGCCCTTCAGAAAAGTTGAATGATTTCAGCGCTTACGCCCCGTTAACCATGTTGCTGAAAGCATCATTCTCCTGTCCTGTTTCGGATCAGATCGGCCTCTGAAGGCCCCATCCGGGGCTCTGCCTTATCTATTCCTTAAGCGCGTCCGGCCTATCGTCTGGCGATAAATCAGATGAACCGGTCGCGGATTTCTGGCGTGGTTGTATTGCGTAAAATGTCGGATGGACTGACGAGAACGATGGAAGGGCTGCTTGCCCGGCTCCTGTCGCGTCATGCCGCTGGCCGTCCGGCCGAACGGGCCGAGATCGCAGCCCTGCGCAAGCTGACATTCGCCCTGTCGCCGGCTTTCATTGCCGTGCCCGTCGGCCTCACTCTCTTCTTTGGCGCAGCGACCGGCCTGCCGATCGGCTTTGCGCTGGCCACCGCCATCTATCTGCTCGCAGCCGTCGCCCTTGTTGCCGGTCGCCGCCTGGGCGCCGATAGCGCCGAGGCGCGTCCCCTGCTGGCCGACGATGCGACCGGCGATCCCTACGAATACTGCCCGGGCCTGTTCCTCGCCCTCGACGCCACGGGTGTCGTCCGCCAGGCGGGCGGCCGCGATCGCCAGATGTTCCTGTCCTTCCTGCGCGAGCCTCTGTCGCGTCCTTTCGTCGAGCAGGTGCATGTCTCCGACCGTCTGGCCTTCGTCCAGGCGCTCGATGAGCTGCGCCTCGGGGCCGATGTCGTCGTCACCGATCTGCGCCTCGACCGCCCGGTGATCGGCCTCGATCAGGCCCAGTTCCTCAACGTCCGCCTCGACATGACCGCCGTGCGCGCCGAAGACGGCACGCTCTCCGCCGTCCGCGCCCAGATGCTCGACATCGAGGGCGAGATGGCAATGCGCGATGTGGTCGTGCGCAAGGAAGAAGAGGCAAGTGCCGCCCACGAGATCAAGAGCCGCTTTCTCGCCGCCGTCAGCCACGAGATGCGCACGCCGCTCAATGCCATTCTGGGCTTTTCCGACATCCTGATCGGCGAATATTTCGGCAAGCTCGAGAATGATCGCCAGCGCGAATATGTCCAACTGATCCGCCAGTCGGGCGCCCATCTCCTGTCTGTCGTCAACACCATGCTCGACATGTCGAAGATCGAGGCCGGCCGCTACGAACTCATGCTCGAGGATTTTGATCTCGCCGACACCCTGACCGAATGCGAGCGCATGCTGTCGCTGCAGGCCCAGACCAAGGGGCTGAAGCTGACGAGCCGCCTGCCCAAGGGCCTTGGCGAAGTCACGGCTGATGGCCGGGCGCTCCGCCAGATCGTTATCAATCTCGTCGGCAACGCCATCAAGTTTACTGACGCCGGCGGTGCCGTTACCATCGACGCCATCCGGAGCGGCAACGAGGTCACCATCAGCATCAGCGATACGGGCATCGGCATCGCAGCGGAGAAGATGGCGCTACTCGGCCGCCCCTTCGCACAAGTGCAGAACGATCTCAATCGCAACTACGAGGGTTCCGGCCTGGGGCTTTCGCTGGTAAAGGGATTGACGGCCCTCCACGGCGGCAGCTTCCGGATCGAAAGCCGTCCGGGCGAGGGCACCGTGGTCATGGTGACGCTGCCGGTCGACGGCTCTGGCGCCAGGGCTGCCTGTGAAACGAACATGGTCGAATTCCCGCCGCGCCTGGCCGAGACGGGAGCAGATCGCAAGAGGGGTGGGAAAGCACCGGGGCATGACGAAGCGAAAGCGAAAATCGCCTGAGAAGAAGAAGGCGGGCAGCAAGGCCCTCTTCGTTCTGTCGAAGGGCGCAGGCGCACTTGTGCGTCTGGCCGGGCGCCATCCGCGCGCCGTCGGCGGCGCATTCTGCTTTACCCTCGTCTTCGGCACCATCGCCGCCAATGCTCTCTGGTATCAACCCGGTCAGCATCCGTCGCCCTTCCTGCGCACCCGCAACGCCGAGGATTTCACTGCACTTGCCGGCGTGCCGCGCGCACCGCTCCTGAGCGAGCGCGATCCGGAGACCGTCACCACCTTCCGCATCGAGCGCGAAAAGCCGGATGCCGAGGCAACCACAGCTGCCGATCCGGCCACACCCGCGCCGGCAGCCGAGACGCTTGCAGCGCTGCCGGCAAGCCTGCCGGCCAATGCCGAAAAGACCGCAGACCTCATCCGTCAGGTCCAGGCCGAGCTTTTGCGCCGCGGCCTCTATGACGGCGAAGCCGATGGCGTGATCGGCCCGCGCACCGAGACTGCGATTGCCGTCTTCCAGAAGACCGTGGGCATGGAGGCTAACGGCCTCGTGACCCCCGAGCTTCTGGCAGCGCTCACCCTCGACCGAGGCGTCACCGCCGCCGTACCCGCCCAGCGCCCTGTCATGGATGTCAATACCAGCGGTGAGGATCCGGTCGCCGCGGCCATCCGCCGCGCCGAAACCCAGGTCGTCACCGCACCGCGCCGCCCGGTCGTGCCCGTCCAGGCCTTGCCGCCACGCGCAGTCGAGAAAGCCGCCCCACCGCCGGTGCAGCAGGCCATTTTCGATCCCGGCCTGGTCATGGAAATCCAGCGCGGCCTCTCCAACATGGCCTACAAGAACGTCACCATCGACGGTGTGCCCGGCGAGGATACCCGCGCCGCCATCCGCCGCTTCGAGCGCCATTACCAGCTGCCCGAGACCGGCGAGCCGAGTGCTGCAGTACTTAAGAAACTCAGAGACATCGGCGCTCTCTGAGCCTTTTGTCTAAGCGAATTTTCACAGTCCCTAAAGTAATCCCTCATTAATCATACGAATGCTATCCTTCTCCGATTGGAGGAGGATGAACCATGACAGCTGCGATGATCGCGCACCTTGACGACGACCCGCATTCCGGGGAGCCGGTGACAGCACCGCGCCCGGAGGCAGACGCCGCCACCCTGCGGGGCATTGTCCAGCGTCTGGCCGAAGAGGCCTCCACCCTCGGCGTCGACCTCGTCGATATCGCCGGCGCCATCCAGGATGTCGCCGGCATTTCCAAGCGCCATGCGGTCACCTTCGACGGCATTACCCGGACAGCGCTGTCCATCGCGGAAACCAACCGGGACGTCGCATCCACCCTTCGCGAGACCGACCAGACGGCCGGCGAGGCGCGCCGCATGCTGACCGACAGCGCCACGCGCCTGACCGGCGCCGTCGACAAGATCGACCACATGGTTTCGACGTCGGAGGAGATCGGCACCGAGATCGGCAGCTTCTCCCAGTCGCTCGCCGAGGTCGACAAGGTCGCCGAAGAGATCGGCACGATCGCCCGGCAGACCAACCTTCTTGCCTTGAACGCGGCCATCGAGGCGGCAAGGGCAGGGGAAGCCGGAAAGGGATTTGCCGTCGTCGCCGCAGAAGTCCGCGCGCTGGCACTTCAGACCTCCCAGGCCACCGGCGCCATCCAGGAAACCCTCAATCAGATCCGCGTCAAGATCGTTCGCCTGACCGATGCCGGCCGGGGTGCAACCGCCAGCGCCCGCGACGTGCGCGAGACCTCGCAGGCCATGAACAATTCCTTCTCCGCCATGGAGCAGGTGATCACCCGCATTCTCGACGGCTCCTCGGCCATGGCCCAGACGACCGACCAGGTCGACCGCCAGTGCTCGGAATTCGTCGCCACCTTGAGCGACATGTCCGCAGAAGTCCGCCAGTCCGACCACCACCTGCAGCAAACTGCTGGCCGCGTCGACAAGGTCGTGGCGCTCTCGGAAACCCTGATCCAGCTGACCGCAAGTGCCGGCATCCGCACCGCCGACAGCGACTGGATCGACACCGCCGTCGATGTCGCCGCCCGCATTGCCCAGGTCTTCCAGCAGGCCGTCGACAACGGCCGCATCAGAACCAGCGACCTCTTCGATCGCAACTACCGCCCGATCCCTGGCACCGATCCCGTGCAAATGATGACGGCCTTCACCGATTTCACCGATCAGGTTCTGCCTGGCATCATCGAGCCGATTGCCGCCTCGTCAGATCGCATCGGCTTCTGCGCCGCCATCGACGAAAACGGCTACCTGCCGACCCACAACAAGAAGTTCTCCGCACCCCAGCGCCCGGGCGACACGGTCTGGAATACGGCCAACTGCCGCAACCGCCGCATCTTCAACGACCGCGTCGGCCTCGCCGCCGGCCGCTCCACCGCCCCCTTCCTCGTCCAGACCTACCGCCGCGACATGGGCGGCGGCAATTTCGTCCTGATGAAAGACATCTCCGCCCCGATCTTCGTGGCAGGCCGTCATTGGGGCGGGTTGAGGCTGGCCGTGAAGGTGTGAGGCTCGGTTAAAGGATAAGGGCTACTTCCACTCTCGGCGCAGTCGTGTCTGCGGAAAATATGCTATATTCTCACAGGGCTTTCAGCTTGAAGAGGCAGCGAGTGATGGCCAGCGATGCGGGATTGCGCATGAAATCTCCGGTCCATCCGGGTGACTTCATCCGCCACGAGATTATCGAACCATTGGGTCTCAACGTGACAGCTGCCGCTGTCGCTCTTGGTGTCACCCGCGCCGCCTTGTCGGCATTGCTGAACCAGCGCGCGAGCCTGTCTTCCGAAATGGCACCTCGCCTTGAGAAGGCTTTCGGTGTCTCAATGGAGACGCTGATGCGGATGCAGAACAGCTTCGACATTGCGGTTGCACGCCGCCGCGCGGACGAAATCATCGTTCCGCCATATAAGAGCGCCTCGACAAGTTGAGCTGATTACGCAGGCAAAGGATCTGGGAACAGAGACGAGCTAACGGGGACCGCTTGCAGAGGCAATGCAGTTGCATTACCTTGCGATGGAAAGCGACAGAGTGGCTCATGAAATGACGACGCGCCCCGACGAGATATCCAAGCTGACCGATCGCTACCAGACCACAGTGCCGAGCGGTGTGCGCAAACAACTGCATCTCCGCAAGGGTGATCAGATCCGCTATCGCACCGATACGACGGGTCGTGTCTACATCGAAGCCGTGTCTGATGAGGCTGATCCCGCACTGGGAGCATTCCTCGACCTGTTGGAACGCGACCTGATCGCCCATCCCGAACGGTTGACGCCCTTGAGCACAAATGTGCTCACGCGGCTCGATGCGCTGGTGGGCGACATCGACGTCGATCTCGACGCTCCATTGTCACCCGATGACGAGTGACCCTGGCCCTCCCATCATCGCCAATGGATGGTCTGTCTATGCCCATCCTCTGTTTCTCGAACAATTGAATGCTCTGATTGCCGAAGTCGAAGCGCGCAAGCGCCGCGACCCCGAGACCTGGCGCAAGAAAAACGCCACGAAGCGCCTGGCCGCCATCCTCAAGCTGGTGAGGACCGATATACCTGCCGATCCGGCGTCGCCGCAATTCCGGCAGGGCGATACCCTCGGCAGTCATCGCAAGCACTGGTTTCGAGCCAAGTTCTTCCAGCAATATCGTCTGTTCTTTCGCTTTGACAGCAGCCGGAAGATCATTGTCCTTGTCTGGGTGAACGATGACGAAACGCTGCGCGCATACGGCAGCCGCTCAGATGCATATGCTGTTTTCAAGAGCATGCTGGATGGCGGCAACCCGCCGGACGACTTCGACGCGATCCTAAGGGCGGCAGATGGCTCAGCCGAACGGTTTGCGCAGTCGGTCAGTCCGTTGGACGAGCTCTGAGCGTCCGTCCCACCCTCGACGCCGCCCCCGCAATCCCTTACACCCCTCCCATGCGTATCCGCTCCGACATCTTCGTCTCCGCTCTCACCCGCCGCGTCTTCTCTGACGGCGGCTATGCGGCAATCGTCGCCAAGGGCTCGGAGGCATCGGGTGCGATCTTCGTGCGCCAGCGCTTCCGCGATGGCCTGGAGACGCTGTATGGCCCGGCACCGCAGGCCATGATTGGCGAGGAGGATCGCGACGACCGCATGTTCGAGCCGCGCCTGACGCGCGCCGAACCCGAGGCCGTCGAGGCGCTGATTGCCCGCGAGCAGAAATTCGACAGCGATCTCTGGCTGGTCGAAATCGAGGTGGAGGATCTCGGCACCTATCTGGTGCTGACAGATCCGAAGGATTGACGGCAGCGTCGGCCATCGCATCCACCCTGCGCAAAGCGCCGGGGTGGGGTGACCAACGCGCCGACAGAGGCCGAGGTCGACCACCATCGCTCGACTGCCTGAAGCCTTGTCCCTTACCGCTTGCGCGCTCTCAGCACTTGGCGCCCATGCTCGTCGCCCACCGGCTGACGCTTGGGCGAGGCCTGGTTGGCCGCTGCAAGCGGGGTGACGGCCGCGGCCGTCTCACGCCCGCCGGCATCGCGCGGCTCGACCGGCAGTTCCTCGCCGGCAAAGGTATAGCGGTCGGCGCGGACCCAGCTATCGATCCGGGCCTCGGCCTGATCCGGATCCAGGCCGAACAGCAGGTTTTCCGCCCGACTCGCATCATTCTCCCGCCGTGCGAGATGCGGATAGATGTGTTCGAGGATGAATATCGCCTCGCGTTCGTCCATGGCAACGCCTGAAAGCGTCGTGGCAAGCTGCCGACCGGAAATGTCGAGCAGGATGCGCTCGGCAAGCCACCGGCTGGAGGACAGCATGTCGGCCAGCGTCGCGGCGAAGAAGCCGCCATCATGGGCGCGCGCAAAGCGCACCAGAAGCGCCGTCTGCACCGGCGTCGCCTGGCGGCGACCGAGCCGATCGCTGGCAGCCGGGCGTTGCTGGGCAGCCATGCGCTTGATGGTCTGGCGCAGCGCCTCTTCCCGCGCCACAGGCTCCGGCACGGTCTTCTGCGGTACAACCGCGCCCGGCAGATCGCTCATCTCGAGATCCGCCATCACCTTGTCGAAGCTCGACGGGGCAGTCTTTTGTGGTGGCTCGACTTTCGCCTCTTCCGCCTTTGCCTTTTCCGGGCGCGGCGGCAGCGCATGGCGCAGCGACACCAGCGCGTCGATCACGGTCGGCGACAACCGCTCACGCTTGACGATCGCGCGGGCATGATCGGCGCCTTGCGTGCGCGCAATCATGATCAGCATGTCGTCCGAGAGCGCAGGCGATGCGGCAAGGAAGGGCGCGGCGATCGAAATGGGCTGTGAGGCGATGAAGGCCGCCACCGAAAGCGGCAGGCTCGGGCTTTGCGAAAGGGCCGCCACGGCCTCGCGCCGGGCTTCCATCGATGACCCTGCAAACAGCGGCTGGAACAGCTCGGCAAATTGTCGGAGCTCCGACTTGCCGGGGAAGGAGAGCGCCTGGAAACTCGTGACCGTGGCCATCAGAACGACATCCTTGTTCCGCGCGCCGGCCGGCCTCTCAAGCTCCCTGAACTGTTCGCTCACGACTACCCACTCCAACGCAATACAGATGTGCGCCAGATTAGAACGAATTTGTTAGCAAGCTGTTAACTAACCTATGGCTTCTTGTGCACAGGCGGATGGCCAAGACAGACGATTCGCCGCATGTTTCCGATATTAGGCATATGCGTACCCCGTTTCGTGGGGTGAACCGCGACAGGGGGAACGCGTCGGAGAAAGGCGCAGATGACCCGGTGCGTGTGAGACTTTCCGCAGCATGAACCGGATTGTGCCGGCCCTCGTAAGTGGAGGGCAGGGCGAGATGACCCTCTCGACCCTCTCGATCTTTCTTCTCGAAAGGAGACGAGTATGGCGGATATCATCAGGATTTCGGATCGGCTGAACCTCGCGCGCCGCGCGGTCCGCACGGGCGGCCACAAGGCTGAGATCCTCTTCTTCACCGGCATTCGCTACGAGCGGCTGGACCCCAACGCCATCTGGCCACGGGTGGAACTGCCGACCCTGCCGGCATTGCCTGCCCCGCAAGGCCCCGTATTCGGCCCCGGTCGTCGGCCTTACTGACGAGTGGGCATGCCCGCTCATGGCGCTGCCCCGTCCAGCTGCGGGATCAAGCAAGGCCGCGCGCGTGTCAAAGGCTTGGCGTGCCATACCTCATCGCAGTAAAATCCGGTTGTCTCGCCCGCGTTCAGACAATCTTTGGACGTCGTCGAAGTCATTCACGGAGTATCAATTACTTTTATAACATACAATAAACAAAGAAATTGCGGTATGTCGCTGCAATGCCTCCAGGCCCTGCTTCAGGTCCTGTCTCTCGCGGAGCCCCGCTGACCTAAATGCTGGTGAAGATTGCCAAGGACCGCATCCGCAAGGGCATGTTCGTTGAGAGCGTTGCCTGTCCCAGCCGGGAATTCGCGCAACGCCGTTTTCTCATCAAGACCGATGCCGAACTGAACGACATCATGGCGACCTCTGCCGTCGAGGTCTCGATCAATGTGCTGCTGGGCCTCGATCCGGACGGCCGCGCTCCCGAGGCTCGGCCATCGAAATCCAAGTCTGATCGGGCCCGTGCCGAGGTCCGCAACGAAATCTCCCAATCGGCCAAGGCGCTGAAGGCAAGCCTCGGCGATTTCGTTGCCGGTCGCTCCGTTGATATGGCGCATCTGACCCAGGCCGCCGAAGACAATGCCGGCATCTGGTCGGATAGCACGGTCGTTGCGCTCGAAGTCACACGGCTGAAGAGCAAGGACGAAACGACCTATGTGCATTCGCTCGCGGTGAGCGGCATGATGACGCTTCTCGCGCGCTCGCTTGAAATGGATGAGGAAACCACGGGCATCCTCGGCGTGGCCGGTATGCTGCATGATATCGGCAAACTGCTCATACCAAGCGAGATCCTGACCAAGCCCGGCAAGCTCACCGATCAGGAACGCCTCGTCATCCGCAATCATCCGGAAGCCGGTTATCGGCTGCTCCAGTCATATCCTGACCTGCCGCCCGTCGTGCTCGATATCTGTCGTCTGCATCACGAAGCGCTCGATGGCTCCGGTTATCCCCTGGGTCTGAAGCAGAAAGATCTGAGTGTGCCGGTTAGGCTTAGCACCGTCTGCGATGTCTTCGAGGCCCTGACCTCGGTCCGGCCCTATAAGCGCCCCTGGACATCGACGGAAGCGCTGGACTGGATGTTCGCGAGACCGCATTTCTTCGATCGCAAGATGGTCATCCGGCTTGGCAGCGTCATCGCCGATGCGCCGCTGCACTGAGCTCCAGCCTTGATCAGCGCCCGGTGAACGGCAGGCATTCGGCATCCGCTAGAAAACCCTTCGCATCCGCCTCATAGCTTTCCTGCGGGGCAAGCACCCTCAGCACCACATAGCCTTCCGTGCCCGGATGCTCGACAAGGATCGTCTCGGCCAGCGCCGCGATCGGTGTCTTCCGAAGCTGCGCCACCTGCACGGGGGTCGCCATCAGCACATCGAGGTCGCCCGCGACCGAGGTGCGGTCGTTCATCGAAAACACCTCATTGGCATCCCGGTCGTAGATCGCGACCGACCAGAAATCCACGCCGCCCCCCAGCGCCACGAGCGACAGCGGCTGACGCTCGATGTCGAAATGGCAGACCGCTACCCGGAGATAGGGATCAAGGCTGGAAAGCCCGGCCGCATCGGGCGCTGCCGAAAGCGCATGGAAGACGAAGGGCACGCCTTCCGAGGTCACCCGGGTATAGGCGTCGCGGCCGGTAAAATGCGGCACGCCGAGAATGATAATGATGTGCAGCAGCACGGCGCCGAAAAGGCCGGTCAGCACGGCATAGAGAAACTTGCTCATTGGCCGCACCCGATCTGCTCGATCACGGGCATGGAGAGCCCCGACAGACCCGTGGAGGCCGCAGCCGGCGTATCGAGCAGCGTCAGCACCAGCTGAAAGGCCCCGGCATCGGGAATGGCAAGCCAGTTTCCGGCCTTCGCCGTGCGCGAGATCACGATGTCAAAGGATCCGTCGCGACGTCTCAGAACCGTCTGCGAATTCTTCGCTGTCGGCAGCTCCGCGCCGGCATTGAGCCGATTTCCGTCGGCATCCGCCGCATAAAGTGTCCAGAGCCGGGTCGCGGGCGTGCGCCCGCTCATCCGGTAGGAACAGGTCCCCGTCAGCGTCAGCCCCTGGGCATCCCGCGCGGCCGTAAACTGCAAGCCTTCCGCCGATCCATAAAGCAGCCGTCCGCCCTTCGCCCGATGCGCCTTGGCATAAGGATCCGCCGAAGCCGTCTGCGCCGCCGGAAACGCCCGCCATCCCGCCACCTCGATAGCCCCGAAACCAACCGACGCATTCAGCATCGAAAGCGCTGACAGGATCCCGCCGGCAAAGGCGATGATCAGCGCAGTGGCGACGATGAGCGGAACACGAAACACGGGCGGGACGAAACCTTGAGGACACGGGCGCTAGACGCCAGGCGGCGGTGCCCGAGGGGTATCACTGATTCGGGAGTGAGGGAAGTTTGGGGGTGTGGGGGAGGGGTGCAGCTGGCCCGCAAACACAGAAAGGCGTCGCAATACCGCAAGCGGCTTTATACCGCCCGCCGCGGTCGCCCGCCCTTCGCACCATTCGCGCGCGCTGCTGCGGCCTTGGCCTCGGATGAGACCTGGCCCGCGCGGCGTGCGAGCTCCCGGGTCATCCATGCTCGGGTGCCGAAAATCCCTGAAATCAGTGCAGGCACATAGAGGTCGACGTCGAGATCGGCCCAATGGAGGTTGAAGCCAAGCCCGTCGACCTCGACCCGCGCCAGGGTTTCGGGGCTTGCCCCTTGAAGATCCTCGACCAGCGCCGTTGGAAATGCGTATGCGCACCCGTTGGCGAGCTCAAGCACGACCCGGCCCGCCTCGCCATCGTAGCGCGCACCCACTGCGCGCGGCTCGGTCTCAAGCATGGCACGACCGCGTGCTTCTGCCGCATCGAATTGCCGTTCGTCGAAGTCAGCCATGGATACGCTCCCATTCATTCAAAAGCCGGGCTTGTTCGACCGCGACTTCGTTGAGGATCCGTCTGAGGTCGGCACGGTTGATACCGATGCTGTAGACCAGTTCCGGCTTTCCATTCTGGCCGAGCAGATTGATTTTCGCCTGCCCGGCGCCGGTGATGTGGATATGCGCGGGCTCGTGATCCTGTGTGTAGATAACGAAGCGAAAGCCGAAAGCCCTGTGAACGACGACCATGCTACACCATAACCCATCCGTTGGGTTTATCCAATTGGAAAGCGCTAGGCATCCCTAGCCTCGTGTGGTGGGCCAGTTCTCTCCTTCAAGGCGCGCTATGCGAGGCCGTTCGGCAGCGAGATCCAGATGACCGTCTGTGCCTCCGGAGGATGCCGCGACAGGTGGCCCTTGCCATGCGTATCCTCGAAACACTTCAGATCGTCATGGTCTATGTTTATCGGGGTGTGGCCCAAGAAATGCAACTAGGAGTTTGTTGGGGCGTCATCGATCCCCTGCCTCCCGTCGCCAACGCCGCGCAGGAGCCGCGCCCGATACGCCCAATTGAAGTTCGATCGCGGAGGATGACTCGCCGCGGAACATGGTGTTTCTTGGAGACATAACACAAAAATCCATTTCGCTGGTTCCAGCGCCACTGTCCAAGTTTCACGTAAGGTAATTTCATGCGTTTATTGGCAGCTTACCGCAGTCGCCATCCCGCCTGGGCGGCATCCATCAGCCTGTTTCTGTCTCCCGCATTGGGGATGTTCTATCTGGCAAGAGGCTGGCTGGGTTTGATCTATGGCGCGATCGGCATCCTTCTCGCCTATGCGCTGCCTTTTGTGCTTTCCTACCAGGCGATCGACTATCCGCTCTGGATGTCGGTTCTTGTGGTGGTTGTTTATCGCATCGCAGCAAGTCTCCATGTGTATCTTGTGGCGTCACGCCAGCCGCCGCGCGCCCGCTATCCCTGGTATGCCCGGTTCTACAACTGGATCCTGCTCTTCTGGCTGGCCCCTCTGCTTCTCGCCTTGCTCGTACGCAACCTTCTGCTCCAGCCCGTCACGATACAGTCCGGTTCCATGCGGCCCGCGCTGCAGTCCGGCGATTATTTCTTCGCGGAAAAGCTGACCTATGGGCTCGGCCGATACTCCATCATCTTCGGGCTCGGACCGGAGCGGCGTTGGGGCGGTCGTTTGCCGCAGAGAGGCGAGATCATCAGCTTTGCCTATCCGCCGGATCCGACGACCAGCTATGTCAAGCGCGTCATCGGCCTGCCCGGGGACCGGGTCGAGCTGCGTGGCGGAAGACTGTATCTGAATGGCGCGGTGGTCGACCGCCAGCCGCTTGCGAATTCGACCATCCCGATAGAGGCTGGCGAAACGCTCTACATGGAACATCTTCCCGACGGTTTGGCCTATCCGATCATCGAGACAAATGACGTCTCGAGGGGCGACGATACGGTCGAATGGCTGGTTCCCGCCGGGCATTACTTCGTCATGGGAGACAACCGCGACAACAGTCTGGACAGCCGTTTTGACTTGGGCTTCGTGCCGGAGGCAAACATCGAGGCAAGGCCACTTGTCATCGTCGCCAACAAGACGGACCCACAACGATGGTGGCTGCCGGTGCGCTGATAGACCTTCGCGCTACCACGCATCAAGCTAAAGGCCTCCAAGAAACGGAGCCTGGCGGACCCTTAGCCCCGAGAGCCCTACCGCAAAACCCCCGCCGCCAGCGCCCGCTGGATCCCGCGCACATCCGTGCCCTTCTTCAGCGTCTTGGTCACCGGATCATGCGCACCGGAAACCCAGATCTTCAACTCGCTGTCCAGATCGAAGGTGCCGGCGGTTTCTACGGAGAAGCGGGTGATCGCCCGGTAGGGCACCGAGATATAATCCACCTTGGAGCCGGTGATGCCCTGCACGTCGATCAGGATCAGCCGCTTGTCGGTGAAGACGAAGACATCGCGGATGACCTTGAAGGCAAGCGAAACCTGCTCGCCGTCGATCAACACGCCGTCCAGGCGTTTGGCGAGATCGCTCGGGTCGACGCTCGATCCATGGCCCAGCAATCCGTCGAACAGTCCCATCGTCATCCTCCTGTGGTGTCGGAGCGGAGATGGGGAGGGCGCGCGAAGCCGTCAAGGCCGGTTCGGCCGTCCATTCCCCGCCTTGCCCTCACCCCACACGCTCGTAAAACGCCTCGATCGTCGCCACTTCCACACCGAGCTTGGTCAGCGACGCATGCACGCTCATATGCCGCTCGTCATGCAGGATGAACCAGTCGTCGAAGCCGAAACGGGTCTTGGCGCCATCGGCATCCGGCACGTCGCGGGCATATTGCCAGCGGAAGGCAGAGCCCGCCTGTTCGCCCTCGGCCACGCCGTCGATCAGGGTTTCGCGACCCTCGTAGCGGTTCTCCTCGCGCTTCAGGATCGTCCAGGTCAGGGTGTCGGAATGGCCGTCGTCGAAGAAATAGTCTTCCGTCAGCGACAGGACATTTGCCTCCGGGTCGAAACGCCCGCGGGCGTCGATGGTGAAGCGGTTCTGGAAGCCGCCGAGCCGGCCGATGGTCACGCCCCAGCCGCGCAGCGTGCCGGAAAAGAACTCCTCCAGAATGAACCTGGGCTCTCTGTTTGCAAAATCCTCGAGTTTCACGGCGTCTCTCCTGGGTTGGGTGTGACGGCATAAACACGGGGGCTGCGGCTGAGGTTCCCTGAAGCCGGAACACACAGCTTTCCCCCTTACCCTTTTCCCCGCGCCGCGCTATCTGGTCGTCAGACAACCAATCTCTGAGGAGGATCACCATGGGCAAGCGGATCGTGTTTACCGGCGGCAGCGGCAAGGCGGGGCGCCATGTCGTGCCCTACCTGCTGGACAAGGGCCATAAGGTGCTCAACGTCGACCGCGCCGTGCTCGATGTGCCGGGCGCCCACACGCTTTTGACCGACGTCACCGATCCGGGCGAAGTCTTCAACGCGCTGTCCTGCCATTTCGGCTATGACGGTTATGAAGAGGCGGGCGGCCCGAAGCCGGTCGATGCTGTCGTGCATTTCGCCGCCGTCCCCCGCATCCTGATGCATCCCGACAACAAGACCTTCGCTGAAAACACCGTCTCGACCTACAACGTCATCGAGGCCGCCGCCAAGCTCGGCATTAAGAAGGTGATCATCGCCTCCTCGGAAACCACCTATGGCGTCTGCTTTGCCGAGGGCGACAAGGACTATCACGCGTTTCCGCTGACCGAAGACTACGACACCGACCCGATGGATAGCTACGGCCTCTCCAAGGTCGTCAACGAGAAGACGGCCCGCGCCTTCGCCATGCGCTACGGCATCGATGTCTATGCGCTGCGCATCGGCAATGTCATCGCCCCGGAAGATTACGCCGCATTCCCCGGCTATCTCGCCGATCCGCCATGCCGCAAGCGCAATGCCTGGTCCTATATCGACGCCCGCGATCTCGGCCAGATCGTCGACCTCTGCGTGGCAAAGGATGGCCTCGGCTTCCAGGTCTTTAACGCCGTCAACGATACGATCACGGCAACCGTGCCGACCCGCGAGTTTCTCGCCAAATGGGCGCCGAACACGCCGATCACGGGCGATCTCGACGGCTTTGCAGCCCCGCTCTCCAACGCCAAGATCCGCGAAGTCCTGGGCTTCAAGGAAGAGCACGACTGGCGCAAATATGTGAAGGTCTGAGGCCGGGCGGGGATCAAGTCTCGCTCACCCGAATGTCAACCGCCCGGTTCCGATCGGGCGGAACTCAGCCGGCGTGGCCTCACCGCTCTTCCCCCAGACCGCCCGGCTTTTGGCCTGCAATTTTTGACTGGAAAAATCCAAAAAGACCCAACCGGCGCGGGTATTTCTGTATATAAGGACATTCGAAACCCCTGCATTAGCGGGGGCCTTCAGGGGATCGGGGGGAGCCTTTGGCCGAGCGCCGTATGCAGATTGCCAATGTCGCGCAAAGTGAGATGCGCGGCCAGAACTTCGTCACCTTCGACGTGGCGATGAACGGGCATCTGATTGCCACGGTCGACGCGCCGCTGCTCTCCGGCCGCATCCTCTGGTCGCATGCCGCCATTCATGGTTTCCGCGATTTCGACAGCCGCGAGAAGGTCCTCCTGGAGGCGGAGGTCGACCGGGTGCTAACCCCGCGCGCGCCACCGTCTGCTGACGCCGAACGGCGGCACTGAAGCCGTCTAATCCGCGTCTTCAGGCGTTCCAGCGCGGTAGCTGGGTGGCGACCGCAATCGCGATGGTCAACGAGCAGATCGTTGCCAGGATAAAGGCCAGAAGAAAAAGCGCGCCCGCTTTCACAACGCCGATCCCGAGATCCTGCCGAAACCAGCGAAGCTGTGCCTGACCATACCAGAGGATGGCGATGGCGAGCGCAAACACGCCAAGCTCCAGACCCCGCCCGCCCGGCATGGCGAGCAGATCAACGGCCAATCCGACAAGGAAGACAAAGGGGGCGGCCACATAGCACTGGCTGAAGAAGGGCGGCCGGAGCGTCGATCGCGTCACCGGCACCCGCTTTTGCTTGAGCAGGATCACCGCCATCGCCATGGGAAAGATCCCGAAGATCACGCCGCGCGCGATCAGCAGGTTGGAAGTCGAATGCGTCAGCGCCGCCACATCGGCAGAGGCCGCACTCGTCGACGGAAAGGCGGTCGACAGGGCCTGGGAGAGAAGCAGCGTGATCAGCAGGAAAAGCGGCGGGCTCACCGTGTCGTCATACTGGTCTTCCAGCCGATCGCTGAGCTCGATATCCGCATAGCGCATCATGCTGAGCGGCCGCGTCAGCGCCCGCCAGAAGGTGAGGGGATAGAAGACCAGCCAGGAGACGAGCTCATAGAGCAACTCCTCCAGCGACTTCAGCAGCCTCATGAAATCCATGCGTTTTCCTCGATAGTGACCACCTCGCCGGCATGGTCCCGCACGGCAAGGTTCAGCCTCAGACGATGCCAGCCGTGACAGCCCGGCGCAAGCCACCCACCTGCCTCTTGAGGGGTGAGGTCGCGCGGGACGCGCGGGTGGAGGTGACACTGGTCGAGCCGGCCGCAAGGATCACCCCACCCCGTAGCTTCGCTCCGACCCTCCCCCTCAAGGGGAGGGTGGATGCCCGCCAACCGGGCGGCCGATCTCCGACAAGGTGACGCAAGCGGCGCACACCCACCTCCCCCTTGAGGGGGGAGGTCGACGCGAAGCGGCGGGTGGGGGTGACACCGTCGCAGTCTGCCCCACGGATCACCCCACCCCCACCTCGAAGGGGAGGGCGAACCCGGCCCTTGAGAATCACCCCACCCCCTGCCAGTGTCGCGTGGTCGCAATGCCACCGGAGACCCGATGCTCGTACTCTTCCGCAAGACGCCGATCCTCGGCGCGCTTCTGGCCCAGGTCGTGGCCCTGCCAGTTGTGGCGGCCGTGACTGCGCCGCTGTCGACCTCGGTGGAGCGCCTGCCGCTGATCGCACTTGCCCTTGTCCTGCAGGGCGTGATCGCCGCCGGCATCACGCGGGTGCTGGGTCTCGCCCGGTGGTGGCTGCTGATCGCCTTCCTCTTCCCGCTCGCCATGGGCTCCGCCTTCCTCATCGGCAATCTGCCCGCCTGGCCCTTCGGTCTTGCCTTCCTCGTGCTGGCGCTCGTCTTTTCCAACACCACGCGCGGCCGCGTGCCGCTCTACCTCACAAACCGCGAGACGGCCTTAGTGCTGACAGACATGATGCGGGATCGGGGAGCCACCCGCGTGCACGATCTCGGCTGCGGGCTGGGCGGCGTGGTCCGCGCACTCGATGGCGAGGGCAGGCGCGCGCGCGGGGTGGAAAACGCCCCCGCCGTCTATCTCGCCGCCCGCCTTCTCTCGGTCCTCACCGGCAAGGGCGAGATCCGCCGCGGCGACCTCTGGAAGACGGATGTCTCACAGGAAGACATCGTCTACGCCTTCCTGTCACCAGCGCCCATGGCGGCGCTGTGGCAAAAGCTCTCCACCGAGATGAAACCCGGCAGCCTCTTCGTCTCCAACAGTTTTGCCGTGCCGGATATCGACCCGGACGAGATCTGGGAACTGTCGGACAGCCGCAAGACAAGGCTCTTCCTTTATCCGATCGGCGAGGCGAAGGAGGTATGAGGTTTTGCCTTCTCGCCTCGGGCGGGGGGTAGCCTTGCCTAAGGCCGGATGAGGGGCAGGGTACGCCAAGCTTGGCGGTATGCGGCACCGTTGGCGCTTCAGGTTTGCGGCCTCCGGCACCTCAGTTCGGATCAACTTGACCCGAAGCCGGCCGCGTCCAGCATGGCGCGAAGCTCTGTTTCGGTCGCCTGTTCCAGAGACAGCAAGCCGAGATAGGCATCGCCCTCTTGACCCAGCGCCGCCCAGAAGGCCGGTTCGGTCTTAATGCTCTGTCGGCGCAGCGCCTGAATAGCGCTTTTGAACCCGTCTCCGCCGAGGGCCAGCAGCCGCTGTTCCATCTCGAAATGGCGCCACCCGAACTGCTTGGCGACAGGCAGGGGGCTGGCGAAGATTTCGAAATGCCACCCGCATGCTCGAAACGTCGCAATCACAGGCCGGTCCTTGGATACCCACTGCCAGATGCGAAAGCCGCTCATCTCGCCATAGGACCGCAGCACATCGGCAACAAAGTCCTCGGCATCTGCTGCACAGCAGAGAATGTCGATATCGCTGGTCTCGACCTCAACCCCGAGCGGCGGGGTGCCCGCGATATGCGGATCATAGGCCGCAAGGGTCTTGAGGATGCCGATCTGTTGCACGGCAGTCTGATAATCGGTCCGTGACACTGAAGGATCCCGTAACGTGATCGACTTTGCTACCCATCGCCGGCTGTAGAGCGCATCAAGCTGGGTCCATCTAATGTCTGGCTGAGATGATTGCCAGACACCAGCAGACTGCCCGTGCCGGCAACAATTCGGCGGCATCAGATCGACCCGAGATAATATCCGATGGCCTCTTCCAACTCGGTTTCCTCATAGCCGAAGTGGGAGCGCACGACCTCTTCCAGTTTTCGGAATGTGTTTCCGGCCTGAATGAAATTTGCCTCCGAGGGCGTTTCCGCCAATGCATCTGCCTCGCGAGCCAGGCGGATGATCAACTCATGGACGACCTCGTGCTCCTCCTTCAGCTTTGCCACAATTTCGCGAAACCTGCCGCCACCCGCTGCCTCGATGCGGGGAAACATGTCGGCGCTTTCGATGTCGTGGTGAAACTTGAGCACGTGGCACTCACGGCCGCAAAGCGATCCGAACGCGCGAAAATTCTCAGCCATATCGAGTGAAAGTACGAGCTGTTTAAGATGTTCAGGCGGGGCATCCCGCGCTTCAATCCTCTGAAGGATCGCACCGATTTGTCCCATTTCTCTGAGATAATGACTATGGATAGCAGCGAGTTGTTGGCCTTGACGGCGATGTACTGTTGTTGCCTCCGGCACCGGCGGGGCCTTGGGGCGGGCTGCCTCATGCAAATTCAGGTCATCCAGCGGTAGGGTCGATATGTCGGTCATGGGGGCTGATATTGGCCTGTTGTAAGTCAAGTCAACGACCTACGCTTCGGGGCGGCATCGGATATCAGCAAACCGCACAATCTCACCGTCTGCACTGCCGACCCCGGCGGGTAAGCCAAACAGTCCGAAGTCACCTCGACGCATGCATCAGGCTCGGGCCCGCTCCAGCGCACGAAGGTTACGCCACCACGCGCTGCTCCTCATCCGGCACACTCACCCGCCAGCTGTTGCGGCCGTCGCCCTTGGCGGCGTAGAGCGCGCGGTCGGCAGCGTCCAGCAGACGTTCGAAATCGCCCTCGTGCTGGATCGGCCCGCAGGCGGCACCCACGCTGATCGTGACATGCGCATTGCGGTCGCCGGTATAGGCGTGGGCGACGCCAAGCTGGCGGACGGCCCGGCGCAGGCTTTCGGCGAGCGCCGCTGCCGTATCCGGATCGGCATCCGCCATGATCGCCACGAATTCCTCGCCGCCATGGCGGGCGAGATGGGCTTCGATCGGTAGCGCCCGTCGCATGGCGCGCGCCACACGCTTCAGGCAGTCGTCGCCGGCGCCATGGCCATAGGCGTCGTTATAGGCCTTGAAGTGGTCGACATCGGCCACCAGCAGCACCACGCGTCTCGCCGCATCCGGCGTCTCGGCCATCAACCGTGTGAGCTCCATCTCGGTGCCGCGGCGGTTTGACAGACGGGTCAGAGGATCGGTGACGGACAGCCGGGCCAGATCCTTGTTCTGGCGGGAGAGTTCGCGTTTCAGCGCCTCGTTTTCTTCCATCTGCAGATGGCTGGTCAGCGCCTCCACCTCGAGCTGGTAGGAAACGAGCAGCGTCATGATGACGGTCGGCATGTAGACCGCCAGATGCTGGATCACATAGGAGGGCGTGGCCCCCTCGATGAACCAGATCGCCGAATAGTTCAGGCAGAAGGTGAAGATGCTGGCGCGCAGCGCCGGCCGGAAGGGTGAGGCGGCCGCAATGGTGATCGCCATCTGGAAGCTCGTGGCGGCGTAGAAATAGGTGAGTACGCCCGGGCTCGAACTCGACACCAGGATTACGCACCAGCAGACATTGGCAAAGAGCGCCACGAGGATCGCCGCAATCTCCTTCTTCTCCACCGGATGGTCGGCACCGATATAGGCGAGAAGGCCGATCGCGATCGGCAGCATGACGCCGAAGCGCAACGTCGCCGACAGCATGGTGACGTCGCCCAGCAACCAGAGATCGAACAGAAAACAGCCGAGATAGAAGACGAGGACACAGAACACGGCAGCACGCAGCATTCGGCTGCGCAGTGGGGCCCGGGATTCCAGAAAGGCCGCATATTGCTCCACCGTAAGGCGGGGTCGTGCGGGAAGTCCGAGCCATCTCATCATGGATGTCCAATCACCGATTGAAATATGGGTCATTCGAAAACGAGGCCAAGCTAGGGGCGGCCCCCTTAATTTGGGGTGAAGGCCCTGTGCCAATACGAGAAATCATGGATGAACAAAGAGCCTATGGTGAATGAAAAGTAAATCTGCGCGCTGATCTGCGCGGTCGCCGCGCAAAGCTGTTTCAATTCAGGATGGTATTGGGTGTCCGGCGGCTTTGGCGGGCGGTAACGGGCGCAAGGACAGCCGAATCAGACCTGTCGACGTCGCAGATCAGGGGCGGGCTCGTTACCCGCCCGTAAACCTGCAATTGTCTTAACGTGTGGTTGCGCCGGTCGTTTGCGGCTCGACGGCAGCCTGGGCGGTGCCGGCGGCGGGTGCGGCGAGCGCCTCCGCTGCCTTCAGCCGTGCGGCCATGTCGCGGATCAGCCGCGTCGATTGCGCCGAGAGCGAGCGCGGGCGCACCATCGGCGGCAGCGCATCCGGATTGGCGGCGTCGGCAACTTCAGGCTTTTCTTCCCGTTCCGGCATCGGCTGGTCGATGCCGAAGATCGGCTTCAGGTCGATGCCCTGATGGGCATAATCCATCAGCTTCTTGAAGGTCATCGCCGGCAGCGAGCCACCGGTCATGTTGTTGGTCGAGGTATAGTCGTCATTGCCGAACCAGACTGCGGCCGTGTAGTTGCCGGTGTAACCGACGAACCAGGCGTCGCGGTAAGCCTGCGTCGTGCCGGTCTTGCCGGCGGTCAACACCCCGTCGACGGCGGCGCGCCGCGCCGTGCCGATATAGGGGATCTTGGTCATCATCTGGTTCATGTAGAGCGCGGCCTGCTCGGTCAGGATCTGCTCGGCCACCGGTGCGTCGCGCTCGAAGTCATAGAGCACCTCGCCGGCATAGTTGCTGATCTGGGCAATGCCGTGCCGGCGCGAGGCCTTGCCGCCGGCCGGCAGCACCGCATAGGCCGTTGCCTGGTCCATGACGGTCACTTCGGCGGTGCCGAGCGGAATGGTCACGTCCTTCTTGATCGGCGTCTCCACACCCATGGCCTTGGTGGTCTGGATGATGGCATCGATGCCGAACTTCTCCTTGGCGAGCCGGACCGGGATCGTGTTGATCGATTTCGCCAGCGCCGTTTCCATGGTCACCCGGCCGGAATAGCTGCGGCCATAGTTCTGCGGGCTCCAGTTGCCCCAGGAGACGGGGCCGTCGGTCACGACGGTCTCCGGTGTATAGCCGTTCTCCATGGCAAGCGCGTAGGTGTACATCTTGAACGAGGAGCCCGGCTGGCGCAGCGCCCGTGTGGCACGGTTGAACTGGCTTTCGCCATAGTCCCGCCCGCCGACCATGGCCCTGACCGCGCCGCCGCCTTCGATCATCACAAGCGCGCCCTGGCGGACATTATAGCTCTCGCCATATTCGCGCAGCGACGAGGCCACCGCCTCTTCGGCTGCCTGCTGCAGGCCAAGATCGATCGTCGTGCGCACGACGAGCGTGTGATCCTTGAAGCGGGCGGCTATCCGCTGAACTTCCTCAAACGCCCAGTCGAGGAAGAAATCAGGCGCTTCCTTCTCGTCACGATCGATGACGGAAGCCGGGTTGCGCCGCGCCGCGACCACCTGGCCCTCGGTCATCAGCCCGCTCTGCACCATGTTGGTGAGAACGTCGTTGGCGCGCGCACGGGCCGCTGGCAGGTTGACATGCGGCGCATATTTCGCCGGTGCCTTGAAGAGACCGGCGAGCATCGCCGCTTCCGCCAGCGTCACCTCGGTGATGTTCTTGCCGAAATAGAATTGCGAGGCCGCTGCCGCCCCAAACGTGCCGCCGCCCATATAGGCGCGGTCGAGATAGAGCGACAGGATCTCTTTCTTCGAGAGGTTCGCTTCAAGCCAGAGCGCCAGATAGGCTTCCTTGATCTTGCGCTCGATCGATCGCTCATTGGTGAGGAAGAGGTTCTTCGCCAGCTGCTGCGTCAGCGTCGAACCGCCCTGGACCACTTCGCCGGCCTTGGCATTTTCGCTCATGGCGCGCGCAAGGCCGAAGAAATCGATGCCGAAATGCTCGAAGAAGCGCCGGTCTTCGGTCGCCAGCACCGCCTTCACTAGATGGTCCGGCAGTTCGTCGACCGGCACGGAATTCTCGTGGATGATGCCGCGATGGCCGATCGTATTGCCGTAGCGATCAAGGAAGGTGACGGCGAAATTGTCGTGGTTGCGCCAGTCTTTCTTCGTTTCCTCGAAGGCCGGCTGGGCGAGCGCCAGCAGAACCACCATGCCGGCCGTGCCGAGTGTCATCGCTTCGCCTGCAATCTCGAAGCCAAGCTTCTTCAGCCCCCGCACGCGGAAGCGGCGGAAGAAGATGCTGATCTCCTCCCAGGTCTCGGCCAGGTCATAGCCGGCGTTCCAAAGGGTGGAATCGAGCCAGCTGTCGATCTTGAGGAAGACGTGGCGCTTGAGCTTTTGCGGCTTTTGGGCCCCGGCCTCCGGCCGTGCAGAGGCAAGCCGATCGTCTCCGTCGGCAGCGCCCAGGCGCTCAACCGGGTCCAGATCGTCAGGCTTGTCGCTATCGGCCACCGTGGCTTTTCCCGAAAACTTGTTGTCCGCTCCCTTGACGCGCCCGCCGATTGGGATCAGGACCCAGGGGATCAAGGGGCATGTCGTCTTCCATGAGTGATGGGCGATTTGCCGCCAAAGAACAAGCGGTTTCACGGGCCATGGTGAACCCGGCCGAGGTGAGGGCGCGCTTTTGGCGATAAGCGTTGCACCCCTGCCACCGGCCCGAAGCGGGCAACCGCTGGGGCTGTGATCATAAAGCGCCAATGCCCCTGGAAACGACAGTCAGTTGAACGAGCCGATGACCAAACAACCCTTCTGGAAAACCAAGACGCTCGCCGAGATGAGCAATGCCGAATGGGAGAGCCTCTGCGACGGCTGCGGCCTCTGTTGTCTCAACAAGCTCGAGGATTGGGACACCGGCGAGGTGGTCTTCACGTCCGTCGCCTGTCGCCTGCTCGACGGCGACAGCTGTCGCTGCTCCGACTACGAAAACCGCCAGGAAACCGTGCCCGACTGTATCCAGCTGACACTCCAGGGCCTGCGCGAAATCCAGTGGCTGCCGCCGACCTGCGGCTACCGCCTGATCGACGAAGGCCTCGACCTCTACTGGTGGCACCCGCTGGTCTCGGGCGACCCCGAAACCGTGCACCAGGCCGGCATCTCCGCCCGCGGCCGCACGATTTCCGAAGAGGGCCTCGATGTCGAGGATCTCGAGAATTACGTGGTGGACTGGCCCATGCATGTGGGTGAGGAGCGGCGGTAGGGGGAGGTCGATCGCTGAGAGGAAACCTCTCCCGGTCATCCCATTCCCAGAAACACGGCGAGATTTCGCGTCACCGTCAGCATTGTCTCATCTCGGACCCGACCGATAACCCGCCCCACACGCTCACGTTTCACTGACATGGGCTTATCGATCATAATCCAGCAAGGCTGAATGAGCCCATTCTCCGCGTCAGGCTGAACCAGCACGCGGAGGAGGGGCGCTTCAACGGCTGTGCTTGTGACGAGAAGTACTGTGACCGTTCCAGTGTCGGCAAAACGATTGCTCTGGATGATGAGCGCCGGGCGCGGCTTGCCGAAGTCGCCGGACATCGCCACAGTGACCAGATCTCCGCGCCTCACGCACGCGGCTCTTGCGCAATTTCATCAAGATCGGCCAAGGCTTCATCGAGGAAGGCGTTCAGCTCTCCATCCGCCCCGTCCATCTCCGCTGTCAGCTTCGCCTGTCGGGCACATTCCTCCGCAAATCCGGCACTCCGTGTGTCTGGAAGCCAGATCTGGACGGGACGCAACCCCTGCGCCCGCAGGCTCTCACGTCTCTTTTGCACGCGCCTGCCGACAGATGCAGCCATGATGTGCCTCCCTGAGCTTTCGTTACATGTCACGATTTTCGAGCCTGGCGGCAAGACATGAATGCCTTTGTGTTTGACCTGTGCCTCTGGCACTTGCCCCTATCACCCCCACAATTCCGCCCGCATCCAGGCATCCGGCAGCACCAGTCGACCGGCGAGATCATGCTCGACGTGATCAAGCCTCAGTTCCCGGCTTCCGCAGGTGCGTTGCGTGGGGCGTGCCAGACAGTGGGACAGGTGTCCTGGTCAGCTCACTCCACCTTCTGCATCGACCACAGCGTCTTCACGTCGCTCCCACCAGGGACAAGGCCCAAGCCGGCACCGGAGCCGGGGCCGAAACCGGCCGCAGGGGGCGCGTTCGAAAGCGCGTAGGCCGCCTCGCGGGCAAAGTCGAAAGCCAGTTTGTTGAGCCGGGGCGAGGTGCCGTATTCGGGCGCCTTGGGTCCGCTCAAGGCCACCGTGATCGAGCCGTCGTCGGTCTTGGTGATCGGCGGGATCTCCTGCAGGGGCTCGCCGGTCTGGACGTCATAGATGCGAAGCCCCGCAACCAGCTGCGGCCCGTCTGGCCGCCGGACCCCGTCGATCGTGACTTCCGCTCCGGTCAGCTGCTGCAGGCTGAGCCGGCTGCGGATAAAGACGGAATAGACGGTGACTTCGGCGCGCGCCGGGCGCGTGCCTTTGAACAGCGGCGTTAGCTGGTCGCGCACATGTGGGGTAATATGCGCATTGATCGCCTGCTGCATGGCTGCCTGCTTGGCCGCCTGGTTGGTCAGCCCGAGCCGCGTTCCAAGCCCATCGACCGCGGAAGACGAAACCGACCGGTTGATGTCCCCCTCCAGATCCGACACCAAGAGCGGCTGGTTCAGCCTGGAATAATCGACCGTGATCTCGGCGAGCGAAAACTGCTTGAGAACGCTCTGGATCTGCGGCGCGGGTGGCGCCTGGCAGGCCGCAAGCAGGGTAAGCATGGCGACCGCGAGCGCGCGGCGGCACGGAGCCAACACCAAGAGCGGGGACAACGCGGCACGTATCAAGGACATCGGCAATCTCCGTCTCAATGTCTTGCGCCTAGCGCGAAGACCGCAACCACAGGGGTTTTGAGGGGGGAAGGCTACGATGAAAACCGCGCCCTGTCTCGGCAGGGCAGGGGTGAAGTGATCGGTTAACCACAATATCAAGGATTGCTGAAGGATGCGGCTGTCCGAGTCCCCCACCTCCCCCTTGAGGGGGGAGGTCGCCGCAAAGCGGCGGGTGGGGGTGATCCTTGCGAGATCGACATCATCGAGAGAAGCGGGAGGTCGGCGAGGTCACCCCACCCCGGAGCTTTGCTCCGACCCTCCCACTCAAGGGGAGGGTGAAGGCCGCCCCGTGACGGTACCCAAAAAGAAATCGTCACCCCACCCCTTGACCCTCCCATTATGGGAAGGTCCATGTAGGGTGGCGGAGGTGACCGCTCATGAACATGCAGTCCAGGCCCGATGGGGCCAAGAATACGAACCAGACGATCCTTCTGCCCGTCGAGGGCATGACCTGCGCATCCTGTGTGCGACGGGTCGAGAAGGCTGCGGCATCCGTGCCGGGTGTGGCCGAAAGTGCGGTGAATTTTGCGACCGAGACGCTGAGCGTCACGCCGGCTGCCGGGTTTTCGGCAACAGCACTGCTCGCCGCGATCGACAAGGCCGGTTACGAGGCCAAGGCCGAAACGCTGGTGCTCGAGGTCGAGGACATGACCTGTGCCTCTTGCGTCTCAAGGGTCGAGAAGGCGCTGAAATCCGTGCCGTCGGTCGAGACGGCAAGCGTCAATCTTGCGACGGGCGAGGCGATGGTGAAGGTGCTGGGCGGCGTCCAGGCGCTGCCGGCGCTCGCCGCTGCCGTCTCCAAGGTGGGCTATGTCGTCCGGCTGTCAGGCGGTCCGGACACCGCTTTTTCCGAGGGCGGTGCCGCTACTGCTGACTTCAGTCTGCCGCAAGGCGCAACCGACGACGGCGGCGATGCAGGCGCTGCGGCAGCTACTGTGCCGAACCATCGGGCGGGTTCGGCAAGGGCGGCCGTGGATGGCCGCGAGGCGCGGCGCGAGAAGGAGATATCAGGCCTGAAGCGTGATTTCCTGATTGCCTTCGTGCTCACCCTGCCGCTCTTCATTGTCGAAATGGGCGCGCATATCTACCCGCCGCTGCATCATGTCCTGATGGATGTTTTCCCCGGCAACTCGCTGTATCTGCTGCAGTTTGCGCTGGCGACCGCGGTGCTCGTTGGTCCCGGCCGGCGCTTTTATGTGAAGGGCATTCCGGCGCTCTTGCGGCTCGCACCCGACATGAACGCGCTGGTCGCGATCGGCACCGGGGCCGCCTATCTTTATTCGCTGGTGACGACTTTTGCGCCAGGCCTGCTGCCAGTGGATGCGCGGCATGTCTATTATGAAGCCGCAACCGTCATCGTCTCGCTGATCCTGCTCGGGCGGTTGCTTGAGGCGCGGGCCAAGGGCCGCACGGGGGCAGCCATCCGCAAGCTGGCGGGGCTGCAGGCGAAGACTGCGCGGGTCGAGCGCGACGGCGCGACGCGCGACGTGGCGCTCTCCGAAGTCCGGCTCGGCGATGTCGTCGTGGTCAGGCCCGGTGAGCGCATTCCGGTCGATGGCCGGGTGATCGATGGATCGAGCGCCGTCGATGAGGCGATGATCTCGGGCGAGCCGATCCCGGTCGAAAAGGGCGTGGGCGCCACCGTCATCGGCGGTACGGTCAATGGCTCCGGCTCCTTCCGCTTCGAGGCGACGGGTGTCGGCGCCGACATGATGCTGTCGCGCATCATCCGCATGGTGCAGGAGGCACAAGGGGCGAAGCTGCCGATCCAGAAGCTGGTCGACGAGGTCACGGCCTGGTTCGTGCCTGCTGTCATCGGCATTGCCGTCGTCACTTTCCTGATCTGGCTGCTTCTCGGCCCGGACCCGGCCTATACCCATGGTCTGGTGGCGGCTGTCGCGGTGCTGATCATCGCCTGCCCCTGTGCCATGGGGCTCGCCACGCCGACCTCGATCATGGTCGGCACGGGGAGGGCCGCCGAACTGGGCGTGCTCTTCCGCAAGGGCGAGGCGCTGCAGGGCCTGTCTGGCATCGACTGGGTGGTCATGGACAAGACCGGAACGATCACGGCGGGCAAGCCTGAAGTCAGTGAGATTGTGACGGCTGAGGGCTTTGACGGCGCAGAGGTGCTGCGGCTGACGGCGAGCCTTGAGGCGCGCTCGGAGCATCCGCTGGCGGATGCCATTGTACGGGCAGCGGAAGCGCGCGGCATCGCGCTTTCGGCCGTGGAGAATGTCGAGGCCGTGGCGGGCTTTGGCGTGACCGGCTTGGTCGAGGGGCGGCGGGTTGCTGCGGGTGCGGATCGCTTCATGGTGAAGCTCGGGGTGCTGCTGGAACCTCTCCCCAACGAGGGGGGAGGGGCTGTCTCTGCCGCTGACCTCACCGCCGCCGTGACCCGTCTCGCCGACGAGGGGGCAAGCCCGCTCTATGTGGCCATCGACGGTAAGCTCGCTGCGGCAATCGCGGTGGCCGATCCGATCAAGGAGACGAGTGCGCAGGCGACTGCGGCGCTGAGGGCCCGGGGCCTGAAGGTGATGATGGTGACCGGCGATAACAGGCGTACCGCAGAGGCCGTGGCGAAAAAGGCCGGTATCGACGCTGTTGTCGCCGAAGTGCTGCCGGAGGGAAAGGTGAGCGCGATCAAGGAGCTGCAGGCCAAGGGCGGTCGGGTCGCCTTTGTCGGCGACGGCATCAATGATGCGCCGGCGCTGGCCACCGCCGATGTCGGCATTGCCATTGGTACGGGCACGGATGTCGCGATCGAAAGCGCCGATGTGGTGCTTGTCGGCGGCGATCTGATGGGCGCTCTGCATGCGATCGAGCTTTCGGACCGGGTGATGGGCAATATCCGCCAGAACCTGTTCTGGGCCTTCGGTTACAATGCGGCGCTGATCCCGGTGGCGGCGGGTGTGCTCTATCCGCTCTTCGGCGTGACCTTCTCGCCGATGCTGGGCGCGGCGGCCATGGGGCTGTCGAGCGTGTTTGTGCTGACAAATGCGTTGCGGTTGAGAACGGCGAAGGTGACGGAAACGATCTCCCCCCTTGCGGGGGAGAAAGCAAAATCGAGGGCTTAGCCCGGTCAGGGCTAAACCTCAGATTTTGCAAGAGAGGGGCCCAGTTAGGTTGGTGCCAGCGGAACCTTGCCCCTCTCCAGGAAAATCTGAAGTTTAGGTGGCTTGCGCTCACCTAAGCCTTCGATTTTCCGTCCTCCCCCGCATGGGGGGAGGTAGGGTAAAACAAGGAGAAACGACCATGACGATGAACATCGGCGAAGCCTCCGCCGCCTCGGGCGTGTCGGCCAAGATGATCCGCTATTATGAGGAGATAGGGCTGATTGCACCGGCGGGGCGGACGGCCTCGAATTACCGGGTCTATGACGCCGACAGCGTCAATCGGCTGCGTTTCGTGCGGCGGTCCCGAAAGCTGGGTTTTTCGCTCGAGGAGACCGAGCGGTTATTGAAGCTCTGGGACGACAAGGAGCGCGCCAGTGCGGAGGTGAAGGCGCTCGCGCTTCATCATGTCGAGGAGCTGGAGACGAAGATCGCCGAGATGCAGGCGATGCGCGATACGCTTTTTCATCTCGCTGAACGCTGCCAGGGCAATGACCGGCCCAACTGCCCGATCCTCGCTGATCTCGAAGGCCGGCCGCTGCGGCAAAAGACCGCCGCCGAGAAGGCTGATGGCGATTGCTGCGGGGATTGACCTTGCCCCTGTGGGAAGGCTGACAATGCAAATGATTAGGCCGGAGATGCCGGCCAAGACAAGGAAAAGACAAGGTAGGATAACACCATGATCGGACAGACGGTTTTCAAGATCGAGGACATGACCTGCGGCCATTGCGAAAAGACCGTGGTCAACGCGCTGGCGGAGGTGCTGCCGGGCAAGGCCGTGACGATCGATCTTGCCGCCCGCAAGGCCTTTGTCGAGGGTGATGCGGTGCTTGCCGAGCAGGCGATCCGCGAGGCGGGCTATACGCCGGTGCGGGAAGGGTGATTGGGTAGGCAGTAGCCAATAGCCAATAGGGAGCTGGAGTTCGTCCGCCGTGAAGAGCGAAGAACCTGAAGGTTTACCACGCTGCTGGGAAATCAATCCAATCTCACCGCCTACTGCCTACTGCCTCCCTTGCAATCTCCACAGACCTCAATAGATATGAATTATCATATGTATTATTGGAGACACCGCCATGAGCAAGGATTACATCGCCATCACCCGGGATATCTCGAGCGGGATCAAGACCCTGCGCAAGGACATTCCCGATGTGATGGCCGGCTTCTCGGCCATGGCGGGGGCGGCGACGAAAGATGGCGCGCTGTCGAAGAAGGTGAAGGAACTGGTGGCGCTGGGCATTGCCATTTCCACCCGCTGCGACGGCTGCATCGGCTTTCACACGGAGGCGCTGATCAAGCTAGGCACCACCAAGGCGGAATTCGAGGAGACGCTGGGGCTGGCGGTCTATATGGGCGGCGGACCCTCGCTGATGTATGCGGGCGACGCCATGACCGCCTGGGAGCAGTTCGGTGGGCCGGAGGCGTAAGGCAGGCTGTGCGGCGGCGGCAGCGGTCGCTGCCCGCGGTCGCAAGGCCGGGAGGCAGTGTCCAGGCTCGCGGGATGCACCAATCTCTGTCGTATCGGACAATTTTGCCATCCTAAATTAGCGAAATTTTCGCAAACCTCGTCGATGATTGCCAAAGGCCTGCCATGGGGCGGTGCCGGACGGGGAACGACGGGTTTGACAGACGCAGAAGCGAGCCCATGCGGGGCGAGCGCCGGAGCTGCCGGCATGAAGAGCCGGCTGGACTGGCTGTTGAGCATGCCGCCCGAGGTGGAACGCGCCGAGGAGCGCGATTTCGGCGGCGAGCGGATCAAGCATCTGCGCCACGCCATCATCGTCGGCCTGATCGTCTACAACATCTACAATCTGACCAGCCTCTACCTGATGGCGGACATCCAGCCCTTCACGGTGGCGATGCGGCTCTTCGTTCTGGTCCCGGGATCGCTGGCGATCTTCTATCTCGTGCCGCGCCTGCCGCCGGCCTTTCGCGAGCTGCTGCTGCTGCAGGGCATGTTCGTCGCGAGCCTTCTGCCGCTTTACCTGCTCTACATCTCGCAATCAGCCTATGCGAGCTATACGCTGGGCGAACTGCCGCTCGTGCTGCTCTTCGGCAACATGCTGCTGGTGCTGCGCTATCGCTGGGCTCTGGTCTTCACCAGCGTCACCTGTCTGGCGGCGCTGTGGGTGATCTACAACAAGCCGGGTCTGGACGAGAACCTGATCTTTCCGCTGACCGTGCAGGTGGTCACCGGGCTCTTCTTCACGCTTTATGGCAACTGGCATGTGGAGCGACAGCGCTGTCTGACCTATCTCGCCCGCTATGACGCGCAAAACCGCGCCGACCGGGCCGAGCGCCGCGGTGCGGCCCTGCGCGACCTGACGCTGACCGACATGCTGACCGGCATCCCCAACCGCCGCCATCTGGACGAGACGCTGGAGACCTGGTTTTCCGAGCGCGAGGAGGTGCTCTTGCTGATGGTCGATGTCGACCACTTCAAGGCCTTCAACGACCGCTTCGGCCATGTCGCCGGCGACGACTGCCTGCGCCGGATCGCCACCGCCCTCTCCACCTTCGCCGCCCGCCACGACGGCTTTGCCGCGCGCTACGGCGGCGAAGAATTCACCCTGCTCTTTGCCGTCGATGCGAAGACCGGCGGAGCCTTCCTCGCCGACCGCCTGGTGCGCAGCGTCCGCGACCTTGCCATTTCCCATCCCGCCCGCGCCGACGGCCTCGGCCATGTCACCGTCTCCGTCGGTTATGCCGGCACGGGGGAGGATGATCTGCGCGACCCGCGCGATCTGGTGACGCGAGCGGATCTGGCGCTGTATGAGGCGAAGAGTGCGGGGCGGAACCGGTCTAAGGCTGGGTGAAGGGTGGTTTTCATCTCCCCCCTTGCGGGGGAGAAAGCGAAATCGAGGAGTTGGCCCGATCAGGGCCAAACCTCAGATTTCGCAAGAGAGGGGCTCGGTGAGGTGTTCGCCCACGGAACTTTGCCCCTCACCAGGAAAAATCTGAAGTTTAGGCGGCTTGCGCTCGCCCAAGCCTTCGATTTTCCGTCCTCCCCCACAAGGGGGGGAGGTAGGGCCAGCGGCAAAATAGGAAAATAATCCTTGACACCGTGACGGTCATTCGCTAGGGTTTTGACATGATCGGAAAGCTGTGGCCGCAAGGGCTGAGGCGCTTCCGGTGAAGGTTTAGAGGGGGTCCGCTGTGCGGGCCCTTCTTTCGTTTCGGAGGGCGGCATGCTGGGCAAGGATCGACGGGGGGATCTGGACGAGGCGCTACCGGATGTCATCGAGGTGAAGGCGGCGGGCGCGGGCGAGCTGGATGCGCTGCTCAACGAATTCACCACCGAGATGCGCGCCCAGTTCGACCTCTTTCGCCGCTTGCGGGCGGGCGCCGAGGCGGTGCTCGATGGGGCCGATGAGGCGCTGGCCAAGCAGGCGCGCGCCGATATCAAGGCGGCGACCGATGCGATTGCGCTGATCGTGCGCACGCTGGAAAAGATCGATGCGCTGTTGCGCCAGCTGGAGCGCGACCGCGTGGACGCCGAGGAGCGGGCGCTGGAGGCGCGCGATCCAGAGACACTGCGCGATGAGGTCGAGGCGCTGATTGCAGCCCGGATTGAGGCTGGGGTGGCCGAGCGGCTGGAAGAGGCGGTGGCGGCGCGGATGGCGGAGGTTGCGGGACTGGCCGAGGGGCGGGGGCCGCCGTGAGGGGGCTTTGAGTTCATTACGTCTTGTTGATGGATTGCCAACAGAACCGATCCCCTTACTTGCGAAATCTGAAGTTTAGGCGGCTTGCGCTCGCCTAAGCCTTCGATTTCGCTTTCTCCCCCACAATGGGGGAGATGGAGTGCGCGGTAACAGCATCGCCCCCTCTCCCCTCTGTGGGAGAGGCTTCCGGGGATGGCTGCGATGAGAGGGAAACTGAGTTGACCCTTCCTCGCTAAGTTTTGTTGATGGATTACCAACTGAACGGATCCCCTCACCAACAAAATCTGAGGTTTAGCCCTGATCGGGCTAAGCCCTCGATTTTGTAACCTCTCCCACAGAGGGGAGAGGTGTCGACGCGGCTGGCCTCGCGCTCCCTCTCCCCCCTCTGTGGGGGAGAAAGCGAAATCGAAGGCTTAGGCGAGCGCAAGCCGCCTAAACTTCAGATTTCGCAAGTGAGGGGATCGGTTCTGTTGCCACACGGCCAGCGGATGCTTTCAGGAGACTGCCGATGACGCCGAAATCCCTGGGCAGGCTGGAAAGGGATCGGACGGCGAAAGCGCAGACATCGGCGCTTGGCATTGTTGGAGATCTGAACCAGGGGTTGTGCGGGATCGCGGACGGCATCCGCAGGTCGAAAGTACTGAATACCGTGATCACCGAGGCTACCGCACCTGAAATCCGGGCGCGGGCGGGATTGATGGTCCCGGTCGGAGCGCACGGAGGTTTGCAGCTTGGACAGGATCGGGGGCGTTCGACCTCTCGCAACTCACGCCCTCCGATCTTGCCTTTCTCGCCCGCGACTGGAGGCTTCTGGCACGGCGCGAGCAACTTCCGCCGGAAGGCGACTGGCGGAGCTGGCTGATCCTGGGTGGGCGTGGTTCGGGCAAGACGCGGGCCGGGGCCGAATGGGTGCAGGCACAGGTGCTGGCGGCGGGGCGGCGGACGGATTTGCGGATTGCGCTGGTGGCGGAAACGCTGGGCGATGCGCGCGAGGTGATGATCGATGGGGCCTCGGGGCTGGCAAGGATTGCGCGGCGCATGCGGCCGGAGGTGGAGATTTCGAGGCGCCGGCTGGTCTGGCCGAATGGGGCGATCGCGCAGATATTCTCCTCGGAAGATCCCGAAAGCCTGCGCGGACCGCAGTTTCATCTCGCCTGGTGCGACGAGCTCGCCAAATGGAAACATGCCGACGAGACCTTCGACATGCTGCAGTTTGCGCTGCGGCTTGGGGATCGACCGCGCCAGGTGGTGACGACGACGCCACGGCCGGTGCCGCTGCTGAAACGGCTGATGGCGGATGAGGCGACCAGGCTGACCCGCATGGCGACGGCGGCCAATGCGGCGCATCTGGCGCCGGGTTTTTTGGGCGCGCTTCAGGCCCGCTATGGGGGCACGCGGCTGGGCCGGCAGGAGCTGGATGGCGAGCTGATCGAGGACCGGGCGGATGGCCTGTGGAAGCGCGCGCGGCTCGACGAAATCGTGGTGAAGCTGGCCGAACCCTTGCGCCGCATCGTGGTGGCTGTCGATCCGCCGGCGGGTGGGGCGACGGCCTGCTGCGGCATTATCGTGGCGGGGCTGAAGGAAAATGGCCCGGCGGTGGTGCTCTCGGATTGTTCTGTGGAAGGCGCCGGCCCGGCGGGCTGGGCGCGTGCGGTGGTGAGTGCGTTCAGACGTTTCGAGGCCGACCGGGTCGTGGCCGAGGTGAACCAGGGCGGCGACATGGTGCGCGCGGTGCTGGAAGGCATCGAGGCGCGGCTGCCGCTGACGACGGTCAGGGCCACACGCGGCAAGTTCCTGCGCGCCGAACCGGTGGCGGCTTTGTACGAGCAGGGGCGGGTTTTGCATGCGGGCCGGTTTGTGGAGCTCGAGGACCAGATGTGTGACTTCGGGCCGGAGGGATTGTCGAACGGGCGGTCTCCGGACCGGCTCGATGCGCTGGTCTGGGCGCTGACGGCGCTGATGCTGGAGGGCGGCGGCGAGCCGAGGATACGGGGGGTGTGAAGATACCCTAATTTTCACATGGTTGATAAATGGTTAATTCATGCAATCCTAGGTTCTCGTCAATCTTTCTGGGGGCAGGGGAATGCGGAAGATAATTGTGCTCGCGCTTTGCGCGGGGGTGAGCGGCTGTGTCAGCAATCCGCGGGGGAATGTGACGCCGATTTCGATGGCTCAGCTAATTGAAAAGGTGCGTTGTGAACTGGTGGAAAGCAGTGAATCTTCTAGATTCCTCCTCAGGGGTGGGTCGATTTCGGCAGATTTAAAACTTCAGGCGAAGAATACCGGCGGCTTGGCTCCCAGTATCAAGAAAACGACAGCCTTCTCAACGTCAGGCGAGAGCCGCTCGCTAAGTTTCCCTCTGTCAGTCGAGGGGACTTCGAGTAGGCTTTACAGGCAGTTGTTCACTGTTGAGTTGCCAACGGCCTTGACTGATGACTGTGTCTCGGTCTCTGCGGTACCAGTTGTGGGCACGATTGGTGTCGATCGCCTTGTCAAGGAGTATGCGGCAACGGTCGCTTATGTAGAGAGCCGAAATGTGAAATCCGGAGATGAAAACGGTGGTGTCCGTTTGGCGACTATAGCGCTGGATGACAATGCCGTCTTTTCGGGCGAAGCCACGTTTACCGCAAAACTGGCCATGACGTCTGCCGGGCTCACATGGATTTTGACTGAAATCACTGGGGTGTTGCCGCTATCCGCTTCGAATGAGGTGACTGGAACGATAAAACTAGCGTTCATTGGAGTTGATGCCGAGAGTGATGCGTCAAAAGCACGGCGGGCTAAAGATAACAAACGTTCCGCGCCGGTATCACAACGCACATTGTCTCCAGCTATCGTTACGCCGAATGCGGAAGGGTTCAATCTGCTGCGGTACAATAGTGGATTAGAAGACCAATAATACTTCGGTTGAGCCAATCTTAAACATGAAAAAACCGGCGCCCTTTCGGACGCCGGTTGATCGCGCAATGCGGTGGATCGGTTTACTTGGCCTGAGCGGGCTGCTCGGCCGGCTGGCGGACCTGGCGCCATTCGTTTTCGAGGCGCTGCAGGACATGGGCCGGGATCGTTGCCGGGGCGGCGGTCTTGGTCGAAGTGGTCGTCTGCATGTCTTCCCTCCTCATGTTGGAAGTATCGGCTTCCAAAACGTCTTCATGGGCGGAAAGTTCCACACTGTTAAGGCTTTGTAAATGTGAACGGAACGCGGTCTAAACGATTGAAATTTCTTCAATCGTTTTAGTTATGAAGTTTTTTTGAGCCCGACCCGGCGCTTGAATGGGCGCGACGCGGCAACCCCTCCTGAAATCGAGGATCTCACCATGCGGATCGACCGGCGAATCGTCTTCGCGGGGCTGCGCAATGCCGTGTTCGGCGGGCGGCTGACCCAGGGGCAGGTGGAGGGTGTGGAGGCGGTGCTGACGCGCTTTTCGGCGCGCGGCTGGGCCGATCCGCGCTGGCTCGCCTATATGCTGGCGACCGCGCATCACGAGACTGGCGGCACCATGCAGGCGGTGCGCGAGACGTTTGCTGCGACCGACGAGGATGCGGTGGCAAGGCTCGAACGGTCCTGGCGGGCGGGCAAGCTGCCCACTGTGTCGACGCCGTATTGGCGGCGCGATGCGGATGGCTTGAGCTATTATGGCCGGGGGCTGGTGCAGATCACCCATCGCGAGAATTATGCGAAGATGGGCCGGGTGACCGGGCTCGATCTCGTGGGGCAGCCGGATCTTGCGCTCCGGCTCGACGTCGCGGCAACCATTCTCGTCGTCGGCATGACCGAGGGGCTGTTTTCAGGTGCAAGGCTCTCCGATCATTTCTCCGGCGCGAAGGCCGACTGGACGGGGGCGCGCAAAATCGTCAACGGGCGGGACCGGGCGGCGAAGATCGCGGTGACGGCCAGAACCTTCGACGCGGCGATCAGGGCCGGGCTTATGGTGTGAACGGGGTTGCGATGCGGCCGCTTGGCGGATTGAGCGGGGGCCTGCGCGATGCTATCGGCTTTTGCGCTGCAACAGGTTTTAAAAGGTGCCCCATGATCCGCCACATCGTCTTCTTCACGGTGAGCCCCGAGAATGTCGAGGCAGTCAGGGCAGGGCTTTCGATCCTCACCGAGATCCCCAGCGCGACGCGGCTGGAGATCGGCACGAATGTGAAGACGGACGGCTTTCACCGCAGCATCGACCTTGTGGTCTATGGCGAGTTCGAGGATGAAGCAGCACTTGCGGCCTACAAGGCGCATCCGCTTTACGAGGAGAGCATCCGGCGCGTGAAGCCGCTGCGCGAGGAGCGGTTTGCGGCGGATTATGTGGTGGAAGAGGCGGTGCGGGAGAGGCTGTGAGCCTCAGCGGCTCTGGCGTCGACGCAACAACAGATAGAGCCCGGCGAGGATCGATAAGCCGAGCAGGAAGAGGCCGGCCTGGTTGAAAAAGCCGCTGGTGGCGGTGATGTCCATCATGCTGCTTCCTCCAGATCCAAAAGAAACGTTCGTGCCGTAGGTGTGCAGCGCAGTTTTGCACGGGAACCGTCTGCTGACAAACCGTCCCGCCGCGGCACGAGAGACGCGCCGCAGCGGGAGCAATCCTCTTAAGCCTGCTTCTGCTCGACTTTGCCGACTTCAGGAGCATGGCCCTCAAGTGCCGCCATCGCCTCCGGCCAGCTTCGCGCGTCGATGTCGAGCGCGGTTCGGAGCCAGGCGAGCGTCAGGCGCTGGGTGACAGCGAGGCGGTCGGGATCTTCGTCGTCGGTTTCCTTGGCGTCGTAGCCGGCAATGCCGCCGAGGCCGTGTTTGCCGCCGAAGAGCGTGAGCAAGGCCCTCGCGCCCGGGGCGTGGCGATAGGGATCGACATGCCAGTCGGCGCCGCGCGGCGTCAGGTGTGGGTTGTCGTCGGCGTCGCCGGCGACGACCAGGGTGGGCGTGGTAAGCGTCGTGAAATCCGGGTTAAGCGTGGTGTAGTTCTGACGAGCGTGATCACTGAGGCTGTCGCCGCCGAGGCCGGGGGCGGCGAGAAGCACGCCGGCCTTGATGCGCGGTTCCGGGCGGCGGACACGGGTGACGGCTGGGTCGGCGGTGTCGGTGAGGCCGGCGCCGAGCAGCATGCCGACGGTCTGGCCGCCGAGCGAATGGCCGACGGCAGCAACGAGGCTATGGTCGAGCCTGCCGGCGAGCAATGGCACTGCCTGTTCGATTGCCGTGAGGCTGTCGAGGATGAGCGTCATGTCGTCGAGACGCGATTGCCAGAAGAAGGGATAGCCGGGCGTGTCTGGGCTGAGGCCTGCGACCTTGGAATTGGCATGGGTCGGCTGGATGACGACGAAGCCATGGGCGGCGTAGAAATCGACCAGCGGGCCGTACCCATCCTTCGAGGGAATATAGAGCGAGGGACCGTGACCATGCGAGAGCAGGATGATCGGCAGATGGTCGCCTGACATCGGCGCGGTGATGCGCAGCTCAAGCGGACGACCGCGACTGGGCGCCGCCAGGGTGACGGGGTTGATGGTCAATGTCTGTTGCGGCTGGGGCGTTGGGATGGCGCGGGCTTTGGTGATGAGATCGTTCATGGAAGGAGCCTCCGGGCTCTGGATTTAAACGGGCGATCGGGCTAGGGATTAATCGGAACGCCGTTCCGAATGCTGGATGGATATACGGAACAATGTTCCGTTTAACAAGGGCTGCGCGGATTTTTGGTGTGCGGCAGGAGAATGCGCATGGGCGATGAGGCCGAAAACCATGGGGATCACGAGCCGCAAGAAGGCACGCCGCGGGTGCGCGCCGATGCGCGGCGCAACGAGGATGCGCTGCTGGAGGCGGCCAAGGCGATCTTTGCGGCAAGCGGCGTCGATGCGCCGGCGCGCGAGATCGCGGCCCGCGCGGGTGTCGGTGTGGGCACGCTCTATCGGCGCTTTCCGAGCCGTGCGGATCTGGTGATCGCTGTCTTCAAGCGCGAGGTGGACGCCTGCACGGCGGAGGTGGCGGTGCTCGCATCAGGGCATCCGCCGGGCGAGGCGCTGGCGCTCTGGCTGCGCCGTTTCACGAGGTTTATTGCAGCCAAGCGCGGGCTGGCGCAGGCCCTGCATTCCGGCGATCCGGCCTTCCAGGCGCTGCCGGACTATTTTCGCCAGAATTTCGAGCCGGCTTTAGCACGGTTGCTCGACGCGGCGGTGGCGGTCGGCGCCGTTCGTGCGGGCATCGAGCCCTATGAGCTGCTGCGGGCGATCGGCAATCTCTCGGCGATTAAGGGGGCGGAGCCGGAGGGCGAGACGCCCGTGATGGTCGAGCTTCTGATCGATGGTTTGCGCTTCGGAGCGGGCAAGGCCGCACCTGGCTGAAGCGGCCAGATCAATTTGAGACTGTGCGCAGACGAGACCCGGGCCGACCGTTGAAGGCGGCCCGATCCGTTTTTCATTCCTGTCGAGGAACAGATCCCATGAAATTCCCCTTCCGTCTGCCCTGGGCTGAAGCCCGGGATCGAACCCCCGTGCCCGAAGAAAAGGCGTTGCATCCTCGGCCCGGAACGGCCTTGGCGCTAATTGCGGGCGAGGGCGAGGCGCGCTGGACCGGGCGGAATTATCAGGCGCTGGCGCGGGAAGGCTTCATGAAGAACCCGGTGGCGCATCGCTGTGTGCGGCTGGTCTCCGAAGCCGCCGCCAGCATCGCGTTCTTGGCCTATCAGCGCGAGACCGAGCGACCGGAGCATCCGGCGCTGGCGCTGCTGTCTCGGCCGAACGGGGCGATGACCGGGGCCGATTTTCTCGAAACGCTGTACGGCCAGCTGCTGCTCTCGGGCAATGCCTATGTCGAGGCGGTGGCGGCAGGCGGGCGCAGATCGGAACGGGCGGCGGAGCTGCATTTGCTTCGGCCGGACCGGGTGAGCGTGGTGACCGGGGCGGACGGCTGGCCGTCTGCCTATGATTATCGCGCCGGCACCAAGGCGAGGCGGATCACGCTCGATGGGCTGTTGCATCTGAAAGTCTTTCACCCGCTCGACGATCACGAGGGTTTTGCGCCGCTCGCGGCAGCGCAAGTGGCGCTTGATCTGCACAATGCGGCGGGGCGCTGGAACAAGGCGCTTCTGGACAATTCGGCAAGGCCGTCCGGCGCACTGGTCTATCAGCCGAAGGAGGGCGGCAATCTCTCAGCCGACCAGTATCAGCGGCTGAAGGTGGAGCTCGACGAGGGTTATTCCGGGCCCATGCGGGCGGGGCGACCGCTGTTGCTTGAGGGCGGGCTCGACTGGAAGTCGATGGGGCTTTCGCCGAAGGACATGGATTTCGTCGAGGCGAAGAATGGGGCGGCCCGCGACATCGCCCTTGCCTTCGGCGTGCCGCCCATGCTGCTCGGAATTCCCGGCGACAACACCTATGCCAATTACCAGGAGGCCAACCGCGCCTTCTATCGGCTGACCGTGCTGCCGCTGGTGACGCGCACGGGGGCTTCGCTCTCCGTGTTTTTAGGCGCGCTGACGGGGGAGGGGCTGAGGCTGGTGCCGGATCTCGACACGGTCGCGGGGCTGGCCGCCGAGCGGGATGCGCTCTGGGCAAGGGTCGGGGCGGCGGCGTTTCTGACGGATGAGGAGAAGCGGGAGGCGGTGGGGTATTGAGGGCCAAGTGTGACGACCTCATCCTGAGGAGCCCTGCGACAGCAGGGCCTCGAAGGATCAGGCCAAGCACTACAGGCCTCGCCCTTCGAGGCCGGGCCATGCCCGGCACCTCACGGTGAGGGGCTTCCGAATTCGGGCGTCTCCCCATGCAGAATTTCCCGCGCTGCCAGGCGTGCCAGATAGGGCGCGAGGATCAGTCCTGGATGGCCAGTTGCGAGGTAGAGGCCCTTGACCTCAGCGACAAAGCCGATGCGGGGCAACTTGTCTTCGAATGTCGGGCGATGGCCAATCTCTGCGCTGATCAGCGACAAAGGGGATGGCAGATCGAATTCGTCGGCGAGGACGGACAGGATGCTCTCTCCGATGATCGATGGCGTCTCCTCCATGTCCGCATGCCAAGACATGGCAATGAACACGGTATTGTCCAAGCTCTGGCGAACCTCGACACGCGGGCCGTCGAGGATATGGCGGATGAACGGGCTGTCGCAGGCATATCGGAGCAGAAGCGCCGGGGACAAAACCATGCCGATATCGATGCCGAGCTGTTTCCCCAGCATGTCCGTTCCCGGGCCGGCGGCGAGAATGACGCAGTCGGTTTCGATCAAGCCTGCCGAGGTCCGGACAGCACTGACGTGACCATTCGTCGTTTCGATCGACGTGACGGTCTCATCGAAGCGCACTGTGGCACCGCGGGTTTGGGCCGCATCGAGAAGCGTTCCAACCAATCGGATCGGATCGATGGCAATGTCGTCACTTGAAAAGACGGCTGCGTCAGGCACGTTACGCAGATGCGGTTCCAGCCGGCTGATCGTTGTGCGGTCCACCAGCTCGACAGCCTCGCCGGCATCCTGTCGCGTCGCGAAGAGCTGCTCGGTCTCTTGCGTTGTGGCGTGCCAGAGAAGCGAGCCATGTCGTGAGAAACCAGACATTTCAGGGAGATCCTGGATCAGCGCAGGATAGTCGCTGACAGCCTTCCGCCAAAGGGCGTGACTTTCGCTGCCGGGCACCCCGTGCACCGTGTTGATCCAGCCAAAGGCGCGACCGGTAACACCGCAGGCAGGTTTCGGGCCGCTCTCGATTACGACGACATCCGTTTTTGGTGAGGCCAAGTGATAGGCCATCGCCGTCCCGAATATGCCGGCCCCGATGATTACGATACGGCGTTTCTGCAATGGCATAATGGCAACCTTGAAATGCGACGAATGCGTGCAATTATGGGCGCTAGCTAGCCTTTGCGGGTGACACACAGATGACGGTTGCAGGACGTCAAACATCCAGCATAACCCTCCCACCCGGTGCCGGTCTCTTCCCCGACTGGATCAATCCTGCGCAGGAAGCCGCGCTTGCCGACTTCCTGGATGCCGGTGAGTGGAGCGGTGAGCTGAAGCGGCGGGTGCGGCATTTCGGTTATCGCTACGACTACCGCGCGCGGGTTGCCACCCGGGACAGCCGCATCGGGCCGCTGCCGGAGGTGCTGCAGGAACTGGCGGAGCGGCTGGCGGCGGAGGGGCTTTTTGCAGCCGTGCCGGACCAGGTGATCGCCAACGAGTATCTCCCCGGTCAGGGGATCAGTGCGCATGTCGATTGCGAGCCGTGTTTCGGCGACGTGGTGGCTTCGCTCAGTCTGCTGTCGGGCTGCGAGATGCGGTTTGCTTGCCTTGAAAGCGAAGAGACACGGGCGGTGATACTGCCGCCGCGCTCGCTGCTGGTTCTCGCCGGACCGGCGCGGAGCAACTGGACGCATACGATCCCGGCGCGGCGGTCGGATGTGATCGACGGCGTGCGGGTGATGCGCGGACGGCGGGTGTCGCTGACGTTCCGGACTTTGCGGTTTTAATGGCCTGTCCCGGACCTTTCGATCCGGGGCAGAGGGATGCCATCAAGCAAGACAATCATAGACCTTTCAGCCCTTGTCGTTTTCGCCCGTTGACGGCGCTGGCGAAAGCAACATTGGCGCGACAGACAGCCGGCGGCTGATCGCAGCGATGGCGGTTCGACGCCGGGCATGCAGCCTGTGGCCGAGATCGGTCATGGCGGCTTCGAGTTTGATGTCGCAGGCCGCAGCACCCGAGCGGCCGTAGAAGACATAGGCGAGCGCGATCGACAGGGTCGCCATCAGGCCGGCGGCGATCAGCACGTCGGAGAGGAAATGCGCGCCGAAAGCGACGCGGTTGAGAGCGGTCAAGGCCGCAAACAGGCTGAGCAGCACGAAGACGCAGCGGCGCCAGACAACAGGCACGAAGAAGGCGAGTGGGATGAGGCAGACGACGACGGCGGCCTCGCCGGAGACGAAGGATCGATCATCGAAGAAGTCGCCGCCGAGACCCCAGGCATGCACGAACAGATCCTGGCCGCCGAATTCGACGGTGCTGCGCGGGCGCGGGCGGTCAAAGAAGGGCTTGAAAATGCCGTTCACCAGCAGTGCCGGGCCGAGCAGGAAGAGGCTGGCGAAATAGAGCGTGAAGCGCGGCGGAAAGAGCGACGGGCGCGACGGATAGATCAGTTTCAGCACCAGGCCGAAGACGAGCACGATGGTGAGCGTCAGCGGAAAATACTGGCCGAAGGCACGGAAGGTGTTGAGCGCGGTGATCTTGCTCGCCGGAAAGCCTTCGCCCTCGACATAGAAGAGCCGGCTGAGCGCGATGTCGATCTGCGGAAACGAGACGAAAACGGCAGACAAAGTCAGCGTCACGAGGAGCGACAGGAGAAGCGGCTTCTCCTCAACGCTGCCGCGTGGCGCGCGTGACAGATCAGATACATAGGTCATGAAAATCCCCCGAAGTTCACCCGGGGACACTAAAGCCGTCTTCTGTGAAACCCTGATGACCTTGTCCCTTAAGGGCGTGCTTTCGCATGATCGGAAGTGGCGGCGCTGTGGATGAGCGCGTTTATGGAGGCGCGCAGAGCCTGAATCAGGATGGGAACGTCGGCTGCCAAGCGATTCAGAGGATTCGACAATCGCCGTCCGCTTCATGTGGGACGTGAAGAGCGCAAGATTGGGGGGAAGCGGCGCCGGCCGCGGCCTTTTGGGCGGGATCGTTCCGGCCGGCGCTCGACCAAAAGCTAATCGCGAAAGATGAACAAATGACTGATTTCGGACACGACGGCGGAGTGACCTCCGCGCGCCTGATCGGCGCTGTCGCAGGCTCTGCGATCTCGCTCGTCTACCTGCTTCCCAAGCATCGCCGCGAGGCGGCCGTGCGCTTCCTGACCGGGCTTGCCTGCGGCCTGATTTTCGGCGGGCCGACGGGTGTCTGGGGTGCGGGACAACTGGGTCTCGAGGGCAGGCTTTCGCCGGCGGAGATCATGCTGGCGGGGGCGACGCTCGCGTCGTTTACCGCCTGGTGGGGGCTCGGCGTGCTGGTGCGGCTGACGGGGCGGGCGGGGGACAAGGTGGGTGGGTGACCGCCCTCATCCTGAGGTGCGCCTCCGCAAGCAGGGGCCTCGAAGGATCCCGGGTGGATGCAGAGGGTGGCCTGGACCCTTCGAGGCCCTCGCCTTGCGAGGGCACCTCAGGGTGAGGGGCTAAGGGCGAAGCGGCTATCCAACCTCCCCTTGAGGGGGAGGGTCGGAGCGAAGCTCCGGGGTGGGGTGATGCGTGCGGCGCCTTTGTCTAAGTTCAGCATTCCACTCGCAGCCAGGGTCACCCCCACCCGCCGCTTTGCGGCGACCTCCCCCCTCAAGGGGGAGGTGGGTGGCGGCGAAGGCTGCGTGACCGCCTCTCCCCTCGGGGAGAGGATCGCCGAGCGCAGCGGAGGCGAGGTGAGGGGGCGGATCGGCGAGGCGTCTTAATCGTAATCTGAGCTTCGCTCCCCCTCATCCGGCGCTTTCGCGCAACCTTCTCCCCGCTGGGGAGAAGAGGGAGAGACCCGCTCTAAGCCCCTCATCCGACCCTTCGGGCCACCTTCTCCCCGTGAACGGGGAGAAGGACGGGTGCCGCGCGCGCCGGGCCCCCCTCACATAGGGCGGATGCCGACCAACACCTATCAACATCACGAGGAGACGAGCCATGCAGGCTTTGGAAACGGCAGGCGCGCCGCGGTTTTGCTATGCGGGGCTGACGCTGAAGGGGGTGGCCGGCGACGGGCGGTTTTCGGGGTATGCGAGCCTGTTCGGCGAGGTGGATCTCGGCCGCGATGCGATCGAGCCGGGGGCCTTTGCCGCGTCGCTCGGCAAACGCGGGGCGGGCGGTGTGCGGATGCTTTTCCAGCATGATCCGGCCGAGGTGATCGGCCGCTGGACCGTGATCCGCGAGGACGCGCGGGGGCTTTATGTCGAGGGCAAGCTTGCAACCGATGTGGCCCGTGCCCGCGAGGTGCATGCGCTGATGAAGGCGGGGGCACTCGATGGTCTCTCGATCGGCTTTCGGGCGGTGAAGACCAGGAGCGACCGCAAGGCCGGGGTGAGGCGCATCCTGGAGGCCGATCTCTGGGAGATCTCGGTGGTGACCTTTCCCATGCTACCGACGGCGAGGGTCTCAAACGTCAAGCACAAGCGGTTCTACCGCGACAGGGAAACCGAGCTCGTCCGGCTGATGCGCCGGGCGGCTCGCTCGATGGCGAAAAATCACTTCACGAAAGGATGAGTGGCATGGAAGACGCGATGATGGCAGGCGAGGGTAGGACGGATGCGGCGGGGCGTGGGGCGGCTGCCCCAGGCGGGCGCAGCGGCAAGAGGGCAGGCGGCGGTGTTGCGGCGAGACCCGCACCCGAGGTGAAGGCGGCACCCGACACGGTGACCTCGGCCTTTGCCGAATTCATGACCGCCTTCGAAGCCTTCAAGGAGGCCAATGACGAGCGGCTGGGCGAGATCGAGGAGAAACTGACAAGCGATGTCGTGACCCGCGACAAGGTGGAGCGGATCAACAAGGCGATCGACGAACAGAGCCGGCTTCTGGACGAACTGGTGCTGAAGAAGCGCCGGCCCGCTCTGGAGCGGCCCGGCCGCGACGAGGCGGGGCTTGCCGAACACAAGGCGGCCTTCGAAGCCTATGTGCGGCGCGGCGATGATCAGGCCCTGCGCGACCTCGACCAGAAGGCGCTGTCGGCAGGGGTCTCCGGCGATGGCGGTTATCTCGTGCCGCCGCAGGTGGACGAGGAGATTGGCCGCAGGCTGCGGGTAATCTCCCCGATCCGGTCGCTCGCGACCGTGCGGCAGGTCTCGGGTTCTGTGCTGAAAAAGCCCTTTGCGGCAAACGGCTTTGCGAGCGGCTGGGTGGCGGAGACGGCGGCGCGCACGCAGACCGGCACACCGGAACTGGCCGAACTCGCCTTCCCGACCATGGAGCTCTATGCGATGCCGGCGGCAACGCAGGCGCTGCTCGACGACGCAGCCGTCGACATCGATGCCTGGATTGCCGCCGAAGTCGACATCGCCTTTGCCGAACAGGAAGGTGAGGCCTTCGTGTCGGGTGACGGCGTGTTGAAGCCGAAGGGCTTTCTCTCCTACGACCAGGTGGATGACGGCGCCTGGGAATGGGGCAAGATCGGCACTGTCTCGACCGGCGCGGCGGGGGCTTTCGCGGCAGGCGGCGCCTCCGACGTGCTGATCAACGTGGTCTATGCGCTGAAGGCCGGACACCGGCAGAACGGCACCTTCGTCATGAGCCGCCGCAGCCAGGGCGCGGTGCGCAAGCTGAAGGATGCCGACGGCAACTATCTCTGGGCGCCGCCGGCGCGCGCCGGTGATCCCGCCTCGCTGATGGGGTTTGCAGTCGCCGAATCCGAAGACATGCCGGAGATTGCGGCCAATGCGACGGCGATCGCTTTTGGTGATTTCCGCGCGGGTTATCTGGTGGTGGATCGGGTGGGGGTACGGGTGTTGCGCGATCCCTATTCGGCCAAGCCGTATGTGCTGTTCTACACCACCAAACGCGTCGGCGGCGGGGTGCAGGACTTCGAGGCGATCAAGCTGGTGAAGTTTTCGGCGTGAGGTCGGTGTGACCCTCCCCTCGAGGGGGAGGGTCGGAACGTAGCTCCGGGGTGGCGTGACGGGCGCTGGCGTGACCGCCTCTCCCCTTGGGGAGAGGAACGCCGAGCGCAGCGGAGGCGAGGTGAGGGGGTGGTTCGGCGAAGCGTCGAATGTTGAGCCTGTGCTTCGCTCCCCCTCATCCTCGGTGCAAAACGTTGCACCTGAGCGCTGCGCGCCACCTTCTCCCCGCTGGGGAGAAGAGGGAGAGACCCGCCTTGGCCGTGCCAGAGTCTGCGCGCACGGGTCCACCCCCACCCGCCGCTTCGCGGCGACCTCCCCCCTCAAGGGGGAGGTGGGTGGCGCCCCTAGATGCCTGAAAAAGACCTGCCCCTCATCCGCCTGCCGGCACCTTCTCCCCGCAAGCGGGGAGAAGAGCGAATTCGGCTGGCGGCGGTGCCTCCTTCTCCCCGTTCACGGGGAGAAGGTGCCCGTAGGGCGGATGAGGGGCGGCCACCGGGGATCCCGGCACAGTTCCAAGAATAAAGGACATCATAATGACCATCATCGAACTTACTCCGCCTGCGGTGGAGCCGCTGACGCTTGTCGAGATCAGGGCGCATCTGCGGCTGGATAGCGAGGAGGAGGACGACCTTCTCTTGGCGCTTGCCACCGTGGCGCGCGAGCATCTGGAGCGAGAGACAGGCCTGGTGTTGGCGGCACGGGATTTTCGGCTTTGCCGTGATGATTGGCCGGAGGACGGGATCCTGACGATTGCGCGCGGGCCGGTCCAGGCGGTGACGGCGGTGACTGTCTATGACGGCGAGGGCGAGCCGCAGGTGGTGGATCTCGACGGGCATCTGCTGGATGGGCAATCGCGGCCGGCAAGGCTCTGGTTGCGCGAGACGCCGGCGCCGGGGCGGGCGCTGAACGGGATCGAGGTAGAGTTTTCGGCCGGTTTCGGCGAGAGCGGTACGGATGTGCCCGAGACGCTGAAACGGGCGATGCTGCTGCATTTGGCGGCAATGTATGCCTGCCGTGGGGTCGTGCAGGTCGAGGCGCAGCCGGCGGTGGTGCCGCCGGGTTATGACAGGCTGATTGCGCCCTTCTGCCGAAGGGGGCTTTGACCATGGCGCTTCTCGATATCGATGCCGGTCGGCTGACGGCGCGGCTGGTGCTGGAACGGCCGGAGCCGATAGAGGACGCCCAGGGCGGGGCGGTGACGGGTTTCGTCGAGGTGGCCAAGGTCTGGGCGCTGATCGAGCCGCGGGGTTTTGCCGAGGAGGAGAAGGGGCCGGGGCTGGTCTCGACGGTGACGCATCATGTGACGCTCAGGGCGCGCGGCGACCTGGCAGTCGGGCAGCGCTTTCGAAAGGGGGCGCGCGTGTTCGATATCCTGGCGCTGCGCGATCCGGATGAGACGGGGCGGTTTCAGGTGGCGCTCTGCCGTGAGGTGACGGGATGACCGGCGGCGCGCGAGACCAAACACCGCTGGAGGAAAGTGGCAGGCGACTGGGCGAGATGCTGCGCCAGGCGCTGGCATATCGGCGGGCGCGGCGGATGGATGGGGTCTCGACTGATGCCGCCGCCGGGGAGATCGCCGCAAGACAGGGCGCCGGTTCGAATTCGACCGACGAACAGGGAGAGCCGACATGACGAATGCGGTCAATGCCTTGCTGGCAGCCGTTCAACAGGCAGTGAAGGCGGATGCGACGCTGATGGCGGTGCTCGGGCCGCAGGGGATCTCCGACCGGACGATCCGGCCGCAGCGCTTTCCAGCGCTGGTGGTCGGGTCAGTCGAGGCGCGGGATTTCTCTACGGGTGAGGCGGACGGCGCGGAGATCCTGTTGACGCTGGAGGCCTGGAGTGCCGTGTCGCGGCGTGAGGCCGAAGGGCTGGTGGCGGAGTTCAGGCGGGTGGCAGACGAGTTGCCCGAGATGCTCGAGGGGTTTCGGCTGGTGAACTTCCGGCATCGCCGGACAGTGAGCCGGCGCGAGGTGAAGGCGGGGTTGTTTGTCGCCGAGGCGGGTTTTCGGGCGGTGGTGGAGTGAGGTGAGGTCATCGCTAGGTGCGACCTCATCCTGAGGTGCCCGCGCGACGCGCGGGCCTCGAAGGACTCCGTGGCTACGGAATAACTTGGCCTCGATCCTTCGAGGCCGGGCTTTGCCCGGCACCTCAGGATGAGGGGCTGATGGTGGTCGAGTCTGTGTTCCGGCTTCCCCGCCTTGCAATCACCGCCAGCACCAGGATGGCCAGAAAACCGGTTGAGGCGAACGCTGTGGCCAGCAGCAGGCCGGCGTCGATGCCGGCGCGGTCGATGACGGCCGTCATCAGCACGGGGGCGGTGGCGTTGGCGAGGTTTTGCGGCAGCGAGAGGCGCGCCGACTGGCGGGCGAAGCGGCTGGCGGAGAAGAAGGAGAGCGGCAGGGTGGCGCGTGCGAGTGTGGTGACGCCCGAGCCGAAGCCGTAGAGGGCGGTGAAGACGAGCAGGCTCGACGGCGTGCCGGAGGAAAAGATCAGGAGCAGGCTGGAGCCTGTGAGCATGGCCATTCCGGCAAGGCCGGTGGTTACAGGCGAGGAGCGCTTGCCGAGCACGAGATCGAAGGCGCGGGCGGCGATGCCGAAGACGGCGCGCAGCGACCCGAGCTGCAGCGCCAGCGCCGGCGTGGCGCCCGAGAGTTCGAGGATATGCAGGAGCTGCGGCGAGAGGCCGAAGGTCATGAGGCTCGCCAGCGAGGTGGAGAGCGCGATCAGCAGGAAGGCCAGCGTTGCCATGCGGCGGCTCATCGCGAGCGGCTCGATCTGATCGGCGGCGCGGTCTTCGTCCGAGCGGGTGATCGCGATCCGGCCGAGCGCCAGATGGATCGGCAGCGCAAGCAGGAGGTGGGCGGCGGCGGCCGCAAGAAGCGCGCCGCGCCAGCCGAAAGCCTCGCCGGCCAATGTCAGGAGCGGCCAGCAGACGGCGGAGGACAGCCCGGTGAAGATCATGAGGATGCCGATGGCGCGACGGGCGTCGCGGCCCTCGCGTTCGACCACGGCGGCAAAGGCCGGCACCGTCAGCGCGAACGAGCCGCCGGCACCGAGGATCAGCCAGGCGATCGCATAGGTGAGAAGACCGGTGGAGACCGATAGCATCGCAAGGCCTGAGGCCATCAGCACGGAGCCCATGGCGAGCACTTTGGCGGCGCCGTGGCGGGCGATCAGTCGCCCGGTCCAGGGACCGAGAAAGGCCATGGTCAGCATCATCACGGTGAGGCCGGCAAAGGCCATTTCATTGGCAAGCCCGAGATCGGCAGCCATGGCCCGACCGAAAACCGCCGGCATTTCATAGGTCGTGCCCCAGCCGAGGATCTGCGAAACCGCAAGCGCGGCGACGAGGGTGGTGCGGGGCATGTTCATCGGGGACTCGGGAAGGGATTCAGAGAGGCGGGCTGTTTCTTCTAGGCCGGTTGTAGAGCGGGGGATAGGGCGAAATCTTGGGCTGTGCGCTGTTGGGCGTGCCCGGTACGAGGCCCTCATGCTGAGGTGCCCGCGCCCGCGGGCCTCGAAGCATCCGTTTAACAGGAGGCCTCGACCCTTCGAGGCCCGGCAGAGCCGGGCACCTCAGGGTGAGGGGATGCATTAGGTGGCGGTTTCACACCCTGCCCTTGAGGGGGAGGGTCGGACCGGAGGTCCGGGGTGGGGTGAGCGGCCGCTTGCCGGCTGTCCCCTGTCTGGAGGTGGTCACCCCCACCCGCCGCTTTGCGGCGACCTCCCCCCTCAAGGGGGAGGTGCGAAGCACCGCCTCCGTTCAACAATCACATCAACAAGGAGAGACGCCATGGGCGCGCAGAAGGGCAAGGATCTGTTGCTGAAGGTCGAGGATGGGGCGGGGTTTGTGACTGTGGCGGGCTTGAGGGCCAGGCGGCTGGCGTTCAATGCGCAGTCGGTCGATGTGACTGATAGCGAGAGCGCCGGGCGCTGGCGGGAGCTGCTGGAGGGGGCGGGTGTCAGGCGAGCCGGCTTGACCGGATCCGGGCTGTTCAAGGATGCGGCGTCGGATGCGCTGGTGAGGGCCGCCTTCTTCGCCGGGTCGATCCTGAATTACCAAGTGGTGATCCCGGATTTCGGCACGGTGTCGGCACCCTTCCAGGTGACGGCGCTGGATTATGCCGGCAATCACGATGGCGAGGTGACCTTCGAGATCGCGCTGGAATCGGCCGGTGCCGTGTCCTTCGCGGCGCTGTGAGGCGGCCATGCGGGGCTATGAACGGGAGATGCACGAGCCTGTCACGGTGAACCGTGCCAACCGCCATCGCGGTGAGGTGGAGGCGGTAATTGACGGCGAGCGGCGAATTCTGTGTCTGACGCTGGGGGCGCTCGCCGAACTGGAAACGGCGTTTGGGGCCGAGAGCCTGGCCGATCTCGCGACGCGGTTTTCGAGCGGACGGCTGAAAAGCGCCGATCTCACCCGCATCCTCGCCTGCGGGCTTCGCGGCGGGGGTAACCGGCTGTCGGATGCCGATGTCGCCGAGATGGCGGTAGACGGCGGGGTTTCGGGCGCGGCCAAGGTGGTGGGCGAATTGCTGGCGGTGACCTTTGGGGCAGGGCCGGGTGATGTGGGGGCGGACAATCAGAGAGTTGTTGAGGGCGGCATATCCCCTTGAGGGCCGCAGGCGGGGCGAGGGCAAGGCCGTTTCCTTGGGGTACGGCGATGTCGCTGGGGCTTTCCCGTCTGCGGCTTTTACCCGAGGTGTTCTGGGGATTGAGCCTGCCGGAGCTGGCGGCCATGGCGGGGGCGTTCGGACAGCCGGTGGGCTTGTCGCGGCGGGACGTGGAGGCTTTGATGCGGCAGTTTCCGGATTGAATGTCGAGAGGCTTGGCCCCTCATCCCCGGTGCAACACGTTGCTCCTGAGGGTTGCGGGCCACCTTATCCCATAGGCGGGGAGAAGGACCGGCGGCGCTGGCGACGAAGCCACCCTCCCCTTGAGGGGGAGGGTCGGACCGCAGGTCCGGGGTGGGGTGAGCGCGTCTGGCTGCTGAGCGATCTCTGACCTTGGTCACCCCCACCCGCCGCTTCGCGTCGACCTCCCCCCTCAAGGGGGAGGTGGGAGTGCACGCCGCGGCTTCACTTTACCCTCATCCTGAGGTGCCATTGCGATAGCAGGGGCCTGGAAGGATCCGTTTGTGCGTGCACTGGTGGCCTCGGCCCTTCGAGGCCCTTGCGGAGCGAGGGCGCCTCAGGGTGAGGGGAAACTTAAGGGGCGGATCGTTGCCTCGTGCCTTCCATGAAAGCAATATCCCATGAATGACGACGATACCCTCGCGCTTTCCGTTGATCTCGACGGCGCGCAGGCGCTGGCCGTGCTCGATGATCTCGAAAGCCGCTCGGCGAGTTTTGGCCGGGCGCTGACCTCGGCTTTGAAGGGGGCGACATCAGGGGGCAAGGGGCTGGAGGAGGTGCTGCGCGGCGTCGGCTCGCGGCTGACCGACATTGCCTTGTCGGCGGGGCTGAAGCCGCTCGAAGGGCTGCTCGGCGATGCGGCGGAGAGCCTGATCGGCAGCCTGAGCGCCGGCTTCGACAAGGTGTCCGGTGCCGGCGTGACCGCCTATGCGAAGGGTGGTGTGCCGGGACGGGTGGTGCCCTTTGCCGACGGCGGCGTGGTGGCGGCGCCGACCTACTTTCCGATGTCAGGCGGGACGGGCCTGATGGGCGAGGCGGGGGCGGAGGCGATCCTGCCCTTGAAGCGCGGCGCTGACGGGGCGCTCGGCGTGGCGGCGGAAGGGGGCGGTGCTGCGACCGTCATTCATTTCCAGGTGACGGCGACAGATGCTGCGAGTTTTGCGAGAAGCGAAGGGCAGATCACGGCGATGCTGGCGCGCTCGGTCGGGCGTGGGCGGCGGGGGCTGTGAGGCGGTGGCAGGCAGTAGGCAGTAGGCAGTAGGCAGTAGGCAGTAGGGGTATCGTCCTTCGAGGCCCGCGCGGGCGCGGGCTCCTCAGGATGAGGTCATCGCGGATAAGCTGGCCGGTTTCAGGTGGCTTGGACGGGCGCGTTCTTGTCCGCATACATCCGCTGTTTGGCTTGGCGCTGACTTAAGGAACGACGTCCAGATCCGTGGTGCGAAATTCGTCGGCCGTCGCCAGGATCGGCACACCATGAAACTTGGCGGAGGCATAGTGCAGGCAATCGCCGAGGTTCAGACCATGGCGCCCGGTGCGATAGCGATGGGCGGCAATGAGGGAGAGCCGGGTTGTTTCCGTTGCGGGTGGCAGATCGCGGATTTCGATGCCACGCGCTTCGAGAAACTCACGCACCAGGTCTTCTGCGGCCGGAATAGGCAGATCAAGCTTGTCCGGGCGGGCGAGGCCGAGAACCGTCTCGAGAATGGCGACCGGTGATGTGAAAGGCTGCCTCGCGGAAGCCAAGGCATTGGAGACGCGGGGTGCTTCCGGCTCGTCGGTCAGAAGGGCGATGATGGCGCAGGCGTCGATGAACATCAGCTGTCGTCCCACATGGCATCGAATGCCTGACGGGGAAGCGGGGTTTGCGCCTGCTCGGTCAGTCCCACCTGGTGCTTGGCTCTGAGGCGGGCCGCCGTCTCAAGTGGTGTTTCTGCGCGACTGCGGCGTTCGATTGCTTCTTTCATGGCGATTACGATCGCATCGGTGATGCCGAGGCCGGTCATCTGCGCGAACTGCCGCGTCAGCGCATCGGCTTCCGGATTGTTGACGTTGATGGCCATGTCGGCTCCATGTAGATTTTTCGTCGAAGCAATGTAGATGATCGTCGTTTCTTTTCCAAGGGCAAGCGTGTGATCGCAATGCGCCGCCGAGAAGTGGCGGTGGGCAAAGCCCCTCATCCCAGGTGCAACACTTTGCACCTGAACCCTTCCGGCCACCTTCTCCGCGCAGGCGGGGAGAAGGAGAAGTCGGCGCGACCGGTTACGCAAGGCAATCACCAACGCTCTCCTGCAGCGAGGCCGCGTAAGCGGATCTCGGCGAAACTCATCTTCACAATTCCATGGAACGGAGGCGGGTATGGCCTTTCATGAACAGCGTTTTCCGCTGCGGCTGTCGCTGACGACGAGCGGTGGCCCGGGGCGGCAGACGGATATTGTGTCGCTGTCCAATGGGCGCGAGGCGCGCAATCGGCGCTGGCGGTTTTCGAGGCGCAGGTATGATGTCGGGACTGCGGTGCGCTCGGTTGCGGATCTCTATGCGGTGCTGGAATTTTTCGAGGCCCGCGGCGGGCAGCTGCATGGCTTTCGCTTTCGCGATCCGGTGGATTTTTCCTCGGCGGGTCCGGGCGAGGCGGTGACGCCGCTCGACCAGTTTCTCGGGACGGGTGACGGCGAGGCGGCGGACTTTCAGCTGGTGAAGGGCTATGGCGACGGCGCGGCCGTGGAGCGGCGACCGGTGGTGAAGCCTGTGGCGGGGTCGGTGCGGATTGCGATCGATGGCGTGGAGGTGACGGAGGGGTTCTCGGTCGATTTGACGACCGGGATCGTCACGTTCGCCGTCGGGCATGCGCCGGATGAGGGCACGGAGATCCGGGCGGGTTTCGATTATGATGTGCCGGTGCGCTTCGACTCCGACCGGATCGAGATCGATCTCGAAGCCTTTCGCGCCGGGCGCATTCCCTCCATTCCGCTGATCGAGGTGATGCCATGAAACGGCTTCCGCAAGCGCTCGCCGACCATCTGGCGACGGGCGAAACGACGCTGTGTCGGGCCTGGCGGGTGACCTGTCGCGATGGCTTCAGGCTTGGCTTTACTGAGCATGACCAGACGCTGACATTCGACGGCACGGTATTTGAACCGGGCACCGGATTTGCGGCGACCGAGGCAAGTTCGGCGAGTGGGCTTTCGGCGCCGGGCGCGGAAGTGCGCGGCGGTTTTTCGAGTGACGCGATCGCCGAGGCGGATCTGGCCGCCGGGCGTTATGACGGCGCGCGGGTCGAGCTTTTTCTCGTCAACTGGCAGGCAGCGGACGAGCAGCACGCGCTGATGTCGGTGCAGGAGATCGGCGAAGTGAGCCGCGCGGGGCCGGGGTTTTCAGCCGAGCTGCGGAGTTTTGCCCATCGCCTGCAGCAGCCGGAGGGGCGGATCTACAACCGCCGCTGCGACGCTGATCTCGGGGACAGCAAGTGCCGGGTGGATATGAGCGTGGCGAACCGGAGGGTGTCAGGTCTTGTTGCCGAGGTGCTTTCGGCCGACCGGCTGACGGTGTGGGGACTGCCAGATTTGCCGGAGGGGCATTTTCGGCTGGGGCATCTTCGCTTTGATGAGGGCGTGCTGGTAGGCCGGCGGCTAGCGATCGAGGAGAGCGGGGCGGCGGCGGTTGGCCTCATGACGCTCAGGCTTTGGCTGCCGCTGGAGGCGCGTCCGGCAGAGGGCGATGGCGTGACGTTGACGGTCGGCTGCGACAAGAGTTTTGCCACCTGTCGAGAGAAGTTCGGCAATCCATTGAATTTCCTCGGTTTTCCGCACATGCCCGGCAGTGATTTTGCCTATTCCTATGTCAGTGGCGATAGCACCCATGATGGCGGGGGGTTGTTCGGGTGAGGCTTGCCCCGCCAACCGCCCCTTGAGGCGGAGGGTCGGACCGCAGGTCCGGGCCGGGGAACAGAACAGCCCCTCATCCGCCCCTTCGGGGCACCTTCTCCCCGCGAGCGGGGAGAAGGCCAAGACGGCCGATGCTCGTACCTCCCTCTCCCCGCTTGCGGGGAGAGGGTAGGGTGAGGGGCTAAAGCCGCATATTGGGCGCTCCGGCGGACCGAAAACACCTCATCGCCTGAATGCCTCGCCCTTCGAGGCCCTCGCGGAGCGAGGGCACCTCAGGGTGAGGGGATGCCGACTAACGCCTCTTCCCCCAAGCATGAAAGGACTGCCCCATGAAGATCATCTGCCCCGACGGAGACGGCTATTCCTACTATGTCCAGGCGGTCGACGAGAGCCGGTATGCGCGGGCGAACGGTGTCGAGACATTCCTGGTCAAGGCCGGCGACTACTGGAACGGGCCTGATGGCAGCGATGCGCTGAACTATCGCGAGCGCTGCGAGGCGCGGGCGACGACGGAGGATGCTGCCGGCTCCACCTGGCGCTACGCCTTTCACCTGAAGATCCCGGAGGACTATCCCGAGTTCAGTCCGAAGCAGACCCTCGGCCAATGGCACAACGGCTCATACGACAGCGTCTTCAACCGCTACGAGGAGGGCGTTTTCACCATCTGCCTGAACAACAAGGAGACCGGCGTATTCGACGAGACGCCTGTGACCGTGACCAAGGGCGTGTGGAATACCTTCAGCTATAACTTCACATGGCATGCGACAGCGGGTGCGGTAACCGCTTCCGTCAACGGGCGGACGGTGCTCAGACGCAGTGTCTTCGCGCTTCTGCCGGCGGCGGCGGCGAGTTCCGTCTATTTCAAGTATGGCATCTATCGAAACATGCAGGCGGGTCTGGTCGGGCCGGACCAGCAGGTGAGCTACCGGCGAGTGAGCCGGGCTGCGGGGTGAGGGCCGGGGAGTTGCAAACACCCTCCCCTTGATGGGGAGGGTCGGACCGGAGGTCCGGGGTGGGCTGAGCATTGAGGGCGTGAGGCATGTCACCCCCACCCGCGCGTTCCGCGCGACCTCCCCCCTCAAGGGGGAGGTGGGTGGCCGTGGTGCAGACCTCCCTCATCCTGAGGTGCCCCTGCGAGAGCAGGGGCCTCGAAGGATCCTGTTCTTGGCCTCGACCCTTCGAGGCCCTCGCGGAGCGAGGGCACCTCAGGGTGAGGGGAAATGGTGGCGAGTGTCGGCGCAACGCCGCGCTTCGCCTCAATCTCCCGGGTCTGCGTCGATCGGAAGATACGGCGGGCGCATCCGCCCGTGACGGATCGTGACAAGAACAATGCGGTCCGACTCGATCGTGTAGTCGAGCAGATAATCGCCGGTGACAAAAGTTCGGCTGCCAGGAATGGGCAGGCTGCGAGCCACGGGGCCCGCCTCAGGATGGGCACCGAGGAGAAGCCTTGCATCGGCGATGCGTGCAGCGAAGTTTCTGGCCCCCGAAGGGCTACGCTGTTGCAGGTATTGCATCTCCGTTCGAAGTCAGCGCGCTGCCGATTTCGAAAGGATGACGCGCATCAGGCCACCTTGTTGGAAGCAATGCGTTTCAGGTCTTCGAGGACATCATCCAGATCTTCGGTTTCGCCGGCGGCGACCTCGTCGAGACCCTGCTTGTAAGCGAGGATCTCCGCGCCTTCCTGCTGGAGATAGGTTCTGAGCGCGCGCACGATCACCCAGCTGCGTGAGCGCTCGGTCGCCTGGGCGATCGTTTCGATATCAAGGAAGACATCCTCGGGTATGCGAAGCGTGATCGGATCGGACAGGGTCGGCTTGGTCATCGTGAGCCTCCGGACGGTCGGTAATACAGTGTAATACGAATTGGTCGCAGGGTGAAGGGGACACCCCCGCGAGGCGAGGGCACCCTCATCTGAGGTGCCCCTGCGGGAGCAGGGGCCTCGAAGGATCCTCTTGATCGGAGGTCTAGCCCCTCATCCGCCTGCCGGCACCTTCTCCCCGCTGGCGGGGAGAAGGCCGAGACGGCCAAGCTCGCGCCTCCCTCTCCCCGCCTGCGGGGAGAGGGCAGGGTGAGGGGCAAAGGCGGCTAGGGGCGGGTGGCGGCTTCTTTGTCACTGAGCCTTGGCCCTCGGCTCGGCCCATGCCTCTCAGATTACCAATCCTCACCTCCCAACCCGGAGCACTCCCATGTCCGTCAACGCACAAGTCCTGGCGATCGCCGGGAGCTGGATCGGCACGCCCTATCGGCATCAGGGGGCGGTGAAGGGAGTGGGGTGCGATTGTCTGGGGCTCGTGCGCGGGATCTGGCGAGAGCTTTATGCGGCGGAGCCGGAGGTGGTGCCGGCCTATGCGGCTGATTGGGCGGAGCGGGCGGGCGAAGAGCGGCTGATGGCGGCGGCGGGACGGCATTTCGTGGATGTGCCTTCGTTCGAAGAGAGCCTGCCAGGCGATCTGGTGCTTTTCCGGTTTCGGCCGCATCTGGCGGCGAAACATGCGGGGATTTTGGCGCGGCTGCCTCGGGAGGATGGCGACCGGGGGCGCGGCGATGGCGATTGCGGTTGTGACTGGGGCGGCGCTTGCGGTGGTGACTGGAGTGACGATCAACGGCGCGGGCCGCCACCCGATGCCTTCATCCATGCCTATGAGCAATCATCCGTGACGCTGTCGGCGCTGGTGCCCGGATGGCGGCGGAGAATTGCGGGCATCTATCGGTTTCCGGAAAGGGTCTGACCATGGCGACCATTGTTCTGCAGGCGGCGGGGGCAGCCCTTGGGTCGGTCTTCGGGCCTGTTGGCGCGATCCTCGGGCGGGCGGCAGGGGCACTCGCGGGGAGCATGATCGACCGGAGCCTTCTCGGCGGTACGCGGGAGGTGACCGGGGCGCGGCTCTCTTCGGCAAGGCTTGCGGGCGCGAGCGAGGGCACTGTTATCCCGAGGCTCTATGGCACGGCGAGGCTCGGCGGCACGCTGATCTGGGCGACGCGCTTTGAGGAGGAGACGGTGACCGAGCGGACGGGCGGAAAGTCCTCCGGCGGCACGCGCACGACGACCTATCGCTATTATGCCAATCTGGCACTCGGGCTTTGCGAAGGGCCGATCGCGGGCGTGCGCCGCGTCTGGGTCGACGGGCGGGAACTCGACACGACCGAGATCGAGATGCGGGTCTATCGCGGGACGGAGAGCCAGCCGGTCGATCCGCTGATCGCGGCGAAGCAGGGCGGGGACCGTGCGCCGGCCTATCGCGGGCTGGCCTACGTCGTGTTCGAACGCCTGCCGCTTGATGATTTCGGCAATCGCATTCCGCTCATCCAGTTCGAGGTGATCCGGCCGGTGGGGGCGCTGGAGGAGAAGATCCGGGCGGTGACGATCATTCCGGGCGCGACCGAGCATGGCTATGCGACCGCGCGTGTTTCGGACGCGCCGCGCGAGGGCGAGAAGCGCTGGCTGAACCGCAATACGCTTGTCGCTTCGACCGACTGGCAGGCCTCGCTGGACGAGTTGCAGGCACTCTGTCCCAATCTGGAGAGTGTGGCGCTGGTCGTCGCCTGGTTTGGCACGGATCTGCGGGCCGGCGACTGCCGGGTGCTGCCGGGCGTTGAGGTCGGCTTTCGCAACGAGGAGAGCCGGCCCTGGAGCGTGGCGGGAATTTCGCGCGATGGCGCCTATGTGGTGTCGCGCCATGCCGGTGGGCCGGCCTATGGCGGATCGCCTGATGATCAAAGCGTGGTCGAGGCCATCCTGGACCTGAAGGCACGCGGCTTGAAGGTGACGCTCTATCCCTTTGTTCTGATGGATATTCCCGCAGGCAATGGGTTGCCCGATCCCTATGGCGGGGCCGAGCAGGCAGCCTATCCCTGGCGGGGGCGGATCACGGCCTATCCGCTGAGTGCCGACAAGACAGCGGCAGCGCGGGCTCAAGCTTCGACATTCGTCACACGCAGCGAAGGCTATCGGCGGTTCGTGCTGCATTATGCGTCGCTTGCGGCCTCGGCTGGCGGTGTCGACGGGTTTCTGCTGGGCTCGGAACTGAAGGGGCTGACGACGCTGCGCGATGAGGCGAACGCCTTTCCCTTTGTCGAAGCGCTGGTGGCGCTGGCCGGCGAGGTGCGCGGCATTCTGGGTGGGGCGACAGCGATTTCCTATGGGGCGGACTGGAGCGAATATTTCGGCCATCAGCCGGCGGACGGGTCGGGCGACGTCTTCTTCCATCTCGATCCGCTCTGGGCGAGCCCGCATGTTTCAGCCGTCGGCATCGACAACTACATGCCGCTCGCGGACTGGCGCGACACGGATCTGGAGGAGCTAAGTCCCGACGGGTTTTCGGGCGCTGACGATGCCGGGAGTTTTGCCCGCATGCTGACGGCCGGCGAGGGCTTTGACTGGTTCTATGCCAGCGACGCAGACCGGCAGGCGCGGGTGAGGACGCCGATCACCGATGGCGCTTATGGCAAGCCCTGGGTATTCAGGTTCAAGGATCTCGGAAGCTGGTGGGGCAACTGCCATTACAACAGGATCGGCGGCGTCGAGCAGGTGAACCCGACGGCATGGGTGCCTCAGATGAAACCGTTCTGGTTTAGCGAACTCGGCTGCGGGGCGGTCGATAAGGGGGCGAACCAGCCGAATGTCTTTGTCGACGCAAAGTCAGTGGAGAGCGGTCGGCCGTATTTCTCCGCGGGTGCCCGCAGCGACAGCCAGCAGCGGCGGTTTCTGGAGGCGCATCTGGAGCATTGGCAAAGCGGGACCGCGCCCGAGGGCATGGTTGATCCTGATGGCATCTATGTCTGGACCTGGGATGCCCGTCCCTATCCGGCCTTTCCGCAGAATGTGAGCCTTTGGGCAGACGGGCTGAACTGGCGCACGGGGCATTGGCTGAACGGGCGGCTGGGCACGGCGACGCTGGCCGATACCATGGCGGCGATCCTGCGGGATCATGGCTTTCACGATTTCGATGTGTCGGAGGTTTCGGGGGATCTCGGCGGCTATGTGAAGGGGGATCTCACCTCGGCGCGCGACCTGATCGAGCCGCTGATCGAGCTGTTCCAGATCGATGCGATCGAGGATGGCGGGCGGCTGAAGTTTCGCACCCGGCCGACGGCGAGCTTGGTCGCGCGCGAGATCACTGTCATGGCCGATCTTGCAGATCAGCCGCTCTGGAGCGAGACGCGCGGCCATGACAGCGACTTTGCTTCGGAAGCCTTGGTGACCTTCTACGATCCGGCAGCCGATTACGTTGAGGCGAGCGTGCGCTCGCGCAAGGTGGAGGCGGCGACTGAGCGGCAGCTTGCCCGCGACCTGCCGGCGGCGATGCCCGAGGAGACGGCACTGGCCGCTGCCGAGGGCTGGCTGCGAGACAACCGGCTGGCGCGCCGCACCCTGCAACTGGCGCTGGGGCCAGAGGAAGTCGCGGTCGAGCCGGGAGATGTGCTGCGGTTTCCCGAAGGGCCTGAGGGGCGTTTTCTCGTGCAGGCGATCGAGGACGGCCTCGAGCGGCGGCTGAGCTTGCGCGCCTTTGCCGGCAAGGTCTCGGCGCCCATGGCAGTGGTGGAGCCGGAGCGGTTGGCGGATGGCGGCGGGGCTCAGGGTTTTGCGCCGGTGGTCAACTTCCTCGATCTGCCGCGGCTGGAGGGAACGAGCCATCTGGGCGATACCAGCGTGGCGGCTTTTGGCCGGCCGTGGCGCAGGCTCGCCGTGTCGAGTTCGCCAGAGACGGAGGGCTACCGGCTCAGGCTGACGCTGGACCGGCCAGCGACGATCGGACGGCTGGTGGAGCCGCTGGCGTCCGGTCCGGTCGGGCGCTTCGATCCTGCGAATGCCGTGGAAGTTGACCTGTTGGGTGGAGCCTTTTCATCCGCGAGCCGGACCTCGGTGCTTTCGGGCGCGAACCGGCTGGCCGTGCGGGCGCTGAATGGCGGCTGGGAAGTGCTGGGTTTTGCAGAGGCTGCGGAAGTGGAGTCCGGGCGCTGGCGTCTGGCCGGGCTGTTGCGCGGGCTGGGCGGGACCGAGGATGCGACGGCGGCAGGGGCGGCGGTCGGTGCCGAAGTTGTGCTGCTGGATGGGGCAGTGCGGTCGCTGGGTTTGGTCAATGCCGAACGCGGGACGGCGCAGAACTGGATTCTGGAACCGATGGGGTTGGTGACGGAACTGTCGGGGCCGTTTGCCTTCGATGGCGGGTTGCGGGCGGAGACGCCGCTTGCGCCGGTGCATGCGCGGGTGGTGCGGCAGGCCTCGGGCGATCTCCTGATTTCGTGGATCAGGCGCAGCCGGATCGAGGCCGATGCCTGGGCGGAAGGCGAGGTGCCGCTCGACGAGGCGGAGGAGCGCTATCGGCTGGAGATCCTGAACGGGAGTGCCGTGCTGCGTGTGGTCGAGGTTGGCGAGGCGGGCTTCACCTATCCGATGGCCGACGAACTGGCCGATTTCGGCGGGGCGCAGACGGTGCTTTTCATACGTGTGCGCCAGCTTGGGCGCTTGGCGACAGGCCTGCCGCTGGAAGCAGTCATTGCCATCAACGGATGAACAACGAAGAGGAGAAAGACATGCTGGAGATGAAACCCTGGTACCAGTCGAAGACCGTCTGGGGTGCGCTGATCGCGATTGCATCCCCGCTGCTCGGTCAAGCCGGGCTGGAGGTGGGCGGCGCCGAGCAGGCGGAAATCGCGGATGCATTGACGACGCTTGCTGGCACTGTCGGCGGGTTGCTGGCGCTCTATGGGCGGCTGACCGCGACGAAGGGGGTTGGCGGGTGAGGTGACGGGCCAGCCTTTACGAAGTAAGGAATTTCCATTACCTTCCTCGCCAATCGAGGAGGCAGGTGGCATGAACAAGATCTTGCGCAAGGTGAGCACGATCACCGAAAAGGGGCAGACCACCATTCCGAAACCCATTCGCGATGCCCTTGGCGTGGGATATGGCGGCCGGATAGCCTTCAGCCTGGACGAGAAGAATCGCGTCTTTGTCGAGCGCGACGACCGAGAAGACGAAGATCCGGCGCTGGACGGATTTCTTGACCTACTGGCTAGGGACATGGCGGCGCGGCCGGAAAATGCGTTCGTTGAAATACCGTCCGGCCTACGCGACCGGATCGCAGCGCTGACGGAAGGCGCTGATATTGACCTCGACGCCCCGATCGAAGGCGAGGTCGAGCTTTGAGATGGAAACTGTCCATGGCTGGATTATCCGTGCACACCCGCTGTTTCTCGATCAGCTTGAGCGCCTGACTTCGGCCGTCGAACGGGAAGCAAGTAGGAAGCCCGACTCGTTTCGCAGCAGCGCGAATTTCAAGCTGCTCGTCGCGCTGCAGAAGCTGATGTCTGAAGTGATACCGGCCGATCCAACGTCGCCCGCGTTTCGCCAGGGCGGGACATTGGGTCCGGAGCGCAAGCATTGGTTTCGGGCCAAGTTCGGCAATGGACGGTTTCGTCTGTTCTTCCGCTATAATTCGTCGGCGAAAGTCCTTGTATTTGCGTGGGTAAATGATGCGGATTCGCTTCGAACCTATGGGTCGCGCAGCGATGCATATGCCGTGTTCCGGGCCATGCTGGAGGATGGGAATCCGCCGGACAGCTGGACAGAACTCCTCGAGGCTGCGAGCAGCAATGCGGCAATTCGGCGTCTGGACGCTATGGAAGATCGCTCGTCGAAGCTGGCGCGTGGCGATTGACCGCAGCTGGGTTTATGCGCCTTTCCCCAGCCGATGACCGAGCATTCATTTGCCATTCAGACGCCTTGCGGTACATAAATTGCCTAGAGTGGACGTCATCCAAGAAGAAGCAGCAATGGCATCTTTCATGAAATACACGGGCCTGGCGCTGGCCTTGACCGTGGCGGCTTTGCCGGTGGGCGGGAGCGATGCCGTGGCGGCGGATTGCCGGGCGGCGGCGGCGCGCGTCGTGGCAGAGGTCGGCGGGCAGTTGCTTTCCGTACACGAATCGGGCGGTGAATGCGTGATCGTCGTGCTCGTTCCCGGCAATGGCAGCGAGCGTCCGCGCAAGGTCACCATGCGGGTCGCCGAGTGAGCGGCCGCAGGGACTGAAGAGCTCTCCGCACCGAGGGGTGAACCATATGCGCATTCTCGTCGTCGAAGACGATGTCAATCTGAACCGCCAGCTCGTTGAGGCCCTGCAGGAAGCGGGTTACGTTGTCGACAAGGCCTTTGATGGCGAGGAAGGCCACTTCCTCGGCGACACTGAACCTTATGACGCCGTGATCCTCGATATCGGCCTGCCGGAAATGGACGGCATTACCGTTCTTGAAAAATGGCGTGCCGCAAGCCGGGTGATGCCGGTGCTGATCCTGACGGCCCGCGATCGCTGGTCGGACAAGGTGGCCGGCATCGATGCTGGCGCCGACGACTATGTGACCAAGCCCTTCCATGTCGAGGAAGTGCTTGCCCGCATCCGCGCGCTCATCCGTCGTGCGGCAGGCCATGCATCCTCAGAGATCGTCTGTGGACCCGTACGCCTCGATACCAAGAGCTCGAAGGCGACGGTCGAGGGCGTGACGCTGAAGCTCACCTCGCACGAGTATCGGCTCCTCTCCTATCTGATGCATCACATGGGTGAGGTGGTCTCGCGCACCGAACTGGTCGAGCATCTCTATGACCAGGATTTCGACCGCGATTCCAACACGATCGAGGTTTTTGTTGGACGCCTGCGCAAGAAGCTCGGTGTCGACATGATCGAAACGGTCCGCGGCCTCGGCTACCGCATCCAAGCCCCTGCGAAATGAAGATCCGCTCGCTCACCGCGCGCGTCCTGCTGCTTGCGACCCTCTGGTCTGCACTCGGTCTGGTCACGATCGCGGTGGCGATTTCCGCCCTGTATCGCCAGGGCGTCGAACGCGGCTTCAACAACCTCCTCAGAGCTCAGCTTTATAACGTCGTCAACTCCGTCTCGATCGGTGATGGCGACAGCCTGACCGGCTCGCCGGCCCTTGGCGACCTCCGGTTCTCGCAGCCCGAGACCGGCTGGTACTGGCTGGTCGAGCCGCTCGGCAATTATGCGACGGCACCGCTTGCGTCTGCTTCGCTGGGCGTGGCCAATCTCGCCGTGCCCGACGTCGAGGAAACGCCCTTCGACCAGAATTACGAGCGCTACTATGAGATGACCGACGATGTCGGCAACCGGATCCGCATTGCCGAGACGGAAGTCGTGCTCGACGACCAGGGAAGGGCGGCGCGCTTCCGGGTCTCCGGAAATCTGCAGGTCATCGAGGACGAGATCACCTTCTTCACCAGTCGCCTCTATGGCGCACTTGCCGTGGTCGGCATCGGCGGCCTGATCGTCAACGGTCTGGCCATCCTTTACGGCCTGAAGCCGGTCGACCGCGCGCGCCGCGGGCTGGAGCGCATCCGGCGCGGCGAGGCCGAGCGGATCGAGGGCGATTTCCCGCGCGAGATCATGCCGCTTGCCAGCGAGATCAACGCGCTGATCGACAGCAACCGCCGTATCGTCGAGCGCGCCCGCATGCAGGTCGGCAATCTCGCCCATTCGCTGAAGACGCCGATTGCGGTGCTGCTCAACGAGGCGCGCACGCTCGACAAGACCCATGCCGAGGTGATCGCCGCCCAGGCCGAGGCGATGCAGGCGCAGGTGACCTCCTATCTGAACCGTGCCCGCATTGCCGCCCAGCGCGACAGCGTGCTCGCCCGTACCGAAGCCCAGCCGGTGCTGGAACGGCTGGTGCGCGTGATGCGCAAGCTAAACGGCGAAGTGGCCTTCGAACTCGAAGTCGCGCCGGATCTGACCTTTGCCATGGAGCAACAGGACGTCGAGGAAGTCGTCGGCAATCTCCTGGAAAACGCGTCCCGCTTTGCCCGCACCAAGGTGGTGACAAGGGTGACGATGACGACGCGCGAGGACGACGCCACGGATGGACGGCGCGGCTGGATCGAGGTCGTGGTGGAAGACGACGGACCGGGGCTGGCACCCGAGCAGATTGGCGAGGCGCTGAAGCGCGGCCGCAGGCTCGACGAAAGCAAGCCGGGAACGGGTCTTGGCCTTTCCATCGTCAAGGAGATTTCCGGGGAATATCAGGGCGCATTCGGCCTGTCGCGGGCAGGGATCGGCGGACTTCGCGCACAGTTGATCCTACCGGCTGTGACGAAGGACACTGCGTGATTGATTTTCCTGTGAAATTACATAGGTGTATAGGACTGATTTCGGCGCGCCGGCGATGCGCGCTTCCGAAAGCGGGGCAGGCGCCTGATGGCGGCAACAATTGACGGCACTTGGAACGGTCTTATGGGTGTGAAGCGCTTCGGAATACTGGCAGCCACCGCTCTGGTGTCGCTCGCGCTTGCGGGCTGTACCACGTCGGGCGGCGGACGCACCGCGACCGCCAAGGCCAATTCCGCCGTCTATATCGCGGCCCTGCAGGGCGGTATCGTGGCACGCACGGGCGTAAAGCTGTCGCGCAGCGAGACCCAGCGGGCGCTCGAGGCCGAATACCGGGCCCTGGAAGCAGCCCCTGGCGGCCAGCCCGTGACCTGGGCCGGCGGCGAGGTGCGCGGCGAGGTCGTGGCAGCAGCGCCCTATCAGGTTGGCCAGCAGAATTGTCGCCAGTTCACCCACAAGGTGGTGAGCGGCGGTCGCGAATTGCAGGCCCGCGGTGCGGCCTGCCGCAACCCGAACGGTACCTGGACGCCGCTCAGCTGATCCCACACGCTTAAAATTGATGCTCAATTGGTAGGCAGGTCGACTGCTTCCCACTTGACTTGGGTCAAGGCTAGGCAGGTTATGGCGGCCTAGAGAATTCTTGCGGCCAAACGCCTCAACTTTCCGTCAGGGGGTGTTTGACTGTTGGAATGCACCCGTCCTTGACGTAATTGAGTTTCATGTTGTTCTGGATCATCTCCGCCCTGCTGACGGTCATTGTTGCCGTCGTCCTGCTCTCTCCCCTGCTGCGGGCTTCGGCCCGGGCGACACGCTATGATGAAGGCGAGGCGGCGGTCTATCGCGACCAGCTGCGGGAGCTGGAACGGGACAAGGCGGGAGGCCTGATCTCGGCTGAGGATGCGGACTATGCCCGCGCCGAGATCGGACGCCGGCTGCTGGCGATTGCCGGTCGCGAAAAAACTGGCGGCGAGGGCGATGAACTGGCGTCGGAAGCGGCAGCTGGCGGGAGCACGAAGCGCCGGCGCTATACCTTCTCCCAGGCCTTCATTCTCCTCTGTCTTCCCGTCATCGGGCTTGCCGGCTATCTCGAAATCGGTAGCCCCGGAACACCGGACGCGCCGCTGGCCGCGCGCATCGAAAATCCGGGTGATGATGTCGATCTGCTGGTTGCCAAGGTCGAGCAGCATCTGGCGGGCAATCCCGGCGACGGCAATGGCTGGAACGTGCTGGCGCCCGTCTATTTCCGCATCGGCCGACTTGATGATGCCGAGCTTGCCTACCGCAATGCCATCCGCATTCTCGGCCCCGATGCCGAGCGCATGAATGGCCTCGGCGAAACGATTGTCGTGCGCAATGACGGGATCGTCACCGATGATGCGCAGATGGCCTTTCAGGCAGCGCTGAAGCTCGAGCCGAACAATCCGCGCGCCGACTTCTATCTGGCGCTGGCGCTCGAGCAGTCCGGCCGCCGTACCGAGGCGCTTGCCGCATTCCAGGCGATTGCCGCCGCCTCGCCGCCGACTGCGCCCTGGATGGAGCTGGTCAACCAGCATATTGCGGCCAACAGCACCGGCGTGCCGCTCGCCAATGCGCCGGCGATTGCCGCGGCACCGCAGCAGGCACCAGCCGCCGATCCAGCAGCACCCGGCAATCCTTCCGCAGACGACATTGCCAATGCGCAACAGATGTCGGAGGCCGATCGCGGCGAGATGATCCGCGGCATGGTGGCGAGCCTCGATGCACGCCTGAAGGAAGATCCCAACAATTTCGAAGGCTGGATGCGGCTTGTCCGCTCCTATGCGATGCTCAAGGATAAGCAGAAGGCGGAAGCCGCGCTGCAGGATGGTCTGAAAGCCTTCCCGGCCGCCGGCGCCGAAGGCCAGCAGCTGATCGCCATGGCAAAAGAGCTCGGCCTTGATATCGAGGAGGTGAGCCAATGACCCGCAAACAGAAACGCCTCGCGGTGATTGCCGGTGGCATGGGTTTCATTCTGACGGCCGTGCTTTTGGTGATGTTCGCCTTCGGTCAGTCGATCGCCTATTTCTACGTTCCGGGCGACCTCGCCAAGGCAGACCTGCAGCCGGGCACCCGCATCCGTTTGGGCGGACTGGTGGAGACGGGTTCGGTGGTGCGGGGCGAAGGCTCGACGATCACCTTCACCGTCACGGATACGCTAAGCGAACTGCCGGTCACCTATACCGGCATCCTGCCCGACCTGTTCCGTGAGGGGCAGGGGGTGGTGGCGGAAGGGCGCTTCGAAGGCATCGATAAGGTCTTTGTTGCCGATACCGTGCTCGCCAAGCATGATGAGACCTATATGCCGAAGGATGTGGCCGACCGTCTGAAGGCGCAAGGGGTGGAACTCAGCGGCAAGGAAGAGATCCAATGATCATCGAGCTTGGCCATTATGCTCTCGTGCTGGCACTCGCCACCTGTCTTGTCGTCTCCATTCTGCCCGTGATCGGCGCGCGTCGCGGAGACGCGGCGATGATGGCGGTCGCGACGACAGGCACCTATGCGCTGTTCCTGCTCGTCGCCTTCTCGTTTGCGGTCCTCACCTACGGCTACGTGGTTTCCGACTTCTCGGTGCAGAACGTCTATCAGAACTCCCATTCGCTCAAACCCATGATCTACAAGGTCTCCGGCGTCTGGGGGAACCATGAAGGCTCGATGCTGCTCTGGGTGCTGATCCTCGCCTTCTTCAGCGCCATGGTCGCTTTCTTCGGCACCAACCTGCCGGATCGGCTGAAGGCCAATGTTCTGGCCGTGCAGGCCTGGATCACGACGGCGTTTACGCTCTTCATCCTCCTGACCTCCAACCCCTTCATCCGCCTGTCGCCGATCCCGGCGGAGGGCCAGGACCTCAACCCGGTCCTGCAGGACATCGGTCTCGCGATCCATCCGCCGCTGCTCTATCTCGGCTATGTCGGCTTCTCCGTCTGTTTCTCCTTTGCGATTGCCGCACTGATGGACGGCCGCATCGATGCCGCCTGGGCGCGCTGGGTGCGGCCTTGGACGCTGGCGGCCTGGGTCTTCCTGACGGCCGGCATCTCGATGGGCTCCTACTGGGCCTATTACGAGCTAGGCTGGGGTGGCTGGTGGTTCTGGGACCCGGTCGAAAACGCCTCGTTCATGCCCTGGCTGGCGGGCACCGCCCTTCTGCATTCGGCGCTGGTGATGGAAAAGCGCGATGCCTTGAAGATCTGGACGGTACTGCTCGCCATCATTGCCTTCTCGCTGTCGCTGCTCGGCACCTTCCTGGTGCGCTCGGGCGTGCTGACCTCGGTGCATGCCTTTGCCACCGACCCGACGCGCGGTGTCTTCATTCTCGGCATTCTCGTCATCTTCATCGGCGGGGCCTTCACCCTCTTTGCGCTGCGCGCGCCGATGCTCAAAGCCGGCGGCCTGTTCCAGCCGATCTCGCGTGAGGGCGCGCTGGTTCTCAACAACCTGATCCTGACAGTGTCCACGGCTTCGGTGCTGATCGGCACGCTCTATCCGCTGCTTCTGGAAACGCTGACGGGCGAGAAGATCTCGGTTGGACCTCCCTTCTTCAACATCACCTTCGGACTTCTGATGATCCCGCTGCTGCTGGCGGTGCCCTTCGGGCCGTTCCTCGCCTGGAAGCGCGGCGATCTGCTTGGCGCACTGCAGCGCCTCTATGTGGCGGCGGCTCTCTCGCTCGTTCTCGGGCTGGGGCTCTGGTACGCCCAGAATGGCGGTCCTGTAATGGCGGTGGCCGGCCTTGCGCTCGCCTTCTTCGTCATGGGCGGGGCGATTGCCGACCTCTGGTACCGCGCCGGTTTCGGCAAACATCCGCTGTCGACCGCCTGGAGCCGCCTCAAGGGCTTGCCACGCTCGGCCTTCGGCACGGCACTCGCGCATTTTGGCATGGGTGTGACCGTGCTCGGCGTCGTCGCCGTCACCACCTTCGAGACGGAAACCGTGGTCGAGATGAAGCCGGGCATGACGGCGGAGGCTGGCGGTTATGTCGTCACCTTCGACGGCATTCGCGCGGCGACCGGACCGAACTACACCGAGGACCAGGGACACTTCACAATCCGCGAGGGTGGTGTCGAAGTTGCCGATGTCTGGTCGTCGAAGCGGCTCTACACGGCCCGCCAGATGCCGACGACCGAAGCCGGCATCGTCACCTTCGGCTTCAGCCAGCTCTATGTCTCGCTGGGTGACCCGATGGCAGATGGCGGCATTGTCGTGCGCGTCTGGTGGAAGCCCTGGATCCTCTGCATCTGGTACGGCACTATTGTCATGATGGCCGGCGGTATCGTCTCGCTGTCGGACCGCAGACTGCGCGTGGGCGCGCCGAAGCGGGCCAAGGTGGCGGCGAAGCCGGCACTGGAGGCTGCGGAGTGAGCGCTGTGACAAACCCCTCCGCAACCCCTCCCCACAAGGGGGAGGGGCTTTGGCGCCCCGTGCTGCCTTTGACGACGAAGCGAGCGGCGTCCCTACGTATTCTCCCGCCTTCTGGGGGAGATGGCGGGCAGGCCAGAGGGGGACTTCGGGCCGCATTCCTGATGCTGGTCCTTCTGTTCACCCCCATCCACGCCTTTGCCGTCAATCCCGACGAAGTGCTCGCCGATCCCGCCCTCGAACAGCGGGCCCGGGCACTGTCGGCAGAGCTGCGCTGCATGGTCTGCCAGAACCAGTCGATCGACGATTCCAACGCCGAACTTGCCCGCGACCTGCGGGTGGTGGTGCGTGAGCGGCTGGTGGGGGGCGATAGCGACGAGCAGGTGCTCGATTATGTCGTGTCGCGCTACGGGGAATTCGTGCTGTTGAAGCCGCGGCTGAGCATGCGCACGATCGCGCTCTGGGGGGCTCCTGCGGCGCTCGCGATCATTGGTCTGATTGTGGCTGTAGTCTACACGCGCCGACGCTCCGTGCAGCCGGTGGCGAAGCTCTCGCCGGAAGAGGAAGCGCGATTGGGGAAGTTGCTGGATCGGGAGTGATCGCACAGTCTGATCGGTGCGGAGCGCAACGGCTTTTAAACTAAAGAGGCACGATGAAGGTATCCAGGTTCCTGAGGAACTCGGATTCAGTCACATCTCGCTGAATGACTTTGGTGATCTGCTCTGCGATAAACGTGTTTGCTTCCGCCGACGGCAGGATGACGTCGTATCCATTGATCTTCAGAAACATGATGCCTGATAACCAGGCGGTTCGCTTGTTGCCCTAGATGAACGCATGGGCACGGCTGAGGGCCACGATGAGCCGGCAGCCGAGTACCCCGATGTCATCCTCGTTTTCGTAGTGGAAGAGGTTTCGCGGACTCATGACCGCGCTTTCGAGCGTGACTGGATTGGTCAGAAGATGCTTCTCCTCAGTTATGGCGACTGCAGCTCGATTGAGAGCAATGACCTCGGACAGTTCGATCCATCCGGGTTGAGCGCTCACTTGGCGAGTAGATCCATGAGATGCTTGTGCCGCTCGTGCTCGAGCCGAGCGACTTCCTCGGCATCTGGCCTCACATTCTGCCCATGCGAATGCTGGCGCGCCTGACGTTTTGTCGGCGCGGGCATGACAGGTTCGGCAGGCTTTTTGTCGACGCTGGTCTTGTCCATCTGTTCACCTCGTCAGTAACATAACCTTGATCAGGTCGCTTTTCCACATTCCTCGGTAAGTCATTAAAATAGATCAGGGTTTTCCGGCGTCTTGGAGGCTCAGGACAATCGGTTCATCGCCTTGTTGAGGCGCCCGGCTTGTACGGCACCAAAGATTACGAAGAATTCATCTGCCGTACAGTTCGCCGTAACCTGACAGCTCCTATATCTCTCGTCATCCACCGCTTCCCACCGCCGGGTTGTCCGGCGGCTCCAGTCAGAAGAACAGATGAAGGTAGATCAAATGTCCGAGAACAAAGGTCGTTCGATGAAGTCGATCCTCAAGACCTCCACCACAGCCGGCCTCGCCGCCATGATGCTGGTGACCGCTGCTCCCTTCGCCGCAGTTCCGGCGCTTGCTGCCCCGGTTGAAGTGAACGCGCCGCAGGTCCCGAGCTTCGGCGATGTCGTGCAGGCGGTTCTGCCTGCTGTCGTATCGGTTCGCGTCCAGTCGAATGTGCAGCCGGCCTCGAATGACGAAAGCGGCTACTCGTTCAACTTTGGTGGTCGCAGTTTTGAAGACCTGCCGGACGATCACCCGCTGAAGCGCTTCTTCCGCGAATTCGGTGGCCCTGGCATGGAAGGTGGTCCGCGTGAGCGTGGCCCGCGTGCCGAGCGTGGCGAAGGCCGCCTGCGCCCGACCTCGCAAGGCTCCGGCTTCTTCATCTCCGAAGACGGCTATATCGTCACCAACAACCACGTCATCGATGATGGTGCCGCCTTCACCATCGTGATGAACGACGGCAAGGAATATGATGCCAAGCTCGTCGGCAAGGATAGCCGCACCGATCTGGCCCTGCTGAAGGTCGATGCCAAGGATACCAAGTTCACCTATGTGAAGTTCGCAGATGACGAGAAGGTCCGCGTCGGTGACTGGGTTGTCGCCGTCGGCAACCCCTTCGGCCTTGGCGGCACCGTGACTGCCGGTATCATCTCGGCCCGCGGCCGCAACATCGGCTCCGGCCCCTATGACGACTATCTGCAGATCGACGCGGCCGTGAACCGCGGCAACTCTGGTGGTCCCGGCTTCAACCTGAATGGCGAAGTGGTCGGCATCAACACCGCGATCTTCTCTCCCTCGGGCGGCAATGTCGGCATCGCCTTTGCCATCCCGGCTTCGGTTGCGACCGACGTTATCGCCAAGCTCAAGGAAACCGGAACCGTGTCGCGTGGCTGGCTCGGCGTGCAGATCCAGCCCGTCACGCAGGACATCGCCGATAGCCTCGGTCTCTCCGAAGACTCAGGCGCCCTCGTTGTCGCCCCGCAGGCCGGTTCGCCCGGTGAAGCGGCCGGTATTCGCCAGGGTGACGTCGTGACCGCCGTCAACGGCGATCCGGTCAAGGATCCCCGCGATCTCGCCCGCCGCATCGCAGCCTTCGCCCCTGACACCACGGTCGACGTGTCCGTCTGGCGCGATGGCAAGGCGACCGAACTGAAGGTCAAGCTCGGCGAACTGCCGGCCGATCAGGCTGCAAGCGCCGAGACCGAGAACAATGCGGCCCCGGCTCCGGAAGCCGAGCAGGAACTGTCGGGCCTCGGCCTCTCGGTTCGCCCCGCTGACGGCGGCAAGGGCCTCGCAATCGTCGATGTCGATCCCGACAGCGATGCTGCAGACAAGGGCCTGAAGGCCGGCGAGACGATCACCTCGGTGAATAACCAGGAAGTCTCCTCGACCGCCGATGTCCAGAAGGTCCTGGACCAGGCCAAGAAGGACGGCCGCACCCGGGCGCTCTTCCAGGTCGAATCGGAGAGCGGTAGCCGCTTCGTGGCACTGCCCATCGCCCAGGGCTGATTGTGATCTGACGGAGGGCGCCGGCGGTCGAGGACCGGCGGCGCCCTTTGTCGTATCTGGCGGTTGTCGACCGCCACGTCTCAGGAAAGGACGAAGCATGGGGATCGCGGAACAAGGACAGCCGAAGTCCGGCGAAACCGGCTATACGGTGGCAGGCGCCGACGCTAATGTCGCGCACATGAAGATACTTGTTATTGAAGACGACCTGGAAGCCGCTGCCTATATGACCAAGGCCTTTCGCGAGGCGGGCATTGTCGCCGATCATGCGAGCGACGGCGAAAGCGGCCTCTTCATGGGCACTGAGAATACCTATGACGTGATGGTCGTCGACCGCATGCTGCCGCGCCGCGATGGCCTCTCCGTTATCAGCGAGCTGCGCAAGCGCGGCATCGACACGCCGGTGCTGATCCTGTCCGCACTTGGCCAGGTCGATGATCGCGTGACGGGCCTGCGCGCCGGCGGTGACGACTATCTGCCGAAGCCTTACGCTTTTTCCGAACTGCTGGCACGTGTCGAGGTTCTCGGCCGCCGCAAGGGCAAGCCCGAGCAGGACATGGTCTACCGCGTCGGCGACCTTGAGCTCGACAGGCTTTCCCACGAGGTGAAGCGCGCGGGCAAGGAGATCCTGCTGCAGCCGCGCGAATTCCGCCTGCTCGAGTATTTGATGAAGAATGCCGGCCAGGTGGTGACCCGCACCATGCTGCTCGAAAACGTCTGGGATTATCACTTCGATCCTCAGACCAATGTCATCGACGTGCATGTCTCGCGGCTGCGCTCCAAGATCGAGAAGGATTTCGACCGCCCGCTTTTGAAGACCGTGCGCGGTGCGGGCTACATGATCAAGGACGAAGGCTGACATGCGGCTGAAGTCTCGCCTGGGCGTGCTGGCCAAGTCGACGGCTGTCCGGCTTTCGGCCCTCTACATCATTCTCTTTGCGCTCTGCGCCGCCTTCCTTGTCTTTTACGTCACGGGGCTCGCCGAGCGTATCCTGAACAACCAGACGCGCGAGGCGCTGCGCCAGGAAGTGACGGAGATCCAGGGTGCCTTCGAGCGCGGCGGCATCAACCAGCTTTTGCGGACCATGGAGCGCCGCGCCCGCCAGCCGGGCGCGAACCTCTATGTGATCGCAAGCCCCAATGGCGAGATCCTGGCCGGCAATGTTGCCTCCCTGCAGCCCGGCGTCTTCGACGAGGAAGGCTGGACCAATTTCCCCTTCCGCTACCAGCGATACACCGACAGTGGAGGCGTGAAGCGCCATCTCGCGACCGGTCATGTCTTCATGCTGGACAATGGCATTCGAGTGCTTGTCGGACGCGATCTCGGCGAGCCGGGCAAGCTGCGGCTTCTCGTGCGTCAGGCACTGATGGTGGCGCTGCTGATCATGGGGATCGGCGCGGTGGTCATCTGGTTTGCGATCGGGCGGAATGCCTTGAAGCGCATCGACAGGGTCTCGGCGGCAAGTGAGAAGATCATCTCCGGCGATCTCTCCCAGCGCCTGCCGGTATCAGGCTCCGGCGACGAGTTCGACCGGCTGTCGTCATCGCTGAACGGCATGCTAGGGCGTATCGAGCAGTTGAACGAGGGCCTGAAACAGGTCTCCGACAACATCGCTCATGACCTGAAGACGCCGCTGACGCGGCTGCGCAACAAGGCGGCCGATGCGCTGAACGAAGACGATGTGCAGGCCAAGAAGGCGGCCCTTGAGACGATCATTGCCGAGTCCGACCAGTTGATCCGGACCTTCAACGCGCTGCTGATGATCTCCCGAGTCGAGGCCGGCTCGATCGCGGCTGAACTCACCGATATCGACATCTCCGCGATCGCGGCTGACAGTGCCGAACTCTACGAGCCGGTGGCGGAAGAGGCGGGGCAGACGATGGTCTGCGAGATCGCGCCGGGACTTTCGGCGCGGGGCAATCGCGAACTCGTCGGCCAGGCGATCGCCAATCTGATCGACAATGCGATCAAATATGGCAGCCAGGGCGATGCAGGCTCCGAGATCCGGGTGCGCGTGTCGCGTGGGACCGACGGCCTTGAGATCGCGGTCTCAGATCAGGGCCCCGGCATTGCCGAAGACAAACGTGCCGAGGTCGTCAAACGCTTCGTGCGACTGGACAAGAGCCGCTCCAAGCCTGGCACCGGTCTCGGCCTGTCGCTCGTTGAGGCGATCATGGCCCTGCATGGCGGGCGGCTTGTTTTATCCGATACCCGCAATCACCCCGATTACCCGGGTCTGACGGCCACCATGGTTTTTCCCGGGATGAAGCCGTAACCTGTTCCGGTTTGAGATTCGCAAGAAATCTCGGCCGGGAGAGGAGACGCTGATGGGGAACGGCAGGACGAGCAGATTGTCCGAGGTGGCCGATGGAGTGATCCGTCCGCTGAACCAGACAGAGCTGAAGGCGGCGGTAGCACTTCTCAAGGACCTGACCAAGCAGGAGCCGGCACTGGCCGAGCATCTGTCGACGGACGGTCCGCTCCGGAGTTTCGTACTCTCGGCCTTCACGCTTTCGCCCTATCTGCGCGATGTCGCGAACCTGAAGCCTTCTCTGCTGCTCGATGCTGTGGCCTCGCCCCTGGAGCCGCAGATCCTCGATGCGATCGACGAGGCGCGCCATGCCTGGCGGCCTGACGTATCCGGTGCCGTCCCCGCCGAGGCTGAAGTCATGGCGCGGCTGCGGCGCGCCAAGCGCAAGGTCGCCTTCCTCACGGCACTCGCCGATCTCGCCCGTGTCTTTACCGCCCGCGACACGACCGCCTGGCTGAGCGCCGTCGCCGATGCGGCCGTGGCAGCCGCGATTGATCATCTGCTCCTCGGCGGACATGACGGCGGCAAGCTGACGCTGAAGGATCGGGACAATCCGGCCGAAGGCAGCGGGTTGATCGTGCTCGGCATGGGCAAGCATGGCGCCCGTGAGCTGAATTACTCCTCCGACATCGACCTCGTGATCTTCTACGATCCGGAAGCCGGGATCCTCAAGGATCCTGACGACGCCATGGAGACCTATGGCCGGATGATGCGCCGTCTCGTGCGCATCCTGCAGGAGCGGACCGCAGATGGTTATGTCTTCCGCACCGACTTGAGGCTGAGGCCCGATCCGGGTTCGACACCGCTTGCCGTGCCGGTTGAAGCAGCGCTCATCTATTACGAGGGCCGGGGGCAGAACTGGGAGCGGGCCGCCTTCATCAAGGCGCGGCCGGTGGCCGGCGACCTGAAGGCGGGCGAGGGCTTCCTGCGCGAACTCGTACCCTTCGTCTTCCGCAAATATCTCGATTATGCGGCGATTGCCGACATCCACTCGATCAAGCGTCAGATCCATGTTCACAAGGGCCATGGCGCGATTGCGGTAAAGGGTCACAACGTCAAGCTCGGCCGCGGCGGCATCCGCGAGATCGAATTCTTCGCCCAGACCCAGCAGCTGATTGCTGGCGGCCGCATGCCGGACCTCCGCTGCCGGCCGACCGAGGATGCGCTGAAGGCGCTCGCCTCCGCCCGCTGGATCGACGAGCAGACGGCGGACGAACTCACCGACTGCTACTGGTTCCTGCGCGATGTCGAGCACCGCATCCAGATGGTGCATGACGAGCAGACCCATGTGCTGCCCGAGACGGAAGCCGAGCTGAAGCGCATCGCCTTCATGCTGGGTTTCATCGACACGACGGCCTTTTCCCGCGCGCTGGAAACGGCGCTGAAGACGGTGGAGAAGCGTTACGCCCGTCTCTTCGAAAAAGAAGAGGGCCTGTCGAGCGCGACCGGCAATCTCGTTTTCACCGGGCAGAAGGACGATCCGGATACGCTGAAGACCCTTAAAGGGCTCGGCTTCGAGCGACCGGAGGATATCTCCCGCGTCATCCGCACCTGGCACTATGGTCGCTACCGGGCGACGCAATCGGTCGAGGCGCGCGAGCGGCTGACCGAGATGACGCCGGATCTTTTGAAAGCCTTCGGTGAGAGCCGGCGCGCTGACGAGGCGCTGTTGCGCTTCGACAATTTCCTCTCAGGGCTCCCCGCCGGCATCCAGCTCTTCTCGCTGCTTGGCAATAATCCCGCCCTTCTCGACCTGATGGTAAACATTATGGCGGCCGCCCCACGGCTTGCCGAGATCATTGCCGCGCGCCCGCATGTCTTTGATGGCATGCTGGATCCTGGCCTTCTGGTCGAACTTCCCACCCGTGACTATCTCGGTAAGCGGCTGAAGAGTTTCCTTTCGAGTGCTAGGCATTACGAGGAAATCCTGGACCGGCTGCGCATCTTTGCCGCCGAGCAGCGCTTCCTCATCGGCATACGCCTGCTGACCGGCTCGATCGGCGGCGCACAGGCCGGCCACGCTTTCACCGATCTCGCCGACCTCGTCATCGACGAAGCGCTGAAGGCGGTGGTGGCCGAGATGGAAGCGGCCCATGGCAAGATCCCCGGTGGCCGGGTGGCACTGGCCGGCATGGGCAAGCTCGGCTCCTACGAGCTGACGGCAGGATCCGATATCGACCTGATCCTGCTCTACGAGCATGACGATGACGCAGCGGAATCGGATGGCGCGAAGCCCCTCGATCCGGTGCGCTATTTCACGAGGCTGACCCAGCGCCTGATCGCCGCCCTCTCGGCACCGACGGCGGAGGGTGTGCTCTACGAAGTCGACATGCGGCTTCGCCCCTCCGGCAACAAGGGGCCGGTCGCGACAAGGCTGAGGTCCTTTGCCCGCTATCAGCGCGAGGAGGCCTGGACCTGGGAGCACATGGCGCTCTCACGGGCACGCATGCTCTCCGGCGATCAGAGCCTGATCGGGGAGGCGGAGACGATCATCGAGGAGGTGCTGGCAGCGCCGAGCGACCAGGCGAAGACCGTCAAGGACGTTCTGGAAATGCGGGCGCTGATCGAACAGGAGAAGCCAGCGAAGGATATCTGGGACCTGAAGCTCATTCCCGGCGGCCTTGTTGATATCGAGTTCATCGCCCAATATCTGGCGCTGGTGGCCCCGTCGAAGGGGCATCGCGTGCGGACCAACGAACTCTCGACCGCAGATGCGCTGAAGGCCTTGGGGGATCTCATCGACCCGAATGATCTGGACACCTGCCTGACAGCCTTGAAGCTTTACACCGATCTCTCGCAGGTCATCAGGCTCTGCATCGACGGCCCCTTCGATCCCTCGACCGTTCCGGCGGGCCTCACCGACCGCGTGGCGCGGGCTGCCGACAGTCCTGACATGAAGACCGCCGAGGCTGAGATCAGACGGCTGTCCAAGGCTGTGCGCAAGGTGTTTTCACGGGTTGTGGCCTAGGACGCGCGGGACGTGGTGGCGGCACCTGAACTTGAATAACAAAAGCCGCCGGGTGACCGGCGGCTTTTGCATATCTTGCGCGATATTGGCCTCAGAAATCGACCTTCCATCCGGAGCGCAGCCAGACATCGGGATCTTCGCTTTCGGTTGTGGCGTTGAGCATGAACGAGGCGACGCCGCCGCCGATGGCGAGTTCGGTGCCGACACCACCGCGCAGCCAGAACTGCTTGATGTCTTCACCCGCAACAGCGAGTTGGACCCCGGCGACTTCCGTCGACGTTCCGGTGCTCTGCTCTTCGAAGCGGTAAGCGGCCTCGGCGCGGGCAAGCAGGGTCACGGTGTCGTTCAGCCTGTAGACACCATCGACACCGAGACGGGCGATGGTGGCGTGTTCGCTAACGGCATCATGGCTTGCCGGGAAGCTGCCGCCGGTTTCGACATAGGCGTCCGTTTTTGCGAGAGTCCGCGACAGCGCCAGATAAGGCGTGAAGGCGGCATCGCCCAGGCTGACCGCGTTCAGCCAGTCGATGCGCATCTTGCCGGCCAGCGTTTCGGTATCTGTTTCGCCGGTCGAATAGTCGAGGGCGCTACCGTTCAGATAACCGCGGTTGATGTCGAGTTCGCCGCGACCATAGAGGCCACCGACCGTCAGATAGAGATCGCCGAGCAGGTTGGCGGTGATTTCGGGCGCCACGTACCAGCTGCGGGCCTGGAAATCGCCCCCATCATAGAGATCCTGATCCGTATAGGTCACGCCACCCTGCAGGCGCACGGTAACACTGTCCATCAGGCCGTAGCCGAAGCCGAAATCGCCGAGCGCCAGTGCGCCTTCCGACTTTGTGCCGCTGTCATAACCGGTGTCGACGGTGCTCCAGACGGAGCGGCGGCCGACGTCGAGCAGATTGCGCATCGGGCTGCCCTGGGCACCGAACATGACCGTGCTGGCGCTAGAGGTCTGGAGGCCGATGGCGACGGAGTTCGTCTGTGCGGCCGAGGTGACGTAGTCTGTGACATCGACGACGCCTGCCGTATCAGCATCGACATGGGCGATGTAATAGCCGTCGCTAGCCGCAAGCCGGCCAAAAACGGTTTCGCCATCGGCAGAAACGGCCTTGGCCTCGCTTGTGATGTCTTGCGCCAGGGTGACCCCATTGTCGCGGAGCCATTGATCGACGGTGATCATGCCGCTCTCATTGGTCCAGCGGAACCCGCGGTTGAGGATCACGGGACCTTCCGGCCCTTGGGCACCACTGGGGTCAAGCATGCTGACATTGCCGATGACGACTGCGCCGTCGTCGCTGACGCCGCGTGCAAATGAATTGATGAAACCTGGCGCTTGGAGATCCCCGATCGCGCCATTGGCCCAGCGGAACGCCCGCGCACCGCCCGATGCACCTGTGGAGTACCCGACCAGGACACTGCCGTCCCGGTTCATTGCTTGGAGACTAGTTTGACCGTCATCAACGAGAGCGCCGAGGTCGGTCAGGCCCGTCTGAGCCGTCCAGCGAAAGGCGCGAGCGCCCGATGCGTTATACAGGTCACCGCCAACGACACTGCCGTCGAAGCTGACATGAGTGGCGAAGGTTTCAGCTTGGCCGTCAGGAACGCCGATGCCGACCATCCCGCCGCCGTCGCGTTTCCAGACGAACGCTTGCGGCACCTCGTCGACGTTATAGGACCAGCCAACGACCGTGCTGCCATCGCCGCTCAGTGCTTCAGCATTGGATTGATTGCCACCGAGAGTGCCGAGATTGGTGATCGTCGTGTCACCTTTATGCCAGTAGAACGCCGTAGGATTGATGGTGCGGTTCGTGCCTGCCACCGCCGAACCATCGTCGCTGACGTGCTGCAGGTCGAATGTGTAGCTAACCGCATCGGTGCCCGCGTAGGTCAACCCGTCAGCTTGTGACCAGACGAAAAGACGGCGGGTCTCGGTGTTAATCAACTCATGACCGACCACGGTGCTTCCGTCGCCGCTGATTGCGGTCGCATCAAGATCATTCGAGGGGGTGGTGATCGTGTTTGGTCCGGCGGAAAGTTGGTTGCTATTCGGGTAGATCGAGTAGCCGGTGCTGGAGCCGATACCGCTTGGCGATACTGTGAAGCCGATAAGATTTCCCAGGTACCCCCTGTAAAGCAAGACGGATAGGTCGCGGTTGACCACAACGTCCGCCTGTGCGGGACCAGCGATGCCAAGGCTCATGATCAGCGTCAACGCAGAGGCCGTGCAAAGGGCAAGGCGACGGAAACGCAGACGAGGTGAGGGGGAATGCTGTGTTGTATTCATAGTGAGTCCTCGCTCTGCCGTTGCAACGCGGCAAAGTGTATTGATCCTGAACTGTATTGAGACTTTAAAAGGCGGCGGGTTGTGTTGTGGCCGGAAGTATCCCGATGGAGAGGTCTCTGCTGATCATGGGAAATACAGAGAGCGCCGATCTTGCGCAATCGAGCTTTGAGGTTGGAAGGCGACGCTACCAAACAAAGTACAAATATATCACGATATCAAATGAGACATTTGCGGATGCAGCCGCCCACGGTGTGGGCGGGCCCCAAGTCCTTGATAGCAAGAGGGTATCGCCGAGTATGCCTCAGTTTGTCCGCTGACCACGCATGCGGGCAAGTGCCTTGAGGCCGAAGCCGATGAGCAAATCGAAGGTGGGGCGGTCGAGGACGAAGACGAGCAGTGCCACCACGGGCCAGACGGCGCAGGCGAGGATGAAGGCGGTGAGCCAGTCGTCGATCGTCAGATGGGTGAGTGTTGCGGCGGCCAGGAGCGCAAAGGGCAGGGCGAGAGGAAACGCGACGCGGCGCAGGATGCCGCTCAGGGTCAGATGACCGCCGAAGTCGAAGAGCGAGCGTAGGGCAGCGGCGACTGCGGCACCCACGATGCCGAATTCCATGGTGAGCAGGACGAGGACGCCGGCAAAGGGCAGGAGAAGGCCAAGATGCAGCTTGGCGATCAGATCCGGCCTGTGCTGGCTGTGGATCAGCCAGTAGGGCGCAAAGATCATCGAATTCAGCCAAATCGAAGTCACGAGGATCGTTGCCGGGACGCCTGCACGATCGGCGAAGGCCTCGCCCAGCCAGAGGGTGAGCAGCGGATCCATCAAGAGGATCGTTGAAGCGCAGATGCCGCCATAGAGGAGTGCGGTGACCACAAGGACGCGGGCGCTCAGTGCCTTGGCCTCTTCGGCCTCGGAGCTGGCAAGCCTTGGGAAGATCGCGCGCGAGATCGCTCCGGGGATGATCTGGCTGCGGGAGATCAGGTTGAGCGGTACGGCATAGTAGGTGACGGCGGCGACGCCGAAGAAGCGGCCGACCATCAACTGGTCAAGCGAGCCGAGGATGGGTGTCAGCACCGAGGAGACCGTTACCCAGCCGCCATAGGAGAGGAGCTTGCGCGCCCGGTCCATGTCGAAATCGGTGATCCGGATCGGGCCCTCGATCCGGTTGATGGCGACGAAGATGGCAAGCATCAGGATCACCCGCGCGAGCACCGCGCCGGGGATCACGGTGCCGAGGTCAGGCGAGACGAAGACGGCAAAGGCGAGCGGCAGGATCTGCGCGAAGATCGCGCCGGAGACCTGCAGCACATTGGCGAGCGCGAAATTCTCGCGCGCCTCTATCGCATCGATGCCGGCGCCGTTGAGGATGACGAGCGGCAGGAGAAGCGCGATCCAGGGCATGGCCGCCTTCACTTCATCCTCGATCTCAATCGGCACCTGCACCACGCCGCCGACGATATAGGAGCCGAGCAGATAGAGCAGAAAGGCGCCGAAGAAGGTCATCGACGCATTGATGGTGAAGGACGTGACGATGACGCGGGCGCGTTCGCGCTGGGCGGAATGGTCGAGGCGGGCCAGTGCATTGATGGTGGCGGGGGCAAGGCCAAGCTCGAGAAAGCCGAGATAGCCGATCATTACCCAGATCAGGGAAATGACGCCGTAGCGGGCGTCGCCGACATAATCGATATAGACGGGGACCGTCAGGATCATCACCGGGATCGGCAACAGGGCGCCGATCAGGTTGATGATGAAATTGACATAGAGCCGATTGCGCGGCTTGCCTTCACTGGCCATTGCGGTCCCTGTTTGTCCCTCCGGTTTGTCACCGGACTGTCCCGAGCCTGTCATGGCCCGGCGACCCTTACGGATGGGTAAGCCCGGGCTTCTATTCGGCGGGAAGGGTTAAGGGCGGGTGAACGGGCAGGCGGGCGTCACGCCCGCCGTTTGACGCTCTGGGCTGCCACGACGTCGGGGATGCGCAACGACACGACAGTGCCCTGGCCCTCGCGGGAGCGGATCTTCAGCGAGCCACCATGGAGCGCCACCAGCGAGCGGGAGATGGCAAGGCCGAGACCGGAGCCGCCCTTCGACTTGGCATACTGGCTCTGCACCTGCTCGAAGGGATTGCCGATCTTGCCAAGCGCGCTCTTCGGGATGCCGATGCCGGTATCGACGATGGAGACGATCACGGCCCCTTCCACCTGGCGGGCGCGCAGCGCGATCCGGCCGCCGTCATCGGTGAACTTCACCGCATTGGAGAGGATGTTGAGCAGGATCTGCTTGATCGCGCGGCGGTCGGCGACAACGGAAAGACCGGGCTCGACGCGCTGTTCGACGGTGATGTTCTTCTCTTCGGCGGGGATCGCGGTGAGGCGCATGCTCTCCTCGATCAGCGGGCAAAGATCGATCGTCTCACAGCGGATCTTCATCTGGCCTGCCTCGATCTTCGACATGTCGAGGATGTCGTTGATAACGTTGAGGAGGTGCTTGCCGCTTTCGTGGATGTCTTTTGCGTATTCCTCGTATTTCGGCGAACCGACCGGGCCGAACATGCCGGCCAGCAGGATCTCCGAGAAGCCGAGGATGGCGTTGAGCGGCGTGCGAAGCTCATGGCTCATATTGGCGAGGAATTCCGACTTTGCCTTGTTGGCGGCTTCGGCACGCTGCTTTTCGGCGAGATATTTCTCGTTGGCGTCGGACAGCTCGGTCTTCTGGCGCTCCAGGATGCGCTGCGAGGCAGAGAGATCGCTGATCGTGTTCATCAGGCGGCGTTCCTGGTCGCGCAGGCGCTCCTGGTGGCGCTTCAGAAGCGTGATGTCGGTGCCGACGGAGACGAGGCCACCGTCGCGGGTGCGGCGTTCGTTGATCTGCAGCCAGGTCTCGTCGGCGAGCTGCACTTCCGAGGTGCGCGAATTGGTGCCGTCGTCTGCGTCCGCAATGCGGCGCTGGATGATCGGCTTACCGGCCGCAGCGATCACGAGGGATCGCTCCTTGCCCGGGACCAGCACGGCGTCGGGCAGGCTGTAGACCTTCTGGAAATGGCCGTTCCAGGCCACCAGCTTGTCATTTTTGTCCCAGAGCACGAAGGCTTCCGACGTGCATTCGATGGCGTCAGCGAGACGCTGGTCGGCCTCGGCATAGCGCTGGGCGAGGCGGTGCTGCTCGGTCACGTCCATGGCAATGCCGATGACATGCAAGTCGCCGGTGCTGGACGAGATGATCTGGGCGCGGGCGCGCATCCAGACATAGTGACCCTGGGCGTGGCGCATGCGGAAGATCTGGTCGATGTGGCGGGAGCTGCCACGACCGACGGAGCGGGCCAGCGCATAGAGGTTGCCGTCATCGGGATGCATGAGGCGTGCGGCATCGGCAAAGGCCAGCGGCTGCGAGGAGGGAGCAAGGCCGAGCATTTCATACATCGACCGGGACCAGACGAGCTTGCGGCTTTCCAGATCAAAGTCCCAGAGGCCGCAACGACCGCGGGCCAGCGCCGTTTCGACGCGCAGATTGGATTCGAGGAAGGTGTCGTCCGCATCCCGCGCCCGCTTCACCTGGTAGAAATAGGCGTAGAGGATGACGAAGAGGATCACCGAGATGCAGGTAAAGAGAGTGACGTTGAGCGAGAGCTCGCGGCGCCAGAAGTCTTCGACCGCCTGCAGCGAATGGGCGGTGACGATCATCGCGCCATCGGTGCCGATGGGCGTGAAGATCGCGTGATGCAGGACGCCGTTGAGATCGGTCTCGATCGCGCCGGTGCGGCTGCCGGACTGGCGGATGGTCATAACCTCGGGCAGGAGGCTCGACAGCATCAGGCCGACCTGAGCTGCAGCCTCTGGCGAGGAGCCGAAGACCCGTCCTGTAGGATCGACGAGAAGGACAAAGGCCCCGTTCGAGAAATGCTCGCGATCTAGGAAGAGCGAGAGGCGCTTTTCGGCCTCAGTGCGGTCGCGCGCTTCAAACAGTTCCGGACGCTCGCCGAGGGCCGCATTGACCGTGGCCGCGATGAGCGCCGTCGACTGGCGCACGGCGGTCTCCATGCGCTGGTGTTCGTTGACGATACCGATCGTCCGGGCAAGCGCCACGACAGCGAGGAAGGCGAGGATCAGGACGGGAATGGCCCGGCGCAGGATCGTCTCGATGCGCCTCGACCGGACGGACGCCTGACCCGAAAGCGCTGACGTGCCGCCAAAGAGCGCCTCGCCGAGATTTTGAAAAAATGTCCCCATGTCCGAAAATTTGATGCGCAGCCGCTCATCGGCTGCGGTGACCCGCCGCGCGTCCAACATCGTCCCTGCCTCTATCCCTCGTGTGATTCGAAGCGCCGCTCGCTCGAATCTGACGCCAAGGAATCATGGCCGATTCGCCTTGTCCAGAGCCGGTGGGTAAAGAAAACATTAACCCCTTGCTCCGACTCCGCTTTTTTATTGGCGCTGCGGCAAGAGGCTGAATCTCATGGAAAAATGGGCAGCGATCCGGCTGCGGAAAAACCTCTGTGGACGAAAAAGGCGCCGGTTTTGCCGGCGCCTTTTGCATTTGGACACAGGGGCGTCTCAGCCCTTCAGAATGCGGTCAACGATGTCGCGGACATCCGTCGAGAGCGAAGGCGAGGCTTCGATCGTCGCAAGCGCTGCCTGTGCCTTGTCGGCGCGACCGGGTTCGAGCAGGCGCCAGGAGCGCATGGCGGTCAAAAGGCGTGCCGCAAGCTGCGGATTGCGCGGGTCTATCGCGAGGATCTGCTCGGCGAAGAACGCGTAGGCGGCACCATCTGCGCGGTTGAAGCCGGTCGCATTGCCGAAGGCGAAGGTGCCGACCAGCGAGCGGACACGGTTCGGGTTGGTCGGGGCGAAATGCGGGCTCTGCATCAGGGCCTTGACCCGGTCGAGGCCGGCCGAACCCGGGATTGTCGCCTGGATCGAGAACCACTTGTCGAGCACCAGAGCGTTCGAGGCGAAGCGTGTCTCGAAGGCAGCGAGCGCCTCCTTCGTTTCGGTCGCATCGGGGAAGCGGTGGGCGAGGATGGTGAGCGCCTGGGACATGTCCGTCATGTTGTCGGACTTGGCAAAGGCATCAGCGGCCAGGGAAGGCGTGTTCTGCGCAAGCGTCAGGAAGGACAGGGCGATGTTCTTCAGCGAACGCTTGCCGGCACCGGCGGCATCCGGCGAGAAGGGGCCGCTTGCCGAATGGGTGGCGTGCAGCTCGGCAAACATGTCCGCGCCAGATGTCGCGATGGCCGTGAGCACGGCCTGGCGGCCGGCATGGATGGCATCCGGATCGTTGTTGCCGCCGAGTTCCCGCGCGATATCGGCCTCGCTCGGCAGCGTGAGCGCCTGGGCGCGGAAGGCGGGCTCGAGCGCCTCGTCTGCGGCAACCGCGAGCAGCACATCGACGAAGGCGGCACTGGCTGTGACAGAGCCACCGTCGCGGGCCGTCTTGGCCGCATCGGTCAGCACCGGCAGTGCGAGGTCGGTGATTGCCTGCCAGCGCGCGAAGAGGTCGCTGTCATGGCGGGCGATATGGCCGAGGTCCTCAGTGCTCTGGGCGAAATGCAGCGTGACCGGGGCGGAGAAGCCCCGGTTAAGCGAGACGACGGGGCGGCTGGTGATGCCGGAGAAGGTGAAGGTCTGGGCGCGCTGCGTCAGATGCAGAACGTCGCCGGAGACTTCGCCGCCGGAGATCGAAGACGCCGTGGCTTCAGCCCCTGTCTCCGACAGGAGCGAGAAGCGCAGCGGGATATGCATCGGCTCCTTGGCGCTCTGGCCCGGGGTAGCCGGGATCATCTGCTCGAGCGACAGCGTCAGCGTCTTGGCGCCTGCGTCATAGGCCGAAGAGACGGTGATCTGCGGTGTGCCGGCCTGGTGATACCAGAGCGAAAACTGCGTGAGGTCGCGACCGCTGGCATCCTCGAAGCACTTGACGAAATCCTCGACCGTTGCGGCATCACCGTCATGACGTTCGAAGTAGAGGTCCATGCCCTTCTTGAAGCCGTCGCGACCGAGAATGGTCGCGATCATCCGGGTGACCTCGGAGCCCTTCTCGTAGACGGTCGTCGTGTAGAAGTTGTTGATCTCGCGGTATTTCGTCGGCCGCACCGGATGGGCAAGCGGGCCTGCATCCTCGGGGAACTGTTCCGAGCGCAGATGGCGGACTTCCGCAATGCGCTTGACCGAGCGCGAGCGCATGTCGGCTGAGAACTCGTGGTCGCGATAGACGGTGAGGCCTTCCTTCAGGCAGAGCTGGAACCAGTCGCGGCAGGTGATGCGGTTGCCGGTCCAGTTGTGGAAGTATTCATGCGCGATGATCGCCTCGATGTTCGCGTAGTCCTGGTCGGTCGCGGTCTCCGGGTCGGCCAGCACGAACTTGTCGTTGAAGACGTTGAGCCCCTTGTTCTCCATGGCGCCCATGTTGAAGTCGGAGACGGCAACGATCATGAAGATGTCGAGATCGTATTCGCGGCCGAAAACCTCCTCGTCCCACTTCATCGAACGCTTCAGCGCATCCATGGCATAGGCCGCACGCGGCTCCTTGCCGTGCTCGACATAGATCTTCAGCGCGACTTCGCGGCCCGACATGGTGGTGAAGGTGTCTTCGACGATGCCAAGGTCGCCGGCGACCAGCGCAAAGAGATAGGACGGCTTCGGATGTGGGTCGAACCAGGCGGCGAAATGCTTGTCCGGGCCGAAGCCGGCGCCACCAAGGAAGTTGCCGTTGGAGAGCAGCAGTGGATTGGCGGCCTTGTCGGCAATGATGTTGATCGTGTAGACGGCGAGCACGTCAGGCCGGTCGGGGAAATAGGTGATGCGGCGGAAGCCTTCGGCCTCGCACTGCGTCGCATAGATGCCGTTGGTGCGATAGAGACCCATCAGCTGCGTATTGGCCTCCGGATTGATCATCGTCACCACGGTGATCTCGAAGGGGGTGGATTCCGGCAGGTCGCGGATGACAAGGCTCTCGGGCGTCGCGGTGTAGCGCGCCGGATCCAGTTCGATCTGGTCGAAGAGCAGGCTCGTCATGGTGAGGTCGTCACCGTCGAGCACCAGGGGCGCGTTGACATCGACGCCTTCGCGCCGGTGGAAGATCAGCCGGGCTTCCACCTTGGTTTCCGTCGGGTCCAGTTCGAATGTCAGATCAACCCGTTCCAGAACGAAGTCGGTGGGGCGGTAGTCTGCCAGATGAACGATCCGGCCCGTGTCTGTGCGCATTGTGTGTCCTGGTCGCTGCGGGGTTGGCCACCCCGGCACGAGCTGGAATGCTCGGAGCCGAATGGGGTCAAGTTGCCGGGGATGATTGCAGCAATTTCTGAACGATTGTTAAAACGCGAGCTAGTTTCGGCGATGCTCTTGGCAAGGCTTGCAATTTTCTTCGCCAAAACCACGCCGATGCCGGCTGAAATCCAAGAATAGTCAAAACTGATCTTGAGTTAGACAGAGGTGTCGGCTGTGCGTTTCGTCACTTCAGCCTGAGCTGCTGCCGCAGCTCTTCATCGCTATCCATGCTCTGAATGATCACGCCGGACCAGCCGAGCCCGTCATAGTCCTCGTAGCCCAGCGTCTTGGCGAAGGCGACGATGGCGCCGCTCTGGTCATAGTAGCTGCCCTTGGCGAGCTGCTGCGGATTGTTGAGCGCGAAATGGGTGTAGATCCGCTCGGGGCGCGAGGAGGCGATCACCATATTGGCCCCGTCGAGCAACAGCACTTCGGTCTTGTCGGCCACTTGCGGCGGAAGGTTCGCCTCTTTTTCGACGATCGCCTGGCCCTGGGCTTGCCAGTCGAAATAGACGCCGAGCGTGCCGACAAGCGCGCCATCCGTACGCCCGCCTGCGCGGATGCCGGTGGCATAGACGAGGACATCGCGGTTGTCGTGGCAGCCGCTGCGCTTGACGGTGTCGACGATGTAGTCGTCGCCGCTCCGGCAATTGCGCGCCGTCCGGAACCAGGCTTCGGACGAGAGGTCCTTGTCCTTCAGGTTACGATGATAGCGCGGATTGGCAGAGGCGATCACCACGCCCCGCGCGTCGGTCATGACGAGATCGAGATAGACGGTGTAGAAGCGGTTGATCACGCCGAGGCGGGCGGCCGCATGCTGGGCGCGTTCGGGCGAGGGCTGTTCGAGCGCTTCCCAGAGCGCGCTGTCGGTCGCCCACCAGCGCACATCGGCGGTGCGCTCGAAGAGGTTGCGGACGATGAACTGGACGAGCGTCTGGGCAAGATCGATCAGTCTGACGCCTTCCATCTGCTCAACGAGATCGTCGGCCATGCTGCGGCTCTGGCGGATCCGACCGAGAACGTTCTGCTGGAAGCGTTCGGCGGTTTCGCTGGCACCCTGCGCGAGGCGCTGAACCTCGTTGGCAACGACGGCAAAGCCCTTGCCGGTCTCGCCGGCACGGGCGGCCTCGATCAGGGCGTTGATTGCTAGCAGCCGGATCTGGCGCACGATGAGGGCGTTGTCGGTGCTGAAATGTTCGAGGTCTGAACCGATGCTTTCGGTGACCAGACGCATGGACCGGGGCGTGGCGCGTATCTCTGAAATCGGATTGGTCTGAGAAACGGCCTGCGGCATGGCGCCAAACCCCGGTTGAAAATAGAACCTCGAAAAATTGCAGTCGACCGCGAATAAATATGACTTATTGGCAGGAAATATATTTTCCCCGGTTAAACGGCTGGTTAACAAAAAATGGCGGAAAACTTGGGTTTTTACGGTCATTTCTGGGGGTGATGCCCGCAATTGCGGACTTGCGCCCTCCTGGTGGGCATGCAAGCTATTCCCAGATGATTCAAAGGCGATCGCCTTTGCCGCCCTCCCGTTCACGGCGCGTCAGGCGCCCGCCGCATCCAAGACAGCAGTCACCATGGCCTTTGCCGACCCCAATCCCCTGCGTGGTATCGTGCTGAAAGTGTGCTCGGTCTCGGTCTTCGTCGCCATGCAGACCTGCATCAAGCTTGCCGGCACCGGCATCCCGCCCGGCCAGATCAGCTTTCATCGCTCCGCCTTCGCGATCGTTCCGATCGTCGTTTATCTCGCCTGGCGCGGCGAGTTGCGGATGGCGATGCAGACAGACAATCCGGTCGGGCATGTGAAGCGCGGCCTGCTCGGCGTTTGCGCCATGGGTGCGGGCTTTTACGGGCTCGTGCACCTGCCGCTGCCGGACGCGATCGCCATCGGCTATGCCATGCCGCTGATCGCCGTTGTCTTTGCCGCGATCTTTCTGAAGGAGACGGTGCGCCTTTATCGCTGGACGGCGGTTTTCATCGGCCTCGTCGGCGTGCTGATCATTTCATTGCCGAAGCTGACACTCTTCGGCGACGAGGGCATGGGCTCGGAGGCTGCCGTCGGCGCGGTGGCCGTGTTGATCTCGGCAATGCTGGGAGCCGGCGCGATGCTGCAGGTCCGCCAGCTCGTGCGCGAGGAAAAGACTGCGACGATCGTGCTCTTCTTCTCGCTGACGGCCGCATTGCTCTCTGCGCTCACCTGGTTCTTCGGCTGGGCCGAACTGTCCTGGCGGGCGCTCGGGCTGCTCGCCATGGCCGGCTTCCTCGGCGGACTTGGACAGATCCTGCTCACCGAAAGCTATCGCTTTGCGGACGTCTCGACGATTGCCCCGTTCGAGTACATTTCGATCATCCTGGGCTCGATCGCGGCCTACATCCTGTTCTCCGAGGTGCCGACGGCCACCACGTTGATCGGGGCGGCCATTGTCGTTGCCGCGGGCATCTTCATCATCTACCGCGAACACCAGCTCGGCCTCGAGCGCCGCGCCGCGCGCAAGGCATCGACACCCCAGGGCTGAGGTTCAGCGATCCGTGTCGGCCATTGGCGAGGCATTGTCGGCACCCTGCATCGGCAGGATGGTCGCCTGGAAGTCTGACTTGTCGGCCGGCGTGACATTGTCCGGGCGGCGCGTGATGCGCCAGGCGGCATAACCGGCATAGAGCGCAAAGGCCATGCCGAGAAACCCGATCAGCGCATTTGGCCCGAGCCACTGCATCAGCGTGCCGGCCATGATCGGCCCGGTGACCGTGCCCATGCCATAGAGGATCATGATGGCGCTGGAGAGGGTGACATATTCGTCAGGCTCGGCCAGGTCGTTCGCATGCGCCACGTTGAGCGAATAGACGGGATAGAGGACCGTGCCGACGAAGAAACCGGCCACATAAAGCGCGGTTGGATCCTCCGCGCCGAAACTGATCATTAGCCCGCAGGCGCCGACACCAAAGAGGCCGGACGCGATCATCACCAGACGACGGTCCATGCGGTCCGAAATACGGCCGATCGGCACCTGGGATAGCGCACCACCGGCAAGGAAGGCGGCAAGCAGCGTCGCGCCTTGCGCCGTGCTCATGCCGATGGTCTGCGAATAGACGCCGCCAAGGCTGCCCCAGGTGCCTGACAGGGCGCCTGACAGCAGCGACCCGAAGAAGGCGATCGGCGAGCGGCGATAGAGCCGCTTCAAGTCGAAGCGGGCCTCCGCAATCGGTGTTGGCGACTGGGCAGTCGAGAGCGCGACCGGGAAGAGCGCGAGTGAGAAGATCAGCGCGCAGATCATGAACAGGTCCGGCCCGTTCACGTCGCCAAGCGGCACGATATACTGCCCGCCGATCGAGCCGACGAGGCATGTGACCATGTAGACCGAGAAGAGCGCGCCGCGATTTTCGTTCGTCACCCGCTCGTTGAGCCAGCTTTCGATCAAGAGATAGGCGCCGGCAATGGCGAAGCCCGACAGGCCGCGGAAGATCATCCAGGCCCACCATTCGACGACAAGCGCGCAAAGCAGGATGGAGACGGTCAGAAGCGTGATCAGCGCGCCGAAGACGCGCACATGCCCGACACGCCGCACGAAGATTGGGGTGACGATGCAGGAGACTGTGAAACCAAAGGTATAGCCGGTGGCAATGACCGAGATAATGACGGTCGACCAGCCCTCGTTCAGCGACCGGATCGGCAGCATGTAGCCCATCAATCCGAAGCCGGCCATCATCAACAGGGTCGACAGCATCAGGGTGGCGATCGATGCGAGACTGGACAGCATGGGGCCTCCCCGGGGCGCATTCTGGACCAGAATAGTGCCAGCATCGCCGGATGTGTGAAATGTTGAATACGACGCGACGCGGCGCATTGCGGGTTCAAGACGCATCTTCCCGCGCCGATCGGTAATAAAGGATTGAAACGTCATAAGGAATTCGTTTACCTTGACAACAATCATGAAAAGAGAGGCGCCGGCCAACGAGTAGGTGCCGGTCAAAGGGATCTGATGGCGCTGACAAAGGCGAAGCGAGACATGACAGACCAGGGACCGAGGCGCCCGCTTGTCTCGTCGCTCGTCGCCTTGGCTCAGCCTTCGACTGGATACGGGGGCGTGTCATGACGCTTTCGTCCGCAGATATCGCCGGTCATCCGCAATTCATTCCGGCGCTGCGCGCCTATGCTGGTCAGCTGCGCAGTCAGTTCGACCAGAGTCCGCGCCTGTCGCGCATGCTTGCCTCGCATCAGCGCTGGCTGCTTAGCCAGGCGGCCTTTGCCCTGCAGCTCGAATATGATCCGTCGCAGCCGGGGAGTGGCCTGACCACCACCAATCTGCGCGAGATCATCACCTCCAACAATGCCGCGAGCCGCAACACGGTCCTGAACTTTCTCGATCAGTTGCTGAGCTATAAATTCGTGCGCATCGTCGGCGATCCTAACCGCCGGCCCAAGCGCTACGAGGCGACAGAAATTCCTACACAGGCCATGTTTCAATGGCTGGTGACCAATTTCGAGCTGCTTGACCATCTCGATGGCGGGGACCGCGCCGCCACGCTTCTCGCCCAGCCGGATCTCTTCCGCCTGATCCAGCCGCAGATCGCGCGGCGGGCCTGTCTCAACCAGAGCTGGCTGGAGCCGCCGCCGCGGGTGGCGCTTTTCCTCTGGACCGAGGCCGGCGGCCTCGTAATGGACGAACTGGTGCGCCGCGCGATGGAGCTCGCCCCCGATGGCGAGGGCTACAATATCGGCCGCATCGATGCGCGCGTCATGGCCGAGCATTTCATGATCTCGCGCACGCACTTGCAACGGCTATTCCGCCGCGCGGTGGAGACCGGTTGTCTCCATTGGCCCGACGGCGACCGCAATCACTGCATCTTGCGTCGTGACTTTCTCGACGAGTATTGCGGCTGGCAGGCGATCAAGTTCTCGATCGTCGATTTCGCCCACGAAAAGATCTGCGGGCCCGTCCGCCTGGGAAAGCATGATCCGCGCCTCGGCGTGGCGCGCGAAGCCTGAGCCCTGGGGGCAAGGTAGGACGCACTCTTCCGACACGCATAACGACAAAAGCCCGCACAGGTGCGGGCTTTGGCAGATCGTCCAGTAAATCCCTAGTCTATCAGAAGCCGAGCGGCTGAAGCGCACGCTGTTCGCCGCGATCCTGCGCCTGCTGGCGCTTACGGGCGGCCTGGGACAGCTCAGCCGAGGCATTCACCGCATGGCCGATCTGGTGCATGGCCTGACGCAGGCTGCGGACGGGATGAAATGTTATGTTCATGGTCGTGTCCTGTGCTTTTGACGCATGGCAAATTTGATGCTCTTATTAGTTCAGTGATGAACCGTTGTTGCAATGCACAATAGGGAAGGGCTGCTATGCGAGGGGAGCACGACGCACATTGAAGATGCGCGTGGTCCTGCAAGAGAGGGCGCTTAGAAGCGGCTTTCGGCAAAGCTGTTGGCGGGGCGGGCAATGCGACCGGCATGGCCTGCGAATCGTGCGCTCAACTGCTCGACGGCAACGGAAGGGCTCGAGCGGTTATAAGGGCTGCTGCTGCGGCCGTGTTCGCCGGCCAGACGCAGGGTCTCGAACTTGCAGTGAATGGGGCGGGTCCGAAGGCTCACGGCGGTCTTCCTTGTAAAGTGTCCCTCCCACTTTGCACCTTCAATATCGCAGTGCAGCATAGATTCGGCAACCGACGTGATAGCGTGCCTGCCATGCGTTTTGCGCATGGCAGATTTCATAATTTGTTTACATTGCCCGAAATTTAGTCGTTTGACGGTGTCTGCAGCCGCTCGGAGAAGGCAAGCAGGTCTATCCAGGCAAGCGCCTTGCTGGCGGGAGCGGCGAGCAACTCCTGTGGATGCAGCGTTGCCATGGCCTGCACCGCATGGCCGCCGGCGCCAAGTTCACGCCATTTGCCGCGCAGCGCATGGATCGTGCCCGTCTCGCCGAAGAAGAAGCGCGCAGCGAAATTTCCCAGCACGAGAACGAGGCGCGGTTCGACGAGCGCGATCTGCCGCTCGATGAACGGCCGGCAGATGGCGGTCTCCGGGGTCGACGGCATGCGGTCGCCCGGCGGACGCCATGGGATGACGGTCGAGATGACGACATTTTCGCGCGTCTGGCCGATGGCCGAAAGCATCCGGTCGAGCAGCAGACCGGCGCGACCGGAAAATGCCAGTCCTTCGCGGTCGTCATCGGCATTCGGCATGGGGCCGATCACCATGATGCCGGAAGAGCCGTCGCCCTGTGCCGTGATCGTCGAACGCGCCGACGTCTTGAGATTGCAGCTGGTAAAGCCTTCGATGGCCGTCTTCAACTCGGCGAGCGATCGGGCGCTTTCGGCCGCAAAGCGCGCTTCGGCGACGGCATTCTCGTCGGGGATCGCCGGCAGGGCCGAACCCTGAGACGGCTGCGCCCGCGCGGGCTGACGTTCGGACGGGGCGGCACTGCGCGCAGGTGCAACGCGCGCCGGCACCTGCGCCGACGATGTCTCGGCTGCGGGGCGCGCCACCTGGCGTGCCGCCTTCTCTGCCGCAAAGGCTGCAATCCGGTCGACGGGATCGTCTTCCACGAGCCATTCGACGCCCGCTTCCGCATGGAATGCGAGAAGCGCTGCAAGCTCTGCGGGCGTCATGTCGTGGGCTTGGATCATGGCCCCGTTCTAGTGCCTTCGGCAGGCGGAAGGCAAATAGAAAGCGCGGGGGTGTAGCGATCAGGAAGGGCTGGTCAACATCTGCGTTTGCACGCATAAATAGAAAGCCTTTGCGAAAGCCCGGCGAATTCCCTTTTCCATAATTGCTCAACTGAACCTTATAAGGTACAAGGCTTTTGGATGAAGCGCATAGTCGCGAAGTTCTTTATGACTGAGGACGGTGCTGAACCCGTGAAGGACTGGCTGTCGGCGCTCGACAAGCAAGATCGTCGCATCATCGGTGCCGATATCGGTATGGTCGAGTTTGGCTGGCCGATTGGAATGCCAACCTGCAGGCCTGTGCGGGACGGGGTTCGGGAAGTGCGGTCAACCGTGAGGAACGGCAGAGTCGAGGCTCGGACCTATTTCGGGATCGATGGCGCCACCATGCTCTTGTTGCACGGGGAAGAGGGCAAGGATGGACAGAAGGCTGCGATCCAGCTTGCCGTTCAACGCTGGAAAGAACACCAGGAGCGGTCGAAGCGCCTCAAGAAGACGGAAACGAGGAAACAGAAATGAGTGACTCAAACCCATCTGTCGGTGGCAGCCTCGAAGATTTCCTCGAAGAGCTCGGGGAACGAGACGAAGTTTACGGCGAAGCAATCAAGCGTGTCCTGGCCTGGGAAATTGAAGAGGCACGGAAGATGCAGTCGATCAGCAAGTCAGAGATGGCGTCGAGGATGGGCACCAGCCGGACCCAGGTCGAGCGGGTACTCGACCCGCAGAACGTCGCGGTGTCTTTGGATACGCTTGAACGGGCTGCCAGATCGCTTGGAAAGAAGCTGCTGGTCACGCTGGTCGACGTTTGAACATCGGAACTTGGCTCCGACCCTCCCCGTCAAGGGGAGGGCGCAAGCCTCACGCCACCCACTGCTCGATGTCGTCGCGTTCGCCGATCAGCGAAAGCCCGTGGGCGATCGAGACGAGTTCGCCGCCGGTCTCGATGCGGGATGCGTCGAAGCGGCGGTGGAAGATGTCGCGCACGGCAGGCACGAAAGATGTGCCGCCGGTGAGGAAGATCTTGTCGATGCTGCCGGCCTCCGTATTGGTTCTGGTCAGCACATCGTCGAGTGCCTCTTCCATGCGGGCGAGATCGTCGGCGATCCAGCTTTCGAAATCGCGGCGCGTTACGCGCTTTTCGCCGGCCTTGCCGAGCGGCGCGAAGCGGAAGTCGGCCTCTTCGGCGGATGAAAGCGCCATCTTGGTGGCCGAGACCGCCTGGTAGAGCGGATAGCCTTCGTCATGGTCGATGAGGTCGATGAAGAGCTCCAGCTTTTCCGGCTCTTCGGCCTGGCGCACCAGCGATTTCAGATCGGTGAACTCCTTCAGCGTCTTGAAGACCGAGAGCTGGTTCCAGCGCGAGAAGGCGAGATAGTAGTTGCTGGGAACATCGAGCAGCTTGCCGAAGCTCTTGAACTGGCTGCCCTTGCCGATTTCAGGGGCGACCAGCTGGTCGATGATGCGGGCATCGAACTGGTCGCCGGCGATGCCGACACCGGACTGGCCGATCGGGGTTGCCTTCAGCTTGCCGGCTTCCGTCGAGAACCGGATCAGCGAGAAGTCGGTCGTACCGCCGCCGAAGTCGGCGACCAGGACGGTCGCATCGCGCTTGAGCGTGCGGGCGAAATAGAAGGCGGCGGCGACCGGCTCATAGACATAGTGGATCTCGGGGAAGCCGAGCCGGGTCAGCGCCTCGTTGTAGCGGGTGACGGCAAGGGCAGGATCGGGGCTCGCGCCTGCGAAATGCACAGGGCGGCCGGCGACGAGACGTTTCGCCCCCTCAGGCCATCCCTCGCCACCATAGGCCTGCAGGCGCTTCAGGAAGACCTCCATGAGGTCTTCGAACTGGAAGCGGCGGGCATGCACAAGCGTGCCCTGGAAGAGAGCGGAGGCCGCAAAGGTCTTGATAGACTGCAGGAAACGGCAATCACCGGGATTGTCGATGAAGGTACGGATGGCCGCCTGGCCGGCTTCGACCTTAAGGGCGCCTGCGCCGAGCTGCGGATCCTTGAGGAAGGAGAGCGCGGTGCGCATGCTGTCGGCGGTGCCGGCCGGAGAGGTGAAGGAGACCGAACGTGTGTCGTCTCCGTTTTCCGCGACGGCGATGACGGTATTGGTCGTGCCGAAATCGAGCCCAAGCGCTTCAGCCATGGCCATCGCTCCTTTTATCTATGCCTGATTGTCTGTGAAAACCGGCGAGCCGGCCGTGCTCGGCGATGCCGAGACATGAAAGAGGGCGCCTGATGCCACAGGGGGCCGGCGAGGGCAAGCGACCTTTTTGTGACGCCTGTGATCGCAGCGCAGGTGAGGGCGCAGACGCGATCTACCGCATCGACAGCCCCCGCGAAGCGGTCGCTCTGGCTGTTGTTGGCGACAGGGTCTATGGTCGGCTTCACCCTGGAGATCGACAGATGTCACCCATGCGCATCGCCCTGCATTGCCTCGCCGCTCTCGCCATCCTGTTGGGCTTCGTATGGATCGGGCAGGGGTCCGGTCATTTTCCCTATCCGGCGTCGAGCTTCATGATCGATCAGAGCCCCTGGATCATGTATGGGGCGATCCTTGCTGTTGCGGGAGTCGCCGGTCTGGTGATGCTGCGTCGGCGCTGAGGCTGGTAGAAATGCGAAGGGCCCGCCGCTGGGCGGGCCCTTTCAACCTTGCGGCGGTCGAACTCAGGCCTGTCGATAGGCCCGGATGGCTTCGGCGACGTCGACGGGTTGACGCTCGGCATCTGCGGTGAGGGCCGAGGACGCGGACGGTTCCGGGGTCTCCGCACCCGAAAGCAGCCCGGCGATGATCCGTGCCTGCGAAACTTCCAGTGCCCGCTCACCCGCCCTGTTCAGGCTCTGCTCGATCAGCGTGGTCAACTGCTGTGCGAAGTTGCTAACTTCGTTTTCAGCGGCCACCTGCGGACCACGATACTCGGCCAGTGCCGCAGCCTCGATCGCGTCCTCTTCCGAGATGCGCTCGCTCGCCGGTGCTGTCGTGACCGGGCGGTCGTTCGCAACAGGTGAAGGCGTGGTCGCGGGCGTGCTTGCCTCGGCTGCGGGATCTTCCTCAGGCGCGGCGTCTTCCTCGGGCGCTGCATCGGCTTCATCAGCCGGCTCTTCCGCATCGACAGCGTCGGCAGCAGGGTCTTCGGACGCGGCGGCCGCGTCTTCAGCGATAGCTGCCTCAGCAGGAGCCGCGTCGTCGGAAACGGGAGCGTCCTCAGGAGCTGCCTGCGCTTCGGTCTCGGCAGGGGCCGGCTCTTCCGCAACCGGTGTCGGTTCCGCGTCGGTTTCCGTCTGAGCGGGTGGCGCCTCGGCGGTCACCTCTTCGGGCGTGCCAGTGTCTTCCTCAGGCGCCGGCGCCGGTTCTTCGGTTGGAGCCGGTTGATAGGTGCCATCGTCGATATCGTCGGGCGCTGCCGCTTCCGGCTCCTGGTAGGAGGGCTGGGTGGTTTCCGACGGTGTTGGCTGCGACGTCGAGCTCGACGTACTGCTGCCGGATCCCGAGGTCGTACCAGACGACGGACGGGTTGTGGTTCCGGATGAACCTGAACCGAGAAGTAAGGGGGCGAGCATGATTGACCATAGGGTTGGGGTTTATTGTCGCCAGCCCTAATACAAGCAATCTCTTGAACGATCGTCGCTTTCGTTCATGCAGTTTATGTAAAATACCCTCGATATTGAGGGGCGTTTCAGACGTCCTGATACAGGCGCGCGGCCATCGGCGCGGTCTCCAGCCCGTCTAACTCATCGTCGAAGGTTTCAAGCTTGGCGAGGAAGTGGTCGATGATCCGGCCATAGCTGGCATTTCGAGAGCGCGGGACGCGCGCGCGCTCTTCGACGGCTGGCTCGAGATCGGCTACGAAAGCGGCTGGCTCGAGCGCCAGCAGCATCCGGTCTTCATGTCCGGCATCGGTCATCACGGGAACTCTCATCTCCCAGGTTTCTCGCTTTGGAGTAAACGCAAGAGATTTCCAACCCGTTCAGTCGATTATTCGCATTTTAGGCAATGCGAATTTGGTGACGTGAAGAGCAAGTCCCGATCGTCAGATCGAATGGGCCGCACCACCGTCGACGCGCAGCATGGTGCCGGTGATATAGCTCGCCGGGACCGAGCAGAGGAAGGCGCCGGCGGCGGCGAATTCCTCGACGCGGCCGAGCCGTTGTGCCGGGATAGACTTGACCGAGGCAGCCCGGACCTCGTCCAGGCTGCGGCCGGTGCGCTTGGCATTGGCCCCATCGAGCTCGTCGATCCGGTCGGTATGGATGCGGCCCGGCAGGAGCATGTTGGCCGTCACGCCATAGGAGGCGAGCTCCGAGGACAGCGTCTTGTTCCAGCCAACCAGCGCGCCGCGCAGCGTGTTGGACAGCGCAAGATTGGGGATCGGCTCGAAGACGCCGGAGGAGGCGACGGTGAGGATGCGGCCAAACCCTTGCGTCTTCATCAAGGGCACCAAGGCATTGGTGAGCGTGATGACCCTGACGACCATCGACTGGAAAAAATTATAGAGCTTTTCGGCGTCCATGTCCTCGACGGTGCCGGGCGTCGGGCCACCGGTATTGTTGACGAGGATGTCGATGCCTCCAAGCGTATGATGAACCGCGTGCAGCATCTGGTCGACGAAATGGGCATCGGCGATGTCAGCCACGACATAATCCGCCTTGCCACCGGCAGCCTTGATCGCCTCGACATTGGCCTTCAGCTTTTCCTCCGTGCGCCCGCAGATCAGCACATGGCAACCTTCGGCTGCGAGCGCGTTAGCTATGCCAAGGCCGAGGCCGCGAGAAGCGGCGAGCACGAGGGCGCGTTTACCGGAAATGCCGAGATCCATGGGTGTATCCTTCCTTGATGTCATGTCTTTGCGCGCAGTCTATCGGGCGCGCGACTGGATCGGAAGCCCGACCATCTGTGGATGAACGGTGATCAGAACGGGACCTTGCCCGGGTTGAACAGCATGTCCGGATCAAGCATCGCCTTGAACTGCCGGGAAAGCGACTGTTTGACCGGATCGACATGGGTGAGATAGGCGGCGCGTTTGTCGAGGCCGACACCGTGTTCGGCAGAGAAGCTGCCCCCGGAGGCGTGAATGCCGGCATAGACGGCGTCTTCCGCAAGCCCCTTCATGTCAGGGGGTAGTGGACCCGGGGCTGCGATCGCGATATGCAGATTGCCATCGGCGATATGGCCGTAGACATACGCGTCGAGGCCGTTGCCGATGGCTGCAAGGCCTGCGGTGAGGTCCGCCACATAGGCGTCGAGCGCCGACGGCGGCATCGAGACGTCGAAGGACGGCGCATTGGGAAATCGCGCGAAATAGAAGCCCGAATACTCGCGCAGGTCCCAGAAGCGGCGAGCCTGATCGGAGGACTGGGCAACGATCCCGCCCTTGAGATCCGCTTCTTCCCAGAGGTTGGCAAGCTCATCTTCCAGCAATGTCGTGGCCGCTTCCATGGTCTCGCCGGAAACTTCGACCAGAAGCACCGCAGCATCACCTTCGAGCCAGGAGAGATCGAAGCCCTTCAGGGTCGCATGATCGCGCACATAGCGCGGCCACATCATCTCGGCGGCTTCGAGTAGAAGTGCCGGATGCCGGCGCAGCCGTGCGGCGACCTGAAGCGCACGGGCAGCATTCTCGACACCGAGAAGCGCCACTGCGCGATGCGGCCGGATCGGCTCGACCTTCATCACGACCCGGGTGACGAAGCCGAAGGCGCCTTCTCCGCCGATGAAAAGCTGCTTGATGTCAGGACCGGCGGAGACCTTCACCACGCGGGTCATGTCCGAAAACACCTCGCCAGAAGGCAGCACGGCTTCCAGCCCGAGGATCTGGTGGCGCATCACGCCATTGCGGAAGGCAAGAATGCCGCCGGCATTGGTGGAGACCATGCCGCCGATGGTGGCGGATCCGCGCGAACCGAGATCGATGCCGGTGGTGAGGCCATGGGGCGCGAGCGCTGCCTGCAGTGCCTCCAGCGTGACGCCGGCTTCCACCTCGACGGTCTCTTCGTCGGTGTGGATGGCAAGGATGCGATTGAGCCGGGCGGTGGACAGCAGAACTTGGCCGGCCCGGCTCGTGCCACCGCCGACCAGACCGCTCAGGCCTCCCTGCGGGACGATGGCGACATGGTTCGCCCGGCACCAGGAAATCAGGGCCGATGCCGCTTCCGTCGACGCGGGCTGCGCCATCACGCCGGCGTTGAGGTTCGCCGGGTCTTCACCGGGATGCCGACCGGCGAGAGCGTCGGGGCCAAGGATGCGGAGATCCGGATGCAGGCCGTCAAGCGCGCGGGCAAGGTCATGGGGCGAAAGGGTGGGGTGCGAAGACATGGGGCAAGCCTGATCTGTTTGCGCCTTCTTCGCCGTAAAGCTTTGTCGCCGCAAGTCACCCAGCGGCCTTTCCCGACCTGTCGGTCCCTCTCAAAGCTCCGCCGGAAAGCCCGGGGCGCGCAGGTCCGTGCCTGTCGCATCCTCCAGAAGTTTCACGACCTGCGACGACCAGGCGTCGCCGCCATAGGCTGAACGGGCGCGAATGAAGGTCTGCAGGGCATGGCCTGCGAGGTCGAGCGGCACGCCGAACTCGCGGCCGAAGCCGAGCGCGAAGCCGAGGTCCTTCACGGCGAGATCCATGGTGAAGTTGATGTTGTAGCTGCCGTTCAGGATCACCTGGCCCTCGGTCTCGTGCACGAAGCTGTTGCCGGAGGAGGCCTTGATGATGTTGAAGGCGTCGGTGAGGTCGATGCCGCCCTTCTTTGCCAGCATCAGCGCTTCGCCGGTGGCGATCAGGTGGATGAAGGCGAGCATGTTGGTGATCACCTTGATCACGGCAGCCTTGCCGAGCGGCCCGGCGCGAAAAATCTGCTTGCCCATGGCCTCGAAGGCCGGCAGATGCAGGTCGTAGAGATCGCTGTCGCCGCCGATGATCACGGTGATTTCGCCGGATGCCGCCAGATGCACGCCGCCGGTCACGGGCGATTCCAGCATGCGCACGCCGGCCTCTGCGGCGACCTTGCCGAGACGCAGGACTTCCTGCTCGTCGAGCGTGCTCATCTCGATCCAGGTGGCGCCGGGCTTCAGACCTTTCAGAATGCCGCGCTCGCCGGTCAGCACCCGTTCGCTGACTTTCGGAGAGGGCAGGCAGGTGATGACGGCATCGACGGCTTCGGCCACGGCTTGCGGATCGGCGGCAAAGCTGGCGCCGGCGGCGACTAGCTCCTTGGCATTGTCGGGATCGAGATCATTGACAACGACGGTGAAGCCCGCCCTGACCAGACTGCCGGCGAGATGGCGGCCAAGATGACCAAGCCCGATGAAACCATATGTGAGTGCCATGTCGTGTTCCCCTGCTGGCGTTTTGGCAGAGACTGCGACAAAGCGGGGAAGGGTTCAAAGGCAGATTTTGGCGAGCGACGCGAGATGACGCGGAGAGAACAGGTCTTCGGCGCTTTTTTCTGGGCCGGGCAGGGCGGCCCGTGCGAGGGACTTCGCCCGGCAGGGAGGCCGTCCTCCAGCCACCAGAGTCCAAGCCGATTCGACCTCAGGTGAGGTCGCTGCGCTCGACTGTGGTTGTTTGTTGGGCAGACCCGGCGGCGGTCCGCTTATCCGGCCGCGTCATGCCGGCCATGATCTTCGACAGGATCAGCGTGCGGCCCCAGCGGGGCATGCCGGTGAACGAGGCCTCCAGCGCCTTTGCGAGCAGCCCCGGCCGGATCGTGCCACGACGCCCGAGCGCATCGAGCGTGGCAGCCGCGACCACCGAGGCCGGCTGGCTCATGCCCATGACCATATTGGCCCGGGCAGCAAAGCCGCTGGCGATCGGGCCGGGCGCGCAGGCGATGACATCGACCCCTTGCGGGCGAAGCTCGGCGCGCAGGCCCTCGGCGAAGGTCTGGATAAAGGCCTTGGTGGCGGCATAATTGGCGGATTGCGCCACGCCCTGGAAGGCGAGCAGCGAACTCATCAGCACCAGGCCGCCCGAGCCGCGTCGCACGAAGCGCTGGGCCATGGCATGGCTGAGCTGCACGACCGCGCGGCAGTTGACGTCTATCATGTCGAGCTCGGTCGTGACGGGAATGCGTGTGAAGGGGCCCGAGGTGCCGAAGCCTGCGGCGGCCACCAGAAGGCCGATGTCGTAATGCGCCGTGGTGCGGATCAGCTCCTCCACCTTGTCTGCTCGCGACAGATCGACCGGCAGGACATCGACCGCGACGCCATGGGCCTTGGCCAGTTCCTCGGCCAGTGCCTCCAGCCGGTCGAGCCTGCGGGCGACAAGCACGAGGCCATAACCGCGCCGCGCCAGTTCGCGGGCAAATTCCCGTCCGATGCCATCCGAGGCGCCGGTCACCAGCGCCAGTGGTCCATATTTCAGGCTGCCCCGGCGATTAATGTGGCTGAGGGCTCTCGCTGCGTCGGTCATTCCACGATCCTCACAGGCATTGTTGACACTGTCTACTTTACCGATAGCGATGGAAGTTGACGCTGTCAACGTTGGTGCTCTACAAGATCGAGGCTGCTCTCCCGTGTTACCTTGCGCGGGCGCCGTCAGGGAGACAGTTTGGGGACGACGGAGCGGTGTCGCAGCGGGCGCCGGTCAACACGATGCGGGAGCCAATATGCCGAGAACTCGACGTGATCTGCGCGAAGCCTGTCTTGCCGAGGGCATGGCGATCATCGCCAGTGACGGTCTGGAGAAGCTCAGCCTGCGCGAGGTGGCGCGAAGGCTCGGCGTGTCGCATCAGGCGCCCTACAAGCACTTTGCCAGCCGCGACCACATTCTGGCGGAGATGGTTTCGCGGGCCTTCGACGCCTTCGCAACGTTCCTAGATGCCCATCCGAAATCCGACAATCCGGATCAGGACATGGCGAACATGGGCGCGGACTATCTGCGGTATGCCCAAGAGCGCCCGCTCGAATATCGCTTGATGTTTGGGACGCCGCTGCCGGATGGCGAGGCCTTTCCCGAGATGATGGCCAAGGCCAAGCACGCCTTTTCGCTTCTCGTCTCGGGCTTGAAGCGCAGGGCGGATCTGACCGGCACGGAGCGCAGCGACGACGCTATTCTGCTCGATGCTCTTGTCATCTGGTCTTCGCTGCATGGTCTTGCTTCGGTGAAGAGTTCGTCGGTGCTCCACACCCTCGATCTGCCGCCCGCCCTGATCGAGCGCAGCGACGCGCACATGATCCACGGCCTTTCCGCCTTGATCGCATCGACCGAGGACCAATCAGCGCATTGACCCTTACGTGCACGTAAGATATTCTGCGACTTCACACCGCCCTGCCGGAATTTGCGCCTTGGCGCGTCGCGCTTCGGCTCGACAATCCGGCTGGGTTTTGTCAAGGAGGAAGGCGGAACGCACCGCCTGGCGAGGAATGACCGATGAGCACCGAGATGGAACTGCCTGAACGCGAAAGCATGGAATTCGACGTCGTGATCGTGGGCGCAGGCCCGGCCGGTCTGTCGGCTGCGATCCGGCTGAAGCAGGTCAATCCGGACCTGACCGTCGTCGTGCTCGAAAAGGGCGCCGAAGTCGGTGCGCATATCCTGTCCGGTGCCGTGGTTGATCCCATCGGCGTCGACAAGCTGATCCCCGGCTGGCGCGAAGAGGCCGATCACCCGTTCAAGACCGCAGTCACCGACGACCAGTTCCTCTTCCTCGGTCCCGCAGGCTCCATCCGTCTGCCAAACATGCTGATGCCGCCGCTGATGAGCAATCACGGCAACTACATCGTCTCGCTCGGCAATGTCTGTCGTTGGCTGGGCGCCCATGCGGAAGCGCTCGGCGTCGAGATCTATCCGGGCTTTGCAGCAGCGGAAGTGCTCTACAATGATGAGGGTGCTGTCATCGGCGTCGCGACCGGCGACATGGGCATCGAGAAGAACGGTGAACCGGGTCCGGCCTATACCCGCGGCATGGAACTGCTCGGCAAATATGTGCTGATCTCGGAAGGCGTGCGCGGCTCGCTCGCCAAGCAGCTGATCGCCAAGTTCGATCTCTCCCGTGAAAGCGATGTGCAGAAGTACGGCATCGGCCTGAAGGAACTCTGGCAGGTCAAGCCCGAGCATCACAAACAAGGCCTCGTGCAGCACTCCTTCGGCTGGCCGCTCGGCATGAAGACCGGTGGCGGATCCTTCCTCTATCACCTCGAAGACAACATGGTCGCCGTCGGCTTCGTCGTGCACCTGAACTACAAGAACCCCTATCTCTATCCCTTCGAGGAATTCCAGCGCTTCAAGACCCATCCGGCGATCGCCAAGACCTTCGAAGGTGGCAAGCGGCTCTCCTACGGCGCGCGCGCGATTACCGAAGGCGGATACCAGTCTGTGCCGAAGCTATCCTTCCCGGGCGGCGCGCTGATCGGCTGTTCCGCGGGCCTCGTCAACGTGCCCCGCATCAAGGGCTCTCACAACGCTGTGCTCTCCGGCATGCTGGCGGCTGAGAAGATCGCTGCGGCCATCGCCGCCGGCCGCGCCAATGATGAGCCGATCGAGATCGAGAACGAATGGCGCTCGACCGATATCGGCACGGACTTGAAGCGCGTGCGCAACGTCAAGCCGCTCTGGTCCAAGCTCGGCACGGCGCTTGGCGTTGGCCTCGGCGGCATCGACATGTGGATGAACCAGCTCCTCGGCTTCTCCTTCTTCGGCACGCTGAAGCATGGCAAGACCGATGCGCAATCCCTCGAGCCGGCCGCAAATCACAAGCCGATCGCCTATCCGAAGCCGGATGGTGTGCTGACCTTCGACCGTCTCTCTTCGGTCTTCCTGTCCAACACCAACCATGAAGAGGATCAGCCGGTCCATCTGAAGGTCAAGGACATGGACCTGCAGAAGCGTTCCGAGCTCGGCATCTATGCCGGCCCTTCGACGCGCTACTGTCCGGCGGGTGTTTATGAATGGGTGGAGAAGGACGGCGAAGAGACCTTCGTCATCAACGCCCAGAACTGCGTGCACTGCAAGACCTGCGACATCAAGGACCCGAACCAGAACATCACCTGGGTGCCGCCCCAAGGCGGCGAAGGGCCGGTCTATCCGAACATGTAAATGTTCGGGAGGCAGGCCCGCACTGACCGCCGCCGGAAACTTGGCGGCGAAGGGCCGGTCTATCCGAACATGTAAATGTTCGGGAGGCAGGCCCGCACGGACCGCCGACGGGAACTTGGCGGCGAGGGGCCGGTCTATCCGAACATGTGACTATCTTAAAGGGCGGTTGAAAGGCCGCCCTTTTTGCCTCTGACGGCTAGGTTGAACACGACTGCCCGCTGCCCCATCTTCGCCATCTCTCTTAACGTCGACCCTGAGATTTAACCCGGCATTAACCATAAATTTCTAGGCTCCTCGGCAACGAATCGTATCCCGAGGACGCCTGAATCATGACCATTTCCCGCCGCGGTCTCCTGTTCGGCCTGCCGCTCTTTCTGGCCGGCTGCCAGTCCGTTCCCAACCAGCAGGCCATGTATGGCGACATCCCGGATGAACCGCATCCGCTGAAAAAGGTGCCGCTCGAGAAGATCAAGCCGGAGCTGCGCCGTCAGGAAGTTGCCTATGAGACATCGCATCCGGCAGGCACGATCGTGGTCAATACGCCCGAGCGCCGGCTCTATTACGTGCTGGGCGGTGGCCGCGCCATGCGCTACGGCATCGGCGTTGGCCGCGCGGGTCTCGCGCTTGCCGGTAACGCCTATGTCGGTCGCAAGGCCGAATGGCCGACCTGGACGCCGACACCGAACATGATCCGCCGCGATCCGGAAAAGAACCTGAAATATGCAGGCGGTCTGCCCGGCGGCCCGAACAACCCGCTCGGCGCGCGCGCCATGTATCTCTACCGCAGCGGCAACGACACCATGTTCCGCATTCACGGCACCAACCAGCCCTGGTCGATCGGCCAGGCCATGTCGTCCGGCTGCGTGCGCATGATGAACCATGATGTGATCGACCTCTATGCCCGCGTCGACGTCGGCTCCAAGGTCGTTGTCATGCAGGCCTGATCGCCGCATCGATCCCTATGATTTTGAGTGGCGCTGGTCTCGCGACCGGCGCCACGCTTTTTTGATCGGTCCGTGACAGTCTCTTGTCACGCAAACTCACGAGTGCGAAATCAGCCTTTCCGACTCGCGACTTCGCCCCAATCTCCCCGCAGTGAAACTTTTCGGTGCCGTTGCGCGTCGAAGCAGGTGTTGACGCTGTGTCGACCAAATCCGACCGGTTTGAGGCTTTGCGCCTTCGTCGGTCAGGACTAAGTGGGAACAGACGCGTCTAGGTCGACGTGTCGAGATTTGAGAAGGAAATTTGAATGGCTCGCGAGACAAAATCCGGCTTATCCGACCTTGGTGGATGCCAGATCGAGGCGACCCTCCAGCTCCTCGACGGCAAATGGAAGGGTGTCATCCTTCATCATCTTCTGCGTGACGAGGTCCTTCGCTTCAACGAACTGGTCAAGCTTCTGTCCACCATCACCCACCGTACGCTGTCCAAGCAGTTGCGCGAGATGGAAGTCGCGGGCCTCGTCGCCCGCACCGTCTACCCGGTCGTACCGCCCCGCGTCGACTATTCGCTGACCCCGCTCGGCCGCAGCCTCGAGCCGGTCATCCAGGCCCTTGGCCGCTGGGGCCAAGAAAACCTGGTGGCCGTGGAAGACGCGGCGCTGAAGCCGTGCGAAATGCCTGTTGGCAGTGAAGCGATCATGCGTTCAGCGGCCTGACGCAGCAGCTATGCGCGATCAGCGCTTCGACAGAAGGCCAGTTGACAAGAGGACACCCAAGCCGGTGACGAGAGCAGCGACAATGGTTGCTGCACCGAGTGGTTCCGAAAGGAAGAGTGTTCCACCGATGGCCGCCGCTACCGGCGTGATCGCCGTATAAGCCGCGGCCTGCGTTCCGCCAAGTGTCCGAACCGCAGCGCCATAGAGAAGCGTGGCGACAAGACCGGACAAGAGGCCCTGCGTGACCGCCTGCAGGGCGATTTCCGAGGATGGCGCCGACAGGAAACGCGTACCCACGAAGGGCAGGGCGGCGAGGTTGAGGATCGTCGACCAGACGCAGATCAGCGCCGCGCCCTCGAAGGCATTGAGCCCGCTGCGTCGGAAGGCATGGGTGTAGACGGCCCAGAGCGTCGCTCCGATGGGTAGGATGGTGAAGCTGATCCATCCCAGTCCATCCCCGCCCAGATTGCCGTACAGAAGTACACCGCCGCCCGCGAGAATCCCCAGCATGCCCAGCTTGCGCCAGTTGTCCGGTTTTTCACCGAGGAACAGCATTCCAATGAGCGCGACGGCCAGCGGCATCAACCCCGGCAGGAGGACGCCCGCCGCCGAAGCTGGCGTGTGGCGCATGCCGAAGGCGACGATCTGGAAGAAGGGGGCCCCGGATCCGACAACCATGAGAGCGAGTGCCCCTGTGGCACCCTTCGGAAACAGGCCTGTCCGCCACCAGACCGGCGTCAGGACCAGAGCCGGAATGCCATAGCGCAAAAGGCTGAGGTCGAGTGGCCCCAGACCCGCACCGACGCTGTGGCGGGTGGAGACCAGCCAAGCGGCCCAGATGAGCACGACGGAGAGTGCAGACAGGGCACCAAGTGCCGAGCGACGCGAGCCGGGGATTTGAGAGGTGCCGACGGTGGACATGCGGGACTCCGAACGAGTTCTGTGCCCGCCATTCTAGGGCTGCCGACGGGGCATGTCCTTGCCAATTTCGCCTCAGATCACTAGTGGATTGACAGGTTCTGCCAATATTGTCCGCCCTGGTGAGGGTTCATGCCAAAACTCGACAAATTCGATCATGCGATACTGGGGCTGCTCCAGGAAGATGCGCGCACCACCAATGTTGAGATCGCCGACAAGGTCGGTCTTTCGCAATCACCCTGCCTGAGGCGGATCCGCCTGATGGAGGAGAGCGGTATCATCAGGGGATACCGTGCCGACCTGGATCGCCGTGCGCTCGGGCTCGAACTCACGGTCTTTGTGGCCTTCAAGGTCGCACGCCACACCCGGGAAAATGCCGACGCGCTGCATGACGCCCTGCTCGACATTCCGGAAGTGGTCGCCTGCTATATGATATCAGGCGAGTCGGATTTTCTGGCGGAAGTCGTCGTCGAGAACCTGTCCGCCTATGAGACCCTTTTGACCGAGAGACTTCTCGTCCTGCCAAGTGTCACCGATATCCGGTCGAATTTCGCCATCCGGAGCGTCAAGACCGGGGCGCCGTTGAAGCTCCCCGCCCGTTCCTGAAGTCCGGGTCTTGATTGGACGCCGCGGGGTTCGGCGGCCAATCTGCCTTTGCTCAGGCGGGAAAGCCTTCCAGCACGATCTTTCCGCGCGCCCGGTTGCTTTCGATGATGGCATGCGCCTTGCGCAAGTTCTCCGCCGTGATCGGCCCCAGCACAGTGTCGAGCGTCGTGCGGATCTTGCCGCTGTCGATCAGCTCAGCGACATGCGTCAGCAGCTTGTGCTGCTCGATCATGTCAGGCGTCTGGAACATCGGACGCGAGAACATGAACTCCCAATGCAGCGACACCACCTTCATCTTGAAGGCAAGAATGTCGAACCCTTCCGGAAAGTCGTCGATCAGGCAGATGCGGCCCATCGGCGCGATGATCTCGGCCATGGCCAGGCGATGTTGGCTCGAATGCGTGACCGAGAAGATGAAGGCGGGTGCGCCGATGCCGAGCTTTGCATATTCCTCAGCGAGCGGCTTGCTGTGGTCGATCACGTGATCTGCACCGAGTGATTTTGCCCAGTCTGCGGTCTCGGGCCGCGAGGCGGTCGCGATGACCTTGAGGTCGGTCAGCGTTTTGGCGAGCTGAATGGCAATCGAGCCCACGCCGCCCGCGCCGCCGGTGATCAGGATCGCCCGTTCGGCACCCAGCACGGGATCGGCGACCTTGAGCCTGTCGAACAACGCCTCATAGGCGGTGATGGCGGTCAGCGGCAAGGCGGCAGCCTCTGCAAAGCTGAGCGACTTCGGCTTGATGCCGACGATACGCTCGTCGACGAGATGATATTCGGCATTGGTGCCAGGGCGCCCGATCGCGCCGGCATAGTAGACTTCGTCACCGGGCTTGAAGAGCGTCACGTCCGCCCCGACTGCCTTGACCACGCCGGCCGCGTCATAGCCGAGAATGCGGGCCTCGCCGGCTGCCGGCGTATGGTTGCGACGTACCTTGGTGTCAACGGGATTGACCGAGACGGCCTTGATTTCGACCAGGAGGTCGTGACCGGAAGCCTCAGGCATCGGCAGGTCGAGATCGACCAGGGCCTCGTCCGAGGTGATGGGCTGGGGCTTGTGGAAACCGATGGCTCGCATGGGGCAACTCCTGTCTTGCATTTGCACGCTGCCCATTAAGGACATAGATGGGATCTTCGCAAGAATGCACATTTTGTGTTCGTAGGCACAGAAATGAACCTCGGTATCAGAAAGGATACTGCCCATGTCGCGACCACGCGCCAAAATGACCAACGCGTTTCCAGGCTGCCCGGTTGAGACGACGCTGAGCTTTCTCGACGGCAAATGGAAGGGCGTGATCCTCTATCATCTCCTGGTCGACGGCACGCTGCGCTTCAGCGAGCTGCGCCGCAGGCTGCAGGCCGTGACCCAGCGCATGCTGACCAAGCAGTTGCGCGAGCTGGAAGAGCAGGGGCTTGTGACGCGCACCGTCCATCCGGTGGTGCCGCCGCGCGTTGACTATGCGCTGACACCGCTCGGACAGAGCCTGCGTCCTGTTATCATGGTGCTCGAACAGTGGGGCACGCGCCATGTCGAATGCCGCGATGGCGAGCGGCGCATGATCGAGCCCGACGCAATCGTGGAGACGGCCTCAGCCGCGTGACGGCTTCTTTTCGAGTGCCACGGAAATGAGGAAGATGATCAGGCCGAAGGCCGAGAGCACCGCGCCGACATAACCGGTGGCGCCGTAGCCATAGCCGGCCGCGATCACCAGACCACCAAGCCAGGCGCCGAGCGCGTTCGCAATGTTGAAGGCGGAATGGTTGGTCGCGGCGGCCAGCGTCTGGGCGTCGGCTGCGACATCCATCAGGCGGGTCTGGACGGCAGGGCAGGCGGCAAAGCCGCAACCGGTGAGAAACACGCAGATGCAGAGCATGACCGGATTGTGGGCGGTCAGCGAGAAGACGGCCATCAGCGCGATGTTGAAGGCGAGCATGCCGCCGATCGTACCTTTCAGCGAATAGTCCGCCATGCGGCTGCCGACGATATTGCCGACATTCATGCCGATGCCGAAAAGGGCGAGCACGACGGCGATCATGCTGGCGGGGAGGCCTGCGGTATCCGTCACGGTCTTGGCGATATAGCTGAAGATCGCAAACATCCCACCGAAGCCGACGGCAGCGACACCGAAGGACAGCCAGACCTGCAGGCGACCGAAGGCGGAGAGTTCGCGGCGGATGCTGGCGCCTTCCGCCACTTCATCCTTCGGCAGATAGAGCGCGATCAGCGCCACGGTGATGGCGCCGATTGCCGCGACCAGGAAGAAGGCGGCGCGCCAGCTCATGAGCTGGCCGAGAAAGGTCGCGATCGGTGTGCCGATCAGGGTGGCGATGGTGAGGCCCAGCATCACGCGGCCCACGGCCCGCACGCGACGGTTCGGCGGCGCCATGGAGGCAGCGACCAGCGCCGCCACACCGAAATAGGCGCCATGCGGCAGGCCGGTGACGAAGCGCAGCAGGGTGAAGGTCGAGAATTCGGTGGCGAGAGCGCTCGCAAAGTTGCCGACGGCGAAGAGGCCCATCAGCATCAAGAGCAGCGTCTTGCGTGGGAGTTTTGCGGCAAGCGCTGCGATGATCGGTGCGCCGATGACGACGCCCAGCGCATAGGCACTGATCACGTGGCCGGCCTGGGGAACCGTCACGCCGTAGGTGTCTGCGACCTCGGGCAGCAGGCCCATGATGACAAATTCACCGGTGCCGATCCCGAAGCCGCCGGCGGCCAGCGCCAGCTCGATCAGAAGGATGGTGGATGCGGTCAGCGTTTGCGCTTCGCTCCCTCGTGAATCGAGGGGATGGGCCAGGGTCGAACAATCGGTCATGCAAACACCTTGCGCGCCGGCGCGGGACGCGTGGCGCAAAAAGCTTCTTCAGGAAGCAGCGATGGAAGAAAGGCCCGGAAGCCAGCTGAAATGAGAATTGTTATTTATCATATCGGTGTGCACTGCGGCAAAGGCTTTTGCTCCTGGCCTTGAAAATTGCTCAAATGCTATCGATCTCTGCCACAAGGAAACTTTTCACAGGCCGAGGCGTTCTGAGCTTCGGCCCTTTCTGGGCCGCGAAAGGGCGAGATGAAGATCAAGGCAGTACTCAATCGCGACGGTGGTACGTTCAAGACCACCGACATGCAGACCTATTGCGAAAACGCGAACCGCGCCTTTGCCGCAAGAGGCCATGAGCTCGATTGCACGGTGGTCGGTGGGGACGAGATCGTCGAGGCGCTGGAGAAGGCTGTCGCAACGCCTGGGGTCGAGGCTCTGCTCGCAGGTGGCGGTGATGGAACCATCTCGACGGCCGCCGCTGTCGCCTGGAAGGCAAAGCTGCCGCTCGGTGTCATCCCGGCCGGCACGATGAACCTCTTTGCTCGATCGCTTAAGCTGCCGCTCGACATCTGGAAGGTCCTGGACGTGCTCGCCAGTGCCGAGATTGCCGATGTCGACATCGCAACCGCCAATGGCCGCCCCTTCGTTCATCAGTTTTCCGCAGGCCTCCACGCCCGCATGGTCCGCATGCGCAATCAGATGAACTTCGCCTCACGCCTCGGCAAGATGCGGGCAAGCACCAGTGCGGCCTTCGGCGTCATGCTCGATCCGCCACGTTTCGATGTCGTCTTCGACATGAACGGCGATGGCAAGAGCGATGAGCGGCCCGTCTCAGCGATCTCCGTCTCCAACAATCCGCTGGGCAACAACTCGCTGTTCTTTGCCGATCGCGTCGACACCGGCAAGCTGGGGGTCTATCTCGCAGCCCCACTGGAGCCGACCGGGGTCGGGCTTCTCGCTTTCGACATCATCAGAGGCAAGTTCAAGGATAACGAAGCGGTGACCGCGTCGACCGCCGATATGGTGCGCCTGCACTTCCCGAGGCATCGCAAGGGCGCGGCCTGCGTTTTGGACGGCGAACTGTTGCGCATGCCGGCCGACGTTGAAATCAAGATCCATGCCGGCGAACTCAAGGTTCTCGTCCCCCAACCGCAGCCGGTAGCGTAAGGGAAGGGCGCCCGGACCAGCCGGGCGCCGTCGTCTCAATGGCTGAAGGCCGCCGCGATCAGGTCGCGGGTGTAGTCTTCCGCCGGGCGCTCGAAGATCTCCTCGGTCGCACCCTGTTCGACGATCTTGCCATTCTTCATGACGATCACGTGGTCCGACATCGCCTTGATGACCGAGAGGTCGTGGCTGATGAAGACGTAGGACAGGCCGTGTTTGTCCTGCAGATCTCGCAGAAGTTCGATCACCTGCCGCTGGACAGATCGGTCGAGCGCCGAGGTCGGTTCGTCGAGGATGACGACCTTCGGCTTCAGGATCATCGAGCGTGCAATGGCGATACGCTGACGCTGGCCGCCGGAGAACTCATGCGGATAGCGATTGCGCGCCGCCGGATCGAGGCCAACCTCCTTGAGAGCAGCAATGGCGCGCGCGTCACGCTCGGCGCGGCTGAGCTGCGGCTCGTGCACGTAGAGACCCTCGGTGATGATCTCGCCGACCGTCTGGCGCGGCGAGAGCGAGCCATAAGGATCCTGGAACACCAGCTGCAGCTGCTTGCGGAAGGGGCGCATGCCGGCCCGGTCGAGCTTGGTGATATCAGCCGTCTCGAAGCGGAAGGCGCCATCGGCTGCGAGCAGCTTAAGCAGGGCCCGTCCGAGCGTCGACTTGCCGGAACCGGACTCACCGACGATGCCGATGGTCTGGCCCTGGCGAAGCCGGACGCTGACCTGGTTGACCGCCCTGAACGTGCGGTTCGGACGCAGGAAACCGCCGCTGCCGATGTCGAAATCGACGGTGACATTGCGGCCTTCCAGAACGACGGGGGCATCGTCTGCCGGCGGAGGCTTGGTGCCCGTCGGTTCGGCGGCGAGCAGCATCTTCGTGTAGTCGTGTTGCGCATTGCCGAATATCGCGTCGCGGCTGCCCGTCTCAACAATCTCGCCCTTGCGCATGACGGCGACGCGATCGGCCACGTGTTTGACCACGCCGAGGTCGTGCGTGATCAGCACGATCGCCATGCCGAAGCGCTTCTGCAGGTCGGCGAGCAGATCGAGGATCTGCGCCTGGATGGTGACATCAAGCGCGGTCGTTGGTTCATCCGCGATCAGCACGTCTGGCTCGTTGGCGAGCGCCATCGCGATCATCACGCGCTGGCGCTGGCCGCCCGACATTTCGTGCGGATAGCTGTCGATGCGCCGCTCGGGGTCGGGAATGCCGACGAGCTTCAACAGTTCCAGCACGCGGGCGCGCGCTTCCGTCTTGCTCATGCCGCCGTGATGGATCAGCGGCTCTGATATCTGCTTGCCGATCCGGTAGAGCGGGTCCAGTGAGGTCATCGGCTCCTGGAAGATCATGGTGATCTTGGCGCCGCGCACCTTATTGAGCTCGCCCACCGGAAGGCCGACGATGTTCCGGCCGCCATAGACGGCCGTGCCGCTGACATCGCCGTTCTTGGCGAGCAGGCCCATGATGCCCATCATCGTCTGGCTCTTGCCCGAGCCGCTTTCGCCGACGATGGCGAGCGTTTCGCCCTTCTTCACCGAAAAGCTGATGCCCTTGACCGCCTCGACAGTGCCGTCGGGTGTCGCGAACGTCACCTTGAGGTCGGAAACGTCGAGCACGGTTTCATTGTTTGTCTTGTCGTCCATGCTCATCGGTCCTTCGGATCCAGTGCATCCCGCAGGCCGTCGCCCACGAAATTCAGCGAAAACAGTGTCGTCACGAAGAAGATCGCCGGGAAGATCAGGAGCCAGGGTGCGTTCTGCATGCTGGCCGCCCCTTCCGAGATCAGCGTGCCCCAGCTGGCAAGCGGCGCCTGAACACCGAGGCCGAGGAAGGAGAGGAAGCTCTCGAGCAGGATTACCTTCGGCACGATGACAGTGACGAAGACGATGACCGGGCCGATCGTGTTCGGAATGATGTGGCGGCGGATGATCTGCCAGTCGGTGAGCCCCAAGGCTTCGGCAGCCCCAACGAACTCGCGGCGCTTGAGCGACAGCGTCTGGCCGCGCACGATGCGGGCCATTTCCAGCCATTCCACCGCCCCGATCACCAGGAAGATCAGGATCACCGATCGCCCGAAGAAGACGACGAGCACCACGACGAGGAAGACGAAGGGCAGCGAATAAAGGATTTCGACGATACGCATCATGACATTGTCGACGCGGCCACCGAGATAGCCCGAGGTCGCACCATAGACGACGCCGATGCCGAGCGAGACGAGGCTGGCTGCAAGGCCGACGGCGAGCGAGATCTGCCCGCCGAGCATGACGCGGACGAGGAGGTCGCGGCCGTTCGAATCCGTGCCAAAGGGGAAGGTAACCTGATCCACGGTTCCGGAGACCGTAAGGCTTCGACCATCCGCCGCCTGTTCCACGACTTCCGAATTCTTGAACTCGTTGTTGCGGTCGAAATAGCGGATCGTGCGGGGGTCGATTTCCTCATCCGAGCTGACCACGGCCGTGAAGCGGCCATCCTCGACCGTAAAGCTGTCCAGGTTCACTCGTGCCCGCTGGGCGACACTTTCGGCGACGTCCTGCAGGGTCTCGGGGTCCGGCCGCGGCGAAAGGCTCGGCGGCACGCTGACATAGGAGGAGAAGACCTGATCGTAGCTGTGGTTCACGAAGAACGGACCGGCGAATGAAAACAGCGTGACAAAGACCAGAAGCACGCAGCCGGTAATGGCGGCCTTGTTGCGCCGGAAGCGCATCATCGCGAGCTGTGCCAGACTGCGTCCGGCGATCTCGGGCTGAGGGGAAAGGGTGGTATCAGTCATTGCGAACCCTCGGATCGAGCAGGCCATAGGCGATATCGACCAACAGGTTGAAGACGATCACGAACACGGCGACGAGGATGACGGTGCCCATGACGAGGGGATAGTCGCGGTTGAGCGCGCCGAGCACGAAGTATCGACCGACACCGGGGATGGTGAAGATCGTCTCGACCACGGCAGAGCCAGTCAAAAGGGCTGCAGCGCAGGGCGCGAGATAGGAGACAATCGGCAGCATCGCGCCGCGCATTGCATGGGTGACGACCACCACGCGCGACGGCAAGCCGTAGGCGCGTGCCGTGCGGATGTGGTCGGTATGCAGCGCCTCGATCATCGCCCCACGGGTAAGGCGGGCAAAGACCGCGAGCTGCGGCAGCGCCAGCGCCGTGACCGGCAGGATGAGATAACGCAGCGATCCATCGCCCCAGCTGCCGGCGGGCAACCAGTTGAGGATCACGGCAAACAGAAGGGTCAGCACCGGACCCACGACGAAATTGGGGATCGTCACGCCAACAGTCGCAAAGGACATGACGGCGAAATCGATCGTGCTGTTTTGCCGGAGTGCTGCGACCGTGCCGAGCAGGACGCCGCCGATGAGGGCAACGAGGATCGCGATACCGCCGAGCTGGATCGAATAGGGCAGCGCCTTGCCGATCAGTTCGGAAACGGTGTTGTCCTTGTAGATAAAGCTCGGACCGAGATCGCCGGTTAAGGCATTGCCGATATAGCTGAGATACTGGCTGATCAGCGGCTGGTCGAGTTTGTAGGTGGCCATAATGTTGGCCATCGTCTGGGGCGGTAGCGGGCGCTCAAGATTGAAGGGGCCGCCGGGCGCAAACCGCATCAGAAAGAATGAAATGGTGACGACGATGAAGATCGTCGGAACGGCGCTCATGAGCCGCCGGAGTACGAAGGATGTCATGTCCTGCTCCTGAGAGGACGACGCGCGGCGGAGCCGTGCGTCGTCCGGTCACGTGACGAGATTATTCAGCGACGCGAAGGAAGCGGCTGAGATGCTCGTTGGCGGCGTTATCCTGCCAGCCGCTGACGCGGTCGGAAACCAGCCACAGATTGGCCGTGCTCATCAACGGAGCGATCGGCTGATCACGCATCAGGATGACTTCGGCGTCATGCATGATCTTCTTGCGGGCTTCGGCATCGGCCTCGGTGTAGGACTTGGCCATCAGCGCGTCGAATTCCGGGTTGTTGTACTTCCCGTAATTGAACGAGGTGTTGGTCGAGACGTTGAGGGCGAGGAAGTTTTCCGCATCCGCATAGTCGGACACCCAGCCTGCCCGGGCAACGTTGAAGGCGCCGCCTTCCTGAAGATAGGCGTAGTGCGAGGCGACGTCGAGGTTCGTCATGGTGACGCTGGCGCCGAACGTGTTCTTCCACATGTCGGCGATCGCGGTGGCGACGCGCTCGTGGTTCGGGTTGGTGTTGTAGCGGATCTCGATGTTGAGCGGCTTGCCGCCTTCACCGTAACCGGCTTCCTTCATCAGTTCGATCGCCTTGTCTTCGCGGTCGAGCTGCGACAGTTCGGCGAAGTCGGCCTTGGCTGCAGCATAGCCGCCGAGACCGTCCGGAACGAGGGAGTAGGTGGGCAGCTGCGCACCGGAATAGATCTCCTCGGCCAGGAAGTCGCGATCGACGGCCATGGACAAGGCCTGGCGGACGCGCACGTCGCTATAGGGCTCCTGGCGGGTGTCGAAGACGTAGTAATAGGTCGAAGCCGACGGCGACACGCGGACCTGCTCGCCATAGCTTTCCTTCAGGCGGTCGATCTGGTCGGCCGAGAAGTTGTAGACGAGGTCCATTTCCTTGGCTTCGAAACGACGGACCGAAGCGGCCTGATCGTCGATCGGGTAGAAGACGACCTTGTCGATCTGGGTGTTGGCGGCATCCCAGTGGTTTTCGTTCTTCACCACGACGAGGTTGTCGTTCGGCACATGGCTTTCGAGCTTGTAGGCGCCGTTCGAGACCATCACGCCCGGCTTGACGAAGTCCTTGCCGTTCTTTTCGAGGCTCGCCTTGGAAACTGGAAGGGCGGTCTGGTGGGCGAGCAGTTCGAGGAAGAACGGGGTCGCGCGCTCCAGCGTGATTTCCAGCGTCTTTGCGTCGACGGCTTTTGCGCCGATTTCTTCCAGCTTCGCTTCACCCTTGTTGGCCTTTTCGGCATTCTTGATCGGGTAAAGGATGTTGGCGTATTTGGCAGCGGTTTCTGGGTTCTGGACGCGCTGGATCGAGTAGACGAAGTCTTCAGCCGTCACCGGCGAGCCGTCCGACCACTTGGCGTTTTCGCGGATCTTGAAGGTGTAGACCGTGCCGTCGTCGGAAATTGTCCAGCTTTCGGCAGCACCCGGGACGATCTCGCCCTTGGCGTCATAGATGGTCAGACCCTCATAGAGATCCTTTAGAATGAAGGCCTCGATGTCGATCGAGGTATTGGCCTGATCGAGCGTCTGCGGCTCGCCGGAATTGCCGCGATGAAGCACGACTTCGGCCAGCGCCTGGCTCGCGCCAAACAGAATGGAGGTGAGGAGAAGAGAGGTGCCGAGCAGTCGGCGCGTCTGGATAGACATCGTTTGGAACTCCCAGTTCACGTTAACGGAAAGGGAGAGAAGATTATTCAGGAAGCCGACACAACCCGCATTTTCTGCGGCTACCCTAATTTTGGGGAGGAGATTTGATCGTTTGCCTGTGACTTGGACCGAAGATTTCGCGTGACCGTTTTATGACGAAATAAAATTATCGCGTCATTTGCTGTCAAAAATGCGACAGGGGCGGCTTGAGGGCCGCCCCTGTCTGATGATCGCTCGATTGGAGAGGTCTGATCGGGGATCAGATCCGCGGCAGATAGGTCTGGTAGTCGAAGCTCGAGACGGTGCGCAGATAGGCCATCGCCTCCTTGCGCTTGGTGTCGCCATAGATCCGCTGATACTCGGCGCCGAAAATGTCCTTGATGAAGGCCGAGGCGCGGAAACGCTCGACGGCGGTCAGGAAATCATAGGTCAGCATGTCGGGGTTTTCAGGCGCGCTATCCGGCGTCGTGACCTGACCAGGATCGAGATCCTCGTCGAGGCCAAGCAGGATGCCGCCGAGGATGGCCGCGAGCAGCAGGTGCGGATTGGCGTCCGCGCCCGCGACACGGTGTTCGATACGGGCAGCCGGGCCGTCCTTGTCTGGAATGCGGATCGCCGTGCCGCGATTTCCAAAACCCCAGTCGATCTTGTCGGGCGCAAAGGAGCCCGGCTGGAAACGGCGATAGGAATTGGCAAAGGGCGCAAAGATCAGCTGCGCGTCCTGCATCGACTTCAGCATGCCGGCGGTGATCGACTTCAGCTTCACCGGATCGCCGCCCTTGGCGTCGAGGATGTTCTTCCCGTCCTTGTCGATGATCGAGGCATGCACATGCAGGCCGGAGCCCGCATGGTCGCCATAGGGCTTGGCCATGCAGGTGGCCTTGAAGCCGTGGCGACGGGCGGCGAAATCGACGACGCGCTTGAGGTAAATGCAGTCGTCGGCAGCCGCCATCGCATCCGGCTTGTGCAACAGGTTGACCTCGAACTGGCCGGGGCCGAATTCGGCAGTCGTCGCATCGGCCGGCAGACCCATGTCGTCGCAATATTCGCGCACCGTATCGAGGAAGTCTTCCATCGCGGCGGTCGCGCGCATGTCATAGAGCTGATAGCCCTCGACTTCGTCGTTCATGACCAGCGCCTTCGGCGGCATCGGCACGCCGGTGTCGCGGAAGTCAGGCTCCATCACGTAGAATTCGAGCTCGGTGGCAACGACAGGCGTCAGGCCCTTTTCCTCGAAGCGCTTCATCACATTGGCGAGGATGGCGCGCGGGCAGACATAATGCGGCTCGCCTGACAGTGTGTGCATGGTGGCGAGCACCTGCTTGGAGCCGGCAGGGCCCCAGGGAAGCGTGGTCAGCGAATTCTTGTCCGGTGTACAGATGCCATCGGGATCGCCCAGCGTCAGCGAGATCTTGGTGATGTCGTCATTGTCGTCGCCCCAGATATCGAGCGACTGGGTGGAGGCCGGCAGGCGCACGGTGTTCTTCCAGACCTTGTCCTCGGCTTTCAGCGGGATCATCTTGCCGCGCAGGTCGCCATTCATGCCGACAAGCAGCACCTCGATGCGAGCGGAAGGGTCGGCTGCGGTCTGATCGGCGGCCTCGGTCGGTGCTGTCATGGGAAAACTCTCGTTGGCTTTCGGGGCGGATTTGGCCGGAGGAACGCGGCAATCGGTGCCTTGCCAAACGCGTTTTGGACGGTCATGTTCGTAGCCGATAATGTTCCGCCTTTCAATGCGGGGCAAGGCAGGCACGCGGACCAAGTTTGGCCGTGAAAGCAAGAGCTTCCGCCCCGGTCAAGGACCAGACCCATGAACAAGCCAGTGACCGCCGTCTCCAATCTCGGTGCCATCGATGCCGCCCATCATCTTCATCCCTTCTCGGACATGAAGAAGCTGAATGCGGCCGGCACCAAGATCATCACCCGGGCGGAGGGCGTGCATATCTGGGACTCGACCGGCAAGCAGTATCTCGACGCCTTTGCCGGCCTCTGGTGCGTCAATGTCGGCTATGGCCGCAAGTCGATCGCCGATGTGGTCCACGCCCAGATGCTGGAACTGCCCTATTACAACACCTTCTTCGGCACCACGACGCCGCCGACCACGCTGCTCGCCCAGAAGATCGCCGAGAAGACCGGGCCGAAGATCAACCGCGTCTTCTTCTCCAATTCCGGCTCAGAAGCCTCCGACACCTGGTTCCGCATGGCGCGGGTCTACTGGAAGGCGCTCGGCCACGAGACCAAGACGCAGGTGATTGCCCGCAAGAACGCCTATCACGGCTCCACCGTCGCCGGCGCCTCGCTCGGCGGCATGAAGTGGATGCACGAGCAGGGCAACCTGCCGATCGAAGGCATCCACCACATCAACCAGCCCTACTGGTATGCCGAGGGCGGCGATCTGACACCTGAGGATTTCGGCCTGAAGGTTGCCCGCGAGCTCGAAGAGAAGATCATCGAGCTCGGCGAGGAAAATGTCGCCGCCTTCGTCGCCGAGCCGATCCAGGGGGCCGGCGGCGTCATCGTGCCGCCCTCGACCTACTGGCCTGAGATCAAGCGCATCTGCGCCAAGTACCAGATCCTGCTCGTCGCCGACGAAGTCATCTCGGGCTTCGGCCGCCTCGGCTCGTGGTTCGGCCACCAGCATTATGATTTCGAGCCGGACCTCGCGCCGATCGCCAAGGGCCTATCCTCTGGCTATCTGCCGATCGGTGGCGTTCTCGTCTCCGACCGCGTGGCGGAAGTCATGGTCAACGAACTCGGCGATTTCTACCACGGTTACACCTATTCCGGTCACCCGGTGGCCGCTGCCGCAGCGCTGGAAAACATCCGCATCATCGAGGAAGAAGGTCTCGTCGATCGCGTCCGCGACGATACCGGCCCCTATCTCGCTCAGGCGCTCGCCTCGCTCACCGACCATGAACTCGTCGGTGAAGCCGTCAGCGTCGGCCTGATGGGCGCGGTCCAGATCACCGCCGACAAGGCCACCCGCCGCCGTTTCAAGAAGCCTGATGATACCGGGACAGCTGTCCGCAACCAATGTGTGAACGCCGGCGTCGTGCTGCGCGCCACCGGCGACCGCATGCTCTTCTCCCCGCCGCTGATCATCTCGCGTTCCGAGATCGACCAGGCAGTCGACACGCTGCGCAATGGTCTGGACTGGCTGAAGGACAATCGCGGCGAGGGGTGAGGGGCCTGCTGGCGAATTTGTACCTCTGGTGATATATAGGGACGATATCACGCGGAGGACGCATGCGCACCCTAGTCGATATTCCCGACGCACAGATCGAGGCATTGGATAAGCTCGCTGCTGCCAAGCAAGTATCTCGCGCTTCGCTGATCAGGGAAGCCGTTGGTGAACTGCTGGATCGACAGAAGGACGATGCCGTCCGGAGTGGGTTCGGGCTCTGGGGCAACTCCGAAGACGGACTTGTCGTCCAGCGTCGGCTCCGCTCCGAATGGTGAAAGTACTCCTCGACACGAATATCGTGATCGATGTACTCAATGGTGTGCCTGAGGCACAGGAAGTTTTAGACAGCTATCCTGAGCGAGCGATCAGCATCATCACCTGGATCGAGGTGATGGTCGGAGCTCCGCCGGATTTGGGTGAAGCCACGCGCGCCTTCCTGAAAGGATTTGAAGTTATCGGTCTGACACAGGATGTCGCAGACCACGCGGTCATCGTCAGGCAAAACCATAAGCTCAAACTGCCGGATGCCATGATCTGGGGGGCAGCAAAGGCAAATGGCCTGCGATTGCTGACACGGGATACGAAGGGTTCCCGCGTCAACATCCAGACATCACCGTACCCTACGAACTGTGATGTTAACTGCCTTCACGGCATGAACTGCCCACCATTCACATCGATCGTCTGCCCCGTGATGTAGCCGGACAGCATCTCTGACGCCAGAAAGAGATAGGCGCCGACGCAATCCTGTGGCGTCCCTGTGCGCTTGAGCGGCACGCTTCCCGCCACCTGATCGAGCTGGCCGGGCAGGGCGTATTTGTCCTGGAAGGGCGTGGTGATGACGCCAGGCGCCACCGCATTGACGCGGATGTTGTATTTGCCGAATTCCAGCGCCATGCCCTTGGTGACCGCAGCAACAAACGCCTTGGACGAGCCATAGACGCCCGAGCCCGCGGTGCCACCCGTACGGGCGGCGACCGAGGTCGTGTTGATGATGAAGCCCCCTTCGCGCTTGAGATGGTTGACGGCCGCCTGCGTGGTGGACAGCACCGAGCGGGCATTCACGTCCATCACCTTGTCATATTGCGCGTCCGTCATGTCCTCATAGAGCACACGGGCGATCATGCTGCCGGCATTGTTGATCACACCGTCGAGCCGCCCGAAGGTCTTCGCCACATGGGCGACAGCCTCGGCCATGGCCTCTGAGGAAGCGGCGTCCGCCTTGACGAGAACGACGCTGCCGCCTGAAGCCTCGATATCGCCAGCGATCGCATGGGCTGCTTCAGCGTTGGAATTGTAGTGCAATCCAACCAGCGCGCCCTGGGCTGCGAAGCCGCGGGCGAGAGCCTCACCGATGCCGCTCGATGCGCCGGTGATCAGCACGGCCTTGCCAGAAAGATCGGGAATGGTGAGTGCAGTCATGGGCTTGTCCTCCTGTTGTCAGACAAGCTTAGAGCGACCCTGCCGGTGTTTGGCAAGGCCGCTCTTGTTCAAGTCTTGCTTCTTTGATGCGGAAGTGCCCAAGGTTCGTTACAGAGCCCCGAGCCGGCAATTCATGCCACAGGCTCGGCCGTCTGTTTGCGGACATACCTGGAATAGGCCCAGATAATCGCGACCACGCCCACGATCAGCCCGATCGATAGCAGCGGCCTGACAGCGAACCAGCCGATCGCAATGACAGTTACGCCGACCGCGATCGCCAGGACGAACGAGATCAGACCCGTCCCGAAGCCGATCAGGGTGCCGACGAACGGAATGACGTCACCGATCACGCTGAAGATCCGCAGGATGAGGGCAAAGCCGACGAACAAACCCAGGATCCCCGCTGCGCGAATGACCCAGGTGAGAATGACGTTGCCGGTCTGGCTGTCGGCGAACATCTTGTCCGAGGTTTCGCGGCCAGCGGCGAGCAGGAAGAGCGTATAGCCGTTTTCCGTGGTGTATTCGGCCAGGCGATCACCACGCTGCATGGCCACAGCGCTGACTTCGGGCAGCACGATCTTCTCGAAGCGGATCCGGGTGTCCCCGACCTGCGGCGCCTTTTCATCGGCGCCGAAGTAAAGTGCCTGCGTGACGGCACGGCCCTCGCCGGGATAGCCGAGCGCTTCGGAGGCCTCGGCCGCTGTTTCAGCGGTGATCGGCAAGGCTTGTCGCGTGCCAGCGGATGCGATCTGCGAGCCCTCCACGCTGAAGGCTCCCAATCGCGCCGTTTCCACAAGAGTTTCCGTTGATGGCAGCCAGAATTCCGGGTTATCGTGTCCTGTGGTTTCCTGGAACTCCGAGGAATCCTGGGCTTTTTCGCTCCATTCCTTGGAATAGCTGTAGGTCGTCACGGTTTCTTCGCCGCCGCCCAGTTTCTTCTCGGTCTTGCTGCTCTTTTCCTCGACCCATTGATACATCTCGACCTTGCGCGCCAGACCAATCACGCCGCTTGCGCTGATCCCCGTATCCGCATCGACGACGTCAGCCTGCGGAACCACGGCGCTTTCGATATGCACCAGCTTGCCATCGAGCGCAGGGTCGATCCGCGCTGCATCGGTGCTGACGACGATCGCCTGGCCTTCCACCAGAGATTCATAAGTCGCGACCGATCGTCCTTCGTTCCAGAACAGCGCGACGATTGCCACGATCAATAGAATAAAGCCGAACACAACACCCGTCAGCGCCCCGCCCAGACGCGAAAACCAAGATGTCGATGTTCTTGTTACCACAGTCATAGCAATCCCCCATTTGGCCAGCGCCCTTGTCCGCCCATTCGGCTTTCTAGCAACTTTCGCCGGTGGTGGAAGTTCTTATCTTGGGGGGATTCGACTGTTAGAGGGATAACTTGCACTTGTCTCTGTCAGGGTGATCAGCCTCCGGTTGGAGGCTGATCAATCGGTTGAGGTTCCCACTGTAGCCAAGAGCCCGCAAAGTTCAGGCAGCCTTCCAGTCGAAAGGCAGGGGCGCCTCGCGGAAGGCGAACCGGTCGAGATGGCTCGCCACAACGCTCTGATAGGTCTCGAGCTTTGCGGCATCGCCCGTCTCGATCGAGACCGTTAGCGTCGCTGCATCGCATTGCATGGACGCCACGGCCTCGTCGAATTTGACGGTGGCCTTGTGGTTCTGCTCGTCCAGCTCGACGTCAAGCTTGTGCGCCCAGTGCTTGCAGAGCTGTTGGAGATACTTCCAGCCGTTTTCGGTCGGAACGGTGGTGGTGGATGTTGCCATTCTCAGAGCCTTTCGATCTTGCCGACCGCCTCGTCGAGGATGCGGGCGACCTCCAATTGCGTCTCGCGGGTGGAACCCTCGCGTGACAGACAGTCGTGCAGGGCCTGCTTGAGGTTGTGCATGGCGCGCCGAACAGGCGCTGCATCGGTTCTTTCGCTGACCTTTGCAAGGGCGGTCAACCGGCCGATCGCTGTTGCGACCTCGTCAGCCCGCTCGGCAAGATGCTGACGACCGGTCTCCGTAATCGTCATCAGCTTGCGCGGGCCGTCGCTTTCGACCTCTTCGGCAAGACCCATGTCGAGCAGCAGCGTCATGGTCGGATAGACGACACCGGGCGAAGGCGCATAAGCGCCGCCGGACAGGCTCTCGATTTCGCGGATCAGGTCGTAGCCGTGGCGCGGTTGGTCTTCGATCAGTTTCAAGAGCACGAGCCGAAGCTCGCCACCTTCGAACATGCGCCGACGCTCGCCGCCCCGGCCGCGGGGGCCGCCGCCCATGGGGCCGCCAAAGGGACCGCCGTGGCGCATGGCATGCATGGCTTCTCGGAAGGCGAAAAAGGGATTGCCGCGTTCGCCGCGGCTGGAATTGCACTGTCTCATGATGTGCTCTTTCTCAATTGGAATTGCATCTAAGATATATCTTAGTTTGATCTGTGCAAGAGGGCGTCCTGAAAATTCTGCGATCGTCCACGCTTGGCGCCTGCCGACGTCGGAGCCTATGATGGCAATGGATTCGCAAAAGGGAGGAAGCTCGATGGGTGAAAAGCGGCACGAATACCGGGTCACCGTCACGTGGCAGGGCAATGCCGGAACGGGCACCTCCGCTTACCGTGACTACGGTCGCGACCACCTGATTTCAGCGGAAGGCAAGCCCGACATCCTCGCCTCCGCCGATCCGGCCTTTCGCGGCGATCCGGCGCGGTGGAACCCGGAGGATCTGTTCCTGGCCTCGCTTTCCGCCTGTCACAAGCTCTGGTATCTGCATTTCTGCGCGGTTTCGGGCGTCATCGTCACGGCCTATGAAGACCAAGCGGAAGGGGTCATGGAGATGGACGCGGATGGGACAGGCCGCTTCGTCGACGTCTTGCTCAAACCTCAAGTCACCATAAAGCGAGGAACGTTTCCCGAACTCGCGCTGGAGCTTCATGGCGACGCGCGTGAAAAATGCTTCATCGCCAATTCGGTGAACTTTCCGGTGCGGTGCGAGGCAGAGATCGTGGAGGCCTAGCCGGCGGCCGGATCTATACGGACCAATGCGTAGCCGAAGGTGGACGCATCACCAGGTCGGCCGAAAATGTAGGGTATGCTCACCTTGCCTGGTGTATAGGGAAGGGGCACGCCAATCCGTTCAATCCACTTGCCGAGGGAACCAGGCATGTCCTCAGTTTTCCCAATGCGCCAGACGACCAGGAGAGGTGTGGATGTCGAAATGCGTGTTTCTCCTATCAATTGAGAATAGCCGGCGATGAACACGGGCAAATCCGGGCGTAGGATGCGGAGATTACCCGCCAGATGAACGTCTGAGGCCAAAAACGCAGTGGGCTGTTGTTCTACCCGCTGCAGGATTTCTGACAGCGCGGAATCATAGTTGGTATTGAGCTTCGTGTAGTCACCGAACCAGCCATGCGCCGGTATGCGAACGAGCATAACCAGGGGCATGCAGATCAGGATGACCTTTGCGAGCGACCACATCCGCGAAAGATATGGCTCAATCTCCATATCGAGCTGATCCAACTTCGTGGCCAGATACAGAGGCAGGATCAGAAATATCGGAGACAGCCAGCGGTCTTTGATGTTGGTGCTGTCGCTGACCAGAATAAGCACAAATAGCAACGCAAGAGCGCAGAGCATGATGCGGCCAAGGAGCAGGCTCCATTGGTTATTTCTCCCGATCGTCTGCGAGAGGCTGCGCGGGTAAAGCAGAAGGAATGTCAGGAGAGTGAGGCCTGCAAAACCGATCAAGGCACCAGCCAGCGAGATCGTTCCGAGCCCGATTTGGGCCCACTTACTGGCAACATCCTGGCCCTCGAGCTTGTTGATCGTTCCTCGTGTCGCGAGATCCAGATTGTCAAGCAGCCACAATACGTGAGGAAGGATGACGAGAAAAACGACGATGGCAGCAACAAGAATGCGAAGGTCGAACAGTCTCTTGCGAAATTCCGGATCGATGACGACCGCGAGGAACGCCGCCGCCGGCAGAAGGGCGAAATTGTATTTCGAGATCAGACCTATTCCGATGGCGAAGCCGAGCAGCGCGTAACTGTACCAAGATGGCGTGTCGAGCGTCCGGATGAGCGCATACATGAACAGCGCAGACGCGAACACGGCCGCCACGCTGTGTGTCAGGTCGCGTTGCGATTCGAATACGAGCTGCGGGAAAGTGAGAAGCCCCAGAAGGGCGACCGCCGCCAATTCTTTTGACCGAACCACGCGCATCGCGGCGAGACCGAGGAAAAGGTAGGTCAGAAAGAGACTGACGTTCTTCAGGAATGCGAGAGCAAAAAGATTGGTGCCCAGCGCGTGGAAGAGAGCCGTCTGCACCCAGTTATAAAACGGCGGCTGCGTGTCGTATCCGAAGGCCGGCCACTGAGCGTAAAAGATCTGTGCCGATTCATCGAGTTCAAGCGAATGCGGGATCAGCAATCGAACGCAAAGTTGCGTCAGAAAGTATCCGCCCAGGATCCAGAAGACGAGGCTCGGACTATTCTTCAGTCGTGTGATCATGGTCAGGCAGAACCGTTCTCAAACACCGTCCGGACGATGTAGTTCGGCTGGGCGTCATCTCGGTAATAGGTCCTGGCGATCATTTCGGCCAGGATGCCGGTGGTGATCAGCTGGACGGAGGACAGGAAGAGCATGAAGCCGAGGATGAGTAGCGGCCGGCCGCCGATATCCTCGCCAAATATGACTTTTTCGATGAACAGCCAGGCGAGGATCAGGGCGCTCAAAAAGCCGGTGCCGAGGCCAAGAGACCCGAAGAAGTGGCCTGGCCGTGCCTTGTAGCGCATGAAGAACATTACCGACAGAAGGTCGAGGATCACCCGGAACGTGCGGGAAATGCCGTATTTCGAGGTGCCATGCTGGCGGGCGTGATGGGTCACTTCCATTTCGCCGATACGCGAGCTGGGAACCACGCTCGCGACCCAGGCCGGGATGAAGCGATGCATCTCGCCCATTAGCTTGACCTGCTTGATGACGGAGGCGCGGTAGATCTTAAGGCTGCAGCCATAATCGTGCAGCTTCACGCCGGTGATGCGGCCGATCAGGTAGTTCGCACACCAGGACGGGATCTTGCGCAGGACGAGACCGTCCTTGCGGTTCTTGCGCCAGCCGACGAGCAGGTCGAGTTCGCGTTCTTCAAGCGCCTTGACCATCGAGGGGATGTCCTTCGGATCGTTCTGAAGGTCGCCGTCGAGCGTGGCGATCAGACGGCCACGAGCCGTGTCGATGCCGGCCTGCATGGCGGCCGTTTGGCCGAAATTGCGCTGCAGTTCAACGATCTTGAGGTCGAGACCGGGGCGAGCAAGATACCCGCGTGCTGTGAGAAGCGTGCGGTCTGCGCTGCCATCATCGACAAGCACGAGTTCCCACGTGCCGGGAAAAGCCGCCATGGCCTCTTCGATCCGCTCGATCAGGGGCCCGACGCTCTCTTCTTCGTTGAAAATCGGCACCACGAGGGAGAGTTCCGGAGCATCGGTCACTACGGTGCTCTCCAGGCTCGTTTCGATCATCGCACTCACGCATAAACTCCATGTCGCGCCGGTGGTCCGGACCCGCCCTTTCATGCTAAGGCCGACCTGAACCATCTGTGGGTGCACGACTATATGAAATCAAATCAGGATGCCAGTCAGGAGCGGTGGTTCCGGCGCAATCGCATGTGGCTCGTGACCGGCGGGACGCTGCTTGGCTACGCGGTCTTCCTCCAGCTCGCGTTCGGCATACCCACACTCGTGAGGCAGTTGGCAGTGATCGGCATCTTGCCCCTGGTTGTTGCCCTGACGCTGTTGATCATGACCTATGCCGTGCGCTGCTGGCGCGTCGCGGACTATTTTCCGAAAGAGACCCACGGCCAATTCCGCCGACTGCTCAAGCTGACCCTTGTTCACAATCTCCTCAACATCATGTTGCCGCTGCGCTCCGGTGAGGCGAGCTTTCCGCTTCTGATGCGCTCGGAATTCGGTATGCCACTGGCACGTGCCACGGCCGCCTTGCTCGTCATGCGTCTCCTCGACCTCCATGCACTCCTCGCGGCGGCCGGTATTGGCCTCGTGCTCGGGCAGGGAAGTGCATCCTGGGCCGTCGCCCTCTGGTTGGCTTTCCTCCTTGCCCCACTGCCGCTTTTTGGCTTGAAGGGACCGATCCTGCGATTGGCGAGACGGTTGCCCGAACGGCTGCGGCTCTTGGTAGACGATATCGAGCGAGGCTTGCCGGCCGGTCCTTCTGCCTTTCTGCGTGCCTGGGGAGCGACCTTGGTAAACTGGGGTGTCAAGGTCGTGGTGCTGGCCTGGGTGCTACGTCTCATGGACGTCACCCCGCTGGCAGCGAGCTTCGGCGGTGCGCTGGGTGGAGAACTGTCCTCCGTCTTGCCGGTCCATGCGCCAGGTGGCGTCGGAACCTACCCCGCCGGCATCGTCGCCGGCGCCCTGTCCTTTGGGGCGGCGTCATCGACGTCCTCTTTGGTGATCATCGGCAAGGCAGCCGTCAATGTACACCTTCTCATCCTGATCTCTGCCTTCGTCGGCACAGGGATCGCTGTTCTGCTCGCGCCGTCTAAGCGATCCTAGTCCGGAGACTGGCTTCGTTGCTGCCAAATATGCAGCTCTGCAGTGGGACGTGGCAGAAGGTGCGTTCCTGGTCGCTCACTCCCGAAGCGCCGCAATCAGCGCTCGTAGAGCAGGGGGCGATTGGCGGCGGCTGGGGTGGTAGAGGTGCAGGCCGGGGAAGGGCACGCACCAGGCATCGAGCACCTGGATCAACCGACCCTCGGCGAGATCGCCAGCCACTTCCTCTTCCATCATGTAGCCGAGCGCGGCGCCTGCCCGAACGGCAGCGGCCATCAGGGCACCATCGTTGGCGATGAATTGCCCGGTCGGACGGAAGCGAAACTCACGTCCGTCCTCCTCCAGGTCCCAGGGCATGACGGCGCCGGACCTCAGGCGGAAGCCGACGCAGACATGATCCTGCAGATCGGCCGGTGTTTTGGGCGGTGGGTATCGTTCGAAATAGCCAGGCGTGCCGACGATGATCGTTTTCAGGGCCGGGCCGACCGGAATGGCGATCATGTCCTTGTCGACAGACATTTGAAAACGAATGCCGGCATCGAAGCCTTCGGCAACGATATCGGTCAGACGATCTTCGACATTGATCTCCACCTTGACCTCGGGATGGGCGAGCAGAAAGCCCGGCAGCTTCTGCATCAGCACGGTCTGGGCCGCATAGGTCGATGCCGTCACACGCACCGTGCCGGAGGTACTGTCGCGCCAATGCGCCAAGGAGGCGAGGCCCTCCTCGATATTGGCAAGGGCCGGCGACACCGTGTCGAGAAGCCGCTCACCGGCCTCGGTCGGCGCGACGCTGCGGGTCGTGCGGGCAAGAAGCCGCACGTCGAGCCGTGCCTCGAGGCTGCGCATGGCATGGCTGAGTGCCGAGGGCGAGACGCCGAGCTTGGCAGCCGCGCGCGTAAAACTGCGCTCGCGGGCGACCGTCGCGAAGGCGAGCAGATCATTGAGTTCATTGCGCTCCATTCGTGAATGCTGCTCATAAAGGCATGCGGGACGCAAGCGCTAATCCTTGAGGCTCGGACGGCCTATCTCCTTCCAGACGCCAACCAAGGAGCTTCCACATGAACCTGACAGATTATCGCACGCTGGGCCGCTCAGGCCTGATCGTCAGCCCACTGGCGCTGGGCACCATGACCTTCGGCGCCGAGCGCTGGGGTGCAGGGGAAAAGGTCTCGCGAGACCTGTTCGACACCTATGTTCAAGCAGGCGGCAACTTTCTCGATACGGCGGACATCTATTCCGCAGGGCAGAGTGAGGACATGCTGGGGCGGTTCGTTGCCGACAGCGGTCTGCGCGACCGCCTGGTCATCGCGACCAAATCCGGCTTTGCCCGTGGCCAGGGAACGCCGCTCTGGGCCGGCAACGGTGCCAAGAATATCCGGCTCGGCATCGAGGGCTCGTTGACGCGGCTGAAGACCGATTACATCGACATGTACTGGATGCATGTCTGGGATCAGGTGACGCCGGCTGAAGAGGTGTTGGAAACGCTGACCCGGGCCGTGCGCTCCGGCAAGATATTGCATTACGGCTTCTCCAACACACCCGCCTGGTATGTGGCGAAGGTGGCGACGCTTGCGGCCGCCCATGGCCTGCCCACCCCGATCGGTCTGCAATACGGCCACTCGCTGATCGAGCGCGGCGTCGAGCTAGAGATCTTGCCGGCGGCAGCGGAGTTCGGCATGGGCCTCGTGCCGTGGAGCCCGCTCGCCTTCGGCCTGCTCACCGGCAAATATGACCGCCGCATGCTGGAGCACGCAAACCGGCCGACAGAGCTGCCCGACAGCGGTGCGAAGAGCGCCGAGAGCGAAAGCGACGGCCGTCTGAATGGCGACAATCCCTATGGCGGCATGCTTTTCACCGAGCGAAACTTCGATATCGTTGATGTCGTGAAAGAGGTGGCCGCTGAACTCGGCCGATCCCCGGCAGAAGTCGCGCTCGCCTGGGTCACCGGACGCAAGGGCGTCTCTTCCGTGCTCGTCGGTGCCAGCCGCGTCGAGCAGTTGACGCAGAACATCGCCTCGCTCGACATCACCCTCGACGCGGATCAACTGCGGCGGCTCGATGAGGTCAGCGCGCTGCCGATGCTCAATCCCTACTTCATCTTCAAGATGCCCTCCGAAGCTCTCTTCGGCGGTTCAAGCGTGTCGGCCTGGCAAGGGGCATGAACGAAAGCGGGCGGCCTGTTGGCCGCCCGATTGATCTTGTTATTGGAATGCTGTCTCGAAGAAGCTTCTGAGCTTGCGCGAATGCAGCGCCTCGGTCGGCATGGCGCCGAGCTTTTCCAGTGCCCGGATGCCGATCTGCAGATGCTGACTGACCTGCGTCTTATAGAAGGCCGTCGCCATGCCCGGCAGCTTCAGCTCACCATGCAGCGGCTTGTCGGAGACGCAGAGCAGCGTGCCGTAGGGCACACGGAAGCGGAAGCCGTTGGCGGCGATCGTCGCCGATTCCATGTCGAGCGCGATGGCACGTGCCTGCGAGAGCCGTTTGACTGGTCCGCGCTGGTCGCGCAGTTCCCAGTTGCGGTTGTCGATCGTGGCGACCGTGCCCGTGCGCATGATGCGCTTCAGCTCGAAACCTTCGTAACCGGTGATCTCCTCGACCGCATCTTCCAGCGCGAGCTGGACTTCCGACAGCGCCGGGATCGGCACCCAGACCGGCAGGTCGTCGTCGAGAACATGGTCCTCGCGCATATAGGCATGCGCCAGCACGTAGTCGCCCAGACGCTGGCTGTTGCGAAGCCCGGCGCAGTGGCCGAGCATCAGCCAGGCATGCGGGCGAAGCACCGCGATATGGTCGGTGATCGTCTTGGCGTTGGACGGGCCGACACCGATATTGACCACGGTAATGCCGCCATGGCCCTTCTTCTTCAGGTGATAGGCCGGCATCTGCGGCAGGCGCCCGAGCGCCACGCCTTCCGTCGGTTCCGTATGGCCGGCCGGTGTCAGAATGTTGCCGGGCTCGACGAAGGCCGTGTAATCGCCGCCGCCATCGGCCATCAGCTTGCGCGCATAGGCACAGAATTCATCGACATAGAACTGGTAGTTCGTGAACAGCACGAAGTTCTGGAAGTGGTTGGCGCTGGTCGCCGTGTAATGCGAGAGCCGCGCCAGCGAATAGTCGATGCGCTGGGCGGTGAACGGTGCCAGCGGATGTGGCTCGCCGGGCAGCGGCTCGTATTCGCCATTGGCGATCTCGTCATCGGTGACGGTAAGGTCAGGCGTATCGAAGATGTCGCGCAGCTGCATGTCGACGAGGCCGCCGGCAGACGCCTCGACATGCGCACCTTCCGCGAAGGCGAAATGCAGCGGGATCGGTGTCGTCGATTCCGACACCGTGATCGGCACCTGATGATTGCGCATCAGAAGTGCCAGCTGTTCCTTGAGATAATGCCGAAAGAGCTGCGGCCGGGTGATCGTCGTGGTGTAGATGCCGGGCGAGGTCACGTGGCCATAGGAGAGACGGCTGTCGACATGGCCGAAGCTCGTCGTCTCGATGCTGACCTGCGGATAGAAGGCCCGGTAGCGGCCCTCGATCGGGCCGCCCTTGGCCAGCGCCGAAAAGGCCTCGATGAGGAAGGTCGTGTTGCGCTCATAGAGCACGGTCAGCGCATCGACCGCCGCCGTTGCATCTGTGAAGACCTGAGGCTGATAAGGCTCGGGGCTGATGGAGTTCTGGGGTGCTGGGGACAAGATTCGTGTGTTCATGGCGCATTATAGGAAACGAAACTTGACAAGCAAACGACGTCGTCGACGCATCATCAAGATTCTTCGAAGGCGGTGTCCGGTGCCGCCTGCGCCAGAGTTCGGATCAGAAGGTGGGGCGGCAGCTGTTGAGGCCTGTCGGTGCGCAGCTTGCGACCAGTCCCGATGACGACAGGTGGCGAACGCCCGGCTGATTGTGGACGACGAGCTGGCCGAACATGAAGGCGAAAAGCGCCATGGTCAGCGAGATGATGGTGAAACGCCGTGTCAGCTTGGCCATGTCCTTGCTCCCTTCCGATCTGATGGGCGTGTTTTAGCAAGGCCTGCCTGAATGCGGTCTGAGATGAGGGTTCATCTGGCATTCAGAAGGGTTAACTGAAATTCACGCTCCTTCGCTGCAGCCCTCTTTTCTCTCGGCGGCTTCTGGTCATAATGGAGGCCGGTGGGCACCGTCCCGTCTTGCTCTCCTTACCGAATGGCCTCGCGCTTGGTGCACCGTCACCATCCGACCCGCCCTCCGGCAACAGGGTTTCACCCATGACTGAAAAACACGAAGGCGCCCTCCGCTTCGGGCGCATTGCCGCGACCTTGCCCGTCAAGGATATCGAGCGGGCTCAGGCCTTCTATGTCGGCCTGCTCGGATTGGAGAAAGTCTTCGAGAACGGTAGCCCCGTCGGCTTCATGATCCTGCAGCGCGACGATGCCGAACTGCATCTCAGCCTTCAGAAGAACCACAAGGCGGCCGACTTCAACGTCGCCCATATGATGGTCGAGAACATCGACCATCTCCATGACCTCGTGCAGCAGCGAGGTCTGAAGGTCGTCAAGCGGCTCCAGGACAAGGACTACGGCCTGCGCGCCTTCGTCTTCGAGGATCCCGACGGCAATCGCATCGATGTCGGCCAGCCGATCTGATCCGCCCTAGAAAGCAGAAGGGGCGCCGGTTGCAGCCGGCGCCCCTTTTGTACTCTAAATGTCGATGGCCTTAGAGGCGCGTCCAGGTCTGGCTCTTGCAGAGCACGGCCATGACGCAGCCCTTCATCTTGAGCGAGTTGCCGGAGACGGAGCCCGAGCCGGAATAGGTCTTGTCGGTTTCAGGGTCGGTGATCTCGCCCTTGTAGCTGTCGCCGCTGCCGGCCATCTTGCCGATCTGCTTGCCATTATGCTGGCCGCTTTTCAGCGTCACGCAGAAGGAACCGCCGCAAGGCGCGATCTGGGCCGTTGCACCCGACGCTGTCTTCCAGTTGCCTTCGATGGGTTCGGCGGCCTGTGCCGTGAAGGCCGAAAGCGCGAATGCTGCCGCAATGATGATGGAACGCATGGTCTGATCTCTCCTCCCGAGATGATGATCCTCTCCCGCAGTCGTAAACGGTCCTCTCCGCATCCGGCCAACGGTTAAGAATTATCTTACGCACACGTAAAGGTAAAATGCAATCCGCCCCGAAAACGGAGCCGTGGAAAGCCGCCGAACACCGCAATTTCAGCACATTCCCAAAATCGCATCGGAAAACGTGGTGAAGAATTAGTTGATTTCACAGCATCAAACTTTCGTAAATTTTGTCTCGAAATCCTTGGCTTGCAGGGGGAGTGATACTTAACGGAATCCGAAGTTTACGAAGCTTTTGTACTTTGTTTTCAGCAAATTAAGGATGCATTTTAAGCGAGTTTTGAAGACCGTTTGGCATAGTGAACCCATCAAACGAGCAGGGAAAAACCCCGCCAAACCCGACCGAAGCGAGAATGACCGGACAAAGATCCGGCGCCGTTCTGGAAGGGCCCGCAAGGGAAAACAGGGACGACTGAGAAACTAGGCAAACAGGGACAAAACCAATGGCACGCTTTGAAATGCACAATTCCGAAAATGCCACGATGGGTGGCGAAACCCGGGCCGACGTCTTCCGCGACATGGGCCTTATGTATGCGACCGGCCGCGGTTGCCCGATTGATCTGGTCTCGGCCCACAAGTGGCTGAACATCGCCGCGATCAAGGGCTGTGACCGCGCCGCCGAACTCCGCGCCGATCTCGCCCAGACCATGAGCAAGATCCAGCTCGCCGAGGCGCTTCGTGCCGCCCGCGAATGGATGACCATGCACTGACCAATTCCGGCCGCGACTGCGGCAGGAGAATCCACAACAATAACCCAGTGGGGAACGTGGCGGGGACCTTTGGACGGGGCCAGGGCCAACACTTTTCAAGACCGCGACCGGCAGGAACAAGGCCGGCGCGGTCTTTTTCATTGCGGCATGCTCAGCGCAGAGAAGCCAGGACCTTCGGCAGCGCCTCTTCGAACAGGTCGAGATCGGCGGGCAGGCCGGTGGACACACGAATACAGCGGTTGAGTGGCGCCACCCCCGGCATGCGGATGAAGACGCCGTGCTCCATCAACCCGTCGACGATGGCGCGGGCAAAGACGCCATCGCGCCCCGCATCGATGGCGACGAAATTCGTCGCGGAGGGCAACGGCGTCAGACCGTTTGTTTTGGCGATTGTCGAGATGCGGTCGCGCGCAGCCTTGATCCGTCCGACCACGGCGGTGAGATAGGCCTGATCGGCAAGGGCGGCGAGGGCGGCTTCCGTCGAGAGCCGCGGCATGCCGAAATGATTGCGGATCTTGTCAAAGGCCGAGACAGTGCCCGGCGTGCCGATGCCATAGCCAACGCGAGCACCCGCCAGACCATAAGCCTTTGAAAATGTCCGGGTGCGGATCACGTTCGGCAGATCGATCAGCGCATCCATGGCCGGGATCGATCCCTCCGGTGCCGTTTCGCTATACGCTTCGTCGAGGATGAGAAGCGTGGTCGGGGGCAGGGCGCGCGCGAAGGCGACGATACTATCAGCATCCCACCAGCTACCCATCGGATTGTCGGGATTGGCGAAGTAGACCAGCGGTGCATCTTCCTGGCGCACCAGCGCAAGCAGGGCATCGAGATCCTCGCGGTCGTCGCGATAAGGGGCGGTCACGAGGCGGCCGCCAAACCCGTTCACATGGAAGTTGAAGGTCGGATAGGCACCGAGCGAGGTAACAACGGGCATGCCGGGCTCGATGATAAGCCTCACAATGAGGCCGAGCAGATCGTCGATGCCTTCGCCAATGACGAAATTCTGTGACGTCAAACCCAGATGGGTGGCAAGCGCGCCCTTCAAGGTATGGTTTTCCGGATCGTTGTATTTCCAGATCTCGCCCGCTTTCTCCGCGATCGTGGTGAGCACGGACGGGGCCGGGCCAAAACCACTTTCATTGGCGCCGATCCGGGCGCGCACCGCAAGGCCGCGTTGCCGCTCGATGGCTTCGGGGCCGACAAATGGCACGGTTGCGGGAAGGGAGGCGGCAAGCGGCGTGAAGCGGGAAAATGCGGTCATTGCGAAGCGGGTTCCGGCAGATCGATGTCGATCCGCTCACAATAAGAAGCGCAGCTTCGGACGCAAGGCCGGATCCACCGGGATCAGACCTCGATCGGCAGAGGTCTCCTCAGCGACCGAGGCGCGCGCCGTTGCCGTTCTGGAACGGCTTGAGCGGTGTATTGACGGCTTCGCCCAGCATGAAGTCGGCGCGAACGATCCGGTGCAGCATATGCTCCGAGATCGGGGCGATGAACTTGACCCCGACGCGGTTGCCGTTTCGATAGGCCTCCGCACAGCCGATCCGATCGGCAAGGCCGACGATCTGCAGATAATAATGAGAGGAAAGACCAATTGCGGTCGTCAGCTCGATGGCCGCCCCACCTTGTGAGATGTCGACCACCTCACAACTGCGGATCGTGATGCCGGTGAGCCCAGGGCGGACGGACATGACCTTGGCAGGCCGGCGGACATAGAAGCGCTCCCATTTCCGCTCGTACATTTCCGAGCGAACCCCGGCCAGATGCGTCGCATTCTCCATCGCCATGTCCGGCTCTCCCAACTCGTCTGCCTTGCACCTTGGAGATGATTATTTGCATTAGCATCAACAAGTTCGATCAAGTTTTAAGTATGCCTGATATTCAGGTTTAAATGCGCGGCCGACGTATTTGCGCGGGTTCTCAGCACTCCACGCATGCCGGCAAGCGTTTGCGGAGCCGGGTCAAGGAGGTCGCATCGTGAGATGGTTTAGTGGCTGGTCTCGAACGAGAGCCGAACCACATGGTGCAGGAATTCCGGATCGATCAGCATGTTGAAGCCGACCGTCAGCTTCTCGGCTTCGCGACGGATCAGCGTACAGCCGATGTCGTCATGGATCCCCAGTATTTCGAGGAAGAAATTCGAGGGAACGATTACATGAGGCGAGACGTCGAGTTCTGCACCATAAAGGGAGATGGTCCGGATGAGGCAGCGCTGTGTCTTCGCGACGCTCAGATGGTGGCCGAGAAACACGATCTTGCCGGGGCGATCGATCTTGGATTTCTCGAAGATCTGATCCCGAGGGATGTCCGATTTTGCGTCCGGTATCCTCTGCAAGGGCATGCCACCCTCCTACCACTTCTATGTTCAACACCAGGTTAGCCGATGGTCGTTACCGGATGGTGGAGAGACTGGTTCAAATCCGCATCATCACGCAATTTTCTCTGCTACGGCAGCGCCTTGCCTCTGGGAGGCCGTTGTTCCATTTCGGTTGCGGCTGTCAAAAAAGTGTAGCGTAAAGGAGCTATGGCCCGGCACGGGATAATATCCCCCGTGTCAGGAGCAAATTTTCATGAAATCCCTTTTGATCGCTCTTCTTGCCGCCAGCACCTGCCTTGCCGGCCCTGTTGCTGCCGAAGCCTACAAGGTCCAAGACGTTCAACCGACGCTGCAGACACCGATCCTGACGGAGGCGGACATGGACGCCGATGCCGACGATCCGGCGATTTATGCCAACGCGGCTGATCCGGCGCGCAGCCTTGTCATCACCGCCGTGAAGAACGGCGGCATGCGGGTTTACGCCCTGAGCGGCGAACTGGTGCAGACACTCGGCCCCTCGCGGGAAGATGGCCGTATCAACAATGTCGACCTCGTCTACGGGTTTACGCTGGCAAACGGCGAGAAGGTGGATCTGGCCGTCGGCAGCGACCGCGGCCTCGACGTCATCCGTGTCTGGCGCATTGATGCGACCGCCGCCGAGCCGCTGGTCGAAGTGACCGACCCCGCCGAACCGCGCGCCTTCCCCAAGCGTCCGACAAAGGACCAGGCCGGCAGCGAGGACAATCCGCTTGATGACCAGGACACCATCTATGGTCTGGCCGCCTGGACCGATCGCGACAGCGGCCTGACCTGGGTCGCGGGCACCCAGCGACACCAGCCGCTGGTGGGGCTGTTTACCCTGCAGGCCCTGCCCGAGGGGAAGGTCGTTGCCAAATTTGAACGTTCGGTTCTCGTGCCGGGCACCCACAAGGGTCAGGATCTGTTCCAGGAAGCGGAAGATGAGCCGTTGAAGGACTGGAGCCCGCAGTTCGAAGGCAGCGTGGTCGACGCGACAACCGGCATTCTCTATGCTGGCCAGGAGGATGTCGGCATCTGGAAGATCGACATCCGCAATGCGCAGGCGGCACCGCAGCTGGTTTACGAGACGCGCGGTTCGACCGAGAGCAGCTTCAACGCTGGCGAAAGCGTCATTGCCCGCGATGTCGAGGGGCTGACAATATACTATGGCGAAAACGGCACCCGTTATCTGCTCGCCTCCAGCCAGGGCCAGGCTCATGGTGACGCGGTGGCCGCCGACGCGCCCTATGACGACAGCTTTGCGGTTTTCTCGATCGGCGACAGCCTGAAGCCGGAAGGCTCCTTCCGGATCGCAGCCCGCGACGGTGTCGACGCGGTGCAGGAAAGCGACGGAGCCGATGTGCTTTCGACAGGCCTGCCTGGTTTCGAGAATGGCCTCTTCGTCACCCAGGACGGTTATGCCGGCGACATCAACGGCCTCGACGGCGAGATACCGCAGACGAACTTCAAGTTCGTTGACTGGAAAACGATCGCCGAAAGCTTCGACCCTCCGCTGGCAGTGACCCCGAACGCAGCTGATCCACGCCGTTAAGCTGGCGGGCGGGGACCCTCTCGCCCAGAAACTTGACCGCAAATCGCCACAAAGCTAGGCCTTGTTTCCAGTGATCGCTGCCGGTCCCCCCGGCAGCGATTCTCGTGTGAAGGATTGGTTTTGGAAATGGACAAGATGGCAGGACGATTGGTCATTGTCGGGGCAGGGCAGGCGGCTTTCGCGCTGGCCGCCAAGCTGCGGATGCTGAAGGATACACGCCCGATCACCCTGCTCGGAAGCGAGCCGGTTCTGCCTTACCAGCGCCCGCCACTGTCCAAGAAATATCTGCTTGGCGAAATGAGCTTTGACCGGCTGCTGTTTCGGCCCGAAGCCTGGTATGCCGAAAACGATGTCGAGATCCGTCTGTCCACGCCCGTCGAGGCGATCGACCGAGAGAGCAGGAGCGTCAAGCTCTTCGACGGCAGCGAAATCGCTTATGAGACACTCGCCTTGGCAACCGGCGCGACCCCGCGTCGCTTACCCTCCGCCATTGGTGGCGATCTCGAGGGCGTGTTCACGGTGCGCGACAAGGCTGACGCCGATCGTCTTGCGACCGAGATGAAACCAGGCCACCGATTGCTGATCATTGGCGGTGGCTACATCGGGCTCGAAGCCGCCGCCGTGGCACGCAAACTCGGTCTCGACGTGACGCTGATCGAAATGGCGGATCGAATCCTTGCCCGCGTTGCTGCTCCTCAGACTGCGGACGCCATCCGCGCGATCCACGCGGCAGAAGGTGTCCAGATCTTCGAAAAGACGGGCCTCACGCGGCTGATCGGCGACGAAGGCAGGGTCAAGGCGGCCGAACTCTCCGATGGCCGGGTGATCGACACAGACATGGTGATCGTCGGGATCGGCGTCACGCCGAATGATCGTTTGGCAGCTGATGCCGGGCTCGAAGTGCAAAACGGCATCGTGGTCGATAGCTTTGGCCGGACAAGCGATCCGGCGATCTTTGCCATGGGCGACTGCGCCGTGCAGGACTGGAAGGGACAGCAGGTGCGGCTCGAATCCGTCCAGAACGCTGTCGACCAGGCGGAGGCGGTTGCTGGGGTTTTGGCCGGCGGCTCCGAGCCTTATCGTCCGAAACCGTGGTTCTGGTCGGATCAGTATGATGTGAAACTGCAGATCGCAGGCTTCAATCTCGGCTATGACGAGACGGTGGTCAGACCCGGCGCTCGGGAAGGCAGTCTCTCCATCTGGTATTTTCACGCCGGCGATTTCATTGCCGTCGACGCGATCAACGATGCGAAAGCCTATGTCACGGGCAAGAAGCTTCTGGACATGGGGCGGTCGGTCGACCGCGCAACGATTGCGGATCCTGCGCTGGATCTCAAAACCCTGATTGCCTGAGGCAAAGGCGAGGGCACCAAGTCGGCGAATGCGACACTGAGATCAAACGAAAGCGGCCGGCGTAAAGCCGGCCTTTTTCATGTTCAATCTGTTGCGGCACGACGCGAACTGGGCAGTTATATCAAGGCCTTCACCACGCTTCCGCGCTATTCAAGGTCGTTCAGCCTTTGGCAGCGCGCTCCAGAATGGGAATGCACATGTCGAGGTCATGCGATGCCAGGTGGGCGTAGCGCATGGTCATGGTCAGTGTTTGGTGTCCGAGCCACATCTGGACACGGCGGATATCGATGCCGCCCTGGACGAGACGCGACGCACAGGTGTGGCGCAAAACGTGCGGCACCACATCCTTGTCATCGGCAAAGCCGACCGCGTCCTTGGCATTGTGCCAGGCGACGCGAAAACGCTGCTGGTCGATCTCGGCAAACGGCCCCGAATGGCGCCGGTCCGAGGCTTCGATCGCAGCCAAGGCACGATGGGTGAGGGGAACGGAACGCGAGCGGCCCGATTTCGTCACCCAGAAGGTCACACGATCCTTGTGTATGTCGCCCCAACGCAGGTTGAGACCTTCGCTCAGGCGGGCTCCGGTATCGACCAGGAAGAGGCAGAACCGGTAGTAAAGTTCCGAATGCGCCCGGATTTCCGAAAACAGGAGGTTTTCTTCATCCTTGTCGAGGAAGCGAATTCGGCCCGCTTTCTCTTTCTGACGCTTGAATTCCGGCAGACTGTGAACGTCTCCCATTTTGGACGCCTTTCGCAGCAGTTTGCTTAAGGCCGCCATCTTTCTGTTGATGGTGGCATTGCTGTTACCGCGTTTGCGCAATTTGCCGATCAATTGGTCGAGCATCTCCTGGGAAAAAGTCGAGAAGCTCGGAAAATCAAGGAGATCGTGAAGCTCTCCGATAAAATTTGTTACGTTATATTTGTGGCTGCCATTCATCCACAACAGGTCGCCATACTTGCCGAACAGTTCGCGCAAATTCGTCTCGCGCACCTCGTGCAGGATCGTACCCTGTCTGTATTGATAATGTACCGAATAATCGGGCACGCCTACAAAGACGTCAAAACCCTTCACGGCCGGCATTTCCACCTGCATGTATCCCCCAAATTTCCCTTTTGGCGAGCACGCGAACGAGCTCACCGCCCGTCCCCACGGGCGTACATATCGTTATATCTTATAAAAAGTATAGTGCAGAACGGCACAAACTTTCCGGAGCGGCTCGCCTCGAGCCCACGTCATGCTGTCGATGGAACATCCTTTCTTCTGGAAACTGCGTGCCCGCAGCAGGCCTAAATCATTGAATTCGTGTGAGAGACGAAACGTCTCCCAAATGGCCGAAAGGGGTCCGGCTTATGACAAGCCGGACCCCAAACTTTTTCGTTAATCCAGTGTGGATTAGAACGAACGGGTCAGGCGAACGAAGCCATCCCAGTTGCTGTCAGCGCCTTCTTCGTCGATGTAACGAACATCAGCCGATGCGGTCAGGCCAGCAGCAAGTGCGTATTCAACATAGAGGTCTGCACCCCATGCATCGTCGCCACCGTCGAAGCCGTAGTCACCCCAGTAAACAACCTGAGGAGTGATCGAGAGCTTTTCGGTTGCCTTGAAGGTGTAGGCGGCACCAACAGTCCACTCAGCTGCGAAGTCGTAGCCTTCGGCCTGGCCGGAAGCCCAAGCGCCAGCAATTCCGAGCGTGCCCGGACCAACGTCGGCCGACACAACACCAGCGATAGCGCCGTCTTCATCAGCGAAGTCGTAAACGCCGTTGAGGGTTACGGTAGCTGCGCCGAGCGTGGCCGAGGCTACAGCTTCCAGACCAACTTCGTTGCCTGCATACTCGTCCGACAGGTCGTCGACGCCGAGACCAACAGTGAAGGCGTCAGCAGAGTAGGTGTAGGAGATCGTGTTGAAGCGGGCGTTGCCGAAGAAGGCATCCGACTCACCAGCCAGGCCCCAATCATCAGCCCAAGTCAGCGAACGACCGACCTTGAAGCCACCGACAGTGATGTAAGCCTGATCAAGACCAACATCAGCGCGACCGAGGTCGGCACCCTGAGTAGCCTGAATGCGGATGTAGGAGCCGATCGTACCCAGCTCAGAGTCGTTCTTGGCTTCGAAGGTCAGACGAGCGCGGGTCTGGAAGTCGTCGTTGGTGCCAACGTTGTCGTCAGACCAGTCGTAGGCGAAACGAACGCTACCCGAGATCTTGAGGCAGGTTTCGGCACCGGTTACTTCTACATCCCCGGCCACCGAAACCTGCCTCAAGATCTCGGGTAGCGTTCGTTTCGCCTACGACTGGTCTGACGACAACGTTGGCACCAACGACGACTTCCAGACCCGCGCTCGCGTCGAATTCACGACAGCTTCGGACTCGGAAATCGGCACTATCGGTTCTTACATCCGTCTGCAGGGCACCTCTGATGCTTCCGACGACGTCGGCATCGAGCAGGCCTACATCACTGTTGGCGGCTTCCGCGCCGGTTACTCGGTCACGTTCTGGGATGACATCGGCATTCCGGGCGAAAACGACGCCTTCGCCGACTTCACCAAGGGCGACATGGTTTCCTACACCTACGCAACCGACGCCTTCACAGTCGGCTTCGGCGTGGACGAACTGACGAACAACGGCTTCGACGACCTTGGCGCAGAAGCCAAGGTTTCTGCTTCGCTCGGCGCTGCCACGGTTTCGCTCTACGGCGTCTACGACTTCGACGCTGAAGAAGGCGCGCTCGCAGCTCTGGTCTCTGCTGACGTTGGCCCGGGCACCTTGAGCGCCTACGCCGCTTACGCTTCTGGCGTTTCGGCTTACGCTTCCACCGCTGAGTGGACGGTTGGCGCAGCTTATGCCTTTAAGGCAACCGACAAGCTGACCATTACCCCGTCTGTCAACTACTGGGACAGCCTCGGCGTGACCGGCACGGTTGACCAGTGGGGCGCTGGCGTACTCGTCGAGTACAATGTCGCTTCGGGCCTCGACCTGTCGGCTACCGCCGACTACCGCGAGCCGGACAATGCTGACGGCACCTGGACCGGCTTCGTCCGTCTGGTTCGTTCGTTCTAATTCGATCTCCAGATCGGATAAGGGGAGCCCGGCCTTGTGCCGGGCTTTTCTTTTGTGGCGACGCGGCCAGTCATCGGCTGACTTACAGCGGGAAGGCAAGGTCTCGAAGACCTGCAGCGGTCAGCGATCTAGGAACGCCCCGATCTCGGCCGCCAGCTCACCAAGATGCAGCAATGGCGCGTGTCCCTGTCCCTTGGCCTCGATACCAACGCATTGCTCATGCCGCCGTGCCATTTCGGCGACGGTCTCATGCGACAACAGCCGTGAAAACTCTCCCCGCACCACCATCAAAGGCTTTTCAACCAACAGCGCAAACTGCGCCCAGAGATCGGGTAGCGGTTGGCTCAGGTCTGCCGAGCGGAACTGTTCGGCAATCGCGGCATCGAAATCCGCCACCACCCTACCGTCCACTTCGCGATAAAGCGCCCGGGCCATGCCGGCCCAATCCTCGCCGCTAAGCGCCGGGAACTCCGCGCCATGCGTGGCCCGCAGGATATCCGCCGCTTCGACAAAGCTTTTCGGTGTCGGCCGGCTGCCAAGATAGCCCTGGATCTGTCTTAAGCCTTCCACCTCCAGCACCGGGCCAATGTCGTTCAGCACGAGCCGTTCGATACGCTCCAGATGCGTCATGGCCAGCACATGCAGAATGAGCCCGCCACGCGAGGTGCCGATGACGGCGGCACTGTCGATCCCCAACTGGTCGAGAACGCTGATGACATCGCCGGCTTCGACCGGGACGGTGTAGCGCGCCGGCTGCGGATCCCGCTCGGAGAGCCCGCGGCCACGCGACGAAATCGCGACGACTCGCCGGTGATAAGGCGCTGCCGCCAGAATGCGGGCGAGATCCTCGAAGTCCAGCAGGTTGCGGGTCAGTCCCGGCAGGCAGACGACTCACCGTAAATGCGCACATGCAGCGTCAAGCCATCCGGCACGGTGATGAAACGGTCGATGCTGTCGGCCATGTGGCACTCCCTCGCGTGGTGATGTCATGCGAGCCTAGCCGAGCGGAGACACCAGGTCATCCATCAATCAGGGGAGGGCGGGCGCGCTATCGCCCGAAGCGCAGGTCGTGCACGATATCCGTCTTCTGGCCAAGCCGGCTCTTGTAGACCTGATAATTCTCCATCACCCGCATCACGTAATTGCGGGTCTCGGGGAAGGGGATGCGCTCAATCCAGTCGACAACCTCGTCGATCGACTTGCCGCGCGGGTCGCCATAACGCTCGATCCACTCCGGCACTTTGCGCGGGCCGGCATTATAGGCGATGAAGGTCAGGATATAGGAGCCGCCGAAGGCGTCGATCTGCTCGCCGAGATAATGGGCGCCGAGCGTGGCGTTGAAGCCGGGATCGCGCGTCAGCTTTTCCGGCGCGTAGGCGATGCCGTGGCGTGCGGCGACACCCTTGGCGGTGGAGGGCAGGAGCTGCAACAGCCCGCGCGCATCGGCCGGCGAAACGGCGGCCGGGTTGAAGGCGCTTTCCTGGCGGGCGATCGCGTAAGCCAATGCCTTGCCGGAGCCGGCAATATTGGCGGAAGACGGGATGACGCCGACGGGGAAGGCAAGTGCGGGCACATCGATCCCCCGCGAGTAGGCCGTCTTGCCGATCTGCAGCGACAATTGATGCCCGCCTTCGGATTTTTCCGCCCGCGCGCTCAAGAGGGCCAGTTCGCCGGGGCTGTCCAGCTGGTCGGCCAGCGCCCGGTACAGGCTCTGCGCCCGCCAGCCATGGCCGGCCGCCTCGTAGCGCGCAATCGCCTGGATCGCCTCACGGCCCTCGAATCGCGCGCGGTCCGCGCTGCTCGGGCGCGGATAGGGGATCTCAATGCCGGGCTTATCGATGCGCGCGGCGGCGAGCTGGCCATAGAAGGTGCTGGAATGTTGTGCGGCACGGGCGAAATGCTGCCCGTCCTTGCCGTCCTTCGATGCTTCCGAGGCGCGGCCCAGCCAATACCAGGCGCGGCTTGCCGAAAGCGGGCGGTTCGAAACCTCGAGAATGCGGGCGAAATGCTGGCTTGCAGTCTTCGGATCGTTCAGCGCCCTCAGCGCATACCAGCCCGCATGGAATTCGGCGTCCGCGATATCGGTCGCCTCCGTCGCTGCATGGCGCGATACGATGCGATAGGCCTCGCGGAACTGCCCCAGATCAGCAAGCCCGCGAGCGATGATGCGCTGCTCGTCCCACCAGGCGCGGCCGTTGATCAGCGCCTTGCGGTCGCGCGGCATCTGCTCGAGAAGCTTCGCCGCCGCCTCGAAATCCTGTTTCCGGCGCAGGTTCTCGATGCGGATGAACAGTAGCGCCGGGTCCTTCGACCAGGACTTATCGACGGCGGCGATCAGCGCATCGGCATTCTTGGCGCGGGAAATCACGCCCGCCCAGGCCTTGTAGAGCGACTGCGCTTCAGCGAGCGTCGAGAACCGCTTCGCCTGAGAGGCCCGCTCGCGATACATCAGATAGTCCATGCGCGCGCGGTGGTCGGCGGTCGTCAGCAGGCCGGAAAACTCGGCCATGATCTTGTCTTCCGCCGCTTCGTCCAGCGCTTCCGTGCGCCAGAGCGTGCGGATCAGGCTCTGCGCCTTCACCTTATCACCCGAAGCCAGATGCGCGCGGGCGAGCAGCATCGTGCCTTCGGTGGTCTCGGGCGCGGTATCACCAAAGGCGGCCAGAACGGCGGATGGTGCCGGGTTTTCGCGGAAGAGGGCTTTTTCCGAATTCGCCCGGAACGATTTGAGCCCCGGCCAGCCGTTCAGCTGCCGCTGGGCAGCGGCGATCTCGGTCGCCGGCACGTCGCGCAGGCCTGACATCGCGATCGACCAGGTCAGCATGTGCCGGTCGAGGCTGTCGGGCATGCGGTTGCGGATAGCGATCGCCTCTGCGCCGTCGCGGTCGGAAAGCGCGTCAAGCCCGGCCTTCAGCTGCGGATTGACGGCTGCCAGCCGTTCACCGCGTGGAATGGCACCTGTCGTCTCGAAGGAAGGCGGTGTCGCCCTCATCGGCGCAAAGCCGAGTGGCTTGACAGCCGGCACGGGAACGGAGGCCGGTTCTTGGGCATGCGCCGGAAGCGACAGCACGGCAAGACCGAGGCCGAAAACAGAGGCTTTGAGAAAGGTCGTCTTCATCCACACACCACAACCATAACACAACGCCCCGAGTAGGCCGGGAACGCGGTTAACAAAGCCTTGACGCGAGCGATCACATTCTCTCGAACGAAGCCTAGGAAAAGCGTCACAAATCTCCCTTGCATGCGCTTGTCGCACCCGAAGGTGCGCAGTAATGTGCCCTCGATTTAGGTTCAGAATGCGGCCGAAGCGTGGATCTCGGCCCCCGAGGAGTTCATTGCATGTATCAGGGATCCATTCCCGCACTCGTCACGCCGTTCACAGATCAGGGCGCCGTCGACGAGCAAGCCTTTGCCGCCCATGTGGAATGGCAGATTTCCGAAGGCTCCTCCGGCCTCGTGCCCGTTGGCACCACGGGCGAATCGCCGACGCTGTCCCATGACGAACACAAGCGCGTGGTCGAACTCTGCGTCGAAGTGGCCGCCAAGCGCGTGCCCGTCATTGCGGGTGCCGGCTCCAACAACACGCTGGAAGCGATCGAGCTTGCCCAGCATGCCGAAGCCGTCGGCGCCGATGCGCTGCTCGTCGTCACGCCCTATTACAACAAGCCGACCCAGAAGGGCCTGATCGCCCATTACAAGGCGATCGCCGAGGCCGTCTCGCTGCCGATCATCATCTACAACATCCCCGGCCGCTCGGTCATCGACATGTCGCCGGAGACCATGGGCGCGCTTTCGAAAGCCCATAAGAACATCGTCGGCGTGAAGGATGCGACCGGCAAGATCGAACGCGTCTCCGAACAGCGCATCACCTGCGGCCCGGATTTCGTCCAGCTCTCGGGCGAAGACGCAACGGCCCTCGGCTTCAACGCCCACGGCGGCGTCGGCTGCATTTCGGTGACCGCCAATGTCGCGCCGCGCCTCTCAGCCGAATTCCAGGCCGCCACCTTGGCTGGCGATTACGTCAAGGCGCTCACCTACCAGGACCGCCTGATGCCGCTGCACAAGGCGATCTTCCTGGAGCCCGGCCTCTGCGGCGCGAAATACGCGCTGAACCGCACCCGCGGCATGAACCGCACCGTCCGCCTGCCGCTGATGGCAACGCTGGAGGCGTCGACGGAAGCCGCGATCGACGCGGCGCTGAAGCACGCGGGACTGCTGAACTGACCTAGCAGACTTAACTGGTGTTCTCTTCGGCGAAAAGAGCACGAATGCACAAGGGCTGGCCCATGAGGGCCAGCCTTATGAATGGGTGGGCTGCAACTGCCTGCCCCTATTTGGTCCTAGAAGACCTTTCGCATCCAGAAGTTGCCTTTCAGGGAGTGGTCGTATGAGCTGCCGAATATGGCGCTTGCCACTGACACGTCGCCACCGAAGGCCAAACCATCATCGTTCGCATGCATAACTCCGCCAAGCCCGAACTCTCCGGCCCAAAGGGCGCGCGAGTGGGCAACTGGCACCCCACCGATAAGGATCGATGTGTCTCCGATCAGCTCTCGCGTTAGGTTGGCGATGCCGTAGACGCTGATGCGTCGGCCTGTGCCAGACGCGCTGGTCCAGTCATGGGTCCGCTCAATATGTAATCCCAATCGTGCGGCCAAGCCTCTGCCATCATCCACAGCGACAGTACCGCCCGTTGCGGGAGCAAAGCTGTCGAAAGAGAGGGTCGAATAGGTGAGCTGCGCCTGCGGCGTCAGCGTAAAGTCTTCTGCGATTGAAAGACGCTGCCCCACTTCCACGGACACCAAACCACCGAGCCCGTCATTGCCGACAACAAGTGAACCCAGGCTCGACGACCGAAGATTGCTGTCGAACCAGGCCAGACGTCCTTGCAAATCCGCGTAGAAACCGGATGGATGATCCCAGGCCGCCGTGAGGCTCGTACCGCTGGCTTCGCTCGCAATGCTGCCGTTCCCGGCCTCCGCTTCGATCGCGGTCGAGGCTTTGCCGACAAAGGCTTCGCTTACCAATGTCAGGCGACCTCTTTGATCGTCGATGACCGGAATTTCAATTGTGCCGCGGAGCATCCAAGACTGGCTGTCGGTCATCGATTGCGTTATCGCGCCGCTTGTATCTCGTTTTTCGGTAGTGCCCTCGGTCGTGATCCGGAGCGCCTGTCTGGCACAGCCTTCCACGTCATCCTCTGCACCATCAGAACAATCGTCAAACTGGAGGCTTCCGAGCCTTTGGTCTCGACGCTGTCCGCGGTTAAAGAGGCCTATGGTGTAGAGATAGTTCTCGTAGACAGGCGCGACGGGCGACAGGCTTGCCGTCAGATACCAGTCATTGGCCAATGCCTGAAGATCATAGAGATATAGGCCGCGCATCAGAGGTTGAGACAGGTAGAAGGCATCCGCGGCCGTGGTACCTGAGACTTCGATCAGCCGGACACGTCCGCCCTTGATGGCGCTGGTCGATCGATCGGTAATTGAGAGCCGCGTACGCCCCGTCGCATCCCCGTTGATGCTCAGCGTATCTGCTGATCCAGTTGCCAGGTCTGTGTCGAGCGCCAGCACACCGGTCCCGGAATAGTCCCCGGTTACGGTCAGGACATCACCCACGACACCGTCAGCCAGCGACATCAGGCCGTCGTTGTCGATCGTCCCCGTGACAGAGAGCAGGGCAGCGCTGCTACCGCGCGCCAGAAATTGCGAACTACTGTCGATCGCGAGGTCACCCGAAAGTGCAAAGGTCGAGCCAAGATTGACGGTGGAGCTGTTTGACAGTCTAAGCCCGGTTGCCGCATCGTCGCCGACAGACAGCGCTGTGTCGGAAAAGGAGAGTGTCGAGGCGGAGAGGTCGATCACTTCCCAGTTAAGCAGCCGGGCTCCGGCAACCGTCGCTGTCACGCCATTGAGTGTCAAGGTGTCCACCATGCCTTCCGCGGAATCCGCATCGTCGCCACCGTCGAGCGTCTGACTGCCGTCGAATCCAGCGACGGCCCCGATCGTAGCAGTGTCCGACCCGTCCTGACCGAAGAAGCCACCGATAAGCTGTCCGCCGCTCCAGGTGAAACCGTCGTCGCCCTCGTTGTTGGTAACACCGTCATCGCTGGCGGCGGCATCCCGGTCATCTCCGTAGATGTTGCCGGTGAGCGTTCCGCCTGTCAGGGCGAAGCTATCGTCACCCATACCGAGGACCACGTCTCCACTCATCGTTCCGGCCATGGTGACCGCGGTCGCGCCGCCGGTGGTGGCGAGCGTCGCTCCGTCGCGCAGGGCCGTTCCGGAGGCCGTTCCGTCGATGGTCGCGGTCGAGCCGATCGTGACAGTACCCGCGCCGTCGCCTAGCAACTGGATCGCGACGCCCGTACCGGAACCACCGGTAACTGTAGCGCCATCTACACTAACCTCCCGCGCACCGGACCCACTGTTCTCTACCTGGACAGCGTCGGAATTGGCGCCGTTCACTGTGATCGTGCCACCACTGACGGACACCGCGGCCGTTGCGCCGCTTAACGTATTGTTGACGCGCGCAGACAGGCCGTCGCTGCCGCTGCCATTGATCTGCACAGTACCGGCATCAACCGTGACCCGCGCGTCGCCGAGGCCGGCATTTAAACCATATAGCCCGCGTGAACCGGAGCCGTTTGTGGTGACCACGCCGCCCTGCATGATCGCGTCTGCATCGGCCGTGCTGGTCGTCGAAGCGACATGGGCGTGCAGCGCCGTTCCAGATGTGCCGTTCATCGTGATGGTGCCGCCGCTGATGCGTGCGGTTGCCGTTCCCGACCCGTTGGTCAAGGCGTAGATACCGGCCGTGGAATTGCCGTTGGTGGTAATGCTGCCACCGCCCATGAAGACGCTTACCGCAGAGGCGTTGGATGCGTTCAAGATTCGCGCCCGCATGCCGTTGCTGGAATCGCCGAAAGTGGTAATCGAGCCGCTGATCAGGTTGGCCGTCGCCGCCCCGAGCGCCTGGTTGAAGGCATAGATGCCCATCTTGGCGGGGTTGGTTGTGATGATTGTGTCGAAGGCCGTTCCGGTGATGACGATCGCATTTGTATGCGAGCCTGTGCCTGTCACGATGACACCGTCATTACCCACGGTCATGGCTGGGTTGTTCAAGTCAAGGGTCAGCCCGTCAGAGCCAGGATAGGTGATGCCGCTCGGATAAGAGTTGGCACTGCAGGTCAGACTATCGGCACCGGCGCCGTCCGCCCCACACTCGGCGTCAGCCCGCGCTGTCGGGACTGACAGCATCAAGAAGAGCAACATTAGCGCTGGGAGCAGAGTGACGGGCAGAGCGTTGCACGATTTCCAATCGCGCCTCCATCTCAGCAGTCTCCGCGAGACGAAATGACCTCTCCAGAGCTGCATGCCATGCCTTCATCTATGTCCGGGGCCACCCATTGGAGAGGTGCCGAACCTGGCTCCCACAATGTTCGAATTTTCGAATTTCCATTATGGTTAAGAAGTCTTGAATATTGAGTTAATGCAGGGCTTTGCTCACCTCAAAGGAGTAGTTTGCATCGGGTTGTGAAGTTGCTGTAGAACGCCATCGAGCAGCAATGGCGCTCAGCGCCGGATAGGTCGCAATGGAGACGAAAGACGGCCGCCTTCACCCCACCGTTTGATTCCCCATCCTGCGTTACACGCATTGCCCTCCGCGCGGCCGACCGACACAAAAACACGGGCGAAACGGGAGATTTGCTCATGGCCCCCATGTGCTCCCAGCGCACCGCCCCCCGCATAAGAAAACGACAGGTCACCAAAGGTAACCTGTCGCACTCACTCGCGTAGACGAGAAACGGGATCAGAAGTCTAGTTCGAGTCCATCTTCGCAGAAATCGAACTTCGCAGGCTCCGACTCGCTGCCGTCGGCAAAAGCCGCCTTCACCCACTGCGCGCAGCTTGCACTATTTGTGCTCTGATCCCAGACGAGATTGACAGTCGCTCCCGGCTTAATGCCGCTTCCGATGTCGAAGTTAGCCCAGTCACTCTTGTTTTCGGACACCAATATTCCGGTGATAGCTGTGGTGGTCGAGTTGGTCGCCGTAAACGAGAATTCGTCAGCGTGGGCAACGGTAGACATCATCCCGTTTCCGGTTACTGCGAAAGCAATTGCAAACAGGCCGAGACGAGCGCGATGGAGATTCATGGTCTGTCCTCAGATTATTGGAAGTTCGATGCCACCACATTTTGCACTGCCATTCCGGAAAGTCGACGGAAATGATTGCCGTCGTGACCTCTCCCAAAAGCGGCGTTGAGCCGTCTGACTATGCTGCGCTTCCGGTCGAAGCTGGCGTGCAAAACAATCAGATGCCGGAGGTCGATCCCCATCCCCCGCGCTGTCCTGCGCGCCAGATCCTCATCCACCTTTATTTCCCCCCCATCCTCCATTACATATCCATGACAACAGCCACGCCCCGCCCGGGCGCAGGCGACACACGACAAAATCCCGGGCGAAACGGAAGATGAGACCATGGCCCCCAGAGGCTCGCAGCGCACCGTCAACAAGATCGTCGCGGAAAACCGCAAGGCGCGCTTCAATTATGAGATCGTCGACACCTACGAGGCCGGTCTGGTTCTGACCGGCACGGAGGTCAAGTCGCTGCGCGAGGGCAAGGCCAATATCGCCGAATCCTATGCCTCTGACGAGGGCGAGGAGATCTGGCTGATCAATTCGCATCTGCCGGAATATCTGCAGGCGAACCGTTTCAATCACGAGCCGCGCCGCCGCCGCAAGCTTTTGCTCTCCAAGCGCGAGATCAACCGCCTGCGCGCCTCGATCAATCGCGAAGGCATGACGCTCGTGCCGCTCAAGATCTATTTCAACGAGAAGGGCAGGGCGAAGCTGGAGCTCGCGCTCGCCAAGGGCAAGAAGCTGCATGACAAGCGCGAGACCGAGAAGGAACGCGACTGGAACCGCCAGAAGCAGCGCATTCTGAAGACGGGTTGAGTGGCATGTCCCTGGAATTCCTGAAGGTCACCGTCGGCCCCTTCGTCTTCGAGGCCCGTTTCGAGCGCGAAAAGGCGCCCGAGACCTGCCGCATCTTCGAAAGCTTCCTGCCGTTCCGCAACCAGGCGATCCATTCGCGCTGGTCGGGCGAGGCGGTCTGGGTGCCGCTTGGCGATTTCCAGTTCGGGGCAGGCTTCGAGAACCACACGGCCCATCCCTCGCGCGGCGATATCCTGCTTTATCCCGGTGGCTTCAGCGAAACGGAACTGCTCTTCGCCTATGGCTCCTCGCAATTCGCGAGCAAGATGGGCGTGCTGGCTGGCAACCACTTCCTGACGGTGACGAAGGGGTCTGAGCAGCTGGAGGCCATGGGGAAAATGGTCCTGTGGCAGGGCGCGCAGGATATTGCCTTCGAGGCGATGTGAAGTAGAGAAGTCCCCTCCCAAACCCTCCCCACAAGGGGGAGGGCTTAACCCGGCCACGCGCTCCCCACCTCCCCCTTGAGGGGGGAGGTCGCCGCAAAGCGGCGGGTGGGGGTGAACCCTACTTCGAGTTCGACGTTTTCTCGATCTTTCTAAGCTTCAGGCCGTCACCCCACCCCGGAGCTTCGCTCCGACCCTCCCCCTCAAGGGGAGGGTGTGGCCGCGTCGCAGCCGCGAGTCTTCTCGTCACTTGTTGGGGAGATGGCCGGTAGGTCAGAGGGGGGTGTTTTCGGAAATGCAGCGGCTTTAGAGCATAAGGGGCAGGGCGCCCCAAATCCCTCAGTGTTCGTCTTCGCTGGCCGTTGCCGGTTCCGGTGCGCGCGGCATGCCGCGTTCCGATGGGTCGCGGCCGATTTCCGGCTTCAGCGTCATCAGGTCGATAAAATGGTCCGACTGGCGGCGCAGATCGTCGGCGATCATCGGCGGCTGGGTGGCCATGGTGGAGACGACCGACACCTTGCGGCCCTTGCGCTGCAGTGCTTCGACCAGCGTGGTGAAATCGCCGTCGCCGGAGAAGAGCACGAGATGGTCGACCGTCTCGGACTGTTCCATCGCGTCGATGGCAAGCTCGATATCCATATTGCCCTTCACCTTGCGGCGGCCCATGGAGTCGGTGAATTCCTTCGCCGGCTTGGTCACGACCTTGTAGCCGTTATAGTCCAGCCAGTCGATCAGCGGGCGGATCGAGGAATATTCCTGATCCTCGATGAGGGCGGTGTAATAATAAGCGCGAAGCAGATAGCCGCGCTTCTGGAAGGCCTTCAGGAGCTTGCGATAGTCGATGTCGAAGCCGAGGCTCTTCGATGCAGCGTAAAGATTGGCGCCGTCGATGAAGAGAGCAATTTTCTCGCGAGGATCGAACATTCCGATATCCTTAGGTCAAATATGAACAGTCTCGGCAAACGGCAATCAAAACAATACCTTGCCCCTCAAGATATGACCGTTCCTTTAAATTATGAAATGATCATATAAAAATCTATCTAGGGCATCGCATGGTCCAATCCAAGCAGCTTGAGGTTGAAATGTGGTGTAATAAGGGTATTTTCCGGCCTTCATTTTTGGGCTTGGCGGGGCGTCGGCACGAAAAACTTGAATTTGCCCTCCATTGCCTGTATCGCAGCCGTCAATCCCTCGCATTCATGACCGCAAAGGACAGGCAATGGCCCGTGTCACCGTTGAAGATTGCATCGACAAAGTCGAGAACCGCTTCGAGCTCGTTCTGCTCGCAAGCCACCGCGCCCGCCAGATCTCGCAGGGCGCGCCGATCACCATCGATCGCGACAAGGATAAGAACCCGGTCGTGGCGCTTCGCGAAATCGCCGATGAGACGCTCTCGCCCGACGACCTGAAGGAAGATCTGATTCACTCGCTGCAGAAGCACGTCGAAGTCGACGAGCCGGAGCAGGAGCCGAGCTCTATGCTCTCCAACACCGGCACCGCCGGCAAGGGCGACGAAGAGGACGAACTGCCGGAAACGCTCACCTTCGACCAGATGTCGGAAGAAGAGCTTCTGGCCGGTATCGAAGGGCTCGTGCCGCCGGAAAAGAGCGACGATTACTAATCGTCAATAGATCAGACTTAAGTCTTGATCTGACTGTAGGATGATTGTGCGCCAGTCTTATCGACTGGCGCGCTTTTTCGTTTGTGGAGACGAGTGGAATGATGCGGCAATACGAGCTCGTGGAGCGGGTGCAGAAATACAAGCCCGACGCCAACGAAGCTCTGCTGAACAAGGCCTATGTCTATGCCATGCAGAAGCACGGCAAGCAGACACGCGCCAGCGGGGACCCCTATATCTCCCACCCGCTCGAAGTTGCCGCCATCCTCACCGACATGCATCTCGACGAATCGACGATCGCGGTCGCGCTCCTTCACGACACGATCGAGGATACCTCAGCCACACGCGCCGAGATCGACGAACTCTTCGGCGAGGATATCGGCCGCCTGGTCGAGGGCCTGACCAAGATCAAAAAGCTCGACCTCGTCACCAAGAAGGCCAAGCAGGCGGAAAACCTGCGCAAGCTGCTGCTCGCCATTTCCGACGACGTGCGCGTTCTCCTCGTCAAGCTCGCCGACCGCCTGCACAACATGCGCACGCTTGAGCACATGCGCGACGACAAGCGCGCCCGCATTTCCGAAGAGACGATGGAAATCTATGCGCCGCTCGCCGGCCGCATGGGTATGCAGGACATGCGCGACGAGTTGGAGGACCTGTCCTTCCGTTACATGAACCCGGAAGCCTATGAGACGGTGACCAACCGTCTGTCGGAACTCTCTACCCGCAACGAAGGCCTGATCACCAAGATCGAGGACGAACTGCGTGATCTTCTGGTGGCAAACGGCCTGCTGACCCCTTCGGTCAAGGGTCGCCAGAAGAAGCCTTACTCCGTCTTCCGCAAGATGCAGTCGAAGTCGCTCTCCTTCGAACAGCTCTCGGACGTCTATGGTTTCCGTATCCTGGTCGACGATATCCCCGGCTGCTACAGGGCACTCGGCATCGTGCATACCCGCTGGCGCGTCGTGCCTGGTCGTTTCAAGGACTATATCTCGACGCCGAAGCAGAACGACTACCGCTCGATCCACACCACGATCGTTGGTCCGTCCCGCCAGCGTATCGAGCTGCAGATCCGCACGCGCCGCATGCACGACATCGCCGAGTACGGTATTGCCGCCCACAGCCTCTACAAGGATGGCGAAAACGGCGATCCGAACGAGCCGCTGAAGCGCGAAAGCAATGCCTATTCCTGGCTTCGCCACACGATCGAGGCGCTGGCCGAAGGCGACAATCCGGAAGAATTCCTCGAGCACACCAAGCTCGAACTCTTCCAGGATCAGGTCTTCTGCTTCACGCCCAAGGGCAAGCTGATCGCGCTGCCGCGTGGCGCGACCCCGATCGACTTTGCCTATGCCGTCCACACCAATGTCGGCGACACCTGTGTCGGCGCCAAGATCAACGGCTCGATCATGCCGCTGGTCACGCGTCTGTCGAATGGTGACGAAGTCGAGATCATCCGCTCAGGCGTGCAGGTGCCGCCGGCCGCCTGGGAAGAGATTGTCGTCACTGGCAAGGCGCGCGCTGCCATCCGTCGCGCCACCCGCATGGCGATCCGCAAGCAATATGCAGGCCTCGGCCAGCGTATTCTGGAACGCACGTTCGAGCGCGCCGGCAAGATCTTCTCCAAGGACACGCTGCGGCCGGCGCTACATCGCCTCGGCCAACGCGACGTCGAAGACGCGATCGCCTCGGTCGGTCGCGGCGAGACCTCCTCGCTGGATGTGCTGCGCGCGGTCTTCCCCGATTACCAGGACGAGCGCGTCACGGTGAAGCCTTCCTCGGATGAGGGCTGGTTCGCGATGAACAGCGCGAACGGCATGGTCTTCAAGATCCCCGGTCCCGCCCATCCCAAGGGCGATGTGCCGACGGCAGGTGACGGCCCCGACCCGCTGCCGATCCGCGGTCTCTCCGGCAATGCCGAGGTGCATTTTGCACCGGCCGGTGCTGTCCCCGGGGATCGAATCGTCGGTATCATGGAAGACGGCAAGGGCATCACCATCTACCCCATCCAGGCGTCTGCCCTGCAGCGCTTCGAAAACGAGCCGGAGCGCTGGATCGACGTGCGCTGGGATCTCGATGAGGCGAACAAGTCGCGCTTCGTCGCCCGCATCCTGATCAACGCCCTGAACGAGCCGGGCACGCTCGCAACCGTCGCGCAATGTGTCGCACGCCTCGACATCAACATCCGCGTCCTCAACATGATCCGCATCGCCACCGACTTTACGGAGATGGGGATCGATCTCGAGGTCTGGGACCTGCGCCAGCTGAGCCAGCTGCTCGGCGAGCTCAAGGAACTCGACTGTATCTCGACGGTGAAGCGCGTTTACGACTGAGGCGATCTGCCGTCTCAAAGACATGACCGGTGCGGATAATGTCCGCCCGGTCGCCTCTCAGCTGCCCTTCCTGCCTCACTTTTCATCACAATCCTGCCTAATTCGTAAACCTCGACCCTTCCGCTATGCATTTTGTGCATGGCTGACGTCAGTTCTTGTCTCTGGTTGATTGTGCGCCGCACCATTATATCTCGGTCAACAGATGAAGACAAAGAACCGAGGACAAAACGATGTTTACTCCGATCCGCAAATTCGCCCGCGCCCTTCGCGTTCCGACCGTTGCAGAGCGTGAAATGAGCTACCTGAACGGCGCCCGTGATCTCGTCGACCTGGAATACCGCCAGCGCGAAATCGACCGTGGCATGTTCCGCCGCGGCTGATGCGCCGACCGACCAGATCTGGTCACCGGTCTAACAATCAGTGATCTCTGGTCTGAGATGCGACGCCGGTTCAATGCCGGCGTCTTTGCTTTTTGGCCACGCCGCGAGCCGCTTTTCCTTGCCGAAACCGCCTCGGATCAACTACATATCCCGCATGCTGTTTCGACGACGCCAACCGGTTTCCTCCCTGACGAAGTTGCGTGAGCTTCTCTGGCCGCGTCGTGGCTTCATCCGGTCGTTCCACTACCTGAGCAAGCGCATCCTGCGCCTGTCCGCAACGCCGCATGCCATCGCCGCCGGTGTCGTGGCCGGTATCGTCTCCTCGTGGACGCCGTTCATCGGTCTGCATTTCCTCCTGGCTTTCGCGATCGCCTACCTTGTCGCCGGCAATATGGTCGCTGCAGCGCTTGGCACGGCTTTCGGCAATCCGCTGACGTTTCCGTTCATCTGGGCGGCGACCTGGGAGGTCGGGCACAGGCTGATTGGCAATGGGGCGCCGGCCGGGGACAGCGTCGATCTCGAACACAAGTTTTCCCTCTATGCGATCGAGAGCATGTGGCAGCCTATCCTGAAGCCAATGTTGGTCGGGGCCGTCCCGCTGGCCGTCGTCAGTGGTGCCATCAGCTATTGCGTGATCTATTTCACCGTGGCGAAGTTTCAGGCGCGCCGCCGCGAGCGCCTTGCCGCACGGGCCCGCGCCCGTCTCACCGAAGCTCTGCAGGGATCGAGCGTCTGACATGATCATCGGTATCGGAAGCGACCTCGTCGACATCAGAAGAATTGAGAAGTCGATTGACAGATTCGGCGAGAAGTTCACCGCCCGCTGCTTCACCGATGAAGAGCAGGCGCGCTCCAACGGCCGCAAGGACTGTGCCGCCTCCTATGCCAAGCGCTTTGCCGCGAAGGAGGCCATGGCCAAGGCGCTGGGCACCGGCATCGCCGAGGGTGTTTTCTGGAAGGAGATGGGCGTCGTCAATCTGCCAAACGGCAAACCCGGCCTTGAACTGACCGGCGGCGCTGCGAAATGCCTTGAGCGACTTTTGCCGCCAGGGCATGTCGCCCAGATCCATCTGACCATCACCGACGAATTCCCCTATGCCCAGGCATTCGTCATCGTTGAAGCCCTGCCAGAAAGCCGCTGAGTTAACTGGTCGCGCTGGTCGGCGGGGCTACGCGGTTGCCGCGCTCGCCCGAACCGACTAGAGAGAGCAGGATTTTCGCAAGAAGGAACCGATCCGCGTGAGCGACGAAAAGAAGCAAAGTGCCCTTTGGGAAAACGTCAAGGTCATCATCCAGGCTCTGCTCCTGGCCATGGTGATCCGGACCGTGTTCTTTCAGCCCTTCACGATCCCATCCGGCTCGATGATGCCGACGCTGCTGGTTGGCGACTACATCTTCGTCAACAAGTTCTCCTACGGCTATTCGAAGTATTCGCTGCCCTTCTCGCCGAACCTCTTCGAAGGCCGCATTTTTGAAAGCGAACCAGAGCGCGGCGACATCGCCGTCTTCCGTTTCCCGCCGAACCCCAGCATTGATTACATCAAGCGCATCGTCGGCCTGCCGGGTGACCGGATCCAGATGATCGGCGGCGTGCTGCAGGTTAACGGCCAGCCCGTGCCGAAGATCCAGGACGGTGTCTTTACCTCCGACTACCGCATGGATCCGGGCACGGATGTGCCGGTCTTCCGCGAAACGCTGGAAAACGGCGTGAGCTATGACACGCTCGACCAGGCTCAGGGCACCCGCGGTGATGACACCCGCGAATTCATCGTGCCGGAAGGCCATTATTTCGCGATGGGTGACAACCGCGACAACTCGCTCGACAGCCGCTTTGACGTTGGTTTCGTGCCGGCCGAGAACCTGATCGGCAAGGCCTCGCTGATCTTCTTCTCGCTCGGCAACGACACCTCGTTCCGCGAAGTCTGGAAGTGGCCGGCCAACATGCGTTGGGATCGCCTGTTCAAGGTGGTCGAATGACGAACAAGAAGGTGGTCGGCGAAAAGGATTGGACGCAGCTCGAAGCTGCGATCGGCCACAAGTTCGCCGACCGCGACCGCCTGATGCGGGCGCTGACCCATGCCAGCGCCCAGGTCTCGCGGGGCAAGAAGGGCGACTATGAACGGCTTGAGTTTTTGGGCGACCGGGTGCTCGGCCTGTGTGTCGCCGAAATGCTCTTCACCACCTTCCGCGATGCGGCCGAGGGCGAGCTCTCGGTGCGCTTCAACCAGCTGGTCAGCGCCGAGGCCTGCGCCTCGGTTGCCGACGAGATGGAACTGCACCGCTTCATCCGCACCGGCTCGGACGTCAAGAAGATCACCGCGAAGAACATGCTAAATGTTCGCGCCGACGTGGTCGAGAGCCTCATTGCCGCGATCTATCTCGAAGCAGGATTGGAGGCCGCCCGCGGCTTCATCCTCAAATACTGGCAGGGCCGGGCCGCCCGTGCCGACGGCGCTCGCCGTGACGCCAAGACCGAATTGCAGGAATGGACGCATGCCAGGTATGGCGCGCCGCCCAACTACAAGGTTGCCGATCGCTCCGGACCGGATCATGATCCCCGCTTCACGGTGATCGTCGAGATCCCGGGTCTGAAGCCCGAGATCGGCATCGATCGTTCCAAGCGTGCCGCCGAACAGGTGGCCGCGACCAAGATACTCGAACGCGAAGGCGTCTGGGCAAAGCCCTCCGACGCCAACTGATTGGACACCATGACCGAGATAGAGACAGAGGACGGCGGCGAAGCCATCGTCAACACCCCGACCCGATCCGGCTTCGTAGCCCTGATCGGCCCGACCAATGCCGGCAAGTCGACGCTGGTCAACCGCTTCGTCGGTGCCAAGGTGTCGATCGTCAGCCACAAGGTGCAGACGACCCGCGCTGTCATGCGCGGTATCGCGATCCACAAGAACGCCCAGATCGTCTTCATGGACACGCCCGGCATCTTCAAGCCGCGCCGCAAGCTGGACCGCGCCATGGTGACATCAGCCTGGGGCGGCGCCAAGGATGCCGATATCATCCTGCTGCTGATCGACAGCGAACGCGGCCTGCGCGGCGATGCCGAGGCGATCCTGGAAGCGCTGAAGGATGTGCCGCAGCCGAAGATCCTGGTCTTGAACAAGATCGACCGGGTGCGCCATGAAGACCTGTTCAAGCTTGCCGAGACGGCCAACGAAGCCGTCAAGTTCGACCGCACCTTCATGATCTCGGCGACCACCGGCTCGGGCTGCGAAGACATCATGGACTATCTGGCCGAAACCTTCCCGGAAGGTCCCTGGTATTATCCGGAAGACCAGATCTCCGATCTGCCGATGCGCCAGCTCGCAGCCGAAATCACCCGCGAGAAGCTGTTCCTGCGTCTCCACCAGGAACTTCCGTATTCTTCGCATGTCGAGACGGAGAAGTGGGAAGAGCGTAAGGACGGCTCTGTTCGCATCGAGCAGGTCATCTATGTCGAGCGCGACAGCCAGAAGAAGATCGTGCTGGGCAAGAACGGCGATGCGATCAAGTCGATCTCCACGGCCTCCCGCAAGGAGATGTCCGAGATCCTCGAACAGCCGGTGCACCTCTTCCTCTTCGTCAAGGTGCGCGAGAACTGGGGCAACGACCCGGAGCGCTTCCGCGAAATGGGTCTCGAATTCCCCCGCGACTGAATATGATTGGGCGAGGGGCGCTCAGCCCTTCGCCACCCGCCTTGCGACGAAATCCGAAATCGTCGGTCCGATCAGGATGATCAGGATCAGCCGCATGGTCTGCAGCGCCATGATGAAGGACATGTCGACGGGCGTCGTCGCGGCAATGATCGCGATCGAATCGAGTCCGCCCGGGCTTGTTGCGAGATAGGCGGTCAGCGGGTCGATGCCATGCAGCGACCAGAGCAGGAAGGCGAGCCCGCCGCCAAAAGCCATCAGCACAAGGATCGAGCCGACGATCTGGGGCAGGGCACTTGCCGCATGCCGCAGGATGCGTCGGGTAAACGACAGGCCGATCCGCCAGCCGATCACCCCATAGCCGAGCGCCAGCAGCCATTCGGGAAGTTGCAGCGTGATGTAGCCCATCACATGCAGGATCGTCGTGGCAATGAGCGGCAGAAGCATCGTCCCGGCGGGTATGCGAAGCCAGGCGCCGACCGAAGCGGCGGCGAGTGCTGCGGAAAGCGTCAGGCCGAGATCGAGCCAGTCGGTCTTGGGAAACCAGACGACGGCCTGTGCGGCGCCACCCTCGATGTTGAAGACGAAGGCCGCCATCAGCGAGGCCCCGGTCGCGACGAAGGCGACCCGCAGATATTGCATGAAGGCGACGAGCCTCGGATCACCGCCATGCGCCTCCGCCATCAGCACCATGGCAGATGCCGCCCCCGCCGACGTTCCCCAGATTGCCGTCGTTCCCGGCAGGATCTCCGCTTTCGCCATGAAATAGCCGAGCAGGCTGCTTGCCGCGATGATCGACAGCACGACCGAGAGGAAGATCGGCCAGTCGTCTGCGACCGTCGACAGTGTCCCGAGATCGATCGAGCGCGCAATGATGCAGCCGATCAGCGAGTGGGCGAAGATGTAAGGGTAGCGATGGACGGAAAGCCGCGCTCCATTGGTGGCAACCAGAATTGCCGCGACCATGGGTCCGAGCAGCAGGGCGCCCGGGATATGCGCAAGGAAAAGGCCGCCTGATATGGCGAAGGACAGCACGAGAAGAATAGCCCAGCGGAGGATCACCGGAAGCGGTGTCAGCAGGCCGGGCTGCGGCGGCGCGCTCACCGCGGATGCCGGCGAGGCGACGGAAGCGGCAACGCCGTCCGGGTCGGCTTGCTTGAGCGTCTCGGGATCCTTGTCCGAAGCCATGAGCGTCTCCGTCCTTCGTCTGAGATCCGTTTCCGGGAAAGTTCTGGACGAAAGCGTGATTTCATCAAATAAATGAGGCGCACCTCACAATCGAGTTTTATGAGAATGACCTCGCAAAAGTCAAGTTCGGCAGCAACCCAGCCGGCTCCAGCGCCGACCGCCAAGGAGCCGAAGCGCAAGCGCGGCATCGCCCGGGTCGCCAAGCTTCTCGACGCTGGTGCCGCCGTTTTTGCCGAGCAAGGCTACAAGGCCGCCACCATGACCGAGATTGCCGCCCGTGCCGGCGCGCCGATCGGTTCACTCTACCAGTTCTTCCCCAACAAGGATCTGCTCGCCGACGCCTTGATTGCCCGTTATGCCGAGCATGTCGAGACGGCTTTGGATCGCATCAAGGCGGAAGCTTCGGGTTTGGATGCCATGCAGCTCGGCGATCGGCTGCTCGATGTCCTGGTCGCCCATGCGACCGAACGGAGCCTCGCACTCAGCCTTCTCGATGCACGCTGGGAGCAGCCGGGCGTGCGTCCCGGTCTGCTGCGCGAAGGCCTGCGTCGGCGGATCGCCGAAATCCTGTCGGTCTGGCGTCCGGCAATCGCCGAGGAACAGGCGCAGGCCATGGCAGTCGTCCTGCTTCAGGCGATGAAATCGCTCGTGCAACTGCATGAAGAGAAACGCTATCCCGGCAAGGCCGAGGCAATTGCCCATTGGCGCGGCTGGGTGCAGCGCTATCTGACCGAAATCTGATCCGCATGCCGAAATCCCTCGCTCTCCTGGGGGCTCTGCGGTAAAACCGGATCATGCAATGGACAGATGAGGCGATCCTTCTCGGGGTGCGGCGGCATGGCGAAACAAGCGTCATTGCCGAGATGATGACGCGCAGCCGCGGACGCCATCTCGGCATGGTGCGCTCCGGCCGCTCGCGAACCATGCAGCCCGTCCTGCAACCCGGCAACCGTCTCGAAGTCACCTGGCGTGCGCGCCTCGACGAACATCTGGGCGAATACAGGGTCGAACCGGTCATGCTGCGCGCCGGCCGGTTGATGGAAACGGCGACCGCCGTCTATGGCGTCCAGGCGCTGGCCTCGCTGCTGCGCCTTCTCCCCGAACGTGATCCCCATCCGCATCTCTTCCAGGCGTTGGACGTGATCCTCGACCATCTGGAGGACCCGGCGACGGCGGGCGAACTTTTCGTCCGCTTCGAACTGGCGCTGCTGAACGATCTCGGATTTGGTCTGGATCTGGAAGAGTGTGCCGCGACGGGCACGCGCCACGATCTTGCTTATGTCTCGCCGAAGTCGGGCAGGGCGGTCAGTCGCGAAGCAGGTGAGCCCTGGGCAGACAAGATGCTGGCCTTGCCGGATTTTCTCACCCCCGGCACGAACCGGGCGGCGGATCCGGAGACCCTGGCAGCAGCCTTCCGGCTCACGGCCTATTTTCTGGATCGGCACGTCTACGTGCCGCGGGGGCTGGAACCCGGCGCGGCACGGGAGGGCTTCTGTCAGGCAGCGTTGAAGACCTTGCGTTCGCTGGAAGCGCCCGGCGAATTGGCGGCCCCCAGAAACACGGCCTGATCCTCGGGCGCAGATTTCGCCATGTGATCGTGAATGGCGGCCTGCAGCTCGTTGATATTGCGATAGCTACCGCCGTCGAGGTCGATGACCGGATATTTGACGGCGATGAACTTGACCCTGTCGCCATCTGGGATGGTGATGCCAACCGGGATCCCGGCATATTCGATAACTTGCTTCTTCATAACGATATTCCCCGCCCATGCGCGCGGCACGGCGTTGTCTAAGATGTCGATGAAATGAAATCAGTGCTTGCGCAGCGTCACATTCGACAGGTGCATTCGGAATGGCGTTTCACCATCACGAAGCGCGGGGTCGTCTGCCAGGATCGGATGGCATCAAGAAACACAACTTGCATTTCGCTGACCTCCTTCTTTGGCTGCGGCCTCCCATGCGGAGGCCGTTCATGGTTCGTCGTCAGTGTCCGAACCAGCTCGCACAAGGTAGGTGCTGGCTCGGAATCCGTCAACGGTCAGTCCGGGAAAAATAAAATAATTTTCTGTGACAGTCGCTGTCAGCTGAAAACATAGGAATTTTGATCCGGCATAGGGCGAATGCCGAAATATGATCTTACTTTGGGCAAAATTACGCCACTGCGATTTCTGGTCGCTCGACCGATTTTTCGCTGATCGGCCAATGCACCACAGCCGCGAAGATCCCAAGCGCCACACCCAGCCACCAGACCTGGTCGTAAGTTCCGAACAGGTCGTAGAGATAGCCGCCCATCCACACGCCGAGGAAAGAGCCGATCTGGTGCGACAGGAACACCAGGCCGCCGAGCAGGCCGAGGTGGCGCGTGCCGAACATGATGGCCACGAGCCCATTGGTCGGCGGCACGGTGGAAAGCCACAAGAGGCCCATCACGGCAGCAAAGACGACCACGGAGGCCGGCGTCTGCGGCAGAAGCAGGAAGAGCGTCACCGTGATCGAGCGACCGATATAGATGTAGGCGAGGAAATAGGGCTTCGAATAGCGCTGGCCGATCCAGCCGGCGGCCAGCGAGCCGATGATGTTGAAGAAGCCGATCAGCGCCATGGCGATGACCGCATAGCTTGCTTCAATGCCGATATCGCCGAGATAGGCCGGGAAATGCGCGGTGATGAAGGCGACCTGGAAGCCGCAGACAAAAAAGCCGGTGGTGAGCAGCAGATAGCTCTTGTGCGCGAAGGCTTCCTTCAGCGCTTCCGCCACCGTCTGCTTGTACTGGTTGCCCGACTGGCTGCCGGACTGCGCATTGCCGCGCAGCGGGAAGGCCAAGAGCGGCACGACCAGCATCATGACCGCGATGATGACGAGACTGTCCGACCAGCCGAAGGCCGAGATGAAACCCTGGCTGAGCGGCGCAAACAGGAACATGCCCGCCGAACCGGCAGCCGTCCCGATGCCAAACGCCATCGACCGCTGCTCCGGCGTGACGTTTCGGGCAAAGGCCGACAGAATGACGCTGAACGAGCCGGCCCCGATGGCGGTGCCGACCAGCACGCCGCCGCCAATATGCAACCAGATCGGCGCCGCTGCATGCGCCATCATCACCAGGCCCGCCGCATAAAGCATGCCGGACATGACGAGCACGCGACCGGTGCCGTATTTGTCGGCAAGCGCGCCGAAAAACGGCTGGCTGATACCCCAGAACAGGTTCTGGAAGGCCATTGCAAGCCCGAAGGTCGACCGATCCCAACCCCGATCGGCCAGCATCGGCAGCTGGAAGAAGCCCATGGCCGAACGCGGCCCGAAGGTCATCACCGCAATCAGCGATCCCGCGAGAATGATGAGCCAGGGCATGGCAGGACGGCTGGTGGTCGTCATGGCGGATTCTCCTCTGTCGATCACACAATAGTGCAGTCGCTCGATGAGCAGAAACGCCTTTTGATGAACTGGCCATCAGGGGATTTGATGGATGTCAGGTGGCGATCCGCGGCCGTCTGCCACCAAAGCCCCTCATCCGCCCTTCGGGCACCTTCTCCCCGCAGGCGGGGAGAAGGCCACTCCGCTAGCGTCGCGCTCCCCCTCTCCCCGCCTGCGGGGAGAGGGTAGGGTGAGGGGCAAAAGCCGCAAACACCGTTCTAAGCCGTAAGTCCCAGCAATCTCACCGCTGCTTGAACGCCCAAGCCTCGCGGCTGCCGAGCACAGTCACCTCATCCCCAACCCGCACCAGCCCTTCACCCCGCGGCACCGCATTCCAGCCGAAAAGCACCCCCGGCACGCGCCGGTCTGCGGACATGCGAATGCGCCCCATGGCCGGCATGGGATTGGCGCCCTCGCGGGATCCGGTCTGCTGGTCCTGAGTGGCCATGATGCAGCGCGGGCAGGGTTTGACGAAATCGAAGCGGATGCCGCCGATCTCGAGCCCCGTCCAGGCGTCCTCGGCCCAGGGCTCGTCGCAGTCGACGACGATGTTGGGCCGGAAGCGGTCCATGCCGACTTCGCCTTCGCCATGCCGTTCCATGTCTTCGTTCAGCGCTCGCAAGGATCCTGATGTCGTCACCAGGATCTGGTAGCCATCGGCAAAGCCCATTGGCGAATTCTCGCCCGCCCATTCCGCGTTCGCGTCGCGGCGGCTGTCGCCATCGATGAAGACGAGTTTGACGGGTCGTCCGAACCACTCCGAGAGCTTGTCGTTGATGCTGTCATGGGCGACGGCGGCGCTGACGATCGAACGCCAGATCGCCACATCCATGCGGTTGTCCGGCTGCGGTGGCGCGACCATCATCTCGCGCCCGTCACCCAGGCGCAGCGTCAGATAGGCCGCCGCCGGAAGTGCTGTGAGACGGGCGAGCTCCGGCAGTTCGCGCTGGGTGATGAAGTGGCCTGAGGGATCGACCAGCATCATCCGCCGGTCACCGCCCAGGCCCATGGCATCAATACGCGCCTGCGGCAGCGCAATGCCGCGGGCGCTCTTGAACGGATAGATGAAGAGGTCAGTGATCTGCATGCCGCACCTTCAGATTTCGTCGCGGAAAAGGGAGAGGAAAATGGAGAGGCGCTCGTGCCGTTCTTTTGCGAGCGTGGCACCCGTCTCGGTCTGGAAACCGTCGGAAAGTTTTAGCAGCTTCGCCGGGAAGTGGTCGATGGCATAAGACCGGTCGTCGAGTGGCCGATGCTCGGCGCTCGGATCGGCGGGATGATAGAGCCCGGAGCCCATGCGGCCGGCGATGTAGAAGCAGCGGGCCACACCGACCATGCCGATCGCATCCAGCCGGTCGGCATCCTGCAACATCTTCGCTTCCAGCGTTTCCGGCCGGATATTGGCGGAAAAGCTGTGCGTCAGGATCGCATGCGCAACCGCAGCAATCTTCTCCTCGGGCCAGCCGAGCCCGGCAAGGATGCCGCTCGCTTTCTCTGCCGCAAGCCGTGAAGCCTGCGACCGGAGCGGCGAGCTCTTCTCGACGGCGACGCAGTCATGCAGCAGCACGGCAGCTGCGAGGATTTGAGGATCGCCGCCTTCGCCTGCCTGGATCTTCAGCGCATTCTTGAAGACGCGGTGGATATGGGCGAGGTCGTGCGAGCCATCATCCCCCTCGGTCGCATGGTCGAGGAGATCGGCGGCGAGCGCCTCCTGAGGGGCAAAATCTGCGGCGGTGAGAAGGGCGGTCAAGTTTCAGTCCCCGTTTCGGCTGGCCGCATCTAGCCTTGCGAGCGCTCCCTGTTCAACCGCCCTTGATCAGATCCCCGTCGGTGCCTCGTCCTCGTCCACGGCTGGTGATCTGCCGGACTTGCCGCTCAGGATCTTCTGATAGAAGAGTCCGATGCCGATCAGCACGAAGCCGAGGCCGATGAAGGAGAGCGCACGCAGCACGCCTTCGAGATTGGCCATGTCGATCAGGAAGACCTTGGCGACCGTCACGATGACGATGACCGCCGACGCGATGCGCAGGCTTCTGGCATCGAAGCGTGAACCGAGCACGAGCAGCCCGACGCCGATCGCGAGCCAGGCGACCGAGTAGCTATAGGTCTCCGCCTGCTCGAAACCCTTCCAGTAGGCAATGAATTCGCCCTGCCAGAAGCGCCGTACCGAAAGCGTGACCCAGGCAAAGCCGAGCACCGCACCGGAAAGCGCCAGCAGCACGACATAGGGCAGGGGCCGCTTGTCACGGGCATAAAAGGCGAGGCCGGCATAGGCGAGGCCGGGCAGCAGATAGCCGATTAGCAGCAGGTTAATCAGCGGCCAGCTACCGGTGCTCTCGCCGGTGAAATAGGGATTGAGCGCGCCGAGATGCAGGCTGACCGTCTGGGCGATGGCCATCCCGCCTGCCACCATCGAGCCATAGCGGAAGACGGGGCTCGGCGATTTCAAATCAAGCGTCATCAGGATGCCCGAGAGCCCGACGACCAGCAGCGTGTAGATCGACTGCTCCCCGAGTGTCGGCGTCGACGAATCAAGCACGCCGCCATTCATCGCATGGCGCACCAGAATGGCGATGGTGAGCAGGCTGAGAAGGCTGGCCAGCCCCTGCAGGGCGTAGCGGGCGCGCAGGTCCGACCAGTTGCGCATCTCGTAAGCCCCATAAATTGCCAGAAGGGTCGGGATGCCGTAGCCGGGCAGCAACTGGTTGAAGACCGGTGTGCGCCACAGGGCTTCCGATCCGACCAGCGTCGGATCCCAAGCGATCAGGATCAGAACGCCGGCAAGCGACGCGACCGAGATCCATGGCAGGCTGCTCCAGGGGCGCAGATGCCGGGCCTCGAACCGCGAACCGATGGCCAGAAGAGCGACGCCGATGGCCAGCCACGCAACCGGATAGCTATAGATCTCGGCCTGCTCGAAGCCCTTCCAGTAGGAGATGAATTCGCCTTGCCAGTAGCGCCGGACCGTGAGCGTGACCCATGCGAACCCCAGCGCCGCGCTCGAAAGCGCCAGCAGCATGACATAGGGCTGCGGGCGCTTGTCTCTGGCATAGTAGGCAAGGCCACCATAACCGATGGCCGGCAGCAGATAACCGATCAGCAAGAGGTTGATCAGGGGCCACGACCCCGTGCTTTCGCCGCTGAAGAAGGGGTTGAGCGCCACGAGATGCAGGCTGACCGTCTGCAGTATCGCCAAAGCACCGGCCACCATCGATCCATAGCGGAAAGTAGGGCTAGGTGATTTCAGATCCAGCGTCATCAGGATGCCCGAGAGGCCGATAACCAGAAGCGTGTAAATCGATTGCTCGCTAAGTGTCGGCACGGTGGAATCCAGCACGCCGCCGTTCATTGCATGGCGGACCAGGATCGCGATGGTCAGCAGGCCGAAAAGGCTGGCAAGGCCCTGCAGCGCATTGCGGACCCGCTCACCCGGCCAATGGCGCATCTCATAGGCCCCATAGAGGGCGAGCAGCGCCGGGATGCCGTAGCCGGGCAGCAACTGGTTGAAGACGGGCGTGCGCCAAAGCGCATCTGATCCAACCAGCGTCGGATCCCAGCCGATCCGGAACAGCACACCGGCAAGCGACACGACCATGATCCACGGCAGCCCACTCCAGCGCCGCTTGCGGGTTGCCATCAGATAGGCAAAGCCGAGGAGCGCGAGTAGGATCGTCGTGACCACGCCGTCGGTGAGCGTATGCAGCGCGAGTGCAAAGGCGGCGAAACTGCCAGCAAGCAGCGCATCGATGCCGCGCCGGAAGGCGGGCATAGCCGCCTTGCGGTCGAGGAACTCGCAGGCCGCGAGCAGCACTGCGCCGAGGCCGGTGGCAAACAGCCCGTGCAGCCAGTCGCGGGCATAAATGCCGTAGAAAACGAAGCTGATTGTGGCAAGCAGCACCGGCAGAGCCGCCGCAATCACGGCCCAGACAGTCGAGAAGAGTGGGTCTTCGGTGAACCGCCGGCGGATCTGGGCAAGGCCGATAAACAGCATGACGGAGGCAAGGCCGAGCAGCATATACATCGCGGTCACGTCGAGCGCCGGCAGGCTTGTGGCATACATGTCCCAGCCGAACAGGAAGGCTTGAGCCTGCCCAATCATTCCGGTTTCGACGATCGCTCCCAGCAGCGCTCCGACGCCTGCAATCGCGCTTGGCCAAAAGGCACCGTGTCGCGCACTGCCCGCAGCCGCAAGCGCTGCGATCAGTGCCGCAAAACCAAAGAGCGGGAGGAGATCTGTCAGGTTGCGGTCGAGCATGCTGATAGCAGGCAGCATCACGGCAAGAGACAGCGTGAAGTCGAGCCCGATTGGACCGGATTCCATGCGTTTTCCGAGTGCCTGAACAGACAGCGGTGTGGCAGGATCTGCCGGGTCATCCTCTGTCGCGCCCGGCCAGATCAGCATCCAGGCGGCGATCATTGCCATGAGCGACAGTGCGATCGGCGTGATGTCATTGACTTCAAGAAGGGCCAGAAGTGCCCAGCCCCCGAGCAGAGCCTGTGCCACGGCCGGAACGATAAGCCAGCCCTTGAGGCGAGCCGCGATGGACGTCGTCACCTGTGCAACGGTTAGATAGATGAACAAAGTCCAGAGGTTCGGCGAGGTTGCTGAGATAAGCAGCGGCGTTACCATTGATCCTGCAAGCCCCAGCCCAGCCAGCGTTTGGCCATGCAGGAGGGAGAGGCCGAGCACGCCGAAGGCGGTGAGTCCGAGCAAGGTGAAGGCAAGCGTCGGCCCGATGAACTGGTAGATTCCATGGGCGGCATAGATCGCACCGAACAGCGTGACGGCGCCTGCGGCCGTTAGTATGCCTGGCACCATGGCATTGGCATACAGCGCCTCTGCTTTTGGCAGCGCCTTGCGGCGGATGAGTTCACCAACGGCGACCAGCGCGAAGCCGAAGAGGGCGGCAAGCGTCAGCCGCACTCCGGGGCCGAGAAGGCCGCTTTCGATCGAATAGCGCACGAGAAAAACGCCGCCAAGTGCCAGCGCTAGACCACCGGCCCAGACCGCCCAGCGAGCCCCGAGCAGATTCTCCAGATTTTCGGAGGCAGGAGGAGCCGTCTTTGAGATACGGGGCACAATAGTCTCGCTCGGCTTTGCTGCCTCCGCTGAGCTTACTGCGGCAGCCGCCTCCGTCGGGGCTGCTGCCTCGGCCAGGCTGACCGAAGCGGTCGGGCTCGCCGCTTCTTCGGGCATGTCCGATACCGACTGCGTGAGAGGTTGAGCTTCCTCTACCTCTTCATTTTTGGCTTCAGGCGCCTCAGCCTTGATCCACGGAGCGGCGGGCAATGCCGGTTCTATCGGCACCACCGCGGCACTGGCGGCCTTTTGAGTTTCGCTCGACGCTGCCTTGGCGGGAGACGGGTCGCCCAGTCGCAGGAGCTTCTCCCGGACACTCCGCAGTTCGTTTTCCAGTCGATCGATCCTCTCCGCCGATCCCCTGTGCATGAAAAAAAGAACGCCGATAAAAATCAACAGTAACAATTCGAACATGCGACCACCGCTGCACCTTGCAAGATTGGGGACAACCTAAACCATTTATCGCTTTGGGGAAGCTTCGTACGTCACGTTACGTAAACCTGCGGGCCTGCTCCACCGCGCGTGCGGCAGCGACCTCTTGCAATCGCGGGCGAAACTTCTTAAATCCGGAATACCGGCACCCGCCGGTTTTCTTTGGCGCTTATTATGCTCGACTTGAGCATAATCAATGGAGGAGATGGCCATGGAAGCGCAGCACCTGCCGCAAACCCGCCCCGCGATTCGCACCGCAGCCGAGCGTTTCGGCGTCTGGGAACGCCCGGATCTGACCTACACGCCCGCTGTCGCCAAGGAGACCGAGCACCTCTACGAGCGTGTCCGCGATTTCATCCCGGCGATCGAGTGGCCGGTCTTTGCGCCTTACATCCATGCCATCAACCGGCTGAAGAAGGAGCGCGGCGCCGTTATTCTCGCGCATAACTATCAGACGCCGGAGATCTTCCACTGCGTCGCCGACATCAAGGGCGATTCGCTGCAGCTCGCCCGCGACGCCGTCAGCGTCGATGCCGAGATCATCGTCCAGTGCGGTGTGCATTTCATGGCCGAGACCTCGAAGCTGCTCAATCCGCAAAAGACCGTGCTGATCCCCGATGGCCGCGCCGGCTGCTCGCTGTCCGAATCGATCACCGGTGCCGATGTCCGGCTGCTGCGCGAGCGCTATCCCGGCGTGCCCGTCGTCACTTATGTGAACACCTCTGCCGACGTGAAGGCCGAGACGGACATCTGCTGCACCTCGGCAAACGCCGTCGACGTGGTCAACAGCTTCGACAGCGACACCGTGCTCTGCATCCCCGACGAATATCTGGCGATGAACGTCGCCAACCAGACGACGAAGAAGATCCTCACCTGGAAGGGCCACTGCGAGGTGCATGAGCGCTTCACGGCCGACGAACTCCTGGAATACAAGCGGGCCGATCCGCGCATCGAGATCGTCGCCCATCCGGAATGCCATCCGAGCGTGCTGGCAGTCTCCGACTTTGCCGGCTCGACCAAGGGCATGATCGACTACGTCAAGACCAAGCGCCCGGCCCGCGTTCTGCTCGTCACCGAATGCTCGATGGCCTCCAATATCCAGGTCGAAGTGCCCGAGGTCGATTTCGTGAAACCCTGCAACCTCTGTCCGCATATGAAGCGCATCACCCTGCCGAAGATCCTCGACAGCCTGCTCTTCATGACCGAGGAAGTGACGGTTGATCCTGCGATTGCGGGCCGCGCACGGCTTGCCGTAGAGCGGATGATCAATCTGAAGAATTGAAATACCGGCCGGCCGGGGAGGGCTGAATGCCAACCAATCTTGAATCCATTCGGCCGCAATCCTGGCAGGGCATCGACGATATCGTCATCGTCGGTGGCGGCCTGGCCGGCCTCTTCTGCGCGCTGAAACTGGCGCCGCGCCCCGTCACGGTCTTGGCCGCCGCCCCGATCGGGCAGGGCGCGTCTTCGGCTTGGGCGCAAGGCGGCATTGCAGCCGCCATGAGCCCCGGCGACAGCTTCGACAAACATCTGGCCGATACGGTTGTTGCCGGTGCCGGGCTGGTCGAGGAGAAGATGGCGCGGCTGATGATCTCCGAAGGGCCAGACCGCGTGCATGATCTGCTCGGCTATGGCGTGCCCTTCGACCGCGATCTCGAAGGTCATCTGTTGCTGTCGCGCGAGGCGGCCCATTCCGAGCGGCGCATTGTGCGTGTCGCCGGTGACCGGGCCGGCGGCGCGATCATGGAAGCGCTGATCTCCGCCGTACGCCGCACGCCCTCGATCCGCGTGATGGAAGGCTATGTCGTCGAGGAACTGATCGCCGAGGGGCGTTTCGTCTCTGGCGTCATTGCAAGGCCCGATGCCGGCCAGTCGAAGACGCGTGTCGCCTTTCCCGCCCGCGCCGTCGTGCTCTGCTCCGGCGGCGTCGGCCACCTCTACCAGGTGACCACCAATCCGACGGAAGCGCGCGGGACCGGTGTCGGCATGGCCGCCAAGGCCGGTGCCATGATTGCGGATCCGGAATTCGTCCAGTTCCATCCGACGGCCATCGACATCGGTCAGGATCCGGCGCCGCTCGCGACCGAGGCACTGCGGGGCGACGGTGCCGTGCTCGTCAACCGTGCCGGCCATCGCTTCATGACCGACCTGCATGCCGACGCCGAACTTGCCCCCCGCGATATCGTCGCGCGCGGCGTCTTCGCCGAAGTATCAGCCGGCCGCGGCGCCTTCCTCGATTGCACCAAGGCGGTCGGCAAGGATTTCGCCAAGCGTTTTCCGACTGTCTATGCCTCCTGCATCGCGGCCGGCATCGATCCCGCAACACAAGCCATCCCGGTCGTCCCGGCCGTGCATTACCACATGGGCGGCGTGCTTGTGGATGCGGATGGCCGGACCTCGCTCGACGGGCTCTGGGCCGCCGGCGAAGTCACGTCCAGCGGGGTGCATGGCGCAAACCGTCTGGCCTCCAACTCGCTTCTCGAAGCCGTGGTCTTCGCCGGCCGCATCGCCGATTCGATCAAGGGCATGCTGCCGGAATCGGCACTCTATGAATGGGCGAAGACGGCAGGCGAAAACGACGATCTGGTGACGATCGAGGACAGTCCTGAACTCTCGACCCTGAGGGGATTGATGAGCGCCCATGCCGGCGTCATCCGCGACGAGGCGGGCCTGAAGCTTCTCATCCGCGAACTGGTCGGTCTTGAGCGCAAGCGTCCGCGCGTGCGCTTCTCCAACATCGTCGCGACCGCCAAGCTGATTGCCGTCGGCGCCTATCTGCGCACGGAAAGTCGCGGCGCACACATGCGCGCCGATCATCCGGCACCACAGGAAGCGCTGCGTCACCGCACCTATCTGACGCTCAAGGATGCAAACCGCATCGCCGCCGAACTGGCCGGCTGAGGAGAACACGCCGATGACCACGAGCCTGCGCCCGCAGCTTTCGCCCCTGATGATCGAGGATCTCGTCCGCAATGCCTTGCTGGAAGATCTCGGCCGCGCAGGCGATATCACCACCTATGCCACGATCGGCCCGGAGAAGACGGCGACCGCTGCGCTGAACAGCCGCGAACAGGGCGTAGTGGCCGGTCTGCCGCTTGCCGAAGCAGCCTTCCGCCTGATCGATCCCTCCGTTCGTTTTGAGGCGCTGGTTGCGGATGGCGATATGCTGGTACCCGGGCAGGCCATCGCCCGCGTGTCCGGCAATGCCCGCTCGGTTCTGTCCGCAGAGCGGGTGGCCCTGAACTTCCTGATGCATCTCTCTGGCGTCGCCAGCTACACCGCCCGTTTCGCCACCGAGATCGCCCAGACGAAGGCGCGCGTCACCTGCACCCGCAAGACGCTTCCGGGCCTGAGGGCGGTCGAGAAATACGCCGTGCGGCTGGGCGGCGGCTCCAATCATCGCTTCGGCCTCGATGACGCGATCCTCATCAAGGACAACCACATCGCAGTATCCGGCGGTGTTGCCTTGGCGATCGACATGGCGCGGGCCTATGCCGGCCATCTCGTGAAGATCGAGGTGGAGGTCGACGGCCTCGACCAGATGCGCGAGGCGCTCACCGCCCGCCCGGATGTCATCCTGCTCGACAACATGGGACCGGATCTGCTGCGCGAAGCGGTGACGATCAACCGGGAGCATCATGGTTTGACCGTCGAAGCCTATCCGTCGGATGTGCGCCGCACCGTCCTGGAAGCCTCAGGAAACGTCAACATCCAGACGATCCGGGCGATTGCTGAAACGGGCGTGGATTATATCTCGACCTCGAAGATCACGATGGCCGCGCCAACGCTCGATATCGGCCTGGATATCGTGGTCTCGTAAATCCACGACAAACTTTGCGTGTAATTTTGCGCTGCAGCAGGCGCCGCATTCCTGTGTGTTCTAAAAAAGCCATATAGGACAACATCTTGCTGATATATCAGCAAATGCTTCGCTAGTTCTCACCTGTGATTCCTCGTTTTTGACCCTTGGAACAGAATCTCCTAGCCCTCGATCATGCATGCAAATTGTATTGCAGGCGGGGATGCAGACGAAACGACGTTTGTAACGTGTGGGGCTAGTATGACGACGACAATCCTGAGGCCTGATAGCGCTGTCGGCGCCGCGACATTCCGAAACAATGCTTCGGAGGAGATGTCTTCTACTACGGTTGAACTGCTTGCCGCCGACCTGCCGAAATCTATGCAGGAGCAGCAGGCGAGTTCCGGCATGACGGAAGACGACACTGTCTGCGTGCTCGAAGTTTTGGCCGAGATGCAGCGCATCATCGACAGACATCTCGAAAAGACGGAAAAACTGCAGGGCGAGAGCTGATCTCCCTGCAGTCTTGGAAACCGTGACCCTGAGCCCTGGCCGTGGCGGCGGCCTTTGCTCAGGCCTCCTTCGACCGAGCGTCGACGAAGCGCTCCGGCAGGGCGACCATTTGCGGCGTGCCGTGATAGGTCACCTGCGGGAACGGGATGGAAATTCCGTTCTCGTCGAAGGACTTCTTCACCTTCTTGATCATCTCGCGTGAGGTCGGCCAGAAGTTCGAGGCCGCCGTCCAGTACCAGAGGGTTATCACGACCGCGCTGTCCCCCAGCTGATCGACATGGGTGGAAATGGCGGGGTCTTTCAGGACACGCGAATCGGCCTCTGCATGGTCGCGCATGATCTTCTCGGCCAGATCGATGTCGTCCTCGTAGCCGATCCCCACTTTCAGCTCGAAACGTCGTGTCGGCAGTCGGCTAAAATTGGTGATCGGCACATTCCACAGCGTCGAGTTGGGTGCCAGCCGATAAAGGCCGTCAGGTGTCTTGAGTTCGGTGGCAAAGAGCCCGATCTCGACGATCGTGCCCGAAATATTGCCTGTATCGATATACTCGCCGACCCGAAACGGCCGCAGCACCAGAAGCATGATCCCGGCGGCGATGTTCTGCAGCGTGCCCTGGAGTGCCAGACCGATGGCAAGACCCGCGGCACCCAGCGCCGCAATGATCGAGGCGGTCTGGACACCGAACTGGCCGAGCACGGTGACGAACACCAGGATGAGCGCGCCATAGCGGACGACCGTCGAGAAAAAGCGGGAGAGGGTCTCGTCTATGCCGCGAATCTGGCTGAGACCGGCATGGGTCCAGCGGCTGAGCAGGGCTGCCAGCCACCAGCCGATGAAGAGAAGAAGCAAAGCCCCGACGATCGAGAAGGAATACTGAACGGCGAGCTGGCTTGCCTGTGCCAATGCCGCCTGTGTCGCGAGGATTGCCTCATTCGCTTCGAACTCCATGCCGTCATGCTCCTTGGCCGTTGATGTCAAGGGCTAGATGGGGCAGGGCGCCGCGAGGTCAACCGCTGGTGCGACCGCCGACCTTGAGACCGGGAGCCGGGCGTTCTTCGAGAACCTGACGGCGGAAGCGGAAGAGGGCCGCCGGGCGCCCACCCGTTGCGGGTTCGGTCGAGCCTGTCGGTTCTACGAGTTCGGCACCCTCGACCAGGCGGCGAAAATTCTGCTTGTGCACATGCCGCCCGGCGATCGCCTCGACCGTGCCTTGCAGGTCGGTGAGCGTGAATTCCGGCGGCATCAGCTCGAAGATAACGGGGCGATACTTGATCTTGCTGCGCAGCCGCGCAAGCGCGGTTGCCGCGATCCGCCGGTGGTCGTGCCGCATCGGGCGGCCAAGTGCAGCCACCGTCCGGCATCGCTCGATGCGACCATCCTGGACGGCCTCCTCGACGAGCCCTGCTTCATAGAGAAGTTCGTAGCGCTCCAGCACGCGCTCCTCGTCGAAGGGGAAGTCGTCAAGCCCAAAGGCGAGTTTCAGCCGCGAGCGGCGCGATGTAGATGCGGGCATTGGCGCCTCGTCCGCCCAGACGCTGAGCGCCGGCAGGATAGCACCGTCGAGAAGCGCCGGCCGCCCCTGGCGCCAGTCCTCCCAGGGCAGATAGCCATACCAGTCGCGCCAGCGTGCACGCGAGAGCTCCAGTCGGGCATCCCGATCGCTGTCGAGCCTTGTCAGCGCGAGATAGCCGACCGACACGACATGCGGCCCCTGGTCGCCCGGCATCTTGTGGCGACCACGATCGCCGAAGGTGTAGAGCTGTTCGATATAGCCAAGTTCCAGCGCTGTCTGGGTCTCGACGGTATGCCGGAGCGACATTTCCATAGTCCGGTGCCGGTTCGGATCGAAGGGGCCGAAGGGCAGGGCATCGAGCGCGTCGGCATCATCGTCAACGACGAGCAGACGGGGCGTGCGGGCGCTGATCGCGACGATCGCGGCGTTGAGGCCGATCTCGATCTCCGCCGGTGACGTCATGGACTGGCCGGCTCCCGCAAGGGCAGCGGCAGAGTGAAGGGCGTATTGCCGTCGGCATCCGCACCGCGTCCCAGCGCCTTGACCGCCTTTGCGAACCGGCCGCCGCGCTGAAGCATCTCGTCGCCGATCTCGACCAGCCGCATGTTCGGCGTGGCAAAGGGCGAAGCGTCGCGCAGGCGCTTTGCCAGCGCGTCATCGTCATCGTCGGGTGCTACCGCAAGGCTTGCAATCATTGCCGCAGCCGGCGAGCGCGATACGCCCATCCAGCAATGCACGACGAGCGGCGCGCCCTGGTCCCAGGACTTGGCGAATTCGATGATCTCAGCGACATGCTTCTCCTGCGGCGCAATCAGATCGCCGGTGCCCGCAAAGCTGATGTCATTCATCGCGAGTTTCAGGTGCCGCTCCGCCTGGATGACGGCCGGGCGGTGAAAATCCTGGTTGGCGGCAAGCAGGCTGATCATCTCGCGCGCCTTGTGGCGGACGGCCATTTCAGCGATGCGGGCGAGTGGCGAGACGACGATCAGGCTCATGCTGGTGCCCAGGTCGTCGATTGCCTGTCGGCTTCGATCTCTTCGAAGCGTTCAAGGAACTTGGCCTGCGCCTGATAGGCGGGCAACGGCTCGATCAGGATCGTGTCGCGGGTGAAGCCCTTCGGCTGGCCGAAGAATTTCCGCGCCTCAGCTTCCGCAAAGCCGGCAAGGACCGTCGCCTCGAAATAGGCGGCAATCATGTCGGCCTTCTTGATCAGATCCTTCAGTCCCGCCTTTGGGTGGGCCGGCAGGCCGAAGCGCAGATGGATCGCCGCCTCAAGACGCTTCTCTACCACCTTGTAGCCGCCACCGACCACCGCCTTGAACGGCGAGATCATGTCGCCGATCACATATTCCGGCGCGTCATGCAGGAGAGCCACCATCAGATCGTCCGTCGTCGCCTTGGGATTGCAGCGGCGAAAGATGTCCTCGACGATCAGGCTGTGCTGGGCGACCGACAAGGCATGATCGCCGGAGGTCTGCCCGTTCCAGCGGGCGACACGGGCAAGGCCATGGGCGATGTCGGTGATTTCGACGTCGAGCGGCGAGGGATCGAGCAGATCGAGCCGGCGGCCGGAAAGCATGCGCTGCCAGGCACGGGCGGAGAGAGAGGCGGCCGATCCCATGTCAGGCTTCCTCGGCCGCAGCCGGGAATGTAAGCCCGCTCCAGCTCGGAAGGGTTACCGTCACGGGCACGTCGCCGGCAAGGATAGGCTCGCCCGCTGCCATGGCCTCGCCCGCCTTGTCGATCCTGACGATCGCGAGAGCTCTTTCGCCGGCAACGGTGCCAAGGGCGCCGATCGGCTTGCCGCCGATGGTGATCTCGGTGCCGGTGGCGGGGAGAGACGCTTGAGCGGACAGAATGACCACGCGGCGACGGGCGGTCGACCGGTGCTGCATGCGCGACACGACTTCCTGACCAACATAGCAGCCCTTGCGGAAGGAGACGCCGCCCGACTTGTCGAACAGCACGTCATGCGGAAAGGCATCCTGCAGCGCGTAGTCGGCGCCCGATTCGGGCACGCCGTGGAGAATGCGCAGCGCATCATAGCCTTCGCGGTCGGCAGGATCGCCTGTGCGGCCGACTTGGCGCCGCAGCTCGGTGCCAGCAAGCGCGAATCGGTGATCGGCGACGCCGTCGACCGATTCACCCCAGGTGACCGTCGCGCCTGTTATCGGCAAAGCCTCGATCGTCACCGGCGAGCGCAGCTTGTACGTCGTCATCCGCCGGATGAAGGCGTCCATCTGGTCGGCGGGGATATCGACGAGGAACCCGTCGCCATCCCGTGAAATCAGGAAGTCGAAGAGGATCTTGCCCTGTGGCGTCAGCAATGCACCCTGGCGCGCTTCGTTTTCAGCAAGCGCGCCGAGATCCGTGGTGATGAGGTTCTGCAGAAAGGGCTCGGCATCCGCACCCGCAATTTTGACAAAGGCGCGATCGGGCAGGAAGGCTGAAGGCATGGGGTTCACCGGGCTGTTGCTTTGCCGAGAGAGTTAGGCGCTGCCAGTCTAGACGACAAGCAGTCCGCATCACAGCCCACAGTTTCGACACGCGTTCAGTCGCCGACGGTGAGGAACTTCCAGCGACCGTCGGGTGTGATGCCCACACGGAAGAAATTGTAATTGCCGTATTCCTGCATTTCCGCCACGTCGCCGGCAGTGACGATGCGCAGCAGCTCCACCTTTTCCTTCGGCGTAAGCAGGCCGAGCGATTTGCCGGCGAAATAGGGCCAGACATAGGCCTCCTCCGCCGTGCCCTTGTCGAGCTGCACGAACCCGGTCGAGAAGATGTCGAGCAGGATGGCGAGGATTTCCACGCCCTCGCTGTCGCCGGAAATCGCCTTGAGCGCCTCGATCGGATCCTGTTCGGGATCCTGCAGCGGTACGGCGGTCTGATCGGGGCCGGGGTTCATCAGCGGCTTGAGCTTGGAAATGTCACCTGTCGTCGCCGCATCGATGATCAACTGGCGCATGCGCCGGACCGGCTCCGGGGCCTTTTCGATATCGTAGATGACTTCCGCCGGCGGTGTCGTCGGCTCGACACTCTCCGCCTCTTGCGGTTCGTCGCGCTTGATCAGCGGATCCGGATCGGGAATGACCGGGATCGAATCCTCGATCACATCCTGCTCCTCGCTCGGCAAGGGCTCGGCAGTGTCAGATGGGGTATCGGCTGAAGGGGGTGTGATGTCCTTGATGTCGGACAGCGCATGGGCGGGCAGGGCCGCCAGTGCGCAGGCGAGCATGAGCGTCAGCGCGCTCGTCAAGCGAAAGAGCCTGACCCGCGGCGAGATCATCATTCTGTCCCTCGATTGCTGTTACTGAAGCTGCCGCTCGGGCGAGAATTCGCCGGCGAGCAGCCGGGTCTTGAGCGCGTCGAGAATGGCCTCGGCGCCGTGTTCGCCGTGGATACGGATCGTCTCGCGCATGGCAAGGGCAAACGCTGCGTCCGCAATGATCTCGGGCTCGATTCCATCGGCCATGCCGTCAGCCCAGGCTTCGTTCTGGTATTCCAGCGCAGCCTGCATCTTTTCGTGCACGATCATGTCGTCGATTTCGTTGCGGCGCGGTTCCATGGCATTCCTCGAAGCACTTACTCAGTCCTTAACGACCCTATCAGCCTTTTGCCAAAACGACACGGGGGCCCACCAAAAGAGGTGAATTAATCGTTAATTTCCGAAGCGCGCGGTAATTTCTGTGGCAAGTGTTGCGCCTTCGTTACGGTAATTCTGCTCTGCACGAACTGCAGCCGGTGTGCAAGAGGTATAGACGGACGCAAACGAGCGGTAGCCGCGGTTGTAGGCGGCGGTCAGTCGCGCGCGCCGCTTCGGCTCAGTCCTTGTCTCCGCGTCGAGAAGATCCTGCAGCGATTGGCGCCATTCCGGTTCGCCATCCGCCTCGCAGAGATTGCGCAGATAGTGGACCGCGCCAATGATTTCCGAAAGCCGGGCGAGACGGTCGTCATAAGGTGTCGGCTTCTCCGTGTCCGCAGGGGGCGGAACTGCAACCACGGTGCCATCCTGAGCAACGGCCAATCCGGCGAAAACGGCAAAGAACACGAGCAGGCAGGCGCGGATCATGGTGGTCGGACGGTTCATGCGGCACCTCGGGCGCTGAGGCTGGGGGCCAGACGCAGCACGCAGGCGCGCACGCTCTCGGGCGTCGGAAGATCCAGGATTTCCTCCGGCAAAAACCATTTCGCCTCCAGCGCATCGCTTTGCGCCTCGACGGGTTCTGCATCATCGGCATCCACCTGGAAGACGGACAGCATGTAGTGACTGCCGCTGACCCCAGCTTCGGGCAGCAGTTCTACTGTCTCGAACAGCCGCGGATTGCGTCCGGTCAGCCCCGTCTCTTCCAGGAGTTCCCTGAGGGCCGTCTCCGCGGGCGTTTCGCCAGGCTCGGCCCGACCGCCTGGAAAGGCATAGAGGTCGGCAGCCGGCGGATTGCCGCGGCGCACGAGAAGATAGCGCCCGGCTCGTTCGACGATGGCAGAAGAGGCGAGGCGGGGCATGCTCATGAAAAGACGAACTCCGGTCGAAGACGGCACCGCTTCGGCGAAGCAGCGTGTCGCGATTATCGCGGGCTTTGGGGTCCCCTGCAAGCAGGGCGTCACCTTGACCCATGGCAGGCGGACTGCCATCTACGGGTGATGTGTGGACGTTTTGCCCTGACAGCCAGCCCTGAAGAAGTGCGCGAGATCCTTGGCGTGATGGAGCTTGAGGGCTTTCCGCCGCGCTACAACATCGCGCCGACGCAGCCCATTCTCGTGGCGGTCGCAGCACCGCCTCTGGATCCAGGGTCCAATCGTCCGGACCGCATGGCGGTTCTCGTGCGCTGGGGGCTTATCCCGTCCTGGGTCAAGGATCCCAAGGAATTCACGCTGCTCCTCAACGCGCGCTCGGAGACGGCCATCGAGAAGGCTTCGTTCCGCGCCGCCATGCGCCACCGGCGCGTCCTGGTGCCAGCCTCCGGCTTCTACGAGTGGCACAGGCCCTCCAAAGAGAGTGGCGAAAAGCTGCAGGCCTACTGGATCCGCCCGAAGAAGGGCGGCATCGTCTGCTTCGGCGGGTTGATGGAAACCTATATGTCGAAGGACGGATCGGAGCTCGATACGGGCTGCATCCTGACCGTCGGGGCCAATCGCACGATCGGCGAGATCCACGACCGCATGCCTGTCGTGATCGAGCCGCAGAATTTCGCCCGCTGGCTCGATTGCCGCAATGGCGAGCCGCGCGACATCGTCGATCTCATGCGTCCCGCGGATGAGGATTACTTCGAAGCGATCCCGGTCTCGGACCTCGTTAACAAGGTCGCCAATGTCGGTGCCGAGCTCCAGGCACCTGTGATCCCGGCACCCAAAAAGCAAAAGCCCGCCGCGGACAAATCCGACGACGGGCAGATGAACTTGTTCTAGAGCAAGGCTCTGCTCAGGCGACCTTCGGTGCCGGCTTGCGCTTCAGCATCAGGGCGGCGGCCAGCACAGCCTTCAGGCCGAGCGGACGGTAATTCAAGGCCAGATTCTCGTTTGCCGGCTTCTGCTGCTCGGCGTCGTTCTGCGTCGTCATCGTCATGTTCCTCGGGAGTGTTTCCTGACCGGCGTTTTTTGTTCGCGGCTCTCTCTGCGGAGATCATGACAAAAGCGTGACCGAGGCTGTGACACAAATCAAATTTGAAGAAAAAGAGTAGATAAGGAGAGCCCCGCACAAGTTTTCAGGCTTGGCGGGGCTAAAATTGTGTAGTTTTGAACAAAAAACGGGTCAAACGCCCCGGTCTATCTCCGAAAGTCCCTTTTCCGCTGATTCTTCGCCGATCGTCAGCGTGCCGTAGCGGCGATGCCAGTTTCGGGCACCGAAGGGCAGGGAGCAGAGATAGAGAAGCACGGTCACAACAAGCACTTCCCAGGTGAAGCTCATCAACAGCGCGACATAAAGCACGACGCCGAGAATCATCGGCAGCACCAGGTCGCGGCGGATGTGGCTCGTCTCGGATTTGCCCGACCAGACCGGCAGACGGCTGACCAGCAGATAGGCGATGATGATCGTGTAGGCCGTGCTCGCATAGGCAAAGGCACCGACCGGTGCCACACCGAGGAAGCCGAGATAGACCGGCAGCAGCACGAGAGCAGCACCCGCAGGTGCGGGCACGCCGACGAAGAATTCCGATTGCCAGGGTGCCTTGGTCTCGCGCTCATCCATGACGTTAAAACGGGCGAGACGAAGACCTGCGGCAATCGCGTAGATCAGGGCGGCGATCCAGCCCAGCGACCTGGCTTGGTCAAGCACGAAGACGTAGAGGACAAGGGCAGGGGCGACGCCGAAATTGATGATGTCGGCGAGCGAATCCATCTGCGCGCCGAACTTCGAGGTCGCCTTCATCATGCGGGCCACACGCCCGTCGATGCCGTCGAGGAAGGCGGCGGCCAGCACCATCGCTACCGCCAGCTCGTAGCGGTTCTCGAAGGCGAGGCGCACGCCGGTCAGACCGGCGCAGATGGCCAGCACAGTGATCAGGTTCGGAACGATGAGCCGAAGCGGGATTTCACGAAGCCGCGGCCCGCGCGCACCGGAATCGGTGCCGGATGCGGGTCGGGTCTCGGCGATCGGGTTCGGTTCTTCCATCGGAGCTATCCTTAGCTGCGGCGGCTAATCGTCGGCCCCTTGGGCGAGCCAAATTCCGCCAGCACGGTTTCACCCGCAATGGCGGTCTGGCCGAGCGAGACGCGCGGCTCGAAACCGGCCGGCAGGAAGACGTCGAGGCGCGAACCGAAGCGGATCAGGCCGAAACGCTCACCGGCATCCAGCGGGTCGTTCGGGTTGAACCAGCAGATGATCCGGCGTGCGACAAGGCCTGCAATCTGGACGACACCGATCTGGCCATGCTTGCTTTCGATGACCAAGCCGTTGCGCTCGTTGTCGATGCTGGCCTTGTCGAGTTCCGCATTGAGAAACTGGCCTTCCTTGTAGGCGATGGTCGTGATCCGGCCCCGCACAGGCGCACGGTTTACGTGGCAGTTGAAGACGTTCATGAAGACGGTAATGCGCAGCATCGGCTCGCGACCGAGGTTGAGCTCTTCCGGCGGCACCGACATCTGCACGGAGGACACGCGTCCGTCAGCCGGGCTGATGACCAGATCGTCGTCCTGCGGTGTGACGCGCTCGGGGTCGCGGAAGAAGTAAGCGCACCACAGGGTCAGTACCATGCCGACCCAGAACAGCGGATCCCAGATCCAGCCGAGCACCAGCGATGCGACGAAGAAGGCCGCGACGAAGGGATAGCCTTCCTTGTGCACGGGCACGATCGTCTTGCGGATGGTTTCGAACAGGTCCATTTGGGTCCTCAGTCTTTGAATTGTGTCGCCCGTGACTACTCTGAAAGCCGCACTTGGGCAATGCCGACGGTCAAATCAAGCCGGCGTAAACCAGTTGTGACAATCCACCGCTGGCCCAAAAAAAGAATGCCTTGTTCGTTTCCTGGCGAGATTTTGTAAATAACTGCACCCTAAAAAAGGGGTGATGAAAAAATGGGGGATCCGGATTGTGGCACCGTTAAGGGCTGCTCCGGGCAAGGACTGACTGTTGCAGCTCGCCAGGAAAATTGAAACGGTTTCGGACACTGCGCCGCAGGTCGCGATCGCCTGGTATTCCGAAGACGGCCTGCCGCCACCTGCGGCGATTGGCTCTCTCGCACCTGCATGTTTGCGCAATCTGGATCAGCTCCAGGCCTCTTCCGTTTGCTTCCTGGATGCAACGACGAGGGTCGCGCTCGACGTCATGCATCGGCTGCGGACGCAGTTTCAAGAGGACCTCTACGTTGTCGCCGTGACCGGTCAGGCGAGCACCGAATTCCAGACCAAACTGTTCGAGGCTGGCGCCGACGACTTGCTCCTCGAGGACGGCCCGCACCACCTGCTGCGCTGTCTCCTGCGTGCCAGACGGCATCTGAAGCTGGTTGAAGCCCGGGAGCGGACGCGTGAGGCCCTGCAGGACCATATCGATGCCTGGCAGGCCGGCCTCGACCATTTGCCCACACCCATCTACCTCAAGGACGTCGGCGGTCGCTATCTCGGCTGCAACACCGCCTTCAGCCAGTTTTTCGGCACACATCAGGACCAGGTGATCGGGCAGACACTGGCCAATTTCCTGCCCACGGATGTCGCAGAAGCTCACCGCGAGTCCGATCTGGAAGTGATGCGGCAGGGTGGTGTGCTGAGAGTGGAAACCGATGTCTGCCTGCCGGAAACTGGCATGCGTCACATCATGCTGCACAAGGCCTGCGTCGCCGCCCCGGATGGGGGCTTGCGCGGCATCGCGGGTGTGCTGATCGATATCACCGAGCGCAAGGAACTCGAGGCGCGCCTGACCGCTGCCGCCGAGCGCGACCCGCTGACCAATGCCTATAACCGCCGCAAGTTCTTCCAGGCGGCCGCATCCGCCATCGAGCAGGCCTCGGATAACCTGTCCAGCACCTTCGCCGTCGCAGTCATCGACATTGACCACTTCAAGTCGATCAATGATGCACTGGGCCACGGCGAGGGGGATCTGACGCTCTGCTCGATCGTCGACACCTTGCGGGCGCATGAGAGCGAGGGCGTCTTGATTGCACGCGCCGGCGGTGAAGAATTCTTCGCCTTTTTCTCGGAAGAGTATGCCGCACGCGCAGCAGAAATTCTCGATCGCATGCGGGCAGATATCGCCAGCTACTGCCAGATTTCGACGGAGGTCGGCACTGCGGGGACGATCAGCATCGGTCTTGCCGATTTCAAACCGGCGCAGGAAACGATCGACCACGCCCTGCGCCGCGCGGACCTCGCGCTCTATCGGGCGAAGCGCGACGGGCGCAACCGGCTCTGCAAGGCCGATTAAGCGCCTGTCGAGCCGCTCGTCGGCTCAAATGGCCGGGGGACGGCGGACCACGACACCCAGTTCATCGCTTTCGCGCACCTGCCGCAGCTTTTCTTCGGCCTGGGTCGCTTCGCGCTGACGGTTCCACATCGAGGCATAGAGACCATTCTGCTCGAGAAGATCAGAATGGCTGCCCCGCTCTGCGATCTCCCCGCCCTTGAGAACGATGATCTCGTCTGCACCAACGACCGTCGACAGACGGTGGGCGATGACCAGCGTCGTGCGGTTCTTAGAGACGATGTCGAGCGCCGACTGGATTTCGTGCTCGGTGGTGGTGTCCAGCGCCGAGGTTGCCTCGTCGAGGATGAGGATCGGCGGTGCCTTGAGCACGGTACGAGCGATCGCGACACGCTGCTTTTCGCCGCCGGACAGCTTCAGGCCGCGTTCACCGACCTTGGTCTCGAAGCCGTCGGGCAGGTCCTTGATGAAGTTCGAGATCTGCGCGATCTCCGCCGCCTGGACGATGTCGTCTTCGGCAGCGCCCGGCCGGCCATAGCGGATGTTGTAGGCGATGGTATCGTTGAACAGCACGGTATCCTGCGGGACCATGCCGATGGCCGCGCGCAGCGACTTCTGCGTGATGTCCCGGACGTCCTGCCCATCGATGGTGATCGAGCCCTTCTGCACATCGTAGAAGCGATAGAGCAGGCGGGAAATGGTGGACTTGCCTGCACCCGACGGGCCGACCACGGCAACGGTCTTGCCGGCCGGCACTTCGAATGAGACGCCCTTCAGGATCGGACGCTCAGGATCGTAGTGGAAATGCACGTCCTTGAAGGCGATGGCGCCCTGCGCAATGACCAGCGGCTTGGCAGCGGGGCTGTCCACCACTTCGGCCTCTACCTCAAGGAGATCGAACATTTGCTCGATATCGGTCAGGCCCTGGCGGATTTCGCGATAGACGAAGCCGATGAAGTTGAGCGGGATGGAAAGCTGCATCAGCATGGCATTGACGAACACGAAGTCGCCGATTGTCTGCTCGCCGCGCTGCACGGCAAGCGCCGACATCACCATGATAATCGCCGTGCCAATGCCGAAGATCAGGCCCTGGCCGAAGTTCAGCCAGCCGAGCGAAGTCCAGACCTGCGTCGCCGACTTCTCGTATTTCGCCATGGAAGCATCGAAGCGCTTCGCTTCCATCTCCTCATTGCCGAAGTATTTGACGGTTTCGAAGTTGAGGAGCGAGTCGATCGCCTTGGTGTTGGCGTCCGTATCGCTGTCGTTCATCGCGCGGCGGATGCCGATGCGCCAGTCGGAAGCCCGGATCGTGAACCAGATATAGGCCCAGACCGTGAAGGCGGTCACGCCGAGATAGGAGAAGCCGTAGGTCCACCAGAAGATCGCGGCCGTCAGGATGAATTCGATCAGCGTCGGGATCGAGTTCAGGATCGTGAAGCGCACGATGGTTTCGATGCCCTTGGTGCCGCGCTCGATGATGCGCGAGAGGCCACCGGTCTTGCGCTCCAGGTGGAAGCGCAGCGACAGCTGGTGCATGTGCACGAAGGTCTTGTAGGCGAGCTGGCGAACCGCATGCTGGCCGACGCTGGCAAAGAGCGCGTCACGCAGCTGGTTGAGGCCGACCTGCAGGATCCGGGTGAGATTGTAGAAGATGACGAGCGCGACGGCGCCGAGCAGGAAGGTCGGCAGGAGACCTGCCATGTCGATCCGGCCATCCAGCGCATCGGTCGCCCATTTGAAGAAATAGGGGACGAGGATCAGGACAAACTTCGAGATGATCAGGAAGACTGTGGCCCAGACCACCCGCATCTTCAGATCGAAGCGGTCGGCCGGCCACATATAGGGCCAGAGGTTGACCAGGGTCTGCATCGGGTTGCCGTCGTCGGCCGATACTGTCTTCTTCTTCGCCTCAGCCATCCCCGGACCCTCTCGCTTGCATGCAGATCAAAAAGCGGCGATCCCTTGGGAGGACCGCCGCTCTTACTCAATTAGGTTTTCGCTCGCGCGAATACAATGACGGATCTGTGAAAGCTCAGTTCACAGCCTCGCCGCGGAGACGTTTGCGGTGGATTTCCTCCGCATTCGGCAGCGCATCGCGCGGGACGGTGAAGATCTGGCCGGGTTCGATCATATCAGGATTGTTGATCTCGTTCTCGTTGGCGAGATAGATCGTCGTGTAGCGCACGCCCTGGCCATAGACGCGGCGCGAGATCTGCCAGAGCGTGTCGCCCCGACGAATGATCACGCTGCTGTCGCTCTGGGCGAGCGGGGCCTGCTGGATCGTCTTTGGCTCGGACGACGCCGCGGCAGCCGATTGCGCCGGGGCTGCTGCTTCTGCAGCCGGTGCCGCCGTCGCTGCCGGTGTCGGCTCGTTCAACAGATCGCGGATCAGGGCGACGAGCTTCGGCAATGCAGCGCCGAGCGCGTCCACGTCACCGGCGGCAATCGGCTGGAGCAGAGCCAAGGCTTCCCGGGCCTTTGCGGCATGGGCATCGACCGCTGCGATGAAGGCCGGATCGGCGTTCGGGCCAGCCCGGAAAGCAGCAATCGACTGCAGCCCGATTTCCGTTGCCGAACGGGCCGCAGCTGCCTGCTCCAGTGCCGGCTTCTGACCGTTTGCGAAGAGATTTTCGAGGATCGTCATCGCCTTTGTGAGCGAGATACGCAGCCGCTCGAACTCCGCCTGTTCAGGGCTGGCCGCAGCACCTGCTGCAGCCGGTGCCGTCTGGGCGACGACAGAGACCTGCTCGCCGGCCGGGCGCTCGAAGGGCACCGAGGCGCGCACGACGACCTTGCCGGTCGCATCCAGCAGTTCGACTTCGATGATGTGGTTTCCGACCTCGAGCTTCATCTCGCCCTCGATGACGAAATTGCCGCTCGTATCGCTGACGGCCTCACCGATCACGGCCTTGTCGGCAAAGCCGCGCACGGTGGCACCGGCCGGTGCCTTGCCGGCGACGAAGATGCGGTCGCCCTCGATCTCGACGGCGGTGACCTGAACTTCGGTGGCGCCCGGAAGCGACGCCGGGGTTTCGGTCGTCGGCTGGTTGGCAGGGGCAGCCGCGGTTTCCGCGCTGCCTGGCATGACGGGTGCAGAGGTCGCAAGTTCGCTCGCTGCAGCCGGAAGTTCCGGCAGGGTGACGCCGCCAGCCGTCGCAGCAGGCGTGCTGGCTGCCGCCGGCTGTGCAGGCGCCGCGGTGGACGCATTGTCCGAGCCCGGAAGCGTGATCATGCGGCTCGCTTCGCCCGGCTTCGACACCATGGCGAGCAGCTCGCCCTTGCCACCTTCCGGCACGGAAATCGTCGCGACCTCTTCCGATGTCACGACATTACCATCGGGGGCGGTGGCGCGGATCTGCAGCGAGTGGTCGCCGGGTGCCAGCGGTTGGTCGAGCACGGCTGCGAAATCGCCTGTGCCGTCGACGGTCTGCGAGGAAATCACCTCGTTGCCGTTGAGGATTTCGACCTTGGCGCCGGGGATTGCATTGCCGGCAATCACGGTCGAACCATCCGGCTCGACGCGCAGGATGTCGAAACGCGGCGCAGCATCAGCGGGAGCCTCCGCGACCGGCGCCGGAGCGACCGGCTTGCCGAGAAGCGCGTCCTTGATCGAAGCGACCATGTTGGCTGCCTGGGCAGGGTCGGCAGGCAGTTTCTGCACGAGCGCCAGCGCCAGCGCGGCATCAGCCTGAACCGCCTTGATGCCATCCATCACGGCCGTATCCAGCCCCTCCGGAATATCGATGGTCGAAAGAGCCTCGAGTGCGCCCTGGGCCAGCGTCTTGGCTGCCGAATAGGCCTCGATGCCCGGCGTGCGGCCATCGGCAAACAGCGCCGAGATGCCGTCGACGGCCTTCACCGCCTCGCTCTTCAGGCGATCCATCTTCTCTGCTGCCGTTGCGGCGACATCGGCGGCTGCGGTCTCGGCAGTCGCCTGGACCTGGTCTGCTGCGGACTTCGCCGCATCGGCGGCCGCGTTCACCGTCGGCAGATCGGCCGTCGGCGTGTTGAGCCGCGGCATGATGACGAACACCATCAGCAGGCTGACGATGGCAAGGACCAGCAGGACCACCCAGAGGGCACGGTTCTTCATTTCTCAAGTCTCCCGGCGGAACAGCCGCCATTCCCTTGGAATTGCTAGCGTCAACCCGATGAATCGACAAGCGGCGATGGATCAATCCACCCGGCTGGACAAGGGTTTTCAGCCAATTTTGTTGACCTTAAGCGGGCGAGCCTGTTTTTTGCCCCGTATGAGCGAACAGAAAACCCCGATTCGATCCGTCTGCGTCTATTGCGGCTCTCAGCCCGGACGCGATCCCGCCTTCATGGAAGCAGGCCGCAATTTCGGCCGCGCACTGGCCGAAAACAACCTCCGCCTGGTTTATGGCGGCGGCACCAAGGGCATCATGGGGGCAGTTGCTTCAGGCGTTTTGTCAGCCGGCGGTCACGTGACGGGCATCATACCCGAATTCCTCGTCGATATGGAAGCGACGCGCCACTCCCTCGGCCAGCTCAACGAATTGATCATCACCAAGGACATGCATGAGCGCAAGCACGCCATGTTCGAGCGCTCTGATGCCTTCGTGACGCTGCCCGGCGGCATCGGCACGCTGGAGGAGATCGTCGAGATCATGACCTGGGGCCAGCTCGGCCGTCACGCCAAGCCGATGGTCTTTGCCAACGTGAACGATTTCTGGAAGCCGATGCTGGAGCTGATCGACCACATGTCGGCATCCGGCTTCATCCACACGGCCCACCTCGTGCGGCCTCTGGTCATCGACCGGATCGAGGATATCGTGTCGGCGATCGAAACGCGCTGGGCCGAGACCGGAGCGCCCGAAGGCGACCCGGAGACAATTTCCAAGCTTTGAGACGAAGCGATCAGCGCTGCCGAAGCATCGGCAGCGTATAGATCACGAGTGCCGACCAAATGAGCGGGAAGGCGACAGCCTTCGCCATGCTGAAGGGTTCGTCGAAGACGAAGACAGCGGTGATGAAGATCATCGACGGCGCGATGTACTGCATGATGCCGATGGTCGAGAGGCGCAACAGCTTGGCGCCGTTGGCATAAAGGATCAGCGGCACCGCCGTCACCAGCCCCGCCGAGGCGAGCAGGACAGTATCGGTCATGTTGCCCATCAGGAAATGCCCGCCGCCCTGCACGTTGAGATAGACGAGATAGCCGAGCGCGATCGGCGACAGCAGCAGCACCTCCAATAGGAAGCCCTGGTTCGGCCCGATCGGCAATGTCTTGCGGAAGAAGGCATAGAAGCCCCAGGAGAAGGTGAGCGCCAGCGCCACCACCGGCAGACGGCCTGCTTCCACCGTCAGGATCACCACGGCGAGCACAACGAGCGCCAGGGCTGCGATCTGCGTCTTCTTCAGCTTTTCCTTCAGGAGGACCGCGCCCATCAGGATCGAGAACAGCGGGTTGATGAAATAGCCCAGTGCAGTGTCCAGAGCATGGCCGGTTCCGATCGCCCAGACATAGATGCCCCAGTTGACGCTGATCAGCGTCGCAGTGACCGCGGCCATGCCGAGCATGCGCGGATTGCGCATCGCCTTCTTCAACTCATCGGTGCGCTTGAGGATGATTAGCAGCAGGCCGGCGACCGGGATCGACCAGAGGATGCGATGCGCGATCACCTCCGCCGGCGAGATATGCGCGAGCGCCTTCATGTAGAGCGGCAGGAAGCCCCACAGGAGATAGGCCGAGAGCGCAAAGAGAAAGCCGTTCAGGCTGTCCCGGTTCTCGGCAGGAGCGGAGACGTCGGCCATGGTGTTTCCTGACTTTTGTTATGCTTGGAAACGGGATTACGCCCGCAGGGTTGCAGGCGCCAATTCATTTCTGTGAAGCATCGTTCAGCCGGGCCGATGATTTGCGCGCGGCCGATCTCACTCCGCCGCGATCTGCCCCGCCAGTTCCCGGTTTTTCATCAGCTTGTAGACAATCGAGTCCATCAGGGCCTGGAAGGAGGCATCGATGATGTTCTCGGAAACGCCGACCGTCCACCAGCGGGCGCCGGTGGCATCGGTGGATTCGATCAGGACGCGGGTTATGGCCTCAGTGCCGCCGTTGAGGATGCGGACCTTGTAGTCCGCCAGTTCCAGGTCGAGAATTTCGGACTGGTATTTGCCGAGATCCTTGCGCAGCGCGATGTCGAGCGCATTGACCGGACCATCGCCTTCCGCAACCGACATGACGGTTTCGCCATCGACGATCACCCGGACCACGGCCTCCGAGACGGTCTTCAGCCGGCCATGGCTATCGAAACGGCGTTCGACCATGACGCGGAAACTCTCGACAGCGAAGAAATCCGGCACGGTGCCGAGCGTCTTCAGCGCCAGAAGCTCGAAGCTCGCATCCGCGCCCTCATAGGCATAGCCGGAAGCCTCGCGTTCCTTGACGACGGAGATCAGCGTATCGAGCTTCGGATCGTCCTTCGCGACCGTGATGCCACGGCGCTTCAGCTCGTTGAGGAAGTTCGCCTTGCCGCCCTGATCGGACACCATGACCTTGCGGAAATTACCTACACTTTCGGGCTCGACATGTTCATAGGTTTTCGGATCTTTCAGCAGCGCCGAGGCATGGATGCCGGCCTTGGTGGCAAAGGCCGAGCCGCCCACGTAAGGCGACTGGTGATTGGGCGAGCGGTTGAGCAGCTCGTCGAAGGCGCGCGACAGGCGCGTCAGGCCAACCAGCTTCTCGCGGTCGATCGACGTCTCGAAGCGCGAGGAATACGTCTCCTTCAGACAGAGCGTCGGGATGATCGTGACGAGATCGGCATTGCCGCAACGCTCGCCGATGCCGTTCAGCGTGCCCTGGATCTGGCGTACGCCCGCTTCGACGGCGGCGAGCGAATTGGCAACCGCCTGCCCGGTGTCGTTATGCGCGTGGATGCCGAGCGAGGAGCCGGGGATGCCCGAGGCAATCACGGCCGAGACAATGTCCCGGATTTCCGGCGGCTGCGTACCGCCATTGGTGTCGCAGAGCACGACCCAGCGCGCGCCGGCCTGATAGGCTTCCTTGGCGCAGGCGATGGCATAGTCAGGATTGGCCTTGTAGCCGTCGAAGAAATGCTCGCAGTCGACCATGGAAAGCTTGCCCGCTTCGACCACAGCCTTGACGCTGTCACGGATACTCTCGAGGTTTTCCTCGTTGGTGCAGCCGAGCGCGACCTTCACATGATAGTCCCAGCTCTTGGCGACCAGACAGACGGCATCCGCCTTCGACTGGATGAGCTGGCTGAGGCCCGGATCGTTGGAGGCAGAAATGCCGGCGCGCTTGGTCATGCCGAAGGCGACAAAGCCGGCCTTCTGGGTGCGTTTTTTGGAAAAGAACGTCGTGTCCGTCGGGTTTGCCCCCGGATAGCCGCCCTCGACATAGTCGAAGCCGAAATCATCCAGCATCGCCGCGATCGCGATCTTGTCCTCGACGGAGAAATCAATCCCCGGCGTCTGCTGGCCGTCGCGGAGCGTCGTGTCGAACAGGGTGATCTTTTCAAGCGTCATGCTGTTGTCCTCAGGCAACTCGGTGATCTCACGTCCTCTCCCCGCTTTTGGGGAGAGGACGTGAGGGGCATTCATCTACTTCAGTTCTTCCCCGCAAACCGATCCGTCGCCCGGATCAGCTGGTCGAGAATGCCAGGCTCGAGATAGGCGTGGCCTGCACCCTCGATCAGATGAAAATCTGCCTTCGGCCAGGCCTTGTGCAATTGCCATGCATACTTGGCCGGGCAGGGCATATCGTAGCGGCCATGGATGATCACGCCCGGAATGTCCTTGAGCTTGTAGGCATCGCGCAACAACTGCCCTTCCTCCAGCCAACCGGCATGGACGAAGAAGTGGTTTTCGATGCGCGCAAAGGCCAATGCGAATTCCGGATCATAGAAGTGGTCGGAATAATCAGGATTGGGCAGAAGCGTGATGGTCTCGCCTTCCCACGTGCTCCAGGCGACAGCGCAGCGCAGTTGTTCCTCGCGGTCGGTGCCCGTCAGGCGCCGGCGATAGGCGGCCATCATCTCGTGACGCTCTTCTTCCGGGATCGGGGCAATGAACCGTTCCCACTTGTCCGGGAACATCTCGGAGACGCCGAACTGGTAGTACCAGTCGAGTTCCGCACGGGTCAGAGTATAGATGCCGCGCAGGACCAGTTCGGACACCCGTTCGGGATGCGTCTCGGAATAGGCAAGCGCCAGCGTCGAGCCCCAGGAGCCACCGAAGACGAGCCAGGTCTCGACGCCCATCAGTTCGCGCAGCCGTTCGATATCGGTCACGAGGTGCCAGGTGGTGTTGGCTTCGATCGAGGCATGTGGGATCGACTTCCCACAGCCGCGCTGGTCGAACATCATCACGTCGTAAAGTGCGGGGTCGAAGAGGCGGCGATTGCCGGGGCCTGTGGCGCCACCGGGGCCGCCATGCAGGAAGACGGCCGGCTTGGCGCCCTTGGTGCCGAAACGCTCCCAATAGATCTGGTGACCGTCGCCAACATCGAGCATGCCGGTCTCATAGGGTTCGATCTCAGGATAAAAGCCGCGCAATTCTTTCGTCATGTCATGTCCTCTTCGGTGGCCAGGCCACCGTATCGTGATCGGGATGCTGCCGTGATGTGGCGGCGATCCCGGCATTGCCCGCCGGAAGGTCCGACCGGTCGGTCTGCTTCTCGGGCAGGCCGAAAAGTCTGTCGAAATAGGGCACCCGGCTTTCAACGCCATCCTGCGAGATGGGCTCCGCCAGCTCCGGCTTGTCCAGGCTGCCGATGGTGACGCTTATGTAGGGCGAGCCTTTGCTGCGGAAGAAGAGCGGCGTTCCGCACTCCTTGCAGAAGCCGCGCCCGCAAGGGTCTGATGATTGGAACCAGCTCGGCTCGCCCCGCATCAGCAGAAAATCCTCCTGCCGGGAGCCGGCAAGCGCCATGAAGAAATTGCCGCTCGCCTTCTGGCACATGCGGCAGTGACAGATATGCGGATAGCCAAGTTCGCCCGCGATCTTGTAACGGATCGCGCCGCACTGGCAGCCGCCGGAATGCACCTGACGGGTCATCGTTCATCCTCCGGCGGCCATACGGGCGTATCGTGATCAGGGTGCTGGAAGCTCTCGACCGAGGCGAAGAACTCCTCCATCGCAGGACTGGAATAGGCGGGCTTCTCGAAGAGATGATCAATCCATGGCAGGCGCTTCTGGTGGTTGACCTGAACCTGCGGTTCGAAATTCTCCGGATGGTCGAAGGCGCCAATCGCAAGTTCCACCCCATTGGGGTGATGATAGGAAAGCGGCGTACCGCATTTGCCGCAGAAGCCGCGCTTCACCTTGGAAGAGGAGCGGTAAAGCATCGGCTGTCCACGCGTCCAGGTCAGGTGCGCCTGATCAGCGGTGACGAAGGCGCCGAAGAAGGAGCCGAACTGTTTCTGGCACATGCGGCAATGACAGATCGACGGCCGTCCCAGCTTCGAGGCCTGGAACCTGATCGCGCCGCATTGGCAGCCGCCACTATGGATCTCGCTCATCCGTCTCTCCTCATTCCACCGCAGCCCAAACCATCCTACCGCTTGACCTCCCAGGTCGTGATCCGCTCGCCGGTCTCCTTGTCCTTGCCGTCCTTGAGCTGGATGCCCTTGGCGGCAAGCTCGTCGCGGATCCGGTCGGCCTCGGCAAAATTCTTCGCCTTCAGCATTTCGAGCCGCATGTCGACCAGCGCCTGAACGGCGGCGGAGAGGTCGTCGCTGACTTCGGCCTTTTTCGGCGCAACACCGAGAAGGGCAGCCGAGGCGACAAACAGCGGCAGCTTCGATGGATCCGCATTTGCTGCCTGGGCAAGCGCATGGACCGCCTGAATGGCTGCGACCGTGTTCAGGTCGTCTGCGAGGGCTTCAAGGACGGAAGCGTCCGGCGCTAAATCGCCAGCATCACCCGCCGGCCATTTTGCCAGCAGACGTTCTGCCTCCTCCAGCCGCTTGACCGAAAAGTCGATCGGTTCGCGGTAATGCGTCATCAGCATCGCAAGCCTGAGCACTTCGCCCGGCCACTTGCGGCCGCCGAACTTCTCCGTCGCCAGCAACTCGTTGATCGTGACGAAATTGCCCTCCGACTTCGACATCTTGCGGCCTTCGACCTGCAGGAAGCCGTTATGCATCCACACGGTCGCCATCAGGTCGTTGTCAAACGCGCAGCAGGACTGGGCGATCTCGTTTTCGTGGTGCGGGAAGATCAGGTCCAGCCCGCCGCCATGGATGTCGAACTGGTGCGGCTTCGACTTTGCCTTCGGGGAAAGCCGGTCCTTGATCTCTTCCCACAGATAGCGGTCGGCCATGGCGGAGCATTCGATATGCCAGCCGGGACGGCCATAGATCGGCGTGGTTGTCTTCTCGAAGGTGAAGCTCGCTGGCCAGCCCGGCTCGGTGTCGGCGGACTGCTTCCACAGCACGAAATCGGCCGGGTTCATCTTGTGGTTTTCGACCGCGACGCGCGCACCTGCCTGCTGGTCTTCCAGCTTGCGCTTCGACAGCATGCCGTAATCCGCCATCGAGGCGGTCGAGAACAGAACTTCGTGGCCTTCCGAACCGCTGGCGACATAGGCGTGGCCCATGTCGAGCAGCCGCTGGATGATCGTGATCATCTGCGGAATATTGTCGGTGGCGCGCGGCTCGACGGTCGGCTTCAGGCAGCCGAGCGAGGCCACGTCCTCGTGGAACTGGCTTTCCGTCTTGCCGGTAACGGCCCGGATCGCCTCATTGAGGCTCATCGAACCATCGGCGATCTGCCCGCCGAAATCGCGCAAGGCGCGTGCATTGATCTTGTCGTCCACGTCGGTGATGTTGCGGACATAGGTGACCTTGTCCGCACCATAGGTGTGGCGCAGCAGGCGGTAGAGCACGTCGAAGACGATGACAGGACGCGCATTGCCGATATGGGCGAAGTCATAGACGGTCGGCCCGCAGACATACAGGCGCACATTGTCCGGGTCGATCGGCTCGAAATCGACCTTGTCGCGTGTGAGCGTGTTGTAAAGCTTGAGGCCGCCGGCCATGAGAAACTCCCAGAACGAATGGTACCCGGCTGGACCGGGTCGTTTGTCATCTGGGTCTATGCAGGAGACGAAAACGGCCAGGCCAGCGAAGCGCTAGCGAATAATGGTCCCGCAAATGATGCAGAGGCTCGTTTTCATGGGCGCTGTTATGGCGCGCGTCGCGATTTTGGTCAAGGGCACATGCCATCGTCCCGAAACAGGCCATCCGCCGGGTGGCAACTGTGGATAGTCACGCTTCGGGTTAAGTCTTTTTCAAGATAACTCCCCCAATTCTAGCGAGGCTTTCCCTCGCCCTCGGAGATGATCTTCGGCATGGACCACAGCCTGCATCTGCCTACCATCATGATTGTCCACGCGTTGATCACACTGATCTCGACGGTGGTGACGATATTCATGTGGTTTCGCAATCGCGGCAGCCGGATCATGCCGTGGCTGGTGGCCGCCGGTGTGGCGGCCTGCGCGGCCATGCTGCTGCATTCCGCACGCGAAACACTGCCTCTCATCTTGTCCTCCGGTCTGGGTCTCGGCCTCGGCGTGCTTGCCGTCGGTTTCTACTGGCAGGCGGTGGTCGCCTTTGAAGGTGGACGCGTGTCCATCCTCAAGGCATCGGTTGGTCTGGTGATCTGGGCTGTTCTCTGGTTCATGCCCATCCTTCATGAGTCGATCACAGTCCGCACCTGCGTGCTCGGCTTCCTGGTGGCGGCCTACTGCTTCCTCACGGCGCGCGAAATGATGCGCAAGGCGAAGCCGGAACCGCTGCCGTCAAGGTCGCTTGCGGCACTCGCCAATGTCATTCGCGGCGTGGTGTGGCTGGCCCCGGCTCCGCTCTCCATTTTCGTTGGGCCGGCTTACGCCGCCGATGGGTCCACCGCGCCCTGGTTTGCCTTTGTCGTTCTGGCAAATTCCATGATGATCGTGCTGTCGCTGGTTGCCCTGCTGATGCTGGCGAAAGAACGTGACGAGCTTCGCTACCGCCTGGCATCGGAGCGGGATCCGCTGACCAATCTCGCCAATCGACGCACCTTCGTCACGCAGGCCAATCAGGTTCTGCAGCAGGAGGAGGGCGGCGCGAGCCTGCTGCTGCTCGACATCGATCACTTCAAGGCGGTCAACGACACATACGGGCATGCCGCCGGCGATCAGGTCTTGCTGGCCTTCTCCCGCGCCATCGAACAGCGCATGCCGAAGGGCTGGCTCTTTGCCCGCATCGGTGGCGAGGAGTTCGGCTGTCTGATGCCGCGCATGAGTGCGCAAAAGGCGGTTGCTGTTGCGGAAAATCTGCGTCTCGCCATCGCCGACATGATCATCGCGGGGCCTTCTGCCCTGCATGTCACCGTCAGCATCGGCGTCAGCGAGGCCAATGCACGCGGCATGGACCTCGACACGCTGCTGGCTGGCGCGGATGCCGCTCTCTACCGGGCTAAGGCGGATGGTCGAAACTGCGTCCGCCTCTATGAGCCGACGATCCTGCTCGACGAAACAGTCGAGACGCTGGCACTCGCTGTCGGCGCGCCGCGTCGTTCGCTCGCCCGCATCCGTCGCCGCAGCAGCTGATCAGGCGGCAGCCCGCGGCAGGCGAATGAGCCCGAGCACCAGCGCACATCCGATGATGATCACAGCTCCACCGCAGAGCTGAAGCACGGTCAGCGGTTCGTCGAGCACCAAGCCCCCCACCAGAACTGCCACCACCGTCACGGCAAATTCCACGCTGATCGCAGCTGTTGCCCCGATGCTTTTGACGAGCCCGAAATAGAGCACATAGGTGAGGGCGCTCATCAATGCGGCAAGAGCCAGCAGATAGACGTAATCGATGGCGGCAGGCGTGCCGGGCACCGGCACGAACCACAGAAGCGGCAGCGTCAGGATGCCGCCAGCGATGAAGGAGCCGGTGGTGACTTCCCACGGTCCGGTGTCGGAGAGATACCGGCTCGCATAATTGCTGCCGAAGGCCGCCGAGAAGGTCGAGCCAATCATCGCGAAGCATCCGAGCAGGAAAGCGCCGGTAACAGGCACGGCCGGAAAGCCGACCAGCATCATGATTCCGATCGTCCCGAGCACCAGACCGACCACGCGCGTCTGCGTGATCCGTTCCAGACCCCAGAGCTGTGCGATGACCATCGAGAAGAGCGGGATAGAAGCAACGAAGATCGCGGCCATCGCCGTGCCGATCAACGGCGTCGCATAGGAGAGCCCGATGAGCTGCCCAGCCACCGTCGTGGCGCCGACGATCGTGAAAGGCAGCCAGCCGGCGCTAAAATCCAACCTGCGCCGCATCAGCCGCGCAATCGCATAGAGCAGGGCGCCTGCGATGAAGCATCGAAAGGTAACGGCACCGATCCAGCCGAAGGCATCGACCACATGCAGCAACAACAGGAAGGAAAGGCCCCAGGCCAGAGACAGATAGGCGTAGGCGGCAAAGTCTCTGGGGGTCATGCTCAGTCCTGACAATTGGCGACCATCAGGCCGCAGGCAAGATCCTGCAGGCCTTATTCCGGCATCCGGTAGTCGACGATCTTGCCTTCACGCAGCTGGTAAAGCTTGCCGGTTTCCGTCTGGTCCGGGCCGACGAGCGGCAGAAGCTTGGCGGCGACTTCGGAAGGATGCGGCAGAGTGGCCGGATCTTCACCCGGCATCGCTTGGGCGCGCATGGCGGTGCGGGTGGCACCGGGATCGACGGAGAGCACGCGCAGCGGGAGACGCTGGGTCTCGGCGGCCCAGGTGCGGGCCAGCGCCTCGACGGCAGCCTTGGAGGCGGAGTAGGGGCCCCAGAACGGGCGGCACTTGTGGGCGGCACCCGACGACAGGATCAGTGCACGGCCTTGGTCCGATTTGACCAGCAGCGGTTCCAGCGAGCGGATCAGGCGCCATGTGGCGGTGACGTTGATCGTCATGACCTTGTCGAAGACCTTCGCCTCGACATGACCGATCGGCGAGATCACGCCAAGCACGCCGGCATTCAGGACGGCGATGTCAAGCTTGCCCCAGCGCTCGAAGATGTGGCCGCCGAGCTGGTCGATCGCCGCCATGTCCGAGAGGTCGAAGGGCACCAGCGTTGCCGTGCCGCCGACGGCCTTGATCGCGTCATCCAGCTCTTCCAGGCCGCCTACCGTGCGGGCACAGGCAATGACGTGGGCGCCGGCCTTGGCCAGCTCGATCGCAGTGAAATAACCGATACCGCGCGAGGCGCCGGTGACGAGCGCAATCCGGCCCTTGAGGTCGATGGTCATGATCTGTCCTGTATCCCTAGAGCAGGTCCGGCTTAAGCCGGATTACATGCTCTATCTCCTTGTTTTAACGCAGTCCGGACGCAAAACCGCTCACGCACCTTTGCTAGGCCTGCTCTGGAGCTCAGCCGTTGGCGGCGAGCATGCTTTCCTTGCGGCCCGGCTTCTCGCTTTCCTTGTCGACGAGACGGGTCGGATAGTCGCCGGTGAAATAGTGGTCGGTGAACTGCGGATTGGCAGGATCGCGCGGCTTGCCGCCAACCGCCTTGTAGAGGCCATCGATCGAAAGGAAGGCAAGCGAGTCAGCGCCGATGTATTTCGCCATGGCCTCGATGCCGAGATACTGGTTGGCGAGCAGCTTTTCAGCGTCCGGCGTGTCGATGCCGTAGAAGTCCGGATGGAAGATCATCGGGGAGGCGACGCGGATATGCACTTCCTTGGCGCCGGCATCGCGGATCATCTGGACGATCTTCAGCGAAGTCGTGCCGCGCACGATGGAATCGTCGACCAGCACGACGCGCTTGCCCTCGATCATCGCCCGGTTCGCGGAATGCTTGAGCTTCACGCCGAAAGCGCGGATCTGCTGGGTCGGCTCGATGAAGGTACGGCCGACATAATGGTTGCGGATGATGCCGTATTCGAAGGGAATGCCGCTCTGCTGCGCATAGCCGAGTGCCGCTGGCGTGCCGCCATCCGGAACCGGCACGACGACATCGGCTTCAACCGGTGCTTCAAGCGCGAGGTTCATGCCGGCATTCTTGCGGGTGGTGTAGACGTTGCGGCCGGCGACGACCGAATCGGGGCGGGCGAAATAGACATATTCGAACAGGCAGACGCGCTCCGGCTGCGGACGCGCCGGCATGCGGGATTCGATGGTGACAGAGCCATCAGGCTGCGTTTCGCAGATGATCACTTCACCGTTCTTCACATCGCGCACGAACTTGGCGCCGATGATGTCGAGCGCACAGGTCTCCGAACAGAAGATCGGCTTGCCATCGAGATCACCCATGACCAGAGGCCGGATGCCGATCGGGTCGCGAGCTGCGATCAGCTTGGTGCGGGTGAGCGCGATCATCGCATAGCCGCCTTCCATCTGGCGGATGGCATCGATGAAACGGTCGGTGGTCGAGGCATGACGCGAACGGGCGATGAGATGCAACACGACTTCGGTGTCCGAGGTCGACTGGCAGATGGCGCCGGTGGCGATGATCTGGCGGCGGAGCGTCAGCCCGTTGGTGAAGTTGCCATTATGGGCAATGGCGATGCCGCCTTCTTCCAGTTCGGCAAACAGCGGCTGCACGTTGCGCAGCGCGACTTCCCCGGTTGTCGAGTAGCGCGTGTGGCCGATGGCCTGGGGGCCGGGCAGCTTCGCCAGGGTTACCGGGTTGGTGTAGTGATCACCGACCAGACCCATATGCTTTTCCGTGTAGAACTGCCGGCCGTCGAAGGAGACGATGCCGGCTGCTTCCTGGCCACGATGCTGGAGTGCATGAAGGCCGAGCGCCGTCAGCGTTGCCGCATCCGGATGGCCGAGGATACCAAACACGCCGCATTCTTCATGGAACTTGTCGTCCTGATTGCCATAGACGACGTAAGAAGGGCTGATCTGCTTCATGGCGAGGGCCTTTGCTCCGGGGACAGACGCGGGTGGTATGCTTTGAACAGGGAAGCCGCCGGTCTGTCCCGATCCGGCGGCGTCTGTCTTGTCTTAAGGTCGCGCGGCTGTTGGCCGCGAAACGATCAGTTGCTCGGGGCCGGAGCCTGTTCGGCCGGGGCTTGGTCGGCAGGCGCCTGCTCGGCTGGTGCCGTCTCGCCAGCAGTGCCGGCTTCGGTGTCTTCGCGGCCAAGGATGCGCTCGCGGATCTGCGGCTCGATATCCTCAGGCAAAACGGCTTCCAGCTTGAGAACCAGCGAATCAAGGAAGGGCTTCGACTTGGATTCGTTGACCCAGTCGGGACGCTGGCGGAAATCGATCAGCCAGTTCCAGAAGGCGACGGCGACGACCAGCAGAAGCAGGCCGCGGGCAGCACCGAACAGGAAGCCGAGCGTCCGGTCGAGCGCGCCGATGCGGCTGTCGATGATGAAATCGGCGATGCGCGAGGTGATGAAGGAGATGATGATCAGGGCGATCAGGAAGATGATGCCCGCCGAGCCGGCAAGCGCGATGCGCTCGTCGCTGGTGTAGTTCATCAGATAGGGGACGAGCAGGGGATAGAGATAATAGGCTGCCGCGACCGAGCCTGCCCAGCTTGCGATGGAGAGCACTTCACGCGAAAAGCCGCGCACCATCGCCAGCACCGCTGAAAACAGGACGACGCCGATGACGATACCGTCGAAAATTGTGATGGGCATAAATTCCAACTCCAGGGCCACCGGCAAAAGCCGGCATTGATGTCACCGCGATACCGCCGGAACGCGTGGGTCTCACGCGTCGGACCGGATCAACCGTCCTCCTGATCAGTGGGGGCTTTCAGCCGGGAACCGGCGATCCGCGCCACGAGATCGGGAAGGCTGTCCACTTCCCTCCATTTGCCCTTCGAACCTTTGGGAAGGTCCGGCGAGGCAGCCGGCAAGACCGCGGCGGAGAAACCAAGCTTTTCCGCCTCTTTCAGCCTCTGGGCCGTGTGGGCCACCGGCCTCACCGCCCCTGACAGGCTGACTTCGCCGAAATAGACGCAATCGGCCGGAAGGGCAAGACCGGCCAGCGATGAAACCAGAGCCGAAGCAATCGCCATGTCGGCTGCCGGTTCACTGATCCGGTAGCCGCCGGCGACGTTCAGATAGACGTCATGCTGCCCAAGCCGCACACCGCAATGCGCTTCCAATACCGCCAAAATCATGGCGAGGCGTGAGGAATCCCAGCCGACGACGGCACGACGGGGCGTCCCGAGCGAGGTTGCGGCCACCAGCGCCTGGACTTCGACCAGCACGGGGCGCGTGCCCTCCATGCCGGCGAAGACGGCAGCCCCAGGCGCCTTCTCATTGCGTTCGCCGAGAAAGAGTTCGGAAGGGTTGGCGACTTCGCGCAGACCCTTGTCGGACATTTCAAAGACGCCGATTTCGTCCGTCGGTCCGAAGCGGTTCTTCACCGTGCGCAGGATGCGGTAATGATGGCCACGATCGCCCTCGAAATAGAGGACGGCATCGACCATGTGTTCGACGACGCGCGGGCCGGCGATCTGGCCTTCCTTGGTGACGTGGCCGACCAGCACCATGGTGGCCCCCGTCTGCTTGGCATAGCGGATCATCGCCTGCACGCCGGTGCGCACCTGGGTGACGGTGCCCGGCGCACTGTCTGCGGTATCACTCCAGAGCGTCTGGATCGAATCGATGATGACGAGATCCGGACGCTTGCCCTCGGAAACGGTGGCAAGGATGTCCTCGACATTGGTTTCGGCGGCCAGCAGCACGTCGGTATCGGCGGCCCCGAGGCGCTGTGCTCTCAGCCGAACCTGCGCGACTGCCTCTTCGCCCGAGACATAGATGACGCGATGGCCGCGCCGGGAAAGGGCTGCTGCCGCCTGCATCAGCAGTGTCGACTTGCCGATGCCCGGATCACCGCCAATGAGGACTGCCGAGCCACGCACGAAACCGCCGCCGGTGGCACGGTCCAGCTCATCCATGCCGGTCGGGATGCGCGGCGCTTCCTCGATCTCGCCGGACAGCGAGGTGAGCGTGACGGGCCGGCCCTTCTTCGGCGCCTTGCCAGGCCCGGATCCGATCCCGCCCATGGGATCTTCCTCGACGATGGTATTCCACTCGCCGCATCCGTCGCATTTGCCCGCCCAGCGGGAGTGAACCGTGCCACAGTTCTGGCAGATGAATTGGGTTTTGGCTTTGGCCATGAATTACAGGTCGCTTTCAGGGAAATCGTCGGGGGAGATGTTCTGACGGCCGTGCACGACGCGTAGCACGGTGATCGCATCATCAGAGATCGTGAAATAGATGCATCGGTTCTTGAAGGGAAAGGCTCTCAGTCCGGGGATGAATGAGCGAGGAGCGCCGGTGATACCCAGCTCGGCGATCCACTCCATCTTTCTGTTGATTTCGTGCAGAAGACGTTTAGCGGCGACGGGGTCGAATTCGAGGATGTAGTCATAATGCGCGCGAAGATCGCGGAGTGCCCTCTTGGTCAGCACCAGACGACGTGGTCCCATCCTCCCGTTCCCCCGCCATCCCCATGATGTAGGCCGTGAGTTCCTCTGCGCTGTCGAAGCTCATGACACGTCCCGCCTCAACGTCATCAATTCCCTCCTGGATGAGCTTGCGAAGAGTGGCTTCCTCCTGCTCTCGCAGCAGCGCAAGGCCGGCCGTGACGACCGCGTCGGCACTGTCGTAAAGCCCGGAATTCATCTGTTCCTCGACAAATTCAGCATCTTGCTTGCTCAACTGAATGTTCCGCACGATGTGCTCCGTTCGGTGAGGAGATTTGGAATGGCTGGAACAATAGCAGAACAAATATACTTGTGCCAGACCTCAGTCTTCCCCCTCAAGGTAGATGCGTTCATAGCGCAGACCCAGCCCCGTCAGCATCTCGTAGCCGATCGTGCCGGCGGCGCGAGCGACGTCGTCGAGTGGCATCGAGGGGCCGAGAAGTTCGACGTAATCGCCGCTGCGCACCGCATTGTCAGGCAGATCGGTAACGTCGAATATGGTGAGGTCCATAGTGACCCGACCAATCACGGGAACGCGCTTGCCCGCGATCACCCCATGAGCGCCGGGAAGACCAGTGTCGCGCAGGGCAATGCCGGAACCGGAAAGATTGCGCAGGTAGCCATCGGCATAACCGACGCTTGCTACGGCAAGACGGCTGTCGCGACCGAGCACATGCGTTGCGCCGTAAGAAACGCTTTCGCCCGCCTTGGCCTCGCGGATCTGCAGGATGCGTGCCTCGGCCTTGACCACCGGCTGCATCGGGTTCCTGGCGCTGTTGACCGCCTCGCCACCGTAAAGCGCGATACCGGGGCGGGTGAGATCGAAGTGGTAGTCGGAGCCGAGGAAGATACCGGCCGAGGCCGATAGACTGGAATCAACACCTTCGAAAGCCGCGCTAACCGTGCGGAATTTCTCGAGTTGTTGGCGGTTCATCGGCGAAGACGGATTATCGCCGCAGGCGAGATGGCTCATCACGAGAACCGGATCGAGGCTGGCCGGGCGCGAAACGTCGTCGGTCAGCGCCAGCGCATCAGCCATCGGCAGCCCCAGCCGGTTGAAGCCGGTATCGACATGCAGGGCGCAAGGGTAGGGGCCGCGCTCGGTGAGCACGGCCATCCAGAAGGCGAGTTGCTCCTCTGATGCGATCACGGGGACCAGATCGTTCTCGAAGAAGATTTCTTCCTGGCCAGGCCAGATGCCTGAGAGCACGAAGATGCGGGCCTCGGGCGCATAGGGGCGGAGTGTCGCTCCTTCCGCCGGCACGGCGACGAAGAAGTCGCGGGCACCAGCGCGGTAAAGCACCTGGCCGACATCTTCGATGCCAAGACCATAGGCATCCGCCTTGACGACGGCAGCAGCCCGCGCCTTGCCCGAGCGGCGTGCCATCTCTCGCCAGTTCTCGGCGATCGCCGAGAGATCCACGGTCAGGCGTAGCGGTGCCGAAAGAAACTCTTCCGGCGCATCGAGAATGGTGAAACGGTCTGTCATGAAGGCTTCGGGTCAGTTGATCGATGCGCCGACCCTAGCACTTTTCTTCAAGACGAAAATGCGGCGGCCCGATATTATGCTGCTATGCACAGTGTTTCGCAGCAGGAGGCCGCCGAGGCCAATCCGGTCTCACGCAAGGAGCGAACTCGCTTCTGGCGGGACGGGCGTTTTCGCGACATGGAATGCCTGACGGCATCGTTCATCACGCATGAATTCTCGCCGCATTCCCACGACACCTTTTCGATCGGCGCGATCGAGGTCGGCTGCCAGGTGGCAAACATTCGTGGCACGCGCGAACACACGGGCCCCGGCGCGCTCTACCTGATCAATCCGGGTGAGATCCATGACGGCCAGCCCGGTGCGCCGGACGGCTATCGCTATCGGATGATCTATCCCGAGGTCGCGCTTCTGACCGATATCATCGAGGACGTGACGGGCCGCGCCTTCCATGGCATGCCGAGCTTCGGTCGCCAGCTGCTGACCGACCCGGAGCTCGCCAATGCCTTCAACCTCGCCCATCGCCGGATCGAGAGCGGCGAGGTCGCAGCACTCGAGGGTGAGGAGAGCATGTATTGTGTTCTCGCCACCATGTTTGCCCGCCACGGCAGCGCGATCATCCGCGCGCCTGATCACAGCGAACCGCTCGCGATGCGTCGGGTGCGTGACCATATCGCCGCCCATTTCGACGAGGAGATCGGCCTCGAAGCACTGGCGAAAGTGGCGAACCTCAACCGCGCCCACATGATCCGGGCCTTCCGCAAGCACTATTTCATCACGCCGCATGCCTTCCAGACGGACATGCGCATCCGCCACGCCCGCCATCTTCTACGCTCCGGTGCGACCCCGTCTGACACGGCAGCGGCCTGTGGCTTTGCCGATCAGGCGCATATGACCCGCCAGTTCAAGGCGCGCACCGGACTGACCCCCGCCGTCTTCCGCGCAGGCTGATCACTTTCCTTCAAGACCCCGGCCACTGACACATCTATCCCAGCGATATAACCTCGCATGGGAGACGTCATGACATCCGCGCCGAGCCTGGAGATGCGCCAGGGCTTTCACGCCATCCTTCCCCTCACGGTCGCCGTCGTGCCGATCGGTCTCGTCTTCGGCGCCGTTGCCGCCACCAAGGGGCTGTCTCCGCTCGAGGCCATGCTGATGAGTGCGCTGGTCTTTGCCGGTGGTTCGCAATTCGTGGCGATGGACATCTGGACCCATCCGGCAAGCATGGCGGCGCTGGGCATGGCCGCCCTTCTCGTCAACATCCGTCATGTCCTGATGGGAGCCTCGATCTCGCGGCATATGGTGGACTTCTCCGGCCGGCAGAAGGTGATGTCGATGCTCTTCCTCGCCGATGAGATCTGGGCCGTCGCAGAATTTCGCGCCCGCGAGCATCGGTTGACCCCAGCCTGGTTCTTCGGCGCAGCCTTGCCCTTCTATGCGGCCTGGGTGCTGTCGAGTCTCATCGGTGCGCTGTTGGGACGTCTGGTCGGCGACCCGGCTGTGATTGCCATGGACTTCGTTTTCCCCGCTGTCTTCGTCATCCTGATTGCCGGCTTCTGGCGCGGCCGTCGCACCGGTCTCATTCTGATCGGCAGCGGCGCCTGCGCTCTTTTGGTGCACCGCTACGTGCCGGGTGTCTGGAATATCCTCGGCGGCGCTCTCGGTGGTGTCGCCATCGCAGCCCTGGCATCGCTGCTGAAGCGGGAGGTCAAGGCATGACGATCGACCCGACCACTTTCCTCGCGATCCTCGCCATGGCGATTGCCACTATTGCGACCCGCCAAGCGGGGCTGCTTGTTGGACGGCTCCTGAAACTGTCGCCAAATGCCGAGGAGATCCTTTCGGCCATTCCGCCCTCGGTGCTGATGGCCGTGGTCGCACCCACAGCTTTTGCGACCGGCTGGGCGGAGACGATCGGCTGCGCTGTTGTGGCCGTCGCCGCGACTCGCCTGCCGCTTCTGCCAGCCGCAGCCTCCGGCGTTGTCACCGTTGCGGCCTTGAGGACTGCGGGGCTCTAGTCACGAAAAGAAAAGGGCGCCTCTCGGGGCGCCCTTTGATCTCATGGCTCTTCGTATTGAACGAAACTCGGCTCGGCGAGGTCCGCAAAGCGGGTGAACTCCGACTGGAAGGCGAGCTTGACGGTGCCGGTCGGTCCGTGACGCTGCTTGGCGATGATCACGTCGGCCGTGCCCTTCACCTTTTCCATATGCGCTTCCCATTCCGGATATTTCGGATCGGCCAGATCGCGCGGCTCAAGGTTCTTCACGTAGTATTCCTCGCGGAACACGAAGAGCACGACGTCGGCGTCCTGCTCGATCGAGCCCGATTCGCGAAGGTCGGAGAGCTGCGGGCGCTTGTCTTCGCGGCTTTCAACCTGACGCGAGAGCTGCGACAGCGCGACGATCGGCACGGCGAGTTCCTTGCCGAGCGACTTCAGGCCCGTCGTGATCTGGGTGATTTCCTGCACGCGGTTTTCACCCGCCTTGCCGGCACCGGTCATCAGCTGGATATAGTCCACGACGAGGAAGTCGAGGCCACGCTGGCGCTTCAGACGGCGGGCACGCGCGGCGAGCTGGGCGATCGAGATACCACCGGTCTGGTCGATGAACAGCGGCACCTTCTGCATGGTCTGGGAAAAGCCGACGAGCTTCTCGAATTCATGCTCGGTGATGTCACCGCGGCGGATCTTCGACGACGACACTTCCGTCTGCTCGGACATGATACGGGTGGCGAGCTGTTCGGCCGACATTTCGAGCGAGTAGAAGCCGACGACGCCGCCGTTCTTCGCCTTGAACGAGCCGTCCGGCAACACTTCCGGCTCGTAGGCAGCGGCGATGTTCCAGGCGATGTTGGTCGCCAGCGAGGTCTTGCCCATACCCGGACGTCCGGCAAGCACGATCAAGTCGGACCGCTGCAACCCGCCCATCTTGGCATCGAGCGACATGATGCCGGTCGAGATGCCGGAGAGATTGCCGTCACGCTCGAAGGCAGCCCCGGCCATGTCGACGGCCTGGGCAACCGCGTCCGAGAAGGACTGGAAGCCGCCGTCGTAGCGACCGTTTTCGGCGAGCGCAAAGAGGCGGCGCTCGGTGTCTTCGATCTGCGCCTGCGGCGGCATGTCGAGCGGCGCGTCATAGGCAATGTTGACCACGTCCTCGCCGATCTGGATCAGCGAGCGGCGGAGCGCGAGGTCATAGATAGCGCGACCATAGTCTTCCGCATTGATGATCGTGACCGCTTCGGAAGCCAGACGCGCGAGGTACTGCGCAACCGTGAGATCGCCGACCTTCTGGTCGGCCGGCAGGAAGGTCTTAATGGTGACGGGGTTCGCCGTCTTGCCCATGCGGATGATCTCGGACGCCACCTCGAAGATCTTCCGGTGCAGCGGCTCGTAGAGATGCTCGGGCTTGAGAAAGTCCGACACGCGATAGAAGGCATCGTTGTTGACGAGGATCGCGCCCAACAAGGCCTGTTCGGCTTCGATATTGTTCGGAGCCTCCCGATAGAGCGGCTCGGTCGATTGGACCGGGCTCAGTTTGCGCGCAGCATCATTCATTCGTTCGCATCCAATCAGTGTGTCGGCGGTGGCTGCACCATAGCGAGAAGCTGGGCCGGCGAAATGGCTCGCAGCGCAACCCACATTGATTCACAGGCACGCCCTGTCAACTTTAGAAAAAGCCCAAGGATCCGATCTTTTCGGTTGACTGTGACATTCGCCGAATCGGCCTGGCAGGGCTCCATTCTAGCAAGGCACCAACGAAAAACGCCCGGAAAAAATCCGGGCGTTCCGTTTCAGCAACTGGCTGAAAGATTAGTCGTCGTCGCCGTCCATGTCGGCTTCCGGATCGAAGAAGTCTTCCGGACGCAGCGCATCTTCGTCGATGCCGTAGATGGCGTCGGCGGAGGTGAGGCTTTCGCCCTTCGACTGGCGCTCGGCTTCTTCAGACGAACGGGCAACGTTGAGTTCGACCGAGAGTTCGACTTCAGCATGCAGATGCAGCGTGACCTGGTGCAGGCCGATTGCCTTGATCGGGGTGTTCAGCTCGACCTGGTTACGGCCGATGTTGAAGCCTTCGGCAGCCAGGATTTCAACGACGTCACGAGCAGCGACAGAACCGTAGAGCTGACCGGTTTCGCCAGCCGAACGGACGACGATGAAGGACTTGCCGCCGAGAGCGTCGGCAACGGTCTGGGCTTCCGACTTGCGCTCGAGGTTACGAGCTTCGAGCGTTGCGCGCTCGGATTCGAAGCGCTTCTTGTTGGCTTCGTTGGCGCGCAGCGCCTTGCCCTGCGGCAGCAGGAAGTTACGAGCAAAGCCGTCGCGAACCTTGACGGTTTCGCCCATCTGGCCGAGCTTTGCGATGCGTTCGAGGAGAATGACCTGCATGATCCTGTTCCTTTCAGTTGTCAGTATCGGAGTTTGAAGGGGCGGCCTTTTGGGCCGGCGTAAGGGCAACGGTCCGTCGGGTGTCCGAGAGGCCGATGATGAAGGGGATCATGAGCGGAAGCAGCATGATCGAAGAGAGATAGGCAAGCACGAGTGCCGGCAGACGCCAGTCCTTGCCGCGTGTCTTGTGATGCAGCGAGGCAAAGCCCGCCATCAGGAAGCCGGCGCCGAAGGTGCCGCAGACGGTCGCACCGATCATCGCGGGCACGCCGCCGATGAAGCAGGCGATGATGCCGGCGAGGAAGATGAAGACCGTGTTGCGGTTCATCCGGAGCGCCGACGGAAAGTCTTCGCGCGGACGCTTGTTTCGGCCGGAAGTCGTCACGATCCGCATGGCGATGTAATACATCATGGTGAGCAGCAGCACCCAGGTGCCGCCCTGGATGATCGGCAGAAGTACGACCATGCTGCGCTTCAGCTGCTCGAGTGCCACGGCATCCGGTGCCATGGCCGGATCCTGCGAATTCATTGCCTGCGCCATCGCATCCACCAGCTGGCCGGTGAATTCAGGGCCAAAGCCGATGATGACGCCAAGCACGACGACGGCGATCGTGACGAAGCTGCAGAGCTGCAGAAGAATGTCGGAGAGCGGATACCAGGCGATCAGATGGTCCGGGCCACCGATCTCGGATGCGGGGCGCGCAAGGCTCGACAGATGGGCCAGCCAGCCGGCGGGTGCCAGGGTAAAGATCGCCATGCCGAAGGCGAACATCGGCGAGACGCTGATCGTGCCAAGCAGTGCGGCGGTCACGATCGCGGTGATTGCCGCGACATTGCCCCAGCCGAGGCCAACGATGAGAACGGGAAGAGCGGAAGCCGCATAGAGAATGGAGGCAAGCGTCGGCTGTGCCGCAGCACCCAGCACAAGCAGGGCGGCGGTAATGCCGGCAACAAAGCCGGTCGTCAGCAATTTCGCATCCAGTTTCTGCAACGTCGCTGTCCTGCTGGTTCTAGCAGTTAGGGGAGGGGCTTGAGCGATCTCGTGCAAGCATCCCCAACATGGGATTTCGCCGGATGTCGCGAAAGCGCGCCACCTGGCGGTCGGTTCCGATCCGCGCCCAACGCGGAAGGGATGAAGCCCGCCGGCAAAAGCCGGCAGGCTTCCAATCAGATTACGCTACGACGTAAGGCAGCAGGCCGAGGAAGCGGGCGCGCTTGATGGCCTGGGCCAGTTCGCGCTGCTTCTTCTGGGAAACTGCGGTGATACGCGAAGGAACGATCTTGCCGCGCTCAGAAATGTAGCGCTGCAGGAGACGGACGTCCTTGTAGTCGATCTTCGGAGCATTCGCGCCCGAGAAGGGGCAGGTCTTGCGACGACGATGGAAGGGACGACGTGCCTGAGAAGAGGATGCATCAGCCATTGTGTGTTCTCCTATTGCTCAGATTACGCGCGGTCTTCGCGCGGACGACGCTCGAAGCCACCTTCGCGCGGACCACGGTCCGGACGCGGACCACGATCGCCACGGTCACCGAAATCGCGGCGCGGGCCACGGTCGTCGCCGTCACGACGCGGACGGTCGTCACGGTCGCGCTTCTGCATCATGGCAGACGGGCCTTCTTCGTGGGCTTCAACGGCGATGGTCATGTAACGAAGGATGTCTTCGTTGATGCGCATCTGGCGTTCCATTTCGTGGATCGCTGCACCCGGAGCTTCGATGTCCATCAGGGCGTAGTGAGCCTTGCGGTTCTTGTTGATGCGGTAGGTCAGGGACTTGAGGCCCCAGTTTTCTACGCGCCCGACCTTGCCACCATTTGCTTCGATGACACCCTTGTACTGTTCGACGAGGGCATCAACCTGCTGAGCGGACATATCCTGCCGGGCAAGGAATACGTGTTCGTAAAGAGCCATGTAAGCTTTGCCTTTTCTTGCGGTTGTCGTCACCCGGATCCGGCGCTAAGCCTCACAGACTGCTCCTGTGCGGCATGCGCCGCGGCAAGAAAAGCGATGTGTTCGAGACGGTCGAGAGCGGAGACACGGGAGGCCGGAAACCCTTATGGTTCCTGCTGCAAGCCTTGTCGGCCTGCCAGCCCTCCGTTCAGCCACCAGCCAGAGGACCGGGTGTTGTGAACGGCGCGCTTATACGCGCATTGGCCACAAAAGCAAGGGCCGCACGGCATTTTCTGCCGGCGGCCCTGTCGATAATCTCCGGTTTGCTAGGCTTTAGACCTGAACCAGGGCGACCGTATAGCCCACATAGGCAACCAGCATTGCGCCGGCCGTCAGTCTGCGGACCCCGAGATGGGCGAGAAGCAGGAAGGCGAAGCCAAGGGTAACGCCCAGCATGACCGGAATGTCGAAGCTTGCGAAGCGCGGTGCGACAACGATCGGCTGGATGACGGAGGTGACGCCGAGGATGAACAGGATATTGAAGATGTTCGATCCGACGATGTTGCCGATCATGATGTCCGAATGCTTGCGCAACGCCGACATGATGCCGGTGGCGAGTTCCGGAAGGGATGTGCCGACCGCAACCACGGTCAGACCGATGACCGCTTCCGAGACGCCGAAGTCACGGGCGAGGCTGGTCGCGCCGCGCACCAGCAATTCCGCGCCGATAAACAGGGTCACGAGGCCGCCGAGAATCAGCGCGGTCGTAAACGCGTTGCTCAAAGTCTCGTGCTTGACCTCTTCATCCGTGGCTTCTTCGACGCTGCCTCTGCTGTTCACATAGGCATAGACCACATAGGCCAGAAGCACGGCGACCATGATCAGGCCGGCCAGGCGGCCGATGGCCGGAAACTGTGCCAGACCCAAAAGCAGAACGGCTGCGGCGATCATCACGTAGGTGTCGCGTTTGACACCCTTGTCCCACTGGGTGATCGGGAAAATCATGGCACAGGCGCCGATGATCAGGAGGATATTGGCCGTATTCGAGCCAACCACGTTGCCGAGGGCGATGTCGGAGGAGCCGCTGATGGCGGCGCGCACGGAAACGAGCAGTTCCGGCATAGAGGTTCCGAAGCCGACGATAACCAGCGACACGATGAGTGTCGGAATGGCCAGCTTCTGTGCGAGCGCGATCGAGCCGCGCAATAGCCACTCGGCTCCGAAATAGAGGCCGACCAGGCCTCCAGCAACGAACAGATAATCCAAGTCAGTCCCCCATCATCCATGGCCCGCAGGCCCTATTTCGATCGCCGCCGCAAGTGGTGATGCGCGGCGGCGATGTGTAGGTCACGTGTGTTCACGATTTTGTTGGTCTGAATTACCAACGAAATTCAAGTCCTCAGATCGGCATGGGGTATTCGCGATGGATCTTCGCGATCTCCGCCATGACGTCGTCCGAAAGCTTGAGATCGGCAGAGCCGATATTCACCTTCAATTGGTCCATCGTGGTCGCGCCGATGATGACCGAGGCCATGAAGGGGCGCGTTAGGCAGAAGGCGAGCGCCATAGCGGACGGATCGAGTCCATGCTTCTTCGCAAGATCGACATAGGCGCGGGTCGCTGCCTGCTGTTGCGGCACGAGGCGGCCGCCGATGTCCCCATTGATCGAACCGCGCGAGCCGGCCGGCTTCTGCCCCTCGAGATATTTCCCGGACAGGATGCCGCCCGCGAGCGGCGAATAGGCTAGCAGACCGACATCTTCGTGGTGCGAGAGTTCGGCAAGGTCGAGGTCATAGTGCCGGTAGAGCAGATTGTACTCGTTCTGGATCGTCGCCACGCGCGGCAGACCCTTCGCCTCGGCAAGCGAAAGATACTTCTGCGTGCCCCAGGTCGTCTCGTTCGAAAGGCCGAATGCCTTGAGCTTGCCGGCCTTCACGCAGTCGCCGAGCGCTTCGAGGATTTCCGCGATGTCTGAAGCTGCCTGCGCCTTGTCCTGCTTGTAGGGATTATAGTTCCAGGCGCCGCGGAAGTGGAAATGGCCGCGGTTCGGCCAATGGATCTGGTAGAGGTCGACATAATCGGTCTTCAGCCGCTTGAGGCTTGCGTCGAGTGCCTCCTTGACCACGGCACCCGTGATCGGCTTGCCCCCGCGGATATAGGGACGGCCGGGGCCGGCAACCTTGGTCGCGAGCACGACCTGATCGCGCTTGCCGGTCTTTTCGAACCAATCGCCCATCAGCCGCTCCGTATCGGCATAGGTCTCAGCCGAAAGCGGCGTCGTGGGATAGAGTTCGGCCGTGTCGAAGAAGTTGACGCCATGCTCCAGCGCATAATCCATCTGCGCGAAGGCTTCCTCGGCGCTGTTCTGCGAGCCCCAGGTCATGGTGCCCAGGCAGATTTCGGAAACAAGGATATCGGTTCGGCCGAGCCGGTTCATCTTCATAGTCTTGGGCTTTCTGCAATGGATTGGTTTTTGGCGGGAGGTGGGAAATTGCTTATTGCAATAACTATGTCCGGTCAGGTCACAACATCAAGACGGCTCGGTCATTCCGGCCTGTTATAGGACATGACAAGATTCTGGCCGCCGGATCCCGAATATCCCCAATAGGAACCGTTGATCTGTCGCAGACGATCGGCCCGGAAAGCGAGAGGCCGCTCATTGCGATAGGTCTCACCCAGCACCGGACGCAGGATATCCGCCCAGAAGTCGATGCTGAGAAACGCGTGATAGACGCCGGCATAGGCGGTCTGATCATTTTCCGTCCGCCGTGCTTTCGGCGGGTGGGGCAGGTAAGCCTGCCGCTCCGGCAGAAGCCGGCGGACCGGAATGCCGAAGAAAGCCGCTTCGATGAGCGTGCCAGAGCTGAGGCTGATCAACTCCTTCATCGTGCCGGTGGCGAGCAGCCGGTACATGTCCGATCCGCTGTCGGCGATGCCGATGCCATGGCGCGAAAGCAAGGCGCGGAGCGAAGCGACGGGCTCCGGCGAGAAGGGATGGGGTCGATACCCCGTCTTGCTGTCTGCCGGGAGGTTCTCCAGCACGGGCTCATAGGCGTCCCAGGTGGCGATGCGTCCGGCATGGATCAGCGAGCTGTCGAAAGGCGTCTGGCCGATGAGCAGGCGGTCATAGTCCGTGGAAAGCGTGTCGAAGCCCTGGCGTCTGATAGCAGAGGCCTGATGCATGCCGACATGGATCTCAACCTCTTCAGCCGTCAGGTGATACGGCTCCATGGCGTCGACCACGGCTTCGATATTGCTGTGAAAACCAAAGAAGATGTCGTCGAGGAAGCGCAAGGGGTGCCAGCGCGCGTCGACATAGGGAACTCCGAGGCGGTCGAGGACCCGCTGGACGAAGGGCGGCAGCTCGAAGCCGATGATCAGCGCGCCTTCGACATGCGGGGCAAATGCAGCCACGGCTGCCGCGTTTGGAGCGGAATCGTAGAGTTCAGCCCAGCCTGTCGCATCCGCCGTAAGGCCCATGGCCTCGTAGACCTTGCTGCCGTCGAAATCGCTTGTGTCATCCCATTCCAGAAGACCGATCGGCAGCCGTGTTGCGGCTCTGAGCTGCGGACCGAGAAGGGCCAGGAAGAATTCCGTATTGGTCTTGAAACCGGTACGAGATTGGGCCTTGCCGGTGACGCGCAGCAAGTCGGAAGTAACCAGGAGGCGTTCCAGTTTCATATTGTCTTTCGATCTCTTTGTGCTATGGCGGTCGCGTTCGCGCGGATCTACAGATCCGAGTGTATATCGGACAGCGGCCCCCGGGCGTCAGCTCGGAGATAGTGGCGCCTTTGCGGCTGTCCAGCCGGGCCTGTCAACAATTTGATGATGTGTCCCGCAGGATGTTCGCATGATCGGGGCAGGTTTGCTGAATTAGGAGATCCCTCTCTATGAAAGTCGCATTCACTTTTCCGGGCCAGGGCAGCCAGGCAGTCGGAATGGGCAAGGACCTTGCGGACAGCTTCCCGGAAGCCCGTGCCGTCTTCGAGGAAGTCGACGAGGCCCTCGGTCAGAAGCTCTCCGACATCATGTGGAACGGTCCGGAAGAGACGCTGACGCTGACCGCCAACGCCCAGCCGGCGCTGATGGCCGTGTCGATGGCCGTCATCCGCGTGCTGGAAGCCAAGGGCCTGGATCTCAAGTCGAAGGTTGCTTACGTCGCCGGCCATTCGCTCGGCGAGTATTCGGCGCTCTGCGTTGCCGGCACCTTTTCGATCGCCGACACCGCTCGGCTCCTCCGCATCCGCGGCAACGCCATGCAGGCGGCTGTGCCGGTCGGCGCAGGCGCGATGGCAGCGATCATCGGTCTGGAGCACGGCGACGTGCAGGCCGTTTGCGAGGCTGCTTCCGCAGAAGGTCCCTGCCAGATCGCCAATGACAATGGCGGCGGGCAGCTTGTCATCTCGGGTGGCAAGGCTGCCGTCGAGAAGGCTGCAGCCCTTGCCACTGAAAAGGGCGCTAAGCGCGCCATCATGTTGCCGGTTTCGGCACCCTTCCATTCGGCTCTGATGGGCCCGGCGGCCGATGCCATGCGCGAGGCGCTGGCCAAGGTCGAAAAGAAGGATCCGGTCGTGCCGCTGATCGCCAATGTGCGCGCAGCCCCCGTCACGTCGGCCGCCGAGATCGCCGATCTGCTCGTCGAGCAGGTCACCGGTCAGGTGCGCTGGCGCGAAACGGTCGAGTGGTTTGGCGCCAATGGCGTGACCACGCTTTATGAAATCGGCGCCGGCAAGGTCCTGACGGGTCTCGCTCGCCGCATCGACAAGAACATCAATGGCGTCGCTGTGAACGGTCCGGCCGACATCGACGCAGCGCTCGCCGCCCTCAACGGCTGAACGCTTTAACGAACAACAAGGAAACCGATCATGTTCGATCTGACCGGCCGCAAGGCCCTCGTCACCGGCGCAACCGGTGGCATCGGTGAGGAAATCGCAAGGCAGCTGCATGCCCAGGGCGCCATCGTCGGCCTCCATGGCACGCGTGTCGAAAAGCTCGAAGCGCTGGCCGCCGATCTCGGCGACCGCGTGAAGATCTTCCCGGCCAACCTGTCTGACCGCGATGAAGTCAAGGCGCTTGGCGAGAAGGCCGAAGCCGAACTCGAAGGCGTCGATATCCTCGTTAACAATGCCGGCATCACCAAGGACGGCCTGTTCGTCCGCATGTCGGATGCCGACTGGGACGCGGTTCTGGAAGTCAACCTGACGGCCGTCTTCCGCCTGACGCGCGAACTGACGCATCCGATGATGCGCCGCCGCTTCGGCCGTATCATCAACATCACATCCGTCGTCGGCGTCACCGGCAACCCGGGCCAGGCCAACTACTGCGCCTCCAAGGCCGGCATGATCGGCTTCACTAAGTCGCTCGGCCAGGAAATCGCGACCCGCAACGTGACCGTCAACTGCGTGGCTCCGGGCTTCATCGAAAGCGCGATGACCGGCAAGCTGAACGACAAGCAGAAGGAAGCCATCATGGGTGCAATCCCCATGAAGCGCATGGGCACCGGTGCCGAAGTCGCTTCCGCCGTGGTCTACCTTGCCTCCAATGAAGCCTCCTACATGACGGGGCAGACGCTGCACGTAAACGGCGGCATGGCGATGATCTGATTGAATTGCCGGAAAGAGCCCCTCTGCAATAGGATGTTGACCGAGGCAAAGGGGCGAATTTCTGGCTTTGCGGCGCGCTTAAACCGTGTTAAGCGGGCCATGACTGTGAGCAGTTGCTCCGTCTCATGAGCCGAAGTTTATGCTTTTGTTTGCATAAACCGCTCTGGGTCAGGGCCGAACGGGTTTGCTGGTGGGGACGTAAGTGTCACTGGCGGAATGCAGGGCAGGGACGCCATTAAGGCTCCCTCTGAATTTTAGAAGGTCGAGGATACCGACATGAGCGATATCGCAGAACGCGTGAAGAAAATTGTAGTTGATCATCTCGGCGTAGACGCTGAAAAGGTCGTCGAAGGCGCCAGCTTCATCGACGATCTGGGCGCTGACTCGCTCGACACCGTCGAACTCGTCATGGCCTTCGAAGAAGAGTTCGGCGTTGAAATCCCGGACGACGCTGCTGACTCGATCCTGACGGTCGGCGACGCTGTCAAGTTCATCGAGAAGGCCCAGGCCTGATCGATCACATTGCTGCGGAAGGCGGGCGAGAGCCCGTCCTGTCCGCTTGGGCCCGCGATGAGCGGGCCTTGTTGTATCTGGACCTTTGTTTACAATGACTTCGGTCAAATAAATTGGGTGGGCTTCGCACGATGAGACGTGTCGTCATCACCGGTACCGGCATGGTATCGCCTCTGGGATGTGGAACGGAACTGACCTGGCAGCGGCTTCTTGCCGGCCAGAGCGGCGCACGTCTGGTCACGGAATTCGAGGTCGATGACCTTCCCGCCAAGATCGCCTGCCGCATCCCGACCGAAGGTGAGGGCGCCTGGAATCCTGATGACTGGATGGAGCTCAAAGAGCAGCGCAAGGTCGACCATTTCATCATCTACGCGGTGGCCGCGGCCGACATGGCGCTCAAGGATGCCGGCTGGGAGCCGACCACCTATGAAGACCAGTGCCAGACGGGCGTGCTGATTGGCTCCGGCATCGGCGGCCTCGAAGGCATCGTCGAGGCAGGTCATATCCTGCGCGACAAGGGCCCGCGTCGTCTCTCGCCGTTTTTCATTCCCGGCCGTCTGATCAACCTTGCTTCCGGCCAGGTCTCGATCCGTCACAAGCTGCGCGGCCCGAACCACTCCGTGGTGACGGCCTGCTCGACCGGCGCACACGCAATCGGTGACGCCGCCCGTCTCGTTGCGCTCGGCGATGCCGATGTCATGGTCGCCGGTGGCACCGAGTCCCCGATCAGCCGCATCTCGCTGGCGGGCTTCGCTGCCTGCAAGGCGCTGTCGACGGCCCGCAACGACGACCCGACAGCCGCCTCCCGCCCCTATGACAAGGACCGTGACGGTTTCGTCATGGGTGAAGGTGCAGGCATCGTGGTTCTGGAAGAGCTGGAGCATGCCAAGGCGCGCGGCGCCAAGATCTATGCCGAAGTTGTCGGCTACGGTCTCTCGGGCGACGCTTTCCACATCACTGCCCCGTCGGAAGATGGCGATGGTGCCTTCCGCTGCATGACCATGGCGCTGAAGCGTGCCGGTCTCACCGCAGGCGATATCGACTACATCAACGCCCATGGCACATCGACCATGGCCGACACGATCGAGCTCGGTGCTGTCGAGCGTCTCGTCGGCGAACACGCGTCGAAGATTTCGATGTCGTCCACCAAGTCCGCGATCGGCCACCTCCTGGGTGCCGCCGGTGCCGTTGAGGCGATCTTCTCGGCACTCGCCATTCGCGACAACGTCGCGCCGCCGACGCTCAATCTCGACAATCCTCAGGTCGATACCAAGATCGACCTGGTGCCGCACAAGGCAAGAAAGCGGGACATCAATGTCGCGCTCTCCAACTCCTTCGGTTTCGGCGGCACCAATGCTTCGCTGGTGCTGAAGCGCTACGAGAGTTGATCGGGCAACGGGCGGTCGATCCGATCAACCGCCCGTGATTGCTCTGGATGACGGCGGCATGCTCTTGCCCGCCGCCACTGTCTGCGGATAGAAATCATCCCAACGCCCGGCGCGCCCGCGCCGGACGACGACCCGGATTTTGCCGCATTGCTGGACGAAACAGCCGCGAATGCGAAACAAAGAAGGATTGCCGGTGACCGACAACAGCCAGAACGGCGGTAGCCAGAACAACGGTGTCTCCTTCGGCCGCGATGCCGATACCCAGCCGGGCAAGGGACCCTTTATTCCGAAGTCGCCCAATGAGGCGCTGCGTCCCGAGCGCGTGCCGCAGCCGCCGCGCCGGTCGCGCAAGGCGCGCAGCCAGGTGGTGATCTTCTTCAATTTCCTGATGACCATGGCGGTCTTCGTCTGCGTGGTGGCCGTAGCCGGCTTCTTCTACGTGATGGACAGCTATCAGAAGCCGGGACCGCTTGCCGCAAACTCCAATTTTGTAGTGCGCAGTGGGGCAGGCCTCGCCGAGATTGCCAACAATCTGGAACGCAACGGCATCGTCTCGGACGCCCGCATCTACCGCTACGTCACGACCACCTATCTCCAGGATGGCCAGACGCTGAAGGCCGGTGAGTATGAGATCAAGGCCGGCTCCTCGATGAAGGAGATCACGGCGCTGCTCGAATCCGGCAAGTCGATCCTCTATTCGGTGTCCTTCCCGGAAGGCCTGACCGTCAAGCAGATGTTCCAGCGCCTTGCCGCCGATACGGTCCTTGAGGGCGACCTGCCGGCAGAGCTTCCGCCGGAAGGCAGCCTGCGCCCGGATACTTACAAGTTCACCCGTGGCACAAACCGCGCCGAGATCGTCACCCAGATGCGTGCCGCCCAGGAACGTCTGATCGACCAGATCTGGGAAAAGCGCGATCCGGACCTGCCGGTGGAGACCAAGGAAGAATTTGTCACGCTCGCCTCCATCGTCGAGAAGGAAACGGGTAAGGACGACGAGCGCGCTCATGTGGCCTCGGTCTTCATCAACCGTCTCAACAAGGGCATGCGCCTGCAGTCCGACCCGACGATCATCTACGGCCTCTTCGGCGGTGATGGCAAACCGGCTGATCGCCCGATATTCCAGTCTGATATCCGCAAGGAAACGCCCTACAACACCTATGTGATCAAGGGCCTGCCGCCGGGACCGATCGCAAATCCCGGTCGCGCCGCTCTCGAAGCTGTCGCTCACCCGTGGAAGACGGAAGACCTTTACTTCGTGGCTGATGGCTCCGGCGGTCACGCCTTTGCGCCGACGCTGCAGGAGCACAACGCGAATGTGCGCCGCTGGCGCAAGATCGAGGCCGAACGCGCCCAGACGCCGCCGGCAACGCTGGATGTCGACCCGGAAGTCGATCCGACGGCGAACAATTGAGACCGGCGCTAAGGGGCGGGGCATGACACTGCAATCCATGACGGGCTTTGCCCGTGTCGAGGGCTCGTCGGGGCGTTACCGCTGGGCTTGGGAACTCCGTTCCGTCAACGGCAAGGGTCTGGATCTGCGCGCGCGCCTGCCGCAGGGCCATGAGACGCTCGAAACCGATATCCGCCGGCTGGCCGGCGACCGGCTGACCCGCGGCAACCTGCAGATCGGTCTCAACGTCACGGTGAGCGAAAACCGTGTCGAGGCCGTGCTGAACCGGGATGCGCTTGCCGCAGTTCTCGCGCTGCGTGACCAGCTCGGTCCCGATGTCCTTGATCCCGCACCTCTGCGGCTCGATACGCTGCTCTCCATTCGTGGCCTCGTCGATATGCGTGAGGCAACCGATGATGCCGAGGCGATTGCTGTGCGTGATGCCGATATTCTGGCCGGCCTCGATCGTGCAATCACGGCGCTCGCTGACATGCGCACGACCGAAGGGGCAGCACTCCGCCGGATCCTCGAAGAGCAGGTCACCAAGATCGAGGACCTCGCGCTCCAGATCGAGGCAGATCCTTCCCGTACCCCGGATGAGATCGCCCGCAGGCTCGAAACGCAGCTCGCGGCGCTGATGGACACGACGTCAGGTCTCGACCGTGACCGCCTGCATCAGGAAATCGCCCTGATCGCCACCAAGGCCGATCTGCGCGAGGAAATCGACCGCCTGAAGGCGCATGTGACGGCTGCTCGGGAGCTGCTGGCCGCTGGCGGTCCGGTGGGTCGTAAACTCGATTTCCTGGCGCAGGAATTTAACCGAGAATCAAATACTATCTGTTCCAAATCCAATGCCGTCGCGGTCACCGCCGCCGGTATCGAATTGAAGGTCGTCATCGACCAATTCCGCGAACAGGTTCAGAATCTGGAGTAGTCCATGGCCGCTGCCGCCCCTCAATCCGTCAAGATCGCAAGGCGCGGCCTGATGCTCGTGATTTCCTCGCCCTCGGGTGCAGGAAAGTCGACCATTGCCAGAACCCTTATGGACCGCGACCAGCAGATCAGCCTTTCCGTCAGCGTGACGACTCGTCAGCGTCGCCAGAGCGAGATCGAGGGTGTTCACTACCACTTTGTCTCCCAGCGCGAGTTTGAGCGCCTGCGCGACAGCGACTCGCTGCTCGAATGGGCTGAGGTCCATGGCAACTACTACGGCACACCGCGTGAAGCCGTAGAGACCGCGATGGGCGAGGGCCGTGACATGCTCTTCGACATCGACTGGCAGGGCGCCCAGCAGCTGCAGGACAAGATGTCCGCCGATGTGGTCTCGATCTTCATCCTGCCGCCGACCATGGCCGAACTGCAGTCGCGCCTGCATCGCCGTGCGGAAGATACGGAAGAGGTCATCCAGACCCGCCTCAACAATTCCCGCGCCGAGATCGCCCATTGGCGCGAATATGACTATGTCATCGTCAACGACGACCTGAATTCGGCCTTCGATGCCGTCCAGTCGATCGTCAAGGCCGAGCGCCTGCGCCGCGATCGCCGTCATGGCCTGTTTGATTTCGTCGAGGGCCTGATCGCCTGAGACCTGCGATCTCTGAATTGAAAAGGGCGGCCTGATTACTCGGCCGCCCTTTTGCTTTTTCATTCGCCTCGCGGGAAGCGCTGACTTTCCTCGAGGATGTTGAGGTCCATGTGGTTGCGCATGTAGCGCTCGGACGCCTTCTGCAGCGGCTGGTAGTCCCAGGGGAAATAGGCGCCGTTGCGCAGTGCCGCGTAGACGATGTGGCGACGCGCCTGACTTTCGCGAACCGCCGCATCGAAGCGGGACAGATCCCACCGTTTTGAGGCTTCTTCGCTGAGTGCTTCGAAAATCCCGGCCGCAGCCGGATCCTCTGCGAGATTGGTCAGCTCATAGGGGTCAGCCTCTAGGTCCGCCAGGATCGGCGGATCCGCCTGGCAAAGTGTCAGCTTGTAGCGCTCGTTGCGCAGCCCGATCATCGGACTGACCGTCCCCTCGGCGGCATACTCCATTGGAACCATGCCCCGTCCACCGGTTCCGGTTGCGAGGGGCATCAGGTCCTCGCCATCGGTCCAGTCGAGAATGGTGGATATGTCGATGCCGGCAAGTCCGGCCAGTGTTGGGGTGACGTCGAGCGTCGAAACGGGCGTCGTCACCAGCCGTCCCTCGATACCCGGGACCGCCATCATCATCGGAACCCGTGCCGAGCCCTCGAAGAAGTTCATCTTGAACCACAACCCGCGCTCGCCCAGCATGTCGCCGTGGTCGGAGACGAAGAGGATGACGGTGTTGTCCGCCATTCGTGTGCGCTCGAGCACGTCGAGGATCTCGCCGATCTTGTCGTCGACATAGGAGATATTGGCGAAGTAGCCCTGGCGTGCCCGTGCAACGTTCTCGTCGGTGATGTCGAAAGCGAGGTGGTCGCAGGCATCCATGAGGCGCTGCGAATGCGGATCCTGTTCGTCATACGGGATTGCAGGGACACTTGGCTGAAGAGCCTCGCAGCCCTCGTAGAGATCCCAGTATTTCCGCCGCGCGACGTAAGGGTCATGCGGATGGGTGAAGCTGACGGTCAGGCACCACGGCCGCTCGTCATGGCCGCGCGACAGGTCGTAGAGCCGGCGCGTCGCGTTGTAGGCGACTTCGTCGTCATACTCCATCTGGTTGGTGATCTCGGCAACTCCGGCGCCCGTGACGGAGCCGAGATTGTGATACCACCAGTCGATGCGCTCACCTGGCTTGCGATAGTCGGGGGTCCAGCCAAAATCGGCGGGGTAGATGTCCGTCGTCAGCCGCTCTTCGAAGCCATGCAGCTGGTCCGGGCCGACGAAATGCATCTTGCCGGAAAGGCTGGTCTGGTAACCGGCCGCCCGCAGGTGATGGGCGAAGGTCGGAATGTCGGAGGCAAACTCCGCCGCATTGTCATAGACGCGCGTCCGGCTCGGCAATTGCCCCGACATGAAGGAGGCGCGCGCAGGCGCACAGAGCGGGCTTGCGGTGTAGGTGTTGGCGAAGCGCACGGAGCGCTTCGCCAGATTTGCCAGATTGGGGGCATGTAGGAAATCAGCGGGACCGTCCGGAAAGAAGGTCCCGTTGAACTGATCCACCATCAGGATCAGAATGTTGGGGCGTGAGGTCACGAGTGTTCGACCTCAGAGACCGAGAGCCGACTTGACCGCTGCATCGCCCGGCTGGCCATCCAGCGTGGTCACGCCCTTCAGCCAGCTGTCGAGCACGCCCGGATTGGCCTTCAGCCATGCCGTGGCGGCTTCCTTGGAGTCCTTGCCGCCGAGGATTTCGCCCATCAGGACGTTCTCCATGGAGACGTCGAAAGTCATCTGCTTGAAGAGCGTTGCGGCATTCGGGCAGGTTTCGCTCCAACCGGTCCGCCCCAGAGTATAGACTTCGGCACCACCGAAATTCGGACCGAAATACGCGTCGCCACCGGAGAGATAGGTAAGCGGGAAGCGCTCGTTCATCGGATGCGGCGCCCATGCGAGGAAGACGACGCCCTTGCCTTCCTTGGTGGCGCGCTCGACCTGAGCCAGCATTGCCTGTTCACCCGATTCGACCAGTTCCCACCCCTCGAGGCCGAATTCGCCGGCATCGATCATCTTCTGGATATTGGCGTTTGCCGGTGCGCCCGGCTCGATGCCGTAGATCTTGCTCTCGAACTCATCCGGGTTCTTTCCGAGGTCGGCGAAATCCTTGATGCCCTTTTCGGCCGTCGCGGTCGGCACGGCGAGCGTGAACTTCGCGCCCTCCAGGTTCTTCGCCAGGATCTCGATGGCCTTGGCACCATTCAGGTCGTCGATAAAGGCCTGCTGCGCCGGCATCCAGTTGCCGAGGAAAACGTCGATCTCGCCATTTTTCATCGACTGGTAGCCGATCGGGACGGAAAGAGTCTTCACGTCTGGCTGGTAGCCGAGCGCTTCGAGAACGACAGAGGCGACGCCATTGGTTGCGGTGATGTCGGTCCAGCCCGGATCCGAGAGGCGGACGGTCTTGCAGCTTTCCGCATCTGCGGCTGCTGCGGTCGTAGCGAGGAGCATCAGGGCAAGGCCGGCAAGGCCGCCAAGACCCGTGCGATGGTTCAGTGTCGTGCGCATAGTGGTTCCCTCTTTTTGTGGTATTGTCTGCCGTTATTGAAGAGGCGCGACACTTGGCTGTGAAGCAGGAGATTTTTGATGTTTGGCATAAGTGAGATTGATGTCTGAACCTCTGGTCGATCTCGCCTGGATGCGCCTGCTCGTGGAAGTCGGCCGGAAAGGCTCCCTATCCGCCGCCGCCGAGGCGCTCGGTCTGTCTCAACCGGCTGTCAGCTATCAGATCCGACTACTGGAGCAGCGGTTCGGTCTGCCGCTCCTGCAGCGGCTGCATCGGGGTGTGCGCTTTACGGAGGAGGGGCAGCGTCTGTTGGCCATCGCCGAGCGCACGGTGTCGGAAGTCGACAGCCTGCAGAGAAGCTTGCGGGCCGCGCGTCGCCGCCCGACCGTGCGGTTGGCCACGGACTATGCTTTCTCGAGCCTCTGGCTCATCCCGCGCATGTACGCCTTCCGCCAGCAGTATCACGATATCGACCTGCAGATCGTCGCCACCCAGCGCCTCGGGCACCACTGGCGCGAGGATGCCGATCTTGCGGTTGCCTTCGGCTCGGCGAGCGAGTTCGGTCCTGGCGCCACCTTGCTGATGCCCGAGCGGGTGGTTCCCGTTTGCACCCCGAGCCAGTCCCGGCGTCTGCCTGATATTACGGTTTCACCTGTTGAACAGGGACCGCTGATCCATCTGGAGGCCGAAAACATTTCCCCCTGGCTCGACTGGCCCGCTTATCTCGCACGGCTGGGGCTGGCTGAGAACGACCAGGAGCGACCGGGTGACCTGCGCTTCAATACCTACGCTCTTGTCGTTCAGGCAGCCATGGCAGGCCAAGGCGTTGCGCTCGGATGGCTCGGTCTCGTCGATCATCTGCTGGACGCCAACCTGCTCGTGGTGGCAGGCGAGATGGTCTCGGTGCCAGGACGGGGATATTGGCTGGTATCGGGCAGCAAGAGCGATGCGGTGACGCATCTCGCGAGCTGGCTGGTTCACGAGGCCGCAATCACCAGCGGAAATCGGCTAGCTGACTGACCACGTGGAAGAAATTTCACGATCACTCAACTTGCATAATTCAAGCATGACTAATGTTTAACCATTGTATTGGATCATCGTCCTGACGCTATAGTTGCGGAACCGTGTGGGGCCGCACATCGTATGCTGGGGATCGAAATGCGATTGACGGATGTTTCTGTTACCTGGCGCCTGGCGGTGGCTCTTGCCATCCCGCTCGTGGCGCTAGCCGGGCTAGCCTATATCGAAGTCAACACCACCTTTGCCGCCTATCAGCACGCACGCCATCTGGGTGTCGTCAGCGCCGACCTCGGCGTGATCGGCGATCTCGTGCATGCGCTGCAGGGTGAGCGCGCAGAGGCGGTTGGCCTCCTCGCTTCCAAGGGCAAGGAACATGGTCCCGAGCTCGAAGCGATGCGCACAAAGGCCGCTCCCGCATTGAGCGAGATGGATCATGTCCTCGAAGACATGAAGGCTGAAGGGGACCCAACCCTGATCCGTCACGAGGAAGAACTGGCGGTCGTGCTGGCCAAGCTGCCGCAGATCAGGTCTGCAACCGATGCGCTCACCATCCCGCCAACCGAGGTGTTCGTCTATTACACGGACCTCGTGCATCGCCTGATGAATGTCTCGCGCGAATTCTCGCTGGTGGCAGGCGCAAGGGGCGTTGTCGGCAAGATGATGGCCTACAACCTTCTGATGAATGCCAAGGAAGTGGCAGGCCAGGAGCAGAATCTCGGTCACACCTTCATCTCGCAGGGCAAGTTCGACGATGCCCATTACCTCGACTTCATCGGTATGTTCGGCTCGCAGACCTCGCTGATCGGCCAATATCTCGAACTGCTGCCCGACGAGGAGCGCGAGCACTACAGACAGTCCTTGCACACACCCGACGCGGATGCCGTGGAGGCAATTCGCGCCCAGATGATGCTGGGTGGTCTCACGGCTGACCTCAGCACCCTCGACAGCGGCGAATGGCTCGAGCGCTCGGCTCACCGGATCGAGCGGTTGAAGGAGCTGGAAAACGAGACGCTGGGCACGATCGTGGTCCAGGCAAAGGGTATGGCGGACGAGGAATATCATCATCTGCTGCGCGTGGCCGGGATCACCGGTTCGGTTCTCACCTTCGCCTGCTTCTTCGCCATGTCGCTGTCGCTCACCGTCGTTCGTCCACTGCGCCGCCTAACGCGGACGATGAACGATCTCGCCCAGGGGCAGGTCGAGGTGGACACGATCCAGTCGGATAGCAAGGACGAAATCGGTCAGATGGGCCGTGCCGTCACCGAATACATCGCGCTGGCCAAGGCCCGCATGATGAAGGAGCGGGAGGAGCAGGAAGCGGCCGAACGCATCAAGCGTGCGGCCGAATTGGAGGCTGCGCGCGAACGCGCCGAGCGGGCCGCTGAGATTGCCTTTGCTGTCGACCAACTGGCAAGCGGGCTCGATGCCCTGTCTTCAGGCGAGATCGGCTTCCGTCTTTCGGATCCCTTTGCCGAATCCCTCGATCCTCTTCGCACGAGCTTCAATGGCTCCATGGAGCGCCTCTGCGGCGTGATGTCCACGATCCGCCAGAGCACAGGCCAGTTGCACGGAGGCTCGCAGGAACTGCAGCTCGCGGCAGACGATCTTGCTCGCCGCACGGAGCGACAGGCAGCAGCGCTCGAGGAAGCAGCCGCCTCGATCAGCCAGATCACCACGGCCATGTCGAGCTCGACCCAACAGGCTCAGGAGGCCGGAAAGCTGGTGCGTGAAGCAACCGTCACCGCTCAGAAGTCCGGTTCCGTCGTCTCCGATACGGTCAAGGCGATGCATCACATCGAGCAGTCGTCCGGCCAGATCGGCCAGATCATCAGCGTTATCGACGAGATCGCCTTCCAGACCAACCTGCTGGCCCTGAACGCCGGCGTCGAAGCTGCCCGCGCAGGGGAAGCCGGCAGGGGCTTCGCCGTCGTGGCGCAGGAAGTGCGTGAACTTGCTCAACGCTCCGCCAACGCCGCCCGGGAGATCAAGTCGCTGATCAATCGTTCGGCCCAGGAGGTCGAAGCGGGCGTTCGTCTGGTCAACGAAACGGGCGAAACGCTGAAGGGCATCGAAGAGCATGTCATGAAGATCAATGAGCGCGTGACAGCCATCGTTTCGGCAGCACAGGAGCAATCCGGAGCGCTGAACGAGATCAGCCAGGCCGTGAGCCAGATGGACCAGGTGACGCAGCAGAATGCAGCCATGGTGGAAGAGGCGAGTGCAGCTACGTCAAGCGTGGCGGCTGAAGCTGACCGTCTGAACGCCCAGATCGCACTCTTCAAATTGCCTGGAAACGAAAACCGTCAGCGCGGCCGCCAGGCCGCCTGACACAACGCTCGCCACGGCATCAGACCAGATTGGCGAGCCTGCAGAATTCCTCGACGCTGAGCGTTTCGGCTCGGCGTTGAGGATCGATCTCTGCACGCGCGAGCAGCGCTTCCCCACCGATCGGCTTGAGGCTTTGCCTCAACATCTTACGGCGCTGTCCAAAGGCCGCGAGCGTTACCTTCTCAAGCTTGTCGGCATCGCAGGGCAGGGGTTTCTCGATTGGCTCGAGATGCACCACGGTCGAGGTCACTTTGGGTGGCGGTGTGAAGGCCTGCGGGGGAATGTCGAAGGCCATGTGGGCCTCAGTCCGCCAGCCGCAAAGCACGCCGAGCCGGCCGTAGTGATTGTCGTCCTCACGCGCCACAATCCGCTGGCCGACTTCCTTCTGAAACATCAGGGTCAGCGACTGCCAGAAGGGAGGCCACTGCGCCGGCAGGAGCCAGTTGACGAGCAGCTGCGTCCCGACATTGTAGGGCAGGTTCGCGATGATCTTGACCGGTTCGCCTTTGGCGAGGTCCCGGAAATCGATCTTCAGCGCGTCCCCCTCGATCACTTCGAGGCGCCCCGGGTAGTGGTCGCTGATTTCCTGCAGCGCTGGCAGGCAGCGCGGGTCGCGCTCGATCGCGATGATCTTCTTGGCGCCAAGCGCGAGGATGGCGCGCGTGAGTCCGCCCGGACCCGGTCCGACCTCGATCACCGTCGCGCCTTCAAGCGAGCCTGCGGTCCGCGCCACCTTCTGCGTCAGGTTCAGGTCCAGGATAAAGTTCTGGCCGAGTGCCTTCTTGGCATCGAGCCCATGGCGCGCGATGACATCGCGTAGCGGTGGCAGTCCGTCGAGTGCAGCCATTAGCGGGATGCGTCCTTGGCGATGCTCATGCGGTCCGCCAGTTCAAGCGCGGCAATGAGGCTGGTTTCCTTGGCAAATCCTGTACCCGCAAGACCGAAAGCGGTGCCATGATCAGGGGACGTGCGAATGAAGGGCAGACCGAGCGTGACGTTGACGCTGTCGTCGAAGCCGAGCGCCTTGGCCGGGATCAGCGCCTGATCATGATACATGCAGATTGCCACGTCGTAACGGCTGCGGGCATCGTCATGGAACATCGTGTCGGCGGGCAGGGGCCCGAAGGCATCAATCCCTTCTTCGCGAAGGCGTCGGATGGCCGGATGAATGATGTCGTCATCCTCATGCCCGATTGCGCCGCCTTCACCCGCATGCGGGTTGAGACCGGCAACCGCGAGCCGCGGCGCTGTCAAGCCGAAGCGGTCGGTCAGATCCCGGGCAACGATGCGGCAGGTATCGACGATGAGCTCTTCGCTCAGGGCGTCCGGCACATCCTTGATCGGAATGTGGATCGTGACCGGTACAGCCTTCAGCTTGGGGCCGGCAAGCATCATCACCGGCAGAACGCTTTCGCCTGTGGCTTTAGCTGCGAGGTCAGCCAGAAATTCGGTATGGCCAGGAAAGCCGAAGCCCGCCTCGTAGAGAACAGCTTTTGCTATTGGATTGGTGACGACGGCACGCACCTCCCCGGCAAGGCAGAGGGAGACGGCGGTCTCTATTGCGCTAATCGTTCCGCGGGCATTGGCGACATGTGGCTTGCCCGCGAGAACATCGACACCGGTCTTGATGGCAAGCACCGGCACAGCCCTGTCGAACACCTCGCAGGCATGCGCAGCATCCGTTTCCTCGATCCTGACATCCAGCTCAAGCAAGCGAGCGCGCACCTCGAGTACCGCGGGATCGCCAATGTAGAGGAAGGGCGGCAAGCTGATCTCGCCCCGCTTGAGCCAGGCCTGCAGGGCGATATCAGGCCCTATGCCGGCCGGGTCGCCCTGGGTAAGCGCGAGCGGTAGCACGCCATCGGTCATGGATCGGTCTTTCGCCGCTTATTGCAGGACGATCTGTGCCTTGGAGCGCAGCTCTTCGAGATATTTGTCGGAATTCGGATTTTCGTCCTGCTGTTCCTTGCCAAGATCTTCGGCGCGGAACACGACTTCAGCGGCGACGTCGTCCGATACCTGGCGCTGATTGCAGATGGCGAGATACTCCACGCCACGTTCCGTCACGCGCGTGCCCGTCGTGCCGCCATTTGCCTTCTCGATAAGCGGCTTCCATTCCGGCGGCAGTTCCGGTTCGAGAACGCGGCCGAGATTGCGGATCGAAACGTCGAGATAGTTCTTGGCGAATTCCATGGCCTGATCGCAGCCCGGGAACGAGGCGCGCGACTTTTCGGCCTCGGCCTTGCGCTTGCCAACGATGCCCTTCTTCGAAGCCGGGACCACGAAGACAACCTGCTTCAGGAAGTATTCGGTCGTCACGGGCTTCTGCTTGTTCTCAAGCAGGCGTGTCACGAGGTCCTGGTTCGAAAGGCGACCGCGGGAACCGGCACCATAACGAGCGTTGACGAGGCGCGGCCAGCTCATGGATATCGCGATGAAGGATTTGAAATGGGCAGCGCCCACACCGGCCTGATCAAGCACGGAATTCAGCTGGGAGACCGACATCTTGTTCGATGTCGCGAACCGTTCGAAGGAGGCGTCGACATCTGACGTGCTGACCGACATACCGACGCGGGCGATTTCCTCGCGCTTCAGCGCTTCGTTGACCAGTTCGTCCTTGGCAATCTTCTGCAAGTTGCCGCTGCGGCGCTGCAAACGGAGGAATGCCGCGCGGCGTGAAACATCGCCGCTCGTGATCGCGGTCTTGTTGACGACGGCAACCACGGATGTCGCAGCCTGTACAGGCGCGACCATCGGAGTGGGGCTCACGCTGAGAGACAGCGCGATGACGCCGGCAAGCAGCAGACTGGTGCCCTTTTTCGCATTGGCCATCTGTCATCCTTTCTCCGGAGGATAAGTCTCCGCCCGGATCTATGTCTTTGCCATGGATTTTAGAACTACCGCACGGATTGCACAATCCGTGCGGCGAAACAATGACCTCCACCGAAGTGGTGCTGCGTCACTCAAAACGAGTTGTCGCTGAGATTGATCTCGCCGAGCGTTCGGAAGACCAACTTGCCGCCGACCGTCCAGTCGTTCGCGGTCTCCGCATTCGGATCGTATTTGTCCGAATAGGCGATCGAGAAGACCGTGCATTCGTCGGCATAGGAGATCCCGACGCTGCGGCGGTTGAAGACATTGGCGTCGATATCGTAGTTGACCGAACCGAACACCGACCAGTTTTGATTGACCTTGACCGTCGACGAGCTCGTGACCGTCTGATTGTCGTTGTCAAACGAGTATTCCGGACGTGCGTCCACCTGCGTGAAAGTCAGGCTTGTCTCGAAGCGGTCCTGTGCATAGGTCGCGTTGAGGTCGGTCCGGCGCACTTCAAGCGACTTTTCGTCGAGCCGTACGCCAGCGCTCAGGGACAGACCGATTGGCAGTTCGAAGCCAGCCGATGCCACGAAGTCCGACACGTCCGTTTCCAGACCGGAATCGGTGCCGACCGCAAGCAGGTCGTCGGTTGCGTAGGAATTCAGGCCCGCCAAATGATAGGACTGACCGACAACCGCGCGCACACCGACGCCATTGTCGAAGCTTCCGGTATAGCGCATGCCGACATTTGCACGCGTTCCGCCTTCGACCCGGTCGAAGCCTGCGAACTTGTTGCGGGAGAAGAGGTTACTGGCATCGAAGACCAAGCTCTGTGAATCCTCGTTCGGCAACTGCCCGGCATAGTCCTCGTCGTTGCGCGCATAGATCTGCGCGATCGGTTCGATGATATGCGAACTATTGTCGGTGGTGATCAGCCAGGGATAGCGGACCTCTAAGCCGGCGGTCAGCAAGCCGCGTGCCGGTGCGTCGTTAGACGTGTATCCGCCCGTGTAATCCGTGGGGCTATCCATCGCCAGGCCGAAGACGTCACCGCGCGCCGCGAGCAGCGGGGTGATCTGAATGCCACCCGGGCCGTCAAACGTGCGTTCCCATGCGAGCTCGCCCGAAAGGCGGTTCATGTTGCCCTTGAGGCCACGATAGACGTCGTTGGTGCCATCACCATTCGTATCGGCGGCTTCACCAGAGAAGCGCGACAGTGAGGTGAAGTTTAGGGTGCCTGACAGCTGGCCGCCTGCCACGAGTTCAGGCGCGTAATAGCTGTAGTCGATGACAGGCAGAACGGTCGCCTGCTTCTTTTCGGCAGTGTCGTTCAGATCGGCGTCCTGAACGTCGAAATAGTAGCTGCGCATGTCGAAGAAATTCCGCTCGCCGACGCCGGTCAGGTAAACCGTGTTGGTGTTGGTCGAACTGTTCAACCCTTCCACACCGTAGGTACGGGCAAAGTTGTTGTCGGTCTGGAACATCACGTCCCAACCGAATGACCAGCGCGGGTTGATCTTGAAATCGCCCTTGGACGCAACGAGGCCGCGGAAATCGCGATCGGCGTCGCTGGTGCCGGCAGTGAACTCGTCGGTGTTCATCTGGCTGATGCCGGCGAGGCGCAAGCTTGCCTGGCCCTTTTCGAAGCGCTGGCGCAGCTCTGCTTCCAGAAGAACGCCCTGTGCGCTGAAGCCGGTTGTCGTGATCGTCGCGTCGCGATCCGGCGCGATGGCGATGTAGTAAGGAACCGAAATCCCGAAGCCTACATTCTCACCGGAACGGAATTCCGGGAACAGGAAGCCGGACTTCCGCTTCACCGTGTTGTCCGGGACTTCGATGAAGGGGAGGGTGGCAATCGAACGTCCGAAGAGTTCGAAGCGAGCCTTTTCCAGGCGAACGGTCTTCTTCTGGCCATCCTGCACCACGCGCTCTGCCTTCACCTGCCAGATCGGCGGGCGTGACGGATTTTCGGCGCAAGGAAGGCAGGCGGTATAGACACCCTTGTGCAGGATCATCTGAGTGCCGCCAACACGCTCGGCGCTCTCGGCGACGAGGCGTGTGTTGTCAGTCGTTTCGACCCGCAGGGCCCTCAGGAAGCCATCGGAGAAGTTGTCCGTTACGTCGAGCGAGTCCGCATAGATGCGGTTGCCCGTCGGTTCCACCAGCTCGATATTGCCGGCCGCGGTCACGCGACCCGTCTTCTGGTCATAGACGACTTGTCGGGCCACCATCTGGTAGCCCGCATAATTGATCTGCACCGCGCCATTCGCGACAACGCGCTCGGCATCACGGTCATAAACGAGTTCATTGGCTGCCAGAAGCAGCTTCGCGTCATCAGGGAGTTGACCTGCCGTGGACGCTGAGTCCGACAGGCTCTGCGCATGCACGAGAGGCGCGGTGAGCGGCAAAGCGCACACAGCGACACTGGTCAGCAGGGCTACCGAGAGCCTCCTGATATTCCCGCGGTCTTTTACCGCCACTAACCATCCTCCTTGTGAAGCAGAATCGTTGCCCCCAATGCCATCGCTACGACAACTGGGACCCAGGCCGCAACATATGGCGGCATGACGCCGCTGCTTCCGAATGCCCTGACGAGCACTGTGACAACATAAAGCACGAAGCCTGACAATATTCCACCGAGAATCACCGTCCGCGATTGGTTGATACGGCTGAATTTCAACGAAACGGTTGCCGCAATCAACGTCATTGCAACCATCAGGAACGGCAGCGATAGCAGGGAATGAAATTGTGTCTCCAGAGCATGCGGAGAGATGCCGAAGGATCGGGCAACTTCAATTTTCTGAAATAGATCATAAAAAGCAACGCTTTCCGGTTTGGCGAGCCGCTGCTGGACAAATTCCTCATTGAGGTTAGTGGCGACGCGCGTCTCAGCAAGGCGCGTCTGGATCTCGCCGGGACGTGTCTCCAGCACGTCGGTAAGCATCCAGTAACCATCTTTCAATTTGGCTGTGCGTGCGTCCTGCCGAAGGATGATGCGACCGTCCTGATCGAAGTGCAGCAGCACGGCATCCACGAGCAGACTGCCGCCCTCAAGAACAGCACGTGCGCCGAGAGCGAGGTCGTTGCCGTCGCTCGATTGCCGCAGCCACGGGATAGGGGTGGGCTTGGTACTGTTTTCGGTTCCGCGCCATTTGGTCTCGACTTCCGCACCCTGCCGTTCGCCCCAGGCGGCCAGCGGATTGATGAGCAGGGTCGTCGCCAATCCGAGCAGCGTGGCGCCGATAAGGAACGGTGCCATGAACTGCCAGACGGAAATGCCGGCGGCGCGTGCAACGACCAGTTCGGACTTTCTGTTCAGCGAGATGAGCGTCGCCATGCCGACGAACAGGCCGATGAAGGGGATGGTCTGCTGCAGAATGAGGGGCAGGCGCAGCGCAGTCAGGTAAAGCACGCCGGTCACCGAATAACCCGGCAGGCTGTCAAACCGGCGCGAGGTTTCGGTGAAATCGATCAGATAGGTGATCGAGATCACGCCGAGGAGAAACCACAGCGAGGTGAGCATGTAGCGCCTGAAGAAATAGAGGCCAAGCGTCCAGATCATGCAGCACCTCCGGTGCCTGCGCCAAGCCGCTTCTGGGTCATGGCCATCGCGCTCTCGATAAGGGCTGAAATTGGCTTGGGCAGTCTCGGACTACGGTTCGTGGCCAGCATGAAGGCGGCAGCACCGCCAGTTGCCAGAGGTAGGAGATACAGTAGCGGGATGAACGCGGTCGATGCCTCGGCAATCGAGGTCAGATAGTTGGACGCCCAGAACACCGTCAGTGCCATGATCAGCGCCGATGCCATCGGGTGCAGACGCGCCTCGCGATGGGAGCGAGCATCGCCGCACATCATCAGGCTCAGAAGCGCGAAGACGAGCGGAAAGAAGGACGCGCTCACGCGGCGGTGCAGTTCCGCGCTGAAATCGTTTGGCTTGCTGATGTAGCGCTCATCCAGCGGGTCCGGATCCATCAGGTAGAAGAGATCGCGGTCCTTCGCGCCAAAGCGGGCCTGGCCGCGTTCTTCGGAGAGATCGGAAAGGTCGAAGGCGTAGCGGTCGAAGCGGATGACGGTGACGTCGCCATTGGGCGCCTTACGCTGCACTTCGCCGTCCTGCATGACGAGCGATTTGCCGCTCTCGTCCACTGCCCCTTCGCGGGCGTAGTAAATCAGTTCAGAGGCCGGGTCACGGGAATCGGCAACTAGCAGGCCCTTCATCGTCCGGCCCGACTGGCGTTCGGAAATCTGGACATAGAGCCCCGGCTCGATCTGGCGGAACGTCTTCTCCTCGATGACAGATGACAGGAGGTCGGCATAGGCGGTGGCGATCATCGTGCGCACGTTGACGCGCATGGCCGGTTCAACGAAGCCCATCATGATGAAGGAGAAGAAGCTGAGGCCGACCGCAAGCAGGATCAGCGGGCGCTGGATGATGGAGCGCGGCGCGCCAGCCGCATCGATGACGGCGAGCTCCGAATCATTGTTCATCGTTGTCAGCGTATGCGTGATTCCGATGACCAGCGCGAAGGGCAGCACGGTTGCAACGATCGTGGGCAGGATCATCGTGGCGAGCACCATGAAGGAGCCCACGGATTGTCCGCTGTCGGTCACCAGGTTGATACGCTGCAATACCTGCGTGGTCCAGATGATCGCCAGCACCGGGAGCAGCGCTGTCAAAAACATCAGGACGACCCGTCGCAGAATGTATTGTTCGAGTATCTTCATAGGGTTCCCTTGCAGGCGCGACACGCAGACGTCGCGCCGAGGATCGGCTTTCTCTACGACGCTTGCGGCGATTTGGCGACCGGCGGATGGTATTTTCCCCGGCTTCCTGAGGCCGTTTTTTGTCCCACCGCGATAAATCTGACACGCTCGACGACGGCAGCCGCAATCGGGGGATTGGGGCAGGAATGTCTGGTCAAACTCTTGCCATCGTTCGGGAAAAGACCATGATCCCTCAAGATCTCCCACAAAGCCAATTCAAGGTGCCTCATGTCGTTGAAACTCGCCATCTCTTTTGCCAAGACCCATCCTGCGACCGGAGGCATCGCCATCCTGCTGGCGGTGTCCGGGGCGGAGCAGCCGGCGGGCGTGATGGAGGCAGACCCGGCGGGCGTCTATGCCCGTGCCGCGAAAGGCGGCAAGTTCAAGGGCAAGGCCCTTTCAACCCTCGACATCGTTGCGCCGCATGGGTCTGAACTGGATCGTCTTGTCGTGCTCGGCATGGGCAAGCCGGATGGTCTCGTTGCCCACGACTGGCTGAAGGCGGGCGGCTCGGCGACCGCCGCGCTCAAGGGGGCGGAGAACGTTGTCGTCTATCTTGATGCTCCGGGCATCGACGTTTCCCCTAAGGCCGCTGCCGATTTCGCCCTTGGTATGCTGCTGCGCAGCTACAAGTTTGATACCTACAAGACGAAGAAGAAGGCGGATGACGAGGAGGAGAAGGCCGAGAAGTCCGTCAAGGTCACGATCGTAACCGCAGAGGCTTCCGGTGCGAAGAAGGCCTTCGCCGAGGCCGAAGCCATTGCCGATGGCGTGGTCCTGGCACGCGACCTCGTCAACGAGCCGGCCAATGTCCTTGGGCCCTTGGAATTCGCTGCCAAGGCCAAGGAATTGGAGAAGCTCGGTGTCGAGATAGAGATCCTCACCGAAAAGGAAATGAAGAAGCTCGGCATGGGCGCGCTGCTCGGCGTGGCCCAGGGTTCGGTGCGCCCACCGCGTCTCGTGGTGATGCAGTGGAAGGGCGGCAAGTCGAAGGACAAGCCGGTCGCCTTCGTCGGCAAGGGCGTTGTCTTCGATACCGGCGGCATCTCGATCAAGCCGGCTGGCGGCATGGAGGATATGAAGGGTGACATGGGTGGTGCTGCTGCCGTTACCGGCCTGATGCATGTGCTCGCGGCCCGCAAGGCCAAGGTGAATGCCATCGGCATCCTCGGTCTCGTCGAGAACATGCCCGACGGCAATGCCCAGCGTCCGGGTGACATCGTGACGTCGATGTCCGGCCAGACCATCGAGGTCATCAACACCGATGCGGAAGGTCGCCTCGTGCTCTGCGACGCGCTCTGGTACTGCAACGATCGCTTTGAGCCGGCCTTCATGATCAACCTCGCCACGCTCACGGGCGCGATCACGGTTGCCCTCGGCAACCAGCATGCCGGTCTCTTCTCCAATGACGACACGCTCTCGGAAAAGCTGCTCACGGCAGGTCAGGTGACCAATGAGCGTTTGTGGCGCATGCCGCTCGGCAAGGAATACGACAAGATGATCGATTCCAAGTTTGCCGACATGAAGAACACCGGCGGCCGTCTGGCGGGCTCGATCACGGCCGCCCAGTTCCTCAAGCGCTTCGTCAAGGATACGCCCTGGGCGCATCTCGACATCGCCGGCACGGCCATGGGCTCGCCGAACGACGAAATCAATCAGTCCTGGGGCTCCGGCTACGGCGTTCGCCTGCTCGACGAGTTGGTGCGGGCCAATTACGAATCGTGATCCTGGAGACGGAGCGCCGGATGGCCGAAGTCCTGTTCTACCACCTGACTGAATCGAAGCTGGAGGACGCTCTGCCCCCGTTGCTGGAGAAGAGCGTCGAGCGCGGCTGGAAGGTCGCGGTGCAGACCCGCGATGCCGAACGGCGCGACGCGCTCGACGCCCATCTTTGGACATACCGCGACGAGAGCTTTCTCCCGCATGGAACGGATGAAGGGGCGTCGCCGGACCGGCAACCGGTGCTGCTGACGATCGAACAGGAAAACCGCAATGCGGCGAGCGTGCGCTTTCTGGTAGACGGAGCCGAGCCGCCGGCGGACCTGACCTATGATCGCATCGTCTTCGTCTTCGATGGCTACGACACGGAGCAGCTCGAGGGCGCCCGGTCTCAGTGGAAACGGCTGAGGGCGCAGGGCCACAACCTGACCTATTGGCAGCAGTCCCCGGAAGGTCGCTGGGAAAAGAAGGCCTGAAACCTCGCAGGTCTCGGAAAAGGCATAAGGGCCGCCCTGAGGCGGCCCTTCGACGTTTGAGGGGTTAGGAAGAAGGGAGCGGGCCGGTCAGCGCACCCCGGCCGTTCGTCTCGGCATCGTACCCCCACTGTCATTCGCCACGGACATGGATGTCCGTCCTCTGTTGGCGGCCGGATCGATCTTGAAGTGCCCGATCAGGCGCGAAAGGTTCACCGCATCGTCCGCCAACCGGTTGGTGCTCGCCGTCGTCTCTTCCACCATCGCGGCGTTCCGCTGAGTGAACTGATCCATCTGGCCGACGGCGGTATTGACCTCCTGCAGCTTGTGCGACTGTTCCTTGGCCGCGGAAGCGATCTGGTGAACGGACTGGTTGATATGCACCACGTGATCACGGATGCGGGAAAGCGCATCCCCGGTTGCCGTGACCAGCCGCACGCCAATGCCGACTTCCTCTCCGGATTTGGTAATCAGCGACTTGATGTCTTTCGCAGCTCCTGCTGACCTCTGTGCAAGCTCGCGCACTTCCTGTGCCACGACCGCAAACCCCTTGCCGGCCTCGCCGGCGCGGGCTGCTTCGACACCCGCATTGAGCGCCAGAAGGTTGGTCTGGAAGGCGATCTCGTCGATTACATTGATGATCTGGCCAATCTCGCCGGATGCCTGCTCGATGCGGCCCATGGCGGCCACGGCATCACCCACGACGGAACTCGATTCTTCCGTGCTCCGGCGCGCTTCGTCGACCATGCGGGTGGCCTGGAGGGCCGTGTCTGTGGACTGGCGGACGGCAGCCGTGATCTCTTCGAGCGCCGAGGAGGTCTCTTCGAGTGCCGCTGCCTGTTGCTCGGTCCGTTTGGCGAGATCGTCGGATGCGAAGCGAAGCTCGCCCGATCCCGAGCGGATCTGGTCGATCGAGGTGCGAACCTCTGCGACCACTGTTCTGAGCACCTGCATGGTGCCATTCACATTGCCTTGGAGTTCCGCAAAGGCGCCGTTGAATTCGCCGCGCATGGCATCGGTCAGATCGCCTTCGGAGAGGCCGGCAATGACACGGCGCGTCTCGGCAAGCCCGGCATCGATCGACCGGACGAGTTCATTCATCGATGTCGCGAAAGCATTGAGATCGGGAAACTCGAAGTCCCGGTCGATCCGCTGGGTGAAGTCGCCGGCAATGGCTGCGGCACAGACCTGGCCGATGCTTTCCTGCAACTCGTCGCAACGCTGCTTCATGCGGTGTTCCTGGGCGTTCATTTCCCGCACCCGCAAACCGTTCTGCTTGAAGACGTCCACGGCGCGGGCCATGTCGCCGATTTCGTTCTGGCGGGCGAGATAGGCGATCTCGACATCGAAATCGTCACGTGCGAGGCGTCCCATGACGCGGGTCATGCGCTCGATCGGCTTCGTCACGTCGCGGGCGACGAACAGCATGGCGGCAATGCCCGCCAATGCGCCGACCACCAGAACACCGGCATTGCTCAGAAGCGACAGGCGGAAGTTGCTGGCGCTTTCTTCGAACATCGCGGCAGCCGCATCGACATTGGCATCGCGGAAGGTGTCCGCGTAGCCGTCCATCTCGTCATAGGCGACGACCATTTCTCCCGTCAGCAATGCGGCGGCGGCGGTCTTGTCGCCACTGCGCGAAAGCTCGATCATCCGTTCACCGGCCGCAAGATAGCGCTCGGCGCTGGCCTTGAACCCTTCGAAAGCGGGCCTTTCCTCAGGAAGCGTGATCATGGCTTCATAGCGCGCCATACGGTCCTTCAGCTTGTCGACTTCTTTGGCAACAGCCGCGTCGGCGGACGCAAGCGTCTCCGGGGTCGAGCTCAGAATATGCCGCGTCTGCAGAGCCCGCAGATTGGCGATGGAAATGTTCAGGCGATTGGTGATGTCAACAACCGGTACCGAGCCTTGGGCCAGTCGCTGGACATTGGAAAAGACACCGTTCATCGACCAGAGGGCAAAGCCTCCCTGGACGACGAGAAGGGCAAGCAGAAGCATGAAGGCCCCGAGCAGCGAGGCTTTGATGGACAAGGGTTTCGTCGACATTCCGCAGCTTTCCGTTCGCTCCGGGACCGTGCCGTCATGGCAGGTCTCGCGGGGAGGGGAAGCCCCGGTTGCATCACCGAGGCGCTCATCAGGCATGCATCTCGATCCGCGCGAAGCTTCGCCGTGCCCTGCAACAGCATGCTGTCGGGGTTGAGAAAAGCGGGTTGCGCTCAGGCATCGTGCCGGAAGGACAACGATGTGTACGAAATGCACTGTGGATTGAAGTAGGCTGACCTAACTCGCGGAAATGATGTGGTCAGGGATTTAAAAGTTTACTAAAATTCGCGCCGGAGTTGCGCAATATCACGATTTTCTGATTTGAAATATCAGTGAGAACCATAGGATTGCTATGGATGATAATCAAATTCGGCCGCCTAACAGGTGGCTACGTCGTATGAGGGAATAAACTGCTTCAGGTTGCAGAGAGGGTAAGGCCGGCGGGTCAGCCGGCCATGCCCTCTTCATACTCGGCGGACAGCTCCAGCCACTGCTCCTCCGCAGCGGAAAGCTTGGCAGCCGCTTCCCCACGCTGCTTGGCCTTTTCAGCCGCCTTGGCTGGCGCCTTCTCGTAAAGAGCCGGATCGGCCAACTCCTTGTCGAGCGCCTGAATCAAAGTCTCCAGCTTCTTCGTCAAAGCCTCGACTTCGTTGATCTTCTTCTTGAGTGGCGCAAGACTTGCGCGCTTGTCGGCCGCAGCCTTGCGCTGCTCGGCCTTGTTGACCGTATCGGCAGCGTTGTCGCCCTTGTCTTTCTCGACCGGCTTCTTGCCCGAGGCGATGATGAGCGAGCGATACTCTTCCATATCACCGTCGAAGCTGGTGACGGTGCCGTTGTTGACCAGCCAGAGCCGGTCGACGGTTGCCTCGATCAGGTGGCGATCGTGGCTGATCAGGATGACGGCGCCTTCGTAGTCGTTGAGTGCCTCGATCAGAGCCTTGCGGCTGTCGATATCCAGGTGGTTCGTCGGTTCGTCGAGGATCAGGAGGTTCGGCGCGTGGAAGGCCGCAAGCCCCATCAGCAGACGCGCCTTTTCGCCACCCGAGAGATCCTTGGCGGCCGTCTCCATCTTTTCCGTCGCAAGCCCCATTTGTGCGACGCGTGCACGCACCTTGGCTTCCGGCTCCAGCGGCATCAGCCGGCGCACATGCGCAACCGGGCTTTCATTCGGGATCAGGTCGTCGAGCTGGTGCTGGGCGAAGAAGCCGATCTTCAGGCTCGACGCGGTCTTGAGCTGGCCACCCTGGGCTTCCAGTCGTCCGGAGATGAACTTGGCGAAGGTCGACTTGCCGTTACCGTTCGAACCGAGCAGCGCGATGCGGTCGTCATTGTCGATGCGCAGGTTGAGGTTCTTCAGGATCGCCTTACCCGGCTCGTAGCCAACGACACCGCCAGAGATCGCAACGATCGGCGAGGCCGGCTGCTTTTCGGGCTTCGGGAAGGTGATCGGATGAACATGGTCCTCGATGACGGCGGCGACCGTGCCCATGCGTTCCAGCGCCTTGATGCGGCTCTGGGCCTGCTTGGCCTTAGTTGCCTTGGCGCGGAAGCGGTCGATGAAGCTCTGCAGATGTTTTCGGGCGGCGTCGTTCTTCGCCTTAGCCTTCATCTGCAATTCGTCGTTCTCGGCCTTCTGCCGCTCGAAGCTGTCATAGCCGCCGCGATAGAGCGTGAGCTTCTGCTGGTCGAGATGGATGATCGAGTTGACGGCGGTGTTCAGAAGATCCCGGTCGTGGCTGATGATGATGACCGTGTGCGGATAACGCCGCACATAGTCCTCGAGCCACAGCGTGCCTTCAAGGTCGAGATAGTTGGTCGGCTCGTCGAGCAACAGCAGATCCGGCTCGGCAAACAGCACGGAAGCGAGCGCCACGCGCATGCGCCACCCGCCGGAAAAGGAGGAGGCGGGGCGCAGCTGCGCCTCGTGGTCGAAGCCGAGGCCCGACAGGATTGTTGCGGCGCGTGCTTCCGCCGAATGCGCGCCGATATCGGCCAGCCTTGTCTGGATTTCAGCGATCCGGTGCGGATCGCTTGCGGTCTCGGCTTCCGCAAGCAGCGCTGCGCGCTCCTTGTCGGCGGCAAGCACGATGGAGATCAGCGAGTCTTCCGTCCCCGGCGCTTCCTGCGCGACCTGGCCGATGCGGGCGTTCTTTGGGATCGAGATATTGCCGCTCTCGGAGGCCAGATCGCCCGTGATGATGCGAAACAGCGTGGATTTGCCCGCGCCGTTCTTGCCGACAAGGCCAGCTTTGGTGCCGGCCGGGAGCGCGACGCTGGCGTGGTCGATAAGCAGGCGGCCTGCGATGCGGGCGGAGATATCGTTGATCGTGATCATGGTTCTGGCTTTTGGCCGATGTCACGGCCAAAGGCAAGCGGGCGAGGGTGCCCGGTCGGGCCTGTCAGGCGATCTCGTCAGGCGACCTGGCGCTGCCCGGGCTTGTAGCCGATGATCGGCTGACGCGGGTTTTGTCGGGCCAGTATCGTGGCAGTCTTGGCAATGGCGAGCCAGCTTGTCGGATCCGCAGCTTCATGCGCCATGGCGTGACCGATCGCGAGCGGCAGTCCGCCGACCCCCGGCGAGGTCTCGGACGCGAAGACGAGATTGTTTTCCGCCGTCGTGAACAGCCGTTCGGCGATGATGTGTGCCTCGTCGGCATTGATGCCATCGAAGACGAAGGCAAAGGTATCGGCCTCGATGCGGGCGATGAAGTCGTGCTTCTTGATCGCCTTGCGGAAGATGCCGGCCAGTCCCTTGATGAGCTTGCTCACGGCCTCGTCGCCATACTGGTGCTGCAGACCGGGAAGGTCGAGGATTTCGATCAGCACGAGCGCGCTCGGCTTGGCCGCCGAGGCGGCCGAATGGGCCTCCTCCAGTGTCTGGAAGAGGCTGATGCGGTTCGCAAGCCCCGTCAGATGATCGCGCTTCATCGCAGCCTGCGCCGCGCGAATGGCGCGGTCTGCAGCATTCAGGCTGTCCAGCCCCTCGGCCACATCGGAGGAGAGCGCGGTTTCCGCCTTGATCATGTCTCTGGCAATCGAGGAGAGCAGATCCAGCTCGCCCAGCAACTGGTCGATACCGACACTGACATCCTCGCGGATCGAGCGGATGACGCCTTCCACCGAGTTCGTGAAGGCCCGCTTCTGTGTCAGGCCGAGTGACAGCTGGTCGCTCAGCCGCGTCAGCGTCTTCAGCGTTTCGTCCTGCAGGCGCTCTGCGGAGACACCGCAGTGCCCGGCAAGCCGATGCTTGAGGCCGAGCTGATCGAGCGCCGATTGCGTCGGGCGGGCACCAAGGGCTGCAAGCTCGCGCGCAAGATCCGAATTGCCGCCGGTAAAGGCTTCATGGACAAGTTCGAAGTTGCGGGGGAGCCCGGCGATCTGATGCTTCAGCATGAAGACTGTGATCTTCTGGAGATCATCTGGAAGTCCGCTCATCAAAACCGTCCTGATCATGCGATGAGTTGCGCTTTACCTGCGGGAAGCCGGAACTATTCCCACGGAATTCAGGTCTCGTAACACGGCATCACATACGAAACGGTTAAGGCAGAGACGTGCTTCAGGGGCTTTTCCTTGCCTTTTGTCAAATCGGAATTCCCCTAAGGAATGAGGGGGTTCTGCCCTTCAGTTAATTATTATTTAGAGATGTATATGTTTTAAATCATGTTCTCAGAGCATGCCGGTCAAAAGCGTCTTGAGCACTCGACCGGCGAACATCCGTAGGCACCATGAAGTCCCTTATTCCCGCTGTCTACTTCTCGCTGGCGGTTGCCGTTGTCGCTGTTATCGCGGCAAGGCCGTCCGGCCCCTTCGTGCTCGTCGTAACTTCACCGGCTGCCCATGCGGCGGGTTCGATGGCCGTCATCGACCGGGCAGACGGCGCTTTCGTCTGGGCTGGAAGCGTCCCCTGGATGTCGGTCGCTTATTCGCAGGCTCCGGATTTTCCGGAGCGGCTACTCGATGCGGGCGCTTTGCTCGTCATCAACCATGATCTGGCACTCGGTTGCCTGCAAGGAATGAACACATGAATGAACTGAAGAAGCTCAGAGACAGGGTCTCCTACGGCATCGTCGGACTGCTCTGGATCAACTTTGCCTTGATCTTGATCCGCAACCTCGTGCGCGAGGAGGGCGCCGATTGGATGATGATCCTGGCGACTCTCGTCCTGCTGGTGCCGGCCACCTTGCTATGGGCACAGGATCGCACAGGCGCGACCACCCGCATGGTCACCTCCATGGCCAATGCGGCAACCGTGGCCATCCTGGTCTTCGCATTCCAGGGTTCGCCGCTGCAGATCGACCTGCATATGTACTTCTTCGCAAGCCTTGCGATCTGCGCCGCCTGGATCGACTGGCGTGCCATCATCGGTTACGCGGCACTCGTCGCGGTCCACCATCTGCTGCTCTATGTCGCGATGCCCCTTGCGGTCTTCCCGGGAGATTCCGACTTCTCGCGCGTCGTCCTGCATGCGGTCGTGCTGATCGTGCAGAGCATCGTCCTGATCGCCCTGACCTCGGCGGTCGTCAAGGCATTCGATGTCTCCGACAAGTCCGTGGCCGAAGCCGTTGCCGCCGAGCGTGAGGCCGTTGAGATGGCCGATCACGCCAGACGCACCGATGCTGCCGCCGATGCTGAACGTCGCAAGCGGGAGGCAGAAAAGGCGCGGGAAGCCGACGCCGTTGATTTTGCCGTGGCCGAGCTTGCAAAGTCCTTGCAGAAGCTCGCGGATGGCGATCTGTCCTGCCGCATCGACACTGCCTTCTCCGGCCCCCTCGATGAATTGCGGACCTCCTTCAACGCGTCTGTTCAGAAGCTCGAAGTCGTCGTGTCCCAAGTGGGCCAGGTTGCCTCGGTGCTCCGGAATGGCACGGGTCAGATCGGCCAGGCCAACAACGACCTCTCCGCCCGAAGCGAACGTCAGGCCGTCTCGGTTGAGGAAACCGCGAGCGCCCTGTCCAGCGTCATGTCGACGGTCAAGGATACGGCATCCGTCGCAGACTCGGTCGGCAAGCTGGTCAATCAGGCGAGAACCGGTGCCGAGCGCTCCGGCACGATCGTAACCGATGCCGTCTCCGCCATGAGCCGCATCGAGCAGTCGTCGCAGTCGATTTCCAACATCATCGGGGTCATCGACGAGATTGCCTTCCAGACAAACCTGCTGGCGCTCAATGCTGGCGTCGAGGCGGCACGCGCCGGTGAGGCCGGCAAGGGCTTCGCAGTCGTCGCCCAGGAGGTTCGCGAACTTGCGCAGCGCTCGGCCAATGCGGCGAAGGAGATCAAGGCCCTGATCAACACCTCAGGCGAAGAAGTTCGCCACGGTGTGTCGCTGGTCGACCAGGCAGGCGAGGCCCTGAGCACGATTTCGACCGAAGTTCAGGCGATCAGCCGCGAGATCTGCAAGATCATCGATGGTGCCAAGAGCCAGGCACAAGGGCTTGCCGAAATCGATTCAGCCATTGGCCAGATCGATCGGGACACCCAGCAGAATGCGGCGATGGTCGAAGAATCAAGCGCTGCCATTCAGCAACTCGTGCAGGAGGCAACGACACTCGATCAGCTGATGGCCCAGTTTCAGGTCGGTTCGAAGACAGGCTACGCGACCCGCCGGGCCGCCTGAGAGCGGGCAAGCGCCAGGGCAAGCTCCAAACAAAAGAGGCCGCGATTTTCGCGGCCTCTTTTTTTGTTTCTACAGCCCTCAGCTTATGAAAGGGCGAAGCCACCCCCTCACAGCCAGGCCTTGCCTTCGCCGCGGACGAAGTAGATGAGGTCGAGGCTGAGGCTTGGTTTGCCCATTCCGGTCAACCCCGCATGCACCTGTCCGCGATGATGGGTCTGGTGGTTGAAGACATGCGTGAGGGCAGGCCAGAGCTTCTGGGTCACGATTTCGGGTGAGCTGACCGGCGAATAGGTGAACGGCTGCTCGATCGCGTCAGGTGTCAGGCTGCGGGTAAAGCGGATGAGGCGGTCGTCGTCTTCCACCCGCGCGGCACGCAGATCGTCGAACCGGTCATAGGGGCGCTCGTTGAGCGCCGTTGGTTTCGGGCCTTCACCGGTGAATCGATTGAGCCAGACGCGGTCGGCCGTGAGGATGTGGCTGAGGGTCGCGAAGACCGAGCCGAAGAAGGCGCCGGTGTCGCGCTCCAGCTCTTCCGCGGAGAGTTCTCCAACGGCGGCATAGAGAAGCCGGTTTGCCCAGGCGTTGTACTCGGCAAGCATCTGGTAGTTCTGCATCTCGTTCTCCTTATCGCGATTGTCGCTCAGACTAGACCGATTTGAGAGCAATGGGGCTGATGGGTTCCATGAAAATTGCTGATTTGCATCAAGCTTCGTGATGCGGTTGTCTGGCGAGACATCAGGAGACGCCAATGACGATCACCCTCTATTCTCTCTGCGGCACCGACGCGGGCCGCCCTTTTTCACCGCATTGCTGGAAGATCGTGATGGCCCTGCATCACAAGGGCCTCGTTTTTGAGGAACGCCCGCTGCCTTTCACGGCGATCCCGACGGTGGAGAATGGAGCTTCCAAGACCGTTCCGGTTCTGCGGGACGGGCAGGAACTGGTCTCCGACAGCTTCCGGATCGCGCAATATCTCGAAGAAGCCTATCCGGATGCGCCGAGCCTCTTTGGCGGTCCGGGCGGTGAGGCCGCCGCGCGGCTGGTGGAAGGCTATGCCCAGCATGTCGTTCATGGCGCAATCACCCGTATCGCGCTGATCGACATCCACGACATGCTGGCCCCCGCCGATCAGGCCTATTTCCGCAAGAGCCGGGAAGAGCGGCTGGGGCGCAGCTTCGAAGAGATGGCGGCGGGACGGGAGGCGGCGATCGCAGCGCTGCCGGCAGCCCTCCAGCCGCTACGCCACATGCTGTCGTTCCAGCCCTTTGTCGGTGGCGACAAGCCGCTGTTTGGCGACTACATCCTGTTCGGTGCGCTGCAGTGGTTGAAGATCACCACGGGCGCGCTGCACCTGCCGGAGGATGACCCGGTCAGCCGCTGGTTCGATCGCTGCCTCGATCTCCACCAGGGTGTTGCCCGGGCCGTGGCGTAAGGCTGCGCGGGAGCCCGATTATGACGTCGGCGTGAAATTCGTGGACCCCTCTTGTCTTCGTGATTCGGGGCGGGTAGATACCGCCCACTTTCCCTGACAGATAAAAGGATGAGACAGATGGCGATTGAACGCACCTTCTCGATGATCAAGCCCGATGCCACCAAGCGCAACCTGACCGGTGCGATCACCAAGGTCTTCGAAGACAACGGCCTGCGCGTCGTCGCTTCCAAGCGCGTATGGATGAGCCAGCGCGAAGCCGAAGGCTTCTACGCCGTTCACAAGGAACGCCCCTTCTTCGGCGAACTGGTTGAAGGCATGACCTCCGGCCCGACCGTCGTCCAGGTTCTCGAAGGCGAAAACGCCATCCTGAAGAACCGCGAAATCATGGGCGCGACCAACCCGGCCAATGCCGACGAAGGCACAATCCGCAAGATGTTCGCCCTTTCGATCGGCGAAAACTCGGTTCACGGTTCGGACGCTCCGGAAACCGCTGCCGAAGAAATCAAGTACTGGTTCGCCGACACCGAGATCGTCGGCTGAATCAAGTCCTGAGGCTCAAGCCTCAAGGCATTGGAAGAATTGATGAACCGGGGCCGAAAGGCTCCGGTTTTTCGTTGCGTAAGGTCCCGTGTCCTGGTGCCGCTTCAGGCAGCCGGACATGTCTCTTCCTGCGCATAGTCTACCCTCCCGTCGGCGCCATAGACCTCGGGATTGGGCGTGTAGACCGGCCCAACCACCAGCGCCTTTCCGGGCATGATCGTCTGGTCGAGGCTTGATGTCAGCGTCGTCTCGATGGTCTGCAGCACTTTGTCCGATCCGTCGAGGATGCGGATCGAGACTGCATAGGGTCGGTCCTTGACGACGCAATGCACCGGCGGGCTTTCCAGTGAGACCTTCTCCCAGAAGGGGAAGATCTTGGCGCGCGTGACGAGGGGGGCGCCACCGGCAGGGTTCTCGAATGTGGTCTCGACGAAGCTCGGATCGGGCAGCGGCCCGTTGCGGGCGAGCGTCACGACATAGGTTGCCTGCGCCACACGATAGTTGAAGATGAAGACCTTGCCGGAGAGCTTGAGCGGCTCGTCCAGGTCTTCACGCTGGCAGCCCGCCAAACTCGCGAGCCCAACGAGCAGGGCAGCACAGATCGAGATCGCCTTCATGGCGGGCCCTCCTTCTTTTTCCGACGATAGTGACGATTGGCCTTCACCCGGTTGCCGCAGACGGCCATGTCGCACCAGGTTCGACTGCGGTTCTTGCTGCGGTCCATGAAGAGCCAGCCGCAATTGCCACAGATCTTCATGCGTTCCGGCTGTGGCTCACAGATCAGCCCAAGCGCCGAATGGGCGGTCGCAGCCTCCACGCTGTCGTTGCCGGCGGCGGCGCGAAGGGCGGTGGCGCAGGCCTCCAGGAGGTCCGCAAGCTGTGTGCGACTGTCATCCCCGAGAATGCGGCGGCGGAAGTAGCCGTCGATTGCCTCGCGCAAATGCAGGAACAGCGCTTCGTTTTCCGGAGCGACCGGTCGCAGCTCCCCAAATCTCTCCCGCTCCGCAGAGAGCCGCGACGCTGCTTCGGGAAAAGCGGCCAACTGCTCTGGCACGGCGAAGCGGTCGCAGCGTCCATCTGGTTCATGCCGAAGGATGACGCTGTTGGCGACATCGAGCGCCAGCGCACCACCGGCGAAACGGTGAGGGGTCCAGGAGAAGGTCATGGATTCAATATAACTGGTAAAAGCAATTTTGACAGTTATAATTGTGCAGAGAGGGACTGATGGCCTACCTGCTGCAACAACTCCTGAACGCATTGCCGATGGCGAGCCTCTACGCCTGCCTGGCATTCGGCTACGCACTCGCCTTCGGTGTGACGAAGCGGCCGGATATCAGCTTCGGCGCGCTCGTCGCCTTTGCGGGACAGATCTGCCTGTTGTTCATCGATTATGGCTGGAACCGCCTCTATCTCGTCCTGCCGGCAGCGCTCGGCCTCGGCCTTGTCTCAGGCCTCGCCTACACCCTGCTCGCAGGCGTCTGGAACGCGCGTTATGTCATGCTGCCGCTGCACAACAGGTCGCCCAATGCGGTGATCGTGGCTGCGCTCGGCGTCGTGCTGTTTCTGTCGGAGGGGGCTCGTCTGGCGCTCGACACCCGCAGTCTCTGGCTGCCACCGATGGGCCAGCAGATGGTCACATTGCTCGTGGTCGATGGAGTGGCAATCGGCCTCACCAGACTGCAGCTCCTGCATATCGCCCTTATGGCGGGGCTGGTTGTGGGCGGCCATTGGCTGCTGACGGCGAGCCGGGCAGGGCGCTTGTGGCAGGCGGTCTGCCAGGACCCTCTGGCCGCGCGCCTCAGCGGCGTCGATGCAGACCGGATCTTCGTGCTTTCACTGATGGCGGCGACAGTTTGCGCCGCCTTGGGCGGGCTGTCGGCAACCGCACTCTACGGCACCATGGATTTCGGTGCCGGTCTGATGTTCGGGCTGAAGGTGGTGCTGATCGCCGCCGTCGGCGGCTATTCCCGCCCCCTGCATTCGGCGCTGGGTGCCGCGGCTGTCGCCTTTGCCGAGCAACTCTGGGGCGCTTACGGCCCAATGGTCTGGCGTGACGCCGTGATCATCTCGGCGCTCGTCTGGCTGCTGGTGCTCAGCCGCCGCGAACGCATCATTCCGTGATCCAGCGATCCCGCGCGCTGTCGTCGGCGTCCTTCGCCGCGACCCAGTCACCGCTTGAGCCATCCTGCCCATGCTCCTTCTTCCAGAAGGGGGCGGAGGTCTTGAGGAAGTCCATGACGAAATTGGCGCCGTCGAACGCCGCCTGACGATGGGGTGCGGCGGCAATGACGAGAACGATCTGTTCGCCGGCCTCGATCCGGCCGAAGCGATGGACGGCGGTGAGGCTGATGAGCGAGAAACGCTCGATCGCAAGGTCGCAGATCCGCGTCATCTCAGCTTCCGCCATGCCGGGATAATGTTCGAGTTCAAGGGCAGCGAGGCTCCCCGATTCGTCGCGGCAAAGGCCGACAAAGGACACCAGCGCGCCGATATCCTTCCGCCCACGCGTCAGAGCCTGCGCTTCAGCGGCCGCGTCGAAATCATCCCGCTGCACGCGAATGGTGGGTGTGGGCTTGGCCGTCATGGTCTGAACTCCGGCGGCGGGCTCTCAGCCCCCGGTCATCGGCGGAAAGATGCCGATCTCGCGGGCACCAGCGATCGATTCGTGGTGCTCCACATGCTCCTGATTGACCGCAACGCGGATCGCCTTCGGGAAGCGAAGAGCCTCCTCGTATCCCTCGCCGAGGGTGGCAAGCCAGGTCACGAGATCGCCGGCCGTCTTCACATCGGCGGGAATGTCGAGTTCTTCCTCACCCTTGCCGATCCGCTCGCGGACCCAGGCGAAGTAGACGATCTTCGTCATCTCAATCCACCATGTGCTTCGCGCCGGCGCGGAAATAGTCGTAGCCGGTATAGATGGTCAGGATCGCCGCGATCCAAAGCAGCGTGATGCCGGCTTCGGTCGTGTAGGGCAGAACCTTGTCACCGGCAGGACCAGCCAGAAGGAAGGCGAGCGCGAACATTTGCGCCGTGGTCTTCCACTTGGCAATCTGGGTCACGGGCACGGAAACCTTCAGCGCCGCCAGATATTCGCGCAGGCCCGAAACCAGGATTTCGCGGCAGAGAATGGTGATCGCCGCCCAGATCGACCAGCCGGCGATCGTGCCATCGGCTGCCATCAGCAGCAGCACGGAGGCGATCAGCAGCTTGTCGGCAATCGGGTCCAGCATCTTGCCGATATTCGAGGTCTGGTTCCAGATGCGTGCCAGATAGCCGTCGAGATAATCGGTGATCGAGGCGACGATGAAGATCGCGAGACCTGTCCAGCGGGCGAAATCGGAACTCTGCAGTTTGCCCTCGATGAAGAAGCACACGACGATGAGCGGCACGGCGATGATGCGGGCGTAGGTCAGGAGATTGGGAATGTTGTATGCGCGCGAAGCCATGATGCCCTGTCTTTGTGTCTGGATGCGTCGGTAGATGATGTCTTTCGGCGGAAACCGTCAACTCAAGAATTCTGAATGGATTTTATCACGCTTGCGGCGATTGGTTCGTCTTTTCGCGTCACTCGCCACTGTTTTCGTGGAAATGGTTGTAGATCAGCCGCGCTACGGCCTCCGAAATGCCTTCGACAGCCATCAGGTCGCTGGTGGCGGCGCGTGAAACGGCCTTTGCCGTTCCAAAATGCTGGAGAAGCGCCCGCTTGCGCGTCGGGCCGATGCCGGCAATCTCGTCGAGCGGGTTCTTGACCATCTCCTTCTTGCGCCGCGCCCGGTGGGAGCCGATCGCAAAGCGGTGGGCCTCGTCGCGCATGCGCTGGATGAAGTAGAGCACCGGATCGCGCGGCGGCAGCGTGAAGTCCGGCTTGCCCTGCACGAAGAAGCGCTCGCGGCCTGCATCGCGGTCGACACCCTTGGCGACGCCGATCGCGATCACGCTGTCGGTGATGTCGAGTTCGTCGAGGATCTTGCGCACCGCCGTCATCTGGCCCTGACCACCGTCGATCAGGATCACATCCGGCCAGGCGGGGAAGCCGGCATCCGCGTTGTCCTCCGGGACCGCGCTGCGATCCGGCTTTCCCTCTTCCTTCAGCAAGCGTGAGAACCGCCGCGTCATCACTTCGCGCATCATGCCGAAGTCGTCGCCTGGCGTGATGTCGGTCGATTTGATGTTAAACTTGCGATACTGGCCCTTCACGAAGCCTTCCGGCCCCGCGACCACCATGCCGCCGACGGCATTGGTGCCCATGATATGGGAGTTGTCGTAGATCTCGATGCGGCGTGGCACGTAAGGCAGCTGGAAGGTCTCGGCGAGCCCTGCGAGCAGGCGCGACTGCGAAGCAGTTTCGGCGAGCTTCCGCCCATGTGCCTCGCGGGCATTAGAATTCACGTGATCGACGAGATCCTTCTTTTCCCCACGCTGCGGCACGCTGATTGCAACCTTGTGCCCTGCCTTTTCGGAAAGCGCTGTGGCCAGCAGGTCTTGCTCCTCGACCTCTTCCGACAGGAGGATGAGCCGCGGCACCGGCTTGTCATCATAAAACTGGGCAAGGAAGGAGTTGAGCACCTCCGCTGCGCTGAGCTGCGGATCGGCCTTGGGGAAATAGGCCTGGTTGCCCCAGTTCTGGCTGGCGCGGAAGAAGAACACCTGGATGCAGGAAAGCCCGCCTTCGTGATGGATCGCGAAGACGTCGGCTTCCTCGACGCCAGCAGGGTTGATGCCCTGGTGGCTCTGGACGTGGCTGAGACCTGCGAGACGATCGCGAAACACGGCGGCGCGCTCGAAATCGAGATCTTCGGCTGCCTCATTCATGGCGCGAGCCATGGCTTCCTTGACGTTCTGGCTCTTGCCCGAGAGGAAGTCCTTGGCTTCGCGCACAAGACCGGAATAGCCCTCGTCGCTGATCTCATGGGTGCAGGGGCCCGAACAGCGCTTGATTTGATAGAGCAGACAGGGCCGCGTGCGGCTTTCGAAGACGCTGTCGGTGCAGGTGCGCAACAGAAAGGCGCGCTGCAGCGAGTTGATCGTCCGGCCAACGGCGCTCGCCGAGGCAAAGGGACCGAAATAGTCGCCCTTGCGGGCACGCGCGCCGCGATGCTTGTAAATCGCGGGAGACCGGCTGTCCCCGGTGATCAGGATATAGGGAAAGCTCTTGTCGTCGCGCAAAAGCACGTTGAAGCGCGGACGCAGGCGCTTGATCAGGTTGGCTTCGAGCAGCAGCGCCTCGACCTCGGTCCGGGTCGTGACGAATTCCATGTGCACGGTATCCCGCACCATGCGCGACAGCCGGTTCGAATGCACGCGGCCCTGGGCATAGTTGCTGACGCGCTTCTTCAGGCTGCGCGCCTTGCCGACATACATGACCTCGCCGTCCTTGTTCAGCATCCGGTAGACACCGGGGGCGTTCGGCAGACGCTTGACGAATTCGGCAATCAGATCGGCGCCGGTCAGGCCCGTTTCATCGAGCCCGTCGACATGCCAGTCGATCTCGACGCCGGGACGGGAGGCTTCCACCTCAACCACGCTCTCGTCGTCATCCTCTTCCGTGCCTTCATAGAGAATGCCGCCATCGGGCAGCTTTCCTCCATTCATTCATTGATCTCCGTGCCGTTCCAAATCAGATGCTGCCCCCCATCCAAGGCGATCATTTGGCCGGTGATCGACGGCGTGTCAAAAAGAAAGCGGATCGTGCGCCCGAATTCGTCCAGCGAGGGGCCGCGCTTGAGCGGGAGGCTGTCGATCTGCGCCTGAAAGTCCTCCGGCCGCTGCCGTTCCGAGATCAGGGTGGGGCCGGGGCCGATCGCGTTGACCCGAACACGCGGTGCGAAGGCCTGCGCGAGGGTCTTGGTCGCCGTCCACATGGTCGATTTCGACAGCGTGTAGGAAAAGAAGCTCGGCTTCAGCGACAACACCCGCTGGTCGATGATGTTGACGATCAGGCCGGAGCGATCCTCCGGCAGTGCCTTGACGAGAGCGCCGCTCAGGATCGCGGGCGCACGGACATGCACATCGAAATGCCGGGCGAAGATCTCGGCATCGAAATCGACCGCCGTGTCGTCTTCGAAGACGGAGGCATTGTTGACCAGCAGCCCGACGGTTCCGAATTCGGCTTCCGTCCGCGCGATCAAGGATGCGGTCTCGGAAATGTTACCAAGATCGGCCTTGAGCGCGATTGCCTTCTTTCCCTCCGACCTCAAGCCCGCCGCCACGGCTTCGGCCGCCTCGAGAGATCCATTCGCATGCAATGCGACGGCAAATCCATGCGCGGCCAAGTCTTCGGCGATGGCGCGGCCAAGTCGTTTTGCGGATCCGGTGACCAATGCCACCTTCGGGATGCTGTTTTGCATCGGTCTTACCTTGTTCTGCCTGTGCTGTTGCGCTGCATATATGGCTCCCTCGCGATATTTAAACAGGCAACAAGCGAATCCTTATCGGACTTCTTCTTGGTGGTCATTATGTATAATTTTAGTATATCTTGTTGGCGAACTCGCCGTTTCGCGTAAACTATTTGTTATGGTTAACGAATCGTTTGTGTCTTTTAAGCAACGTCCCGATTTGGTCACTGCTGTGCCACAATGAATTCACATTTCGGCTCTTTCATTTCCTCAATTGCCCGCCAAATGTACATTCGGAACGGACAGGTAATACCCACTAACGTTCAGGCCGCCGTTGGTTCTTAGTGAAGCGCGGCCGGGAACCGAAAGGAGACTAACATGCGTACCCTCAAGATCATGCTTCTGGCATCCGCCACCACCGTCGTCGCTTTTGCCGCCCAGGCTGCTGACGCGATCTATCAGGCACCGGAAGCCCCGGCTGCAGCCGAATCCTTCTCTGCACCGGCCGGCAACTGGTCGGGTGCATATGTCGGCGGTGGTATCACCTATGACATGGGCAAGTTCACCGGCTCGACCGATGGCCGCGACGCCGACAACCTCGGCGGCACCGTCTACGGCGGTTACAACATGCAGAGCGGTTCCATCGTATACGGTGGTGAAGCCGACATCAGCTACAACGGCGAAGACGGCTCTGCCGGCACCGATGCTGGTGTGACCGGCGGTATCAAAGGCACCCAGGGTGTCAACGGCTCGGTCCGTGGTCGCGTCGGCTACGACCTGAACCCCTTCCTCGTCTACGGTACGGCCGGTGTGGCTGTCGCCAACCACGAGCTGGAAGGCAATGGCACGAACGACGAGAAGCTGGCTGCCGGTTACACCGTCGGTGCCGGTGTCGAAACCTTCGTGACCGACAACATCACCGCTCGCGTCGAATACCGCTACAGCGACTACCAGAAGCGTGACTTCAACCTCGGTGGCTCGACTGTGTCGCGCGGCTTCGACGACCACTCCGTCAAGGTCGGCATGGGCGTGAAGTTCTGATCCAAGCGATCAAATGCATACGGAAAAGCCGGGCATCGTCCCGGCTTTTCTGTGTTTGGAGATAATTGAGGGATAACGGCTCAGGCCTTGGGCCGAAGGGCAGGGTAGGGCTCGAAGGCCTTCGCGAATTTGGCCGGCCATTCGGTGAGCGCCGCCCGACCGTTCTCCCAGTCGCCAGGGAAACGCAGCATCAGATAGCCGAGCGTTGCGGCAAGCGCGAAATGTCCGCCATGCAGCTTCTTGCCGACCTTCGGCAGGTTCTTGTCGAGATAATCGAGGCTGCGATTGATCTTCGCCCACTGCCGATCGATTGCGTCCTGGCTGACGAGCTCCGGCGGCCGAAAGCGCTTTTCATAAACGATGGCCAGAAGGCAGTCGCTAATGCCGTCGGCGAGTGCCTCCAGAACCTCAGCCTCGGTCCGCTTCTCGTCTTTCTTCGGATAGAGGCGCTTGTCGCCGATCCGGTGCAGGTAGTGCATGATGGCGCGGCTGTCGAAAATGGTGGTGCCGTCATCGGTCACCAGCGTCGGGATCTTGCCAAGCGGGTTGGCATCCAGCAGTTCCGGCGGGTTTTCCGCCGTGTTCACCCGGATCTCCTCCAGTTCGATCCCGAGATGGCGGGCCGCCATGCGGACTTTGGAGGAATAGGGCGAGGCGGGCGCGAAGAGCAGCTTCATGATGGTTTCCTGTGGCTCTTGTTTGCGGGGTCAGCGCACGGGCGGGATGGTGATTTCGGACCGGCGGCAGGATCGGCTGTCGACCTCCGGGCAATTCCTGAAGCCCAGCGATTTGTCGAGACAGATCCTGACTTCATCGGCTCTCTCCCTATCACAGGTGACAGCCACTGCCGAGCGGGCTAGGCCCGGATTGCTGCGGATGAAGGCGGCTTCCACCGCCTGCGGCGATGTGCGGCTTTCCCTGTCGACATCGGAAAGCTCGGCCGGAATGCGAATGCTATCATGGGCTTGGCGGATGAGCTTGAAGTAGTCGGTCATCGAGAGGCCGGAGCAGGAGCCGTGCTTGCGCCACTGATGCCCGATCAGGCCCATGCTCGGCATGATGTCCATGACCGTGCGTCCGATCCGGTCCGGCACGCGACTGCCCTCCGATGTCGGACAATTCTCCGGCCAGCCCTTGTCGTTCTGCGGCCAGAGCCCGTGCACCACCCAGCTGAAGTCTTTGTCCCCGCCGCACTGCTCGCGATTGCGACCTGCCGCATCGCTGTCACAGAAAGTCGGCGACCAGGAGAGCGCCAGCACATAGAAATCAAACCCGCTGCCTTGCGGGATATCCGAGGCTGGCACGGTCGGAGATTGTGCCGGGTCCGCTTTCGGCGGTGCTGAGGGCGTCTGCGAAGACGCAGTCGGGGCTGGGCGATCTCCGGGAGCTTCCACAGGCAGGAAGCTGTAGACGGCAGCTGCCGCAAGCATCAGGCCGAAGGCGATAAAGCCGGTATAGCGTCCCATCGCGGCCTCCGCTCAGTCTTCGCCGCGCAGCCAGAAGCAGCGATGCGACGCGTAGCGGTCCTGCGCCATCAATCGCTTCAGCTCGGGAAGGGCCAGATGCATCTCGTCCTTCAGCGTGAAGGGTGGATTGACGATGATGAGGCCGGTGCCGGACAGGCCCGTCTGCTCGCGGTCGCTCTTCACATGCAGTTCGGCACAGAGCATCTTGGGGATATCAAGCGCCTGCAGCGCCTCGTGGAACTCCTTGATCGGCGCGCCCTTCTTGATCGGATACCAGAGGCAGTAGACGCCATTGGCAAACCGTCGATGCGCCTTGGCAAGACCGTCGACCAGCCGCTCGTATTCACCCTCCTTCTCGAAGGGCGGATCGATCAGCACGATGCCGCGCTTCTCCTTCGGCGGAAGATGTGCATTCAGCGTCAGCCAGCCGTCGAGCTCGGTCACGCGCACCTGGAAATCGCCTTCGAATTGACGGGACAGAGCCCGCGCGTCCTCGGGATGCAGCTCCATGGCGGAGAGCCTGTCCTGAGGGCGGAAGAGATCGCGGGCGAGCTTCGGCGAGCCGGGATATTTCTGCAAGGGGCCACCAACCTCGCGATCCGGGTTCAGAGCCTTCACCGCATCGAGATAAGGCGCGATGATCTCGGCCACCTTCTCCGGCAGCTCCGCATCGATCACCTTGCCGATCCCCTCGAGCCATTCGCCTGTTTTCTGCGCTTCGTCCGACGAGAGGTCGTAGAGCCCGATGCCGGCATGGGTATCGAGCACGCGGAACGCCTTGTCCTTCTGCTGCAGATAGACGATCAGCCGCGACAGAACGAGATGTTTGAGCACATCGGCAAAATTGCCCGCGTGATAGATGTGGCGATAATTCATTGACGGTTCCGATGGCAGTGATGAATTGTTCGAATGGGGCTTTTGAGCGTTCCGGCCATGGCCTATAACGGCCCCATGAACATCCAGAGCCCCATCCGAAACCGGTCGGTCGGTCATACGGCCTGTCCGCATGACTGTCCATCCACCTGCGCCCTCGACGTCGAACTGACCGAGGACGGCCGCATCGGTCGTATGCGCGGGGCAACCGAGAACAGCTACACGGCGGGCGTCATCTGCGCCAAGGTCGCGCGTTACGCCGAGCGGCTCTACCATCCCGATCGCTTGATGAAGCCGGTCCGCCGGGCCGGCGCCAAGGGGGCAGGGCAGTGGCAGGACGTCACTTGGGAAGCCGCCCTCGACGAGATCGCCGACGCCTTCGTCAAGGCCGAGCAGCGCCACGGCTCCGAGGCCGTCTGGCCTTATTTCTACGCCGGCACCATGGGCCTCGTGCAGCGCGATTCGATCGAGCGCCTGCGCCACGCCAAGAAATATTCCGGCTTCTTCGGCACGATCTGCACCAACATGGCCTGGACAGGCTATGTCATGGGCACTGGCACGCTGCGCGGCCCCGACCCGCGCGAGATGGCCGTGTCCGATTGCGTCGTCATCTGGGGCACCAATGCGGTGGCCACCCAGGTCAACGTGATGACCCACGCGATCAAGGCGCGCAAGGATCGCGGCGCCAAGATCGTCGTCGTCGACATCTACGACAATCCGACGATGAAGCAGGCCGACATGGCCCTCATCCTGAAGCCCGGCACCGATGCTGCACTCGCCTGCGCCGCCATGCATGTCGCCTTTCGGGATGGCTATGCCGATCGGGGATATATGGCGAAATTCGCCGATGATCCGGCAGGCCTCGAAGCGCACCTCAAAGACAAGACGCCGGAATGGGCCTCGGCGATTACAGGCCTCTCCGTCGAACAAATCGAGGCCTTCGCCCGCCACGTCGGCCAGACGAAAAAGACCTATTTCCGCCTCGGCTATGGCTTCACCCGCAGCCGCAACGGCGCTGTGTCCATGCATGCGGCCCTGTCGCTCGCGACAGTGCTCGGCGCCTGGCAATACGAGGGCGGCGGTGCCTTCCATTCGAACAGCGATATCTTCCAGCTGAACAAGGCGGAGCTGATGGGCACGGCCATGGTCGACCCAGAGATCCGCATGCTCGACCAGTCGCAGATCGGTCGTGTCCTGACGGGGGACGCGGAAGCTCTGCGCCATCGCGGTCCGGTCGATGCGCTGATCATCCAGAATACCAATCCGGTGAATGTCGCGCCCGAACAGCGGCTCGTGAAACAGGGCTTCCTGCGCAACGACCTTTTCCTTGCCGTGCACGAGCAGTTCATGACCGAGACGGCGGAACTGGCCGATATCGTGCTGCCCGCCACCATGTTCGTCGAGCATGACGACATCTATCGCGGCGGCGGCCAGAGCCATATCCTGCTCGGGCCGAAGCTCGTCGATGCGCCACCTCTGGTCCGCACCAATCTCTTCGTAATCGAGGAACTGGCAAAACGCCTCGGCGTCGCCGATCGCCCCGGCTTCGGCAAGACCGAGCGCGAGCATATCGAGCGCATGCTCTATATCAGCGGCAAACCTGATTTCGACACGCTGATCGAGGACAAATGGCTCGATTGCCAGCCGGCCTTCGAAGACGCCCATTACCTCAATGGCTTCGCCCATCCGGACGGCAAGTTCCGCTTCAAGCCGGACTGGGAAAACACGCCAGCCCCGAACAAGCCACCGGCAAAGCTCGGCTCGCTGGGGCCGATCAAGGCGCTCCCAGTTTACCCCGACCAGGTGGACCTGATCGAGACCGCTGATGCGGAGCATCCTTTCCGCCTTGCGACCTCGCCGGCACGCAACTTCCTGAATTCGACCTTCGCCGAGACCAAGACCTCGCGTGACAAGGAAGGTCGCCCGGAGGTCATGGTGAACCCCGGCGATGCCCTGAGCCTCGGCCTTGCCGATGGCGATGTCGTCCAACTCGGCAATGTCAGGGGCGAGCTCCGCATCCATGCCAAGATCACTGATGCGGTGAAGGCAGGCGTGCTGGTCGCCGAGGGCCTTTGGCCCAACAAGTCCCATCTCGATGGCGAGGGCATCAATGTCCTGACCGGCGCCGACCCGGCAGCTCCTCATGGCGGTGCCGCCTTCCATGACAACAAGGTCTGGATGAGAAAAGCTTGAGCATGAGCATTTTCGACAAGGCCCGGATCGCGATCCTGGAAGACAAGACGCTGTGGAAGGGCTGGAGCCACCTGCGCGGCATCACCTTCGATTTCTTCCGTGAGGGCAGGGCGCCGCACCGGCTCTCCTGGGAGGTCTTCGAGCGCCGCAATGCGTCAGCGATTCTTCTGCACAATGTCGACCGCGACACGGTCACTCTGGTCCGCCAGCTGCGCATCGCAGCCCATCTGAGCGGCGAATATCCCTATCTGCTCGAAGCCCCAGCCGGCTTCATCGACGACGGAGAAACCGCGCTGCAGGCAGCGCTGCGGGAAGCGCTGGAAGAAACAGGTTACAAGATCGCGCGGGCCACCCCTGCCTACGCCGCCTACATGTCTCCCGGTTCGGTCACCGAAAAGCTCCACGGCTTCTACGCTGCCGTGACCGATGCCGACCGGATTGCCGACGGTGGCGGGCTCGACGACGAGCAGGAAGACCTCGAGGTTGTTGAACTGAGCTTCACGGAAGCCTTGGAAATGGTGGAGGCCGGCGAGATCATCGACGCCAAGACGATCATGCTGCTGCAATGGGCAGCGTTGCGGCGGAGTGCCGGGGACGCTTAATCGTCCAGCGTCGCGATGTAACCGCCGGTCTGGCGCGCCCATAGACGGCTATAGAGGCCACCCGAGGACAGAAGATCGTCTGGTCTTCCTTCCTCGATGATGCGCCCCTTGTCGAGCACGACGATGCGATCCATGCGGGCGATCGTGGAAAGCCGATGGGCGATGGCGATCACTGTCTTGCCTTCCATCAGCAGGTCGAGCTTCTCCTGGATCGTCGCCTCCGCCTCACTGTCCAGCGCCGACGTTGCCTCGTCCAACACCAGGATCGGCGCATCCTTGAGCAGGACCCTAGCGATGGCGACGCGCTGCCGTTGCCCGCCTGAGAGCTTGACGCCACGATCCCCGACATAGGCCGAATAACCGGTGCGTCCCTCGCTGTCTTTCAGGTCGGCGATGAAGGCATCGGCCTGAGCAAGGCGTGCCGCGGCTTCCAGGTCTGCCTGCGCAGCACCCGGCCGGCCATAGAGGATGTTGTCGCCGACCGAGCGATGCAGCAATGATACATCCTGAGCGATGAAACCGATCTGTGCGCGCAGGCTCGCCTGGGTTACTGCGGCGACATCCTGTCCATCGATGATGATGCGTCCGCCATCGAGGTCGTAGAGACGCAGGAGCAGGCTCACCAGCGTGGTCTTGCCAGCGCCGGACAAGCCCACGAGCCCGACCTTCTCGCCGGCTGAAACCGAAAGCGACAGGTCGTGAATGACCTGCTGGCCATCGTGATACTCGAAATTCACGCGGTCGAAGCGGATCTCGCCGCGCTCGACGGTGAGCGCCTTCGCCCCCGGCCGATCAACCACGGTCGGCGGAGTGGTCATGACCGGCATGGCGTCGCGAATTGTGCCGATCGCCTCGGAAATCTGTTGGCCGAGATTGAGGAAGCCCCGGGAGTTGGAGGCCAGCCGCTGGGTGATGGTTATCGCAGCGACGAATTCGCCGAGCGTGACGAAACCGTCGGCAATCCCCCAGAGGCTGACGGCAAAGATGGCGATGAACAGCAACGTGTTGGAGGATATGACCAGAAGATCTGCGGTAAGGCCGATGCGGCGCTCCCGAAACTGTGCGGTCATCGATCGCTCCATCCCACGCCGCAGCGCACCGGCCTCGCTGTCCTCGGCGGCAAAGAGCTTGACCGTCTGGATGTTGCTGTAGAGATCGGTCATCTCGCCGACCACCCGGCTGCGCGCCCGTGCAGCCGTCTTGGCCGTTGCGCTAAACTGCGGCACGGCCTGTTTGGCGATCACGCCATTGATGGCGATCCACACAAGGACCGGGAGCGTCAACGGCCAGGCAAGCGCGGTCAAAAGCACGACTGAACCGACCATCTGCACAAAGAAGATTGGCAGCGTCCAGACCGCCGCCGCCATCTGTTGCTTGACGGCCCCTGCCACCTGCGCGATGCGGCTGGCCACCTGACCCGAAAACTGGTCGTGGAAGAAGCCTAGATCCTGGCTTTCGACCGCCTTGTGGCCATGCCACTGGATGAGTGTGGGAAGGCTGACGCTGAGGACATGGGCGCCCAACGCATTGCAGAGAAAGATGAGCAGCGGCAGCACCGGGAAAAAGAGCGCGACGAAACCAGCGAGTGGCCACCGATGGGCATCGAGATAGGGAAGTAGACCTTGGCTGGAGATGCCGTCGATCAGATGCGAGACACCCCAGAGAACAGTCAGGTTGACGATCTCGACGCTGGCTGACAGGGCAAGCACGACCAAAAACGACTTCGGTGCGTATGCGACGAAATGCAGGACCAGCCGCAGAGGACCACCACTCGGAATCCTACGATACGGCACTTCGAGCGGTCGGAGCAGCCTTTCAAAGGGGGTGAAAATCCGATCGGACAACGTCATGAAAGGTCCCTGGCAACAGCTTTACGTGATCAAAATGAGAACACGAATAGAGCTGAGTCCAGCGGAGAGAGGAACCCTTAGATTTAAACGGGGGGGTGAACAGATCGCACGCCACGCCTCAGGCGCTGATCAGCCTGGCTTCCGCATCCGTTCCCGATGTGAGCCGTTCGACGCTGCCATCGGCACGCATGGAGACGCTACCGGAGGCAACCAGCTTCAGTGCCGCCGCATAGGTCTGGTGCTCGACGGTGAGCACGCGTGCCGCCAGGGTCTCTGCCGTGTCATCGATCAGCACTGGAACAACCGCCTGCGCAATAACAGGGCCCTCATCCATGCCCTCGGTGACGAAATGCACGGTGCAGCCCGCGACCTTCATGCCGGCATCGATTGCCCGCTGATGGGTGTGTAGGCCGGGGAAGAGCGGCAGCAGGGAAGGGTGGATGTTGAGGATCCGGCCGGTATGCGGACGGATGAAATCGCCGGAGAGGAGGCGCATATAACCGGCAAGACAGATCAGGTCTGGGGCGATGTCGGCAAGGGCGGCGAGGATTGCCGCCTCATGCTCGGCCTTGGAGCCATAGGCCTTGCGCTCGAAAACGTGTGTCGGAATGCCGAGCGCTTCCGCCTTGGCAAGGCCGCCGGCCTGAGGCTTGTCGGAAAAAACCGCGACAATTTCGGCCGGATAGTCCGCCGCCTCGCAGGCTCTGGCCAGCGCCAGCATGTTCGACCCGCCGCCGGAGATGAAGGCGACGACGCGTTTGCGGCTGACGCTCATAGGGCGAGCGTACCCTTGTAGGTCACGCCATGCGCACCCTCTTCGCGGGCAATCATGCGACCCAGACGGGCAACGGTCTCACCTTCGGCTTCCAGTGCCTTGGTGACCTCGTCCACCTTGTCGGCGGAGACGACGACGATCATGCCGATGCCGCAGTTGAAGGTGCGCAGCATTTCGTTCTGGGCAACGCCGCCGGTCTTGGCGAGCCAGGAGAAGACGGCCGGAACCTTGAAGGAGGAGAGATCGATCTCGGCGGCGAGATGCTTCGGCAGTACGCGCGGAATGTTCTCCGGGAAGCCGCCGCCGGTGATATGGGCGAGCGCCTTCAGCGCCTTGGTTTCCTTGATCGCCTTTAGCAGCGGCTTCACATAGATGCGGGTCGGGGTCAGGAGCGCTGCACCCAGCGACTGTCCCTCGGCGAATGGAGCGGGCGCATCCCAGGCGAGACCCGAGAGTTCGACGATCTTGCGCACCAGCGAGAAGCCGTTGGAATGCACGCCCGAAGACGAGAGACCGAGGATCACATCGCCCTCAGCAATATCGCCAGCCGGCAGCAGTTCGCCGCGCTCGGCAGCCCCGACGGCAAAGCCCGCGAGGTCATAATCGCCCTTGGAATACATGCCCGGCATTTCAGCGGTTTCCCCGCCGATCAGCGCGCAGCCTGCCTCACGGCAGCCAGCTGCAATGCCCTGAACGATCGCTGCACCCTGGTCTGGGTCGAGCTTTCCGGTGGCGAAATAGTCGAGGAAGAGAAGGGGCTCGGCACCTTGAACGACGAGGTCGTTGACGCACATGGCGACAAGGTCGATGCCGACGGTGTCGTGGATATTAGCATCGATGGCGATCTTCAGCTTGGTGCCGACGCCATCGTTTGCAGCAACAAGGATCGGATCCTTGAAGCCGGCGGCCTTCAGATCGAAGAGCCCGCCAAAGCCGCCGATCTCGCCATCCGCACCGGGACGACGCGTCGACTTCACGGCCGGCTTGATCTTCTCGACCATCAGGTTGCCCGCGTCGATGTCGACGCCCGCATCGCTATAGGTCAACCCGTTCTTGCCAGCCTGGCTCATGCCTGCCTCCGATCCTGCGAGAATTTGGGCTGGCCATGGCATGAAGAGCCCTCAGATGCAAGCAGCGAGCCGGGGAAGTGCACGATTTCCCGGCCAATCTCGGCCTCGATCATCACTTGTCGTGGTCTTGAGGGTGCGAGTTCTTGACCAAGGCTTTGCCGGTAACCTATCTCCTAGTGCAGCGCAGCAGCAGGTGACGAGCGTCCGCGCAGGCCCGAACTTGGCGGTAAAGTTCAAAAACGGAGACGGTTATGGCTCGCAATATCAGTGCAATCGGCCTTCGCCGCCAGGTCTTCTTCTGGCTGGTGGCGCTTGCGATCTTCATCGCCTTCCTGATGCTGTTCTCGTCGATCCTGCTGCCGTTCATCGCCGGCATGGCGCTCGCCTATTTTCTCGACCCGGTCGCTGACCGGCTGGAGCGCATTGGCCTCAGCCGCCTGATGGCGACGGTTGTGATCCTCGTCTCCTTCGTCGTCATCTTCGTGATGTCCCTGATGATCATCATCCCGGTGCTCGCCAGCCAGCTCAATGAATTCATCCAGCGCGTGCCGGGCTATATCACGCAGCTGCAGACCTTCGTCTCGACCTCGAATGCCTCGTGGCTGCCGGATTGGGTCGATGGCCAGATGGGCACGATCCGGGAGAACTTTTCCCGTTATCTGAGCGAGGGGGTCGGCTTTCTCGGCACACTCGTCGAGCAGATCTGGAATTCTGGCAAGGCGCTTCTCGACATTGCCTCGCTGCTCGTCGTCACGCCTGTTGTCGCCTTCTATCTTCTGCTCGACTGGGATCGCATGATCGAGAAGGTCGACAGCTGGGTCCCACGCAACCAGCTCGGCACGGTGCGCCAGCTCGCGACCGAACTCGACAACACGATCGCCGGCTTCGTCCGTGGCCAGGGCTCGCTGTGCCTCATCCTTGGCATCTTCTACGCGATTGCGCTCTCGGCTGCCGGTCTTAACTTCGGCCTGCTCATCGGCTTCTTCACCGGGATGATCAGCTTCATTCCCTATGTCGGCTCGACCGTCGGATTGTTGCTGGCGCTTGGCGTGGCACTTGTGCAGTTCTGGCCGGACTTCATCTGGGTCGGCGTGATCGCTGGCATCTTCTTCCTTGGCCAGTTCATCGAGGGCAATATCCTGCAGCCCAAGCTGGTGGGCAAAAGCGTCGGCCTGCACCCGGTCTGGCTGATGTTCGCCCTCTTCGCCTTCGGCGCGCTCTTCGGCTTCGTCGGCGTCCTCGTGGCGGTCCCGGCAGCGGCCGCCGTCGGCGTCCTTGTTCGCTTCGCCATCTCGCGTTATCTTGACAGCGATCTCTATTACGGAACCTCGGTGGTGCTTGTGCCGCCGCCGTCAGCGTCCGTCGGTGAGATCACATCCCAAGCCCCAGAGAAGTGAATGACTGACGCCAAGATGGCTCCCGAAAAGCGCGGAGCCGCCGAACAACTGCCGCTCGCCTTCGAGCACGGCTCGGCGACAGGCCGCGACGACCTGCTGGTTTCCGAACGCATGGCCGCCGCCGTGTCGATCGTCGATGCCTGGCCGAACTGGCCGTCACCGGTGGTCATACTGACCGGCCCGGAAGGCTCGGGCAAATCGCACCTCGCGCAGATCTTCCGGGATATCAGCGGCGCATCGGATATCGTCCTTGAAACAGGGAAGGGTGCATCCGAAGCCGCCGCTGCCGGTCCCGTCTTGTTCGAGGATGCCGATCGCGCCGGCTTCGACGAGGTCGAACTCTTCCATGTTATCAATGCGGTGCGCCAGCACGGCACGACGCTGCTGATCACCTCGCGCAGTTTTCCACCCTCCTGGAATGTTAAGCTTGCCGACCTCAATTCGCGCCTGAAGGCCGCGACCGTGGTCGAGATCGGTGCGCCCGACGAGGAGCTGCTCGGCCAGTTGATTACCAAGCTTTTCGCCGATCGCCAGCTTTATATCGATGACAAGATTGTCGGTTATATCGTGAGCCGGATGGAGCGTTCCTTCCTGGCTGCCCAGGTGGTGGTCGATCGTATGGACAAGCTGGCGCTGGCACGCCGCTCCAAGATCAGCCGCAGTCTGGCTGCAGAGGTGCTTGAAACGCTGGAGGCAGCAGACGGGCGCGAGTAGTCGTCACAGAACTGTCGCTAAACTGTTATAATCGGCAGCAACGACAACGAGGGGGCGAATCATGGACAGCGCAGTACACGGCACGGACGGCGAAACCGGTGCGGAGGTGGCACCCGCCGAAGACCTGCTGACCAGCCCTCTGCGCTTCATCAATCGCGAATTTTCCTGGCTGCAGTTCAACCGTCGCGTCCTCGAGGAAACCCTCAATACCGCCCATCCGCTTCTTGAGCGCGTGCGCTTCCTGTCGATCTCGGCCGCCAATCTCGACGAGTTCTTCATGGTCCGCGTCGCGGGTCTGGAAGGGCAGGTCCGCCAGGGCATCGCCATCAAGAGCCCCGATGGCAAGACGCCGGCAGAACAGCTCGACGACATCCTGAAGGAAATCGACAACCTGCAGATGGAGCAGCAGGCATCGCTTGCGGTCCTGCAGCAATATCTGTCGCAGGAAAACATCCTGATCGTACGGCCCGCGGCGCTCTCCGAAGAGGACAAAAACTGGCTGGCAACGACCTTCGAGGATTCGATCTTCCCGGTTCTGACGCCGCTCTCGATTGATCCGGCCCACCCGTTCCCCTTCATTCCCAACCTCGGCTTCTCCATGGGCCTGCAGCTCTGCTCCAGCCGCACCGGCGAGCCGATGACCGCGCTCCTGCGCCTGCCGCCGACGCTCGACCGTTTCGTGCGCCTGCCGGACGAGGGCGTGACAATCCGCTACATTACGCTCGAGGACATGGTCGGCCTGTTCATCAACCGGCTTTACCCCGGCTATGAGGTCAAGGGTTTCGGCACCTTCCGCATCATCCGCGACAGCGATATCGAGGTGGAGGAAGAGGCCGAGGATCTCGTTCGCTTCTTCGAGACGGCGCTCAAGCGCCGCCGCCGCGGCTCCGTGATCCGCATCGAGGTCGACAGCGAGATGCCGCTCGCGCTGCGCCAGTTCGTGGTTCACGAACTCGGCGTCGCCGACAACCGTGTCGCGGTACTTCCCGGTCTGCTGGCGCTCAACACGATTTCCGAAATCACCAAGGCGCCGCGTGACGACCTGCGTTTCGAACCCTACAACGCCCGTTTCCCCGAGCGTGTTCGTGAACATGCCGGCGACTGCCTGGCCGCGATCCGCGAAAAGGACATGATCGTCCACCACCCCTATGAGAGCTTCGATGTGGTGGTGCAGTTCCTGCTGCAGGCGGCCCGCGATCCGGACGTGCTGGCCATCAAACAGACGCTCTACCGCACCTCGAACGACAGCCCGATCGTGCGCGCCCTGATCGATGCGGCCGAAGCCGGCAAATCGGTGACGGCGCTCGTCGAACTCAAGGCCCGCTTCGACGAAGAGGCAAACATCCGCTGGGCGCGAGACCTGGAGCGCGCCGGCGTTCAGGTCGTCTTCGGCTTCATCGAGCTCAAGACCCATGCCAAAATGTCGATGGTCGTGCGCCGCGAGGACGGCAAGCTCCGGACCTACTGCCATCTCGGCACCGGCAACTACCACCCGGTCACGGCGAAGATCTACACGGACCTGTCATTCTTCACCTGCAACCCGAAGATCGCCCATGACATGGCGAATGTCTTCAACTTCATCACCGGCTATGGCGAACCGGAAGAGGGCATGAAGCTTGCCGTCTCGCCCTACACGCTGCGCCCGCGCATCCTTAAGCACATCTACGAGGAGATCGCGCATGCCAAGGCCGGTCGCCCGGCGCAGATCTGGATGAAGATGAATTCGCTCGTCGACCCAGAGATCATCGATGCGCTCTACGCTGCGAGCCAGGCCGGCGTCGAGATCGACCTTGTCATCCGTGGCATCTGCTGCCTTCGCCCGCGCGTGGCAGGCCTCTCCGAGAATATCCGCGTCAAGTCGATCGTCGGGCGCTTCCTCGAGCACAGCCGCATCTTCTGCTTCGGCAACGGTCATCGTCTGCCGTCGGAAAAGGCGCTCGTCTATATCGGCTCGGCCGACATGATGCCGCGCAATCTCGACCGCCGCGTCGAGACCCTGGTGCCACTCATTAACCCCACGGTGCATGAGCAGGTGCTGTCCCAGATCATGCTGGGCAACCTGATTGACAACCAGCAGAGCTACGAGATATTGGCCGACGGCACGTCTCGCCGCATTGAAGTGCGGCAGGGTGAGGAACCTTTCAACGCGCAGCAGTATTTCATGACCAATCCGAGCCTGTCGGGCCGCGGGGAAGCACTGAAATCGAGCGCACCGAAACTGATTGCCGGCCTGATTTCCGGCAGGAAAAGATAACACTGGTACCTCATGGTAAGATCTGAAGCGCAGGGGCGTCTTCCCGGTATCGCCCCTGTCTCCGTTGTCGACATCGGCTCGAACTCGATCCGTCTGGTGATCTATGAGGGCCTTGCCCGCGCGCCGACGGTTCTCTTCAACGAGAAGGTCCTGTGCGGCCTCGGCAAGGGCGTGGCGACGACCGGCCGCATGGACGAGGATGGTGTCGAGCGGGCGCTCGCAGCACTCTGCCGCTTCCGCGCGCTGTCCAACCAGGCTCAGGCGACCCGCATGTATGTCCTGGCGACTGCGGCGGCCCGCGAGGCGTCGAACGGTCCCGATTTCATCGCTCGCGCCGAGGAGATCCTCGGCCAGGAGATCCTCGTCCTGACAGGCGAGGAAGAGGCGAAATACTCAGCGTTTGGCGTTGTCAGCGGTTTTCACGATGCAGACGGCATCGCGGGTGACCTCGGCGGCGGATCGCTGGAACTCATCGACATCAAGGGCAAGGGCTTCGGCAAGGGCATTACCTTGCCGCTCGGCGGTCTGCGCCTGTCGGAAACCGTCGAGGGCTCCCTCCCGAAGGCGCGGACCTTTGCCAAGAAACTGATCGGCGATGCGAGCCTTCTGAAAAAGGGGCAGGGCCGCACCTTCTATGCGGTCGGCGGCACCTGGCGCAACATCGCCAAGCTGCACATGGAAATCCGCAAATATCCGCTGCACATGATGCAGGGCTATGAGCTGCCCTATGACGAGATCGCCTTTTTCCTCGAGGAGATCATCTCGGGCGCCAACAGCCGCGATCCGGCATGGTCGACGATCTCCAAGAGCCGCCGCAACCTGATCCCCTTCGGTGCGATCGCCATGCGCGAGGTGATCGAGACCATGCAGCCGAAGAGCGTGTGCTTCTCTGCGCAAGGGGTGCGCGAAGGCTATCTCTATTCACTGTTGCTGGAAGAAGAGCAGGCGCTCGATCCGCTGATCGAGGCTGCCGATGAACTGGCGATCCTGCGTGCCCGCTCGCCCGAACATGCCCGCGAACTCGCGGACTGGACGGGCCAGATGATGCCCTTCTTCGATATCGAGGAAACGGAAGAGGAAAGCCGCTACCGGCAGGCCGCCTGCCTGCTTGCCGATATCAGCTGGCGCGCGCATCCCGACTATCGCGGGCTGCAGGCGCTCAACGTCATCGCCCACTCTTCCTTTGTCGGCATCACCCATCCGGGCCGCGCCTTTATCGCGCTCACCAACTACTATCGCTTCGAAGGCCTGCATGACGATGGCCAGACCGGGCCCTTGGCGGCGATCGCCACCGAGCGCCTGCTGGACCGGGCCAAGCTTGTCGGTGGCATGCTCAGGGTGGTCTATCTCTTCTCGGCCTCGATGCCGGGCGTGGTCCACAATCTGAGTTTCCGCCGCTCGGATAATCCCGAACTCGATCTCGAATTCGTGGTGCCGAAGTCCTACCAGGACTTTGCCGGCGAGCGGCTCGACGGGCGCCTGATGCAGCTGTCGAAGCTGACGGGCAAGCGGCTGGCCTTCGTCTTCGAATAGGGACGCAAGCGCGCCCCCCCCATCTCTTGCTTGAGCGCTGTGATCGCGATGGCGATTGCCCGCGTCTGAGGGACGGGCTACAAATCTTCAAGATTTGCAGCCTTGATTGGAGAGGGTGTCATGGCGGTCAGCAGCAATCCCAAGCAAGGACCGCTCCCCGCAGCGATCCGCAAAACGACGCTGGCCTTGGCGCTGGCCACATCGCCGTTGATCTTCCTTGTGCCTCACGTCAACGCCGAAGAGGCGCGTATATGGATGGGGGAGGCGCAAGAGGGTGGCGCCGTTCTGCTCTACGGCATGCCACAGACCGATGATGTGCCGGTGAGCTTCCGCTGTGAACTGCCGGCCCGCGATTTTATCATGACGCTTTCGCTGGATCCGGATTTCGAACCGAAGAGCGGCACGGTCAAGCTGACGGTGACCGCGCCGCCTGCCGCCGATCAATTGGTCGTCGAAGCGGACATCCAGTTTCTGGAAGAGATGGAGCTGACATTCCTCGAAGCGCGCCCAGCCTTCGATGCCGCCATCGCCCGAATGCTCAAGCAGGGAACCGACCTGAAGTTCACAATAGGCGAGAAGACCTTTGCTTATCCGCTGACCGGGGCGGCTGAAGCCATGGGACCAATCGAGGCGGCCTGCGCCAAGCCGACCTGACGATCACGCGCACCTAGCCTCGATAAATAAAGCGCAGGATCCTGAGACCCTGCGCTTTTATCTCTCATGTCCCGGCCAAACACTTTTCGGTGCCCGACCGGGAGATATTGAAGTCGCTTACTTCGCCGCGAGGAAATCGCCGACTTCGAGCAGGACGAACTCGTTGTCGTCGGCCTTGTCGAGGGCGCGACCGGCCGAGAAGGGCAGGTTGTTGTCATTGCCGACGATGATGTGGGTCGGATCGACCACGTCGACATTCTCGATGGTGACGAAGGGCATGTCATAGAAGCCTTCGCCGCCGCCCTGGCGCTTCTTGTTGTCGGGGTCTTCGATCTTCATCAGATCGATGTAACCGATCTTGCGCACGGCCTTGCCGGCATTCTCTTCCGTCATCTCGATCTTGTAGATGCGCTTGTGCTTGGCCGGAACGGCAAAGCAATCGGCAGCCGGAGCCTTCGGATCGGCACACGCCTTTTCAACCACACCCGCACCATTGTCACGCTCGATGACCAGGGCCGTCGTTTCGTCGATCATGTTGAAATCACCGATCGCCTCGCCGCCTTCCGACAGCGGATAAAGCCAGGTCTTGCCGGTCCAGGCCTTGGAGGCGGCGTCGAGTTCGATGATGCGCAGGGCGGTCAGGCCATCGGCCTTCTCGACGGAACCGTCTTCCATGTAGAGCGGGCCTTCGAGCATGCCATAGAGCTTCGTGCCGTCCTTCGACATGGCCAAGCCCTCATAGCCGCCGGAGCGCTTCAGATTGAAGACGGGCATCTTGGCCGCCGGATTGGCCGGGACGACCAGCGTCGGATTGTCGGGCGACTTGACCTCGATCTCGCCGGCCTTGGTCGCGACGACGTCGGTCAGAACGCCCTCGGTCGAGAACTTCAGCATGTAGGGGCCGAGCTCTTCGCCAACCCAGAAACCGTCAGCCACCGGCTGGATGGATTCGACGTCGAAGTCGGCACCGGTGAGGTAACGCTTGTCCGAGCCTTCCATGACGATCGGGAAGGGGGCCTTCTTGTCGGGATCGGTGAGGAAGAGGGTCTTTTCGACCTTAACCGCGCCGGCATCCCAGTCGAAGGTCAGGTGATGCAGCATGAGCATCGCGTCTGTCGAGTTGCTCTTCGAGCCGAAGCCATTGTCGGACAGGCTCCAGAACGTGCCGTCTTCCATGGCCTTGATGCCGGAGAAACCCTGGAGCGGCTGACCGTCGAAGGGAAGCGAAAGGCCTGTCAGGCGCACACCATCCTTGCCGGGCACGCTACCGAGCGCGTCCGCACGCTTGCGGTCTGCGGTCGAGAACTTGCCGGAGGTCTTGAGATAATCGGGCGCATCGGCAGGGGCTGCGATGATGGTGTTCGCCGGCAGGATGGCGTGGTTGACGAGCTTGGCCGGGAAGGTCTTCTCCTCGGCCGAGGCCTGGGAGACGAAGAGGATGAAGAGCGCGGCAGAAGTCAAAAGGGATTTGGTCATGGCGTCACCTTGTTGGAAGGGAGGAAACGCCGCTGTCCTTAAGGAGCCTTCATGTCGCACCGATTGCCATTGGGTGAAGTTTCAGTGACGCCCCCCGTTACCCACAAGCTAACCGAGCCAAGCGGGCAGCTTACCGCGATCTTCACCCGTCACAGCGGCTTCCACACAGATCGCCAGACTGCCGAAGCGCATGGTCCGTCCGGTCAGGCCTGGGCCGTAATGGGCATATTTGCCGGAATTGGTCATGATGATCTCGGCGTCGACCGGAATGATCGGCTCGGTCACCATGCACCAGCAGGTGTCGTTGACGAGGGTGACGCCGAAGTCGGTGAGCAGAGCCACATCGCCTGCGGCCTCCGCCTTGGCCATCTCGGCGCGCCCGCAGGTGACGACGAGCGGCACTTGCGGATGTCGTGTCTTGTCCCGACAGAGGGCGGCGAGGGCGGCCAGTTCGGTGGCAGAGAAATGCGGATTGCCGAGTGAGACCAATTGCACTGGACCGGCATCCGCGCCGTTCAGCTCGCGCCATGCCCGCTGAAGGTCGTCGTGGGTGAGTGCAATCGTCGGCAGATCCAGTGCGGCGAAGGCATCCGGGCTCTGCGCTTCCGGCGTGACACCTGCGATATGAAACATCGGTGCCGCCGAGGTGGTGGCAAACGCTGCCCCGAAGGCCTTGAGAGCGTCCGTGTCCGGTAGATGTTGGGACACCCCCTCGACGAGCGGAATGGCATCCGGCGATACGGTCCCGATCAGATAACCGAGAAGTGGCCAGAGGCTGTCATCCACGTCCTCAAGCGGCGGCACTGTGACCCGGACCTGCGGCGCGCGCTCTTCCGGCAGATGGCAGCCTGCCTTGGGTGCTCGCCCCGTCAGCGCGATCGCGATATCGAGATAATCAGGATATTTCATCGTCCGCGCGCCGAGCACACTGTTGGCATAGACGACGGCATTCGATTCCGCCCAGACGATCTGTTCGTCGCGCGCGGGCCGGTCGTCGAGCAGATAGGGCGCGCAGGTAAACGTCGGTTGCGCCCCCATTGCCACATAGGCATCGGCCACATCAGCTGCCGGACGCCCGAGCGCTTCCGGCACGCCCTGCGCCTGCCAGCGGCGATGATCGACTGAAATGGCATTCAGCGTCGTCGGCACCACCACGCGACCGCCGAGATCGCGCAACTTCTCGGCAAGGGCGAGACCGCCAGGACCTGTATAGATGCAGCCGTCGATATGGGCGCGCGTGATGTCGATGAGTTCAGTCGCGCCTTCGAGCGCTGCCATCCGGAGCACGATCCGCATGGCAACGGTAGCCGCTTCGCCCTGCTCGCCTGCGAGAATGGCCTGGTCCGCATCCGTGAGCGCGATGTCAGAGCCAATCCCTGCAACGGCGTCGCTGATCCGGACGCGCTTGGCTGTCTTCAACGCGGCAAACGCTTGCTTGCCGACCGCAATCACCGGAATGGACCGCCCGAACACCTCCTCGGCGACGATGACACCGAGCGTGATGATCGCTTCTGGATGTTCGAGCACGATGGCGGCCGGACCCTGGCCATTGAGGATCAGTTCGAGGATCACGCCGCTGCCGGTGCAGGAGCCACGGCTCGTCGGCAAGGCCAGCACGCGGCCCGTCAGCCGCTCGCCGCTCAACGGGTGATGCCGGTCGATGATCTCGCCGGTCACGGCATCCGCGCCGCCCCAGAAGCTGAGCGCCGTGTCGGTGAACAGCACTTCGCCCTCGGCGGAGCCTGACACGAGCACGCGGCCTGAGATGTCGATGGTGTCATGGAGGCTGCTCATCATTCCGTCTCCGTCAGCGCCAGGACCGCAAAACTCGCCAGCCAATGTTCACCCATGTAGTCGCCGGCCACATGCGCGATCCCGGCTTCGAGATGCCCATGCGCGGCCTCGATCATCACGGGTCGGCGCGGGTCTGTGTCGGGCAGGGTGCCCGCCAGAGAGGCCCAGCACCAGGCGCGACTGAGGCTCAGGCCATCGAGATGGGCAATCTTGCCATCCGAGCGGTCGGAGACGGAGGCGGGGGCAAAGAGCGTGCGCGGCTGCTTGGCTGCAATGTCTGGCAGGAAACCATCGAACCAGTGGGCGAATTCGCCAGCCGGCAGAAGCCGGCGCATGCATTCAGCCTCGATCAGCGCTGGCGAGAGGAAGTCGTCGCCCGAGGGCTCGCCCCAGGCAGGGCAGGCGGTGTCGGAGCCGTACCAGCGTTGAGCCGTGGCGCGCAGCAGATCGAAGAGGCTGTCGTCTCCGATGGTCTCAGCATAGTCGGCTGCGAGCCTCAGCGCAAAGGCGGTGTTGTAATGCGTGCCCACCCGCACCGGATAGGTGGCAAGCGGCAGGAAGTCGCGGAAGCGCTGGACAATCCGCTCCGTCAGCGGCGACAGCGCTTCGGCCCAGGCCGGGTCCTCATGGCCGTGCAACTCGGCGGCCAGCTTCAGCAACCAGCCCCAGCCATAGGGACGCTCGTATCCGCGCGCCATTGGTCGGTCGAAATAGGCGCATTCGCCGGCGACCTTCTCTGGCACCAGCATCGTCGCGAAGAGATCGCGGATCGCTGGCGCCTCCGGCATCTCGGGATAGAGGCGCAAAAGCCGCGCCAGCATCCAGTAGCCATGCACGCAGGAATGCCAGTCGTAGCTGCCGTAGAAGACCGGATGCAGTTCGGATGGCGTCTTCGCATCCTCAGGCCCTTCGAGCCCGTGCAGGATATGATTGGGATATTCGCGGGTGACATGGCCGAGCGCGATCGTCGCGAAGCGGGAGGCAAGCTCGGATGTCAGCCGCGTGGTCATCCCCGGTCTCCCAATTCGAGCCGGTCGCCCCAGTCGGCCCGGCGGATCTCCTTGAAGGCCTCGCCATCGCGTTTGCTGAGCGTTAGCTCGGCAGCTGTGCCATCTGTGCGACAGAGCTTGACCCGCCCGACACCGCCATTGACGCGCGGCGGAGACAGCACGCGGTCGCCAACGAGGGAAACAGGTTCGCGCGAGGCGGCGATGAAGATGTATTTCTCATCCTCCCACGGCACTTCGGCGCCCTTGGCCAGACGATGCACCCGCGAGCGCGCCACACGCCTTGAGAAGTGGCACCAGTCGGGTGCGACGATCGGACAGTTTTCCGCATGCATGCAGGGCGCCACGAGATGCGCCCCGAGGGATCGGAGCTTGTCGCGAACGGCGAGAATGCGCTGCCATCCGGCCGGTGTACCCGGCTCGATGACAACGAGCATGCCTTTGGTGAGTGTCCAGAGTTTTTCCGTGACGGTCCCGATGGTTGCCGGTGGAAGCTCGTCCAGGACATAGGCGAGTGTCACAAGATCGGATGGCCCAAGCGCCGGGATCTTGGCTGTGACGTCACCCGCCTGCCAGCGGCTCTTGACGCTGCCGGAGGCGGCGAGTTTTTCGCCGACGCTGCGGATCGCACCGCTCGCTTCCACCATCTCGGCGGATGTCAGACTGCCCCAGGTATCGGCTGCTGCCCAGAGTGCTGTGCCCGGTCCGCAGCCGAGATCGATCAGGGTCTCCGGCTGGAAATCCGGTGCCGCATCCTCGACCATAGCCAGTGCCGCGCGCACCGCGGCAAAGGTGGCGGGCAGGCGGGTCGCAAGATAGGCCTTGGCGGCGAGCGCATCATCGATATGAAACCGCCCGTCGCGCACTTCGCGCCGATAGCGATCCGAGAGAATGGCGCTCGCCTTGGCGAGCTTTTCCAGCGGTTCGCCCTGGAGCATCTGGTCGACGGCGGAGCGGAGCGGGGCGGGAAGTTCCATGGGGTGTCCTCAGCCGCGCCGCGCCGCCCATTCGGGGCGGAGAATGGACATCAGGAGGAAATCTGAGCGGCTGCCATCGGGCAGGAGTGCTGCCTCGCGCAACACGCCTTCCTGGATGAAGCCGATCTTGCGGTAGACCGTTTGCGCACGCAGGTTGCCGCTCACCACGTCGAGCCAGAGGCGATGGGCATTGGTTTCGAGGAAGGCAAAGTCGACGGCGCCGGCCAGCAGCGGTGTACCCACGCCCTTTTCCGGGCTCGCAACGGCGATGCGCTTGACGCAGGCATTGCCGTCGCGCCGATTGAGATCCATCAGGATGACGAAGCCCAGCGCTGAACCTTCGGTATCCTCGCCGATCAGGTACGCAAACGAGGGGCTCGCAAGCTGCGCCATGTGCTCGTCAACGCCGTAGCGGCCGATGAACTCGTCATAGCCCGGCTTGCGCTCGGTCTCCATGATGAACGGGATATCGGCCTCCGTTGCACGGCGCAGGGAAAGCGCCGTCACGGATCAGAACTCCACCGCTTCGACGCGCTTGTCGACGAAGCGCAGGCCGACGCCGCCGGAGATGAGCTTGAGCGCGAGGTCGCCGAACAGCTCCTTGCGCCAGCCCTGAAGTGCTGCCACCTGGGCCTTCTCGCCCTCGGCAGCGATCTTTTCCAGATCATCGCTGTTGGCGATCACCTTGGAGGCGACCCCATGCTTTTCAGAGGTGAGGCGCAGCAGAACCTTGAGCAGCTCAACGGCCGACTGGGTGCCCTCAGGCGCATGGGCGTGGCGCTCCAGATGCGGCATCTCCGACTTCGGAAGTGCGAGCGCCGTATTGACCTGTTCGAGGATGGCAGCGCCTGAAGATGAGCGTTCCCAGCCCTTGGGGATGGTGCGCAGGCGCCCAAGCGCCTCCACGTCTTTCGGCTGCTGCTGGGCGATTTCGTAGATCGCGTCGTCCTTCAATACGCGGGAGCGCGGTACGTTGCGGGCACGCGCCTCGCGTTCGCGCCAGGCGGCAACATATTGCATGACGGCAAGTTCGGTCGGCTTGCGCAGCCGCATCTTCAGCCGCTGCCAGGCCTGTTCAGGCGGCAGGTCGTAGGTCTCGCGGGATTCGAGGATCGCCATTTCCTCGGTCAGCCATTCCGCCCGGCCTTCGGCGTCCAACTGGCCCTTCAGCTTCAGATAGACGTCGCGCAGATGGGTGACATCGGCGAGCGCATAATCGAGCTGCTTCTCGGACAAGGGACGGCGGCTCCAGTCGGTGAAGCGCGAGGTCTTGTCGATATGGACGTTCTTCACCTTCTGCACGAGCTGGTCATAGGAGACCGAGTCTCCGAAGCCGCAGACCATCGCCGCAACCTGGGTGTCGAAGATCGGATGCGGGATCAGTTCGCCGAGATGGAAGATGATTTCGATGTCCTGGCGGGCCGCATGGAAGACCTTCACGACAGCGGAATTGGCCATCAGCTCGAAGAAGGGCTTGAGGTCCAGGCCCTTGGCCATCGGGTCGACGATGTATTCATGTTCCGGGCTCGCCATCTGGATGAGGCAGAGTTCCGGCCAGAAGGTCGTTTCGCGGAGAAATTCCGTGTCGATCGTGATGAAATCGGATTGAGCGAGGAGGCGGCAGGCCTCTTCGAGCGCGGCAGTGGTATCGATCATTTCGGCTCGGTCATGGAAACTAAAGGATCAACCTTAGTTTCCCTTCTGGCCTTCCTTGTCAATATGAACGACCGGGAAACGGAGCCTGTAAGCCCTCTTCAAAGGGTGAAGTCCCTTAATCGTCGGCTGAAACACCCCTCAGCGCGGCAATGTTCTGGCTGTGAACTGCCTCGTAGGGCGCGAAATAGGTAAGGGTTCCGGCGCTCAGTTCCGGTGCGATGAAGCGCTCGAGGCTCTCGTCGGACAGTCCGGGTTCATCCAGATGCAAGAGCAGCCGCGTCAGATAGTCCCGCGTGGCGGTCACCAGAGACGGTGGATAGCCACCGGATGCGATCACCTGCTCGTCGCCGTGATTGGGCAGGATCCTGATGAAGTCGAGCTTTGCCAGTCGGTCGAGTTCTGCGATGTGCCGCCCGGTATTCGCGGGCTCCGAGATATAGGTGACGGTGTCTTCGAGCGTGTCGCCCGCCAACAGCACGCCGAGATGCGGCAAAAGGACAACGGTGCCGTCGGCGCTGTGAATGTCGAACTGCATAAGCTTTATCGTGATGGCGCCGACCTCCAGCGTCATCTCGCCGTCAAAGGTCTCGGTCGGCATGACGACCGGATTGATCGGCGGGTCCTTGGCGACAAGCACCTTGCGCTTCTCGATCAGCGTGTCCCGCGTCAGCTTGTTCGACAGGATCGGGCAGTCGATGAAGCCCGCATTCCCCGCGACATGGTCGGTATGCCAGTGGCTGAGCACGACCCGGATGCTGGTGACGCCGAGGCTGGAGAGATGGCTGCGGATGGCGCGCGCGTGATCGAAGGAGATATGCGTGTCATAGACCAGCGCCTCGGTTCCCGAGACGATCGCATAGCTCGCGACTCCCAGGCTGTAAGCGCCGTCGTCGAGCCAGTTCGCCTTGTCGGAATGCAGACGTTTGCCGAGGATGCGTCCGTCGTAATAGGCATACAGCCCCGGATAGGGCTCGTGGATGCGCATCGTCTCGGCAAGGCTCATGTCATGTCACTCGGAAATAGCCGGTCATGCCGGTCTTCTGGTGTTCGATGATGTGGCAATGGAAGACCCAGTTGCCCGGGTTGTCGGCCACCAGCGCAAGCTGGACCTTTTCATCCGGCAGCACAAGGTAGGTGTCCGACACGAGCGGCTGGACCTCTCGCTTGTTCGAAGAGATGGCCTTGAAGTTCATGCCATGCAGATGGATCGGATGGGCATGGGGAGTGACGTTCTCGACATTGAGCAGATAGGTTTGGCCCAACTTCAGCTCGGCGATCGGGGCAGTCGGATCAGGTGTGTCGCCGGGATAGGGAACCTTGTTGATCGCCCAGAAGGAATAGCCGAGCGTCCCGCAGATCGAATCGCGGGCAGCACTTTCGGCAGTGGCGCTGAGAAGCAGCGGGATCTGGGTCGCGTTGGAAAGATCGGCATCGACGCCCGCGTTTTCCGCAAGCGGACCGAGATCGCCGAGATTGCGTTTGAGCGATGAGCCAACGGCCCTGAGCCGCGCCACCACCTTCGCCGTCGAGGGCCTGATATCCTCAAGCACCATCTCCGCACCTTCGCTGTCGGCGACACGAATGGCGAGATCCAGCCGCTGACCCGGCGAGATGACAGCCATGTCCAGCGCCATACGCTGAGGCACCGGATGCCCGTCGATCGCAATGATCTGCGCCGCGGCGCCTGCGAGCTTGAGATTATAGATGCGCGTCACGTCGGCCGCGAGGATGCGGACACGCACAAGGCCACCGGCGGGCACGTCGTAGCGTGGTTCGGGCTGCCAGTTGGCGGTGCGCAGCGTTCCGAACGTACCGGTCTTCGCCGCATCGCGCGGCTTGAACTGCTCGATGAACTGGCCGTCGCCGCCGAGCCGGAAATCCCGGAGATTCAGCACCACCTCGCCATCGAAGACTGGGTCCCTGTCATCCTCGACCACCAGCACGCCGGCAAGCCCACGGCCCATTTGCGTCAGCGTGTTGCAATGCGGATGATACCAGAAGGTGCCGGCATCCGGCGGCGAGAAAGCGTAGTCGAACCGTTCGCCGGTATAGACGTAAGGCTGGGTGACGAAGGGCAAGCCATCCTGATCGTTGGGCAGACGGATGCCGTGCCAGTGGATGGTCGTCGGCTCGTCGAGCCGGTTGATCAGCCGCGCCTTGAAGGCCTCGCCCCGTTTGGTGCGCAGGATTGGTGGGGAGGGATCGGAGGATGGTTGCCCGGCGAGCGCATAGCGCATCACCCCGCGCGTCGCCTGCTTGCCGTCGAGCAGCACATCGCCGGTCAGCGCCTCGATTTCGATCGGGTCTGTGGACGCAAACGCCTGGGTCAGGCGTGGCATCACGGCAAGACCCGCGCCATAGGCGCCGAGCACGGCAGCAGATTTGAGAAGGGTGCGGCGGGAAACAAAGGTCACGGTCGGAACTCTCGCTGATCGTCCCGTTTTTAAAGTTGAGACGACTGATCAGCAATAGCGCCGGTGGGCCATGCTGTCGCAGGTCTGACAATGATCATCTCAGCCGCCATCCTTCTCGTTAGGCGGCGTGGCGAGTTTGCTGAAAAAGGCCGAGGTGCGCAGCAGGCTGCGGAAACGCATGCGCCGCTTCTCTGTCGGCACCGCATCGCGCGCCCGGATGCGCGCCAGCGTATAGGCGACGAAGAAGGTCAGCACCACGATCGTATAGGCGAAGAGCGCATGCGGCCCGAAGGCATCCATCAGGAAGGAGGCAATCAGCGGGCCGACAACCGCGCCAATCGACCAGAAAAACAGCGTGCCGGCCGAGACAAGCGCATGCTGGCCCGGTGCCGCATGGTCATTGGCATGGGCCGAGCAGAGCGAATAAAGGGGGAGCGCAAAGGCGCCGAAGGCGAAGATGCCGATGAAGTTTGCCAGTTCGCCATCGCCCGCCAGGAAGGCGAGAAAGATCGAAGCAAGCAACGCCCCGATCGTCGAGACGAGGATGATCACGCGCCGGTCCAGTTTGTCGGAGTAATGGCCGAGCGGATATTGCAGCACGATGCCGGCGAAGATGCCGATGCTCATGAAGGTGGCGATTGAAGTCACCGACATGCCGATGCCATCGGCATAGATCGGCCCGAGCGAGCGGAAGCTCGAATTGGTGAGCCCGATGACGATACAGCCGACGGTCGCGAGCGGCGAGACCGACCAGAGAACCTTGATATCGAACTTCACATCCTTGGGTGGGGCGGGGCTCGACTTGTCGGCAAACGAGATCGGCACCAGCGAAAGCGAGAGCGCCATGGCGATGATCGCGAAGAGATCGATGCCGGAGACGCCGAAGAGCGGGATCATGTACTGCGCGGCCGTCACCGAGCCGAGATCGACGAAACGGTAGACGGAGAGCGTACGCGCCCGGGTGGCATTGGTGACACGGGCGTTCAGCCAGCTCTCGACGACGGCGAAGAGGCCGGCAAAACACACACCCTGCACGAGACGCATCAGGAACCAGGAGATCGGGTCGATCACCAGCACCATCATGATCGAGGCCGCGGATGCGATGGCCGCGAGCGCCGAGAAGGCTCTGATATGCCCGATCGCCCGCATGATCTTGGTGATGTAAACGCAGCCGAACACGAAGCCGATGAAATAGCCGGCACCCACCATGCCGATGACCGAGGTGCTGAAGCCCTCCTCGATGCCGCGCAGCGCGATGAAGGTGCCCTGCAATCCGTTGCCGCCGATCAGGATGCCGGCGGTGATGAGAAGCGGGATGAGGGGACGGATGTCGTGCATGAATGGGCCTGCGGGCCGCGGCGAGGGAGGGTGATGTTTGAGTCGGTGCCGTGGCAGGCCCGAATTCCTAAACCTGTTCGGCAGACGGCGACAGGCCAAAATCGCGGCCTGTCGCCATCCGCCCGGATTTGACCGTCAGAGGAAGGGTCGCCCCTGGACGGCTTGAACGAAGGTGCCGACGACCACGGCGATCGAGATGACGGCGCCGAGCGCGATGCCGTGTCTCGCGAAGCGGGGAGCGAGGCGGTCGAGGCCGAGACCCAAGATCGGCAAGGCCTGCATGATGTGGGTGGCGAAGAAATGCGGCACGCGCAGATCGCCGCCGGTGCGCGACCAGCCGAACAGCGGCAATCCGCCAACATCCGTCTTGATGCCGCCGACCCAGTGACCCGGCCCGTCGATCTGGCCGCCGCCGAGCGCAAAGGCGGTGATTAGGGTCGCAACGCTGCCGAGCACGAGACCCCAGCCGCCGCCGAGCCGCAAGCCGGCGGGCGCACCGGGTCGCAGGCGCAGCAGGATATAGACGCCGATCACCAGGCTCGACAGCACGAGCAGCGCCGCCCCCACACCCATCACGCTATAGGCCATCGCCTCGAAAGCTGTGCTGTCGTTGAAATGCGACGCCCGGCCGCGGGCGGCCTGCAGGGTGATGTAGAAGACTTCGCCATTTGCCGTGATCGCCGCCATCAGGCTCGCCAGGAAAACGCCGAGCCCGGCCCGCGCCCGTGCCTCGATCAGCGGCAGGAGCAGGATGAGCGTGAGAAGCATCATGGCCAGTGAAGCCTGGAACTTCAGCGGCTTGCTCCAGACGCTGATACCGTTGATCAGCCTGTCGTCGAGGCCAAGCGCAATGACGCTCGGAAAGGCCAGCGCTACCGACAATCCGATCCCGACGATCAGCACACGGCGGGTTCTTTGTTCGGCAGCAGCGAGATCCGGAGATGGCGCGAGCGCAACACTGTCGTTGAAGAGCATGGTCATCGGTCAGGCCTTTCGAGGGCTGAGCGCGGTTTCCGTCGCGCGGGTAAGATAAAAGAGCAGGAGGCCGAGCGGCCCGAACATGAAGGTCGCGACCAGCATCGGCGCCTGCAGGAGGCGATTGTAGCCGCGCTTGTCCGCCTCGACGGCAATCCATGTGCCGATAAAGAGATCGAAGGCGAGGTAATGCACCCAGCCGGCGACGAGCACCGGATCGCTCATGAAGAGGGCCCGCACCTCCGCGATCGACCCGAAGCCGCCGCCCTCGACGCGGAAGAAGTAGACGAGGATCAAGACGGCATAGGTGAGCGACAGCGCGCCGATCAGGCCGAAACGAATGAAAGCAATGAGGGCGGGCCAGCGCGGCGCGAGGATGAGCAGCAGCCAGCCGGCCATGGCGGTGCTGCTGGTAATTGAAAACGCGGTGTCGGGGGACATGGGGGCCTCATCTTGACGGTGACAAGATAAGCATGCGGCATAACTTGGCAATGTCAAGATTGATTTTGACGATACGGTTTCGAGCGGTTATGAAGGGGCATGGCAAGACAGAAATCCTATCACCATGGCGACCTGCGCCAGGCGCTGATCGGCACCGGGCTCGACATGCTCGAAGAGCAGGGCCTCGAAGGCCTGACGCTCCGCAAGCTCGCCGCCCGGGTCGGCGTATCTCATGCGGCACCCGAGCATCACTTCCCGACCCTGCGCCACCTGATGACCGCCTTTGCTGTCGAAGGCTTCAGGCTATTCGGCGCCTCGATGCGGGAGGCCATGGCGGAAGCCCCTGACGATCCGGCAGAGCAGCTACGGGCGGCCTCACGCGGCTATCTGAACTTTGCCAGAGCCCGCCCGCATCTCTTCCGCCTGATGTTCACCGCCAACCGCCTCGACTGGGACGATCCGGCCATAGGCCCGCCCGCCAACGCCGCACACGCCGTGCTCGAGGAGATCTCGTGGCCGGTGGCAAAGCGCATGAAGCTGGATACGCCGGAGGGCAGGGCGGCCGTCGAGCAACTCGTCTGGTCGCAGATCCATGGGCATGCCCATCTGATGATCGACGGCAAGCTGCCACCGGAGGGCGACGGCGGCACCGGCTGCGAGCCGTTCGCGGCGCCGCTGGATTTGGCGAGTGTGTTGTTGCCGGAGTGAGCGGGGCAGACTGGTTTGCGCCTCCGTTCCGGCCGAACACACCGTCCTTTGCCGTTCCTGAAGCATCATCATTCTCAGCAAAGTTTTCTCGCTTTTGCGCCAGAAGCAAACGCTGCGGCTTCTCAATAAAGCGCTCTGACCGCTAAGTCAGGTCGTGGAGGTCTTTGCCCAAGGCCCGCCCTAATTGCCACTCACTAAACCTTACCTCCAAGTCGGCACGTTCGGGAGTGCAGCACATTGGGCCAACGAGATAATGCTCCGCTTCTGGGAATGGGCAGAGGCGGACCAGTGGCCACGTTTTTGCATCGGCTGATGCCTGTATCCGCAATACGCCATTCTGGACGGTCACCCTGATCCAGAAATCGGATGGGTCGCCGTCGTATCGCCCTGTTGCCCAGTCGGAGGCTCCATCCGTCAGCACGCTGCCGAGCAAGCCATATCCGTCCGAAAACTCGATCCCGGTCTTGACCCACCGTCTTTCGTCGAGCCTGACCATGAGGCCAGCCTGGTCGTATAGATGTTCAAAATGCGCCTGGACACGAACCTGCGCGGTGAAATCGCTTTCGGCCTGGAATGCGTAGAAGTGGCCGCTGTCGCGCACAAAGCCATAGTGTGTCTCTCGCCAAAAATCCGTGTTGGCGTCAGTCGTTACGGAGAGTTCGGTATCCGAAGCATCTGCTTTTGTGGGCTCATTGAGCCACCGTCCGTTCTTAAAACTCTGCAACTTCGTCACCTAATACAACTATGTTCCATAGAGGCCTACGTCCGACTCTGCTTGCGGTTAGGGACCTCACTTACCGTCAGCAGCCCCAGTGCGTCGAAGGCGCAAGAAGAACTCCGTTATCTCTTCCGGTGTCGTTCGCTTGAGGGCGCCACTTGCAATCTCGCTTTGCGTCCAGATCCATGTTGCCGCCGGATCGTGCAACATCGCCCATTCTCCGAACGTTCGCTCTGCTACATGTTCTGCGACATGTACCTTCACCTCGAGGTGGCGGTCGTCGCGTTCGATGCGCTCAAGGGTCTTCCGGACCTCCAGCTCGGGGCCTTCAAGCCATTGCAGGTAGATATCTGCGCGGCAGATAAGGGCACCTGTGATGCCGTCACGGAGATTTGCGCGCCGGGCCTCCATCAGGATCCCGTCTAAAATTGCGCTGTCATAGCCGAAGGGTTCTGACGAGTAGATGGCCCGAAACACATCCATGCGCTCTTCTCTCCTCTGTTTGGGACGCCTGATCGACGTAACCTTGCAACATGGCATTCGAGCAGTTTCGCAAGGCGGCGTCTACCAGATACGATCTCGCGTCGGGTGTTTCGATCATAGCCAGATCATGCATCTCCTGAAGTGGATCTGCCGGGCCGTTCTTGCTTCTCGGCAATCCAAAATCTGACAGTCCCCTCGCGACCCCGTAACGGCTATGAGCGCAACCAACTGTCCGGGTCCGTCTCGCCCTTTGCGAAGAAATTGCATTCAATTCGCTGCCGCGCCCTCTAATGAGCAAGGCCCAGCACCCAACCTGAGAAACAGCTTCGGCCACGCCCAACACCACGCAGCCTTGACAAATCAGGCGCACCATGCGCTTTTCCGCCCGATTTTCTATCGGCTGGCCGTGTGCCGAATTCTTAATTCCCGCCAGCCGTCTATCAGTCCAGGAAAGCACGACATCATGCATCGTTACCGCAGCCACACCTGTGCCGCTCTTCGCAAATCCGACGTCGGTCAGACCGTCCGCCTCTCGGGCTGGGTCCATCGTGTCCGTGACCATGGCGGCGTGCTCTTCATCGACCTGCGCGACCATTACGGCATCACCCAGGTCGTGGCCGATCCGGATAGCCCGGCCTTCAAGCTGGCCGAAACCGTGCGCGGCGAATGGGTCATCCGCATCGACGGCCTGGTCAAGGCCCGTTCGGAAGAGACCACCAACAAGGCCATGGCAACCGGCGAGATCGAACTCTACGCTCAGGAGATCGAAGTTCTCTCGGCTGCCAAGGAACTGCCGCTGCCGGTCTTCGGCGAGCCCGACTATCCGGAAGACGTGCGCCTGAAGTACCGCTTCCTCGATCTGCGCCGCGACACGCTGCACAAGAACATCGTCAAGCGCACCCAGATCATCTCGTCGATGCGCACAGGCATGGCCGCTGCCGGCTTTGCCGAATATTCGACCCCGATCCTGACGGCGTCGTCGCCGGAAGGTGCGCGCGACTTCCTCGTGCCGAGCCGCATCCACGAAGGCAAGTTCTTCGCGCTGCCCCAGGCACCGCAGCAGTACAAGCAGCTCCTGATGGTTGCCGGCTTCGACCGCTATTTCCAGATCGCGCCCTGCTTCCGCGACGAAGATCCGCGCGCCGACCGTCTTCCGGGCGAGTTCTACCAGCTCGACGTCGAGATGAGCTTCGTTACCCAGGAAGACATCTGGCAGACGATGGAGCCGATGATGACCTCCGTCTTCGAGCAGTTCGCCGAAGGCAAGCCGGTCAGCAAAGAATGGCCGCGCATCCCCTATGACGTCGCGATCCGCAAGTATGGCTCCGACAAGCCGGACCTGCGCAACCCGATCGTCATGGAAGGCGTTACCGACCACTTCCGTGATTCCGGCTTCAAGGTCTTCGCCGGCATGATCGCGTCGAACCCGAAGGTCGAGATCTGGGCGATCCCGGCCAAGACCGGTGGCTCCAGAGCATTCTGCGACCGCATGAACGCCTGGGCGCAATCGACCGGCCAGCCGGGCCTCGGCTACATCTTCTGGAAGGAAGAGGACGGCAAGATCGCCGGTTCCGGTCCGCTCGCCAAGAACATTGGCGAAGAGCGCACCGAAGCGATCCGTCAGCAGCTCGGCCTCGAGCCGGGCGATGCTGCCTTCTTCGTCGCAGGCGATCCGGCCAAGTTCTACAAGTTTGCCGGTGAAGCCCGCACCCGCGCTGGCGAGGAGCTGAACCTGGTCGATCGCGACCGTTTCGAAATGTGCTGGATCGTCGACTTCCCGTTCTACGAATACAACGAGGAAGAAAAGAAGATCGACTTCGCCCACAACCCCTTCTCGATGCCGCAGGGTGGTCTGGAAGCGCTGGAAAGCCAGGATCCGCTGTCGCTCAAGGCCTATCAGTATGACGCGGTCTGCAATGGCTTCGAAATCGCTTCGGGCTCGATCCGTAACCAGTCGCCGGAACTGATGGTCAAGGCCTTCGAGAAGGTCGGCCTGTCCAAGGATGACGTTGAGGAACGCTTCGGCGGCATGTACCGCGCCTTCCAGTACGGTGCGCCTCCGCATGGCGGCTGCGCCTTCGGTATCGACCGCGTGGTCATGCTGCTCGTCGGCGCGAAGAACCTGCGCGAAATCTCGCTCTTCCCGATGAACCAGCAGGCCCAGGACCTGCTGATGAACGCCCCGTCGCCGGCCACGCCCGCGCAGCTGCGCGATCTGTCGCTGCGCGTGGTTCCGCAGCCGAAGAAGGACTGATCGGGTCCAAGGATCTGGAAATGAAAAAGGCCGGGAGCGATCCCGGCCTTTTTGTTGACCTCTATGCCAAGAAAAAGCCCGGCGCGCTTGCGCGGGCCGGGCTCGGTGTATTGATTGAGACTGCGATCAGTCGTTCGCCGTCACCTTCAGGCCGATCAAGCCCGGGATGGTTTCCGGTGCGCCCATGGCGGCACCCATGATCATTGGGAAGGCGACCGGGCTTGCAGGGGCGGCTGCAATGGTCAGCGCCTTCGGGTTGTCGATGTAGCTGTTGACCGCGGCCGAGACCTCGTTCTGCAGTGCGCCGAGCTTCGCCTGGGCAAGCAGGATCGGAACCATGCCCTTGACCATCTGTGCCATCTGCGCGCCGTCGGCACCTTGGCTCTTGCCGGCATAGTCGAGGCCGCGCTTGGTGATGCCGGCATCTTCGAAGCGGACCTGCGCATCGACCAGCGACAGCTGCTGGACAAGGCCGAGCATGGCAAGACCAGCAGCCTGCTGGGCCTGCTCGTTCTGCGGCTGTGCCTGCATCATGCGGGCCTGTTCCTGCATCTGCTTGACGAGGTCGAGCGTGTAGCCGGACATCGAGAAGGCGAGGGAGAGCTTGCCGACATTGGCGAAATCGATCGAGTAGTCCTCGATATCGATCGTGCCGCTCTCGACTTCCCAGCTGCCGGACATGTTCATGTTGCCGTCTAGGCTGGTGAGGCCGAGCGCTTCGATGGATTCCTTTGCCTTCGGATCTTCAACGGTGCTGAGATCGGCCTTCACGCCGGTCACGGTGCCCTCGAAAGTGATCGTGGTCTCGTCTTCAGACAGGCCCATCGTGCCGACGGCTTCCGTCATAGAGAAGACCGGCTTACCGTCCACGGTGACTTCCACCGGACCGCTATGGGCTTCTTCGTAGAACATCAGCGAATCGATGCCCTCAGCATTGGCGTCGCCGGGGACATAAACGCCGGAGAGGTAGAGATCCTGAACCTTGAAGGTCGACTTCTCTTCCGAGACGTTCACCTCGGGGAATTCGACGCGTTCGATGTAATAAGCGCCGCCTTCTTCCTCGGTGACGCCTTCCAGCGTCAGCTCCTGAAGCATCAGCGGCTTGTCCGTCGGCTCAGCTTCGACGCCGAGCTTGAGGCCCTTCAGGATCACGTTGGATCCATCGACCTCGACGCTGTCGGCGGTGATGTTGGTGCCGCCAGTTGCGAAGGCAGCGTTGATCTTCTTGAGCAAATCCTGTCCGTCCAGCGCGAGCGCAGGGCCGGTGAACGCGCAGAGCGCCGCGCCCGCGAGCAGAATTCGGGTGGAACGGTACAAGGTCATGACGAGGTCCTCTGTTGCTGTTGGCCGCGTTGAGCGTGCCCAAAAGGTCGGCGATATTTATAAGGGGGATTGAAAAAACGTCCACCGATTTTCGCCATAGACCGGTGCGGGGGGATTGTGGCGTGATGACGGTCACAGCCCCTTAATCCACAGGCAGAATCCCCGGTTTCCTTGCCGTTCCAGGTCTTCTCCGATAGGTGAGACGCATGGGGACAAATCAGCTTCCGCCCGAAGAGGGTGGCGACAACATTCTTCCGGTCGACCTGAAGGCGGCGCTCGAAGAGCGTTATCTCGCCTATGCCTTGTCGACGATCATGCACCGCGCGCTGCCGGATGTCCGTGACGGACTGAAGCCGGTGCATCGCCGCATCATCCACGCGATGAGCGAAATGGGCATCCGGCCGAACTCGGCCTTCAAGAAATGCGCCCGTATCGTCGGTGACGTCATCGGTAAGTTCCACCCGCATGGCGACCAGTCGGTCTATGATGCGCTGGTGCGCTTGGCGCAGGACTTCTCCCAGCGTTACCCGGTTGTCGACGGGCAGGGGAACTTCGGCAACATCGACGGCGACAGTGCTGCCGCCTATCGTTACACCGAAGCCCGCATGACCGATGTTGCGGCCTTGCTGCTCGAAGGCATCGATCAGGATGCAGTCGACTTCCGCCCGACCTATAACGAGGAAGACGACGAGCCGACGGTTCTGCCGGGTGCTTTCCCGAACCTTCTGGCGAACGGTGCCTCGGGCATCGCGGTCGGCATGGCGACCTCGATTCCACCGCACAATGCCCATGAGCTCTGCGACGCCGCGCTCTACCTCATCAAGAACCCTGGCGCTTCCGTCGAGGAACTGTTTGCTGATCCCGCCCATCCGGAACGTGGCGGCATCGAGGGCCCTGATTTCCCGACCGGCGGTGTGATCGTCGAGAGCCGTGCCTCGATGCTCGAGACCTATCGCACAGGTCGCGGCGGTTTCCGGGTGCGTGCCAAGTGGGAGATCGAGGATCTCGGCCGTGGCGGCTACCAGATCATCGTCACCCAGATTCCGTTCCAGGTGCAGAAGTCGCGCCTGATCGAAAAGATCGCCGAACTCCTGATCGCCCGTCGTCTGCCGCTGCTCGAAGACGTGCGCGACGAGAGCGCCGAGGACATCCGCCTCGTGCTCGTGCCGAAGAGCCGCACGGTCGATGCCACGCTGTTGATGGAATCGCTGTTCAAGCTCACTGAGCTCGAAAGCCGCATTCCGCTCAACATGAACGTGCTGTCGCAGGGCAAGGTCCCCAAGGTCATGGCCCTCAACGAGGTGCTGACCGAGTGGCTGGACCACCGCAAGGACGTGCTCGTCCGCCGTTCGAAGTTCCGCCTGGCTGCGATCGACCGCCGTCTTGAAATCCTCGGTGGCCTGCTGATTGCCTATCTCAACCTCGACGAGGTGATCCGCATCATCCGAGAGGAGGACGAGCCGAAGCCTGTCCTGATCGCCAAATGGGATCTGACCGACAACCAGGCCGAAGCCATCCTCAACATGCGCCTGCGCAATCTGCGCAAGCTTGAGGAATTCGAGATCCGCAAGGAGCACGATGCGCTGTCAGCCGAGAAGGCCGAGATCGAATCCCTTCTGGCGTCCACCGACAAGCAGTGGCAGACGGTCGCCTGGGAAATCGGCGAGGTGAAGAAGAAATATGCGAAGGCGACCGAGCTCGGCCGCCGCCGCAGCGTCTTCTCCGACGCTCCCGATGCCGATGTTGAAGCCATCCAGCAGGCGATGATCGAAAAGGAACCGATCACCGTCGTCATCTCCGATAAGGGCTGGATCCGCGCACTGAAGGGCCACATCTCCGACACGTCAGCGCTGACCTTCAAGGAAGGCGATGCGCTGAAGGTCGCTTTCCCGGCTCAGACGACGGACAAGATCCTGCTCGTGACGACGGGCGGCAAGGTCTACACCCTGGGGGGCGACAAGCTGCCCGGTGGCCGTGGCCATGGCGAACCGCTGCGCATCATGGTCGACATGGAAAACGATCAGGACGTGCTGACGGCCTTCGTCCACGATTCCAGCCGCAAGCTCATCTTCGTCTCGACCGCCGGCAACGGCTTTATCGTGCCGGAGGGTGAAGTCGTCGCCAATACCCGCAAGGGCAAGCAGGTGATGAATGTCGGCATGCCGGACGAAGCCAAGCTCGTGGTGCGGGTCAGCGGCGACCATATGGCGGTCGTCGGTGAAAACCGTAAGCTGCTCGTCTTCCCGCTTGCCCAGATCCCGGAAATGACCCGCGGCAAAGGCGTGCGCCTGCAGCGCTACAAGGATGGGGGCATTTCCGACGTGAAGTTCTTCGCGATCGCCGACGGCCTGACCTGGGCAGACAGCGCCGGGCGCACCTTCACCAAGACGAAGGAAGAGCTGGTCGAATGGCAGGGCGATCGCGCCTCGGCCGGACGCCTTGTGCCGAAGGGCTTCCCGCGCAGCGGCAAGTTCTCGGGCTGAGCCACACCCAGATCCGAAGTCTCTAGAGCCGGCCGCATCAGCGGCCGGCTTTTTCATGTCAGCCCCGCTGCCAGATCGCCCAGAGCCCCATCAGCGTTGCCGCATTGCCGAGGATGAAATGCGAGATGATCGGTCCGGCGAGATTGCGGTATTTCAGGAACAGCCAGCCCCAGACGATGCCGGTTAGCAGAGCGACCACCGCAAGCGATGACGAGTAGTGCAGGTGGAGCGTCGAGAACACCAGGGATGAGATGACGATCGCCGCCATCGGCCGTGTCTTGCCCGGCATCAGGCTCGCAATCGAGGTGAGGAAGACGCCCCGGCAGATCCACTCCTGCAAGGCTGCGATCAGAATGTAGGTGTAGACGCTGAGCGAGATGAGCTGCGGGTCGAGGAGGGGCGTGCCCTCCAGCTCCGGGTAAAGACGCGTTCGGAAATAGGCCATGGCCGCGAGCGCCGGCACGCTGATCAATAGTCCCACAGCGATCGACCGCCACAGATTGCCCATCCGGATGCCCATGTCGTGCCGTGTCAATCCGCAGCGCACGGTCAGCCCCCAGAGGATGAAGCCGCCCCAGAGTTCCATGGCGCGGGATGTCCAGAAGATCATCTGTTCCTGGTGGCTTTCTCGAAGGCCGCCGAGGATGAGGCCATTCACCAGGGCATAGACATTGACCATCAGCACGATGGTGACGAACATGAAGGCGAGCGCGTGATAGCGCCGGTCCGCCTCTTCCAGCGCCACGAACTGTTGCCTGAGCTTGCCATAGCTCTGGGAAAGCTGGGCATAGATCTTGCGGAAGAAGAGAGTGGCCAGTTCAGGCCGGTCGCTCAGGAATTCGCGGTAGTCCGAGCGGTCGATCTTCCAGCCCGTAAGTGGTGTCAGCGCCCGGGCAGAGGCGCTGCGTGGATCGCCACTGATCATGCCGAGTTCGCCGATCAGAGCACCTTCGCCGGAGACGGCGAGTACCGTGCCGCTTTGCTCGTCATAGACTTCGACCTCGCCCGCGCCGATCAGGATGGCGAAATCGCTCTCGTCGCCCTTGCGGAAAATGACTTCGTTTGCGGCGTAGTGCACGGCTTCGACATGGCGGCGGAAATCCTCGAGATAGCCGTCGCTCACCCGGATGGTGGTGTGCTTGAGAAGCGTTTCAGAAAAGTCCTGGCTGCCCGCCAGATCTCGCGCGTCGACCGTGCTCATACGTGTATCCGACCTCTTGAATATGCGGGCGGATACTACTGATTTCGTTTGAAGATCGCAGATGCGGCAATCGGCCAAATCTGGGGCCGATTACCAGAGCTTGAAATCAGCGGACGGCGATGCTCGCAAGCCGTGGGAAAGCCTTGATCTTGACCTCATCGATCGGCACGGGGCGGCCGAGATAATAGCCCTGGCCGAGTTCGATCCCGAGTTCGTGCATCAGCTCGACGTGGTCGGCGGTTTCCAGGCCTTCGATCAGGATCTTCAAGCCGCGGTTGCGGATCAGCCGGATGATGTCTTCCAGCATGGCACGGCCAGCCGGACGGCGGGCGTCCTGCAGGAAGGAGCGGTCGATCTTGACCGTGTCGAAGGGGAAGAGGCGAAGCCAGGAGAGGCCGGCAAAGCCCGTGCCGAAGTCGTCGAGCCAGATCCGGATCCCGAGCGCCTGCAGGTCGGTGATGCAGCGGATGACATCCGACTGCCCCTCCATGTCGATGCCTTCGGTGATCTCGAAGGCGAGCTGCGATCCGGACACACCGGTCTCTTCGAGGATCGTTGAGACGGCAAGCGCAAAGCCGCGCGACTTGAGCTGGATGGCCGAAACGTTGACGCTGGCCATCGGTGCGATGCCGGTGGCAAGCACCTCCGTGCAGGCTCGTCGGATGGCCCAGAGACCGAGGTCGAGAATGGCGCCGGTGCGCTCGGCGACCGGGATGAACTGCGCCGGCGACAAGGGCGTGCCGTCGATCATCTTCATACGCATCAGCGATTCCACCGCTTCGACGCGCCCTGTGCGCAGGTTCTGGATCGGCTGATAGACGAGGTGGACGAGATCGTTCTTGATCGCCATGCGCAGTGTCGCGGCGATATTCTCGTTGTCGTCGCTTGTCAGCGGATCATTCGGGTTGAAGAGCCGGATGCAGTTGCGGCCATTCGCCTTGGCGGAATAGAGAGCCCGGTCCGCTTCATTGATAATGCGCTCCAGCTTGGGGCCGGTCTGCGCGCGGGTGTAGGACGCACCGACACTGACTGTGACGAAAGCCTGGCCGTCGCGGCGCTGGTCGTGAACCAGATGCAGGCCTTCGACGGCGCTCCGGATGATTTCGCAAAGCGCCATGACCTGATCGCGCCCGGTGACACGAGACAGCACGATGAACTCTTCGCCGCCATAACGACCGACGGAGGCATTGAGCGGTTTCAGCGTGTCGTTGAGCACACTTGCCACCAGGATCAGGCAGCGATCCCCTGCCTGATGACCGTAGAAATCATTGTACTTCTTGAAGAAGTCGACATCGACGAGGATGGCGGCAAAGGACGTGCCGTTGGTCTGCCAGTCGTTCCAGAAATCCCTCAGACGCTTGTCGACGGCGCGCCGATTTTCGACGCCGGTCAGGTAGTCCGTGTTGGAAAGACGCTCGAGCGCAACCCCGCGTTTTTCCGCTTCGCGATGCTGATGGGCAGCCTCGAGCGCGTTCAGAAACACGTTGTAGCGCTCTCCGTTGAGCTTCCAGTTCACGTAGGACGTGAAGATGAAGCAGGAGATGTAAAACAGCCCGAAATTGATCATGTAGATCGGGTCGTTGGGGAACATCGTGACCATGCTGCCAAGCAGGATGGCCAACACGACGATTGACGTGACCACTGAGAGCACGAACGGGAAGATGAAAAAGAGGTTCGCACCCATCATGAAGATGGTGCCGAAGATCATGTACAGCCGGATGCTTTCGACGGCTGTGGTATGGAGGGCGGGCAGGAGCCAGAACAGATAGCCTGCGACGATCGCTGCTGCCGAAATGCCCTCGATGACCCTGGCGCCGGCTTTGCCCCAGCAGCAGACTTCGAGGATCACGAGCGAGGTCATGCCAACCATCAGGCGGGCAAAGATCGTCGTCGGTGCCACATCGGCAATGAGGATAAAATCGCTCACTGCAAACAGCATGTAGACGAACACGGCCACCCAAAGGCCTTGGCGGGCCGCGGTCACACGTGCAGGTCCCGTATGGGTTTTGTAGATGGTGCGCAGTGTGGCGGCGGGAGCGAGGGTCGGGCAGGTCTTGCCCGTCGCTTCAAGAGCGTTCAGCGCGGCGTGCGACATGATCGGTCCCATCGGTCTCCACAGCCTCGCGATCAGGAACATGCCTGGCCGGCTCGTCGATCCGTCTCTCAGCCATTATCCACCATGTACTTTCTCTAACAACCGGGAGCGCTCTCGCACCTGCGAAAGACCCGACTGACATTGTCGCGTCCGGATTTTCAAGTCTCCGGGCTCATCCCCGAACCTGCTGGAGCTCGGACATTCGCGCTGTTAACCAAACTCCTCAAAAGTTACCAAATGGAGTCGCGCGATCTCACATCTGCACATATGGTAACTGAAGTATTAACGAGGTTATCGTTCTTCACGGTGGTGCGGCGTATGAGACAGTTTGAAATTTCTTTAGACGGCGAGAGCCTGATTACTCCAGAATCGATTGCGGCCCATGTCGTAGCTCCCGGTACGACATGGAAGAATGAAGAGCTCGAAACGGCGCGGACGGCGCTCGGGCTGACACTCGCCATCGCAATGCAGCAATTCGAGCAGGGTGCGGAACCCCGGCATATAATTCATCGCATCGCGGGGTCGCTGCATGAACTGCGGGCGCGTTATTCCCCGAGTGTCTGGCAGCAATTGATCCCGATTGCGCAGCAACACCCGGTGGCCCGCTACTTCCTGGAGGATCCCTTCACACGGTGGTCTTCCGAAAAACCGCGTGGTTATTCCGGGGACGCGCAACTGTTGGATTTCATCTACGGCCATCCGAGCGTTGCCGATAAGATCAACGAGGCGTCTCCCTTGGGGAAGGCGCTCTATGATTATACCAAGGACGCATCATCGTCGGTCGCGGTACGCGAGCGTCGAGATCTGTTGACGCAACATGTTGATCAGATTGCATCTTCCCGTGGCAGCGAGGCCGAGGTTCTGACGATCGCCGCCGGCCACCTGCGTGAGGCAAATCGGTCCGTTGCTCTGAAGGAAGGTCGCCTGAAGCGCTGGGTAGCCCTCGACCAGGACCCGCTCAGCGTAGGCTCCATCAGCCGTGACTTTGCCGGCACATGCATTGAAGCCGTCGATGGATCCGTACGCGGCATTCTTGGCGGACGCCACGACTTCGGCAAGTTCGACTTCGTTTACGCAGCGGGTCTCTACGATTATCTGAATGACAAGGTGTCGATGAAGCTGACCCAGCGCTGCCTCGACATGCTGAAGCCGAATGGCGTCTTCCTGTTTGCCAATTTCGCAACGGACATCAAGGTCGACGGCTACATGGAAACCTTCATGAACTGGGCACTGCTCCTGCGTTCAGAAGAAGACATGCTCCGGATTATCAAGGGCAGCGTCGGGGATATGCCAGTTGAAGCGACGGTGCGCTTCGGTGAGAACCGGAACGTGGTCTACGGCATCATTCGCAAGCTGTCCTGAAATGAAACAGCCCTCCGCTGCAAGTGCGCTGCGGAGGGCTGAACGTCCCAAAATGGGACTGGTCTGAGGCGGAGATTTCTCTGCTTACCCCTCAACTTCCGGGGTAAAACGCGTCCAGCCCTGGTTCATCAGATGCTCCTGCGGCTGAAACCGGGTCTTGTAGCCCATCTTCTTGGAGCCCTGCACCCAGTAGCCGAGATAGACATGCGGCAGGCCGAGCGCCTTGGCGCGGCGGATGTGGTCGAGCACCATCATCGTGCCGAGAGACCGCTTCTCCAGCTCTGGATTGTAGAACGAATAGACCATCGAGAGCCCGTCGCTCATCAGGTCCGACAGGGCGACTGCGATCAGTTCGCCGCGCGGCTGGGCCGATATCCCGTCGCCGGGGGTGCGCAGCCGATATTCGATGACTCGCGTCTGGACATGGCTGTCTTCGACCATGATCGCATAATCCAGCGCCGACATGTCCGACATGCCGCCGTTCTGGTGGCGGTGGTCGAGATAGCGGCGGAAGAGCGAGAACTGTTCGGTCGACGGCTGAGCCGGGTAGATGGTCGAGATGACGTCGCTGTTGACGCCCTCGATACGGCGGAAACCCCGGCTGAGCTCGAACTCGTTGACCAGAACCCGCACAGACACGCAGGCCCGGCAAGATTCGCAGGCAGGCCTATAGGCGATGTTCTGGGATCGGCGGAAACCACCCTGGGTCAGCAGGTCGTTCATTTCGGTGGCACGCGGACCCACAAGATGGGTGAAGACCTTCCGCTCCGATTCTCCCGCCAGATACGGGCAAGGCGCAGGCGCCGTCAGGTAGAATTGCGGGGAGGGGGATGTCTGCGTGTTCATCTGCCGCCGAAGAGAATCCTTTAGCCAGTCCTGTTGAAGCTAGGATGGCGCAAGAATGAAAAAGGTCAACACTCCGGCTTGGATGCCGGAGTGTATCGGGGGCGAAAAGCGCCGAGAAGCCTAGTAGGTGCGCGCGGCGGCCGTTCCGAGGAGCAGGTCATGGACGAGACGCGAGCGCTCGATGAACAGGCCGGCAAGCAGCACCAGCGGTGTCAGCACAGAGTTCAGGATCCAGAACAGCGCCAGATGCGCGATCGCGGTGACGAAGTCGATCTTGCGACCGTCGAGACGGACCATGGCGATGCCCATCATCCGCATGCCCGGCGTCGCCTGCGAGGGGCCTGCCAGAGACATGCCGAAATAGAGGCCGGCGACCACGAAGAACAGGATCGGATAGAGCAGCCAGCCGAGGCCGAGGGTCAGCACGCCGAGGAAAAACACGACGACTGCCGCCGGAATCCACAGAAGGCCGATGAACAGATAGTCGACCAGGAAGGCAAAGACGCGCCGCGAGAGCACGCCGCTATAGGCACGCCAATCCTCCGGGGCGGCATAGGACGAGTTGCTGTCGAGGCTCATGTCGGGCTCCTTGTTCGGTTGTGTTTCTGATATGGGGAGCCCGATGCCGAATACAATAATCCGTGAGGATCAGCCCTGCTTTGCGAGCAGGCGGGCCACCTCAGGTGCGAAATAGGTGAGGATGCCGTCGCAGCCGGCGCGCTTGAAGCAGAGCAGCGTTTCGAGCATCGCCCGCTCGCCGTCGATCCAGCCATTCGCCGCCGCAGCCTTGATCTGGCTGTACTCGCCTGACACCTGATAGGCAAAAACGGGTAGGCCGAAGCTGTCCTTGAGGCGCCAGCAGATGTCGAGATAGGGCAGGCCCGGCTTCACCATCAGCATGTCGGCGCCTTCCTCGACGTCGAGGGCGGCGTCCCGCACGGCTTCCGTGCTGTTGGCCGGGTCGATGTAATAGGTCTTCTTGTCACCCTTCAGCAGTCCGCTCGTCGAGATAGCCTCGCGATAGGGGCCGTAGTAGCAGGAGGCAAACTTGGTGGCATAGGACATGATGCCGACATCCTGGTGCCCGGCAGCATCGAGGCCCCGGCGGATCGCGCCGATGCGGCCATCCATCATGTCGGAGGGCGCGATGATATCGGACCCGGCATCGGCCTGGGCAATCGCCGCCCGCACCAACTGGTCCACGGTCTCGTCATTGACGATCTCGCCATCCCGCAAGATGCCGTCATGGCCGTGGCTGGTGAAGGGATCGAGCGCCACATCGGTGATCACGCCGATGTTCGGGACCGCCTTCTTGATCGCCGCCGTCACCTGATTGAGGAGATTGTTGCTCTTCAGGACTTCCGAGCCGGTCTGATCGCGCAGTTCCATTTCGACATTCGGAAATGTAGCCAGTGCGGGGATCCCGAGATCGGCGGCCTCCTTTGCAGCCTCAACAGCCTTGTCGACACTCATCCTGAAAACGCCGGGCATGGCGGCGATCGGGTCCATGATGTTCGATCCTGGCACAACAAAGATCGGCCAGATCAGGTCGTTGACGGTCAGACGGTTCTCCTGGACCATCCGGCGCTGCCAGTCGGCCTTGCGCAGGCGGCGCATGCGCCGGTGTCCGGTAACCGCGTCTACCAGATGTGTCTTGTCCGTCATCAGCCTGATCCTCGTCTGTGTTCCGGCTGCTGATTAGCACGATGCCGAAAGCTTGCAAAACGGAAGGCGGCGAAGACTCCCCGATCAAACCGTCGCAGCGGGCGAGCAAGATCAGCAGGGGAGGGCGCGAGCGCCAAGCTGGCGGAGACCTTGGCACAAGCCTATCCTCCAAGCCATGGAAGCTGATTCGACCAACACGCCCCTTCGCAGCCTGACGGAAGCCATTTTCGTCCTGTTTCTGCGCGTTGTAGCGCTCGCCTGCCTCTGGTTCGGCCTGCAATACTGGGCGCTGATCGTCGGATACAGCCATGATGGGCTGGGTCGTTTCGACCTTCTCTCCACACCCTGGCGCGTGGCGGCCACGGGCCTTGCAGTCGTCTTTCCGGTTGCAGCCCTCGGCCTCTGGCTCGCAGGCTCCTGGGGCCCGGTGATGTGGCTTCTTGCTGCCGGCGGGCAGATGCTGATGTTCACGGTGTGGCCGGATGTCTTCGGCTACAACACGCTCGCTGTCACCATGCATTCGGCAGTCTTCGTCGTCTATGTGGTATTCCGCCTGGCGTTGTGGCTCGAAGGGAGACACAAGCAGCAGGGTATAACGGTTGATTTACCCTGATCGCAGGAGAGGCTCTGGTAAGCCTCTGTTAAGCCTGCGTTTTAAATAGAATTTTATGCGCATTGGATACGGTCCTCACCAAGGCGGGAGAAAAAACCAACACCGCCAAACAAAACAGTGAGGCAGACCGATATGAACACCAAGCTCAAGCCGCAGCCGGCCACTCTCGACCCGCAGGAAGAAGCGATCCGTTCGCTCTACCTCGAATCCCTCCACCTCGTCGAGCGTCTTCACCGCCGCCTTCTCGACGTCATCAAGGACGAGTTCGACCGCAAGGGTCGCTCCGACATCAACGCCGTCCAGGCACTCCTGCTCTTCAACATCGGCAATTCGGAACTGACCGCCGGTGAACTGCGCTCGCGCGGTTACTATCTGGGCTCGAACGTCTCCTACAACGTCAAGAAGCTCGTCGATCTCGGCTTCATCAACCATCAGCGCTCGCGCGTCGACCGTCGCTCGGTCCGCATCAGCCTGACGGATGCCGGCCAAGAGATCGCCGAAACCGTTGCCAAGCTCTATGAGCGCCACATCGGCTCGATCCAGAAGGTCGGCGGCATCGGCACCGACGAGTTCACCCAGATGAACAAGCTCCTGCAGCGTCTCGACCGCTTCTGGAACGACCAGATCCTGTATCGCCTCTGAGGCTTCATTAGACGACCTCCAAAGCGATCCACCGCTCGAAACCGGATGCTTCTCCCGAAGCGTCCGGTTTTCGCGTTCTGGCCCTCACGACACGTACCGGGGCCTACACACTCCCGTGACACAACCCCCTGGTGACACGAATTGGCCATATTGATATGGGACCGCCGGAGGCAGAAAAGGGGGCGTTTCGACAGCCGCCGATCGACCCCGCAGCGCATATTTCAGCCCTCGTGGCGGCGCTTTGTTAACCATGGCGCGATATGCGTTTGGTTCAGGTTCAGGATGAAACGGTAGGGAATATGTCCAAGACGTCTGGAATTGTTGCTCTTTCGCGCCGCTCGCTGCTGCGCGGTGTGGCTGCCGCTGGTGCCGCGGCGATCGCCGGCCAGGCTGTGGCGCAGGACGCGATCAACGACCTCATCAACGCGCCGCGTCGTGGCAACTGGGACGACCAGTTCGATGCCCAGGCTTCCCGCACGGCTGCAGCCGTCGTGTCCAACACGCCGATCCTCAGCGCCAGCAATCTGATGTACATGCAGCAGGCGATCAGCCAGCACCAGACGATCGTGTCAAACGGTGGCTGGCCGACGATCAATGTGCCGGCGGCGCTGCGCATCGGCGCCATGGATCCGGCCGTCCAGAGCTTGCGTCAGCGCCTGATGATTTCGGGCGACCTGCCGCGTGAAGCGGGTCTTTCGAATTCCTACGATTCTTACGTCGACGCTGCCGTCAAGCGCTTCCAGGCGCGCCATGGCCTGCCGGAAGACGGCGTGCTCGGCGAATTCACCGTCAAGGCGCTCAATGTCGGCGCCGATGTTCGCCTGAACCAGCTGAACACCAACCTGGTCCGTCTGCAGTCCATGTCGGGCGACCTCGGCCGTCGTTATGTGATGGTCAACGTTCCCGGCGCCTCCGTCGAAGCCGTCGAAAATGATCGCGTGGCGCTGCGCAACACCGCCGTCGTCGGTCGTATCGATCGTCCGACCCACATGATCAATTCCAAGATCTACGAGGTCATCCTCAATCCATACTGGACCGCGCCGCGCTCGATCGTCGAAAAGGACATCGTGCCGCTGATGCGCAAGGATCCGACCTACCTGACGCGCAACAGCATCCGCCTGTTCGATGGCAATGGTACTGAAGTGGCGCCGGAAACGGTTGACTGGAACGCCGCCAAGGCACCGAACCTGATGTTCCGTCAGGATCCGGGCAAGATCAACGCCATGGCGTCCACCAAGATCAACTTCCACAACCCGAACAATGAATACATGCATGACACGCCCCAGCAGGGCCTGTTCAACAAGCTGATGCGCTTCGAATCTTCAGGCTGCATCCGCGTGCAGAACGTTCGCGATCTGGTCACCTGGCTGCTCAGCGACACCCCCGGCTGGTCGCGTCAGGAAATCGAGCGCGTCATCACCACTCGTCAGAACAACCCGATCAAGCTGGCCGAGGAAGTGCCTGTTTACATCGTCTACATCTCGGCCTGGTCGACTAACGACAACATCGTCCAGTTCCGTGACGACATCTATCAGAAGGACGGCGACGCCCAGCTGGCACTGCAGGCCAATATCGGCGTCGAGCAGTTCGCAGGCTCGGTCGAAGAAGATTTCGTCCCGCTGCAGTAAGCTGACGCTTTCAGCCGAACCCGATCCAAGCCGCGCCTCGTGCGCGGCTTTTTGCTTTGGGGCTGCGGCCTTTCGCCCAAGCGCGCCAATTGATCCGCAAATGTCGTTCTCCGTATTGCTCTCGTGACTGCGGAAGTTTAAGACCCCACAGCATCAAACGCTTTTGAGGAGCCAGCGATCATGTCGAACAACGATGCCTTCTTTTCTCGTTCTCTCGCCGATGCAGATCCGGACATTTTCGGTGCGATCGAGAAGGAACTCGGTCGTCAACGTCACGAGATCGAGCTGATTGCCTCTGAAAATATCGTGTCGCGCGCCGTGCTCGAAGCCCAGGGCTCGATCATGACGAACAAGTATGCGGAAGGCTATCCGGGCAAGCGCTATTACGGCGGCTGCCAGTTCGTCGACATCGCCGAAGAACTCGCAATCGACCGTGCCAAGAAGCTCTTCGGCGTCAACTTCGCCAACGTTCAGCCGAACTCCGGTAGCCAAATGAACCAGGCCGTTTTCCTGGCGCTGCTGCAGCCGGGCGACACCTTCATGGGCCTCGACCTGAACTCTGGCGGTCACCTGACCCACGGTTCGCCGGTCAACATGTCCGGCAAGTGGTTCAACGTCGTCTCCTACGGCGTGCGTGAAGACGACCACCAGCTCGACATGGAAGACGTGGCCAAGAAGGCCGAGCAGCACAAGCCGAAGCTGATCATCGCCGGCGGCACCGCCTATTCCCGCACATGGGACTGGAAGCGTTTCCGCGAGATCGCCGATTCGGTTGGCGCCTATCTCATGGTCGACATGGCACACATTGCCGGTCTCGTTGCCGGTGGCCAGCATCCGTCGCCGTTCCCGCATTGCCATGTCGCGACCTCGACGACCCACAAGTCGCTCCGTGGTCCGCGCGGCGGCATGATCCTGACAAACGACGAGGATCTGGCGAAGAAGTTCAACTCGGCCGTCTTCCCGGGTCTCCAGGGCGGTCCGCTGATGCATGTCATCGCCGCCAAGGCAGTTGCCTTCGGTGAAGCGCTGAAGCCGGAATTCAAGGACTATGCCGCCCAGGTCGTGAAGAACGCCAAGGTTCTGGCCGACACGCTGATCAAGCACAATCTCGATATCGTCTCCGGCGGTACCGACAACCACCTGATGCTGGTCGACCTGCGAAAGAAGAATGCCACCGGCAAGCGTGCGGAAGCCGGCCTCGGCCGCGCCTACATCACCTGCAACAAGAACGGCATCCCCTTCGACCCGGAAAAGCCCTTCGTCACCTCCGGTATCCGTCTCGGCACACCGGCCGGCACGACCCGCGGCTTCAAGGAAGCTGAATTCACCGAAATCGGCAACCTGATCGTCGAAGTTCTCGACGGTTTGAAGGTCGCAAACTCGGATGAAGGCAATGCTGCCGTCGAGGCTGCGGTGCGGGACAAGGTTGTGGCCCTGACGGACCGCTTCCCGATGTACCCTTACATGTAAGGCATTAGGCTGATGCGCTGCCCCTTCTGCGGATCGGATGAAACCCAGGTCAAGGACTCGCGACCGGCGGAGGATAACACCTCCATCCGCCGGCGGCGCATCTGTCCGGATTGCGGGGGGCGCTTCACCACCTTCGAACGCGTACAGCTGCGTGAGCTGATGGTCTTGAAGAAGACCGGCCGCAAGGCGCCGTTCGATCGCGACAAGCTGGTGCGGTCCTTCCAGATCGCACTGCGCAAGCGCCCGGTCGATCCGGACCGCATAGAGCGTGCGGTGTCCGGTATCGTCCGTCGCCTCGAAAGCTCCGGCGAGACCGAAATCTCATCCGAAGAGATTGGCCTGCAGGTGCTCGAAGCGCTGAAGACGCTCGATGATGTCGCTTTCGTGCGCTACGCGTCGGTCTATAGGGACTTCTCCCACGCCGAGGACTTCGAGAACGTGATCGCCGAGATCAACGCTAAGATCTCCCGCGACAGCACCGCGGACTGAGGCGTGTCGATCACCGCCCGCGACGAGACCTTCATGCGCGAGGCGATCGCGCTTTCCCTGACCCATGTCGGCAGAACCGGTCCTAATCCGTCCGTTGGCTGCCTGATCGTAAAAGATGGCGAAGTCGTCGGTCGGGGCGTGACAGCGCTCGGCGGTCGGCCCCATGCCGAGCCGCAGGCGATTGCCGAGGCGGGTGAGAAGGCGAGGGGGGCGACGGCCTATGTCACCCTCGAGCCCTGTTCGCATCACGGCAAGACCCCACCCTGCGCAAATGCCATCATCCACGCCGGCATTGCACGTGTCGTCGTCGCCGTCGCCGATCCGGATCCAAGGGTCTCGGGGCAGGGGCTGAAGATCCTGGCGGACGCGGACATCGAGGTCACCATCGGTGTTCTTCAGAAAGACGCCCGCCGCGCCATGTCCGGCTACCTGACGCGCCAGACGAAGGGACGTCCGCAAGTGATTCTGAAACTTGCCGTTTCTGCCGATGGCATGCTGGGCCGCAAGGGCGCGGGCCAGGTCGCGATCACCGGTCCCGAAGCACGCGAGGAGGTCCATCGACTGCGCGCCGAAAGTGATGCGATCCTCGTCGGGATCGGCACGGCACTCGCCGACGATCCGGAACTGACGGTGCGCTTGCCGGGGCTGGAAGGGGCTTCACCGCAGCGTATCGTCCTCGACCGGCGGGCGGAACTGCCGGCGTCCTCCAAGCTCGCACGCAGCGCAGGCGCCGTGCCCGTCCTCGTGGCCGTTGCGCACGGCGCAAAAGGGAACCGCGCTGCCCTTGCTGAAGCTGGCGTCGAAATCGTCGAACTGGATGGTGTGGAAGAGCTTCTGTCTGCGCTCGCCCGCCGCGGGATATCGACGCTGATGGTCGAGGGCGGGGCGCGTGTGGCCTCGGACCTTCTGGCACGAGGCATCGTTGACCGTATCTATCTTTACACCGGTCAAACGATAGTCGGGGATGGCGGGATTGCGTCGCCGATCACCTACTCGAAAATGGCGCCAGGGTTCACCCTTGTTGAGGAGCGAACCCTGGGCTCTGACCGGCTGCAGATCTTCGATCGTTTGCCGGCCTCAGCCTGGCTTTAACGCCAGAAAAGCATGATCAGAATGATCAGCGGAATCGGAATACCGAGAAGCCAGAGAAGAATGCCGCGACCCATGGGGACCTCCTGTTGCCTGTGGTCTGGGAGGGCCCGGTCGTCCGCGCCCTGTGCCTGAGAAACGGATGATCTCGGCGGATTGTTCCCAAGCAAAAAGCCCCGCGCCAATGACGCGGGGCAAGGTGGGGGACAGGGAGGAGAGTTGGAGATCAGCGAACGTAGAAGGTGACGCCGCCATCCGCGGCCTGTTCTGCGCCGACGATGTTGGTCAGCTCGACGGCCTGCGCTTCCAGCTTCTGGGCGAGTGGACGATTGGCGATGACAGAGGCCTGGACGAGCCTTGCTTCCTGGGAGGTTGGGGCGAGGCTTCCGAAGCGTTCATTGGCGGGGTCATCGGTCTTCAGCGAGTCGATGCGCACGACATTGAAGTCCATGGGCGACATCGTCTGGATCGTGCTTTCGATCTTGCTGTCGGGCATGCCGCCGGCGGCTGGTATGGCGGCATAGCTTTCAGCACCGAAGGCGATGGCGGACAGTGCGGATGCGCTGAAGATGGTTGCAAAGCGATTCATGGTCCTGGTCCTTTCGAGGATGTTTGCGATGGCGGGGGATTCCGTCGCTCGCTTGCAAGACTGAAGGTGGGATCGATTTGTGGCGGGATCCAGGCCTTAAAGGTCTGATTTCCATTAAACATTTGTCACGTAACTCGCCCGATTTCGGTCAATATTAGCGAGCTTGGAACAAGGGTCTGGCGACGGTGGGCTTGAAGCCCGGCTGAGCCGCCCGCCCGGCGCATCCCCGCCCCGACGCAAAAACACTTGCCTTCGTCGATATGGCGTGGTTTGACCGCGTTTCTGTTCGGCCAGCGGCCGCAATCACATTTCAAGATCGGATCGGACCCATGGGAAACAAGACGGCTTCGCCGCATTTGCTGATCGTCGAGGCACGCTTCTACGACGACATGTCTGACGCCCTTCTGGACGGTGCCAAGCACGCACTCGAAGAGGTCGGCGCGACCTTCGACCTCATCACCGTTCCTGGCGCGCTCGAAATCCCGCCGGCGATCGCCATGGCGCTCGATGCGATGGACGACGAAGGCACACATTATGACGGCTTCATTGCGCTTGGCATGGTCATCCGCGGCGAGACCTATCACTTCGATATCGTCGCCAACGAATCCTCGCGTGCCCTGATGGATCTTGCCGTCTCGGAATCGCTGGCAATCGGCAACGGCATCATGACCGTTGAAAATGACGAGCAGGCCTGGGCGCGCGTCAAGCGCAGCGAGAAGGACAAGGGCGGCTTTGCGGCCCGTGCGGCACTCTCGATGATCGAACTGAAGAAGAAACTGGGTGGCTGAGTGATGTCGGACGAAGGCAAGCATCCAGTAAAACCGGCCAACCAGCGTGGCGCAGCGCGCCTCGCTGCCGTACAGGCTCTCTACCAGATGGATATCGCCGGCTCCGGCGTGCTCGAGGTGGTGGCGGAATACGAGGCCCATCGCCTCGGGCAGGAAGTCGATGGCGAAACCTATCTGAAGGCGGACGCCTCCTGGTTCCGCTCGATCGTTGCAGGTGTCGTCCGCGACCAGGCCAAGATCGACCCGATGATCCGCGGCGCGCTGCAGGACGATTGGTCCCTGTCGCGCATGGACAGCACGGTCCGCGCCATTCTGCGTGCCGGCACGTTCGAATTGATCGAGCGCAAGGATGTGCCCATCGCCGTTATTGTAACGGAGTATGTCGAGATCGCGCAGGCCTTCTTCCAGGACGATGAGCCGAAGCTGGTCAACGCCGTTCTCGACCGCATTGCAAAGCAGGTTCGCGCCCCGGCGCAGAAATAGGAATAGGCAGATGGACGCGACGACGGGAGCAGGGCTGGACGGACAACTTTCGACAGCCAAGCGTAACGTCGGTCTGCTCGCAGTGGCCCAGGCGATCCTGGGCTCTGCACCACCTCTCGCCTTCGCGGTCGGCGGCCTCGCCGGCTTCCAGATGCTCGGCGCCGACAAGTCGCTGGCGACGGCGCCCTTGACCGGCTTCAACGTCGGCGTGGCCATCGGCGCAATCGTGGTGGCTGCGGCCTCCCGTGTTCTTGGCCGTCGCGAGAGCTTCATGGTCGGTGCGCTGATGGGCGCGCTCGGCAGCGCGCTTGCCGCCTTTTCCCTCATCCAGTCCAACTTCTGGCTCTTTGCCTTCTCGCTGCTGCTGATGGGCGTGTCCGGCGGCTTTACCCAGAAGATCCGCTTCGCCGCCGCCGATGCGTCGCCCAGTTTCTACAAGGGCAAGGCGATCTCCTGGATCCTCGCGGCCGGCATCATCTCCGCAATCGCCGGCCCTCAGATCGCGATCTGGCTGAAGGATGCGCTGGCGCCCGTGACTTTCGCCGGTGCCTTCCTCGGCATGGTGCCGCTGCTGCTCTGCGCGATTGCAGTCCTCTTCTTTCTGAAGCTGCCGACCATCGCCGAGAAAAAGGCGGAAGCGAGCGGACCGACGCGACCGCTCAGCGAAATCGTCATGACCCAGCGCTTCATGACCGGCATGATCTGCGGCATCAGCTCCTATGCGCTGATGACTTTCATGATGACCGGAGCCCCGCTCGCCATGGTCATCGGCTGCGGCTTCTCCTCCGAACTCGCAACTCTCGGGATCCAGTGGCACGTGATCGCCATGTTCGCCCCGAGCTTCTTCACCGGCGTCCTGATCACCCGCTTCGGCGCAGAAAAGGTTGTGGCCGCCGGCCTGCTGATCCTGATGTCCTGCGCGGTGGTTGCCCACTGGGGCATCGCGCTCTGGAATTTCTGGGGCGCGCTGGTCCTGCTCGGCATAGGCTGGAACTTCGGCTTCATCGGCGCCACAGCCATTGTGGCTTCAAGCTATCGCCCTGCAGAAGCCGACAAGGTGCAGGGTTTCCACGACATCATCCTGTTTTCGACGGTCGCCCTTTCGTCCTTCTCCTCGGGCAAGGTCTTCACGGCTTTTGGCTGGTCGGTGATGAATCTGGTCATCTGGCCGGTGACGATCCTCTGCCTCATCCTGGTGCTTCTCCAGCTCCGCGCAGCCGCCCACAAACCCGCCTGAGTTCCCTCCATCCTGCAAAATATGCGTACTTGACGCCGTGAAAAGCGCGACGCAATCTCGCCACGCGTTGACGAGGTCTCGGAGGAGGGGGCCTGAGTCTGCGAGTCACGGCCCGCGATGAGTGAGGCGCGGGCAATACGGGAGGGTATTGCGAATGACGGTTCTTCTAGGCGTAATTTTATGCGGGCTTCTGTCCGTGGTCTACGCGGTCTGGGCGACACGCTCGGTCCTGGCGGCGGACCAGGGCAATGCCCGAATGCAGGAAATTGCAGGCTATATTCGCGAGGGTGCTCAGGCTTACCTCACTCGGCAATACCTGACCATCGCGATCGTCGGCGCCGTCGTTTTCGTCGGTACATGGTTTCTCCTGTCCGGCACCGCCGCAATCGGCTTCCTGATCGGCGCGGTGCTTTCGGGTGCCGCCGGCTTCATCGGCATGCATGTCTCGGTCCGCGCCAATGTGCGCACTGCTCAGGCGGCGTCCCATAGCCTTGCGGCTGGCCTCGACATCGCCTTCAAGTCCGGCGCCATCACCGGCATGCTGGTTGCGGGCCTCGCCCTGCTCGGCGTCTCCATCTACTTCTACATCCTGACTGCGATCCTGGGACACGAGAGCGGCTCGCGTGAAGTGATCGATGCGCTGGTTGCGCTCGGCTTCGGCGCCTCGCTGATCTCGATCTTCGCCCGTCTCGGCGGCGGTATCTTCACCAAGGGCGCTGACGTTGGTGGGGACCTCGTCGGCAAGGTGGAAGCCGGTATTCCGGAAGACGACCCGCGCAACCCGGCCACGATCGCCGACAACGTCGGCGATAACGTCGGCGACTGCGCCGGTATGGCCGCCGACCTCTTCGAAACCTATGCCGTCTCCGTGGTCGCCACCATGGTTCTGGCCGCGATCTTCTTTGCGGGTTCGGCCGTCCTCGACATCACGATGATCTACCCGCTCGCGATCTGCGGTGCCTGCATCATCACCTCGATCATCGGCACCTTCTTCGTCAAGCTGGGCACCAGCGGGTCGATCATGGGTGCGCTCTACAAGGGCCTGATCGTCACCGGCCTTCTGTCCGTAGCCGGCCTGGCACTCGCCACGTCGCTCACCATCGGCTGGGGCACCATCGGCACTGTTGCCGGCATGGAGATCACGGGCGTCAACCTGTTCATCTGCGGCATTCTCGGCCTCGTGGTGACCGCACTGATCGTCGTGATCACCGAATACTACACCGGCACCAACAAGCGCCCGGTCAATTCGATCGCCCAGGCTTCGGTCACGGGCCATGGCACCAACGTTATCCAGGGTCTCGCCGTATCGCTGGAATCGACGGCCCTTCCGGCCATCGTCATCGTCGGTGGCATCATCTCGACCTATCAGCTCGCCGGCCTCTTCGGCACGGCGATCGCCGTCACGACCATGCTCGGCCTCGCCGGCATGATCGTGGCACTCGATGCTTTCGGCCCGGTCACGGACAATGCAGGCGGCATCGCCGAAATGTCCCACCTGCCGCCGGAAGTGCGCAAGTCGACCGACGCGCTCGACGCCGTCGGCAACACCACCAAGGCAGTCACCAAGGGCTACGCGATCGGGTCGGCCGGTCTCGGCGCACTTGTCCTCTTCGCCGCCTATTCCAACGACCTGGCCTACTTCGCCGCAAACAGCGCCCAGTATCCTTACTTTGCCGACATGGGGCCGATCTCCTTCGATCTCTCCAACCCTTATGTCGTCGCTGGCCTGATCTTCGGCGGCCTGATCCCCTACCTCTTCGGCGGTATCGCCATGACGGCTGTTGGCCGTGCGGCGGGCTCAATCGTCGAAGAAGTCCGCCGGCAGTTCCGCGAGAAGCCGGGCATCATGCAGGGCACCGAAAAGCCGGACTATGGCCGGGCGGTCGACATCCTGACCCGTGCCGCGATCAAGGAAATGATCATCCCCTCGCTGCTCCCGGTTCTGGCACCTCTGGTGGTCTATTTCGGCGTGCTCCTGATCTCCGGCTCCAAAGCTTCCGCCTTTGCCGCTCTCGGTGCCTCGCTGCTCGGCGTCATCGTCAACGGCCTCTTCGTCGCCATTTCGATGACATCAGGCGGTGGCGCCTGGGACAATGCCAAGAAGAGCTTCGAAGACGGCTTCATCGATAAGGATGGCGTGAAGCATCTGAAGGGTTCGGACGCGCACAAGGCCTCCGTCACCGGCGACACCGTGGGTGACCCCTACAAGGACACAGCCGGTCCGGCTGTGAACCCGGCGATCAAAATCACCAACATCGTGGCGCTCCTGCTTCTGGCTGTTCTGGCCGGTTGAGGCATCACGCAAAGAAAAAGACCGCGGAAGGCAACTTCCGCGGTCTTTTCATATCTGAATCCCGGTGGACGGCAGGGTCCCCGAGGTGAGGCGGCCTTACTGGCCGCCGAGAATATTGCGGACGCTGTTGGCCGCACCGCCGCCGCCAGCAAGCAGCTGCTGCAGGAAGGTGAGGTCGCGACCACCGGTCGGGGTGGTGCGGGAAATCGTGTCGAACACCTTGCCGTCCTGCAGGGTGTAATTAGCGCGCTGCGAGACGACGCCGTCCTTGTCGAAATAGATCGCGAGGATCTGCTGGTCGACCAGACGCTGTTTCATGAAGGCGACGGTCCGGGTGCGCTTCTGGGAGATGTAGTAGAACACCTCACCGTCGAAGGTCGCCGTGGTCGACGGCGTGCCGAGCGAGAGCAGCACCTGCTCGCGGCTCGAGCCGACCGGAACCAGGTCGAGCGCTGCCTGATCGACGACATAGCCGTTATGGAAGACCTCGGAGGTCTGGCAGGCGGAAAGGCCGACGATGACGGCAACCGCAAGAGCGGTCGTGCTCAGGAGCTTCCTGTCCGACTTGAAAATCCGAATGTCCACGCAAACGTCTCCCATGAGTGTCGATGGCACCTGACGATGCCGCATGCTTCTGCGCATAGCATTGTGGCCTTTCCGGGGAAAGCTGCCGCAATGTCTGCGCTGCCGATTTGCCGGTCAATCTGCCGCAGGATGCGGCATTCGTGCCGGATAACGGCATTGCAATTCACGCCTGCTTCGGTAAACCAGCTTTCGCAATCATGCAACACGACCACGTCCGGGCTCACCACTTCGGTCGGCTCTTTTTGGTGATATTGGATGGTATTCGGCTTCTTTCGGCAGAAAAGAAACAATCAGGTGATCGTCGAGCGTCAGTATGGCGCGCTGACGGCGGCTGCACGCACGCCCGCCTTCTATCTCGACATGCATGTGCCCGACACTGTGATCGGCCGCTTCGAGATGCTGACGATCATGCTGATTCTGTATTTCCGCCGCACCGCGAAGTCTCCGCGCAGCGGCCAGGAGATCGCCCAGAACATCATCGATGCCTTTTTCGAGGATGTGGATCACTCCATTCGCGAGCTGGGTGTCGGCGACCCCGGTGTGCCAAAGCGCATGAAAAAGCTTGCCGGCATGTATTACGGTCGCCTGGAATCCTATGCCGGCGCCCTGGATCGCAACGACCGAGAGGCGCTCGAAGCCGCGCTGAAGCGCAACATCCATCCCGAAGAAGGGGAGGCGGCACCCGCCATGCAGGCGCTGGCCGACTGGATGTTTGCGGCCGAACAGGCGCTTGGCGCAGTGGACGAAAATGACATCGAGACGGGCATGGCCCGCATTGCCGTCCCGGCTGCCTGATCGGCGTCGGTCGCCTCAGGGCGCAGACGCATCAGGCCCGATGGCAAAACGAGGAACAGACGACATGACGAGCAAAGAAACCAGAGACAGCCGCGAGTTCAGCTATCTCGTGAAGGTCGGCCACATCTCGGCCAATCCAGTGCGGGTGCGTGTGGAGGCCGACGAGCGTGAGCGCGCGGGCCTGGCCGACCTGTGGCGGGTGGAAGCCGTCAACAAGCTGTCTGCGGATCTGCAGGTCGGCCGCTGGAAAAAGGACGGCGTCCGGATCACGGGGCGTGTGTCCGGTGAATTGGTCCAGGCATGCGTCGTGACGCTGGAGCCTGTCGTCTCGCATATCGACCAGGAGATCGACCAGATCTTCGTGCCGGAGGGCTCCAAGCTTGCGCGCATCGTGCTCGACGGCGCAGGTGAGATGGTGCTCGATCCTGACGGTCCGGACCTTCCCGAACAGTTCACCGGCGACACGATCGACGCAGGGGCCCTGATCGCCGAATTTGCCGCCCTCGACATCGACCCGTACCCGAAGAAGGAAGGCGTCGCCTTCTCTGGGCATATCGAAAGCAGGCTCGAAGAGGACAAGAAGCCATCGCCCTTTGCTGTCCTGAAGGACTGGAAAAAGGATTGATCATCCCCCATCTGCACCTGCGGGTGGGTTGTATGCCGAATGAAAAGCGGTATTTTGGCCGAAAATATCGCTGGCCAGCGATGAAGAAGGGTCAGGTCTAAGTGATCAGAATTTCTGTCGACGTCATGGGTGGAGACTTCGGTCCCGAAGTCGTCATCCCCGGAGCTGCCAAGGCACTCGAGCGTCATCCCGATGTAACCTTCCTTCTCTACGGCCAGCAGGAACGCTGCCTGCCGATCCTTGCGCAGTTTCCGAAGCTCAAGGAAAAGTCGACCTTCCACCACTGCGACATCTCCGTCACCATGGACGAGAAGCCGAGCCAGGCCCTGCGCCGTGGCCGCTACGTGTCCAGCATGTGGCGATCGATCGAGGCGGTGAAGACGGGACAGGCGGATGTTGCCGTCTCTGCCGGCAATACCGGCGCGCTGATGGCCATGGCCAAGTTCTGCCTGCGCACCATGGCGACCATCGAACGCCCGGCGATTGCAGCGATCTGGCCGACGCTCTCAGGTGAAAGCATCGTGCTCGACGTCGGCGCCGGCATCGGTGCCGATGCCCAGCAATTGCTCGATTTCGCCGTTATGGGTGGTGCCATGGCACGCGCCCTGTTTGAAATCGAAAAGCCCATGGTCGGCCTGCTCAATGTCGGCGTCGAAGAGATCAAGGGCCAGGAAGAGGTGAAGGAAGCCGGTCGCCTGATCCGCGAAGCGGGTCTCGACACGATCGACTACTACGGCTTCGTCGAGGGCGATGACCTCGGCAAAGGCACCGTCGATGTTGTGGTGACCGAAGGCTTCACCGGCAATATTGCCCTGAAGACTGCGGAAGGCACCGCCAAGCAGATCGCGGAATACCTGCGCGCGGCCATGTCGCGCACCTGGATGGCCAAGCTCGGCTATATCCTTGCCAAGGGCGCCTTTGATCGCCTCCGGGAGAAGATGGACCCGCGCAAGGTCAATGGCGGCGTGTTCCTCGGCCTGAACGGCATCGTCATCAAGAGCCATGGCGGCACAGATGCCGAGGGCTTTGCGGCCGCTCTCGATGTGGGCTATGACATGGCTCGAAACGGTCTCACCCAGAAGATCGAAAACGACTTGAAAAAATATCACGCGCGGCACCCGTCTCCGGCCGGCCCCGAAGCGGCGTGAAAGGTAGGAAACTTCAATGATCCGTTCTGTAGTTCGCGGTTTCGGAGCGGCGCTCCCGAAACGGGTTGTGACCAATCGCGATCTCGAAAGCATGGTCGAAACCTCGGACGAATGGATCGTCCAGCGTACCGGCATCAAGCAGCGTTACATTGCCGGTGAAGGCGAGACGACCGCGTCGCTCGGCGCTGCCGCGGCCCAGGAGGCGCTCGACCGCGCAGGCCTGACCGCAGCCGACATCGATCTCATCATCTGCGCGACCTCCACGCCTGACAACACCTTCCCGGCGACCGCCGTGAACATCCAGAACCGTCTCGGCATGCATCACGGCTTCGGCTTCGACGTGCAGGCTGTCTGTTCCGGCTTCGTATATGCCATGGCGACTGCCGATCTCTACATCCGCGGCGGCATGGCCAAGCGCGTGCTCGTCATCGGCGCAGAAACCTTTTCCCGCATCCTCGACTGGACCGATCGCACGACCTGCGTGCTCTTCGGTGATGGCGCAGGCGCACTCATCCTGGAAGCGGCGGAAGGTGAGGGGACCGTCGCAGATCGCGGCGTGCTGACCTCCAACCTGCGCTCCGACGGCGCCCATCGCGAAAAGCTCTATGTCGACGGTGGCCCGTCGACGACCGGAACCGTCGGCCATCTGCGCATGGAAGGCCGCGAGGTCTTCAAGCATGCCGTTGGCATGATCACCGACGTCATCGAGGCTGCCTTCACGGCGACCGGCACGACGGCTGACGATGTCGACTGGCTGGTGCCGCACCAGGCCAACAAGCGCATCATCGATGGATCCGCGAAGAAGCTCGGCATTCCAGACGCCAAGGTCGTGATCACCGTCGACCAGCACGGCAACACCTCGGCGGCCTCGATTCCGCTGGCGCTCGCCACCGCAGCCGGCGACGGCCGCATCAAGCAGGGTGACCTCGTGATGCTGGAAGCGATGGGTGGTGGCTTCACCTGGGGTGCCGTACTCGTTCGCTGGTAGCATTTGAAACCCTAAAAATTGCGCACCGACAAGCACTTGACCGTTGCGGCCAAGGGCAATAGTCTCTGCCCAATTCAACAAGATCATTGATTTAGGCGGGCGAGAACAATGGCCGGGAAGACAGTGACGCGTGCGGATCTGGCAGAATCAGTCTTTCGCAAGGTCGGTCTTTCCAGAACGGAATCTGCCGAGCTGGTCGAGACCGTGATTGACGAGATCTGCAACGCCATCGTGCGTGGCGAATCCGTCAAGCTTTCGTCTTTCGCGACCTTCCAGGTCCGCAGCAAGAACGAACGCATCGGCCGCAACCCGAAAACAGGTGAGGAAGTACCGATCTCGCCGCGTCGCGTCATGACCTTCAAGGCGTCGAACGTCCTTAAGCAGCGCATCCTGCGCGCCCATATCGCCCGCAAGGCCAAGCAGAAGCCCGCGAACCCCGCGGCCTGATATCGGCCAAAACCGGTGGAGCATTCGCTCGCCGGCCACCCAGCGCTTGAAAAGCCATCCTCAAACCGTTGAAATATGACCCGAGTCGCGCGCCCGCGTGACGATCGAGGAGCGCGCCGTGATGCAGTTGGACAAGAGCCCGGATGCTTTCCGCACCATCAGCGAGGTGGCAGATGATCTCGATCTGCCGCAGCACGTCCTGCGCTTCTGGGAAACCCGCTTCCCGCAGATCAAGCCGCTGAAGCGCGGCGGTGGCCGGCGCTACTATCGTCCTGATGATGTGGAACTGCTGAAGGGCATTCGCCACCTGCTCTATGATCAGGGCTACACGATCAAGGGCGTCCAGAAGCTTCTGAAGACGAATGGCAACAAGTTCGTCATGGCGGTCGCCACAGGCGACGTCGCGACGATGGAGGCTCTGGTGGCCGCCAACGCCTCCAAGGCGGATGAGCCCAAGGTCAATCTCGACGAGGACCAGGTCGTCGGTCGTCCGAAGGTGCGCGCCAGCGGCCGCTTTTTCGGCTTCGGCGGCAGCGCCAACGACGACGCGCCGGAGATCTCCGTCGGCAAGGGTTCGGTCGGCAAGGAAGATCGCGCTCTGCTGCAGGAAGCGCTCTTCGATCTCCTGGAATGCAAGCGTCTGCTCGATCAGGTACGCTAACGGCGCGGGCGTACAGCCCGCCCGCCGTTTCCCAGTGGAACATCGAAGCGCTCCGGGGCGTTCTGGCACCAAACGCAACCCCTGCGAGGTTCCATGAAGCGTCTCCTGATAACGATCCCCGTCCTCTCCCTTCTCGCCGTGATCCCGGCCCATGCCCAGCAGGCGCAAGGGGCGGCCACGGCCACCGGTTCGACCGAGGCAAGGCCCGCAACCGTCGAGGATGCCTGCGCCTTCGTCGCCAAGAGCGTGCTGATGGTCAAGGATCTCAAGATCGGCGTCGTGCAGGCCTTCCCGGAACTTGATCCGCCCGGCGCCCGCCTCACCTATTCGACGCGAATGGATTCCGAGCCGGATGACATTTCGGATGAAATCGAATGCCAGTTTGAGCGCGGCGCCGCTCCTCTTCAGGTCACCAGCTTCTGCATGGATTCGACCTGCTACGCTGCCAACAGCGAAGAGCCCGAACAGCGTCGCCGCTTCGAAGAAGTCCGCGCCCTGATGCAAAGGCTCAACTGATAATCCGCGCATTTTTTCCCGTCGCCGGGAGTTTCCCCTTGCGCGGGAATAGTTCACTGGCTAAAGGGAACTTGCTGTCGGACGGGTCTGTCATGACCGACATTTTCTCGAGATCAATTGGTCTCGGAGGATTTCGGAACAACAGGTTTGAACGATTTGCCGGTGACGGAATGTAGCGCAGCCCGGTAGCGCACTTGACTGGGGGTCAAGGGGTCGTGGGTTCGAATCCCGCCATTCCGACCATTTTGCTCGATGGATCAAGCAGTTGGTCACGTCGAACAGGTCTAAGGACCGGGTATCCTCGAGATGCCCGGTCTTTTTTTATGCTCGCATTGTGAGCCACTTAGCGCCCAACATTAGAAATTGCCGGTTTTCTTGACGGGACGTCCTTCGTTTGCTGCATTGCAGCATTATATTGAAGGAAGGTTCGACGAAAGCCATGATCGCATGCGTTTCAAGTTCTCCATGTTTCCGCTCTCCGCCATGCTCCGCGGTCAGAAGCGTCTTCGCCGCAGTCTTGAAAAGGCTTTGCCGAAGATAAGGCTGCCGGAGGTGCCCAAGGCGCCGAAGCCGCGAACGTCGCGCTCGACGCTGGTCGAGGTTCATGCCTTCGGCAGCAATCCCGGACGCTTGCGGATGCTGGAATATGCGCCTGCGGTTCGGCGGGAGCCGGCAACGCTGGTGGTTATCCTGCATGGCTGCCTGCAAACGGCCGAGCAATATCATCGGGGTAGTGGCTGGAGCCGGATCGCGAGGGACAAGGGGTTCGTGCTGCTCTATCCCGAGCAAACCAAGTCCAACAATCACAACCTGTGTTTCAACTGGTTCCGGCCAAGCATGGTCGCGCGGGATCGCGGTGAACTGATGTCGATCCGCCAGATGATCGAGCACAGCGTCGAGCGGCATGGCATCGCTCGTGACCGCATTTTCATTCAGGGCCTTTCGGCTGGCGGGGCCATGGCCAATGCCATGCTGGTCACCTATCCGGATCTCTTCGCGGCTGGACAGGTGGTCGGGGCGCTGCCCTATGGCGCTGCGCGCGATGCGCTGTCGGCGCTTTCGGTCATGAAGTCCGGCAGCCGGCGTAGCAGACAGGAATGGGGTGACCTGGCACGGGCGGCGAGCGGCGAGGGGGAAAGCGTACTGCCCGCCGTTTCGATCTGGCAGGGTAGGGCCGATCGCGTCGTCTCACCGCTCAATGCTGAGGCGGCGCTGTCTCAATGGCTGGATCTGCATGGACTGGATGAGGACGCTGGAGAGCGTGAGGCGGGCCCGCAGGGGACGAGCCTGGTCTGGCGGGATGCCGACGGAAAGACGTTGGTCGAGTACCGCCTTCTCGAAGGGCTAGACCATGGCCTGCCGGTGATCGCCCGCCATGCGAGCCAGAAGCGCCAGCCATACATGCTTGAGGGCGCCATCGGCGCCCCCCAGCAATTCTATGAAACCTTTATCCGGCAGCGTGTCGTGGCTGCCAGAGGGCAATCGATCAGTTCTCCTCGATCGAAACGCCGTTCTGGCCGATCTTGAGTTCAACACCATCGGGCTGCTGCTCTTCCTGGTAGACATAGATGCCGAGGCCGATGACGGCGACGACGAGAGCGCCAATGATGAGGTAGAGGCCATTGTTTCGGCTCATGAAAATCTCCTGTTCGATTGTTTCGGACAGGAAAAGCCGCAAGGCCCCTTATTGTTCCATCGCCATATCGGAAAAACTCAATCGTCGTTGGCGGCGGTCAGTTCTTCCGGCCGCATGCCGTCGTCGCTGACCTGTGCCGACAAGCGCAAACCTTCGCCACCCGGGCCGGCTTCGCCTGGTTCCAGAAAGCTGACACCCAGGCGCTCCAGGGCGGCTTTCAACGCTGCATGCTGCTGCGGGGTCGCGTCATGGCCGTTCTCAGCCTCGATCTGCAGGATGAGGAGTGGCGGCACGCCGCTTTCCTGACCGATCCTGTCGATGGTGACGTCGAGCATGGCGCGAGCGGCGCGTATCTGGGCGGGAGTTATCATCTATGAAGTATGGGGCGCTGGGAGATTAATTCAATCCACAGTCGTCCCGCATCGATCAGGCACGTCTTCGTAGGGCCCGCTGATGCCGCCATTCTGCGGCACCACAGCCCCAGACGATCCCGAGCACGAGGTAGAAATGCCGCCAGTGATCGGTATCGATCACGGCCCCGATCAGCATGTGACCAAGCAGCACGATCCAGGCGATCATCAGATAGGGTTGCCACGGCCTGTCCCGCAGCATGTAGCGAAAGCCCATGGCCACGGTCCAGCCGATGAGCGTGATGTACGACAGGAATCCGATCCAGCCATAGGCCATCAGGGACTTCAGATAGATGTTGTGCTCGTCCTCCGGGAAGATCTTGCCGAACATCATCGGGCCGATCCCGAGCGGCTTTTCCATGGCCATCTCGAAGCCCAGGCGGTGGCGCGCGAAACGACCGAGATGGCCGCCGTCATATTCCTGCACGAGCTGGGTTCGGGTCTCGAAGAGACCGCGCACCTTCTCGAACTGCAGCGCCACCAGCAAGGCCATGACCATGGCGATGACGGCCGTCAGCGACAGGACCAGGATCTTCAGGCGAAACGCATTGGTGCGCTCCTTCAGAAGCATCACGAAGACCAGAGCCACCGCGCAGAAGAGGAAAAGTCCCCAGGCGGCGCGCGAGAAGGAGAGAAAGACGGCAAAGGAAAGGATCAGAATGCCGAGGATCCGAAGCGGCGATTCCAGCAAACGGCCTTTCAGCATACCGTGCAGCAGGTAGAGCATGGGTGCGACAAGAAAGGGGCCGAAGACGTTCGGGTCCTGAAAGGCGCCCATGGCGCGGTCGTAGCGCGTGAAGACTTCCGAGCCCGGAAAGGCATGGAAATAGCCGAGGATACCGAGCATGCCGGTAATGATGGCAGCTGCCACCCAGGCCTGGAAGATGAGTTTCAGCCGCTGCGGCCGGTCTTCGATGACAGCGGCATAGAAGACTGCCGTCAGCGCGAGAAAGATCGACACGGCGACGTAGAGAACTTGCTCGGTCAGAATGTTCGGCAGCATCGTGATCGCCAGCAGACCGCCGACATTGAAGATCAGCAGGAGGGCGAGCAGGGGGGCGACGGCGCGGGAGATCTTGAGGCCGAACAGGAACCACAGGGCGACCTGTCCGACCATTAGCAGTTCATAAGGGGCAGGCTCGGAAATGACGAAGCCCGACAGGAAGACGCCGAGCGCCATGATCCAGGAGACCATCAGCTGGACGGCGGCGGCCTGCGGGTTGAACGGCCGGATCTGGGCGTCGACGGCACTCAATAAGCGTTTTCCGTGTTGAGCAGCTTGATCGGCGTCAGGAACAGGATCTTCAGGTCGAACCAGAGCGACCAGTTCTCGATGTAATAGAGATCATAGGCCGTGCGGAACTTGATCTTGTCGTCGGTGTCGATCTCGCCGCGCCAGCCATTGATCTGCGCCCAGCCGGTCACGCCGGGCTTCACCCGGTGGCGGGCGAAATAGCCTTCGACGATTTCGCCAAACGTCTTGTCGCGCGTCTGTCCGAGGATAGCATGCGGGCGTGGGCCAACCAGCGAAAGATCGCCGCGCAGCACGTTGAAGAGTTGCGGCAACTCGTCGATCGACGTCTTGCGGATGAAGCGACCGACCCGCGTCACGCGCGGGTCGCCTTTTGTCACCGCGTTCTTGGCCGTCGGATCGCTCATCTCGGTATACATCGACCGGAATTTCAGGACGTTGATCACCTCGTTGTTGAAACCGTGACGCTTCTGGACGAAGAAGATCGGGCCCTTCGAGGTGGTCTTGACGGCAATCGCCGTCGCGATGAAGACCGGCCAGAGCAGGCTCAGCGAGAGCAGGCTGAAGAAGATGTCGAAGGCGCGCTTGGCGACCGAATCCCAGTCCCGGATCGGCTTGTCTAGGATATCGAGCAGCGGCACCGCCCCGACATGCGAATAGGCACGCGGGCGGAAACGCAGATTGTTCGAGTGGGCTGCAAGGCGGATATCGACCGGCAGCACCCAGAGCATCTTGAGGAGTTGCATGATGCGCGCCTCGGCGCTCAGCGGCAATGAGATGATCAGCATGTCGATATGCGCAAGGCGGGCAAATTCGACGAGCTCGGCAACTGTCCCGAGCTTCGGATAGCCGGCAACCACGTCGGGCGAGCGCGCAGCGCTCCGGTCATCGAAGATGCCGCAGATACGGATGTCGTTCTCCGGCTGCTGCTCCAGCGCACGGATCAGGTCCTTGGCCGGCTTGCCGCCACCAACGATCACGGCGCGCCGCTCCATCACGCCATTGCGTCCCCAACGGCGGATCGCAAGGCCGATGAGATTGCGCTCGACGAGCAGATAGAGAGCACCAACCCCGAACCAGGCGGCAAGCACGCCGCGATAATAGGGGTCATGGTCGACGAAGAGCAGATTGATCAGCGCAACGACGCCGAGCGATGCCATCCAGCTTCCGAGCACGCGCGCCATCGAGCCCATGGGCGAGCGCAGGATCGAGACGTGATAGCAGTCGCTGGCCTGCATCAAGAGGAGCGCGAGAAGGGCGCCTGCAAAGCCGCTGATGCTGGTGTCGAGGAAATGTGCGCCGGGATCCTCGGCGAGGAAGTAATTGGTCGCGAGTGCAATCCCGAGCAGGCTGAAGAATTCCAGAAACCGCAGCTGGCCGATCACGATCGACGGCGAATAGTTGGCCATGGCGTATTGGCCGGCGATCTGTCGGGCAAGCGCGCTGATCTCGGCCTTGCGCTCTCCGCCCACATTGTCGTGAGCACCGCCCGTCGTCTGACCGCGACGCAGGGCGTCAAGATCGAATGCCTCGGGTTTGTCGACCTTGTTCATGTCTGGATCTCGCACGTGTGTGCGCAGAGACTAGGGCCAAGGTCCTAAGAAACGCTTTAGGACCCCTCAAAAACAGGGTGAAGATGTCTCAATCCGGCACATCGGCCCTTCAAATCCGCGCGAGTTGTGCCCGGTAGAGCGCTTCCATTTCCTGCGCCATGACGACGGCCGAAAAACGGGACCGAAAAGCGTCGGCGGTCGGCATCGTCCGCTTGGACCAGCTAGGGTCGGTGAGCGCCTTGGCCATCGTGGCGCCGAAGAGATCGGCGCGCCCAGGCTCGATCAAAGCTTCACTGTCGCTGCCGAGGATCTCGGGGATCCCGCCGACACGCGATGCGATGATCGTCTTTTCGGCAGCCAGTGCCTCGAGCACGATATAGGGCATGGCTTCCGCACGCGACGGAACCACGACGATGTCGGAGAGAGTGAAAGCCTGGACGATCGGCATGGCCGGACGGAAGGTGAGCCTGCGGCCGAGACCTTTCTGCTCCACCATCTGGCGATAACGGTCGAGATCCGGACCATCACCGACGATCACCCCGTTCAACGGGCGTCCGACCAGGCGTTCGGCCTCGGCAAAGGCGTTGATGAAGACATCCGGACCCTTCAGGTCACGCAGCATGCCGATATAGGCGAAGTCGACACCTTCGGCCTCGACCGGAATGCGGCCGAAGTCGCGTTCGCTGATGCCGTTATAGATCCGTGTGGCCGCACAGTGCGGCTTGCCGATCTTGGTCTCGTAGGTGGCGCGCTCGTAATCGCAGACGAAAGAGATCGACTCGGTCATGCGCTCAAGAATGCGCTCGGCCATGAACACCCCCTGGCCTGACAGTGACCCGCTCGAAAAGTGCAGGCTGCCGCCATGGGGCGAATAGAGGCGGGCGACGCGATACCTTCGAACCCGCAGCAGTGAGCCGATCAATCGTGCGATCACGCCGCCCTTGGCGCCATGACCGTGCAGGATGTCCGGCTGCAATTCCTTGATAAGTTTGTACGCCTCAATGAGCGCCGCCATGTCCCCGAGGCCGACCGAGCGGCCGATCGGGAAGCGTGTGACGCCGAGCGATAGAAAGGGCATGATCTGGTCGAAAAGCCGGTCCTCATGCGCGCCGCCCGTCGAGCTGTCGCAGAGGATTCCGACCTGATGGCCGGCTGCGCTGTGCAGTTCGGCCAGATCGCGCACATGACGAAAGATCCCGCCGATGGGCGATCGAAAACAATGCACGATCCGCAGGGATTGGGCTTCGGCCATCGATCAGAACAGCCGCTCGCGAACGTAGACCGTGTCGCCGGCAAGGATCGGATCGGTAATCGGCACGCGACCGGTGATGATCTGGCCATTGATCTTGCGCGTCACGTCGACATCGCGCTGGTTCGCCCGGCTGTTGAAGCCGCCGGAAACAGCAATTGCGTTGAGGATCGTCATGCCAGGCACATAGGCATACTGACCGGGCTGGCCGACTTGACCCATGACGAAGATCGAGCGATAGCGATCTACTTCGATCGAGACGTCAGGATCCCGGAGGAACCCCTGCTTCAGCTTCAGAGCGATTGCACCTTCGAGCTGGGTGAGGGTAGCACCACGGGCGGCGACCTGCCCCACGAGCGGGAAGGCGATGTAGCCGGCCTGATCAACGGTATAGGTATTGGTGAGGCTTGCCTGTTCGAAGACAGTGATCCTCAGCCGGTCGCCGCTGTCCAGGCGATAGGGCTGGATGGTCGCTTCGTGAAAGACCTTCGGCGCGGGTTTGTAGCTCGCGCAGCCCGTCAGGGCGACCGACAGGAACGCGCTCGCGACCAGTACCATCGCCTGTTTGCCGACCATCGCCATGCGCTGTTGCGCTCCCACTGAATTTACATCTTCGTTGGCCTGTTATCGAATGGTTAGGGTTAATGCCGGGTAAACACCCGACGGCCAAAGACCCTAAACCAGAGCGCAAAACTGGGGGGATGATGATTAACCCTTGAGTTACCATGATCCTTTACCTTCGCGGGCGAGATGTACCGGGAGTCTGTGATGCCGAGTGTGGACCGCGATCAACATGATGTCGATATCGACCTCGCCCAGCTTTTTCGCGCCGTCTGGCAGCGGAAGGGGAGGATCCTTGCGGCGACCGCGCTGGTTGGTGTGCTGGCCTTTGTCGGCGCCAATGCGATCTCGCCGAGCTACAAGAGTGACGCCAAGCTGCTGATCGAGCCGCGCGAGCCGAACTTCTCGGCCTCGGGGACCGCGTCTTCCGCCGTCGAGCCGATGCCCGATGAGCTGAACATCGCAAGCCAGGTGCAGCTTCTCCAGTCGGTCGATCTCATCAAGCAGGTGGCCCGTGACCTGAAGCTGCATGAGAGGACTGAATTCGATCCCGATTCCAGCCCCTCTGCGATAACAGATTTCCTCGTCCTTTTCGGCCTGACCAGCAATCCGCTTGAACTGCCGCCCGAGGAGCGGGTGATCAAAGCCTTCAAGGAAAAGCTGAACGTCTACCAGGTCGACAAGTCGCGCGTGATCGGGATCGAGTTCACCTCGAAGGATCCGAAGCTCGCAGCCGCCGTGCCGAACGCGATGATGGACGTCTATCGCTCCCTGCAGAGCGGTGCCAAGCTCGACAGCAATTCCGATGCCGTGCGCTGGCTGGAGACCGAGATCGCCAACCTGCGCGAGAAGGTTCGTGAGGCCGAGCAGAAGGTCGCCGAATATCGCTCCGCAGCGGGCCTGATGTCGCTTGGCTCCGACCAGAGCTCCTTCACCGGCAAACAGCTCTCCGACATCTCCACGGAGCTTGCCCGGGTGCGCGGTGAACGCGCAAGTGCCGAAGCGACGGCCGAGAACCTGCGTGCGAGTATCAAGGCCGGCAAGCCGACCGAAACCCTCGACGCCATCGCACGCTCCGAATCGATCCAGCGCCTGAAAGCGACGGAATCGCAGATCCGCGGTCAGATTTCTGATCTGTCGACGCGTCTGCTCGAAGGTCATCCGCAGATGAAGGCGCTGCGCGCCCAGCTCGCCGGTATTCGCGACCAGGTGCAGTCCGAATCGCTGAGGGTCGCCGAAGGCCTCGACAACCAAGCGGCCGTTGCTCGCGAACGCGAAACCCAGCTGCTCGCCCAGATGAACACCCTCAAGGCGGACACTGCCCGAGCCGGCGAGGACGAGGTGGGCCTGAAGTCGCTAGAGCGCGAAGCAACGGCACAGCGCCAGCTGCTCGAAACCTATCTCGCCCGCTATCGCGAAGCGTCCTCCCGTCTTGAGAAGGGCTCAAGCCCCGCCGATGCCCGAGTGATTTCCACCGCCATCGAGCCGCAGGAACCGAGCTTCCCCAAGGTCCTGCCGATCACCATCGTCGCGACGTTGTCGACACTGATCCTTGCAGCGGTCGCCGTCATGCTGGCCGAGCTCTTCAGCGGGCGCGCCCTGCGTCCGACCGGGTTGGTGGCGCCGATGCTTGCCCGTCGCGACGAGGACGAGACCGAAGAACAGGTCACACCCGTCGAGGCGCCCCGCGCACGAACCAATGACGAGACTCCCGCAAGCCTTTTGAACGTCTCCGCCGATGAGGATCTCGTCGACGAGATGGAGCAGGCCGTCGCCATGGATGTGCCGCCAGCTCAGCCGGCGGAAGAGCCGGACGAATTCTCCGTCGTCTCTGTGGCCGATTTTCTTCTCGAGCAGCAGACACGCATTGCCTTTGCCATCTCGCCGTCAGGTGATGATGGCTCTGAGGGCACCGTCGCCCTGGCGCGTGAGCTTGCCGATCGCGGTCATCGGACCGTGCTCGTCGACATGACCGGTTCGGCCTGCCCGACACGCCTGATGGCATCGTGGCGTGATCTTTCCGGCATCACTGATCTCCTGACCGGCGAGGCCGCCTTCGCCGACTGCATTCACCCCGACCGCACATCGGCAGCCGATATCGTGCCGCAGGGCAATGCCGATATCCGTCAGGCGATGCGGGGGGCAGACCGCCTTTCGATGATCGTCGATGCGCTCTCGGACGTCTATGATCTGGTGCTGGTGGAATGTGGCCCAGCCAATGCCGAGGGTGTCGCCCGCCTGAGCCGTAACGATCGCCACGAAATCATTCTCTCCGCTCCGCAGCCCGAAGCGCAGGAACTGGCCGAGATCATGATTGCCTTCGAGGATGTCGGCTACAGGGACCTGATCCTGCTCTCGGTGAAGAACCCGCCGGAACGTAGAACCCGCAACGCTGCCTGATTGGGGAGATGGCAGGCCCGGACAGGGCCTGCAGACTCGTGGTCAGTCGCCGGTTTTCGGCGCCGGGGCGATGGTGCCTTGAGCACGCAGTCTCTGGATCAGCGCATAGAGATGCGGATTGCCCTTGATCAGGGTCTTCGTCCTGGTCAGGCTGCGATGGGTCATGGCGGCGATATGGCCGGCAGGCCGAAGCGGCAGCAGAAGGTCGTGGTGGGCCGTTTCGATGGTGCACCAACGGCGCTTGTAGTCTTGATCTCCGATGCCGAAGTCGAAAAGTGCGCCGCCGGTCAGGGCGCTGCGCTCGACCACCAGCCAGAACAGCAATTCCCCCGGGCTCGCATCGGGCATCAGGCGGTCGTCGATCGAACCGAACTGGCAGATGACATGGCCCCCCTTACGGGAAATCCCGGTGATCGCCGCGATTTGGCCTTCGTGTTCCCCCTTCAGACGGATCGCATGCAGTTCGAGCGGAACGTCGCTCGACCCGTGGTCGCTTTCGAGCAGCATGTGAAAGAAGGCCTGCGCTTCGGCGGGCTGAAAGACATTCGGCAGGCCGCCGACGGCAAATCGGGCGGCCTTCTGCTGGAAGAAGCATTCGAGCAGCGCCTGCTGGTCGCTGAGCTTCTTCGGTCGGATATGCTCAAAGCCGCCGGCCGCTTCCAGCTTGCGGATCTGGGACCGATACTTCTTGCGCCGGCTCTTTGCGTTGAGCGGTGCAATCGTTTCGTCCATGGTCGCGGCTAGTGGCAGCTGGAACGAGGCGTTCTGGTTGCGGATGCCGGGAAGGCCGGCAAGCGGATATCGCTCACCGCGCCAGACGAGCGGTACATTGGTCAGGCTGAGAAGGTCGGCGTCGTCGCGCAGGACCTCGACAAGCAGCGCCTCAAGGTCGGACGCGACGATGTCGACCGCAGCACTGCGGAAAGCGGCACTGAAAAGGCCGCTGTTGAAATTGGTGAAAGCTGAACCGATGAACTGGGCGCTGCGCACCAGATAGTGGCGCTGGATCTCGAGCGGCAGCAGGAAAGCGACGTCGCCGTTGAGGCGGCCTTCGACGATGGCGAGCGGGTTTCCATGCGTTTCAGCCCAGGCGCGACACCAGTCATATCCCTGATGCAGGGAGTTCCACGGGTCTGCCTCGAGCATCCGCCATTGGCGCTCAAGCGGCGCCATCCGGTGGTGTACTGTGAGGGTAAGCCGACCCGCCGCAATATCGAGCGTCGCCCGGTCCCGGCCGACAGCGACGCGGTCCTCAGGCAGATCTTCGGCAAAAGCCATTGCATCATGGCGCATATGGGCCCGCATGTACCCTATCCCGTCCGGTTTGAGAGACGAGCGGGAGCTTAGGTCGACACTGCGAACAAACGGTTATCGCCGTGAGAATCCGGCCAATGGCCGCATGCGAGGGTAAAGGCGGAGTTAATCCTTGTCCGGCTTGTTGAACGGACCCGCCATCCATTTGATCACCAGCATGGCGGGGATCACCCAGAGCAGGCCGGTCAGCAGGAAGTAGAGCAGATGCCCCCACCAGGGAGCGGTGGCGAGCGTTGCCGAGGCGATCGTGGTCGCGAGAAGGGCATAGATCGACACGATCAGGATGATCAGGATCGTACCGATGAAGGATCTGAACTTCGGGCGCTTCGTCATGCCATTGTCCTATCGAACGTCGCGCGGTTCCGCGACGCGACCGCTTGCCGCAAACCGGCGGGCTTGTTTTGCACGGCTGACTGATGCAAATCAACGGGCGAAAAGAGGATTGACGAATGACAGCTGTGTTGACCGGAACCGAGTTGCAGGTGCGCAAGGATATTGCCCGCGTGGATGCTGACCGCAAGGCGGTACGCATATGGCTCGGCGTGGTGATCTTTGCGCTCTTCTGTCTGGTGCTGGTGGGCGGCGCGACGCGGCTGACCGACTCGGGCCTGTCTATCACCGAGTGGAAGCCGATCCATGGCGTCATCCCGCCGCTGACGGTTGCCGAATGGGAAGAAGAGCTCGAACTCTATCGCCAGATTCCGGAATACCAGCAGATCAACAAGGGCATGAGCCTCGACGAATTCAAGTTCATCTTCTGGTGGGAATGGGCGCATCGCCTGCTCGCCCGGATGATCGGCCTGATCTTTGCCCTGCCGCTGGCTTACTTCTGGCTGCGTGGCAAGATCGAACCCAGCCTGCGTGCGCCGCTGGTCGGTCTTCTGGGCCTCGGTGGTCTGCAGGGCTTCATCGGCTGGTGGATGGTCTCCTCGGGCCTCAGCGAACGCGTTGATGTCAGCCAGTATCGCCTGGCCGTGCATCTGATGATGGCCTGCTTCATCTTTGCGAGCTGTGTCTGGATCTTCCGCAGCCTTTATCCGCACACGGATGATGCTGCGCCTACGGAAAAGAGCCGCCTCTTTGCGGGTGTGCTGCTAATCATGACATTCGTGCAGATCTATCTCGGTGCGCTCGTCGCAGGCCTGGACGCCGGCTACAGCTACAACACCTGGCCGCTGATGGACGGCGCCTGGGTGCCGCAGGGTCTCTTTGTCCAGGCGCCCGCCTGGATCAATATCTTCGAGAACCCGAAGACGGTGCAGTATATCCATCGCATCGGCGCCTATATCCTCTGGGCGGCAGCACTCCTGCACATGATCCAGTGTCTGCGGGCAGCCTCTCAGACGACGCATGCCCGCCGCAGCGTGGTGCTGTTTGCGCTGATCAGCATCCAGGCGGTGATCGGCATTGTCACGCTCGTCACGCAGGTTCCCCTACATGCCGGCGTCACGCATCAGGGCATGGCGCTCGTGGTGCTGGCTTTCGCGGTCGCTCACCTGCGCGGCTTCTACGGTGAGCGCGCCAAGCCGGCTTTGGTCGAGGTCCGCGACTAAGCTCTATCAGCCGAAGCGATAGGCGGAGTAGGGCTTTCCGAGGAACTCACCTCGGAAGACCTGCCGCCCCGGATCTGAACCCGCTGCACCGGACGCCACGAAGAGCGGCACGAGGTGATCGTGGTCGGGCACATGGCAGGCCAGTGCATCCGGGTTCTGGTCCCAGGTCGAAAGCACCGTCTCACGTCGGTCGCTGTCCGGAGAAGCCACAGCGTCCGTCAGCCAGTCGTCGAACCGGATCGCCTGTTCCACATGGGAAGGCTCGGCCTGCCGGAACATCCGCATGTTGTGGTAGCTCATGCCCGAGGCGATGATCAGCACGTCTTCGTCGCGCAGCGGCGCCAGCGCCTTGCCGATCGCCACATGGCTTTCGACATCAAGTGTGTTCTGCAGCGAAATCATCGTGATCGGTACATCCGCATCCGGGTAGACCAGCATGAACGGGATGAACACGCCGTGGTCGAAACCACGCTTGTCATCCTCGTCGCTGTCGATCCCGGCCGTGGCGAGCAAGGCCCTTGCGCGGGCCGCAAGGTCCGGCGAGCCCGGGGCAGGGTAGGAGAGCTCGTAGGTGTGTGGCGGGAAATTGTAGTAGTCAAAGAGCATTCCGGGCTTTGGAGCCGTGCTCACAGTCGGAACCGGTTCCTTTTCCCAGTGGCCGGACACAACCAGCACGGCCTTCGGCCGTTGTCCGATCTCAGCATCAAGACCCTGCAGGAAAGCGCGCAGGTCATCCCACGGCGCCTTGCCTTCGGCATCGCGCGGGAACTCCATGAATGGCCAGGGGCCGCCGCCATGGGGAATGAAATAAACCGGAAGACGCTGGCTCATTGGGGTGTGCCTCACTTTCGTAAGGACACTACCACCCTCGATCGTTACCTTGAATAAGGTGGTTGATCGACATTTCGTTCGCTATTTGTGAACGCTGGACGGCTTGCGAGGTCGACGAACTCGATCCTCGCAAGCCATTCTGTCCTTCGCCCTCAGGCCGACAGCATCAGGTCCATGTTCTGCACCGCAGCCCCGGACGCGCCCTTGCCGAGATTGTCGAGCAGCGCCACCAGATTGACATGCGCGCCACCGGGCGTGCCGAAGACGAAGAGCTTCATCGTGTCCTGACCGACCAGTTCTTCGGCATCGACGCGCGGCAGCTTTGCGCTATCCGCAAGCGGAACGACGCTGACGATGTCCTGCCCCGCATAATGGGCAACGAGTGCCGCGTGGATGCTCTCAACCGTTGTGCCGGCAGCAAGATCGTCGAGGAAGAGCGGCACCTGTACGATCATGCCCTGCGCGAAGCGGCCGACGGAGGGAGCAAATAGCGGTGCGCGGTCAAGCAGGCCATGGGTCTGCATTTCCGGCACGTGCTTGTGCTTCAGCGTCAGGCCATAAAGGAAGTTGTTCGCGGCCAGATGCTCGGGATGATCAACATCCTCCATCTGCGCGATCATCTGCTTGCCGCCGCCGGAATAGCCCGACACGGCATTGACCGAGACCGGATAGCCGTCCGGCAGGATGCCGGCCGCGCGCAGCGGCCGGATGAGGCCGATCGCGCCGGTCGGATAGCAGCCCGGGTTGGAGACGTACCGCGCCGCCTGGATTTTCGCCTTCTGGGCCTTGTCCATTTCGGCAAAGCCATAGGCCCAGTCCGGATGCACCCGGAATGCGGTGGAGGCGTCCAGCAGGCGGACATTGTTGTTCGCGGCCGTCATCTCATAGGCCTGCTTCGACGCATCGTCGGGCAGGCAGAGAATGGCGATGTCGGCGCTGTTGAGCATGTCCTCGCGCATCTTCTCGTTCCGCCGCTCGGCTTCCGGGATAGACAACAGCTCCAGATCACGGCGGTCGGCCAGGCGCGTGCGGATCTGCAGACCCGTTGTGCCGTGTTCGCCGTCGATGAAGATCTTCGCTGCCATTTGTCTAGTCCCGTCAGAGGTTTGGATGAGATTGCGGAATCTGATTGTGAGTGTGTTGAATCAATGTGTCAGGCGCGTGTCGCAAGCTTCTCGGCGCGCAGGCCCAGCATATACATTGCAACCGTCGCACCGGCAATTGCGGTGATATCGGCGTGGTCATAGGCCGGCGCCACCTCGACGACATCAGAACCGCGGATGTCGAGGGCCCCGAGCTTTCGCAGGACCGAAAGGATCTTGGCCGAGGACGGGCCACCCGCGACCGGTGTACCCGTGCCGGGCGCATAGGCCGGATCCAGGCAGTCGATGTCGAAGGTGAGATAGGTTGGGGTCGTGCCGACATGGGCGAGGATCGCATCGGCGATCGCCTGGGCGCCCATGTCCTCGACCTCATAGCCAGGAATGATCCGGATGCCGAAATCCTCAGGCGCTTCGGTGCGAATGCCGATCTGGATCGACTTCTTCGGATCGATGACGCCTTCGCGCACGGCGCGGCAGACGAAGGAGCCGTGGTCGATCCGCTGGCCGTCATCATCCCAGGTGTCCTGATGGGCATCAAAATGCACGAGCGCCAGCGGTCCGTGCTTGGCGGCATGGGCTTTCAGCAGCGGCCAGGTGACGAAATGGTCGCCGCCAAGGCCGAGCAGATAGGCGCCGGACGCAATGATCTTGGCTGCCTCCTGCTCGATCAGCCCCGGCGTGTGCTGGTGATTGCCGTAGTCGAGCAGCACGTCGCCATAGTCGACGACAGCCATCTGCTCGAAGAGATCGCGGGCGAAGGGGTATTGCGGATCATTGTCGAAGATCGCCGAGGCACGCCGGATCGCCTGCGGCCCGAAACGGGCGCCCGGCCGGTTGGAGACGGCGGCGTCGAAGGGAATGCCGAGAACCACCGCATCGACGTCGGTGAGGTCCTTCGAATACTTGCGCCGCATGAAGGACAGCACGCCCGCATAGGTCGGATCGGTCGCCGCACCGCGCAAGGTCTTTGCGGTAAACGCGTTATCGATCGATTTACTGGCCATGATGTTCTTCTCCCTCTGAAAAATTTGATCAAATTAGCCGGTCGGCTTCCCCGGTCAAGCCATGATCCTTGGCGACCCGGTTGGTGGGACGGAGAAAAACAAAAAAAAGGCGGAGCCGAAGCCCCGCCTTGATTTCCGTTTCCGGTTGTCCAGCGATTAACGCTTGGAGAACTGGAACGAACGACGGGCCTTCGCCTTGCCGTACTTCTTACGCTCGACAACGCGGCTGTCGCGGGTGAGGAAGCCACCCTTCTTCAGAACAGGGCGCAGGCCCGGTTCGAAGTAGGTGAGGGCCTTCGAGAGACCGTGACGAACTGCACCGGCCTGGCCGGAGAGGCCGCCGCCGTGAACGGTCGCGATGATGTCGAACTGGCCGTCACGGGCCACTGCGACGATCGGCTGCTGCAGGATCATCTGCAGGACCGGACGGGCGAAGTAGGTGCGGAATTCGCGGCCGTTCACGGTGATCTTGCCGGTGCCCGGCTTGACCCATACGCGGGCGACCGCGTTCTTGCGCTTGCCAGTGGCGTAGGAGCGACCCAGCGAGTCGACCTTGCGGACGTGAGCCGGAGCTGCGTCCTGTGCCGGGGCAAGGTCCTTCAGGGAAGAAAGATCGGCCATACTTAGGCGCTCCTTGTGTTCTTGCTGTTCAGCGAAGCGACGTCGAGAGCGACGGGCTGCTGGGCTTCATGCGGGTGGTTGACGCCGGCGTAGACGCGCAGATTCTTCATCTGGCGACGACCGAGCGGGCCACGCGGGATCATGCGCTCGACGGCCTTCTCGAGAACGCGCTCCGGGAAGCGGCCTTCGATGATCTGGCGAGCCGTACGCTCCTTGATGCCGCCCGGATAACCGGTGTGCCAGTAGTACTTCTTGTCGGAGTACTTCTTGCCGGTCAGAACGACCTTCTCGGCATTGATGACGATGACGTTGTCGCCGTCGTCAACGTGGGGGGTGTAGGTGGCCTTGTGCTTGCCACGCAGGTGCATGGCGATAATGGTGGCGAGGCGGCCGACAACGAGCCCTTCGGCGTCGATGAGGATCCACTTCTTCTCCACCTCTGCAGGCTTCTGAACGAAGGTAGACATTGAGGTCTCTTTCCGTGAGATCCTGCGGTCCCTTTAACGGAAACTGCAGGCGTTTCTTGTTGCTTGTAAGCGCCGTTTTCGACGCAAAAAGAAAGCGGTCCCAAAGGGCCGCGTTCCGGGGAGGGGTATAGAACCAGTGACCTGGAACGTCAAGATAGCTGGATCTGGCGGGCGCCTCAAGAAAGTCAGCAATTACAGGCACTTAGCTTTGTGGTATTATTTTACCGCATATCGCGGCCCGAGCGGCGAGGGTGCTGATACGCCGAACTCGTCGAAAACTCGGAGAGAAAGAGATTATTCCACCAGCCACACAGAATGGAACGGGAGTATCAAGAGTGCCTGTCTCAACCTATGATTTTGCTAATATGTGCACGAACATAATGAAAACATAAACCGAACGTATCGGCAGGCACCTTCATACGGAGATCGATATGTCGCTGGAACGCCGAATCTCGCTCATCACTCTTGGCGTTTCTGACGTCGCCCGCAGCACTGAATTCTACGGCCGACTGGGTTGGACGCGGTCCTCCGCATCCAATGACGACGTGACATTCATCCAGTTGAAGGGAATCGTGCTCGGGCTGTTTTCGCGCGCCAGCTTGGCTGCCGACGCCCATGTCGAGGATACGCCCCCCAGGTTTTCGGGCGTGACACTGGCCTACAACGTCACGAGTGAAATCGGCGTCGATGCCGTGGTGAAATTTGTCGTGTCCTGTGGGGCGCGTCTGGTGAAGGCGCCCGAAAAGGTCTTCTGGGGCGGCTATTCCGGCTATGTCGCCGACCCGGATGGCCACCTCTGGGAAATCGCCTACAATCCCTTCTTCCCGCACGATGAACATGGGCATGTGGTGCTTCCGGACTGATCCACGGTATTTGAGGGAATTCGGTGCGCGGTCGTTAAGCGGCCTGGGCTAATCTGTAGTTGGGACAAGATGGACGGGTAAACCAATGGCCTTCGCAGGCCGGGAGGAACGTCCATGAACCATGACACCTACCTGAACAGCTATCTCGCCGACATTCTCGCCACGGCCAAGAACGTGGCCGTCTTCGGCGCCTCGACCGACGACAAGCGGCCTAGCCACTGGATTTCAGGATTTCTGCTCGGCAAAGGCTATCACGTGTTCCCCGTCAATCCACTGCATCGCGGAGAGATGATCCTCGGCAAGCGAGTCTATGGCTCGCTCGCAGAGATCCCCGAACCGATCCACCTCGTCGATGTCTTTCGTCGCCCGGAGCATCTCGACAGCATCGTCGACGACGTGCTGGCGATGTCGCCACGCCCCCAGACAATCTGGTGCCAGCTCGGCATCCGCAATGATGAGGCTGCGGCACGGGCTGAGGCCGCCGGCATCAAGGTGGTGATGAACCGCGCGCTGGTTTGCGAATATCCGCTGGTCTACGAGCGGATGCATGCAAGCTCTGCCCAAGGGCATGCGGCCTGAGCCAACTGAAAGGTATCAGAACCGGACGATCGGTTTGCCGAAGCGTCGTGGTTCGGGGTCATAGGGCTGGCAGTTGAGGACCGGGCACCGATCGGTATCCTGCGTCGGCACATAGGCGCGCTCGGCATATTCATGCGGTGAACACATGGCGCTCCGTGTCACGTAGCGATCGTAGAGCGTCATGCCCTGGACCCGCGTCGACGGGTAGCGCAGGATGACGGCGCCCTCGTTGATCACGCGCTGACGCGCCTGATCACAGGTGAGCGCCGTGGAATTGTAACGCGAGATCGCCAAGGCCGGCTCTGCCAGCACGGTGGTCGCGATCGTCAGGATGGCAAGCTGGGTCATGCGCATGGCCGTTCTCCTTCTGGCGCTCGATCAATGTGTGGGCGGGCAGGGCGGTTCCGCCTTGTTGCTGCCGATCGCCACACCATCTAATCCTCATGTTACGACAGTTGAGGAGATGCAGATGGCTGACCACGATCATTATAGTCCAGAATATTTGAAGGACATTCTCGGCGAGGTGAAAACCATCGCATTGCTTGGTGCCTCGCCCAAGCCGGACCGTCCGAGCTTCGGCGTCATGCGTTTCCTGTTGTCAAAGGGTTACACGGTCTATCCGGTCAATCCCGGACAGGCCGGCAGGGAAATTCTCGGCCAGACCGTCTACGCCACAATGGCCGAGATTCCAGAGGCGATCGACATGGTCGACGTCTTCCGCGCCCCGGAATATCTCGGCGAGGTGGTCACGGAGGCACTTGCGCTGCCGAACCACCCCAAGGTGATCTGGGGCCAGCTTTCCGTGCGCGACGATGAAGCCGTCAAGCCGGCCGAAGAGGCAGGCATCCGCGTGGTCATGGACCGCTGCCCGGCGATCGAAATCCCCAGGCTCGGCCTCTAGGACTCAAGCCCCGACCAGCAGGTCCGGATTGGCGCGCAGCGCGTTCAGCGTATCGGCATTGCCACAGTAGTCGACAAAGGTCTGCTCGGCCTTGCCTTGATGCAGGTGCTGACGGCAAGTGTCCTTGGACGAACACTGCGCGCAGGTGACCTGCATGTCGCGGAACACCCTGCGCATGCGGAATTCGACCTCTGCCGGATCGATATTCAGCGCCCGCATCATCGCCGGCATTTCGTCCGCGGCATGCGGGCCGGCCTTCACGAGCGCCAGCAATTGATGCGCGCTGATACCACAATCATCGGCAAGCGCCTCGACCTCTGCATCGGACAAGGCGGCAAGCATGTCGCTTTCATTGGCGGTTTCGAAACCCTGGGCGAACCAGGAGAGGATTTGCTGCACGGTGTGGCGGACCGGATCGGCGATCGTGAGTGTCATGGGTCTCTCCTTCGACTGGGAAGAGCATGCCAGCACGTCGCGTGGCTGCATTGACCTCGATCAAGTATGAATTTCCCGAACACCACCGCACTTTGGAATAATCCGGGCTGACATCGGGCGGCGACTGATTATGATCCGGCCCGAAGTCAAAAAGGGAGGACCAAACAATGTCGGAGAACAATCCGGGTTTCGCCACGCTTGCCATCCACGCAGGTGCACAGCCGGACCCCACCACGGGCGCCCGCATCACGCCGATCTACCAGACCACGGCCTACGTCTTCAACGATTCGGACCATGCCGCAAATCTCTTTGCCCTCAAGGAGTTCGGCAATATCTACACCCGCATCATGAACCCCACCCAGGGCGTTCTCGAAGAGCGCATTGCAGCGCTTGAAGGCGGCACGGCAGCACTCGCGGTCGCCTCGGGCCATGCAGCCCAGCTCCTGATCTTCCACTCGTTGATGCAGCCCGGCGACAACTTCGTTGCGGCGAAGAAGCTCTATGGTGGCTCGATCAACCAGTTCGGCCATGCCTTCAAGAATTTCGGCTGGCAGGTGCGCTGGGCAGACCCGGCTGATCCGGAAAGCTTCGCCGCTCAGATCGATGACAAGACCAAGGCCGTCTACATCGAAAGCCTTGCCAATCCCGGCGGCACCTTCGTTGACATCGAAGCCATTGCCGAGGTCGCCCATCGCCACGGTCTGCCGCTGATCGTCGACAACACCATGGCGAGCCCCTACCTGATCCGCCCGCTGGAGCATGGCGCCGACATCATCGTCCATTCCGTCACCAAGTTCCTTGGCGGTCACGGCAATTCCATGGGCGGCGTGATCGTCGACGGCGGCACCTTCGACTGGTCGGCCAAGCCTGGCAAATATCCGATGCTGTCTGAGCCACGCCCGGAATACAACGGCGTCGTGCTGCACCAGACCTTCGGCAACTTCGCCTTCGCCATCGCCTGCCGCGTCCTCGGCCTGCGTGACCTCGGGCCCGCGATTGCGCCGATGAACGCCTTCCTGCTGCTAACCGGCATCGAAACCCTGCCGCTTCGCATGCAGCGCCACTGCGACAATGCTATGAAGGTTGCGACTTGGCTGAAGAGCCATCCTAAGGTCGCCTGGGTCAACTATGCCGGTCTGGCCGACGATCCGAACAATGCACTCCAGAAGCGCTACTCGCCGAAGGGCGCCGGGTCCGTCTTCACCTTCGGCATCAAGGGCGGGCTTGAAGCCGGCAAGGCGCTGGTCGGTGGCTTGAAGCTCTTCTCGCACCTGGCCAACATCGGCGACACCCGCTCGCTGATCATCCATCCGGCGTCGACGACCCATGCGCAGCTCTCCGAAGCCCAGCAGATCGCAGCCGGTGCCGGGCCTGACGTGGTGCGCCTGTCCATCGGCATAGAGGATGCCGAAGACATCATCGCCGATCTCGAGCAGGCGCTGGCCTCGGCCTGATCTACCGTTCAGCGGCGGTGCAAAACACCGCCGCTCGTTTACCTGGAGACCATGATGAGCCTGTCCCTGCCATTCGACCCCTCCACCGTCACGCCGGAAGAGGGCGCGCCGGCACCCGACCGCCTGATTTCAGGCGACCCGCGCTTCACCACCTGGAACATCGAGGAAGCCGACGGCGGCATCTATGCCGGCATCTGGCAGTCGACGCCGGGCAAGTGGCGGATCGTCTACGATGAATGGGAATACTTCCACATTCTCGAAGGCCACTCTGTTGTGACCGAGGATGACGGCGAGCCTGTTCACTTAAAGGCAGGCGACCGCCTGATCCTCAGACCCGGCTTCAAGGGAACCTGGGAAGTGCTTGAAACGACTCGCAAGGATTATGTCATCCGGCTTTAGAGCGCATGGCATTTCTGGCGTCTGATGTGCGGCAGGTCACTGACGGTCGATCGACGGTCGCGCTAGGAGGCAGCCGTCATCTTGCAGCGCCATGTCCCCTGAATGAACATGTTTCGCGTCGCCCTCATCGTCATCGTCGGACTGTCCGTTACCGTCGGTGGCCGCTGGTATGCCTATGTCAGCAATACCAGCAGCCCCTATGACGAAGTGGGAATCGAGATTAACAGCCGACTTCCACACATTCTCCGCAAATGGGGATGTGATCGGCTGCAGCAGTCCTTCCCGGATAGTGTCCCGCCCTACGGTTGCGGCGCCCCGGATAGCCGAAGCTGGATCTGAACGACTGCGGGCGGACCAATAGGTAATCAACCCGCTTTCAGACGGACCGCTGCCGCCTCGTGTTCGGCAGCCATGGCGGCATCTTCGGCCGAGACCTTCTGAACACTCACGCGGCCGTCGATGCGGGCCAAATAGGCCTGAAAAGCCGGGCGCGCCTCGACGAGCCCGAACATCGTCGTCCAGCGCAACGCAATGCCCCAGAGCAGATCCGCCGCCGTGAAGCGCTCGCCGAGCAGGTAGGGGCCTGCCTTCAGCGCTTCCTCCAGCATGTCGATCAGCGACTCGTAGCTGGCATACGGCGTCTCGTTCATCGATCCCGGCTCGCGTTTCATGAAGCGATCGACCACCGCCGGTTCGAAGCAACTGCCATAGATGAAGAGCCAGCGCAGATAAGCGCCGCGATCCGGATCCGTGAGGGCAGGGGCAAGCCCCGCTTCGGGGAAGAGATCTGCAAGATAGAGGTAGATGGCGCCCTGTTCGGTGACGAGCGTGTCGCCGACGCGCACCGCTGGCACCTTGCCGAGCGGGTTGATCGCCAGATAGGCCGGCTGGCGCTGTTCGCCCGCCTTCATGTTCAAAACGTCCATGGCGTACGGCACCTTCAGTTCCTCGAGCAGCACGCGGGCGCCGGTGGCACGGGTCTGGGGCGAGTAGAAGAGGGTGATTGGCTGTGTCTGGCTCATCGGAAGTCTCCCTTTTGAATTGGTGGCGTCGTGAGGCGATGAAGGGAGAATGCGCCAGCATACCTGTCAGATTGTGTCAGGTTGGATTAGCATACTTGGCGAAACGAGGATTTTTCGATGCGGGCGAGCCGGCTCATCAACATACTGACGACGCTGCAAGCGAAGGGACTGGTGACTGCCGAGGCATTGGCGGAAGAAAATGACGTCTCGGTGCGCACCATCTACCGCGACATTGATGCCCTCTCGCTGTCAGGTATTCCCGTTTACAGCGAACGCGGCTCCGACGGTGGCTACCGCCTGCTGGACGGGTACCGCGTCCGTCTGAACGGCCTCACCCCTGCAGAGGCGGAGGCCATGTTCCTCTCCGGTATCCCGGGTGCCGCTGCCGATCTTGGCCTCGGCTCGCTGATGGCCGGCGCCCAGAAAAAGCTCACCGCCGCCTTGCCGGAGGATCTGCGTGAAAGCGCGCGGCGCATGCAGTCGAAGTTTCATCTCGATGCACCCGCCTGGCTCGCTGAGGGTGAGCAGCCCGTCTATCTCCAGGCGATTGCGGATGCGGTCTGGAATTCCAAGCGCATCCGCATGCGATATCGCTCCTGGAAGGCGGAGAAGAACCGCGTCGCCGAACCGCTCGGCATCGTGATGAAGGGTGGCGCCTGGTATCTTGTGGCGCGAGTCGACGACACACCGCGGACCTATCGCATCTCACGAGTCCTGGACCTGATCGTCACCGAAGAGCGCTTCGACTGGCCGAGAGATTTCGATCTCGCCGAATACTGGAACGAAAACACCCGTCGGCTTGAACTGGAGCTTTACCCCAACTGGGCGACCATCCGTCTATCACCCTGGGGCCTGAAGGAAATCGAGCACATGGCGCCGCCTTACGTCCGGGCCAACCTCGAATTCCTCGGCGAACCCGACGAGTGCGGCTGGCGCACGGTCCGGCTACCCGTGGCACATGAACGCATGGCCGTATCGGAAATGCTGAAGCTCAGCACAGAGGCCGAGGTTCTCGACCCGCCAGACTTGCGTCTCGCCATGCGTAAGGCCGTCGAAACCCTGATGGCCCGCCACGCTAAGCCGGCCGATCTCACCAAGTGAGGTCGAGACGCTCCAACCCGTGGAAATGATAGACGTCCTTGACCGTGGGCGTCTCTGCGATCTTCAAGCCCGGCAACCGCTTGAAGAGCAACGGCAGCACGATGTTGAGTTCGAGACGCGCGAGCGGCGCGCCGATGCAAAAATGAATCCCGGCACCGAAGGAGAGATTGGCCCCTTCATCCCGATCCGGCTTGAACGCCAGCGGGTCCGGAAATTTCTGCGGATCGAGATTGGCAGCGGCCAGGATCAGGCTCACCTTGTCGCCGCGCTTGAAGGACACGCCGTCGATTTCGCAGGGCTCCAGGCACCAGCGCTGGAAGATGTGAACCGGCGCGCAGATCCGAAGCGTCTCCTCGACAGTCCGTTCGGTCGTCTTCTCGTCGCTGAACAGCGTCGCCGGATCGATCCCGCTTTCGAGGATGACCCGCACCGAATTGCCGATCTGGTGCACGGTTGCCTCGTGACCGGCATTGAGCAGCACGATGGTCGTCGAGATCAACTCGTCCTCGGTGAGGAACTGCCCCTTGTGCTCTGTATGGATCATGTGGCTCAAGAGATCGTCGCGCGGCTCGGCCCGGCGCTCGGCGATGACTTCGCGCACATAGTCCGCGAACTCCTTGGCGGAGCGATCCGCGGCCTCCTCGTCGGCGCGGCTGCGCTTGAACATGTACATGCCGACATAGTCGTGGCTCCATTTCAGGAGCTGCGGACCCATGTCTTCGGGGATGCCGATCATCCGTGCAATCATTGTGACCGGAATGATGTCGGCAAAACTGGCCAGAAGTTCTGTCCTGCCATCCTTCTCGAAATCGTCGATCAGCCGGTTGGCGAGCGCCTCGATTTCCGGCGTCATCTTCTCCACATGGCGGGAGACAAAGGCGCGGTTGACGAGGGTCCTCAGCCGCGTGTGCTCAGGCGGCTCGATTTCGAGCAGCGAATGCTCCTCGGCCTTGTCGAAATGCCGGGTGTGCTCAGCGGGTTCTGGCATGCCCAGCTCCTCGCGTGTCGCAATATGCAGGATCTGCCGGCCGAAGCGGCGATCGCGCAGCAGCGCATTCACATGGTCATACTCGGTGAAGAACCACTGCTTCTGCTCCTCCCAGTAGAAGGTCGGACATTGCGCATGGAGCGCCGCGTAGGTGCGGTTCGGATCGCCATAGAAGGCGGGATCACGAGCGTCGAGCGAAACCCGGCGCGTGGCCGGATCGATGGAGAGGAACGAGGTCTGTGTCATGCTGTCCTGTTTAGTCTTTGCAGTCCGTAGCGCAAGGGGAAGGGGCGGCGCTCAGTCGTCCAGCTTGTGGGCAACGGCGGAGATGCGATTGAGAATGGCCACCTGCCGGTCGGCCTGGCGGTCGACGTCCTCGAGGGGACGCTCTTCGCGGGATGGCGGAACGGTCACGATCCGGTTGCCGGCGCGAACCGAGGTGCGGTTTCGCCCCTGCGCCTTCGCCGTATAAAGCGCGAGATCCGCCTCCGATAGGAGATGGTCCAGATTGGCCGTGCGAAGCGGGCTGATCGAGATCCCGACGCTGGTGGTCACCGAGATCGGCTCTTCACCGGTCGGAATGCTGCGGTCGGCAAGCGCGAGCCGCACGGTTTCGGCAAACAGCGCCGCATCCCGTGGCTCTGAGATCGCCAGCACGGCCGCAAATTCCTCGCCACCGGTGCGCGCGAAGACCGCTCGCTGCGGAAGCAGCGACAGGCAAACATCAGCGAATTCCTGCAGCACGCGGTCCCCGGTCGTGTGTCCATGCCGATCATTGATCTGCTTGAAGTGATCAAGGTCGAATACCAGGACCCCGAGCGTGTCGAGGGGAGAGCTCTCCACCAGTCCCTGATAGGCTTCGGAAAAGCCGCGTCTATTCAGCACGCCCGTGAGTGGGTCGGTGCGCACGAGTGCCTGCAACTGCTCCTGCGACCGGTCCATCATGATCTTCGCAAGGATGACGACTGACGTGATGAAGCCGATCAGAGCGATCGTTCCCATCCACACGCCGACGAAGTTATCCGCAAAACTGGTCGGACGGCGGAAGACAACGAAGACGGCGAAGCCCGCGCAGGCAACCGCCTGGGTCACCCAGTTAATCGTCAGGAAGGCGCGGTAGCGACCGGAACTGAAGCTGGCCCGCGCGGCGATGAAGGCGAGTATCGCAAAGCCGAGGGTCGCTGCGACATTGTAAAGCGAAACCCGAAGCGCGAAGTCGGCGCGGATGAAGGGCACGAGATTGCCGAGGAACCACACCAGCGTCGGAGCCCAAGCAAGCAGCGGGAGCCGGCGATGGTCGAGCGTCGAAAGCCCCTTCGCCCAGAAGCCGAAGGCGAGAAGCGAGATGGTATTGGCGACCTGGATCGAGATGAAATCCGGGATTTGGCCGCGAAGTCCAACGAGTCCAAGGCCGCTGGCGTGGATGAGGAAGCCGATACCGAACCACAGGAAATACTTGTGATCCCGCGCGTGCAGCCAGATGGCCATAAGCAGAATTGCGAACGTGCTGGTCTGGACGACCCACAGCAAGAACGCGGTCTTCACGTCGATCACGATGCAGTTCCTGAAATGATTTCGGTAGACTATCGCACCAGAATGGCCCATGCCGGTTAAACAGTCACTATGAAAACCTGCAGGATTTGGTGGGTTATTCGAACTACGCCGTTGGCGGAGTTACCGAAATTTCACCATGTTAGCCTTTTCTTGTGCATCGATGCGACGCGATCCCTCTCGTAGTGCAGGTGCGTGGCCGGAAACTCAGGATCTGCAGTGCTGAGCGCAATCCGACCATTAAGGATATCCGGTCCTCATGTCTTGAATGTCGGGGTGCGGACACTCTATGTAGGGATTGACAAAGATTACGTGATTCCCGCCACCGGATGTGCCGGGGAGAGGCTTAAAAAGGACCGACATGAGAAATCCCGTTGATACCGCTCTCGCTCTGGTGCCGATGGTCGTCGAGCAGACCAACCGTGGCGAGCGCTCCTACGACATCTTTTCTCGACTGCTGAAGGAGCGGATCATCTTCCTGACGGGGCCGGTCGAAGACACGATGGCGTCGCTCGTCTGCGCCCAGCTTCTCTTCCTCGAAGCCGAGAACCCGAAGAAGGAAATCGCCATCTACATCAATTCGCCGGGCGGTGTCGTCACCTCCGGCATGGCGATCTACGACACGATGCAGTTCATCCGTCCGGCCGTATCGACGCTCTGCATCGGTCAGGCCGCGTCCATGGGCTCGCTGCTGCTCGCAGCCGGCGAAAAGGGCATGCGCTTCGCAACGCCGAACTCGCGCATCATGGTTCACCAGCCTTCGGGCGGCTTCCAGGGCCAGGCATCCGACATCGAGCGCCATGCTCGTGACATTATTAAGATGAAGCGTCGCCTGAACGAGGTTTATGTCAAGCACACCGGCAAGACCTATGACGAAGTCGAGAACACGCTTGATCGTGACCACTTCATGGAATCGAGCGAAGCCAAGGACTGGGGTATCATCGACCGCATCCTGACCTCGCGTGCCGAAATGGAAGGCGTTGCGCCGTCGGCCTGATCAACGCAAGCCAGACGCCGGCATCGGGTCGATGCCGGCAGACGTGATGGCAAGCGGGGTTTAAAGTCGGCGCAAAAGCGCTATTAGTAAGATTAAGGCTATGTTGAATCTTTGTGACATAGTCTGCCGAGACTGGGAGTTTTCGTTGCCGCCGCTCCGACAAGGTCGGATCGGCTAGTAGCTCCGGATCGGAAGAGGTTCCCCCCAACGGCGGCGGAGGGAACCGGACAGTGTGAGTGACCGCCCTGCCGTGACTGCGGTGGCGCGGCGTGCTGGAAGGATAAAGACATGAGCAAAGTCAGCGGAAGCAACGGCGGTGACTCCAAGAATACCCTTTATTGTTCCTTCTGCGGCAAGAGCCAGCACGAGGTCCGCAAGCTGATTGCCGGACCGACTGTGTTCATCTGCGATGAATGCGTCGAACTCTGCATGGACATCATCCGCGAAGAGAACAAGTCTTCGATGGTCAAGTCCCGCGACGGCGTTCCCACGCCGCAGGACATCATCAAGATCCTCGACGAATACGTGATCGGTCAGAAGCAGGCGAAGAAGATCCTGTCTGTGGCTGTGCACAACCACTACAAGCGCCTCTCGCACGCCTCCAAGGGCGGTGACGTCGAACTGGCGAAGTCGAACATCATGCTCGTCGGCCCGACCGGCTGCGGCAAGACCTATCTTGCCCAGACGCTGGCCCGCATCATCGACGTGCCCTTCACCATGGCGGATGCCACGACCCTGACCGAAGCCGGTTATGTCGGTGAAGACGTCGAAAACATCATCCTGAAGCTCCTGCAGTCCGCGGACTACAATGTCGAGCGCGCCCAGCGCGGCATCGTCTACATCGACGAAGTCGACAAGATCTCCCGCAAGTCGGACAACCCCTCGATCACCCGCGACGTGTCGGGCGAGGGCGTTCAGCAGGCGCTTCTGAAGATCATGGAAGGTACGGTTGCCTCCGTTCCTCCGCAGGGTGGCCGCAAGCATCCGCAGCAGGAATTCCTGCAGGTGGATACGACCAACATCCTGTTCATCTGCGGCGGCGCCTTTGCCGGCCTCGACAAGATCATCTCTGCCCGTGGCGAAAAGACCTCGATCGGTTTTGGCGCAACGGTGAAGGCGGAAGACGATCGTCGCGTTGGCGAAGTCCTGCGCGAACTGGAGCCGGAAGACCTGGTCAAGTTCGGCCTCATCCCGGAATTCATCGGTCGTCTGCCGGTTCTGGCAACGCTCGAGGATCTCGATGAGGACGCCCTGATCCAGATCCTGTCCGAGCCGAAGAACGCGCTCGTCAAGCAGTACCAGCGCCTGTTCGAGATGGAAGACGTGGAGCTGACGTTCCACGAGGACGCACTTCGCGAGATCGCCCGCAAGGCGATCACCCGCAAGACCGGCGCCCGTGGTCTTCGCTCGATCATGGAAAAGATCCTGCTCGATACGATGTTCGAACTGCCGGAACTGGAAGGCGTTCGCGAAGTCGTCATCTCCGACGATGTCGTCAACGGCAATTCCCGCCCGCTCTACATCTATGCCGATCGCCAGGAAGAGAAGGCCAACGCCTCCGCCTGATCGGTTCGGATGAATTGCAGCGAAAAGCCCGCCCTTGTGGCGGGCTTTTCCGTTTCAGGCGATCTTTTTTGGTGCTGCCTGTGGTTATCTCCGGACCCCTTGTCCATTTACGGTATTCCGCTGTTGTCAGGCCCGTCGATTGGGCTAGAACAGCGGTGAGTGAACGCTTGAGTTCTGCGTCGCCGTTACCCGCGTATCCGCGTCCCCGATCATCCATGCGACGACCGGCTGCCTTTCAGGCGACGAAGTGACGCGCATGGTTCGCATCAGGTCCGCAAGGTAGTGTGAAAGCCGGCAGGGTCTGTCATGCTGATGTCACAGATTCGGGTTGGGGACGGGCAGCAGGCTTGAATTGGTGGGAACGCCACTCCACTTGTTGGAGGATCGAAAAATATGCCTGACGCCTCTTCTGGGTCGGCATGGAGTCCCGGTTTCCCCGGGACGTTTGAAAGGAAGTGAAATGACGAATACGTCAGCTGCAAACGAGGTGAACACCTATCCGGTGCTGCCTCTGCGCGACATCGTGGTGTTTCCTCACATGATCGTTCCGCTGTTCGTCGGCCGTGAAAAGTCCATTCGCGCTCTGGAAGAGGTGATGGGCTCCGACAAGCAGATCATGCTGGCCACGCAGATCAACGCCAGTGACGACGATCCGGCCCCGGACGCCATCTACGAAGTCGGCACCGTCGCCAATGTCCTCCAGCTCCTGAAGCTGCCCGATGGCACCGTGAAGGTGCTGATCGAAGGACGCGCGCGCGCCAAGGTCGAGGCCTACACGGCCCGCGAAGATTATTACGAGGCGAAGGCCCGTATCCTGGCGGAACCCGATGAAGATGCCGTCGAGATCGAGGCTCTGTCTCGCTCGGTGGTCTCGGAGTTCGAGAACTACGTCAAGCTGAACAAGAAGATCTCTCCAGAGGTTGTCGGTGCCGCAAGCCAGATCGAGGACTACTCGAAGCTTGCCGACACCGTTGCCTCGCACCTCTCCATCAAGATCACCGAAAAGCAGGAAATGCTGGAAACGGTGAGCGTGAAGACGCGCCTTGAAAAGGCGCTCGGCTTCATGGAAGGCGAGATTTCCGTTCTGCAGGTCGAGAAGCGTATCCGCTCGCGCGTCAAGCGCCAGATGGAGAAGACCCAGCGCGAGTACTACCTCAACGAACAGATGAAGGCGATCCAGAAGGAACTCGGCGACGGCGAAGACGGCCGTGACGAGATGGCCGAACTGGAAGAGCGCATCGCCAAGACCAAGCTTTCCAAGGAAGCCAAGGAAAAGGCCGATGCCGAGCTGAAGAAGCTGCGTCACATGAGCCCGATGTCGGCAGAAGCCACCGTCGTGCGCAATTATCTCGACTGGCTGCTGGGCCTTCCCTGGGGCAAGAAGTCGAAGGTCAAGATCGACCTCAATGCGGCTGAAAAGACCCTCGACGAGGACCATTTCGGTCTCGACAAGGTCAAGGAACGCATCGTCGAATATCTCGCCGTTCAGGCGCGTGCGACGAAGCTTAAAGGCCCGATCCTGTGCCTCGTCGGCCCTCCGGGCGTCGGCAAGACCTCGCTTGCCAAGTCGATCGCCAAGGCGACCGGCCGCGAATACGTGCGCATGGCGCTCGGTGGTGTCCGTGACGAAGCCGAGATCCGTGGTCACCGTCGTACCTATATCGGTTCGATGCCCGGCAAGATCGTGCAGTCGATGAAGAAGGCCAAGAAGTCCAACCCGCTCTTCCTGCTCGATGAGATCGACAAGATGGGCATGGACTTCCGTGGCGATCCGTCTTCGGCACTGCTCGAGGTTCTGGATCCGGAACAGAACTCGACCTTCATGGACCACTATCTCGAAGTGGAATATGACCTGTCGAACGTCATGTTCGTGACGACCGCCAACACGCTGAACATCCCGGGTCCGCTGATGGACCGTATGGAGATCATCCGTATTGCCGGTTACACCGAGGATGAGAAGCTCGAGATTGCCAAGCGGCACCTGCTGCCCAAGGCGATCAAGGAGCACGCCCTCCGTCCGGAAGAGTTCTCCGTGGCGGATTCGGCGATCATGGCGATCATCCAGCAGTATACCCGCGAAGCCGGCGTGCGTTCCTTCGAGCGCGAGCTGATGAAGCTCGCCCGTAAGGCCGTCACCGAAATCATCAAGGGCAAGGTGACCTCGGTTGCCGTGACAGGTGAGAACATCAACGAGTATCTGGGCGTCCCACGCTTCCGCCACGGCGAAGCCGAGGGCGAAGACCAGGTCGGCGTTGTCACGGGTCTTGCCTGGACGGAAGTGGGCGGCGAACTGCTGACCATCGAAGGCGTCATGATGCCCGGCAAGGGCCGCATGACCGTGACCGGCAACCTGAAGGAAGTGATGAAGGAATCGATTTCCGCCGCGGCCTCCTATGTCCGTGCGCGCGCCGTCGATTTCGGCATCGAGCCTCCGCGCTTCGACAAGTCGGACATCCACGTCCACGTTCCGGAAGGTGCAACCCCGAAGGACGGTCCGTCCGCCGGTATCGCCATGGCAACTGCCATCGTCTCCATCATGACCGGCATTCCGGTCTCGAAGGATGTCGCAATGACGGGCGAAGTCACCCTGCGTGGCCGCGTCCTGCCGATCGGTGGCCTGAAGGAGAAGCTGCTCGCAGCACTTCGCGGTGGCATCAAGAAGGTTCTGATCCCGGAAGAGAACGCCAAGGATCTGGCGGATATCCCGGACAACGTGAAGAACAACATGGAGATCATCCCTGTGTCCCGTATGGGCGAGGTGATCCGTCATGCTCTGGTTCGCGTGCCTGAACCGATTGAATGGGACGGAACCGTCGAAACGCCGGCAATCGGCGTGGTTGATGGAACCGACGAAACCGGTGCAACAGTCGCTCACTGAGGCAATTCTGCCATAAGTGAGCCACAAAGCTCCAAAACCGACAAAAAGGCTGGCATTTTTGCCAGCCTTTTTTGTGAAAAGCCGCTTAAAAGGCTTGTTTTCCGGGGCTTTCGGGTGCTTTTGAGTTGCGAAGGGCAGAAGCTTTCGTATTCTCCGCCCGACTTAATCATTTGAGTCGTTTCATACCAATCAGAAAGGGTGGAAACATGAACAAGAACGAACTCGTATCCGCGGTCGCCGAGAAGGCTGGCCTCACCAAGGCTGACGCAGCCTCTGCCGTTGATGCCGTTTTTGAAACGGTCCAGGCTGAACTGAAGAACGGCGGCGACATTCGTCTCGCTGGCTTCGGCGCCTTCACCGTCGCCCGTCGCGAAGCCTCCAAGGGCCGCAACCCGTCCACCGGCGCTGAAGTCGATATCCCGGCTCGTAACGTTCCGAAGTTCACGGCCGGCAAGGGCCTGAAGGACGCTGTCAACAGCTGATCCGTCGTGACCGTCGCCACCCTTCGGTGCCGATGGTCAGCTGACATCTCTGGTGAGCCCGGCCCCGTGCCGGGCTTTCTTTTTGCGCTCTTGCGCTGCAGCATGGGCTGTCATATTTCTATTGCGCCGGATTGCCCGGCATTCGTTCTCAGGGCGGGGTGAAACTCCCCACCGGCGGTAAAGGGGTAACCCCAAGCCCGCGAGCGCCTGTTCTCCTGAAAGGGAGGGCAGGGTCAGCAGATCCGGTGCAACTCCGGAGCCGACGGTTAAAGTCCGGATGAAAGAGAATGAGGTCAGGCTGCACCTTCGTCGGATCCTCGAATCCGGTGTAGGCGCTGCTACGTGCTGCCGTTCCCCGTTCGGGGCCGGTCTTATCGTCCTCATCTGTCCTGATTTGTGTTGGTCCTTTGGATTAAGGAAAAATGACATGAATCAGAGCTCGGTTTCTATTCTGCGCTCCCGGGCCGTTGTCGGTGCCGGATTTATGGTTTTGGCAGGCGTTGCCTTTGCCATTCTCAATGTCGTCACCCAGTGGCTCTCGATGACGCTCGGCTTTCCGCCGGCCTCGACCGCCTTCTGGCAATATGGCTTCGCTCTCGTCCTCTCTCTTCCGCTGCTCTTCCGGCTTGGCCTCCGCGCCATGAAGACCGCTTATCCGGTCCGCCACATCCTGCGCGTCCTGCTCGCCGCCTTCGGCGTTCAGGCCTGGGTGACGGGCCTCGCCACTGTGCCGATCTGGCAGGCCATCGCGCTTGTCATGACCTCGCCCTTCTTCATCATCATCGGCGCACGCCTCTTCCTCGGCGAAACAGTCGGTCGCGACCGCTGGCTGGCGACGCTGACGGGCTTTGTCGGTGCGATGATCATCCTCCAACCATGGTCGGACACGTTCACCCTGGCAGCCCTCCTGCCGGTGCTCTCCGCGCTGCTCTGGGGTGGCTCGTCGCTGATCATGAAGAACCTCACCCATTACGAGGCGCCGGAAACCGTCACCGTCTGGCTTCTGGTGCTGCTGACCCCGATCAATGCCGGCCTGGCGGTCGCGGGTGGCTTCGTCGTGCCGGAGGGGCTGACACTCTGGCTGCTTCTGGGCGCAGGCCTCCTCACAGCCCTCGGCCAGTATCTGCTGACGCTTGCCTACAACGCTGCCGATGCGGCCTATGTGCAGCCGTTTGACGACCTGAAACTGCCACTCAATGTCTTCGCCGGCTGGATCGTCTTCGGCTACGCACCGAGCGGCTATCTGTGGCTGGGTGCGCTTCTGATCCTCGGTGCGTCGCTCTTTCTGATGCTGCGCGAGGCGGGCAAGGAAGCATCGACAGCCTGATCAGCAGGGAAAAGTCGGATCGACATCGTGCTGTCATCCGACTGTCATCGGACTGGCTCAGAAACCTCCTGTTCCATTTCTGGATACTGGAGGTTTCCCGATGACCCATGGTCTCTCCCGCGTCGCCCTGACGGCGGCGCTCTTCGCATCCGTGGCCCTGCCGGCCGCTGCCGAACAAGTCTTCAACCGCATCGCCACTTTCCCCGTCGCCACCAACCTGCCGGCCGACAAGGAAAAGCTCTCCACCACCTCGGCCGAGATCATCACCGCCTCGGAAGACGGCAACACGCTGATCTATTCCGACAGCCCGCTCGGCGGCATTGGCTTCATCGACATCACCGACGCAAAGGCACCGAAGGCTGCCGGCGCGCTGATAATGGACGGCGAGCCGACATCCGTTTCCGTGGCTGGAGCTAAGGTTCTTGTCGGCGTGAACACGTCCGAGAGCTTCACCAGCCCCTCAGGCAAGCTCGCTGTCGTCGACATCGCCTCCAAGGCGATCGACGCCACCTGCGACATCGGCGGTCAGCCGGATTCTGTTGCCGTTGCCAAGGACGGCTCCTTCGTCGCGATCGCGATTGAGAACGAGCGTGACGAAGAGGTCAACGACGGCGCCCTGCCACAGATGCCGGCCGGCGACCTCGTCATCATCTCGCTGAAGGACGGCGTTGCCGATTGCGGCACGATGAAGCGCGTCACCCTGACCGGTCTCGCCGAAGTCGCCCCTGATGATCCGGAGCCGGAATTCGTCGCGATCAACAGCCTCGGCGAAATCGCCGTGACGCTGCAGGAAAACAACCACATTGCCATCGTTGACGGCAAGACGGGTGATGTGAAGGCCCACTTCTCCGCCGGCACCGTCGACCTTGAAGGTATCGACACCAAGTCGGAAGGCGCTCTGAAGTTCTCAGGCACCAAGGAAGGCGTTCCGCGCGAGCCCGACGCTGTGAAGTGGCTCGACGATAACCGCTTGGTCGTTGCCAACGAAGGTGACTGGAACGGCGGTTCGCGCGGTTTCACCATCTTCGACAAGACCGGCAAGGTCGCTTACGAAGCTGGCGCTTCGCTCGAAATGGCGATCGCTCAGATCGGCCATTTCCCCGACAAGCGCGCTCGCTCCAAGGGCGTCGAGCCGGAAGGCCTGGAAGCCGCAACCTTCGGCGACCAGAACTACTTCTTCGTGCTTGCCGAGCGCTCTTCGATCGCCGCTGTCTACAAGGACACGGGCGCCGAGCCGGAACTCACCCAGCTTCTGCCGTCGGGCGTCTCGCCGGAAGGCGCCGTCGCCATTCCGTCGCGCAACCTGCTGGTGACCGCCAACGAGGTTGACCTCGGCGAAGACGGCGGCCCGCGTTCGCATGTCATGCTCTATGAACTGGGCGAAGGCACCGCTGCCTATCCGATGATCCAGTCGGCCATGGTTGATGGCGCACCGATCGGCTGGGGCGCTCTCTCGGGTCTCGTCGGCGATGCCGAGAAGGCAGGCACGCTCTACGCCGTCAATGACAGCTTCTACGCTATGCAGCCGTCGATCTTCACGATCGACGCAACGCAGAAGCCTGCCGTCATCACCTCAGCTCTGCCGATCATCCGCGGTGGCGCAGCTGCCCAGAAGCTCGACATCGAGGGCATCACCCTCGACGGTAAGGGTGGCTTCTGGTTGGCATCGGAAGGCGATGCGGCAAAGCTCGTTGGTCACGGTCTCTACAACGTCGACGCTAAGGGTGAGATCAAGGCCGAGATTGGCTTCCCCGCTGAACTGCTGGCTGGCCAGACCCGCTTCGGCCTCGAGGGCATCACCGCCATCGGTTCCGGTGACGACATGACGCTCTGGATGGCCGTTCAGCGCGAATGGGGCGATGACGAGAAGGGCTCGGTCAAGCTTCTCTCCTATAACCCGAAGTCCAAGGAATGGGGCGCCGTGCGTTATCCGCTGGAAGCCGCTGGTGAAGGTTGGGTCGGCCTGTCGGAAATCACTGCCCATGGCGACCATGTCTACATCGTCGAGCGCGACAACCAGGTCGGTGACAACGCCAAGCTGAAGAAGCTCTATCGCGTCGCCATCGCTGACCTGAAGCCTGGCAAGATTGGCGAAGAGCTTCCGACGGTCACCAAGGAAGAAGTCCACGACTTCATTCCGGACCTGAAGGGTGCCACGAACGGCTACGTCGTCGACAAGCTCGAAGGCTTCGCCTTCGACGCCTCGGGCAAGGCCTTCGCCGTGACCGACAACGACGGTGTGGATGACTCCTCGGGCGAGACCTTGTTCTGGGAAGTGAACCTGCAGGGTACCAACTGATCGAAAGATCAGAGCACGTAAAACAGAAGAGGCCGGGTGATCGCTCACCCGGCCTCTTTTCATGTCGATGCAGATGCGTCTTACCAGCGATGATGCACATGCGGTGCGATCAACCGCTCATAGACCTCGCGCGAGGCCGCCATGACATCGGCAGACAGAGCCGCGAGATCGGAGGCTGCAGCATTTGCCTTGGCCTGCTCGCCGTTGCGGGCGCCAGGAATGACGACCGTGACGGCCTCGTGCATCAAGATCCAGCGGAGTGCGAACTGCGCCATGGAAGCACCCCCGGGGACCAGCTTGCGGACTTCCTCAACCGCTGCGAGACCGGTCTCGAAGGGAACGCCCGCAAAGGTCTCGCCCACATCGAAGGCTTCGCCATTGCGGTTGAAGTTGCGGTGATCTTCGGCGGCAAACTGCGTGGCAGCCGTGATCTTGCCGGAGAGGAGGCCGCTTGCCAGCGGGACGCGCGCGATGACAGCGACATTGCGGCGCTTGGCTTCCTGGAAGAAGAGGGCAGCCGGGCGCTGGCGGAACATGTTGAAGATGATCTGCACCGAGACGACGCCCGGATATTCGATCGCCTTCAGCGCTTCCTCGACCTTTTCCACCGACACGCCGTAATGCTTGATCTTGCCGGCCTTGCGGATCTCTTCGAGCCCCTCGAACATCTCCTGACGATAGTAGACGTCGGTCGGCGGGCAGTGCAGCTGCACGAGATCAAGGCTGTCGATTTCGAGGTTCTTCAGCGAGCGATCAATGAAGGCCTCGATATTGGCCTTGGTGTAGCCATCAGCCACATGCGGGTTGAGCCTCCGACCGGCCTTGGATGCCACCATCGGCCGATTGCCGCCACGCGCCTTCAGCACCTCGGCGATGATCTTCTCCGAACGACCGTCGCCATAGACGTCCGCCGTATCGATAAAGGTCATGCCCGCATCGAGTGCCGCGTTGAGCGCCGCGCGGCCGTCGGCCTCCGACACTTCGCCCCAGGATCCGCCGATCTGCCAGGCGCCGAAGCCGATATCGCTGACGGTAAACTCCGTCCGGCCGAATTTGTGTTCTCGCATCGTGATGTCTCTCCCGTGATTGCGGTTTCGAGCTAGCAAGTGGGGCAGGGGGTGGCAAGCTTCAACCGCTCGGATGTCTTGAAGTGATCCGCTCCGGCCTCAGATCCGAATTGGATCGCAGGAGGCAAGACACACGAATGCCGAAGATGATCCGCAAGGGCGATCTGCCCCAGAAAACCTGTCCCGTGTGTCGCAAACCCTTTGCCTGGCGCAAGAAGTGGGAGCGGGACTGGGAGAACGTCGTCTACTGTTCCGAACGATGCCGCCGAACCGGCAAAACCGGAAGCGCCGACAAGCCGTAGACCACTCCAGACACACCAGTGATCGGAAACCCATGACAGACCAAGCCCCGGCCTCCGCGCGCCTCGCATTTTACGCGCTTCCGGCGATACCCATGGCTGCGATCGCGCTTCCTTTCTACATCGTATTGCCGACATTCTATGCCGATCACTTCGCCATGTCGCTGGCGACGATCGGGGCCGTGCTGCTCGGTATCCGCCTGATCGATGCGATCACCGATCCGCTGTTCGGCTGGCTTTCCGATCGGGTGCGCTCGCGCTTCGGTCGCCGCCGCTTCTTCTTTCTGATCTCGACGCCGTTGACGGCGCTCGCGGCCTTCATGTTGTTCTGGCCTCCCGAAGATGCCGGCATCGGTTATCTCGCCTTCTGGGGCGTGGCGCTCTCCATCGGCGCCACCTGGTCGCTGCTGCCCTACACGGCATGGGGGGCAGAACTCGCGACCGGCTACCAGGCCCGCGTCAAGCTCTCCGCCTGGAGGGAAGGGGCGACCCTCGTCGGCTCGCTGATTGCCATCACGCTCCCCTTCGTCGGCGGCCTGGACACGGCTGTCGGCTTCCATGGCCTTGCCTGGATCGCCGTTTTTATCGCTGTCGCCCTGCCTCTTGCCGGCCTCCTTGCCGTGGCGAATGTGCCTGAGCCGGTGGATTTCTCCCGGCGCAAGCTGTCCTTGCGGGAGGGCTTCCGCCATCTGCGCGCCAACGGCCCCTTCCTGCGGCTCGCATCCGCCTTCCTGCTGAACAGCTTCGCCAATGCGATCCCGGCATCGCTTTTCATCTATTTCGTCGGTCAGCGCCTCGGTGCTCCCGCCATGCAGGGCCCGCTGCTCTTCACCTATTTCCTCTGCGCCATCGCAGGCGTCCCCCTGGCCGTGGCAACTGCCAAACGCCTCGGCAAACACCGCGCCTGGTGCTTCGCCATGATGCTGGCCTGCGCCGTCTTCTCGGTCGCGGGTTTCCTCGGTGAAGGCGATGTTCTCGCCTTCACCGTCGTTTGCGTCGTCACCGGCTTGCTGCTCGGCTTCGACCTGACGTTGCCCCCGGCGATCCAGGCCGATGTCATCGACAATGATACGGTCTCGTCAGGCGAACAGCGCTCCGGCCTCTATTTCGCTGCCTGGAGTTTCATCACCAAGCTTGCGGTCGCCCTTTCCGCAGGTATCGTCTTCCCGCTCCTCGATCTCGCCGGCTTCATCGGCGACCAGACCGCGACCCAGACGCCGGAGGCGCTGACCACGCTGACTGCGCTCTACGCCTTCCTGCCCATTCTCCCCAAACTCGCAGCCATTGCCCTGATGTGGAATTTTTCCCTCGATGAGGCAGCTCATCAGAGGCTGCGTTCGAGCGTTGAAGGCAGGACTTGAGCGCTCCAGCGTCTTTGACAGATCTGTAGCTGGCCGGTAGATCGGCACCTTAAGCTATCGGCGCGCGGCAAACTGACTACTTTGTTCAGTTTCATCGCAGAACGCTGTTGGCGTTCACGGTTTGTCATCTCTGTGTCGTGTTTTATGCTCCACAACCGGCAAAGCCGTGGGCTCGGGTGCAATATTTGGTCGATATAGGTGTTGAATGCGCATTGTGATGATCGGTTCTGGTTATGTCGGCCTCGTGTCGGGAGCCTGTCTGGCGGATTTCGGTCACGAGGTGATCTGTGTCGACAAGTCGACCGAGAAGGTCGAGGCGCTGGAGCGCGGCGAAGTGCCGATCTTTGAGCCGGGCCTTGAGGCCATTATCGCCCATAACCGCGCGTCCGGACGCCTGAGCTTCTCGCTCGACCTCGCAGGTCCGGTCGCCAATGCCGATGTCGTCTTCATCGCCGTCGGCACGCCCTCCCGTCGTGGTGACGGCCATGCCGACCTCACTTACGTCTACGCCGCCGCCCGCGAGATTGCCGCTGCCGTCACCGGCTTCACGGTGGTCGTCACCAAGTCCACCGTACCGGTCGGGACCGGTGACGAGATCGAGCGCATCTTCCGTGAGGAATTCCCCGAGAAGGACATCGCCGTCGTCTCGAACCCCGAATTCTTGCGCGAAGGTGCGGCCATCTCCGACTTCAAGCGTCCCGACCGCATCGTCATCGGCACGGGCGACGAACGCGCCACCGAACTGATGCGCGAAGTGTACCGCCCGCTCTACCTCAACGAGGCGCCGCTCTACTTCTGCGAACGCCGGACGTCCGAACTGATCAAATATGCCGCCAACGCCTTCCTCGCGATGAAAATCACCTTCATCAACGAGATCGCCGATCTTTGCGAACATATCGGCGCGGATGTCCAGAAGGTTGCCAAGGGCATCGGCATGGACAAGCGCATCGGCGACAAGTTCCTCCATGCCGGCCCCGGCTATGGCGGCTCTTGCTTCCCGAAGGACACGCTGGCGCTGGTCAAGACGGCTCAGGACTTCGGTAGCCCGATGCGGTTGATCGAGACGACAGTCGCGATCAATGACAACCGCAAACGCGCCATGGGCCGCAAGGTGATCGCTGCCTGTGACGGCAATGTCCGCGGCAAGAAGATCGCCGTGCTCGGCCTGACTTTCAAACCGAATACCGATGACATGCGCGATGCTCCAGCCATCACCATCATCCAGGCGCTGCTTGATGGCGGCGCCGACGTCCATGTCTTCGACCCCGAGGGCATGGAGGCGGCCAAGGCCGTGCTTGGGCCCGTCACCTACGGCAAGAATCCTTACGAGATCGCAACCGGTGCCGAGGCGATCGTCGTCGTCACCGAATGGGACGAGTTCCGCGCGCTCGATTTCCGCCGCCTGAAGCAGGAGATGAAGGCTCCCGTCATCGTCGACCTGCGCAACATCTACAAGCCAGAGGAGATGGAGAAATACGGCTTCGCCCATGTCCCGATCGGCAAGCGCAAGGCAAAGAACTGAGCATGCATTATTTCATCACCGGCACCGCCGGCTTCATCGGCTTTCATCTCGCCCGTCGCCTGCTCGCCGACGGTCATGAGGTCACCGGCTTCGACGGCCTGACGCCTTATTACAACGTCAAGCTCAAGCAGATGCGCCATGCAGCCCTTGCGCAGTATCCGGCTTTCCGGCCCGTGATCGCCATGCTGGAGGATCGTGCGGCCGTGGAAGAAGCCATGGCGACGGCGAAGCCGGATGTGGTGATCCACCTCGCGGCGCAGGCAGGCGTGCGCTACAGCCTGGAAAATCCGCAATCCTACCTGACGTCCAACGTCACGGGCTCCTACAACATCATCGAGCTTGCCGAGCGCCACAAGGTGAAGCACCTGATGGTCGCCTCCACCTCGTCGATCTACGGTGCCAACCCGACGGTGCCATTCCGCGAGACGGATCGGGCCGACGAGCCGCTGACCATCTATGCCGCCACCAAGAAGTCGATGGAGCTGATGGCGCATGCCCATGCCCATCTCTACAAGACGCCGACAACGGCCTTCCGCTTCTTCACCGTCTATGGCCCCTGGGGCCGGCCTGACATGGCGCTCTTCAAGTTCGTCGATCTGATGCTCAACGACCAGCCGATCGAGATCTATGGCGAAGGCCAGATGAGCCGCGATTTCACCTATATCGACGATCTCGTCGAGGCGATCGTGCGAATCTCGCATGTCATCCCGGACGAATCGAATCGCGTTGCCGATGATGGGATCGAGACGCTGTCCCGCCAGGCGCCGTTCCGCCTGGTCAATATCGGCGGCGGCCAGCCTGAAAACCTGATGGACTTCGTTGAATTGGTGGAAAAGGCCCTTGGCCAGCCGGCGATCCGCCACATGCTGCCGATGCAGAAGGGCGACGTGCCGCGGACCTATGCAGCACCGGATCTCCTGCAGGCGTTGACCGGCTACACGCCGACCACGAAGCTTAAAGACGGCGTAAAGGCCTTCGTTGAATGGTATCTGGAGGCCCGCCCCGAACTTCAGGCGTAAGGGCCTCACTCTGTCCCGTGAATGCCAGCCTTGACTTTCGTGACCGTTAACAGCTGTTCTGGCGCCGAACGGTAGGCTGCGGCGGTTGCCGATAGAGCGGGACGACAGGCATGGACGAGGCAAGCAGCGCGGACACCGAGACCATGAAGGGCGAGGGGCCTCGCGCCCGCGGCTCCGGAACCGAATCGGTCTACAAGGCGCTGCGTCACGAAATCCTGACCATGGAGCGCCCACCAGGCAGCCCGCTCGACGAAACGCGTCTCTCCGAACATTTCGGCATGTCCCGCACACCGATTCGCGAGGCGCTGCTCCGGCTGACCTCCGAAGGGCTGGTCACCAGCCTGCCCAATCGCAACACGATCGTCGCCGTCATCGATTTCTCCAGCCTGCCGACTTATTTCGAGGCGCTCTGCCTGATGTACCGCGTCACCACGCGGGGTGCTGCCCAGCGCTCCGGCGAGGCATGGATGTCAGAGATCGTCCGCCACCAGGAAGCCTTCGCCCAAGCGGTCGAGGCGCAGGACGCCTTCGCCATGATCGAGGCGAACAGGGAATTCCACGTCGCCATCGCCGAGCGCGCCGGTAATCCCTATTACACCACCTTCTTCGCCCGCCTGCTGGACGAGGGGCGCCGGATCCTGCGCCTCTACTACCAGACCTTCGATGACCGTCTGCCGCGCCGCTATGTCGAGGAGCACGAAAAGATCATCGAGGCGATCCGATCAGGGGATGTGGAGGAGGCGGACAGGCTGTCGATTGCCCATGCCGACCAGATCGTCCGCCAGATCCAGGATTACGTAGCGCGCAACATCACTGCTGCCGCCAATCTCCCAAACCTCTGACCCGCAAAACACCCGTTTCAGCAGTCACTGAAACACGCCCCTTGCTTTTGTCGACAAACTGTATACGGTGAATTCACCTCATCAACAGGAGCTTCCCATGACCACTGGCTGGCACGGCGTATTCCCCGCCGCAACGACTCAATTCCATGAAGATCTCTCGGTCGACATCGACGCCACCCAGCGCGTGCTCGACGCCCTCGTCAACGACGGCGTCAATGGCCTGATCGTCATGGGCACCTGCGGCGAGAACAACTCGCTCGATCCGGAGGAAAAGCGCACCATCCTGAAGGCCGCCGTCGAGGTGGTGAATGGCCGCGTGCCGATCGTGACGGGCGTGTCGGAGTTCGACACCCGCCGCGCCTCCGCCTATGCCCGCGATGCGGAAAAGATCGGCGCCGACGGCCTGATGCTGCTGCCGGCCATGGTTTATGTGCCCAAGCCGCATGAACTGGTCGCCCATTTCAAGACGGTGGCCGATGCGACCGGCCTGCCGATCATGCTCTACAACAACCCGCCGGCCTACCGCGTCAACATCGGTGCGGAAGTGCTGGAAGCGCTCGACGGCGTGAAGAACATCATGGCCGTCAAGGAAAGCGCGCCCGACCCGCGCCGCTTCACCGACCTGATCAACGCCTTCGGTGACCGCTACGACATCTTCGCCGGCCTCGACGACGTGGCACTTGAAGGCATGATGCTCGGCGCCAAGGGCTGGGTCTCCGGCCTCACCAGCGCCTTCCCGGCCGAATCGGTGGCGCTGGTTGCCGCCGCCGACCGCGGCGACTGGATGGAAGCCCGCCGCATCTACCGCTGGTTCATGCCGCTTCTGCATCTCGATGCCGAACACGACCTTGTCCAGTCGATCAAGCTCGCCGAACAGATCATGGGCCGCGGCTCCGAGCGCGTCCGCATGCCGCGCATGCCGCTTCAGGGCGCCCGCCGCGCCGAAGTCACTGAGATGGTCGAAAAGGCCGCTGCGACCCGCCCGATCGGCGGCAAGTAAGGCTCGAGAAGCTTTGAAAAATTTGTGGACCCGCAGATGCAAGTCTGCGGGTCTTTTTCATGGCGCCCGCATTCGCCGACAGCCTCTCGATCACCAACAACTCACGCGCCTGTGACTTTTTCAGGGTCCATCGGCCACCCAGCTCGCTGTTCTCACTGAATGTTAACGGCCCGCCTGCGATCCCGGCTTTCTACGTTCCATCATGGGGTCGAAATATGACGAAGAAGACGAGTGCAGGCTGGCGCGCGCGGTTGCGCTATGAGTTCGACAAGAGCATGGCCGGTGGTGCGATCGCACTGATTGGTTGGCTAGCGCTGATCTCACTGGTGGTCATCAGCCTGGCTGGCGCCTTCCTCGCGCTCACCGGTATTGCGCCGGAAGGTGGCGAACCAGTGAGCTTCATCGAAGGCACCTGGGAATCGCTGATGCGAACCTTTGATGCAGGCACCATGGGCGGCGACCAGGGTTGGGGCTTCCGGCTCGTCGCACTGGTCGTGACGCTGGCCGGCATCTTCGTCTTCTCAGCCTTGATCGGTGTCATCAGCTCAGGCCTCGAAAACAAGCTCGACGAATTGCGCAAGGGCCGCTCGCGCGTTCTCGAAAGCGACCACACCATCATCCTCAACTGGTCGGCCTCGATTTTCGACGTCATTTCCGAGCTCGTCATCGCTAACCAGAGCCGCCACCGTCCGCGCATTGTCATCATGGCGAACAAGGACAAGGTGGAGATGGAGGAGGAGATCGCCGACAAGGTGGGCGATCTGAAGAACACCAAGATCATCTGCCGCAGCGGCGACCCGACCGATCTCTTCGATCTGTCGATCGTCAACCCGCACACGTCCCGCTCGATCATCGTCCTGTCGCCCGAGAGCGAGGATCCTGATTCCCAGGTCATCAAGTCGGTTCTCGCTCTGGTGAACGACCCCAACCGCCGCCCTGAGCCTTACATGATCGCGGGCGAGATCCGTGATGCGCAGAATACGGAGGTCGCGCGAATCGTTGGCGGCAACGAGTTGCAGCTGGTGCTGGCCGACGATCTCATTTCCCGGATCGTCGTGCATACGAGCCGCCAGTCGGGCCTGTCAGCGGTCTACACCGAACTGCTCGATTTCGACGGCTGCGAGATCTACACGCTTCCCCAGCCTGCACTGGAGGGCAAGCCATTCGGTGCGGCGGTCATGTCTTACGAGACCAGCACCTTGATCGGGATCTGCGATGCCGAGGGCAAGATCCATCTCAACCCGTCTCCGAATCGCACGATCGCTCCCGGTGAGCGGCTGGTGATCATCGCCGAGGACGACGCATCCATTCAGACCTGGAACGGTGCCCCGCAGATTGCTCAGGGCGCGATCCTGCAGGCTACTCCTCAAGCCCCCACGGCCGAACGCACGCTGGTCCTCGGCTGGAACCGCCGTGGTCCGATCATCGCGTCCGAACTCGGCCGCTACGTGGCCCCGGGATCCGTGCTCACGGTGGCCGCCAGCACCCCGAAATTCGAGGCCGATATCGCCGCGCTGACCTTGCCGAACGACAATATGAGCGTCTCCCATGTGGTGATCGACACCAGCAGCCGATCGGCACTCGAAGCGCTCGACATCCCGTCCTATGATCACGTGCTGGTGCTAGGTTACAGTGACGACATGTCGATGCAATCGGCCGATACCCGCACCTTGATCACGCTCCTGCACCTGCGCAAGATCGCCGAGCGCGCCGGCCTTCACATCAATGTGGTGAGCGAGATGACGGATGTCCGCAACCGCGAGCTTGCCGAAGTCACCCGCGCCGATGATTTCGTCGTCAGCAACAAGCTGGTCAGCTTGATGCTGGCCCAGGCCTCCGAGAACGAGTTCATGGCGGCGATCTTCGACGAGTTGCTGGATGTCGAAGGCTCCGAGATCTACATGCGCCCCATGAGCGACTATGTGGATATCTCGCAGCCTGTGAATTTCTTCACCGTCGCGCTCTCGGCGCTCCGTCGCGGCGAAATCGCCATCGGTCACCGCCGCCAGCGGGCAGGGGATGCAGACGAGCGCAATCTCGGCGGCGTCGTCGTGAACCCGAACCGCTCGGAACTGCTCGCTTACACAGAGAAAGACATGGTGATCGTCCTGGCGCAGGACTGAGGGCGAGAAAGGGGCAGACGAATCGTTCGCCCCACATAGACATCAGCAAACGGACGGGACCGAAGGGTGTCGTCTGTTTTGCGTTTTGCGGAGAAAGACACACTAGCTGATAGCTTGACGCAACGCGCAGCAAACGTCAGCGAACCAAAAAGCATGCAGTGTGAAGGAAAAAATGGTGGGCGATGAGAGCCCATCAGGCTCCTTTATCCGCCAATAACTTAAGACAGTTTGAGACACTGGAAAAAGTTGAGCAAAAACAGTGCTTCCTTTCGGAAGGTGTCTCAGCCGTCACTGCCGCCGCGATGTGGCTTGCGGAGCATCGTGACGAGGTAGAGGGGCCGATCATCCCCTTCGTCCGCGAGCGCTTCAAGCTGTCACCCGTCGAAGCGATTGCGGCATGTAAAACCGCTCACGCGCTCCGCCATGGAGGCGCGAATGTCTGACCAGACAGAGCGAGTTGGCAGAGTTCGCAGGGGTAGCAAGCGCGGCGGCTTCACGGTCGTCCAGAACGACCTAATCCACAATCCAGAGCTTTCCATCGAGGCGAGGGCTTTGATGATCTATCTGCTTTCGCGGCCCGATGACTGGGAGCTGCGCATCTCGGATGTGCGCCGGTTCCTTGGCAAAGCGGGCAAGCCGTGCGGGCGAGACAAGGCATACGGTGTCGTCAGAGAGCTGAAGCTGGCTCGCTACCTAGTGATGATCGAGAACGTTCATGACGGCCACTTTGCCGGTGTTACCTACCTGACCTTCGAAGAACCTGCTGCGGATCCCGAACGCGTCAAAGCCACCTTCCGGAACGCTGACGGTGAGTCCGTTTCACCGCTTCCTGAAAATCCGGAAACGGGGCCTTCACCGCTTCCTGATTTCCCGGATACGGAAAATCAGCACACGACTAATAAAAGATATATAATAAATACTAATCCCCCCAGCCCCCCAAAGCAGCGAATGCGGACCCGCCGCAATGGCTCTGGAGAAGGGTATTCGGCTCAGCCGTCGAAGCTTCCAGTTACCACTCGCATCGCGGAGCCGTGGAGCCCTGAGTGGGTGCAGCATCGTATCAACCTCCTCGTCAAGGGCAGGGAACGGGCACCAGACAAGCCATCGAAGTTCATTGGTGATCTGATCCGACGCGGAGGCGAGGCCGGTGAACGGGCTCGGCTTGAGCTTCAAGCCCGTTCCTGCTGGCCTACGGTCAACCGAATGGACCTCGCGACCGAGGACGCGAGAGGATGGGCGGTTCCGATAGAAATCTTCGAGCGCGACGTTCGGGTGACCTATCGGTCGGTTGCGATCGACAGCGATGAGTTTCAGACTTGGCAGGATGCTCATCACCGCAGAGGTTGGCCGGCCGTACCGATGCCGCTCAACGCTACCCGAGTCTGGCTGCCGGCCGCAGGCGTGGCCGCGCTGGAGATACGCAACGCAGACGAGCCGGAGGAGGCGGTTGCGTGACGAGGGCTGGTCCGACAGCGTCATGGGTCCCTCTGAGGATCCCGAAGTCCCGCGAGGCAGTTCGCACCCTGGCTTTCGTGACTGTGCATGTTGCGAAGGGGGTTTCCGTTTCCCTTGTTGTTGTTTTCCTTTGATATTCTGAGGTTGGTGATCATGCAGAGTTCAGGTGATTGGCGTGATGAAGCGCGTCGGTTGATCCAAATTGAACGGGAAGAAATCGAAGCCCGTCTGCACCGAGGCGAATGGCTCGCCCTTGAAGCCGCCGCCGACGCTATCGGAATTCGAGCCGGTCGTGATGCCTGGCGGCTCTCCGGCTACCGGACGAGGGGCCGAATGGATTTGCTCAGCCCGGATCACACGGAAATTCCGGCAGCGTCTTGGAGTTTCCTCACGCTACGCTTTGATGGCGTGCAATTTTGGGCACAGTCGGACGACGGCAAACGATCGATTTACGATCTTCAGGTGTCCTTGCCACCGGAGCCGCCGGTCTCTTCCGCAACCAGCGCTGCCGGAACGGAAGTCGAGCGCGCTGCAGATGCGCAACGCTCGGATGATCTCGATGGGCTCTTTGCCGGCATGGTCAGTGACGGGCGGATCTGGCTGCTCCAGGACTATGGGGCGCAACTTGCGACGATCGGACTTGCGCTGACCGATGACGGAAAGCGCGTGAAAGTCTCACTGGCGAGAGGCGCTGTGCATCGGAACGAAGGCGGGAAAACAGCCCTGGCGACGATACTGCTCGCGTTCGTCTACCGGGAGCAAGCTGCCGCAGGACGCGGTCCGATAGACAACCGCAGCCGTGCTCGGATGGCGTTGAACTGGCTGAAGCACCACCATCCTGACCTGGTGAAGGGTGACATTCGGTATTCCGAGATGACGACTGATTTTCTCGACGAAACCCACCGGAAGCTGCGAGATGCCGGCTTTTTGAGGTGATGGCGACAGTTGGGGAAAATCTTGGACGGTTTTCCCCGACTCTTGGCTGATTTTCCCGGGTGTTTTCCCCAACTCGACTCGTGCTTCAACCTCGTCAGGCAGTCGTCTTCGGCACGCGACTGCCTCGGCTGTGCCGGGCTGGCGACCTCCTTTGCCAGCCCGGCCTCAAACCAGAGGAAAGAATGCATGTCGACGAAAGCTGAAATCGAGAATTCCATTGCGAAGAAGACGGCGCAATTGCGCGTCGCAACTAGCTCCGATGAGCGGAAGCGTATCGAAGCCAACCTTAGAGACCTCCGCGCCGCGTTGGCGCAAGTTGGGCGCTGATCAGGGCGCCGCCGCACACCACGTTCCAGCCAAGTATCGGAGATCCACCATGTTCAAGTTGAAGCAGCAGCCCGCAGCAGAGTTGTCGCCGTCGGAACAGATTGATTCCCGGCTCGATAAGTCCCGTCGGGACCTCCTGGCGTCCACCAGTTCAACGGCGGTTTCTGCAGTCATCGAGGGCGTTCAGGGCATCATCAGCGATATCGATGATATTCATGACGCTATCGACGACGAGATACGCCAAGAAGCTGACAACATCGATCGGACGCGAACGAAAGAGCTGTTCGCTCAGAAAGCGACTATCCAGCAGCTCCTGACTGAGGCGGAAGGGCTACGGGCCAAGGCCAACGAAAAGCTCGACGCCGCCCGCCGGTCTGAAGAGGATGCCGCCGCGCGTGTGCTGGCTGAAGAGGGCACGACGCTTGCGGCCGAGCAACGCGAACTGATCCACGAGATTGCGGGATTGATGTCGGAGCTAGTCGGCGAGCTTGACCGCTTTAAAGCGAACAAATCCCGGTTAGCCTCTATCTTCAACAGCGTCCGTAATGACATGAAACGCCCGGACCTCGGAAACCTTTCGGTCATTGATGCGGATGATCTCGGAGGACTTGTCGGCTCGTCGGGCCGCGATTGGTTCGACAGGCTGGTCGCGGATCATTCCGACCTCGATCGGCTAGCGGCATTTCTTGCCCAGCTGTCGAAGCAGATGAAAAGCCGCTGAGCGAACGCCGCAGAACACCAGGAGCATCCGTCAATGAGCGCATTCTTCTCGTTCCGCTATCCCGATCGTGTTCAAGTGCTAACAGATGGCGCTTGGCTAGCTCCCGATGGACGGCTGCTGTGTGTCGATCGCAAGATACTGACGTTCCCCAACCATAAGTTGGCCATGACTGGAAGGGGCACCGATGCCCGCCAGGTGTTTGAAGTGGTCCAGAAATCTCTCTTCATCGCTGAGACAGAAGCGGTTGGAAGAACGGTCGATGAACTTCTCGACATGGTTCAATTGCTCTTCGATGTCCTTTCGGAGCGAGGACTATTCGACGCCGAGTTTCTAATCGCTGCCTGGTCCGAGAGCAGGGGCGCGGTACACTTTTTCGTGCCTTGCCATCGAAATCGTCCGGAACCGGAGCCGTTCCAATTTCACGCTATGGGCGCGCAGATCTGCGCTGGTCCAAAGGTGGTGTGGGACGACCTGAAGCACCTGAATCTGCCACCTTCCGCCATCAACGAACCGGAATTTCCCGCGCTTCATGGGGCGGAGATCATGTCCATCATGCGGAGTCGACCGGATCTTGTGCCCGGCGCTGACTTGCCGCGCCACGTGATCGGCGGGCATTGCGAGTTGACCACTGTCGCCGCAAGCGGTGTCACTTCGAAAATCCTGTGCCGGTGGGATGAACCAATCAATGCTCCAATTGATCCGAGAAACCGGAGGGTCGCATGAACGCGATAACCCCGGCAGCTCGCCCCGCATTGTCTCAGGTCATCGAGGGCGAGGTAATCGGGCCATCCGAGCGCGTTAGCGTGATTTTTCGAGCGAGCCCGCTTAAGCAGGAAGTGACCCGGCACGTGTTTGTACCTGGGCTGTCAATCTCTGAGATGATCGACATCTGCGTTGAGCGGTCCGGATGCAGGTTCAGCAAAGACCGGCTGCATGTGAACATCAACGGTCACTCCATCCTGCGCGAGAATTACGCGAGGATTAGAGTGAAGCCGGGGGCTACGGTGGGCATCGTGGCAGTTCCCGGAAAAGGTGCCCTGCGATCGGTGATATCCGCTGTTGTTGGAATTCTCGCGATCCTCGTCGCGCCGATGATTGCTGGTCCGATCTTGACAGCGGCAGGTATCGCTACGGGCAGCGCCACGGCGCTGGCTGTTACCGGTCTAATTGGCGCTGGTATTTCGCTATCTTCGTCGGCTTCGTTTAACTCGATCCGGCCGGAAAGATCTTTGCCAGGCTCAAATAGTGCCCTCAATTCAAGAGCAGCCCGCAGTAAAGGCAGCGCCCGCGAAATGGTGACCCATGAAAGCGTTTCCAACGAAAACGATTTGTCGATCTCTATCGGCTTCACTGCGGCGGAGCGTTTGGCTCTAAGTGTCATCTTCGACGAGATCCATCGCCGTGACGTGTGCTCGTTGTCTCACATGGATGTTGCGAAGCGCGCGGGGGTTGGGCGCTTCATGGTTCGACAGGCGATCGGGAAAGCAAAGGCAGCGGGCATGGTAACGGTAGCCAGAAGGCAATCCGAGGGCGATACGAACTTGATCAGGCGGCCCTAGGTGCGGAGCCTTAAATATTAACGGCGGGAATAATTAAAGGTCCTCTTCGTGGACCTTTTTCTGCCTTGTGGAAACCGTTGTCGAAGAAGACGGTTTTGCCATCTGGCGGGGAATTTCTCCACCTCGACGACTGGCGAAATTAGCCAGTGGCGACATCCGGACTGCGGAATTTCCGCAGTTGGTGGCTAAAATCGCCACCATTCGCTTGATCCCAACCGGCCACCGAGACGGCCTGAAGGCGACGGGTGTTACAGTGTCACCCCTCGATGCCGAGACACAATGGGATTAATCCAGTGTGCCGGACCATCTTCGCGAGTTGCAAAGGCAAAGTACCTCGCGTTAGGTTCCAGGTCCTGCAGCAAAGGATTCCGGAATGCCACCTGATCGCGCCTTGGTAACAGTCATCACTCTGTTGGTGTTGCTCATTTCAGCCGGGCAGTCCAGCGCGATCGAGATCCGCGAAATTGCAGGTCATAGGGTCCAGGTGCTGGAGAAGGAACTTCAAAAGGCATTGGTGGTCGACGATCGGGAGATCCATGTCGACCAGTATATCACATTCGATGCAGCCTACGCCCTCAGCGGTTCCCTTGTGCTGATCGGCTCCAGTTCGGCGGGTGGGAATGCTTGCGACGGCTCTCCCTTCGTGCTGTCCTTCCCGGCGGGAGCCAATCCGCGATTTGACGGGCCTCTGGAGAGTTGCGCCATTGTGGAGCACCGTGTTGAGGACGATCGGATTGAATTCACCACAAGGAAAGTGCCGGGTAGGGATCAAGAACGGTGGGAATGGACCGCAAAGGATGGAATCCAGGCGCTCTCGGCGGTAGCTTTCTCTCCCGATCCGGCTGCGGGCTGGGAAAGCCTCCGGGAGCGCTCGATATCCCATCCATCCGAAGCCTTCGCCAATGGAGCCATTGCGGCAAGCTTGGCGGATCTGCTGGGCTCTGACTTCGGGAATTTCCAAGGAGTGATGGCCGGCGTCGGCGCTGGCGAATTCAAGGGAGACGACTATGTCGGGACGTCGTGCCGTCCACATATGTGTCTCGATGAGGCGGGCCTAATTTTCCTTTCCGGCCGCGATCGGCGGGCCTATGCGGCGTGGAAGCCTGAAGGCGGCAAGATTGTCGTCTACCCTTCGCCGGTGAAGGATTGGCCGGAAAAGGCCAAGGCGGAGCTGCGCCAGTGGGCGAGGACGTGGGATTAAGCGACCATGCAGGCTCTTCAACTAGCTAGCTCGAAAAGTGCAGCGCCGAGCTGCATTGACTGCCGGTTGTTTATGACGCAACTACATGATGGGGTAGGGCGGCGCAGCTGATAAAGTGAAGAAGCTTTCAGAAAGAAATTTGTTATGGCATCGCCGGCGAGCTGCAAACGAGCATCGCCGGCGCTTCAAGCGGCGCGTGGGGAACTATAGCACGCGCGCGCCGTCTGATGGGCGCGTGGTGCAGATTTGGCAGGGCGGCGATCCGGAATGGGCAGTCTGCAGTGGTAAAGCTCACAAGCCTCCGAAGGAGCTTTGTTTTCAAAGAAATACCAGGCAGACAATGCAGTTCTTTGCGAACCTCCAAACCGGCGCTGCAGAGATGGTCTCGAAGAAACGAAAGCTAGTCACTCGGCTGTCGTCACGTCGCCTGCCTAGGATCGGATCCTATTTCGATTTCTCGTATCCGGAGCGCATCTCTACCGGCGCAGCGGTGGTTCTTGCAGCAGAATATGAACGGATGAAGCTGTCGTCATCAGAAGTGCCGCACACCGTTGATCTCGACAGATGGAATCTCCCGGTCTTCCGAACCCTTTACCAGCTAGGCTTTTTTGGCATCGTTGGTATCGTGCCGGGTAAACATGGCGAAACCGCTGAGCATGGCGACACCCTGACGATGCAAATCGTCAGTTCGAGAAATGCAGATGACCTCGCACTGGTTGATCGTGCTCTCCAAGAGCTTGGGGCATTTCTTGATCCAGCTAAATCAATCCCGGATCAGGTCTTCATCGACATTCTGACCGGGCTGAGTGAAGCGATCAGCAACGTCACCAACCATGCCTACCCAGCCGACTTTGCGCCCAAATACCCCCACGTTGGGAGACTTTGGATTGCTGCGACCGCCGACCGGCGAGACAATTCATTAACGGTCGTCGTGTACGATCAAGGCGTCACAATTCCGGTCACGTATCCGCGTATACAGCGTTACGAGAAGGTCTTGGATTACCTTGGCCGTACCATAAACCAGACGCCGTCGTTTGACTTTCAGAATGATGGTACCTATATCCGCGCGGCGTTGAGGTATGGTGGTTCCCGTACTGACGAACGACACCGAGGCAAAGGGCTTCCCCAGATGATGTCGGTTATCGCGCGCGTCGGCACTGGTGAAATGACCGTAATCAGTCGTGGTGGATGGTGTTTCAGAAGCACACGTGGACGTTTCAGTTCAGGTGCTGTACCGTATGAGCTAGGCGGCACGTTGATCGAATGGCGCGTGGAACTTACCAATGTTTTGGGGGTTTGAATGCTTATGCAGATTGATGTCGCAAAACAGTTCAGCCCGTATCCATCTGGCCGTTACCCGGCAGACGGCACGTTCAATGGGCAACGTTTCCGGGAGGAAATTCTTCTTCCCGCCCTCAAGCGTGCTCAGTCGGCGACTGGCAGTAAAGTACTTGTCGACATCGATGGTGTGCGGTCGTTCGGCTCCTCGTTCCTTGAAGAGGCATTCGCTGGATTGATCCGTAACGGAGCATTCTCCCATTCCGAGTTAGATGCTCTACTTGAGATAGTATGCACGAAGTCTCACCTGGCATTCTTCAAGGATTCGATCATCAGCTACATCAATGACGCTGTCCCACAGCAGGCCAGCGTTCATGCCTGATCAACTGTTTGAGCGCGCCGGCTTTTTGGTGGTCGGCGCCGTTCTGAGTTGGCTGTTCCAGCAGTACAGGGTGCTCCGAGCGGAAGACTCCGCTCTTATCAACGATCATATCAAAGACATCGAGAAGTTTCGCGATCAAGCTGTCGACTACTGGCTTGCCGTCCCCGATGCGAAGCCGCCGGCCGAGGGCGAGGCGGACATCCGTAAAATGAAGGACACTGCGTTAGCCGCCAAAGTCAGGGCAGCGCATGCGGCAACGACTATCCCTTATCCAAGGGTCGCAGCGCTCAGTGGGAAGCGGCAATCTGAGTACAAGCAAAGATCGCAAGAGCTTTATAGCCTGGCCACTGGCGACCAATTCGAGGGGAACCGCAACGGCATTGACCCTCAACGTGCGATGCTCATCTTCGACACGAGCGCCCAGCTAATCAACCTTTTGCGGGACGTTAGAAGAGATACGGTATCTCTATCGCAGCTCGGGGTCTATTTCATCGTAGCCTTCCGCCGCAATTGGGCTGGATGGCTCCTGTTTACAGCTTTGGTCCTGCTCGGCATGTTTTGGCTGGGAATGTTCGGGGGCGATAAGGCCCGGCCGGCCGAACTCGGCGCCGCGCTGGGCACAGCAGTGGCGCCGATGCCGACGCTGAAGTGAAGTGCATCGTTCATCTCTCTATCCCACGAAGCCGCGATCATCCCTTCATTTTGTTGATGAAGTCTGTGAAGTCAGGTGGCTCGACATTATCGGGGCCGTGACCAGGAGCAGGGCGGAATAGTGCTGCAAGGATAAGGGCACGATCCTCTACAGATGCAGCCTTGTGCTCGATCAAGTGAAAATAGGTATCCATCATCGTTGACCTTTGCCTCGCATCATCCGCCAGGACCATGCTTCGGTAGTTGTATCGAACGACAAGTTTGATCAGCCAGAACCAGAGAGCAATCGGGATCGTCACGGTCAGCAGTCTGCCGATGGTTATGACCGTCAGAGAGCCAGGCGATAGGCCCGGGTTGGAGGCGGCGACGTCTGTTGCGCCTGTTGTGGTCAAGCCGACCTGGGCAACCGGCGTTTCGATCACATGCAGATATGAGATGATGCCGTCGCGATAGATGTAGGCGGCAACGATGGGTATAACGATAAGCAAGACCGCCACGGCCGCCGGCCAGGTGAACGCGCGCTGGTTGGCGCTAGATCGGGCGTCCCACAGTTGCTTGGCGGTATTGATCTTCAGTTCTTCACGAACTGCATCGGCGAACGCCGCGAAGTTGTTTTCAATGGCCTGTGTGAACGCCTGATTTTGTGCCAAGGCGTGCTCCTGTTCACGAATCTTGGTGCCCAACTCAAGGTGGCGATTGTCTAAAAAAGCCGTCTTCCTGCCAAATTCCGTTACAAGTTCAAGCAACGCCTTTTCGCCTTTGAGACGTGCCGCCTCGATGCTGTTTTCGAGATCTCCCGCCTTGACCTCAAGTTGCCCAACGGCTGCGCGAGCTTGGACAATGAGAGTTTGCAACTCGTCACGGCGATTCTCCTCTAGCGAGACGCCCGCCTTCCAGGCCCAATAGCTGGCGATCTCGGATGCGACAAATAGGCTGGTAGTATCAGAACCCACCTCGTCAATCGCTCCGACTAAAGCGGTCTCCGCCAGATATGATATTCCGAGGGGGATGATCCTGGAAACGACGGAACCGCCGGGCAAGAACTGTCGTTCCAATTCGTCAGGACTTGTAAAGCGTTGCAGCGCAGGAAGACCTAAAGCCAAGCTCTTTGTACCGTTCATAGCCTCAGCAAAATGCTGGGCGATCGCCCTGCTCCTGCGGTTGACGGCCTGCCCTAAAGCGGAAAATGGACCGTCCGGGAAACTGTCGACGATATGGTCCCCAAATCTGGAATAGAAGACGCTTTGCGCCTCCAGTTGTGCCGAGTCTGAGTCTGCCGCCTCCTGAACGGTGTGACTCGTCCACAAAGAGGAAACGTGTTCGAAAGCCTGCCGGTCCATCAAGAGCGATCCCTTAAGGCCACAATATTGGGGTTCGGCGCTTCCTCGCAAACGAGTGGACGCCTCACTGGTTCGCGGTCGTGAACCCGACAGCGCAGCCGATACTAGTTGATGTTTCACGTTTCTCTAGGTGAAACACGTTGATTTTGTTGAGTTTGCCTCCGGAAAGCAAATGCGGGCGGTAATAGCCGATGCAAGGGAGGAAGGTTAATCCAGTTCTCGACATCTTATGTTGAAGCTGATTGCGCCCGTCCGGTCCTTGAAACCGGAAAGTTCGAGGATGCAGCCGCAGTCACAAGCGCCGAGAAACACTTCGGCATCATCAGACAGATGAGCGATTGCATTCCGAACGTCACCGACAGTGATCTGACCGTCTGTCGATGTGATGAAGTCCCCGGCCTTGTGGCGGTGATTGTAGTTTATGCTGGGGCCCATGGCGTACCTCCCGATGTTGGCGATTGCCAAGCGTATCAGGATGTAGGGGGGGAGTGCAGCAGCCGTGCACATAATCTGCCGAAGGCATTCTTCCTGATCATGAACAGCGAAAATCAACTGTCATGAAAGTTACATCAAACTGTCTTTGCGCTGTCGCGAACCTCTGTGAAATCCTGTCCAGTTGGAACAGCAAAACCGAATCGGAATTGCCTCCAACGCAACCAGGGCAGGAGGCCCGCCATGACCTTCGATCAGGCCATGGCGGTCATCACTCTCATCATCGCAGCCTTGAGCCTCGCAAAAGCATTCGGCTGGTTTTGATGAACGCATGACCGCCGCCCCCGCAGTTAGCGCTGCGGGGGCACGGTCGAGTGATCTTTTCTCAAAAGGCTGACCTGCGGTCAATCATGTCATTAAAAATTCATGGCAGGCCTATATGCGCCTCGTCCGGTGGATAACGATGCTCACTTGAAGGGCTTCAACCTGTCCGGTAGCCGCTGCACCCGCTCCGGTAGTTGGGCGAGGGGAGTTCGGCCAGCTACGGTCTTTTCGAGGCGGGCTGCTCTACCTTCTGCGCTTAAGCGATACGACCACTCTTTGCGGATCCCAGAAGCCGCTGCGCGTTCTGCATACCCCCTCTCGCAAAGAGTGACCGCCATGCCCTCGGTTATTCCCGCAAGCCGACTTGTCGGCGTGAACGAGCCGCCCACACCAAACAGGATGTTGAGGGCCTTTATGATGTGTGGTTTCTCTCTCATTTCGGATCACTAAAGCAAAATTAGCGGGGTTTCAGCATGTCGGATTCAGCGGCTGGTGCTGTTCGCAGCGCCTCCTGAAGTGCTGGAAACACTGTTGCCGCGCTCGCCACGAACGCCCAAAGCGCCAGCGCTCCGAACAGAATTGAAGACAATCGAGTGGCTCCGACCGCGTCCCGCTTTGGAAGTTCTGTCGGGGTCACATCGGTCCTGTGAACCATGAGCGGGTTGGCCCACTCGTGATAAATCATTGCTGCTGCCTGAAAGTTCAGCCAGGCCATAAGTCCTGCAATTAGCACGAAGGCGATGCCTGCAACATGCCACTTGGCGGCTTCTAGGAGGGCAAGATGCACCTCCGGTTGGATCGCCGCATCCCTGAGAGCGTTCAGTGCGTAAAGGCCAGCGCCGTGAACGAGGAGTCCTGATGCCACAAGCCATTTTCCGTAGTCGACGTTCGCCTTGAAGGTCCATTCCCTGGCCGACTTGTAGAACTCGTACTTCTCACGGGCATGATATTGGTAACGTTCGCGGCGGCCGGGATCGCTCCATTTCTCGACGAAAACGGAATCATCGTCGATTTGAGCTGTATCCAGTCGGTCGGTCATATTTACACCTCGCGAAGGTGGTCAATTTTACCACCGTGTACATCGGACCTCCGAAGAATACAGTGCGCGTCGCGATCGGCAAGGCCGGCGTCCTCGGCGCCCTGAGGGTGGATCAATTCAGTGCGGCAGGCTTTCAGCGGAGACCAATTTATGTCCCAGCGCCTTGATGGCATCGCCTATCCGCCCCGAGGAATGGCCCGTGAGGTGGCGGCGCGCTACATCGGTGTCGGTACGACTAAGTTCGACGAATTGGTGGCTGATGGTCGCATGCCGAGGCCAAAGCGCGTTGATGGGCGCAAGGTATGGGATCGAGTGGCGCTCGACCTCGCCTTCTCCGACTTGCCGACCGATGGCAATGCGATCGACGAGATAATTTCGCGCGCGAAGGTACGAAGCTGACGATCTTTTCCGGCTTCGGAACTTCCGCAGTTGGTGGGCTAATTAGCGGTCTCGGCAACTGGCGGAATTAGACGGCGGCGGATGAGCTTTTACCCTTGCGGAAGTCATATAGCGCCCCTGGATCGGGCTGGTCTCCCACTATGGCCATAAGCCGCTTGAAGACAAAATCCTGATCCGAGAGCCACGCGGTGTAGACCGTCTCCCACGCCTCAAACAGCATGGCGATCTGGTCACCTGTGAGAGTGTCGGTGGGACCGCTCGGCTTGGTCAATAGAGTGGTGTATATGTCGACCACATCGTGTGCTGTAGAAGGACCAAGAAGAGCCAGCTGCCCGATGCTCTGGAGATAGATGGGAGCCTGAAAGGCTGGAAGCTGACTTGATAAGTCGGCGACATTGGCCTTGTCGGTTCCGATGATGTCTTTGTAGACTTTCCGCTGGACACGCAAAAAAGGAAGCCGCTTTGCGACCTGCCCTGAAACCACAGTGAGTTCAGCAGCCAAAGCACCTGCCAATGCTTTCTTGTTTCGAAGCTCACGTTCCAGCTCTAGCCGGGTATGGAGGGAAGCTTGATGTTCGCGGGCCTCTCGATTCGCCTCCGCTTGCTCAACCGCAGAGCGGCGAAGGTTCTCGAATCCTTTGTTCGTTTGAAAGGCGATCGCACCAAAGCCTAGGAGGCCTGCAATTAGTGTCGCCCAGCCTTGATCAATCGATCGAAAAGACAGTCCAGCTGATACAACCGCTGTTACCATAATCGCTGTAAGAACCATCGCCAGAGCGGCGAGGGCAATTTTTATGCTTAAGGAATGGGTGTCGTTCTCTCGCTTTCGCAAGTTGCTCACAGGAATCACCAAGGCTTGAGGCCGCCGCTGGGCAGCTGTTCAGTCTCGCCATTCTTCGTGCCAAGACGGGCTTCGATCTCGGCGTCGAAGGGTACGATGCGCAGGCGGAACCCCTCGATCATCAACTCGATTGCAATGCCCTCAGCTTTGGCGATCGCTGCATAATGGCTGAGCGTCGATTTCGGGAGCCGGGGGATCTTCATTTGCTGTTCCTGTCCACTACAGATCCAGATCGATCTCGGCGCGGCCGCATTGTTTGCCGTGGCCGGTGCGCGTCTCGTCCTGGCCGTCGAAAGGCGTGATGCGAAAGGATGCGCCGTCCACCTTGATCTCGATCGCCACCTGCTCGGATTTCGCGAGCGCTGCGTAGTGAGTGATGAGTGAGCGCGGAAGTTTCGGGATCTTCATTGGCGATGGACCTGAGCGGCTCAACAATCGGTTCTGACGTCCGAAAACATGAGCTTATTGGACATCAGAATATGGGGGCCGGGGTGTCAACGTTTTTGGCGCTTGCCTGTCTGCTTTGTCGACTTCTCGACGGGCTGCGGCCTGTCGGTTTGACTGTTTTCCCAATCCCATTCCCGGCTTTCGTCGTTGGGTACATCAGGCGTTTCAGAGCCTTTGTCAGCCGCCGCCTGAGGAAAATCCAGGCTCATGGCTTTGATGTTGTCCATCCCTGTTCGCCACTTCTTGAACGCGGCGGCTCGTTTTGCTTCAAGCTTAGCTGCGTTCGCAACGGCGGTATCGACACTTTCGCCCTCGCCCAAGGCCGTCGTTATCTCGGCGAGATCCTCTAGTAGGAAGCTGAGTTCAACTGTGTTCTCGTGCACGTCCAACAGTTGCTGAATGAGCCACCGCTCGGAGTAGACCTCTGTCTCGCTATGGATAGCGTCGATTATCTCGCCAACGGAATCGCGCATCTCTGGCCGGATTTTGCTGACTTTTTCAAGGTAGCGATTGGCAACGATCCCGATCTGACACAGTCGCCGGATCGCTTCTGCTCTAGTTCTGATCCGGTGTGAAAAGCCCCAATCGTCGATTGCTTGAGCCTCTGAGGGCGCAAGCATCAGCTGAAATTTGATCGTTTTTAGCTCTTCACTCATCACCGCCTCCGCTTGCGAGTGGGATAACGCACTTCAGGCTTATCAGCAATAAATGGAACTTCCATCTATTGTTGACTCGTTTGCCAAGTTGTGCCAGTTTTCAATAGATGGAAGTTCCATCTATTGGAGGTGGCCATGAGTGAATTAAAGAGCGAGCGCGTGCCAGTGATGTTTGAGCCATCGCTGCTTCGCCGCGTCGATGACTACCGTTTCGACAACCGGATGGGTTCGCGGGCGAAAGCGCTGCGTCAGCTGGTCGAAGTCGGATTGAAAAAAGAGACGGAAACGAAAAAAGCCGACGCTCAGGCCTGAGAACCAGCGTCGGCTTTTCCTAACCCCATGGAAAGGGATCAACAATGCACAGTCTTCATACATCAAATGCGGCCCACGCCGCAAGCTTGTCCGTCGTCGAAAAGACAGACGACCTGATTTCCGCGCTGAAACTCGTGCGGAGCACATTCGCCGCCGGCAATGTCGCCGCAAACGCGCCGGCCGCGACTGACCGGGAGCCGACCTCGGATGGACAGGCGGCTCCCGGTCTTTTGTCTCTGATCGTGCAGTATCGAGGCGCGAAAGTGCAGTTTGGCGATCGTGCTCCGGCAGTGGGCGATCCTCCGGACAGTCTCGCTGCGGAAACCTACGAGCCGCCCATGGAGGCAATTCGCAACTGGAACGGTCCAGCCGAGAATGAACGGACTGCGCGCGCGGCGCTAAAGCTCGGGCTGGAGGAATTCGAGATGGGCGATCATGAGACGGCTTTCCCGCTGATCAAGGCAGCCAACGCCTTCTTTGTCCGCGACCTGGCCGGAATCAGCCGCCAGAGCCCTCGCCGTGAGGATATCTGGCAGATTGACGACTGCGTCACTCAGGTGGACGGAATCCTATGCCTTGCCCTCAAGACCCTTTCGATCGTTGCAGACGGGCTGGCGGGCAATCCTCTCATTCATGATGTGTCTGCTTTGGAGCGGGCGTTGCAGCTCGGACGCGACCGACTTGAGTTCGCTTCCGATCGCCTCGGAGAGATCTCCATCGGTATCTCCCGAGAGAACGTAGGAAGGGGGTGACGGATGGCCCGTTCCAGCCTGAGAGAGTTAACGGTTCCGCGCTTTGCGCTGCGGCGTGAGGAGGCGGCGGCAAGCGTCGGCGTTTCACCATCCAAATTTGACGGGTGGGTGAAGGAAAAGCGCATGCCGGCACCTGTCCGGGCGGATGGCGTGGTCTTGTGGGATGCGGAAGCCGTTCGCGAGGCATGGGTGGCGATGCGCGATGCATCGTCACCGCCGCCTGAAGATGGTCCAAATCCGTTTGACAGCCTGGTGGCCTGATGAAGATCAAGTTGCGCTACCTGGTCTACGATCCTGATCGGGCTGGGAACGATCGATATTACGTCCGCCTCGAGGTAGGCGGACGGCCTGTAAAGAAGAGGCTCTTGCAGCCACCCCTGAACGCCAACGGCGATATCACTCAAGCCTTCATGGATGAGTATTGGGCCGCGCTGGCGGAGCTGCGCGGAGAGGCTGCCGCAGCTCCGAAAGAAACTCCGCCGCCGCGACATGAGACGTTCGATTGGCTGTTCGATCAGTATTTCCGCTCGACAGCGTTCAAGCGAATGGACCCTGCGACGCAGGCGGACAAACGGAGCGTGCTCTACCGATTCGCGGAAACTGCCGGCGCGCTCCCATATAAGAAGTACCGTAAAGAGGATATGGAGCGGAGCCAGCTCGCGAGAAAGGCAACTCCGGGCGCTGCCGACAAGTTGGTGAAGGTGCTAAAGGCTGTCTTCAACTGGGCAATGAAACAGAGCCCGCCGCTCGCGTCGTTCAATCCAGCGATCGGCATCGAGCCGATCAACCGGAAGAAGGGCGGGTTTCACACCTGGACGTCCGAAGAGCTTCAAGCCTTTCGAGCCTACTGGCCCATGGGCAGTGTGCCGCGCCTGGCGCTAGAGCTTATGATTTCGATCGGAGCCCGTCGCTCCGATGTCTGCCAAATAGGACCGCGTCATCAGTTCAAGAGGAATGGGCAAACCTGGGTGCGCTTTACTGCCCACAAAGGGCGCAATCTCTATCCGGTGGAGATCGAGGCCAGACTGACCAAGGAAGCCGTTCAGGCACTTGAGGCGGCGGGTGCCACGGGCTCCACATTCATCTGCACGAATCGAGGTGCGGGCTACACCATAGAGAGCTTTGGCAACGCCTTTTCCTCCTGGTGCACCGCAGCCGGATTGCTGCATTGCTCGGCTCACGGTTTGAGGAAGGCGGCGGCTATCGCGCTCGCCGAGAGCGGATCTACAGCAATCGAGCTGTGCGCCATCTTCGGATGGACGAACCTCCGCACGGCTCAAATCTACATTGAAAAAGCGAACAAGACGCGTCTGCGTGAGAACGCATTCTCACGGCTCGACAAATCCGAAAACAGCGAAAGTGTCTCAAAATCCAGCGTGGCGGCGCGGGTTGAGACAAACGAGGGAAATTGAGATGAAAGATCAATGCCAAAATAGGGAATGGTGGGCGATGAGAGACTCGAACTCCCGACATCCTCGGTGTAAACGAGGCGCTCTACCAACTGAGCTAATCGCCCGTGCGCTGACCGGATCATGTCCGCCGCGTCGGTGGCCGTGATCTATGCGGATCGCGCAAAATCTGCAAGAGCGTTTGTGCAGATTTTTTGTTTTTTTGTCATCCGGCCATCTGCGCCATGTGGATAAGCGACGAGAATCCTTGTTTTCCGCCTGCGGCGCGTTGTCGCGAACCTCAGGCTCTTTGAAAGCCCGGGGGAGGGCGCTGGGCAAAAAATCGGGCGGTCACGGTTTTGTCTTGAAAGCTGCTTGACACCTCCAGATGAACCCCGTAGAGAGCCGCTCATCGAACGGCAAGCCGCTCGACGGGGATCGCCTTGAACCCCGATTTGGAAATGCGCGGGTGTAGCTCAGTTGGTTAGAGTGCCGGCCTGTCACGCCGGAGGTCGCGGGTTCGAGCCCCGTCACTCGCGCCATTCCAAACCCTTCAGGGTATGCTGCTTAAGGCAGCGAAGACATGGGGCCAACCCCATGAAATGCGCGGGTGTAGCTCAGTCGGTTAGAGTGCCGGCCTGTCACGCCGGAGGTCGCGGGTTCGAGCCCCGTCACTCGCGCCACTTCTTTTCTCCAGGTGATTTTCTGATGTCTTGCGCCTCTGGCGCCGGCATCATTGCTGTGTCTTTTTGCACTGCACGCGCGATTGCGCGAGACAGGCATTTTACCCGCTGGTAAGGTGCTCTCCGGTATCGGGTGAAAAGGCTTTGGTTGGACTTGCGCTGGGTGGCTGCCTGCGCTAACCACGGCGCGTTGCAACTCTCTTTACGGCTTGTCGACTCCGCCCTAGATGCCTCATGGCATGCGAGACAAGCAGGGTGATATGATGACTGAACTGCTCGGTTCTTACCTTCCGATCGCCATCTTCATCGGCATATCCTTGATTATCGGTATCGCGCTTTTGGTGGCGCCGTTTGCCGTGGCTTACAAGGCGCCCGATTCGGAGAAGCTTTCGGCCTACGAGTGCGGCTTCAATGCGTTTGACGATGCCCGCATGAAGTTCGACATCCGCTTCTATCTGGTGTCGATTCTCTTCATCATCTTCGACCTCGAAGTCGCCTTCCTGTTCCCTTGGGCGGTCTCGTTCGGTGAGATCGGCTGGTTCGGCTTTTGGTCGATGATGGTTTTCCTCGGTGTTCTCACCGTCGGCTTTATCTATGAATGGAAGAAGGGGGCGCTCGAATGGGAGTGATCCAGTCCGATACGACGATGATCGCGCCGCAGGCGAAGGGTATCATCGATCCCAACACCGGCAAGCCGATCGGCGCCGATGACCGCTTCTTCGGCGAGATCAACAACGAGCTCGCCGACAAGGGCTTTCTCGTCACCTCGACCGACGAACTGATCAACTGGGCCCGTACCGGCTCGCTGATGTGGATGACCTTTGGTCTGGCCTGCTGCGCCGTCGAAATGATGCAGCTTTCCATGCCGCGTTACGACGCCGAGCGCTTCGGCTTCGCGCCGCGCGCTTCACCGCGTCAGTCCGACGTGATGATCGTCGCCGGCACGCTGACCAACAAGATGGCGCCCGCGCTCCGCAAGGTCTATGACCAGATGCCGGAACCGCGTTACGTGATCTCGATGGGTTCCTGCGCCAATGGCGGCGGCTACTACCATTATTCCTATTCCGTCGTGCGCGGCTGCGACCGCGTCGTGCCGGTCGATATCTACGTGCCGGGCTGTCCCCCCACGGCAGAAGCTCTGCTGTATGGCGTGATGCTCCTGCAAAAGAAGATCCGGCGCACGGGCACGATCGAGCGGTAAGGCGAAGGGACTGAAAACATGAGTGAAGCCCTGAACGAGCTTGCCTCCTACCTCGCAGAGATGCGTGGTGCGCTGATCGCGTCGAGCGAAATCCGTTTTGGCGAGCTGTCGCTGACGGCCAAGTCGGAAAACCTGATCTCGCTCCTGACCTTCCTGCGCGACGACGTCCAGTGCGGCTTCGTCAACCTGATCGACATCTGTGGCGTCGACTACCCGAAGCGCGAAGACCGCTTCGACGTGGTCTACCACCTGCTGTCGCCGCGCCAGAACCTGCGCATCCGCATCAAGGTCGCGACTGGCGAGTTCAAGCCGGTCCCTTCCGCCTGTTCGGTATTCCCCGGCGCTGACTGGTTCGAGCGCGAAACCTGGGACATGTACGGCATCCTCTTCACGGATCACCCGGACCTGCGCCGTATCCTCACGGACTACGGCTTCGAAGGGCATCCGCTGCGCAAGGACTTCCCCACGACTGGTTTCGTCGAAGTTCGCTACGACGACAACGCCAAGCGCGTCGTCTACGAGCCGGTGGAGCTCAAGCAGGAATTTCGCAATTTCGACTTCCTCTCGCCCTGGGAAGGCACGGACTACGTGCTGCCCGGCGATGAAAAAGCGGCCAAGTGAGCGGAAGGGCAGAGACCATGAACGAACACAACGTCCGCAACTTCAACATCAACTTCGGTCCGCAGCATCCGGCAGCCCACGGCGTTCTGCGCCTCGTGCTGGAACTCGACGGTGAAATCGTTGAGCGCGTCGATCCGCATATCGGCTTGCTTCATCGCGGCACCGAGAAGCTGATCGAGACCAAGACCTATCTGCAGGCGCTGCCCTATTTCGATCGTCTCGACTATGTCGCGCCGATGAACCAGGAACATGCCTATTCGCTGGCCGTCGAAAAGCTCCTCGACATCCAGATCCCGATCCGTGGTCAGCTGATCCGCGTTCTCTATTCGGAAATCGGCCGTATCCTCTCGCACCTCTTGAACGTCACGACTCAGGCCATGGACGTCGGCGCGCTTACGCCGCCGCTCTGGGGCTTCGAAGAGCGCGAGAAGCTGATGGTGTTCTACGAGCGCGCCTCGGGCGCCCGCATGCACGCCGCCTATATCCGTCCGGGTGGCATCCATCAGGACCTGCCGCATGATCTTGTCGAGGATATCGGCAAGTGGTGCGACCAGTTCCCGGAAAAGCTCGATGACATCGACGATCTCCTCACCGGCAACCGCATCTTCAAGCAGCGTAACGTCGATATCGGCGTTGTCAGCCTCGACGACTGCTGGGCCTGGGGCTTCTCGGGCGTGATGGTCCGCGGTTCCGGCGCTGCCTGGGATCTGCGCAAGTCGCAGCCTTACGAGTGCTATGCCGATCTCGACTTCGACATCATGGTCGGCAAGAACGGCGACTGCTACGATCGTTACCTGATCCGCATGTTCGAAATGCGCGAGTCGGTGAAGATCATGAAGCAGTGCGTCAATCGCCTGCTCGGCGATGCCAAGACCGGCCCGGTTTCGTCGCTGGACGGCAAGGTCGTTCCGCCGAAGCGTGGCGAGATGAAGCGTTCCATGGAAGGCTTGATCCACCACTTCAAGCTCTACACCGAAGGCTATCACGTGCCGGCCGGTGAGGTTTATGCCGCTGTCGAAGCCCCCAAGGGCGAGTTCGGCGTCTTCCTCGTCTCCGACGGCACCAACAAGCCTTATCGCTGCAAGATCCGCGCCCCGGGTTATGCACATCTGCAGGCCATGGATTTCCTGTGCCGCGGCCACCAGCTGGCCGACGTCTCGGCGATCCTCGGCTCGCTCGACATCGTGTTCGGGGAAGTTGACCGCTGATGCTGAAGCTACTCGCCGCAACGTTGATCTGTCTCGGTGCCACCCAGGTGGTGGCCCAGGAACAGGGTAACGTATCGTCGCGCGAGACTGTATCGATGGCCAAGCTGATCCAGGATGGATACGAGATCAAAAGCTCCAGCTGGACCGGCTCGAAGCTCTTCGTATTCGTTCAGAAAGACAATTCGGCCTATGCCTGCGAATTCGCCAATGTGACGAATACGCGGTGTGGTTCCATAAACTGAGACAAGGCGTGAGGAAGTATGTCCGTTCGTCGACTAGCCGAAGAGCAATTCCAGCCCGCAGCATTTTCCTTCAATGCGGAAAACGCCGCCTGGGCTGAGGCCACCATTCGCAAGTATCCGGCGGGGCGCCAGCAATCGGCTGTCATTCCGCTGCTGATGCGCGCACAGGAACAGGAAGGCTGGGTCACCAAGGCTGCGATCGAGTATGTCGCTGAAAAGCTCGACATGGCTTACATCCGCGTCCTGGAAGTCGCGACCTTCTACACCCAGTTCCAGCTGAAGCCTGTCGGCACCCGGGCCCATATCCAGGTCTGCGGCACGACGCCTTGCATGCTGCGCGGTGCGGAAGATCTGATCCACGTCTGCAAGTCGAAGATCCATCCGGAGCCCTTCGAGCGCAACGCCGACGGCACGCTCTCCTGGGAAGAGGTCGAGTGTCAGGGCGCCTGCGTCAATGCGCCAATGGTGATGATCTTCAAGGACGCCTATGAAGACCTGACAGTGACCCAGCTCGAGCACATCATTGACCGTTTTGCCGCAGGCAAGGGTTCCGACGTCAAGCCGGGCCCGCAGGTCGATCGCATCTTCTCGGCACCCGTCGGTGGACCGACGACGCTGACCGGTGACATCCAGCCGATCCGCTTCAGCGACACGCCTGCTGCTGCCAAGCCTGAGGAAACATCGGTTCCGCCGGCCAATGCCGCAAAGCCGGTGACCGATGCGCCCGAAACCGACAAGAGCCTGAAGACGCCGGCAACCGCCAAGAAGGCGGCTGCCGAGAACGTCAAGCAGAAGGGCGATTCCGCCGATACGGCGCGCCCGGTCGAAAAGGAAGTCACACCGGCTCCCGCTCCGGTCATGGACGAAAAGAACCGTCCTGCTGGCATCGAGCGTCCGGCCACTCCCGATGATCTGAAGATGATCTCGGGCGTCGGTCCGAAGATCGAAGCGACACTGAACGGCCTCGGCGTCTACACGTTCGAGCAGATCGCCAAGTGGAAGAAGGCGGAACGCGAGTGGGTCGACACCTACCTCAAGTTCTCCGGCCGCATCGAGCGGGACGACTGGGTCAAGCAGGCCAAGGCGCTCGCCAAGGGTGGCGAAGCGGAATACATCAAGGTCTTCGGCAAGAAGCCACGCTGAGAGGTTAGGTTATGTTGAGAGATCAGGATCGCATCTTTACCAATATTTACGGCCTCAAGGACAAGTCCCTGAAGGGCGCCATGAGCCGTGGCCATTGGGATGGCACCAAACAAATCCTCGGAAAGGGCCGGGACTGGATCATCAACGAGATGAAGGCCTCCGGTCTTCGCGGTCGCGGCGGCGCAGGCTTCCCCACCGGTCTCAAGTGGTCCTTCATGCCGAAGGAATCGGACGGTCGCCCGCATTACCTCGTGGTCAATGCCGACGAGTCGGAACCCGGCACCTGCAAGGACCGCGAGATCATGCGCCATGATCCGCACACCCTGATCGAAGGCTGCGTCATCGCCTCCTTCGCCATGAACGCGCATCATGCCTTTATCTATGTCCGCGGCGAGTTCATGCGCGAACGCGAAGCCCTGCAGGCCGCGATCGACGAGTGCTATGACTACGGTCTGCTCGGCAAGAACAACAAGCTCGGCTACGACATCGACATCGTCGTGCACCACGGCGCCGGCGCTTACATATGCGGCGAAGAAACAGCACTTCTGGAAAGCCTTGAAGGCAAGAAGGGCCAGCCGCGTCTGAAGCCGCCGTTCCCGGCCAACATGGGTCTTTATGGCTGCCCGACCACGGTCAACAACGTCGAATCGATCGCCGTTGCCCCGACCATCCTGCGTCGCGGCGCGTCCTGGTATTCGAGCTTCGGTCGCCCGAACAATGCCGGCACCAAGCTGTTTTCGATCTCCGGTCACGTCAACAAGCCGTGCACGGTCGAAGAAGCCATGTCGATCACCTTCCAGGAGCTGATCGAAAAGCACTGTGGTGGCATTCGTGGCGGCTGGGACAACCTGCTCGCCGTCATCCCGGGCGGCTCGTCGGTACCTTGCGTGCCGGGCGCCCAGATGAAGGACGCGATCATGGACTATGACGGTCTGCGCGAGCTGGGCTCCGGCCTCGGCACCGCCGCTGTCATCGTCATGGACAAGTCGACCGACATCGTGAAGGCCATCTGGCGCCTCTCGGCCTTCTACAAGCACGAGAGCTGCGGCCAGTGCACGCCGTGCCGCGAAGGCACGGGCTGGATGATGCGCGTCATGGAACGCATGGTGAAGGGCAATGCCCAGAAGCGTGAAATCGACATGCTCTTCCAGGTGACGAAGCAGGTCGAAGGCCACACGATCTGTGCGCTCGGTGACGCCGCCGCATGGCCGATCCAGGGCCTGATCAAGCATTTCCGTCCCGAGATGGAAAAGCGCATCGACCAGTACACCCGCAACGCGATCGCCCACGGGGTGGTCATGGAAGCGGCAGAGTAAGGGACAAAAGGGATGACGAGCTCTTCGGACAAGGGCGGGAAGAAGGGGCCGGACGAACCGGCGTCGGAAACTCGCGCTCCCGAAGGTCTCGATGACCTGATGACCAACCCGGCGGCCGCGATGGCCGCCGCAACCGCCTTCGGCTTCGGCATGGCGGCGCAGATGAGCAAGTTCTTCCTCGGCTCCCTCCAGGGCGCCATGGAAGTGACAGGCCAACTCGCGCGGCAGCTGGAAGAAGAACGCAAGGCGGCGGAGGCTGATACGGTGGCCGAGCCCGAGACCAAGGTCGAGGCGCCGGCTGAAAAGCCAGAACCAGCGCCCGCTCCGGCGAAGGTGAAGGCGGAAACGCCGGTCGCGTCGAAGGTGAAGGCCAAGGTTGAAGCGCCGGCAAAGCCGGTCGCCGCCAAGGTTGAAAAGCCGAAGCCGGCACCAAAGGCAAAAGCGGTTGCGAAACCTGCGGCCGCACCGAAGGTCAAGGCGAAGCCTGAACCGAAGGTCGAGGTCGCCGTTCCGGCACCGAAGCCGAAAAAGGCCTCCGGCAAGGCCGACGATCTGAAGAAGATCGACGGTATCGGCCCGAAGGTCGAGCAGGTCCTGAAGGGCAGGGGCATCACCCGCTATCAGGATCTGGTGGCGATGGACGACGCGGCGCTGACTGCGCTGGACAACGAATTGGGTCTCGACGGCCGCGTGCTGCGAGACGACTGGGCAGGCCAGGCGCGCCGGTTGGCGGGCGGCAAGGCTCGGTCAGGCAAGTGAGATTAGGGTCCGGCGGCGCGGGGGCGATGCGCTGGGCTTGAGGGATAAAACGGGCGGCTTTTCATCCGGAAGGGACGAGGGTCGTCAGTCGCGGCAGGAATGCCACGGCAAGATGCGCGGAAGCGTGAGGCAGGAAGGCGAATATGGCAAAGCTGAAGGTCGACGGTAAAGAGATCGAGGTTCCGGATCATTTCACGCTGTTGCAGGCGTGCGAGGAAGCCGGCGCCGAGGTTCCGCGCTTTTGTTTCCATGAAAGACTGTCGGTTGCCGGCAATTGCCGGATGTGCCTTGTCGAAGTGAAGGGTGGCCCGCCGAAGCCGGCAGCCTCCTGCGCCATGGGCGTGCGCGACGTGCGCGGCGGCCCGAACGGCGAACTTCCGGAAGTCTTCACCAACACGCCGATGGTCAAGAAGGCCCGCGAAGGCGTGATGGAATTCCTGCTGATCAACCATCCGCTGGATTGCCCGATCTGCGACCAGGGTGGCGAATGCGACCTGCAGGACCAGGCCATGGCCTTCGGTATCGATAGCTCGCGCTACACCGAGAACAAGCGCGCTGTCGAAGACAAGTATATCGGACCGCTGGTCAAGACCGTGATGAACCGCTGCATTCACTGCACGCGCTGCGTCCGCTTCACCACCGAAGTCGCTGGTATTGCTGAGCTTGGCCTGATCGGCCGTGGCGAAGACGCCGAGATCACGACCTATCTCGAGCAGGCAATGACGTCGGAGCTGCAGGGCAATGTCGTCGACCTCTGCCCGGTCGGCGCGCTGACCTCCAAGCCCTTCGCCTTCACGGCTCGTCCGTGGGAACTGAACAAGACCGAATCGGTCGACGTTATGGACGCGCTGGGTTCAGCGATCCGCGTCGATACGCGTGGTCGCGAAGTCATGCGCATCATGCCGCGCGTCAACGAGCAGATCAACGAAGAGTGGATCTCCGACAAGACCCGCTTCATCTGGGATGGCCTGAAGACCCAGCGTCTCGACCGCCCCTACGTGAAGAAGGATGGCCGTCTGCAGCCTGCAAGCTGGGCTGAAGCATTCGCCGCCATCAAGTCGGCTGTTGCCTCGACCTCGACTGACAAGATCGGTGCTGTCGCCGGCGACCTCGCTTCCGTTGAAGAAATCTTCGCGCTGAAGTCGCTCGTCAACGCTCTCGGGTCCTCGAATACCGACTGTCGCCAGGATGGGACGGCACTCGATCCGTCGCTCGGCCGCTCTACCTACGTCTTCAACGCCGGCATCGAAGGCATCGAAGCCGCTGATGCGATCCTCATCGTTGGTGCGAGCCCGCGCTACGAAGCAGCCGTTCTCAACGCCCGCATCCGAAAGCGTTGGCGCCGCGGTGGCCTGCCGATCGCCCTGATTGGCGAAGGCGGCGACCTGCGCTACCCTTACGAATATCTCGGTGCTGGCACCGAAACGCTGGCCGAACTCGTCTCGGGCAAGAACAACTTCGCCGAAGCGCTGAAGGCCGCCAAGAACCCGATGATCATCATCGGCCAGGGCGCCCTGTCGGGTCCTGATGGCAAGGCCGTTCTCGCGAACGCCGCCAAGCTGGCAGCCGATGTTGGCGCATTGACCGACGAGTGGAACGGCTTCTGCGTGCTGCATACCGCTGCCTCGCGCGTCGGCGCGCTCGACCTCGGCTTCGTGCCTGGCGAAGGGGCCGTTGCTGCTGGTCAGATGCTGTCCTCGCTCGACGTCGTCTTCCTGCTCGGCGCCGACGAACTCGATTTCTCGGCCAAGACAGCCAAGTGCGTCGTCTATATCGGCAGCCACGGCGACAACGGTGCGCATTACGCCGACGTCATCCTGCCGGGCGCAACCTACACCGAGAAGTCGGGCACCTGGGTCAACACCGAAGGTCGCGTCCAGATGGGCAACCGTGCCGGCTTCGCGCCGGGCGAGGCCCGCGAAGACTGGGCGATCCTGCGTGCACTCTCCGACCTGCTCGGCAAGAAGCTGCCCTTCGATTCGCTGTCGCAGCTGCGTGGCCAGCTCTATGAAGCCTACCCGCATTTCGCCGAGATCGACGAGATCGCAGCCGGCTCTTCGGCCGATATTGCTGCACTGGCGAAAAAACCCGGGAAGATGGGCAAGTCTCTGTTTGCGTCGACGGTCAAAGACTTCTATTTGACGAACCCGATCGCACGCGCTTCGGCCGTCATGGCAGAGTGCTCGGCATTGGCCCGCAACAATTTCAAGGCCGCGGCAGAGTAAGGGCAGGGGACCATGGATAATTTCGTTTCCACCTATGTGTGGCCGGCGGCCATCATGATCGGGCAGTCCCTTCTGCTGCTCGTCTGCCTTCTGGTCTTCATCGCCTATATCCTGCTCGCAGACCGCAAGATCTGGGCAGCCGTTCAGCTGCGTCGCGGCCCGAACGTTGTTGGCCCCTGGGGTCTCTTCCAGTCCTTCGCCGACCTTCTGAAGTTCGTCTTCAAGGAGCCGGTGATTCCGGCAGGCGCCAACAAGGGCGTCTTCCTGCTCGCGCCGCTCGTTGCCGTGACGCTCGCGCTCGCAACCTGGGCCGTTATCCCGGTCAACGCCGGATGGGTGATCGCCAACATCAACGTCGGCATCCTCTTCGTCTTCGCGGTGTCATCGCTCGAAGTCTACGGTATCATCATGGGTGGCTGGGCGTCGAACTCGAAGTACCCTTTCCTTGGTGCCCTTCGCTCGGCAGCGCAGATGGTTTCTTACGAAGTCTCGATGGGCTTCGTCATCGTCACAGTTCTGCTCTGCGTCGGTTCGCTCAACCTGACCGACATCGTGGTTGCCCAGAACAACGGCCTCGGCACGATGATGGGGCTCCCGGCCTCCTTCCTCGACTGGCACTGGCTGGCACTCTTCCCGATGTTCGTGATCTTCTTTATCTCGGCATTGGCAGAAACCAACCGTCCGCCCTTCGATCTTCCGGAAGCCGAATCCGAACTCGTGGCAGGCTTCATGGTCGAATACGGCTCGACCCCGTACATGATGTTCATGCTGGGCGAATATGCAGCCATCGTTCTGATGTGCTCGCTGACCACGATCCTCTTCCTCGGAGGCTGGCTGCCGCCGGTCGACGTCTGGTTCCTCAACTGGGTCCCGGGCATCATCTGGTTCGTGCTGAAGGCGACCATGGTCTTCTTCATGTTCGCCATGGTGAAGGCATTCGTTCCGCGCTACCGCTATGACCAGCTGATGCGTCTCGGCTGGAAGGTCTTCCTTCCGATCTCGCTCGCCATGGTCATCATCACTGCATTCGTGCTGAAGCTGATGGGTTGGGCGTAATGACGCCCGCCCGGACACTTAGCTGATTAGGAGAACAAGATGGCTGCTCTGACCCAGGCTATCAATTCGATCTTCCTGAAGGAGTTCGTCGGCGCATTCTTCCTGTCGATGCGCTACTTCTTCAAGCAGAAGGCAACGATCAACTACCCGTTCGAAAAGGGCCCGGTATCGGCCCGCTTCCGCGGCGAGCATGCGCTTCGCCGCTATCCGAACGGCGAAGAGCGCTGCATCGCCTGCAAGCTCTGCGAGGCGATCTGTCCTGCCCAGGCCATCACCATCGAAGCTGGCCCGCGCCGCAATGACGGCACGCGTCGCACGGTGCGTTACGACATCGACATGGTGAAGTGCATTTATTGCGGTTTCTGCCAGGAAGCCTGCCCGGTCGACGCGATCGTTGAGGGACCGAACTTCGAGTTCGCCACCGAGACCCGCGAAGAACTCTATTTCGACAAGGCACGCCTGCTTGACAATGGCGACCGCTGGGAACGTGAAATCGCGCGCAACATTGCGATGGACTCTCCCTACCGCTGATCCCTTAGGGATCGATCGCCTTGGGCGGAGCGCGGGGCTTCGCCGGGGCACATGAATGAATTTTGTAACGGGCGTGCCGATGGGGATATCGGTCACGCCTTATCGGGCGGCGGGGCAGGGCCCTCGTCCGGGGGAAGATGAAAAGGCACCAACATGGGTCTTCAGGCTCTCTTTTTCTATCTCTTCGCCTTTGTCGCGGTGGCTTCGGCCTTCATGGTGATATCGGCTCGGAACCCGGTCCATTCGGTCCTGTTCCTCATTCTGACCTTCATCAACGCTTCGGGCCTTCTGCTCCTTACGGGGGCTGAATTCCTGGCGATGATCCTTCTGGTCGTCTATGTCGGCGCGGTTGCGGTTCTCTTCCTCTTCGTCGTGATGATGCTCGACATCGACTTCACGGAACTGAGGGCAGGGGCTGCGAAATACGCGCCCGTCGGCGCGCTGATCGGCCTTATCGTTGCGGTTGAACTTGTTGTCGTCATCGGCGGCAGCACGATCAGCCCCGAGGCGCTGAATGCGATCACCCAGCCGATCCCGGCTGTGGCGGAACGTCAGAACACGCAGGCGCTGGGCGACGTGCTCTATACCGATTACGTCTTCTTCTTCCAGATCGCGGGCCTGGTCCTGTTCGTCGCCATGATCGGCGCGATCGTGCTGACCCTGCGCCACCGCACCAACATCAAGCGCCAGGACATCTCCGCCCAGGTCGCCCGCACGCCAGAGACCTCCGTCAAGGTGGTCAAGGTCAAGCCGGGCCAGGGCGTCTGAGCCGAGCAAGAGGTCAAGGAACAGAATTATGGAAATCGGTCTTTCCCACTACCTCACGGTCAGTGCCATGCTCTTCACCCTCGGGGTCTTCGGCATCTTCCTGAACCGCAAGAACGTCATCGTCATCCTGATGTCGATCGAGTTGATCCTGCTCGCGGTCAACATCAACATGGTCGCCTTCTCGACCTTCCTCGGCGATCTCGTCGGCCAGGTCTTCGCGCTGTTTATCCTGACGGTGGCAGCCGCCGAAGCGGCTATCGGTCTCGCGATCCTGGTGGTCTTCTACCGTAATCGCGGCTCCATCGCCGTCGAAGACGTCAACATGATGAAGGGCTGATCGGGTCATGATCTACAAGGCTATCGTCTTTCTCCCCCTGATCGGCTTTCTGATCGCCGGCCTTTTCGGCCGCCAGATCGGTGCCAAGGCGTCGGAATATGTGACCACCGGTCTGATGATCATCGTGGCCGTTCTGTCCTGGATCGTCTTCTTCAACGTCGCCATGAGCCATGAGGCCCACGAGGTCATCAAGGTTCCCGTGATGCGCTGGATCCAGTCCGGCGGCATCGACGTCGAGTGGGCCTTCCGCATCGACACGCTGACGGCCGTCATGTTCGTCGTTGTCAACTCGGTGTCGTGCCTCGTGCACCTCTACTCGATCGGCTACATGCATCACGACCCGCATCGGCCGCGCTTCTTTGCCTATCTTTCGCTCTTCACCTTCGCGATGCTCATGCTCATCACGTCGGACAACCTGCTGCAGATGTTCTTCGGCTGGGAAGGCGTGGGCCTGGCGTCCTATCTGCTGATCGGCTTCTGGTACAAGAAGCCGTCGGCTTCGGCTGCCGCCATGAAGGCCTTCATCGTCAACCGCGTCGGTGACTTCGGCTTCATCCTCGGCATCTCGGCGCTCTTCGTGATGTTCGGCTCGATCAACCTCGAGACGATCTTTGCCTCGGCCCAGTCCTATCTCCCGACCGATCCTGCAGCCGCTCCGGAGGTTGTCCTCAACCTCTTCGGCATGCAGCTCGACCGCAGCCACGCGCTGACCGGCGCCTGCCTGCTACTCTTCATGGGCGCGATGGGTAAGTCTGCGCAGTTCCTGCTGCACACCTGGCTGCCGGACGCCATGGAAGGCCCGACCCCGGTTTCGGCCCTCATTCACGCAGCAACCATGGTCACCGCCGGTGTGTTCCTCGTCGCCCGCATGTCGCCGGTATTCGAACTGTCGCCGGATGCGCTGACCTTCGTCACCATCGTCGGTGCGATCACCGCCTTCTTCGCCGCGACCGTCGGTCTGGTGCAGAACGACATCAAGCGCGTCATCGCCTATTCGACCTGCTCGCAGCTCGGCTACATGTTCGTGGCACTCGGTGTCGGCGCCTATGGCGCGGCCGTCTTCCACCTCTTCACGCACGCCTTCTTCAAGGCGCTGCTGTTCCTAGGTGCCGGTTCCGTCATCCACGCCGTCGATGGCGAGCAGGACATGCGCTACATGGGCGGTCTGCGTAAGCACATCCCCTATACCTTCTGGGCTATGACCATCGGGACGCTGGCGCTGACTGGCGTAGGCATCCCTGGCACGATCATCGGCTTTGCTGGCTTCTTCTCGAAGGACGCCATCATCGAGTCGGCTTTCGCTTCGCATAGCTCGGTTGGCGTCTTCGCCTTCACGCTGCTCGTGATTGCCGCACTCTTCACCAGCTTCTACTCGTGGCGCCTGGCGTTCATGACATTCTTCGGCAAGCCACGCGCTTCCGCCGATGTCATGCACCACGTTCACGAGTCGCCGATGGTCATGCTGCTGCCGCTTCTGCTGCTCGGCATCGGTGCAGTCGTTGCTGGCGTGATCTTCCACGACTACTTCTTCGGCCACCACTATGCCGATTTCTGGAAGGGCGCGCTCTTCACGCTGCCGACCAACACGGTTCTCGAAGAGTTCCATGAAGTGCCGAAGTGGGTGAAGTGGAGCCCGTTCGTCGCCATGGCACTCGGCTTCGTCACCGCCTGGTACATGTATATCAAGAACCCGTCGGCGCCGAAGAAGCTCGCTGAACAGCAGTGGATGCTCTACCAGTTCCTGCTCAACAAGTGGTACTTCGACGAGCTCTACGACTTCCTCTTCGTTCGGTCCTCCAAGGCGCTCGGCCGCTTCCTCTGGAAAAAGGGTGACGTTGCCACCATCGACGCCTATGGCCCGAACGGTGTTGCCTCGGCCGTCGGCGGCCTGACCCAGAGGGTCGTCCGCCTGCAGTCTGGCTACCTCTACCACTACGCCTTCGCGATGCTGATCGGCATTGCGGCCCTCGTTACCTGGATGATGCTCGGGAGCTCCCTCTGATGACCGATTGGCCCATTCTCTCGACGGTCACCTTCCTTCCTCTGGTCGGCGTGGCTCTGCTCCTGCTGACCCGTGGTGACACTTCTCTCGGCCGCCGCAACATCCTGAACGTTTCGCTGCTGACGACGGTCTTCACCTTCGTTGTGTCGCTCTTCATCTGGATCAACTTCGACAATTCGAACACCGGCTTCCAGATGGTGGAGAAGCATGCCTGGCTCGGGACCGGCATCTCCTACCATGTCGGTGTCGACGGCATCTCGATGCTGTTCGTCATCCTGACGACGCTGCTCATGCCCTTCTGCATTCTCGCGAGCTGGACCTCGGTCGAGAAGCGCCTGAAGGAATATATGATCGCCTTCCTGGTCCTCGAGACCCTGATGATCGGCGTCTTCGTGTCGCTCGACATCGTGCTCTTCTACGTCTTCTTCGAAGCCGGCCTCATCCCGATGTTCATCATCATCGGCGTTTGGGGTGGCAAGGATCGCGTCTACGCGTCCTACAAGTTCTTCCTCTACACGCTGCTCGGCTCGGTGCTGATGCTGCTCGCCATCATGGCCATGTACTGGGATGCCGGCACGACCGATATCGCAGCGCTCCTGCAGCACGACTTCCCGCCGCAGATGCAGACCTGGCTATGGCTCGCCTTCTTCGCCTCGTTCGCGGTGAAGATGCCGATGTGGCCTGTTCATACCTGGCTGCCGGACGCGCACGTTCAGGCACCGACGGCCGGTTCCGTCATCCTGGCGGGTATCCTGCTTAAGCTTGGCGGCTACGGCTTCCTGCGCTTCTCGCTGCCGATGTTCCCGCTGGCGTCCGACTTCTTCGCGCCGTTCGTCTTTACGCTGTCCGTCATTGCCATCATCTACACCTCGCTGGTCGCGATGATGCAGGAAGACATCAAGAAGCTGATTGCCTATTCGTCCGTCGCCCACATGGGTTACGTGACCATGGGTATCTTTGCAGCCAACCAGCAGGGCGTGCAGGGTGCGATCTTCCAGATGATCAGCCACGGCTTCGTCTCCGGCGCGCTCTTCCTCTGCGTCGGCGTGATCTACGACCGTCTCCATACCCGCGAGATCGCGGCCTATGGCGGCCTCGTCAACAACATGCCGAAATACGCGCTCGCCTTCATGGTCTTCACCATGGCCAATGTCGGCTTGCCGGGCACCTCGGGCTTCGTCGGTGAATTCCTCACACTGATCGGCGTCTTCCGCGTCAACACCTGGGTTGCGCTCTTCGCCGCCACCGGCGTCATCCTTTCGGCCGCCTATGCGCTCTGGCTCTATCGCCGGGTCGTCTTCGGTGCGCTTGAGAAGGAGAGCCTGAAGGCCATGCTCGACTTGAATGCCCGCGAAAAGCTCGTGCTTTACCCGCTGATCGCACTCACCATCTTCTTCGGCGTCTATCCGGCTCCCATCCTCGATGCGACCGCAGCTTCCGTCGACAATCTGGTGAACAACTACTCCGCAGCCTTGCAAGCAGCCCAGTCTCTGGCGCTGATTGCGAACTGACGACAGGATCCTTTGGACATGACCGTTGAAACTCTCATTGCAAGCCTGCATCTGGTCACGCCGGAACTGATCCTGGCCGTGGGCGCCATGGTGCTGCTCATGATCGGCGTGTTTTCGGGCGATAAGTCGAACAGTGTCGTCACCGGGCTGGCGATCGCACTTCTGATCTTTTCCGGCGCCTGGCTCGTCTTCTCGGGGGCCGAAGGCCAGGCCTTCAACGGCGCCTATATTGCCGACGGCTATGCAAAGTTCATGAAGATCCTCGCCCTCATCGGTTCGGTGACGGCGATGATCATGGCGGTCGGTCACGCCCGCTTCGACCACCTCGACAAGTTCGAATTCCCGGTCCTGCTGGTGCTCGCGACCCTCGGCGTCATGCTGATGATCTCGGCCAACAACCTGATCACGCTTTACATGGCGCTGGAACTGCAGTCGCTCGCGCTCTATGTCGTCGCTGCCATCAACCGCGACAGCCTGCGCTCGACGGAAGCCGGCCTCAAGTACTTCGTGCTCGGTGCGCTCTCTTCGGGCATGCTGCTCTACGGCATGTCGCTGGTCTACGGCTTCACCGGCAACACCGGCTTCGAGCAGATCTCCGCCGTTCTTTCGCAGGGCGAACCATCGCTCGGCCTGATCTTCGGTCTGGTCTTCGTCCTCGCTGGCCTGGCATTCAAGATTTCGGCCGTTCCGTTCCACATGTGGACGCCGGACGTCTATGAAGGCGCCCCGACCCCGGTCACCGCCTTCCTGGCGGCTGCCCCGAAGATCGGCGCCATGGCCATCTTCGTGCGTATCGTCATCGACGCCTTCCTGCCGATCTTCGCCGAATGGCAGCAGATCGTCGTCTTCATCGCGATCGCGTCCATGGTGCTGGGTTCTGTGGCCGCTATCGGTCAGAAGAACATCAAGCGACTGATGGCCTATTCCTCCATCGGTCACATGGGCTATGCGCTGGTCGGCCTCGCGGCCGGCAATGACACCGGCGTTGCCGGCGTCCTGATCTACATGATGATCTACCTCGTCATGACGCTCGGCACCTTCGCCTGCATCATGGCGATGCGCCAGAAGGAAGGCGGCAATGTCGAGAGCATCGACGATCTCGCTGGCCTTTCGACCACGCGTCCCTTCATGGCCTTCGTTCTGACCGCCCTGATGTTCTCGCTCGCCGGCATTCCGCCGCTGGCAGGCTTCTTTGCCAAGTACTTCGTCTTCGTGGCGGCCATCGAGGCCAAGCTCTATGCGCTTGCCATCATCGGCGTTCTGGCCTCGGTCATCGGTGCCTACTACTACCTGCGCATCATCAAGGTCATGTGGTTCGACGAAGCCAAGGGTGAATTCGCCCGCACCTCTGTCGAGCTGCGCCTCGTCTTTGGTCTATCCGGTTTCTTCGTCCTCGGTTATGTCCTCTTCGGTGGCCCGCTCGGGACCGCTGCGGAAGCCGCTGCAAAGACGTTGTTTAATTGACCAGCCTCGGAAGACCGCGCCGGATTTCTCTCGATGATTTCCGGCACGAAGCCTTAGACGAAGTCTCGTCCACCAATACGGAAGCATTCGCCCGCGCTCGCGCGGGCGATTCCGGTTTTCTGTGGCTGACAGCCGAGCGGCAGACCGGAGGCCGCGGCCGTCGTGGGCGCCCTTGGGTGTCCGAGCGCGGTAATCTTTACTCGTCCCTGTTGTTGATCGATCCGGCCCCTGCAGAGCAGCTCGGCTCGCTGCCGCTTGCAGTGGCACTTGCGGTCCATGCTGCCGTGCAGTCGGTGATGCCGGCTGGTGGAGAGCCCGTCGACATCAAGTGGCCGAATGACGTCTTGATCGGCCGCAAGAAGACCTCGGGCATTTTGCTTGAAGCGGAGCGTGTCGCCGAGGGCCGCATGGCACTTGCGATCGGCATCGGCATCAACATCGCCCATCGTCCGGATCTGACGCTCTATCCGGTGACTTCACTCGCCGATCAGGGCGTGTCGATCTCGCCGCCGGAATTCTTCGCCCGCCTTTTCGCCGAGATGGCGGACGTGCTTGATGTCTGGGACGAGGGCAGGGGCATTGCCGAGATCGTCCGGCGGTGGCGCGCTGCCGCCTGCGGCATCGGCGAGAAAATCACGGTGAACCTGCCGGATCGCTCGATTTCCGGTATCTTTTCCGGAATCGATGATAAGGGAATTTTATTGCTCGACCGGGGCCCCGACGGAATGATGTCGGTTGCCGCTGGAGATGTGTTTTTCGGGTAGACTGGATCGGAAAGAAGAATGGCCAAGAACGACGAACTGGTTTTCCTGCCGCTGGGCGGCGTGGGTGAAATCGGCATGAACCTCGCATTGTACGGCTATGGCCCGCCGTCCAATCGTCAGTGGATCATGGTCGACTGCGGCGTGACCTTCGCCGGTCCCGATCTGCCGGGCGTGGACCTCGTTCTGCCCGATATCGAATTCATCAAGAAGCAGAAGAAGAACCTCAAGGGCATCATCATCACCCATGCCCATGAAGACCACTACGGCGCCCTGAACGACCTGTGGCCAGGCCTCAACGTGCCGGTCTATGCCTCGCGCTTCACTGCCGGCATGCTGGAAGCCAAGCGGGACTACGAAGGCTCGCGCGCCGAGATCCCGATCACACCCTTCAAGCAGGGCGATCGCATCAATGTCGGTCCCTTCGAGATCGAAGCCATTGGCGTCAACCACTCGATCCCAGAGCCGATGTCGCTCGTCATCCGCACGCCGCTCGGCAATGTCGTGCACACGGGTGACTGGAAGATCGACCACAACCCCTCGCTTGGTCCGCTGACCGACGAAGGCCGCTTCCGCGCGGTCGGCGACGAAGGCGTGCTCGCATTACTGTGCGATTCCACCAATGCCATGCGCGATGGTGTCTCTCCCTCAGAGGAAGAGGTCTCCGCCGGCCTGCAGAAGATCATCGAGGCCGCCGAAGGCCGCGTCGCCATCACCACCTTCTCCTCGAATGTCGGCCGCATCCGCTCCATCGCGCTCGCAGCGGAAGCCGCAGGTCGCGAAGTCTTGCTGCTCGGCAGCTCGCTGAAGCGCGTCACGAATGTGGCCCAGGACATCGGCATCATGGAGGGCATTCGCCCCTTCATCGCCGAGGACGAATACGGTTTCATTCCGCGCGACAAGGTCGTCGTCATCCTGACGGGCAGCCAGGGCGAGGCACGTGCAGCGCTCGCCAAGCTCTCGCGTGACGAGATGCGCAACGTGGCGCTGACCGCCGGCGACACCGTGGTCTTCTCATCGCGCGCTATTCCCGGCAACGAGAAGGCGATCCTCGAGATCAAGAATGGCTTGATCGAGCAGGGCGTGCACATCATCACGGACAGTGAAGCCCTTGTTCACGTCTCGGGCCACCCGCGCCGCAACGAACTCCTGAAGATGTACGAGTGGGTTCGCCCGCAGATGCTCGTTCCCGTCCATGGCGAGGCAGCCCATCTGGTCGCCCAGAAGGATCTGGCACTGCAGGCCGGCATCCCGACTGTCCCCCATGTCCGCAATGGCGGTATCCTGCGCATCGCGCCGGGCCCGGCGGAGGTCATCGACCAGGCTCCCTTCGGCCGCGTCTACAAGGACGGCAAGCTCGTCGGCGATATCGAGGAAATGGGCATCGCCGATCGCAAGAAGCTCTCCTATGTCGGCCATGTCGCCGTGAGCGTGCTTCTCGACAGCCGCTTCGACTTCCTCGGTGATCCCGATGTCGTCCCCTTCGGCCTGCCGGAAGTGGATCACGAGGGCGAGCTGATGGAAGACACGCTGTATGACGCAGTGCTCGGCGCCGTCGAAAGCATTCCGCGGAGCCGCCGCAAGGATCTGGACACCGTTCGCGAAGCCATTCGCCGCGCGGTTCGCTCCACGGCCAACGAGGTCTGGGGCAAGAAGCCGATCGTCACGGTGTTCCTGACCAAAGTCTGAGGGACGAGGCGGGCAGGGATGACCTAATCTTTGCCCGCAACGCCAGGAGGAAACCATGCTCGGCCGCGTCAATCACATCGCCATCGCCGTCCCGGATCTCACTGTCGCGACCGCCAGCTATCGTGACACGCTCGGCGCTAAGGTGTCCCAGGCGCAGGCCTTGCCAGAACATGGCGTGACCGTCGTCTTCGTCGAATTGGAAAACACCAAGGTCGAGCTGCTGGAGCCGCTCGGCGAGGCTTCTCCAATTGCGGCCTTTCTGGAAAAGAACCCATCCGGCGGCATGCACCACATCTGCTACGAGGTGACCGACATCCTGGCCGCCCGTGACCAGCTCTCTGCCACCGGCGCCCGTGTACTCGGAAGCGGTGAGCCCAAGATCGGCGCCCATGGCAAGCCGGTGCTGTTCCTTCATCCGAAGGATTTCTTCGGCACACTGATCGAACTCGAACAGGTCTGACGCTGCGATCACGCAGTGCTGATATCTTGTTGATCGGGGAGCGACGCTGCCTGCGACGCTTTTGTCTTTGTGCCCGCCGGTTTCCGCGATTATAGGGTGACAAACGGCATGAGCGCGTAAGCCTATGCCGGATCAAGTCTGGAGCGAGACATCATGGCGATCCTGTCGGGACTGGCGGTTTATTTCGTAATCTGGTGGCTGACCCTGTTCGCCGTCCTGCCGATCGGCCTTCGCACCCAGGATGAGGACGAGAATGTCGTTCCGGGTACGGTGGCAAGCGCCCCCACCCGTTTCCGGGCCGCGCGCATTTTCCTCACGACGACTGTTGTTTCAGGTCTGATCTATGCCGCCTGGTATGTTGCCGGCACCTATTTCGGCATCGGCTTCAATGATCTGCCGATCATCATGCCGGGCGTCGAGTCTTAAGAGGCGCCCCTAGGCGGCCAGAACCGTCAAATCAGACAACAAGGCAAAAAAAAACAAGGTCAAAAGACCTTGTTCGAAGCTTCGCGTGATCCTTCACCAATTAAGGGGCTGCGAACGGGCGCGCCTAGATCTGATCCTCCCAAGACTTGACCGCGAGTGTGGCAAAGATTTGTACTCCCTGCCTCTTTTATGGGCTGAACCTAGCCCAATCAGTGACCGTTGTCACCCCTGAATCTTGCAGAATTGTTACACTCATCCAAAAAAAATTAACGTCATCGTTTTGTCGCATGGCGGTCACTTAAGCACCGGTTTTCTCGTGTTTGTCGGCCCGCGCACGGTCGTCCACCAATCCAGAATGGCCTTAGCCAAGGCCTGTCTGTGGGCGAGTGCCCCGAACGGCGCTTGCGGGTTTTCTTCTCATGTTCAACCGGCTATGAACGCTTCCTGACAACCCGTTTCAATCGCTGATTCCGCCGATCTGGCGGCATCGACAACCATCTGGAATTCGTTATGCGTCTGTCGCGCTATTTCATGCCGATCCTGAAGGAAAACCCCAAGGAAGCCGAGATCGTCTCCCACCGCCTGATGCTGCGGACGGGCATGATCCGCCAGCAGAGCCAGGGCATCTATTCCTGGCTGCCGCTCGGCAAGCGCGTGCTCGACAAGGTGAACGCGATCATCCGCGAAGAGCAGAACCGTGCGGGCGCCATCGAACTCTCCATGCCGACGCTGCAGTCCGCCGAACTCTGGCAGGAAAGCGGCCGTTACGAGGATTACGGCAAGGAAATGCTGCGCATTCGCGACCGGCAGGACCGCCCGATGCTCTACGGCCCGACCAATGAGGAGATGATCACCGACATCTTCCGCTCGTCGGTGAAGTCCTACAAGAGCCTGCCGCTCAACCTCTACCACATCCAGCTGAAGTTCCGCGACGAGATCCGCCCGCGCTTCGGCACGATGCGCTCGCGCGAATTCCTGATGAAGGATGCGTATTCGTTCGACCTGACCCAGGCCGACGCGATCCACTCCTATAACAAGATGTTCGTCGCTTACCTGCGCACCTTCGATCGCCTTGGCCTGCGCGCCATCCCGATGCGCGCCGACACCGGCCCGATCGGCGGCAACCACAGCCACGAATTCATCATCCTGGCCGACACTGGCGAGTCCGAGGTCTATTGCCACAAGAGCTTTGTCGATTTCGACATTCCGGCTGCTGACACCGATTTCGACAGCGTTGATGGCTTGCAGTCGATCTTCGACAAGTGGACCTCGGTTTATGCCGCCACGTCGGAAATGCATGACGAAGCAGCCTTCGACGCCATCGGCGAGAATGAACGCCTTTCGGCTCGCGGCATCGAGGTTGGCCACATCTTCTATTTCGGCACCAAATACTCCGAGCCGATGGGCGCCAAGGTTCAGGGTCCCGACGGCAAGGAACACCTTGTCCACATGGGCTCCTATGGTATCGGCCCGACGCGCCTTGTTCCCGCCATCATCGAAGCCTCGCATGACGAGAACGGAATCATCTGGCCGGCCTCGGTCGCGCCCTTCGATGCCGTTGTCATCAACATGAAGCCGGGCGACGAAGGCTGCGACACCACCTGCGATCGTCTCTATGTCGCCCTGCAGAACGCCGGCAAGGACGTGCTCTATGACGACACCGACGATCGTGCAGGCACCAAGTTCGCGACCGCTGACCTGATCGGTGTTCCGACGCAGGTCATCGCCGGTCCGCGCGCTGTCGCCGCCGGCGAGGTCGAGCTCAAGGATCGCAAGACCGGCGCTCGCGAGACGCTGACGATCGAAGCCGCGATCAACAAGCTGACGGCCTGAGGTAAACTCAGGCCGGATTGAGGTTGGGTGACCGAAACCGGGATCCCGAGGCAAGGAGAGACCATGGCGACGACGGCCGCTGGCAACGAGACGGTGGAAACGGGCAAGGCCGGATCGGCGCGTGCCTTTTCCGGCTTTGAGCGCATGGTGGCTTGGCGCTATCTGCGCGCCCGCCGCAAGGAAGCCTTCATTTCCGTGATCGCCGGCTTCTCCTTCATCGGCATCATGCTCGGTGTGGCGACGCTGATCATCGTCATGGCGGTGATGAATGGTTTCCGCACCGAACTCGTGTCGCGCATTCTCGGCATCAATGGCCACATGATCGTGCAGGCGGTTGACCAACCCTTGAGCGACTATGCTGGTCTCGCCGAGCGCTTCGCCGCCGTCCCCGGAGTCACCATGGCGTTGCCGCTGGTCGAGGGGCAGACGCTTGCCTCCGGTCGCGAAGGTGCCGGCACCGGCGCCCTCGTACGCGGCATCCGTCCTGACGATCTCACCAAGCTGTCGGTCGTCTCGTCCAACATCCGTTCGGGCGACATGGTCGGCTTTGCCGCCGGGCAGGGGGTTCTGATCGGATCGCGCATGGCAGCCCAGCTCGGTCTGGCCGCGGGGGACACCATCACGCTGGTCTCGCCGGAAGGCGACGTCACGCCGCTCGGCGTCAATCCGCGTGTCAAATCTTATCCGGTCTCGGCGATCTTCGAGATCGGCATGTCCGAATACGATGCCTCGATCATCTATATGCCGCTCGAGGAAGCACAGCTCTATTTCAACGTCGAAGGCATCGTTCAGTCGATCGAGCTGTTCATCTCCGATCCTGATGCCGTCGATGAACTGCGCCCGCTGATCGAGGAGGCGGCCGGCCGCCAGATCTTCCTCACCGACTGGCGCCAGCGCAACCAGACCTTCTTCTCCGCCCTTCAGGTCGAGCGCAACGTCATGTTCATGATCCTGACGCTGATCGTGCTTGTGGCAGCCCTCAACATCATCTCGGGCCTCATCATGCTGGTGAAGGACAAGTCAAGCGACATCGCCATCCTGCGTACCATGGGGGCGACCTCAGGCGCGATCATGCGGATCTTCTTCATGACCGGCGCTGCCATAGGCACGGCGGGCACGCTTGCCGGCGTCGTGATGGGCGTCGTCGTCTGTCTCAACATCGAGAGCATCCGCCAGTTCTTCTCCTGGGTCTCGGGCACTGTGCTCTTCGATCCCGAACTCTATTTCCTGAGCCAGTTGCCGGCCGACATGAATGCCAGTGAAACCGTGTCCGTGGTCATCATGGCGCTCAGCCTGTCCTTCATGGCCACCATCTTCCCGGCCTGGCGGGCCTCGCGTCTGGATCCCGTCCAGGCCCTGCGTTACGAATGAGGATGCCGAATTCAATGGCAAAAGACGTGGTTCTCTCGCTCGCCGGCATCGACCGTCATTACGGTCAGGGTGAGACAGTGCTGTCGATCCTGAAAGGCGCCGACTTCACGCTTCGCACAGGCGAGACCGTCGCCCTGGTCGCCCCCTCCGGCACCGGCAAGTCGACGCTGCTGCATGTCGCCGGCCTGCTTGAACACCCGGATGGCGGTGAGGTCACACTTGGCGGCGTCGCCTGCCAGGAGCTCGGTGACGAAGAGCGCACCGCGATCCGCCGCAAGTCGGTTGGCTTCGTCTACCAGTTTCACCACCTCCTGCCGGAATTCTCGGCGCTGGAAAACGTCATGATGCCGCAGCTGATTGCTGGCCTCTCGAAGGTTGAAGCCGCGGAACGGGCCAAGCAGCTTCTCGACTACATGCGTGTCGGCCATCGCGCCGAACATCGCCCCGCCGAACTCTCCGGCGGTGAGCAGCAGCGTGTGGCAATCGCCCGCGCCGTCGCCAATGCCCCTCTGGTATTGCTGGCCGACGAGCCAACCGGAAATCTCGATCCGGAAACAGCAAGCTACGTCTTCTCGGCGCTTGAGGCGCTGGTGCGCCAGTCGGGCCTGTCGGCCATGATCGCGACCCACAATCATGACATCGCCCGCCGGATGGATCGCTGCGTGACCCTGGTCGACGGCAAGGTCGTCGAACTCGACGTCTGATCTCAGTCCCCTTTTCTTTTCCCTCTCCTGATGCCGCTGCGCCTCGGTGGATTTTGTTCCGCCGAGGCTGCGGTTTTTTTAGGTTGACATTGGAACAAGGAGAGAACAAAATAAAAACATAAAGGGACAAGGAGACAGAAATGACCGAAATTCTTCGTGACGTTGCTGCATTTGCCTCGATGGCGGTTTTCGTATCCAGCATGGCTTTGCTGATGATGGCGCTCTGACATTCTGCGGCGGCAAAGCTGGTGACCAAGCTCTTGCCGCCCGACTTCCTTCTGGACTTCACAGCCGCAAAGACCGAAAATCCCGACCGATTCAGGTAATGAGGAATGAAGCGGTATGGGCGAGGACAGCGTCGACAGGCAGGCGTCCGGTGGACTGGGTGATGGCCCGGGTTTCGTGCACTTGCGGGTGCATTCCGCCTATTCGCTGCTTGAGGGCGCCCTGCCGCTCAAGAAGATCCTCGGCAAGGCAGTCGCCGACGACCAGCCGGCGATCGCGATCACCGACACCAACAATCTCTTCGTTGCGCTTGAGTTCTCCCAGAAGGCGCTCGGCGATGGCATCCAGCCGATCATCGGTTGCCAGCTGTCGATCGACATGGAGGATTCAACCGGCGAGAAGCGCGGCGGCAATGGCCATATGCCGGATCTGCCGGCTGTCGTCGTCCTGGCATCGGATGCCGATGGCTATGAGCGGCTCGTCGATCTCGTCAGCCGTGCCTATCTCGGCGGCGATTCGGGGCAACCGACCCATGTGAAGCTCTCCTGGCTCGAAGAGAGCGGGACCGAAGGCTTGATCGTGCTCACGGGCGCGGGCGGCGGGCCAATTGATCGTATTCTCAAGGATGGCCACAAGGCCCAGGCCGAAAGCCGCCTCCTGTCGCTGAAGCGCCTGTTCGGCGATCGCCTCTATGTCGAGCTGCAGCGCCACGGTGATTACGACCGCACGCATGAGCGCCGCATGGTCCAGCTCGCCTATGAACACGACCTGCCGCTGGTCGCAACCAACGAGGCCTTTTTCCCATCGCGTGACGACTATGACGCCCATGATGCCCTGATGGCCGTCGCCCATAACGCCATCGTCTCGAACGACGACCGCTTTCGCCTGACACCGGATCACTACCTGAAGAGCCGGGCGGATATGATGAAGCTCTTCGCCGATCTGCCGGAAGCGCTGGAGAATTCGGTCGAGATCGCTCGCCGCTGTTCCTTCGTGCTGGATACCCGCAAGCCCATCCTACCGCGCTTCACCGGCGGCAGTGACGATCCGGAAGAAGCCGAACGTGAGGAGGCGCTTGAGCTCCGCCGTCAGGCGGAGGAGGGGCTCGACCACCGTCTTGCAGCCCTCGGCATGGCGCCCGGCTACGAAGAGAAGGAATATCGGGAGCGGCTGGAATTCGAGCTCTCGGTCATCGAGCGCATGAAGTTCCCCGGCTACTTCCTTATCGTTGCGGACTTCATCAAATGGGCGAAGCAGCATGATATCCCGGTCGGCCCTGGCCGTGGTTCGGGTGCGGGCTCGCTGGTTGCTTATGCACTAACGATTACTGACGTCGACCCGCTGCGCTTTTCGCTTCTCTTCGAACGCTTCCTTAATCCGGAACGCGTCTCGATGCCCGACTTCGATATCGACTTCTGCCAAGAACGTCGCGAAGAGGTCATTCGCTACGTGCAGAAGAAGTATGGCCGCGAGCAGGTGGGACAGATCATCACCTTCGGATCGCTGCAGGCGCGTGCGGCGCTGCGCGACGTCGGCCGTGTGCTCGAAATGTCCTATGGACAGGTCGACAAGATCTGCAAGCTCGTGCCGAACAATCCGGCCAACCCGACGCCGCTGTCAAAGGCGATCGAGGAGGAGCCCAAGCTGCAGGAGGCCGCCGCCGAAGAGCCGGTCGTCGCCCGTCTGCTCGAAATCGCCCAGAAGATCGAAGGCCTTTACCGCCACGCCTCGACCCACGCCGCCGGTATCGTGATCGGCGACCGTCCGCTGTCGAAGCTGGTGCCGATGTATCGCGATCCGCGCTCGGACATGCCGGTCACCCAGTTCAACATGAAATGGGTCGAACAGGCCGGCCTCGTGAAGTTCGACTTCCTCGGCCTGAAGACGCTGACGGTTCTGAAGACGGCCGTCGACTTCGTCGAGGAGCAGCGCGGCATCAAGGTCGATCTGGCAGCCATCCCGCTCGATGACACCTTGACCTACGAGATGCTGTCACGCGGCGAAACGGTCGGCGTCTTTCAGGTGGAAAGTGCCGGCATGCGCAAGGCCCTCATCGGCATGCGCCCCGACTGTATCGAGGACATCATCGCGCTGGTGGCGCTTTATCGCCCGGGCCCGATGGAAAACATCCCGGTCTATAACGCCCGCAAGCACGGTGAAGAAGAAGTCGCCTCGATCCATCCGAAGATCGACTACCTGCTCAAGGAAACCCAGGGCGTTATCGTCTACCAGGAACAGGTCATGCAGATCGCGCAGGTCCTGTCTGGTTATTCGCTCGGCGAAGCCGACCTTTTGCGCCGCGCCATGGGTAAGAAGATCAAGGCGGAGATGGACCAGCAGTCGGCCCGTTTCGTCGACGGCGCGATGAAGAATGGCGTCTCCAAGCCGCAGGCCAACAACATCTTCGAACTGCTGGCAAAGTTTGCGAACTACGGGTTCAACAAGTCACACGCCGCAGCCTACGCCATCGTCTCCTACCAGACGGCCTATATGAAGGCGCATTATCCGGTCGAGTTCCTCGCCGCATCGATGACGCTCGACATGTCAAACACCGAAAAGCTTGTCGACTTCCGTCAGGATGCTGGCCGCCTTGGCATCGAAGTCGTGCCCCCCTCGGTTCAGACCTCCTACCGTCACTTCCAGACCGGGCCGAACCGCATCTACTACGCGCTCGCCGCCCTCAAGGGTGTCGGTGAAGGGGCGGTCGATCACATCGTCGAGGTGCGCGGGGAAACACCCTTCGAGAGCATCGAGGATTTTTGCCTCAGGATCGACCCGAAGCAGATCAACCGCCGCGTCTTCGAAAGCCTGATCGCCGCCGGCGCCTTCGACTGCTTCGGTCGCGACCGCGCCGAATTGGTCGGCAGCATCGACCGCATCATGGGCTATGCCCAGCGCGCCCAGGAAAATGCCGTCAGCGGCCAGTCGGACATGTTCGGCTCCGGCGGTGCAAGCGGACCCGAGCGGATCGCCTTCGCGTCCTATACGCCCTGGCTCTCCTCCGAAAAGCTGATGCGTGAATTCCAGGTGCTCGGCTTTTACCTCTCCGCCCATCCGCTCGATGCTTACAGAGACCTGCTCGACAAGCTGCGCGTCCAGAATTTCGCGGATTTCTCGGTGGCCGTGAAGCAAGGCGCCTCCGCCGGCCGTCTCGCCGGCACCGTCATCTCCCGGCAGGAGCGCAAGACGCGCACCGGCAACAAGATGGGCATCATCACCTTCTCGGATGCCTCCGGCCAGTATGAGGCCGTACTCTTCTCGGAAGGTCTCAACCAGTACCGCGATCTGCTCGAGCCCGGCAAGTCGCTGGTGCTCACCGTCCAGGCCGAAGAGCGCCCCGAAGGCATCGGCCTGCGGGTCCAGACGGCTCAGTCATTGGAAGAGCAGTCGATCCGCATGCAGAAGGCCATGCGCGTCTATGTCCGCGATTCCGGCCCCTTGCGCGCCGTGGCAGCGCGTCTGAATGCGAGAGGCGACGGCCTCGTCTCCTTCATCGTCATCAAGGACGAGGGACAGCGCGAGATCGAGGTCGAGCTGACCGAGCGCTTCCGCATCTCACCGGAAATCGCCGCCGCCATGCGCTCGACGCCAGGCGTGCTCGATGTGGAGCTTGTGTAAAATCTACAGGCCTTTGTTGAATCGCATCAAATTGGCCATTTCAGGTTTACTGGTTCGAAATATACACGCAGCTATTGATTGCAAGTCGCTTACGAGGTTGCGTCATGACGATTGCTGCGAAGGTCACTTTTGGGTCCCGATTTGCCGGTGTCCGCTGCGTTTTTTGGGCGACAGTTTTTGCTTGGGCAGCAAGCTCAATCATCGCCGTGAGTTTTGAGATGCTTGCGGCGGTACGCGCCACCGTCTTCTCAACACTCCTGCTAAGCATCTACGGCCTTTCGAAGCTCGCACCTCAGCCGCATCGGGTGCCACTGCGCATGACATGGGTGGCGACCGCTCTTCTCGCCATTTGGTACATTCTCTACTGCCTCTTTGGGGATGTGGATGTCGATGCCATCTTGTTCCACTTGAACTACGATGTGGGTTCAGCAGATGTGCAAAGGGAAACTCTGAAGTCTGCCCTGATTGCGGCCCTCCCGTTCGTCTGGTTGGTCATTAGCTGGAATAGCTTGGCCAGAATGTCCCGTGGACTGGCAACCGTGAACCGGCTTCTTCCGATCGGACTGCTGGCCGTGAACCCACTGATCTGGATCGGAGTGCAGGAAGGTTTAGCGTCTTCCCCCGTCTCTGCGGTGAACCTTCAGTCGGAATATGTGGTGCCAGCAGTCCATGCCCCCACGTACGGCACGGCAAAGAACCTGATCCACATCTTCGTCGAAAGTGCGGAACTCACCCTTTGGGATGACGAAAGGTTCGGAAACGTCGCACAGCCGCTCAAGCGGTTGTCTGAAGGTGGTTGGGCTGCCAGCAACATTGCGCAGGTCGAACTGACGGGGTGGACCTTGGCGGGGCAGGTTGCATCGACCTGCGGTATCCCTCTGTTTTCCCTAGGGGTCATCAACAAGAACTCGTTCGATCTCGTCGAGCAGATTTTACCCGAAGCCCGGTGCTTGGGCGATTTCTTGCAGGACAGGGGTTATCTTAACGTGTTTCTCAAAGGGGCATCACTCAATTTCGCCGGGACGCGGAGCTTTGCTGCGGCTCATGGATACGAACGTCTCCTTGGATATCATGAGCTGAAACACCGATTCCCTGATCGGTTTAACGAGTGGGGGCTGCATGACGAGGACACTCTGCAGATCGCTTACGAACAGGTGTCTGAGCTGGACAAGGAGGGCCGTCCCTACAGCCTCACCCTGACGACGGTGGGCGGTCATGCACCGACGGGACACGTGTCTCCCCTGTGTGAAGCTATTCCATTCGTCGCAAATCAGCCGAACAATACGATGAGGGGCATGGCCTGTACAAACCTTCTCCTTGAGAGATTCATCGAACGTCTTCGCCGTGAACATCTGCTGGAAAACACTGTTGTGGTCGTTCAAAGTGACCATCTTGCTATGCGCAACGAAGTGTACGGGCAGTTGCAGGCATCAGAACGCCGCAACATGTTTATCGTTTTGGGGGACGAACGGCTTCCGGACAACGCCAAGCCCGCTTCCGCAGTCGACATCTTTCCAACGATCCTGACGGCGTTGGGCTTTGAGATCTCAGATGGGCGTGCGGGTTTGGGTCGAGCCCTGCAGAATGAGGGAGAAACCCTCGTCCAGCGTCTTGGGATCGAAGGCTTCAATCGCGCAATCGACGAGGCGGATGGCCTGCGCGATCAGCTTTGGTCGATCGTCCGCAACGCGTCTTGATGTGATGCTCAAACCCGCGGCTTGCTGCGGGTCACCGTGATGAAATCCGTTCCATCGCCGGTCTCCGGTCCAAGGCCTGTGTCCTGGATCGTGATCGACGAGCCTTCGCTCAGCATGGTCTCGATGCGGGCGCGCAGCTCGTCCGGAATGACGATCCGCGAGAGCGCGGCTTCGGCCGTGAAGATAGCAGGGTCATCTGCAGGTTCGGTGATGCCGAGCCGCTTTTGGGTGGAGGCGGCCAGGTGGTCGTCCAGCGTCACGCCGCGCCAGTCGGCCTTGCGCTTGAAGCGGTCGACGGCTGTGGCCTCGAGGAAATGCGTGCCGAGCGCCTTTTCCGGTTCCTTGATATCGATCGCCGCAGAAATGAGCGGCTGGAACTTTTGCCGGATCATCAACTGACCCATCGGCGGATGATCTTCGCCGGCCTCGGTATAGAGCGTGGCAAGGAAAGGCTTCGACAGGATCTCGCCATCCTTGGCGACGGCATGTGTTTCCTTGAAAGCCTTGATCGCTGCAATCGTGCGCGTGCCGAGCAAACCGTCCGGAATACCGGCGTCGAAACCGAGCTGGTTCAGCAGCCGCTGGACGTCCATTGCCACGTCGCGCTGGGTGCGGCGGGTGATGAGGATGCGGAGCGGCGGCGGTTCCTCGATCACCAGCTTCGCCTCGGCCCCGCTGCGCGGCGGCACGGAATTCATCGCCACTTCCACTGGCTTAAGCCCTGCTTCTACGCGTCCTGGACGCAATTCTACATCCGACAGCAGCCCTCCGTCGTCCACGGGTAGCCTCGGCGTGAAAAGGTTGGCATGGGTCATCGGCCGCGGCGCCACCGGATCATCGGTGATGATCACATGCGCCCCGCGCTCGGTCATCTGGAAAAGTGTCTTCGCAAAGCCGTTCGGCAGGCGCACGCAGCCATGCGAGGCCGGATGGTTCGGCACCTTCCCCTCGTGCAAAGCGATGCCGGACCAGGTCAACCGCTGCATGAAGGGCATGGGCGCGTTCGAATAGAGATTGGACTCGTGATACTTGCGCTTTTCCAGGATCGAGAAGATGCCCGATGGCGTCGTATGGCCCGGCTTGCCGGTCGAGACCTTGGATGTCGCCACCACCACATCGCCGTCATAGACGGTGAGCGTCTGGTCCGCCTTGGACACATAAATCTGCAGGGGACCGTCTGCGGCAAGCGCCGTGCTGGCCATGAGGGAAAGGCTGAAGGCAAGGACGAAACGCTGGAACATGGTCGACCACTTGAAACGCAAAACTGAACGCTCGAAGTGTATGAGACGATGTTTAAGAAAAGTTTTGTGAAACGGCGGCGCATGGCGCTGTCACGTCCGTGTGATCAATTGTCCACAGATGTCACATCACGCCCCGAGATCAGAGGCCGGCAGTCGGGCGTGGCCTGAGCTGCGGAGAGGCGACGGCCAGCAGCAGGGCCGCGATCGGCAGCGAGAACGCATGGCCGATATGCTTGAAGCCCAGCGCCCCCACAAGCCCGCCCAGGAAGAACATGCCGACAATCGGCAGTAGAATGGAAAGCTTCCGGCCGTCCGCCACGATCGGCGGGTGGTCGAGAACACGGGCGAGCGCGCGATAGGCGAGCTTGCCAAGCTCGATCCCCATGTCGGTGATCATGCCGGTGAGATGGGTGGTGCGGATCCGCGCGCCCGATATCTTGGTGATCGTCGCGTTCTGCAGGCCCATCACGAAGCAGAGCAGCACCGCGGTAACCGGAGCGGCAGCAGCAGGGGACACGACGGCGCCAATCCCCGCAAAGCCAATGAGCAGCCCGGCTTCGAGAGCCAGCGGATAGGCATATTGCTGTCGCCGCGCATGGCGCCGTGCCCAGTTGATCAGGATGGCCGAACAGGCAGCCCCGAGCGTAAAGCTGACAAGCAGTGCAATGCCTGAGCCAACGAGGCCAAACAGCCCGAGTGCCAGGTTGTCGGCAATCGAGGAGACGATACCGGTTATATGCGAGGTATAGTGCCCGATCGCCAGGAAACCGCCGGCATTCATGGCACCGGCGACAAAGGCGAGGATGGCGCCAAGCATCAGGTCGTTGCGGCGCGTACGACGGTGAGCGGCCGCAATTCGAAACAGCCGCAGCCGCCCGGTCTGGCTGCCTGTTCGCCGACGCTGGTCTTTGTCGATGCCGATGGCTGTATGCGTCACGGGTGGGCCTATCGTTTGGATGGGAAGGTGTAACCCGTCTGCACGGTACCCTTGCCGAACTTGTCGCGCAATTTGTCCATCGCCGCTTCCGCCGCTGCCCGCCGCGTCGCCTGTTCGTCGACGAGATCGGGCGGATCGGCGCGTGCGGGATCCCCAAGGTCACTGACCCCGATCCCGATCAGCCGGAACTTCGTCCCGTCCGTCTCCTTCTCCAGCAGAGCCATGCCCGTCCGGAAAATCCGGTCGGCAAGCTGTGTCGGATCATCCAGCCGCCTGTTGCGGGTGCGCTGCTTGAAGTCGGCGGTCTTCAGTTTCAGGACGACAGTCTGCCCGGCAATCTCGTGGCGCTTCAGCCGCCAGGCAACCTTTTCGGAAAGGGCGCGCAGATGAACGACGAGATCGTCAAGCCGGTGGATGTCCTCGAAAAAGGTGGTCTCCGCCGAGACGCTCTTGGCCGGATCGTTCGGATGCACGGTACGATCGTCGATGCCACGGGAGAGCCGCGCGAGGCGCTGCCCCATGACCCCGTAGCGCCGCATCAGCTCGGTTTCGTCCATGGTCTGCAGCTGTCCGATCGTCCGGATGCCATCCGCCTGCAGGGTCGCGGCGAAGGCCTTGCCGACGCCCCAGATCATCGTCACCGGCTTGTCCGCCAGGAATGTCAGAGCCTCTGCCTCGCCGATCACCGAGAAGCCGCGCGGCTTCTGCAGATCGGACGCGACCTTGGCGAGGAACTTGCAGTAGGAGAGCCCGACGGAGACGGTAATCCCGATCTCCTGTTCGATGCGTCGGGCAAGCCGGGCGAGCACCCGTGCCGGCGGGTCATGATGCAGCAGTTCCGTGCCTCTCAGATCCAGAAAGGCTTCGTCGATCGAGATCGGCTGCACGAGCGGCGTCAGTTCCTCCATCATAGCCCGTACCTGGCGACCAACCGCCACATACTTCTCCATGTCGGGTCTGATCACCACCGCTTGCGGACATGCCTCCAGCGCCTTGAACATCGGCATGGCCGAGCGCACCCCGTGGATGCGCGCCACGTAGCAGGCGGTGGAGACAACCCCGCGCTTGCCACCACCGATGATAACAGGCTTGTCGATCAGGTCCGGATTGTCCCGCTTCTCGACCGAGGCATAGAAGGCGTCACAGTCGATATGGGCGATCGAAAGGTCAAAGAGTTCGGGATGGTAGACAAGTCTCGGACTGCCGCAGGATCGGCAGCGGCGCGCACCCTCAGCCTGCCCGGTCAGGCAGTCTCGACAGAAGCCGGAATGAACAGGGTCGACGCGGGTCATGGCAGGAACAAAGGTTGAACATTTCGACCATAGGCCGGTCAACGAGGCGAGGCAAGAGACCCTATTGCGACGACAGTGACTTGCCGTTCCTAAGCCGTGAAATACGCTTTGATCACTGTGGCTGCCTCCGGCCAGGTCTCGACACGCCGGACAGTCTTCTGCGGCTCGGGCGCGAAGCGAAAGATCTCAAGCGGCGGCGGAAGATAGACCAGCAGGCAATCGGATACGTGATCGCCGACCGAGTGCAGATTGTGGACCATGTCATCGACAAAGGCGACGGGCAGGGGCCTCGCGCCATGGAGAGCGGCGAGCACAGGCCCCTTGGCCTCCTCAGTGGCAATCATCGGGAAGCTGAGCGTCAATTGGTCGAGCAATCGGCGCCGCACCTCCGCATGGCGCGGTGGCATGGCCGTGAGAAAGACGAGGTCGGCATCCTTGCCCAAGGCATGGAGACTGTCGACCGCATCGGCAAACGGCGTCTGCCATCGCTCCTGCTCCACAAAGAAGTCGTCGATCAGTGCCTTGACCGCAGGCGCTTCCACCACGCTTTCGTCCGTCCCGCTCACGATATTGCCGGTCAGCTTGAAAGAGCGGGGCAGAAGCCGGTGGCCGCGCGTTTCCAGGAAGGCTTCGAACGGTGTTGCAAACTGCAGCACCACGTCATCAACGTCGCAGACAACCAGCGGCCGATCCGAAAGACGGATGTGATCGAGATCCGTCATCATCAGAAGTCTGCCGAATCGAAGCTCGGACCGGCATAGCGGTGATAGGCCGCAACCACCGATTCGGGTTTGGTTTCGGTCGCCTCGCAAAATGCCATCAGCGTCGGCTCGTGTTGCATCAGGAATTCCAGCATGCCGGCAAGGAACGCCGGGTCGCCCACCGCCTGGCGCAATTGCCCTGGCTGAACGCCGGACAGCGAGAGGAAACGCGAGAGCATATCCGGTTCATTGGCCAGCCAGCCGAGCACTGCCACGGCAGTCGCTTCGGCATCGGCCGGTATATCTCTGTTTTTCATAAAGTCTTTTCCTGTTGCTCTGGCAAATTACCGATTTCGAAACCAAATTGCACTAGCATGCTTGATGACGGAAGAAGCAACTCGCGCCGGGAAACCCATTCCCCGGAAGCCTTCAAGCGCGGGACAAGGGACCGGGTGAATGCCGAAAAAGGTGATGATTGTCGAAGACAATGAGCTGAATATGAAGCTCTTCCGCGATCTGATCGAGGCATCCGGCTATGAAACCGTGCAGACCCGCAATGGCATGGAAGCCATGGATCTCGCGCGTCGCCATCATCCCGATCTCATCCTGATGGATATCCAGTTGCCGGAAGTATCAGGGCTTGAGGTCACCAAGTGGCTGAAGGACGATCCTGAGCTCCACGTCATCCCCGTAATCGCCGTCACTGCCTTTGCGATGAAGGGCGATGAAGAGCGGATCCGCCAGGGTGGTTGCGAAGCCTATGTTTCCAAGCCGATTTCCGTTCCGAAATTCATCGAGACGATCAAGACCTATCTCGGAGATGCGTGAGGATTAAGTGACATGACTGCCCGCATCCTGGTCGTCGACGATATCCCTGCCAATGTGAAGCTGCTCGAAGCGCGGCTGATGGCGGAGTATTTCGACGTCCTGACCGCGAGCAATGGTCGTGACGCGCTCGATATCTGTGACCGCACCCAGGTGGACGTCATCCTGCTCGATATCATGATGCCGGAGATGGACGGCTTTGAAGTCTGCGAGCGCCTGAAGTCCAATCCACGCACAGCCCATATCCCTGTTGTCATGGTCACCGCACTCGATCAGCCGTCTGACCGTGTTCGCGGCCTGAAAGCCGGTGCCGATGATTTTTTGACCAAGCCGGTCAACGATCTGCAGCTCATCTCCCGCGTCAAAAGCCTGGTCCGTCTGAAGACGCTGAGCGACGAACTGCGCATCCGCCACGATACGACCCGCGAGGCCGGCATAGGCGACGTGCTGCGGCTCCAGGATGGCCGGCTGGAAGAGCAGGCGCAGGTTCTGCTGGTCGATAGCCGCGGCGCCTCTCAGGAGCGCATCATCAAGGCCCTGAAGCCGATCGCCGAAGTCTCGGCCATGTCTGATCCGCAGGCAGCCGTATTCGAAGCGGCCGAAAATGCCTTCGATCTCGTCATCGTCAACGGCAATCTCGATGAATACGATCCGCTCCGCCTGTGCTCGCAGATCCGGTCGCTGGAGCGTACCCGCTTCATCCCGATCCTGCTGATCACGGAGCAGGGCGACGAACAGATGATTATTCGCGCGCTCGACCTCGGCGTGAACGACTATATTGTCCGCCCGCTCGATCCCAACGAGCTGATTGCCCGCACGCTGACCCAGGTTCGCCGCAAGCGCTACAATGACCGTCTGCGCAACAGTGTGCGCCAGACGATCGAGCTCGCCGTCACCGATGGTCTGACGGGCCTCCACAATCGCCGCTACCTCGACACGCATCTGCGCACGCTCTTTGCCCGCGCCAAGGTTCGTGGTCGCCCGTTGACGATCTGCATCACCGATATCGACCGCTTCAAGCAGGTGAACGACGTCTATGGCCACGATGCCGGCGACGAGGTGCTGAAGGAGTTTGCCGGCCGGATCCGCTCGACCGTGCGCGGCGCCGATCTCGCCTGCCGTTTCGGTGGCGAGGAATTCGTCGTCGTCATGCCAGACACGCCGGCAGAAATGGCAGCCTCGGTTGCCGAGCGGCTGCGCGGCATGATCGAGGCGCGACCCTTCCAGCTGCGGTCCGGTGAAAACCCCTTGATGCTGACGGCGTCCATGGGCATCGCCACATTGGGCCCGGGCGTCGACACGCCGGAGCAGCTCCTGAAGCAGGCGGACCGCGCCCTCTATGAGGCCAAGAATTCCGGGCGCAACAGGGTTGTCGCTGCGGCAGCCTGACTGCAGCGGATCCGCAAATCTGGCTCTGCGGAAATCAGGGCAATTGTCACAGACACTGTACACAGATTTTTCCGTGGCGCTGCGCTGTGCACGCCGGTCAAATCTTGCTGCGTTTTTGAGCAGTTACAAAGGGAGTTATCTCTTGCCTTCGGAATAGTCTTTAGCGTCCGGGAGGTTGGCCTCAGCCCCCAGGTGCCCACATGTGCTTAGTCTGTTTTGTATTTAATTGAATATTAGGCTCTGCTTCGCGGGCAAGACATGGCGGCCGCGCGGCTCTCTCTCTGCAGGCTCAAAACTAATCTTGAGGTTTCGAGATATCACTGACGGTATTCTCAAGTTTTAATGTGTGTAGAACTGACTATCGTCTACATATCGCAAGTTCAATGGAGGCTAATTTAACCATATTGAAGCGATGTTCGGCCAACCAGTTAATAAACTGTTGATTTTTGTCTCTACTTGGGAGAACTTGAACCCAGCAGACAAGGCCTCTACGGAGGTTCTGGATACCCCATGATGCTCAGGTCCGCCGCATCTCCTGGGTCGTGGGGTCGGTCGGTTGGTATGCGACGTCAAAACGGTTCCTCGTGCCGTGTCACATGCCGACCGACCCCCTATTGTAAAGACACCGGTTTCCGCAAGGAAGCCGGTGTTTTTCGTTTGGGCTCATGTTGATCGGCGTGGCGGAGCAGGGGGCAGAGCAAAAGAAAAAGGCGCGCCGCAGGGAGCGGCACGCCTTTTTCGAAAAGCCTCAGATCAAGTCTTACTTGATCTTGGTTTCCTTGAACTCGACATGCTTCTTAGCAACCGGGTCGTACTTGGTCTTCGTCATCTTGTCCGTCATGGTGCGGCTGTTCTTCGTGGTAACGTAGAAGAAACCCGTGTCAGCCGTCGACAGAAGCTTGATCTTGATGGTTGTAGCCTTGGCCATGGTCGTCCTGCCTCTAATAAACGAAGCCGTGGACGACCGAACGAGGCCCACGGCAAATCTGGCGCGAAACTACAAATCGCGCCCGAAAAGTCAAGTGCGTTTCGGGTTAAAAAGCAGGCGACCCAGGGAAAGCACCACGTAGAGTGCGAAGAAACCCGCGATTGCCCAGGCGAATCCGTCATTCCCGGTGATGTCGATGGCAGCCCCGATGGCCTGTGGACCGGCAACCGTTCCCACCGCATAGCAGAAAATGAAGGCGGCATTGGCGGCTGCGAGATCGGCGCCAGTGAGTCGCGAACCGAGATGGCTGAGGCCCACGGTATAGAGACCCGACACGCATCCGCCCCAGAACAGCAGCACGATCGCCATCAGATGCCAGTGGCCCGACAGCCACGGAAGCGTCAGCGAGCCGGCAAGGCCGACGGCCGCGAGGATCGACAAGAGCATGCGCCGGTCGCGCATGCGGTCCGAGAGCAGCCCGAGCGGGATCTGGAAGACCATGTTGCCGATACCCATCACGGTCAGCAGCAGGGCTGCCTCCGTCTCCGTGAAGCCGGTGCGGGTCGCGTAAATCGGAAAGAGCGACAGGCCGCCTGCCTCGACCGCCCCGAAGACGAAGACGGCCACCGTCGCGGTCGGCACCAGGAAGATGTATCGCAGGAAATGCATCTCCGGCTTGTCGCCCAGAACAGGGCTTTCGTTTCGCGCGATATAGATCGGGATGGCAGCAGCCATAATGGCGATGGCGCCGACCGCAAACGGAAGAAGGCCATCACTGCCGAGCACGGAAAAGAGCAGGGGGCCACAGGCAAAGCCGACGGCGAGCATGGTGGCATAGATGCCCATGACCAGCCCGCGCTTGCGCGATGGGGCCGCTGCATTGATCCAGAATTCGGAGAGAATGAAGAGCGTGGTCGTCGCGCCGTGGAAAACGATGCGCAGCGGGAACCACATCCAGAACTCGGTGGCATAGTAGAAACCGATGGCACTGATGGCGGAAAGCACGACCGCCCAAAGCATGGTCGGCACGACGCCGAGCTTGTGCGCAAGCTTGGTGGTGACGGGTGCTGCCGCCATGGCGGCGATGCCGGCCATCGCGGAGTTGAGCCCGATCAGGGTCGAGGAGATGCCCCGCTTTTCCAGGATGATGCTGAGCAGCGGAAGGCCAAGGCCGATCGCAATGCCGACGGCGGAGATTGCCGAGATGGCCGCAACCAGCGAAGGCCAGTGGATTTCCTCGCGGTGACCGTTCAGCCCATTGGTCTCAGACATCTGTCACCTCGCGAACCGACTGGACCTCGGGGGAGACAGCGGCCGGCTGCGGGCAAGATGTCGGCATGGTCAATGGCATTTTCGCTTACGAGCTCCCGAGGCGTCCATGATCGGCGCGGCATGTTCAGACTGGAAATGGTCCGACTGTCAAGTTGCTTGGCACCCGGCACCGCGAATCACGGTGTACCGTAAATCTCAGTCCTATCGGTAAACGACCAAAGTCAGGTGACGGCTTTTTGTGGGCTCAAGCCGGCCGTCAGGACGGCTCGACCTCATCGGTCTCGCCGCCAAAGCCATGCATGCGCAGGGCCCATTGAAGCCCCACAACGCCACCCTTGATCGGTTGAAGGCAAAGGAGCGAGGTCACCACGCCGATCGGTGCCCAGATCGCGAAATGCACCCAGGCCGGCAGGACGAAGACCAGATCGGTCGCCATGAAGCCGCCGACGAGCACGTGGCCGAGGATCAGGATCACCAGATAGGCCGGTAGATCGTCCGCGCGATGATGGTGATAGTCCTCCCCGCAGGCCGCGCAATTGTCGACGACCTTCAGATAGCTGCGAAACAGCTTGCCCGAGCCACAGGCGGGGCATTGGTTCAGCATGCCGCGCTTGATCGACCGGCCGAGCGGGCGCTCGATCTTCTCCTCTGCGCCGTATTGGATCGTCACATGGGTCTGGTTGGCGGTCATGTTTGCCTCCGGGGCGAAAGTTTCAACGTCGCGAGCGCGGCGGGCGTGTGCCTGGCTGTTTCTGGCCACGTCGTCCCGACTTGTGGAAGGACCGCGTACCCGCTGGCATCTTGCGCCCCTCGCTCAGCATTTCAAAGCGCAGCGCACCAGCAAGAGGCACGGCCTCCACCAGCTTGACCTCGACGGTATCACCGAGCTGGTAACCCAGCCCGGACTTTTCGCCCGTCAGGGCCTGATGCGCTTCGTCGTAGATATAGTAGTCCCGGCCCAGCGTTGAAACCGGGATAAAGCCATCTGCGCCAAATTGTGGCAGGGCGACGAACAGACCGGACTTCGTCACGCCGCGGATCTGGCCCTCGAACTCATCGCCGATACGCCCGGCGAGGTGATGCGCGATCAGCCGATTGACGGTGTCACGCTCGGCGGCCATCGCGCGGCGCTCAAAGGTCGAGATCTCGGCTGCGATATCCTCGAGGCTCGCTTCCTCGTCTGGCGTGATCCCGCCTTCGCCCAAGCCCAGCGACCCCACCAGCGCCCGATGCACGATCAGGTCGGCATACCGGCGGATGGGGGAGGTGAAGTGAGCATACTTCATCAGGTTGAGACCGAAATGGCCTATATTGTCGGGGCTGTAGATCGCCTGGCTCTGGCTGCGCAGCACCATCTCGTTGACGATGGTCTGGTGCGGCGTGTCCTGCGCTTTGGCCAAGATGCCGTTGAACGAGTTGGACCGCATATTGCCGCCCTTGACCAGGGACATGCCGAGGGTGGCGAGGAACTCGCGCAGGACTTCCTGCTTGGCAAGCGTCGGGGCGTCATGGATGCGGTAGATCAGCGCCTGGCGCTTCTTCTCCAGCGTCTCGGCAGCCGAGACGTTCGCCTGGATCATCATCTCTTCGATCAGCTTGTGCGCGTCGAGGCGTTCCGGAACATGCACGCGGTCGACCGTGCCGTCTTCCCGGAGGATGATCTTGCGTTCCGGCATGTCGAGCTCAAGCGGCTGGCGCCGGTCGCGCCCGCGCTTCATCACCTCATAAGCATGCCAGAGCGGCTTCAGGATCGGCTCCAGCAGCGGGCCGGTCTTCTCATCGGTCTTGCCGTCGATAGCCGCCTGCGCCTGCTGATAGGACAGCTTGGCAGCGCTCTTCATCATGATGCGGTGGAAGGTGTGGCTCGCCTTGCGCCCCTCATGCGAGAAGACCATGCGCACAGCAAGCGCCGGCCGGTCGACGCCCTCGCGCAGCGAGCAGAGATCGTTCGAGATCCGTTCGGGAAGCATCGGCACGACGCGGTCCGGGAAGTAGACGGAGTTGCCGCGCTTCAGCGCCTCGCGATCCAATGCCGATTTCGGCCGGATGTAATAGGAGACGTCGGCGATTGCCACCGTCACGATCACGCCATCGGGATTGTCGGGCGAAGTATCCAGCTCGGCATAGACGGCGTCGTCGTGGTCCTTGGCATCATGCGGGTCGATGGTGATGAGCGGCAGGTCGCGCCAGTCTTCCCGATGCGACATGGAGGCGGGCTTGGCGTCCTCGGCTTCCGATATCACCGACTGCGGAAAGATGTGCGGAATGCCATGTGCATGGATGGCGATCATCGAGATCGCCTTTTCCGAGGCAACCGATCCGACGACGTTGAGTACCTTTGCGCGCGTCAGCCCAAGACGGCTGGCACGCCCGACTTCCACCTCGACCAGATCGCCATCCTTGGCCTCGCCGATATCGGTCGAGTCGATCTGCATTTCCTCGCCGCGCCGCTCGATCGGCATCAGGCGTGCGCCACCATCCGGCATCATCCGCACAACGCCCATGACCGCACCGACCTGACGGTCGAGGATCTTGATCACGCGGGCGGTATAGGCCGGCCCCGAGCGATCCTTGTTGGCGAAGATCTTGGCAAGGACCCGGTCGCCAAGGCCGCCTACAGGCGTCTTGCCCTTGGAGCGATCGGAACTCGACTGGCGGATGAGCACGGCGGGTGCCGCACCGGCATCATCAGGCCATTCCGCCGGCCGGCCGATCAGCTCGCCATCCTTGTCGCGGGTGGTGATGTCGAGCACCGTGACCGGGGGCAGGGCGCCCGGTCTGGTCAGAGATTTGCGGCTCTTTTGAACGAGCCCTTCGGTTTCCAAATCCTTGAGTGCTTGCTTGAGCTCGACGCGCTGTTCGCCCTTGAGCCCGAAGGCCTTTGCGATCTCCCGCTTCGAAGCGCGCTCCGGATTGTCCGTGATGAACTGCATCAGGACTTCACGCGGCGGCACCTCACCGTGGATCAGGGCGGTGGGGTTCTCGCTCCTGGCCTTGGCCGCGCCTTCCGCACGCCGGCTCTTGCGGTTGCCGGAGCCGGGTGTCTCGGAGGGGTCGCGGAATCTCTTGCTCAAGTCGCACTCTTCTTTGTTGTTTTCGCCTTCGCAGCGGCCTTGGCCGGAGCCTTCTTGGCGGCTGTCGCCTTTGGCTTGGCAGCAGCCTTCTTCGGCTTTGCCGCTGCACCGTCTTCCGACTTTGCCTTGGCAGCCTTGGCCGGAGCCTTCTTCGCCTTGGCCTTGCCGCCGCCATCCTTGGCGGCACGCTCGGCGATCAGCACAAGCGCTTCCTCGACGGTGATCGCCTGCGGATCCTTGCCCTTCGGCAGCGTCGCATTGACCTTACCCCAATTGACATAGGGTCCGAAACGGCCGTCACGAACGGTCATCGCGCCACCGTCGGGATGGTCGCCGAGTTCCTTCAGAGCAACCGCTGCCGTGCGGCCACGGCCGCCCGGATTTGCTTTCTTTTCGGCAAGCACTGTCACGGCGCGGTTGAGACCGATCGACAGCACGTCCTCGATGCCCTCGAGATTGGCATAGGTGCCGTCATGCAGCACGAACGGTCCGTAGCGGCCGAGACCGGCCGAGATCATTTTGCCGGTTTCCGGATGCGCGCCGACGTCGCGCGGCAGCGACAGCAGCGACAGAGCCTTTTCGAGGTCGATATCGGCGGGCGCCCAACCCTTCGGCAGCGAGGAGCGCTTGGCTTCCTTGCCGTCACCACGCTGGACGTAAGGTCCGAAACGTCCAGAGCGCAGCGTGATCTCTTCCTCGGTCACTGGATCCTTGCCCAGTGCCCTCGGTTCGTTGCTGCCGTTGGCCTCGGCTTCAGCGCCACCTTCGGAGGAGAGCTGCCGGGTAAAGTTGCATTCCGGATAGTTCGAGCAGCCGACGAAGGCGCCATACTTGCCGAGCTTCAGCGACAGATTGCCCGTGCCGCAGACCTGGCAGATGCGCGGATCAGACCCGTCTTCGCGCTTCGGGAAGACGAGCGGAGCGAGCGCCTCGTTCAGTGCGTCGAGCACGTTGGTAACGCGCAGTTCCTTGGTGTCTTCGATCTGGGCGAAGAAGTCCTGCCAGAAGGCACGCAGCACGTCCTTCCAGTTCAATTCACCGGCGGAGATCTTGTCGAGCTTCTCTTCGAGATCGGCGGTGAAGTCGTATTCGACATATTTGGTGAAGAAGTTTTCGAGGAAGGCCGTGACCAGCCGTCCCTTGGAATGCGGGATCAGCTTGCGCTTGTCCATGATGACATATTCGCGGTCGCTGAGCGTCTTCAGCGTCGCGGCATAGGTCGACGGACGGCCGATGCCGAGCTCTTCCATCTTCTTGATCAGCGAGGCTTCCGAATAACGCGGCGGCGGCTCGGTGAAATGCTGGCTCGAATTGATCTTGTTCTTGGCCAATGCCTCGCGGGCATTGATCTCCGGCAGACGGCCATCCTCGTCGTCGCCGTCCTCCGCCGGTTCGCCCTCTTCGCGCTGGTCGGTATAGGCGGCAATGAAGCCATCAAAGCGGATGACCGAGCCGACGGCGCGAAGCCCGGCCTTGTCGCCCTTGTTGTCGGCGAGGATCTCGACTGTCGTACGCTCGATTTCGGCAGACGCCATCTGGCTCGCGATACCGCGCTTCCAGATCAGGTCGTAGAGACGCAGCTGGTCGCCATCGAGGAAGCGACGCACCTTGTCGGGCGAACGGTTGAAGTCGGTCGGGCGGATCGCTTCGTGAGCTTCCTGGGCGTTCTTCGCCTTGGTCGAATAGATGCGCGCTTTTTCCGGCACGTAGCGCGGACCGAACTGATCGAGAACAGCCGAACGGGCAGCCTCGATCGCTTCCGGCGCCATCTGCACGCCATCGGTACGCATGTAGGTGATCAGACCGACGGTCTCACCGCCGATATCGATACCTTCATAAAGCTTCTGCGCCACCTGCATGGTGCGCGATGCCGAGAAGCCGAGCTTCGAGGATGCGGCCTGCTGCAGGGTGGAGGTGGTGAAGGGTGGGCCCGGATTGCGCTTGACCGGCTTTGCCTCGACGCTATCGACGGCAAAAGCTGCACCCTCGAGCAGGGCCTTGATGCCGGCTGCCTGATCACCATTGGTGACCGAGTTGCGCTGCATGCGCTTGCCCTGGTGCGAAACGAGCTTCGCCTCGAACTCGTCACCGCGCGGCGTCTTCAGAAGCGCGGAGATGTTCCAGTATTCCTCGGCAACGAAACGTTCGATCTCGGTTTCGCGGTCGCAGACGAGGCGCAGCGCCACCGACTGAACGCGGCCGGCAGAGCGAGCCCCGGGAAGCTTGCGCCAGAGAACCGGCGAAAGATTGAAGCCGACGAGATAGTCCAGAGCACGGCGCGCCAGATAGGCATCGACGAGCGGTGTGTCGATGTCGCGCGGATTGGCCATCGCGTCGAGCACGGCCTTCTTGGTGATCGCGTTGAAGACGACGCGCTTTACCGGCTTGTCGCCGATCACGCGCTTCTTCTTCAGGAGGTCGAGCACATGCCAGGAAATGGCTTCCCCTTCGCGATCCGGGTCGGTCGCGAGGAACAGGCCGTCAGAGGACTTCACCGCATCGGCAATGTCCTTCATCCGCTTCTGCGAGGCCGTGTCGACCTCCCAGAACATCTCGAAATCCTGATCCGGCAGAACGGAGCCATCCTTGGCTGGCAGATCGCGCACATGGCCGAACGAGGCGAGCACCTTGTATCCGGGACCCAGATACTTGTTGATCGTCTTGGCCTTGGCCGGGGATTCTACGACTACGACGTTCATTGGACAGATGTACCTTCAACGCATCCGATCCGCGGCACCGCACCACAGTCTTCGGAACACGGTTTTCCGACATGGAGGGCGAAACGCCTGCGGTCAAGAGGCTGAGACCAAAGATCGTGGATTAGAACCCATGCAATAACCCTGAATTGAGCCTCCGGGCACAGTAAACGGGACAGCGAGCAACCCGCACCTTCTGACGAGACCGACGCCCTCAGGTTGCCGATTTCCAGATTGCCCGAAGGGCAGTTCGCCCTTGGTGTCCAGCTGTTGCCGAATTTCGAGGCCGGGCCTTTCCGCTACGCCCGCATTTTTCCGGGGATGAACCCGAAACTGCCGAAACCTGGTTATTTTTGATCGATGATCTCTGGCACTGGCTCGCAATACAACGAAATACAACCTGTGGGAGATGCTTGGTAGATTGCAATCTGAGATAAATGATCTATTGTATTTTGCAGGGAATGGCGAGGCTAGGTTGTACCGGCCTCCGTTGTTGACGGGCGAGAGCGATGGCACGAGACACAGTCGAGACGAATGGTCGCGGTACCCGCACGATGGAGAATATTGCCTACATCCGCCAGATGCTCGCGGAGTTGCGGCTGGTTGCGGAAAACGAAGGCGCCGAGATGCTGTGCTACCTGATCGAGATGGCCTATGTGGAGGCAGGCGACGTCCAGTCCGGCCGTCGCGCGCTCTCAATCCATCATGCTCAGCGAGACAAAGCCTCCCGCATGCCGCTCTAGCCGTCCAGCGATATCGAGCTCCAGCAGCACCAGATAGACGGAGGAGGCAGCAAGCCCCGTGTGCCGGATGATGTCGTCGATCTCGACCGGTGTCGGACCCAGCGCCTGAATGATAACCAGACGCTCGTCGTCATTCGGGGGCGGCGCCAGCGGCCGCTCGACGCCATCGTCGCCCCCGGGTTCGTCGGCCTCACTTGCACTGAAGAGATCGAGCTCGGAAATCGGAGCAAGTGCCTGCAGCACGTCCTGCGGCTTGGTGGTGACCGTCGCACCATCCTTGAGCAGCCCGTTTGTCCCCTCGCAACGGGGATCGAGCGGTGACCCAGGCACAGCAAAGACCAGCCGCCCGAACTCACCGGCAAGCCTTGCCGTGATCAGCGACCCTGAGCGCGCGGCCGCCTCGATCACCACGACGCCGAGCGCAACACCTGCGATCAAGCGGTTGCGGCGGGGAAAATCCCGCGCCCTCGGCTCCCAGCCAAAGGGCATTCCGGAAATTGCCAGTCCCCGTCCGCTGCAGATCTGGTCGAGCAGATCGATATTCTCGGGCGGGTAAGGCTGGTCCAACCCGCCGGCCATGGCTGCAATGGTGCCTGTCTCAAGGCTTGCCCGATGCGCCGCCGCATCGATCCCCCGCGCAAGGCCTGACACGATGGAATAGCCGGCACGCCCGATCTCGTGGGCCATCATCGCTGCAAATTTGGCACCGCTGATCGAGGCGTTGCGCGATCCCACAATGCCGACTGCGGGTAGGGTGGCGACACCAAGATCACCCTTGGCCGCAATCAGGGGAGGGGCAGCATCGATCTGTCTGAGAGCTGAGGGATAGTCCGGCTCGCCGATGCCGATGAAGCGCGCACCGAAGCGGTGGGCCGTTTCGATCTCCCGTTCGGCATCGGCAATCGTCGCAATGCGGATGGCGCGGGTCGAGCCGCCCCGCCTGGAAAGTTCGGGAAGCGCGTCGAGAGCAGCCTCTGCCGAGCCGAAATGATTGATGAGGTCCCGGAAGGTCGCCGGGCCGACATTGTCGCTGCGGATCAGCCTCAGCCAGGCGATCCTCTGGCGGTCCGTCAGCGCAATCCCTTTTCGTCTTGCGCTGTCTGACCCCATGGCTTTCCTCTAGCCTTTTTTGCCGATCTTGCTCTCGGTTCCCGCGATCAGCCGCTCGATATTCTGTTTGTGACGCCAGTAGGTGATGACAGTCATAACGGCTGTCACGACGGCCTCTTCTTCAACCCCGAGTATCCACAATACAACCGGAATGACAAGTGTGGCGACGAGTGCGGACAACGAAGAGTAGCGGGTAATGAAGGCAACCGAGAGCCAGACGACAGCGAAGACGAGTACCATCAATGGCGCCACGCCAAGCAACGTGCCGATATAGGTCGCGACACCCTTCCCGCCCTTGAAGCCCAGCCAGACTGGGAAGAGGTGACCGATGAAGGCAGCGAAGCCACCGAACAGCGCCGCATTATGCCCGAACACCGCATGGGCGATCAGCGCTGCCGCCGTCGCCTTGAGTGCGTCGAGAAGAAGCGTCGCAGCCGCGAGCTTCTTGTTGCCGGTCCGCAAGACGTTGGTCGCACCGATATTGCCCGAGCCGATCGAGCGCAGATCGCCGAGGCCGGCCATCTTCGTCAGCACGAGGCCGAAGGGGATGGAGCCGAGCAGGTAGCCGAACAGGAGAACGATGGCGAGATTGGCCCAGCCGAGAGCGGAAAAGTCGATCATGGGTATCCGTGTCCCTGTTCGTTAAAGGCTATGAACGCACTGGCCGGCGACAAAGGTCGCAACGGCCCGGCCCGAGAAGCGGGCATCTTCGAAGGGCGTGTTCTTCGAGCGCGCAAGCAAGCTGTCGCGCGACACGAGCCAGGGTTCATCGAGATCGATCAGCGCGATGTCACCTGGTGCACCCACCTTCAACGTGCCGCCCGGCAGCCCGAAGATCTCCGCCGGCCGCGTCGACATGGCATCGATCAGCCGCATCAGCGGCACATGGCCGGCATGGTGCAGCCGAAGGGCTGCCGACAGCATGGTCTCGAGCCCGATCGCGCCGTCCGCAGCCTCGCCGAAGGGCAGGCGCTTTGTATCGACGTCCTGCGGATCATGCGAGGAAACGATGATGTCGATCTGCCCCTTGGCCAATGCATCGACCATGGCCATGCGATCGTCTTCCGAGCGCAGCGGCGGATAGAGCTTGAAGAAGGTTCGGTACTCGCCGATGTCGTTTTCGTTGAGGCTCAGGTGGTTGATCGAGATGCCGCAGGTGACCTTGGCCCCACGCTTGCGTGCCACCTGGATCGCCTCGACCGATTCCGGCACCGAGATCTGCGAGGCATGATACTTGGCCCGCGTCAGTGCTGCGATGCGCAGGTCACGCTCAAGCGGAATGATCTCGGTTTCGCGCGGGATGCCGCCAAGCCCCAGCCAGCTCGCGAGCAATCCCTCGTTCATCACGCCATTGGCGGCGAGATACTTTTCCCGCGTTTCAAGCGCGATGACGGCGTTGAATTCGCGGGCGTAAGTCATCGCCCGGCGCAGGACCTGCGTATCGTTCAGCCCGTAGCGGCCATTGGTGAAGGCAACCGCACCGGCCTGCTGCAACAGACCCATCTCGGTCATCTCGGCGCTGGTCATGCCCTTGGTCAGGGCCGCTGCCGGATAGACATTGACGCTGGCCGTGTCGCGGGCCGTCTTCTTCACAAATTCGACGAGCGCGATGTCGTCGATGACAGGGTCCGTCTCCGGCATCATGATGAAGGACGTAATGCCACCGGCCGCTGCCGCCCGGCTGGCGGATGCGATCGTCTCGCGATGCTCGGAACCCGGTTCGCCGACGAAGACGCGGGCATCGACGAGACCCGGAACGGCCGTCAGGCCTCGGGCATCGCGGATTTCCGCACCCTCGGGCGCACCCTGGTTTTGCGCATCCGCACCAGAAGCGACGATCAGCCCGTCATGGCCGACGATAACAGTGCCGACTTCGTCGAGCGTGCGAGAGGGATCGACGATCCGGACATTCTTGAGAACGAGAGGCTTTCTCATGCGCCCATTCCCTCCGAACGCGGTCCCTGGTTCTGCGACACCAGCAGCGTCTCCATGACGGCCATGCGAACCGCGACCCCCATCTCGACCTGGCTCTCGATCACGCTCTGCGGACCGTCTGCAACCTCGGAGGCGATTTCGACGCCACGGTTCATCGGTCCCGGATGCATCACGAGCGCATCCTCCTTTGCGACTTTCAGCTTTTCGGCGTCGAGGCCGTAGAAGTGGAAGTACTCGCGCACCGACGGCACGAATGAGCCGGACATGCGCTCGCGCTGCAGGCGCAGCATCATCACGACGTCAGCATCCTTCAGGCCTTCCTTCATGTCGTGGAAGACCTCGCAGCCCATGTCGGCGATGCCGGCCGGCAGCAGCGTCGCAGGGGCGACGACGCGGACGCGGGCGCCCATGGCGTTGAGCAGCAGGATATTGGAGCGCGCCACGCGCGAATGCAGCACGTCGCCGCAGATCGCGACAATGATGCGCGACAGCTTGCCCTTGGCGCGCCGGATGGTCAGCGCATCGAGCAGCGCCTGGGTCGGATGCTCATGCTGCCCGTCACCGGCATTGACCACCGAGCAGGCGACCTTCTGCGCGAGTAGGGCTGCAGCCCCCGCCGAGGAGTGCCGCACCACAAGCACGTCTGGCCGCATGGCGTTCAGCGTCATGGCCGTGTCGATCAGCGTTTCACCCTTTTTGACAGACGAATTGCCGACCGACATGTTCATCACGTCGGCGCCAAGGCGCTTGCCCGCGAGCTCGAACGAGGCTTGCGTCCGCGTCGAGGCTTCGAAGAAAAGGTTGATCTGGGTAAGGCCCCTCAGCGTGGAAGTCTTCTTCTCGCGCTGGCGGCTGATTTTGACGGCTTCGTCTGCCTTGTCGAGAAGGAACGTGATGTCCTGTTCGGTAAGGCCCTTGATGCCGATGAGATGGCGATGGGGAAAGAAGACCATGGACGTCCTCCTGAGATGTCACGCGGTCTATAAAGTGTGGGATCGGGCCGGGCAAGCACATGCTAGGTGGATTGACGCACGGTCCCCATGTAATAGAGCGAACAGAAGGTAGGGAACACCGGCGCCTTGAGGCGCCCTGGATGCTTCGACCGCAGTGGAATTATGAAGGCGAAGCGTTGGCGGCCCAGCGCGCGCCTTCTCATGAGATCGGCAGGATTGATGAACCGGACGGAAGAAAAACTCGCAGCGCTGAACCAGCCCAAGCCTTGGTCCGGCGTCAATGCCTACCGGTCCGATCCGCTGCTCGTCGATCTGACATCCTCGCTGTCGCGCCCGCTGCGCGAGGAATACGATGTCATCGGCAAATATGTGACCTCGCCGGAAGCCCAGGAACTGGCGCGCATGGCAAATGCCAGCCCACCGCAGCTCAGAACCCATGGCGTGCGCGGCGAACGCCTCGACGTTGTCGAGTTCCATCCCGCCTGGCATGCCCTGATGCGCCGCTCGATGGCCTCGGGCCTGCACTCCTCCGTCTGGGAAAATGCACCGGAAGCCCGTGGCCATGAACACAAGGCCCGCGCCGTCCGCTTCTTCCTAACGGCCCAACTCGAATCGGGTCATCTCTGCCCACTCACCATGACCAGTGCCTCGGTCGCCGCCCTCGTGGCATCTCCGGCGGTCCAGAAGGAATGGACGCCGCGCATCTTGTCGCGCAAGTACGACAGCAGCAACAAGCCGCCGATGCAGAAGAGCGCCGTCACCATCGGCATGGGCATGACCGAGAAGCAGGGCGGCACGGATGTCCGCGCCAACACCACGACCGGCGAACGGGTGGGCGAGGGGATCTACCGCCTCGCTGGCCACAAGTGGTTCATGTCCGCCCCGATGAGCGACGCCTTCGTCATGCTCGCCCAGACCAAGGACGGCATGGGCTGCTTCCTCGTGCCGCGGCTGCTGGAAGATGGCTCCCCCAACGGGCTCGAATTCCAGCGCCTGAAGGACAAGCTCGGCAACCGCTCGAATGCCTCTTCCGAAGTGGAGTTCTCCGAGACCTTCGGCTTCCTCCTCGGCACGCCGGGTGATGGCGTGCGCACCATCCTCGACATGGTGACGCTGACACGCCTCGACTGCGCTCTCTCCTCTGCTGGCATGATGCGCGCCTCCATGGCCGAAGCCGTACATCACGTGCGCGGCCGCGCCGTTTTCGGCAAGAACCTCATCGACCAGCCGATGATGACCCGTGTCCTGGCAGATATGGCGCTCGATGTTGCGGCCGCGACAGCACTTGCCTTCCGCCTCGCCGACAGCTTCGACAAGGCCCGCGAAAACCCCGTCGACGCAGCTTATGCCCGCGTCATGACGCCGGTCGCCAAATACTGGATCTGCAAGATCGCACCCGGGCTGATCTACGAGGCCATGGAATGCATCGGCGGCAGCGGTTACGTCGAGGAACGCCCGATTGCGAGGCATTATCGCGAAGCCCCGGTCAATGCGATCTGGGAAGGCTCCGGCAATGTCATGGCGTTGGATGTCTTGCGCGTACTCAGCCGCGGCAAGGATCTCTTCGAAACGCTCTTCGCCGGTCTCGAGCGGGATCTCGGTCCCTCCGGCAAGAAGACCGTGGAAGTGCTGCGGGCCGCAACGGCGCTTGCCGAGCGCGACGAAGCCGCCGGTCGTCTCCTGATCGAGCAACTGGCGCTCGCCGCCGGTGCCGCCGAACTCTATCGCCTGGGTGCCGGCAAGATCGCCGATGCCTTCCTCGAATCACGCCTGGCGGGTGGCTGGCGCCATACCTACGGCGTGCTCGATGCACGCTTCGATTCCCGATACGTGCTCGACCTGCTCTATCCGCCCGCCACCTGAGCGGCGAGATAAAGGATCACGGGGATCGTGAAGAAGGCAGCGACCGTCTGAACGGTGGCCGCTGCCGCATAGAGATCGGCATCGCCGCCCATCTGCTTGGCCAGAACATAGCCATTCATGGCGGTCGGCACGGCAGCACCCAGCGCTATCATAACGACGATCTCGCCTGAGAGCCCGAAGGTAAGGGCAAGCGCCACCGCGACCACCGGAAAAACGATCAGCTTGAGCAGCAGTGTCAGCAACACGCTCGGCTGGGGCTTCAGCGCGTCGGCAATCCGGAGCCCGGCACCGACGGTCACAAGACCCAAGCCCAGCGAGGCGCTGGCGACCAGATCAACAGCCGTCATCAGCGGCGCATAGACGGTTACCCCAGCAAGATTCACCGCAACCCCGAGTGCCGCACCGATGATGATCGGGTTGGTGACGATTCGCACGACGAAGGTCTTGAGGTTGCGGCTTTCTCCGGAAAACCAGACCATGATGCCGACATTGATCAAATTCAGCGGCACGATGATGGAGGCCATGATCACCGCGATGACCGTCAGACCTGTTGCACCGGTAAGCTTTTCCGCAATGGCGAGCGCCATGAAACCGTTCCAGCGCGTCGAGGTCTGGAAAACCGACGTATAGGCGGGCCCACCCATGCCGCTCCGCTTGAGAAACGGCCAGAGTGCCAGCACGAGACCCGTCATCACGCCAACGGCGAGCAGCGAGACAAAACCCACGCTACCACTGTCCAAGGCCGAGAAGTCAGCTGACGACAGCGTCTGGAACAGAAGCGCCGGGAAGAGGACGAAATAGCCGAACTGCTCCAGCCCGCCCCAGAAGCTCTCATTGATCAGTGACGTGCGCTTCAGCACCACGCCGAGAATCACGAGCAGGAAGATCGGCAGGATGCTTTCGAAGATGATCAGCATGGCGGGTCCAGGATGGCGGGCAGGGGAGGGGTAGACCCGGAAAACCCTGCATTCAATCGAAATTCGTGTCCCGACGACATTTTCAGCCAAGTGGCTGAAACTGCTCATCCACAGGCGCTGTTAACCTTAACAAAGGGTTTACGTTGCGCAGCGACGCCGAACGGGCCACCTTTTGGGTGGGACAGACGTTAAAGGGTACAGTGGTGACGGACGCTGTTTTTGCACGGCCGGTGGCGACCATCATGATGATGGTGTTTTTCTCGGGGTTGGCGCTCGATATCGCCGTCCCTGCGACCGTGCTGACGGCGATGGCGTCACTGAAATGGCTGGTGGAAAGCTGGCCGGCGGCAAATGATTTGTCGTTCGATCAAAAGGCGGAAACGGCATGAAGACACTTCTGCTCTTGTGGGCTTTGCCCATCACGATCTTGGGCGCCTGGTACGGTCTGTCCTACTACGACATGAGCTTCGGCATCTTCATGCTGACGCGCGACGCCCATGATCTCGTCTTCCAGATCTATGGAAACGTGCTCGGCATCGCGCCCGAAACAATCCCGCCGCTGGTGCTGCGCGCGATCACCGTCGACAGCCTGATCCTGTTTGCGATCATTGGCTTCCGCCGCCGCAAGCAGATCAAGGCCTGGTGGATTGCCCGTCAGGAAAAGTCGGCAGCATTGTCCGAAGTGCGGGCAAGCCCCGAAAGCCTGTCGAGCGCGCCCTGAAGGATGAAGCTCGCAGCAGCCGAATCAATCCGTTCGCTGCGTTTGGCGCGTGACACGTCCATTTCCAGCAACGCCCGTTCGGCCGCCACCGTCGACAGCCGCTCGTCCCAATAGACGAAGGGGATGTCGGTCTTTTCCGACATCGAGCGCACGAAGGCCCGCGTCGCCTGCACACGCGGCCCCGACGAGCCGTCCATGTTGACCGGAAGCCCGATCACGAAGGCGACGATCTTTTCTTTGGCTGCAAAGGCGAGAAGCACCTCGGCATCCTGGGTGAACTTCACACGCTTGATAACGGGGCGAGGGGTGGCGAAGCGCCGGCCAAGATCGGAGGCAGATAGCCCAATGGTTTTCGTGCCGAGGTCGAGCCCGGCAATTGCCTCACCGGGTTTCAACTGTGCTGCCAGTTCCTCGATCGTCAGCGTTGCCATCCCCGTCCGTCCTATTCTTTAGCGCTTGCGCACGAATTCGGTTCTTAGCACCAGGCCCTTGATCCCGTCGAAGCGGCAGTCGATTTCCTCGGGATCATCCGTCAGCCGGATCGAGCGGATGACTGTGCCTTGCTTCAGCGTCTGGCCGGCACCTTTGACCTTGAGGTCCTTGATCAGAACCACCGAATCGCCATCGGCAAGTTCAGTCCCGGAGGCGTCGCGGGCAGTGGGCTTGGCCGCAGCCGCTGCTGCAACCTCGGACGCCGGACGCCATTCGCCGGTCGCCTCGTCATACACGTAGTCGTCATCGGCCATGGTCGTTCCTTTCTTGCACTCAGCGCTACGGCTGTCATGCTCGTCGCTTAAACCGTCCGGACCGGCGAGGCAACTCGACGCCCCGTTGCCGAAGGCCCGGCTTGCCATATATTCCGACCGACATTTCAAGACCGGAGACTGACATCATGAAAATTACCTGGCTCGGCCATGCCGCCTTCCGCCTCGACTCGGCCAAGGCCTCGATCCTCATCGACCCCTTCCTGACCCACAATCCGGGCTTTGCCGGTCTCGACCGGAAGGACATGACCAAGGGGATCACCCATATCCTGCTGACCCACGGTCATGGCGACCATGTCGGCGACACGGTCCAGCTCGCGAAAGAAACCGGCGCCACGGTTCTGGCCAATGCCGATCTTGCCGCCTGGCTCGGCACCAAGGGTGTCGACAAGCTGGAAATGGGCAATACCGGCGGAACGATCCATTTCGAAGGCTTCACGGTCACCTTCACCAATGCACTTCATTCCTCAGCGCAAGTGACCGAAGATGGCGTTTCCCACGCGCTCGGCAATGCAAACGGCCTGATGATGCATTTCGAGGACGAAGCCTCGGTCCTTCACATGGGCGACACCGACATCTTCTCGGACATGAAACTGATCAACGAACTGCATCAGCCGGATGTCGGTCTTGTCCCGATCGGTGACCGCTTCACCATGGGCGGTGCGGTTGCGGCACTCGCCTGCCAGCGCTTCTTCGACTTCAAGACGGCGATCCCTTGCCACTACGGATCCTTCCCGATCATCGACCAGACGCCGGAAAAATTCGTCGCTGGCATGGACGGAACCCGCACCCGCGTTGTCGCCCCGCAGGCAGGCTCCGCCGTCGAGGTCTGACAAACCCCGTTGCCTCAGCGCTTGACGGCCATTATAGCGAAGAAAACAGCTTATCCGGAGAATGCCATGTCTGTTGACCTCGCCACCGTCAAGCGCGTCGCCCGCCTTGCCCGCCTCGCTGTGAGTGAGGAGGATGCCGCGCGCATGACCGGAGAGCTGAACGGCATTCTGGGCTTCGTCGAGCAACTGGACGAAGTGGACGTCACGGGCGTCGAGCCGATGACCTCGGTTACGCCCATGGCGATGAAGAAGCGCGCAGACGTCGTCACCGACGGCAACAAGGCCGATGCCATTGTCGCCAATGCGCCGGCAACCGACCGCAATTTCTTCCAGGTGCCGAAGGTCGTCGAATAAGACCGACCTCAGCCGCCTGAGCCAGCCTCCCGAATTTCCCGCCCCTATGGGCGAAGACAGTCTGAAGTGAAACGACCATGAGCGAACTGACCAGCCTCACCATCGCCGAAGCCCGCGCGAAACTCGCCGCGAAGGAGATCAAGGCCGTCGAACTGACGGATGCCTATCTCTCCGCGATCGATCAGGCGAATGGCGCGCTGAACGCTTATGTTGCTGTCACGCCCGACATCGCCCGCGACATGGCAAAGGCGTCCGACGCGCGCATCGCCGACGGCAAGGCCGGCGTGCTGGAAGGCATTCCGCTCGGCGTCAAGGATCTCTTCGCCACCAAGGGCGTGCACACCCAGGCCTGCAGCCACATCCTCGATGGATTCAAGCCGGAATATGAATCGACCGTCACCACCAATCTGTGGGACGCCGGCGCCGTGATGCTCGGCAAGCTTAACATGGACGAATTCGCCATGGGCTCGTCCAACGAGAGCTCCTATTACGGCCCGGCCGTGAACCCGTGGAAAGCGACGGGCTCCGACGACAAGCTGGTGCCCGGCGGCTCGTCCGGTGGTTCTGCCGCTGCCGTCGCCGCCCATCTCTGCGCAGGTGCGACCGCAACCGACACCGGCGGCTCGATCCGTCAGCCGGCCGCCTTCACCGGCACCGTCGGCATCAAGCCGACCTATGGCCGCTGCTCGCGCTGGGGTGTCGTCGCCTTCGCCTCATCGCTCGATCAGGCCGGTCCGATCGCCCGCGACGTGCGCGATGCAGCCATCCTGCTGAAGTCCATGGCGAGCACCGATGCGAAGGACACGACCTCCGTCGACCTGCCCGTGCCGGACTATGAAAAGGCCATCGGCGGCTCCGTGAAGGGCATGAAGATCGGCATCCCCCGCGAATACCGCATTGACGGCATGTCGGAAGAAGTCCTGGCTCTCTGGCAGCAGGGTATTGCCTGGCTGAAGGAAGCCGGAGCAGAGATCGTCGACATTTCCCTGCCGCACACGAAATACGCCCTTCCGGCCTATTACATCGTCGCACCGGCAGAAGCTTCGTCGAATCTGGCCCGTTACGACGGCGTCCGCTACGGCCTGCGCGTCGATGGCAAGGACATTGCCGACATGTACGAAAAGACCCGCGCTGCCGGGTTCGGCAAGGAAGTTCAGCGCCGCATCATGATCGGCACCTATGTGCTGTCGGCCGGTTATTACGACGCCTATTACCTGAAGGCCCAGAAGGTCCGCACGCTGATCAAGCGCGACTTCGAACTCGCCTTCGAAGCCGGCGTCGACGCGATCCTGACGCCGATCACGCCGTCGTCTGCCTTCGCCATCGGCGACAAGGAACTCGCGGCCGATCCGGTCAAGATGTATCAGCAGGACGTTTTCAGCATCACGCTGAACATGGCGGGCCTGCCGGGTATCTCCGTTCCCGCCGGCCTCGACAGCAAGGGCCTGCCGCTCGGCCTTCAGGTCATCGGCAAGCCCTTCGAGGAGGAAACCCTCTTCAAGACCGCCCATGTCATCGAACAGGCAGCCGGCAAGTTCACGCCGGCCAAGTGGTGGTAAAGGACTTCGTCATCAGGGACATGACCGCGGCCGATGCAGAAAGCGTCGGCCGTGTCGGTTTCGAGGCATGGGCGGCCAATCCGGTGTTGAACGCCTATGGCGTCGACATGATGGTGCGCATTCGCCTAAGCTTCCGCCGCTTTGCCCAGGACCGTTTCAGCCTGATCACGATCGGCGAACTCGGTGGCGAGATCGCCGGCTGGACCGCCCGCGAAGGCGCGCGGGACTATATCTCCGATCTCTGGGTCAGCCCCGCCCATCAGGGGCTGGGCATCGGTTCGGCACTTGTCTCGGCGACGCTGCGCGAGATGCGTTCCGAAGGTCTGAAGCGGGCGCGGATCGATACCCACGCCGCAAACGAAAGCGCCATCCGGCTCTACAAGGACTTAGGATTTTCCATCGTCTGGCGCGGCATGCAGCATTCCCCATCCATGGGCATGATGGTGGACAAGGTGAAGATGCAGCAGGTGTTCTAGCGGGAGCGGCGGCGCTGGCTCTCCATGTAAGCCTTCAGCACGGCGTTCATGCGCGTCTGATAGCCTTTGCCCTGCTGGCGGAACCACTCCAGCACATCGCTGTCGAGGCGAACCGTAATCTGCGTCTTGGCCGACGGCGTAACGAGCTCAGCGGTCTCGAAGAACGCATCATCGAGCTCCGGTATGTCGCTGTAATCGATATCCTTATCGGTCCGCGCCTGCAGTTCTTTAAGACGCGCGGCGGAGATGGTCATTATATTTCTGCCTTTCTTTCCGGTTCGCCAGTCGCGCTGAGATGACCCTGATGGCACCGTCTCGTTCCGTATGAACGACCGCGATCACGATAAGCCCTTCGATCGCGCCAATGCTGATGCGGCGGGTCTCACCGTAATCGCGCCGGCTGTCGACACCGGTCAGAACGTCTCCGTCGAAGATCAGGCAGGCTTCCTCGAAGGATATCCCGTGCTTGATCTGATTGGCGACATTCTTCCCGGCATCCCATACGTAGCCCATGGTCAAATGTAACTACGTACGTAGTGTCAGGCAAGTGCCCTGTAGGCAGGGCTCACCTGTTATCCAGCTCAGCCCTGACAAGCCTCAAGCCCCGTTCGGTGATCCGATAAGGCTTGCCCTGTTTCGAACTGATCGCTTTCAGGCGTTTCAGCCGCCTGAAGAGTTCGATGTCGAAGCCGGGATAGAGCCAGCCGTCGCGGGAGAAGCACAAGGCCTTCTCGATCTTGCGTCTGTCATCGCGGTGGAGTTCGATCCATCCGCCTTGAGCCATGAGATGAAGGATACGCTGATCCGTGCGTGAAATGTCCATGGTGTGATGTCCGGAGAAGCGCGCTGAAAAGCGCGCATGAAAACGTGTCCGGCGCCGCGTGGCGTCGGGGCTTCGTTTTCTGGCCCTGGCCGTTCGCTCCCAAAGGGGGGCGGGGCAGGGCCTTTACCGGGACTCGGACAAACCGAACATCAAAACTCCTGTAGACGGAATGCAGATAGCACAGCGCCGACTTTCGCGTCCATTGCGTCGAGGACACACACTCTGGTCAAGAATCATCACTGGTGTTTTACTGGTCACAACGAAGAGGTGAGGATGGTCACGATCCGCAAGGCTCGAGAGGGCGACGCAGGGCTCCTGACGGAGATCGGCATGCGCGCCTGGCGCAAGGCGATGGCCTCGATCGGCGAGGCTGCCGAGATGGCCGCCAACGCCCGCGATGCTTTTGCGCGCTTTGCGGAAGAAGGCTGGATCACCATCACGATCGTCGAGGCATCAGGCATTCCCGCGGGCTGGGCCGCCCGCGAGGACATGGACGAGACGATCACCGACTTCTGGATCGATCCGGATTTCGAGGGGCGCGGTCTTGGCACGGCTCTCCTGGATGCGGTGGAGGAGGGCATGAAGGCGCAAGGCTTCTCCGTGGCCCGGCTTCAGACGCACGCCATGAACGGCGATGCGCTGAAATTCTTCGAGAAACGCGGCTATTCGGTGAACTGGCTGACGGTCAGCTACAATCCGAAGCTCGACCGGGATGTGCAATCGGTCGGTCTATCAAAGTTGCTGTCGGACGAAGGCGGCACCGGCTACGGCCAGGAATTCTGAGAGAAGCGCATGAGGCCAAGCGCTGCCAACGCGACGATCTGGATCGCAAGCATCGCCGGGACCAGCCAGTTGAACGGTGCCTTGCGCGTTTTGTGACGAAACAATCGCTGACCGATGAAGGCGCCGAGCGCCCCGAACAGAATGATCGCGATCACAAGCCGTCGCTCGGGCACGCGCCACAGGCCACGGATCGCTGCGCGCTTATCGAGACCGAAGAGGCCGAGCACGCCCAAGTTCCAGGCAATGATGAGGATGCCCAGCAAGGCTGGCAAGGGGAGTGTGGTGACAGACATGATGCTTCCTAGCCCGTGAAGACTTAAAGTTCGGCTTCGCTTGGCCCAGTCCTGAAACGCAGGCTGTTGCGGCCTCTCCAGCCTTGCACCTTCGGCCCAATTGCTCTACCTCACGAGACAACACGTCCACGCATGACACGAGCATCCGATGACCCTGGTAGACACCCGCACGCCCGATCCGAAACGCTTCATCCCCGGTGCCACTGGTGACTGGGAAGTCATCATCGGCATGGAAGTCCATGCTCAGGTGCTGTCGAATTCCAAGCTGTTTTCCGGCGCCTCGACCGTCTTCGGCAATGCGCCCAATTCCAACGTCTCACTCGTCGATGCCGCCATGCCCGGCATGCTGCCCGTCATCAACGAGGAATGCGTTGCCCAGGCCGTGCGCACCGGTCTCGGCCTGAAAGCGCAGATCAACAAGCGTTCGATCTTCGACCGCAAAAACTACTTCTATCCGGACCTGCCGCAGGGCTATCAGATCTCGCAGTTCAAGGATCCGATCGTCGGCGAGGGCAAGATCATCATCTCGCTCGGCCCCGACCGTCAGGGCAACTTCGAGGATATCGAGATCGGCATCGAGCGCCTTCATCTGGAACAGGATGCCGGCAAGTCGATGCACGACCAGCATCCGACCATGTCCTATGTCGACCTGAACCGTTCCGGCGTCGCCCTGATGGAAATCGTGTCGAAGCCCGACATGCGCTCGTCGGATGAAGCCAAGGCCTACATGACCAAGCTGCGCTCGATCGTGCGTTACCTCGGCACCTGCGACGGCAACATGGACGAAGGCTCGATGCGCGCCGACGTCAACGTCTCCGTGCGCAAGCCAGGCGGCGAATTCGGCACGCGCTGCGAAATCAAGAACGTCAACTCGATCCGCTTCATCGGCCAGGCTATCGAATACGAAGCGCGTCGCCAGATCGCGATCCTCGAGGATGGCGGCTCGATCGACCAGGAAACCCGTCTCTTCGATCCGGGCAAGGGCGAGACGCGCTCGATGCGTTCGAAGGAAGATGCGCATGACTATCGCTACTTCCCCGATCCAGACCTGCTGCCGCTCGAATTCGACGACGCCTTCATCGAGGCGATGAAGAAGGACCTGCCGGAACTCCCGGACGACAAGAAGGCTCGTTTTGTTGCCGAACTCGGCCTCTCCGTCTACGACGCTTCCGTGCTCGTGTCGGAAAAGGCGATTGCCGATTACTTCGAAGCCGTGGCCGAGGGCCGCGATGGCAAGACGGCCGCCAACTGGGTCATCAACGACTTGCTGGGCGCCTTGAACAAAGCTGGCAAAGCCATTGAAGAGACTCCGGTTTCGCCCGCTCAGCTCGGCGGCATCATCGACCTGATCAAGGCCGAAACCATCTCCGGCAAGATCGCCAAGGACCTCTTCGAGATCGTCTTCAACGAGGGTGGTGACCCGGCGGAAATCGTCGAGACCCGCGGCATGAAGCAGGTGACCGACACCGGCGCCATCGAAAAGGCCGTCGACGAGATCATTGCCGCCAACCCCGACCAGGTCGCCAAGGTGCTGGCTAAGCCGACGCTTGCCGGCTGGTTCGTCGGTCAGGTGATGAAGTCGACCGGCGGCAAGGCCAATCCGCAGGCCGTCCAGGCACTCGTCAAAGCCAAGCTCGGCATCGTCGAGGAGTAAGATCGGTGTTCTTCGTCCGCACGGCCAACGACCGGGATGTCGAACCGCTTCGCGCCCTGCTGACGCAGAGTTTCCACGCGACCTATGACCGGTTCTACGGACCGGCCAAGGTCGCCGAGCTGATCGCGGCCTGGCATTCGCCGGCCGAGATCAAGCGGCGCATTCACGTCAAAGGTGGCGAATATCTCGTCGCCGACGACGGCAAGCAGATCGGCGGCATGGCCTTCGCGGCCGTGTCGGAAAAGCTGACCAAAACCGCGATCCTGCACCAGCTTTATGTCCATCCCGACCACCAGCGCCAGGGCATCGGCCGCGATCTCTTCGCCGAGATCGAGACCTGCTTTCCCGATGCTGAAATCCTGCGGTTGGAAGTCGAGCCGGAGAATGCCGGCGCGATCGCCTTCTATGAGGCGCATGATTTCGTCGAGGTCGACCGGACCAAGAATTGCGGTGGTCCCGACAGCGGGATCGAGGCTGTGATCATGGAAAAGCCGCTTAAGTGAGCGGCTTTTTTCTTGTCTGCCTTTCGCTCAGTTGAAGGGCGGTTCCGTCACCTTGCCGTCTTCGTCGATCAGCTGCACGGCCGTGCATTCGATGAGACCGTCTTCCTTGGCATTGCTGCAGGCGAGGTCGGCGGCCTTGATGGCGAGTTCCTTCGTCTGCCAGCCGCAAGAGAATTGGTGCCAGTGTGGCCCGCCATCGGCCATCATGAAGATATCGACGCTCCAGTTGCCAGGAGAACAGACAGCATTCACCTGGCAATCCTCGACCGTCCCGCCGCCCTCGATGCATTGCTTGACGGCGCAGTCGATGGCGCTGGCGGCATCTTTTTCCGCGCAGAGCCCCGAGCTCATTTCCGGCGCCTGCACATAGGCAATCGCCTTGCGTCCGCCCTCCTGAGCTTCGGCCGCCATGGCAGAAAGGGTTACGCACAGAATTGTCACCAGTCGTCGCAAGCCTGTCATCAAGAAGTCCCCCGGGATCGCTATGGAAAGCCTAACTAGCGCAAGGACAGGGTAGGCATGCAAGTGCAAACAGCGACGATCCGGGAAGCCACCGAGAATGATCTGGAGGCGATCATTGCCCTCTTCGCCGACGACCCGCTCGGCGGCCATGGCGATACCACCGATCTACAGGCGCTGCCCGACTACAACGCCGCCTTCCGCAAGATCGCCACGTCTGCGAATGAAACGCTCTATGTCGCGGAGCTCCACGGCGAAGTCGTCGGCACCTTCCAGACCATGGTGACAACCACCATGACGGCGCGGGGTGCATCCTCTCTGATCGTCGAGGCCGTGCAGACACGGGCCGACATGCGGGGCAGGGGTATTGGGGCGGTCATGATCAATTTCGCCATCGAGAAGGCCCGCGCCGACGGCATGCGTCTCGTACAGCTTACCTCGAATGCCGTGCGCACCGACGCTCACCGCTTCTATGAGCGGCTCGGCTTCACGCCCTCCCATATCGGCTTCAAGCTGAAGCTGAAATGACGGGGGTGCGACGGGGAATCACTGGACAACAGCCGGGCGAGGCGGCATAAGCGAGACAGGTTCGACAAGGCCGTTCTGCGGCCTGCGTTAATTGCCCAAGGATACACGATGAAGCAGTTTCTCTTGCAGATCTTCACCTGGTGGAACGGCCAGACCATGGGCACGCGTTTCTTCACCTGGCGTCACGGCAAGCGCGTCGGCGAAGACGAGTTCGGCAATGTCTATTACGAAGGCCCGATGACGAGCTGGGGCCAGCCGAAGCGCTGGGTGATCTATAACGGTTACGCAGAGGCCTCGAAGATTGCCTCCGGCTGGCACGGCTGGATGCATTATCGCACCGATACCCCGCCGTCTAAGGAAGACTACAAGCCGCGCGAATGGGAAAAGGCGCATCGCCCGAACCAGACCGGCACGGCTGCCGCTTACCGCCCGCAGGGTTCGATCTCCGCTGCCGGCGAGCGTCCGCGCGTCACCGGCGACTACGATGCATGGACGCCGGGCGGCTGATACCCGATTTGGCCATAATCCGGCATTAGGGCCTCTTGAACGAGGCCCTTCTTGTATCTGGCTTCCGGTCGATTTGGGCCAGTGGATCCACGAAAGCGAGCGTGACGATGAAATTGAGTGCATGGGCATGGGCCGTTCCGGTTGTCGGACTTGCCGCCGCGGCATCAGTCGGCTTGGCCGGCAAGGCCGATGCCGCCCGCCTCGAGAATCCCGTCGCCGAATTCGCCGGCATCGACAAGATCACCGGCCGCATCACCACCTTCGACGTCTATGTCAACGAGACGGTCCAGTTCGGCGCCCTCCAGGTGACGCCGAAGATCTGCTATTCGCGGGACGAAAGCGAAGCCCAGAAGATCGACGCCTTCATTGAGGTCGATGAAATCACGCTCGACCGCAAGATCCGCCGCATCTTCTCCGGCTGGATGTTTGCCGATAGCCCGGCACTCAACGCCGTCGAACACCCGATCTATGACGTCTGGCTAACCGGCTGCAAGACGACGTCGGAGGTTCCGCCGCCGCCGGGCGTCGAGGCCGTGGCAAAGCCGGCTCCTGAGCCCGCCAAGCCGGCGTCCGCTACAGCGCCGGCACCGACCACGGATCCGACACAGCCCGCCACGGACCCATCTCTAGCGACGGTCCCCGGCGGAGATCCCAACCAGACGGCTTTGCCGCCGCTCGATGCGCCTGTCGAAGTCCCGAACGAGGTGATCGGTGGTCCTCTGCCGGAGGCTGACATCCTGCAGCAGGACGATCTGGTCCCTGAGGGCCAGCCCCTGCCGCCGCCGACGACCCCCGTGACCCCACCTCCGGGCGTCGGCCTCTTCTGAGGCCATCAAGGTCGGCCAAGTCAGGCGCGATAGCTGCGATCCCGGACCACCGGGCGCGGCACGTGTTTTTCCCGCAAACCGCCCTTCGACCGGTCTGTGACCGGAGAACAAGGGTTCTCGGATCAACGACAGCGGCTCCTTCCAACGCCTCAACTGCAAGACGCTTCGTGGTTGACTTCCTCCCCATTAGGGAGAACAAGAAGCGAACGAACAGGAGTTCTCCCATGTCTCTCTCCGAAAAATTCATCGTCCTGCCGTTCAAGAAGAACCGGGGCAACATCGTGCCCGGCGAGATGCGGCAGGCCTCCAGCGCCGCCTCGGCTGAAAAGATCGCCACCGCCATGTCCGCCCGCCACCTTGGCGTCGCCGCCTATTCCATCCAGGTCGACGAGGAGAGCGGTGACATGACCAGCCCCAAGCTGATCATTGCCTTCGGCGAAACGGCAGACCTGACCGTGAACTGACGGAGCCTTCACGTGCCCCGGAGTGACGTTTCTGGGTTGCTAGTTGTCGTTTTTGATAGCAAGGATTCCGCCAGAGATTTTCTGTCTCAATTGGGCTGATATGAAAAATGACTGACCCTGTGATGCAGTCCACAACAACGGCTGGTTCCGTTGACAGCATGGTAGGCGAACTGACGGCGGCTGATCCGCTGTTGGTCCGCAACGATGCGCTTCTCGCGGCGGTCCTGAGTGGCTGCGGTGACTGCATCAAGGTGCTCGATCTCCAGGGCCGCCTGCAGTTCATGAGCGAAGGCGGCAAGCGGGTCATGGAAGTCGACGATTTCGCGCCGCTCAAGGGCTGCCCCTGGCCGGACTTCTGGAGTGGCGATGGCAACACTGCCGCCAGGCAGGCCGTGGAAGCGGCAATTGCCGGAAAGCCCTCCCGCTTTGTGGGTGAAGCGAACACCGTGAAGGGCAACAGCCGCTTCTGGGATGTTCAGGTGGCGCCGATTTTCAACGCCGATGGCAGCCCCTCCCACATCCTGTCGATATCCAAGGACATCTCCGACGTCACCGACGCCCGGCAGCGGCTTGAGCTTCTAAACGGTGAACTACAACACCGCATCAAAAACACGCTCGCCGTAGTTAGCGCTATCGCTCGTCAGACGCTGAAAGGCGACGATATCCGCGATCGTCGCGATGCCTTTACCGGCCGCTTGCAGGCACTCGCCGAGGCCAATGACATGATTTCGACGAAGGCCCTGCAGGATGCACCAATTCGTGCAGTTGTCGAAAACGCGCTGCGCCCGCATGTGCAGAGTGAGCAGCGTTTCTCGATCTCCGGTCACGACCTCGACCTGACCGCCAAACACGCTTTGACAGTGGCGCTCACCATCCACGAGCTTGCCACCAACGCGACGAAATACGGCGCGCTTTCCGATGGCAATGGCAAGATTGATATTCGCTGGCAGGTTGATCGCAAGGCGGACAATCCCGACGAAGCCTTCCAGTTCGTCTGGCAGGAAAGCGGCGGACCGCATGTCCATCTGCCGAAGACGGAAGGATTCGGCTCGAAGCTCATTTCGCGGATATTCGCCGCCGATTTCGACGGACAGGTCAGTGTCGAATACCTCCCGACCGGCCTTGTCTGCACGATGAGAGCGCCGATCCCGCAATAAGCAGGATGATTGCGGTAGCTTTCTGAGGGGCGCGGCTCGCGTTCACCGTGGGCAATGCATTCAAGCGATCAGCACTCAGACATCCAGTTTCGAACTGGTCTCTTGTGGGCTAGACTACCGAGCAAAGCGCATATGCTAGGGTCTTGCAGTGCAGACTGATCGTGCCGTCACCGCTGAAGATATTGAGCTCCTGCAGGAGACGACGCCGCAGGACTATCGCGCCTGGCACATGGAGTTGATCGGCGGCCTTCTTCCCAATGATTTGCGGGACCGCATGCCTAGTCCAGAAGAAGAATTGATGACCCTGCTGGATCGTATGCAGCCAGGTGACCAGCTCTGGCTGGCTCGGTCGAGAGTCTATGAGCCAGGTATATTGATCGGCAATCTGGGTGTTGCAGTCGTCCGCAACGGGGTCCCCATCTGGTATCGCATCGCGTGGAACCACTAGGAATTTCTTGGGAGGAGAAACCATGGAATTGCCGAAAAATACCATCTGCATCTGGTACGACCGCGACGCCGAAGAGGCTGCCCGCTTCTACACGACCGTCTTCCCCGACTCAGCGGTGAAGGCCGTTCACCGCGCCCCGAGCGACTATCCCTCGGGCAAAGCCGGTGACGTCTTGACCGTCGACTTCACGGTCGCCGGCATTCCCTGCATGGGGCTGAACGGCGGCCCCGCCTTCAAGCACTCGGAAGCCTTCTCCTTCCAGATCTCAACCGAAGACCAGGAGGAGACCGACCGCTACTGGAACGCTATTGTCGGTAATGGTGGTAGCGAGAGCGCCTGCGGCTGGTGCAAGGACAAATGGGGCATCAACTGGCAGATCACGCCCCGAACCCTGACCGAAGCCATGGCCGCCGGCGGCGCGGAGGCGAAGCGCGCCTTCGAAGCGATGATGGAGATGGGCAAGATCGATGTGGCGAAGATCGATGCCGCTAGACGGGGATGATTGCCCAACTCAACACAAGGTCAGCCACAACACCCCGCCATAGGTGATCAGCGTCGACACGAGGGCTGCCGCCTGCAGCATGCCCGCAATCTTTATCAGCAGTTTCGCCTCATCCGTCTGCGGTTCACCGAGCGCTCGCTGCCCGTACCAGTGAAGCCCGCCGATCAGCGCCAGCACCAGAACGAGCATTGCCGCCAGCAACAGCCGCAGCGCCGAGATCGGTCCGACTTCGATCCTGTGCCAGCCGAGGTGGCAGCCGGTCGCCTGGGCGGCATAGAGCAACAGGAAGGCGCCGGCCCAGATCACAAAGCCTGTAAGCAGAAGCACAAATGCCGGTGCCTTCATCTCATTGCCCTCCGATCCCGGTCAGGCTCTGCAGCACGAAGGGGAAGGCGAGCCCTATCAGGCCAGCGACCGCCGTATAGTCGTGCCAGAGCTGTCCGATCCGCAGATCGAGCACCCGCGCCGGCCCGATAAACCCGGCCCGCCAGCGCCACAGCCCATAGAGTGCCAGCACTGCCCCGATGCCTGCATGCAGTACCACATAAGCGGCAACCGCAAAAGCAGCGGCTGAGGCGGCATGCCCCGTCGGCGCCGGGATCGACATCAGGATGACAGCAACGGCTGCAACGCTTGTGAGATGGGCTGCAAGCGCAAGCGAGAGGCTCATGACCGTCCGGCCCGGTGTCCCGTTGGCAAGCCGGCCGGCAACGGCGGCGGTGACCAGCGCCAGTCCCCCGACCACCGAGGGAAGCACATAGGTAAAGTCGACATCCGGCGGCGGCCAGTTCGGGGCGGAAAGCCAGAGGAAAAATGCGCCGAAGATGAGCGACGTATAGGCCGTCGCATCCGCCGCAAGCGCAAAGACGACCGCCCACCAGGAGGGCGGATGTGCCACTTCCTGGTGATGCAGCGCCCGTTCGCCAAGGCCAACTTCCAGCGGGCCGATCTCCTGTTTCAGCCCAGTATCCGGCGTCCAGAGGAAGAAGAAGATGATCACCGCGACGAGGGCAACAGGTGTCAGCCAATAGAGCTTGGTCAGCAGGCTCGCGAAGAAGACGGCTGTTGCGATCGCCGTCCAGAGCGGCAGATAGGTCGGCCGGGGCAGCACGACGACATGGTCGAGCCGCCCGGTCACCATGTCGACGGTGAGCGTTTCCATCCAGCCATTGCGCACGAAACCAAGATAGCCACGCCCAGCGGCAAGCTCCGGGCCGAGGCTGCGCGGCTCAAGCGCATCGGCGCGGCGGTCGATATGCGGCAGGGAGCCGAAGTTATAGGACGGCGGCGGCGTGGGTGTTGCCCATTCCAGCGTGCCGGCCTCCCAGGGATCACGGCGAAATGGTCGGCCGTGGCGAATGAGCATGATCAGGTCGAGCGCCACCAGCGCAAAGCCGATGGTCATGACGAAGCCGCCAACCGACGAGATGAAGTTCAACACTTCCCATCCGGCCGCCTGCGGATATTCGAAGACCCGCCGCGGCATGCCGCGCAGGCCCGTCAGGTGCATGATGAAGAAGGTGACGTTGAAGCCGATAAAGATCAGCCAGAAGGCAGGCTTCGACAGATGCTGCACGGGCTGCCGCCCGGTGATGTGCGGCAGCCAGTAATAGGCCGCCGCCATCATCGGAAAGACGAAGCCGCCGACCAGAACGTAATGCAGATGCGCCACGACGAAATGCGTGTCATGCGCCTGCCAGTCGAAAGGCACCATGGCAAGCATGACGCCGGTCAGGCCTCCCGCCACGAAGACGAAGAAGAACCCGAAGACATGCAGCATCGGGATCGAATAGCGCGGCTTGCCATGCGCCATGGTGGCAAGCCAGGCAAAGATCTGGATCCCCGTCGGAATGGCGACCAGCGCGCTTGCCGCCGAAAAGAAGGAAAGCGCCACATGCGGAATGCCCACCGTATACATGTGGTGGACCCACAGCCCGAAGGACAGGAAGGCCATGGCGACGATCGCCGCGACGATCAGGCCGTAACCTTCGAGCCGCGTGCGAGACAGAACCGGGATGATTGTCGAGAGCGCCCCGGCTGCAGGCAGGAAGATGATGTAGACCTCGGGATGGCCGAACAGCCAGAATAGATGCTGCCAGAGCAGCGGATCGCCGCCCCGCGTCGGGTCGAAGAAGGGCAGGTCGAAGGCCCGCTCCACCTCGAGCAGGATCGAGCCCAGGATCAGCGGCGGAAAGCCGATCAGCATCATCGCCGCCACCACGAGCATGTACCAGGCGAAGATCGGCATGCGGGTGAGCGACATGCCCGGTGAGCGAACCTTCAGGATGGTCACCATGATCTCGATCGCCGCAGACAGCGCCGAGATCTCGACAAAGGTAATGCCGAGCAGCCAGACATCGGCATTGATGCCGGGCGAGTAAGGCCGCGAGGAGAGCGGCGTATACATGAACCAGCCACCATCAGGCGCGATGCCGAAGATGAGTGCCGCGACCAGGAACGATCCGCCAAAGAGATAACACCAGTAGCCATAGGCAGACATGCGCGGGAAGGCGAGATCGCGTGCGCCCAGCATCTTCGGCAACAGGTAGATCGCCAGCCCCTCGAAGAAGGGGATCGCGAACAGAAACATCATGATGACGCCATGCATCGTGAAGACCTGGGCATATTGGGCAGCATCGAGGAAGGCGCTGTTGGTCGAGGCAAGCTGCGCCCGGATCAGCATGGCAAGCACGCCGCCGATCGCGAAGAACACAAGCGCCGTCACCATGAAGCGCATGCCGACGACATTGTGGTTCACGGCTGAAAACCGTTGCCATCCGCGCCCCGATCCCCAGATCGCATCCAGCTGATGGTGCAGCCGGATCGCCGAACCTGGTGTCTGATACCCGGTCTCGGGTCTGGCGTCGGTCATGGTGCGGGCACTCCTGCGGAAAGCGCGGTCAGGCGTTGGCGGTAGACTTCGGGCGGATGGGCCTCGACGGCAAAGCGCATGCCGGTATGGCCGGTGCCGCAATATTCGGCGCAGATGCCGCTATAGCGACCCGGCACATCGGCCCTGATGCGCAGAACGGTCTCATGTCCCGGCACGGCATCGATCTTTCCGGCAAGCCTGGGGATCCAGAAGCTGTGCACGACATCGGCGCTGGTGACCCGAACTTCGACCACGCCGCCGGCCGGAATATGCAGCGTCCCGTCGGTTGCGATATCGGCGCCCATGTCGGGATAACCGAACTCCCAACGCCACATCGCGCCGCGCGCCTCGACGCGTGCGACAACAGGCTCGTTCTGCCAGGCGCCGATCAGATATTCCCCTTGCTCCATGCCATAGGTCATCAACGCGATGAGAACGGGCACGGGCAGGAACAGGCCGCCGGCAATCATCCAGCCCTTGGGCGACAGACTGCGACCGAAGCCGGGTTTGAAGAACACCAGGCAGAAGAGAACAAGCGCCAGCGACAGGATCAATCCGGCGCCGAAAAGCATGATCCACCAGAGATTGGCAATCGCCCCTGCATAAGGCCCGGCCGGATCAAGCGTCGAGAGATCGCCGGAACAGGAGGTGAGAAACAGCGCCCCCAGAGAGAGCGACGCAAGGCGATGGAACATTCCGCCGGTCACCGACCTTTTCCCCGGAAACGGAGAACCCTCATGGCCGAAATATCTCAGACCGACGCTGCCAATCCCGTCATTGAACAGCTGGAAGAAAAGGACAAGACCTCCGCGGTAGCCGTCGCCGGTCACCCCTTGCATGCCATGAGCGTGCATTTCCCGATTGCCCTCGTCTTCGGCACGCTCGCCGTCGATGTCTTCTACTGGTTCACGGCGGACCCCTTCTGGCTGCGCGTCGGCCTCTGGTCCTCCGGCACGGCCTTTGGAGCAGGTGTTGCCGCTGGTCTCGTCGGAACGGCTGAACTTCTCCTCGTGCCCGGTATTCGCGCGCGCGCTGCAAGCTGGGCCCATGCGATTGCGGCCATCACCCTGATCTCCGTTGCCGGTGCAAACTGGGGCCTGCGCCTCATCGATCCAAACGTTGTTCTGCCGCATGGCATGTTGCTCTCGGTTCTGGCAGCCATTCTGACGGGGATTGCCGGCTGGCATGGCGGCAAGCTGATCTTCGATCACGGTATCGGCCTCATGGTGTCGCCCAAGGATTGATCGGATCGAGCAGGCGCTTCAGCCCACCCGGCTCGTACATCACGGCCGGGAGGGAGACCTGAGGTGCCTCCTTGGCAAGCACGAGCACCAGGATGGCCAGCACGACGGCGCAGCAGCTTGCCGTCGCAAGAACGAAGCGCCAGGCCGGATAGACCTCCCCGTCCTTGAACAAGCGGATAACCACCAGCCCCGAAAAGACGTGGAACATCGACAACAGGCCGACAAAGGCCAACTTCCAGGAAAACCATGGGGAAAACACATCTCTCAGGAAGCTGAGGCCGATGCCGCTTGCCACCGCGATGAAGGCCGCCGGCGAGATCAGCACCACGAAGGCAAAGCGCGTCATGCGCTGCATGCGATAGAGCGCATCATCGCTTGTCACATGTGCCCGCTGCACATAGAGGCTCGGAAGGCTGATCAGCCCGGCCGTCCAGATGGCGATTGCCGCAATATGCACGAACTTCAAAAGCGCAATCATCAGCGAGGCGCCTCACTGTCGAAGCTTCGCCCGGCAAAGACGCTGCGCAGTCTGAGCAAAGCGGCCAGCAGATAGGGAAGGGCGGCCGGCACCCACATCAGAAGTCCCGCCAGCTGCTGGTCGGCAAGTGGCGAAAGCCCGAAGGGATGCGTCGTATCCATATGCGCGGCAAAGAGTGGCTCGCGCGAGAACGTGAGAAGTGCCCCCAGCATGCCCATCTGGATCGTGGTGCCGAGGAGAAGCGCAAGCGCTGCCCCAGCCGAGCGACGCGGTGACAGGATATCCGCCCAGAGCCAGAGAGCCGAACCGATCAGCGTCAGCTCCATCAGCCAGTAGGCGGCAGGCGAGGAGAGGGCGAAGAGATAGGGACCCGGCGCATGCCAGACCCACATCAGGATTGTGTGGACGATGAACGAGAGCTGTGCCGGCAGAAGCTGCCGTTCCCTCGAGCGTGGCGGGATCGACAGCACGACCAGCGGCGCAAGGAATGTGACGAGCAGGATATGGTGCAGCACCCGTGCCGAAAACAGCGCGGATGCCAGCGCGCAGAGCGGTGACACGAAGGCGATCAGCATGACGACAAGGGCGGTGATGGCCGCCAGCCGCTGACGCCCGTTGTCGGCGGAAATGACCAGCAGCGCAAAGACGGCGCCGATGGCGGCGAGCAGCGGCGGATCGAAATTCCAGGTGCTCCACAGTGTCTCAGGCGACGGCGCGGGGCCGCAATAGATATCCAGGTTCATGCTTGCCACCCCAGTCCGGCGTAGAATTTGTCGTTTGCCCCGAGCACACTGTCCCCCCGCTGCGCTTGCGACCTTTCGGCGCAACACGCACGGAGCGACATTGTTCCATCTTTTGATATCTGGTCCGGATTTCGCCGGTCCGCTGGGGTAGATTAGCCGAGGCGTTCGATCCGGACGGGCACCGACTTGTAGGCCGGCGTCTTCGAGGCGCGGTCATGATGGGCGAGTGGCACCAGCGGGTTGAGCTCCGGGTAGTAGCCGCCGACACAGCCATCCGGCAGATCGAAAGGCATGACCTCCAGCCCGCCGACACGCCGATCGATGCCGTCCCCGGCATCGGTGACCAGCGTTACCCGTTCCCCGACCGTCAATCCATGGCGCTCGATCTCGACCGGGCTGATCAGCAGCACGTCGCGCTTGCCCTCGATCCCGCGCAACCGGTCGCTATAGCCATAGATCGTCGTGTTGAACTGGTCGTTGCTGCGCATGGTGATCAGGCTCATCCGGCCCGGTGCTGCATCAAAACCTGTCGCCGAGAGCATCTCGGGCGTGACGAACTCGGCCTTGCCGCTCTGCGTCTTCCACTGCCGCTCGCGGGCGGAATTGCCCCGGTAGAAACCACCGGGCGTGAAAATGCGAGCGTTGAAATCCTTGAACTCGTCCGGATACGTCTGCTCGATGAGGTCCCGCACCAGAGCGGTATCGCGCGCCCAGCGGCTCCACATCATTTTCGGGTTTTCTGGCAGCGTCGCCTGGGCAATCCGGCTGACAATCTCGATCTCAGACTTCAGCTGATCGCTCGCCGGCTTGCGCTTGCCAACCGAGCCGTGAACTGAGCTCAGGCTGTCTTCCATCGACACGACCTGCGGCTTGCCGGTCAGGAGATCCATTTCGCTCCGCCCCAGGCAGGGCAGGAGATAGGCGACCTCGCCATTGATCAGATGACCGCGATTGAGCTTGGTGGCGATCTGAACAGTCAGCCGCATGCGCGGCCAGGCCTCCTCCATCGCCCGCTGTTCCGGGATCGCCCGCAGGAAGTTGCCGCCAAGCCCGATGAAGGCAGTCACCTCGCCCTTGAGGATGCCCTCGCAGGCCTCGACCGTGTTCATGCCCTTCTCGCGTGGCGGCTCGAAATCGAAGAGCTCAGCCAGCCGGTCGAGCGGCACCAATTCCGGCTTCTCGGCAATGCCGACCGTGCGCTGCCCCTGCACATTCGAATGCCCGCGCACCGGCGACATGCCGGCCCCTTTGCGCCCGATATTCCCCTTCATCAAAAGCAGGTTCATGTAGGTCGCGATATTCTTGAAGCCGTGCACATGCTGGGTCAGCCCCATGCCATAGATGCCGATGGTCTTGTCCGCCTCGGCATAGACCGCACCTGCCGCCTCGATCGCCGCCCGGGTAAGTCCCGACACCGCCTCGATCTCGGCCCACTCGACCTGCCGCACGCGCGCCTCGAACGCTTCGAAGCCGACCGTGTGCTCGGCGATAAAGGCGCGGTCGATGACCTGACGGTCGTCTGCCTGTGCAGCATCATCGGCGGCCAGCACATGTTTGCAAAGCCCGAGCAGCACGGCAATATCGCCGCCCGGCTTCACCTGGTGATACTGGCAGGACAGCTCGGTCGCGTGACCGCTCACCATCGCGACCGGATCCTGCGGACTGATCATGCGCTCGAGCCCGCGCTCGCGCACGGGGTTGAAGGTCACGATCCGGCAGCCGCGCTTCACCGCCGCTTGCAGGTCATGCAGGAAGCGCGGGCTGTTCGTGCCGGTATTCTGGCCGAAGAAGAAGATCGCATCGCAATGCTTGAAATCGTCCAGCACGACAGTGCCGACGGGCGAGCCAATCACCTTCTTCAAGGTGACCGACGTGGTCTCGTGGCACATGTTGGAGCTGTCGGGCAGATTGTTGTGGCCATAGGCCCGGGCAAACAGCGCCCAGCAATAGGCCGTCTCCAAGCTCGCCCGCCCGGAGGTGTAGAACACCGTCTTCTTCGGATCCATGCCCCGAAGCTCCCGCCCGATCGCGGCAAAGGCCTCGTCCCAGGAACAGGGCACATAGTGATCGCTCGCCCGGTCGTAACGCATCGGATGCGTCAGCCGCCCGAGCTGCTCGAGATCGTAGTCGCTGAAAGACTTGAGTTCGGTCACGCTGTGCCGGGCAAAGACTTCCGGCCCAGCCTTCCGCCCCGTCAGCTCCCAAAGCGTCGCCTTGGCGCCGTTCTCGCAGAACTCGACGGGTTTGTGATCGGCCGATTTCGTCCAGGCGCAGGAGACGCAGGCAAAGCCACCCGGCTTGTTCTGCTCCAGAAGGGTGGCGATGGCGCCAGGGCTGATGCCTTCTTCACGGATGATCCGGGCGATCCCGCGAAGCGACCCCCAGCCCCCTGCCGGCCCATCATACGTCACCGTCGCATCATCTTTTGCCATCGTCTGTTCCCTTCGCGTCTGGTGGTTCGAAGGGGAACGACTGGGGGAGGGATTGGTTGCGCGGGATGGTCCCGGATCAGTGACACGAGCCGGTGAGTGTGCGGTGAGGCTTGTCTCCGAAGGACGTCAGGTCGATCTTCGAATAAAGATCCCGTCGAAGCGCCCATCCGCCGCCAGCGAGAAACTCCATTCCTGACGCCCGTTCTCGAAGCTGACGTCGTAGACATCCCAGCCCTGGTCGGTCACACCCTTGAAGGCGATATCGGTCGTTGGGCCCAGACGCTGCATTTCTGCCCTGATAGCCTCTGCCTGTTCTCGTGCGATCGCCGCGAGCGGTGGCGACATCTTGGCATAGTCGGGTTCTCCCCGCTGATGCTGGCGCACGAGATCTTCGACGAGAAGCCGGCCCTCGGGCACGGGCCGTTTTTCCTTGATCCTGTCGGCAAGCGTTTGCTCCAGCGCGCTTACGACGTCTTCCCCGACGCGAGGTGCGATCTGTTCATGGCCATCCTGATGCAGAGTGAGGGCCGTGACCGTGCCGTCCGCGTCTCGGGTGAACACGATTTGTGCCGGCACGGCCTTGTAGAAGAACCGGTCCACCTCTTCCGGGAAGATCTCCAGCTCCGGCTGGCCAGTGACGCGGGCAAAGAGCCTGCTATCGGCGAGCAGTATGGTGAAGGCGACCGTTCCGAGGAGATAATGCCCGACGTAATCAGCATAGAGCGATGGATCGAGCGGACGCTCGGTGCGCGGCCGCATCTGTTCGTAACGTCGCCAGGCAATGGTATTGGGAGATGTCTCAGTCATTGATGTATCCTTTGCAAGCGTCAGCAGGTCTTCCGTGGAGAGGATGTCCCCGGCAGCCAGCTTCGTTAGGAGGCTGTCAACGAGGGTAAGACTATGCTGGACGCGTGAGAGCTGTTCCTGCAGGGCGCGCGCCTGAACGGACAGCACCCGCTCCAGATCGGTCGATTGCCCGCGCAGCAGCCTGCTGATCTGCTCCAGCGTCATCCCGAGCCGCTTCAGCGTCAGGATTTCGGTGAGCCGCGCGAGATCTTGCGCCCCGTAAAGCCGCCAGTTCTTGTCCGTCCGGCGCGGAGAAAGAAGGCCTGCCGCCTCATAGATCCTGAGTGCCCGTACGGTTAGGCCGATACGCCGCGCACACTGCGCAGCAGTCAGCCAGATTTCCTTTGTCTTGTTGTCAGCCATGATCCCTCCGTCTGCGGATGAATCGGTTTTAGGCTATGACCTTGGGTCCGGCTCAAGGGGAAAATTCAGCCGGGAGCGAAGGCGATCTGTTTGAGCAGTGCGTCACGTCGAGACCGAGCGCTCTGAGCATGTTTCGATCTTGCCACTCGAATGTGATCGATCGCCGCGCTGGTAGCGGACGTAGCCACAACCCTAAACACTGGACGTATCGCCCCCATTGCGCTAGCCGAGTGTGGCGACCCCGTGTCTGGAGTATCCGATGGCGCTTCCCACGATCTTCTCGCCTTCCCAGAACTGCTGGCGCATCGAGAAAGCCGACGAGTTTTCGATCCTCATCGATGCCAATGACTATTTCGCCTCGGTCCGCGCGTCGATGATGGCGGCCAAGCGGTCGATCTTTTTTGTCGGCTGGGACTTTGATGCGTCCATCACCCTGGGTCACCCCAAGGTCGATGATGGAGCCCCGCGCCGTGTGGGGGACTTCCTCCTCTGGCTTGCGCGTCGCACGCCGGGTCTTGAGATCAGGATCTTGCTGTGGAGCCCGGCACCGCTCGCCAGCTGGGCAAGGCCGTCCAACCTTCCCTATCTCCTGCGCTGGAAGTGGAACCGGCAGATCTCTGTTCGGCTGGATGGCAAGCACCCCTTGGGCAGCTCTCATCACCAGAAGATGCTGGTGATCGACGATGCCGTTGCCTATTGCGGCGGCATCGACGTGACACTCGATCGATGGGACACGCGGGAGCATCTGGACGACAACCCCGACCGCCGCCGCCCCAACGGCAAGCCCTATGGTCCCTGGCATGACCTATCGAGCCGGTTCACAGGGCCGGCCGCCCATGCGCTCGGCGAACTCTGCCGCCACCGATGGACCCGCGCAGGCGGCGAGGACGTGCCGGCTGTCGAAACTGTCCCGACCCCTGAAGACAGCGCTCCGCACTTCTCCTTCGGCAAGGTGGACCTCGCCATTGCCCGCACAAGTCCGGCCTATCAGGACGAGGCCGCCGTCACGGAGATCGAGCATCTCACGATCGACATGATCAACGCGGCCCAACGCATGGTCTATGCCGAGAGCCAGTACTTCGCCTCACGTGCCGTGGCGCAAACGATCGCACGAAGGCTCGCCGAGCCGGAGGGGCCGGAATTCGTCCTGATCAATCCGACAACCTCAGACAACTGGCTGGGCCAGATCGCCATGGACACGGCGCGCGCCCGCCTCGTCGAATCCCTCCGCCGCCACGACAAGTTCGGACGGTTCAGGATCTATCACCCGATCACGGCGAAGGGCCAGCCGATCTACGTGCACGCCAAGCTGATGATCACAGACGACCAATATCTTCGCGTCGGCTCGTCCAACATCAACAACAGATCGATGCGCTTCGACCAGGAATGCGACGTCGCCCTGGAGGCCGGCGCCTCAGAGCAGCTTTCCATGAAGATCGCGAGTTTCAGGAATGATCTGCTGGCCGAGCATCTGGGCACCACGCCTGACGCCATCGATCAGGCGATCGATCAGAGCGGCTCGCTGATTGCCGCAATCGAGATGCTACGGGCGCAGAATGCAGGATCGCATGTCGAGACCCTGAAGCCGTATGAAGCCCCCGACATGTCCGACATCGAACGCTGGCTTGCCGATAACGAGATCCTGGATCCGGAAGGGTCTGAAGCGGTCTTCGAGCCGATCGAGAAGCGCGGGCTGTTTAGGGGGAGACTGAAGCGGCCGAGGCGGCGGAAGGCCAGTTAGGCGACGCTCATCTAAAGGCTTCAGCGTCAGGATTTCCGTGAGCCGCGCCAGATCCTGCTTCCCATAAAGCCGCCAGTTCTTCTCCGTCCGCTGCGGAGCAAGAAACCCCGCCGCGCCATAGATGTGTAGCGCCCGCACGGCAAGCAGGGCGAGATTCGCGCAATATGCCGTATTCAGCAACATCCCGTTCACTCTGTTGTCAGGCATGCAACTTCCTTCATCGCATGAGACAATCGTAAGCTATGACCTTGGGTTCAGCTCCAGGAGGATAGGGCGTCTAGATTTTGGTCCGGTACATGAAAAGTTGCCGTGCGGCCGTTTGGGGTAGGCAAGGGCTGCGGGGGAGCCGTAGCGAGGGCGCGTAGCATACAAAGAGTACTTTGATGTTGGAGCAATCAATGTATCGGCTGTCGCTGCGCGCCTTAAGGTTGTGTTTTGTTCTCTCATGTTCTATCGGCGCAAAACACCATTTTAAAGGAGTGCTATGATGGAGGTGAGGCTTGAACAGCACGCGGTTGGCCAAGGTGGTCTTTTTAGCGGCACGTTGAAATCGCCTGGGAAATCTTTCCGTTGGGTCTTCGATTGTGGATCGAATCAAACGGACTCGCTGTCTAGAGAAGTTGCTTGCGTTGCTGCCGGAGGGGATATTGATATTCTCTTCCTGTCGCACCTTGACAGCGACCACGTTAGCGGGATCGACCTGCTTCTGTCGCGTGTCAAGGTCAGAGAGGTCGTGCTACCTTACTTGAACGAAGAGACCCTCTTACTAACGTTAGTGATGGAAGCCGGCAAAGACACTCTAAGTGGCGTGTTCGTCGATGCTTTGAACGACCTTGCCAGCTGGTTTGGTAGCCGTGGTGTCGAGACAGTTACTTTTGTGCGCGGGACCGAAGACGACGATGATGGAGATGAAGAAGGGCCAAAACTGCCTGATGCACCCAAAAAGCCAGAAGGTGCTGGCGAACGGGAATGGATAGGAAGGTGGACGACAATATGTCTTCCCGGTCCTGCGTTGCCCGTACACGAGAATCTTGGCTCGAAAAAAGCCCAAGTCCAACAGGTCGAGCACGGAGCTGTCGTCACTTTGACGGCTGACATACTTAACTGGGTATGGATTCCATATGTTCAGGAACCGCCCGCAAGGCTGTTGGTCGCATTCAAAGCGGCTCTTCAGTCAGAGTTTGGAACGGTTGATACTAAGAGGATTGCCAGTACAGCAAAAAGTCCGGCAGTTCGAGAAAAGCTCCGCAACTGTTATGATTCTTTGTGGATTGACCACAACCTAATCTCTATGACCCTCTATGCGGGGCCGCTCGATAGCAGCTGGAAACGTTCTCGCTTAAATTGGAACATTAATATAAATGTTCGCCACTCGTTTGAAAATTTACATTCAATGGCGTGGATGTTTACTGGGGATTCTCATTTGAATCGAGCAAGACGACGAAAAAAATTCATAAAGTTCTATGAGAAGTATGTAGGAATGATTGGCGTTTACATGCTTCCACATCACGGTTCTCTACATAATCATAGCAGAGAAGTATTGGAGGCAATGTCCAATTTGGTGCTAGGATTTGCCGCGGCCGGTCCCAACAGCTATGGTCATCCACACTCTGATGTTCGGGACGCGGTTTTGGCGCAGCCGTGTGCGACTTTTCATGCTGTGGACCAATATCAGCGTAACCGGATCGTAGTGAAGGCCCACTTTCTGTAGGCTGGCCCCACGCTGCGAAACAATCGGCGGGCTGGTAGCACATTCTTCCATTCGAGAAGCAGTGAACATTCAGCCCACACCCCCCTTAAAACCGAACAGTCTCGCTCTCCATCGCCTTATCCAGAAGCAGCCCATAGGCTTCCTTCGGAATATCCACCGCCCCGAACGTCTTCAAATGCTCGGTGGTGAATTGCGTGTCGAGCAGCGTAAACCCGCGTTCCCTTAAGCGCTCGACGAGATGCACGAGGCAGATCTTCGAGGCATTCGTGCGCCGCGAGAACATGCTCTCGCCGAAGAAGGCTGACCCCAGCGAAACCCCATAGAGACCACCGACCAGCTCGTCGCCCTCGAAGGCCTCGACGCTGTGCGCATGGCCGAGGCGATGCAGGGCGCCGTAGAGTTCGCGGATGGTCTGGTTGATCCAGGTGCTCGGCCGGTCAGGCGCGGCTTCGGCGCATTTGTCCACCACCTGGTCGAAGGCGGTGTTGAAGCGGATGTCGAAGGGACGTTTGCGGATCGCCTTGGCAAGGCTTGAGGAGACGTGGAATTCGTCGAGGGGAATGATCCCCCGGATCTCCGGCTCGACCCAGAACAGTTCGGGGTCGTCGGCGGCATCCGACATCGGGAACATCCCGATGGAATAGGCGCGCAGCAGGAGCTCCGGCGTAATGCTTCGGTCCCTGCTGCGTCGCCCAGCCATATCAGTTACTTGGCCGAGGTTTCGGCCAGGTATTTTTCCAGCCAGTGGATGTCGTAGTCGCCATTGGCGATGTCCTGGTTGGACACGAGATCCTGGAAGAGCGGCAGCGTCGTCTTGATGCCGTCGACGACGAATTCGTCGAGCACGCGGCGCAGACGCATCATGCATTCGACGCGGGTGCGTCCATGCACGATCAGCTTGCCGATCAGGCTGTCATAGTAAGGCGGGATCTTGTAGCCGGCATAGGCACCGGAATCGACGCGAACGCCAAGACCGCCCGGTGCATGGAAATGCGTGATCGTGCCAGGCGACGGCACGAAGGTGCGCGGATCCTCGGCATTGATGCGGCATTCGATGGCATGGCCGGAGAAGACGATCTCGTCCTGCGTGACCGAGAGGCCGGCGCCGGAAGCGACGCGGATCTGCTCATGCACGAGGTCGATGCCGGTAATGGCTTCGGTGATCGGATGCTCCACCTGCAGGCGGGTGTTCATTTCGATGAAATAGAACTCGCCGTTTTCGTAGAGGAATTCGATCGTGCCGGCGCCCCGGTACTTCATCTTCTTCATGGCTTCGGCGCAGATCGAACCGATCTTCATCCGCTGCTCGACATTGAGCGCCGGGGAATTGGCTTCTTCCCAGACCTTCTGGTGGCGGCGCTGCAGCGAGCAGTCGCGTTCGCCGAGATGGATGGCGTTACCCGCACCGTCGCCGACAATCTGCACTTCGATATGGCGCGGCTTGCCGAGATACTTTTCCATGTAGACGGCGTCGTTGCCGAAGGCAGCGAGCGCTTCGGAGCGGGCGGTCGACACGGCCTCTTCCAGCTCTTCTTCGGTCTTCGCCACCTTCATGCCGCGGCCACCACCGCCGGCAGTCGCCTTGATCAGAACGGGGAAGCCGATTTCGCGGGCGATTTCCAGCGCGTTCTCAGGCTTCACTTCGCCGGCAGAACCCGGAACGACCGGAATGCCGAGTTCGACCGCGGTCTTCTTCGCCGTGATCTTGTCGCCCATCAGGCGGATATGCTCCGCCGTCGGTCCAATGAACGTGATACCATGCGCGTCGAGAATGTCCGCGAACTTGGCGTTCTCAGACAGGAAGCCATAGCCCGGGTGGACTGCGTCAGCACCGGTGATTTCGCAGGCCGCAACGATCTGGTGGATGTTCAGGTAGCTGTCGCGCGACGGCGGCGGGCCGATGCACACGCTTTCGTCGGCAAGGCGCACATGCATGGCATTGGCGTCGGCGGTCGAATGAACCGCCACGGTCGCAATGCCGAGCTCCTTGCAGGCGCGAAGCACGCGCAGCGCGATTTCGCCTCGGTTGGCGATAAGGATCTTGGAGATACCGCTCATCGGATCACTCGATGATCACGAGAGGCTCGCCGTATTCGACCGGGCTTGCATCATCGATAACGATCTCGACGACCTTGCCGGACTTGGGCGAGGGGATCTGGTTCATGGTCTTCATGGCTTCGATGATCAGCAGCGTCTGGCCTTCCTTGACCATCTGGCCGACTTCGACGAAGGCGCGTGCGCCCGGAGCCGGCGAGAGGTACACGGTGCCAACCATCGGTGCGGTGACAGCGTTGGAGAGGTCGCGGGCGGCAGGGGCAGCGGGTGCAGCGACAGCGGCCGGAGCAGCAGCCTGTGCGGCCGGCGCCTGGAAGGCATAGCCCTGCATCTGCTGCGGCATCATCACAGGGGTGCCGTTGCGCGAGACGCGGATGCGCAGGTCGTCCTGCTCCACTTCGATCTCGGTGAGATCCGTGTCGTTGAGGATGTTTGCGAGATCGCGGATCAGCTTCTGATCGATGCCCGACTTCTTTTCAGCCATGGGTGGATGTCCTGTATTCTTGTTATTGCGTGATTGTTTTCAGCGCCTGAAGCGCCAGGATGTAGCTATGAGGTCCGAAACCGCAGATGACGCCCTTTACCGCGGGCGCTATCATCGATTTGTGGCGGAATTCCTCGCGTGCATGCACGTTGGAAATATGCACCTCGATCACCGGGATCGGCGAGATGGCACGGATCGCGTCATGCAGCGCGACCGAGGTATGCGTATAGGCGCCAGCATTGAAGGCGACGCCGGCCGCCTTGTCGGCAGCCTCATGCAGCCAGTCCACAAGGGTGCCCTCGTGATTGGACTGGCGGAAGTCGATGGTAAGGCCGAGCTCGGCACCGGCGGCGATGCACTCCGCCTCGATGTCGGCGAGCGTCTTGCCGCCATAGATCCCGGGTTCCCGCTTTCCCAGCATGTTGAGATTGGGGCCGTTCAGCACGAAAATGGTTTTGCTCATCTACGCTTCCGTCGACTTTCAACCGCCTCCTATAGACCGAGAGCCCCTGCAGGGAAAGCCCTTTGCCGTGATCACGCCAAACCTTCCCCGGAAAACCGGGGAAGGGTTAAGATCGGAGGGTAAGCTGTTGCAGGATCTGTCTCAGCAGGTGGCCTTGCCGCAGGCGCGAATATTGGCGACCTTGGCCTCGATCGCTTCTTTTCCGACGGCACCCGGAACGGTCTCGTTGCCGATCACGTAAGACGGCGTGCCAGTGATGCCGAGGCTGGTCGCCAGCTTATAGGCTTCCTGCACCTGATCGGTGTTCGGGCTTTCTTCCATCTTGGCGCGGATCGCCTCTTCGGCAATGCCAAGCTCGCCGGCAATGGCAATCGCGCTCTCTTCCGAGGCGCGGCCGTCCTGGGTCATCATGGCGCGGAAGAAGGCACCGTAATTGTCAGGCGACAGCTTGCGCACGGCATCCGACACCTTGTGGGCCGCTTCACTGTCGGGCCCAAGGATCGGGAATTCCTTCAGGACGTAACGGACATTCTTGTCCTCTTCGATCACGGCTTCCATGTCGGCATGCGCACGGCGGCAATAACCGCAATTGTAGTCGAAGAACTCGACGACGGTGACGTCGCCCTTCGGATTGCCGATGGCGAGATCATAGGCCGAGTTGAAGATCGCATCCTGATTGGTCGAGAGTGCCTCGGCCGAGCGCTGCGAGCGGATCTCGTCCTGCTTTTTCTGCAGCGCGTCCTGTACCTCGAGCATGATTTCCGGATTTTCGATGAGGTATTCGCGAATGAACTCGCCGAATTCCTTCTTCTGTGCCTCGTCAAGGGCGCTTGCCGGAAGCGGCATCAGGGCCGGGAGAAGCGCGACACCCGCGCTGGCGATCATCTTGAATTTCAGGGCCATGTCGTTCCTCGTCCTTGCTGCCGGCTGTCGTCTTCGACCACAGGCGTTTCATCCCGCAGGCCGGCTTTTGCCCAGCCTAAAGCCTGATGCTTTCCTGCGGAATGGCTTTTTTGCACCGCCTTGTCCAGCCTCTCCATTGTGATGCCACGCGCTTTGCGGCAAATGTCTGGCATGTGACCGAGGAGCCTTCCGTTGATTTCCATTTCCAAGCGCAGTGCCGTCGAACCCTTCCACGCCATGGACATCCTGGCGGAGGCCACCCGCCGGCGGCAGGAGGGGCGCCCGGTCATCTCCATGGCCGTCGGCCAGCCGGGCCATCCTGCACCCCAGGCGGCGCTTGAAGCCGCCCGAAAGGCGCTGGAAGGCGGCCGCATCGGCTATACGGATGCGCTGGGCATGACCGGCCTTCGCCAGGCGCTCGCCGAAGAATATCGCCGCCGCCACAATGTCTCCGTCGACTGGAACCGCATCGTGGTCACCACCGGCTCGTCTGCCGGCTTCAACCTCGCTTTCCTGTCGCTCTTCGACGTTGGCGATGCCGTCGCGATCGCAAGGCCCGGCTATCCCGCCTATCGCAGCATCCTTTCAGCGCTCGGGTTGAAGGTAATCGAAGTCGCCGTCGGCCCAGACACTGGTTTCACGCTCACGCCGGAAAGCCTGGAGAAGGCGCGAGCCGAGGCGGGCGTTCGCCTCAAGGGCGTTTTGCTCGCCAGCCCCGCCAACCCGACCGGAACGGTAACGACGAAAGCCCAGCTCAAGGCGGTCTATGATTACTGTCAGGGTCAGGGGATCACGCTGATCTCCGACGAGATCTATCACGGCCTGACCTATGGCTCGGAAGAGGCGACGGCGCTGGAGATCGGCGACGATGCCGTCATCATCAACTCCTTCTCCAAATACTACTGCATGACCGGCTGGCGGATCGGCTGGATGGTGCTGCCGCAAGAGCTGGTGCGCGCGGTCGAATGCGTCGCCCAGAGCCTTTATATCTCGGCGCCAGAACTGTCGCAGATCGCTGCGCTCGCGGCCCTGAGCGCGACCGACGAGCTGGAGCATTACAAGGCTGCCTGCCAGGCCAACCGCGACTTCCTGATGGCCCGCCTGCCGGCGCTTGGCCTGCCGCTTCTTTCGCCGATGGATGGCGCTTTCTACGCCTATGTCGATGCTAGCAGCTTCACCAATGACAGCATGGGTTTCGCCAGGCGCATCCTCGCCGAAACGGATGTGGCGGTCACACCCGGCCGCGATTTCGACCCGGTGGAGGGCCATCTGGCCATGCGGCTGTCCTACGCCGGCACCATGGCAGAGATGGTCGAGGCGACCGATCGGCTGGAAAATTGGCTTCCGAAAAGCGCTTAGGCATTGAGCGAAATGGATTCACGATCAACGGCTTCGCGCGAGTTCCTGAATCAGAGTGAGAGCCAGGTGATTCAGTCTCTGAAGTTGGTGGCCTGAACAGAAAGGGGAGCCGGACATGACAATCAAGCGGATCACTTCGCTCGCTGCGGCTCCTGACATTCTGACCGAGCGCACGCGCCTGCGGGCGCACCGCGTCGACGATTTCGAGCCGATGGTCGCCATGTGGCAGGACGAAGCCATCTACCGCCACATCACTGGCCGCCCCTCGACTGCCAGCGAGACCTGGTCGCGGCTTCTCCGTTACATTGGCCATTGGCATGCGCTCGGCTTCGGCTATTGGGTGATCGAGGATCGGGCAGATGGCCACTATATCGGAGAAGCAGGCTTCGCCGATTTCCGTCGGGACATGGACCCGCCGCTCGGGCCGGAACCCGAAGCCGGCTGGGCGCTGGTGTCATCTGTCCATGGACGCGGACTTGCGACCGAAGTCATGCTGGCCGCCCAGGCCTGGATGGATGCACACAATCCCTATGACCACACGCTTTGTATCCTGGCACCGGAACACGCGGCATCGATCCGCGTGGCCGAGAAATGCGGCTATGCCCACGCCTACGATACCACCTTCGCCGGTGGTCCGACGGCGGTGATGAAACGCGCACATCCCCGCGCCTGAGCGGCCGGATCCTGGAGATGAAAAAAAAGGGCCCCGTGAAGGGCCCTTTTTGCATTCAATCACAACCGCGCGGGTCTCAGAAGAAACCACCGCGCTTCTGCCACCAGCCGCCCTTCTTGGGCTTGGCATCGGTGCTGTCTTCCGTGGCCTTGACCGAGGTCACGACCGGTTCGGACGAAGCGACGTTGGATTCGCGGTTGGCGCGGGCCGGCTTTGCCTCTTCGGCAGCCGGGGCAGGGGCCGGTGTAGCGACCGGCGCCGGTGCGGCAGCCGGTGCTTCTTCGACGACGGTCTCGGCAACAGGTGCCACCGGCGCAGCGACAACAGCGGCAGGTGCCACCTCGGCCACAGCTTCGGGCTCTGCGGTAGACTTTGCCTTACGTGTGCGGCGCGGCTTCGGCTTGTCAGCTGCCGGAGTCTCCACGACGACGTCGGCGACAACTGCCTCGACGGCTTCTGCGGCTACGGCGTCGTCCGACTGGTCTTCGGCATCGTCGCCGTCACCATTGTCGTCGTTGTCGTCGGATGCTTCCAGCGAGCCTTCTTCGCCCGGACGGTTGCGACGGCCACCGCGCTTGCCGCGACGGCGACGCTTGCGCTTCTGGGCTTCGTCGCCGTTGCCATCACCTTCGGCCTCGACAGCGCGGATTTCGCCATTGCTCTCGCCGGCATCATCCTCGCCCTCGTCACCATCCTCGTCATCGAGGTCGGCGCCGTTGTCGCCATTCTGGGCATCGGCATGGGTGCCATTGCCGTTCTGGCCATTCTTGCCACGACGACGACGACGACGCTTGCGCTTGCGATTGCCTTCTTCGCTGTCGGCGCGAGCCGGCTGCGGTGCGCTCTCGGCCTTGGCGGCGACGACGACGACTTCTTCCTCGTCTTCCTCCTCCGGCTCCGGAACGTAGTCGTCTTCTTCCTCGATCTCGGGAAGGAGCGACATCAGGCTTTCGATCTTCACCGGGTTCTCGACGGCTTCGCCGCGCTCGATGGTGAAGTGCTGCGAGCCGCCATGCTGCGCCGGCATGCCGCCGTCGATGACGATCGAAACGCCGAAGCGGCCTTCGTAATCGACGATCGTGTCGCGCTTCTGGTTGAGCAGGTAGAGCGCGGTCTCAGGCGTCGTGTGCACGATGATGTCGTGTGTCGTCGCCTTCAGCAGGAACTCCTCGATGCCGCGCAGAACATGCAGGGCAACGGAAGACTGCGAGCGGATGAGGCCGGTGCCTGCGCAATGCGGGCAGACCTGCGTGGTCGATTCCAGAACCGAGGCGCGAATGCGCTGGCGCGACATTTCGAGAAGGCCGAAATGCGAGATGCGGCCGACCTGGATGCGGGCGCGGTCGTTCTTCAGGCAATCCTTCAGCTTCTTCTCGACAGCGCGATTGTTGCGCTTTTCTTCCATGTCGATGAAGTCGATAACGATCAGGCCGGCCAAGTCGCGCAGACGCAGCTGACGAGCCACTTCTTCAGCCGCTTCCAGGTTTGTCTGGAGGGCGGTGTCCTCGATCGAGTATTCACGGGTCGAGCGACCGGAGTTGACGTCGATCGAAACCAGCGCTTCCGTCTGGTTGATGATGATGTAACCACCGGACTTCAGCGTCACCTGCGGCTGCAGCATCTTGTCGAGCTGGGCTTCGATGCCCGAGCGCGCGAAGATCGGATGCAGATCGCGATACGGCTGAACCACCTTGGCATGGCTCGGCATCAGCATCTTCATGAAGTCTTTCGCTTCACGATAGCCTTCTTCACCCGAGACGATGATCTCGGAAATGTCCTTGTTGTAGAGGTCGCGGATCGAGCGCTTGATCAGCGATCCCTCTTCATAAACCAGGCACGGAGCGGTCGAAGCGAGCGTCAGCGTGCGGACGTTCTCCCACAGGCGCATCAGATATTCGAAGTCGCGCTTGATCTCGACCTTGGTGCGGTTCGCACCGGCCGTGCGCAGGATGACGCCCATGCCCTGCGGCACTTCGAGGCCGCGAGCGATTTCCTTGAGGCGCTTGCGGTCGGTCGGCTGGGTAATCTTGCGGGAAATGCCGCCGCCACGTGCAGTGTTCGGCATCAGGACCGAGTAACGGCCGGCGAGCGACAGATAGGTGGTAAGCGCTGCACCCTTGTTGCCGCGTTCTTCCTTGGCAACCTGCACCAGCAGGATCTGCCGGCGCTTGATCACTTCCTGGATGCGATACTGCTTGCGCGGCTTGCGCTGAACGCGATCCGGAACCTCTTCCATGGCGTCTTCGGCGCCAACGGATTCGATTTCTTCCTTTTCTTCGATGTGATCGTCGTCATCATCGTCGCCATCATCATCGTCACGACGGCCGCCACGGCGTCCGCCGGCTTCCTCGGAGATTTCGTCCATATCGACCATGGCAGCGATCGTGCCGCCTTCAGCATCGTCGGAACCTTCGCTGCCCTCTTCGGAAGCGGTCTCTTCGGCGGCTGCCTTCTTGGCGCGCGGCTTGCGGACGCGCTTCGGCTTTGCCTTGGCAGCGGGCTCTTCGGCGACAGCTTCTTCCTCGACAGCGGCTGCAGCGGCGACATCTGCGTCGGCTTCGGCTGCAAGTTCGGCCGCCACGTCGTCGACGATTGCCGAGGCAACGGAATTGGTGGTGTTGATGCCGATGTCAGGCTGATCCTGCAGGGCAGGGTCGTTGAAGACCTCGTCGCCTTCGACGTCGTTTTCCTTGCGATGCTCTTCGGCTTCCGCACGAAGCAGCGCCTGACGGTCGGCAAGCGGGATCTGATAGTAGTCGGGGTGAATTTCGGCGAAGGCCAGGAAGCCGTGGCGGTTGCCGCCGTAGTCAACGAAAGCGGCCTGCAGCGAGGGCTCGACCCTCGTTACTTTCGCCAGGTAGATGTTGCCGCGTATCTGCTTCTTGTGTTGGGATTCGAAGTCGAATTCTTCAATACGGTTACCGCGAACGACGACAACGCGCGTCTCTTCTTCGTGAGACGCGTCGATTAGCATTTTGTCTGCCATTTAAGCTGTGCTCCTCGGCGCCCTCGGTCGGTGGTCCACCCGCGCGCTGAACTTTAAAGCGGCTGGAACCTAGCGGACTGTGCGCCGGATATAGATGTAGACGCACGGAGGACCGGGTTTGCAGCATACGGACGGACAACGGGACACTTTCTGATCCCGATCCGTTCCTGGTCATGTCAACCTGCTGCAAAGACATCAAAAACCGTACGTCAACGACAATGATATGGACCCCTCGGGGTCCGATGAATGCTCGGTGAAGAGCTTTTGGTGGAGAGCCACCGATGCTGTGCCGACCCTTGCCGGCCTGTTGAACCAGTTTCAGGAAAAAATGCGGAGACGGCAGATGAATGTCCGGTTGAACAGGCGCCAATTCCATTGTCTGAGGTTGGCAGCCGTAGGCGGAAACTCTATCCCGTTTGCACTTTTATCCCTCGTTTGCCTTGTATGTTTTCTACGTCACAATAGCAAGAGCAAACGGATTTATGCCATAATGGCAGTGAATTAGGGGAAGTGCTTCACTCTGTGTGATTCCGAGGGAAAAAGCGGTTGTTAACCGCAATTTTAACAGCCATCGGGCCGGCACAACGAAGCATGCGGCGGACAATCTGGGAAAATGGCGCACTGTGCGACTTGTGATTAAGGTCACAGTCTTGTTGGGACCATGACGGGGGCAGGATTTGAGAAGAGTTTTGGCGCGGTCGGCGGGACGAAAACTCGCGCTCTGGAGCCGAATCGTTCTGGCGACGAGCCTTTTTGTCGTGGCGCCTATGTCTGTCGTGCCGGACATCGCCCGGGCGGTGACGGCGGTCGCGCCATCCGACCGGCTGGTCGCCTTTGGCGCGCGGATTGCCGGTGACGAAGCCCGCACGCGCATCGTTCTGGATTTCGACCGCCCCCCGACCATCGAGACCCGTTACATCGCCAATCCGGACCGGATCGTCGTCGATCTGCCGGCGACCGCCTTTGCCTTTGCCGAGGCCGACCTGAAGGCCACCGGCTTGTTCAGCGACATTCGCTACGGATCGATGGACGCGGCCTCCGCTCGGCTCGTTCTGACGGCTGCCCGTCCCGCACGCCTCGTGACCGCAGACGTGAAGCCGAACGAGAATGGTGATGGCTACCGACTGGTGCTCGATGCCGAGCTGGTTCCCGAACAGGATTTCGCAGCACTCGTGTCCGGCCAGGCTTGGTCGGGTCAGTCGTCCGACGCGGCCGTGACCGACGCGGTGCCCGTCGCTGCAGCCGCAGCTGACGAGTTCGTCATCGCAATCGATGCGGGCCATGGCGGCATTGATGCCGGCGCCACGGGTGCGTCGACCAAGGCGTCGGAAAAAGACATCACGCTCGCCTTTGCCAAGATCCTGAACGAAAAGCTCAAAGGCCTGCCCGGCATCCGCGCCGTGATGACACGCGACACTGACAAGTTCCTGTCGCTGTCCGAACGGGTCCTGATCGCAAGGCAGAAGGGCGCGGATCTCCTGATCTCGCTGCATGCCGACACGCTGCGCCAGGCGGACATCCGTGGTGCAACCGTCTACACGATCTCCGACAAGGCGTCCGACCACATGGCTGCCCAGCTCGCCGAGCGCGAAAACTTCTCCGATACGATCGGTGGCGTCGAGCTTCCGACTGAAACGGAAGCCGAGGTCGGCGACATCCTGCTCGACCTGACCCGCCGCGAGACCCAGGCCTTCTCGATCGCCATGGCCCAGGCCGTGGTCGGCTCCTTCGACGGTCAGATATCGCTGATCAACAATCCCCACCGTCATGCCGGCTTCCGCGTTCTCCAGGCACCCGATGTGCCCTCGGTGCTGCTCGAACTCGGTTTCCTCTCCAACAAGGACGACGAAAAGCTGCTCCTCGATCCTGTCTGGAGGGAAAAGGTAGCCGGTTTGCTGGTCGACGCGATCAAGCGCTATCGGCAGCCTGATCTCGCCAATGGCGGTTAGGCCACACCCCGGAATGAACCTGTGAGCGAGCCGCGCTTCGGCGGCGGGCGGCCCTATTTTCCTCACATTGTGCCCGTTATTCAGGAAGATCGCATGGGTCGGGCATTGTCGAATCGTCCTGCCTGTGCAGGAAATCTGCATGACTTGCCAACCATGGCATGACGTGCAAAACGCCACAGGGTGTGCGAAGCTCGTCGCGGCGCGCGAAACCTGAAGCAGAGCCGGTAGCGGAAACATGATCAGACTGATTGGATATCTCTTCGGATTGGCGTCCGTGCTGGCGCTCGGCGTCGCGGCCGTCGTCGCCGTCTATCTGAATGGGGTGACCAAGGACCTGCCAAATTATGAGGTTCTGGCCAGCTACTCGCCGCCGGTCACGACGCGCATCCATGCCGGCAACGGTGCCTTGGTCGCGGAATACGCCCGCGAGCGCCGCCTCTTTCTGCCGATCCAGGCGATCCCGGACCGAGTGAAGGCTGCCTTCCTCTCGGCCGAAGACAAGAACTTCTACAATCACCCGGGCGTCGATATCTATGGCCTCGGTCGCGCCATTCTGGTCAACGTGCAGAACCTCGGTTCCGGCCGCCGTCCGGTCGGTGCTTCGACGATCACTCAGCAGGTGGCGAAGAACTTCCTTCTCTCGTCGGACCAGACCATGGACCGCAAGATCAAGGAAGCAATCCTCTCCTTCCGCATCGAGCAGGCCTATTCCAAGGACAAGATCCTCGAACTCTATCTCAACGAGATCTTCTTCGGCCTGAACGCATATGGCATCGCCGGCGCTGCACTCACCTATTTCGACAAGTCGGTCACCGAACTGACGATTGCCGAGACGGCTTATCTCGCGGCCCTGCCGAAGGGACCGAACAACTATCATCCCTTCCGCCGCACCGAGGCAGCGCTTGAGCGCCGCAACTGGGTCATCGACCGCATGGTCGAGAACGGCTTCGTCGCCCGCGAAGAAGCCGAAGATGCCAAGAAGCAGCCGCTCGGCGTCAATCTGCGCCGCTCCGGCTCATCGCTTTTCGCCTCCGATTATTTTGCGGAAGAGGTCCGTCGCCAGATTATCGAGAAGTATGGCGACAAGTCGCTGTACGAAGGCGGCCTGTCGGTCCGCACCTCGCTTGACCCGCAGATGCAGATCTCGGCACGCAAGGCTTTGCAGTCGGCACTCCTGACCTATGACCAGCGTCGTGGCTTCCGCGGCCCGATCAAGCAGATCCCGGTCGAAGGCGACTGGGGCGTTCCGCTCGCCGAAATCCCTGCACTCGCCGATGTGCCGGAGTGGCAGGTGGCTGTCGTTCTCGACGTCGCCGCAGATGGCGTCGACATCGGCCTGCAGCCCGCCAAGGAAGCAGGCGGCAAGGTCTTGGCCGAACGCGCCCGTGGCCGCATTGCCCCCGACAACATGGAGTGGGCCTATCGCTCGGCAACCGGCGACCGCAAATCAGCGAAGTCGCCGGAAGGCGTCCTCTCACCAGGTGACGTCGTCTATGTCGAAGCCCTGGAAGAAGGCGCCAGTGCCTATCGTCTGCGCCAGTTGCCGAAGGTTCAGGGCGGTCTCGTCGCCATGGACCCGCATACCGGCCGCGTGCTCGCGCTCGCCGGTGGCTTCTCGTATTCCCAGTCCGAGTTCAACCGCGCCACCCAGGCCATGCGCCAGCCCGGTTCGTCCTTCAAGCCTTTCGTCTACGCAGCCGCTCTCGACACCGGCTACACCCCGGCTTCGGTTATTCTCGACGCACCTGTCGAGTTCGTCTCGGGCGGTCAGGTCTGGCGCCCGCAGAACTACGGTGGCGGCTCGGCCGGTCCCCAGACGCTGCGTCTCGGCATCGAGAAGTCGCGAAATCTGATGACGGTTCGGCTTGCCAACGACATGGGCATGAACCTTGTGGCCGAATATGCCGAACGCTTCGGCATCTACGACAAGATGAACCCGGTCCTTGCCATGTCGCTCGGCTCCGGTGAAACCACCGTGTTGCGCATGGTCTCGGCTTATGCCGTGTTCGCCAACGGCGGCAAGCAGATCAAGCCGACGCTGATCGACCGTATTCAGGACCGTCACGGCAAGACCATCTTCCGCCACGAAGACCGGATCTGCGAGGCCTGCAACGCCGAGGCCTTCAATGGTCAGGAAGAGCCTCTCGTCGTCGACAACCGCGATCAGGTTCTCGATCCGATGACCGCCTACCAGATCACCTCGATGATGGAAGGTGTCGTCACGCGCGGAACGGCTGCCGGCAAGATCAAGCTCGACCGTCCGGTTGCCGGCAAGACCGGAACCTCGAACGACGAAAAGGACGCCTGGTTCGTCGGTTACACGCCGGATCTCGTGGCCGGGGTCTATATCGGCTTCGACACGCCGGCGCCGCTCGGTCGTGGCTCGACCGGTGGCTCGCTCGCAGCCCCCGTCTTCAACGACTTCATGCAGATGGCGACCGCCAACACGCCGCCGGGCAAGTTCTTCGTTCCGGAAGGCATGAGCTTCATCCCGGTCAATCGCACCACCGGCATGTTTGCTCTTGAGGGCGAGCAGGACACGATCATCGAAGCCTTCAAGCCTGGCACCGGCCCGGCCGATACGCTCTCGATCATCGGCATGGACGGCTATGCACCACCGGAAGAAATCCTGCGCGACTCGCCGCAGGCCAATCAGGCCGTGACCTCGGGTTCCGGCGGCCTGTTCTAACCCCATCCTTGCCATCAGTCGCTGCCCGGCTCTTTACATCAGAGCCGGGCGCAACTATGCGAGGGGCCAGATTTTCACCAGTTTCAGAGGTTGAGAACGCAACGCATGCGCAATGAAATCGAGAATGTCGTCGACGAAATCAAGCAGGCCATAAGCCTGCTGAGGAGGCATCTTTGACTGGGACCAGGCGATAAGACGACTGGACTGGTTGAACAACAAGGCAGAGGACCCGAACCTCTGGAATGATGCCCAGGAAGCCCAGAAGCTGATGCGCGAGCGCCAGCAGCTGGATGACAGCATTGCTGGCGTGAAGCGTCTCGAACAGGCGATGAACGACAACATCGAGCTGATCGAGATGGGTGAGGAAGAGGGCGACGAAAGCGTCGTCAAGGACGCCGAAGACCAGCTCAAGGCGCTGAAGACCGAAGCGGCCCGCCGCCAGGTCGAGGCCATGCTGTCTGGCGAAGCCGACAGCAACGACACCTATATCGAAGTTCACTCCGGCGCCGGTGGCACCGAGAGCCAGGACTGGGCCAACATGCTTCTGCGCATGTATACCCGCTGGGCCGAACGCTCGGGCTTCAAGGTGGAAGTGCTGGAAGTGCATGACGGCGAAGAAGCCGGCATCAAGTCCGCGACCATTCTGGTCAAGGGCCATAATGCCTATGGCTGGATGAAGACGGAATCCGGCGTTCACCGCCTGGTCCGCATCTCGCCATACGATTCGAACGCCCGCCGCCACACGTCCTTCTCGTCGATCTGGGTCTATCCGGTTGTCGATGACTCGATCAACATCGAGATCAACGAAAGCGACTGCCGCATCGATACCTATCGGTCGTCGGGCGCCGGCGGCCAGCACGTCAACACGACCGACTCGGCTGTGCGTATCACCCATATCCCGACCGGCATCGCGGTTGCCTGCCAGCAGGAACGCTCGCAGCACAAGAACCGTGCCAAGGCCTGGGACATGCTGCGCGCCCGCCTCTACGAGGTCGAGCTGAAGAAGCGCGAAGAAGCCGCCAATGCCGAAGCCGCCTCCAAGACGGATATCGGCTGGGGTCACCAGATCCGCTCGTACGTCTTGCAGCCCTACCAGCTGGTCAAGGATCTGCGCACCGGCGTCGAAAGCACCGATCCGGATAGCGTCCTGAACGGCGAAATTAACGAGTTCATGGAAGCAGCGCTTGCGCACCGCATCAGCGGCAAGGCCTCCGAGGTTTCAGACATCGACTGATGGCTGCAATCGGCTCATGAATGACAAAAGGCGGGGCGCCGGGCGCTCCGCCTTTTTTTCTATCCGGTCTACGGCTCAGCCGTTCAATTGCTCGCCCGTTCCACCCTGATGTCGCCGAGCTCGTCGATCAACACGGTCCATTCCTCGACACGATCGGTATCGGGCGTCGTCTTCAGATAGACAGTGGCAAAAAAGCCGGGCGTGCCTGAGACCCCGGTCATGCTTTCCGGTCGAATGCCGGTAACGTAGGGCTTGAGTGCGGTGAATTCTTCCAGTTCCACGCTCTCGACAAGCCGCAGGCCGGTTTCAGCAGAGGCGACCATCTGCAGATGGATGCGTGCGGTCCGGTCCGGCTGGCGGATGGCGACGAGCTTGTAATAGCCACGTTCACCGGCAGCGACCGCAGTTTCGACACCGGGCACGCCCTCAGGCCCCGATTCCCAATAGCCGCCGCTGATCACGAAGGTCGCCGTCAGCGGCAATTGGTCGATCTCGTCTGCGACGGCCGGAGACGAGAGCATGAGCGAAAGCAGCAATGCGGCCGAGCTGAATACCTTCATCGGAACCTCAATCGGAAAACTGTTCGGCGATGATCCGGTCGGACCAGGATCGATCAGGGTCGGAGAGGATGCGTGCCGTGGTTTCCTCCGACTGCGAAATCTCCACCCTCAGAACCGATTTGACCTCCGTATGATCCGCCACCGCGTTCACCGGACGCTTTTCCGGCTCCAGCACCTCCAGCACCACCGTCACCTTGTTCGGCAACAGCGCACCACGCCACCGGCGCGGACGAAAGGCGCTGACGGGCGTTAGCGCCAGAAGCGGTGCTTCCAGCGGCAGGATAGGCCCGTGGGCGGAGAGATTATAGGCAGTCGAACCGACGGGTGTTGCCACCATCAGCCCGTCACAGATCAGCTCCTCGAGCCGCACCTTGCCGTCGATCACCACCCGCAGCTTTGCCGCCTGATAGGATTGCCGCAGCACCGAGACCTCGTTGATCGCAAGCGCAAACGAGCTCGAACCATCGGCATTGCTGGTGGTCATTTTCAGCGGGTGAAAATCATTCTCGACGGCGACCGCGATTCGCTCGGTGAGATTATCCGTCGAATACTCGTTCATCAGAAAGCCGACCGAGCCCCGGTTCATCCCGTAGATCAGCTTGCCGCTGTTCATCGTGTCATGCAGCGTCTGCAGCATGAAGCCGTCGCCACCCAGCGCCACGATCACATCGGCCTCGGCCGGCTCGGTATGGCCGTAGAGGCGAATCAGTTCCTGGCACGAAGCCTGGGCTTCGTCCGTGTTGGAAGCGATGAAGGCGAGCGACCGGAACGTGCGAGACATGGCGAGCCCTGATGAAATGTCGCCAAGTGGTACATGACATCTACCTGTAACCACAAGCCGTTTCGCCCTCAAAACGGTTCGGCTCCCAGTGCCGTGATCAGCCTGGGAGAGGCGTGGATATTCACCATCTGCGCTAACCTTGCGCTGATTTTTTGCTTTACCGCAAATCGATTTCCGCCTAAACAGCGGCCACTGCCCTTGTAGCTCAGTTGGTAGAGCACCTGATTTGTAATCAGGGGGTCGCGGGTTCGAACCCTGCCGGGGGCACCACTTCTCATCAGAATTGATCGCATTTGCCATTGTCCTTGCGGGCAATTCTTTGGCATGGTCGGCCAACAGCCGAGGGAGACCCGATGCGCGTACAGATTTTGGCCGGCCTGGCTCTGGCCGCGACTGCCATTTTCATCCTTCCGGCGGAAAGCCGGGCGGCAAACATCAAATACAGCTGTGAGGACGGCACCTCCCTGACCGTGACCTTCAGCGAAAAGGCGGCAGACGTCACGCTTCCCGATGGATTGAAGCTCTCGCTTCCGCAGCAGGCCGCTGCCAGCGGTTTCTGGTATTCGGACGGTCGGTATGAATTGCGCGGCAAGGGCGAGGAACTGCAGTTCGCGGTGGGCCGTATGGCGCCCGTCACCTGTCGCGATGCCGGAGAGGCCACCGGACAGTTCGATCGCGCGACACGCGCCGAGGTCGAAGTGGCCGAAAAGGACACCGGCTTCGACATGAAGGGCAAGCTCACCTGCCTGCGCTACCCGAATTTCGCTCTCAAGCAACTCGATCTCGGCGAAAAGGGAGCTGCCGGTCTCTACATCGCCTCCTCGGAAGGTCCATGCCAGCTCAACCCCACGCTCGACCGCAAGATCGAAGATGATACCGCGGGCTATATCTGGGGCGCGGTCGGCCCTTACGCCTTCTTCCGCGGTGCCGATGGCTGGAATGGCGGCTTGCCGTTCGTGATCTATGACGCTCGCACCGGGACGCGCCTGATGGATGACGTGGTGGCTGGCGAGTTTGCCGGCCTGACGCTGGTTGGCGAGGATCTCACCCTGCGCTACAGGCGCACCTTCGCCGCCTCCTGCTCGCTCATCGCCTCCGCGGACACCTGCGCGGCAACCATTCGCAAGGAGCTTGGCCTCGAGCCGGATCGCGCTATGCCGGATTGCCGCGCCGCATACCAGCCGGCCATCGACGCGGATCCGAACGCAGCCAAGGACATCGAGGCCTGGCCGAGCGTCATCGACTATCCCGTCGAGCGCAAGCTTTCGACCACCGGTACGTCGCTTGTCGCCGTCGACGGCGAACTGACCTGCCGCCCGTCCATGTGACACGGCGGCAGGAGGGCTCCAGAATCAATCCTCGGCGTCGAGGCGCGCGGCCTCCTGGATGTCGCGCAACAGGTCGGGCAGGGCGCTCTGCACGCGGTTCCAGCTCGGCATGAAGGGTGTGGCGTTCGGTTTGTCGAGATAGACCTGCCCCGCCTCGATCAGATTGGCGGCGAAGAGTTCGACCGCCTGTTCTTCCCGGTGTCGATCGGTCGTCAACCCGTTCATCCGCGCGTCGTGATAATAGGTTTCCACCAGATCCAGCGCCGTCCGGTAGTAGGTCGCCTTCAGCGTGCGGAACGAATCCTGGCTGAACACCACGCCATCGGTCGCAAGCTTGCGATACAGCGCCTTGGTGATGTCGACAGACATGCGCGACAGCCCCTTGGCTGCATCTTCTGGCGACAGCGGCTGATGCTTGTGATCATAGGCGTCGGCAATGTCGACCTGGCAGATCGAGTGGTTGGAATAATTGCGCCACAGCTCCGACAACACGCCGATCTCCAGCCCCCAGTCCGATGGGATGCGGATGTCGGAGAGGATCTGCGTCTGCATCGCGAACTCCCCGGCGAGCGGATAGCGGAAGGCCTTGAGGTAATCGATATAGGGATGGTGGCCCACAACCTTTTCGAGGCTGAGCAGCAGCGGCGTCACAAGCAGGCGCGTCACCCGGCCATTCAGCGAGCGATCGGCAATGCGCGGGTAGTAGCCCTTGGAAAAGACGTAGGGAAAACGCGGATTGGCGACGGGATAGACGAGCCGCGCCAGCATGTCGCGCGAATAGGTGGTGATGTCACAGTCATGCAGGGCAACCACGCCTGCCTGGCGGGAAGCCAGCACATAGCCCATGCAGAACCAGACATTGCGCCCCTTGCCCGGCTGATCGGGCGACAGATCCTCCGCCTTCAGCTTCTCGTCCACGGCGCGAAGCCGCGGCCCGTCATGCCAGAGGATCGTATGCTTCTGCGGCAGGCGTGAAAAATACTGTTTGGCGCGACGAAACTGGTCCTCATCCGCCTGGTCGAGGCCGATGACGATTTCCGCGATGTAGGGCGCCTGGGAAAGTTCGGAAACGATGTTCTCGAGGGCCGGGGCCTCGAGCTCGGAATAGAGCGACGGCAGGATAAGCGTGATCGGTCGCGATGCCGAAAAGACCGAGAGCTCCTTCTCCATCCGTTCCAGCGAGCGCTCCCTGAGATTGTGCAGGGTGGCAACCACGCCATTCTGGTGAAAATCCGCCATGTTCTAGTCCTTTCGTGATGACGCCGGTTGCGGCCGGCTCAGAGAAACCCCGTGGCAACGAGTTGATGGATCATGATGTTCCAGCCCTCCGGGCCGGATTGTTCCGAGCGCAGGATCGCCCCCTGTCTTTCCCGTTCCGTGACGGGCAAGGCCTTGTGTGCGGGATTGGCGATGATGATGCCGCAATCGGCGGCTTCCAGCATGGCGAGATCGTTCGGCGCATCGCCGAGCGCGACGGTCCGGACAGGGTCTGCCACTCGGCGCTGATAATGCGCGACCACCTCCGCCATGCGCTCGGCCTTGGAGGTCTTGGGCATCAGGGTGAAGAAGCGCCCGCCCTGAACGGCTGTGAAACCCCGCGCATCGAGAAGTCCGATAAAGGCCTCCCTCTGCGCCTCGGTGCCTGTAAAGCGCCCCGGCTCGGAAAAGTGCCGTTGGCGTGCAAGTTCGGCCGCGGGGAGTGGCAGTCCTGTCTCCTCCGAAACATGCGCAACGTCCCAGTCGCCAAAGCCTTCGAAGCAGGCGCTGAGTTCCTTAGGTAATTCCCTAAGAAAAGAACGCAGGTGGCTGTAAGGACTCGACGAATACCGATCGGCAGGCGAAACGTCTCTGCCAAGGCCGACAACGCCGGCGCCGTTTTCCACGATCATCGGATGGGAAATCCCGATCGCTCCGGCGATCGGACGCATCTCGGCTTCCGTCTTGCTGCTCGCCAGGATCACGGGAATACCCCGTGCCTTCAGGAGGTCGAGCGCCGGCCGCGCCGCCTCGAAGGAATAGCTGTCATGGTCGAGCAGCGTTCCGTCGAGGTCGGTGAAGATGAGCCTCATCAGCCCTTGGTCGCCAGATGCTGGCGCGATGCATAGAGCGCGATCGCTGCGGCGTTCGAAACGTTGAGCGACTTGATCGCGCCGGGCATGTCGAGGCGGGCGAGGGCAGAGACGGTTTCGCGCGTCTTCTGACGTAGCCCCTTGCCCTCGGATCCCAGCACCAGCGCAATGCGGTCGCCGGTGAGCGTGCCTTCCATTGGCGCGGGCCCTTCCGAATCGAGACCGACCGAGAAGAAGCCGAGCTTGTGCAGCTCAGTGAGCGCATCCGCGAGATTGGTCACCTGGATATAGGGGATCAGTTCCAGCGCACCCGAGGCAGATTTCGCCAGCACACCCGATTCCGTCGGGCTATGCCGTTGCGTGGTGATAACGGCGCCTGCATCGAAGGCAACAGCCGAGCGCATGATCGCGCCGACATTGTGCGGATCGGTCACCTGGTCGAGCACGAGGATCAGCGGGCTGTCCTTCAGTGCTTCCAGCCGGCGCGGGGGCAGGGGCCGCGTCTCGAGCATGACGCCCTGATGGATCGCTTCCGGTCCGAGGATCTTGTCGAGATCCTGCGGTGTCACCGTCTCGAAGGGAATTCCGAGGTTTTCCACAGACGATATCTCAAGCCTGACAAGCGCATTTTGCGTCGCCGAAAGCTTGATCAGCTTGCGTTCGGGATTGTCGAGAGCGGCGCGCACTGTGTGCAGGCCGTAGAGCAAAACCTGCTCCGGCGCGAGCTTCGGCGGCGTCCAGTCTGCATTGCTCTTGCGTGGCTTCTGCGGCCCGGGCGTTGGGATTTCGCCCCGCTCACGCTTGGCGTCGCGCACCTGTCGGCGCAGCGTCGCATAATGGGTGTCACGGGCGGTTTTGTCGATTTTCGGATCTTTGGCCATGCGCTCTTATAACCATGGGCAAGGGGCGGGCATAGACCTGTGCGGAAAATCCCGTGTGTGTCGGGCCTATGAAACTTTTCGGAATTTTTCGTCAAACTTCGTGTTGACATGAGCCGGTTGGGCCGTCATATACCCGCCGCAGATCAGGGGGCGACGCACTCTGGTCTGGACTACAAAGCTTGGTCGCCAGATCCGGACGAAAGAATGGAGAGATGCCCGAGTGGTTAAAGGGGACGGACTGTAAATCCGTTGGCTCAGCCTACGTTGGTTCAAATCCAACTCTCTCCACCATTCGTCCTCGGATCTGAATATGCGGGTATAGCTCAATGGTAGAGCAGCAGCCTTCCAAGCTGAATACACGGGTTCGATTCCCGTTACCCGCTCCAGACACCTTCCAGCCCTAACATCAGAATTTCAAACGGTTTTCCACCTCTGCTTCGCCTTGCGTGAAGTGCTTTGCGCAGCTGTAGGATTCGGCTGTGGAAACCCTGCATTTCGGCCTCCGGAAGGCTTGTCATTTAACGCTTGCGCATTGCGCATGAAAGCCTTAAACGGCGGGACCAAACCGGTTCGCCGGGGCAACCCCGTTTCGTTCACAGGAAGCATTCAAATGGCAAAGAGTAAGTTTGAGCGCAACAAGCCGCACGTCAACATCGGCACGATCGGCCACGTCGACCACGGCAAGACGTCTCTGACGGCAGCGATCACCAAGTACTTCGGTGAGTTCAAGGCCTACGACCAGATCGACGCAGCTCCGGAAGAAAAGGCTCGCGGCATCACCATCTCGACGGCACACGTCGAGTATGAGACGGCCAACCGTCACTACGCCCACGTCGACTGCCCCGGCCACGCCGACTACGTCAAGAACATGATCACCGGTGCTGCCCAGATGGACGGCGCGATCCTGGTTTGCTCGGCAGCTGACGGCCCGATGCCGCAGACCCGCGAGCACATCCTGCTCGCCCGTCAGGTTGGCGTTCCCGCGATCGTTGTCTTCCTCAACAAGGTTGACCAGGTCGACGACGCAGAACTTCTGGAACTCGTCGAACTCGAAGTTCGCGAACTCCTGTCGTCCTACGACTTCCCCGGCGACGACATCCCGTTCGTCAAGGGCTCGGCTCTGGCTGCTCTGAACGACAGCAACAAGGAAATCGGCGAAGACGCAGTTCGCGCGCTGATGGCCGCTGTTGACGACTACATCCCGACGCCTGAGCGTCCGGTTGACCAGCCCTTCCTGATGCCGATCGAAGACGTGTTCTCGATCTCTGGCCGTGGTACGGTTGTGACCGGCCGCGTCGAGCGTGGTATCGTCAAGGTTGGCGAAGAAGTCGAATTCGTCGGCATCCGCGACACCAAGAAGACGACGGTTACCGGCGTTGAAATGTTCCGCAAGCTGCTCGACCAGGGCCAGGCCGGCGACAACATCGGCGCACTGGTTCGTGGTATCCAGCGTGACGACGTTGAGCGTGGTCAGGTTCTGTGCAAGCCGGGTTCGGTCAAGCCGCACAAGAAGTTCATGGCAGAAGCCTACATCCTGACGAAGGAAGAAGGCGGCCGTCATACGCCGTTCTTCACGAACTACCGTCCGCAGTTCTACTTCCGCACCACGGACGTGACCGGTATCGTGTCGCTTCCGGAAGGCACGGAAATGGTTATGCCGGGCGACAACGTCACGGTTGCCGTTGAGCTGATCGTTCCGATCGCGATGGAAGAAAAGCTGCGCTTCGCTATCCGCGAAGGCGGCCGTACCGTCGGCGCCGGCATCGTCGCCTCGATCATCGAGTAATAGTGTCCCGCAAGGGATAATGAGAGGCCCCGCTGGAAACAGCGGGGCCTTTTTCGTTGGGGATTAAGACTCAACACAGCGCAGCGTAAATCCAGACCGCTGATGCCTGGATGGTGGTGGGGCGATCCCACTCTCGATCTTCGATGGTTCAAGAATAGCGCTCAACGCTACCCGATGTTTGTAATGATGAGGGCGCCGCCGATAGCGCGGGTATAAAGTCGCCAGTCTAGTCTGATGGGTGAGGGGAACTCACGCCCGTTCGAGAAGCTGCTCTTCCGCGAGGCGCAGGAGATCTGTGACCAGATAACCATTGATCGTCATGCCGGTGAGGTCGCATTCGGCGATCGAGGTATCGGCAAGGCTCGCAAAGCGAATGGTGCTGCCATTGAGATCCACATGAGTGACGCTTGCGGTATGCATCACCACATTCTCCATCACCACGGCGTTCATGGCGACGTTGCGCACGACCATCTGGTCGGCATTGGCATCGGTAATCAGACAGCGGCCCAGATCAACATTGCTGAAGACTGCCTCCTTCAGCGAGACATCGGTGAAGCGCGCTTCAGTCAGGTCACTGTCGTCGAATTCCGAGCCGGGCAGGGCGGCATTGCTGATACGGATCATGTCTGTCCTCCGCGGGGCGCCGCAGATGAGTATCAGTCAAAGCGGAGAGTCTGGCAAGCGGCGGCTCTCTGACCATTTTCAACCGGCACAGTGTCGGGAATTTCCTGACGGAGCCGCCGCATGGCTCCCATGCAGGCGCGGTCCTTCTGCTGCGTACCAGATGCGGTTACGACTGAAACGATCGTGATTCGCGAGCGCGGCCAAGTCTGCGCTCCATTCTGTGGACCCGCAAAACATGGCCCTGAAATCACCTGTCGCCGCTGTCGGCATCTCCCTGCTCGTGTCGCTCGCTCTTCCGTCGACTGCGGCCAAGGCGGAGGAGAGCCCCTTTGTGTGGAGCGCCACGGGCTCGCCGGAGGATCTCGGCATCCGCACCGGCCTTGCGCTCGACCTGCCCGGGCGTCCGCGATTCGGGTCCGAATCAAATCTGCGCCTATCAACGGGACTCCAATCCGGGACCGTCCATCCGCCGATGCGTCTGTGGGGCGAGGTGGATGTCCGAAAGAGCGATGTGGCGCCGGCGTCCATCGGTGTCCGCCTTGATCTGGTAAGTGGTGCCGCCCGTGCGGCGCTGCGGCAGTCTCGGACCATCACCGCCAACGGCCCGGCGGTCGTGTCCCTCAACCGGACATTCGAAGCCGGACGCCGCAGCAACGGAGAATCAGGCTTCCTGGCAAGGCAGGATCTGCGCCTGGCATTCAGTGATATTGACACCATCGTGACCGGCGGCATTCTCATGGACAACAAGGCACCATTTCGGGCGGAGGTCGGCCTGGAAAAGAACCTTCGCCCCGGTATCCGGCTCAATGCGACCCTGTCTGATCTGGCCCACAAGCCGAACGCCCGCCTCAATGCGCGCTTCGAGCGGCAATGGTGAGCGATGTCACTGACGGCAGTGGTGAAAAGCCGAAAAAAGACACTTGCCAATCCGGCGCGCCCGCCTTAAAGGGTGCGTCATGCCTCGGACGGGAGCGTTTCTGTCCGGTGTAAGGCTTAGGGGTATAGCTCAGTTGGTAGAGCGGCGGTCTCCAAAACCGCAGGTCGTCGGTTCAAGCCCGGCTGCCCCTGCCAAGTCGCACGGCGCGCTTTAGGGCCGCGACGAGCGTAAAGATCTGGCAAAGCCGAAAAAGTGCTGGAGAACATTTCCTCTTGTGAAAAGGGGAAACGGTCTCTATGTAGGGTTCAAACAGACACGCGGTGCGTGGGGCTGACCAAGGTCGGCTTTACGCGCCGTAAATGCGTGGGCATTAAATGGCATCCAAGGGTAATCCATTCGCGTTTCTGCAGCAGGTTCGCTCCGAGACGTCCAAGGTGACGTGGCCCTCGCGTCGCGAGACCATGATTTCGACGCTCATGGTCCTGGCGATGGTGTTTTTCGCTGCGCTGTTCTTCTTCGGCGCGGACCAGCTGATCAGCTGGTTGCTCAGCCTCGTGCTGAGCGTCGGCAATTAATCGGGCGGGAACGAACATGGCGGCACGTTGGTATATCGTCCACGCGTATTCAAATTTTGAAAAGAAGGTCGCGGAAGACATTGAGCACAAGGCCAAGCAGAAGGGCCTTGATCATCTCTTCGAAAAGATCCTCGTTCCGACCGAAAAGGTCGTTGAGGTTCGTCGCGGCCGCAAGGTGGATAGCGAACGCAAGTTCTTCCCAGGCTACGTCATGGTGCGGGCAAACCTGACCGACGAAGCCTACCATCTGATCAAGAATACCCCGAAGGTTACGGGCTTCCTCGGTTCCGACAACAAGCCGGTTCCGATCCCGGATTTCGAGGCTGAGCGCATCCTGGGCCAGGTCCAGGAAGGCGTCGAGCGTCCGAAGTCCTCCGTATCCTTCGAAATCGGCGAACAGGTTCGCGTCTCCGACGGTCCCTTCGCCTCCTTCAACGGGATCGTCCAGGACGTGGACGAAGAGCGCTCGCGCCTCAAGGTCGAGGTCTCGATCTTCGGTCGCGCGACCCCCGTCGAACTCGAATACGGTCAGGTCGAAAAGGTCTGATCGGAGAAGGGGAGGCAACTCCCCGACCCGCGTGGGAGGATGGCGGTCTCTAAGCCGGACCGTTCAGACGTACCACGCAACCGCAGCCGCCAGCGAATGCTGGCATATGGGATCGGGCAACCGGTCTGAAATGAAAGGCAGAGAGTAATGGCTAAGAAAGTTGCAGGCCAGCTCAAGCTCCAGGTCAAGGCAGGATCGGCTAACCCGTCCCCGCCGATCGGCCCGGCTCTTGGTCAGCGTGGCATTAACATCATGGAATTCTGCAAGGCGTTCAATGCCGCCACGCAGGAAATGGAAAAGGGTATGCCGATCCCGGTCGTCATCACCTATTACCAGGACAAGTCCTTCACCTTCGCAATGAAGCAGCCGCCGGTCACCTACTGGCTGAAGAAGGAAGCAAAGATCACCTCTGGCTCGAAGACTCCGGGCAAGGGTGCGAAGGTCGGTACGATCACCAAGGCGCAGGTCCGCGCAATTGCCGAAGGCAAGATGAAGGATCTGAACGCCGCCGACATCGAAGGCGCAATGCTGATGGTTGAGGGCTCTGCCCGCTCCATGGGCCTGGAAGTGGTAGGTTGATCATGGCCAAGGTAGCAAAGCGTATTCAGAAGATCCGCGAAGGCGTGGACCCGACCAAGCTGGTCGCCCTGTCCGACGCCATCTCGATGGTCAAGGAACGTGCCGTCGCCAAGTTCGACGAAACGATCGAAATCGCCATGAACCTCGGCGTCGACCCGCGCCACGCAGACCAGATGGTCCGCGGCGTGGTCAACCTGCCGAACGGTACCGGCCGTGACGTTCGCGTCGCTGTCTTCGCACGTGGCGCCAAGGCTGACGAAGCCAAGGCAGCTGGTGCAGACATCGTTGGCGCCGAAGACCTGCTGGAAATCGTCCAGGGCGGTAAGATCGACTTCGATCGCTGCATCGCCACCCCGGACATGATGCCGCTCGTCGGTCGCCTCGGTAAGGTTCTCGGCCCGCGTGGCATGATGCCGAACCCGAAGGTCGGTACGGTCACCATGGACGTCGCTGGCGCCGTCAAGGCTTCCAAGGGCGGTGCCGTTGAGTTCCGCGTCGAGAAGGCTGGTATCATCCACGCCGGCATCGGGAAGGCCTCTTTCGACGCCAAGGCGCTCGAAGAAAACATCAAGGCTTTCGCTGACGCCGTCGTCAAGGCTAAGCCGGCTGGCGCCAAGGGCAACTACGTCAAGCGCGTAGCGATCTCTTCGACCATGGGTCCGGGCGTCAAGATCGACCCGTCCACGGTCGCCTGATTATGAATTCGGCCGGAGTGCAAACTCCGGCCTGACCAAGTTTCCGGCCTTTCGGGGCCGGAAATGCCTGGTGTCAAAACCAGGCACTCCTGTCCGAGATTGTGGGCGGCCGAAGGGCCTTAATACATGCCTGCATGAGACGGGTGAGATCCGGTATTTAAACGTCTGATGACGTCTTGAAGTTCGGTTCGAGCCTTATTCGCCTTTTGGCTGGACATTTAAGTCCAACCGGAGGGGACAGGATCCTCAAGCGTCGCTTGGGATCTCTTAATAGATCCCCTGAGGCAAAGGCAAACCCGGTGGGGCCTGCAGGATTGCGGTCCCATCAACTGGAGACAGACAGTGGAAAGAGCGGAAAAACGCGAATTCGTCACAGAACTGAACGAAGTCTTCAAGGCTTCCGGTTCGGTTGTTGTGGCCCACTATGCTGGTGTCACGGTTGCGCAGATGAACGATTTTCGTTCGAAGATGCGCGCTGCTGGCGGCACCGTCAAAGTCGCGAAGAACCGCCTGGCCAAGATCGCTCTTCAGGGCACGGAAGCCGAAGGGATCACTGATCTCTTCAAGGGCCAGACGCTGATTGCATTCAGCGCTGATCCGATTGTGGCTCCGAAGGTCGTCATGGATTTCGCCAAGACCAACGACAAGATCGTTGTTCTCGGTGGCGCCATGGGAACAACCACCTTGTCCGCAGATGCAGTCAAGTCGCTTGCGACCCTGCCTTCGCTGGACGAACTGCGTGCAAAGCTGCTGGGTATGATTCAGACCCCGGCAACCCGCATCGCAGGCGTTGTGGCAGCACCGGCAGCTCAGCTTGCTCGCGTGTTTGCGGCCTATGCAAAGAAGGACGAAGCCGCGTAAGGCGGTTTTTCGCTGTTCATACCCTAACCCGTTCGTGTCGAACCGAACATCTATAAGGAAATAGTAACATGGCTGATCTCGCAAAGATCGTTGAAGACCTCTCCTCTCTGACCGTTCTGGAAGCCGCTGAGCTTTCCAAGCTGCTCGAAGAAAAGTGGGGCGTTTCGGCTGCTGCTCCTGTAGCCGTTGCTGCTGCTGGCGGTGGCGCTGCTGCTGCTCCGGCTGAAGAAGAAAAGACTGAATTCGACGTCATCCTGACGGATGCCGGCGCCAACAAGATCAACGTCATCAAGGAAGTCCGCGCCATCACCGGCCTGGGCCTCAAGGAAGCCAAGGATCTCGTCGAAGGCGCTCCGAAGGCTGTCAAGGAAGCCGTTTCGAAGGCTGAAGCTGCTGACCTCAAGAAGAAGCTTGAAGACGCCGGCGCTAAGGTCGACGTTAAGTAATATCGGAATGCGGCGGGGGAAGGTTTCCTTCTCCCGCCCGTTTCCTCCGAACATATTACCCAGGAACCGTATGAAACCGGTTCCTGGGTAATGGGTTCTCAAGAGGATGGTCTTGACCCGCGTGCCCGGCAAACCGGCCGGCCGCCCGGATCTCGAGACGAGATTGAGCGATCCATTTTTTGACGGAGCCGCCTGGCCAGCGGTCACCGTCTGTTGCAGGCCCGGGTGCAAACTGACAAGGAGCGACGATGGCTCAGACCCTTACCTTTAACGGTCGCAGGCGCGTACGCAAGTTTTTCGGAAAAATTCCAGAAGTCGCAGAAATGCCGAACCTCATTGAGGTTCAGAAGGCATCTTATGACCAGTTCCTCATGGTCGACGAGCCGCAGGGCGGCCGTCCCGAAGAGGGGCTTCAATCCGTTTTCAAATCTGTATTCCCGATCACCGACTTCTCCGGCGCGTCCATGCTGGAATTCGTGTCCTACGAATTCGAGCCGCCGAAGTTCGATGTCGATGAATGCCGCCAGCGCGATCTGACCTATGCCGCACCGCTGAAGGTCACGCTGCGCCTCATCGTGTTCGATATTGACGAGGATACGGGCGCACGCTCGATCAAGGACATCAAGGAACAGTCCGTCTACATGGGCGACATGCCGCTCATGACGAACAACGGTACCTTCATCGTCAACGGCACCGAGCGCGTTATCGTCTCGCAGATGCACCGTTCGCCGGGTGTCTTCTTCGACCACGACAAGGGCAAGTCCCACTCCTCGGGCAAGCTTCTGTTTGCTGCCCGCGTCATTCCCTATCGCGGTTCCTGGCTCGACATCGAATTCGACGCCAAGGACATCGTACACGCCCGTATCGACCGTCGCCGCAAGATCCCTGTGACCTCGCTGCTGATGGCGCTTGGCATGGACGGCGAAGAAATCCTGTCGACCTTCTACTCGAAGTCCGTCTACGAGCGTGATGGCAAGGGCTGGCGTTTCCCGTTCAACCCGGAGACCCTCAAGGGTGCGAAGGCCATTTCCGATCTCGTCGACGCCGATAGCGGCGAAGTCGTCGTCGAAGGTGGCAAGAAGCTCACCCCGCGTCTTCTGCGTCAGCTGACCGACAAGGGCATTAAGTTCCTGAAGGCCTCCGACGAAGACCTGTTCGGCAACTACCTTGCCGAAGACCTGGTCAACATGTCGACCGGTGAAATCTACATGGAAGCCGGTTCGGAAATCGACGAAAAGTCGCTTCCGCAGATCCTCGAGTCCGGCTTCGAGGAAATCCCGATCCTCGGCATCGACCACATCAATGTCGGCGCCTACATCCGCAACACGCTGTCGGCCGACAAGAACGAGAACCGTCAGGACGCTCTGTTCGACATCTACCGCGTCATGCGTCCGGGTGAACCGCCGACCATGGACTCGGCTGAAGCCATGTTCCAGTCGCTGTTCTTCGACAGCGAGCGCTACGACCTGTCGGCCGTTGGTCGCGTCAAGATGAACATGCGTCTCGACCTCGATTGCCCCGATACCGTCCGCGTTCTGCGCAAGGACGACATCCTGGCCGTCGTCAAGATGCTGGTCGAACTGCGTGACGGCAAGGGCGAGATCGACGACATCGACAACCTCGGTAACCGTCGTGTTCGCTCCGTCGGCGAGCTCATGGAGAACCAGTACCGTCTCGGCCTGCTCCGCATGGAGCGCGCGATCAAGGAACGCATGTCGTCGATCGAAATCGACACCGTCATGCCGCAGGACCTGATCAACGCCAAGCCGGCTGCTGCTGCCGTCCGCGAATTCTTCGGCTCCTCGCAGCTGTCGCAGTTCATGGACCAGGTGAACCCGCTTTCGGAAATCACTCACAAGCGCCGTCTCTCGGCTCTTGGACCGGGTGGTCTGACCCGCGAGCGCGCAGGCTTCGAAGTCCGCGACGTTCACCCGACCCACTACGGCCGTATTTGCCCGATCGAAACGCCGGAAGGCCCGAACATCGGTCTGATCAACTCGCTCGCAACCTTTGCCCGGGTCAACAAGTACGGCTTCATCGAAAGCCCGTACCGTAAGATCATCGATGGCAAGGTGACGAAGGACGTCGTCTATCTCTCCGCTATGGAAGAAGCGAAGTACTACGTCGCCCAGGCCAACTCTGAACTGACGGCCGATGGCCAGTTCGTTGAAGAGTTCGTCGTCTGCCGTCACTCTGGCGAAGTTATGCTGTCCCCGCGCGACACCATCAACCTGATGGACGTTTCGCCGAAGCAGCTGGTTTCGGTTGCGGCCGCTCTTATCCCGTTCCTCGAAAACGACGACGCCAACCGCGCCCTCATGGGCTCGAACATGCAGCGTCAGGCCGTGCCGCTGCTGCGTGCCGAAGCCCCGTTCGTTGGAACCGGCATGGAGCCGATCGTTGCCCGTGACTCCGGCGCCGCCATCGGTGCCCGTCGCGGCGGCGTGGTCGACCAGGTCGATGCGACGCGTATCGTTATCCGCGCCACGGAAGATCTCGATCCGTCCAAGTCCGGCGTCGATATCTACCGCCTGCAGAAGTTCCAGCGTTCGAACCAGAACACCTGCGTCAACCAGCGTCCGCTGGTCACCGTCGGTGACATCCTGAACAAGGGCGACATCATCGCGGACGGTCCGTCGACCGACCTCGGCGACCTTGCTCTCGGCCGCAACGCGCTCGTCGCGTTCATGCCCTGGAACGGCTACAACTATGAGGACTCGATCCTCATGTCGGAGCGTATCGTCTCGGAAGACGTCTTCACCTCGATCCACATCGAGGAATTCGAAGTCATGGCCCGCGACACCAAGCTTGGTCCGGAAGAAATCACGCGCGACATTCCGAACGTTTCGGAAGAAGCGCTGAAGAACCTCGACGAAGCCGGTATCGTCTACATCGGTGCGGAAGTCGCTCCTGGCGACATCCTGGTCGGCAAGATCACCCCGAAGGGCGAAAGCCCGATGACGCCGGAAGAAAAGCTTCTGCGCGCCATCTTCGGTGAAAAGGCCTCCGACGTTCGCGACACCTCGATGCGCATGCCTCCGGGCACCTTCGGCACCGTCGTTGAAGTTCGCGTTTTCAACCGCCACGGCGTTGAAAAGGACGAACGTGCGATGGCGATCGAGCGCGAGGAAATCGAACGCCTCGCCAAGGACCGCGACGACGAGCAGGCGATCCTCGACCGTAACGTCTACGGCCGTCTGATCGACATGCTGCGTGGCCAGGTCTCGATTGCAGGCCCGAAGGGCTTCAAGAAGGGCGTCGAACTCACCAACGCCGTCGTCTCCGAATATCCCCGCTCGCAGTGGTGGATGTTCGCAGTCGAAGACGAAAAGGTGCAGGGGGAACTCGAAGCGCTCCGTGGCCAGTACGACGAATCCAAGTCGCGCCTTGAACAGCGCTTCATGGACAAGGTCGAGAAGGTCCAGCGCGGCGACGAAATGCCTCCGGGCGTCATGAAGATGGTCAAGGTCTTTGTTGCTGTGAAGCGCAAGATCCAGCCAGGCGACAAGATGGCCGGCCGTCACGGCAACAAGGGCGTGGTGTCGCGCATCGTACCGGCCGAGGACATGCCGTTCCTCGAAGACGGCACGCATGTCGACATCGTCTTGAACCCGCTCGGCGTTCCCTCGCGTATGAACGTCGGTCAGATCCTCGAAACCCACCTTGCCTGGGCTTGCGCCGGCATGGGCAAGAAGATCGGTCAGATGCTTGAAGACTACCGCAAGCACCTCGACATCACCGATCTTCGCAAGGAACTGACGGAGATCTACGAGTCGGAAGCCCATGACGAAGTGAAGCACTTCGATGACGACGCGCTCGTCAAGCTCGCCGAAGAAGCCAAGCGTGGCGTATCCATCGCCACCCCGGTCTTCGACGGTGCGCATGAAAGCGACGTCTCCTCGATGCTGGAGCGTGCTGGTCTCGATCCGTCGGGTCAGTCGGTTCTGTACGATGGTCGTACCGGTGAAGCCTTCGACCGTAAGGTCACCGTTGGCTACATGTACATGATCAAGCTGAACCACCTTGTCGACGACAAGATCCACGCTCGCTCGATCGGTCCGTACTCCCTCGTCACCCAGCAGCCGCTCGGTGGTAAGGCGCAGTTCGGCGGTCAGCGCTTCGGGGAAATGGAAGTCTGGGCTCTGGAAGCTTACGGCGCCGCCTACACCCTGCAGGAAATGCTGACGGTGAAGTCGGACGACGTGGCCGGCCGTACCAAGGTCTATGAAGCGATCGTCCGTGGTGACGACACCTTCGAGGCCGGTATTCCGGAAAGCTTCAACGTTCTCGTCAAGGAAATGCGCTCTCTCGGCCTTTCCGTGGAACTCGAGAACTCCAAGCTCCTGCCGGAAGATGGTCAGCTGCCGGACGCAGCCGAATAACGCTTTGACAAAGGCGTGCGTGGTTCAAGCCGCGCACGCCATCCCCTGACCGACCCGCGGCCAAATACGGGACGGGAAGGGGAGTTTCGCCGCATTTCGCGGTTATTGTCATTTGAGGGTCTGGTGCGGCATCCCGGGAATCCGCCGCCACCGAGACCCGAAAGAGGGCTTCTAGCCCCAAAAGGAGACAGGCATGAACCAAGAGGTCATGAACCTTTTCAACCCGTCGGTGCCGGCTCAGCACTTCGATTCCATCCGGATCTCGATCGCGAGCCCGGAGAAGATCCTTTCGTGGTCCTACGGCGAGATCAAGAAGCCGGAAACCATCAACTACCGTACGTTCAAGCCTGAGCGTGACGGTCTCTTCTGCGCGCGTATCTTCGGACCGATCAAGGACTACGAGTGCCTGTGCGGCAAGTACAAGCGCATGAAGTACAAGGGCATCATCTGCGAAAAGTGCGGCGTCGAAGTCACGCTGTCGCGCGTTCGCCGCGAGCGCATGGGCCATATCGAGCTCGCTGCTCCCGTTGCCCATATCTGGTTCCTGAAGTCGCTGCCGTCGCGCATCTCCACGCTGCTGGACATGACGCTGAAGGATGTCGAGCGCGTTCTGTACTTCGAGAACTACATCGTCACTGAGCCGGGCCTGACCTCGCTCAAGGAAAACCAGCTTCTTTCCGAAGAAGAATACATGATCGCCGTGGACGAGTTCGGCGAGGACCAGTTCACCGCCATGATCGGCGCTGAAGCCATTTACGAGATGCTGGCCTCGATGAACCTCGAAAAGATCGCTGGCGACCTGCGTTCTGAGCTTGCCGAGACAACCTCGGATCTCAAGCAGAAGAAGCTGATGAAGCGCCTGAAGATCGTCGAGAACTTCATGGAATCCGGCAACCGCCCGGAATGGATGATCATGAAGGTCGTTCCGGTCATCCCGCCGGACCTGCGTCCGCTGGTTCCGCTGGACGGCGGCCGTTTCGCGACGTCTGACCTCAACGATCTCTATCGTCGCGTCATCAACCGTAACAACCGTCTGAAGCGCCTGATCGAATTGCGCGCCCCGGGCATCATCATCCGCAACGAAAAGCGCATGCTGCAGGAATCTGTAGACGCGCTGTTCGACAACGGCCGCCGTGGCCGCGTCATCACCGGTGCCAACAAGCGTCCGCTGAAGTCGCTGTCTGACATGCTCAAGGGCAAGCAGGGCCGCTTCCGCCAGAACCTTCTCGGCAAGCGCGTCGACTATTCCGGCCGTTCGGTTATCGTGACCGGTCCGGAACTGAAGCTGCACCAGTGCGGCCTGCCGAAGAAGATGGCGCTTGAGCTCTTCAAGCCGTTCATCTACGCCCGCCTCGACGCCAAGGGTTACTCCTCGACCGTCAAGCAGGCCAAGAAGCTGGTTGAAAAGGAAAAGCCGGAAGTCTGGGATATCCTCGACGAGGTCATCCGCGAGCATCCGGTGCTCCTGAACCGCGCACCGACGCTGCACCGCCTGGGCATCCAGGCCTTCGAACCGATCCTGGTCGAAGGCAAGGCCATCCAGCTGCATCCGCTCGTCTGCACGGCCTTCAACGCCGACTTCGACGGCGACCAGATGGCCGTTCACGTGCCGCTGTCGCTCGAAGCTCAGCTTGAAGCCCGCGTCCTGATGATGTCGACGAACAACATCCTGCACCCGGCCAACGGTGCACCGATCATCGTTCCGTCGCAGGACATGGTTCTCGGCCTCTACTATCTGTCGATCCAGAACCAGAACGAGCCGGGCGAAGGCATGGCCTTCTCCGACATGGGCGAACTGCACCATGCTCTGGAGAACAAGGTCGTCACCCTGCACGCCAAGATCCGTGGCCGCTTCAAGACCGTCGATGCCGAAGGCAAGCCGGTTTCGAAGATCTATGAAACCACGCCTGGCCGCATGATCATTGGCGAACTTCTGCCGAAGAACGTCAACGTGCCGTTCGAAACCTGCAACCAGGAAATGACCAAGAAGAACATCTCCAAGATGATCGACACGGTCTACCGTCATTGCGGCCAGAAGGACACGGTCATCTTCTGCGACCGGATCATGCAGCTCGGCTTCACCCACGCCTGCAAGGCTGGCATTTCGTTCGGCAAGGACGACATGATCATCCCGGAAACCAAGGCGAAGATCGTTGGCGACACCGAAACGCTGGTCAAGGAATACGAGCAGCAGTACAATGACGGCCTGATCACTCAGGGCGAAAAGTACAACAAGGTCGTCGACGCCTGGGGCAAGGCAACCGAAAAGGTCGCCGAGGACATGATGGCCCGCATTAAGGCCGTCGAGTTCGATCCGGAAACGGGTCGCCAGAAGCAGATGAACGCCATCTACATGATGTCCCACTCGGGCGCCCGTGGTTCACCGAACCAGATGCGCCAGCTGGGCGGCATGCGCGGCCTCATGGCCAAGCCGTCGGGTGAAATCATCGAGACGCCGATCATCTCGAACTTCAAGGAAGGTCTGACCGTTAACGAGTACTTCAACTCGACCCACGGTGCCCGTAAGGGTCTCGCAGACACCGCTCTGAAGACCGCGAACTCCGGTTACCTGACCCGTCGTCTCGTCGACGTGGCCCAGGATTGCATCGTCAACCTCGTGGATTGCGGCACCGACAAGGGCCTCACCATGACGGCGATCGTCGATGCCGGTCAGGTCGTTGCCTCCATCGGCGCCCGCGTCCTCGGTCGTACGGCTCTCGACGACATCGATCATCCGGTCACGGGTGAGCGCATCGTCGATGCCGGCCAGATGATCCTTGAGCCGCATGTCGTGGATATCGAGAAGGCTGGCATCCAGTCGATCCGCATCCGCTCTGCTCTGACCTGCGAAGTTCAGACCGGCGTCTGCTCGATCTGCTACGGCCGCGACTTGGCCCGTGGTACGCCTGTCAACATGGGCGAGGCCGTCGGCGTTATCGCTGCACAGTCCATCGGTGAGCCGGGTACCCAGCTCACCATGCGTACCTTCCACTTGGGCGGTACCGCGACCGTGGTCGACCAGTCGTTCCTGGAAGCCTCGTACGAAGGTACGGTTCAGATCAAGAACCGCAACATGCTGCGCAACTCTGATGGCACCCTGATCGCCATGGGCCGCAGCATGGCCGTGATGCTCCTCGACGAACGTGGTGTCGAGCGGTCCTCGCAGCGTGTAGCCTACGGTTCTAAGGTCTTCGTCGACGATGGCGACAAGGTGAAGCGCGGCCAGCGTCTGGCCGAGTGGGATCCGTACACACGCCCAATGATGACGGAAGTCGAGGGTATCGTGCATTTCGAGGACGTCGTCGACGGTCTCTCCGTGCTCGAAGCAACCGACGAATCCACCGGTATCACCAAGCGTCAGGTTATCGATTGGCGTTCGACGCCACGCGGTGCCGACCTGAAGCCGGCGATCGTCATCAAGGATGCGAGCGGAAACGTTCTGAAGGTTGCACGTGGCGGTGAAGCTCGCTTCCACCTGTCCGTCGAAGCGATCCTGTCGGTCGAGCCTGGTCAGAAGGTTTCCCAGGGTGACGTGCTTGCACGTTCGCCGCTGGAAAGCGCCAAGACCAAGGACATCACTGGTGGTCTGCCGCGCGTTGCCGAACTGTTCGAAGCTCGTCGTCCGAAGGACCACGCCATCATCGCTGAGATCGATGGTACGATCCGCCTCGGCCGCGACTACAAGAACAAGCGTCGCGTCATCATCGAGCCGGCAGAAGACGGTGTCGAGCCTGTCGAATACCTGATCCCGAAGGGCAAGCCCTTCCACCTTCAGGAAGGCGACTACATCGAAAAGGGTGATTACATCCTCGACGGTAACCCGGCTCCGCACGACATCCTGGCGATCAAGGGCGTCGAGGCACTCGCCTCGTACCTGGTCAACGAAATCCAGGAAGTCTACCGACTGCAGGGCGTTGTGATCAACGACAAGCACATCGAGGTGATCGTTCGCCAGATGCTGCAGAAGGTTGAGATCACCGACGCGGGCGACAGCCACTACATCGTGGGTGACAACGTCGACCGCATCGAGCTCGATGACAACAACGACCGCCTGGCTGAAGAAGGCAAGAAGCCCGCATACGGCGATCCGGTCCTTCTCGGCATCACCAAGGCCTCGCTGCAGACGCCGTCGTTCATCTCGGCCGCATCCTTCCAGGAAACCACCAAGGTTCTCACGGAAGCTGCGATCGCCGGCAAGACCGACACGCTGCAGGGTCTCAAGGAAAACGTCATCGTCGGCCGCCTCATCCCGGCTGGTACCGGCGGCACCATGACGCAGATCCGCCGCATCGCCTCTTCGCGCGACGACCTCATCCTCGAGGAACGCAAGAAAGGCACGGGTGCAGACGTTGCGACCCCGATGCTGCAGAACCTCGCCGGCGAAAGCGCACCGGCCGCCGAGTAATCGGCGACAAGGTTTCAAAGATCAAAGGCCGCCCGGAGCAATCCGGGCGGTCTTTTCCGTTTTGGCTTGGCAACGATGCTGATCGGCGGTGAGGGGCCTTAGGAACGCATCTTAGGCGACGAGAGCAGGCCCTGGAGCGGACAAACAAAAAGGCCGGTCAGACGACCGGCCTCTGGCTCGACAGGGCTGTGATGGCAAGCTCAGGTGAAGCGGATGATCGCGACTTCGCCTTCGAGCGCGCCCTGATAGGCAGAGGCATGCGGCTCTTCGTCCGGTGCGCCGGTGATCATGCCGATCTGGTCGAGATCAGCCTCGATGAAGCCTTCCTCGGACAGTGCGTTCAGCGTCAGCCGCACGGCGGAATCGTCATCGGGGGCCGTCAGCATCACGTGCAGGTCGACCGGCTGGCCGCCTTCGGTCTCGTAGGCCTTGGCAATCACGATGAAAACCATCGGCTCGTCGCGGTTGTTGTCATTGTCGGGACTGGTGATCATGGCGCCTGGTCTTCCTGTTGTGGCGATCGATTCTCGGGCTTTGGCCGATTCGACCAGCCGGCAGGGTGATTGACCCTCTGCCTGTACCTATCTAGAAGTTTCCAACCGCAAGCCAAGCCAAATCGTCTCGACCCCGTGATTTTCCCCCGCGGAAAGGCCGAGACTCCCGGCAGGGCAGGGCGCTCTGGCCATTAATTCTCAGATGTGACTTGACGTTGAGGGGGGAAAACAGTAGTACCCCGGCCATCGGAGCCCATGTGAGACCGGGTTTTTCGGGACGACGCGTCCTGAAGTTCGTCTCAAACAGGTCTCCAAACGCACGTTGACGACAGAAATGCTGCTCGCACGACGCACTCCAGTAGTGCGTCCTCTGTTCTTTGTGGTCCATCCGCGAAAACGGATCGGGCCACATTTTGCGCATGAAGAAAACTGTGCGGCCGCCGCCGGAAACGGCAAACCACAAGGGCCTGAAAGGGCTTGAGACTAGATTTTGCAAGGGATGGGTATATGCCTACCGTAAACCAGCTGATCCGCAAGCCGCGTCAGGCACAGGTAAAGCGCAATAAGGTTCCTGCTCTGCAGGAAAACCCGCAGAAGCGCGGCGTTTGCACCCGCGTCTACACAACGACCCCGAAGAAGCCGAACTCGGCTCTCCGTAAGGTTGCCAAGATCCGTCTGACCAATGGCTTCGAAGTCATCGGCTACATTCCGGGTGAAGGCCACAACCTGCAGGAACACTCTGTCGTCATGATCCGTGGCGGCCGCGTAAAGGACTTGCCGGGCGTTCGTTACCACATCATCCGCGGCGTACTCGACACCCAGGGCGTCAAGAACCGCAAGCAGCGCCGTTCGAAGTACGGTGCGAAGCGTCCGAAGTAAGCTTCGGCTCTTCTTCTAATCAGATACCGGCGCTGCGCGAGGTCCTCCGCGTTCTAAAGCGTCCTAACCGTTGAGAGACAAATAGTATGTCCCGTCGCCACAGTGCAGAAAAGCGCGAAATCAATCCGGACCCGAAGTTCGGCGATCTCGTCGTCACCAAGTTCATGAACGCCATCATGCTTCACGGCAAGAAGTCCGTCGCTGAAAGCATCGTCTATGGTGCCTTCGACGTCGTTCAGAACAAGTCCAAGCAGGAACCGATTGCGATCTTCCATCAGGCGCTCGACAACGTCGCGCCGCATGTTGAAGTTCGTTCGCGCCGCGTCGGCGGTGCAACCTACCAGGTCCCGGTCGACGTTCGTCCGGAGCGCCGTCAGGCTCTCGCGATCCGCTGGCTCATCACTGCTGCCCGCAAGCGCAACGAGACGACTATGGTTGACCGCCTCTCCGGCGAGCTGCTCGACGCAGCGAACAACCGCGGTAGCGCCGTCAAGAAGCGCGAAGACACCCACAAGATGGCCGATGCAAACCGCGCCTTCTCGCATTACCGCTGGTAATCCACCGATTAAATATTGAAAGGCAGTCCGTTATGGCTCGCGAATATAAAATCGAAGACTACCGCAACTTCGGTATCATGGCGCACATCGACGCCGGCAAGACCACGACCACCGAGCGTATCCTCTACTACACCGGTAAGTCTCACAAGATCGGCGAAGTTCATGACGGCGCAGCCACCATGGACTGGATGGAGCAGGAGCAGGAGCGTGGCATCACGATCACCTCCGCTGCCACGACGACCTTCTGGAAGGGTCGCGACGGCAAGATGCGCCGCTTCAACATCATCGACACCCCCGGCCACGTTGACTTCACGATCGAAGTCGAGCGTTCGCTGCGCGTTCTCGACGGTGCAGTTGCTCTCCTCGACGCCAACGCTGGCGTCGAGCCGCAGACCGAAACCGTCTGGCGTCAGGCTGAGAAGTACAACGTCCCGCGGATGATCTTCTGCAACAAGATGGACAAGACCGGTGCTGACTTCTACCGCTCGGTAGAAATGATCAAGACCCGTCTCGGCGCCACCGCTGTTGTCATGCAGCTCCCGATCGGTGCAGAAACCGAATTCAAGGGCGTTGTCGACCTGATCGAGATGAACGCCCTCGTATGGCGTGACGAGTCCCTCGGCGCTGCCTGGGACGTTGTCGAGATCCCGGAAGACCTGAAGGCCAAGGCAGACGAATATCGCGAAAAGCTGATCGAGACCGTTGTCGAGATCGACGAACAGGCGATGGAAGACTACCTGAACGGCATCATGCCGGACAACGACAAGATCCGTGCCCTGGTTCGCCGCGGCACCATCGACGTCAAGTTCCACCCGATGTTCTGCGGCACTGCCTTCAAGAACAAGGGCGTTCAGCCACTCCTCGACGCCGTAGTCGAATATCTGCCGTCTCCGTTGGACATTCCGGCGATCAAGGGCATCGACTTCAAGACGGAAGCCGAAATCGAGCGTCATGCAGATGATGCCGAGCCGCTTGCTATGCTCGCGTTCAAGATCATGAACGACCCCTTCGTTGGTTCGCTCACCTTCGCACGCATCTACTCGGGCAAGCTCGAAAAGGGCGTGTCGGTTCTGAACACGGTCAAGGACAAGCGCGAGCGCGTCGGCCGTATGCTGCAGATGCACTCGAACTCCCGTGAAGACATCGAAGAAGCCTTCGCAGGCGACATCGTTGCTCTTGCAGGCCTCAAGGAAACCACGACGGGTGACACGCTCTGCGATCCCCTGAAGCCGGTTATCCTCGAGCGCATGGAATTCCCGGAGCCGGTCATCCAGATCGCGATCGAGCCGAAGTCCAAGGGCGACCAGGAAAAGATGGGCCTCGCGCTCAATCGCCTCGCTGCTGAAGACCCGTCGTTCCGCGTCAAGACCGACCAGGAATCTGGCCAGACCATCATCGCCGGCATGGGTGAACTTCACCTCGACATCCTCGTTGACCGTATGCGTCGCGAGTTCAAGGTCGAAGCCAGCGTTGGTGCTCCGCAGGTTGCTTACCGCGAAACCATCACGAAGACGCACGAAGAAGACTACACGCACAAGAAGCAGTCCGGTGGTACCGGTCAGTTCGCGCGCGTCAAGCTCGTCTTCGAACCGAACCCGGATGGCGAAGACTTCAAGTTCGAGTCCAAGATCGTCGGCGGTGCTGTTCCGAAGGAATACATCCCGGGCGTCCAGAAGGGCATCGAAAGCGTTCTGTCTTCGGGTCCGCTCGCAGGCTTCCCGATGCTCGGCGTCAAGGCTACCCTCATCGATGGTGCCTTCCACGACGTCGACTCCTCGGTTCTCGCCTTCGAAATCGCCTCGCGTGCTTGCTTCCGTGAAGCAGCTAAGAAGGCCGGCGCCCAGTTGCTGGAGCCGATGATGAAGGTGGAAGTCGTGACGCCGGAAGACTACGTCGGTGACGTAATCGGTGACCTGAACTCCCGTCGTGGCCAGATCCAGGGCCAGGAACAGCGCGGCATCGCGATCGTGATCAATGCTCACGTCCCGCTCGCCAACATGTTCAAGTACGTCGACAACCTGCGCTCCATGTCGCAGGGCCGCGCCCAGTACTCGATGACCTTCGATCACTACGCACCGGTCCCGTCGAACGTTGCTGCTGAAATCCAGGCAAAGTATTCCGGTCAGAAGTGACCGGGATACCCCGCCCATCCAATTGAATACTGAATTTCCCCTGATGGGGACCAAGAAATGGAGAGCCGAAAATGGCAAAGAGTAAGTTTGAGCGCAACAAGCCGCACGTCAACATCGGCACGATCGGCCACGTCGACCACGGCAAGACGTCTCTGACGGCAGCGATCACCAAGTACTTCGGTGAGTTCAAGGCCTACGACCAGATCGACGCAGCTCCGGAAGAAAAGGCACGCGGCATCACCATCTCGACGGCGCACGTCGAGTATGAGACGGCCAACCGTCACTACGCGCACGTCGACTGCCCCGGCCACGCCGACTACGTCAAGAACATGATCACCGGTGCTGCCCAGATGGACGGCGCGATCCTGGTTTGCTCGGCTGCTGACGGCCCGATGCCGCAGACCCGCGAGCACATCCTGCTCGCCCGTCAGGTTGGCGTTCCCGCGATCGTTGTCTTCCTCAACAAGGTTGACCAGGTCGACGACGCAGAACTTCTGGAACTCGTCGAACTCGAAGTTCGCGAACTCCTGTCGTCCTACGACTTCCCCGGCGACGACATCCCGTTCGTCAAGGGCTCGGCTCTGGCCGCTCTGAACGACAGCAACAAGGAAATCGGCGAAGACGCAGTTCGCGCGCTGATGGCTGCTGTTGACGACTACATCCCGACGCCTGAGCGTCCGGTTGACCAGCCCTTCCTGATGCCGATCGAAGACGTGTTCTCGATCTCTGGCCGTGGTACGGTTGTGACCGGCCGCGTCGAGCGTGGTATCGTCAAGGTTGGCGAAGAAGTCGAATTCGTCGGCATCCGCGACACCAAGAAGACGACGGTTACCGGCGTTGAAATGTTCCGCAAGCTGCTCGACCAGGGTCAGGCCGGCGACAACATCGGCGCACTGGTTCGTGGTATCCAGCGTGACGACGTCGAGCGTGGTCAGGTTCTGTGCAAGCCGGGTTCGGTCAAGCCGCACAAGAAGTTCATGGCAGAAGCCTACATCCTGACGAAGGAAGAAGGCGGCCGTCATACGCCGTTCTTCACGAACTACCGTCCGCAGTTCTACTTCCGTACGACTGATGTGACCGGTATCGTGTCGCTTCCGGAAGGCACGGAAATGGTTATGCCGGGCGACAACGTCACGGTTGCCGTTGAGCTGATCGTTCCGATCGCGATGGAAGAAAAGCTGCGCTTCGCTATCCGCGAAGGCGGCCGTACCGTCGGCGCCGGCATCGTCGCCTCGATCATCGAGTAAGCCTTTTAAAGAGCGGCCTCGGGCCTCGTGTCCGAGGCCGCTTTTCGTTTCCGTCTGAATGTTGGTGCAAGCCAGTCATGCAGACAATGCGCATGTCGCCAATTCGTCTGGCTAGGCGGATTGACGAGCGGCCGATTGCGGTGTATGTCGCCGGCCACGATCAGAATCGCGCGGTGATTTGCACCGCAGTTCTAAGCGCTGCAGTTTTCAAGGCCTGGTGACGGGTCGAGTTCGGCAGGGCTCCTCATGACGACAAAGAGTGACAGCGGCGCCAGGCGTGTCCGCTGTGATTTTTGAAAATTTGGGGCCGGCCAGTCATGGTAATTCACTGTCTCTGCGTATGCGGGACGCAAGAAAAGAAACAAGGACAAGTCGAATGAACGGCCAGAATATCCGCATCCGCCTCAAGGCGTTTGATCACCGGGTTCTCGATGCCTCTACGCGGGAGATCGTCTCGACCGCCAAGCGCACCGGTGCAAGCGTTCGCGGCCCGGTACCGCTCCCGACACGCATTGAAAAATTTACCGTCAACCGTTCGCCTCACGTCGACAAGAAGAGCCGCGAACAGTTCGAAATGCGTACGCATAAGCGTCTTCTCGACATCGTAGACCCGACCCCGCAGACCGTGGACGCGCTGATGAAGCTCGACCTGGCTGCTGGCGTAGACGTCGAGATCAAGCTCTAAGAAGAGATTCCGGCGAGAGCCGTAATAACAAGGAAGGTACGTGGCAAGACCTGCCAACGACTTCTCGAAACGGGAAACCCGATGGTTCGGAAGGGCCTGAGTGGAATCCTTAAACAAAGAGGAAAGGCCTGGATCACTTTTCCCGGCCGCGACTCTCAAGAGGAATGAACCAATGCGTTCAGGTGTGATTGCACAGAAAGTGGGAATGACCCGCGTCTATAACGACGCCGGCGAACATATCCCGGTAACAGTTCTGCGTCTGGATAACGTACAGGTCGTAGCTCAGCGCACGGCCGACAAGAACGGCTACGTAGCGCTTCAGCTCGGTGCCGGTACGTCGAAGGTCAAGAACACGTCGAAGGGCCTTCGTGGTCACTTCGCCGCAGCGAGCGTTGAGCCCAAGGCCAAGCTCGTCGAATTTCGCGTTTCCGAAGACAACCTTATCGATGTCGGCGCACAGCTGACCGCGAGCCATTTTGAAGCCGGCCAGCTGGTCGACGTCACGGGCACGACGATCGGTAAGGGTTTTGCCGGTGCCATGAAGCGCCATAACTTCGGTGGTCTGCGCGCGACCCACGGTGTTTCCGTTTCGCACCGTTCGCATGGTTCGACCGGTTCGAACCAGGATCCGGGCAAGGTCTGGAAGGGCAAGCGCATGGCTGGTCACATGGGCCAGACTCGCGTCACCACCCAGAACCTCGAAGTCGTTTCGACCGATGAAGATCGTGGTCTCATCCTTGTGAAGGGCGCTGTTCCCGGTTCCAAGGGTTCCTGGATCATCGTCCGCGACGCCGTCAAGTCGGCGAAGTAAGGGAGCCAAGCACATGGAATTCAACGTCAAGACCCTCGAGGGCAAGGACGCCGGCAAGGTTTCTCTGTCGGACGAAATCTTCGGTCTGGATCCCCGCGAAGATCTGATCGCGCGCATGATCCGCTACCAGCTGGCCAAGAAGCGCCAGGGTACGCACAAGACCAAGGGCCGTTCGGAAGTTTCCCGCACCGGTTCGAAGATGTACAAGCAGAAGGGCACCGGTCGTGCTCGTCACCATTCGGCCCGCGCTCCGCAGTTCCGCGGCGGTGGTAAGGCTCATGGCCCGGTTGTTCGCAGCCACGCCCATGACCTGCCGAAGAAGGTTCGTGCGCTCGCTCTGCGCCACGCCCTCTCTGCAAAGATGAAGTCGGAAGACGTGATCATCGTTGACAACCTGGTTGCGGCTGAAGCCAAGACCAAGCTGCTCGTCGGTACCTTCGCATCGCTCGGCCTCACCAACGCTCTCGTCATCGGCGGTGCCGAAATCGACAGCAACTTCAAGCTCGCCGCTTCGAACATCCCGAACATCGATGTTCTGCCGGTTCAGGGCATCAACGTTTATGACATCCTGCGCCGCGGCAAGCTCGTCCTGTCGAAGGCTGCTGTGGAAGCTCTGGAGGAGCGGTTCAAATGACGGATCTTCGCCACTACGACGTGATCGTATCTCCGTCGATCACGGAAAAGTCGACCATGGTGTCTGAGTTCAACCAGGTCGTCTTCAACGTCGCCAAGGGTGCCAGCAAGCCGGAAATCAAGGCTGCTGTTGAGGCTCTCTTCGGCGTCAAGGTCACCGCCGTCAATACGCTCGTCCGCAAGGGCAAGACTAAGCGTTTCCGCGGCTTCGCCGGCAAGCAGAAGGACGTCAAGAAGGCCGTCGTGACGCTCGCCGAAGGTCAGTCCATCGACGTGTCGACGGGCGTCTGAGGTAGGGAACAAGAACAATGGCATTGAAAAGCTACAATCCGACGACCCCGAGCCAGCGTCAGCTGGTCATCGTCGACCGCTCTGGCCTCTGGAAGGGCAAGCCGGTCAAGGCGCTGACGGAAGGTCTCTCCAAGAGCGGTGGCCGTAACAACTACGGTCGCATCACCGCTCGCTTCATCGGTGGTGGTCACAAGCGCACCTATCGTCTGGTTGACTTCAAGCGTCGCAAGTTCGACGTCGAAGGCACCGTCGAGCGCCTGGAATACGACCCGAACCGTTCGGCCTTCATCGCTCTCGTGACCTACACGGACGGCGAACAGGCTTACATCCTGGCACCGCAGCGCATCGCTGCCGGCGACAAGGTCATCGCGTCTGAAAAGGCCGTTGACGTGAAGCCCGGCAACACCATGCCGCTGCAGTACATCCCGGTTGGTTCGATCGTTCACAACGTCGAAATGAAGCCCGGCAAGGGCGGTCAGATCGCACGTTCGGCTGGCACCTACGTCCAGCTCGTCGGCCGCGATGCCGGCATGGCGATCCTGCGCCTGAACTCGGGTGAGCAGCGTCTGGTTCCTGGCTCCTGCCTGGCCACCATCGGCGCCGTTTCCAACCCGGACCACGGCAACACCAACGACGGCAAGGCCGGTCGCACCCGCTGGCGCGGCAAGACCCCGCATAACCGCGGTGTCGTCATGAACCCGGTCGACCACCCGCACGGTGGTGGTGAAGGCCGCACCTCCGGTGGTCGCCACCCGGTTTCCCCGTGGGGTAAGCCCACCAAGGGCAAGCGGACTCGCTCGAACAAGTCGACCGACAAGTTCATCATGCGCTCGCGCCACCTGAAGAAGAAGTAAGAGAGGTAGTCAGAAATGGCTCGTTCAGTATGGAAAGGCCCGTTCGTCGACGGCTATCTTCTCAAGAAGGCTGAGAAGGTTCGCGAGACAGGTCGTAATGAAGTGATCAAGATGTGGAGCCGTCGCTCCACCATCCTGCCGCAGTTCGTAGGTCTCACCTTCGGCGTCTACAACGGCAGCAAGCATGTGCCCGTCTCTGTCAACGAAGACATGGTCGGCCACAAGTTCGGTGAATTCGCTCCCACCCGGACCTATTACGGTCACGGTGCGGACAAGAAGGCGAAGAGGAAGTAACGATGGGCAAGGCAAAAGCCGAACGCCGGCTGAAAGACAACGAAGCGCAGGCAGTCGCCCGCACGATCCGCGTCAGCCCCCAGAAGCTCAACCTGGTTGCCGCGCTCATCCGCGGCAAGAAGGTCGAGCGCGCTCTCGCTGACCTGGAATTCTCCCGTAAGCGCATCGCAGGCACGGTCCGCAAGACCCTTGAGTCCGCGATCGCCAACGCTGAGAACAACCATGATCTCGACGTCGATCAGCTGATCGTCGCCGAGGCCTATGTTGGCAAGTCGATCACCATGAAGCGTTTCCACGCTCGTGGCCGCGGCCGCGCTTCGCGCATCGAAAAGCCGTTCTCGCACCTCACCATCGTGGTGCGTGAAGTCGAAGCCAAAGGGGAGGCCGCATAATGGGTCAGAAAATCAATCCGATTGGCTTCCGTCTCGGGATCAATCGCACCTGGGATAGCCGCTGGTTTGCAGACAACGCCGAATACGGCAAGCTTCTGCATGAAGACCTGAAGATCCGCGCCTACCTCATGGAAGAGCTCAAGCAGGCCGGCATCGCCAAGGTCGTCATCGAGCGTCCGCACAAGAAGTGCCGCGTCACGATCCACTCGGCTCGTCCGGGTCTGATCATCGGCAAGAAGGGTGCAGACATCGAGAAGCTTCGCAAGAAGATTTCGACGATGACGAACTCGGAAACGCACCTCAACATCGTTGAAGTGCGCAAGCCGGAAGTCGACGCAACGCTCGTTGCTCAGTCGATCACCCAGCAGCTCGAGCGTCGTATCGCATTCCGTCGCGCCATGAAGCGCGCCGTTCAGTCGGCCATGCGTCTCGGTGCCGAAGGCATCAAGATCACCTGCGCCGGCCGTCTCGGTGGTGCCGAAATCGCTCGTACCGAATGGTACCGCGAAGGTCGCGTTCCGCTCCACACCCTGCGTGCAGACATCGATTACGGTACGGCTGAAGCCGAAACCGCATACGGCATCTGCGGCGTAAAGGTCTGGATCTTCAAGGGCGAAATCCTCGAGCACGATCCGATGGCATCGGAACGTCGTGCGATGGAGGGCGATGCCCAGGGTCCCGCAAGCCGTGAACGCGGTGATCGTGGCGACCGTCGCCGCGAGAACGCTTGATTGAACGCTGGCGAAAGATAAGCTCGGAGAAGTAAGAAAATGTTGCAGCCAAAGCGTACAAAGTACCGCAAGCAGTTCAAGGGCCGCATCAAGGGCGTCGCCAAGGGCGGTTTTGATCTGGCATTCGGTGAATTCGGCCTCAAGGCTCTGGAACCGAACCGCGTGAACGCTCGCGAAATTGAAGCAGCCCGTCGTGCGATCACCCGCTATATGAAGCGTGCTGGTCGCGTGTGGATCCGCGTATTCCCTGACGTTCCGGTCACGGCAAAGCCGACCGAAGTTCGTATGGGTAAGGGTAAGGGTTCGGTCGAATACTGGGCATGTAAGGTCAAGCCTGGTCGTATCATGTTCGAGATCGACGGCGTATCGGAAGAGATCGCGCGCGAGGCTCTCCGCCTCGGTTCCGCCAAGCTCTCTGTCACGACGCGCTTCGTACAGCGCATTGCAGAGTGAGGATCAAGTCGATGAAAGCCGTAGATGTACGCGCCATGAGCGCTGACCAGCTGAACGACGAGCTTGCAAAGCTGAAGAAGGAGCAGTTCAACCTGCGCTTCCAGAAGGCCACTGGCCAGCTCGAGAAGTCTTCCCGTATTCAGGAAGTCCGTCGTGATATCGCACGCGTGAAAACCATTGCCCGCCAGAAGGCGGCAGAAGCCAAGGCCTAAGGACCGAGAAATATGCCGAAACGCATTCTGCAGGGCGTAGTTGTCAGCGATAAGAACGACAAGACCATTGTCGTTCGCGTTGAGCGTCGATTCGCCCACCCGCTGCTTCAGAAGACCGTTCGCCGGTCCAAGAAGTACAAGGCACATGACGAGAACAACCAGTACAAGACCGGTGACGTCGTTTCCATCCAGGAATGTGCACCGATCTCCAAGGACAAGTGCTGGACGGTAATTGCCGCCCAGGCTTAATTTACGGACTTCCTGCGCAAGGGCTTGCACCTTGCGCAGAAATCTGTATGAAGCAGACCACTGGCAGAGAACGCTCGGAATCGGGCGTTCTTTTGCTTTGAGCGCACGGAAGGTCCCTATGGGAAACCACCCTGTATTTATCTTCCCGCGCACATCAGAAATTTATCATAAGCCCGAATAGGGGGCCTCGGCCCAACCGTTCGGGTTACAACAAGAAGGCGACCTGACATGATTCAGATGCAGACTAACCTCGACGTCGCGGATAATTCCGGCGCACGTCGTGTCATGTGCATCAAGGTGCTGGGCGGTTCTAAGCGCAAGTACGCTTCCATCGGCGACATCATCGTCGTTTCGATCAAGGAAGCTATACCGCGCGGCCGCGTGAAGAAGGGTGACGTGATGAAGGCGGTTGTTGTTCGCACCGCCAAGGACATCCGTCGCGCTGACGGCAGCGTCATTCGATTCGATAACAACGCAGCTGTTCTTATCGACAACAAGAAAGAGCCGATCGGCACCCGTATCTTCGGACCGGTTCCGCGCGAACTTCGCGCCAAGAACCACATGAAGATCATCTCGCTGGCTCCAGAAGTACTGTAAGGGAGCGGGAAGCGATGAATAAGATCCGCAAGGGCGACAAGGTCGTCGTACTCGCTGGCAAGGACAAGGGCCGTTCGGGCGAAGTCCTCCAGGTCATGCCGAAGGAAGACCGTGCGGTCGTCCGTGGCATCAATGTTGTCAAGCGCCACCAGCGCCAGACGCAGACCGCGGAAGCCGGCATCATCAGCAAGGAAGCCTCGATCCATCTGTCGAACATCGCGATCGCCGACAAGGACGGCAAGCCGACCCGCGTCGGTTTCAAGGTCGTTGACGGCAAGAAGGTTCGTGTGGCCAAGCGTTCGGGAGAAGTGATCGATGGCTGAGGCAAAGTATGAGCCGCGGCTCAAGGTTGAATACGTAAATCGCATTCGCAAGGCGATGCAGGAGCAGTTCTCCTTCGCCAACGAAATGCAGATCCCGAAGCTCGACAAGATCGTGATCAACATGGGCGTGGGCGAGGCAACTGCCGACTCCAAGAAGCCCACTGTTGCTGCGGCTGACCTTGCAGCGATCGCCGGCCAGAAGCCGGTTATCACCAAGGCCCGCAATTCGATCGCTGGCTTCAAGGTCCGCGAAAACATGCCGATCGGCGCAAAGGTCACCCTGCGCGGCGCCCGCATGTATGAGTTCCTGGACCGCCTGGTCAACATCGCGCTTCCGCGCGTTCGCGACTTCCGCGGCCTGAACCCGAAGTCCTTTGACGGCCGTGGCAACTTCGCCATGGGCATCAAGGAGCACATTGTGTTCCCGGAGATCAACTACGATAAGGTTGATCAGATGTGGGGCATGGACATCATCGTTTGCACGACGGCGACCAACGACGACGAAGCTCGGGCTCTTCTGAAAGAGTTCAACTTCCCGTTCCGTCAGTAACCGTAACGACGAGCGTAGAAGAGGAACTTCGATATGGCGAAGACAAGCGCAGTTGAAAAGAACAAGCGCCGCCGCAAGATTGCCGCGAGCCAGGCCGCAAAGCGTGCCGGTTTGAAGGCAATCATCATGAACCAGTCTCTTTCGATTGAAGAGCGGTTCAAGGCCACCCTGAAGCTGGCAGAACTGCCGCGCGATGGCTCCAAGACCCGTATTCGCAACCGTTGCGAAGTCACCGGTCGTCCGCGTGCATTCTATCGCAAGCTTGGAATGTCGCGTATCGCGCTTCGCGAGCTTGGCAACACCGGCAAGGTGCCGGGCGTTGTGAAGTCGAGCTGGTAAGGAGACGCCAATATGACGATGACTGATCCGTTGGGCGATATGCTCACCCGCATCCGGAATGGCGCAGCTCGCCGCAAGAGCTCCGTCTCCACTCCGGCCTCCAATCTCCGTGCCCGCGTTCTCGACGTTCTGCAGGCCGAAGGTTACATCCGTGGCTACAGCCAGGTCGATTACGGCAATGGCAAGTCTGAGCTCACGATCGAACTGAAGTACTACGAAGGTTCTTCGGTCATTCGCGAAATCGGCCGCGTATCCAAGCCGGGCCGCCGAGTTTATGTCTCGGTTAAGTCCATCCCGCAGGTCGCGAACGGCCTCGGCATCACCATCCTTTCGACTCCGAAGGGTGTGATGGCCGATCACCAGGCTCGCGAACAGAACGTTGGTGGTGAGGTACTCTGCTCCGTCTTCTAAGACGGGCAGGGGATCTCCATAGCGAACAGACAGGAAAAACTATGTCTCGTATCGGTAAAAAGCCCGTTCCGGTTCCGGCTGGCGTGACCGCCTCTGTCGAAGGCCAGAAGGTCTCCGTCAAGGGCCCGAAGGGTGAACTTTTCTTCGTCGCAAATGACGAAATCTCCGTGAAGCTCGAAGACAACGCTGTTGTCGTACAGCCGATCAACGACTCCAAGGATGCTCGTTCGAAGTGGGGCATGTCCCGCACGATGATCGAAAACATCCTGAAGGGTGTTAAGGACGGTTACGAGCGCAAGCTCGAAATCAACGGCGTTGGTTACCGCGCGTCGCTTCAGGGCAAGAACCTGCAGCTGGCACTCGGCTTCAGCCATGACGTCGTCTATGAGCCGCCGGTTGGCATCTCCATCGCTGTTCCGAAGCCGACCGAAATCATCGTGTCCGGCATCAACAAGCAGCAGGTCGGCCAGGTTGCCGCCGAGATCCGCGAATACCGCGGTCCGGAGCCCTACAAGGGCAAGGGCGTCAAGTATGCCGAAGAGCGGATCGTCCGCAAAGAAGGCAAGAAGAAGTAAGGATCGCGCGAAATGGCAAGCAGAAAAGAAGCACTTGTTCGCCGTGCGAACCGCGTACGGCGTCAGATCAAGGCGGTGGCAAATGGCCGTCCGCGTCTGTCGGTACATCGCTCTTCGAAGAACATCTACGCTCAGATCATCGACGACGTCGCTGGCAAGACCCTCGCGGCTGCTTCGACCCTCGATGGCGGCCTGAAGGCCGAGCTCAAGACCGGCGCCGACATCGCAGCAGCTGCTGCCGTTGGCAAGCTGGTTGCAGAGCGCGCCGTCAAGGCTGGCGTGAATGAAGTCGTCTTCGATCGTGGCGCCTTCATCTATCACGGCCGCATCAAGGCTCTCGCCGAAGCGGCTCGTGAAGGTGGTCTGACCTTCTAAGATAGAATTTCCACCCGGACTTGCGTTCGGGTGGATTTCCGGCTTTAAGCCGGTCACACCGGATTCCACCTTGACCCGACAGGGCAGGGTGGAACTTTGCGTAATCTGCCGATTGCACCCGGAAAAGAAAAAGGAAAAGGACAATGGCACAAGAAAAGCGTGGTTCGCGCGATGATCGCCAGAACCGTGAAGAGCGCGACAGCGAGTTCGTCGACAAGCTTGTCGCGATCAACCGCGTCGCTAAGGTCGTCAAGGGCGGCCGTCGTTTCGGCTTCGCAGCCCTCGTCGTGGTCGGCGACCAGAAGGGTCGCGTAGGCTTCGGCCATGGCAAGGCACGTGAAGTGCCGGAAGCCATCCGCAAGGCAACGGAAGCTGCCAAGCGCGACATGATTTTCGTTCCGCTTCGTGACGGCCGTACGCTGCATCACGACGTCAACGGCCGTCATGGCGCCGGCAAGGTTCTGCTGCGCTCCGCCAAGGCCGGTACCGGTATCATCGCCGGTGGCCCGATGCGCGCCGTTTTCGAAACGCTCGGCATGCACGACGTCGTCGCCAAGTCGACCGGTTCGTCGAACCCGTACAACATGGTTCGCGCTACGTTCGACGCCCTGAAGCACCAGGTGCATCCGAAGGACGTCGCTGCTCAGCGTGGCCTGAAGTATGCTACCCTCCAGGCTCGCCGCGCTGCTTCTGGCAACGCTGCTGAAGAATAAGAGGAGTCTGAACCATGGCCAAGGCTACGAAGAAGACTGAAGCAAAGACGATCACGGTCGAGCAGATCGGTTCGCCTATTCGCCGTCCGGCAGTCCAGCGCGCAACGCTGGTCGGTTTGGGCCTCAACAAGATGCACCGGGTCCGCACCCTGGAAGATACCCCTTCCGTTCGTGGCATGATCCGTGCTGTCCAGCATCTCGTTCGCGTCGTCGACGAGAAGTGAGACGGGGGAAGTCATCATGAAACTGAATGAAATCAAAGACAACGAAGGCGCTTCCAAGGAACGTATCCGCGTAGGTCGCGGTATCGGTTCCGGCAAGGGCAAGACCGGTGGTCGCGGTGTAAAGGGTCAGAAGGCTCGTTCCGGCGTCGCCATCAACGGCTTCGAAGGCGGCCAGATGCCGATCTATCGTCGTCTGCCGAAGCGCGGCTTCAACAACATCTTCGCTTCTGAATACGTCACCGTATCGCTCGGCCGTATCCAGACCGCGATCGATGCTGGCAAGCTCGACGCCAAGGCAACGGTTGATGCCGCTTCGCTCAAGGCAGCCGGCGTTATCCGTCGCGTCAAGGACGGCGTTCGCGTCCTGTCCGGCGGCGAACTGAAGGCAAAGCTCACGATCGAAGTCGCCGGCGCCTCCAAGGTCGCCGTCGAGAAGATCGAAAAGGCTGGCGGTTCCATCAAGCTGCTCGAAGCAGCTAAGGAAGCCGCTGAATAAGTGACAGACAATCGCCCGGGGTGCTTCACACCGGGCGATTTTGCTCCCATATGTGAGCCTCACGATCCCAGGACGGAATGGACGTCGTTTCGTCTTCCGGGTCATCTGGAAAACAAGGGTGTGAGGCATGCGGTTGCTCGGCAACTTCTCCCCGCGCCCTGTTTTCTGAAAAACAGTTTGAACGAATAGCCTCCGGTTCGGACGGGTTCCCGTCGCCGGTCTAGGTTGGCGGAGAATTCTATGGCTTCTGCAGCGGAACAACTGGCCTCGAACCTGAACTTCTCGACTTTCGCCAAGGCGGAAGATCTGAAGAAGCGTCTGTGGTTCACTCTGGCCGCATTGCTGGTCTATCGCCTCGGCACGCATATTCCGCTGCCTGGCCTCAATCCGGAGGCCTATGCCGCCGCCTTCCAGGGGCAGTCGGGTGGTATCCTCGGTCTTTTCAACATGTTTGCTGGTGGCGCTGTCGAGCGCATGGCGATCTTCGCGCTGGGCATCATGCCCTACATCTCCGCGTCGATCATCGTGCAGCTGATGACGTCTGTCGTGCCGGCCCTCGAGCAGCTCAAGAAAGAGGGCGAGCAGGGCCGCAAGATTATCAACCAGTACACCCGCTACGGCACCGTGCTGCTCGGCACGCTCCAGGCCTACGGCATCGCCGTCGGCCTCGAATCGGGGCAGGGCATTGTCGCCGATCCGGGCTGGTTCTTCCGTATTTCGACCGTGCTGACGCTTCTCGGCGGCACCATGTTCCTGATGTGGCTCGGTGAGCAGATCACTTCGCGCGGTATCGGCAACGGCATCTCGCTGATCATCTTCGCCGGCATCGCTGCAGGTCTTCCGACCGCAGTTGCCCACACGCTGGAACTCGGCCGCACCGGCGCTCTGTCGACGCTGCTGATTCTCACCGTCATCGTCGTCGCGATCGGCGTTATCGCCCTGATCGTCTTCGTCGAGCGCGCCCAGCGTCGCCTTCTGATCCAGTATCCGAAGCGACAGGTCGGCAACCGCATGTTCCAGGGCGATACCTCGCACCTGCCGCTGAAGCTCAACACCGCGGGCGTTATCCCGGCCATCTTCGCTTCGTCGCTGCTGCTGCTGCCTGCAACGGCTGCCGGCTTCTCCGGCAACCAGGCGCTGCCCGGCTGGGCGACGACCATCATCGCTTCGCTGCAGCATGGTCACCCGATCTATATGCTGCTCTACGGTGCGCTGATTGCCTTCTTCGCCTTCTTCTACACGGCCATCGTCTTCAACCCGAAGGATACGGCCGACAATCTGAAGAAGCACGGCGGCTTCATCCCGGGCATCCGCCCCGGTGACCGCACGGCCGAATACATCGATTACGTCCTGACCCGCATCACAGTGGTCGGCGCCGTCTACCTCGTCTTCGTCTGCGTTCTGCCTGAAATCCTCATCGCACGCACGGGCATCCCATTAGCCCTTGGTGGTACTTCGCTTTTGATTGTTGTCAGCGTCACCCTTGATACTGTAGCACAGGTTCAGGGACATCTGATCGCTCAGCAATATGAAGGTCTGATCAAGAAGTCGAAGTTGCGTGGAGGAAAGAGGGGACGATGAGACTGATTCTGTTAGGACCGCCGGGCGCGGGCAAGGGGACCCAAGCCCAGCGGATCGTGGAGAAGCACGGCATCCCGCAGCTCTCCACCGGTGATATGCTCCGTGCCGCCGTATCGGCTGGCACGGAGGTCGGAAAACGCGCCAAGGCTGTCATGGACGCTGGCAAGCTCGTCTCCGACGACATCGTCATCGCCATCGTCTCCGAGCGCATCGATGCGCCCGACTGTGCCAATGGCTTCATTCTCGATGGCTTCCCGCGGACGCTTGTCCAGGCGGATGCCACCGAGGCGATGCTGAGCAGCAAAGACCTCGACCTTTCGGCGGTGATCGAGATCCGCGTCGATGACGAGATCCTGGCTGACCGAATCGCTGGCCGGTACACCTGCGCCAACTGCGGCGCCGGCTACCACGACGAGAACCTGAAGCCGAAGGTCGACGGTGTCTGCGACAAGTGTGGCTCGACCCACTTCAAGCGCCGCCCCGACGATAACAGGGATACGGTCCGCACCCGTCTGCAGGCCTACTACAAGGAAACCTCGCCGCTGATCGGCTATTACCACGCCAAGGGTAAGCTGCATTCGGTCGACGGCATGGGTGAGATCGATGCCGTCACCGGCGAGATCGAGGCCATCCTGGCCGGGCTCTGAAGCCTGTCAGTTCTAAGAATCTTCGCGGGGCCGGTTGCTTTTGTCGACCGATTCCGTTAAAGACCGCGCCAACTCGCGACATGACTGCGATCGGCGCGTTCTTCCAAAACGTTGGAAGACCGGGTTCGGTCGTTTTGGTTTGTTGAGAACCCGATTTGTAATTGCGGTCCATCTGGGCCGTGTAACGAGACACCACTTGCCGGATGGCAACTGGAAGCAAGGAGAATAGGCGTGGCACGTATCGCTGGCGTCAACATCCCGACTGCGAAGCGCGTTGTTATCGCGCTGACCTATATTCACGGGATTGGACCGAAGTTCGCATCGGAAATCATGGAGAAGGTCGGTCTTCCGGCTGAAAAGCGCGTTCACCAGCTGACCGACGCAGAAGTCCTCCAGATCCGCGAAACCATCGACCGCGATTACCAGGTCGAAGGCGACCTGCGTCGCGATACCGCGATGAACATCAAGCGTCTGATGGACCTCGGCTGCTACCGTGGCCTGCGCCATCGTCGTGGTCTGCCGGTTCGCGGTCAGCGCACGCACACCAACGCCCGCACCCGTAAGGGTCCGGCGAAGGCGATCGCTGGTAAGAAGAAGTAATTTTTCGCGGCATTGGGAAAAGGCAGTGGGCAGCAGGGTGACCTGGTGCCCACTGCCTTCATCCTGTTGCCTCGATTGGTGTAGCCGCTGGCATTACGGCGGTGTTTAGATCAACTGAAAGGAAGACCATGGCCAAGGAAGCCACACGCGTCCGCCGTCGCGAACGCAAGAATATCTCGTCGGGCGTTGCCCACGTAAACTCGACCTTCAACAACACGATGATCACCATTACCGACGCACAGGGCAATGCTATTGCCTGGTCGTCTGCTGGTGCGAAGGGCTTCAAGGGTTCGCGTAAGTCGACCCCATTCGCTGCCCAGATCGCTGCTGAAGACTGCGCCAAGAAGGCCCAGGAACACGGCATGAAGTCTCTCGAAGTGGAAGTCTGCGGTCCGGGTTCGGGTCGTGAATCCGCTCTGCGCGCCCTCCAGGCTGCCGGCTTCATGATCACGTCGATCCGTGACGTGACCCCGATCCCGCACAATGGCTGCCGTCCGCGCAAGAAGCGTCGCGTCTAATCATTCTTCGTCTTGCCGGGCAGGCGGTTCGCCTTCCCGGTGCTTCTCATATTCGGCCGTCACGATTGAATGGTGATGGCGAACGGAAGGTAAAATCATGATTCAGAAGAATTGGCAGGAACTGATCAAGCCGAACAAGGTGGAATTTTCCTCCTCCGGCCGCACCAAGGCGACGCTCGTCGCTGAGCCGCTCGAGCGGGGCTTCGGCCTGACGCTCGGCAACGCTCTGCGTCGCGTTCTCCTGTCGTCGCTTCGTGGTGCAGCTGTTACGGCTGTCCAGATCGACGGCGTTCTGCACGAGTTCTCGTCTATCCCGGGCGTTCGCGAAGATGTCACCGACATCGTCCTGAACATCAAGGAAATCGCCATCAAGATGGACGGCGACGATGCCAAGCGCATGGTTGTCCGTAAGCAGGGTCCAGGCGTTGTAACCGCCGGTGACATCCAGACGGTCGGCGACATTGAGATCCTGAACCCCAACCATGTTATCTGCACCCTCGATGAAGGCGCAGAAATCCGTATGGAGTTCACGGTCAATAACGGCAAGGGTTACGTCCCGGCCGAGCGCAACCGCGCGGAAGATGCACCGATCGGTCTCATCCCGGTCGACAGCCTCTACTCGCCGGTCAAGAAGGTGTCCTACAAGGTCGAAAACACCCGTGAGGGCCAGGTTCTCGACTATGACAAGCTGCTGATGACCATCGAGACCGATGGCTCCGTCACCGGTGAGGACGCTGTCGCTTTCGCTGCACGCATCCTTCAGGACCAGCTCGGCGTCTTCGTCAACTTCGACGAACCGCAGAAGGAAGCCGAAGAGGAAGCCGTCACCGAGCTCGCCTTCAACCCGGCGCTGCTCAAGAAGGTCGACGAGCTGGAGCTTTCGGTCCGCTCGGCAAACTGCCTGAAGAACGACAACATCGTTTACATCGGCGATCTGATCCAGAAGACCGAGGCAGAGATGCTGCGCACGCCGAACTTCGGCCGCAAGTCGCTGAACGAAATCAAGGAAGTTCTCGCTTCCATGGGCCTGCACCTCGGTATGGAAGTACCGGCATGGCCGCCCGAGAACATCGAAGATCTCGCGAAGCGTTACGAAGACCAATATTAATAACAGTGAAGGCAGCCTCTAAGCCTGCCTTTCCCCGTCAAACTGCGGGCGAATGCCCGTATGTGTCAGGAAACGGCAGCCTCTGAGACAGAGCCTGCACTTAAAGGAGAATAGCAATGCGCCACCAGAAAGCCGGCCGCAAGCTGAACCGTACCGCCAGCCACCGTAAGGCGATGTTCGCCAACATGGCTGCTTCGCTCATCACCCATGAGCAGATCGTCACGACGCTCCCGAAGGCGAAGGAAATTCGCCCGATCGTCGAGAAGCTGGTTACCCTCGGCAAGCGCGGCGACCTGCACGCTCGTCGTCAGGCGATCTCGCAGATCAAGGACGTCGATGCCGTCAAGAAGCTCTTCGACGCCATCGCAACGCGTTACGCCACCCGCAACGGCGGCTACCTGCGCATCATGAAGGCCGGTTTCCGCCTGGGCGACAACGCCGCCATGGCTGTTATCGAGTTCGTCGAGCGCGACGTTGACGCCAAGGGCGCAGCCGACAAGGCCCGCGTCGCCGCTGAAGCCGAAGCTGAAGCAGCGTAAGTTTCCTCCCGGAAGGGAAGGATGAAAAAAGCCGGGTGAGCGATCACCCGGCTTTTTTGCGTGTTGTGACATGGGCGCGAGTCGGGCGATCGCCGCCCAGATAGTCTATGGGCGCGACACGCAGCTCGGGTAGGGTGGTTGTTCACCAGGGACCGCATCGCAGAAGCGCATGGCCAGCATGGGGGCCATCCGCGTCATCCAGCGGTCGGCCTCATCGCTGGCCGGTGTATCGAAGGCATCCCCACGCTCCGCCCATTGTATGGTGATCAGGCCGAAGGGGGCTTGAACCAGAGCGATCAAAGCGGTCTCGCTTTGCGCCTCACTATTTCCATTCACGCGCGGCATCGCACCGCAACTCAAAAGTATGACCATCGCTGGTCTGCCATCGATTTGGGTCGGCCCATATGAGATGGCTGAGAAGGCCTTGCTACATGCTTGTTGAAACGGACCCGCCATGTTCTGCGCAGCCTGGTCGAGGGTCACGGTCTGCTTGGCCAGTTTGAGACCCGTCATCGTGAACATCTGCGACCAGTCGTCGACACTCTCACCACTCAGGACCGATTCCTGGATGTAGAACGTGCCCTTCAGGTCCTCGAAGCTCGGTGCAAACCCCGGCGGCAATGGATAGACGACGATCTGGCCGAAAACCGGTGTAGCAATCATGATCTTGTCTTGCGACCAGACCTGCGGGGCGACCATGAGATAGGCAGCGGTGAGCATCAGTGTCGACAGTACACGCTTCATCGCTTGCTCCTGGGGCATGGTCACGGATCCGAAATTTGTGACGCGGAAATCTCCTTCACGCAATCGGCATTCGCCGGCCCATCAATTGCAATCCAAGGCCATCGATGATCGCGTTACTGCAAAGAGGTGCAGAGCTCGGCATTGGGAGCGGGACGAGAAGTCGTCGTGCAATCCCCAGCCATGTCTGGCAGACAATAGGCTCCGTCTGAATTAGAGATTGCAAATCATTGGATGTACACGGAAACAATTGATCTGCGTCAAGGGAGATCGCCAAGACAGCGCTAACCTCAATCCATCGAATTATCGATGTAAGTGAGGTTTCCCCATGGTTGACGCATCCATTTTCAGCAACGACAAGAACCATCTCATCATTCCGCCGCTCTCGACCTTCTATGACCGCATCGCCCAGCCCATGGCCTGGACGATCTTCCGCCTCGCCGTCGGCGGCATGCTGGTGATCGAGGGATGGCCGAAGATCATGGCACCCTTCGCGCAGGTCGGCTTTGTCGAAAAGCTCGGCTTCTATCCGGGCTGGCTCTGGTCACCGACACTCGCCGTGCTGCAGGTCCTCGGCGGCCTCCTGATCGCGCTCGGCCTCTTCACCCGCCCGGCAGCGCTGGCCAATGGCGTGATGCTGGCAATCACGCTCTACTTCCACATGGCCAATCCTTATGGCGATGCTTTCCTCACCCAGGCGGGCATCGACGCGCTGAAGGCCGGCAGCGAATTCTTCACGCCGCAAGCCATGGCGCGTCTTGCCGATGGCGGCCACACCTTCCTGCATCAGGTCCAGTCCAAGGCAGAACTGGCCTCGCTCTTCTGGACCGGCGGCGCCTTCCTCTTCGCAGCCTTCGGCGGCGGTTATCTCTCGCTCGATCGTCTGATGTTCAGAAAGCAGTTCTGATCCCAGCCCAATGCAAGCACATCCGGTCGAAAGGCCGGATGTCCCTTTTCATGTCAGCCGTCAGCCCGGCCGCATTGCCCAGCACGATCCAGCAGGAAAGCGCGCTCGCGATCATTGCCGCTCAGTGCTGCAGCCGTCTCGAACGCGGTTTGCGCTTCCGCCAGACGCCCCAGCCGGAACAGGAAGTCCCCCTTCGCCGCATGAAGCGGCAGATAGTCTAAGAGCGAAGGCTCTTCCTCGATCTCTGCCAGCACAGTAAGCCCCACCTCCGGCCCATGGGCCATCGAATGGGCCACCGCCCGGTTGAGCGCCACGACAGGCGAGGGGTTCCGCTCCAGCAGTCGGTCGTAGAGCGCAGCACTCATCCCCCAGTCCGTGTCCGCAAACCTTGCCGCCCGCGCGTGCACGGCAGCAAGCGCCGCCTGCAGCGCATAGACGCCATCTGCACCGCCGAGCTTTCCTGCCGTCCCGAGCCCCGCCAGCCCGCGCTGGATCAACAGTTGGTCCCACAGCCCCCGGTTCTGAGTCTCAAGCGTCAGCGCGCTGCCATCGGCTGCCACCCGCGCCTTGAAGCGGGAGGCCTGCAGCTCCATCAGTGCCAGCAGCCCATGCGCCTCCGGTTCCTGTGGTGCCAGCCCCACCAGGATGCGCCCAAGCTGCATGGCCTCTCCACACAGCTGCGTCCGGATCAGATCCTCGCCACGGCTGGCGGCATATCCCTCGTTGAAAACAAGGTAGATGACCTCCAGCACCGAGGCGAGGCGGGCGTCGCGCTCATTCCCCATTGGCACCGCAAACGCGACGTCGGCATCCCGCAGGATCTTCTTCGCCCGGACGATCCTCTGCGCCACCGTCGTCTCCTGAGTGAGAAAAGCCCGGGCAATCTCCTCCGTCGTCAGCCCGCCGATGATTTTGAGTGTCAGCGCCGCGCGCTGGTCCCGCGAGAGCAAGGGGTGGCAGGCGGTGAAGATCAGCGCCAACCGCTCGTCGCCGATCGCGTCGTCCAGTGCGGCGTCGACGGTCGCATAGTCGTCCGGACGGTCGGTCTCGATATCATGGGTAAGTGACGGCTCGTGCCGCGCCATCATCCGGCGTCGGCGCCAGAGATCGACAGCCCGCCGCTTTGCCGTCGTCATCAGCCAGCCACCGGGATTGGGCGGCGTGCCGGATGCGGGCCAGGTCGAGAGCGCCGTCACCAGCGCCTCCTGCGCCAGCTCCTCGGCAAGGCCGAGGTCACCGACATGTTTTGCGAGCCCGGCGATCAGCCGGACCCTCTCCATGCGATAGATCGCCTCGATATCGCGCGCCGCCGCTTCTGCGCCTGCGGCATGCGGCCGCAAAGGGGAGGTGGTGGGTTTCCCATGCTCTGTCATGAGCCGGAGTATGGCGGCCCCCTCGGCGCGGTCAACCGGGCGAATGGGGGCCGGGTCCTTGATCAGCCTACACCATTTTCCCGGCGCGACAGGCCCTCCGCCGCCCGATCATGGCTCGCCTGTCCCTCGGGCGTGGCGATCTCGGCGAAATCTTCCATCTCGTAGAAGGGCCGGATCTCGATTTCGCTCGGTCCCAGCATCGGATTGGGGCAACGCTTCACCCAGGCAACGGCCTCGTCCATGTCCTTCACCTCCCAGATCCAGTAGCCGGCGACCAGCTCCCGGGTTTCCGCGAAGGGGCCGTCGATCACCCGGCGGTCCGGTCCGTCAAAGGCGATCCGCTTGCCCATCTTCGACGGCTTCAGCCCGTCGCCGGAGAGCATGATGCCCGCCTGCACCAGTTCCTCGTTGAACTTGCCCATGTCTTCGAAAAGCTTCGGCGGCGGCATGATGCCTTCTTCGCTGTCTTCCGTCGCCTTCACCATCACCATGACGCGCATGTCTTCACTCCTCTCTTTATCCGGACCGCTTTTGCGATCCTGCTTCCCCAACGAACGAGCTAAACCGATTTCGACACGGCATGCGAAAAAAATCGTACAAAAGTGGCAAGGATCACTTCGGAATGTGGATCGTCGCCCGGATATGCTTCAGCGAGGCGACAATGGTGAAGGTCATCATCACCAGCAGCGTCCACGAGCTCCACTTGCCCAGATGCACCGTCGACCAGGCGCCCAGCTGGTTCGGATAGTGCCAGATGGCAAAGAAGGTGGAGATGTTCTCCGCCACCCAGATGAAGAAACCGATCAGGATGAAGGCAAGCAACATCGGCATCTGCCGATCCCGATCAAAGGGCCGGAAGGTGACGGTGGTCCGGGCATAGAGGCCGATCGCGAGTGCTGCCAGATACCAGCGATAGTCGCCGATATAGTGGTGGGTGAAGAAGTTGAGATAGATCGCGAGCGCCACGAGGGTGGCCATCCAGTAGGGCGGGTGGTGGCGGATCCGGACATCCAAGAGCCGCCAGGCCTGGATGATGTAGCTGCCCACAGCCGCATACATGAAGCCGGAAAACAGGGGCACGCCGAGCACCTTGGTGTAGGCGAAATCGGGATACGACCACGACTGGATGGCGCCTGATGTCTTGAACACTTCAAGCGCAAAGCCGACGACATGGAAAAGGCAGATCGCCTTGAGCTCGTCCATGGTCTCGAGCTTCGTCCAGACCATCCAGATCTGGATGGCAAGCGCAATGATCAAGAGCACGTCGTAGCGCGGAATGCCGAACACACCCGCGCGCGGCACGACGAAGATCGATACGAAGAACAGACCCGCAAACAGGCAGGCCCGCGCCTCCTTGATCCCGAACATTAGGAACTCGACGACGAAGCGCCTGATGCCGGTGAGTTCCGGATACGGGGTCTGGTCGATCAGCCTGCGGTCTAGTGCGCTCAGGAGGCCGCCTCGTCCATCCACCACCAGTGTCATCGCCGACCGCCTTCGCTGTTGCATTCCGTTGCAACCTCACTACTAAGCGGCCATGGACGAAATCAAGGCATCGACGTCACTTCGCATACGCCGTCTGGGGATAGCACTTGCCATCATCGCGTGTGGTTTGGGCTTAAGACTCGGCGGCTACGAGATCGGCCTGCCGTATTTTCTGGTCAAATACGGCGGCTCGACCCTCTGGGGCGCGATGGTCTTCTTCCTCATCGCCATGCTCCTGCCGCGACAGCCGCTCGGTCGCCTGGCGATCCTCGCAATCGTCATTGCAGCTCTCACGGAGTTCAGCCGCCTCTACCACACGCCCTGGCTCGACGAATTCCGCCTGACGCTGGCAGGCGCGCTTCTGCTCGGACGTATCTTCTCCTGGTGGAATATCGTGGCCTATGGCCTCGGCATTGCCCTGGCAGCCCTCTTTGAAGCGCGTCGTCTCACGCGCTCCGGCCGGTCACCAGACTAGCGGGTCGCACCCGCCATGCGCTTCGCCCGCCGCCGCTCCATGAGCTTCGGCCGAACCAGCCGGTAGCCGAGCAGCACGATCGTCACGACGATATAGAAAGCCGCTTCCGGATCGATCACCTTCAGCGACAGCGCATAGTGCAGGATCGCCACAAGCAGGATCGGGTAGGTGAGCTTGTGCAGCTTGTTCCACCGTGGCCCAAGCCTGCGGATCGACCACTGGTTCGACGTCAGCGCGAGCGGGATCAGCATCAGGAGCCCGGCCATGCCGAGCATGATATAGGGCCGCTTCAGGATGTCGCCGGCGATCGACGACAGGATCATGCCGCGGTCCAGCGTCAGGTAAACCGCAAAATGCGCCAGCACATAGTAGAAGGCGAGAAGTCCGAGTGCGCGTCGATAGCTAATTAGATTAATGCCGAACAGATCGCGCAGCGGTGTCACGGCAAGGCCAAGGCAGAGAAACCTGAGCGCCCAGAGACCCAGAAGATGCTCGAAAGCGCGCACCGGATCGGCGCCTAGCCCGCCAAAGATGCCGAGATAGAAGGCATAAAGCCCCGGCAACAGCCCGACCGCGTAGAGCGCCCAAACGGAGGCGGGCTTGTAGCGGGCGGGCAGGGCGGGCATTGCGAGCGAAGCCATCAGAAGAACTTCGTCAGATCCATGCCGTCGTAAAGGCTTGCGACCTCGTCGGCATAGCCGTTGAACGGCAGGGTATCGATCCGCGCTCCGCCGAACAGACCATCGGCCTCGCCGATCCGCCGCTCGGTCGCCTGGCTCCAGCGCGGATGGTCCACGGCCGGATTGACGTTGGCATAGAAGCCGTATTCCGACGGCTGGAGCTTGTTCCAGGTCGATGGCGGCTCCTGCTCGGTGAGCGTGATCTTGACGATCGACTTGATGCCCTTGAAGCCGTATTTCCACGGCACGACGAGGCGGATCGGCGCGCCGTTCTGGTTCGGCAGCGTCTCGCCATAGAGGCCGGTCGCGAGGATCGCCAGCGGATGACGCGCTTCGTCCAGCCGCAAGCCCTCGACATAAGGCCATTCCAGCGCCTGGAAGATGCCGGCCTGTCCCTGCATTTCTTCAGGACGGACAAGCGTTTCGAAGGCGACATACTTCGCAGACCCCAGCGGCTCCACCCGGTCGAGCAGGGCCGAGATCGGGAAGCCGATCCACGGGATCACCATCGACCAGGCTTCCACGCAGCGCATCCGGTAGACGCGCTCTTCCATCGGGATTTCCTTCATGATCGTCTCGATGTCGATCACCTGCGGCTTGGCAACCAGCCCGCCGACTTCGATCGTCCAGGGCCGAGTGGTCAGCGATCCCGCATTGCGTGCTGGATCTTCCTTGCTCGTGCCGAACTCGTAGAAATTGTTGTAGGTCGTCACATCTTCCTTGGAGGTCAGCTTCTCGTCGAGCTTGTAGATGCTCGGCTTGGCCGCCAGCGGAGCGGCGATTGCCGGCGCGCCCAGGCCGACCGCCGCAACCCCACCGGCCGCGACGCCCATGAACTGCCGTCGCCTCAGATAGAGCGACTTCGGGGTGATCTCGGAACTGGCGATCTTCGGCGGCTGGTAAATGGGCATGGCAGACCTCTTGAGGCTCTCTCTGTCTCTCTAGATAGAAGACGCAAGCATAGAGACCAGAGTTTCACCGCCGCGAAAAGAAGCAAGGCAGGAACAATTTCGTGTAGGTCTGTCGTCTCGGTAAGCTGTAAGAATCTGCTCTGTCCGCCGACGGCGGTCAGCCGCACCAGGTCTCTTTGTGGCCTTCCCAGCGATGGGCCAGTCCGCGCGCGACCAACGCGTCGCCCACCGAGCGTCCGTCCTGCAGCACCACGCGCAACTTGCGGCCATACTGATCCACGTCCCGCCGCTCCCGGCGCTCCATGGTGAGCCCGCCGGCATTCAGGCTGTCGAGCAGTGCCACCTGAGCCTTGAGCCCGAGCGTGCGTTCCCGCTCGCATTCCGGGCGCCCGATCTCCGGCGTGTTGATGTCGGAGATCCGGTATTTCACCGCCCGGTACCAGAAGGTGTCGCCATCAACGACGCAATTGACCCGCTGTGCCCCCGAGCAGGTGATGAAGCGTCCCTCGATCGGCTCGGGTTGCGGCGACACGGCGCCGGTGATGCTGTAATCGATGAATTTGTTGCCGGCTGGCACAACCAGGTAGGAATAGGGAAGTTTATCGAAATGAATGACGGCGAGTGCAGCGAGGCCGGCATACAGGAAGACGCGACGCAGTTTGTAGAGCGCCTTGAACGGGCTCCAGTGCGGCACAGGCTCGGGATTGAGCTTCTGGCGGGCATCTTTCAACAGGATCACGCGGGCAGGTTTCCGGGTCATCATGACTCCCCTTTCCGCGGTAAACTCTAATAAACACATCTTGCCGCAGGCTTAAGCCGATCACTCAAATGCGAACGAAGTCGCACGCTCCGTGACCGCCAGGCGTACCGATTTGCCCTTCGATGCTAGTGACAGGTGAGGGCGCATGGCTTAGATCAGTTCCAAAATGGCTGCCTTGCCCTGGCGCCCGGGGTGCAGGCATGGCGGCGAACAAGCCATCGAGGTGACACCCATGCCCGTCTATCGTTCGAGAACCACCACCCACGGCCGCAACATGGCCGGTGCCCGCGGCCTCTGGCGCGCGACCGGCATGAAGGACGGCGATTTCGGCAAGCCGATCATCGCGGTCGTCAACTCCTTCACCCAGTTCGTGCCCGGCCATGTCCACCTGAAGGACCTCGGCCAGCTCGTTGCCCGCGAAATCGAGGCGGCCGGCGGCGTGGCGAAGGAGTTCAACACCATTGCCGTCGATGACGGCATCGCCATGGGCCACGACGGCATGCTCTATTCGCTGCCGTCGCGCGAGATCATCTCCGACTCGGTCGAATACATGGTCAACGCCCACTGCGCGGACGCCATGGTCTGCATCTCCAACTGCGACAAGATCACGCCCGGCATGCTGTCGGCCGCCATGCGCCTCAACATCCCCGCGGTCTTCGTCTCCGGTGGCCCGATGGAAGCCGGCAAGGCGATCCTGCAGGGCCGCAAGGTCGCGCTTGACCTTGTCGATGCCATGGTTGCCGCCGCCGACGACAAGATTTCCGACGCCGATGTCGACGAAATCGAAAAGGCCGCCTGTCCGACATGCGGCTCCTGCTCGGGCATGTTCACCGCCAACTCGATGAACTGCCTGACCGAAGCGCTTGGCCTGTCACTGCCCGGCAACGGCTCGACGCTCGCAACCCACGCCGACCGCAAGCGCCTCTTCGTCGAGGCCGGCCACCTGATCGTCGACATCACCCGCCGTTACTACGAGCAGGACGACGAAAGCGTTCTGCCGCGCAACGTCGCCTCCAAGGCTGCCTTCGAAAACGCCATGGCGCTCGACATTGCCATGGGCGGCTCGACCAACACGGTTCTGCACATCCTGGCCGCTGCCCATGAAGGCGGCATCGACTTCACCATGGACGATATCGATCGCCTGTCGCGCAAGGTGCCCTGCCTGTCCAAGGTGGCACCCGCCAAGCAGGACGTGCACATGGAAGACGTCCACCGCGCCGGCGGCATCATGCGTATCCTCGGAGAACTCGACCGCGGCGGCCTGATTAACCGTGATTGCCCGACCGTGCATGCCGAAACCCTCGGTCACGCCATCGATCGCTGGGACATCACCCGTACCAATTCCGAGACTGTTCGCGAGTTCTTCAAGGCCGCACCGGGCGGTGTACGCACCACCCAGGCCTTCTCGCAGGCCTCGCGTTGGGACGATCTCGACACCGACGGCGAAAAGGGCGTCATCCGCTCCGTCGAACATCCTTTCTCCAAGGATGGTGGTCTGGCGGTCCTCAAGGGCAACATCGCGCTCGACGGCTGCATCGTGAAGACAGCCGGCGTCGATGAATCGATCTTGAAGTTCTCCGGTCCCGCCCGCGTCTTCGAAAGCCAGGACGCGTCCGTCAAGGCAATCCTGTCGAACGAGGTCAAGGCCGGCGACGTCGTCGTGATCCGCTACGAAGGCCCGAAGGGCGGCCCCGGCATGCAGGAAATGCTCTATCCGACGAGCTATCTGAAGTCGAAGGGCCTCGGAAAGGTCTGCGCGCTGATCACCGACGGCCGCTTCTCCGGCGGCACCTCGGGCCTCTCGATCGGCCACGCCTCGCCGGAAGCAGCCCAGGGCGGCGCGATCGGTCTCGTCCGCGAAGGCGACATCATCGACATCGACATCCCCAACCGCACGATCAACCTCGTCGTTGACCCGGCAGAGCTTGAACGCCGCCGCGTTGAACAGGATGCCAAGGGCTGGTTCCCGGAAGAAAAGCGCAAGCGCAACGTCACGACCGCCCTGAAAGCCTACGCCGCCTTCGCCTCGTCCGCCGACAAGGGCGCTGTGCGCCAGCTGCCGGAGTAAGGGGTCTACACACGTCAACCCGTCGGCATGACCGACGGGTTGACGTTAACCACCTCTCCACGTTGAACTTTCGAAAATCCGCCCGTTTGAATATATCGCCTGGATACCCGGGAGATGGTTCATGACAGCGAGCGGCGTAAACCCCACCAGCGAGAGACTGGCCTTTCTCGATGGATGGCGCGGTCTGGCCATTCTGGCCGTGATGATCGGGCATTTCTTCCCGGTGCCGGGCTTTGAGTTCGGTTCATTCGGGGTCGAGCTCTTTTTTGTCCTGTCCGGCAGGCTGATGGCCGAGATCCTGTTTGTTCGCAAACTGGACGCCCTGGAGTTCCTTCGTCGCCGCTTTTCGCGCATCTACCCGGCCCTGCTGGTTTTCGTATCTTGCATCAGCATTCCGGCCCTGCTGAGCGTGGAACTGATGCACACACGCGAGCCGCTGGCACAGCTACCTGACATCGTCGCGGCGCTCACTTTCACCTCAAGCTATCTCGAGCTTTTCTACGCGCGCGGCCTGGTGTTCGCCCATACCTGGTCGCTGTCGGTCGAGGAAAACAGCTATCTCGTCCTGCTGGCGCTTGCCTGGTTCACCCGTCGCAATACGCGGCTGGCGATGTACTGCATGATTGGAGCTGCGATCCTGTGCGTGGCAAACGGCGTGATTTCCAGCGAGCATTTCGGCCAGCGCGAAGAACTGGTCTATTGGCGCACCGACGTCCGCATCGCTTCGATCCTGATCTCCGCCTCGACCTTTCTCGCGGTCCGCGAGTTTGACCTAAGGCGCTTCATGCATCCAGCAATCACGCTACTTGCCCTGCCTTTGGCGCTGATGATGTTTGCCGAGCAGACCCCCGGTTATATCAAATATGGAGCGGCGACGCTTCTGTTGGCCTGGAGTGTCAATGCGCTCGACGCCACCCCGAAACTGGTAAGGGATGCGCTCTCGTTTAAGCCCTTGGTGTCTCTCGGGCTCGTCAGCTATTCCCTCTATCTTTGGCAGCAGCCATTTTATGTTGCGGCTGGCCGGTTCCGGGACATGGGTTTGATTTACGTTCTCGTACTTGTCATGGCCGCCCTGTGCTGTGCCATCGGTAGCTATCTGTTTATCGAGGGGCCGGCGCGCAGGTTCATCAACGGCATCGATCTTCGCCGGTACCGACTCAGTCACTCATCCACGGGAACCGTCGAATGGTCCGGTAACGAGCCGACCAGCCGCTGACCGATCGGGGCATCGCCGGCAATCGTGTCTCCGGCGCTCAATTGCTTGCCAATACCTTTTGTAATCAGGAGCCAAGATGACCGTCCCCTTCAGCCTCGTCGGCATCGACCACGTCGTCTTCATCGTCGACGACATGGAAAAGGCGCTCCGCTTCTATCACGACGTCCTCGGCTGCCGACCCGGCTACACCTATCCGGCGCTCGGCATGGAACAGGTCTGGTGCGGCGCAGCCCTGATCGTCCTCTGGGACATCACCCATCCCGGCGGCCACAAGGCTGCCCCGCCAGTGTCAGGCGGCCGCAACGTCGACCATGTCTGCATCGCAACCGGCCCCTTCGACCACGACGAGCTGCGCGCCCATCTCGCAAGCCACAACGTCACGATCGACCGCGAAGCCCTGCACGGCGGCGCCCGCGGCATGGGCCATTCCTTCTATGTGAAGGACCCCTTCGGCAACACGATCGAGATCAAGGGCCCCGCCGAATATCCCGACGGCCGGGGCTGACGCCTTGCCTCAGTCCCGGTAACTGGGATCCTCCTTATCCAGGCATGACTTCAGATAGGCGAAGTGCTTCTCCGCCATGCCCCGATACGGAATCCACCCGTCCGAGGTGCCCTGCGCAATCTCATCCGATAGCACGGCCAGCGGCTGGCCGGTCGAAAGCGCCAGCACCATCGTCTGCGCTGCCTTCTCGAAGAAATAGAGATCCTCAAAGGCATCCGCCACCGTCTCACCGGCAACCGAGACGCCGTGATTGCCCATGACCAGCACCGCCTTGCCGCGGATCATCTCCGCCAGCCGCTCGCCTTCTTCCGCTGCGTCGGCGATCCCGCCGAAATCGAGGTCATAGCCGATCCGCCCGAAAAACCGCGCCGTGTTGTTGTCGAGAGGCAGAAGCGTCGGGTCCTTGAGACAGGAGAGCGCCACCGCATAGGGCGAATGGCAATGCAGGATCACCCGCGCCTCCGGCAGCATCCGGTGCAGCGTGCCATGCACGGTCCAGGCCGACGGGTCGGGCGCATTGGGCCGGTTCATCACATCGGGATCGTCGGCATCGAGCAGCAACAGATCGCTCGCCTTGACCGTGGCAAAATGCTGCCAGCGCGGATTGAGCAGGAACTTGCGCCCATTCGCTGAGACCGCTGCGCTAAAATGATTGCCGACCGACTCGCTCCAGCCGAAGCGATGGCAAAGCCGGAAAGCCGCGGCTAGATCCTGACGCAGCGTGGTCAGCGCCGCATCGTCGATCATATCGTTTCTGGAAGCCGCGATGTTCATGCCTTGAACCGTCCTTCCGTCGTCAGCGCCCGGTAGGTCGAGCGCATCTCCTCGCGGTCGGCATAACAGCCGCGCAGATAGCGATCACCGCTGGTCGCTGAATAGGCCATGCGCCCATGCACGATGCGATGGTTGTCGAACACCATGCAGTCGCCGGCCTTCATCAGGAAGCGCATCATGAACTTGTCATCCTGCAGCATTTTGCCAAAGCGGCAGAAGGCCGGGTAATAATCATCGAGCACGGTCTGCGGCAGGTCGAACAGATCGGCCATGTGCTGGCTGATCGTCAGCCCCGAGACCTCGCCATGTTTGTCGAGCTCGATCACCCGCTGCCGCGAGCGCATGTCGTAGGTGTCGTGCTCGCAGAAGAACGGAATGTCGATTTCCGACAGGAGCTTGAAGCCATCAGGATCGATCTCCCTGAAGGCATTTGCGACCGCCACACCGTCCGAATAGATGCTCATGCCCCCCTCGACGGTATTGGCCCGGCAATGCAGGAACTGGATGCCCGGCGCATGTTCCTCCGCCGGCGTGTCGGTGTGCAGCTCCAGCGCCTTGGCGGTGTAAGCCGTATTGGTCGGGTTGATATGCGTCTTCACATCGAAATATTCGCCGAAGAAGGTCGGCCGCACATGGCCCATCAGCTTCACGGTCTCGGTCAGCCCTTCGTTGCTGTCGGGCATGTCGGTGACGATCGTTAGCCCCTCGACGATCATCGCCTCCAGCCATTCCGCAACCTTCTTCGGATCACGCATCAGCTCCGGCTGCGAGAAGCGCGGGATCTCGGGATAGTGGTCGCTGAACCAGGCCTTGCGCGGCAGGTCGGCGGGATCGGGCCGATGTTTGCCCTCGGTGTAGAGCTCAAGCAGCGACAGCGGATAGCGCGACACATGGTTCTCGCCCGCCCAGCGGATCACGAGGCTCCCGTCCTCGATTTCCGCACTCGCGGCACGAGGCGCTGCCGAGAGATGGAAGATGTCGAAGCTGCGCTCGCGCGTCGTGCTGTCGAAGGAGGAGGGGCAATTGTCGCGCAGCCAGTAGTAATTGAAATAGGCCTGCCCACCCTCGGCAAGCGGCAGATGCAGCCCCTTGTCGGCAAGCGTGACGGCCCCGGTCGCAACATGCATATTCATCGCTCGTTTCCTTAAGTCTGGACAGCGGAAGAGAAGATCGGATTTGACGATCATCATCCGACTTTGCAGGCGAGGCCAGAGCGATTATGCTTATGCTGAGTTAAGCTGGAGGTTAAGTTGAGCCGTCTGCCGCCGTTACGCCTTCTGACCACGTTCGAGGCCGTCGCCCGGCTCGGCTCGATGCGCGAGGCCGCCACCGCACTTAACGTCACCCAGCCCGCCGTCACCCAGGCCCTGAAGGCGCTGGAAGACCATGTCGGCGCCGTCTTGATCGATCGCTCGACGCGACCGGCACGGCTCACCGAACCCGGCCAGCAACTCGCCCGCGCCACCCGCGACGGCCTCGACCTGATCGCCGACACGATCGAGGAAATCCGCACCAGCACAGGCCTCGAGGACCAGCGCCTGACCGTCGCCTGCACCATGGGGCTGGCCACCCACTGGCTGATGCCGCGCCTCAGCGATTTCTACGCCCGCCATCCCGGCTTCTTCGTCAATGTCCAGGTCCCACCCACCGACCTGCCCCAGATGTGGCCCGGCACGGATCTCGTCCTGCGCTACGGGCGCGGCACCTGGACCGATGGCACGACGCTCCGCCTCTTCGAAGAGACCGTCTGTCCCGTCGGTCGCCCTGCGCTGGTGGAAAGCCTGCTGGCAAAAGGCGCGGGGCTCGACGCGGCCCCGCTCATCCATGTCCGCACCGTCGAGGCCCGCCACTGGGAAGGCTGGACCGACTATCTCGCCCGCCGCGACCTGCCCAAGCCGCGTGGCCCCTCCCATATCTTCGACAACTACGTCCAGGCGGTCCAGGCAGCGCTCGACGGCCGCGGTCTGATGCTCGGCTGGCGCTCAATCACCGACACCCTCGTCGCCGACGGCAGCCTCAAATCCTGGCCCGATGGCGCCCTCGACCTCGGCACCGCCTATTTCGCCACGGTCGCACCGGCGGCGGCGAAGCGCCCGGCTGTCAAAGCGTTTGTGGCTTGGTTGGGGGAGGGGACGGAGAGTTCTTCGGCGGACCATGAGCAGCCGCAGGCCGCTTCGGACGGTGCGTTCGCAACGTTTTCCGAATGCGGCGGTAAGGCTGATACTGAGGCCTTAAAGGATCTGTAAATTCGATGCATAAAAGCGTCGCTAAATAGGCAATTAGGTGAATGCCTATGCCTCGGAGGTGGCTCGGCCCACCCGTCACTTCGGCCGCTGCACACCCTCATACACCGCAGCCAGCTGCGCCATCCGCGCCGTATAGGCGGCCGTCAGGCAGGCGACGTCACCCTTGCATTCCCCGCGCTTGGTCAGCCATTCGATCTGCTGGTCCTGCAATTCGCCGCGCGCACCCATCGCCAGCAGGCCGGAGAGAAGCTCGAAGGTGGTGACCATCTTCACGTCCATGTCGTTGAGCGACAGCGTCTCGCAGATGGCTGTCTCGTCCTCGGCAAGGTCGGGCTTCTGGCAGTCGAAGCTTGCCGCGTGAGCCGGAAGCGCGCCCGCCAGAACGGGGCCAGCCAGAAGTGCAAACAGGATGGCGCGCGCGGCTGCGGTTGTATCGGACATGGTCACCTCGCTCGGTTTTAACTTGCCGAAGCAACGCCCGCAGCCGGCCCATCGTTCCATGCAATCCGCGCATGCCAGCCTCTCACTATAAGGTGAAAATCCGCAAAAGGTCCTGTCATTGCCAGCCACAATCCCTACCTTCACCACCATGAACAGAAGAACCCTCCTCGCCGCCGCAGCCACCGTGCCGATTCTTTCCGTGTCTCGGGCCTTTGCCCAGTCGGCAGAGCCGGCCGTGACGGTGCCCGCCGCCGAAGCATCGCCGCCCGCGAATCTCGATGCGATCCGCCCCCGCATCGCGACGCTGCTGGAAGAAGCCCGCAGGCTGGATACGCTGGAGACTGTCATCGTCACCCGCAATGGCGAAACGCTCGGCGAGCGCGCCTATGGCAACAATTCGCTCACCGGCTCCACCAACATCAAGTCCGCCTCGAAATGCGTCGTCTCCGCTCTGGTTGGCATCGCCATCGACAAGGGCCTGCTCGAAGGTGTCGACCAGCGCATCGAGACCGTGCTTCGCTCGGAGTTTCCCGCCAATCCCGATCCGCGCCTGTCGCAGATCACCATCGGCCATCTCTTGTCGATGCGCTCGGGCCTCGACCGCATGTCCGGCCCGAATTACGGCCGATGGGTTGCGAGCCGCAACTGGACGCGTTTCGCCCTCGCCGCCGATTTCGTCGATGAGCCGGGCGGCGGCATGCTCTACTCGACCGCGTCGACCCATCTTCTGTCCGTCATCCTCACCAAGGTCTCGGGCAAACCGACGCTTGCGCTTGCCCGCGAATGGCTGGAGCCGCTCGAAGGGTTCCGGATCGGGTCCTGGGATCGCGATCCCCAAGGCTTCTATCTCGGCGGCAACCAGATGGCGATGACGCCGCGCTCTCTGCACGCCTTCGGCGAACTCTATCGCCGGGGCGGCGTGACCGAAGATGGCACGCGGGTCATCTCGGAGGCCTGGATCCGCGAAAGCTGGGTCCGCCGCACCAATTCCGTCTTCAACGGCGATGGCTATGGCTATGCCTGGTTCCTGAAGGAGATGGCGGGCCAGCAGGTAAACTATGCCTGGGGTTATGGCGGCCAGATGCTCTACATCACCCCAAGCCGCGGTCTGACTGTCGCCATGACATCGAACGAGGCAGCCCCTTCCGCCCGCACCGGTTACCGCGACGAGCTTCACGGCCTGATGACGCGCATCATCGAAACGGTCGGGGCTTGAGCCGGGCAAACGTTATCCCCATCTGCGATTGGTCGTCCTTGCTTCTGCCTATTTGCCGGAGCAGGAACCGGGTCTAGAACGTCCATGATCGCATGAAGGATCTTTGCATGCCGCGCTTCGACCGTCTCAAACCGATTGCCGTGATTGCCGCCCTCATGGTGCCGCTCTCCGCTCCAGCCCTTGCGCAGGACAAGGCCGTGCCGCAGAGTAAGCTTGAGATGCAGCTCTCCTTCGCGCCCTTGGTCAAGCAGGCGCGCGGCGCCGTGGTGAACGTCTATGCCGAGCGCCTCGTTCAGCGTCGCTCCAGCCTGTTTGCCGGCGATCCCTTCCTCGAGCAATTCTTCGGCCAGCGCATGCCGAACCGCACCGAAAAGCAGTCCTCGCTGGGGTCCGGCGTGATCGTCGAGGCCGATGGCGTTGTTGTCACCAACAACCACGTCATCGATGGTGCCGACGACATCAAGGTAGCCCTGGCCGACGGCCGCGAATTCGCGGTCAAGGTCGTGCTGAAGGACGATCGCCTCGATCTCGCGGTGCTGAAATTCGAAACCAACGAGGTCATGCCCACGCTTCCGATCGGCAATTCCGACGCGACCGAAGTCGGCGATCTCGTACTCGCCATCGGCAACCCCTTCGGCGTCGGCCAGACGGTCACATCAGGTATCGTCTCGGCGCTCGCCCGCAACCAGGTGACGGAGGGCGATTTCGGCTTCTTCATACAGACCGATGCCGCCATCAATCCCGGCAATTCCGGCGGTGCGCTGGTGAACATGAACGGCGAACTGATTGGCATCAACACGGCGATCTTCTCGCGAGGTGGCGGCTCAAACGGTGTCGGCTTCGCCATCCCCGGTAATCTCGTCCGCGTCTTCCTTGATGCGGCAGACCGGGGCGAGGCAAGCTTCGAGAGGCCTTATGTCGGTGCGAGCTTCGAGCCGGTCACCTCGGATGTTGCCGAAGCGCTTGGCCTGAAAACAGTACGCGGCGCGCTGGTGGTGCGCATAGCCGAGGATGGCCCGGCGGCCAAGGCAGGTTTGAAGCCCGGCCAGGTGGTCACCGCCGTCAACGGCATCCCCGTCGAGCATCCCGATGCCCTCGGCTATCGCCTGACCACGGCAGGACTGGGCGAGAAAGCCGAGTTGACGGTCCAGGAAGACGGTCGCGAAGAGACGATCGCGCTGACGCTTGCCGCAGCCCCCGAAACCCGTCCGCGCGACATCCAGCTGATCGAGGGCCGCAGCCCCTTTGCCGGCCTCCGCGCCGGCAACCTCTCGCCGCGTCTTGCCTATGAGCTGAAGATGGCCTCGGAAGTGACCGGTGTCGTGGTCACCGATATCGTCCGCGGTTCGCCCGCGGCCCGCCTCGGCTTCCAGCCGCGCGACATTGTCGTGGCCGTCAACGGCGAGGACATCGCCTCGGTCGAGGACCTGCAGAAGATCGCCGAGAGCGATCCCGGCTTCTGGCGGGTCGAGATCGAACGCGACGGCCAGCGCATCCGGCAGATCTTCCGATGAGTGACCTCTTCGCGCCGCAGATGTCGAAGGAAATGGCCGAGCGTCGCCCGCTCGCCGATCGCCTGCGGCCGAAGAACCTCGCCGAAGTCACCGGTCAGGAACACCTGACCGGCGAGGATGGCGTGCTGGCCCGGATGATTGCGGCAGGTTCGCTGGGATCGATGATCTTCTGGGGCCCGCCCGGCACCGGCAAAACCACCGTCGCCCGGCTTCTGTCGGGCGAGGCGGGGCTCGCCTTCGAGCAGATCTCGGCGATCTTTTCGGGCGTCGCTGACCTCAAGAAGGTTTTCGAAAGCGCGCGCCTGCGCCGCATGGAGGGCCGCCAGACTCTGCTCTTCGTCGACGAGATCCACCGCTTCAACCGCGCCCAGCAGGACAGTTTTCTGCCGGTCATGGAAGATGGCACCGTCATCCTGGTTGGTGCGACGACAGAGAACCCAAGCTTCGAACTGAACGCCGCTCTTTTGTCGCGGGCGCGGGTGCTGACCTTCAAGAGCCATGATGCCGAAAGCATCGAGACGCTTCTGAAGCGCGCCGAGGAAACCGAAGCCAAGCCGCTGCCGCTGGATAGCGATGCCCGCCAGGCCCTGATCCGCATGGCCGACGGTGACGGCCGCGCCTCGCTAACCTTGGCCGAAGAAGTCTGGCGCGCCGCCCGTCCGGGCGAGGTCTTCGACACGGAAGGGCTGGGCAAGATCGTCCAGCGCCGTGCGCCCGTCTATGACAAGGGCCAGGATGGCCATTACAATCTGATCTCGGCGCTCCACAAAGCCGTGCGCGGCTCCGATCCGGATGCCGCCCTCTACTATCTCTGCCGCATGTTCGATGCCGGTGAGGATCCGCTTTATCTCGGACGCCGTCTCGTGCGCATGGCGGTCGAGGATATCGGGCTTGCAGACCCGCAGGCGCTGGTCGTCTGCAATGCCGCCAAGGATGCCTATGATTATCTCGGCTCTCCCGAGGGCGAGTTGGCGCTGGCCCAGGCCTGCGTCTATCTCGCAACCGCGCCGAAGTCGAATGGCGTCTATGTCGCCTACAAGGCCGCCATGCGCGCGGCCAAGGAGCACGGCTCGCTGCTGCCGCCCAAGCATATTCTGAACGCCCCGACCAAGCTGATGAAGGCGGAAGGCTATAACGAGGGCTATCGTTACGATCACGACGAGCCCGACGCCTTTTCCGGCCAGGACTATTTCCCCGAAAAGATGGGCCGCCAGACCTTCTACGATCCGCCGGAGCGTGGCTTCGAGCGGGAGATCAAGAAGCGCCTCGACTGGTGGGCGAAACTGCGCCGGGAAAGGGGAGGCGGCTAAGCCGCTTGCCTATCGTCATTTCAGCTTAAGCTGCTTTTAAGCGCTATGCCCTAGTGTTCTCGCCCGAACCTAGGGATTGCGCATGCCGAAGAAGACCGAACTGAGCTACCTGCACGCCGGAGGCGCTGAGCCGCCGCGCATCGGCCTGCCGATGCTGGTCAAGCTCTTCTCCCTGGTGCTGATCACGCTCTCGGCGCTGTCGCTGCTGTTCATCGGCTACATCGCGTCGCGCAAGGCCGACGATATCGCGGTCGAGAAGCAGATCCTCATGCTGGAAAACGTCCTGCGGGATCGCCACAGCCTTCTTGCCCGCGATCAGCTGGGTCTGGCGCGCTGGGACCGTTCGGTCAAATACATCACCCTGAAGTTTCGCCCCTCTTACGTCGTCGAGGAGTTCGTCTCCTCGCTCTGGTACGATTTCGGCCACGAGCGCAGCTTCCTGATCGGCCCCGGCGGCCGCCTTTTGATGTCGGCCGTTCAGGACGAGGTTGACCTCACTGCCCGTGATCTTAAGCCCGGCGAGGATCTGAAGGCAATTGCGGAGCTCGCGCTCACCCAGCATCACGCCCATCGCACCACGATCGATGGCGGCTATGGCCAAAAGCAGGTCCCGGCTTCGCAGGTCCATGCCATCGCAGCCTTCGGTTACGCCGAGATCGATGGCGATGTCATGCTGACCACGGCCATGGCCATCGTCCCTGATGACGGTGAGGTGGCGCTGCCGGATGGCGATCCGGTCATTCTGGTGTCAGCCCGGCCGCTCGACGCGGAATTCGTTGCGGACATCAACAGCCAGCTCGAATATGGCGGCCTGCAGTTCAACCGCAACAGCGACGGGCTGCTGGCGGTGAGGGGCGTCGACGGCGAGGTTCTCGGCAGCTTCGACTTTACCCTTTACAAGCCGGGCGCCGATATCTGGACCCTGGTCGTGCCCACCGTCGTCCTGCTTTGCGGCCTGCTGTTTGCCGCCAGCTTCGTGCTCGGTCGCTATATCGGCCGCCTCTCGGAGCGGCTTGAGGAGAGCGAGCGGCGCAACCGCGAACTTGCCCATCGTGATGCCCTGTCCGGGCTTGCCAACCGCCTCTGCTTCGACAAGGCGCTGAACGAGGCTGCCGACCGACTTGCTCACGCGCCTTTTGCAGTGATCGCGAGCGATCTCGACCGCTTCAAGGCCGTCAACGATCTCCATGGCCACGGCGCCGGCGACGAGGTCATCCGCGTTGTGGCCGAGCGGCTGCGCGACGCCGTCGGCGAATACGGGCTGGTCGGGCGCGTTGGCGGTGACGAATTTGTCGTGCTGATCAACGCCTTCCGCGACCGCCCACGCCTTGCGATGCTCGCCCAGCACATCATCACGTCGATATCCCAGCCGATCACGCTCTCGAGCGGCGCGGTGGTGGATATCGGCATCAGCCTCGGCATTGCCATTGCGCCTGAAAACGGTGCAGCGGCCCGCCCGATCATGGCGATTGCCGACCGGGCGCTTTACGCCTCCAAGCAAGGCGGCCGCGGTCGGGCCTTCTTCGCCGAGGATTTGGCCCCGGAAGAGGAGGAGTCGGCAGTCGATGCGGCCTGACCCGATCCGTCGCAGGCTGCTCCTTCTGCTCGCCGCCACCGCCGGCCTGTCGACCGCGTCGTCAGTTCGCCGTGCCCTGGCGCAAACCTCACCGCCAGCCCCAAGCGATGCGACAGCGGCCAGTTCCGGTGCCGGCAAGGGGCTGAAGGTCATCGTCGTCGGCGCTGGCATGGCGGGTCTTTCCGCTGCCGCCAACCTTGCCGAGGCCGGTGCCGAGGTGATCGTGCTGGAAGCCCGGGACCGGATCGGCGGCCGCATCTTCACCGACCGCAGCCTCGGGGTCCCCGTGGAACACGGCGCCAACTTCATTCACGGCTTCAACAGCAATCCGGCAGCTGAGCTCGCGGCAAAAGCCGGCGCCACGCCCTTCTTCATCGACCAGGAGCGCTGGCAACTCTTCCAGCCCGGTGGCGTCGAGCCCGAGGATTTCGAGATCGACGATGTCTTCGATGATCTCGAGCAGATCGCCGAGAAAGCCGCCGAGGAGGCCGATGGCGATAGCTCCGTGTCGCTGCTCGATGTCATCGAGCTTCTCGACCCGGCGCTGCTTCAGGAGCCGATCGGCAACTGGGTGCTCACCGATACATATGAGGGCGAGTTTGCGGCATCCCTGTCGCAGATCTCGGCCCTGCATGTCGATGCCGGCGAGGTGTTCGACGGGCCGGACGCCGTGCTCCGCGAAGGGTATGCCCAGCTGCCGACATTCCTGGGCAAGGGGCTCGATATCCGCCTCCGCCAGGCCGTGCGCCGCATAAGCCACACGCCGGACGGCGTCATCGTCGAAACGGATGACGGGCGCTTCGAGGCCGATCATTGCATCGTCACCGTGCCGCTCGGCGTGTTGAAGGCGGGGCGCATCGCCTTCGATCCGCCGCTGCCGCAGCCACATCAAAAGGCGATTGCCGCCATCGGCTTCGGTCAGCTTGCCAAGGTCTCGGTTGCCTTCGAGGCGGCCTTCTGGCCGAAGGACCAGCATTTCCTCGGCTATGCCGGGAATGATCGTGGGCGTTTCGCCGATATGCTGAACCTGATCCCGATCCAAGAGGCGCCGGTGCTGACGCTGATCGCTAGCGGCGATTACGCAGCCCGTGTCGATGCCATGGATGAAGCGGCACTTGTCGCCGATATCACGGCTGTGCTGCGCGACATGTTCGGGGATGACGTGCCAGAGCCGAAAGCGATCGCCCGCCATGCCTGGTCGACCGACCCTCATGCGCTCGGCGCCTATTCCTTCCCCGCTATAGGCGCAGAGCCTGCCGATCACGGCACGCTGTCCAAACCTGCCGGCCCGCGCCTTCGGCTAGCAGGCGAACATGTGAGCGCCGACTATTTCGGCACGGTACATGGCGCGATGCTGAGCGGGGAACGGGCGGCTCTGGCGATCCTTGCAGACCGCAAGGGCTGATCGGCTTTGGGCCGATGACGTGGGGAAAGGGCAGTGGCCAAGGGGAGGTGAGAAGGCCTCAGGATGCCTTCTGCTTCGGCTGCACGACGGGGGCCGCGATCATCTTGACCTTGGATTCGGCCAGTCCGTGATGGCCTTCCATGTCGACGATCATGTGCCAATGGCCGCTTTCCGGAATGACGATTTTGAGCGGCGACTTCTTCGCCACGCCGCCGAGGAATTTGTAGTCGAGCGTTTCCTTGAAGCGCTGAAAATTCGTCGGCGTCATCAGCCGCACATTGTTCACAGCCGACAGCGTCACCTCGATAATGGTGCCGGCGCGCTGTTCCTTCAGGTCGTAATGGGTGAAGCGGAAGGTCGGTTTGGACATTTCGCTCGGGTCTCCGTCCAGTCTTTTAATCTATCGTAATGTACCGCAAGGCCGTTAAGGAAGCGTTGGCCGGAGGGGGCCGAAGGGCCGGGCAGGGCGGACTTTTTTGGGACGCGGCGTTTATTGAAATGAAAGAGGGTGCTCACTTTCCTCTCCCCCTTGTGGGAGAGGATACAAAATCGAGGGTTTAGCCCGATCAGGGCTAAACCTCAGATTTTGTTGGTGAGGGGATCGGTGATGGTGGCACGACGAACGGACCCCCTCACTTGCGATTTCTGATGTTTAGGCGGCGTACGCTCGCCTAATTCATCGAAATCGCTTTCTCCCCCACCAAGGGGGAGATGGGCTTCGCGCATTCCTCGCCCCTCATGCTGAGGTGCCCGCGTGAAGCGCGGGCCTCGAAGCATCCCTCTACGATGATGTACCTGTGGCCTCGCCCTTCGAGGCCCGACGATGTCGGGCGCCTCAGGGTGAGGGTGATCTGTCGATGTCAAAAACCCCAAGCTTCGCCGCCGGTCGGGATCGCTCCCTCCGGGTAGGCTGAAACTTGTCCTCGGGCTTGACCCGAGGATCGGACGAGGCGCCAGAAGCAACCTGTCTAAGTAGTTTTATGTGGCTCCTTCCGGCGCCCCGTTCGGCGTCTATTCCCGCTGCATGCGTCTCTCTGGCAAGGCGGCGACGGTCCTTGGAACTTGCGTTCCAGGGATGACCGGGCGCGGGTCCGGCTGCGGCGTCATACGAGATGACGCGTCAGCCTGGCCGGTGGCCCGGGAAGTTCCCGCCGGATGGTGCACCAATCCGACCGGGACCCTCGCCCGGGGGATGTGTTTCGATCATTGGCGATCGTCCATCATCCCCGCCGTTTTCTCCGCCCCGCTGTCTGGGTGTTCGCGACAGCGCTGGCGCCTTGTCTGTGTGCCTCTGAGGCACGTCCTTCCGATCAGGGTATCCGGGTTCTGAGGCATCCGGCCCCATCACCCTCGTCAAGCCCTTCGTCCAGAGGGAGACCGTTGCAGCGGGCCGGGGATTTGTGCCTGCGAGAGCACGCCACCCCGGCGCCGGCCCCGCTTCGCCTGACATCGCATCGTCAGGTGTATCCGAGGGCGGGACGGGGACTAGGGTAAAGCAGGGAAAATGGTGGGGGATGAAAAAACATGTCGGGGTTTGAATTTGCTCGGGATTTTCTCAAACTCGTCCCCCTTTTTTTAGGCGGACACGCCGAGTTCGTGGCTCTGCCCCTCACCCTTCCCTCTCCCCGCAGGCGGGGAGAGGGGGAGCAAGCGGTGGCCGTCCTGGCCTTCTCCCCGCGTGCGGGGAGAAGGTGCCCGAAGGGTGGATGAGGGGCTATGGCCGCAAACGCGACCCCATCTCCCCCTTGGTGGGGGAGAAAGCGATTTCGATGAGTTAGGCGAGCGTAAGCCGCCTAAACATCAGAAATCGCAAGTGAGGGGGTCCGTTATCTCGGGCCAACGGAGCCGATCCCCTCTCCAGGAAAATCTGAAGTTTAGCCGGCTTGCGCTCGCCTAAGCCTTCGATTTTCCGTCCTCCCCCGCAAGGGGGGAGGTGGGGACACTACCGTTCGGAATGAGTCTTTCGGATCGCATCTTTCTGTTCAACGCAGGCGGTAACTCGAGCCAATCTTTCCTGCCGTTTCTGACGAGCAATATACCAGTCATCGAACAAGTTTTCCACGAGACTGAGGAGCAGTTCGGCTTCATCCGGTTCAACATCGACTATCACGTTGATGTCTTTCTCCATATGAGCACCAATGTTACCGATCTTCCGAATCGCTTCTATGGCTTCGAAGCTCTCTTCCGACACGCCACGCGGCGCGTTGCCGGAATCGAACTGTTTCTTTAACTCATTTATCTCTTGATTAAGTGTGGGTTTCGAAATCCCGCAGAAGTCGCGGATCATTCCTTGGATGCAACGTCGCGCTAGCGTCGCAGAGGCCTTCGGACTCAGCTCAAGTATTCGAGCAGATTCATAATAGTCTTGCGTAATATTCTCCGGAATGTATTCCGGTTGCGGTTTTGCGGAACTTTCTGGTGCGATCTTAGATCTGATAATTTCGTTTATTGCTGCTACTTGACCATAGCTATTTTTCGATCGGATAGAGCCAATACTGAAAGAAAGCTCCACTTTTTTACATTCAGAGTTCGAGCAGCCAATTGCAAGAATCGCACCGGCAATTCCTCCTGCATATGACGTCTCGCCAACATTGATATCATGCACACTGTAATGTGCTTTCGATTCAGAAACTGTCTGTCGGGTATGACAAAATGGGCATGTCCAATTAAATTCTGCCATGTCCTAACCTTTTTGGCGCGAAAACCACTTCGGCCCGAGGTTTCCCCCGGGCCGAAATCTCACTCAATTCTCAGCTAATCAGCTGCACCCGCTCGTCGCGCCGCACGTGTCGCACTTCTCGCACGTGCCGTTCCGCACCATGGTGAAGTTCTGGCATTCCGAGCACATGTTGCCCGTGTACCCCTGTGCAATCGAGCGCATGCGGCGCGTGGCTTCGAGCTTCTTGGCGTCGGCCTTGGCGGCTGCTGCCTCGTCAGCCGCGGCGTCGGTGAAGACGCTTTCGGAGGCGATTTCCTCGGCCAGTTCCACGGCGCGTTCCTCGTAGTCGCGCTTGAAGGACACGACTTCGGAGGTGGCGATTGCCGTCGTCACTTCGAGCTTGCGGGCAGTGGCGCCCGAAGACGAGAAGGCGGTGACGGTGGCCGATGCCTTGGCGGGGGCAGCAGTCGCTGCACCCTTGGGCTCGGCGCCGGCCGCGGCCGGCATGTGGCTGGAGACGAGCGTCGGCTTGTAACCGCGGGTCAGGCCCTTGGAGACAACGTCGGCCTTGCCTTCCTTCATGCCGCGGCCAAGCGCCGTGGTCGAGAAGTCCGAGGTGTCGACATGGGCGAGGTCGTGGCGACCGAGATAGGAGATCGCCAGTTCGCGGAAGACGTAGTCGAGGATCGACGTCGCATTCTTGATCGCGTCGTTGCCGGTGACCATGCCGGCCGGCTCGAACTTGGTGAAGGTGAAGGCGTCGACATATTCCTCGAGCGGCACGCCATACTGCAGGCCGAGCGAGACGGAGATGGCGAAGTTGTTGATGAAGGCACGAAGGGCCGAGCCTTCCTTGTTCATGTCAAGGAAGATTTCGCCAAGACGGCCGTCGTCATATTCGCCAGTGCGCAGGAAGATGGTGTGACCACCGATCTTGGCCTTCTGGGTATAACCCTTGCGGCGGGTCGGCAGCTTTTCCTGTTCGCGCACGACACGATCGACGATGCGCTCGACGATGCGTTCCGTGATCGTGACCGCCTGGGCGGCTGCCGGCTGCTGCAGCAGTTCGTCTACGCCGTCCTCGTCATCCTCGTCTTCGATCAGCGAGGCATTGAGCGGCTGGGAGAGCTTCGATCCGTCGCGGTAGAGCGCGTTGGCCTTCAGTGCCAGCTTCCAGGACAGCATGTAGGCGGAGCCGCAATCTTCGACGGTGGCTTCGTTCGGCATGTTGATCGTCTTGGAGATCGCACCCGAGATGAACGGCTGGGCCGCTGCCATCATGCGGATGTGGCTCTCGACCGAGAGATAACGCTTGCCGATCTTGCCGCACGGATTGGCGCAATCGAAGACGGGCAGGTGCTCCTTCTTGAGGAAGGGAGCGCCTTCGAGCGTCATCGCACCGCAGACGTGGATGTTGGCGGCCTCGATGTCCTTCTTCGAGAAGCCCATGTGGTCGAGCAGGTTGAAGCTCATGTCGGCGAGCTGCTCGTCGGAAACTTTAAGGGTTTCCTTGAGGAAGTCGGCGCCGAGCGTCCACTGGTTGAAGACGAACTTGATGTCGAAGGCAGCCTTCAGCGCGCCGTTGACGGCTTCGATCTTCTCGTCGGTGAAGCCCTTGGCACGAAGCGTCGAGGGATTGATGCCCGGGGCCTGGTTCAGGTTGCCATGGCCGACGGCATAGGCGTCGATCTCGGCGATCTGGCTTTCCGAATAGCCGAGCGTGCGCAGCGCTTCCGGAACGGCAGCGTTGATGATCTTGAAGTAGCCGCCACCGGCGAGCTTCTTGAACTTCACGAGCGCAAAGTCGGGCTCGATGCCGGTCGTGTCGCAGTCCATGACGAGACCGATCGTGCCGGTCGGCGCGATGACCGAGACCTGCGCATTGCGGTAGCCATGCTTTTCGCCGAGTTCCAGCGCCTTGTCCCAGGCGGCCGTCGCATGGGCGATCAGGGCCGGATCCGTGCATTCGCCGTGGACGAGCGGGACCGGGTTGACGGAGAGGCCTTCATAGCCGTCCGACAGGCCGAGCGCTGCGCGGCGATGGTTGCGGATGACGCGCAGCATGTTGTCGCGGTTCGGCGCAAAGCCCGGGAAGGGGCCGAGTTCCGAGGCCATTTCGGCCGATGTCGCATAGGAGACGCCGGTCATGATGGCGGTGAGCGCACCGGCGATGGCGCGGCCTTCGGCCGAGTCATAAGGGATGCCCGAGGACATCAGCAGGCCGCCGATGTTGGCATAGCCGAGGCCGAGCGTGCGGTATTCGTACGAGCGTTCGGCGATCTGGCGCGACGGGAACTGCGCCATCATGACCGAGACTTCGAGCACGACGGTCCACAGACGAACGGCATGTTCGTAGTCGGCAATGTCGATGTTCTTGGTCTTCGGATCCTTGAAGCGGAGCAGGTTCAGCGAAGCCAGGTTGCAGGCCGTATCGTCGAGGAACATGTATTCCGAGCACGGGTTCGATGCGCGGATCGGGCCGGCTGCCGGCGAGGTGTGCCAGTCGTTCATCGTCGTGTTGAAGTGCAGGCCAGGATCTGCGGATGCCCAGGCGGCATAGGAGATCTTGTCCCAGAGGTCGCGGGCCTTCAGCGTCTTCATGACCTTGCCGTCCTTGCGGGCGGTGAGGTTCCAGTCACCATCATTCTCGACGGCGCGCAGGAAGTCGTCCTTCAGCGAAACCGAGTTGTTGGAGTTCTGGCCGGAGACGGTCAGATAGGCTTCCGAATCCCAGTCGGTGTCATAGGTCTTGAAGTCGAGATCCTTGTAGCCCTGCTGGGCGAACTGGATGACGCGCTTGATGTAGTTTTCCGGAACCTGGTCCTTCTTCGCGGCCTTGATTTCGCGCTTGAGGGCAGGGTTCTCGTTCGGGTCGAAGCAGGCGCCGTTGTCGGCCTCGCAGTTGACGCAGGCCTTCATGATCGCCTTCAGGTGACGGGCGACGATCTTGGAGCCGGTGACGAGGGCTGCAACCTTCTGCTCTTCCTTCACCTTCCAGTCGATATAGGCTTCGATATCCGGATGGTCGATGTCGACGACGACCATCTTGGCCGCACGGCGGGTCGTGCCGCCAGACTTGATAGCGCCGGCTGCGCGGTCGCCGATCTTCAGGAAGGACATGAGGCCGGACGAGCGGCCGCCGCCGGAAAGCTTTTCGCCTTCGCCTCGCAGATAAGAGAAGTTGGAGCCGGTGCCGGAGCCATACTTGAAGAGACGGGCTTCGCGGACCCAGAGGTCCATGATGCCGCCTTCGTTGACCAGGTCGTCCTCGACGGACTGGATGAAGCAGGCATGCGGCTGCGGATGCTCATAGGCCGACTTGGACTTGACGAGCTTGCCGGTGAAGGGGTCGACATAGAAATGGCCCTGGCCGGGGCCGTCGATGCCATAGGCCCAGTGCAGGCCGGTGTTGAACCACTGCGGGGAATTCGGTGCGACGCGCTGGGTGGCGAGCATGTAGGAGAGCTCGTCCTTGAAGGCGGCAGCGTCTTCTTCGGAGGAGAAATACTTGCCCTTCCAGCCCCAATAGGCCCAGGTGCCGGCCAAGCGATCGAAGACCTGGCGAGCATCGGTTTCCGAGCCATAACGCTCGTTTTCAGGAAGCGAGGCGAGTGCCTTCTCGTCGGCAACCGAGCGCCAGAGGAAGGAAGGAACATCGTTCTCCTCAACCTTCTTCAGCACCTTCGGCACGCCGGCCTTGCGGAAATACTTCTGAGCGAGAATGTCCGCTGCCACCTGGCTGAACTGAGCGGGCACGTCGATGTCGGCAAGACGAAATACGATTGAGCCGTCGGGGTTCTTGATCTCGCTGATGGCCTTGCGGAACTCGATCTCCGCGTAAGCGGACTGTCCCGGTTTGGTGAAGCGACGTTCAATGCGCATCTGCCTATGTCCCTCGATCTAGGGCGCCGAAAAACCGGCGCGTAAATATTGCTGCGGTCGCACGGTAAAGTCGCGCAGCCGTTGACTTGGTCGTCCGTCAGGTGATTCATCCGGAGATGACGGCACTCTGTATATTGTGGTGATGGTGGCTGCAAACACTAAATATAGTACTAACAGATTATTGCCGCCAGACCCAGACCCCCTGCCGGGCGGTCAAAAATCGCACAAATTTCCTGCCGCGGACGACGTCATCAGAACGTCGTTCCACCTCAAAGAAAGCCGCCACAATGTTTGATGAAACCCGGCCTCGTTATGCCCGGTCCAGTCGCCGCCGCAACAGGGTCCATTAACATCGTCCCGACTGATTCCGTCAAGGGGTGGTCTGTGAAGGAAATGTTAACGCTATATGTTGTGGTGTTAGATTGTGGATAACGGGCAAAAGAGCGAAGTCACGGGAATGACACGGCTTTCTCGTGCGGTGTGACGCAAGGGTCAGCAGATGTTGTGGCAGCAATCAATTGTCACAGTCATAATTTCGTGTCGAAACGAGCCGTTTTGCAGGGCCGAGCCACTATTTGGGCCCTCTTTCCGCCACTTCGAATCGGACGGCGAAAAAGCTGGGGATGACACACTGCACAAATCGCGGGCTTGACAGGCTCTGGCAGGTCTCCGGCTCAAGGGCCATACCTTGTATTTCCCATGCGTAATTCCTCTATTTCGCATCAACGAAATGGAAACATGTCCCGTGTAGTGAGGAAGGTGATCAGTATGGAATGAGCTCCATGCACGGCCGCACAAGGCCGCCTGCCAGGATGGCGGGTCGCACGGAGTAAGTTTCATGAGTATTGCCAATCTTTCCATTCTGAAAAAGGTCAGCCTTGTCGTGGTGCTGATGGGCGTGGCGGCTGCGGCAATTGCAGCTGTCGGCGCAAGCGGCCTGTCCTCGCTGGGATCTGCCCTCAAGGACACCGGCGCGCGCGAAGAGGTTGCCCGCGAGGCGATGGACCTGCGTGTCGACATCATCGCGATTTCGCGCATGACCTACCAGCTGGCGCTGACGCCGGAAAAGGCGGCCGACTTCGCCGCTGAAACCGACAAGCGCGCTGGCGAGATGCTGGCCCGCCTGCCGAAGATCGCTGCGACCGCGGACGCGACGGAAACCCAGCTGCTGGGTAAGATCAAGACAACGCTTGACGCCTATTTCGCCCAGATCCGCGCCATGGTGGCAGTTGCCGCCACGCCGGCCGGCCAGGATCCGGTCGTGATGAAGACGGAACTCGGCAAGGCGCTCGACGCCCAGAAGGTGGTGACGGCAGCGGTCAAGGAATACTCGACCTACTCCGCCGACACGCTGAAGGGTTCGCGTGAAAACGCGCTGGCCGCCTCCGGCTTCACCATGCTGCTCCAGGTCGTCACCGCAGGCGTGTGCATTCTCGCCGGTGTGGCCATCAGCTTCCTTCTCGCCCGCCGCGGCATCGTCAACCCGATCCGCAGCCTGACCTCGATCATGTCCGAAATGGCATCCGGCAAGCTCGGCAGCGCCATCCCCGGCACCGACCGCAAGGACGAAATCGGCGAAATGGCCCGTGCGCTGGAAGTCTTCCGCACCAATGAAGAGCAGATGCGCGCCATGGAAGCCCAGGAAGCCGCTCTGCATGCCCAGAGCCGCGACCTGCAGACCTCGATCAGTGGCATTGTTGCTGCTGCCGCTGCAGGTGACTTCTCCAAGCGCATTTCGAAGACTTATGAGGATGCCGACCTGCAGCGCTTTGCAGCTTCGGTCAACGAACTGGTCGAAAGCGTCGACCGTGGCGTCTCGGAAGTCCGCCGCGTGATCGCAGCGCTTGCCGATGCCGACCTGACGCATGAGATGCAGGGCCAGTTCCAGGGCGCGTTTGCCGAACTCCAGGGCAACGTCAACCAGACCATGGCCGTTCTGCGCCAGACGATGCAGAACATCTTGACCGCCGCCGGCACCATCACCGGCAATTCCGGCGAACTGTCGTCGGCTGCTAACCAGCTTGCCCGCCGCACCGAGCAGCAGGCCGCTTCGCTGGAAGAGACGGCCGCAGCGCTCGAGGAAATCACCACCACGGTGAAGACCTCGACCGTCCGCGCCAAGGAAGCCTCGCACATGGTCGACGAGACCAAGTCGAGCGCCGGCAAGTCGGGCGACATCGTCCGCAACGCGATCGACGCCATGGGCCGCATCGAGCAGTCCTCGCAGAAGATCAGCCAGATCATCTCGGTCATCGACGAAATCGCCTTCCAGACCAACCTTCTCGCACTGAACGCCGGTGTCGAGGCAGCGCGTGCCGGTGAAGCCGGTCGTGGCTTCGCCGTCGTCGCCCAGGAAGTGCGTGAACTGGCCCAGCGTTCGGCGAATGCAGCGAAGGAGATCAAGACCCTGATCAACACCTCGGCCGACGAGGTGAAGGGTGGCGTGTCGCTGGTTCTGTCGACCGGCGAAGCGCTGAAGGAGATCGAATCGCTGGTCAATCGCGTCAACGACCACGTCGTGACGATTGCCCGTGCCGCCGAAGAACAGTCGGCAGCGCTTGGCGAGATCAACACCTCGGTCAACCATATGGACCAGATGACCCAGCAGAACGCAGCCATGGTCGAAGAAACCACGGCCGCCAGCCAGGTTCTTGCCGGCGAAGCCCGCCAGCTGCAGGCGCAGCTTGCCCGCTTTAAGCTCGAAGGCGGCGCATCGTCCGGCTCTGCCAGCTACCGCACGGCAGCCTGAGCCAAGGCTCCGGGTAACCGGTGACAACACAGGGCGCTGCAGCGATGCGGCGCCTTTTTGCGTTTGTATGATGGAACAGGCAGTGTGACCGGACATTGAGGTCGTGACCCAAGCGCGGGCAGGGGCCGGCCGATCTGAGCCGGCTGTTTACATATAGGAAGACGGGATCATGCATCTGTTGTTGTTGGGCGCCACCGGGCTTGTCGGCAGTCAGGTGCTGGAACTGGCGCTCGCCGACCCGCGGGTAACTGCGGTGACCGCTCCGGCCCGCAAGCCTCTGCCATCCCGAGCGGGGCTATCAGCGCCGACACTGGATTTCGACAGGCTTCCGCAGGATCCGTCGATCTGGACCGCGGATGCGGTGATCTGTGCACTGGGGACGACATTGAAGTCTGCCGGATCGCGCGAGCGTTTCCACCGCGTCGACCATGACTATCCGGTCGAGATCGCCCGGCTGGCGAAAGCCCATGGCGCCAGGTGCTTTGTGCTCAACTCGGCCAAGGGGGCCGACATCAAGTCACTCTTCTTCTATAGCCGGGTGAAGGGCGAGACGGAGCGGGATATCCAGGCGCTCGGTTTCGAGCGCACCGTACTGGTCCGTCCCGGGCTGATTGACGGGCCGCGTCCTGAGCCGCGCCCCATGGAGCAGTGGGCAGGCAAAGTACTTTCAATCTTGAAGCCGGTCCTGCCCTTATCCATGCAGGCGAACCGGCCGGAGGCCATCGCCCGCGCCATGCTCGATGCTGCCATCTCGGCGGCACCGGGCGTGACCATCGTGCCGTCCGAGAAGCTGGTTTAGCAGCGAGGGACGGCATCGACGGTCTTCGACAGTCGTTAATTGAAGCGGCCGAGCGGTAGCTGACGGCGGATGCCAGCGACATCAGGCGCCTCGATGCGCCGGTAGCGGGCCTCGACGAAGTTATAGATGCCGAAGGCGGCGAGACCCACCGCGACCACGGCATAGATGACGCTGCCGAATGGAAGGCTCTGCACCCAGGCCAAGGCATCGGCCATGCCGCCGGCCTGCTCCGGGTCGACAGTGAAGCCGGCATAGACAAAGAAGATGCCGATAATGGCAAAGACCGCACCGCGTGCGACAAGGCCGTAGATGGAGATGAGCACGGCCGGCGAGTTCTTCTCCGCATCGAGGTCCAGATAGCGACCGAACCGGCGTTTGATCCCCTTCATCGCGGTGATCACGCCGCCGATGACAAAGCCGATGCCGATGATACCGGCGAGATAGCGACCGAAAGGCTGGGCCATGACCCAGGCAGCCAGGCCCTCTTCGCCACCGGAGCCGCCGCCACCCGACATCTGCAGGGCCATCATCAGGCTGGTGACCGCAAGGCCTGCATAGGTGATGGCACTACCGAAGAGTGCCGCGCGGATTGCATAGCCCTTGAGGTCATCATCCTGGCCATCGGCATTGGCGAGCGACTGGGCGAGCCGCCAGACGACAAAGCCGGCAAGCCCGAGCCCGATCAGGCCGATCCAGATCCGTCCGAAAGGCTGCTGCAGGATGGCTGAGAGCGCCGACTGCGTATCCGGCCTGCCGCCGGCAAAGCTGGAAAACAGTGCCAGCGCCGCAATCAGCAGAAAGACGATGCCGCGTGCGCTGTAGCCCGCTCGTGCCAGCAAGTGAAATTTCGACCGCGTGTTCATGGAAAGCCTCTCCTTATCTCCGGAGAGAACGGAGAAGAGAGGGTGGGGTTCCGTTTCCCCTGCATTGATCCCGCCTGACCAGGTCTTCTTTGCATGCCCAGCGGAACCGACAGCTCAGCAAGGGGTTAGCCGCAAAGGCAATCAACAGGGGAGCATCCGATGGCGCTGGAACCAGGACAGAATGGCGGGGAGCCACGCGATGACACCGATTATGCGTCCCGATCCGACAGCGGTGCCAAACCCGGCTTCGTGCTCTCAGCCTGGTCGCTTGTCATCGGCGGCCTGTTTCTGGTGCTGGTCCTTGGCGGACTGATCCTCATCTGAAAGCCATATTCGCGAGGCTTGGAATTGCTCAACCAGATGGTTGACAATACTCCGTGGCAGGCGCATGTTCAACCACATGGTTGAATTATTAGAACACCCCCTCGATACGATCTTTCACGCGCTGGGCGACCAGACCCGTCGCCGCATGCTGGCGGCCCTGTCAAAGGGCGAACTCAGCGTCGGTGAACTGGCTGAACCTTTCGCCATGTCGCTGGCAGCGGCCTCCAAGCACATCAAGGTGCTGGAGACGGCCGGCCTGATCCGCCGTGAGGTCAAAGGGCGCACCCATCTCTGCCGTCTGGAACCGGGGCCGCTTGCCGGCGCCCACCAGTGGCTGAGCGACTACGAGCACTTCTGGGCCGGCCGGCTGGACGTCCTCGAACGGCTCCTTCGTGCGGAGGATGCCGCATTCACCCGAGAGCAAACCGATGGAGAATGACGATGACGGAAAGACTTGGCATCAACCCCTATGGCCGGCTGAGCGAGCCGGCGACCTTGGTAATCGAGCGACTTTTGCCCGGTCCCGCCTCGCGGATCTGGCGCTATCTCACCGATGGCGAGATGCGCCGCAAGTGGTTGGCGGCCGGCGCCATGGAAGAGAAGGCGGGCGCTGCCTTCGAACTGGTCTGGCGCAATGATGAACTCACCGATCCGCCCGGCCACAGGCCGGATGGTTTTGGCGAGGAAATGCGGATGAAGAGCCGCGTTCTCGAAGTGCAGAAAGACAAGCGTCTCGTTTTCACCTGGGGCGAGAGCGGCGAGGTGGCCTTCGATCTCAAGGCTGAAGGCGACGAGGTGTTGCTGACCGTGACGCACAGGCGGATTTCGGACCGCGCCAATCTGCTGATGGTCGGCGCCGGCTGGCACATGCATCTCGACATACTCTCAGCCAAGCTGAACAGCACGCAGTCCGCACCCTTCTGGGATGGATGGCTGGCCTTGAAGGACGACTATGACCGACGCCTGCCGGCCTGAGGCTGGAGCGTCCGGGTCCATACAGCGCAAAAGCAAGGCCCTTCGGAGTGATCTGGAGGGCCTTGTCGTTTCAACAATTGCCGATCAACCGTTTATGGCTGGGCGGGTGCCGGCGGGGCGGCATCCTGAACCGCACCTTCCGGGGCAGTTGCCGGGACATCCGTCTGTGGCGGCGTGGGTGGAGCGAGCGTCCCGTCACCGGTATTGGCGGGTGCGTCCGGTGTCGGCGCGACAGCCCGATCTTCGGCAGGTGAGGTGGTAGACGGCGCCGGGGCAGGCGGCGTTGCTCCCGTTGCCGGCGGCGTGCCTTCGACAGAATCGCCGGCTGCGGTCTGTTCCGCAGCTACCGGCGAACCGGCCGGCATCTGGTCGGTGCCGAGCGGCGCGGCGAGGGCGGTTGCCCCTTCGGCGGCCACACGCCAGACCGTGTTGCCGGCGTCATCGGCGATCAGAAGCGCGCCCGTGCCATCAAAGCCGACGCCGACGGGGCGACCGCGGGCCTCTTCTTCGGCGTTCAGGAAGCCCGTGACCACGTCGCGCGGTTCACCGGTCGGTCGCCCGTTTTCGAAGGGCACGTAAAGCACCTTGTAGCCGTTGAACTGATCACGGTTCCAGCTGCCGCGATTGCCGACAAAGGCACCGTTGGCAAAGTCCTGAGGCATGGCTGTGCCCATGGAGAAGGCGAGGCCGAGAGCCGCCACGTGGCTCGACAGCGCATAGTCGGGCTTGATTGCCTGCTCGACCATGTCGGGCCGCGGCGGGTGCAGGCGCGGATCGACATGCTGGCCATAGTAAGACCAAGGCCAACCGTAAAAGCCGCGATCCTGGACCGAGGTCATGTAGTCGGGAACGAGGTTCGGGCCTAGTTCGTCGCGCTCGTTGACGACGGTCCACAGCGCCCCGCTTTCCGGGTTGAAGGCAAGGCCGTTCGGGTTGCGCAGGCCAGAGGCGTAAACGCGCGAGGCGCCGGTTTCCCGGTCGATCTGCCAGATGGCAGCGCGACCCTTTTCGGCTTCCAGCCCGCGTTCGCCGGCATTGGAGTTGGAGCCGACCGAGGCGTAGAGGAAACGGCCATCAGGGCTGAGCGCCAGATCCTTTGTCCAGTGGTGGTTGATCGGTCCACCGGGCAGGGGGGTGAGCACCTGCGGCGGGGTGGTGATCTCGTTCTGGCCGAGCTGGTAGTCATATGCGAGCACCGCGTCAGCGGCTGCGACATAGAGCGTGTCGTCGACGAAAGCGAGGCCGAAGGGCGAGTTGAGATCCTTCAGGATATCGCGGCGCTCGTCGACCGTGCCGTCGCGGTCCGTGTCGCGCAGGAGGGTAATGAGATTGGTCGGCTTGTCGCCGCCACCGCCACCCGAGGCGATCGACATGATGAAGCCGCGAATGACGTCCTTCGGCCGCTCGACCGGCTTGCCGGGCGGTGCCTTGCTCTGCACGACCAGCACGTCGCCATTCGGCAGGGTGTGCACGGTGCGCGGATTGACGAGCTCCTTGGCATAGGCCGTGATCGTGAAGCCCTCGATGACATCAGGCGTCTCGTTATCAGCCCAGCCGACGACGGGCGCGACCTTGAGGTCGGGCACCAGCGACTGGCTCGGCTCGGGGAGGACGGGATCGGGGCCGATCTGGCTGGTGATGTCGAAATTGTCGTTGTCGTCGCTGCAGCCTGTCAGTGCGATGATCAGGACGGCTGTGGACGCGAGCGCGGCATGGCGCAGGGTAAGGCGTTTCATGGTGTTCTCCAGGCATCGGCCGCGCGCTGGTCTGCCGTGAGGTAGACGCAAGCGATCATGGCAATCACGGTGACGGTCGAGGCGATGAGGCCGTAAGGCACGATGGCGGTCCAGCCGTCACCGGCATGGATGAAGCTGTTGAGGATGGCGAGCACCAGAATGCCGATAAAGGCGAGGGACGCCGGCCAGCGCGGACGAAGCGCACGGGTGGCGGGGCGGGCAAGATCGATAAGGCCGGCAAGCACGGCGAATGCACCGAAGATCAGGCCGAAGAACAGCAGCCAGTCGGAGAAGTTGCTCCACATAAGATGCGACGTCTGCCAGTAGAGGATGTCGGTGATCAGCGTCAGGGTGAAGCAGACGAAGGGGAAGGGGGCGAAAAGCGCGGAAAACGGATAGGCGTTTCCGGCAGCGGGCGGAGAATGGATGGCCATGGCGATCTCGATCTGGAGGGATGGGATACCCTAGCCAGACGACCGAGCGCCAGTTTTGTTCCGTCTTTCAGCGTGGGGCCGTGCCCGAGAGAAAGACAGGCATAAAAAAAGCCCGCGGCGATGCGCAGGCTTTTTCGATGATAGAGGAGGAGGGCTATCAGCCCTTCGAGCCCTTGGCGATCGGCTCCTGATAGGTGAAGCCCATGTCCCAGGGGAAGTAGATCCAGGTGTCCTGGGAGACTTCGGTGACGAAGGTGTCGATGGTCGGGACGCCCTTCGGCTTGGCGTAGACGCAGGCGAAATGCGCCTTGGGCATCATCTGGCGGACTTCAAGTGCGGTCTTGCCGGTATCGGTCAGATCGTCGACCACGAGCACGCCTTCGCCGCCATTGACCATCAGCTCGGCGGTAATGCCCTTCAAGAGGTTCATTTCGCCCTGGTTGACATAGTCATGATAGGAGGCGACGCAGACCGTCTCGATCAGGCGGATGTTGAGTTCGCGCGAGATGATCGCAGCCGGCACCAGGCCGCCACGGGTGATGCAGACGATGGCGCGGAATTCCTGGCCGAGGCCGGCAAGGCGCCAGGCAAGCGCACGGGCATCGCGGTGGAACTGGTCCCAGGAGACGGGGAAGGCTTTATCGGGAAGAGACATGGAAAGAGGGCTCCGCTGGCTGGATGATATCGTCCGCGCCGGATTGCGGCGCCATGGACCGGATCCTTGGGCGGGCCGCCGTGTGCGCGGTCCTGAAACGCGTTTCGCGCGGCATGTACCGCGCGAAGCTCGTCCCCGAGGGGCTCCAGTCTTTGGCCGTTGCTATTAGCGGGAATCCGAAGCCTCTGGCAAGGCCCGTGTTCCATCCCGCTCTCGCTCTGGATTAGCGCGACAGTAGCGTCAGCGCCGTCATCGAATCAAGCAGCGTGCGGGTGACGCCGCCGAACAGCATTTCCCACCAGCGCTTGTTGCCATAGGCACCCATGACCAGGAGATCGATGGAGCTGTCCGACAGGCGGTTCTCGATCGCGATGGCCGGGGAGAGGCCAGTCTTTTCCGACGAGGTGAGCGTGACATTGATGCCGTGGCGGGCAAGCGACGCGGCGATCTCGGCTCCTGCCATCGAACCGGTCTGGGTGGCGGTGTCGGAGGCATCGACCGTGAAGATCTCGACCACCTCGGCGGCCTTCAGGAAGGGAAGTGCGTCGAAGGTAGCGCGGGCCGCCTCTCGCGAGCCGTTCCAGGCAACCAGTACCCGGCGGATCGGCTTCGGCTCTTTCAGGATATGCGGGATCAGCAGCACCGGACGGCCGCTTTCGAACAGGAAGCTTTCGAGTTCGGAGCGGGTCTCCGACAGCATGCCGGTTTCGCCCTGGGCGGCGATCACGAGATCGACGCTGCGGGCGCTGTCGATCAGCGAGGCCGAGTTGAAACCCGATGACGTGACGAAGCTGCGCCACTCGTGCGAGAGCCCCTCGCGGGTGCCGATCTCGCGAAAGATCTTCTCGACGCTTTCGGTTTCCTGATGCGCCATGTCCTGCAATGCCTGCACGGTCGCAGGGTCCGGGATCTCCATCGGTGCGACGAGCGGCACCATGGCGACGGCTTCCGCATGCGCGCCGATCACATGCGACTGGAACTGGTTGGCGATGGCGACGGTGAAATCCGTCACCTGCCGCGTGGTCTTCGGGGTGTCCAATATGGAAAGAAGTGTCCGGTAACCCATGGTGGTCTCCTCTCGCGAAACTTATTCATCGTCCGCATGAGATAACTATGGGTTCCGGTACGATGTTCCGCCTTGACCGAGGTCAAGCCGCGAGACTTGCCTCAGGCGACTTCGCCGGTGCCGAGATCGCGCTTGGCGGCCGCATCCTTCTCCGAACGCAAGGCCTCGATCATCGCCTCGACATCGGCTGCTGCCGCATCGACCACTGCCTGGTCGCGCGCCCTGACGATCAACTCGGTGGAGAAGCGAATGCCGTCGAAATGCGGATAGGAGCCGATCGAGGTCTCCGGATGTGCCTTCTGGATCGCGCCGAGGGCGGTTCCGATATCGCCTTCGCCGAAGGGGCAGGGGATAGAGCGCGACAGCACCCGCTGGCCGGCCGGCAGTGTATCGATCACATGCGCCATCATCGCCTGGAAGACCTGCGGCACGCCCGCCATCACATGCACATTGCCGATGATGAAGCCGGGGGCGGTCGAGACCGGGTTCGGGATGTGGCGGCTGCCCTCCGGCATGCGCGCCATGCGCTGGCGGGCTTGCGTGAATTCCAGTCCGCGTCCGGCATACATGTCGCCGAGCAGCTTCATGGCGGCGGGATCATGCAGGCAGGGAACGTCGAAAGCCTTGGACACGGCATCCGCCGTGATGTCGTCATGCGTCGGGCCGATGCCGCCCGAGGTGAAGACGTAAGTGTATTTGGCGCGAAGCGCATTCAGCGCCGCGACGATCGCATCCTCCTCGTCCGAGACGATGCGCACCTCTTTCAGATCGATGCCGGCGACAGTCAGGAGATCGGCGAGATGGCCGATATTCTTGTCCTTGGTGCGGCCGGACAGGAGTTCGTCGCCGATGGCGAGCATCGCGGCGGTCTTGATCGTGGAGGTCATGGATGAGGTCCTATGGGATGGGGCAGGCGGTTGAAGACTTAGAGGTTACCGTTTTGTGTCCGGGAAGAGAAGTAAAGGCGGTGTTTGATTGAACACTGCGTTCCCGAGGGCGTGACTGGTCGCAACCGTGGAATGCGCTACATCTGGCTCATCCATTCAGCGCGGCGGGTCCGCATGTTCAAAGGGAGATACGACATGGCCAAGGTACTGGTTCTCTACTATTCCGCTTACGGTCACATCGAGACGATGGCTTACGCCGTTGCCGAAGGCGCAAAGTCTGCTGGTGCCGACGTCACCGTCAAGCGCGTTCCGGAACTGGTGCCCGATGATGTGGCCAAGGCTTCTTACTACAAGATGGACCAGCAGGCCCTGATCGCCGACCCGTCCGAGCTCGACCAGTATGACGCCATCATCGTCGGCGCCGGCACCCGTTACGGCACGGTCGCCTCGCAGATGCGCAATTTCTGGGATCAGACCGGCGGCCTCTGGGCCCAGGGCAAGCTGACCGGCAAGCTCGGCTCGATGTTCACCTCGACCGCGACCCAGCATGGCGGCCAGGAAACCACGATCATGGGCTTCATCCCGACCTTCCTGCATCACGGCATGCTCTATGCAGGCCTGCCGTACGCCTTCCAGGGCCAGATGGGTGTGAGCGAAGTCATGGGTAACTCGCCCTACGGCGCTTCCACGATCACGGCCGGCGACGGTTCGCGCCAGCCCTCCGAGATCGAACTCGAAGGTGCTCGCTACCAGGGCGCCCATGTCGCAAAGCTGGCTGCCAAGCTCGCCTGATCTCAGGTTTAGAAAAGAATGCAGAAAGGCGGGGCCTCAGGCTCCGCCTTTTTTCTTGCGCGCTCTTCTGTCGCGGGGTGATCGTTAAAAGGCGACCGGTTTACAAAACGCTCTCTTCAGCGTTGTGATGCATGCTGTTGGTTGTAAAGCATAACCGGATGCATGCCATGAACCAGCCAGCCGCGACCCAGCCAGCCATGACCCAACCAGAACGTCGTCGCCAGCCCCGTCTCAGGGCCTTGAAGGCCGGCCGTGCCATTCTGCCCGGCGGCCACTCGACCTTCGACTGCATGATTCGCAACCTTTCGCCCGTTGGCGCCAAGGTGACCTTCGAATCGACCGCCGACATTCCTCCCCAGTTCCGCCTCCGCTTCGACGACGGCACGACCCACGACTGCGCCGTCAAATGGCGCAGCGAACGCGAAATGGGCGTGGAATTCCTGGACGCGCGCGCAAGCTGAGTGATCGAAGACACGCCGCAGGCCGCCCACACCCGCTGCCGCCCTTGACGCCTCCGCCGAACTGATCGAAACAGGGCCGGCGCGGACGTGGCGAAACTGGTAGACGCAAGAGACTTAAAATCTCTCGGCCTTGGTCATGCGGGTTCGATCCCCGCCGTCCGCACCAATGTCTCAGGGTCTCTTTCTGACGAATCGTTGTTCGAGCACGGGCGTGCCCCATTGGCTGCCCGGACGCTCTTCCACGAGCTGGAAACCGGAGACTTCATACATTCGCCGCGCCACGTCGAGCCCCTTGAATGTCCAGAGATGGGTCTCGTCAAACGCCTGCGCGTCGACAAAATGTAGGGCCTCGCTGAGCAGGGCCTTGCCAAGGCCGCTGCCGCGGGCCGAGGGATCGACGATGAACAGGCGCAGATGGGCGAGTTGTGGTCTGCGGCCTTGTGATGCCGTCCCATTCAGGTCTTCGCCGTCGATTGCGATCGTGCCGGCAATGCGCTCGTCGATGTGCCCCGCCCAGATTTCATTCACCGGTCGGTCGAGGCGGGTGGCAAATTCGGCCAGTCCACCGGCGACGATCGCTTCGAAAGCGCAGCCGAAGCCGCTGCTCCTATTATAGTGGCGGCCATGCATTTCGATGCAACTGCCGAGCAATCCGGGTTGCCAGCCGGATTGAATGCGGAGTTTTGCTGCCGGCATCTGCGGTGGATTTTGAATGCCGCCCAGGGCGTCGGCGTAGAGTTCAAGACCGTTGCGCACGACGCGCTGCTGCCCGGCGCCCAAGCCGGCGAGCGCCGCACTCACCTGGCCCCGGGCAAAGGCCTCTATCCCGGCGAGCTTTTCTGTCCCGTCTGTTGTCAGTGACAGATGCTTGCTGCGGGCGTCCTCAGGGGACGGTGTTTCCGTGATCAGGCCGGCGGCAAGCAGTTTGCCGAGCAGTCGGCTGACGCTCGATTTGTCCAATCCGAGGATCTCCTTGAGATCACGTGCAGACAGGTCCGACCGTGCCCCGATTTCGATCAGGGCATGGACGCAGGACGCGGGCAGTCCGCTCTCGGCGAGTTCAGGCTTCAGGAAGCCGAGCCTGCGGACGAGCCGCCGTGAATGGGCGCGAATGGCGTCGAGTTCGGTCTCAGGAAGGGTCATCGCCGGATCCACATGGTTGCGTTATGCAACCAATATCCCGGCGCAAGCCGTGGGGCAAGAGGTGGGTCTTGACGTTGATTTGCCACTGCCGCTTAAAAATGATGCAAATACATGCATGACGAAAGTTTGAGCATTTTCCGCTTTGCGGCCTCCGCGATTCCTGCTTTGATGGCCTCCATCAAAAACAAGGGGAGCTAAATCCATGATCACCAGACGTCTCTTTTCGGCGGCCGTTCTCGCTGCCGGCCTGATGGCCGGCGTCACGCTGCCGGTGACCCAGGCGCATGCCGAGACCGCCATCAAGTTTACGCTCGACTGGAAGTTCGAGGGCCCGGCGGCCGGCTTCCTGCTCGCGCTCGACAAGGGGTATTTCAAGGCGGAAGGCCTGGATGTGACGATCGACAGCGGCAACGGCTCGGTCGAGGCGATCCCGCGCGTGGCGACCGGCGCCTATCAGATGGGCTTCGGCGACATCAACTCCGTCATCAAGTTCCTCGACGAGGACCCGACCCAGAAGGTCAAGGCCGTGATGATGGTCTATGAAAAGCCGACCTTCTCGGTTGTCGGCCGCAAGTCGCTCGGCGTGACGGAAGATCCGAAGTCGCTCGAAGGCAAGAAGCTTGGCGCGCCGCCGCCGGATGGCGCCTTCGCCCAGTGGCCGGCCTTCAAGCAGGCCGCCGGCATTGATGACAGCAAGATCACCATCGAATCGATCGGCTTTCCCGTGCGCGAGCCGATGCTGGCCAAGGGCGACGTCGACGCGGTCTTCGGCTTCGCCTTCTCGGTGATCCTGAACCTCAAGGCACAAGGCATTGCCGCCGACGACATCTCGACCATCCTGATGGCCGACAATGGCCTGAACCTCTACGGCAACAGCGTGCTGGTGAACTCAGACTTTGCCGCAGAGAACCCCGAGGCCGTCAAGGGCTTCCTCAAGGCACTCGCCAAGGGCTTTGCCGACGCCGTCGCCAATCCGGACGAGGGCGTGGCCGCCGTGTTGAAGCGCAACGAGACGCTCAATCCTGACATCGAGAAGGAACGTCTCGGCATGGCCAATGCCATGAACATCAAGACGCCTTACGTGGTCGAAAACGGCATGGGCACCGTCGACATGGCGCGGCTTTCCGCCTCGATCGAGACGCTCAAGGTGTCGATGGGGCTGAAGGGCAATGTCAAGGCCGAGCAGGTCTTTGACGCAAGCTTCCTGCCGGCCAAGGAAGAGCGGTTGTTGCCGTAATCTTCCCCTTCTCCCCAGCGGGGAGAAGGTGGTCCGCAGGACCGGATGAGGGGGGCGAAGCAACGACGCTTGCAAGCCTTGTACCGTGTCGCCCCCTCATCGCCTCGTATGCGCTCGGCACTTCTCCCCGCTGGGGAGAAGAGGAAGACAGGCTTAAAGGAGCCCCCATGTCCCACCTCGTTTCCATCGACAATGTCGACATGCGCTATGGCGGCGCGGACGGAACGCTCGCCGTATCAGGCCTCACCATGCGCGTCGACAAGGGCGAATTTTCAGCCGTGGTCGGGCCGTCGGGCTGTGGCAAGTCGACCCTGATGAAGCTGGTGACGGGGCTGCATATCCCGCAATCGGGTGTCGTCATCGTCGCCGGCCAGCAGGTGACCAAGCCGGTCTCGATTGTCGGCATGGCCTTCCAGAACCCAACCATGCTGCCCTGGCGCACTACGCTTGAGAATATCCTCCTGCCGCTCGAGATCGTCGAGCGCCATCGTCACCGGCTGCGGGCGAACAAAAAGGAATACATTGAGAAGGCGGAAAACCTGCTGGAGATCGTTGGCCTGAAGGGCGTCGGGTCGAAATTTCCCTGGCAGCTCTCGGGCGGCATGCAGCAGCGCGCCAATCTCTGCCGGGCGCTCATCCACGAGCCGGAACTCTTGATGCTCGACGAGCCCTTCGGCGCGCTTGATGCCTTCACCCGCGAAGAGCTGTGGTGCGTCATCCGCGACCTGCATGCAGCCCAAGGCGTGACCATCGTGCTCGTGACCCACGACCTGCGCGAGGCGGTGTTCCTCGCCGACCGGATCTTCGTGATGAGCGCGCGTCCCGGCAAGGTGGTGAAGGAGCATACCGTGCCCTTTGCCCGCCCGCGCGACATCGAACTGACCTATGACAATGCCTTCAACGACATGGTGCATGTCCTGCATGGCGAGATCGCAAAGGCGAGGGTGGTTGCATGACCATGACGATGGAAACCACGGTCACGAAGCCCGCGACCAAGCCGCTGATGCAGCGGATCAACTGGGTCCGGGTGGCTCCCTTCCTCTACACGCTCGGGCTTTTCGCCATCTGGGAACTGTCGGTCATCGTCTTTGCCCTGCCGCAGACGCTGCTGCCGGCACCGACAAGGGTGTTCGAGGCGATCGTGCAATACTGGTCGCCGATCTGGAAGAACTCGCTGCAGACGCTCTATACGACGACGCTCGGCTTCCTGATTGCGGTCGTCGCGGGGCTCGGCCTCGGCCTCTTCATCGGCTGGTCGAAGACCATCTATGCTGGGCTCTACCCGCTGATGATCGGCTTCAATGCCATCCCCAAGGTGGCGCTGGTGCCGATCTTGGTCATCTGGTTCGGCATCGGCACAGTGCCAGCGGTGCTGACGGCCTTTCTGATTTCCTTCTTCCCGATCGTCGTGAATGTCGCGACGGGTCTCGCCACGATCGAGCCGGAGACGGAGGATGTGCTGCGGGCGCTGGGTGCCCGCAAGATGGACATCATGCTGAAGGTCGGCATTCCCCGCTCAATGCCGTATTTCTTCGGCTCGCTGAAGATCGCGATCACGCTTGCCTTTGTCGGTTCGGTGGTCTCGGAGACGGTTGCGTCGAATTACGGCCTCGGCAACATGATGAGCTCGGCCCAGAGCCAGTTCAACGTGCCGCTGGTGTTTGCCGGCCTCATGATGCTCGCGATCGAGGGCATTGCGATGTATGCGCTGATGGCCTGGCTTGAGAAGCGCATGACCGGCTGGGCGCATCGCTCGACCATGGCCAACTGACCGGGCCGGCTGAACGCCCGACGGCGGCGTTCAGCTCTTGTCTTTCAGCGTGAAGGGCAGCTCGAACGGTGTCGAGCGCTCGGCGATCACGTCGTTGACCGTGTAGCGCAGCACATAGCCGCCGGGCTTTGCGCCGGCGACGTCGAGCGTGAGGTGGGTGTAGACCTCGACCGCATCCGAATGGGCGGTGAAGGTGAAATTGCCGAATTCCTTCTGCAGCGCCAGCGTCTTGCCCTCGTCATCGGTGAGTTCCAGATCGACGGTGAAATGCGACTGGCGCTGGTTGCCGTCGGCCGGTTTCCATCTGAGGCCGGTGACTTCGACATAGGTGATCAGCTTTTCGCCCGAGAGGAAGACGGGTTCTTCCTTCGGAGTGTAGGCGCGGTAGGCCTTGGGCACCTCGGTGACGAAGATCGCCCGGGGCACCGTGAGCGGCAGCGACTGGGAGAAGGCGGCGAGCCCCGAGCGGATCGCCTCGAAGGCACCGCGCGCATCGTTCTGTGCGGCCAGCTTTTCCGCCTCGATTGCCGCATCGAGAAGAGGCCCTGACATGGCCGGTGCCGCGATGAGGAGGGATCCGAGTAGGGCAGCAGCGAAGTGACGGGACGGTCCGGTGTATTTCAGCGTCACGTGATTCTCCCGTGTTTGATGACGGGAGTGTGGGAAGAAGCGACAGGGCGCGTCAAGCGGCGGCGCGGGAAACCTGCATCACGAAGGGCGGAGGTTTAGGACCGCCAGAACATCGGCACCAAGAGCACGATTACGGTCAGGACTTCGAGACGTCCAAGCAGCATGGCGAGCGACAGGATGTAGAGTTCCGGGTCATTCATCATGGCGAAATTGCCGACCGGTCCGATCAGCGGGCCGATGCCGGGGCCGACATTCGAAAGGGCCGTGATCACCGAGGAGGTCGCAGTGGCAAATTCATAGCCGGCGAGCCCCATCGCCATCGAGCCGATCGCCCAGATGAAGACATAGGCGCTGAAGAACAGGAAGACGGCGCGCTGCGCATCGGCATCGACCGTCTGGCTGCCATAGCGCACGGAATAGACGGCGTTGGGATAGATGAGCTTCTTGAGGCCGGTCACGATGATGTTGAACAGGATGACGAATCGGTAGGCCTTGATCCCGCCGGCGGTCGAGCCGGAGCAGCCGCCCATGAAGGTGGCGAAGAAGGCGGCTGCGACCGCAAACGGTCCCCAGAGCGTGTAGTCCTCGCTCGCATAACCCGTCGTCGACAGGATCGAGGCGAAGTTGAAGAAGGAATGGGTAAGCGCGATGGGCAGGTCCACGCCGTTGCGCAGGTGATTGTAGAGCCCGCCGGCAACGGCGAAGGCGATGAGATAGCCGAGGAAGATGAAGATCTGAGGGTCCCTGAGGGCATCCAGGCGGCCGCGCACCAGAAGCACGATCAGGATCGAGAACGGCAGGCTGCACAGCGTCATGAAGAAGGTGGAAACCCAGAGCAGCGGCAGGCTGTCGAAGGCGGCGAAGGAATTGTCGTAATTGCCGAAACCGGCGGTCGCAACGGTGGTGAAGGCATGCACGATCGCATCGAAATGGCCCATGGCCGTCACGTCATAGGCAACCGTGCAGGCAAGCGTGATCCCGAGATAGACGGCAATGAAGGCGCGGGTGAAGGTGGCGATCCGCGCGAACGGCTTGTCGGCGATGTCAGACGATTCCATCTTGAAGAAGGAGACGCCGCCGACCCGCAGGAACGGCAGAACGAAGAGGCCGAGCGCGACGATCCCGATACCGCCGAGCCAGGCGAGCAAAGCGCGCCACATCAAGATCCCGGGCGACACCTGATGCAGATTGGATATGACCGTCGAGCCTGTCGTGGTGATGCCGGAGATGGCCTCGAACAGCGACTGGGCAAAGGTCAGCCCGAGGTCGGAGAGATAGAGCGGGATCGCGCCGACCACCGAAAAGACGGCCCAGAGCACGTTGACCAGAAGGAAGCCCATGCGCTTGGTGAAAGCGGGCGGTGCGCCGCGCGTCGCCATCGCGGCCGTCAGCGACAGGCCGCCAATCATCGCAGCCGAAATCGTGAAGGCCGACCAGGCCTCGTCGCCATAATAGAGGCTGACCATCGCCGGGATGAGCATCGCGGTGGACAGATAAAGCCCGCAGAGAGCGGCGATGTAGACGACGGAGCGGAGCAGATTGGTATTCAAGGAATGACTTCCGTCTGTTGCAGCGCAAAGAGGCTTTGTCTCTGCCCGATGTGTATGCCATAGCGGGGCTTGGTCCAAAATTCAACGGAGGGCGACGTGAGCCCCAGTCAAGTCGACGAAGCGCTGGAGGCGATGCGCGGCCTCTTTCCCGAGACGCCTCTGCAGCTCAATGAACATTTAAGCGCGCGGTATGGCGCCAATGTCTATCTGAAGCGCGAGGATCTGACGCCGGTTCGCTCCTACAAGATTCGCGGCGCCTTCAATTTCTTCCGCAAGATCGTCGGCGACAGCCCCTCCGGCACCACCTTCGTCTGCGCCTCTGCCGGCAATCACGCCCAGGGTTTTGCCTATGTCTGCCGCCATTTCGGCGTGCAGGGCGTGGTCTTCATGCCGGTGACGACGCCGCAGCAGAAGATCGACAAGACCCGCATCTTCGGCGGGGAATTCATCACGATCCGGCTCGTCGGCGACATCTTCGACCAGTGCTACGCGGCTGCCCGCGAGCATGTCGAGGCGATCGGCGGCTATATGGTGCCGCCTTTCGACCATCCCGATATCATCGAAGGCCAGGCGACGGTGGCGGCCGAAGTCATGCAGCAATTGCCGGAAGGTGTGACGCCCGATCTTGTTGTGATGCCGGTCGGTGGGGGCGGGCTCTCGTCCGGCATGACCGGATATATGGCCGACCGGGTGTCGCCTGAGGCGATGATCTTCTGCGAACCGTCAGGCGCGCCGAGCCTGAAGAAGAGCCTGGAAGCCGGCAAGGTGGTGACGCTGCCCAAGGTCGACAATTTCGTCGATGGTGCCGCCGTTGCCCGAATCGGCGACCACAATTTCGAAGCGCTCAAGGGCTTCCGTCCGGATCAGGTGCTGATCGTGCCGGAAAACGCGATCTGCGTGACCATGACCGACATGCTGAATGTCGAGGGCGTGGTGCTGGAGCCGGCGGGTGCGCTGGCGCTTGCAGCCCTTGATCTTCTGCCGCGCGTGGCCCTGAGCGGCCGCACGATCGTCGCGGTCGTTTCGGGCGGCAATTTTGACTTCGAGCGCCTGCCCGACGTCAAGGAACGCGCCATGCGGTATGCGGGCCTGAAGAAGTATTTCATCCTGCGCCTGCCGCAGCGGCCCGGCGCGCTGCGCGACTTCCTCAATCTGCTCGGTCCCGAGGACGATATCGCCCGCTTCGAATATCTGAAGAAGTCGGCCCGCAATTTCGGTTCCATCCTGATCGGCATCGAAACCGGCAAGCGCGAAAACTTTGCCGAACTCTTCGATCGTTTCGATCAGGCGGGGCTCGGTTTCGAGGACATCACCGAAAACGAGATCCTCGCCAACCTGATCATCTGATTCCCTGCTCGCGCAGCCAATCGAGGATCGTCTGCGCGATCGGTTCAGTTGTCTGAGGCGAATAGGTGTCGCCGGCGATGACGTGATTGTTGGCGTCGCCGGTTGGGCCGGGATCGACGAGCTGATGCGGACCGCCCCAGCGGGCGGCGATGGCTGCGGTCCGATCGGGTCGCACGACCTTGTCGGCGGCCGACTGGAGGAAGAGGGCGGGAATGCGGATGTCTTCGACCTGTGTATGGGTCGCGAGCCGCACGGATTGCGCCATGGGAATGAGCGCCGTCACCGGATAATCGGTCGTCCAGTTATGTGCGTTGAGCGGGCTGATCGGCTCGAAACCGGTGCGGTTCCCGATGATCAGCCTTGCGAGCTGCGCGCCGAACGGACCGGTGAGCAGAAAACTGCCGGAGGCCTGCACGCCGTAATTCGGTGACAGGAAAACGGAGGCTGCGACTTGGTCGGCAAGCGCGGGGCGGGCAAGTGCCCAGGTGACGAGTGAGGCGCCTGTCGAGGTCGAGATCACCACCACCTGATTGCCCAGCAACCGTCCAACGGCCAGAGCCTCGCCGATATCATGGGCCCAGTCCTCGATCGTCGCGGCACCCAGGGCATCTGGATCTTCAAGGCCGTGGCCAGCGAGCCGCGTGAAGAAGAGATTGGCACCGAGCGCCTTGGCCACGAGATCGGGCAGGGGGCGCACCTCGGCGGGCGAGGCGGAGAAGCCGTGTACATAGACAACCGAGATCGGTGTCTTCTGCCGCCGGGCCGGATCGGCCCAGACGATCTCTTTGGCGAGGCCTGTCCTTAAGGCACCCACGGCTTTCTCTTGATCGGTAATGATGCCTTCCAGAGCCTCCAGCGATGTTTCGGCGGGGATCGTCGCCTCCCGCTCCAGGGCAAGAAGCGTCGGCGGCATGCGATAGAGCACGACAAGCGCCACGATCGCGACGGCGATGACAACAAGCGATAGGCCCATGATGCTCCGCATTCCCTCAACCCCGGGTCTCAGCCGCCCGGGCCGAGCTTAGCATGACCTTTGGCGACGGAAAGCCGCGCCGCCCACTCTTCCGCGTTGCCCCTCGCTGTGCTAGGGGAAAAACATGTCGATCCTGTCCAGCATCCTCTCCATTTTCACCGGTGGCGCCTCATCCGAGGCCTCTGCCAAGCCCATGGCCGAGCCGCAGACCTACAAGGACTGCGTCATCCACGCCGAACCCATCCGGGAAGGCAGCCAGTTCCGACTGGCCGGCCGTATCGAGCGGGAGGTGGATGGTCGGACACTGGAGCGGAAGTTCATCCGCGCCGACGTCTTCACCTCGCTTGACGATGCACTCGACTGCACCTTCCGCAAGGCGCAGCAGATCATCGACCAGAACGGCCCGGCTCTCTTCGGTGACGGTGAGCAGACGCGTATCGTCTAAGGCTTACCTTCGTATCGCGAAGAAATGTTTCTTTGCGGTCACCGAATGTTAATGATGCAGCGCAACACTGACGCCCGAGATATTGCTCGGGTTTTTCAAGTGATTAATGCGTTTTGCTCCGGACTTTTTCCTCGTTTCGGTTTGCTTGCAACGGGAGCTGCCCTTCTGGCGGCGACCCCCTCTGTAGCCGCACAAGAGGCCGTGACTGTGCAGGCCGCCAAGGCCTCGGCTGATCTCGCCTGGCTGATGGCCGCCGCCGGCATGGTGATGATGATGCAGGTGGGTTTCCTGCTTCTCGAAGCCGGCATGGTCCGATCGAAAAACTCCATCAATGTCGCCCAGAAGAACCTGCTCGATTTCGTCTTCGGCGTGGTCGGCTTTGCCGCCATCGGTTTCATGCTCGCCTTCGGCAGCTCCGGTGTGCTTCCGTTCGGCATCGATGCTGACTATTTCCTGCTGAAGGGCCTCGACAGCTGGCTTGCAGGTTTCTTTGTTTTTCAGGTGATGTTCTGCGGCACGGCGGCGACCATCGTCTCGGGCGCGGTCGCCGAGCGGATGTCGCTCTCTGCCTATGTGCTCGGCTCAATCGTTCTGTCGACGCTCATCTATCCGATTTTCGTGCACTGGGTCTGGGGCACGGCCATCGGCCCCAATTCCGGTGCCTTTCTCGCCAATCTCGGTTTCGTCGATTTCGCCGGTTCGACCGTTGTGCATGCCACGGGCGGCTGGGTGGCACTTGCCGCCTGTCTGGTGATCGGTTCGCGGCGCGGGCGTTTCGATGCCGACGGACGGCCGATCCGCATTGCCGGCAACAATCCGGTGCTCTCGACAACGGGGGCTCTCATCCTGTTTTTCGGCTGGATCGGCTTTAACGGCGGCTCAACGCTCGCCGCCAATGCCGATGTCGCGCCGATCATCCTCAACACCGTGCTGGCGGGTGGGATGGGGACCTGCGTCGGCTATGTGATCGGCGCCAAGCAGGATGGCGTCGTGCTGCCGGAAAAGGCGCTCTGCGGCATGCTGGGCGCTCTGGTCGCCGTAACGGCCGGCTGCCACCTCCTCGAGCCCGGTGGCGCGCTTTTGATCGGCGCTCTCGGTTCAATCGTCGCGCTCTACGGCAACCAGTATATGGAGGAGAAGCTGAAGATCGACGACGCCGTCGGTGCGGTCGGCGTCCATGCCTTTGCAGGCGTTGCAGGCACCGTGGCGCTTGCGCTTCTGGCCCCCGTCGACCGGCTGCCGGCAGGCGGTCGGTTCGACCAGCTCTACATACAGATCTTCGGGTCTGCGCTCAATTTCTATTGGGCCTTCGGTCTCGGCTACGCCTTCTTCTGGACGCTCGACAAGCTCGTGCCCATTCGCGTGACGGCAGAGGCCGAGGATATCGGCCTCAACATTGCCGAACACGGGACGCGCCTGGGCGTCGGCCATGTCGAGGATGCGCTGTCGAAGCTCGTCTCCGGAAAGGCGGATCTCGGCGACCGTCTGGCGGTCGATCCCGGCGATGAGGCCGAGAAGCTCACCCGGCTCTTCAACAGTCTGATGGACAATATCCAGCAGCAGGAGCGCAGCCGCAGCGAACTTGAGGCGCAGGTTCGCGACCAGGAGGAAGCAGATCGGGTGACGGCGCTCGCCAATGCGACCTTCGAAGCCATCGTGATGCATGAAGACGGCTTGATCATCGACGGCAACGAGCAATTCGAAGTGCTGACCGCCCGGAAGATCCGGGACCTTGTCGGCACCTCGATCCTCGATCTGGTCGATGAGACGGGCCGACGTTTGCTGATCGATGACCCGAACCCCGCGCCCGACGTGTCGCGGGAGTTCCAGATCGTCCGCCTGGACGGAACGACAATCCCGATCGAGGCGCGTGGTCGCAACATCGAATATCGCGGACGCCACATCCGCATCAGCTGCCTCGTGGATCTGCGCGAGCGCAAGGCCGTTGAGGGCCGCATGCGCCATCTCGCCCAGCATGATCCGCTAACCGGCATTGCCAACCGCGCGCTCTTCACCGAGACGCTGGCCGCGCATGTCGCCCAGGCAAATGACGGCTGGGGCTGTGGGGTTCTTCTCGTCGATCTCGACCACTTCAAGGATGTGAACGACCTCTATGGCCATCCGGCGGGTGACGAGGTGATCCGCGAAACCTCGCGACGGCTGACCGAGATCCTCGGCCCCTCGGACATGGCAGCGCGACTGGGTGGTGACGAGTTCGCCGTAATCCTCGGCAATTGCCATTTCGAGGCGCAACTCGAAGATGTCAGCCGTCGCCTGATCGAATCCTTCCGGCAGCCTTTCGACACCGGCCAGGGCGAACGCATCAAATGCGGCGTCAGCATTGGCGGTGCGCTCTGCCCCGAACATGCAGGCCAGCTCGACGAGCTGATCGGCCGCGCCGACGTCGCGCTCTATCATGCCAAGAAGTCGGGCCGGAACACGTTCCGGGCCTATCGCCGGGGCATGGATGAGTTGATCGAGAAGCGGCGTGCGCTGGAGGCCGATATCGAACGCGGGCTGGAGCGCGGCGAGTTCGAGCTCTATCTCCAGCCGCGGGTCGCCGCCCGCGACGGCGCGATCGTCGGCTATGAGGCGCTGGTCCGCTGGAAGCATCCGGACCGCGGCATGGTCCAGCCGGGCGATTTCATCCCGGTGGCGGAGGTTTCAGGCAAGATCATCGATCTCGGTGAATGGGTGCTCGCCGAGGCCTGCCGCCTGGCGGCGGGCTTTCCCGAACACCTGCATATCAGCGTCAACGTTTCGCCGGTCCAGTTCCGCCACCCGCAGTTTCTCGAAAGGGTCGAGGCCAATCTCGCCGCCTCCGGCGTTTCGCCGCATCAGCTGGAGCTTGAGATCACGGAGAGCGTGCTGATTGACGACGATCAACGGGCGCGTCTCATTCTCGGTCATCTGAAGATGCTTGGCCTCAGGATCGCGCTCGACGATTTCGGAACAGGCTATTCGTCGCTGAGCTATCTCAGCCGCTACCCGTTCGACGTCATCAAGATCGACCGTAGCTTCGTGTCGGCGCTCGGCACGGAAGACACAGCCGACGCCATCGTCCGCACGATCATCGATCTTGGCAGCGGGCTTGGCATGCGGGTGGTCGCAGAGGGCGTGGAGACGGTCGAGCAGGCCCGCTATCTGAGTGCGGCCGGCTGTGACGAATTGCAGGGCTACCTGCTGGGCCGACCGCTGCCGGTGGGCGAAGTGGCAAACGCCGTGGTCGACACGGTCGTGACGGAATTGAAGAAGATCGCCAGGCTTGCCATCCGCCTCGACAAGCGGTCTGCCCGGGTGGATCAGGATCAGCCGGGCGCCAGGGCCGCCGGCGCCTGAGAATTTTCGCGGCGGATCGTGCAGAAAGCGCGACCGCAAGGGCCGCGCTTCCATGTCTTGCAAGTAGGGAAGATCAGGCGGCGCGCGCCAGTTCCTCGACCTTGGCCTTTGCCGAAGCGACAGCCTTTTCGGCGGCTTCCGGACCGTATGCCACGCCTTCGACATAAACCGTCTCAACCAGCTCGATGCCGAGGAAGCCGAGAACCGTCTTCAGATAGGGTACGGCATGGTTCATCGGTGCGCCAGGACCAGTCGAATAGATGCCGCCAGCGGCGAGCACGAGATAGGCCTTCTTGCCCGTGGCGAGACCGACCGGGCCGTTCTCGGTGTAGCTGAAGGTAAGGCCGGCACGCGCGATATGGTCGATCCAGCTCTTCAGCGACGAATAGATGTTGAAGTTGATGAGGCCGGTGCCGATGACGATGGTGTCGGCAGCCATGAGTTCTGCGACCAGCTCGTCGGAAATGGCAACCGAAGCAGCCTCTTCAGCGCTGCGTGCATCGGCCGGCTTGCGGATCGCGGTGGTGAAGGCGCCGTCGACGTGGTCGAGCTGGGTCTCAACGAGATCACGGCGCACCAGCGTGCCGGTCGCACCGGCGAACTTCTCGGCGAGCTCGGTGGCGATCGCGTTCGAGAGGGATTCCGAGCCGCGCGGGCTGGAGGTGACCAGAAGGATGGATGACATTTGCAATTCCTCGAAAGATGACTGGCCCTTGGGAGCAGGCCTGCCATGCATCTATGTCCGAGCACGCATCAATGAAACTGTGATAATCTAGATTGGTCATATCGAATAACTGGATGGATGCCCGATCGCCATGGATGCCAACCCGACCCTCGACCAGTTGCAGGTCTTCCTCACGGTGGCCGATACCGGCAGCTTTTCGGCCGCCGCGCGGCAGCTCAACCGCGCCCAGTCCGTGGTGAGCTATACGATCGGCAACCTGGAAAGCCAGCTTGGCGTGACGCTGTTCGAGCGGACGGGCACGCGCCAGCCGCGGTTGACCGACGAGGGCAGGGCCATGCTGACCGATGCCCGCCGGATCGTTGGCGACCTGCAGGTGATGCGCGCCAAGGTGCGCAGCATGCATCAGGGGCTGGAGGCGGAGCTGTCGGTTGCCATCAGCGTTCTCGTGCCGACGGGTGCGATGCTGGCGGTGCTGCGCGAGTTCCAGCGGCAGTTCCCCACCGTCTCGCTGCGCCTCGAGGTGGGCGAGCTCGGACGCCTGGTGGAACTGGTGATGAGCGGCAGGGCGACCATCGGCATCGGCGGCTCTCCGACCCGGCAGGACGACACGCTGATCGTCACCCGCATCGGCCACAATTTCCTGCTACCGGCCGCAGCCGTCGACCATCCCCTGGCGTCACGAAAGGGGACGCTCTCGTTGCAGGACGTGCGCGAAGAGACCCAGATCGTCGTGAGCGACGCCTCGGACCTGACCTCCGGTCGCGATTTCAATGTCTTGTCCTTCAAGACCTGGCGGGTGAGCGACATGGCGACGAAGCACCAGTTGATCCGCGGTGGCCTTGGCTGGGGCGGACTGCCGGCTTCGATCATTCGCGAGGACCTGGCCAAGGGCCGGATCGTGCATCTGGATCTGCCGGCTTATGAGCAGGGATCCTACAATCTCTATGCCATCCGCCGGACCGACAATCCGCCAGGGCCTGCCGGCACATGGCTGATCCGCGCCTTCGAGGAACAGCTGTCGAACTGCCCGGTGGATTTTGCCCCAGCTCCGCTTGCGAAAGCGGTTTAAGGAATCGATTCAAGATCTTGAATCGACTCTGCAGTTTCTTTCATGACGCGAGTAGCGTCGCTCCCGTCAGAGCGTCAGGCGGAACTTCGCAAAGCCGTCTGCACCTTCACCGGCATCCTCGATCTTGGCACTGTTAAAACCCGCGAGATGCTCCCGGGCCTTCGGTCCGGTTTCGAAGACAACGGTGGTGTCGCCGATCGGGGCGAAGGACCAGTTGCCGTCGGCGGAAGGATTGATCGTGCCCTGCTCGACGATGTAGCGGACGATGATGTCGCGGTTGGTGTCGGGGCCGACGAAAATCACCTTGTCCGAGGCGATCTCGGGGAACTTGCCGCCACCACCGGCGCGGTAGTTGTTGGTCGCCACCGCGAATGTCTGGCCGGGATCGATCGGCTTGCCGTCGAATTGCAGGTTGACGATGCGGCTTGATTCCGGGTGGACGACGACGCCGTCCTTGTCGTAGCGGGCAGGTTTGGTGAGGTCGATCTGGTAGGTGACGCCATCGATCACGTCGTAATTGTAGGACGGGAAATCCGGATTGATGAGCGCCGCGTCCTTCGCGCCCTTTTCGATCTGGTTGAAGATGCCGGCTGACATTTCCAGCCAGTTCTTCACCTGCTCGCCGGTGATCGCCACCGCCTGGATCGTGTTGGGATAGAGATAGAGATCGGCGACGTTCTTGATCGCGATATCGCCGGTCGGCACGTCGGTGAAATAGTCCGCACCGCCGCGGCCGCCGGCCTTGAAGGGGGCCGCCGCTGAGAGCACGGGGAGATCCTTGTGCGGACCGTCCTTCAACATGTCCTTGATGTACCACGACTGCGCGATCGAGACGATCTGGATCGAGGGATCGTCGGCTACGAGGGCGAAATAGGAATAGAGCGGCGCAGACGTCTTGCCGACGGGCGTGCGCACATAGTCGAGCGTTGCCTGGTGCTCGGCGGCAACCGAGGCGACGATCTCGGGCTTGTCGGTGGTATCAGCGACGACCTTGCGGTTGTCATCGCGGTGGTAGATCGGCCGCGCCTCGCAGGTGAAGTCGACGATCTTCCAGGCTGATCCGTCCTTTTCCAGCAGAAGGTCGATCAGACCCATATGCGATCCCCAGAAGCCGGCCATGACCGCGGGCTTGCCGAGCAGCGTGCCCTTCACGGCGTCAGCGCCCGGCACGTTGTCGAAATCCTTCGGGCCGGGGAAGACGAGATGCTGGTGGCCGGTGAAGATCGCATCGATACCCTCGACGCCGGCGAGATAGAGCGAGGCGTTTTCCATCCCCTCCGTCTCGCCGTGTCCGTCGATGCCGGAATGCGAGAGGGCAATCACGATATCGGCGCCTTCCTCCTTCATCTGCGGCACCCAGGCGCGGGCCGCCTGCAGGATGTCGCGGGTCTGCGCCTTACCTTCGAGGTTTTTCGCATCCCAGAGCATGATCTGCGGTGGCACGAAGCCGATGAAGCCGACCTTGATGGGGCTTGTCGCGCCTGAGCCGTCGCGGATCTGCTTTTCGATGATGTGGTATGGCTTGAAGTAGAGCGCATCCTGCTTCGGGTCGGAGGCGAGCTGGCCCTTGGTCAGATTGGCGCAGACGAAGGGAAACTGCGCACCGGCCAGCGTGTTGAACATGAAGTTCAGGCCGTAGTTGAACTCGTGATTGCCGAGCGTGCCGCAATCATAGCCGAGCGCGTTCATGGCCTTGATCACCGGATGCACGTCGCCGGGCTTCATGCCCTTCTGATAGGCCATGTAGTCGCCCATCGGATTGCCCTGCAGGAAGTCGCCATTGTCGATGAGCATGGAGTTGCCGGCCTCGGCGCGGATGCTGTCGATCAGGCTTGCGGTGCGCGCGAGACCCATCGTGTCGTTCGGCTTGTCGGCATAATAGTCGTAGGGCATCACGTTGACGTGGATGTCGGTGGTTTCCATCAGCCGGAGATGCGCCTGATTGCCATTGGCGCGGGCGGCGAAGGGATGCCGCGTGACGAGCGCGGCAGAGGCGGCGATGCCGCCCAGGAAGGAGCGGCGGGACAGCGGATAGAAATCGAGCAGGGACGGCATGGGGGCCTCACAAACTGGTTCTGAAAGCGACGGAGGTTAAGTCGCTTTCAAGATGCTTGCACCTGTAAAATGACAGGGGTGAGACGTTGCCCTTTTCGCCGCTCAGGCCGGCACGAGGTTGCGCGGGTCGCGGTGGAAGTTGCGGAAATAGGCGGTGATCTGGGCAACCGAATTGCTGGTCTGCTCGAATTCGACGCCCATCTTGCCCGCCCGGTACCAGCGCACCGATCCCTCCATATGCCCGAGTTCGGCGCAGCGGACAGCGACGGTTGCGCCGCGCTTGGCCTCGATCCAGCCTTCGAGCTTCAAGGCCATGCCGGTTCTGGAAATGTCGAGAATGCGGATATCCAGCTTCTGCCCCATGTATTCGAGAGTACCCCTGATATGGCAGCGAATGCGCTGGGTCCGGCGTCCGTCGGGGCTGAGTTTGGCTGCAAGCATTCCTATGCGCTCCGTCAAAATGACTGAATGAAACGCAGGAAGCCTCGGCCAGGCGCCTTAACGGCATCTGGCCAAGGTCATTAGAATGCGAGCAAACTCCCTAGGATATTTAAGGTATTTGGCGGCTTATCCCCGCGATTTACCGTTAATTCGGCAAGGTTTTAGCGCGTCAGCACCGGTCGGACTTCCTGATGGAAGTGGCGGAAATAGGCAGCGATCTTGGCGATCGAATTGCTGTTTGGGCGGAACATGATGCCGATTCGGCCGCCATAATTCCAGCGAACGACGCCTTCGAGATGGCCAATATCGTCATTCTCGATGGTGACCTGGCTGCCAGCGGCGGCGGTCAGTTTCGTGGCGAGTTCGAGGGCAAGCCCTGTGCGTGATATGTTGATCACCCGCGCATCCGCCTGCTGTTGGAAATAGCGGACCTTGCTGTCGAGCCGGCAGCGGCTGCGTGGCGATTTGCGAACATCCATTTCGAGATTATTGCTCATGATGCCGTCCTGATGGAAACAATAGGGCCAACCTACGCATCATCTGTAAGAACGGTCTAAATCAAATCATTAGGATTTTCGGGATTGGTCTTCAAAGCCCCACATTGGGTCGTTCGATGACTTCTCGGAGCGCAAAACTGGAATTGATCTTCACCACATGCGGCAAAGCCGATAGCCAGTCGCGGTGGATGCGCTGATAGTCTTCGAGGTCCTTGGCGGCGACGCGCAGGATATAGTCGTATTCGCCGGACATCAGATAACAGACGAGCACGTTCGGACAGCGCTTCACGGCAGCCTCGAACTCGGTCAGCGTCTTGGCGAACTGGCCGGACAGAGAGATGTGGACGATGACCATCATCTTGTAGTCGATCGCCTTGTGCGACAGGCGTGCATGATAGCCGCTGATCACGCCCGATTTTTCCAGCATGTCGTGGCGCCGCGAGCAGGCGGACGGCGACAGGCCCACCGTTTCGGCAAGCTCGGCATTGGTCATCCGGCCGTTTTCCTGAAGCGCCTTCAGAATGGCACGATCGATGGCATCCAGTTCCGCCATTCGTAGCTTTCTCCGTTTTGCGGCTTCCTGACGCAAGAAGCTGCGAATTGTCTGAGGTCGTGGCCTTCACTTTGCAAGGACATTTTGCGCGGAGAATGTTTGAATTTCCGTATCTGAAACAAAGCAGCTTCGGCTGCGAATAAGAGAGAGGAACGCTTCATGCGTGTCGGTTGCCCGAAGGAAATCAAAAACCATGAATACCGTGTCGGTCTGACCCCCGGTGCTGTCAGAGAATATGTGGCGCATGGCCATGATGTCCTGATTGAAACGGGTGCGGGCGCCGGGATCGGTGCCGATGACCACGCCTATATCGCCGCTGGCGCGAAGATCGCAGCCACAGCCAAGGACGTGTTCGAAAAGTCCGACATGATCGTCAAGGTCAAGGAACCGCAGCCTTCCGAATGGGTGCAGCTGCGCGAAGGCCAGATCCTCTATACCTATCTCCATCTGGCACCGGATCCGGAGCAGACCAAGGGCCTGCTCGAATCCGGTGTTACCGCCGTTGCCTATGAGACCGTGACCGACGAGCGCGGCGGTCTGCCGCTGCTGGCCCCGATGTCGGAAGTCGCCGGGCGCCTGGCGATCCAGGCGGGTGCAACTGCGCTGCAAAAGGCCCATGGCGGCCGCGGCATCCTGCTCGGCGGCGTTCCCGGCGTGTTGCCCGCGAAGGTTACCGTCATCGGTGGCGGCGTCGTTGGCCTGCATGCAGCCAAGATGGCAGTCGGCCTCGGTGCCGATGTCACCATCCTCGACCGCTCGCTGCCGCGCCTGCGCCAGCTCGACGACATCTTCGGCGGTCGAGTCCACACCGTCTACTCCACCATCGATGCGCTTGAGCAGGAAAGCTTTTCCGCCGATCTCGTCATCGGCGCAGTTCTGATCCCCGGTGCTGCAGCTCCGAAGCTCGTGACCCGCGAAATGCTGTCCGGCATGAAGAAGGGTGCCGTCATCGTCGACGTCGCCATCGACCAGGGCGGCTGCTTCGAGACATCGCATGCCACGACCCATTCCGACCCGACCTATGTCGTTGACGGCATCGTGCACTACTGCGTGGCCAACATGCCGGGTGCGGTTCCGATCACCTCGGCACATGCGCTCAACAATGCAACGCTGGTCCACGGTCTGGCGCTGGCCGATCGCGGTCTGCGGGCAATTGCAGAAGACCGTCATCTGCGCAATGGCCTCAACGTCCACAAGGGCCGCATCACCAACAAGCCGGTGGCAGACGCCCTGGGCTATCCGGCCCATGCACCCGAAGCGGTTCTCAACGTCGCCTAAGGGACGTTTCCTCCCGTAACGTCAGAAGGGCTCCGGCACATGCCGGAGCCCTTCGTCATTCATGGCAGCATCGGGCGCGATTTCGGCTCATGCATCGGACAGCCGGTCAGCGCGGATCTGCGTTCGGCGGCGATGGGATAGACCTGTCGCCGGGCCCGCATCACATTGCCGAGCGGCCGATGATCTTCGACGCCGCGCCAGGGGCGGAATGTCAGCCCGTCATCCACCGCGCGGGAACGATCCATCGACCACGAGGTCTGAGGGGCGACGCGGATCGTCGCGATCTCCAGATAGGGGCTCTCTTCTTCCGGCCAGACGACCGAGGCATCTTCGATGGGCATGGTCTCGAGGTTGCGGCAAAGCTGCGCGCGTAGGGTCCATTCCCCGCCCTCGCGCTCCATGACGTCGGCTACTGCATGGCGAAGCACGTCCGGGCCTTCAGAGAGGTCGAGCCGGAGATCCGTGAGCGCACGGAAATTGGCCGAGCGCGGCACGATGTCGAGCTTGGCGACATAGTCCCCGAAGCGGGACGGGACCTGGGTGTAGTAGTGCTCGCCGAGAGGATGCGTCTCGGGATAGCCGCCCATGGCTTTCAGCGCGCCGGCATCGGCGCCCATCGCTTCAAGACCCCTGACGATCGGTCGGAGGATCCAGCTCAGGGCAGACTTTGCCCACTCCACACGGTCGGTGGTGCGAGAGATCAGCTTCAGGTTCTTGGCAAAACCTGCAGCATCCGGTGCGGCGAAGGCGGGCGCCGTGGCAAAGAGGAAGTCCTGCGTGCTGTCGTCGAGGCTGTCCGGCAAGCGCTCGCCTTCCACCTCGAAGAGCTTGATCGCAAGCCCTCGCGGCAGGGAAACGCTGTCGCGCAGCGGGTCGCCGGGGATCGTCGAAATGCGAATAACGGCCGGATAGCTGTGGCCGGGCCGGGAGAAGATGCCCTGGCGCAGCTCGGCCGGCAGATCGGGATGGACGGTGACGCTGGCTTCCAGCAGGGCGTGGCTCTTGGCATGCACGCTGCGCTGCGCATGGCCGAGATCCTCATGCGTCTTGCCGATGATGTAGAGCATGCTCTCGGTGATGTCAGCGATGGCCGTCTGCTCGTCGGGATCGATCGTTTCGAGGTCGGCGCGATAGGGGATCGGTGGATTGGGCTGCATCGAGGTCTCCGTCCGTGTTGTTCCGCAAACGGGAACGCAGGCGGGCACGGCAGGTTCCTGCGGGACCACGGGAGGGCGGCCCGGCGGTGACGCAAGTCAATCCAGGGCAGAGGCAATCAGGGTCGATCGATCCTGCATTGATAGCAGTTGTTGCGGGCCGAGCGGACATGCAGATAGGCGATGTCAGGATTGGCGAAGAGCGCCTCGGCGCGCTCGGTGATCGCTTGAGTCTCCACCACGCCGCCGCTGCCATAGACGATGCGATCGTCGTGGCCGTATCCGCGCACGATATAGTCGGGGCTTTCAAGCATCGGGGGCAGCACCTCTGCCGCCTCGTAGCGCGGGCAGGCCTCTGCATGCAGGAAGATCGGACCCGTCTCGGCATAGGGCTGGAGTGTCGGGAAGGGGCGGTAGGCGAGGGTGAGATAGGGCTCTCCCGACGCGATCTGTCCAAGGCAATGGCGGCAGGGATAGCCGCCGGGTGAGATGCGCTCCTCCGGGGCAAGGCCATAGGCATCGGGGGCACCCTCCCGGTAGGCGGCAGCATCAGCGGACGGCATGGGGATGAAGTGGACGGCTGTCATGGACATCTCTCCTGAGGTTGGATGTCGCATTCTCATCGAAGCCGCACCAGAGCCGCCACCCGATTCCTGCGCGGGGAGATGTTGTCAAAAATGGCGTTTTTCTCTCGCTTAACCTCTGCGGTAGATAATGCGGCGATCAAACATCGGGTGAGGGGCTCCCATGACGTCTATCAAGTCCGCAGCCGCGGCCGTGCTGGCTTTGTCCGCTGCATGTCTTTTCCAGCCATCGACGCCTGTCCGGGCGGCCGAGCTGACCGCGGAACAGGTGGAAGAAGGCCAGCGCTTCGTCGTCAACAACGCGATCTTCATTCTCTTCCACGAGGCCGGCCACATGTTGGTGTCGGAATTCAACCTGCCGGTGCTCGGCCGAGAGGAGGATGCCGTCGACGCGCTCTCTTCCGTGCTGCTGCTCGGCGCCGAGGACGAAGACCTGAACACCACGATCCAGGACGCCGCCGACGGCTGGTTCCTGCTCGACGAGGCCAAAGAAGACGGCCCCCAGGAGGACGACTTCATGGGGACGCATGGCCTCGACCGCCAGCGCGCCTTTGCGATCGTTTGCATGATGACCGGGGCGAATGCCGAATTCTTCAAGGTCTTTGCCGATTCGCTGGAGTTTCCCGAAGAGCGGCGCCAGGAATGTGCCTTCGAATACCAGAAGGCGCGCGACAGCTGGATGAGCCTGCTTGCCGCCAATATGAAGGAAGGCGCCAAGACCAAGTTCGAGGTGACTTACGAGCCGGCCGGCAGCGAGGACCTGCAGGGCTTTGCCGATCTCCTGAAGAGTGCGGGCGCGCTGGAGACAATCGCTACCGTGTTCGGCGAAGGCTATGACCTGAAGGACGGGATCAAGATCACCGGCAAGACCTGCGGCACGGAAAACGCCTTCTGGTATGCCGGCAACCGCGAGATCACCTATTGCTACGAGATGGCGGCCTTCCATGCCGGTCTGATCGCCAACTGGTTCGAAAACCAGACCGCTGGCGAAGAGGATGCCAGCGGCGAAGAAGTGGCTGACGATACCTCCGAAGAAGAAACCGAAGCCACAAGCGTCAAGCTGAAGAAGAAGGACTGAGCGACGGCTCTCAGCCGTCGCGCTTGATCAGCGCCAAAAGCTCCTGGTCGGTCATCGGATCGACCAGAGCTTCATAGGTGCCAACAGGCGAGAAGCCGAACTGCTGGTAGAGCTGCAGCGCGCGGGGATGGTCGAGGGAATTGGTGGTGACCGTCACCGTCTTCGGATTGCTGGTCCAGGCGGCGTAAAGACACTGGAGCAGGAACCACTTGCCGATCCCAAGGCCGAGCGCATGTTCGAAGAGGCCGAAATAGGAGAGCTCGACGAGATCGTCGCTTTCCTGGGACAGCTCGTAGAAGCCGGCAGGCGCGCCATTCACATAGAGAACCGAGATCGACACCTTCTGATGGTGGATGACCGCCTTCAGCTGCTCGTCGGGCAAACGAAGGCGCTCATACCAATGCCAGCGCGCGCCGACCTGGCGATGCAGGAACCGGTAGAAGGGCAGCGGTATCTCATGCGTGCGCATGATCGCTGTCTGGATATTGACCGGCACCGGCAGGCTGGATTTCGGCGGTGCGGTCATTTCGAGCCGGGTGACATGGGCCGTGAGCGGCCCTGATGTCTTCGAGCCGAGCGGTTCTGCCTGACCTGTCACGACTGGTGTGTCCGACTTCGAGCCCCATTCCGACCAGGAGCCGTCATAGAGCGAATTGTCGGTATGCCCGAGGCTTTCCAGCGCGAGCGTCACGACCGCTGCCGTGACGCCAGAGCCGCACGAAGTGACCACGGGATTGTTGAGATCGATGCCGGCATCTGTGAAGATCGAGCGCAGGGTGGCGAGATCCTTCAGGCGGCCGTTTTCCGACAGCGAGGCCGCGGGCACGCTGCGGGCACCGGGAATATGGCCGGAGCGCATTCCCTCGCGGGGTTCGGGCTCATCGCCCGTGAAGCGGCCGGCAGGACGGGCGTCAGCAATCTGCTTGTCGCCCTCGTCGGCGATTCCCGACATCTGGTCGAACGAGGTGAGCCTTGCCCGGTCGAACTGGGCTTCGAAGGTGACGGGTGCCGGTTCCGGCAGATCGGTCTCGAGGCGGCGCCCTTCAGCCTTCCAGCCATCGATGCCGCCTTCGAGCACGTAGACGCGCCGTGCGCCCATGACGCGGAACATCCACCAGACGCGGGGGGCAGAGAAGAAGCCCGGGCCGTCATAGACGACGATCGTATCCTCGGCGGAGATACCGAGCTGGCCGACTGCTTGCGCAAAGAAGGAGGGCGAGGGCAGGGAATGGGGAAGGCCGGTCGTTGTGTCGGCGATCACATCCTGATCGAAGAAGACGGCGCCCGGAATGTGGCCGGAGGCATATTCGACGGCACCGTTGCGATTATGCGCCGGCAGATACCAGGAGGCATCAACGAGCTTGAAGCCGGGAGACCCGAGGTTCTTTTCGACCCAATCCGCCGAAACGACGAAACGGCTTCTTTCACCGGACATGCACTTCTCCCGTAGTGTTCCTATGGCTTAGGTCTCCGGGGCTCCAAAGCGAATGCGGAACCGGCGGTTCTCCTTGCCCTTCTTTTCAATCTTGGCGATATGAATCGCGCCGACCTCCTGGGTCTCCGAAACATGTGTGCCCCCGCAGGGCTGGCTGTCAACGGCGGAGTTCTCGCCGATACAGACAAGGCTAACGCGACCAAGGCCGACAGGCGGCCGCACATTCTTCGACTTGACGATGCCGGGATTGGCCGCAAGCTCCTCGTCGGTGATCCATTGCAGCGTGATCGGGTGGTTTTCGCTGACGAGTTTCATCAGGTCTGCCGTCACCTGATCCTTGTCGATGGTCTCGCCCATGTCGAAATCCACCCGGCTTTCTTCCTCGCCGACGGCCGCACCCGTGATCGGATAGGAGCAGACGACCGACAGCAGATGGCAGGCGGTGTGCATGCGCATCAGCTTGTAGCGACGCTGCCAGTCGACATGCAGGACGAGTTTTTCGCCGACGGAGGGCAGAGGCTCACCGTCGAGAGGGCGGTGCAGGATGATATCCTTGGTGGCGCCGTGGCGCGTTTCGCCAAGCTGGATGCGGCTGCCGTCTTCGCGCTCGAAGAAACCGCTATCGCCCGGCTGGCCGCCTGAGGCCGCATAAAAGCAGGTCTGATCGAGTTCGACCGCGCCGTCTTCATGCACCGAAGTCACCACCGCCTCCGCCGTCGAGAGATAGAAATCGTCGCGGTAGAGGGCGATGGTGGTCATGGCAGTGCTTTCAAAAAAATGTCAGACGGTCTCGAAGGGCATGTCGAAGGCGGGGCGCTTTTCGAGCCAGGCCGGGACTGGCAGACCCTTCGAGCGCAGGAAATCCGGGTTGTAGAGCTTCGACTGGTAGCGATTGCCGTAGTCGCAGAGGATCGTCACGATCGTGTGGCCGGGGCCGAGATCTTTGGCGAGACGCATGGCGCCGGCAATATTGATACCCGAGGAGCCGCCGAGGCAGATGCCCTCGTTCTCAACGATGTCGAAGACGATGTCGAGCGCTTCAGAATCGGGGATCTGATAGGCGAAGTCCGGCGTGAAGCCCTCGAGATTGGCCGTGATGCGGCCCTGGCCGATGCCCTCGGTGATCGAGGAGCCCGAGGATTTCAGTTCGCCGTTCTTGTAATATTCGAAGAGGGCAGCCCCTTCCGGATCGGCAATGCCGATCTTCACGCCCGGCTTCCTGTTGCGAAGGCCGATGCCGGTGCCGGCGAGCGTGCCGCCCGAGCCGACCGCGCAGATGAAGCCATCGACGGCGCCGCCGGTCTGCTCAAAGATTTCCTTTGCGGTCGTTTCGATATGGGCGTCGCGGTTGACCGTGTTGTCGAACTGGTTGGCCCAGATCGCACCATTCGGCTCGGACTTGGCGAGCTGGGCCGCCAGCCGACCGGAGATCTTCACATAGTTGTTCGGGTTCTTGTAGGGCACTGCCGGCACTTCGACGAGTTCGGCGCCGAGCAGCTTCAGTGCGTCCTTCTTCTCCTGGCTCTGGGTTTCCGGGATGACGATCACGGTGCGATAGCCAAGCGCCTTGGCAACCAGCGTCAGGCCAATGCCGGTATTGCCGGCCGTGCCCTCGATGATCACGCCGCCGGGGCGCAAGAGCCCGCGCCGCTCGGCATCACGGATGATGAAGAGGGCTGCGCGATCCTTCACCGACTGGCCGGGATTGAGGAATTCGGCCTTGCCGAGAATGGTGCAGCCGGTCGCCTGCGAGGCGCCTTTCAGCCGGATGAGAGGCGTATTGCCGATCGCCTCGAGCACGGAGGGGTGGAATGCCATGATGCCTGCCTTTTTTGTCTGACGCGGACACTAGAACCAAATGCGCGGGGAAGAAAACCGGGGAACGCTGCAATTTTGTCCTTTTGGACAAGATTAGGCGGGCGAAACGGTCTGCGCGGGATTGAACCGGTCTTTTCCGCCTCGGGGCTGTCAAAGGCAAGGAATGGCTTTTCGCTGTGGGCCGAGGGGAGGGAAAATGCGTTCGGGGAGCTAGGTTCGGAGGGCTTCCGGAAAATCACAGGCCACGCCGAGAGGCATGAAGTGTCTCAGATTGGCGGTGATCACGGTCAGCCCATAGGCCTTGGCGGTCGCAGCAATCAGGATGTCGGCGAAGCCTGGATGCCCACCGCTCGCTGTGGCGATGTCATCGAGCCCACCGGCTATCCGGGCGACGATGGGATCAACGGGCAAGATTCGGTCCCCGAAGGTTTCGGTGATCTGATCGAGCCAGCTACTCAAGCGCTGTGCCCGCTCAAATCCGCCGCGACGATGGAGCTTTTGCAGGCCCTTCTCGATCTCCGCCAGTGTAATGGCCGATACATAGAGGACATCGCCTTCATTTCGAAACCACATCCGCATCGCCTCGGATGGCGCCTGCTTCCGGTCGGGCGAAAAGAGGGAGATGATATTGGTGTCGATGAGGAAGCCGCTACTCAAGCTCGGCATCCCGCATGGGGGATGGGTTGCGTTCGAGATCGGCGGGACCGGGATAGGACATCAGGAACTCGGCGAAGTTCGGCCTCGGCTTCGTCATCGCCCGTTTCGCCGCCTCACCGGCCTCGACGCTGACCAGCATGGCGGCAGGCTTGCCGTGACGCGTGATCGTCACGAATTCGCCATTGGCGGCTTCGTCCACGAGGCTCGCAAAACCCGCCTTGGCATCGGCAACACTCATGCTCGACATGTGGACCTCCTGAGATGACTATATATGGTCATTTTAATGGAGGGTAGGGTGTCGATCAAGCCAACAATCTGAACGGACTTTCAAGGGTGGAGGCCTAGCCCCTCACTCCGCCTTCAACCCCTGAAACGCCGACATCGCCGCATCCCGTGCCTTGCCGTGATCGACGATCGGCAGCGGATAGGTCTTGCCGAGGCTGACCCCTGCATCCCTCAGCACCGTCAGCGGCGCCTCTGATGGCTTGTGGATGAATTTGTTCGGCATGTCCTTTAGCTCCGGCACGAAGCGGCGGACGTAAAGTCCCTCGGGGTCGAATTTCTCGCCCTGGCTGGTCGGGTTGAAGATGCGGAAGAAGGGGGCGGCGTCGGCGCCGGAGCCGGCGACCCATTGCCAGCTGGCGGCATTCGACGCCGGGTCGGCATCCACAAGCGTGTCGCGGAACCAGCGCTCGCCTTCGCGCCAGTCGACCAAAAGATCCTTGATCAGGAAGGAGGCGACGATCATGCGGACGCGGTTGTGCATCCAGCCGGTCTGCCAGAGCTGGCGCATGCCGGCATCGACGATCGGATAGCCGGTCTGGCCCTTCTGCCATTTTTGAAGCAGGTCCGGCGCGTCGCGCCAGGGGAAGGCGTCGAACTTGGCGTTCCAGTTTTTGGTTGCGAGATCCGGAAAGTGGAAGAGCAGGTGATAGGAGAAGTCGCGCCAGACGACTTCCTTGCGGAAATGGATGACATCGTCGAGCGGATAGCTGTCGGGCAACCCGCGCGTCGAATGCCAGAGCGTCGCTGGCGAAATTTCGCCGAGCGCCAGGTGCGGTGAAAGCCGCGAGACATGCTCGCTGGCCGGCAGGTCGCGTCCGTTGCGGTAGTTCTTGAGGCCCTTTTCGACAAAGTCTGCGAGCCGCGTTTGCGCGCCCGCTTCGCCGGGCTGCCAATGTCCTTTGAAGCTCTCGGCCCAGTTGGGTTTTGTCGGCAAAAGGTCCCAGCTGTCGAGCGCCTCGCTCTTCGGCCAGTGATCGGGGGCGGGCAGGGACTTTGGCGCCGGGATCGGCTCTGGCGGCTCGCCGGAGCCGTCAAGCGCCTTCCAGAAGGGCGTGTAGACGCGGAAATGACCGCCAGCACCAGTCTTGAGCTTGGTCGGCTCGTGCAGGATCTGTCCTGCAAAGGTGCGCACATCGATCCCGTCCGCGATCAGCTTCGCCTTCAAGGCCTTGTCGATGGCGATGCCCGGCGGATCATAGCGGCGGTTCCAGAAGACGGCAGAAGCGCCTGTCTCTTTGATCAGCGCGGCAAGCACAGTTTCAGCAGAGCCGCTGCGGAAAGTCAGCCGTGAGTCGTGATCTTCAAGGCTTTTGGCCAATGCCGTGAGCGAATGATGCAGCCACCATGCCTGAGCCGCCCCCAGCGGCCCGGTGCAGGCGTCCTCTGGCTCGCGGATATAAAGAGGCAGAATGCGAAAACCCTCGGCGGCTGCGGTCGCGAGCGCGGCATTGTCGCCAAGCCGGAGATCCTTGCGGAACCAGAGGATGAGGGTCTTGGGGGAGGTATGGGGCATGCAATATCTTCTTCGTTGGCTTTTCTAGCCATACGAAACGCGATGGTGAGGGGATCACGCCGCGATCACGATTCTGCGTTGCCGGTTGTGAGCCCCGGGATGGGGCCGTCAGGCGGCGGAGCGGCCGGGAGCCGCGCGGCGGGCCTGCTCGGCGCGGATCATTGCCATGATCTGCTGGGCGTTTTCGCGCACATAAAGGCGATGCAGCTTTTCAGCGACCGGTGCGGTCGTCAGCAGGCAGGTATAACCCTCCCGCTCGTACCAGCGGAAATCCACCACATTGTCCATGTTGACGTAGAAGGGAAAGCCGTCCCCGTCGTGAAGCTCGAGCCACATCGGCCGTCCTCCTTGCATGCCTTTTCGTTACAAGTGGAGATAACAGCGAAAGGTGAAGAGGGGGTTTCGAGCCGACTGCCGGAATCACCATGCGAGAACTGGTAGTTTCGATCGCAAGGCCAGAAAAACGAAAAGGCCCGCTGCCTGTTGAGGCGCGGGCCTTGGAATAAGATGGCTCCCCGGGCCGGATTCGAACCGGCGACCTGTCGATTAACAGTCGAATGCTCTACCGCTGAGCTACCAGGGAACAGCCGCTTGCCGCGGTGTGAGCGGGGTAATACTGATGCTCGCCCCGTTTGCCAAGCGGTTTTTCAAAAAAAATGTCATCCTCTTGTTTTTATATGGGGACACACCATCTGCTGGGGCGCTGAAAGGGGGCTGGAATCCCCTGAATTCGAGGAGTTTTTAGCATGCCCGAACGCCGCTACCGCCTTGATCATGCGCGCGGGCGTCTCGTCTTGGGCGGGCTCGAAATTCCGGTGCCGCGCTCGCGCGCCGGTCGAATCGTCACCGGCACGGCGCTGGTCGGCGGCGGATTTCTCGGCTTTCTCCCGATCCTGGGCTTCTGGATGGTGCCGCTCGGCCTGATCGTGCTGTCGCATGACATTCCCGCCGTCCGCCGCCGCCGCCGTCGCTTGACGGTCTGGTGGAGCCGGCGGAAGGGTGGATCCGGGACAAGGCGCGGAAACTGAACCTCCCGCATATGGGAAGGCACATGTCATAGTGAAATGACCCGTTGGTAAGGGTTCATTAAGGTGGTCGGATTCGATCGGGATACAGAACACGGCACTCGCCGTTTCGTTCCCTGAAAGGTGATACCAAATGAACCATTGCATCCAGGCGGGGAGTTCCATGATTCTGACGCCGAGCGATTTCCACATTATCGACCTCGCGATGCGCGCTGCCGAACGCGGCGATCTGAAGCATCGGGATGACGGCCATCGCGAGGCGGTGGGCAAGGCCGTGATCCGGCTTTATACCTCGGGTGTCACGGACCCCGCGCGGCTCGCAGAAGCCGCAAGCGCCATGGCAGCGACCCGCCTGCTCGACCGCCGCCGCTGGCGCGCGGACGCCTGACACCGGCCGGAAGGGGCGCTCTCCGGCATCCACAGCGACCCCGCGAGATTTGATGAATTTCCCCTTGCGCTCACTCTCGATCCGTTCTAAATGCCGCCCACCACACGCACTTTTCTACTCGGATGGCCTCGTGGCGGAGTGGTGACGCAGAGGACTGCAAATCCTTGTACCCCGGTTCAATTCCGGGCGAGGCCTCCATCCGAAACTTCCTGAAAAACTGAAGTCTTGAGTGGTCGACATCGCTGTCGGCCCCATCGCTTTGTGCCTCAGATCGGCCAATCTTGAGCCGATACCGCTACAGGCGCAGGTGCGCCCGATCTTGGCCGATCCACCCGATTGCGCCGGCAGAGAGGCTCTTTCATGAGCTGGTTTCCTGCAATCGGAGCCTCTCTCATGCGCAACACTTTTTCACTTCTTGCTGCAAGCCTTCTTGGTCTCGCCGGCTCTCCGGCGCTCGCCGACAATCTGTCCTTCACACTCGACAACCAGACCCCGAACATGATCGTGCAGTTTTATGCGACGCCGGCTGATGGCGGCACGCGCTCTGAGCTTCTAAAGAAAAAGGGGCTCTATGGCGGCCAGACGCGGAAGCTCACCATCGCTGATGGCAGCGACGCCTGCGTCTACAAGATCCGCGCAGTCTTCGAGGATGACAGCTTCTATGACGTGCGTGATGAAGTCGATTTCTGCGAGAGCGACAGCTACACGCTGGCCGACTGATCCGGCTCCCGCGCGGCTGCGACAGCTCGCAGCCGCGATATTATGGTGTGCGAGGCGTCGACCGGCTTGAAAGCGCCTCTGGCTGCAATTAAAGACACGGGGGTTAATTGCCGCTATGGCCGGTCGATACGGGGCGCGAATAAGATGATGGATTACGCAGCAGCACGCACCAAGATGGTGGACAACCAGATCAGGACCACGGACGTCACGTCCCATTCCGTGCTGAACGCTTTCCTTTCGGTGCCGCGCGAAGCCTTCGTGGCGGCCGAACTGAAGCCGCTCGCTTATATCGACGAGGACATGCTGGTCTGTCCCGCCCAGAACGGCAACCCGCCGCGCTACATCATGGAGCCGTCGCCGCTCGCCAAGCTCCTGCAGCTGGCCGCCATCACCAAGGATGACGTCGTCCTGGAGATCGGCTGTGGCGCAGGTTATGCGGCTGCGCTGCTCTCGCTGCTCTCGGGCTCTGTTGTCGCGACCGAAAGCGACGAGGCGCTGGTGACCAAGGCGACCGAAAAGCTCTCCGAACTGGGCTACGACAATGTCGCCGTGGTCTCGGCAAAGCTCGAAGGCGGCTATGCGGCCGAGGCGCCCTATGACGTGATCTTCGTCAATGGTGCGATCGAGGAAATGCCGGAAGCGCTTCTGTCGCAGCTCCGCGAGGGTGGTCGGCTCGTGGCTGTCGTCGGTTACGGCAACGCGGCGCGTGCGCGCCTCTACGTCAAGAATGGCGGCATCACCTCCTACACCGAATATTTCAATGCGGCGATCAAGCCGCTGCCGGGCTTCCGCAAGGCGGCTGAATTCGTCTTCTGATTTCAGTCTCCAAGACGAGTGCTACAGGGCCCGCCGCGTGCGGGCCTTTTTGCGTCGACGCAACAAAGTTGTGCATCACGGCAATTCCCTGTCAGGGCGTGATTTTTTTCGGCAAGCGCGTATCCTAGGGTGAGCGCGAATCGGCCCGGCGAAAACCGACGCGGCCGAAGTTTCTGAGGACAACGGGGATTAGTATGGCTCAGCCAAGCGTAGCGCGTGAACCGTCCATGGAAGAGATCCTGGCATCCATCCGCCGGATCATCGAAAGCAACGATCCGGTGAATGGCGGGAGCCTGTCGCAGGACCCGTCGCATTTCGCAGACGAGGACGGCGCCGGCGAGGCCGATCCGGGTTATGACGGTGGCGATTTCATCGCAGCCAACGATGCCGGACCTTCATTCCCGATGTTCGAGCGCGAGGTCCCGCGCGTCGAAGCCGAGCCACGTCGCGAGGCGCCCCAGTCTCAGGCGGAAGACATGCCGAAAAGCGTCTCGCTTGCCGATCTCGCGGCCCGCGTCCGCTCGGCCTCCGAGCGTATGGAGCGTCCCGTTCAGGCGACAAGCCGCCCGGACATGCCTGGCATGCCGGAAGCCCTGCGTCGTGAGCCGATTGCGGATGCGCGCGAAGTCCGTTCGGTTGATGTGCCCTCGATGACGGCGCGGCTTGCCGAGATCCGTCACCCGGATCTGCGCGCAGCGCTGCCGGCCGAGCCTGTGATGTCTGCTTCGCTGCACGCCCAGTCCGATGAGCAGCACGCGACCTTTGCGGCACCGGAAGCCCCGATGGCTCGTATCGCTTCGGTTGAGGTGCGCGTTGAGCGTGCCGCACCTGTCGTTGCGGAGCCCGCACAGGAAGTGCTCGATGAGGTGTCCCTGGAGGCGCCGGAATTCGAAACCCGCACGGAGCGGGAAAGCGAAGGGCGCGACCTGACGGCGCTGGTGTCTGCAGCGACCGTTGAACAGGTCTCGCGGTCCTTCTCGGAACTGGCCGCTGCCTTCGACGGCACCGAGCGCCGTTCGCTCGATGAAATGGCCGAGGAAATGCTGCGCCCGATGCTGAAGGACTGGTTGGACGATAACCTGCCGACGCTGGTGGAACGCCTCGTGCGCGAAGAAATCGAACGCGTCGCCCGCGGTCCGCGACGCTGATTGAAGCATCCTCCGGGATCATGGGCCGCTCGCAAGAGCGGCCTTTTTTATTGACTTGGTTTTGCCAGTCCTATTTACCAACCCACATCCAGAACTCGAAAATCCGGTCGGAAAATGCTCGAAAAGACCTATGATTCAGCCGCCGTCGAACCGAAGATCGCGAAAGCCTGGGAAGAGGCGGACGCCTTCCGGGCCGGTGCCAACGCCAAGCCGGGCGAAGATACCTTCACCATCGTGATCCCGCCGCCGAACGTGACCGGCTCGCTGCACATGGGCCATGCGCTGAACAACACGCTGCAGGACATCATGGTCCGCTTCGAACGCATGCGCGGCAAGGACGTGCTGTGGCAGCCGGGCATGGATCATGCCGGCATCGCGACCCAGATGGTGGTCGAGCGCAAGCTCGCCGAAAACGGCCAGAACCTTTCGCGCCGCGACATGGGCCGCGAAGCCTTCATCGAGAAGGTCTGGGAGTGGAAGGAAGAATCGGGCGGGTTGATCTTCAACCAGTTGAAGCGCCTCGGCGCCTCCTGCGACTGGTCGCGCGAGCGCTTCACCATGGACGAGGGCCTGTCGGCTGCCGTTCTTGAAGTCTTCGTCACGCTCTACAAGGAAGGCCTGATCTATCGCGGCAAGCGGCTGGTCAACTGGGATCCGAAGTTCGAGACCGCGATTTCCGACCTCGAAGTCGAGAACAAGGAAGTTGAAGGCCATATGTGGCACTTCAAATATCCTCTCGCCGGTGGTGCGACCTATACCTATGTCGAGAAGGATGAAGACGGCAACGTCACGTTCCAGGAGGAGCGCAACTACATCTCGATCGCCACCACGCGGCCTGAGACCATGCTCGGCGACGGCGCGGTTGCCGTTCACCCCTCGGATGAGCGTTATGCGGCGATCGTCGGCAAGCTCTGCGAGATCCCGGTCGGGCCGAAGGAGCATCGCCGCCTGATCCCGATCATCACCGACGAATATCCGGATCCGAAGTTCGGCTCTGGCGCCGTCAAGATCACCGGCGCCCATGACTTCAACGACTATCAGGTCGCCCGCCGCAACAAGATCCCGCTCTATCGCCTGATGGATACCCAGGCGAAGATGCGCGGCGATGGCGAGGACTATGCCGTCTATGCAGCACGGGCGCTTGAGATCGCCAAGTCCGGCCATCTGCCGAACGAGGCAGAGGTCGACGACATCAATCTGGTTCCGGAAGAGTATCGTGGTCTCGACCGTTACGAAGCCCGCAAGCGCATCGTCGACGCGATCAATGCGGAGGGTCTCGCCGTCACCACCAAGGACGACGAGGGCAACGACATCCCCTTCGTCGAGAACAAGAAGATCATGCAGCCCTTCGGCGACCGCTCCGGCGTCGTCATCGAGCCGATGCTGACCGACCAATGGTTTGCCGACGCGAAGACCTTGGCCGAGCCGGCGATCGCCTCCGTTCGCGAGGGCCGCACCAACTTCGTGCCGAAGAACTGGGAAAAGACCTATTTCGAGTGGATGGAAAACATCGAGCCCTGGTGCATCTCCCGCCAGCTCTGGTGGGGTCACCAGATCCCGGCCTGGTATGGTCCTGATGGTCAGGTCTTCGTTGAGAAGACCGAGGAAGAGGCGCTGCATTCGGCGATCCAACACTACATCGCCCATGAAGGCCCCTGGAAGGCCTGGGTCGAGGAGAAGCTTGAGAACTTTAAGCCCGGCGAGATCCTGACCCGCGACGAGGACGTTCTCGACACCTGGTTCTCGTCGGCACTCTGGCCCTTCTCGACGCTCGGCTGGCCGGACAACACACCGGAACTGGCGAAGTACTACCAGACCGACGTGCTGGTTACCGGCTTCGACATCATCTTCTTCTGGGTCGCCCGCATGATGATGATGGGCCTGCACTTCATGAAGGACGAGGACGGCAATCCGGTCGAGCCCTTCCACACGGTCTACGTCCATGCGCTGGTGCGCGACAAGGCCGGCCAGAAGATGTCGAAGTCGAAGGGCAATGTCATCGATCCGCTGGAACTGATCGACGAGTATGGCGCGGACGCCCTGCGCTTTACGCTGGCGATCATGGCTGCCCAGGGCCGCGACGTGAAGCTCGACCCAGCCCGCATTGCCGGTTACCGCAACTTCGGCACCAAGCTCTGGAACGCGACACGTTTTGCCGAGATGAACGGCGTGAAGGCAGATCCGAGCTTCTTGGCCGAGACGACATCGCTTGCGATCAACCGCTGGATCCTCACCGAACTGGCGCGCACCGAACGGGAAGTGACGGAAGCGATCGAAAGCTACCGCTTCAATGATGCGGCCAGCAGCCTCTACCGCTTCGTCTGGAACCAGTTCTGCGACTGGTATCTGGAGCTCCTGAAGCCAGTCTTCATGGGCGAGGATGAAGCGGCGAAAAAGGAAGCCCAGGCCTGTGCTGCCTATGTGCTGGAAGAAACTTACAAGCTGCTGCATCCCTTCATGCCTTTCATGACGGAAGAGCTCTGGACGCATACGGCAGGCGAGGGCGTGTCCCGCGACACCCTGCTCTGCCATGCCGACTGGCCGAAGCCGGAATTCTCCGACGAGAATTCGGCGGCCGACATCAACTGGCTGATCGACCTCGTCACCGGCATCCGCTCGGCCCGTTCCGAAATGAACGTGCCGCCGGGTGCAACGGCCCCGCTGGTCGTCGTCGGTGCCAATGGCGTGACGCAGGAACGGTTGATCCGTCACGATGCGGCGATCAAGCGGCTCGCCCGCGTCGAGGCCATCAGCGTGGCTGATGGCGCGCCGAAGGGCGCTGCCCAGATCGTGGTCGGCGAGGCGACAGCGTGCCTGCCGCTTGGTAGCCTGATCGATCTCTCCGCCGAGAAGGCCCGCATTGAAAAGGCGATCGCCAAGGTCGACCAGGAGATGGCCCGCATCGCCGGCAAGCTGAACAACGAGAAATTCGTTGCCAATGCCAATCCTGAGGTGGTCGCTGCCGAACGCGAGCGCTACCAGGAACTGGAAGTGCAGAAGGCGAGCCTTGAGACGGCGCTGAAGCGGGTTCTCGAGGCTGGCTGAACCGTTCCTGTTCGGGAATGAAATTCTAAAGGCCGGGTCTCAGATCCGGCCTTTTGCTTTGCCGCTGCAGGGAGGCAGGGGAGGCAGAATTTGTTGCGCTGCATAACGATTCTGACCGATATATGTCGCGACAACGGCACGGAGACGATCAGGCGCTGTGCAAGTGCCCAAATTTCGTTCTTCATGATCACTGGCTGATCTGTTGCGAACCTGCAACGGCGTTGTCTGGTGTTGGAATGATTTGCCAATAGTCTGTTCAGGAGGCTTTCTTGGCGCAAAATTCATCCAAGTGGCGGCGCGTTTGCCATGCCTGTCAAAAACATTACGTAAAAATTTCTGCGATGGAACATCGCTGTGATGCACATCACCCGATTGCCATCCTGTCGCACATGATTAGTATGCAAAATCACAGTTTTGCCTGAATTGGGGAGAGACATGGCGAACCACTTGATGAAGACCACCGCCCTTGGGCTGATCGCAGCATGCGCATTCGTGGGAGGCGCGCAGGCTGGCGGTCTTGAACGGGCCGGTTACAACATCGACCTTCTGTTCGATCCGGGTCAGTACACGTTCGAAAGCGGCGTTACCTATGTCGCACCTCAGCGCAAGTTGGAGAACACCGTCGACGAAGATGCGACCGACAGTACGATGACGACGGCGCAGGGCTACTCGGACAGCACAACGGAAACCGAAAATTATTTCGTGCCTCGGATCGGCTTCAAGGCAAGCTTGGTCGAGGGTGTGGACTGCCTTGCTGACTATTCCCAGCCTTGGGGCGTGCACACGAATCCAGGCGCCGACTGGGTTGGTGCTCAGCACAACATTGAGACCAAAGTCGACAGCGACAACTATGCCCTGACATGCTCGTACAAGTTCGACGTGGGTGCCGGACAACTCCGCGTTCTCGGTGGCGCCTTCTACCAGGAAGTGGGAGGCTTCAAGGAGCGGCAGGTTGTTACGACCGATACGCTGGGCCTTTTGGGCCAGACTACCTCCGGTGTTGGGCGCCTTGATCTTGAGGGCGACGGCTACGGTTGGCGCTTCGGTGTTGCCTATGAGATTACCGAGTATGCTTTGCGCGCTAGCCTCGTCTACAACAGTGAAGTTAAGCTCGACAACATCACGGGCACGCTCGATCTGACACAGATTCCGTTTGTTGGCGGCGTGTTGACCAATCCGCTCTTTGGCTCTGTAACCGATGTCTACGGTTCGGCTGTAATGCCTGATACGGTCGAGTTCAAACTTCAGTCCGGCATTGCGCCCGATTGGCTCGCGTTTGGCTCGGTCAAGTGGACTGATTGGAGCCAGTTGCAGCGTATCCCGTTCTACGTGAACGGCACGACTAGCGAAGCGACGGCACTTGAGTTGGCATATCGTGACGGCTGGACCATCAGCGGTGGTGTCGGTCACAAGCTGAACGAACAGTGGAGTGTTGCGGGCTCGATCACCTGGGATCGTGGTACCGCGCAGGGCTTCGGAAGCCAGACCGATGTTTGGACTTTCGGCACCGGTGTATCCTACACCCCGACCGAAAATGTCGAATTCCGTGTCGCTGGTGCTCTCAGCCTGCTGACGTCTGGAAGCTCAGGAGAAGTCACCGTCGACGGCGTAACCTACGGCGAAGACATCTCCTACGACTTCGGCACCGACCTGGCAGCCGCCGTGTCGACCTCGCTCAAGGTCCGCTTCTAAGCCTTGTCCACCTGACAAAACAGAAGCCCGGCTCGTCCGGGCTTCTTTCGTTTCGGCTCCTCCCACCCGTCTTTCAGCATTCCGGAATGTGATGATTCTGCAACATCGCACCTATCCTTCTTGGCGGGGCGGGCCTGTGCCGAATTTGTCCATTTCCCGCCACAAACGGAGAGCACCGGTGTTGCGAGAGACGGCAGGCGCTGTTTCCGTCGGGTGGTGTAACGAGTTTCACATGAGCCTCTGGGGCAAGAATAGGGTGCTGATAGCAATGACTTCGGTCGCTTTTGGGGGGCGGTCGGCGGGTCTGGCGGAGAAAATCGGAGGCGAATGTTCGGTCGCCCCGGTCTTGCCGGAAATCCAGACTAATCTCTCGATCATGCAGACAAGAACAACAGGGAGCCATGACGGCTGCTCCGACCGCAAGTCCGGTCATGAACCGTCTATTCATCGGTTGAGTGTATTCTTGGAAACGGGCGCAGCTGAACTCGCCGCAAATGCGGGGCGGGGGATCTGATGTCTATCATGACTTGGAAATTGTGCGGACCCATGCGGCGACCTGACTGGAAGTCTTCGGCGGTGCTTTTGACGGCGGCTCTTTTGCTGTCCTCGAGCCCATCGGCGCGTGCTTTCGACATGAACGCTGGCGTCAGCAAGGAATCCGGCCCCTTCGACCTCTTCAAGTTCGGCTTCAATGCCTACAAGAAGGGCCAGAAGGAAGAGGCCGTCGAGGCCTATCGCTACGCCGCCGAGAAGGGCCATACCGGTTCCCGCTGGGCGCTTGCCAACATGTATGCCGCCGGCGACGGCGTGGTCGAAAACGACTTCGAAGCCTTCAAGATCTATGCCGAGATTGCCAACCAGGGTGTCGAGCCCGGGTCGGAGGATACCGGCTTTTTCGTCAACGCGCTTCTGTCGCTTGCCCGCTACTATCGCCAGGGCATTCCCGACAGCCCCGTCAAGGCGGATCTCGCTCAGGCCCGCCAGATCTACTTCCAGGTCGCGTCCACCTTCGGCGTGCCGGAAGCGCAGTTTCAACTGGCGCGCATGATCCTGGCCGGCGAGGGCGGCCGCGTGAATGTCCAGCAGGCGAAGAAGTGGCTGAACATGGCGCGCAAGGGCGGCCATGCCGGCGCCATGTCGATCTTCGGCAATGTGCTGTTCGAAGAAGGCCAGACCGTCCGCGGGCTCGCTTTCCTGACGGCAGCGCTTGAGCGATGCAATCCGAAGGATTGTCCCTGGATGCAGGATCTGCAGGAGCGGGCTTTCTCGCTTGCGACCGAAGACGACCGCCGCGTGGCGGTGGCCTTGGCGCCGCAGGTTGTCGAGCAGGGTGACTGATTAGCCAGGTCGTCGCCATCAGGGTTCTGAATATACAAATGGGCGCATCAGCGCCCATTTTTGTGACTGCAAGCCAAGGTCTTGAAGCTCAGAATGCGAAATGCCCGACGACCGGCACATGGTCGGACGGCTTTTCCCAGGCGCGGACATGTTTTTCAATCGCGGTCGAGCGCAGCCGGTCTGATGCCTCGGGCGAAAGCATCAGGTGGTCGATGCGGATGCCGTTGTTCTTCTGCCAGGCGCCCGCCTGATAGTCCCAGAAGGAGAAGAGCGGTGTCTCGTCATTGGTGGCGCGCACGGCGTCGACGAAACCGAGGTTTTCAAGTCGGCGGAAGGCAGCCCGAGTCTGCGGCAGGAAGAGGGCGTCGGTGACCCACTGGCTCGCATCCTTGGCATCATGCGGTTCCGGGATGACATTGTAGTCTCCCGCCAGGATCAGCGGCTCTTCGAGCGCCATGCGATCGCGGGCGAAGGCTTCGAGCCTTGCCATCCAGGCGAGCTTATAGGGGTATTTGACCGGATCGTCGGACGGATTGCCGTTCGGCAGATAGAGCGAGCAGACGCGCACCACGCCGCCTTCGACAGAGAAAACGCCCTCGATGAAACGGGCCTGTTCGTCGGTATCGTCACCGGGCAGGCCGCGGTTCACTTCGTCGGGCTTGATCTTCGACAGGAGGGCGACGCCGTTGAAGCCCTTCTGGCCGTGCGTCTCGACGTGATAGCCGAGCGCCTCGATCTCCCCCCGCGGAAAGCCTTCGTCGACCGATTTGATCTCCTGCAGGCAGGCGATATCGGGATCGCTATCCTTAAGCCACTGGCACAGGTTCTCGATGCGTGCCTTGACGCCGTTGATGTTCCAGGTGGCAATTTTCATCATGCACTCACACGGAGAAGCTGGTGCCGCAGCCGCAGCTCGCCACCGCATTGGGGTTCTTGATCTGGAACGACTGGCCGAGCAGGTTGTCGACGAAGTCGATCTCGGAGCCCGCCATGTAGATCAGCGACATCGGGTCGATGAGCACGGTTGCGCCGTCACGGCTGATCACGATGTCGTCGCCGGCAGGCTGCCCATCGAGGTCGAATTTGTACGAGAAGCCGGAACAGCCGCCGCCTTCGACGGAGACGCGCAGCGCCTGCTTCTCGGCATCTGCGGCGACGATCGCTGCGATTCGCTTCGCGGCGGCTTCGGAAAGGGTAACGGTTTCGGTGCTCATTTGGCCTCCTGCCGGGTTCAAGGCCCGGTGAAAACGGTCTTAGTCTCAGCAAATCACCGCATTGTCACGCAATTGCGCAATTTTTGATAAGGCAGCGTGGTCCGAAACGGCTTCGGAACCCGCATCGCCTTGCGGCTTTGTCCGCTATAGGTATGAAGGCACAAGAGTTGCGTCAATGGGGAGCAAGCGGCACAGGCATGACGATTGATCAATCAGCACTGGGTTTCGGGACCGGAGAGCGGGCAGTCTACGCGACCAATCCCTGGACGAGCCGTGGCCGTCTCTTCGAAGAAGGGGGAAGCCTCACGCGCTCCGAATTCCAGCGCGACCGTGACCGCATCGTCCATACGACCGCCTTTCGCCGCCTCAAGCACAAGACCCAGGTCTTCATCGGCCCTGATGGAGACCATTATCGCACGCGTCTGACCCACACGATCGAGGTGGCGCAGATTGCCCGAGCTCTGGCGCGTGCATTGAAGCTTGATGAGGATCTCGCGGAAGGTGTGGCCCTCGTTCACGACTTCGGTCACACGCCCTTTGGCCACACGGGGGAGGACGCGCTGCACGAGGTGCTGGAGCCCTATGGCGGCTTCGACCACAATGCCCAGTCGCTGCGCATCGTCACCAAGCTGGAACGGCGCTATGCCGATTTCGACGGGCTGAACCTCACCTGGGAGGCGCTCGAAGGCCTGGTCAAGCACAATGGCCCGCTGAAAACGAAGGACGGGCAGGGGACACGCGGTCCGGTCCCGCAGCCGATCCTCGATTATTGCGAGATCCATGACCTGGAACTGGCAAGCTTTGCAGGGCTGGAAGCCCAGGTCGCGGCCATTGCCGATGATATCGCCTACAACACCCATGACATCGATGACGGCCTGCGCTCCGGCTATCTCAACTTCGAGATGCTGGAAGACGTGCCCTTCCTCGCCGGCCTGATGAAGGAGGTGCGCGACCGCTATCCGCATCTCGACCCTGACAGGTTCACCCACGAGATCATGCGTCGGCAGATCACCCGCATGGTCGAAGATGTGATTGGCGTCGCGCAGGACCGGCTAAAGCAGGTCGAGCCGCAGAGCGTCGAGGACATCAGGGCGGCCTCGATGACGATCGCCACCTTCTCTGACCAGATGGCCGAGACGGACAAGGCGATCAAGAAGCTGCTGTTCAGCCGCATCTATCGCCACCCTGACATCATGCGCATTCGGGCGGCGGCAGCCGAGATCGTCACCGACCTCTTCAACGCCTATATGAACGACCCGAAGCTGATGAAGAGCCACTTCTGGGTCAACCATATTTCCGGCCTCAACGACGGCCAGAAAGCCCGCCATGTCGGGGACTATCTGGCCGGCATGACCGACACCTATGCGGTGCGTACGCATCGCGAGCTGTTTGACCGGACTCCCGAATTGCGATAGGCACCCGACGAAATTCTTTAGAGAACGCCGGGGCTGAGCTCCGGCGCGCAGGGACACGCCATGAACCTTTTCGCCGATTTCGAAATCCGGATCAAAGCAGCGCTCGACGAGATCGAGGCGGTGCGCGAGAAGCGCGACAGCCTCGACTTCAGCCGCATCGTCGTTGAGCCGCCGCGTGATGCGAGCCATGGCGATGCCGCAACCAATGCCGCCATGGTGCTTGCCAAGGGCATGGGCATGAATCCGCGCGCGCTGGCCGATCTGATCGGCGAGAAGCTGAAGCAGGATGCCGATATCGCAGACGTCAACGTCGCCGGCCCGGGCTTCATCAACATCCGCCTGTCGGTCGCCTATTGGCAGCGTCTGCTGGCGTTGATGATCCGTGAGGGGACAAGTTTCGGTCGCTCAACGGTCGGCACCGGTCACAAGGTCAATGTCGAATATGTCTCGGCCAACCCGACGGGCCCGATGCATGTCGGCCATTGCCGTGGCGCCGTCGTTGGCGACACGCTCGCCAACCTGCTCGGCTTTGCCGGCTATGAGGTGACCAAGGAATACTACATCAACGACGCCGGCGCACAGATCGAGGTGCTCGCCCGCTCTGCCTTCCTGCGCTATCGCGAAGCGCTCGGCGAGGAGATCGGTGAGATCCCGTCAGGTCTCTACCCGGGCGACTACCTCGTTCCGGTCGGCAAGGCGCTTGCGGACGAATATGGCACCAAGCTCTACGGCATGCCGGAAGAAGAGATGCTTGCCATCGTCAAGGAAAAGGCCATCGACGCGATGATGGCCATGATCCGCGACGATCTGGCCACGCTCAATGTCCATCACGACATCTTCTTCTCCGAGCGCACGCTGCATGCCAACAATGCCGCTAAGATCCGCACGGCGATCAACGACCTGACCTTCAAGGGGCATGTCTATCGGGGCACGCTGCCGCCGCCGAAGGGCCAGCTTCCGGAAGACTGGGAAGACCGCGAGCAGACGCTGTTCCGCTCGACCGAGGTCGGTGACGATATCGACCGTCCGCTGATGAAGTCGGATGGCTCCTACACCTATTTCGCCGCCGACGTTGCCTACTTCAAGGACAAGTTCGACCGCGGCTTCTCCGAGATGATCTATGTTCTAGGTGCTGACCACGGCGGCTACGTGAAGCGGCTGGAAGCCGTCAATCGTGCCGTCTCCGAAGGCAAGTCGAAGCTGACCGTGCTACTCTGCCAGCTGGTCAAGCTTTACCGCGACGGCGAGCCCTTCAAAATGTCGAAGCGCTCGGGCGACTTCGTGACGCTGCGTGAAGTGGTCGAGGAAGTCGGTCGCGATTCGGTGCGCTTCATGATGCTCTACCGGAAGAATTCCGAGCCGCTCGACTTTGACTTTGCCAAGGTCACGGAGCAGTCGAAGGACAATCCGGTCTTCTATGTGCAGTATGCCCATGCCCGCTGCATGTCGATCATGCGCCAGGCGAAGGAAGCGTTCCCGGATCTCGAAATCGAGAAGCTCGACCTTGCCAGTGCCGTAATGGGACAGATCGAAGACCCGACGGAACTGTCGCTGGTGGCCAAGCTTGCCGAATATCCGCGGATTATCGAGGCGGCAGCACTGTCGCAGGAGCCGCATCGTCTTGCATTTTACCTGCATGATCTGGCAAGCTCGCTTCATACTCACTGGAATAAGGGCAAGGATTCGCCCGAATTACGCTTTGTTAACGATAAACATAGAGAATTAACCATCGCCAGGCTTGGGCTGGTGCATGCTGTCGCCTCCGTGTTGAAGTCGGGACTCGCCATTACTGGCACCGAAGCTCCGGTCGAAATGCGATAGTATCGTCACCAATTCCCCACATTGCGCTGGCAGGCGTTGAGTCGCGTGAGTGAGTGGAACAGGGTATGGTACAGAAGCAGGCTGCAAACATGCGATCGCAGGGCGATGGTTTCGCGGATGATGATCCGTTGGCGGAGCTCGCCCGCATTGTCGGGTTCGATCAGCCCCTGAAGCGCGAGCCCGTGGTGACGCTGCCGCAGGCGCCGGACATGGGTTCGGCCGATTTCAATCTCGAAGACGAATTGATGCGCGAGTTCGAGGGCTATGAGGCTGCGCCTTCGCTGTCGTCTTATGCGCCCCCGCTCTCCGTGCCCGAGCCGGTCGTGTCTCGTGCTGCGCCTGTCGAGGCTTATCAGCCGCCGCAGTATCGCGAGGAGCCCCGTTTCGAGCCGGAGCCCGTGGCCTATGTTGCGCCCGAGCCTATCTACGAGCCTGAGCCTGTTGAATATGCGGCGCCTGAAGTGTCCTATGAGGACGCCTATGTCGCGGACGTAGCCTCGCCTGTAGTTGATCACGATCTGCAGGTTCGCTCCGAAGAGGTGTCGTTTGCGTCGGTGGCCGAGCCTGAAGTGAACTTCGATCTCGCCGACGAACTCGAATTTGCCGTCGCCGATGCGGATGTTCGCCCCGAGGTTCCTGTGGCTCCTGTCCGCGCCGTTCAGCCCGAGCCGCCACGTCTGCGTTTGCCGCTTGCCAATTTCTCCGCCCAGCCGGTTCGCCGTGCCGAGCCGGAAATTGCAGTAGAGCCGCCACGCGCGGCCCCGGCATTTGATCTTTCGGATTTCGATGCGCCTGCCGCGTCCTCCGTTACGGTTGCGCAGTCGCCTGTCGCTCTCGACTTCGGCAAGGCGACCTTCGATTGGGCCGCAGGGCCTGTGGAGCCCATTCCGGCGTCGCAGCCGACGTTTGGTGTTGCCGCGCCTGCAGTTTCCTCCGCATCTATTCTGGATGATGCCGCGTTTTCCGTCGAAGCAGAGCCGCGCTTTACGCCCGCAGTTGCAGCACCTGTGCAGGCTGCAAGCCCAGCAGAACGCGAAGAACCCGACTTCAACTTCGACTTCCTCAACGAGCTTGCCATCGACGAAGAGGTCGATATGGCGCCGAAGGCAGTTGAGCCTGTGGTTCAGCGCGCCGCAGCGGCTGTTGTCGCCGAAGAAGAGTTCGATCCCTTCCACGACCAGGAATTCGACCTGCAGCTTGATGATATCGAGCTCGATCTTTCTGAGCTTGATGTAGCATCTCAGAAGCCCCAGCAGCAGACCATCGCGCCGGATGTTGCCGCAGCGCCTGTTTTTGCCTCTGCTGCCGCCTTCGCGACCCCGGTCCGTGCGGAAACTGCTGCTCCGTCGATATCGGCATATGCCGGATCCTCCGCGCCGGCCTTTGCGCCAACCCCCTCGGTTCCTGCTTCGGCATTTTCCGCAGCGGTCACGCGCCCGGCCTCGGATGCCTATGTATCGGCTCCAACACCGGCCCAGAGCAGCGCGCCTGTGCGGCCTGTAGCGCCTGTCGAAGACAGCTTCGGCTTCGATCCTTCCGAGATTTCCGAGCAGGACGATCTTCTGGAAACCCTGAGCGGCATGGATGTGCCCGAGGTTCCGGTTGCCGACGTCCGTCCCGCCCAGCCTGCACAGCCGGACTACGACATCGATATCGATGCCGAACTGGCCACGCTGTTCGAGGAGCCTGTCGCGCCGCCGCAGGCAACACCGATTGCGACGAGCCGGATTGCCGCGCCGATGGCGGCACCTGTGGCGCCGGCACCCCGCGCTCAAGCTGCACCGCTCGACGATTTCGACGCCTTCGAAAAGGCGCTGGAAGAAGATTTCCGCAGCAGCATGACATCGCAAAACGCGCTTGAGCCGGAAAGCCGCGGCCACATCACCATTGCGGGTGAAGGTCAGGGTTTCCGCTTCCGCCGTCTCAAGCCTTACCTGATGGCGGGCACTGCCGCCGTGCTCCTGCTCGCAGGTGCCGGTGGCCTTTATGCCTGGCTGGGCACGGGCGCCGTCGGCACGCTGACCAGCGGCGAGCCGCAGGTGATCGCGGCTGACAAGTCGCCGGTGAAGATTGTTCCAGAAGATCCGGGCGGCAAGTCCGTTCCGAACCAGGACAAGGCGGTCTATGACCGGGTTGCCGGCAATGGCGTCGAAGACCCCAAGCAGCCGAGCCTGATCTCGTCGGAAGAAGAGCCTGTTGACGTCGTCCAGCGCACGCTGATCCCCGAAAACCTGCCGATGGAAGGCGAGAACGATCAGATGGCAACCCCGGTCGGCGAGACCGAGGATCCGCGCCTTCTCCCCGATGGCCAGCCGCAGCAGGCAGCCGCCGAGGATCCGGCGACCATTACGCCGCGCAAGGTCCGCACGATGATCGTCCGCCCGGACGGCACGCTGGTCGCCCAGGAAGTACCGGCAGAGCCGGCAGCAGCACAGGTCGAGACGGCAGCCGCGCAGCCGGCACAGACGGACGCCGGGACACCGGTTCTGGCCCCGCCGAGCGTGCCCACCGCTACTGGCGACACCGTCCGTACCGTCGATACACGCGTCGTCACCCCGGGTGGCCCGGCTGAAGCGACTACTCCGGCTGCCACACCTGCCGGAACGGCGACCGCTGCGACCGAAGTGGCTGCGGCAACGCCGGCGACCACTGAAGCTCAGTCTGTGGCCGAGGCGATCGCAACGCCGGCTGCCGCCGATCCAACCGCTCCACGCGCCCCGATCCCGACGACCCGTCCTGCGGATCAGCCGGTCAATGTCGTGGGCACCGTGACCGATCAGGGCAATCTGCGCCCGGCCCAGCCGGCAGCAACCGCGCCTGCTCAGCAGGCCGAGGCACCAGCTGAAGTGGCCGCCGCTTCGCCCGCTGCTGCTGCACCGGCAACGGCTGCACCTGCCGGAAGCTACGGGATCCAGATCGCCTCGCTGCCGTCTGAAGCCGATGCGCAGAAGAGCTATCGCAACCTGTCTTCGAAGTTCGGCAATGTGCTGGGCGGCAAGCCCTGGGAAATCCGCCAGGCGGATATCCCCGGCAAGGGCACCTTCTACCGCGTGCGCGTCGTTGCAGGCTCGAAGGATGCAGCCGTGGCGCTCTGCGAACAGTATCGCTCCGCCGGTGGCAGCTGCCTCGTCTCGCGCTGATCTGGCTTGATGTCTGACGTTTCGAGGGGCGGAACCGCGTGTTCCGCCTCTTTTCTTGTGTATGAGGGGGCGGCGCTCGCGCCCGGTCCCTTCGGCTTTTTCATCCCCACCGATATGGTCTCCCCATGACAGTACAGTCCCGTCCCGCCAAAGCCATGATCCTCGGTTGCCTCGGCCAGCGCTTGAGCGCTGACGAGAAGGCATTCTACCGCGATGAACAGCCCTGGGGTTTCATCCTCTTTGGCCGAAACATCGGTGAGGCCGAGCAGGTCAAGGATCTGGTCGCGGAAATGCGCGAGACGGTGGTCGGCGGTGCCGAAGTTCCGGTCCTGATCGATCAGGAAGGCGGGCGCGTTCAGCGCATCCGCGAGCCGATCGCACCCCGTTATCCCTCGGGCGCTGATCTGGGCGCACTGTATGATCGGGACGTGGAGAAGGGGCTGCGCGCCGCCTGGCTGATGTCACGCCTGCACGCCTTCGATCTCTATCGCCTCGGCATCAATGTCGACTGCCTGCCGGTGCTCGACGTGCCGATCGAAGGGGCGTCGAACGTGATCGGCAACCGCGCCTATTCGAACGATCCGTATGTGGTCGCGAAGATGGGGCAGGCCGCAGCGGATGGTCTGAAGGCTGGCGGTGTGCTGCCCGTCATGAAGCACATGCCCGGCCATGGTCGTGGCATGGCCGACAGCCACCATGAATTGCCCGTCGTGACCGTCCCGCGCGCTGAACTCGAGGCGCATGACTTCGTGCCCTTCAAGGCGTTGGCGCAGGAGCTGATGGGCATGAGCTGCCATGTCGTGTATACCGACATCGACCCTGATCATCCGGCCTCGACCTCGCGCATTGTCACCGAGGAGATCGTGCGCAAGGCGATCGGCTTCGAGGGACTGCTGATGTCCGACGATATCTCGATGAATGCGCTGGCAGGCACGATCGGCGAGCGCGCGGTTCGGATCGCTGCGACCCTCGACGTCGTTCTGCATTGCCATGGCCATATGGACGAGATGAAGGCCGTCGCCGCTGCTGTTTCAGAACTCTCCGGTCGTGCCCGTGAGCGGGCGGATGCCGTCGAAGCTGCATTTGTCGGCCCGGACGCTTCCGACGAGCAGGCACTTCGCGACGAATTCGCCAACCTGATGGCGGTGGCCTGATGGTGCGTGGCCCCGTCCAGCCGACGATCGTGAACCGGCCCTCGCAAGGGGAAACGCCGGCGCCGACGCCGATGGACAGCTTGTGGCAGGACACAGCCGAAGACAGGGCGGCGAGTGATCCGGCGTTGTTGATCGACGTCGCCGGCTTCGAAGGGCCGCTCGATCTACTGCTCTTTCTCGCGCGCAACCAGAAGGTCGATCTCGCCCGCATTTCCGTTCTGGCGCTCGCCGAACAATATCTGCTCTTCATCGACAGCGCCCGGCGGATCCGCATCGAACTCGCGGCCGACTATCTCGTCATGGCCGCCTGGCTCGCCTATCTGAAGTCGCGCCTGCTGATCCCGCAGCAGGCCAAGGACGACGGTCCCTCCGGTGAGGAGATGGCGCAGACGCTTGCTTTCCGCCTGAAGCGGCTGGAAGCCATGCGCGAGGCGGCGACCCGGCTCATCAACCGCAACCGTCTCGGTCGCGATGTGCATCCTCGTGGCATGCCGGAGCACGTGCCTTCGCGTGCCAACAGCGCCTACGAGGCCTCGCTCTACGATCTGCTCACTGCATATGCGCTAATTCGCCAGCGCCAGGCGGTCATGCAGGTGACGATAGAGAGGCGAAGGGTCTGGTCGCTCTCGGATGCGCGCGGCATCCTGACCCGGATGATCGGCGAGATCTCCGACTGGACCGCGCTCGATCATTTCCTGCTGCGCTATCTGCCAAGCCCCGAGGATCGGGTGACGGCGATCGCGAGCTCCTTTGCAGCCTCTCTCGAACTGGTCCGCGAGGGCCGCCTCGAAATCCGCCAGGACGGCGCCTTCCAGCCGATCTTCATGCGCAGCGGCCCAAAGGCCGAAGCTTTGAAATCGGTGGAGTGAGGCTGCTATGGTCGATGTCGATGATCTCGGGCCGGAAGACGACGTGAACGCGGAGGAGGGCGGTCACTCCGCATCCCTGCGTGCCGAACTCGACCGGCGCGAGGCGCTGCGGATCGCCGAAGCCCTGGTCTTCGCCTCGGCTCAGCCGGTCTCGACCGCCTTCATCGAAGAGCGTCTGCCGCGCGGTATTATTGCCACCGAGGTCCTGCACCAGTTGAAGGAAGAGTATGCCGGGTGCGGTGTAAACCTCGTGCAGGTCGACGACCACTGGGCTTTCCGCACGGCAGCCGACCTCTCCTTTGCGATCCGCAACGATGAGGCCGAGGTCAAGAAGCTCTCGCGCGCCGCCCTCGAAGTACTGGCGATCATCGCCTATCACCAGCCGGTGACACGCGCCGAGATCGAGGACATCAGAGGCGTGCAGACTTCCAAGGGTACGCTCGACGTGCTGATGGAGGCGGGCTGGGTCCGCTTTCGTGGGCGCCGCCGTTCACCTGGACGGCCAGTGACGCTCGGCACGACCCGGGATTTCCTCGACCATTTCGGGCTGGAAGAGCTGCGGGATCTGCCGGGTCTCGAAGAGTTGAAGGGGGCAGGGCTGCTCTCGGGCCGGATCCCTGCAAACTTCAACATACCCCTTCCCATGGGCCATGACGATCTGACCGACGAGGAAGATCCGATTACTCAGCTCGATCTCGAAGAGCTCGGCCTCTTGACTCCGGGCGGTGAAGCAGAGGAATAGGGTCAGCTTTTTCAACGGTGACCGGTGATGCCGGGCTCGTTTGCGGTGCAGATGACCGCGACGATCCGGCCTGAGCCGCGCGGACGGCAGAATGAACCCAGCGAAGACCCAGCATGGAGACGGCCAGCGCACGGCGGGCGTGACCTTTGCCGCGCGTCTGACGTTTGAGGACATCCACCACCGCTATCACGGCAAGGATACGATCCGCGGCCTGTCGCTGACGGCGGAGCCGGGCGAGGTGCTCTGTCTGCTCGGGCCCTCCGGCTCCGGCAAGACGACACTGCTCAGGATCGCCGCCGGTATCGAGGCCCAGGCGTCCGGCCGGGTCGTGATCAACGATCGCGAAGTCGCTGGACCCCAGACTTTCCTGCCGCCGGAAAAGCGCGGCATCGGCCTGATGTTCCAGGACTTCGCGTTGTTTCCCCATATGTGCGTGCTGGACAACGTGCGCTTCGGCCTGACGGCGCTCCCCCGCAAGGATGCGGTGGCCGAGGCCATGGCAGCCCTGGAGCGCGTCGGTCTCGCCCATTACGCCGACAAGTTCCCGCATGCCCTGTCGGGCGGCGAGCAGCAGCGCGTGGCACTGGCGCGAGCACTTGCACCGCGCCCCAGTGTGCTCTTGATGGACGAGCCGTTTTCCGGCCTCGACTCGCGTCTCAAGGACACGGTGCGGGCTGACACGCTCGCAATTCTTCGTGAAACGCGCGCGACCGCTGTTGTCGTGACCCACGATGCCGAAGAGGCCATGCGCATGGCCGACCGCATCGCGCTCTTGAGGAATGGCCGCCTGGTGCAGGTCGGAACCTCGGACGATCTCTACCGTCGCCCGAAGGATATTTTCGCCGCCGCATTCTTCTCCGAAATCAATGAATTCGCAGGCCGCGTTCGTGGCGGACGGGTCGAGACGCCACTGGGAGCAGCCGATTCCGGCGGGATCGCCGAGGGCGCGGAGGTCGAGGTGGCCGTGCGCCTCTCCGGCGTCTCGGTGCGTGAAAGCGGTGGCAACATTCCCGCCCGCATCATTGCCCGCCGTTTCCTCGGTGTGGTCGAATTGCTCGATCTTGCCGTCCCCGGCACGGAGCGCCCCGTTCGCGCCCGCATCAGGGCCGATATCTTGTCGCCGGGTGTGCGTGACGTCACGATTGCGGTTGAGCCCAAAGACATTTTGGTGTTTGAAAAGACACCGCAAAGCCCCTACATCGGGGAAACGCAAATCTAAGGAGTGGCAGGCATGGGTTCGTTTAGCATTTGGCACTGGATCATCGTTCTGGCGATTGTCCTGCTTCTCTTCGGTCGCGGCAAGATCCCGGAACTGATGGGTGACGTTGCCAAGGGCATCAAGAGCTTCAAGAAGGGCATCAGCGAAGAGGACGAGAGCGAGAAGCAGACCGCCTCCAACGCACAGCCCACCGTGACGAAGACGGTCGACCACAAGGCCGACGAGGTAAAGTGATCGGCTTTCGCCGATTGGACGGGCGGCTCTTCGGGCTGCCCGTTCTTCGTTGAAATCTTGGAAGACCGGCGCCCGTCTTGAGGCGCCATGGCGTGGCATCAGGAGCCCGTTTGCATGCTGGATATAGGCTGGACCGAGCTGTTGGTGATTGCGGTCATCCTGATCGTCGTGGTGGGCCCCAAGGATCTGCCGCCGATGATCCGGGCCTTCGGCAAGATGACGAAACGCCTTCGCCAGACGGCGGGCGAGTTCCGCGCCCAGTTCGACGAGGCGCTGCGCGAGGCCGAACTCGACGACCTGAAGAACTCGGTCAACGATATCCGTTCGCTCAATCCCGCCAACACGATCCGCGAAACGCTCAATCCGCTCCGCCAGATGGGGCAGGAGATCAAGTCGGATCTGGAGCGTTCCACGCGCCCCAACGGCAAGCCGGCGCCGCTTGACGATGGCTATGAGGAAAATTCGATCCTCCCCGATGTGCCGCTTGGCCTCGGTGAGCCACCGGAAGAATTGAAGCCTTTGGCTCAGCAGCCGGTCTCGTCGGCAGCGACCATTCCGGCCGCGACCACACCGGCAGCTGCTCCAGTCGCCGCATCCGGATTGCCAACCGCGCCTGCCACCTCCGCCCCGGCTGCGATCACGCCGGCTGTGGTCGAGACGAAAGCGGTCAAGCGCAAACCCGCAGCCAAGACCGCTGCCAAGCCCGATACCCCGGTGAAGGCATCTGCGAAATCAGCGAAACCGGCGCCTGTGGCTGCCGCTGCGCCGGTCGTGGCCGCACCGAAAAAATCCAAGCCTGCTGTGGCCAAGACGGCAGCCGCCAAGCCGGCCCCGGCCGAGACGGCCGTTGCCAAACCGGCGCCCAAGGCACGCAAGCCCAAGAGTGAGGACCGCGCATGAGCGGCGATATGGACGACAAGCCCCAGCCGTTGATCGAGCATCTGATCGAACTGCGTTCGCGCCTGATGTGGGCGCTCGGCGCCTTCTTCGTCGCCTTCCTCGTCTGCTTCTATTTCGCCAAGCAGCTCTTCAACCTGCTGGTCGTCCCTTACAAATGGGCCGTATCCTGGGCCGGTCTCGATGTCGCGAAGACCGAGCTGATCTATACCGCGCCGCAGGAATTCTTCTTCACCCAGGTGAAGGTGGCGGCATTCTGCGCCATGGTCATCGCCTTCCCGGTGATCGCCTCGCAGGTCTACAAGTTCGTCGCGCCCGGTCTTTACAAGAACGAGCGCGCCGCATTCCTGCCGTTCCTGGTGGCCTCACCGATCCTCTTCCTGCTCGGCGCGTCGCTGGTCTATTTCATCTTCACGCCCATGGTGATGTGGTTCTTCCTTGCCATGCAGCAGGCGCCTGAAGAGGGCGGCGTTGCGATCTCGCTGTTGCCGCGCGTCTCGGAATATCTGGGGCTGATTATGACCCTGATCTTCTCCTTCGGCCTCGTCTTCCAGCTGCCGGTCGTGACCAGCCTCCTGGTGCGTGTCGGCATTCTGGAAAGCCAGTGGCTTGCCGACAAGCGCAAGTATTTCATCGTCGTTGCCTTCGTCATTGCCGCCATCGTCACGCCGCCGGATCCGCTCTCCCAGATCGGTCTTGCACTGCCGACGATCCTTCTCTACGAGGTTGCGATCTATGCGGCGCGACTCATCGAGAAGAAGCGCGCTGCCACGGAACTCGCCGAGGCCAGCTCTGCTGAGCAAACCTGAGACGATCCGGGCAGTCCCGCCGCAGCCAACCCATTGAGACATGGGGCCGGACATGGCCGCCGGCCACTCCGCTCCCGGTCGAAGCTGAAGACCTGGAACGACGATGCTCGATATCAAGTGGATCCGTGAAAACCCCGAAGCCCTGGATGCGGCGCTTGCCAAGCGCGGTGCCGAGCCGCTGTCTGCCTCGCTGATCGCGCTCGATCAGAAGCGCCGGTCTGTGGCCCAGGCGATGCAGGACATGCAGTCGCGTCGCAACTCGGCCTCCAAGGAAATCGGCGCCGCCATGGCGCAGAAGAACATGGAGCTGGCCGAGAAGCTGAAGGCCGAGGTTGCCTCGCTCAAGGACACGCTGCCGGCGGCCGAAGAGGAAGAGCGCCAGCTCACTGCTGAGCTCAACGACGCCCTGTCGCGCATCCCGAACATTCCCCATGACGACGTGCCGGTGGGCAAGGACGAGCACGACAACGTCGTCGCCCGCGTCGTCGGTGAAAAGCCGACCTGGAACCACAAACCGCTCGAGCACTACGAGATCGGCGAGAACCTCGGCTACATGGACTTCGAGCGCGCCGCGAAACTCTCGGGCGCACGCTTCACGGTCCTGACGAGCCAGCTCGCGCGGCTTGAGCGCGCGCTCGGCCAGTTCATGCTCGACCTGCACACGAGCGAACACGGCTATACCGAAGTGTCCTCGCCGCTGATGGTGCGCGACGATGCCATGTATGGCACCGGCCAGCTGCCGAAATTCGCCGAAGACCTGTTCAAGACGACCGACGGCCGCTGGCTGATCCCGACCGCCGAGGTCACCCTGACCAACCTCGTCTCGGGCGAAATCCTCGACCAGGAAAAGCTGCCGCTCCGCTTCACGGCACTCACCCCGTCCTTCCGTTCGGAAGCCGGCTCTGCCGGTCGCGACACGCGCGGCATGCTGCGCCAGCACCAGTTCTGGAAGTGCGAGCTCGTCTCGATCACCGATGCCGAGAGCTCGTTGGCCGAACATGAGCGCATGACGGCCTGCGCTGAAGAAGTGCTGAAGCGCCTCGGCCTGCATTTCCGCACCATGACGCTCTGCACGGGTGACATGGGCTTTGGCGCGCGCAAGACCTACGACCTCGAGGTCTGGTTGCCGGGTCAGAACACCTATCGCGAAATCTCGTCCTGCTCGGTCTGCGGCGATTTCCAGGGGCGTCGCATGAATGCCCGCTACCGCAACAAGGACGGCAAGGGCACGACCTTCGTGCACACGCTGAACGGTTCGGGTACGGCTGTCGGCCGCTGCCTGATCGCGGTCATGGAAAACTACCTGAACGAGGACGGTTCGATCACCGTGCCGGACGTGCTTCTGCCCTACATGGGCGGCATCAAGAGAATCGAGAAGGCGGCCTGATCACGCCGCGACCGGAGTGACCATGCGCATCCTGCTGACGAATGACGACGGTATCCATGCTCCGGGCCTCGGCGCCCTGGAGCGGATCGCCCGCAGCCTCTCCGATGATGTCTGGATCGTGGCGCCCGAGACCGACCAGAGCGGCTTGGCTCATTCGTTGACGCTCTCGGAACCCTTGCGTCTGCGGGAACTCGGAGATCAGAAGTTCGCGCTGCGCGGCACGCCGACCGATTGCGTCATCATGGCGATCCGCAAGGTGCTCGACCGCAAGCCGGATCTGGTGCTGTCGGGCGTCAATGCCGGCGCCAACCTCGCTGATGACGTTACCTATTCCGGAACGGTTGCCGGTGCGATCGAAGGCACGGTCCACGGTATCCGCTCCTTTGCACTGAGCCAGGCCTATAGCTACGAGGCCGGTGCGCCGATCCCGTGGCATGTTGCCGAGGCGCTGGCGCCCGATCTTCTGAAGAAGCTGTCGACCGTGGATCTGCCACCCGGCACCTTCCTCAACCTCAACTTCCCGAACTGTGAACCCGAAGAAGTTCAGGGCATCGACGTCACGTCGCAGGGCAAGCTGGACTTCGGCCTCTCGGTCGAGGAGCGCCAGGACGGCCGCGGGCTTCCCTATTTCTGGCTCCGCTTCGGTGACCGCAAGGGCAATTTCCGGGCCGGCACCGACATCCATGCGCTGCGCGAGAAGAAGATTTCGGTGACGCCGCTGAAGCTCGACATGACGGATTACGCGGTGCAGGATCTGGTTGCCCAGGCGCTCGCTGCGGGAGACGAGGCGTGAGATCAGCTCTTGTCGAGCGCGAAGGTTTTGCCGCACTCGTTCTCAGGCTGCGGGCGGAAGGAATCACCAATCTCGACCTGCTGACGGCCGTCGAGCAGACGCCGCGCTCGGTTTTCGTCCCGCCGGAATTCGCCCAGAGCGCCTATTCGAGCCGCTCGATCCCGATCGACTGCGGCCAATTCATGGAAGGTGCTGATCTCGCGGTCCGGCTTTTGGCCCAGCTGCAGGTGAAGCCCGGCCACCGCGTCCTCGAGGTTGGCACGGGCAGCGGCTTCGTCACGGCAATCCTGGGGCGACTCGCGGAGCGGGTGATCTCCATCGAACGCTACAAGACGCTGATCGCCAGTGCGCAGCGCCGCCTGGAGCAACTCTCGATCCGCAATGTGATCCTGCGCCAGCTGGATGGTCTGAATGGCCTGCCGGGCGAGGGCACGTTCGACCGCATCGTTTCGACCGCCGCCTATCCGGTCATGCCGCGCTTCTACGCCGAGCAGCTCGTCTCCGGCGGCATGTTGCTCGTGCCACTGATGGTGGAGGAAGAGCGCTGCATCATGGTTCGGCTGACCAAGACGGGCAGCCGTTTCGAGCGCGAAGACCTGTTCGAAGTGCCCTTCCTGCCTCTGCAGCCGAAGATTGCCCAGCACCTCTAAGGTCGATGTTTAACATCTGTCGAGTGTGACCGAAGGCCCTGCGGACAAGCCGGTTTTCTGCATCATTTATATGCGTATCGTCGAATTCGTTCACAATGAATCCACGGGGTTAACTGACCGGTAATACTAACGCGCTTTAATGATCCCACATCAAGTTGAGTCATATGTGGGTCGAGTCATGCGTAAAAGTGTATCGCCGAAAGCTGGATTGCCCGTCGCTCGTTTGTGCGGTGCGCTGCTCCTGGCCGGTACTGCAGCCGGTTGCAGTTCGGATGCCTCGCGGTTCAGCTCGGTCTTCTCTACGGACAGTCTGACGACTGCGTCCATTCCCCGACAGTCCGCCATGCGTGGCCAGCCGCCCGTTCCCGCCGAGAGCATCGGCAATGGGGGTGGCATGTATGGTCAGAACCAGGCAATGGCCCAGCCGATGCCGGCAGCGCCAGCCTATGAGCAGCCGGTCTCGGCGCGTGCGGCGAGCACGCCGGCGTCCGTCCAGCGTTCCGAGCTTGCTGCACCTTCGGGCATGGCCCAGGCTCCGGTCTCCAACAACAATTCCGAACGCGCCGCAGCGCTGTCGCAGCCTTTCCCGTCTGCACCCCAGCAGGGCGAGCAGATGGCATCCGCCAATCCAAGCCAGGTTCTTGCCGAGCCGACCACGACAGGCTCCACGCCAAAGCAGGGCGGCTGGTCGACGACCGGTGCTGCCCGCGTGACGCTGCGTCCGGGTGAAACCATCGCGACGCTCGCCGATCGTTATGGCGTTCCGCAGAAGGAACTGCTCAAGGCCAATGGCCTGACCCATGCATCGGATGCGGCACCCGGCCAGCTCGTCATCATCCCGACCTTCGGTGGTCCCAATTCCGCCCGTGCCGCTGCAAACGCCTCCGGTCTGCCGACCGACGGCCGCAAGCCGGTCCTGCCGGGTGATCAGCAGCAGAACGTGGCCGTTCTGCCGAGCGCACCGAATTCGCGTGAAAAGCAGCAGGTCGCCGCTTCGGCCGCAACCGGCAAGTCCACCGCGGGCGCTGGCGAAGGTGCTGGTTCCTACGTCGTGAAGCCAGGCGATTCGCTCGCTCGCATTGCCAAGGCAAACGGTGTCTCTGTCGATGATCTGAAGAAGGCGAACGGGCTGACCACCGGCAATATCCGCATTGGCCAAGCACTCGCTGTTCCTGCAAAGGGCACATCGGCTGCAACGGTTGCCAAGGCGCCTGCTGCGGGCGCTGACCCGGTTCAGACCGCTTCGGTTCCGGCCGCCGGCCAGCCGGCTGAATACAAGGCGCCTGCCGCCAACAAGTCGGTAACGGAAGTCGCCGCCGCCAAGCCGGAATCGGCAGCACCCGAAATGACGGGCATCGGCAAGTATCGCTGGCCGGCACGCGGTGCCGTCATCGCCAACTTCGGCGCCAATATCGACGGTAAGCGCAGCGATGGCATCGCGATTTCGGTCCCGCAGGGCACGCCGATCAAGGCTGCAGAAAACGGCGTCGTCATCTATGCCGGCAACGGCCTGAAGGAACTCGGCAACACGGTTCTCGTCCGCCACGACGATGGCAAGGTCACCGTCTACGGCCATGCCGACAGCCTGTCCGTCCAGCGTGGCCAGAAGGTCCAGCGCGGCCAGACGATCGCTACCTCCGGCATGACCGGCAACGTCAAGCGACCCATGCTGCACTTCGAAGTCCGTAAGGACGCAGCACCGGTCAACCCCATCACTTTCCTGGAATAGAGTAGTGCGTACCAGGTAAGTGAAAAGGCCCGGGACTCGCGTTCCGGGCCTTTCTCTATTCTGTTCTGTCAGGTCTTAGGCGCGGTCAGTGGAGATCCGCAGCCGTCCGGCGAGATCCTGGATATATTGCCAGGCGACACGCCCGGACCGGCCGCCGCGGGTCGTTGCCCATTCCAGCGCCTCGTGGCGCAACTGTTCGCGCGGCAGCGGCAATTCGAAATGCGCGGCATAGCCGTCGATCATTGTCAGGTAGTCATCCTGGCTGCATTTGTGGAAGCCGAGCCACAGACCGAAGCGGTCGGATAGTGAAACCTTCTCCTCGACAGCCTCTGACGGATTGATCGCGGTCGACTGCTCGTTCTCCATCATGTGGCGGGGCAGGAGATGGCGTCGGTTGGATGTTGCATAGAAGAGGACATTGTCCGGCCGGCCTTCCACGCCCCCATCGAGCGCTGCCTTGAGGGACTTGTAGGCCGTGTCGTCATGATCGAAGGAGAGGTCGTCGCAGAAGACGACGATCCGGTGCGGGGCGTCCTTGATGATGTCGAGCAGGGCAGGGAGGGTGGAGATGTCTTCCCGGTGCACCTCGACCAATTTGAGCGTGATGCCATTGGTCTTGACAATGTCGGCATGTACGGCCTTGACCAGCGAGGACTTGCCCATGCCGCGCGCCCCCCAGAGAAGCACGTTGTTCGCCGGGAAACCCTCGGCGAAGCGCAGCGTGTTTTCATGCAGGATGTCGCGCACGTGATCGACGCCGCGGATAAGCCCGAGTTCGACACGGTTGGGACGCTTGACGGGCTGCAGATGCAGACGGACGGGAGACCAGACGAAACAGTCGGCTGCCTGCCAGTCATTGATGGCGGGTGGCGGGCCTGCAAGCCGCTCCACGGCATCGGCGAGACGTTTTACTTCAGCCAGAAGTGCTGCCACGGTCTGATCGGCCATCGTCATCCTCCTCGTCATATGCTTCGGCTTCGAAAGCCTGATGCCGGGCGGTATCACGCAGAATTGCGGGCATAAAGGGTAGGGGTCTCGAAAATGGTACGCTTGCTTGCTGTTTCTGTTGCATTCACGGGCTCTCTCACTATATTCCGGCGACCTGACGAGGGGGCCGCGCGGCTCTAACAGAACGCATCAAGAGGGAGTCTTTCATGTTTATCACGCAGGCCTTTGCCCAGGACGGCGCCGCCGCTTCGAGCGCTATGGGGTCCGGACTGGAGATGCTGCTGCTCTTCGCACCGCTGATGGTGGTCTGGTACTTCTTCCTGATCCGTCCGCAGCGCACGCAGATGAAGAAGCGTGAGGAAACTCTCTCCTCCATCCGTCGTGGCGACCAGGTGATCATGGGCGGCGGCATTGTTGCCAAGGTGACCAAGGTGATCGACGACAAGGAACTCGAACTCGAAATCGCCGACGGCGTGAAGGTTCGTGCGATGCGCCAATACGTCGCGGAAGTCCGCGTCAAGGGCGAACCGGTCAAGACCGAAACCGCCGCCTGATCCCGCTGGGCCGGCCTCGAGCCGGCCTTTGCCATTTTCCGATGCCTTAATCCGAGAGTTCCATGCTTTACATTTCCCGCTGGAAGACATTGTTCATCTGGTTGACCGTCGCGCTCGGCGTCCTTGTCGCGTTGCCCAATGCCTTCACGGACGAGGAACTGGAAGCATTTCCCTCGTGGTTCCCCACACATAAGGTGACGCTCGGCCTCGACCTCCAGGGCGGCTCGCACATCATGCTGAAGATGGAGCGCCAGGACATCGTCAAGGAGCGTCTCGAGACGATCGTTGGCGACGTGCGCACGCAGTTGCGTGAAGCCGGTGTCCGCTACACGGGCCTTTCCGGCGTCGGCCAGCAGATCCAGGTGCGCATCACCGATGCCGACAAGATCCCCGCTGCCATCGAAGCGCTACGCACATTGACCGATCCGGTCAGCGTCGGTGGCTTGACCGGCGGCACCGTGAACGAAGTCACGATCGAGCAGGGTGATGATGGCTTGCTGCGTTTCGCTTTGACCGATGAAGGCATCGATTATCGCGTTACTTCGGCGCTCACCCAGTCCATGGAAGTCGTGCGCCGCCGCGTTGACGAGCTCGGCACCACCGAACCGCTCATCCAGCGCCAGGGCGATGACCGTATCATCGTGCAGGTCCCGGGCCTCACCGATCCGCAGCGCCTCAAGGCCCTGCTGAACCAGACGGCGAAACTGTCTTTCCACATGGTCGACACGACCATGTCGGTCACCGAGGCGATCAACAATCGCCCGCCCGCGCAGTCGGAAGTCCTCTATTCGACCGACGACCCGGCCGTTCCTTATCTGATCGAACGCCGTGCGCTGATTTCGGGTGAAAATCTCGTCGATGCGCAGGCCTCTTTCGACCAGAGGACCAATGAGCCGGTTGTCAGCTTCCGCTTCGACAGCCGCGGCGCCCAGCGCTTTGCGCAGGCAACGCAGGAAAATGTCGGCAAGCCGTTCGCCATCGTGCTCGACCAGCAGGTCATCTCGGCGCCCGTCATCCGCGAGCCGATCATCGGCGGTTCCGGCCAGATTTCCGGCAACTTCTCCGTCGAAGGCGCAAACGACCTCGCCGTTCTCTTGCGTGCTGGTGCCTTGCCGGCAACCCTGACCGTGGTCGAAGAGCGCACCGTCGGTCCGGGCCTCGGCCAGGATTCGATCAATGCCGGCGTCACCGCCAGCATCATCGGCGGCATTGCCGTCGTCGTCTTCATGGTCGCACTTTACGGCACCTTCGGCGTGATGGCGAATATCGCGCTTGCCGCCAACATCGCGATGATCCTGGCCGCGCTGTCGCTGATCGGCTCGACGCTCACCTTGCCCGGTATCGCAGGTATCGTGCTCACCATGGGTATGGCGGTCGACTCGAACGTTCTGATCTATGAGCGTATCCGAGAGGAGGCGCGAAACGGCAGGCCTCTCATTCAGGCGATCGATATCGGCTTCAAGAAGGCGTTCGCGACCATCGTCGACGCCAACCTGACGACCTTGATCGCCGCCGTTGTTCTGTTCTTCCTCGGGTCCGGCCCGGTTCGTGGCTTTGCCGTGACGCTGTCGATCGGTATCGTCACAACCGTCTTCACCGCCTTCACGTTGACCTTCTGGCTGATGGCGTTCTGGTATCGCTGGAAGCGTCCGAAGCACATGCCGAAGAGCGTGCGTACCGGCTTCTTCGACAACCGCAACATCCGCTTCATGGCGGCGCGCAAGTTCAACTTCGGCCTCGCCATGGTGATTTCCGTGGCGTCGCTGATCGGCTTTGCGACCGTCGGCATGAACCTCGGCATCGACTTCAAGGGCGGCTCGATCATCGAGGTCCAGGCCCGCGATGGAACGGCCGATCTTTCCGACATCCGCGATCGCCTCAGCCAGTTGAACCTCGGAGAAGTCCAGGCGCAGGGCTTCGGGGATGAGTCCAGTGCCTTGATCCGTCTGCAGGCGCAGGATGGCGGCGAGAATGCCGAACAGTCGGCGCTGACCAAGGTTCGTGGCGAGCTGGAAGCCGAATACGACTTCCGCCGCGTCGAAGTGGTTGGTCCGTCGGTCTCCAGCGACCTCACCTATTCCGCAACGATCGGTGTGGCCGCGGCCCTGCTCGGCATCCTGATCTACATCTGGTTCCGCTTCGAGTGGCAGTTCGCCCTCGGTGCTATCATCGCGACGCTGCACGACGTGATCTTCACGCTCGGCCTCTTCGTGGTGACCGGCATCGAGTTCAACCTGACCAGTATCGCGGCCATCCTGACCATTATCGGTTACTCACTGAACGACACCGTCGTGGTATATGACCGAATGCGAGAAAACTTGAGGCGCTACAAGAAGATGCCGCTCGAGGTGCTGATCGACGAATCGATCAACCAGACGCTGTCGCGTACGGTCCTGACCGCCGGTAGTACGATCCTCGCTCTCGGCGCGCTGTATCTCTTCGGCGGCGAAGTCATCGCATCCTTCACCTTCGCCATGCTGGCAGGCGTTCTGATCGGTACCTTCTCGTCGATCTACATCGCCGGCCCGATCCTGATTGCCTTCAAGCTGCGCCCGGAAAACTTCCAGCGGGACGAGTCCGAGGGCGAAAAGGTGCCGGCAAAGGCAGGGGCCTGAGCCGATGGTCTTCGGCTTCGGCGACAAGGGCATCACCATCCGTGATGCCCATTTTCCCGGTCGGCCCGGTATCGACAGCTATGGCAATGGCGGCTTTCGCTTTGCCGACATGTCACATCGCGGTTCGCTTCTTCTTCTGCCCTCAGGCGTCTATGGCTGGGAGCAGACAGAAGACGATCCCCTGACTGAAGCCTCGCTGGAGCGCGTCTTCGCCGAAACCGGGATCGAGTTCCTGATTCTTGGGACCGGACGTCAGTTGCGCCTTGTCGATCCCAATCTTCGGGCGGCACTGAAGGCAAAGGGTATCGCTACCGACCCGATGGGAACCGGTGCTGCCATCCGCACGTATAACATCATGCTGGCCGAGCAGCGTCCGGTCGCGGCCGCGTTGATCGCAGTCTGAACCGTCCCTCGAAAGGTGCATCGTGAGCGAGACCCCGTCGGCCAATGAGGCTCTTTGCCTGCAGGCCCTGCAAGAGACGGATCGCGACCGCTATCTCGCGAGCCTTCTGACGCCGGCCGATCGACGAGCCGCCATCGTCGCTCTCTACGCATACAATGCCGAATTGGCCCGTGTGCGCGATGTGGTGCGCGAACCACTGCCCGGCGAGGTGCGTCTGCAATACTGGCGCGACCTGCTCGAAGGCTCCGCCCATGGCGAGACGGCAGCCAATCCTGTAGCGGCCGAACTGCTGAGCGCCGTTCAAGCCTGGCGGCTTCCCGTCGCTCCGCTTGTTGCGATGGCCGATGCCCGCATTTTTGATCTCTATGACGATCCGATGGAAACGACCGTCATGTTCGAAGGCTATGCCGGAGAAACGGCGGCGGCTCTCATTCAGCTTGCAGCCCTGGTGCTCGACACCGAGGCTGCCGAAGGAGTGGCGGAGATCGCAGGGCATGCAGGCGTGGCCCTGGCAGTGGCAGGTGCAATCCTGCTGATGCCGATCCACCGGGCACGGGGGCAGGTCTATCTGCCGACCCAGATCCTCGCTTCAGTCGGTCTGGATCGGGAGACGTTTCTCGCTGCAGCAGGCGATGATCGGATGGGTGCGGCCATCCAGGCGTTCGCCGGCTTCGGCCTCGACCACCTGCGCAAGGCCCGAGCCGCCGGGCCCATTCCCAAGAGCCTGCTTTCGGCTTTTTTGCCCGTGACTTTGGCCGAGCCTGTCCTCAAGCGTGCGATGAGCATGGGAGCGGCATGCCTCGAGTCGGATATCAGGCCGCCGCAGTGGCGCCGCCAGCTCGCCATGATGCGTCTGCTCCTGACCGGGCGTCTCTGAGGCCTGTCCATCATCGTGGCGGCGGGTTGACGGGCGCCACGTTCGCGCAAGGCTCGCCTGCTAGTAGGCATTGCGATAGAATGCGGGACGAAGGAGGCGAGAGCGGATCATGGTGACTTGGGGTATCGTCTTTGCGCTCATCCTGGCGCTCGCCTATTTCTCATCGCGCATGGTGCGCCAGGAGGAAGAGGGCTTCCAGGATGCGGGCCTTGCGATCATGGAGTTTGGTCGCGCCTTTCCCCAGGAGGCAATCCGCAGTCTTCACGCCACGGCAGATGGCAAGGCCGTCTTCGTTCGCTTGCATGACAACAAGGCGGGCTTCATGCGCAGCATGCGCAACCACTTCGCCTGCCATCTGATCGAACCGGGCACGGTGCGTGTGCGGCCCCTGCAGAACGGCAAGGGTATTGCCGTCGAGTTTCTCGATGCGCCCTTCCACAACGGCGAGTTCACGTTTGCGAATGCCGCCGTGGTGGCGGAAGTCTCACTCTGGTTGCTCGGCAACTATGTGGGGCACGCAGACCGGGAGCCGGATGCGGCATCCGGCACCACCGGCTGAGGCTGCCGTCAGGCAGCACCCAGCCAAGTCTTGCAGTGTTCGAGCGCGCGCGCCGCAATCAGCTGACGCTTCATGATCGTCTTGTCCTTGCCACGGAAGCGCTTGACGCCCTCAGGCTTGACGATCGAGCCGGGTTCCAGCTCCGGGAATAGCCCAAAATTGATGTTCATCGGCTGGAAGGACCGCTTGCCCGGCTCCTCGTCGGAGACGATGTGGCCGCCGGTGATGTGGTTCAGCAGTGCGCCGAGGGCCGTCGTTGCCGGGGGCACGCTGATCGTTTCACCCTTGCGCTGGGCAGCGGCGAAGCGGCCGGCGAGCAGGCCGATCGAGGCGCTTTCCACATAGCCTTCGCAACCGGTGATCTGGCCGGCAAAGCGCAGGCCGGGACGGGCCTTCAACTGCAGGCTCTGGTCGAGCAGTGTCGGCGAATGGATATAGGTGTTGCGATGCAAGCCGCCGAGACGAGCGAACTCGGCATTTTCCAGCCCCGGGATCATCCGGAAGATCTCTGCCTGGGCGCCGTATTTCAGCTTCGTCTGGAAACCGACCATGTTGTAGAGCGTGCCGAGCGCATTGTCCTGGCGGAGCTGTACGACGGCGTAAGCCTTGACGGTCGGGTTATGGGCATTGGTGAGGCCCATCGGCTTCATCGGCCCGTGGCGCAGCGTCTCGCGACCGCGCTCGGCCATGACCTCGATCGGCAGGCAGCCATCGAAATAGGGCGTGCCTTCCCACTCCTTGAAGCCGACGGCATCACCCTCGATCAGCGCGTCGATGAAGGCGTTGTACTGGGTCTGGTCGAGGGGGCAGTTGATATAGTCCTTGCCCGTGCCGCCAGGGCCGACCTTGTCGTAGCGCGACTGGTACCAGCAGATATCCATGTTGATGCTGTCGGTATGCACGATCGGCGCAATCGCATCGAAGAAGGCAAGCGCATCCTTGCCGGTCCGCTCGCGGATGGCCTCGGCCAGTGCCGGCGAGGTGAGGGGACCCGTCGCAATAATGGCAAGATCCCAATCCTCGGGTGGTAGGCCGGTCACTTCCTCGCGGACCACGGTGATCAACGGATGCTGATGCAGGGCGGCGGTTACGGCTTCTGAAAAGCCATCACGGTCGACGGCGAGCGCGCCACCGGCCGGCACCTGATGCTTGTCAGCGCAGGCCATGATCAGCGAACCGGCAAGCCGCATCTCGGCATGGATGACACCGACGGCATTCGATGTTGCATCGTCAGAGCGGAAGGAGTTGGAGCAGACCAGTTCGGCAAGGCCATCGGTCTTGTGCGCATCCGTGCCGCGCACGCCGCGCATTTCGTGCAGGATGACCGGGACACCGGCCTCTGCTGCCTGCCATGCGGCCTCCGAGCCTGCAAGGCCACCGCCGATGATGTGAATGGGGGAGAAGGAGCTGTTTGTCATGGGCGGCTCCATATCACGCCTCGCGGCGCGAGGTCCATCGGGTGTCAGGCTTCCGACGGTGCCTGTCGATCACATTCGAGAGGCTGGAATCAAAAACGGCACCAGGCGGTGCCGTCTGACAGGCTGCTTGGCGCAGGATCCGATTAACGGAAGGAGCGCGAAGCGATATTGCGGATTTCGTAGCGGGTGATGCCGATGTCGTTCAGGGTCTGGCTGGAAAGGTTGCCCAGTTCGGCCATCGTGCGACGGTAGCTCATCCAGTTCTTGGCAATGCGGATCGGGTTCATGGTCGTTTCCTCGGTGAAGCTTGGTGGCTGATCTTGCGGTCGTTCCCGCATCAGCGCTTGACCTTCTTATACGCCCGTAAAACAAGATTGTGCAGTGCAAATAATATGCGACTGCTATGCGTTTGTGCATGGAGTTGCCGCCATAAGCAGCAGTCCCGATAGGCTGGTGAAAAACGCGCCATGAGTTAACGGGTGTTTACGAACGCAGAAAAGCCCGCAATTGCGGGCTTTTCGGGTGTCTCTAGTGTGGGTTTTTAGGCAGTCAGACAGGCTTGATGAGAATGTGCTTCTTCTTGCCCAGCGAAAGCTTGATCACGCCATCGGCGGTGACCTCTGCAGTGCCCACAGACATGCGCTCATCGGAGACGCCGGCATCATTGATCTTGACGGCTCCACCCTGGACATGACGACGAGCTTCGCCGTTTGAGGCGGCGAGGCCTGCCTTGACGATCAGTCCGAGCAGGCCAATGCCGGCTTCCAGTTCGCTGGCCGCGACTTCGACGGTCGGCAGCGTATCGGCGAGCGCCCCTTCCTCGAAGGTCTTGCGGGCCGTTTCGGCCGCCTGCTCGGCCGCTTCCCGGCCATGCAGCAGCGTCGTCACTTCCGTGGCAAGGATCTTTTTGGCTTCGTTGATCTCCGAGCCACCAAGTGCCGCGAGACGCGCAATCTCGTCCATCGGCAGGATGGTGAAGAGCTTGAGGAAGCGCACGACATCGGCATCCTCGGTGTTGCGCCAGTACTGCCAGAAGTCATAGACCGGCAGCAGATCGGCATTGAGCCAGACAGCGCCCGAGGCCGACTTGCCCATCTTGGCACCGGAGGAGGTGGTGAGCAGCGGTGCCGTCAGCGCATAAAGCTGCGGCGTGCCCATGCGGTGGCCGAGATCGATGCCGTTGATGATGTTGCCCCACTGGTCGGAGCCGCCCATCTGCAGCCGGCAGCCGTAGCGCTGGTTCAGCTCAACGAAGTCGTAAGCCTGCAGGATCATATAGTTGAATTCGAGGAAGGACAGCGACTGCTCGCGGTCGAGGCGTGTCTTGACGCTGTCGAAGGAGAGCATGCGGTTGACCGAGAAATGCCGGCCGACATCGCGCAGGAACTCGAGGTAGTTCAGCGGGCGAAGCCATTCGGCATTGTTGATCATCAGGGCGCCGCCCTTCGGACCCTGGTTGTAGTCGAGGTAATGCGAGAAGCAGCGCTTGATCGAGGCGATATTCTCCTCGATCGTATCGATGGTCATCAGCTTGCGCGCTTCCTCCTTGAAGGAGGGGTCACCGACCATGCCGGTACCGCCGCCCATCAGCGAGATCGGCTGGTGGCCTGTCTGCTGGAACCAGCGCAGCATCATGATCTGCATCAGATGGCCGACATGCAAGCTGGATGCCGTCGGGTCATAGCCGATATAGGCCGTCACGCTTTCCTTGGCGAGCAGGTCGTCGAGCCCCGTTTCATCGGACATCTGATGAATGAAGCCGCGCTCGGAGAGGATGCGGAGGAAATCGGACTTGAACTTCGTCATGACGCTGTTGCTTTCGGTTTCTCTGGTCTTTCGGTGGCACACTTTAAAATCCGCGCGGGCTTTAGCATTGTTTTTTGAATTGTGCACCCGTCTCGGTCATGAATGTCCGGCAACACAGGCGTTCGAATCGGGTGGAATATGGCGGAAATGAAGACGGCGATCGGCCTGATGAGCGGCACCTCGATGGATGGCATCGATGTGGCGCTAGTCCGCACAGATGGAGAGGCAGTCGTTGAGCGGGGCGGCTTCCTCTCCGTCGCCTACGAGCCCGCATTCCGCGACCGGCTGAAGCAGGCATTGGAAGACGCGAAAGGCATCAAGCAACGCGACGAGCGGCCGGGCCATCTCTCACGTATGGAGAGGGAACTGACTCAACGTCATGCAGAAGCGGTCGGCCTTTTCCTGCAGCAAGAGAAGCTCAAGCGTGAGGACATCGACCTCATTGGCTTTCACGGCCAGACGGTGTTGCACAGGCCGGATGACGCCCTGACCGTGCAGCTTGGCGACGGGCCGCTGCTGGCAGTCGAAATCGGCATCGATGTCGTCTATGACATGCGCGCCAATGACATGCTGCATGGCGGGCAGGGTGCGCCGCTGGTGCCGGTATATCACCAGGCGCTGGCGCACCAGATCCCGGTGGATCAGTGGCCGGTGTGTTTCGTCAACATCGGCGGCATTTCGAACCTCACCTTCCTCGACCGCGACGGCACGATCATCGGCTTCGACAGCGGTCCGGGCAATACGCTGATCGACCAGTGGGTCGAGGCCCATGCGGGCATCCCCTATGACGACGGCGGCCGCATCGCCTCTGAAGGTGGTGTCATCCTGGCGCTCGCCGAGCGCTATCTGGACAGTCCCTTCTTCACGGCAAGCACGCGCCGCTCGCTGGACCGCAACGATTTTCGTCCGCCTGAAGGCCACGAGGCCGAGCTCTCCGACGGTGCCCGCACACTCGCCTATGTCTCGGCGGCGGCTATCCTGAAGTCGGCCGGCCATCTGCCCAATTCTCCGAAGACCTATGTGATCTGCGGCGGGGGGCGCCTGAACCGGACGATCATGGCTGATCTTGGCAGCCTTGCGGGCGAACAGGGGGCGACGGTGCTCACTGCCGAACAGGCGGGCTTCGATGGTGACGCCATGGAGGCAGAGGCCTGGGCTTATCTTGCGGTGCGCTCGGCGAGGGGGCTTCCGCTGACCTTTCCGGGGACGACAGGGGTTCGCGAGCCGGTGAGCGGCGGAGTGCTTTCGGCTGCGCCGCAGCAGCCGTGAGCTTTACTTGACCGGCTCCGCAGTCAGCCCCTGCCGGGCAAAAGCAAGCCCGTCCCGCAATCCCACTTCATAAGCATGGCGGATGCCCGCCGCGTCACCGACGGAGAACTTGCCGACCGGGATGTCTTCGCTCGGCCCGACCACCACGCGATTGGGGGCGGAGGGCGGCTTTCGGCCAAAACGGGTGGTCAGAAGCAATGTCCGCCAGCCCTTCGCCTCGACTTCCGTCAGCTTCATCAGCGGCGGATTGTCTACGAGGCCGCCGTCGAGATAGGCGCGGCCCCTGACGCGTCCGACTGGCATGAAGGGCGGCACGGAGGAGGTCGCCATCAGCGCATCGACCAGTTCGCCGGGATAGTCGCAATTATGCGTCGAAATCCAGGTGGGGCGCAATTTCATCCGCAGACCAGCCTTGGAATGGGTGCCGTCGGTCAGAAGTTTTTCGATCTGATAGGCGCCGATCGACCCCAGTGCCCCGAGCGCACCGGGCATCCAGTCCGGCAGGCCTGAGAGCTGGATCAACATCGGCGGCGCCGCCTTGAGCGCGGCGAGTTCTTGTTCGCCGAACGCATCTGCGAGCAGTTGCCGGAAGAGGGCGCCGACCACGAGCGGCGATTCCCGCCGCCGGAGCGCCCGCCAGTCAACACCGCGATGGCCCTTTTCGGCAAAGGCGAAGGCGGACGCCCGCACCCGGTCGCCGACGCCGGCAAGATGCATCGCGCCGTGATAGGCGCTGGCCGAAACGGCGACATAGAAGCGCGGATTGAGCGTCTGATGCTCGCTATAGGCCTTGAGGAAGCCGCTCTGCCAGTAGCAGCGGTTACCGCCACCCGCGAGGCCGACGGCGTCAAAGGTCGGATGTGAGGTCATTCAAAATCGCAGTCTGAAAAAAGACAATGGAGTTTAGTCACGTTGCAGCATGGCGAGTACGGTCTCGACTTTATCTTTGCCGCGTTCCGCTCGCTCGCTAAATCGCTTTCGAGTTTCGTCCTGCCGAATGAGGTCCTTGCTGACTTCGACAAGAAAATCACTCAGTGTCAGGCCGTTCTCGTGTGCCAACTGCTCGATCTGCGCGTCGAGCGGCTCGGGCAGGTTGATCGTGACTGCTCTCATAGCTTGAGCTCCTCAATCAATTTGGCGGGCTCTATGACTTTCACCTGATCGAACCTGAGTTCGCCTCCGACAAAGTCTCTGACATTGCTTGTCACAAGATAGCGGGCATTGGCTGCAACCGCCAGATCCATCAGATGATTGTCCGCCTCGTCGCGCAGATTTGGCCGCCAGCGATAGCTGACTTCCACCAGCGTTGATCTAGAGAGCATCGCGTCGAGCATCTCGTTGCGTTCAAACATGTTGAGCCGGGCCCGGACGAACGGTGCAGTTCGGTTCAAGACGTCTTCATATTCGAGATAGAGTACCAGACTGAGCATTGGCGTTAGTTGGCCAATTAAGCACGCCTCGATAACCTTCGAAGCTGGGCCGCGGCCGATACAAGCGCTGACCAGCACATTTGTATCGGCCACGATCCGGATCATGTTACCGGATCCGCTTGGCAGCCGGTTCGGGAACCAGTTCGCCCTCAAGGCGACGGTCGAGATAGTCTTCGCACTCGGCCATCAGCGTTTCCACCTGGCCGTTGAAGAAGTGGTTGGCGCCTGGCACCGTCTTGTGGGTGATCAGGATGCCCTTCTGGGTCTTCAGCTTGTCGACGAGGCCGATGACGTCCTTTTCAGGCGCCACCTTGTCGCTATCACCGTTGATGATCAGGCCGGATGACGGGCAGGGGGCGAGGAAGGAGAAGTCGTAGATGTTCGGCTGCGGCGCGATCGACATGAAGCCTTCGATCTCCGGGCGACGCATCAGGAGCTGCATGCCGATCCAGGAGCCGAAGGAGTAGCCGGCAACCCAGCAGCTCTTCGAATCCGGATGCAGGCTCTGCACCCAGTCGAGGGCAGATGCCGCATCAGACAATTCGCCGGCGCCATGGTCGAATTCGCCCTGGCTGCGGCCGATGCCGCGGAAGTTGAAGCGAAGCGTGGTGAAGCCGCGCTTCTGGAACATGTAGAACAGCTGGTAGACGATCTGGTTGTTCATCGTCCCGCCGAATTGCGGATGCGGATGAAGGATGATCGCGATCGGTGCGCTCTTTTCCTTGGAGGGTTGATAACGGCCTTCGAGACGACCCGCGGGGCCGTTGAAAATCACTTCGGGCATTAGGTTCCGGTCCCTGACATTTTTGCGGTTCGTCAACACCAAATTAGAAAGCTGACTTGACGGCGTCAGTCAGCTTTTCTAGAACGAAGTTTAGAACCGTTCGAAACTGGATGGCGTCGCATCCGGGGTGAAGGTGTCATAAGGCAAGCCCGGCGGAAATTTCAAGGAAAATGCACCGCATGATGCATGGGAGTCCGAACTGAGGATGGCTATTGAGCGCATCTATCTCGACTGGAACGCCACCGCGCCCCTGATGGCAGCGGCGCGCGATGCCATGCTCGATGCGCTCGCCATGGCCGGCAACCCCTCTTCGGTGCATGCCGAAGGGCGTGCGGCGCGTGCCGTAATCGAAAAGGCGCGTCGCGCCGTGGCAGCGCTGGTCGGCGCTGAGCCGGCGCATGTGACCTTCACCGCAAGCGCGACGGAAGCTGCCAATCAGGTGCTGTCGACGGTTTACCGTATGGGCAAGTCGCGTGTCAGCCTTGGACGCCTCTACGTCTCGGCAATCGAGCATCCGGCCGTACGGGCTGGCGGGCGATTCCCGCAGGAGCGCGTGACGGAACTTGCCGTGACGCCTGCGGGACTGATCGATCTTGACGCGCTTGCCAGCACACTGGCCGGCCATGACGCGTCCGAAGGGCTGCCGCTGGTCGCCGTGATGCTGGTCAACAATGAAACGGGGATCATCCAGCCAATCCGCGAGGTCTCCGCCATCGTAAAGAAGTTTGGCGGATTGCTGGTGGTTGATGCCGTGCAGGCGGCAGGCCGCATTCCGCTGGCGATCTCCGAACTCGGCGCCGACTTCCTGATCCTGTCGGCTCATAAGCTCGGCGGACCGAAGGGTGTCGGTGCGCTGGTGTCACAGGGCGAAACTTTCATGCCGGAGGCGCTGGTGCGCGGTGGCGGTCAGGAAAAGGGGCATCGGGCCGGTACCGAGAATCTTGCGGCGATCGCAGGCTTCGGTGCTGCGGCAGAGCGGATGTCGGCGGATCTGTTGAACCGGAATGCCGGGATTGCCGCACTGCGCGACCGGGCTGAGGCAGGCATCGTCTCGGCAGCACCGGAAACCGTGATCTATGGCCGCAGCGAGGCGCGGGTCGGCAATACGAGTTTCTTCCATCTGCCGGGGTTGAAGGCGGAAACCGGGCAGATCGCCTTCGATCTGGAAGGCATCGCCTTGTCGGCGGGAGCCGCCTGCTCCTCGGGCAAGGTCGGCGCGAGCCACGTGCTAACCGCCATGGGCGAGGATGCCGCGACCGGGGCGCTGCGCCTGTCGATCGGCCCAGATACGACGGAGAGCGACATCGATCGCTTTCTGGGCGCCTTTGTGAAGATTGCTGCCCGCCGCAAACCGGCGGGGCAGGCCGCCTGAGGCGGTGAAAAACCGGGCCAAACATCGTTTTTCCCTTGCCAAGAGGGGTGAAATGATGGCTCGGGAACCTTAAGTATGGCGGGTCACCGCCCAACGTTAACAAGCTGCCGGAATTTGGCCCGGCAAGATTGGAGAACGACCATGGCTGCTGTGCAGGAAACGATCGATCAGGTCCGCCAGATCGATGTGGATCAGTACAAGTATGGTTTTGAAACTACCATCGAAGTCGACAAGGCCCCGAAGGGCCTGTCGGAAGACATCGTCCGCTTCATTTCGGCAAAGAAGAACGAGCCCGAATGGATGCTCGAATGGCGCCTCGATGCCTACAGGCGCTGGCTGACGATGGTCGAGCCCACCTGGGCGCGCGTCGACTATCCGAAGATCGACTTCAACGACATCTACTATTATGCAGCGCCAAAGACGGCTGCCGGCCCGAAGTCGCTCGACGAAGTCGATCCCGAACTCCTGAAGGTCTATGAGAAGCTCGGCATTCCGCTGAAAGAGCAGGAAATGCTGGCTGGCGTCCAGACCTCGAAGATCGCCGTCGACGCGGTCTTCGATTCGGTTTCGGTCGTCACGACCTTCAAGGAAGAGCTGATGAAGGCCGGCGTGATCTTCATGTCGATTTCGGAAGCGATCCGCGAATATCCGGATCTGGTGAAGAAGTATCTCGGCTCGGTCGTACCGGTTACCGACAACTACTATGCGACGCTGAACTGCGCGGTCTTCACCGACGGCTCCTTCGTCTACATCCCCAAGGGCGTCCGCTGCCCGATGGAGCTGTCGACCTATTTCCGCATCAACGAGAAGAACACCGGCCAGTTTGAGCGCACGCTGATCATCGCCGAAGAAGGCGCCTACGTCTCCTATCTCGAAGGCTGCACGGCCCCGCAGCGCGACGAAAACCAGCTGCATGCAGCGGTCGTCGAACTCGTTGCCATGGACGACGCCGAGATCAAGTATTCGACCGTCCAGAACTGGTATCCGGGCGACAAGGACGGCAAGGGCGGCATCTACAACTTCGTCACCAAGCGCGGCGATTGCCGTGGCGACCGCTCCAAGATCTCCTGGACGCAGGTCGAGACTGGCTCGGCTATCACCTGGAAATACCCGTCCTGCATTCTGCGCGGCGACGACAGCCAGGGCGAGTTCTACTCGATCGCCGTTTCCAACGGCCATCAGCAGGTCGACAGCGGCACCAAGATGATCCATCTCGGCAAGAACACCAAGAGCCGCATCATCTCCAAGGGCATCTCGGCCGGCGTGTCGCAGAACACCTATCGCGGCCAGGTCTCGATGCATCGCAAGGCGGAAAACGCCCGCAACTTCACCAATTGCGATTCGCTGCTGATCGGTGACACCTGCGGCGCGCACACCGTTCCTTACATCGAGGTGAAGAACTCGACGGCCAAGGTGGAGCACGAGGCAACGACCTCTAAGATCTCCGAGGACCAGAAGTTCTATGCCATGCAGCGCGGCATCCCGGAAGAGGAGGCAATCGCGCTCATCGTCAACGGCTTCGTTCGCGACGTGATCCAGCAGCTGCCGATGGAATTCGCGGTTGAAGCGCAGAAGCTGATCAACATCTCGCTTGAGGGATCGGTCGGCTAAGGTCGACCACCCACTTACTCATTTCTCTGCGCTTGGCGCGTGACCCCATTCGTCCGAAAGGATTTGTCTATGCTTGAAATTCGCAATCTCCATGCCCGCATCGCCGAAGACGGCACCGAAATCATCAAGGGCTTGAACCTGACCGTAAAGGCTGGCGAAGTCGCTGCCATCATGGGACCGAACGGTTCTGGCAAGTCGACGCTGTCCTACATCCTGTCGGGCCGCGAAGACTATGAAGTCACCGAAGGCGATATCCTCTACAACGGTGAGAGCATTCTGGAACTCGATCCGGCTGAGCGCGCTGCCAAGGGCATCTTCCTCGCTTTCCAGTACCCGGTCGAAATCCCGGGCGTGGCCACCATGCAGTTCCTGAAAGTGGCGATGAACTCGCAGCGCAAGGCACGCGGCGAAGCCGAACTGACGACGCCGGACTTCATCCGCCGCGTCAAGGAAGCCTCGGCCGAACTGAAGATCAATCCTGATATGTTGAAGCGTCCGCTCAATGTCGGCTTCTCCGGCGGTGAAAAGAAGCGCGCCGAAATCCTGCAGATGGCGCTGCTCGAGCCGAAGCTTTGCATCCTCGACGAGACCGACAGCGGCCTCGACATCGATGCGCTGAAGATCGTCGCAGACGGTGTGAACGCGCTGAAGCGTCCGGACCGCGCCACCGTTGTCATCACCCACTACCAGCGCCTGCTCGACTACATCGTGCCGGATAGCGTGCACGTCCTCTACAAGGGCCAGATCATCAAGTCAGGTGACAAGAGCCTGGCGCTGGAACTCGAAGCCAACGGCTATGCCGACATCACCGGTCAGGCCGCCTAAGGGCTCTCAAGTTTGAAGGAGTTGCAACGATGACATTGCAAGCGGCCAACCGGCTCACCGTAGCCGAGACCCAGCTCATCGACGCCTATACCAACCAGATCGGCAGCCTTCCAGGCGATGGCGCCGTGCTTCTGAAGCGCGACGGCCTGTTCGACGCGCTGAAGCGCCAGGGTCTGCCGACGCGCCGCGTCGAGACGTTTCACTATACGGACCTCAAGGCGCTGCTGCGCGCGCTTCCGGCCGAAGAGCCACAGGCGGTCGCCCAGGCGATCAACCCGCTCGTGGCTGGTGCCCATGTGATGAACGTGCTGCAGGGTGTTGCCCAGAGGCCGGCAGCACTACCGGACGGCGTGAGCATTTCGCTCTATCGCGACGCGCTTACCGATGGAGCAGCAGCAGAAGGCCTGACCGCCTTCAACGCCGACGACACGATCGGCCGCCTCAACGGCGCCTTTGTGCGTGACGGCTTCACGCTCGACGTGGCCGACGAGGCCGAGATCGAAGCGCCGATCGAGCTGCAGTCGGTGCATGCCGCCGGCCAGCTGCACCTGCGTTTCCCGGCGACGTTCGGCAAGGGTTCCAAGGCAACCGTCATCGAGCGCCATGTCGGCCAGAGCGGTTCGGCAGCACTTGCCTCCGTCGTTGCCGACCTGAAGCTCGGCGAAGGTGCCGAGATCACCTGGATCATCCTCCAGGGCGAGGGCGATGCCGACACCCATCTCGGCCAGATCCGCGCCGAGCTTGGCACGGATGCGAAGTTCCGGCTCTTCATCGTCAATGCCGGCGGCAAGCTGGTGCGCCAGGAAGTGCATGTGAAGACGGTAGGCGAAGGCTGCGATTTCATGATGCGCGCCGTGAACCTGCTCGGCGGTGACACCCATACCGACGTCACCATGACGCTCGGCCATGACGTGCCGAACACCACCTCGACGGAAATCATCCGCAACGTGTTGTTCGATCGCGCCAAGGGTGTGTTCCAGGGCATGATCCGGGTTGCCCCGGATGCCCAGAAGACCGATGCCCGCATGGCCTGCAACACGCTGCTGATGTCCGATGATGCCGAGTTCTCGGTGAAGCCCGAGCTCGAAATCTTCGCTGACGACGTCCAGTGCGCCCATGGTGCGACGGTCGCTGACATCCACAAGAGCCATCTCTACTACCTGATGTCGCGCGGCATTCCGGAAAAAAAGGCCCGCGCTCTGCTGATCAACGGCTTCGTTGCCGAAATCGTCGAGGAGCTCGAAAACGAGCCGCTCGTCGAGGCCCTGGAAGAGATCATCACCGACTGGCTGGAGCATCATGGCTGACACGATCGCGGTAAAGACAGGATATGACGTCGAAGCCGTCAGGCGGGATTTCCCGATCCTGGCGCGCGAAGTCTACGGTAAACCGCTGGTCTATCTCGACAATGCGGCGTCCTCGCAGAAGCCGCAAAGCGTGATTGATGCAGTTGCGCATGCCTATTCCCACGAATACGCCAACGTGCATCGTGGTCTGCATTTCCTGTCCAATGCCGCGACCGACGCCTATGAAGCGGCGCGCGAAAAGGTGCGCCGTTTTCTCAATGCTCCCTCGATCGACGAGGTGATCTTCACCAAGTCTTCGACCGAGGCGATCAACACGGTCGCCTATGGCTGGGGCATGAAGCATATCGGCGAGGGCGACGAGATCGTGCTCTCGATCATGGAGCACCATTCCAATATCGTGCCCTGGCATTTCCTGCGGGAACGCAAGGGCGCCAAGCTCGTCTGGGCTCCGGTCACCGATGAGGGTGCCTTCGACATGGAAGCCTTTGTTGGCTGCCTGACCGAACGTACCAAGCTGATCGCCATCACCCATATGTCGAACGCGCTCGGCACGGTCGTGCCGATCAAGGAGGTCTGCCGCATTGCGCATGAGCGCGGCATCGCCGTCATGGTCGATGGCAGCCAAGGCGCTGTGCACATGCCGGTCGACGTCCAGGATCTCGGCTGCGACTGGTATGCCGTGACCGGCCACAAGCTCTACGGTCCCTCGGGCATCGGCGTGCTCTGGGGCAAGATGGACCGCTTGAAGGATATGGACCCCTTCATGGGCGGCGGTGAGATGATCATCGAGGTCGCCGAAGACCGGGTCACCTATAATGAGCCGCCCCATCGCTTCGAGGCCGGCACACCGCCGATCGTTCAGGCGATCGGTCTCGGCTATGCGCTAGACTATATGGAAAGCCTCGGCCGCCCCGCGATCGCCGCCCATGAGGAAAGCCTGCGCGCCTATGCGCATGAGCGTCTCTCGGCGATCAATTCGCTGCGGATCATCGGCAATGCACCGGGCAAGGGAGCGATCTTTTCCTTCGAGCTAGCCGGCATTCATGCCCATGATGTCTCCACCATGATCGACCGTCGCGGCGTTGCCGTTCGCGCCGGAACCCATTGCGCCCAGCCGCTTCTGGCACGTTTCGGCGTGACCTCCACTTGCCGGGCGTCATTCGGTCTCTATAACACAAGGGAAGAAGTCGATGCGCTGGCGGACGCGCTGGATTACGCCCGCAGCTTCTTCGCCTGAGGAATGAACACCATGAGTGACACCGAAACCAAGCCCGATGTCCGCGACGGCATCATCCACACCGCGATCCCGGCGGACGAAGTCGCCCGCCTGTCGGACGATATCATCGCCGCGCTGAAGACAGTCTACGATCCGGAAATTCCCTCCGACATCTTCGAACTCGGCCTGATCTACAAGATCGACATCGAGGACGACCGCACGGTCAAGATCGTCATGACCCTGACGGCCCCGGGTTGCCCGGTTGCCGGTGAAATGCCGGGCTGGGTCGAGAATGCCGTCGGTTCGGTCGAAGGCGTCTCGGGCGTCGAGGTCGAGATGAGCTTCGATCCGCCATGGACCCCGGACCGCATGTCCGAAGAGGCGCAGGTCGCCGTAGGCTGGTATTGAGAGAATTAGGCAATTAACAAAACGGCCCGCATCGCGCGGGCCGTTTTGCGTTTAGGCAAAGCTGTTTAGACGGTGCGATAGCCACGATCGAAGTAGACGAGCGCTTGGCCCTCTTCGCGGGTGGTGACGTCGAGGACCTCGCAGAACAAGACGTCATGGGTTTTTCCGTCATGCACTTCGGAAATCCGGCATTCGAAAGACACGAGGGCGTCAACAAGGCGCGGCGTGCCGGTCTCTGTCGTCTCCCAGGCGGCGGCGGCGAAGCGCTCGTCAACGGGCGTCTTGCCACCAAAGAGACGGCTGACCGGTTCATGCTCGGTGGCGAGCACGTTGACCGAAACGAACCCGTTGGCGCTGACGGCAGGATAGGCTGAACTGCCCTTGTTGAGGCAGACGAGCAGAGTCGGGGGATTGTCCGAAACGCTGGTGACGGCGGTTGCTGCAAAGCCCGCACGTCCGGCAGGGCCATCGGTGGTGACGATGGTCACGGCTGCAGCGAGGCGGGCCATGCCATTGCGATAGGCGGCACTCTTTTCCGGCGAGACGCTGTCCGGTGCGGAGGCAACGGGGGCGATGGTCTTGGTGGCCAGCATGGGCGTTTCCTTCAAGCGTGTTCGAGGGTCGACAGGAAGTCGATCACCGCGCTGTTGAATGTTTGCGGATAGGTGACGTTGACGGCGTGTCCACCGGCGACGGTGAGCACGAGATTTGCGTTGGGCAGGCCTTCTGCTAGGCGCAGGGAACGGGAATAGGGGACAAGCAGGTCGTCGCGGGTGGCGATGACAAGCGTTGGTGTGCTGATCTCGCCGAGGCGGTCGTCGACATCAAAGGTGCGCAGCGCCGCGATCCGGCGCAGGATGTTGTCGCGACCCTGGAAATGGGCGAGCGCATGGGCCTCTTCCGCCGCCATCTTCTCGGAGTTCTCAGCCATGTAGATAGCCGGATAAAGAAACAGCGGCTGTGCCTTGACGAAGGCCTCGACACCGGCGTTTTCCAGGAGCGCGATGCGCACGTCAAAACAACGCCCGGAATGCGGATCAGCCTTGCTCCAGGCATTGATCAGCACGAGGCTCTGGATCAGGTCCGGCCGGCAGAGTGCCAGATCAAGCCCGATCAGTCCGCCGAGCGCATGGCCCATGAAATGTAATTCGTCGAGCTTCAGCGTGTCGACGATCTCCAGCACGTCGTCCACCATGGCGGAAATGCCGCCGTCTTCGGGCACTGTGCCACCGGTCTTGCCGCAGCCGCGGTGGTCATACGTGATGACCCGGAAACGCTCTGAGAGGGCAGGGATCTGCGGTGCCCAATAGCCGCCCGAGCCGCCAAGGCCTGACGAGAGCAGGATGGTCGGCGCGTCGGGGGAGGTTTGGCCGTGAATGTCGTAATGCATCAAATGCTCTTGTTTTTGAATGAAGAACCCCGCCCCAAACCCCTCCCCACAAGGGGGAGGGGCTTAATCCGCGGCACCGTAACAGCCACACAATATGCACCTGCGGGGAGGTTGCCCGTTGCGTGTATCGCTGAGGCTGACTTAGCCCCTCCCCCTTGTGGGGAGGGGTTGGGGAGGGGAAGCAGTTGAACTCACTTCTTCCCGATATGCGCAACCGTCGCGATCTCGACCAGCGCGTCCGGCTTCACCAGGCCGCATTGCACGCAGTAACGGGCCGGCTCGTTGCTGGGGAAGTATTCGGCATAGACCTTGTTCACCGCCTGGTAATTGGCCCAGTCGGTGACGAAGATGTGGTTCATGGTCACGTCCTGCATCGTGCCGCCGGCGGTCTCGATGACCGACTTGATCGTCTCAAGCACATGGCGGGTCTGGGCGCTCGCGTCGCCGACATGCACGACGTTGTTGTCCTTGTCGAAGGGAAGGGTCCCCGAGACATAGAGGATGCCATCGGCAAGCGTGCCGGGCGAATAGGGGGCAAGCGGCTTGGATGTGCCTTCGGGAACGACGATGGTCTTGGGCATTCTCACTCTCTCCGTTTATTGAATGGTGATGGTATCAAGCGGCATCGGCAGGCGCTGCCTGTCCGATCGCGCCGCAGAAGTCGTTGACGGTCGCGACCCAGCCGAAGAACTTTTCGACATTGTAGACAGTCGCCTGCTGGATGAAGTCGGGGCCGAGGTGGTGCGTCGCGTCCTCAAGCATCACGCCGAAATATTCGAGGTGGAAGGCATCGCGCAGCGAGCTTTCGACGCAGACATTGGTGGCAATGCCGACGAAGACGAGGTTACGGATGCCGCGGGCTCTGAGCACCGAGTCCATGTTGGTGTTGAAGAAGCCGGAATAGCGGCTCTTCGGCACCAGGATGTCACCGGGCTTCGGCTGCAATTCGTCGACGATGGCATAGTCCCAGGTGCCCTTGGCGAGCAGCTGCCCCTGCAGTTCGGGTCGCTTGCGCATGGTTTTCAGCGCATTTGACTTATGCCAGTTGGGCGAGCCGGGGCCGCCCGCCTCGACATAGTCAGGATCCCAGCCATTCTGGAAATAGACGACGAGCACGCCCGCTTCGCGGGCCGCATCGAGCGTCTTCTTGATGTTGGCGATCGTGCCCTTGGCGCCCGAAATGTCGAAGCCGGCGAGATCGACATAACCGCCTTCGGTCGAATAGGCGTTCTGCATGTCGACAATGACCACGGCCGTCTCCGACGGTTTCAGCGTGATCGGCTCGGGGCGGGCCGGAAGCGTGACGCTTTTCGTCAGGTCCGGGCGGGGCTGATAGCCTGCAACAACGGCCTCGCTCATTCGGCGGCCTCCAGCATCTGGTTGACATGACCGCGGCTCTTCATCAGCGGCTGCACGTATTTGCCGAACTTCTCGATGCCTTCGAGGAAGTCGTCGAAGGTCAGCATCACGCCGCCGGTGCCGGGCACTTCGCTCATCTCGTCGAGCATGGCGGCGACTTCCGCATAGGAGCCGATCAGCGTGCCCATGTTGATGTTGACGGCGGAAACCGGGTTCGCCATGTGGCGGACATTGGTGTCGGAGCCGGACTTGGTGTCGACGGCACTCTGCAGGCCGAGCCACTTGATGGCTTCCTCGTCAGCACCTGCCTTGTAGTGCTCCCACTTGGCGAAGGCTTCTTCGGTGGTTTCTTCGGCAATCACCATGGTCAAGACGAAGGAGCGCACATCGCGGCCGGACTTTTCGGTGGCTGCCAGCAGGCGTTCATTGGTGGGCGCGAAAGCCTTCGGCGTATTCACGCCGACGCCGAAGCAGAAGCTGTAGTCGGCGAACTTGGCCGAGAAATCCATGCCGGCATTGGATGAGCCGGCGCAGATCAGCTTCACATCACCTTCCGGGATCGGCTTCATCCGGCAATCATCCATCTGGAAATGCTTGCCTTTCAGATCCGACTGGCCGGTCGTGAGCAGGTCCTTCAGGACGGTCGTGTATTCGGTGAGATATTCGTAGCGGTCGGAGAAATAGTCGTCGCCGGGCCACAGGCCCATCTGGCTGTATTCCGGACGCTGCCAGCCGGTGATCAGGTTGACGCCGAAACGACCGTTCGAGATCGAATCGATCGTTGTTGCCATGCGTGCAATGATCGCCGGTGGCATGATCAGGGTCGCGGCCGTGCCGAACAGCTTGATCTTCGAGGTCACCGCAGCAAGGCCCGCCATCAGCGTGAAGCTCTCTAGATTGTAGTCCCAGAACTCCGTCTTGCCGCCGAAGCCGCGCAGCTTGATCATCGAGAGTGCGAAGTCGAAGCCATAATGCTCTGCCTTAAGCGTGATCGCCTTATTGAGCTCGAAGGTCGGCTTGTATTGCGGGGCATTCTCCGACAAGAGCCAGCCATTGTTGCCGATCGGGATGAAGACGCCGATTTCCATTCCTGTTCTCCGCTTCTGGAGGCGCGCTGGGCGCCGTTTTTGTTTCGCCAGAAACGAAGCAATCGCCGTGCCAGTCTGAAAATGCATTCAGAAACAGTAGCTTGGTTTGGGAGGCTGGAATATTTTTACCGAATGGTCAAAATTTGGAGGCGATCTGGCTCTAATTGCTCGTCTTTGCATCCGAAAAGCGGATGCGCTGCGTGAAATTTGATCGCGGGCGATAGCGCTGGCCGAAGTCAGCGGCTCCCAAGCTTCTGACAAACATCAAGTTTTAGAATGTGCTGCTGCTGCCCACGGATTGATCATCGTCAGATCGTTGCTGGTCTGGAATTCCTGCCGACGCCCGTGCCGAGCCGCCTAAGCTATTGAACGGGCGAGGCGTGTCCATTACATTGCAACTGGAAACGCCGGACCTTGAATCCGGTTGTTGTTGGAGACTGTGCCGATGGGCTTTCAGGTAATGACCATGAGCGATGCGGCTGCCGCACGCGTCAGGGCAATCGTCGAGAATTCCGGTTCCGATGCCAAGGGCATCCGCGTGGGGATCAAAAAGGGTGGCTGCGCCGGGATGGAATACACCATCGATCTGGTGACCGAGCCCAGCGCACGGGACGACCGGATCGAAAAGGATGGCGCGTCGGTCTGGATCGACCCGGCAGCGGTTCTTTATCTGCTCGGCACCGAAATGGGCTTCGAGACCACCACACTGCGCTCCGGCTTCACGTTCCACAACCCCAACCAGACCTCGGCCTGCGGCTGCGGCGAGTCGGTCGAGCTCCAGGCTGCCGACTTGACGGAACTTGCAAGGCAGCGTCAGGCCACACCGGCCTGACGGGCCGGCTCAGCGCGGTTATCCTGCATGTTGGAAGAGGTGCGATGCATGGTTGAATGCATCGAATCATTCTTTTTTGCCGAAATGCGAAAAAATATCTTGCGAAGCACTGCTTTTGCTAAATAAACTGCGGCCATGGATACAAGTGACCGCAAAATCATCGATCTTCTCGCCGAAGACGCCCGCCGCTCGCTCGCCAGCATTGGCGATGTGGTAGGACTTTCACCCTCTGCCGTCAATGAGCGCATCCGTCGTCTCGTCGCAGCAGGCGCCATCAGGCGCTTCACGCTGGAGGTGGATCCGGTGGCCCTCGGTCTGCCGATCACCGCCTTCATGCTGGTGACGCTGCCCCAGGATACGGAGCAGGCGGCATTCCGGGACTATGCCGAGGCGCATCCCGCCGTACTGGAATGTCACCATGTCACGGGCGGCTGGTCTTACATGCTGAAGATCCGCACAGCCGACCTGACCGGCATCGAAACCTTCCTGGCCGATCTCAAGGGTGAGCGATTGATCGCCCGCAGCGAGACGATGATCGCGCTGTCGACAGCGAGCGAGCGCAGCTACGTCATCGGCACCGATTGAGATGGACACGCTCGTCTTCGGCAAGGGACTGGTGCTCGGTATTGCGATCGCTGCCCCGCTCGGGCCGATCGGCGCGCTTTGCATCAACCGGACGCTCGATCGCGGCTTCTGGGCGGGCGTCGCAGGCGGTCTGGGCACGGCACTTGCCGACGGTGTCTATGCGGCACTGGCAGGGACAGGTTTTACGGCTCTCGGCTCTTCGCTCGGCTTCATCCAACTGCCCTTGCAGGTGATCGGTGGTTTGTTTCTCATCTATCTCGGCCTGAGCAGCCTCAAGCCACGCGTCAACGTCTCCGCCGCACCTGTTGCCGCACGCGGCTTGCTGACAACCACAGCGGCGACTTTTCTGCTCACCATCGCCAATCCGGCAACGATCCTGACCTTCGCGGCGATCTTCGCAGGGCTCGGGCTTGCCGCCGGTCAGAACGCCGGCGAGGGCGATGCACACGGTTTCCTGCTGGTCGCCGGCGTCTTTCTGGGCTCGCTTGCCTGGTGGTTCTTCCTGAGTGGTGCCGTGAGCCTGTTGCGCGCGCGCTTGCCGGAGGGATTCGCGATTCTCGTCGCCCGCATCTCGGCATTCGTCCTTGTCGCCTTTGGTCTTGTGGCTATCTTGCACGCCTTGATGGCGTTGCTGTGATCGTAGTGCCAGCAGAAGCTGTCACGAGTTCGTCAGGCCCGTATCAATTCAGGCCGCGACCAAGAATTCCCTTGGAAATCCAATGTTGAACCGCTCGGATTTCCATTCGATTGTGCTACAGATCACAGCGGAGCAGGCAGCATTTCTGCCTTGGGGGTGTCAATGTCACACAGGCAGGCGACGGCCAATGCGATGTTCGATTTCATCACGGAATCATCGCAGGCCCGCAACAACGATGCGGTGCTGGCTAGCCTGGACAAGGCGGCCAGGGCCTTTGGTATGGACTGCTACGCGATCTCGGGCATTCCGCTGCCCACCGAGCGCATCGATCCCTACTTCATGCTGAATGCCTGGCCGGATGGCTGGTTCGAACGCTACGTCCAGCAGAACTACGTGCATGTCGATCCCGTGATCTACCGCACCAAGATGTCGAACGAGGCCTTCGTCTGGTCCGAAGCCTTGGCTGACCAGCCGCTCAGTCGGTCGGCGAAGCGGGTGATGAACGAGGCGACCGAGTTCGGGATGTTGGACGGCTACAGCGTTCCGCTCCACTCCGTTGGCGGCTTCCAGGCGATCGTGACCTTCGGCGCGAAGAAGGTCGACCTGTCGAGTGAGCAGCGGGGCGCGCTGCATATCGTTTCAATCTATGCGCACAACCGGTTGCGCGCCTTCATGTCCGATAGCAGCGAACGAAGCGCCGCCGCTGCTGCAAAAGTGACCCCCCGTGAGCGCGAGGTCATATTGTGGTGTTCGGCTGGAAAGACCAATTGGGAAATTGGCCAAATTCTTGGAATCTCTGAGAAAACTGTCCAGCATGAAATTGCATCTGCCAGCCGCAAGTTGAACTCGGTGAACCGTGCTCAATTGATCGCCGAATCGATCAGGCTTGGTTTAATCAGATAAATAGGCAGAACTGCCTATATTGCATTTCTCCCCCATGCCGCAGTGTCCACCCGGGTGATTTTGGGGGTGTGGATGCTTGCGACGATTCTGGGCGCAGACACGTGTGACTATGCGGACATCATGGAGCAGGTCTGGCGCTTCCGGCATCGGCAGTTCGTCGAAAGACTGGGCTGGGAAGCGTGTCGCCGCGCTGACGATCGCGAGATCGATCAGTTCGACAGTGAAGAGGCAATCCATCTGCCGCTTCTCGTCGATGGTGACGTTGTCGGCTACAGCCGGCTGCTTCCGACATTGAAGCCGCACCTGTTGTCGGATGTTTACCCCCACCTCATGGATGGGGCCGATTGGCCGCGCGGCCAGCGCATCTTCGAATGGACGCGCTGCATCGCCGAGGTCTCCGAAAAGACAATCGCCGGCGTGCCGATCTCCAACATCCTGATGACCGGGGTGATGGAGTATTGCCTCGTTGCGGGCATTCAGACGCTTGTTGTCGAAACCCATCCGAAGCTGGTCAACCTTCTGGTGACCACAGGTTGGGACGTCATGCCGCTCGCGGCGCCCAGCGTTCTGGAGGGCGCTCTGATTGTGCCGATTACGGCCAAGCCGTCGATGGCGGGGCTTTTGCGGCACCATGAGCTCTACGGCATCACGGGCAGTGTGCTCGACCTGGAACTCGCCCCCGGCAACCCGTTTTCAGCATCGGCGCTCAGGCGCGTTCCCTTCGCCGAGCTGGCCCATGGAAGTATCGATTATGCAAGAATGGCAGGAGAATGACATGACGGATGGCCAATTCCCATCCTCCGATATCTACGTTCGCTCGATCGTCGAGGAGCAGGTGCGTAGCCTCAGGGAGATCATCAGGGGCGTATCTCAAAAGGCGCCGCTCAGCGAAGAGGCTCTCTTTCTCGATCATCTTTTGCAGATGGTGTCTCTGGCGGCCGCAGACGGGTTGGATCGCCGCACTGGCCGCAAGCGGCAGTCGTCAGAAGCCGACAGCGGCCTGCGGGATATCCATGTCGACCTCGCAAAGATGGAGTTCGTCCCGAAGGGCCTCGATCGCGCCCAGTAGGTAGACCTGAAGCGTGAGGCTCTCCTGCGGGCTGGTACACAGCCTCTCGAGGGCCTCATCGATCTGAAAGAGGCAGTCCTCGACGTAATCGGTGGGCACGACGCTTTGGAGGATGTCTTCGAGGTGCTGGTCGACGAGCGCTCTGAGGCGAGGGCCATCGATATGATGCGCTGAGAGAATGTCGGTCTTCAGGCGATTTAGCGCGTCGTTATACATGAATTCCTCTATGCAACCTGCTGCAACTCAAGACTGTGTCCGCAAGCGGCGAAATTTGCAATCGCCGAATTCTCCAGCGGGTGTGCTTTCGCTCGCCGAGCCGTGAATAGCCCAAAAATACTCGTGCCGACTGCGATGTTCTGAGAGCGTCCGTCGTCTTGACGATGATCAATTCGGAAGCCGCCGAAGAGGCATCGGGTTCGGACAGGCGTTGGAAGACGAATCAGCGTCTGTTGATGCTGTTCAAAACGTCCCAGATCTCGGCACCTGTCTCCCAGACGGCAGCATTGGCCTTGAAGCCGAGTTCACTCTGAACGAGCGACATCATTTCCGACGCGAGATCCACATTCGAACCATCGGCAAAGGTGTCTTCACCCGATGGTGCGACCGACGCGGTGACGCCGCCCGATGCTGTGCTGGAAAACCGGGTTTCCAGCTTGTCGTATTTGGGTGTCATCGCATTGGCGATATTGTTCGCCGATGCGGCAAGCCGCGTCTGCTGCGACTGCATGCCGGAAAGGGAAATGCCCATGACGGCTGAAATGCTCATGGCTGTATCCTGCGTTCATACCGAAATTCAGAACATCAGAATAAGCTGTGCCGGTTAGCATAATGCGAACACCGATGGTTTCCCTTAAGGAACGCAGCGCCGAAGATATGATCTGTTTCGATACAGACCGGCGGGCGGCTTGCCGCTTTAATGCTGAGTTGGTGACCCAATCCGCAAGCAAAAACCCGGCACGTCGCACCGGGTTTCAGGTCTTTGCATGGGAACGTCGGGCTTATTCGATGATCTGGATGATCTGACGCGTCTGCGGATCGACGATCACGCGGCGCTCGTTGACCACCGTGTAGGAATAATCCTCATAACCATCCACCGGATAGAGCTCGACCGGATCCTCGATCACGCGTCCGATCAGGACGTCGCCTTCATAAGGAACCGAGCGGACTTCGCGCTCCATGACATAGGTTTCGACCGGTGCCGGTATGACGATGGTCGACTGGGTGGCGACCGGAGCCTGCTGGATGATGACAGTTTCCTGCGCATTGGCCGACGCCGAGAGCGTCATGAGTGCCGCTGCACCAGCGAGGATAAGAGTATTGCGCATGTCTGTTCTCCTGTGTTGGACAGCTTGAAGAACGGGCGCACGGCTATTCCGTTCCATCACAGGGCGTTTCGGCATGTCACCACAAATGAAAAACGCCGCCTCAAGGGCGGCGTTCTCATGGCGAATTTCAGGCTGTTACTCTGCCGCTTCGGCGTAGGCTTCCATCGGCGGGCAGGTGCACACCAGGTTGCGGTCACCATAGACATTGTCGACGCGGTTGACCGAGGACCAGTACTTGTCCACCCGGAACGCGCCTGGCGGATAGCAGGCCTGTTCGCGGCTGTAGGGACGTGTCCACTCACCGACCAGATCTTCCACCGTATGCGGTGCGTTCTTCAGCGGATTGTTGGCCTTGTCCATCCGGCCTTCCTCGATGTCGCGGGCTTCCTCGCGGATCGCCAGCATCGCCGCGCAGAAGCGATCGATTTCCGCCTTGGTTTCCGATTCGGTCGGCTCGATCATCAGCGTGCCCGCGACCGGCCAGCTCATGGTCGGGGCATGGAAGCCGCAGTCGATCAGGCGCTTCGCCACATCATCGACCGTTACGCCGGCCGAGGCCTGCAGCGGACGGGTGTCGATGATGCATTCATGCGCGACGCGACCCGAGGCCGACGTGTAGAGCACGTCATAGGCGCCCTTCAGCCGTGCCGCGATATAGTTGGCGTTGAGGATCGCGACCTTGGTCGCCTGGGTCAGACCTTCGCCGCCCATCATCAGGCAGTAGGACCAGCTGATCGGCAGGATCGACGGCGAGCCGTAAGGGCCAGCGGAGACCGCACCCGGACGACCGTCGGTGACGACATGGCCCGGCAGGTAAGAGGCGAGATGCGCCTTGACGCCGATCGGCCCCATGCCAGGGCCACCGCCGCCATGCGGGATGCAGAAGGTCTTGTGCAGGTTGAGATGCGAAACATCCGAGCCGATGTCACCCGGACGCGAGACGCCGACCATGGCGTTCATGTTCGCCCCGTCGAGATAGACCTGGCCACCGAACTGGTGGGTGATCTCGCAGATCTCGCGCACCGTCTCCTCGAACACGCCATGTGTCGAAGGATAGGTGATCATGCAGCAGGAGAGATTGTCTGCATGCTGTTCCGCCTTGGCGCGGAAATCGTCGAGATCGACGTCGCCGTTTTCCTTCGACTTCACCGGCACGACCGTCATGCCGACCATCTGGGCGGATGCCGGGTTGGTGCCGTGTGCGGAGGTCGGGATCAGGCAGACGGTGCGATGCGTGTCACCACGGGCGAGGTGATAGGCGCGGATCGTCAGCAGACCGGCATATTCCCCTTGCGCACCCGAATTCGGCTGCATCGAAATCGCGTCGTAGCCGGTGACCGCGCAGAGCTTTTCCGAGAGGTCGTCGATCATCTCCTTGTAACCCAGCGCCTGATCGGCTGGCACGAAGGGATGGATGTCGGAGAATTCCGGCCAGGTGATCGGCAGCATTTCCGCCGTGGCGTTCAGCTTCATCGTGCAGGAGCCGAGCGGAATCATCGCCCGGTCGAGCGCGAGATCGCGGTCCGAGAGCCGGCGGATGTAGCGGGTCATCTCGCTTTCCGCGCGGTTCATGTGGAAGATCGGATGCGTCAGGTAATCGCTGGTGCGCAGCAGATCCGTGGGCAGACGATAGTCAGCCGAGAAATCCTCGACTTTGAAATTGCCGCCGAAGGCGCGCCAGACGGCTTCGAGCACTGCCGGACGAGTGCGCTCGTCGAGGGCGATGCCGACCTTGGTCTCGCCGACCTTGCGCAGGTTGACACCTTCCGCGACGGCCGCACGCATGACGAGGCCCTGCATATGGCCGACTTCGACGGTGATCGTGTCGAAGAAGGTCTCCGGCTCGATCGTGTAGCCGAGCTTTTCCAGACCCTTCGCCAGAATGACTGTCTTCTGGTGCACCTGCTGAGCGATCGCCTTCAATCCCTGCGGACCATGGAAGACGGCGTACATCGAGGCCATGACGGCGAGCAGAACCTGCGCGGTGCAGATGTTCGACGTCGCCTTTTCGCGGCGGATATGCTGTTCGCGGGTCTGCAGCGACAAGCGATAAGCGCGGTTGCCGCGGGCATCGACGGAGACGCCGACCAGACGGCCAGGCATGGAGCGCTTGATCGCATCCTTGACTGCCATGTAGGCCGCATGCGGACCGCCGTAACCCATGGGAACGCCGAAGCGCTGGGTCGAGCCAATGGCGATGTCGGCACCCATTTCGCCTGGCGACTTCAATAGAAGCAGCGCGAGGATGTCTGCGGCGACGGCGGCGAGCGCGCCGGTCTGGTGCAGACGGGCGATCAGGCCGCTGAAATCACGCACATGACCATGCGTGCCCGGATACTGGAAGATCGCGCCGAAGACTTCCGTCGGGTCGAGGTCGGTGAAGGGGTCACCGACCGTGACGGTCCAGCCGAGCGGCTCGGCGCGGGTCTGGATGACGGCGATGGTCTGCGGATGGCAATCCTTGTCGACGAAGAAGCCGGTGGCCTTGGTCTTGGCGCTGCGCTGGCAGAGCGCCATGGCTTCAGCGGCAGCGGTTGCCTCATCGAGAAGCGACGCATTCGCGACGTCGAGACCGGTGAGATCCGTGACCATGGTCTGGTAGTTGAGGAGCGCCTCGAGGCGACCCTGGCTGATTTCCGGCTGGTAGGGCGTGTAGGCCGTGTACCAGGCCGGGTTTTCCAGGATGTTGCGCTGGATGACCGGCGGCGTGATCGTGCCGTAATAGCCCTGGCCGAGAAGCGAGGTCAGGACCTTGTTCTTGTTCGCGGTGTCGCGCAGCTTGTCGAGCGCCTCGCGCTCGGTCATCGCGGCACCCCAAGTGAGCGGCACCTTCTGGCGGATCGAGCCGGGGACGGTCGCGTCGATCATCTCGTCGAGCGAGTGATAGCCGATCACCTTCAGCATCTCGGTCATCTCGGCGGGCGAGGGGCCGATATGGCGCCGATTGGCGAAGTCGTAAGGATCGTAATCCGTGAACTGGAATTCCGTCGTCATCAGGCGATCAGCTCCTTGTAGGCGGCTTCGTCGAGCAGGGCGTCGGCGTCAGAAGGATTGGCGAGCTTCAGCTTGAAGAACCAGGCGGCACCTTCCGGATCGGAGTTCACCAGCGACGGATCGTCGACGATCGCCTGGTTGATCTCGACCACTTCGCCGTCGAGCGGGCAGTAGACGTCAGAGGCGGCCTTGACGCTCTCGACGGTCGCGGCGGTGCCGTCCTTCTTGAAGGTCGAGCCTTCGTCCGGCAGTTCAACGAAAACGAGATCGCCGAGCTGGCCGGCGGCATGCGTGGTGATGCCGACAGTTGCGACATCGCCTTCGATCTTCAGCCATTCGTGTTCAGCGGTGAATTTCAACATGGGTTCTCTCCGGAAATTTTTCTTCAGCGTTTGTAGGTGGGGGTAACGAAAGGAAGGGCGGCGACGGTGAGGGGCAAGAACTTGCCGCGCACCTCCGCAAAGACCTGGGTGCCGGGTTCGGCCATTTCCGTCGGTACATAACCCATGGCGATCGGGCCCTCGGCGCTCGGGCCGAAACCGCCGGATGAGACGTGACCGATCTCGGTCTGACCTTCGGCATCGGAAAACAGCTTTGCCGGCGGACGCACCGGCGCCTTGCCCTCGGGCTTCAGACCGACGCGGCGGCGGGAAACGCCGTTTTCGAGTTCGGCGAGGATGCGCTCTGCACCCGGAAAGCCGCCCGCGCCGGCGCCACCGGTGCGGCGCACCTTCTGGATCGCCCATTCGATCGACGCTTCGACCGGTGAGGTGCTCGTGTCGATGTCGTTGCCATAGAGGCAGAGACCAGCTTCGAGGCGGAGCGAATCACGCGCGCCGAGGCCGATCGGCTGACAGTCCGTTTGGTCGAGCAGCGCCTTGGCGAGATCGGTGGCGCGGTCTTCGGGCACCGAGATCTCGAAGCCGTCCTCGCCGGAATAGCCGGTGCGGGAGGCGAGGACGGGGATGTCCCCGAGGGAAAGCTCACGCACATCCATGAACTTCATGGCCGCAACATCGGAATTGAGCGCCGCAAGCACGGCTTCGGCCTTCGGGCCCTGAAGGGCGAGAAGCGCCCGGTCGTCATGCACGAGAACCTGAACACCATCAGGAAGCTTCGCCCGCATATGGGCAATGTCGGCATCCTTGCAGCCGGCATTGACGACGACCAGCAGGCGCTCGCCGAGGCGGGAAATCATCAGGTCGTCGAGGATGCCGCCATTGTCGTCGGTGAAAAAGCCGTAGCGCTGGCGGCCGTCTTTCAGGCCGAGGATGTCGACGGGAACCAGGGTTTCCAGCGCCTTGGCGGCATCATCATAGGTGCCGGAGGCCGCAACCAGTTCGACCTGGCCCATATGGGAAACGTCGAAGAGACCAGCGGCGGTACGGGTGTGCAGGTGTTCCTTCAGCACGCCGGCGGGGTACTGCACCGGCATGTCGTAGCCGGCGAAGGGCACCATCTTGGCGCCAAGCAATACGTGAAAGTCATAAAGGGGGGTGCGTTTGAGTTGGGTCTGATCGTCCAAGACGTCGCCTCCGGGTTTGAGCGCTCGCGCGCTTGCTCAAGTCTGGGCACGGTTGTGCCGCTTCATGAGCCCCCTCTGTCCTTGTGCCTGAGATTGTTATCCCTTCGGCGCGGCCCGCTTTGGAAACGGGCCTCTCTCCAGAGTGCAGTCGACGCCTTGTGGTCCTTTTGCCTGAGAGTTTCCGGGGCGGTTGCTCCTTCGGCTCCGGATCAAACCGGTATCTCCCAACAAGGTCATGAAGGCATTATCTGGCAGTGTGGCGGGTTGGCAAGAGGCTGCGTCGCTCGCAAGCAGATTTTTGTCGCTTGGGCATCATGTTTGCGTCAGCCTTGCATCGGGCAGGGCAGACCGCGGGCGCGGCATCTCGCCACTTGGCAGGACGGGCACATCGCGATAATGCAATGAGCCGAACGGGGACGACGATGAAACCGAAGGTCAAGACAGCGACGATCATCCTGCGCATCTTCTGCGCCATGGTCTTCCTGTCGGTCGGTTTTGGTCATCGGACACCTGCCGCGATCGCGGCTGATGTTCAGTCGCTCGCCTACAGCCTTCCCGACGGCAGCTTTGCAGACCTGTGCATTGCAGACCGGGGCCAGAAACACGCCAAGCCCGCCGGCGATTGCGAAGCCTGCCGCCTCGCGGGCGCCGTCATCCTGCCTTCACCCTCGGATCAGTCCTGGCTTGTCAGTGCGTTTTCAAGCCTTGGCCAGGTTAGGCCCGTCGCCGCGACGGAACGCTCCCGTTATCTCCTCGACCGTCCTCGCCTGCGCGGGCCGCCGCTCACCGTCTGATCGTTTTCACCATCAGACAATGACGGACGACCGCCGACGGCCAAGACGGACCGCGGCACGGAGATACACCCATGAAGACCCAACTGATTCTCGCAACCACGATCGCAACGCTCGCCACGACCACATCGGTGTTCGCGCATGCGACCTTCGCCAACCAGCCTGCCAAGGTCGGCTCCTATGTCGCCGCCACCCTTCAGGTGCCGCATGGCTGTGACGGCAAGGCAACGAACGAAGTCCAGATCAAGCTGCCGGAAGGCTTCATCTCCGCCAAGCCGATGCCAAAGGCCGGCTGGGAAGTGGAAGTCATCACCGGCGACTACCAGAACAGCTATGACAACCACGGCAAGGCCGTGAAATCCGGCCCGGTCGAAATCCGCTTCAAGAACGGTGACCTGCCGGACAGTTTCTACGACACCTTTACCGTCTACGGAAAGATCGCCGCCGGCGATCCGGCAACGGGCCTGGCCTTCCCGACGGTTCAGCTCTGCGGCACGGATGGCAAGGTTGCCTGGGATCAGATCGCGGCACCTGGCCAGGATCCCCATGACCTCGATGGTCCGGCGCCTGTTCTGCAGCTCGTGGCAGCTGAAGGTGACGCGCATGGCGGTCACGGGGCACACGGCGCCCATGCTGGTCATGCCGCTCCTGCCGAGCAGGCCGCAGCGGACGGTCATGGCGCCCATGGTGCGCATGGCGATCACGCCGGTCATGGTGATCACATGGCGGCTGCAGATCCAGGCGGCTTCGAGACGGTCACCGCAGGAGACCTCGAGCTGACGGCCGGTTTCACCAAGGCCATGCTGCCCGGCCAGCCTGTCGGCGGCGGTTTCATCACCATCACCAACAAGGGCGGCGAAGACGACAAGCTGGTGTCTGCGACCTCGGCCCAGGCCGGCGAAGTGCAGCTGCACGAGATGGCGATGGAAGGTGACGTCATGAAGATGCGTCAGTTGACCGACGGCATTTCGGTTCCGGCCGGCGAGACCGTCGAGCTGAAGCCCGGCGGCCTCCACCTGATGTTCTTCAAGGTGGCCGAGGCCTTCAAGGAAGGTGCGACCGTCAACGTCACGCTCACCTTCGAAAAGGCCGGTGCCGTGGACGTCGTCCTGCCTGTCGGCCCGGCCAGAAGCAACTGATCCCCTCAAGTCTCGCATAAAAAGAAGCCGCGACCGTCAACCGGTCGCGGCTTTTTCGTGGGCTTGGGAGGGAGAGGTCAGGCCACGGAATTCTTGTAGGCTTCGATCGTTTCCTTCAGCGTCGCCTGTTCATAGCGAGCCTGCGTGGAGGTCAGGAAGTAGAGGGCGAGTGCCGGCGGCTGCACGACATTCACCAAAGCCCGCAGTCGCAGATCTTCGCTCTGTGCAGCCTGCTGTGCCAGCACACGGGTATGCTCTTCCACATACGTGGCACGGGAGACGCGCTGTGGCGGCTTCACCGGTTCCATCGCATACGCTGCGGTTTGTGCTGAGACTGTGACAACCTGTGTCATGGGCGTTTTCCAGATTACATAACGATATTAGCATAAACCACGGTTATCTATGCATCTTTAAGTCGAATTATGATATTTGAATAAAAGTCTAATAGTTGCAAATCTCTGTAATCGCGCCCGAACTGGCGCCCTCATTGCGCCAGATCAAGGCGGATTTTTCCCATGAGGGGATAGTGGCTCATCACGACACGAGGAGCCGAGACATGATCATTCTTGTCGGTTATGCGACCATCGAGGGACAGACGCGCAAGATTGCGGAAGCGATTGCTGCGAACATCGAGGCGGGAGGCGATCGGGCTCTGTTGTTCGACATCGCGTCGGGCGCGGAATACGCGCTGGGTCATCCGGAGGCGGCGATCCTTTGCGCCCCCGTCCATGCGGCCCGCTATCCACACGCCTTTGCAAGCTTTGTGCGCCAGGAAGCGTCATGGCTGAACGGTGTGCCCTCCGCTTTCGTCTCGGTATCGATGCTGATCCGCAGCGAGTTCGAAGAGGAGCAGGAAGAGGCTGCGCACTTCCCGGACGGACTGCTCGCCGAGACCGGCTGGAAGCCCGCCCGTGTTCATCACGCGGCCGGCGCGCTGCGATATACCGAATATGATTTCTTCAAGCGCTGGATTATCAAGCGGATGGCGGAACATGAGAATGCGCCGACCGATGTCAGCCGCGACCATGAATTCACCGACTGGGTGGCCCTCAAAGCCTTTGTCGACGACGTCCTGAAGCTGGCAAAGACTTGACGCGCTGGCCTCGAAGGGTTTGAACGGCTTGAGACAACAGCCGTTCGAGCGGAGGCATCCATGTTTCATATCCTGCTGGTCGCGATCGGTGGCGCGACAGGATCGGTGGCCCGCTATCTGACCGGGCTGGCTATGACGCGGCTCTTGGGCCCCGCCTTTCCCTGGGGCACGATCACCGTCAACATCGTCGGATCCTTCGCGATCGGCCTGCTGACGGAGCTTGTCGCCCGCAAACTGGCAGCACCCATGGAGATGCGGCTGCTGCTCGTGGTCGGCTTCCTCGGCGGCTTCACGACATTCTCATCCTTCTCCCTCGACACCATGGCGCTCGTCGAGCGGGGCGCTGTGCTGACCGCTTTCGCCTATGTCGCGGCAAGCGTTACCCTGTCGCTCGCGGCCGCTTTTGGTGGCCTTGCCCTTGGGCGCAGCCTGTTCTGAGATGCCTGCCTGCATTTCCGCTTTCCCTTTCCGGCCGAAATCTACTAAAGGCACGGGACAAGTGGGTGGAGAACCCGAGCACGAAAGATTTCCCTGATGGCAGGCATCGAACATATCACCGTGGAAGCCGATGAGGCGGGCATGCGGCTCGACCGTTGGTTCAAGATCCACTATCCGGGTCTCGGCTTCGGCGCGCTTCAGAAGCTGCTGCGCTCGGGCCAGGTCCGTGTTGACGGCGGTCGCGTCAAGACCGATGCCCGCGTCCAGCCCGGCCAGGTCGTCCGCGTGCCGCCCATGGATGTCGACGCCAAGAAGACCGGCCCGATCGCAAGCCACGACCTGAAGCATGGCGACGACCATGAACTCCTGTCGCGCATGCTGCTCCATGAAGACGAAAAGGTTTTCGTGCTCAACAAACCCGCCGGCCTTGCCGTGCAGGGCGGCTCGGGCCTCAATCGCCACATCGACAAGATGCTGGAAGCCTGGACGAGCAGGAAGGGCGAAAAGCCGCGCCTCGTGCACCGGCTCGACCGCGACACCTCGGGCGTGCTCGTCGTCGCCCGTACGCGTGGCGCGGCCCAGAAGCTGACGGCTGCCTTCCGCGAGCGCGACACCAAGAAGATCTATTGGTCCTTGGTGAAGGGCGTTCCGCGTAAGCACGAAGACAAGATCTCGACCTGGCTTACCAAGGACCAGACCGATGAGGGCGACCGCATGCGGGTCTGCAAGCACGGCGAGGATGGAGCGGACCACGCCATCACCTATTACCGTGTGATCGATACGGCAGCCCAGAACCTCGCCTGGCTGGAAATGGAGCCCTATACGGGCCGTACCCACCAGCTGCGCGTGCACGCGCTCCATATCGGCCATCCGATCATCGGTGACCCCAAGTACTTCATCGACGACCACAACTGGGACTTCCCCGGCGGCGTCCAGAAGCGCCTGCATCTCCATGCGCGCTATATCGACCTGCCGCATCCCAATGGGGGTCGCCTGAAGGTGACCGCACCGCTACCGCCGCACATGGTCCAGACCTGGAACCTGCTCGGCCTCGACCAGCGCGATGGTGACAGGGACGGCGAATGAAGCTTGTACTCTTCGATTGCGACGGCACGCTGGTCGACAGCGCCGGCCTGATCCATGAGGTCATGCGCCACACCTTCATCGCCTTCGGCAAGCCAGAGCCGGCACTTGAGACGACCAAGTCGATCATCGGCCTGACGCTCGACATTGCGATCGCCCGTATGGACGGCAAGCCGCATGCCGATGACGAGGCAGTCGCCATGGCTGCCCACTACAAGAAGATCTTCGCCGATGTTCGCCGAGACTCCGGTTTTGGCGAGACGATGTTTGACGGCATCCGTGAGGTTCTGGATGCCCTGATCGCGCGCGAAGACGTCTGGCTCGGCGCCGTGACCGGCAAGTCGCGCCGCGGTCTGGAAATGATCCTTGAAGGCCATGGGCTGAAGCCCCATTTCCTGTTCTGCCGCACGGCCGACGAATGCCCCTCCAAGCCGCACCCGGCCATGGTGACCGAGTGCTGCGACGAGGCAGGCATGGCGCCGCGGGAAACGATCATCATCGGCGACGCGATCTACGACATGCAGATGGCAAAGGCCGCAGGCGCGACCGCGATCGGCGTCGCCTGGGGTTACGCCAATCCGGACGAGCTCTGGAAGGCCGGAGCCGATGCCGTGGTCGAACGCCCCGCCGACCTTCTGGCCTATATCCACTAGGAGCCCTTGATGCGCGACGAACTCAGCCAGGACATTTTCGGGACCTTCATTCCGGAACCGAGCCATGAGGACCCGGTACGCCGGGCGCAGATCCAGATGAAGCGGCCGCTGCCGAAGCGCTTCTACGAGAGCGTCGGCATGGAGGAGCGTGAGGACGGCTTCTCGATCACCCTCGACGGCAAGTCGGTGAAGACGCCGGCCAAGAACCTGCTGACGCTGCCGACCCGCGAGGCGGCTGAGCTTGTGGTGGCCGAATGGGCCGGGCAGGGCGAGTTTATCGAGCCGGCGACCATGCCGGTCACCAAGCTTGCCAATACCGCCATCGACGCCGTCTCGAACAGCCTTTCCGAGGTGTTCGACGAGATCGTCCGTTTCGCCGGCACGGATCTCCTTTGTTACCGTGCCGATGGCCCGACGGAATTGATCGACCGCCAGGCAGCACGCTGGGATGCCGTGCTGTCCTGGGTCGCGACTGCCCACGGCGCCCGCTTCTTTCTCGTCGAGGGCGTGATGCATCAGGAGCAGCCGGCCGAGGCTGTGGCCGCTTACGCGCGTGCTCTCGAACGCTACCGCGAGCCCTTCCAGATCTCCTGCCTTAACGTCGTGACGACGCTGACGGGGTCTGCCGTATTGACCCTCGCCTTTGCCGAAGGTGCTTTCGACCTCGACGAAGTCTGGTCGCTGGCACATCTCGACGAGGACTGGACAATCGAGCATTGGGGCTCGGATGCCGAGGCCGAAGCGCGTCGTGAGGCGCGGTATGGCGAATTTGCGTCGGCAGCCTCACTCTTCGCGGCCCTTCAGCCCGCAAGTTAACCGTCCACTAACCATAAATGGCGAATTCTCGGGCAGGTCCAGAATCACCTGTCCGGGGTCGTCATGTTCGCTCGCAGTCTCCGCATCGCCGCAGCCGTCGGGCTCCTTATGGTGTTGGCATCCTGTACGCTGCTGCATGGCCGAAGCATCGACCGGCCGCTGGTCTATTACGTCCGCAATGTCACTGTTATGGCTGACGCCCGCATCCCGCTCGACCTGATCGAAAGCGTAGATCGCCGCGTATCTTCCGCCATAGCCGCGACCCGGGCGCCCGCGGGTGCCGAGCGCGTCGTGCTGCTGGTCAAAATCGACCATCTCGGCTTTGGCGAGGGCGCCCGACGCAGGCTCGCCCAGGCGAAGTTCACGGTGACGGCGACCTCCGTGGAAACAGGTGAGCCGGTGGCGCAAGGCTTCTTCACGGTCAACAGCCCGACCGACGATCCCCGTTGGATGCGTCAGGCGCTTGCCGAGGAGATCGCAGCGCGCATCCGTTTCGCCTTCTCGCTGACGACGCCGCGCATTCGCAAGTCGCAGCCACCACGCACGATATCCACCCGCCTTGTCTCCGACCCGCCGCCGGTCATCGTGCCGAATGCGCCAGCCTCTGTGCCGCGCGCGGCGGCGGTTATGCCCAAGGTCGAGCCGCAAAAGCCTGTGGCGGCGACGCCACCTGCCGCCGCCGCACAACCAGCACCCCAGGAGATGGCGGCGCCTCCGGTTGCCGAGGCTCCGGCTGTGCGTGCAACGGCTCCCGCACAGCCGGCGCGTCGTGCGGCTGACGTCGGGTCCGGCACACCTGTGGAGCAGGGAGCAAGCGGCACGATCCGCCTGCGCGCCGATTGTGATCCGTCCGTCACGCCGGATTGCGCAGCGACCCCATGATCGGCCCTTGGGTCGCGATGACGCAGCTGCAAGGCGCAGCCGTGATTGACTTGAACCTGACCTCGGCCTAATCCTCATGACGGATGGTTTCCGGACGACAGAGATGTTGTCCGGAGAGCAAAAGGGAATGCGAAGGCTTGGACCCCAACCGGGCATGCCGAACGCAGCCGACCCCGCGACTGTATTGCAGCGAGGGTTCTCCATCCGCTCTGACGTTTCAGGTGGTGACAGGTCGCAGTGTGCGACCGGCCTCTCAAGAACGGCAGAACGGAAAAGCCACTGGGGTGGCAACACGATCAGCCGGGGCAGGACGCCTCTTTCTCTACGAATCGTCCGCTCTTTCGTGTTGCCTGCAAACCCTGGGAAGGCGAGGAGAACCCGACGGTCCTTTAAAGACCACGACCTGCGAGCCAGGAGACCTGCCATCCACGGGCATGGTGCCCACACTGGGGAGGTTTCCCCGTTGCCAGCACGGAGGTTGTTGTGGCGACGTCTTGCATCCGCGGGTCCTTGAGGCCCCGCCGATGCCGGTCCGTATTTGTGGATCGTGCATCGATCTATTCTTCGCGCGTGTCTGGAACATGCGCCGCAGGTGAGCTGCGTGCGGTCTGGGGCCTTGGCACGCCATGACCGCATCCCAATCCCAATCCCAATCCCGATCCATCCTCGTTCTCGGCGGTGCCCGCTCGGGGAAGTCGCGTTTTGCCGAAACAACGGCGCGCAGCACCGGCCTAGATCGCGTTTATCTGGCCACGGGCCGCGCCTGGGACGACGAGATGCGTGCCCGCATCGAGGCTCACAAGGCCGACCGTGCCAATGACGGCTGGACGACGTATGAAGAGCCGCTGGATCTCGTTGGGTCGCTGAAGGGGCTCGACAAGCCGGACAGGGTCATCCTCGTTGACTGCCTGACCCTCTGGGTCACCAATCTGATGATGGAAGAAGGCCGTGACGTCGACGCAGACGGCGCGGCACTCGCCGCCAGCCTTGGGCAACTCCAGGCCACCGTCATCTTCGTCTCCAATGAGGTCGGCCTCGGCATCGTGCCCGAAAACAAGATGGCCCGCGCCTTCCGCGACCATGCCGGCCGTCTTCACCAAGCCATCGCCGCCGAGGCGGCTGAAGTCTATTTTATCGCGGCAGGTTTGCCGTTGAAAATGAAGGGTTGAACCATGTTGCAGCAGAAGATCCCCGCCACCGTCATCACCGGTTTCCTGGGGGCCGGCAAGACCACCATCATCCGCAACATGCTGATGAATGCCGGCGGCAAGAAGATCGCGCTGATCATCAACGAATTCGGCGATCTCGGCGTCGATGGCGATGTGCTGAAGGGCTGCGGCGCTGACAACTGCACCGAAGACGACATCATCGAGCTCACCAATGGCTGCATCTGCTGCACGGTTGCCGACGACTTTGTGCCGACCATGCTGAAGCTGCTCGAGCGTGACGTGAAGCCCGACCATATCGTCATCGAGACCTCGGGCCTGGCCCTGCCGCAGCCACTGGTCGCCGCCTTCAACTGGCCGGATATTCGCACCCGCGTGACCGTCGATGGCGTCGTGACAGTGGTCGATAGTGCCGCCGTCGCCGCTGGCCGTTTTGCCGACGACCATGACGCGGTGGCCGCCCAGCGCGCTGAAGACGACAATCTCGACCACGAGAGCCCGATCGAGGAACTCTTCGAGGACCAGCTGACCTGCGCCGACCTTATCGTCCTCAACAAGACCGATCTGCTGGACGCTGCCGGCATTGCCGCCGTGCGCGCAGAGGTGACCGGCCGCACCAGCCGCAAGCCTTCTATGATCGAGGCGAAGAACGGCGAGGTGCCCTCGCTCGTCCTGCTTGGCATCGGCGCCAGCACCGAAGACGACATCGAAAATCGCAAGTCGCATCACGAGCTGGAGCATGAGGCCCTGCATGCCTCGGGCGAAGACCACGACCATCACCACGACCACGACGAGTTCGAAAGCTTTGTGCTGAAGCTTGGCGCGATCAAGGATCCCTCGGAGTTCATCGACCGCCTGAAGCCGGTTATCGAGAAGCACGACATCCTGCGTTTGAAGGGTTTCATCGATGTGCCCGGCAAGCCGATGCGTCTCGTCATCCAGGCCGTCGGCACCCGCATCGACACCTATTTCGACCGTCCCTGGACATCGAGCGAAAAGCGCGAGACGCGCATCGTCGTCATCGGCCTGCATGAATGGGATTTCGGTGCGGTAGTTGAAGACGTCCAGGCAGCGGCCGGCTGATCCATGCATCTACTGCTTGCCCAGAAGGGATCGATCAGCGACGGCGACGAGGCGATCGATCTTGGCCAGACGCCGGGGGACGTGCTGTTCCTCTCTGCGGCCGACACGGAGCTTGCGGCGATTGCCGCCGCCGTGCAGGCGAGGGGCGAGCAGGTGGTGCGCTGGCGGCTCGCCAGCCTGATGACGCTCAAGCACCCGATGTCGGTCGATACCTACCTCGAACGCACGGCACGCCATGCGCGGCTGATCGTCGTCAGGGCGCTGGGAGGGGCAAGCTACTTCCACTATGCGCTGGAGGCGTTGCATGCTTGCGCCCGACGCAGTGGCGCAGTCATCGTCGTGCTGCCCGGCGACGACAAGCCGGATGAGGGACTTTCTCCGTTCCAGAACGGCTCAGACGAGGACCGCAGCGCGCTTTGGACCTATCTGACCGAAGGCGGCGCGGGGAATGCCGCGGCTTTTGTCGCCTACGCCGAAGCGATTCTCGATGGCACAGACCGGCCGGAGCCTGCACGCCCGCTGTTGAAGGCCGGCATCTGGTGGCCAGGCAGGGGCGTGGTCGGGGTCGAGGAATGGGAAAGGCTGGCCTTTCCTGCACCCCCCTCTGGCCTGCCGGCCATCGCCCCCCTCTGCTTCTACCGCGCCCTCGTCCAGAGTGGCGAGACGGCACCCGTCGAAGCCATGGTCGAAGCACTGAAGGCTGAGGCCCTGATCCCCCTGCCGGTCTTCGTCTCGAGCCTCAAGGACCAGGTCTCGGTCGATACGCTGCGCGCCATCTTCAACCGATTCCCGCCATCTGTTGTTATCAACACCACCGGTTTCGCCGTCTCGACCCCGGGCGCGGACAAGCCGTCGACCGTGCTCGACGAGACCGGCGCCGTCGTGTTGCAGGCGATCTTCTCATCCTCGCCGCGCAGCACCTGGGAGAACTCGACTCAAGGGCTGAGCGCCCGGGATCTGGCAATGAGCGTTGCCCTGCCGGAAGTCGATGGACGCGTGCTGACCCGCGCCGTTTCCTTCAAGTCGAAGGCGCGCTTCGACGAGCGGGTTGAGGCCAATCTTGTCAGCCACGAGCCGGATGCCGGCCGCATGCGCTTCGTCGCGGAGCTCGCCGCCAATTGGGCAACACTTCGCGCGACCGAGCCCACCGCTCGGCGTGTGGCGCTGATCATGGCCAACTACCCGAACCGCGACGGACGCCTGGGCAATGGCGTCGGTCTCGATACGCCAGCAGGCACGATCGAAGTGATGCGCGCCATGCGCGACGCCAGCTACGACGTCGCTGATCTGCCCGCTGACGGCGATGCCCTGATACAGGCGTTGATGGCCGGGCCGACCAATGCAGCGAACGACGGACGCGTTATTCGCGAACGCCTTTCCGTCAGCGATTACAGAAAGTTCTTTGAGGATCTTCCCAAAGAGGTTCAGGATCGCGTCACCGCGCGCTGGGGTGCGCCAGAGGCCGATCCCTTCCATGTCGACGGCGCTTTGGCGCTGCCGCTGATGCGCTTCGGAAAGCTGGTGATCGGCATCCAGCCGGCGCGTGGCTACAACATTGATCCTAAGGAAAGCTACCATTCGCCGGACCTCGTACCGCCGCATGGCTACCTCGCCTTCTACGCCTTCCTGAGACGGGAATTCGGCGCGCAGGCCGTCATCCACATGGGCAAACACGGCAATCTCGAATGGCTGCCGGGCAAGGCGCTGGCGCTTTCGGAAACCTGCTTCCCCGAGGCGGTCTTCGGCCCACTCCCACATCTCTATCCTTTCATCGTCAACGATCCCGGCGAGGGCACGCAGGCCAAGCGCCGCAGCTCCGCCGTCATCATCGACCATTTGACGCCGCCGCTGACACGCGCCGAGAGCTATGGCCCGCTGAAGGACTTGGAGGCGCTGGTCGACGAGTATTACGAAGCATCCGGCGGCGATCCGCGCCGGCTGGTCCTTTTGAAGAAGCAGATCCTCGAGCTGATCGCCGATATCGGCCTCGACCAGGATGCTGGCATCGCCAAGGGTGAGGCGGACGAGACGGCGCTGGAAAAGCTGGACGCCTATCTCTGCGACCTCAAGGAAATGCAGATCCGCGACGGGCTGCACATCTTCGGGCTTGCGCCCGAGGGGCGGTTGCTGACCGATCTCGTCGTCGCGCTGGCCCGGGTGCCACGCGGCCAGGGCGAGGGCGGGGATGCAAGCCTGCAGAGAGCAATCGCGTGGGATCTGCTGAAGACTGAAGGCTTCGACCCTCTCGACTGCGTCATGTCAAATCCCTGGACAGGCCCGAAGGCCGAGATCCTCGCCGATCTCACCGAGACCCCTTGGCGCACCCATGGCGACACCGTGGAGCGCATCGAGCTACTCGGTGCACAGTTGGTCGCCGGAGACATCTCCTGCCCAGACGACTGGGCTCGCACCCAAGCCGTTCTCGCGGAAATCGAAACCCGCCTCAAACCCGCCGTCGTCTCTTCCGGCCGCGCCGAAATCGAGGGCCTGCTCAAGGGGCTTGCCGGCCAATTCGTGCCCCCCGGTCCCTCAGGCGCGCCAACGCGCGGACGCCCGGACGTGCTGCCCACAGGGCGAAACTTCTACTCCGTCGATAGCCGCGCTGTGCCGACGCCAGCGGCCTATGAACTGGGCAAGAAATCTGCCGAACTCCTGATCCAGCGTTATGTCCAGGATCATGGCGAATGGCCTGTTTCCTTCGGCATCACCGCCTGGGGCACGTCGAACATGCGCACCGGAGGCGATGATATCGCGCAGGCCTTGGCGCTTGTCGGCGTCAAGCCGCTCTGGGACATGGCCTCGCGCCGCGTGACCGGCTTCGAGGTCATCCCTATGGCCGTGCTGGGGCGGCCGCGCGTCGACGTGACACTGCGCATCTCCGGCTTCTTCCGCGACGCCTTCCCAGAGCAGATCGCGCTGTTCGACAAGGCGGTGCGGGCTGTCGCGGCACTCGACGAGGACGAGGGAGACAACCCGATTGCCGCACGTGTGCGGGCTGAAACCGAAAAGCTGAGAGGTGAGGGACTGGATGAAAAGCAGGCCGCCCGCCGTGCCGGCTACCGCGTCTTCGGCTCCAAGCCTGGCGCTTATGGCGCGGGCCTGCAGGCACTCATCGACGAAAAGGGCTGGACCGACCGTGCCGATCTCGCCGAGAGCTATCTCGTCTGGGGCGGTTATGCTTACGGCGCCGGCGAGGAGGGCAAGGCGGAACGCGGGTTGTTCGAGGAACGCCTGCGCTCGGTCCAGGCCGTGGTGCAGAACCAGGACAATCGCGAACACGACCTGCTCGATAGCGACGACTACTACCAGTTTGAGGGCGGCATGACGGCGGCGATCGAACATGTCGCGGGCATGAGGCCGAAGGTCTATCACAACGACCATTCGCGGCCGGAAAAGCCGGTCATCCGAAGCCTCGAGGAAGAGATCGGCCGCGTCGTGCGGGCCCGTGTCGTCAATCCAAAGTGGATCGAGGGCGTGATGCGCCACGGCTACAAGGGCGCTTTCGAGATTACGGCGACGGTCGACTACATGTTCGCTTTCGCTGCCACGACCGGTGCCGTGCGCGACCACCATTTTGAGGCCGTCTACCAGGCATTCATCCTCAATGAGCGCGTACGCGAGTTCATGGCCGAGAAGAATGCACCGGCGCAGAAGGAGCTCGCTGAGCGGCTGATCGAGGCGATTGATCGCGGACTGTGGACGCCGAAGAGCAATTCCGCCAAGTTCACGCTGAGCGAAATGGTCGAGGGAGGCGTGCATGCCTGACGTTCAGGACGGAAAGCCGTTGGATTTGAGCGGCCATTGCCTGTGCGGTGGCGTGCGCTTTCGTGCCACTGGCCTGGTCCGCACCTCCGGCCATTGTCACTGCGAAAGCTGCCGCCGCGCCGCATCGTCGCCGGTCACCACCTTTTTCACGGTTCTGCGACAGGGAACGGAGCTCTCTGGTGAAAGCCTCCGCTACTATGCGTCTTCGCCGGGCGTGCGCCGCGGCTTTTGCGGCAATTGCGGATCTCCGATGTCCTTTGAGACGGAGCGCCGACCTGACGATATCGATCTCTATGTGGCGAGCCTTGATGAAGGACTTTCCGTCCCGATCTGCGAGCACTGGCATTGGGACGAACGGGTCGACTGGTTGACGGTGGTCGACGACCTGCCGAAGAGCGAGGGTGGTGTGGGGTGATGGAGCTGGTGCATATCGAGCTGGTGGAGGGCGAGGACGCTCTCTTGACCGGAGCCGTCGATGCCATTCTCGATGAGGCCGCCGAAGCGCTGGGACGCCCGTTCGAGGGTCGCAAGGTTCAGCTGCGGGCCCTGGACGCCGAGGGTCAGTTCCTCGGCGGGCTGATCGGTGCCCATCTGCAGCGCTGGTTCTTCGTCAAGCTTCTCGCTGTTTCGCCAGAGGCGCGCGGCGGCGGCATCGGTGCGCAGCTTCTCGCACGAGCCGAAGCCATGGCGCGCGAGGATGGCCTCGTCGGCATTTATCTCGACACCTTCGAGTTCCAGGCGCCGCGCTTCTACCTCCGCGAGGGCTATCGCGAGATCGGCCGTTTGCCCAAGATCGGCGATGCGCCGCAACGCATCTGGTTTGCAAAAGAATTCAACGATACCGGGAGTACGATATGACGGAGGAAACCCCTGCGACCGGCGAGGCCGATCTCGCCCGCCACGCCGAAAAGATGGCGAAGAAGAAGGCCGCGCGCGACAAGATCATGGCGACGAAGACCGGCGAGAAGGGCCTGATCATCGTTCATACCGGCAAGGGCAAAGGCAAGTCGTCCGCCGCCTTCGGCATGATCTTCCGCCACATCGCCCACGGCAAGAAATGCGCCGTGGTCCAGTTCATCAAGGGCGCCATGTCAACAGGTGAACGGGACATGATCCTCAAGCATTTCTCGGACCTCTGCGACTTCCACACCATGGGCGAAGGCTTCACCTGGGAAACCCAGGACAAGGCGCGCGATATCGAAATGGCGCAGGCTGCCTGGGAGAAGGCCAAGGAGTTGATCCGCGATCCCGCCAATTCCATGGTGCTGCTCGACGAGGTGAACATCGCCATCCGCTACGACTATATCGATCTGGCAGACGTACTGGAGTTCCTTGCAACCGAGAAGCCTCCGATGACCCATGTCGTGCTGACCGGCCGCAACGCCAAGGACGAGCTGATCGAGCTCGCCGATCTCGTAACCGAGATGGAACTGGTGAAGCACCCCTTCCGCTCGGGCATCAAGGCCCAGATCGGGGTGGAGTACTAGGGGGCGAACGGCCAAGGGCTGAGTACTCAGCGCCGAAGAAAATCTGGGAGCGATCTATTATGGATCACTGACAGAATTTCGATGTCGGGAGACCTGATGGCGTAGAAAATCAGGTGCTCGCCCTGGGGATAGGAATAGCAGTTATCACGGAGTTCGGGTCGCGCCCGACCGAGGAGGGGTTGCTCGGCAAGCCATCTGAACCGGTGCCTGAGTTCGCCAAGGTATTTCCGGCGTTGCTCATTGCCCCATTGCCGAGCGGTATAGTCATTGATCGCCTTGAGATCATCAGCCGCTTTCGGCGTAAGGCGATAGCGGCCGCTCAACGGTGATCAACCTCGACATCCGCCTCGATCAGACGGTCGAGAAAATCGTCGTCGACAAACACTCCCGCCTTCGCCTGTTGCCGGCCTTCATCGATTTGTAAAAGAACATCTGCAAGCTTGCGGTCCTGATCCTCCAGGCCTTTCAGCGCATCGCGCACGACCTCGTCCGCAGACGCATAGCGACCGCTCTTGACCTTTTCATCGATGAAGTTCAGCCAATGAGCTCCAAGATCGAGAGCTGTCTTTGCCATAGTTCCTCTCTGCGGGCCACGGATTGCCGAGAATGAATATAGCGCTACGCTCTCGCTCTGCAAAGAACGGAGTCTTCAGATGCCGATCGACACCCGGATCGGATTGGTCGGGTCAGCGAGCAGGCGGATGGCGAGGGCCACGCAGGTGACGACCAAAAGCGGCTTGATGATCTTTGCGCCCTGGCGCATGGCAAAACGTGAGCCGGTCTGGGCGCCGAGGAACTGGCCGACGCCCATCAGGAGGCCGACTTTCCAGAGCACGACGCCGCTGGCGACGAAGATCAGGAAGGCGCCGACATTGGAGCCGAGGTTCAGAAGCTTCGTATGCGCCGTCGCCTTCAACATGCCGAAGCCGGCAAGCGAGACGAAGGCAAGCATGAAGAACGAGCCGGTGCCGGGGCCGAAGACACCGTCATAGAGGCCGATCAGCGGCACCAGCGTTACGCCGAAGACGAAGGGCGTCATGCGCTGATGGCGGTCTTCATCGGAAATGTTCGGCTTCAGCGCAAAATAAAGCGCGATGGCGACGAGCAGAAAGGGCATGAGCACCCGCAGCACGTCTCCTGGCACCACGGTTGCGATCAGGGCGCCGAGGGCACCACCGATCACGGCCATGACAGCCATAGGCAGCTGTTTCTTCAGGTCCACGTGACCTTTGCGCGCATAGGCAATAGTCGCCGAACCGGCACCGAACATCGACTGCAGCTTGTTGGTGCCGAGCGTTTCCAGCGGCGGAATGCCGGCAATCAGCATGGCCGGAATGGTGATCAATCCGCCGCCACCGGCAATCGAATCGATGAAGCCGGCGATAAAGGCAGCGACGAACAAAAGCAGCAGGGCTTGGAAGGCGAGATCGGCCACGGGGAGACTCGTGAAGGGTGAGGGAAGGTGCCGTCGTTGTGGACCAAACGCCTCGGCTGCGCAACCTTGCAAGGCCGTGTCGTGCGGGTCGCAGAGGGGACATTCTGTGAACTGCCGCTTCCGTCACACAAAGCGCCGCAATCCGGTTTGACCGCTGGGTTAGGCTTCGATAAAGCTCAGGGTAATGTGCGACGGCGCCTGTTCGACAGGCTGGAAATAGTCCGGTGCGGCCGACCCAATCAGGGGGCCAATTCCGGAGCTGTCCCAAAGGCCATGGACCACGCCTGAAGAGGTGGATGGTTCGGCGCTTCGTACAGGCAGACAAAACGAAGCAGGGAGGCCTTAACCTATGGCGGAAAAACTCGGAATCATGGTCTGCGGCCACGGCAGCCGCAATCAGAATGCGGCGAAGGAATTCGCCGTGATCGCAGAGGCGCTGCGCGCCCGCAACCCCGATATGCCGGTCGAATACGGCTATCTCGAATTCTGCAACCCGGTGATCTCGGCTGGTCTCGACAGCCTGCGCGAACAGGGCGTGACCCGCGTGCTGGCCGTTCCCGGTATGCTCTTTGCTGCTGGCCACGCCAAGAACGATATCCCGTCGGTGCTCAATACCTATCAGGCACAGAACCCGGGCATGGTGGTCAATTACGGCCGCGAACTTGGCATCGACCTGAAGATGATCCGCGCTGCCGGTGATCGAATTCAGGCGGCCGTCGACGAGGCAAACGAGACGCAAGGTTTCGTCGAGAAGCACGATACTCTGCTGATGGTAGTCGGTCGCGGCTCGTCCGATCCGGACGCCAATTCCAACGCCACCAAGGTCATGCGCATGCTTTGGGAAGGCATGGGCTTTGGTTGGGGCGAGACCTGTTATTCGGGTGTCACCTTCCCGCTGGTGGAGCCGGGCCTGACCCATGCCGCCAAGCTCGGCTACAAGCGCATCGTCGTGTTCCCCTATTTCCTCTTCACCGGCGTGCTGGTGAAGCGCATCTACAGCTACACCGACGAGGTGGCCGCGCGTTACCCGGAGATCCAGTTCGTCAAGGCGAGCTATCTCAACGACCACCCGCTGGTCCTCGATGCCTTCCAGGACCGGGTCAAGGAGATCCTTGAAGGCGCGGCGGTGATGAACTGCCAGATGTGCAAGTACCGCGAGCAGGTGCTCGGCTTCGAAGCCGATGTCGGCCAGCCGCAGGAGAGCCATCATCACCATGTCGAGGGTATTGGCGGCGGCTTGGAAAACTGTCCCTGCAAGGGGGATTGCGACGCCTCCTGCCGCGATCCCGATTTCTGTCGCGAGCATGGCCTGCCGTGGACGCCGCTGCACAGCCATGCGGAACCGGCACCTCTGAAGCCCGTGCCGGTCGAACCGAGCTTCGACTATGCGCCGTCCTTCACGCTCGGTGGCAAGTATGCCGGCCTCAAGGACAAGACCCCTGATGCCGATCTGCAGGCCGTGATGGATGCACCGTCCTCCGGCAAGGCTGCCCAGCACGAGCATGGTCCAAACTGTGGCTGTGGTCATCATGACCACGACCATGATCACGGACACGATCATCAGGGCCATAGCCACGATGACGGGCATGACCATCATGGTCACGACCATGGACATGCCCACGGTCACTCCCATGGTCACAGTCATGACCATCACCACGCACCTTACCCCCATGCCGACCATCCGCTGGGGCCGAAGTCGATGCAGAAGAAAAAGTAATGCCGCTCTTCGATCGCATCCTGATCGTCGACTGGTCCGGTGCCGGACAACCGGTGACGGGCAAGAACTCGCTCTGGGCGTGCCTCGCCCGGCGCGAGGGCGATCGGGTTGTGATCGACTGGAACGAGAATTTTCCGACCCGTCATGCCTTCATGCAGCGACTTGATGTCGTGGTCGGCGCTGCGATTGCCGAAGGCCAACGACTGCTTTGCGGCTTCGACTTTGCCTTCGGCTATCCGGCGGGCACCGCCGAGCGACTGACGGGCAGGGCGGACTGGCGGGCCCTCTGGTGCAAGATTGCCGACGAAATCGAGGATGCGCCCGATAACCGCAACAACCGCTTCGATCTCGCCTCTCGCTGGAACGCCACCCATTTTGCCGGCGAGCCGCGTTTCTGGGGCCGGCCGCATCAGCATGTCTACGCCGATCTCTCCGACAAGAAGCCGGCAGCCCCCCAATCGCCGCCGCTTGCCTTCCGCCGCTCGGAGTATTTTGCCAAGGGAGCGAAGTCCGTCTGGCAGCTCACCTATAATGGGTCCGTTGGCAGCCAGACCCTGCTTGGCATCGCGCGTCTGTCCCGTTTCCTCGACGAGAGCGGTCACGGTGAAAATGTGGCCGTATGGCCGTTCGAGACGGGATTTGCCGGCTCCTTCGAAAAACCTGTGGTCTTCGCCGAAATCTACCCGTCGCTCTTTGCGCTGCCAGAGGTCGACGAGGTCAAGGATGCCCTTCAGGTGCGGACCGTTGCGGAGGCCTTTGCGCGGTTCGATGTGGATGGCCGGCTTGGCATCCTGCTTGATCGTCCGGCGGTGCTGACGGATGACGAGGTCACCGTTTCGATTGCGGAAGAGGGCTGGGTGCTGGGGATCGGGCATCGGGATCGGGTGATCACGGGCGAAGACCCCCCCCTCTGGCCTGCCGGCCATCTCCCCCACAAGGGTGGAGAGCTGATTGCGGCCGCCGAAGTCGGGCACACCCCACTCTCCCCCCGTGTGGGGGAGATGTCGCGTAGCGACAGAGGGGGGTATCCGCACGCCGAAGCGGGGCCACTCGACTACATCCGCGACCCCGCCGAAATCTACCGCCAGTCCTTCGCCACCATCCGCGACGAAGCCGATCTCGAGCGTTTCCCGACCGTCCTCCAGCCACTGGTCATCCGCCTCATCCATGCCTGCGGCATGGTCGACCTCGCCGATGACGTCAGTTGGTCGGACGGAGCCTTCGAGGCCGGTGCCGCGGCTCTTGAAAAAGGGGCGCCCGTTCTCGTCGATGTCGAGATGGTCCGTCACGGCGTGATCCGCCGCCTGCTCCCGGTCGAAAACGAGGTCCTCTGCCTGCTCAACGACGAGCGTGTGCGCCCGAAGGCCGCCGAGATTGGCAATACCCGCTCGGCCGCCCAGGTCGACCTTTGGGATGAACATCTCGGCGGGGCCGTCGTCGCTATCGGCAATGCGCCGACGGCACTCTTCCGCCTGCTGGAACGCATTGACGCTGGTGCGCCGAAGCCTGCGATCATCCTCGGATTTCCCGTTGGCTTCGTGGGTGCCGCCGAAAGCAAGGATGAGTTGATCGCCAATTCCAGAGGCATTCCCTATATCGCAGTCCGTGGTCGTCGCGGCGGCTCGGCCATGGCGTCCGCAGCGGTGAATGCCTTGGCAGGAGGGCTCGGCACCAATGTCTGAGCACGCGCACGGCCCCTGGCTCACCATCATCGGCATCGGCGACAACGGGCTCGAAAGCCTGACCCCCGAGGCGCAGGCGGTCGTCTGGCAGGCGGAAACGCTCGTAATAGGAGAGCGGCTGGATGCAGTCATCGATGGCGCGAGCCTGCCCGGGCTGAAACGCATTCTCACCTGGGGTGCAGGTTTCCGCGAGACGCTGGCGCAGATCTTGAAACTGCGCGGCACGCCGGTCACGGTGCTCGCCACCGGCGATCCCATGCATTTCGGCATTGGTGCCACGCTCCGGCGCTATGTGGCGGCTGAGGAGATGATGGTGCTGCCGAGCCCGTCCGCCTTCTCTCTGGCTGCCGCCCGGCTCGGCTGGCCGCTGCAATCGGTCACGCAGATCTCCCTGCATGGCCGACCGCTCGCTTTCCTTAATCGCCATGTCATGCCGCGCGCCCGGATTCTGGCGCTGACCTCGGATGCGTCCACGGTGCAGGCGGCCGCCGTGCTGCTCGCCGAGCGTGGCTTTGGCGCCTCGGTGCTGCATGTGCTCGAACACATGGGCAGCCATCGCGAGCGCATTCTGCGCATGACCGCGCTGGAAATGGCCGAAACCTGCCCTGCCATGTCGGACTTCAATACGCTTGCCATCGATTGCGCTGAAGACGGACCGCTTCTGGCACCGGTACCAGGTCTGCCGGACGATGCCTTCCGTCACGACGGGCAATTGACCAAGCGCGAAATCCGCGCCGCGACGCTGGCACAACTGGCACCCTTTCCCAATGCGCTGCTCTGGGACGTCGGCGCCGGTTGCGGCTCGATCGCCATCGAATGGATGCGCGCTGGCATGGGCACGAAGGCGATAGCCATCGAGCCGAAGCCAGAGCGGGTGGCGATGATCCGCGCCAATGCCGAGACCCTGGGCGTACCGGATCTTGAGATCATCGAGGGCCATGCGCCGGAATCACTAACCGGTCTCAAGCGCCCGGATGTCATCTTCATCGGTGGCGGCATTACCGGGGAGGAGCTGTTCGAAATCTGCTGGGCAGCGCTTGGGGTAGGAGGCCTTCTGGTTGCCAATGCGGTGACCATCGAGGGTGAAGCGCGACTGGCGGAACTGCGCGGCCAGCACGGCGGTGAGCTCGTGCGTATCCAGGTTTCGCGAGCGGCCCCGGTCGGGCGCTTTTGCGGCTGGAAGTCGCTGATGCCGGTCACGATGTGGACGGTTGTAAAGGGAGAGGCTGAATGACCGGAAAACTCTATGGCCTGGGGCTCGGGCCCGGCGATCCGGAACTGCTGACCCTGAAGGCGCATCGCATCCTGACGCAGTGCCCTGTTGTTGCTTATCCGGCACCCGACACCGGCCCGAGCTTCGCCCGCCAGATCGCGGCCCCTTATCTGACCGCCGCCCAATTGGAAGTGCCGATCATCGTGCCGATGCGCGTCGAGCGCTTCCCGGCGCAGGACATCTACACAAAGGCTGCCGAGACGCTGTCGAATCATCTGGACGCTGGCTCCGATGTCGCCGTCCTCTGCGAAGGCGATCCCTTCTTCTATGGGTCCTTCATGTATCTGTTCGAGCGCCTCGCGGATCGATATCCGACCGAGGTCGTGCCCGGCGTCTCCTCGATGATGGCCGCTGCCGCTGGCCTCGGACGGCCGCTCGCTGCCCGCAACGACGTGCTGACGGTGCTGCCGGGACCTCTGTCGGATGACGAGCTTGCAGCCCGCATCGAGGCCTCCAGCGCTGTTGCCATCATCAAGCTCGGCCGGCATTTCGCCCGCATCCGCGCGCTGATCGAGAGCCTCGGGCTCACCGCCCAGGCTGGTTATGCGGAACGCGTCAGCCTTGCCGAACAGAAGCTCACGCCATTGGCCGAGGTGGCCGAGGACACTGCGCCCTATTTCTCGATGATCCTGATCTACAAGGGCGACGAACGCTGGCATCCGGCGCTCGCCAAGACGCTGGGAAGCGCGGTGTGATGACGGGTATATCCGCATCCCCCGCCAAACCGGTCGTCGTCATTCTGAGTGAGGCTGCCGCTCACCTCGGTCGCCGCATTGCGACGGACATCAGCGGCGAACTGCATGGTGCTGCCGCCCGCGTCGAGGAGGCGGATCTGCGCTTTGCATCTGCCAAGGATCATGTCCAGGCGCTGTTTTCGGCCGGCAGACCGATTGTTGCCGTGATGGCGTCTGGCGCGCTTATTCGTCTCCTCGCCCCGCTGCTCTCCGACAAACACTCGGAACCGCCGGTGCTCGCCATCGCCGAGGATGGTTCATCCGTTGTTCCGCTGCTCGGCGGTCATCATGGCGCCAATGACCTCGCACGACAGATCGCGACCGCCATCGGTGCCCATGCCGCAATCACGACGGCCGGCGACCTGAAATTTGGTGTAGCGCTTGATCAGCCGCCGGAAGGTTATGTGCTCGCCAATCCCGAGAGTGCCAAGGCGGTGATGGCCGAACTTGTGGCCGGCGCTGGCGCCCGGCTCGAGGGTGCATCTGCCAACTGGCTCACCCAATCAAGACTTCCATTTGAACAAGAGGCCCGCGTGACGCTGACCGTGACCGACCAACAGAAGACCGCAGGCGAGCTGGAACTCGTCTATCACCCGAAAACCCTCGTGCTCGGCATGGGCTGCGAGCGGCATGCAAAGCCGGAAGAGGCGATTGCCTTGGCCGAGGAAGCGCTGGCCAAGGGTGGTTTCGCGAAGACAAGCCTCGCTGCCGTCTGCTCCATCGACCTCAAGGCCGACGAAACGGCGCTCCATGCGGTGGCCAACCATTTCGGCGTGCCGGCCCGCTTCTTCACCGCAGCCACGCTCGAAGCCGAAGCGCCGCGCCTGAAAAACCCGTCGGAGGTCGTCTTTGCCGAAGTCGGCTGCCATGGGGTGGCCGAAGGGGCAGCGCTTGCGGCTGCTGGCGCGTCCGGCGAACTCGTTGTCGAGAAGATCAAGTCCAAGGGGGCCACAGCCGCGATTGCGAGGGCCGCTGATATCATCGACCCGAAGACGATAGGCCGTGCCCGCGGTACGCTCTTCGTCGTCGGCATCGGCCCAGGCTCGGAGGGCTGGCGGTCGCCCGAGGTCTCGCGCCTGGTCCAGGCCTCCACGGATCTCGTCGGTTATTCGCTCTATCTCGACCTGCTTGGGTCCCTTGCCGACGGCAAGACCCGCCACGATTTCGATCTTGGCAAGGAAGAGGCCCGCGTCGTGCATGCGATGGAGCTGGCGGGTGAGGGCAAGACGGTGGCGTTGGTCTGCTCTGGTGATGCCGGAATCTACGCCATGGCAACGCTGGTCTTCGAACTTTTCGACAAGGGCGGCATCACGGATGGTGCCAGCCGCATCGAGGTCCAGGTCTCGCCCGGCATTTCTGCGCTGCAGGCTGCCGCTGCCCGCATCGGTGCGCCGCTCGGCCATGACTTCTGCACCATCTCGCTCTCAGACCTTCTGACCCCGTGGGAGCATATCCAGCGCCGGGTGAAGGCAGCAGGCGAGGGCGATTTTGTTATCGCCTTCTACAATCCCGTCTCGATTAAGCGCCGCACGCAGCTCGCCTATGCCCGAGACGAATTGTTGAAGTACCGCCCGGCATCGACGCCCGTCATTCTCGCCACCAATCTGGGCCGCGATGGTGAAACCGTGCGCACCGTGCCGCTCGCAGAACTGAACGTCGACGACGTCGACATGCTGACCGTCGTGGTGGTCGGTTCTTCCGAGAGCCGTACCGTGACGACAGGCGACGGCAAGACCTGGGTCTACACGCCGCGCGGTTATTCGGGCAAGGCAGACAGTGGCATGAAGGGAAATGAAGCATGACCGTCTATTTCATCGGCGCTGGGCCCGGAGCCCCCGATCTCATTACCGTGCGGGGCCTGCGCCTCATCGAGCGCTGCCCGGTCTGCCTCTATGCAGGCTCGCTTGTGCCGGAAGAGATCGTCGCGGCTGCACCGGAGGGTGCGATCGTCAAGGACACCGCCCCGATGCATCTCGACGAGATCGTCGCGGATATGGTGGCAGCCCACGAACGCGGTGAGGATGTCGCGCGCGTGCATTCGGGCGATCCCTCGATCTACGGCGCCATTGCCGAACAGATGCGCCGGCTCGATGCGGCAGGCATTCCCTATGATGTGGTGCCCGGCGTTCCGGCCTTTGCGGCGACTGCCGCACGGCTGAAGACCGAGCTGACGCTGCCCGAGATCGCCCAGACCGTCATCGTCACCCGCACCGAAATGAAGGCATCGTCGATGCCGGAATTCGAGACGCTGGATATCCTCGGCAAGTCGCGCGCGACGCTTGCCATCCATCTGTCGATCCGCAACCTCGCGCATATCCGGGATACACTGACGCCCTATTATGGCGAGGATTGCCCCGTCGTGATCGCCTATCGCTCCACCTGGCCGGACGAGCTCTTCATCCGCACGACCTTGAACGACATGGCGGAAGAAGTACGCAAGGCGAAGATCACGCGGACGGCACTGGTGCTGGTCGGCAAGGTCTTCGGTCATGTCGAATTCCGCGACAGCGATCTCTACAACTCCGACTTCAGCCACGTGCTGCGCAATGTCGGGAAAAAGAAGAAGGCGGGCGCCTGAGCGCCAGTCTTCCCGTCGTCATGCATCGGGTCTATCGTCGCGCCACTCAGCGCCAGCTGGCCAACAACAAGAAAAGGACTTCTCCCATGCACAAGGTCATCTTCGATACGGATCCGGGCGTCGACGACGCCATGGCGCTCCTCTTCCTGCACCATCATCCGGAGATCGACCTCCTCGGTATCACGACCGTGTTCGGGAATGCCGAGATCGACATCACGACCCGCAACGCGCTGTATCTGAAGCGCGAATGGAAAATCGATGCCCCCGTTTCACGCGGCGCCGGCGAGACCTTCCTCCCGCATCGGGTCAGCCATGAGCCACCGAAATTCATCCATGGCGATGACGGGCTTGGCAATATCGGCGTGCCCGAGGTGACGGATGTTCATGCCGACCCGCGCCTGGCTCACCGCTTCATCGTCGAGACGGTGCGTGCCAATCCGGGCGAGGTGACCATCGTCGCCGTCGGCCGCATGACCAATCTCGCCAATGCGCTCAAGGAAGATCCCGAGATCGTCAATCTCGTGAAAGAGATCGTCATCATGGGCGGCGCCTTCGACGTCAACGGCAATGTGACGCCGGCCGCCGAAGCCAATATCCATGGCGACCCGGAAGCGGCGGACGTGGTGATGACCGCAAAATGGCCTGTCGTGGTCGTCGGCCTCGACGTTACCATGCAGACGGTGATGACCCGTTCGCAGCTCGCTGACATCCGAGACGCAGCCGGCACCAGCCGCGCGCGCCTGCTGTTCGACCTCTCGCAGTTCTACATCGATTTTTACGAGGGCCTGGTCGACGACGGCATGGTCGTTCACGACAGCTGCGCCTGCGTCTATGTCGTGGCGCCGGAACTCTTCAAGACCCGCAGTGGCGTCATCCGCGTCGTCTGCGGCGGCATTGCCGACGGCCAGACGATCCAGAAGCCGGATGGTCGCGGATTTGGTCCCTCCGATTGGGACGGTGATCTGCCGAGCCAGAAGATCTGCACCGAGATCGATGCGCCGGCTGTGCTGAAGCTCATTCACGACGTGATCGTTGCCGTCCGCGAAGACTGAGCAGCGCCGCTGAGTAGGCAAAGAAAAACCCCGGATCTGGGAGGAGATCCGGGGTTTTTCTATTCTGGATCCGACCGAAGTCGGGACCAATCAGCCGTTGACGGCGTGACGGGCAACGCGACGGATGTCCTCGCGGCCAATGCCGAGGTCGCGGAGTTCGCGGTCCGACATGCGGCCGAGTTCGGTGATGGTCTGACGATACTTGCGCCAGTTGTTGAGCGAGCGAGCGATGTTCATGGGTTTACCTCTTTGGTGGTTGGACCCATCCGCGGGCCCCTTCGAATTTGTTGAGTTGAATATATGCTGCATTGCGAAACGTTTGAAGACATAATGCGGCAGAGCACCCATGCGTCTCACGCATATCAATCGATTTAACGCTTTGTTAATTGATGCTTTTTTGAGCGTTTGCATCTTGGCAGACGTCGCCCGGCAAATGGGCATACCTCTGCATGTGGTTGGCAAGTCTTTCGGGTTTGGGAAACTGAGGGCAAAAAAATAACGCTCACCGGGGGAGGAGGTCCGGTGAGCGTCATTTTTGCAGACCAACGACTGGGAGGAGGAGTGTCGTTGGCCAATCGATCCAGCATTGGGAGGAGGTAACGCTGGTCGAAGATCTGAGCGCCAGTAGTTGTGTCGCTCTGTTGAGAATGAATATAGGCGACACATACGGCTTTGTGCAGTGCAAAAAGAGCATGGAAGGCATGCGGTTCTTGCATGGGCGTTGGAATGCCGAATTGAAGATGGCTGCATTCCCTTGTCTTTCCTCTGCTGCCGTTTCAGATTGTCGTCGGGAACAACGGGGACATGCGAATGTACAGGGGCAGGCTGAAACGCGATCTCGATGATTGGGTCGGGCGTGGACTGATTGATGCGGCAACAGCCGGGAGGTTGCTGGCGGACGTCGATCAACGGGGCGCACGCTTCAGCATCGGCGGCGTGCTATCGATGTTCGCGGCCCTGCTCATCGCCGCGTCTCTTCTGATGTTGATCGCGGCCAACTGGGAACTCATCCCGCGTCTGGTGAAGGTCGTCGGCATCATCGGCCTGATCTGGATCTTTCACGCGGTCGCAGCGATCGCACGGCTGCGCGGTGCCGATCGGATTTCAGCTGGATCGCTTGTGCTCGGTTCTGCGGCCTTCGGCGGCGCCATCGCCTTGATCGGCCAGCTCTACCATCTCTCGGGCGATACCTTCTCCGCGATGTTCCTGTGGTTTACGGTCGCCGCCGTCTCTGCCGCACTCTTCCGGTCCGGCGCGCTGACGGTCGTGACGGGTGCGCTTTCGCTTGTGACCTTCGGCGGTGGTTTTGACAGTTTCGGTTGGGATATCGGCAGTCATGGCATCTGGGCCTGGTGGCCACCCTTTGGAGCAGCCGTTGTTTTCGGCCTCTCACACTGGACAGGCGCAAACAGGGCCAAGCATTTCGGCTACATCCTCCTCGTCAGCTGGATCTGGTGGATGACGATCCTCGATCGAGGCGAGGTCTATGCGTTTGGCGTGGGTATTGCGGCAACGTTGGTCTTCCTGGCGCTGACGGTGCCCGTATCGCCCCTGGCGGCAATCCATCGACGGCTCGGTGCATCCGGCAGCTTCTACGTCCTGCTGCTCGCACTGAGTGGTTTTGCCTATGTGCAGGGCAGTGCGGTGGATGCGGTCTCGATCGCTGTGCTTGGGGTGATTATCCTCGCCCTGTCGATCGCCGCAATTGCGCTGGACGGTCGCGACAATGGTGCGGTCCGTTTCCTCGCTTACGGTGCCTTTGCAGCTGAGGTGCTCTATCTCTCCTACGAGACGATCGACAGCATCCTCGGAACCTCGGCCTTCTTCCTGCTTGCGGGTCTCGTTGTGGCAATCCTCGCCTTTATCGTCATTCGCCTCGAGAAACGCTTCTCCCGTCCAGTCGCAGAGGTGACGTCATGATCGCTGCAAAACCCTTTGCCGCCGTCGCGCTGTTCATCGCCATCGTGCAGACGGCGATCCTCGGCTACATGATCGAAGGTAGGGCATCCATTCTGAGATCCGGAACGGATGTGCTGCTGAAGACGGCGCCGGTTGATCCGCGCGATCTTCTGCGTGGCGACTATGTCATCCTGACCTATGACATCTCGACGATATCAACGACGTCGATCACCGGCACCCGACCTCAGACCGGGGACGTCGCAAGGCTTCATGTGCGGCTGAAGCCAGGTGTCGATGGTTTTTGGATGGTCTCTGCTGCCTCCTTCAATCCGCTCGCCGAGGAGGCGGGCAGCGTCGTGCTGCTTTCGCAGCCCGTGACCATCTACGACTGGGAGTGGCAGAACGCGGGCAACCTCACGGTCTCCTACGGCATCGAGCGCTTCTACGTTCCGGAAGGTGAGGGCAGGCCGATCGAGGATGGCCGCAACCAGGGCCGGGTCTCGGTCGCGGTGCGTGTCTCCGACGGCGGCCAGGCACAGATTCGCGCCCTGATGCTCGACAACGAGCCACTCTACGAAGAACCGCTTTACTGAGTGCTGCCATTCCCCCGCTGCAAAGCCTGTGAAGCCTGCCCAGTGGGCCCTGCAATACTGTCATTTTTCCTTTGCGTGCGGGAAAACGGGTGTTATAGAGACGCGCGCTCCGGAGGGGCCATGCGCGAATGCGACATGCGCTTTTGGACGCGGGTATGGTGAAATTGGTAGACACGCCAGATTTAGGTTCTGGTGCCGCAAGGCGTGGGAGTTCAAGTCTCTCTACCCGCACCAGCTAAGCCGCGCGGGATCGATGAGAGAACACCGAGGTGTGACTCCCGTCAGTCCGGCGCCGTTTTGCTTGGCAGATTGTTGACGAATTGCGACGCAGCCACGTCCGGGAAAATCAATTCCGGCGTCGTGCTCAGGGAAAACCACCGGCTGTCCGAGCACGGCCGCCACGACATGAAGGTAAGAACATGCAGGTTATCGAAACGCTCGCTGAAGGGCTGAAGCGCGAAATCAAGGTCATCATTCCGGCCAAGGACATGGAACAGCGCATGAACGAGCGTCTGGCCGATGTGAAGGACAAGGTCCGCATCAACGGCTTCCGCCCGGGCAAGGTGCCGACCTCCCATGTCAAGAAGATGTACGGCAAGTCGATCATGGCTGAACTCGTCAACGAGATCATCCGCGACAAGCCGTCGGCGATCCTGTCGGAGCGCGGCGAAAAGTCGGCAACCCAGCCGGAAATCGTCATGACCGAAGACGAGAAGGAAGCGGAAAAGATCCTGTCGGCTCAGGCCGATCTGGAATTCACGCTCTCCTACGAAATCATCCCGGCGATCGAACTGAAGTCGGTTGACGGCATCAAGGTGACCCGTGAAGTCGTTGAAGTCTCGGAAGACGAGATCAACGAGCAGATCCTCAAGATCGCCGAAAGCGCCCGCACGTTTGAGACCAAGAAGGGCAAGGCCGCTGAAGGCGACCGCGTCACCATGGACTACCTCGGCAAGGTCGATGGCGAAGCCTTCGACGGCGGCAAGGACGAAGACGCTGAACTCGTCATCGGCTCCAACCGCTTCATCCCGGGCTTCGAAGATCAGCTCGTTGGCCTCAAGGCTGGCGACGAGAAGGTCATCACTGTGAACTTCCCGGCCGACTACCCGGCTGCCAACCTCGCTGGCAAGGAAGCCACCTTCGACATCACCGTCAAGGAAGTGGCTGCTCCTGCCGCATCCGAAATCAACGACGAGCTGGCCACCAAGCTCGGCGTCGAATCGGTTGAGAAGCTGAAGGAAATCGTCCGCGGCCAGATCGAGAGCCAGTACGGCAACGTCACACGCCAGAAGGTCAAGCGTCAGATCCTCGACCAGCTGGACGCTCTCTACAAGTTCGAGTCGCCCTCGAAGCTCGTCGATGCCGAGTTCGAGAACATCTGGCGCCAGATTAACACCGATCTCGCTCAGTCCGGCAAGACTTTCGCTGACGAAGACACGACGGAAGAAGCAGCCCGCGAAGAATACCGCGCGCTGGCCGAGCGTCGCGTCCGCCTCGGCCTCGTTCTCTCCGAAATCGGCGAAAAGGCCGGCATCGAAGTGACCGAAGAAGAAATGCAGCGTTCGCTCTTCGCTCAGCTGCAGCAGTTCCCGGGCCAGGAAAAGCAGATCCTCGACTTCTTCCGCAACACGCCGGGTGCCGCAGCTTCGCTGCGCGCGCCGATCTTCGAAGAGAAGGTCATCGACAAGCTGCTCGCTGAAGTCTCCGTCACCGACAAGAAGGTGAGCAAGGAAGAGCTTCTGGCAGACGACGCCGAAGAAGGCGAAACCTCGGCCAAGAAGGCAGCTCCGAAGAAGAAGGCTGCTGCCAAGGCTGAAGACGCTGCTGAAGGCGAAGAAGCTGCACCGAAGAAGAAGGCCGCACCGAAGAAGAAGGCCGCCGAAGGCGACGCCGAGTAATCTTCGTGCCTGATTGAACTTCATAGAAAGCCGTCCCTCGGGGCGGCTTTTTCGTTTTTGCAGATGGGAGAGTGACGATGCAGATCAGGCTCATTCGTAGTGCGACACTGGTCGTCCAGATGGCCGATGTCCGGCTGCTGATCGATCCCTGGCTGGCAAGCAAGGGCGAGGGGAAAAGCTATTCCGGCCGTGGCCCGTCGCCGCTCGTCGATCTGCCTTGCTCGCTCGAGGAGCTGCTACATGGCATCGATGCAGTGCTCGTCTCCCATCTCCACTCCGATCATTTCGACGAGGTAGCGCAACGCATGCTGCCGAAGTCCATGCCGATCCTCTGCCACGCCCCTGACCGGGATCAGATCGCAGGGATGGGTTTTTCCGATGTGCAGGCCATCGGCGACGGGATGGCGGTCGGGGGCGTCACCATTCGCACAACGGATGGCCGCCATGGACCGCCGGAGGTGCTGGACGATATGGGCGAGGTTTCCGGCTTTCTGATCAGCGCTGCCGGTGAGCCGACACTCTACTGGGCGGGCGACACGATCCTGTGCCCTGAGGTGGAGGCCGTTTTGGCGGAGGAAAGGCCTGAAGTCGTGGTCGTCCATGGCTGCGGCGCACTTTGGCAGGGCAAGGGGCCATTGGTGATGGACGGTCCGATGGTGCTCAACACTGTCAGGCTGTCAGCTCATGCGACAGTTGTCGTCACGCATCTCGATGCGGTCGACCATGCGACGGTCTCGCGCGCCGATCTCAGGCGCATGGCTGCAGAGGCCTCTATCGATAAGAGCCGATTGCTGGTGCCCGAAGACGGCGAGATCCTCAGCTTCTAACCGGATCAGCCCGCAGAAGTGGCACGCGCGACGCGCCGTTCTACCGACAAGAGACCGATCACGCCGAGCACGGCCAGCACCAGGCCTAGCCACGCCGATCCGGAATAGCCAAGGAAATGCGAGCCGACCGCGAAGGCGGCCGCGTTGATGCCATTGCCGAGGAAGGAATTGATCGGCAGGAAAGCCGTGCCGAGGCCGGGGCGTCCGGGAAATAGATCCTGGAAATAGCTGAGCGGCAGCGCCAGAAGTGCAGCGGCGAAGGCTGCACCCGGCAGCGCCAGGACATAGATGTGCCAAGGCGCCGAAGCGAAGCTGAGGGCTGCCATATAGCCGCCATAGCCGAGTGCCGCGGTCACGATCATCCCGACAATGCTGTGGCGCTTGAGCAAATGCGCCCACATCAGCATGAAGGGGATCTCGATAAGTGCCGTCATGCCGGCGATCAGCCCCACATCGGCAGTCTTGCCGCCAAGCTGAAGCGTGAGGATGAGAGGCCAGACCGTACCGCTCAGTCGCAAGGTCGAGGTGATCGCGGCGATGGAAACCATGCGGATCAGCACGTCTCGAGCGGCGAGTTCCTTGAGCGCCGCGAGAAAGCCGGGTGCCGAGGTGTCGCGGGCCGGCCGGCTGGGCGGGGACGTCAGCACAAATGTCGCGCAGATGAGGATGAACAGGCAAAACAGCGCGGCGATCCCCCAGGCGCCGAGCATATTGCCGGACGCCCCAAGCGCCAGCCCGAGGCCCGCCGGCGTCACCACCCAGGCGGCAGAAACCACGGCGCGCAAGGTGCCATTGATTGACGCGGCATCCGCCGGCTCGATGTCGCCGGTTTCCAGCCGCGCGCTGGCAAAGAGCAGGGAGCTGGTGGCGTAGAAGAATGGCACGACCAGCGAGGTCGCGCCGAGGAAGACCGGGACAGAGGGAAACAGGTAGATGGCGCCGTAGCCGATGACACCCAGCGCCGACATCGCCATCAGCATATGGCGCCTGTCGCCCAGGAGGTCTGAAAGTATGCCGAGCGAGACGCTGATGACGACGGCGGAAACCGAGGACACCAGAACGAGCAGCGAGAAGGCCTGATCGCTCATCCCCAGCGTGCCGATCGCGGTCACCGAAAGATAGGGGATCGTCGCCCCAAAGGCTGAGCCCTGGGCGAATATCATCAAGGACAAGACAAGCAATTGCGGGCGGCCGGCAATCTGGCCGAAGGATGAAAACATCAGAGGATCTCTGCTGCCGGTGCAGCGAAAAATCGGCGGGGAGCCGGAGGGTTTAGAGATAACCATCCTGACATGAGTCGCGCTTCGACGTCAGCCGATCTCACGCAAGCCAGCAGCCTGCGTCCGCAATTGGCTGCTTATCGCTGACTTAGGTTTACTCGGCAGCCCGCCGCTCGACCTTTTCCGTCTTCAGCTCGCCCATCCTGTTCCACGCGTCGAGCCCGGCGATCTTGTAGGCCTCGGCGAGCGTCGGATAGTTGAAGGTGTTCTCGACGAAGTATTCGACCGTGCCTTTGAGATTGAGCACCGCCTGGCCGATATGCACCAGTTCGGTCGCACCTTCGCCAACGATATGCACGCCGAGAAGGCGGCGGGTCTTGAGCGAGAAGATCATCTTCAGCATGCCGCTGTCGAGGCCCATGATGTGACCGCGCGAGGTCTCGCGGAAATGCGCGATCCCGGTCTCGTAGGGGATGGCCCGCTGAATGACCTCTTCTTCGGTGAGCCCGCAGGTCGAAATTTCAGGAACCGCGTAGATTCCATAGGGGAAGAATTGTGGCGGTTCATGAGACGGCGCGCCGACGGCATGGCGAGCCGCGATCCGGCCCTGCTCCATCGAGGTCGAGGCGAGCGACGGGAAGCCCACGACGTCACCGGCCGCATAGATAGTGGGGACGGCGGTCTGGAATGTCTCGGGGTTGACCTTCAACCGACCCCGATTGTCGGCTTCGAGCCCTGCGGCTTCCAGGTTCAGCGAATCGACCGCCCCGACGCGACCGGCAGCGAAAAGGACCATTTCGGCGGTCAGAACACGACCGTTCTTTAGCGTAACCCGGCACTTGCCGTCCAACTTTTCGACGCCCTCGACCGTCTGGCCGAAGATCAGCTTCATGTTGCGATCGCGCAGCTGGTAGGTGAAATCCTCGACGATTTCCTTGTCGATGAAGTCGAGCATGGTGTCGCGTGGCTCGACCACGGTGACTGCGGTATCCAGCGCCGAGAAGATCGTTGCGTATTCGATGCCGATGACACCGGCGCCGATGACGATCATCGAGCGTGGCAGCTCCTTGATCTCGAGGATTTCGTCGCTGTCGATGATGCTCGAACCGTCGAAGGGAATATGCGATGGCTTGAAGGGACGGGTGCCGACGGCGAGAAGAACGGACTTGGCCTGCACCTGCAGCACCTCGCCATCTTCCTTCGTTACCTCGATCGTCTGCGCATCGATGAAGCGCGCCGTGCCGCGCATCTGCTGCACGCGATTACGGGAGAACTGATGCTCGAGCACCTCGACCTCGTGGTCGAGGGTGATGAGCAAACGGCGGCGCAGGTCGTCGGCGTTGATTTCCTGCTTCACACGGTAGCTGCGGCCATAAAAACCGCGCTCGCGCCAGCCGGTGAGGTTCAGGGCCGTCTCGCGCAGGGTCTTCGACGGAATGGTGCCGGTATGCACCGAGACGCCGCCGACGCGCGTGCCCTTTTCGATGACGAGAACCTTCTTTTCCAGCTTGGCAGCCTGGATCGCCGCACGGCGTCCGGCCGGTCCGCTACCGATCACGACGAAGTCATACTGGTTCATGAGGTGCCTCTGATTCGCCTGCCGCCATGCTGCAGTGCACATTATCAAGAAGCAGTATGACAGGGCAACGTCACCGTTTCGTTATCATGCTGGAGGGGCGACAGGGTTGGGGCACCCCCGATCTGGGGGTGCCCAAAGCGCCTGGCCGTCAGATCAGCCGGAGGCCCTTGAGGCTCGCATGGCCATCCTTGCCGATGATGATGTGGTCGTGAACGGTGATACCGAGAGGCTTGGCGGTTTCGACGATTGTCCGGGTCATGTCGATGTCCGCCCGCGACGGTGTCGGGTCGCCACTGGGATGGTTGTGGACCAAGATAATGGCGGTTGCCGACAGTTCGAGCGCCCGTTTGACCACCTCGCGCGGATAGACCGGCGTGTGATCGACCGTTCCGCGCCCCTGGATCTCGTCGGCAATCAGCACGTTGCGCTTGTCGAGGAAGAGAATGCGGAACTGCTCCGTCGTCTCATAGGCCATCGCGGCATGGCAGTAATCGATCACCGACGACCAGGATGACAGGACTTGCTTTTCGCGAAGCTCGCTCTTCAGCATGCGCTGGGCGACATTGGCGATCAGCTTGAGGTCGAGCGCCACCGTTTCACCCACGCCCTTGACCTCCTGCAGCAAGCCCGGAGGCGCGCCGAGCACACCGGCAAGCGTCTGGAACCGCGCCAGCAAGGCCTTGGCGATCGGTTTGGTGTCGCGGCGTGGGATGAGCCGGAAAAGCAGGAGTTCGAGGATCTCGTAGTCGGCGAGCGCTGTCTCGCCGCCTTCGCGGAACCGACTGCGAAGGCGTTCTCTATGGCCAAGGTAATGCGCTTCCGGCTGCAGCGCGGCGCGTGTGGAGGCGGCCTTGGCGAGATTGCTCTCCCGCGCTGGCTGTTCGGCGAAGAAGCTGCGCTCGTCTGCGCCGTCCATCATCTGCGCTCGGCCCGCACCGAAGAGATCACCGGCCGGTTGTGCTGCCGCGCCCTCGTGGCGCGAGGGTTCATCTGAAAACGGAAGCTTGCTCGTCATGCCACCCCAATCCTGACCCTCATGGTCGAGCGGCTGAGCAGCCGCACGGATATAGTGACACGACTGCCGCCGTGCGCAAGTTCAAGTTGCGTTAAGCTGTGCCGACGCTGTTGTCTCAGCCGAGGCCGGGTCGGTCGAGCCCTGCCGGCGACAGGGTGAAGATCTCGCAGCCATTGGCCGTGACGCCGACCGTGTGCTCGTACTGCGCCGTCAGCGACCGGTCGCGGGTGACCGCAGTCCAGCCGTCGGAGAGTACCTTCACATGCGGCTTGCCGAGATTGATCATCGGCTCGATGGTGAAGATCATGCCTTCACGCAGTTCCGGACCTTCGTTCGACTTGCCGTAATGCAGGATGTTCGGGCTGTCGTGGAAGAGCCGTCCGACGCCGTGGCCGCAGAAGTCACGCACGACCGAACAACGCTCGGCCTCGGCATAAGTCTGGATAGCTTCGCCGATTGCACCCGTGCGTGCGCCGGGACGCACGGCAGCGATACCGCGCATCAGGCACTCATAGGTGACTTCCATCAGCCGTTCGGCCGCCCGCTTGACCTGGCCGACCGGATACATGCGGCTGGAATCACCATGCCAGCCATCCAGCAGATAGGTCACGTCGATGTTGACGATGTCGCCATCGCGCAGCGGCTTGTCATCGGGCATCCCATGACAGACGACGTGGTTGATCGAGGTGCAGACCGAATACTTGTAGCCGCGATAGTTCAAGGTCGCAGGCAGGGCGCCGTGATCGGCGCCGAACTCGAAGACGAACCGGTCGATCGCGGCGGTCGTGACGCCAGGCTTGACCATCGGCGCGAGCGCATCGAGGCAGCGCGCGGTCAACTGGCAGGCGCGGCGCATGCCTTCGAAATCGTCTGCGCCATAGAGACGGATCGCGCCGGTGTTCTTAAGCGGTGCCGTCGCCGCGTCGATATAGGTGACCATGGGGTGGCTTTCGCAAGTACTAATCTAAGAGCTTTGGCCGTTCATAAACGACCAAGCCCGTGTTCGTCTATCCGGATGAGGCTTTCAGGCACGATTTTGCCCTGATCGAGGTGGCAGCGCACGGCATATGCCTCCACGCCGCGCGCGATCGCACGCGCAAAAGCGCGGCCATAACCGGGATCGAGATCGGCGCAGATCCTGAGGCTGTCGCAGTCGGCGCGCTGAATGATGAAGAGCATCGCCGCGCGCTTGGCCCCATCGACCAGATCACCCATCTCATCGAGATGCTTGGCGCCGCGCGTGGTGACGCTATCCGGGAACTCGGCAATGCCGGCTTTCCGGATGAAATGCACGTTCTTCACCTCGACATGCACGCTGCCCTTGGTTTCGTCCTCCAGCAGGATGTCGATCCGCGAATTGCGGCCATAACGCTGCTCGCGCTTGAGTGTCCGGAAGCCCGCAAGCGGCGGCACGAGCCCGGCGAGGATTGCCTCTTCCGCAAGCCGATTGGGCAAAGCTGTGTTCACCCCGACGACCGTACCGTCCGCTTCGACCAGTTCCAGAGCATGGGCGTATTTCCGTGTCGCGGTGTCATGGCGCGATAGCCAGATCCGCGATCCGGGTTCCGTCAGGCCGCGCATGGAGCCCGTATTGGGGCAGAACCCGGTGATTTCAGTGCCATCGTCGAGCACCGCGTCAAAAAGGAAGCGCTTGTAGCGGCGCAAGAGCCGGGCAGGGATAAGGGGCGGGGAAAAGATCATGGCTGTTTTCGCAGTGGTCTAAGCAACCGGATCGGCATCGGGCTTGCTGATCGCCCAGGTCAACAGCGCGTCAAGGGCAGGGCAGAGCGCCTGGCCCCAGTCTGTCAGGCAATACTCCACCTTGGGCGGCACCTGATGATGGACGATCCGCCTGATAATGCCGTCGCTCTCCATCTGGCGGAGCTGCTGGATCAACATCTTCTGTGAAATCCCCGGGATGGCGCGCTCGAGCTCCGAGAAGCGCAGTACGGCCCCGCCGAACAGATGAAACAGGATCACCAGCTTCCAGCGCCCCTCTAGAATTCGCAGGACATTTTCCACGCCTTCGGCCCCGTCGGCCGGCGTCAGGAAGGCATCCTTACTTTTGAGTGAGTACCTTACTTTTTCGTCCGTTCTTGTCATTCTGCAAGCGTATCGCCATCTTCGTCTTCGAGCAAGCGCGCCGCTCTTTCGCACTCTCAAAACGAAAGATCTAATCCCATGTCCAACACGACCACCGGGCCGGTTAAGGCTTATTTCGAAGGCAGGAACGCACGCGATTTTGCTGAAGCGCTTTCTGGCTTTTCCGACAAGGCCGTCGTCCGAGACGAAAGCCGCACACATCGGGGGCCGCAAGAAATCCGCGCCTGGATGATGGAGACCATCGCAGTCTACGATGACTGCTCTGACATGCTGACCGTCGAAGCCGACGGTGACACCGTGGTCGCCACGGCCGAAGTTTCCGGCAATTTTGCGGGCAGTCCGATCACCTTGCGCTACCGCTTCGTGACTGAAAGCGGGGCGATCACCAGCCTGGAGATCGCGCCATGACCGTGCAGTTCAGGATCGACCCGGCGGAATGCGCCGGTAAGGTGCCGACATTGTGAGGCATTCGAGCCAGGAAGGCTCTTCACCTCTCTATGCCTTTAGACCCGGGCCATAACATACCGTCCCGGCGCATCGCCGATGGCATTGAGCGCGTCTCCGCCAGGCTTGCGGGCCGGGATGCGCTCGTCGGCGAGGTTCTCCACCCAGATCTGCCAATGCGGCCACCAAGAGCCAGACGTCTCCTTGGCATTCGCCATCCAGTCCTCGTAGGTGCCGGCAACCTTCCCATTGGTCCAGAACTGGTACTTCTGCTTGTCGGGCGGATTGACGACGCCGGCGATATGGCCAGAGCCTGAGACGACGAAATCGACGGGGCCACCGAACAGGCTGCTGCCGACGAAGACCGACTTCGCCGGTGCGATGTGGTCTTCCTTGGTTGCGAGATTGTAGATCGGGATCTTTACGTCCTTCAGCGACAGCGTCTTGCCGGCCAGCTGCATCTTGCCCTGGCTCAGCGTGTTGTTGAGGTAACAATTGCGCAGATAGAAGGAGTGGTTCGCCGCCGCCATGCGGGTCGAATCGGAGTTCCAGTAGAGCAGGTCGAAGGGCATCGGATCCTGGCCCTTCAGGTAGTTGTTGACGAAATAGGGCCAGATCAACTCGGAAGAGCGCAGCATGTTGAAGGCCGCTGCCATCTTCGAGCCGTCGAGATAGCCCGTCGACTTCATCCGCTCTTCGAGGTCCGACAACTGCTCCTCATCAACGAAGACCTTGAGGTCGCCGGCAAAGGTGAAATCCACCTGCGTGGTGAACAGTGTGGCGCTGGCGATGCGCTTGTTCTTCTCCTGCGCATGCAGGGCAAGAGCCGCCGCAAGCAGAGTTCCGCCGACACAATAGCCGATCGCGTTCACTTGTTTTTCGCCGGTCGCCTTCTCCACCGTGTCGAGCGCGAAATCGACGCCCTCGCGGATATAGGCTTCCCAGTCCTTGTCCGCGTGCCGCTCGTCCGGATTAACCCAGGAGATGACAAAGACCGTGTGACCCTGATCAACGCACCACTTGATGAAGCTTTTCTGCGGATTGAGATCGAGAATGTAGAACTTGTTGATCCAGGGTGGGCAGATGAGGAGAGGGCGCTTCAGCACCGTCTCTGTCGTCGGCTCGTACTGGATGACCTCGCATATGTCGCTCTGGGCGATCACCTTGCCCGGCGTAATCGCCATGTTCTCGCCGACGGCGAACTTGCTGGTATCGGTCTGGCGGATGCGCAGGTCCCCACCGCCGGCGGCAATGTCCTCGGCCAGCATCTGCATGCCCTTGACGAGGTTCGCCCCGCTGCTCTGCACGGTCTCGCGATAGAGCTGCGGGTTGGTGGCGACGAAGTTGGCGGGCGAAAGTGCTGCCGTGATTTGCCGCATATAGAAGTTCGCCTTATGGCGCGTGTGTTCGTCGAGGCCACCGGCATCATTGACCATCTTCTCTGCCCATTGCGACAACACGAGATAGGTCTGGCGGAGGAAGTCGAAGAAGGGATTGCGCTCCCAGTCCTCATCGGAGAAGCGCTTGTCCTTGGGGAATGGATCGCCGAGCGGCTGTTCCGGCGTTGCGAATCGCGCCAGCGACCGGCTCCAGACGACGAAGACCGCATTGAGCAGGTGGGTCTGCGCTTCGAGCGTCCGTTTCGGATCGGACATCCAGTATTCCGCCACCTTGCCCATGATCTTCACGAGTTCGGCCACCGGCTCGGAAACGGGGTCGACGATTTCGCCGGTTTCACGGGGTTTCAGCCACACGGATGCGGCCTTGCCGAGGTTCTCAAGCGCCTTGGCGGCGTTGACGGCGAAGGCCTGTGGATCCTTGATGATATAGGGCTCGATCAGCTTCGGATCGAACGCGGCACCCGCCTCGGCCTCTTCCCGCGTCCTGTCCATGCCATCCTCCCCAGGATTGTTCTGGTGTCTTTTGTGTTTGCCTATCCTGCATGAAAACGACTACAAGTTCCAGCGATTGGCGCATAGTCTTTCGATGATGATCGACGGTTGCGCCCTTGAGAAATGTCAGTTTTGCGCGCGAACGCGGGCGGTCGGGGCCATGGTGCACAGCAAGTTCAATTTTTCGGGTTTCTCGGGCCGGGCGTTGATCGCCGCATTTTTGGCGACGATGGCGGGCGCCGGCTGCCAGTCGGCGCCGCCTGCCACCCCGACGGTTGCCGCGGCCCCCGCAGCACTCCAGGTAAATGTCGAGGATCCCGACAATCCGGAAGCGCCGGCCGTGCGTCCTGCTTATGCCGACGGCTATCCGAATTTTGCCGGCTCGCTGAACGCCGCAAGCGTGCAGATGAGCAACGAGGAAGCGACCGCACTCCAGGCTCAGCTGACCTCGCTTGGCGCTGCCCGCAAGTCGGGCGCGATCTCGGAAGCCGAGTATCAGGCCAAGCTTGCGGAGTTGCGCAAGCTCGCGGCGCAGCACGGCGCTGAAACCCAGGCGCAGATCGCCAATTAAGGCTTGCGCTGGCGGCGTTTTTTTCGCAAAGCAACCGAGGCGTTTTTGACATAAAATTTCGTCGGCGATTCAGGCCTTGCGTCGGATTTGCGACAAATTTTCCTGCGAGCGCTCTGATTGAGATATCATCACGCGCATCCGGTTTTGCGGTTCGTTGCGGAGCGTGTGGTCACTGGGAAAACGAGCGCGCCTGCCGCGGTTTATGATCCGCGCGGTTTCAGGGGTTGAAGATGGAAGAGTTTCACAAAGTCCGGCGTTTGCCGCCCTACGTTTTCGAACAGGTCAACCGTTTGAAGGCGAGCGCGCGAGCCGGTGGGGCCGACATCATCGACCTCGGCATGGGCAATCCCGATCTTCCGACCCCGCAGGCGATTGTCGACAAGCTCTGCGAAGTGGTTCAGGACCCGCGCACCCACCGCTATTCTTCCTCCAAGGGCATTCCGGGCCTGCGCCGCGCCCAGGCGGCCTATTACGCCCGTCGCTTCAACGTGAAGCTCAATCCCGACACGCAGGTCGTCGCCACCCTCGGCTCGAAGGAAGGCTTCGCCAACATGGCGCAGGCGATCACCGCACCCGGTGACGTTATCCTCTGCCCGAACCCGACCTATCCGATCCATGCCTTCGGCTTCCTGATGACCGGCGGCGTGATCCGCTCGATCTCGATCGAGCCGGACGAGACCTTCTTCCCGCCGCTTGAGCGCGCTGTGAAGCACTCGATCCCGAAGCCGCTGGCGCTGATCATCAACTATCCGTCCAACCCGACGGCGCGCGTGGCGAGCCTCGACTTCTACAAGGACGTCATCGCTTTCGCGAAGAAGCACGACATCATCGTGCTCTCTGACCTTGCCTACTCTGAGATCTATTTTGACGGCAATCCGCCGCCGTCGGTTCTCGAAGTGCCGGGCGCGATCGACTGCACCGTCGAATTCACCTCGATGTCGAAGACCTTCTCCATGCCCGGCTGGCGCATGGGCTTTGCCGTCGGCAACGAACGCCTGATCTCGGCGCTGACCCGCGTGAAGTCCTACCTGGACTACGGCGCCTTCACGCCGATCCAGGTGGCTGCGACCCATGCGCTGAACGGCGATGGCTCCGACATTGCCGAAGTGCGCAGCATCTACCACCGCCGCCGCGACGTGATGGTCGAGAGCTTCGGCAAGGCCGGCTTTGAAGTGCCGCCGCCGGCCGCCACCATGTTCGCCTGGGCGAAGATCCCGGAGAAGTTCCGCCATCTCGGTTCGCTCGAATTCTCCAAGCTCCTCGTCGAGAAGGCTGATGTGGCTGTTGCCCCCGGCATCGGCTTCGGTGAAATGGGCGACGAATATGTCCGTCTCGCCCTCGTCGAAAACGAACACCGCATCCGCCAGGCCGCCCGCAACATCAAGAAGTTCCTGTCGACGGCCGACGAGACCATGCACAACGTGATTTCGCTCAACGCCCACCGTTGAGCCCACGTTGCGCCCCAGGCGGTCCCTTCAGGACCGCCTCATTTCCTTTTCGATGACGTCAGGAATGCCTCATGGCAAATGCCCTTAAAATCGGCGTGGCGGGTCTGGGTACCGTCGGTGCCTCGCTTGTCCGTATCCTCCAGACCCGCGCCAATGCGCTCACCGTCGCCTGCGGTCGCCCGATCTCGGTTGCCGCCGTTTCGGCGCGTGACGCTTCGAAGGATCGCGGCATCCTGATGGACGGCATCACCTGGTATGCGGATCCGGTGGAGATGGCGAACCAGGCCGATATCGATGTCTTCGTCGAACTCGTCGGTGGCTCTGAAGGGGCAGCCGAAGATTCGGTCCGTGCAGCGCTTGGACGCGGTCTGCATGTGGTCACGGCCAACAAGGCGCTTCTGTCGCGCCATGGCGTTGAACTGGCCAAACTCGCTGAGGAAAAAGGTCGGCTGCTGAACTACGAAGCGGCGGTCGCTGGCGGCATTCCCGTCATCAAGACGCTGCGCGAGTCGCTCACCGGCAACAATTTCTCCCGCATCTACGGGATCATGAATGGCACCTGCAATTACATCCTGACCCGGATGGAGCGTGAGGGCCTGTCCTTCGCAGATTGCCTCAAGGAAGCCCAGCGCCTCGGCTACGCCGAAGCCGATCCGAGCTTCGACATCGAAGGCAATGATACTGCCCACAAGCTGTCGATCCTGACGACGCTGGCCTTCGGCTGCGAGATCTCGGCGGACAAGATCTATCTCGAAGGCATCACCAATATCTCGATCGAGGACATCCATGCGGCGGCCGATCTCGGTTACCGCATTAAGCTCCTCGGCGTCGCCCAGAAGACCGAAAGCGGCATCGAGCAGCGCGTCCATCCGACCATGGTGCCGCTCGACAGCGTCATCGCCCAGGTCGATGGCGTGACCAACGCGGTGGCGCTCGAATCCGACATCCTCGGCGAATTGCTGATGGTTGGCCCGGGTGCCGGCGGCAATGCCACGGCATCTGCCGTGCTCGGTGACATCACCGATATTGCGAAAAGCCGTCCGGGTGCGCAGGAAGTACCCGTCCTCGGCCGTCCGGCCCATCTGCTTGAGCCGTATCGTCAGGCCGAGATGCAGAGCCATGAAGGTGGCTACTTCATCCGCCTGACCGTGCAGGACCGCACCGGCGTCTTCGCCAGCATTGCAACGAAGATGGCCGAGAACGCCATTTCGCTCGAATCGATCGTCCAGCATTCCAAGCAGCCGGTGACGCCGGATCGCCCCCAGACGATCATCCTCGTCACCCACGCGACGATGGAAAGCGCTGTCCGCAAGGCCGTCGGTGCCATCAAGGGCGAAGGTTACCTGATCGGCGAGCCGCAGGTGATTCGGATCGAACGCCCCAAAACCTGAACCGCACGACACTCGGCGGAGCACTCCAGCCTGCCGTTAAACCGGCAGACCATGCCAAAATCGTCATTAATCAGATGATTTCTGGCGGTTGCCCGCTTGGGCACTCGCCAAAAGTCTAATGCGAGCGTAGTCTCCAGCCTCTATCGGGTCCTGGGGAGGAGTTCGTCGATGGGATTGGTAAAAGGCAGAGCGCCGTGGATTGAACTATCCGACGGCGTTCTGGACAGCGACGATCAATCGTCACGGTCTCGCGAAGGCGAGCGCTTAATTTCCGCGGCGTCCGTCGAAACGCGCGCCGATTGGGCTCTGCTGTTTGTGCTCGCCGCATTCATGGCTGTGGCCTTTGCGCTGGTCGCCTGGTTGATGTCCTGACGTGACGGGTGCCGCCTGTGGCTCTCGGGCTTCGGCCTCTGGTGATTTTCTGCGATCGGTATAGAACGGGTGAGGGCGGTGCCACCGCCCATGGCCCTGTCGTGCAGGCTCGTAAGCGCCTGCGCACCCGCAAAGAGCAGTAATGTCGACTGAACCGGTAGATCCCGTCATCCGCGCCTTTCTCGGCGTTGAACACTCCGCCAGCGGCCAGCGCTGGATGTCCCGCAGCGACCAGGCCGGCCAGAACCGTGCGCTTGCGATCAGCCAGCTGCATGGCATTCCCGAACTCGTCGCCCGCGTGCTGGCGGGCAGGGGCGTCGGTGTCGACGAGGCGCCCGCCTTTCTCGATCCGACCATTCGCAATCTCATGCCGGACCCGTCTAAGCTGACCGATTGCGACGCAGCAGCTCGGCGCATCGTGGAGGCGATCGACCGGAAGGAACGAGTCGCGATCTTTGGCGACTATGACGTCGACGGGGCCGCGTCCTCGGCCCTCATGGCCCGCTTCCTCCACCATTTCGGCATCGAGGCCGAGATCTACATTCCGGACCGCATTTTCGAAGGCTATGGCCCGAATGCTGCAGCCATAGACCAGCTCATCGAGCGCGGCGCGAACCTTCTGATTACCGTCGACTGCGGATCGACCAGCATCGAAGCGCTGGGGGCTGCCGAGCGGCGCGGCGTGGATGTCGTCGTCATCGACCACCACCAGATGGGCCACGAAATGCCGGTCTGTCATGCGCTGGTGAACCCGAATCGCGAGGACGACCTCTCGGGGCAGGGCCACCTCTGTGCTGCCGGTGTCGTCTTCATGGTGCTGGTGGCCACACTCCGGGTTCTGCGGGAGGCCGGCCATCCCCATGCGCGCTCGCTCGACCTGCTCGCCTGGCTTGATCTCGTGGCACTCGCCACAGTCTGCGATGTGGTGCCGCTGAAAGGTCTGAACCGCGCCTATGTGACCAAGGGCCTGATCGCCGCCCGTCATCAGAACAATGCCGGTATGGCGGCTCTGCTGAGGGTGGCTGGGATCGGCGGGCCTGTGACGCCCTACCATTTCGGCTTTCTGCTCGGGCCCAGAATCAATGCCGGTGGTCGCATCGGCGATGCCGCGCTCGGCAGCCGGCTGCTGACGCTGGATGACGCGGCAGAAGCCGACGAGATCGCCGCAAAGCTCGACGAGTTGAACCGTGAGCGCCAGGCGATGGAAGCCATCATGCTGGCCGAGGCAGAAGCCGAGGCGATGGCCGAATACGGCACGGGCGAGCGGGCAGCCGTGATTGTCACCGCCAAGGAGAACTGGCACCCCGGCATCGTCGGCCTGCTTGCGGCACGGCTGAAGGAGAAGTTCAAACGCCCAGCCTTCGCCATTGCCTTCGATCCCCTGGGCAAGGGTACCGGTTCCGGCCGCTCGATCAACGGATTCGACATGGGCCGCATGGTCCGGGCCGCGGTTGACGAGGGCTTGCTGGTCAAAGGTGGCGGGCATGCCATGGCGGCGGGCCTGACGGTCGAGCGGTCGAATCTCGGGCGGCTGCGCAGTTTCTTCGACGAACAGGCCACTTCTCAGGTATCGGCGCTTGCCGCCAACCAGACGCTGAAGATCGACGGCGCCATCGGTGCCTCGGGCGCGACGCTTGCGCTCGTCGACCAGCTGGAGGCCGCCGGCCCCTATGGCTCGGGCCATCCGCAACCCATCTTCGCCGTGCCGCTGCACCGTCTCAAGGACGCTCGCCCAGTGGGCACCACTCACATCAAGATCACCCTGGAAGGCATGGATGGAAAGCGGCTTGAGGGGATCGCCTTCCGGGCAGCCGAAACCGATCTCGGCCACTTCCTGATGAACAACCGTGGCAACCAGGTGCATGTCGCAGGCACGCTGAGCGCCGATCACTGGCAAGGCAACAGACGCGTGCAGTTCCGCGTCATGGACGCCGCTAAGGCGCCGTGAGGCGGAAGATGTTATCTGATGTCGGTGAGATCGAAGTGGCACGCCCTAGGGGAGTCGAACCCCTCTTCCCAGAATGAAAATCTGGTGTCCTAACCGATAGACGAAGGGCGCGTGCGCTTCGGTGGCGCCCTTATGGCCGGAACTTGGGGCAAGCGCAAGAGGCTTTGATCGCCATGGGACGATTTTTTCCACAGGCGAGCACAGAGGCAGTATCTCAAGCACAAACAAACACTTGCGCGTAAGCTGTCCACAGGTTGCGAAGTGTCAGGGAAGATCGAAGTGGCACGCCCTAGGGGAGTCGAACCCCTCTTCCCAGAATGAAAATCTGGTGTCCTAACCGATAGACGAAGGGCGCACGCGCTTCGGTGGCGCCCTTATAGTCAGGCCTCCGGATGACCGCAAGCGGAAACTTGGCGAAGTTCGATAGAAAAAATCAGGCGTGGAAAGCGGGCGAAACTCGGCAGAAAACGCCAGTCCCCAACGGGGTTCTGTAGACGACTAAACTGCTGGGGAGATTGAAACGAAGTGGCACGCCCTAGGGGAGTCGAACCCCTCTTCCCAGAATGAAAATCTGGTGTCCTAACCGATAGACGAAGGGCGCGTCTGCTTCGTGGCGCCCTTATAATCAGGCTGTTCCCGGACCGCAAGCGGCTTTTGTCTCTTTCATGCAAAAAATGTGACAGCGATCAAATGCAGTCGTTGCGTGACCGACAAACGCTTTGATTGGAAGGACTTGAGCCGCTCTCGAAAGAATCGGGATCAGGGAGCCGCAGCAGCCTTGTCCGCTTTCTTTCCGCCTTTCAGCAGATCGGAGAGTGAGGGCAGCCATGCCTTCTTCTTCGCACCCGCATCTGCCTCGGCCACGACCTGTTCATCGGCCGGTAGCGGCTCTGCCGGATCGAATTCCTGAACCGCACCCATGGCCTGCAATTGATCGGGCGTGAGCTGGACCCGTTCCGGAACATCGGATGTCGGTTCGCGAAGGGCCAGTATCTTCCGCTTGGGGCGCGGGTCGGAGAGCTTCTTGAGGACCGGCTGCTCCTCGGCGGGCGCCGTAGCCGATTCGGTGAGCGGCAGGCCTTCAGCTGTCGGCTGTGGTGTTTGCGCCTGAAGCGCCTGTTGCTGCATCAATGCCTGCTGTTCGGCAGACGGACTGAACAGGCTCTTGCGCATGGCATTGACGCCGAGGGTCGGCATGTCGCCCGGCACCAGGCTCGGGCTTGCCGCAGACCCGGCTGCCGCAACCTGCGCCGATCCCATGTCACCGGTAGGCGCAACGCTTGGCTGGTTGGCCCGTCCCGCAGAGAACAAGCTGTTGTTGCCAGCATTCACGGCCGTCGGCTGCATGGTTATTTCACCAAGGTCCGCCTGAGCCTGTGCTTGTGGCTGACCGGCGGGTTGCCCCTGTCCCTGAGCAGCCTGCTGCTGAAGGGCAAGCACCTCCGGCGGCGGTTCGGCAATATCGGCAAAGGCCGCGGCCAGCGGAACCGGTTTGCGTTTCAGGCGCGGGGGATCTGTTTCGTTCTGAGACGCGGCGGGCATAGCGGCGGCTGCCGGTTGTCCCGAAACGGCAACCACATAGGGATCACGAAACGACTTGCCACCGGGTGCCGATGCGGAAACCTCTTCCGACGGTGTCGCGTCACCGATCGAAAGCACCTCGTCAGCGCTGGTCTGGCATGACGCGAGCAGCGCGCTGGCGAACACAGCGATCAGCGCAAATGCAGGTTTCTGGGGCTGGGATGAGCAAGTCATGTCGATCTCCGTCGTCACCTTCGCGCGGAAGGAAAGGGCCGCCGGGGCGGCCCTCGTTTAGACTGGAGATTAGGCGCGCAAACTTGCGCGAGGCGGTGGTGCTTACCAGGCGCCTGTGTTCGGCATGGAGGCCCAGGGCTCCGCCGGGGCAAGGTTTTCGCCCTTCTGCAGAATCTCGATCGAAATGCCATCGGGCGAGCGGACAAATGCCATGTGGCCATCGCGGGGCGGGCGGTTGATGGTGACGCCATTGTCCATCAGTTTCTGGCAGATGGCATAGATGTCGTCGACCTCATAGGCCAGATGGCCGAAGTTGCGGCCGCCGGTATAGTCTTCCGTATCCCAGTTGTAGGTGAGCTCGAGGCAGGGGGCCATGTCCACCTTCGCCTTGTCCAGATCCTTCTCTGCGGTCAGAAAGACCAGCGTGAATCGGCCCTTCTCGTTCTCGTAGCGGCGGATCTCGGTGAGGCCGAAAAGGTTGCAATAGAAGTGCAGAGAGGCCTCGAGGTCGTTCACTCGGACCATGGTGTGCAGGTAACGCATGGGTGTTCTCCTTTGACGCGGTCGATATGGGGCTGCCGTCAGCTTCGAGCAAGGCTGTGGCTGCAAAAGCAACTGGTGAAATGTAAAACTAGGGCTTGCGCAGATCCGTTGACCAAATGTTAATCTGAATCTCAAGAATCAGTTAACTAAGCAATGTGACGCGTTTTCGAGGGGCTTGGGGAAATGGCGGACAGGATTTCATCAAAGGGGCTCGGCGAGTACGAAGAGCTGTCCGGAGAAGCCGTAGACCTGCTGGAGATCACCGGCGTCGTCAAGTGGTTCGACGTTGCCAAGGGCTTTGGTTTCATCGTCCCTGACAACGGAATGCAGGACGTGTTGCTGCACGTGACGTGTCTGCGCCGTGACGGCTACCAGACGATCCTCGAAGGCACCCGCATCGTCGCACTCATCCAGAAGCGCGATCGTGGCTATCAGGCCTTCCGCATCCTCTCCATGGACCAGTCGACTGCCGTTCATCCCTCGCAGATGCCGCCGGTTCGCACCCATGTGCAGGTGACGCCGACGAGCGGTCTCGAGCGCGCGCTGGTCAAGTGGTTTAACCGCACCAAGGGCTTCGGCTTCCTGACGCGCGGCGAGGGCACTGAGGATATCTTCGTGCACATGGAAACGCTTCGCCGATTCGGTCTGACCGAGCTTCGCCCGGGCCAGACGGTTCTGGTGCGCTTCGGACCTGGCGACAAGGGCCTGATGGCCGCCGAAATCCACCCGGACAATCCGGGCCCGGCCGTGCGTGCGCATTGAGCCGATGACCAAGCTGATGACCATCACCAGAAGCGCCTTCGTGGCGCTTCTTGCGTTTTTCTGTCTGGCCGGTGTGGCGCTGAGTGAAGTCGTGTTTGAGCGCGGTCAACTGAGCTTCGAGACGGAAGCGGGCGAGCGGATCACGCTGGACGTGGAATGGGCCCTGACCGCCGAGCAGCGGGCGAGGGGCCTGATGGAGCGGCCGGCACTTCCCGACCGCACAGGCATGCTCTTTGATTTCGGCGAAACGCGCCTGGTCACCATGTGGATGGCCAATACGCCCGAATCCCTCGACATGATCTTCATCGACGAAACGGGCAAGATCGCCCGCATCGCCGAGCGCACGACGCCCTATTCCGAGGCGATCGTGTCCTCGGACAAGCCGGTGCGCTACGCCCTGGAAATCCGCGGCGGCCACGCAGCCGAACTCGGCCTGAAGCCGACCGCCCGCCTGGTGCTGCCGCTTGACCTGCCGAAGTGACGCGGCCGCGGCCTTTGTTTTCGCCTGAAGATTCAATCGCGAACAAACCGCTTTTTGCTGTTGCGGCTGAGGGGTGAACCGTGTATTCCCGCTTCATTGCTTGAACGGAGTGTAGCGCAGCCTGGTAGCGCATCTGGTTTGGGACCAGAGGGTCGGGAGTTCGAATCTCTCCACTCCGACCAAGCAATGAGCCGGACCATCAGGAACATCCTGAGTTCGTGGGTCCCACAAGTCTTCTGTTGCGAACCGACGAACAGACAGACCTCCGGCAAATAAAACCTCCCAACTCGATACTGACAAGGCCTTTGCGCCGCCCCGACTGTTGTCTCCACGCGGTAGGCGAATCGCGCGTCTTTTGCGGCATGCGTGAGGGGCTTGCGTGCATTTGTGGCGACGCCACAATTTTCCCTTGCTGCCGTAGTGCCAGCCCTTTATTCCTTATGGTTGTATCCAGGGGTGGGGGCGATCACAATGAGACATATCTATACGATTGCCGCCATGGCGCTCGTGGTAACCGGCTGCCAGACGATGCAGCCGGCCGCATCTCCGATGGAAGCCTATCTCAACCGGCATGCGGCGGCGGAGGCTATTGCGCGGAATTGCCCGGCCTATGGCGGCTATGGTGCAGTGACGGCCATGCGGTCGGATGCCGATCAAAATCTCGCCCGTGCCCGCGCCCTCGGCGCGACGGAGATGGATGTTCAAAAAGCGCGCGAGCGGATGAACAGCAATCTGATGAGTGCCGTCATGCTCGTGGGCCCGATCGAGGCCTGCAACGCCTTCGTCAATCAACTGGCCTGGGCGGGAACCTCAACGGCGCAGATACCGAAGAAGGCAAACTAGGCCGTCCGACACGGAAGGTGAGGGCAGTGCTGATTTGCTTTGCATGGCCCGCAGGGCGGCTTCGTCTCGATGCCTTTCGCGGCATCAGGTGGGTGTGCACATCTGCTCTGCAATTCATCCATCATGCTGTTGCGAAGGCGCTCCAACGAGGATATACGGAACCTCGAAGAAAGTCGGTCTCGTAGTGCGCGAGCAAACTACGAACAGCGGGTGAATGCCATTGTTTTTCAATGGATATGGGGTCGAGAATCTCTCCGCACCGACCAGAATTGGAAGGCCTTCCGCATGCGGCGGGCCGGGTGTCCGGCGGCAGGGCAACTTGCTGCAAAATCTTGGAGATGGATAAGGCCATGTCTGCGAAGATCTACCGCCCCGCGAAAACCGCCATGCAGTCCGGCAAGGCGAAGACCCATCTTTGGGTGCTGGAATTCGACCAGTCTGCACCGCGCAAGATCGATCCGATGATGGGCTACACCACCTCTGGCGACACCCGCCAGCAGGTCAAGCTGACCTTCGAAACGCTGGAACAGGCCGAAGCCTATGCCAAGCGCGAAGGCATCGAATACCGCGTCATCCTGCCCAAGGAAGCCAAGCGCCAGGTCGTGTCCTACACGGACAACTTCCGCTACAACCGTCTTCAGCCCTGGACGCACTGACATTTCTGCCGCTTCGCGCGGCCCCGAGACGGTCCCTTAGCTCAGCTGGATAGAGCAAGTGCCTTCTAAGCACTAGGTCGTAGGTTCGAGCCCTACAGGGATCGCCATTTTTCGGCTATCTCGTCGGTTTCACCATTTCGAAGCGTTTTTTGCCGGACAGCCTGACACTTCGGACGTCAGTGTAGTGTGTCTGCCGCGCACTCTATGAGGCCAGCGGCAGCGCCGCTCTTGTCTCCATCATCCGCCAAGGTTCCGTGTATGGAACAGGAACCGCAAGCCCCTTTGCTTGTTAACCTCCCCGTGAAGACAACGCTATCACAGGGAGTGAGACACATGAAAAAGATGCTTGCAGCCGCCGCGATCGTATCCTTGAGCCTGACGGGCGCCTCCTGGGCGCAAAGCTCCGACAGCTCCAATTCTCCGGGCAGCAGTGACAGCGGCAGCCAGCAGGGCGAGACGCAAGGCAGAACGGATGGCGGCAACGAGAACGCATCCGACAACAGTGCTGGCGACGAGCCGCAGTGCCCGCCCGGCCAGAAGAGTGCGGACTCCTCGGCAACCAAGGCCGATCCGAACTGCGTCGCCGAGTGAGTTGACGCAACGATCTGATGATGGGGGCCAGCTCGGCCCCCATTTTCTATTCGCGGCGCTGTGCAGAATCGTGTCTCAACCAGCTTTTCCCTCCTGCTGCCAACCTTTCGGAAACCCTTGAGCGTCATGATGCCGCTCACGAGAGGTTAACCATGTCCAGTCGCACCGCATCTTCCCGCCGCGCGCCCGCCAAACGGCGCAAGTCGACCCGCTCTTCCAGCAGCCAGGGCATGACAACCTGGCTGGTCATGCTCGGCATTGTCGCGGGCGGTATCGCCCTCTACGACAACAGGGCCGCCGTGCTCAAGGAATTGTCGCCCCTTCTATCAGACAGAAAACCTGCCGCATCCCGCACCGAAGCCAAGGCCGAGCCCCGCCGTGAGCGGGAGAAGACCGCCAACGCGCGGACAGCCCCGAACAGCTCTAAAACGCCTACACCGCCGGCCGAGGTTGGTGTCGTGAAGGCTGCGGTTCCTGCGTCTCGCCCTGCAGTCACGACCGCCGCTGGCGGCCCACTGACGGGGGAGAACTTCGCCGGCAAGTTCTATTTCTGCGGCACGTCTGGTCTCGATAACTGTGTCATGAGCGGTGACACTTTCTGGTACAAGAAGACCAAGGTCGTGCTGGCCGATATCGCAGCGCCGAGAACAGATGGCGCCGCCTGCCAGCAAGAGCGCGACCGTGGATTTGCCGCCAAGGTGCGGCTGAAGGATCTGTTGAGCTCCGGGCGATTCGATCTCGAGACACTGAAGACCGCGGGTCCAAGCGGTGCCTCGGGGGTGCTACGCGTGGCAACCCGCGATGGCCGCTCGCTGGGTTCAATCCTGGTGTCCGAAGGCCTCGCCAAGCCGCGCATGGCGCGCCAGCAGAGCTGGTGCCCCTAGCCGCAAGACAGCGGTCGTCTTCACAAACGAAAGAGCCCGCCGCGATGATCGCGGCGGGCTCTTTGATTCCGAATGCGGAAGATCGCTTAATGCAGGATCTGGCTGAGGAACAGCTTGGTGCGTTCGTGCTGCGGATTGTCGAAGAATTCGGCCGGCGAATTCTGCTCGACGATCTGGCCCTGGTCCATGAAGATGACGCGGTCGGCAACCTGACGGGCAAAGCCCATTTCATGCGTCACGCAGATCATGGTCATGCCTTCTTCGGCAAGGCCCACCATGGTGTCGAGAACTTCCTTGACCATTTCCGGATCGAGCGCCGAGGTCGGCTCGTCGAAGAGCATGATCTTCGGCTTCATGCAGAGGGCACGGGCAATGGCCACGCGCTGCTGCTGGCCACCGGAGAGCTGGCCCGGATACTTGTTGGCCTGTTCCGGGATCTTGACGCGCTTCAGGAAGTGCATCGCGATTTCCTCGGCATCCTTCTTCGGCATCTTGCGGACCCAGATCGGGGCCAGCGTGCAGTTTTCCAGGATGGTCAGGTGCGGGAAGAGGTTGAAGTGCTGGAACACCATGCCGACTTCGCGACGAACTTCATCGATCTTCTTCAGGTCGTTCGTCAGTTCGATGTTGTCGACCAGGATGTTTCCGGTCTGGTGTTCTTCCAGGCGGTTGATGCAGCGGATCATCGTCGACTTGCCCGAACCGGACGGTCCGGCCACGACGATGCGCTCGCCCTTCATGACCTTGAGGTTGATGTCGCGCAGCACGTGAAAATCACCGTACCACTTGTTCATGTTGATCAGTTCGACCGCTACGTCGGTGCCCGACACGGTCTTCTTAGCGGAATTGGCTTCAGCCATGGTTTTTCCCCTTGTTCTTAACGCTTGTGGCCAGTGTCGAGGTGCCGCTCCATGAAGGCGGAGTAGCGCGACATGCCGAAGCAGAAGATCCAGAATACGAAGCCTGCGAAGATCAGACCCGTGAGCGGTGTCACAGGCGTTGCCCAGCTGGCATCGGTGAAGTTGAGGCGGACGATGCCGAGGAGGTCAAACATGCCGATGATCGACACGAGCGAGGTATCCTTGAACAGGCCGATGAAGGTGTTGACGATGCCCGGGATGACCAGCTTGATCGCCTGCGGCAGGATGATCAGGCGGGTCTTCTGCCAGTAGGACAGGCCGAGCGAATCCGCGCCCTCATACTGGCCCTTCGGGATCGCCTGCAGGCCGCCGCGCACCACTTCCGCCATATAGGCAGACGCGAAGAGCGATACGCCGACCAGCGCGCGCAGGAAGTTGTCGATCGTCCAGCCTGTCGGCATGAAGAGCGGCAACATCACGTTGGCCATGAACAGAACCGTGATCAACGGCACGCCGCGCACCACTTCGATGAAGACGACGCAGATCATCTTGATGACCGGCATGTCCGACCGGCGCCCGAGCGCCAGCAGGATGCCGAGCGGCAGTGAAACCGCGATCCCCACGAAAGACAGGATCAGCGTGACCATCAGGCCGCCCCAGAGTGGGGTTTCCACTTCGGGGAGACCAAAGCCGCCATGCAGCAGGAAGAAGGCGACGACCGGGAAGATGACGAAGAGCAGAAGTGCGTTCAAACCCTTGCGCGGTGCCTTCGGGATCAGCATCGGCACAAGCAGGGCGATGAACATCACGCCCACCAGGATCACCCGCCAGCGTTCCTCAAGCGGATAACGCCCGAAGATGAACTGCGAGAAGCGGCTCTCGACGAAAGCCCAGCAGGCGCCCTTCCAACCATCGGGCTGGACGCCGCCCTGGGCAATCGTGGCGCAGACGGCACGGTCGGCGCCGAACCAGGCTGCATCGAGAAACAGGAAGTTGATCGCACCCGGCAGGATGAGCGCGAGAACCGCGAGGCCGATGATCGTGAGGACCACATCTTTCGGCGTCGCGAGCAGGTTCTTGCGGATCCAGCCGCCGATGCTGCCATCGGAGGTCGGGGCGGGAAGGGGTGCCAGCATGTCCTGGCGCACATAGGAAAGGTCGTGTGCCATGATCAACGCTCCACCAGGGCCATCTTGGCATTGAACCAGTTCATGAAGAGCGAGGTCACAATGCTGATGGAGAGATAGACGACGAGCCAGATCGAGACGATCTCGATGGCCTGGCCGGTCTGGTTCAACGTTGTGCCGCCGGTCGAAACCAGTTCGGGGAAGCCGACGGCCACACCGAGCGACGAGTTCTTCGTCAGGTTGAGATACTGGCTTGTCAGCGGCGGAATGATGATGCGCATCGCCTGGGGCACGATCACGAGACGCGTCGTGGTCGAGGGCTGCAGGCCAAGGGCGGATGCCGCCTCTGTCTGCCCCTTCGAGACGCCCTTGATGCCGGCGCGGATGATTTCCGCGATGAAGGCGGCCGTATAGAAGGAGAGCGCGAGGTAGAGTGCGACGAACTCAGGCGCGATGACCGCACCGCCCGACATGTTGAAGCGGCTGGCGACCGGATAGTCAAAGGTAAGCGGCGAGCCGGCAGCGAGGAAGGCGATCAGCGGCAGACCGACGATCAGTCCAATGCCAACCCATCCGGTCGGGAAGATCTGGCCGGTGCGCATCTGACGGGCCTTGGCCCAGCGTGCAACGACGATGGTCGCGACAATGCCGATCAGTAGCGCGATCGGGATAATGCCCGCGCCATCTCCCCAGATCGGCTTGGGGAAGGCCAGACCACGGTTGTTGAGGAAGGTCGAGAAGGGCAGCTCGAGGGAATCGCGCGGCTGTGGCAGCGTCGACAGGACGCCCGAGTACCAGAAGAAGATGACGAGCAGAGGCGGCAGATTGCGGAAGGCTTCCACATAGACCGTGCAAAGCTTGGCAATCAGCCAGTTTCTCGACAGGCGGCCAATGCCGATCAAGAAGCCGATGATCGTTGCGGTGATGATACCCGTTACGGCGACGAGGATCGTGTTCAGCAGGCCGACGAGAATGGCGCGGCCATAGGTCGAATCCGCCGTATAGGCGATCAGGCTCTGGCCGATGTCGAAGCCGGCGCGGCCATTCAGGAAGTCGTAGCCCGTTGCGGTGTTGCTCCGGGCGAGGTTTTCGATGGTGTTGTTCGCGATGGTCCAGACGATAAACGTCATGATGGCGATCGTAGCGACCTGAAAGAAGATCGATCTTGCTTTCGGATCGTAGATCAGCGAGCCCACGCTCTGCCCACCGGCAGGTATACTGGTGGCGTGATCTGTCATGCTGTGCCAAATCCCCGGGGCTTCTTTGAGCCCTTAACTGTTCTTGTTTTTGAAAACAGCCGGCATTCTTAAATTGCGCTGCTGACCGCAGCGTCCGTGCCGGTCTGAACCCGTCGTCCCGATAAGCGCGAGGCGGCTTTCGCCGCCTCGCAAACGTCAGCCGGATCTTAGCGGATCGGCGGAGCGTACTGCAGACCGCCCTTGGTCCACAGGGCGTTTACGCCGCGCTCGATCTTGAGCGGGGTGTTGGTGCCGATGTTACGCTCAAATACTTCGCCGTAGTTACCGACGCCCTTGATGATGTTGTAGGCCCACTCGTTGGTGAGGCCGAGGTCGGTACCGATCTTGGTGTCGGCTTCAGCGCCGAGGAAGCGCTTGATGTCAGGGTTGGTGGTGGTCGACTTGATTTCGTCGACGTTTGCCTGGGTGATGCCGAATTCTTCAGCGGTCACGAGGGCATAATGCGTCCACGATACGACGTCGAACCACTGGTCGTCACCCTGGCGAACGGCCGGGCCAAGCGGCTCCTTGGAGATGATTTCCGGCAGAATGACGTGCTCGTCCGGGTTGGTCAGCGTCAGACGCAGCGAATACAGGCCCGACTGGTCGGTCGTGTAAACGTCGCAACGGCCAGCCTGGTAGGCAGCGTTGACTTCTTCCAGCTTTTCGAAAACGACCGGCTTGTATTCGAGGTTGTTGGCCTTGAAGTAGTCGGCAAGGTTCAGTTCGGTCGTGGTGCCGGACTGTACGCAGACGGCAGCGCCCGAGAGTTCGAGGGCCGACTTTACGTTGAGCGCCTTGGTGACCATGAAGCCCTGGCCGTCATAGTAGTTGACGGTGCGGAAGTTGAAGCCGAGCGCGGTGTCGCGGCTGATGGTCCAGGTGGTGTTACGGGCAAGCATGTCGACTTCGCCGGACTGCAGCGCGGTGAAGCGGCTCTGTGCGGTGGTCGGTGTGTACTTTACCTTCGTGGCATCGCCGAATACGGCGGCAGCGACAGCCTTGCAGTAGTCGACGTCGAAACCGGTCCAGTTGCCGGCTGCGTCCGGCGATGCAAAGCCGGCGAGACCCGTGTTCACGCCGCACTGGACGAAACCCTTGGCCTTCACGTCATCGAGCGTTGCAGCGGATGCAGCAGACGCGCCAAAACCCAGGACCGCAGCGCCGATGGCGGCTGACAGGAACTTGTTGTTCATTTTTCCCAACCTTTTTTCTCTTGTTGTATGCCAGCGACGGCTTGCTGCTGATACCAGCAGCGCACGTCGGCTCACGGCCTCCCGGTGCGAGCCTTCATATCTCAGTCGCAAATGCGGACAGGGTCAAGTCTTTATGCCGCGAATTGGCCACAAAAGCGCGAATTTACCAAAATCGCCCTCCAAATAGGCAAAAATGTGTGGTTTTTGGCCCAAAGTGATGAAAATGACGCCTTTTTGACTGTGCTGATATGCGTAAGCAGCAAGACTTGCGCTTCGGATCACGGAATTGTGCAACTTGACCGGCCCTCCCGGAGGCGCGAAAACCACGCTATCCGACCGTGAGGAATCTTGAATCCATGAGCAAATCCAAAGACTGGCTGGCCGCCGCCGGCACCGATACGAAACTGTGCCATGTCGGCTATGATCCTGAAGACTATTACGGGTTCGTCAATCCGCCGGTCGTTCACGCCTCGACGGTTCTGTTCCCCAATGCGCGGGCCATGGAAACGCGTTCGCAGCCCTATACCTATGGCACGCGCGGTACCCCCACGACTGATGCTCTCTGCCGCGCAATCGATGCGCTGGAAGGCTCGGCCGGCACGATCCTCGTCCCGTCGGGGCTCGCCGCCATCACCGTGCCGTTCCTCGCTTTCCTCTCGGCGGGCGACCACGCACTGATCGTTGATTCCGTCTATTCGCCGTGCCGCCATTTCTGCGACACGATGCTGACCCGTCTCGGGGTCGAAGTCGAATATTACGACCCGGAAATCGGCGCCGATATCGAGCGGCTGATCCGGCCCAACACCAAACTAGTGCATACCGAGGCGCCCGGCTCCAACACCATGGAAATGCAGGATATCCGTGCGATTGCCGACGCGGCGCACAAGCATCATTGCGTTGTGACCATCGACAACACCTGGGCCACGCCGCTCTATTTCAAGGCGCTCGACTTCGGTGCCGACGTGACCATTCACGCCGCGACCAAATATCCCTCGGGCCATTCGGACATTCTGATGGGCACGGTCTCGGCGAATGCAAAGCACTGGCCGACGCTGAGCGAAGCCAACATCACGCTTGGCATATGCGGCGCCCCCGATGACAGCTACCAGATCCTGCGCGGCCTGCGCACCATGGGGCTACGGCTCGATCATCACTACAAGAGCGCGCTCTCCGTTGCCCGCTGGCTCGAAGCCCGCGATGACGTGGCGCGTGTGTTGCATCCGGCGCTTGAGAGCTTCCCGGGGCACGCGCTCTGGAAGCGCGACTTCAAGGGCGCAAGTGGCGTCTTCTCCTTCGTGCTGCCGGCTCCGTCCCGGGAAAAGGTCAAGCCGAAGGCGCATGCCTTCCTTGATGCGCTGCAGCTCTTCGGGCTCGGCTGGTCCTGGGGTGGCTATGAGAGCCTGGCGGTGCACGTCAATCTGGATGACCGAAAGATCCGCAAGGGCCCAACCGATGGCGCCGTGATCCGTCTGCAGATCGGTCTCGAGAATGTCGAGGACATCACCGCGGACCTCGAACGCGGCTTTGCCGCAGCGGCTGCCGTCTGATTGACGGTTTTCGCCCTCAGTCGCCGATCCGATGGCCGTAGAGCCAGTCGAGATCGGCGGCGAGCTTTTCGGCCGGCCGAAGCGAAAGAACGATATCGCGCCCGATTCGGAATGGGCCACGGGCGTGATAGGCGAAGCGATTGAAGTCGCCGCGTGCCTTGACCCGTGCAGCCCTGGCCTTTCGCTCAGTCGAGAAAGTGGCAAGCGCCAAGGGGAGGGGTGCCCGGGCGACATGGGCCGCCAGCGAGAACGCGTCCTCGATGGCCATCGCAGCGCCCTGGGCCGAGAACGGCATCATCGCATGCGCCGCATCGCCGATCAGCACCGTGTCGCGACCATTGTGCCAATTGCCGTCGGAGGCCTCGTAAAGCGGCCAGAAGGTCGGCTGCTCAGCGCCGGCAAGAATTGTCCTGATGTCGAGGTGCCAGCCGGAAAATTGTTCGAGCAGCATGGCGCGCCGTGCCGCATCTGCATCGATCGCCCAGCTCTCATCACTCTTCGTGCCGGCAGCGATCGCCACGAGGTTGAAGCCGTCGATCTCCTTCAGCGGATAGCTGACCAGATGCGCCTTCGCCCCGAGATAGGCTGTCACGCCATTGCGAGACAGGAACGAGGGAGCGCCGCTCTGGGAGATGGTGAAGCGCCAGGCAATGTTGCCGGAGAAGCTGACCGTGGGGCTACCCTGAATGGCATCCCTCGCGACCGACCAGGCGCCATCGGCGCCGATCACGAGATCAGGCTTGCGACCGGTAATTGACCCCAGGGCTTCCGCACCGATCCCCTGCACGCGTTGTCCGAGATGCAGCCGGCAGAGTGATTTATTGAGCACCGCGCGCAACAGCGCCTGCTGCAAGGTCGAGCGATGCAGGACGCCATAGGGATAGCCCCAGCGCTTGCGGGCGAAATTGCCGGCCGGGACCGAAGCCAGGTGGCGCAAGTCCCTTCCCGAAACGAGGCTGATGGCATTTGGCTCAAGCCAGTGCTGCTCCAGATCGGAGAGTACTCCGAGAGACGCCAACACCCGCGTGGCATTCGGCGAAAGCTGCAGGCCCGCGCCGACTTCGCCGAGCTGTGGCGCCTGTTCGATGATGTCGCTGGAAATGCCCTTGCGTGCGAGCGCCAGGGCAGCGGTCAACCCCGCCATCCCGGCTCCGACGATGGCGGCGTGCTTGATGGACATGGGAACTATGCCGATCGTGACGCTGGGGTCACGCTGCCTTGACGTGGAAGACGCAGCCTGCCGGATTCGTCTGTTCGGCCTTCAGGCTCGGATTGTAGCGATAGAGCGTCGAGCAGTAGGAACAGACCTTCTCGTTGTCATGTCCCATGTCGATGAAGATATGCGGATGGTCGAAGGGCACGGAAGCGCCGGTGCACATGAATTCCTTCACGCCGACTTCGATCACGCGATGACCGCCGTCGTTCTGAAAATGGGGAATGGTGTGGCCGGCCATGTCTTGCTCCGAGAATGCTTTGCGAGTTTGCGCGGACATTAGCGCCGTCCTTCCGAAAAGTGTAGAGCCGGCGGCGGGCAAAAGTCACAGAAAATCGGTCTGCGGCAATTGATGTCAGGATGCTCTTGGCTATGGTTGCGGCCTCAAGGCAATAAGGACCCATTCATGAATCTCGACGCCCCGCCGTTTTCCAGCTTTCACAATGACGGGCTCGAGCTTGCCTATTTCGACGATGGCGATCCGGCAGGCGATCCGATCTTGCTCATTCATGGCTTTGCCTCGTCGGCGAGCGTCAACTGGGTCTATCCGGGTTGGCTGAGAACGCTTGGGGACGCTGGCTACCGGGTGATCGCGATCGACAATCGCGGCCATGGTGCAAGCGCCAAGCCGCATGATCCGGAAGCCTACCATCCGACATCCATGGCGGGGGATGCTGCAGCTCTCCTGACCCATCTCGGCATCGCCGAGGCCCATGTCATGGGTTATTCGATGGGCGCGCGCATCTCCGCCTTCCTCGCCATCGAGCATCCCGACCGCGTGCGCTCGCTCGTCTTCGGGGGGCTCGGCATCGGCATGTGTGATGGTGTCGGTGACTGGGATCCGATCGCCGACGCCTTGCTAGCTCCGTCGCTGGATGATGTCACGCATGAGCGCGGCCGGATGTTCCGTGCCTTTGCAGACCAGACCAAGTCGGATCGGCTGGCGCTCGCGGCCTGCATCCGGACGTCGCGGGATCTGGTGCGCCGTGAGGACATCGCCAAAGTCGATATTCCCTGCCTGATCGGTGTCGGCACGAAGGACGACATTGCCGGCTCGCCGCATGATCTGGCGGAGTTGATGCCAAGCGCGGTAGCACTCGACATCCCCAACCGGGACCACATGCTCGCCGTCGGCGATCGCGTGTTCAAGAAGGCGGCGCTGGATTTCTACGACACGCTCGCGGACCGCTGAGCCTCAGCGACCTGTGAAGACGGGTCGTCTGCGCTCGGCAAAGGCCGCGCGCCCCTCGCGATAATCCGCGCTCTCGAAGGTCGAGGCTCCGATGACTTCCGCCTCGCGCAGCAGGTCGTCGTCACCAAGCTCGACTGCCCGCAAGGCCAGCTTCGAGGCCCGGAGTGACAGCGGCGCGTTGGCGGCAATCGCCTCGGCGAGGATGTCGGTCCGTGTTTCGAGATCGGCGGTCGCCGTGACGTCACACAGGAAGCCGGCCGCCATCAGCTCGGCAGACTTCAGCGGCGCTCCGGTAAAAAGCGCCTTGCGAGCCATCTGGCTGCCCAGTCCCCGGACGAAATCCTGCACGGCATCTGCCGGGTAGGCCAGGCCGAGTTTGGCGGCGGGGACGGCAAACACCGCCTCGGCGGAGGCGAGCCGCAGATCGGCGGCCGCCGCAAGGCCGAAACCGCCGCCATAACATATGCCCCTGACAGCCGCGATCACAGGGACGGGGGCCTCGCGAATGGCGGCAAAGGCACGGCTGTTCGATGCCTCGTAGATGCGGGCGGTCGCCGCATCCTTCCTTAATTCGGTAAATTCCGAAATGTCTGCTCCCGCGCTGAAATCGGCCTGTCCGCCGCCGGCCAGCACGATGACACGGGCGCCGGCCTCGGCATGCAGCCAGTGGATCGCGTCCGGAATCGCTCGCCACATCGCCGCCGTGATCGCGTTCTTCCGCTGCGGATTATCGATCACCAGAAGCCCTTTCGCGCCATCGACGAAAGCCTTGATAAAGCCATTGGCAAGGGTGTTCGACTGTTTCATGCGGGCCCCATTTGAGTTCGATCTGTCTTCGACTATATAATGCCATTCCAAGACGAACGAGGAGACCGGCAATGGTCGCACACAACGACGTCCTCAAGACCGAAACCGTCAAGTCCATGGACCCGATCTGGGACAGCCTGCGGCACGAAGCCCGCATGGCGGCCGATCGTGACCCGATGCTGGCGGCCTTCTTCCATTCGACGGTGCTCAGCCACCGCTCGCTGGAAGAGTGTGTGATCTACCGTATCTGCGAGCGCCTCGACCATTCCGACGTGCCGGCAATCGTGCTGCGTCAGGCTTTCGAGGCGATGATGGCCGACTGGCCGGAATGGAGTTCGATACTCCGGGTCGATATCCAGGCCGTCTACGACCGCGATCCCGCCTGCACGCGCTTCATGGAGCCTGTCCTCTATTTCAAGGGCTTCCATGCGATCCAGACGCACCGTCTGGCCCATTGGCTGTGGAACAACGGGCGCCGTGATTTTGCACTTTACCTGCAGAGCCGCTCGTCCAACATGTTCCAGACGGACATCAATCCGGCTGCACACATCGGCAAGGGCATCTTCCTCGACCACGCCACCGGCCTTGTGGTCGGCGAAACCGCCCGCATCGGCGACAATGTTTCGATCCTGCATGGGGTAACCCTCGGCGGCACCGGCAAGGAGGGCGCCGATCGCCATCCGAAGATCGGTGACGGCGTTCTGATCGGGGCAGGGGCCAAGGTGCTCGGCAATATCGAAGTCGGCAGTTGCTCGCGCATCGCGGCCGGCTCTGTGGTCCTGAAGCCCGTGCCGAGATGCACGACGGTTGCGGGCGTTCCGGCGCGCGTGGTTGGCGAGGCCGGTTGCGCCGAGCCGGCGCGCTCGATGGATCAGATGATCGCTTCGGAGGACTGAACCGGTTTCGCGATCGGCCGGGCGCAGAACGACCCGGCTTGCCGGGGCAAACTTTTCTTTGCGTCTTTACATCGGCGGAAAGGCCGTGCGACAAGCGCGCAAATCGAAACACTCCCCGAAAACAGTCCATGGAGACACAGTGTGAAGCCGGAAGAACTGAAGAAGCTCGACGCTTATTTCAAGCGCACCTTCAATCCCACGATGAGCGTGAAGGCTCGTCCGCGCAAGGACGATTCCGCTGAAGTCTATGTCGGTGACGAGTTTCTCGGCGTTGTCTTCAAGGACGACGAAGACGGCGATCTCTCCTACAATTTCTCGATGGCGATCCTCGACGTCGATCTGACGTAACGCGTCTTGTCGCCGCAATCGGCGGCAAGATTGGATGGAATGAGCGTAAAACAGGGGGCTGTACCGAGGCGTGCAGGCCCCTTTTTTCTTATCCGGCTTACAATTGACGATTGTTGTGCGATGCACAAATTCACTTGACCCTCTTTGTGCGACTGCTATGTTCGAGGCCTCTGATATGCCGAACAGAAGGAGGAGGCTCACATGTTCAATATCTCTGACGCCAACACGAAGGGCAAAGAAGCCATGGATGCCATGCTGAAGAACTATTCTGAGGTCACGAAGGGCTTCCAGGCGATCGCCACCGAAGCAACAGACTATTCCAAGAAGTCGTTTCAGGACATGGCGTCCTACATGGAAGCGCTGACTTCGGTGAAGAGCGTCGAGGCGGCTTTCGAGCTCCAGACCTCCTTCATGAAGTCCTCTTACGAAAGCTTCGTTGCCGAAGCGACGAAGATGGGCGAGATGTACGCCGAACTCGCCAAGATCGCCTACAAGCCCTACGAGGGCGTGGTCGGTAAGGCCATGGCGCCGATGTCGGCTGCCGCCTGATCGAAGCTTGCGTGTAACATGCGAGACCGGCCGCGCCCCGCGCGGCCGGTCTTGTCATTTGTGCCTGCTGGTATAACCTGATCGTTCACTTTTCTCGCTTTTCCGGGCTTCGTGACAAATTGTCGTCATGGCAGCCCGGGGGGCTTAAAATCACCGCATAATGAACTACCTTACTGTGCTGAGTGTTCGTCCGCACCGATGTGTAACGGCAAACCGGCCGGACAACGGAGAATGAACTGAAATGACTGCCAAGCCGGTCTTCATGCAAAGCCAGGGTGACGGGGAAAACGCCAATCGCGGCACCTCGGTGATCACCCGCACCAAGCCGAAGACGAAGAAGCCAGATCTGTATCGCGTCCTGCTTCTGAACGACGACTACACCCCGATGGAGTTTGTGATCCACATCCTGGAGCGCTTCTTCCAAAAGGACAGGGAAGCTGCCACCCGCATCATGCTGCATGTGCATAATCATGGAGTCGGCGAATGTGGTGTCTTCACCTACGAAGTCGCCGAAACAAAAGTCTCACAGGTGATGGATTTCGCCAGGCAACATGAACATCCGCTTCAATGCGTCATGGAAAAGAAGTGAGGATCAGACGTGCCAACATTTTCACCCAGCCTCGAAAAAGCGCTGCATCAGGCCCTGACCTACGCCAACGAGCGTCACCATGAATATGCGACGCTGGAGCACCTGCTGCTCGCTCTGATCGACGACGCTGATGCCGCCGCCGTAATGGGGGCCTGCAACGTCAACCTCGACGCGTTGCGCAAGACCGTGACCGACTTCGTCGACAATGATCTTGCAAACCTGATTACCGGTTATGACGAGGATTCAAAGCCGACATCCAGCTTCCAGCGGGTGATCCAGCGCGCCGTGATCCATGTCCAGTCGTCCGGTCGCGAGGAAGTCACCGGCGCAAACGTGCTCGTCGCCATTTTCGCCGAGCGCGAGAGCAATGCCGCCTACTTCCTGCAGGAGCAGGAAATGACGCGCTACGACGCCGTCAACTACATCTCGCATGGCATCGGCAAGCGCCCCGGCGCATCGCAGGTCCGCAGCCCCCGTGGCTCGGATGAGGGCGAGCCCGAGGCCAAGCAGGGTCGCGAGCCGGAAGAAGGTTCTGCCAAGGGCAAGCAGGAGGCCCTGAAGGCCTACTGCGTCAACTTGAACGAAAAGGCCAAGACCGGCCGGATCGATCCGTTGATCGGTCGCCACGACGAGGTGAACCGCACGATCCAGGTGCTGTGCCGTCGTTCCAAGAACAACCCGCTTTATGTGGGCGACCCGGGCGTCGGCAAGACGGCAATCGCCGAAGGCCTTGCCAAGCGCATCGTCGAGGGCAAGGTGCCGGAAGCGCTGGCGGATGCCACAATCTTCTCGCTCGACATGGGCACGCTGCTCGCCGGCACACGCTATCGCGGTGACTTCGAGGAACGCCTGAAGCAGGTGGTCAAGGAACTCGAAGACTACCCGGGTGCCGTCCTCTTCATCGACGAGATCCACACGGTGATCGGTGCAGGTGCGACCTCGGGCGGCGCCATGGATGCGTCGAACCTGTTGAAGCCGGCGCTCTCCTCGGGGGCGATCCGCTGCATCGGCTCGACCACCTACAAGGAATACCGCCAGTTCTTCGAAAAGGACCGCGCGCTGGTCCGCCGCTTCCAGAAGATCGACGTCAACGAACCGTCGATCGATGATGCGATCGAGATCATGAAGGGCCTCAAGCCTTATTTCGAGGACTACCACAAGCTCCGTTACACCAACGAGGCGATCAAGTCGGCTGTCGAACTCTCGGCCCGCTACATCTCCGACCGCAAGCTGCCGGACAAGGCGATCGACGTGATCGACGAGACGGGTGCGGCCCAGATGCTGCTGCCCGCCTCCAAGCGTCGCAAGCTGATCACCGAGAAGGAGATCGAGGTCACCATCGCGACGATGGCCCGCATCCCGCCCAAGACCGTATCCAAGGACGACGAGATGGTTCTCGCCAACCTCGAGAAGGAACTGCGCTCGGTCGTCTATGGTCAGGACAAGGCGATCGAGGCTCTCTCGACATCGATCAAGCTCGCCCGTGCCGGTCTTCGCGAACCGAACAAGCCGATCGGCTCTTACGTCTTCTCCGGCCCGACCGGCGTCGGCAAGACGGAAGTCGCCAAGCAGCTTGCCGCCTCGCTCGGCGTCGAACTGCTGCGCTTCGACATGTCGGAATACATGGAGCGGCACACGGTCTCCCGCCTGCTCGGTGCGCCTCCAGGCTATGTCGGCTTCGACCAGGGCGGTCTTCTTACCGATGGCGTCGACCAGCATCCGCACTCGGTCGTGCTGCTCGATGAAATCGAGAAGGCGCATCCGGATATCTACAACATCCTGCTGCAGGTCATGGACCATGGCCAGCTGACGGATCACAACGGCAAGAAGATCGACTTCCGCAACGTCATCCTGATCATGACCACCAATGCGGGCGCGTCGGAAATGGCGAAGTCGGCAATCGGCTTCGGCTCCTCGAAGCGTACCGGCGAAGACGAGGAGGCGCTGAACCGCCTGTTCACGCCGGAATTCCGCAACCGCCTCGACGCGACGATCCCGTTTGCGCCGCTGCCAACGGAAGTCATCCATCAGGTCGTGCAGAAGTTCGTCATGCAGCTGGAAGCCCAGCTGTCCGAGCGCAACGTGACCTTCGATCTGTCCGAATCCGCGATCGCCTGGTTGGCGAAGAGCGGTTACGACGAAAAGATGGGTGCTCGTCCGCTGGGTCGTGTCATCCAGGAGCACATCAAGAAACCGCTCGCCAACGAGATCCTGTTTGGCAAGCTGAAGAAGGGCGGCGTCGTCAAGGTCGGCACAAAGACCGACGAGACCGGCGCCGAGGTGCTCGATCTGGAAGCGATTTCCGAAGTGGCGCCCGTCAAGCCCAAGCCCGAAGCCGAAGTGGCCTCCGCAAAGCCCGCCAAGGCCAAGCGCAAGCCGGTTACCAAGGCCTCGGTGATCGAGGATGAGGGCGATGTCGCGGTGATCGACGAGGCGCCGAAGCAGCCCAAGCGTTCGGCCGTGCCGAAGGTGCCGAAGAAGAAGTAAGCACCATCAGATGAGAGACCCGTGCCGGGCTTAGCGCCCGGCACTTTCTTTTTGCCGAACCGGAATTTCAGATGTCTTCGGCCACTTCCGATATTTCACAGACACGGTGGTTTTTCACCGGCATGCGCGGGCTGTTCAGTCTACCTGCCATCATCCTCATGATCTCCTTCGTCGGCTTTTCCGCTTTTGCGCTTCAATCCGGCGTGAGCCGCACAGAAGCCATGGTCATGACGGCGACCGTATGGGCTCTGCCGGCGAAGATGATCCTGATCGGCACCATGACCAGCGGCGCCAACCTGCTCGCCATCTTCCTCGCCGTTTCCCTGTCCTCGATCCGCATGATGCCGATGGTCGCATCTCTGGTGCCGGAGATGCGCACGGAGAAAACCCCGACCTGGTTGCTGCTCTTCCTGTCGCATTTCGTCGCAATCACGGCCTGGGTCTTCGCGATGGGAAGCTTCAAGAACGTCCCGAGAGAGGGACGTGTCGCCTATTTCGCCGGCTTCGGCATCACCCTCGTGACGGTCAATACGATCCTTGTCGGCGTCTGCTACGGGCTGGTATCCCAGTTTCCGCCTGTCGTCGCAGCCCTCCTGTTCTTCCTGACGCCCGTCTATTTCATCGCGTCCATCTGGGCCACGGGGCGACAGTCGGTCGTCAAGGTCGCCTTCATTGTTGGCGTGGTCTCCGGCCCTGTGCTCACCGTTCTCGTGCCCGGATTTGATATCCTGATCGCCGGTCTCGGTGGTGGAACGCTTGCCTATCTCTTTGATCGTTACGTGATCCGTGGGGACAAGACTCAAACGAGAACCGCTGAGCCGGACACCGCAGCCTCGACAGAGGAGGTGGTATGATCGAGGAATACTGGCCCTATGTGGTGATCATCGTCGCCGGTTGGCTGGCCACGGATTTCTGGCGCTGGATGGGTGTGCTGGCCGGCAACCGGCTGCAGGAAGGCTCCGAGGCGTTGAATTGGGTGAGGGCGGTTGCAACAGCCCTCGTCATGGCGGTGACGGCAAAGCTCGTCGTCTTTCCGACGGGTGCCCTTGAAGCATCACCCTTGTGGCTGCGCCTGGCGGCAGCCGGGATCGGCTTTGCGGCCTTCCTTCTGTCCGGCCAGCGCGTCCTCGTCGGTGTCGTCGTGCCCCTGGCGATCCTCGGGGCGGGCCTGATCTGGCTCTGAGATCATACGCGTTCACAGACGCGCGAGCAGGCTGGTATTGCCACATTTCGCTCCCCAAATCGGATTTCCGATCAACAGGAGGAAAGCGAAATGTCAAAGGTAGTACGCTTCCGAAAGCTGAAACACGGGGATCCACCCCGCTTCAAGGTTCTGCCGGATGATCTGCGCAAGCGGTCATCAAGGCGTGATAGCTGGAGCTCGACCGGCTCCTTTCCCATCATGGTCCTTGTGCTGGTTGGCATTGCCGCCGTCGTTGTCGTCGGCGGCCTGGTCGCCTGATCCGGCAAGGACCGGCCAAGCGGCGCTCGTCTCAGAGCGCCGCCTTGATCTTTTCGGCCTGCGCTTTCAGCATCTCGACATCGGCCATGCCGCCGGCATGCGGCTTGAGCGGCAGACCCTCATGGCGCGGGATGACATGGAAATGCAGGTGGAAGACGGTCTGGCCGGCCGACGGCTCATTGAACTGCGCGATATAGATGCCATCGGCCTCGAAAGCTTCCTTGGCAGCATTGGCCAGTTTCTGCACGACCGGCATCAGCTTTGAGAGCACCGCCGGATCGGCATCGAGCAGATTGCGTGACCCCTGCTTCGGGATCACCAGAAGGTGGCCGGGGGCCTGTGGCATGACGTCCATGAAGGCGAGTGTATCCTCGTCCTCGTAGAGCTTCACCGATGGAATATCGCCGGCGAGGATGTTGGCGAAGATGTTGTTGGGATCATAGGCGGTCATGGCTGTCTCCTCGATTGTCGGGGCCACTTAACGGCAAGCCAGCTCCGGCTTCAAGAGCGCAGCGGCGCTCTCAACCATCGAATTCCTCACCGTCGCGCGGCACGCGCTCGCCCTTGCGGAAGGGTGTGTGTTCGCCGAGATATTCGCCAGCCTGGGCAACCTCGCGGCGCTCATGCGCGAGGTAGTCGGCGACCGCCCGGCGCAGGCCCGGATGGGTGATGAAATGGGCTGAATGGGTGAGGACGGGTTCGTAGCCGCGCGCCAGTTTATGCTCGCCCTGGGCACCCGCCTCGACCCGATCGAGACCCTTCTCCAGGGCGAAGTCGATCGCCTGATGATAGCAGACCTCGAAATGCAGGAAGGGATGGTCTTCGACGCAGCCCCAATGGCGGCCATAAAGGGCTTCCGCGCCGATGAAGTTGATGGCGCCGGCGACATATCGCCCATTGCGCTTCGCCATCACCAGCAGGATGTCGTCGGGCATCCGCTCACCAACCAGCGAGTAGAAGAGGCGGGTGAGATAAGGCTTGCCCCACTTTCGGCTGCCTGTGTCGATGTAAAAGCGGAAGAACTGGTCCCAGATGTCCTCCGTGAGGTCAGCACCCGTCAGCCAGTCGATGCTGATGCCGTTTTCGAGGGCTGCCCGGCGCTCCTTGCGCAGGTTCTTTCGCTTCGACGACGAGAGTTCGGCGAGAAACGCCTCGTGGTTCGCATAGCCGCGATTGATGAAGTGGAACTGCTGATCCGTCCGATGCAGAAATTTGGCTTCCGTAAGGGACGATAACTCACCTTGCGGAAGGAAGGTCACATGTGCCGATGAGGTGCCGAGTTCACCGGCCACCTGCTGCAGCCCCTGTGCCAATAGTCCCTGCATCCGCGGGACATCCTCACCATGGCGCACCAGCAGCCGGGGCCCTGTTGCCGGGGTGAACGGAATGGATGCCTGGAGCTTCGGATAATAACGCCCGCCGGCCCTATGGAAGGCATCCGCCCATCCATGGTCGAAGACATATTCGCCCTGGCTGTGGCTCTTCAGATAGCAGGGAATGGCGCCGAGAAGCCGCCCTTCCTCTTCCAGCAAAAGGTGATGGCCCATCCAGCCGGTCTCGGCTGTCGCCGAGCCGGATTCTTCAAGGGCCGACAGGAAGGCGTGCGAGGTGAAGGGATTGTAGCCCGGCTCCGAACGGGAGGCCCCGGAGAGTAGACCCCATTCGCTGGATGGGATCTCCTGGAAGGAGCGCACTACGCGGATCGTCACCTCGTCTGCCATGGATCTCCCGTCAGGCAGTCGCCGGCGACTGGCGCGGGTCGAAGCCTTCGAATGTCATCTGATCAGCATAGTTATAGGTCTGTGCCCGCATGATTTCATCCCTGACGGTCCAGGTAATCACGGGTGTGCCCTTTTCACGCAGTCCGGTGACGAAATCATTCGGCAGATGCGCCACGCAATAGGAGGTGAAGTCCAGTCCGAGATCCATGGCTTCCTTGTGGGCGCTGAGGTTCTCCGGCTTTACGCCTTCCGCCGTGAGGCCGACCGGCCAGGGGCATTCCGCCACCTTGAGGGCGCGCAGGAGGTGATAATCGAAGCTCATCAGCGCGACCTTGCCCTCATAACCCTCTAGCACCTCGAGTACCGCCTCGACGAAGCCGTCATCATGCTCGGCATCGATGCCCTTGAGCTCGATCACCAGCGGCACCCGGCCCTTCACGAGGTCCAGCATCTGGCGAAGCGTCGGGATCTTGTCGGCGGTTCCACCGATCGACAGCATCCGCAATTCGCCGGCAGTGCGTTCGCGCACTTCACCATTCATGTTGCAGAGCCGCTGCAGGTCGTGGTCGTGGAACACCATGGGGACGCTGTCGGACGAGAGCTGGATGTCACATTCGATCGCGAAGCCTGCCTCGATGGCCCGGCTGAAGGCTGAGAGCGTGTTTTCCCAGATCTCTCTGTTCATGTCGTGATAGCCGCGATGGGCAACCGGCAGGTCCTTGATCCAGTCAACCGAACTCACAGCGAAATCTCCAGGATGGCGTCGATTTCGACGGCGGCATTCAGCGGTAGCTGGGCCACGCCCACGGCGGCGCGCGCGTGTTTGCCGGCGTCACCCAACACGTTCGCGATCAGGTTCGAGGCACCGTTGATCACGAGGTGCTGCTCGATAAAGCCCGGGGCCGAAGCGACGAAACCATTCAGCTTCACGACCCGGCTGATCCGCGACAGGTCGCCGGACAGTGCGGCTTTCGCCTGGGCCAGGATGTTGATGGCGCAAAGTTCGGCTGCCCTCTGGGCGTCGGCGAGCACGACATCGCCGCCGACAAGACCCGTCACCGCCACTCGTCCGCCTTCAATCGGCAACTGGCCGGAGAGGAACAGCAGGTTTCCGCTGATCACATAGGGCACGTAATTGGCGGCAGGGGCAGCAGCTTCAGGCGGGCTGATGCCCAGCGCTGCAAGGCGGCCGTCGATTGTGTCGGACATGGTCGATTCCCGGTCTGTTGATAAAAGTTGAGAAAGTTGTGGCGACGAAAAGCATGTCTCGCTTTTGCCGGATGTGTTCTTATAACATCGATGACGAGTCCAACAGGAGGGTGTCGATGTTTCCTTTGCGAATGGCGGTCCGTGCGACGCTTTCCCTCGCTGCCTTTGGCGCTGCAGGGCAGGCGGCCTATGCGGCGACCGTCGGCCTTGTGCCGCATCGCGCCGTCTACGAGATCGTACTGAAAGAAGCATCCGACCGCTCAGGGATCGAATCCGTGCGCGGCCGCATGGTCTATGAATTCAGTGGTTCGGCCTGCAAGGGCTTCAACACCCAGTTCCGCTTCGTGACCCGCATCGACGTGGGCGAGGGCGTGCGCGTCACCGACCAGCGTTCGACCACTTTCGAAGACGTGCCTGCCGGCAAGTTCCGATTCGAGAACAAGTCCTTCACCGATGACCAGTTGGATAAGGACGTCAGCGGTGCTGCGGCTGAAGCCGGCGGCAAGGTCAAGATCGAACTGACCGGACCCGACAGGCGCGATATCGAGCTTGCCGACAGCCGCTTTCCGGCCGAGCACATGCTCGAAGTGATCGCCCGCGCCCGCAAGGGCGAGCGCGTCTTCGAATCGCGGATCTTCGACGGTTCCGAAGACGGCGACCAGACCTTCCTCACGACCACCATCGTTGGTGGTCCGCAGCAGTCTGCGAAGACGGATCCGGAAGCCAAGGCCCTGGCAACACTCGGAACACAGGACTACTGGCCGGTCTCGATCGCCTATTTTGACGAGAAGACGAGGGGCGACCAGGAGCCGATCTACAGCCAGTCCTTCAAGCTCTACGAAAACGGCGTGACCCGTGACCTGACGCTCGACTACGGCGACTTCGTCTTGGTCGGCAAGCTGACCAAGCTTGAAGTGCTCGGCAAGCCCGACGGCGATTGCCAGTAAACCGGCTCGATTGCCGGAATTCGGCGCGTCCGCTATTGATTTTTGACCGACGCCCCTGTATGGCCGGCGTCATTCCACACGCGAGACTTGGGATCGTCAGGGAGAAATCCTGTCGTTTCCGCCCGGTGGCTGACCGAAAGGTCTGCTGTTTGTCTCGCGGGGGTTAAACCGGAAAAGGAGAAAAAGGCATGGCATTGCCTGATTTTAGCATGCGTCAGCTTCTGGAAGCTGGCGTTCACTTCGGTCACCAGACGCACCGCTGGAACCCGAAGATGAAGCCGTACATCTTCGGCGATCGTAACAACATCCACATCATTGACCTGGCTCAGACCGTTCCGATGCTGTCGCGCGCCCTTCAGGTCGTGTCCGACACCGTTGCTCGTGGCGGCCGCGTTCTGTTCGTTGGCACCAAGCGTCAGGCTTCGGAAATCATCGCTGATTCCGCCAAGCGTTCGGCCCAGTACTACGTCAACTCCCGCTGGCTCGGCGGCATGATGACCAACTGGAAGACCATTTCGAACTCGATCGCCCGTCTGCGCAAGCTCGACGAGATCCTGGCTTCGGAAGCTTCTGGCTACTCCAAGAAGGAGCGCCTGAACCTCGAGCGCGAACGCGAAAAGCTTGAAAAGGCTCTCGGCGGTATCCGCGATATGGGCGGCACCCCGGACCTGATGTTCATCATCGACACCAACAAGGAAAAGATCGCGATCGACGAAGCCAAGCGCCTCGGCATCCCGGTTGTTGCTGTCATCGACTCGAACTGCGATCCGGACCTCATCGACTATCCGATCCCGGGCAACGACGACGCTTCGCGCGCCATCTCGCTCTATTGCGACCTGATCTCGCGCGCTGCCATCGATGGCATCGCTCGCCAGCAGGGCGCCTCGGGTCGTGACATCGGTGCGTCTGCCGAAGCTCCGATCGAGCCGGCTCTCGAGACCGAAGCAGAAGCTTAATCGCTTTACGCGGCGGGTAACCGCCGCTTTTTCCCGTCAAGGGAATGGCCGCCTGCAAGCTCGCCTGAGCAGCGGGCGGCCTCCGTTCTTCAAGATGCCATTCGCGTCACGCGAGAAGGCGTCGAAGACGGCCGATTGTTTCCGTGGTGACCCGCTTCATCACGTTGTCATACATCCGGGTACATTTCGTCCCCAACCTAGCGGTTCACCGTTCCCCTCGCGGCCACGGATCGACCGCCTGAACAGACAAGAGGCACACAATGGCTGAAATCACTGCAGCACTGGTAAAAGAACTGCGCGAAAAGTCCGGCGCAGGCATGATGGATTGCAAGAAGGCTCTCATCGAGAACGACGGTGACGTCGAAGCCGCCATCGACTGGCTGCGCGCCAAGGGTATCGCCAAGGCTGACAAGAAGTCGGGCCGCACGGCAGCTGAAGGCCTGATCGGCATCAACGGCGCCGGCACCTCGGCCGTTGTCGTCGAACTCAACTCCGAAACCGACTTCGTTGCGCGTAACGATGCCTTCCAGGAACTCGTGCGCGGCGTGGCGTCTGTTGCCATCGGCACCGACGGTTCGGTCGACGCGATCGGCGCTGCCACCTATCCGGCAACCGGCAAGTCCGTCACCGACACCATCAAGGATGCAATCGCCCATATCGGCGAGAACATGACGCTGCGTCGCGCCGTCAAGCTCTCGGTCGAAGACGGTGTTGTCGCAACCTACGTCCACAACGCTGCTTCTGAAGGCCTCGGCAAGCTCGGCGTTCTCGTCGCGCTCAAGTCGACTGGCAACAAGGACGTGCTGGCTGCCATCGGCCGCCAGGTCGCCATGCACATCGCTGCGACCAACCCGCTCGCCATCCGTTCGGAAGAAGTCGATGCCGCCGTCGCCGAGCGCGAGCGCAACGTCTTCATCGAACAGTCGCGCGCCTCGGGCAAGCCGGACGCCATCATCGAAAAGATGGTTGAAGGCCGCATGCGCAAGTTCTTCGAAGAAGTCGCTCTTCTGTCGCAGGCTTTCGTCATCAACCCGGACCTGACCGTCGGCGACGCCATCAAGGCTGCCGAGAAGGACGCTGGCGCCCCGATCGAAGTGACCGGCATGGCTCGCCTGCTGCTCGGCGAAGGCATCGAAAAGGAAGAGTCCGACTTCGCTGCCGAAGTCGCGGCTGTTGCCAAGGGCTGATAGCGCTTTTCCCCTTCTTCAAGGGAAAACATTGGGGCATCGCGTGACAACGCGATGCCCTTCGTGTATCCGGCACAGAATTGTTCTCGGGAGCTTTCATGTCAGCCAAGCCATTGTTCAAACGCGTCCTCCTCAAGGCTTCCGGTGAAGCCCTCATGGGCAGTCAGGGATTCGGGATCGATGTCGCAGTGGCCGATCGGATCGCTGGCGATATCGCTGAAGCCCGCCGCATGGGTGTCGAAGTCGGCGTTGTCGTCGGCGGTGGCAACATCTTCCGCGGTGTCGCCGTTGCGTCCAAGGGCGGCGATCGCGTCACCGGCGACCACATGGGCATGCTGGCGACCGTCATCAACGCGCTGGCACTTGCCACCTCGCTGCGCAAACTCGACATCGACACGGTTGTTCTGTCGGCAATCGCCATGCCGGAAATCTGTGAGAGCTTCTCGCAGCGTGCCGCCTTGCACCATCTGGCACAGGGCAGGGTGGTGATCTTCGCCGGCGGCACCGGCAATCCGTTCTTCACCACCGATTCTGCTGCTGCACTGCGCGCCGCCGAGATCGGCGCCCAGGCGATCTTCAAGGGAACACAGGTCGACGGCATCTACTCCGCCGATCCGAAGAAGGACCCGACCGCGACGCGCTTCGACAGCCTGACGCATGACGAGGTCCTGCAGAAGGGCCTGGCCGTAATGGACGTCGCGGCAGTTGCCCTTGCGCGCGAAAATCACATTCCGATCATCGTCTTCTCGATCCATGAGAAGGGTGGCTTCGGCGAAATCCTGTCTGGCGCCGGTCGCATGACCATCGTCACCGACAACTGATGACAGGCAAGGGCGGCATCGTTGGATGTCGCCGACTGAAAGAGCAATGGGAGAACCATGATGACCGCAGGGGTTGATCTCAACGACATTAAGCGCCGCATGGACGGTGCGATAAATGCATTCAAGAACGACATCGCATCGCTGCGCACGGGGCGTGCCTCGGCCAACATTCTCGATCCGGTCACGGTCGATGCCTATGGTTCACGCGTGCCGCTGAACCAGGTTGCGAACGTCACCGTGCCGGAGCCGCGCATGCTCGGCGTTTCGATCTGGGACAAGTCGATGGTGAACGCCGTCGACCGCGCCATCCGCGAAGCCAATCTCGGCCTCAACCCGATCGTCGACGGCCAGAACCTGCGCATTCCGCTGCCTGAGCTCAACGAAGAGCGCCGCAAGTCGCTCGTCAAGGTCGCGCACGACTATGCCGAAAAGGCCAAGGTCGCCATCCGCCACGTTCGTCGTGACGGCATGGACGGTCTGAAGAAGGCTGAAAAGGATGGTTCGATCAGCCAGGACGACAGCCGCTCGCTCTCTGACAAGGTGCAGAAGATGACCGACGAGACGATTGTCGACATCGACCGCTTGCTCGTCGAGAAGGAAAAGGAAATCATGCAGGTTTAAGCGAGAGTCGTTGTATATCGTCCTCTCTGAGCCGCTTGGATCCTAGCCAATGTCGACAGTTCAACATCGCATCGTCCCGCAGCATGTTGCGATCATCATGGATGGCAATGGGCGCTGGGCGAATGCGCGCGGCTTGCCGCGCACCTTCGGCCACCGCAAGGGGGTGGAGGCTGTCCGCGAAACCGTGAAGGCGGCTGGCGAGGCGGGCGTGGCTTTTCTGACGCTGTTTGCCTTCTCCTCCGAGAACTGGCGGCGTCCGGAAGCCGAGGTGAACGAACTCTTCGGTCTGCTGAAAGCCTTCATCCGCCGCGACCTTGCTGACCTGCATCGCGAGGGTGTCCGGATCCGGGTGATCGGAGAGCGACAGAACCTGCGCGACGACATTCGCTCGCTGCTGCTTGAGGCCGAAGAGACCACGGTCGGCAATACGGCCATGACTCTTGTCATCGCCTTCAACTACGGCTCCCGTGACGAAATCGCACGGGCAGCCGCCCGCCTGGCGGCAGAAGTCCAGGCCGGTCGGCTCGATCCGTCCCAAATTGACGCACAGAAGCTCAACGACTGCCTGGATACGGCCGGAATCCCCGATCCCGATCTCGTCATCCGCACGAGCGGCGAAGAGCGGCTGTCGAACTTCCTGCTCTGGCAGGCGGCCTATGCGGAACTGATGTTCGTGCCGGATTTCTGGCCCGATTTCACGCCGGCGCTCTTTCATTCCGTCCTGGAACGATACGCCGCACGCGATCGCCGATTCGGCGGTCTCTCGGCGAAAGCCGTGGCGGTCGGCTCATGACCCTGACCATGTCGCGCGAGCTGCAGCTCAGGATCGTCTCCGCCATCGTGATGATCGTCTTGGTCCTTTGCGCGACCTGGTTCGGTGGTCTGGCCTTCAAGGCTGTGGCCGCAGCGATCGGTCTGTTGATCTATTACGAATGGTCCACGATTACGCGGCTCGCTGAGGGCAGCCTGAGGGCGAACGCCTTCGGCTGGTTGTCGATGGCGCTGATCAGCCTCAACATGCTGTTCGGGCAGGCCGAACTGACCGTGCCGCTCTTTGCCGGTCTTGTGATCACGGCTGCCATTCCGTCTCTACTGCGGCGGGTCAGCTGGTGGCAGCCAGGCGGGCTGTTCTATGCCGGTCTGAGCGCCATTTCTCTGTCCGCCATCCGCGGCGAGGATTCCCTCGGCTTCATCGCCATGCTCTTCGTCTTCGTGGTTGTCTGGGCAACTGACATCCTCGCTTACTTCGTTGGCCGGGCCATCGGAGGCCCGAAGCTTGCCCCGCGCATCTCGCCCGGCAAGACGTGGTCGGGCGCCATTGGCGGGACCGTGGCCGGTGTGGCCGGTGGACTTTTGGTGGCCATGGCCCATTTCCAGGACGTCGGCATATGGGTGGTGCTGGTGGCGCTCGCTCTTTCGATCGCAAGCCAGATCGGTGACCTGTTTGAATCCTTTATCAAGCGGCGATTTGGCGTGAAGGATTCGAGCAAGCTCATTCCCGGCCATGGTGGTGTGATGGACCGCGTTGACGGCCTTGTATTTGCCTGTTTTGCCGCGTTTTTCTTGGCCATCGGCAGTTCCGCCGGAAGTGCCAATGCCGTCGTGTCCATGGGAGCCTTCCTCTTCGGTCTTTGAGGATCGGTTCAATCCGGCAGTCGACGGCGTCAACCTTCGCCAAGGGCGAGATCAGGATACGGATAGATGGATCACATCAGCGCAATCTTCAGTTTCCTCGGCGGGTATATCCTGCCGTATATCCTGATCCTGTCACTGCTCGTTTTCATCCATGAAATGGGCCATTATCTGGCGGGTCGCTGGTCGGGCATTCGGATCCTCGCCTTTTCCGTTGGCTTCGGTCCTGAGCTGATCGGTTATACGGACAGCCACGGAACCCGCTGGAAGATCTCGGCAATCCCTCTCGGCGGCTATGTACGCTTCTTCGGTGACGCAGATGCTGCCAGCCGCCCTGATGGCTCGATGGCCGAAGAGCTGACCGAGCAGGAACGCGCCCAGACGCTGAACGGCGCAAAGCTGTGGAAGCGCGCCGTGACCGTCGCTGCAGGCCCGCTTGCCAACTTCCTGCTCGCCATCGTGATCTTCGCCGGCATGTTTGCGACCATGGGCAAGCCGGTCTCCGATCCTGTTGTAGCCGATATCAAGCCGGGCAGCGCAGCTGAGGTCGCCGGCATCGCGCGCGGCGATATTCTGGTCGCTCTGGATGGTCGCACCATCGAAACCTTCGACGATGTTGTGCGCTACATCACAATGCGGCCGGAAGTTCCGGTCGAAGTGACGGTCCGCCGCGATGGTCAGGAAGTCGATTTCGATCTGGTTCCGCAGCGGGCAGTCACCACCGATCGCTTCGGCAACGAAATGGAAGTCGGGCAGATCGGGATCATCACCGACCAGCAGGCCGGCAATTTCCGAATCGTCGAGCTGTCGCCGCTGCAGGCCCTCTGGGAAGGCGTGCGTCAGACTGGCCATATCGTGACCGGCACGTTTGATTATATCGGTAACATGATTGCGGGCCGTATGAACGCGGATCAGCTGGGCGGACCGGTGCGTGTTGTCCAGGCATCCGGGGAGATGGCGACACTCGGCGTTATTGCTCTGTTAAATCTGGCCGCGGTTCTTTCCGTTTCTCTGGGGCTTTTGAACTTGTTCCCAGTTCCGGTGCTTGACGGGGGGCATCTCGTTCTCTACGCGATTGAAGCAGTGCGAGGGAGGCCGATGGGTCAGGGCGCACAGGAAATCGCCTTCCGCATCGGTATGGCCATGATCCTGTCTCTGATGGTTTTTGCCACCTGGAACGATATCAGCCGGTTGATTGGCTAGCGGGGGAGCTTGCAAGCTGCGAAAGGGTTTGTTTACGATGTTTCAAATTGATAGTGGCGATTGGGCCACGCGTTGAAATGAAGTAAACAGAAATTAACTCGCACACTTGCTTGTAGGGTAAAACCCGCTAAAACCACACACGGGCCGGAGTCGGGTAACGACTGCGGGGCAATGGAAGAAGGTAAAGTATACACATGAAGGCTGGTTCAAAGTTTTTGAACGCAGTATCGGCGGTCGCGCTGTCTGCTGGTGTTGTGTCTTCGGGAGCAGGTATTGCCGTCCTCGCATCGGCCATTGCGGCCGAAGCTGCAGTGGTTCAGCGTATCGACGTACGCGGCGCTCAGCGCGTTGGCCCCGAGGCTGTACGCTCCAACCTTTCGATCCAGCCGGGTCGGACTTTCTCCAATGCCGACATCGACGAATCGGTCAAGCGTCTCTACGCGACCGGCTTCTTCTCTGATGTTCAGATCTCGGTATCCGGCGGTACGCTCGTCGTGACCGTTGCTGAAAACCAGCTGATCAATCAGGTGGTGTTCAACGGCAACCGCAAGATCAAGGACGACAAGCTTCAGGGCATCGTCCAGACCCAGGCTCAGGGTCCTTACAGCGATAGCCTCATCAGCGCCGACATCCAGCGCATCCGCGAAGCCTATGGCGCCATTGGCCGTAGCGACGTCGAAGTCACCACGCAGGTCGTGCCGGTCGCAGAAGGCCGCGTGAACCTCGCTTTCGTGGTCAACGAAGGCGAGCGCACCAAGATCAGCTCGATCAACTTCGTCGGCAACAGCGCCTATTCCGACGGTCGTCTGGCCGCCGTCCTGCAGACCAAGGAATCGGGCATTCTGTCTTTCCTGACCCGCAAGGACGTCTACAACGAAGACAAGCTGCGCGCCGATGAAGAAGCGCTGCGCCAGTTCTATTACAACCACGGTTATGCCGACTTCCGCGTGATCTCGTCCGAGGCCGTGCTGAACGAAACCGGCAACGAATACACCATCAACATCACTGTCGACGAAGGCCAGCGCTATCGCTTTGGTGCCGTGTCGGTTGAATCGACTGTTGATGGCATCGACGGTTCTGAGCTTCAGGGCCTCCTGGAGACGCGTGAAGGCGACACCTACAGCGCCCGCGACGTCCAGAAGTCGATGGAAGCCATTTCCCGCCGTGTATCTTCGGCTGGCTATCCCTTTGCCCGCGTTGTGCCGCGTGGTGACCGCAACTTCGAAACCAACACCATCGGCGTGACCTATCTGGTCGACCAGGGTGAGCGCGCCTATGTCGAGCGCATCGAAGTGCGTGGCAACACCCGTACCCGCGACTACGTGATCCGCCGCGAATTCGATATCTCCGAAGGCGACGCCTTCAACCAGGAGACCATCTCGCGCGCCAAGCGCCGTCTGGAAGCTCTCGGCTTCTTCTCCGCGGTCAACATCTCGACCCAGGCTGGCAGCTCGCCGGACCGCGTTGTCGTGATTGTTGATGTGCAGGATCAGCCGACCGGCTCGTTCGGCATAGGTGCTGGTTACTCCGTCGGCGACGGTGGCCTGGTTCTGGAAGCGTCCGTCGAAGAAAAGAACTTCCTCGGTCGTGGTCAGTTCATTCGTCTCGCTGCCGGTGGTGGCTTCGACGATACGCAGACCTACAACTTCTCCTTCACCGAGCCCTATTTCCTCGGTTACCGTCTGGCCGCCGGCTTCGATCTCTTCAAGAGCTCGACCAGCAGCAACACCTATTACGACTACGAGGAGCAGGGTGGTACCATTCGGGTCACCGCGCCTATTACTGAAGACCTTGCGACCACCCTTCGGTATACGTACAAAGAAATCGACTACATTAACGATGGTGCGAACTCTGGAAATACGGCTCAGCCGTACCTTGATGTAATTGAGCAAGGCACCTGGAAGCAGTCGATCCTCGGTCACTCGATCGTTTACAACACGGTCGACGATCGCCAGAACCCGCATGAAGGCATCTATGCGAGCTTTACGCATGAATATGCCGGTCTCGGTGGCGATTCCGAATACTACAAGGCCTTCATCCGGGCCCGCATGTTCTACACCCTGTCGGACGAGTTCGACATCGTAGGCTCGCTGGCTGGTTCGGCCGGTCACGTCGTTGCCCTCGGCGACAACCTGAACGTCTTTGATCAGTTCAAGATCGGCGGCAAGGAAATCCGCGGCTTCGATAACAGCGGTATCGGCCCGCGTATCGGTGACGATGCAATCGGCGGCACGACGTACTTCACGGCTTCGGCTGAAGCGACGTTCCCGCTTCCGCTGGTTCCGCAGGATCTTGGCTTCCGCGGCGCAGTCTTCGCTGATGCTGGTACGCTGTTCGGCAGCGAACTGGCGAGTGACGCCGGCGCGCAGGGCACCGGAATGTCGCTCCGTGCATCGGTCGGTGCCGGCCTCGTCTGGAATTCGCCTTTCGGCGCTCTTCGCGTCGACTACGCGGTTCCGGTCGCCAAGGAAGACTTCGACGAGACCCAGGAATTCCGCTTCAGCATGGCGAACCAGTTCTAACACTGGCGGTCCAGAACTGCTGACAGGTTGACGTTCTGGAGCGTTTGCTGATGGAGCATAATCATTTCTTTCCGCCCCACACCGGGGTGACCCTGGCTGCGCTTGCAGCCCACACGGGGGCGGAATTGCAGGATGCGAGCCACGGGGAACGGATCGTACGATCCGTTTCGCCGGTGGCGCGGGCGAAGGATGGGGATGTTTGCTACATCCTCTCTCGCCGCAACCGTGAAGAACTCACGACTTGCCAAGCCACGGCGATCTTCTGTGAGAAGCCGCTGCTTTCCTTGATCCCTTCCCATATTCCCGTTCTCGTCGCCAAGAGTGCCCATACGGCATTTGCTCTTGCGGGCGGGCTTTTGCATCCGCAGGGGCTTTCGCCTGTTCGCATGACTTCGGAGACGGCAAAGATCTCTCCGGCAGCCTTCGTCGATGCGACGGCACGGCTAGAAGACGGTGTCCAGATCGAGCCTATGGCCGTCATTGGCGCTGATGTCGAAATCGGCAGCGGCACGCGCATTGGCCCTGGCGCCGTGATCGGATCGGGTGTCCGGATCGGTCGGGGCTGCGTGATTGCCGCCGGCGCGACGGTTCAGGTTGCCCTCGTTGGCAACAATGTGATCATTCACAACGGCGCCCGCATTGGGCAGGACGGCTTCGGCTATGCGCCGGGTCCCCGTGGCATGCTCAAGATCGTTCAGGTCGGCCGCGTCATCATCCAGGATCATGTCGAGATCGGTGCCAACACCACCATCGACCGTGGCACCATGGACGATACCGTGATCGGCGAGGGCACCAAGATCGACAACCTGGTCCAGGTTGGTCACAACGTTCGCATCGGGCGTCATTGTGGCATCGTCAGCCAGGTCGGCATTGCCGGCAGCACGGTCATCGGCGATGGCGTCATGATCGGCGGTGCGGCAGGCGTCAATGGTCACATCAAGATTGGCGACGGCGCACAGATTGCCGCGATGAGCGGCGTTCTTGCAGACGTGCCCCCGGGTGAAAAATACGGCGGCGTCCCGGCCCGCCCATTGAAGGATTATCTGCGCGAGGTGGCGGACACCTTGAGCCGCTATGATGGCCGCGCCAAAGACAAAGGAGCCAGCAATGACTGAACTCGCGAAGAGCGAATTGGGATCGGCTGATATCCTCGAGATCATGAAGCTTCTGCCCCACCGCTATCCCTTCCTGCTGGTGGACAAGATCATCGAGATCGACGGTGACAATTCTGCCATCGGCATCAAGAACGTAACGGCCAACGAGCCGCATTTCACCGGCCATTTCCCGGAAAGCCCGATCATGCCGGGCGTTCTTCTGATCGAGGGCATGGCGCAGACCGCCGGCGCCATCTGTGCAAGGCTGCAGGGCGAGGGCGGAAATCTCGTCTACTTCATGACGATCGACAATGCTCGTTTCCGCAAGCCGGTCGTGCCGGGCGATCGCGTCGAATTCCACGTCGTGAAGCAGAAGCAGCGCGGCAACATCTGGAAGTTCCATTGCGACGCCAAGGTCGACGGCGCACTGGTCGCCGAGGCTGACATCGGTGCCATGATCATGCGCAAGGATCAGAAATGAGCCAGATCGCCGCAAGCGCCGTCATCCATCCGATGGCCGTGATCGAAGACGGAGCGGTGATCGGCGAGAATGTCCGGATCGGTCCGTTCTGCCGGGTCGGTTCTCGCGTGACGCTGAAAGACGGGGTTGAGCTCATCTCAAACGCCGTGGTTACCGGTCTGACCGAAATCGGCGCCGGCACCAAGATCCACCCGATGGCCGTGATCGGCGGTGTCTCACAGAGCCTTCACGAGGCGGGCGAAGACTCCACACTGGTAGTCGGTGCCAATTGCACCATACGCGAAGGCGTGACGATGAACTGTGGCACGGTCGGCGGTGGCGGTATTACCCGCGTCGGCGACAACTGCCTGTTCCTGGCCAATTCGCATGTCGCCCATGACTGCATTCTCGGTAATGACATCATCCTGTCCAACAATGTCATGCTGGCCGGTCATGTCCACGTCGGTGACAAGGCTATCCTCAGCGGTGGCTGCGCCGTGCACCAGTTCACCCGTATCGGACGTCAGGCCTTCATCGGTGGTTTGTCCGCCGTGGCCTATGATGTCATTCCCTATGGTATGCTGAACGGCAATCCGGGCATTCTGGGCGGCCTCAACGTCGTCGGCATGACCCGCGCGGGTATTGAGCGTTCGGTGATCCATCAGGTCCGCCGCGCCTTCAAGCAGATCTTCGAAAGCGAAGGTTCTGCCCGCGCCAATGCCGCCGCCATCCGCGACGAATATCTTGATTGCGCGCCTGTGATCGAGATCCTCGATTTCATCGCTGCCGAAAGCGACCGGGCGCTTTCGTCGCCCCATCGCGGCAAGAACTGATTGATGACGGCGGCCGCGCACCGGGACGGCCTGCCGCGGACCGGTCGCCTCGCGATCATCGCCGGCAGCGGAAAACTGCCGCTCTTCCTGGCCGAAGCTGCTCGTGACGCAGGCGAGGATCCCATTGTTCTCAGACTGAAGAACGAAGCCGACGATATCTGGCAAGGCTTCGACACCGCTGTCATCGGCGTCGGCGACATGGCAGGACTCTCTGCCCTGTTCCGTCAGCATGATATTCGCCGAGTCGTGATGTCGGGTGCCGTCAAGCGACGCCCGGCCTTCGGCGAGATCCGGGTCAACTGGAAATCTCTGCTCAAGCTCCCCAGTGCCCTCAAGACTTTGCTCGCCGGCGGTGACGATGCCGTCTTGCGCATGGTCATCTCCCTGATCGAGGCGCAAGGCTGCGAAGTGCTCGGCGCGCATGAAATCCTGCCGGGTCTCCTGGCAACTGTCGGACCGCTCGGGACGATTTCTCCGGACGCGGATGCGTTGAAGGATATCGACCGAGCGGCGGATGCTGCCGAGACGCTGGGCAGGCTCGACGTCGGGCAGGGGGCGGTTGCAGTCGGTGGCCGCATCGTGGCACTAGAGGGCGTCGAAGGCACCGACGCCATGCTTGCCCGCGTCCAGGGACTGCGCTCGGAGGGCAGGATCTCCCAGCGCCGCAAGGGCGTTCTGGTCAAACTCTGCAAGCCGCAGCAGGATCTTCGGGCAGACCTGCCGACAGTCGGCGTTTCGACTGTCGCAAACGCCAAGGCAGCAGGGCTGGCGGGCATTGCCGTCGAAGCCGGCCGGGCCCTCGTGGTCGAACGCGAAGCGATGATCGCGGCTGCAGATGCCGCCGGTATCTTTGTCGTCGGCATAGACCGGTCGAACAAGGAGCTTGGATCATGAGCGACAAGCCGCTGAAGATCGCCGTGATTGCCGGCGAGGTCTCCGGAGACCTGCTCGGGGCTGATCTCATTGCGCAACTGAAGGTGATGCATCCGGGCCCTGTCGAGCTCGTCGGCGTCGGCGGTGACGCGCTTGAGGCGCAAGGGCTGAGGTCGCTTTTCGATTTTTCCGAGCTCTCGATCATGGGCGTCACCCAGGTTCTGTCGAAGCTCCCGCGCCTCATCAAACTGATTTCGTTGACGTCGGATGCGATCGTCGAGGCAAAGCCCGATCTGCTATTGATCGTCGATAGCCCGGATTTCACCCATCGCGTGGCAAAGAAGGTACGGCGCAAGCTGCCGGATCTGCCGGTGGTCAACTATGTCTGCCCCAGCGTTTGGGCTTGGAAGGAATATCGCGCCAAGGCCATGCTCGACTATGTCGATGCCGTACTGGCGGTCCTGCCGTTCGAACCCGCAGTCATGCAACGGCTTGGTGGTCCGGAAACCCATTTCGTCGGCCATAGACTGTCAAGCCATCCGGATATCCGCCGCATCCGCGAAGCCCGCAAGGCGAGGGCGGTCAAAGACGAAAGTCAGCCCAAGACCATTCTCCTGTTGCCAGGATCGCGTGGCAGCGAGATCACCCAGCTCCTGCCGGTCTTCGGCGAGGCGATGAAGGAGTTCGTCGCCCGCAACGGCGAGACGCGCTTCGTGCTGCCCACGGTGGCACGCCAGGAAGCGCGAGTGCGCGACATCACACGGGACTGGACCCTGAGGCCTGACATCTTGGTCGGCGACGAGGGGAAGTGGCGAGCTTTCGAGGAGGCGGATGCCGCGATCGCGGCTTCCGGCACGGTCATCCTGGAGTTGGCGCTTGCCCATGTCCCGGTCGTCTCTACCTACAAAGGCGACTGGATCATCCGGCTGCTCGCCAACCGCATCAAGATCTGGACCGGCGCCCTGCCGAACCTGATTGCCGACTATGCCGTGGTCCCGGAATACTTCAACGACGTGCTTCGGCCTGCAAGCCTCGTGCGGTGGGCCGAACGCCTGTCGCAGGATACACCGCAACGTGCAGCGATGCTCAGCGGATATGACGACGTCTGGCACAAGCTGCAAACGGCGCGGCCGGCCGGTGAAGCCGGCGCGACCGTGGTTCTCTCTGTTCTGCAAAAGCGTGGAAAGATCTGATCCTCAGGCCCAACGGACGAAGGGATCGGCAAGGTCCTCCCAGGCCGTTGGCGTGAAGGTCTCTGCGGCAACGAGGCATTCGTCCAGCTCGGCCGTGATCTGCAACTGATCCATGGGATCGGCACCGATGAAGACGATCTCCTGCCGCCGATCGCCCCATTCCTGGTCGAGATAGGGCGTCATCGCGTTGAGGAAACCCGGATCGTCGGGCCAGCGAGATTTCGGCACCGAGGCCCACCAGAGGCCCATCTTGGTCGTCCTGACGAGGGGGCCGGCCTGGCTGAGTTCGCCGACATGATGCGGACGGGTGGCCAGCCAGAAGAAGCCCTTTGCCCGGATGACGCCCGGCCAGGAACGATCGAGAAAAGCCCGGAAGCGGGTGGGGTCGAACGGTGCCCGGGCGCGGTAGACGAAGGAGCGGATCCCATATTCCTCCGTTTCCGGAACATGATCCCGGAAGCCGTGCAGTTCCTGGAACCACAGCGGATGCGTCTCGGCCTTGGCAAAATCGAAGAGCCCGGTCCCGAGGATGTCTTTTGCGGCCACGTGGGCAAAGTCGGTCTCGATGACGCGCGCATCGGCATTGAGACCCGCAATGATCTTGCGCGCCGCATCGAGCTGATCCAGGGTGGCTGTGCCGACCTTGTTGAGGATGATCACATCGGCGAATTCGATCTGCTCGACCAGGAGATCAACGAGCGTCCGATTGTCGTTTTCGCCGGCAGTCTCGCCGCGGTCCGCGAGAAAGTCGCTCGAGGAATAGTCACCGATAAGGTTGGCGGCATCCACCACGGTCACCATGGTATCCAGCTGCGCGATGTCTGACAGGCTGCGACCCTGCTCATCTCGAAAGTCGAAGGTGGTGGCAATCGGCAAGGGTTCGGCAATGCCGGTCGCCTCGATCAGCAGATAGTCGAAGCGCCCCTGTTGGGCGAGCCCGCGCACCTCGTTCAAGAGGTCGTCGCGCAGCGTGCAACAGATGCAGCCATTGCTCATCTCCACCAATTGCTCCTGCGTGCGCGACAGCGCTGCATCCCCGCCACGCACCAGCGCCGCATCGATATTCACCTCACTCATGTCGTTGACGATGACGGCGACGCGCAAACCGTCGCGATTGGCGAGAACATGGTTGAGCAAGGTCGTCTTACCAGCGCCCAGAAATCCGGACAGGACGGTCACGGGAAGCTTCTTCATGAGAGACTCCGTTTAATGTAATAACATAACAAAGCATGATCTGAAAAAGGCGGAACCGAAGTCCCGCCTTTTTCGCCCGGGGGAGGGATCAGATTACTGCGAGAGGCAGGTGCTCATCGAGGTGGAGAGATTTCGCATCAACTGGCCATAGAGACCTGGTCCAGCCTCCAGCGCACCGCCCTCGGGATCGAGCACGCCGGACTTCGCCTGCGTGCCTTCGGTAACGACGCTGATCAGCTTCGGCTCGAACTGTGGCTCGGCGAATACGCAAGCCGCTCCGAGTTCCCCAATCTTGGCATGAATGGTCGACAGCCGCTCGGCGCCCGGCATGGTTTCCGGGCTGACCGTCACCGAACCCGCCACCCGCACGCCATAACGCTTCTCGAAATACTGGTAGGCATCGTGGAAGACGATAAAGGGCTTCTCCAGCACCGGCTTCAGCTGCGCTGCAATCTCCGTGTCGAGCGCATCGATTTCGGTATTCAGGGTCGCCAGGTTGGCTTCGTAAGCCGCCTTGTTTTCCGGATCGGCGTCACCAAGGCTCTTGGCGATTTCAGCTGCCATCGCCTTGGCATTGCTAGGGTCGAGCCAGAGATGCATGTCGATGCCGCCATGCTCGTGTTCATCGTGATCGTGACCCTCATGGGCATGATCCTCGTGCCCGTGGCCGTCATCGGCGGCAGCGGCGTCTTCCGCCCCGTGGTCATGCCCGTGATCATCCGCGTGCTCGGCCTTGGCATGATCGTCATGGCCGGCCTCTTCGGCGCCATGATCATGCGCATGGTCATCAGCGCCTTCGCCGGCCTCGGCATGCTCACCATGGTCATGGCCCTCGAAGGCACCGCCTTCGCGGAACGGCAATTTTGTCAGGCCCGGCGCATCTTCGAGCTCCACCACCTTGGCATTCTTCGGCAAAGCCTCGAGAGGCTTATCCAGGAAGGCTTCGAGACCAGGACCGACCCAGAAGATGACGTCGGCGTTTTCGAGGGCCCGGGCGTTGGACGGCTTCAGCGTATAGGTATGCGGGGAGGCAGCACCCTCGACGATCAGCGACGGCTCGCCGACACCCTTCATGATCGAAGCGACGAGCGAGTGGATAGGCTTGATCGAGACCACGACGTCAGGCGCTGCCATGGCGAAAGCGGGCGACAGGAAAAGCAGCGCCGTCGAGGCAGCCAGTCCGAGGCGATAGCGGGTCATGCAATGCTCCTGAGGATGGTTATGTAATACTATTACCTAAGTTGCGTTATGCTATAACGTGTGGCATAGGAGGTGGCAACATCAAAATCTCGAGAAACCTATGAATGCCATGAAATCACGGGAGGCCGCACCGCTGGTGTCACTCACCGGCGCTGGTGTCTACCGAAACGGCCGCTGGCTCGTGCGCGGGGTCGATTTCTCCGTTCGCCCCGGTGAGATCGTCACTCTGATCGGCCCCAACGGATCCGGCAAGTCGACGAGCGCCAAGATGGCGATCGGTGTGACCAAGGCGGACGAGGGCAGGGTGGAGCGGAAGCCCGGCCTGCGCGTCGGTTACGTGCCACAGCGCCTCTCGGTCGACTGGACCATGCCGCTGACGGTTCGCCGCCTGATGACCCTGACGGCACCTTTGTCCGCTGAGGAGGTCAACACGGCACTCGAAGCCGTCGGCATCGCCCATCTCGCCGGTGCAGAGGTCCAGCACCTGTCGGGCGGGGAATTCCAGCGGGCCCTGCTCGCCCGTGCGATGGCGCGCAAGCCCGATATTCTGGTTCTCGACGAACCCGTCCAGGGCGTCGATTTCTCCGGTGAGATCGCGCTCTACGACCTCATCACCTCTATCCGCAATTCAACCGGCTGCGGCATTCTTCTGATCTCGCATGACCTGCATGTGGTGATGGCGGAAACCGACACGGTCATCTGTCTCAACGGCCATGTCTGCTGCCGGGGAACCCCGGCGGCGGTCAGCCAGAGCCCGGAATACATGCGGCTCTTCGGTGCCAAGGCTGCACAGACGCTCGCCGTCTACAGCCACGACCACGACCATACACATCTGCCCGATGGGCGTGTCCAGCACGCCGATGGCAGCGTGACCGATCACTGCCATCCTGAAGACGGGCACCACCATCACGACCACCAGGATCACCATGGCCACGATCACCATGATGGCCATGACCATGGGCCCCACAAGAACCGGGAGCACGATCATGCTGGATGACTTCTTCATCCGCGCCATGCTCGCCGGCATCGGCCTTGCTCTCACGACCGGCCCGCTCGGCTGTTTCGTCATCTGGCGGCGCATGGCCTATTTCGGCGACACGATGGCCCATTCGGCCTTGCTCGGCGTCGCGCTGTCGCTCTTCTTCTCGCTGAACCTGATGGTCAGCGTCTTCGTTGTCGCGGCACTCGTCTCGCTGATCCTGATCGTTCTGCAGAAGCGCCAGGGTCTCTCTGCCGATGCCCTGCTCGGCATCTTGAGCCATGCCACATTGGCGATCGGCCTTGTTATGGTCGCCTTCATGACCTGGGTCCGTTTCGACCTCATCGCCTTCCTCTTCGGTGACATTCTGGCCGTGACACCGACGGATGTGGCCATCGTCTGGATCGGTGGTTTCGTGGTGGTGGGCGTCATCGCCTGGCTCTGGCGGCCCCTGCTGGCCGGGACCGTGAATGTCGAACTCGCTGAAGCTGAGGGCATGCAGCCCGAACGCGCACGGCTGATCTTCATGTTGCTGATGGCGCTGGTCATTGCAATCGCGATGAAGATCGTCGGCATCATGCTGATCACGTCTCTGCTGATCATCCCAGCCGCGGCCGCCCGACGCTTTGCGACGACACCAGAAGTCATGGCCGTGCTCGCCTCGTTGATCGGCGCCGTGGCCGTTGTCATGGGCCTCTTCGGCTCGCTGACCTACGACACGCCGTCCGGACCGTCGATCGTGGTTGCCGCTCTCCTTCTCTTCATCATCAGCCTGCTGCCCCGACCTGGCGCCAGGACAACCGACCTTCGATCGAGGGGCTGAACCCATGACCAAGACCGATCTCACGCGCAATCAGTCCCTCGTCTTCGACGCACTTGTCGGCAGCGACGGACCGCTCTCGGCCTATACCCTGCTCGACCGTCTGCGGGAGCACGGCTTCCGTGCACCGCTGCAGGTCTATAGGGCGCTCGATAAGCTGGTCGAATTCGGGATGGTCCATCGGCTCGAAAGCCTAAACGCCTTCGTCGCCTGTGCGCATCCGCATGATGGCTGCTCGGGACATGGCACTGTGGCCTTCATGATCTGCAACAAGTGCGGACACGTGACGGAATTCCACGACCACGACGTTGACCACCGGCTGGAAACCATCACGCGTGGCCGCAGCTTCAAGCCGGAAAAGACGACGATCGAGATCAGGGGATTTTGTGCGACCTGTGCGGAAATTGCTGCCTGACGGCAGCAGTGCTCACAGTGGATGCAGGTCCGCCGCAAAACGGCGCCAGTTACTCACATAGTTTTCCGCCGACAGCCTGAGCCCCGCAACGGCCACCCCGTCGAGGGTGCGAACGACCCGGGCGGGGGAGCCGACGATCAGGGAGTTATCGGGGAAGCTCTTGCCTTCCGTGATCAGCGCATTGGCTCCGACGAGGCAGTTATTGCCGATCCAGGCGCCGTTCAGCACCGTCGCGCCCATTCCGATAAGTGAGTTGTTGCCGATCGTGCAGCCATGAATGATCGCGTGGTGGCCGATAGTGCAGCCCTCGCCGATTGTGACAGCTTTGCCGGGATCGGTATGCACCATCACACCGTCCTGGATATTGGTGCCGGCACCGATCACGATCGGATCGTTGTCGCCCCGCAGAACCGCGCCGAACCAGATGCCGACATCTTCGTCAATCTGCACGTCGCCGATGACCTGGGCATCCGGCGCAATCCAGTAGCTTCCGGCGCCCGGCAGTTTCGGCACCCTGTCTCCGAGACGGTAGAGCGGCATCCGCGGATCCGTCTGTTCAGCGAAGGCGCATGATGACCGGGAAACGCCCGGCCTGAGACGTCACGTGAAGATGGATGCTGGCCTCGGGTTGCGAATAACGCCAGGCCCGGGCTCCGTGAGAGAGCAGAAGCCCGATGAGGTCCTTGGTCTTGGAGCGCTTCTCGCGAAGCCCCAGATCTGCGAGGCGATGAGCTGCCTCATGCAAGGGATGCAGCACACCGCTTGAAGGCGACAGACCGCTGTTGTCCTGACCATCGACTGGTTGATGTCGGAAGTCTTTCGTTGCCATTCCGTATTCCTCGTAAACAGTACAAATCGAGGTTTCGGGTGACCGTGTTACTGGGCAGCTGCCCAGCAACCGATTCCCTTCTTCTTCAGGGCGTTACATGCATTCACCGCGTCCTTCTGTTCGTCGAAGCCGCCAAAACGGGCGCGGTAGATCTGCTGGGCACCATCGCCATAGGCGACAGTGAAGGGGGTGGCGGAACGCAATACCTTTCCGCCTTTTTCCTGCGCATTGCGCAAGAGATCCATAGCCAGCTCCTTGTCGGGCGACGTGCCGATCTGCACGACCCAGCCCGAGCTTGGCGTGGTTGATGCAGTCGTGACCGCATCGACATCCGGCGGCATTGTAGAGGCTGCAGCGACCGACTGAGTGGGCGCGGCTGGCGCGATGGCAGCACCGGAATCCGGCATGTAGGCAGGCGCCGGCTGCGGAACTGGCACCGCCGGCGTGGCGCTGGGAGCAACGGGACGCATTGTCTCGAGAGCGGCACTCGCAGCGTTACCTGAAGGCGATGCCGCATAGGCCTGTGCCACGCCGCTGTAGCGAACGGTCGGCAAGGGGCCGGTCTGCGGCAGGTTCGGGACATTGCCGCCACCAAGCGATGCCGTCGCCTGAGCAGGCGCGACCGAGGTGTCATTCTTGACGATGAGGTTGCCACCGCCGCGGCTCGAAGATGCAGCCGGAAGATAACGCTGCACGAGATTGGTCATCTGCGCATTGCGGCGCGCACCGGATGTCGCGCCGAGCACGACGGCGACGATCGAGCGACCATCAGCCTGTGCGGAGGTTGCGAGGTTATAGCCGGCAGCGCGGGTGTACCCCGTCTTGATGCCGTCAACGCCGCGGACCTGACCAAGCAGGCGATTGTGATTGCCGATCGTCTGCTTGCCGAAGCGGAAGCTGCGGGTGGAGAAATAGCCGTAATACTGCGGGAAGTGCTGGCGAAGGGCGATGCTGAGACGGGCCTGATCACGCGCGGTGGTCATCTGCGCGGTGTTCGGCAGGCCATGTGCATTGCGATAGGTCGTCTTGGTCATGCCGAGGCTGCGGGCCTTGGATGTCATCATCTGCGCGAAGCGCTGCTCCGAGCCGCCGAGATATTCGGCAAGCGCGGTGGCCACATCGTTGGCAGAGCGGGTTACCAGGGCCATGATGCCTTGCTCGACGGTAATGCTGCGTCCGGTGCCAACGCCCAGCTTGGACGGCGGCTCCTTGGCAGCATTGGCCGAGAAGGGGACCTTGCTGTTGAGCGAAATCTTGCCGGCCTCAAGCGCTTCGAAGACCATGTATAGGGTCATCATCTTGGTAAGCGAGGCTGGATAACGCAGGCTGTCAGCGTTCTCACTGTAGAGAACCTTGCCGGTCTTGGCATCGATCACGACGCCTGCATATTTCGGGTTGGCCTGTGCGACGCTGACGGCAGCGACACTCGCCACGAGGACCGCAAACAGCGTGAGGACAAGCCGGCGAAGAACGGCTGCGACGTTGAAGCTTCCCAAAACTTTATGCACCACGATACTCTTTGAATCTAACAATTGACGACAGGGCGCTCTCCCCCAATCGCGACCATCTCGAGGGACCCTACGGAATTAGCCTTACCAAGAGGTTTATGATGAACGGTCGGTTGACGCTTTGAGTTGATTTTTAAGCGTCGCAGCAGCCGGGGCCGCGTGGGCGCGACCGGCCACGTATTGGCGCACGGCCAGATCGATCTTGGCCCAATCGGGAAGCATCTGGCTTGAAAAGCGGTAGAGGACGGTGAGATCTTCGCCGACATGGATGTCGCGCTGGCAGTCGCTGGCGGTTGCGTCCTCGAGGGTCCTCGGCATCAGGCATCGGATGGCATAGGTCGTGCCATCCGGCAGAGTGCCGGTGAGCAGCTGTTCGCCTTCGTAGCCGGTGGCGTTCTTGAAGGTATGCAGGGTCAGGCCGGCGGGTCCTGACGCGGGCGGACCATCAAACAGATGCCGATAGATGGGCTCGATACGCCCGGACATGTCTCTCGACATCGTGCTCTGTGAAATCTGCAGAAAGATCAGGGAGTTTGCCAGCGTCAGGTCGTCGAAGCGCCGGCGCTCCGCGCTCGCGTATCCGGTAAGCTCCGGCCAGAGGAGATAGAGATCCACCCGTTCAGCGGGGCCGCTTTGGCGCTGTGGCTCGAAACGGATCACGTTCGCCGGCAAGGCGAGTTCGTCGCGCCCGATGACGATGTTGACGATCTCGGTGCTCTCGGTGTGCCCCGCCAGCGACAGGCGCTCGCCATAGGCGCGGCCATACCAGCTGATGGCGAACGAGGCGGCGGCCAGGATAAGGATCGCGAGCATCGCAATGACGAGGAAGCGGGTCGAGATCAGTGGTATCTCTTCTGATTCCGCCTCCGGTCTGCTGGTTTCGGCTCGCATCGTTTATCCATCCCCTCGGCGCAGCCGCTATAGCGTGGCTGATCCCGAAATGAGACTTCGATGAACGTGGTTAATTTTTGGTGAAATTTCAGGGGCCCGTGGCGGGACGCTGAACAAAAAGAGAGCCGGTCCCGGTTGGACGGGACCGGCTCATTGGCTCCGGTCGGGGGACGGGTAGGCGGGGACAGACCGGGCCAGAAGCGGAGGTGGCGTGTGGTTTATTGAGACACGCTGCCGACGATGCCTGCGCGTCCGTCCTGGAGCTTCACCCAGCGACCTGGGTTGCTCGAAGATTGACGCTTCAGGTAGGTGTATTCGGTTTCCGACCACAGCAGCACCTTGTTGCGCATGTTGTCGAGAATGAAGTCGCCGTGGTCCGTGCGCACCGTGAGTACGGCATGGCCTTCGCCATTCGGCTGCAGGACGACGGTCATCAGCAGGTCAGCCGGGTCAACACCGCGGTCGACCAGCATCTTGCGCTTCAGCAACGCGAAGTCTTCGCAATCGCCGACGCTGCGCGGATAGGTCCAGCGCTCTTCAACGCCATAGATTTCCATGTCGGTGAGCGGCGTGATCGAGCTGTTGACGGTATAGTTGACGTCGAGGATTGCCTTCCACAGGTCCTCGGTCAGAACCATGGGCCCGCTATCCGCCTGGCTACCGGCGCATTCGCCGGAATAGGTCTGGCAGAATTCGTAGTGACCGATCGGCGGGTTGGCCTTTCCGACCACCTGCATGTTGGCCGGCATGGCCGACACCTGAAAAGCGAGGACGCCAGCGATAGCGGCGGCCAGAGTTCCAATACCCAGATTTTTCTTTGTTGTCATTGGTTGTCTCCCGGTAATGGAGATAGCAATGACATGGATATTTTGATCGACCGCGAAGAATAGCGGTAAGATAAACGACGAAGTATCTGAAAATAAGATTCTATATTTACAAGTATTTGCGCTTTATTTGATTATATATTGAAGAAAATTTGCAGAAAAATTGATCGGTATTTTATCAATCCTCTGTCGCTGGGTGGCGGTAAATGCCGATTTATATAAATAAAACAGAGGCCTATGGTAGATGCGATCGCAAGGGGTAATGCTAATGCGATCGGGAGGTGTGCGCTCGAACCGTATAGGTCAGTAATTCGCGCACGGCTCGAGCGGCCGCTTGGCTCACTCGTCGGGGCCTATCTGGCCAGTTTTGCGGTCGAAATTTTTTGAAAAATGTTGTGCCGCTCTGGCACAAATTCTCTACCGGCATAGAAAAAGGCGCCTTGCGGTATCCGCAGGCGCCTTTTTTGCATTGGATGTCGTGGAGTATCAGAGGAACTCGGTGAGGGCTTCCTTCGACTGCAGCGTCAGGAATTCGACGGCGACGCCTTCCATGAAATGGCGCACGACGCGGCCACGCATGTTGCCGAGGCGAACAGCCGAGCCGATCGGCGGACGGATGTCGATGTCGACGGCTGCGCCCGAAAGGGAAAGGTCCATGAGGCGGCAGGGATAGGTCTTGCCGTCTTCGAGCGTGAGCTCTGTCCGGGTCTGGCGCGGCGTCAGTCGGTCGTGACGGCGGTCTTCCGGCAGGCCGAGCTCATGCTTGTTGGCAATCCAGGTGAGCTGGGCTGCGAGTTTCTCGCGCTTGCGCACCGTCGCATTGATGGAAATGACGAAACCGTCCTCGGTGAGCTTGACCACCGTCCCCTCGATCCGGCCGAGGTGGTCGATATAGGCGATCACGCGTTCACCCGGGCGTGGCATGCCTGCGCAAGCGAAGCGAACGTCGCCCGGGGACATGTCGATCACCTTGCAGACATACTCTTCGTAAGTGGCAAGCATGAGTCGACCCTGCAGGCTGACGGCGACGCGCTGAAAGGCACGTTGCTGTCCCGGCGATGCGATCGTGTTGCTCTGGCTTGCCTGCGTAGAGTACATCATGGAGAATCTGTCTGTTCCTCTGTCGCTTAACAGTAGGCGGCGAGCCGTTAATATAGTGTTTGCTTTTGGTCGCGCTTTTTCGAGACGGAACGTTATTTGCTCGGCGATTAAGGTTAAGCGAAGGTTGAGATTGCTCTTTTCGTATCGAGATGGCATCCCGTCTTCATCAGACGCGAAGGGCAGCCTTCGGCACCAACTCCAGTCGGCGCGACGTTTCGTCGAGCGCCAACCGGCCACTCGGTTTCCGGGTGGCCTTTTTTTTATCCGCCGCCTGCATTACCTGAGTTCAGCTGAAGAAGAGGAAGCGCAGATGCAGGATGAGACAGGAACTCGAGGCGAAGCGCTTCCGACAGGAGAGCCCTATGCCTCGAACCGAGAGCCGGTTTCCTCGCCTGAGCCACCCATCTTCAATCTGCCGACAGGCGTTCTAGCAGCGCTTGGCGTGATCTGTGGCATTTACGCGCTGCAGGAACTCGTCTTCTCGGCTCCGTTCAATCAGTGGGTCGCCGTCGAGTTCGGCTTCTCCCCCATTCGCTATCTCTATCCGTTCTCGGAGCAGTCCCTGGCCTGGCTGTGGTCGCCGGTCACCTACTCGCTGCTGCATGGCAGTTTCGAGCATCTCGCGTTCAACAGCCTCTGGCTTGCCGCCTTTGGCACGCCCGTCTGTCGGCGAATCGGAGAGACCAGGTTTGTCTTGTTCTGGATCGTCTCCTCCGTGGCAGCCGCCGCCCTTCACGCAGCGGTCAACTGGGGCGTGCCCTCCTTAATGGTGGGAGCCTCGGGCGTCATCTCCGCGCTGATGGGGGCCGCATGCCGTTTCGCCTTCGGCGAGCGTCAGCGGAATTTCGCCCGTCTGACCGGCGCGGAGCCGCCGCTGCTTTCGGTCAGACAGGCGCTTGCCGATAAAACCGTGCGGGTTTTCATCATTGTCTGGTTCCTCGGCAATGTCGCCATCGCGCTCGGCCTGCCCATGCTCGGCAGCGATTCGGCCGCGATCGCCTGGGATGCCCATATCGGTGGCTTCCTCCTGGGCTTCTTCTGCTTTGCTCTTTTCGATCCCCATAGCCGCCGGACCACAAGGGCGTGATCGAGCGCTTATTGCATTCCGCTTGAATAAAGGGCACGATTTTGGTCCGGCAGTCTGAGGAGGGTTGGGCTGCCGACCGAGTGTTCTATGCGAGGAGGAACGCATGCCTGCATCAGCCAGAAGCATACTCGACCAAAAGGGCCGCAACGTTATCACGATCAGCCCGACAGTGACCTTGGGCGAAGCCGCCCATGTGCTGGAAGAACACAAGATCGGTGCCGCCGTCGTGGTCGGCATGGAAAACCGTATCGTCGGCATCTTCACCGAGCGTGACGTGGTGCGTGCGATCGGATCGGAAGGCAAGAATGCCTTCGATCAGCCGGTTTCGGCCTTCATGACGGCCAATGTCTATCGCTGCCGCGAAGAAACGAGCGTCAACGAACTGATGGAAATGATGTCGACCCGTCGTTTCCGCCATGTGCCCGTCGAGGACAATGGCAAGCTTTCCGGCATCATCTCGATCGGTGACGTAGTCAAGTCTCGCATCCGTGAGATCGAGCAAGAGGCCGAGCACATTAAGGCCTATATCGCCGGGTGATACGGTCAGAGAACAGAGCCGAGTGACGGGGCGGCGGCGACGCCGCCTCTAGCGTAGGACGGCTTCCTGCATCCGGCGGATCTCTGTGACCCGCATCTTGGCTTCTTCATAACCGCGTTCAATCGCTTCTCCGGCCCTGTGGAATTCCGACAGTCCGATATCGTTAAGACGTGGATGAAGCGCCAGATCTGGCGGATCGCCGGCGAGGCGTGCGCGCGAAATGCGGTCCTGGATAATGTTGAATGCCTGCACCATCACGCCGGTCAGGCCGACCTTGTTCGGGGCGCGCGCCGTTTCAGTGTGTGCCTGCGACGGCATCGAGGCCTTATGCTTGACCACGGCCGAGCGACCAAAGACGTCGTAGTGCAGGTTAACGGCCATCACGAGCGGCTGCTCATAGGCGCGGCACACGGAAACCGGCACCGGGTTGACGAGCGCACCATCGATCAGGGTTCTGTTGTTGCAGTGAACGGGCTCGAAGATGCCGGGCAGGGCGTAGGACGCCCTGAGTGCCGTGATCAGGCTTCCGCCATCGATCCACACCTCATGTCCGCTGTTCAGCTCTGAAGCTACCGCCACGAAAGGTTTCGGCAGTTCCTCGACGGTCAGCCCCTCGAGATGTTCCTGCATCCGTTTGGTAAGCCGCATGCCGCCCAGAAGGCCGCCACCACCGATGGTGAGGTCGAGCAGCGAGGCAATGCGGCGCATGGTGAGCGAGCGCGCAAAAGCCTCCAATTCGTCAAGCTTTCCGGCAAGATAGCATCCGCCAACCAGGGCGCCGATCGATGTGCCGGCGATCATGCCGACTTCGATGCCTTCCTCGTCGAGCGCTCTCAAGACGCCGATATGGGCCCAGCCGCGCGCAGCCCCGCCGCCGAGAGCCAAGGCCACTTTTGCCTTTGGGCGCTTTTCAGGAACGATAGGACCGGGCGGCGTTGTCCCGCCATCCTTGGACGGCTGCGCGACGCCCGCGCCGCCATTTGAAATCATGCTCCAGTTCAGCATCTCCGCTACCCCATTAGCTGAACAATCTGAACTATATTAGGACACCGTCTGCTTACGATTTCGTTATGCGGGGTGGCCTTCAGTGGCCGTAGACATGATCCGGATCGAAATGGCGATGATCGTCGGCAATGGTCAGTGACGGCTTGCCATCGACGGACTGGGCGGAGCGGTAGAAGCAGGAGCGACGGCCCGTATGGCAGGTCGCGTCATGCCCGGCGACTTCCACCTTCAGCCAGATGGCATCCTGGTCGCAGTCGACGCGCATTTCCTTGACGGTCTGGAGGTTGCCCGAGCTTTCGCCCTTCTTCCAGATCTTGCCGCGCGAGCGGCTGAAATAGTGCCCGATCCCAGTTTCCAGGGTCAAGGCGATCGCTTCGGCGTTCATATGCGCCACCATGAGCAGTTCGCCGTCACGCGCATCCGTGACCACTGCCGTCACAAGGCCGTGGTCGTCGAATTTAGGCGTGAACGAGAGCCCCTCTTCGAGGATTTTCTTGTCCGCGGAGGGTGCATCAAAAACGAAACCGGACATAGGGTACTCGCGGGCTTAGCGGCTGCGAACCATGGACATGAAGTGCGCCTGCTCGGCGGCATTGTCCTTGAAAGCGCCTGTGAAGGTTGTGGTGAGCGTCGTGGATCCTGTCTTCTGGATCCCACGCATGGCCATGCACATATGCTCGGCCTCGAGAAAAACCGCAACCCCGCGTGGTTGCAGTGTCTCGTCGATCGCATGCGCGATCTGGGCCGTCATGTTCTCCTGCGTCTGCAGGCGCTTGGCGAAGACATCGACGACACGCGCGATCTTGGAAAGGCCAAGCACGCGGCCTTTCGGCAGATAGGCGACATGGGCCTTGCCCATCACTGGCAGCATGTGGTGTTCGCAATGCGAGAAGAAGGAGATATCGCGCACCAGAACCATGTCGTCATAGCCGCCGACTTCTTCGAAGGTGCGTCCAAGCACATCCTCGATATCGGCTGCGTAGCCCGAGAACAGTTCGCCATAGGCTTTTGCGACGCGGGCTGGCGTATCAAGCAAGCCCTCGCGCTCCGGATCGTCTCCGGCCCATAGCAGAAGCGTCCGAACGGCCTGTTCAGCCTCTTCGCGCGTCGGGCGCGGCGCTTCTGTGGTCAGTTTCGTGACGATGGCGTCCATGGCCTTGGTCTCCCGGTCCCGTTCGAGACGGGCCGCTGGTTTGGCTTTGCCGGATTGTAAATGCGTAATGCGGCTCATAATGCAAGTCCGTTGTCGCTGTTTGCGGTGAGAAGATCGAACCTTGAGGGTCGGCTTGCGTTTGTCCTGTGCCAGTCCCTTGGATATAGTGGGCGACGAAAACGATATTAAGGCCAAGGCTGCGACATGATGGCGGCGACAATGTAGCAGCCAACCCCTATATACGGGAGAAGCGCCAGAGTGGATTGACCATGGACGACATCTACAACACCAAGATCCTCGAGTTTGCCGGCAATATCAGCCGCATCGGCACGCTTCCCGATGCGCCGGCCGTATCGGAAAAACATTCGAAGCTGTGCGGCTCCCGCGTCAAAGTCTACCTCAACGTCGAAGGCGGCGTGGTCACCGACTTCGCCCATGAGGTGAAGGCCTGTGCGCTCGGTCAGGCCTCTTCCGGAATCATGGCCCGCCATGTGGTGGGAGCAACTGCGGCGGAGCTGCGCCAGGCAAGGCTGGAGATGCTTGCCATGCTGAAGGAAAACGGCGAGGGGCCTTCCGGTCGGTTTGAAGACATGCGTTTCCTCAAACCCGTGCGTGACTACAAGGCCCGTCACGCCTCCACCATGCTGACCTTTGACGCCGTGGTCGACTGTCTTGACCAGATCGAGCACCAGACCGTGGCTGCCGAGGCGAACTGATCATGTGCAATGGCCCCAACTGCGGGCATGGTCCGGACGATCTTCGTCCGCGCGGCCGGAATTGGTCGGGACACTTTCGCAAGACGCCGGGCCGCCTGCTTGGCATGGGGCTGATCCGCTTCTACCAGCTCACGTTGTCCAGCCTTGTCGGTAGCTCCTGCCGTCACATGCCGACGTGCTCGGAATACGGCTATGAAGCCGTCGCCCGGCATGGTCTATGGTCCGGTGGCTGGCTGACGCTGTTTCGCGTCGTCCGCTGCGGGCCCGGCGGCACCTCGGGACCGGATCCGGTTCCCGAGGCTTTGGATCAACGCTTCACCTGGTATGCGCCCTGGCGCCTCTGGACCTTCGGTCGCAAGAAGCTCACCTGAAACAGGTTCAACCAATCCCAGGCCTCGCACTAAGATCGGCTGCACGAATCATTGCGGAGACGACGCATGCCCATGCCGCTTGAGTATCGCCAGGCTTCAGCCGATTTCGACGCCTTCATGAAGGACCTGGTCGCGACATCGATGCTGACCTCCTCGCATCAGGCCTACACCATGCTGCAGGCCGTGCTTCAGGTGTTTCGCCATCGCCTCTCCGTCGGCCAGGCCATCGCCTTTGCGAACATGCTCCCACCCGTCCTGCGCGCGATATTCGTCAGCGACTGGGACGTAGACGCGCCAGCTAGGCCCTTTGTCGCCCGCGATGAGCTCATGAGGGAAGTTCGTGCCCTGCGCCATGACCACAACCTCTCGACCGAAACCGCCATCGAAGACGTCACCACCGTGATCCGCCGCCATGTCGATCCCGCGGCGTTCGAGAGGGTCCTGAGGATCCTGCCGCCCGAGGCCCGGGACTTCTGGTTCATGGGGCAGGGATAGCAAGATCCTTTACTCAGCAGCGCTTTCGTCCTAAGGAGCGCCGGTAAATCGCGGGATCAAACCCGCCCCTTTCACCACCCGCATTCGTTGGCGGGACTGGATCAGGAGACATAGCATGTCCGCTTCCGTATCTCTCACTTTCCCCGATGGTTCTATCCGCGAATACGCTGCCGGCACGACTGGCGCGCAAGTCGCTGAATCGATTTCCAAGTCGCTCGCAAAGAAGGCCGTCGCGATTGCGCTCGATGGCACGGTGCGCGACCTCTCTGACCCAATCGTCGATGGCAAGATCGAGATCGTTACCCGCACCGATCCGCGCGCGCTTGAACTTATTCGACATGACGCCGCTCATGTGATGGCCGAGGCCGTTCAGGAGCTTTGGCCCGGCACCCAGGTGACCATCGGACCTGTCATCGAGAACGGCTTCTATTACGACTTCGCCAAGGACGAGCCCTTTACGCCGGACGATCTGCCGAAGATCGAAAAGCGGATGAAGGAGATCATCCAGCGCAACAAGCCTTTCGCCAAGGAAGTCTGGTCGCGCGACAAGGCCAAGGAAGTTTTTGCCTCCAAGGGTGAGAAGTACAAGGTCGAACTCGTCGACGCGATCCCGGCAGACCAGGATCTGAAGATCTATTATCAGGGCGATTGGTTCGACCTCTGCCGTGGGCCGCATATGGCGTCCACCGGTCAGATCGGCATGGCTTTCAAGCTGATGAAGGTTGCCGGCGCCTATTGGCGCGGCGACAGCAACAACGCCATGCTGAGCCGCATTTACGGCACCGCCTTTGCCGAACAGGAAGAGCTGGACCGCTACCTGCACATTCTCGCCGAAGCGGAAAAGCGCGACCACCGCAAGCTTGGCCGTGAAATGGATCTCTTCCATTTCCAGGAAGAAGGCCCGGGCGTCGTCTTCTGGCACGGCAAGGGCTGGCGCATGTTCCAGACGCTGACCTCCTATATGCGCCGCCGCCTGGACGGCACCTACCAGGAAGTCAACGCGCCGCAGGTGCTCGACAAGTCGCTTTGGGAAACGTCTGGCCACTGGGGCTGGTACCAGGAAAACATGTTTGCCGTGAAGTCAGCCCATGCCTTCACCCACCCCGATGATGAGGAAGCCGACCAGAAGGTCTTCGCGCTGAAGCCGATGAACTGCCCGGGCCACGTGCAGATCTTCAAGCACGGCCTGAAGTCCTATCGCGAGCTGCCGGTCCGTCTTGCCGAATTCGGTAATGTCCACCGCTATGAAGCCTCTGGCGCATTGCACGGCCTGATGCGCGTGCGTGGCTTTACCCAGGACGACGCGCACGTCTTCTGCACGGAAGAGCAGATGGCGGCGGAATGCCTGCGGATCAACGACCTGATCCTGTCGGTCTATGAGGACTTCGGCTTCGGTGAAATCGTCGTGAAGCTCTCCACCCGTCCGGAAAAGCGCGTCGGGTCCGACGATCTCTGGGATCGCGCCGAAAGCGTCATGATGGAGGTCTTGAAGCAGATCGAGGAGCAGTCCGGCGGTCGCATCAAGACCGGCATTCTGCCGGGCGAGGGCGCCTTCTACGGTCCGAAGTTCGAATACACCCTGCGCGATGCCATCGGCCGTGAATGGCAGTGCGGCACGACCCAGGTCGACTTCAACCTTCCGGAACGCTTCGGCGCCTTCTACATCGACGATAAGTCGGAGAAAAAGCAGCCGGTCATGATCCATCGCGCCATCTGCGGTTCCATGGAGCGCTTCCTCGGCATCCTGATCGAGAACTTTGCCGGCCACATGCCGCTATGGTTCGCACCGCTCCAGGTGGTCGTCGCCACGATCACCTCGGATGCCGACGATTATGGTCGCGAAGTCGCCGAACAGCTGCGTGACGCCGGCCTTCAGGTCGAGACGGACTTCCGCAACGAGAAGATCAACTACAAGGTCCGTGAGCATTCGGTGACCAAGGTTCCGGTGATCATCGTCTGCGGCAAGCGTGAAGCGGAAGAAAAGACCGTCAACATCCGTCGCCTGGGATCGCAGGAGCAGGTGTCCATGCCGCTCGTCGAAGCCGTGGCGGTACTGGCCGGTGAAGCGACCCCGCCGGATGTCAAGCGCAAGCTGGCGAAGCGCAAGGTCTGAGCAAAAAAGTCTGACAGGGCGTCACCGCCCTGTCAGACGCCTGTCATCGAATTGGCATATGACGGAACGATGATCTTCCGTCCACCTGGAGTTCCAGCGTGAAATTCAAAGAACTGTCTTATGCCAACGAACGCGACCCGAAGCTGAAGCGGTGGTTCATCCGCTCGATCGAGGGGCTCTCCGGTCGCGATCGTTTCACCAGGCTCTACGAGATCTGGCGCAACGACATCGTCGGCAAGACCGACCGGGTCTTCGGCAAGATGCTGGACCTCATCCATGTTGATCTGAAGGTCGAGGGAACCTGGCCGCCGGAAAACATCCCGGACGGCCCGATCGTCATCGTCGCCAACCACCCGTTCGGCATCGGCGACGGCATTGCAGTGCTGGCGCTCGCCGAGCAGCTCGGCCGCCCGTTCCGGGTCCTTATCAACAACGAGCTCCTGAAGGTGCCGGAAATGGCTCCTTACTCCTTGCCCGTCTCCTTCGAGGAGACCAAGGAAGCGCTAGCGCTCAACATGCAGACCCGCCACGAGGCGCTTCGGCTGTTGAAGGAGGGTGTCACCGTCGTGATTTTCCCGGCGGGTGGCGTGGCGACAGCGAAGAAGGGTTTCGGTCGTGCAGAAGATCTTCCCTGGAAGATGTTCCCCGCCAAGCTCATTCAGGCCGCGAAGGCCAATGTCGTGCCTGTCTTCTTCGAAGGACAGAACGGCCGTCTCTTCCATCTTGCCAGCAAGATCTCGCTGACGCTGCGTGTCTCGCTGTTGATCCGTGAATTCCGTCGCCTGTCCGGCTCGACCATCCGGGCCCGTGTCGGAGTGATGATCCCGTGGGAAGAGTTGAGCACCCATGCCGACCGCAAGGATCTGCTCGCGCGTCTCTTTGGAGCGGTGTTCAGCATGGCGCCGGTAGAGCGCCGGAAGTTCCGTCGCGCAGCCTGAACCGTCAGGACTGGTCGAGCATCAGTTCGACATCCATGTTGGTGCCGGCCTTCACCTCGAAGTCCCTCTGGAAGATTTGGTCCTTGTTGCGCGCCACGGCCGTATACTGGCCTTCGGCAAGAACCATCACGGGGAAAGCGCTGACACTTTCCGCGACGATATCGCCGCCAGAGGTGAGCACTGACCACGCAGTATCGGCAATCGCCTCGCCGCCCTCTTCGGACACGAGTTTCAGCCCGACCTGGGACGCACGGTGCTGGATTGTCGCCTCGGTCAGTTCGCCCGCCTCAACGGTGATATCGGCCCGCACCACGGCATTGATCGCCCCATATTCCGAGACGACATGATAGGTCCCGGCATTCAAGCGCACGATGGTGTTGGGCTTGACGTCAGAGAGCACCAGACCGCGCTCGCCGTCCTCGCGAACTTCCGACGAGTAGATGTCGAAGCTGAGCTGTTTGTCCGGGATATGTGTATCCGTGCCCGAGATCGCGTTGAGCGACATGCCGCCGGCATCCAGCACCAGAACCTGGTCGGCGATATCCCCTTCGACGGGCACGCTCAGTTTCTTGGTCGCACCTGCTCGACCGAAGGACACGTTGACGAAATAGTCGCCGGGAGCAAGCTGAAAGGCCGCTGAACCACCTTCGGCGCTGGCCAGCAATGGCAGCTTGCCATCGGCGCCGGGAATGGGGCTGAAGACACGCCAGGACAGGCCATGCTGCATGGGCTCGCCTTCATTCGTCAGCTTGGCGTCGAGCTTCACGCTGCGCCCCTGGGTCACATTGGCAATCGCGCCGATGCCCGGGGCCGAGAAAGCCTTCAGCTTCGGCATCTTGGTCGAGCCGTTGAGCTGCTTGAAGGTTTCGAAGGCGTCCTGTGCAAAAGCCGGCGCGGTCGCGGCAGAGGCCACGAGAAGCCCTAGCAGCAGCCGGATGACAACAGGTTGGTGGGACATGCGATGCACTGTGTGTTGACTTCCTTCCCAATGCCGGCAACTTCAAACCGAACCGCATGGCAATTTCAAGACCTGCCGACGCGCCCAAGGACTATGAAGGCATCAAGATAATGAAAAAAGATATCAAACTGCTCGATTATCTCGCAGTTCGTCGTTCCGTGCCCGCATTTCAGATGTGCGAGCCCGGCCCGAAGAAAAGTGAAATCGAGTCGATTCTGTCGCTCGCGGTGCGCGTTCCCGATCACGGCAAGATCGCTCCCTGGCGCTTTATCGTCTATCGCGGCGAGGAGCGCGCGCGCATCGGCGAGGAACTTCTGGCAATGGCACTGGAGAAGAACCCGGCGCTTTCCGAGGAGATGATCAAGGTCGAGCGCACCCGGTTCACCCGCGCGCCCGTGGTCATCGGTGTCATCTCGACGGCCGCCCCGCATGCGAAGATCCCGGAATGGGAACAGGTCATGTCGGCCGGCGCCGTTTGCCTCAATCTGTTGATGGCCGCCAATGCCCATGGTTACGTGTCCAACTGGCTCTCCGAATGGTTTGCCTTCGACGAACGCGCCTATCCGCTCCTCGGCGTAAAGCCAGGCGAGAAGGTTGCGGGCTTCATCCATATCGGCTCGACGGAATTCCCGATCGTCGAGCGTCCGCGTCCGGCCCTGGAGGATGTCGTCTCCTGGCAGGGTGGTGAGGATTGATGTTCTACGATACCGAATCGAATGCACATGGCATGGCGCACGACCCCTTCAAGGCGATCGTGGCACCTCGGCCCATCGGCTGGATCGGCACGAGGGGCAGGGACGGCAGCCATAATCTGTCGCCCTATTCCTTCTTTAACGCCGTCGGCGATCGGCCGAAAATGGTGATGTTTTCGTCGAGCGGTCGCAAGGACAGTCTGCGCAATGTCGAGGAGACGCGCGTCTTCACCGCGAGCTTCGTCAGTCGCACGCTCATCGATCAGATGAACGCCTCCTCAGCCGCCGTACCCTATGAGACGGATGAGTTCGCGCTCGCAGGCCTGACCGCAGCGCAGGGCCGCCTGGTTGACGCGCCCTATGTCGGGGAAGCCGTTGCCGCGCTCGAATGCCGGGTGACCCAGGTCCTGACCCTGCCAGATATGGATGGCAACGAGACCGACAGCCATGCCGTCTTCGGTCAGGTGGTGGGTATCCATATCGCTGATGGCGTGATCCGTGACGGGCGATTCGATCTTGCCTTCGCGGATCCGATCATGAGGCTGGGCTATATGGATTATGCCGGTATGGGCCCGGTCTTCGAGCTGAAGCGTCCCGGCCAGCGAGGCTAGCGCGTGCTGTGCCTCCTCTCAGACCAGTAGATATCAGGGGTTTCGGGAGGAGGTTAATGAACGTGGTGAACGTTTCTTAAACACTTTGAACCTAGTGTCCGAGATGCCGAATGTTTCGGGTGTGCACAGGTGGCGAGTGGGTTCGACTTTGATCGTTGCAGCTTTTCTCAAATGGGTCGAGACGGCGAAATCGCAGGAGCGGGCTCGTGCGGCAAACGCTCTGGCTCGGGCTTACCTGAAGTCGGACATGGCCCCGGAAGAACGTCATGCAGCCCAGATGGCCATGACCTATCTTCTCGATGATCCCGCCCCGCAGGTGCGCCTCGCACTGGCCGACGTTCTTGCGCAAGAGGCGAGGGCGCCGCGCGCCCTGATGGTGTCGCTTGCTGAAGACCAGCCGGAGATCGCCTCTTCGGTCATTCTTCACTCGCCCGTTCTCTCCGATGCCGATCTCGTTGATATCGCAGGCCGCGGCACAGTCGAGACCCGCGCGCTGATCGCAGCGCGCAACGACGTCAGTATCGGCGTCGCCGCAGCGCTTGCCGAGATTGGCGATGCTGCGGAGCTCGAAGTCCTGCTTGAAAATCCCCGTGCCCGCCTCACTGCCTTCACGCTCCGCCGCATTGCAGAGCGCCATGGCCATAGCGAGCGCATCAGGGCTCTCCTGCTCGAGCGCGACGATCTGACGAGCGGCGTTCGCCAGCTCCTGGTGCAGTTCGTCGCCGATGCGCTTGCGGGTTCCGGCCTGGTGATCGGCGCCATCGGCACCCGGCGGATCGAGCGCATTGCCCGGGAGGCCGGAGACTGCGCAACGATCGCGCTGCTGGCGGACGTGCATGGTGAAGAACTGTCCCGCCTCACGGATCAATTGCGCGGCGCAGGCCGCCTGACCCCAGCCTTCCTGATGCATGCGCTCTGCGCCGGCCGCACCGACTTCTTCTCGTCGGCCATCGTTGCGATTTCCGGTCTGGATGAACGGCGCGTCCGTTCCATTCTCGCGACTGGCCGCTTTCATGCGGTACGCGCTCTGCTGGAATCCTCGGGTCTCTCACGGGATGTCAGCCCGCTTTTCGTCGAGGCCGTTATGCTCTGGCGCACGCTCATCCAGTCGGCAGATGGTTTCGATCTCGACCATATCGCCCACCGTCTCGTCGCACGCTATCGCGGTACGCGTGACCTCAGCGATTCGGCCCGCGCGCTGATCGACATGATCGAGCGGATCGCGATTGCCGAGGAGCGCAGATTGGCGCGGGACTATGCCAGTGGCTTTGCGCTGGCTGCGGCCTGATCAGATCAAGGCGTGATCTTTTTCGCCACCCAGGAATAGCTCTCAGACACGACGTGGATCGGCTTTTCGAAGATCATCTTGATCGCCGCCTTGCCGGGCAGAACCTCGCGCACGGCGTCGATCGCCCGGCCCTTCAGCGTCTTCTCTTGCTCTTCGGTCGGTTGAACGGCCGGAGACGCAGCGCTATCACCCGGCTGCAACGGGGCCTGTGCTGCAAGAGCTTCCGTAATTTCCGGTGGCGGCATCTGGCAGACGGCCACAGCCGTCGGATAGCCAATGTTGGTGTACCGCCCCAGGACCTCTTCCGATGCCGCATTGCAGAGTTCGATGGAGACGAAGCGCTCTGACGGCGTCTCGACGAATTCGCATTGGCTGACGCTGTCGTCGCAGCCAAGGATCGTCATCATGATCAGAGCAGTCTTCATCGCGGGGCTCCCGGCAGGACGTTTGGTACGCTAGACGAAACAGAGGATTGGAGCCAAAGCAAGGCGTTCCAAGGTGCGCTCTTGAAGAGCAAGTGGACCGCTTTCTCGGGGCCGACAACCGCCGATAAAGCGCTAGCCTGCTGAAACCTTCCGGTTTTCCACGGCGGGCTCCGCGACGAAATCCAGCTCGCCTTGAGCCTCGTCTGGCACGACATCATCGGCAAGCTCGACTTCACGGATCCATTCGCGCCAGATCGACACGAGTAGTGCCATCAGCACCGGACCAATGAACAGGCCGAGGAAGCCCATGGTCTTCACGCCACCGACGAGACCGAAGAAGGTCGGTAGGAACGGCAGCTTGATCGGACCGCCAACGAGACGTGGCCGCACCGTCTTGTCGACGATGAAGAGTTCGACCGAGCCCCAGATGAAGAGTGCCACCCCCGGGATCGTCGCCCCGCTCGCAACGAGATAGATAGAGACCAGCGTGAAGGCGAGCGGCGCACCGCCCGGGATAAGCGCCATCACGCCGGTGATGACACCCAGCGTCACCGGCGAGGGAACGCCGGCCAGCCAGTAGGCAATACCAAGAATGATGCCTTCGCCGATCGCGATCAGTGTCATGCCGGTCACGGTAGAGCTGATGGTGGCCGGCACCACGCGTGAGATCCGCTCCCAACGGTTCGGCAGAATGCGCTCGCCGAGCAGGTCGAGCTGGCCGGCAAAATTTGCCCCGTCACGATAGACGAAGAACAGCGCGATCAGCATGAAGAGCAGCGTCAGCAACAGATGGAAGATCCCATCGCCTGCCGCAATGACGGCGCGATAGATATTGCCGATATTGGCGCCGCTGACGATCTGGATGAGTTCTCCGATCGCGCCAGGCTGGCCGATATGTTCGGTCCACTTCGCCGCTAACCACTCGCCCACACGCGGCAGTGCCGAGATCCACGCCGGAGGCGGCGCGCCCGTGGTGTTCGCCTCGACGGCCCAGGTGATCCATTGGCGGATTTCCTCGACGGCATAGGAGATTGCAACGCCGATCGGCACGATCAGGAAGGTCAGGATGAACAAGAGGGCGAGTGTGGCGCCCAAGGTCGTATTGCCGCCAATACGGTCAAGCAGTCGTCGGTAGAGCGGCCAGCTGGCAAAGGCGATGACCAGTGATGCCAGCACCGGCACCAGAAAGCCGTGGAAAAAATAGATGGCCGCAATACCGATCAGTACCAGCAGCCAGCGCGCCACCGAGATCGGCGTGATCAATGCGATGCGGTTTGCCGTTGCCTGACCGAGCCAACGCGGCCCTTTCGACGGGGTCTGAATATCAGCCTGGCTCACAATCTGAAGTGTCCCGTTAAAACTGCCCTGCATATGGAGCATTCTGGATCGGGAAACAAGCGGGCGGCGGCGGGCGTCTGAAGCCCGACGCTCAGATGTCGAGGTTCTCCGCGAAGGCCGCACGTTCCTGGATGAAGCGGAAACGCGCCTCGGGCTTGGTACCCATCAGCGCATCCACCGCATCGCGCGTGCCTTCGAAGTCGACATCATCGATGCCGACCCGCAGAAGCGTGCGCTTCGCCGGATCCATGGTCGTTTCCTTGAGCTGCGCCGGCATCATTTCGCCAAGGCCTTTGAAGCGCCCGATCTCGACCTTCTTGCCCTTGAACACCGTCTCCATCAGCTCGGCGCGATGGGCGTCGTCGCGGGCATAGACGGTCTTTGCACCCTGGCGGATGACGTAGAGCGGCGGCACGGCGAGATACAGATGGTTGCCGCGGATGAGTTCCGGCATTTCCTGGTAGAAGAAGGTGATCAGCAGTGATGCGATATGGGCACCGTCGACGTCGGCATCGGTCATGACGATCACGCGCTCATAGCGCAGATCCTCGTCACGATATTTCGTTCGCGTACCGCAGCCGAGCGCCTGGATGAGATCGGCGATCTGCTGGTTGGCCATCAGCTTTTCGCGGCTGGCCGAACCGACGTTGAGGATCTTGCCGCGCAGCGGCAGGATCGCCTGGTTGGAGCGATTGCGCGCCTGCTTCGCCGAGCCACCGGCCGAGTCGCCTTCGACGATGAAGAGTTCCGCGCCTTCGGCCGTGTTCTGCGAGCAGTCGGCGAGCTTGCCCGGCAGGCGCAGCTTGCGCACGGCGGTCTTGCGGTTGACTTCCTTTTCCTTGCGACGGCGCAGACGCTCTTCCGCACGCTCGATCACCCAGTCGAGCAGCTTTGCCGCTTCGTTGGGATTGTCGGCGAGATAATGGTCGAAGGGGTCGCGCAGCACGTTTTCGACAAGGCGCTGGGCCTCGACGGTCGCGAGCTTATCCTTGGTCTGTCCGACGAACTCAGGCTCACGGATGAAAACCGACAGCATGCCGACAGCAGAAATCATCACATCGTCGGTGGTGATTTCCTTGGCGCGCTTGTTCTGCGTCAGTTCGGCATAGTTCTTCAGGCCCTTGGTGAGTGCAATGCGCAAACCGGCTTCATGCGTGCCGCCTTCAGGCGTCGGGATGGTGTTGCAATAGGAATGTAGCGCCGGATCGCCACCATACCAGGTGACAGCCCATTCCATCGCGCCATGGCCGCCGGTCTTTTCGGTCTTGCCGGCAAAGATTTCGCGGGTGACCGTAAATTCCTTGCCGAGCGTGGCGGCGAGATAGTCCTTGAGGCCACCGGGGAAATGAAAGACCGCCTTCTCCGGAATGTCGCCACCCTCGGGCACCATGCCGGGATCGCAGGACCAGCGGATCTCGACGCCGCCGAAAAGATAGGCCTTGGACCGCGCCATACGGAAGATCCGGCCCGGATCGAACTTTGCATGGTCGCCAAAGATCTGCGGATCAGGATGGAAGCGCACGCGCGTTCCACGGCGGTTGTGCACTTCGCCCAGTTCTTCGAGCCCGCCCTGCGGCACGCCGCGCGAAAAGGTCTGGCGATAGAGCTTGCGATTGCGGGCGACTTCGACTTCGAGCAGATCGGAGAGCGCGTTTACGACGGAAACGCCGACGCCGTGCAGACCGCCCGATGTCTCATAGGCCTTGCCGTCGAACTTACCGCCGGCATGCAGCTTGGTCATAATCACTTCGAGCGTCGACTTGCCCGGCACCTGCGGATGCAGTTCGACCGGGATGCCGCGACCATTGTCGGTGACCGTCAGGAAGCCCTGGGTGTCCAGATGCACATCGATGAAGTTGGCGTGGCCGGCCACCGCTTCGTCCATCGAGTTGTCGATGACTTCGGCAAATAGGTGATGCAGCGCCTTCTCGTCCGTGCCGCCGATATACATGCCCGGACGCATGCGCACCGGTTCGAGGCCCTCGAGGACCCGGATGGAGGACGCGCCATATTCCTCGGCACCCGCAGTCGAAGCAGGGGCAGCCGGCCGCGCAACAGGTGCGGGGGCAGCGGTCGGCGCTGTCACGGTTTCCGCCTCGACCTTCTGGGCGAGCGGCATGCCGGAAAAGAGATCGTTGTCGTCCATGGCGTCGTTCGATACTCTGTTGCTGTTTGATGCCGGGTCTGCGGCACCTTCAGAAAGCCGCCGCACCAGGCCTGTCGCATCTGCGAATCGGTCGGATTGTGCCAGAAAGGCAGGGCAGGCGCGAAGGGCCATAGAGCCGGCGCATGTAGAATTCGGGCCAGCTTTGCGTGGCGCATTTCGCGAAGGCAAGCGTGAGCCGAGAGGAAACCCATCTTCCATGCAGATGTCCACAGCTCATTTCCGCACTGCGGCGATTTCCTGCGTTCTCTTTCCGTTTCTGTTTCTGGCCGGTGCCCATGCGCAGGCTGTAGGTCCCTTCAAGGACGACCTGTTTTCGGCACAGAACGTGCTTGAAACCAGGGATGGCGGTGACTTCACGATCATCGACTATGACGAGATGCGCGACATCAATGGCCGCGACAGCATTCCCGAGCGGCGGGTGAAGGACCGCTATGTCTCGCTCAAGGTGCGCCGCGTTCAGGAAAACCAGACGCTGCCACTCTCCACCGGACCGCTTGATGTCGGCAGGGTCGGTCTCGATCAGGCGCAGTCTTTCACGGTGATCTTCATCCACGGGCGGGGCGGTGACCGTCGCCTCGGGTTGAACGACATCAGCTTCGGCGGCAATTTCAATCGCCTGAAGAACCTGGCGGCCGAAAATGGCGGCACCTATTACGCCCCCTCGGTTAGGAGCTTTGACGAAAAGGGCGTCGCTGACATTGCCGCTTTGATCGACTACGCATCGGCGCAATCCGGCGGCAAGCCCGTGGTCCTCGCCTGCGCCTCCATGGGCAGCTTCATCTGCTGGGGCATCTCGCGCGACGCGCAGACGGTGGCGAAACTGTCGGGCATGGCGATCCTCGGCGGTGCCCCGGATCCCGCCTTGCCGAAGAGTGCCGCCGCGCAAGCCAGGCTTCCGATCTGGTTCACCCATGGCAGCCGCGACAGCGTCTATGCGGCCAACGATCAGCTGGCCATCTATCAGAAGCTCAGAGCCGCGGGGCAGCCCGCCCGGTTCACCCTGTTCGAAACCGGCTCGCATGGCACGCCGGTGCGCATGTCCGACTGGCGTGCCATGCTCAACTGGCTGCTCCGCTAAGGTCTTCCTGCTTTGCTGCCTTTAGAGGCTCCATCCGGCCAGATTTTCACCATGTCGCCCGATTAGCGAGCCAATCACGCTCCGCAATCTTTCCTTCCGGGCTCAGATTTGCTACTTCGCAGAAGCGAAATAGGGGTTTAGGCGACATGACACCGGAAGTTCGTCCGCTCGTTGCGGGCAATTGGAAAATGAACGGCACACGAGCTTCGCTCGATCAGATCAAGGCCATCGCTGAAGGTGTGCAGGGACCGCTCGCGGAAAAGGTGGATAGCCTGATCTGCCCGCCGGCGACCCTCCTCTATGTCGCAACCGCGCTTTGCACTGACAGCGCTCTCGAGATCGGTGCCCAGGATTGCCACCAGAACGCTTCGGGCGCCCACACCGGCGACCTGTCTGCCGAGATGATTGCGGATTGCTTCGGCACGCATGTGATCGTCGGCCATTCCGAGCGCCGCACCGATCACGCTGAAACCGACCATCTGGTGCGCGCCAAGGCAGAAGCTGCCTATGCCGCCGACCTGACGGCCGTCATCTGCATTGGTGAGACCGCGGACGAGCGGAAGTCTGGTCAGACCCTCGATATCCTCAAGCGTCAGCTCGCCGGCTCGGTTCCGGATGGTGCAAAGTCCGAGCGCACGGTCATCGCCTATGAACCGGTCTGGGCGATTGGCACCGGCTTGACCCCGACCACGGCCGATGTTGCTGAAGCCCATGCCTTTCTGCGATCCGAACTCGTCAAGCGCTTCGGCGCCGAAGGCAAGAAGATGCGCATTCTCTATGGCGGATCGGTCAAGCCCTCGAACGCCCGGGAACTCATGGCCGTCGAGAACGTCGACGGTGCCCTGATAGGCGGCGCAAGCTTGAAGGCTGCGGATTTCCTCGCCATATACCGGGTCTACGAGGAACTCACCGCCTGAAGGGCAAAGCCCTGAAATGCGGGAGAGGGGGTTTCATTGCCCGTTCCTCTCATGTAAAGAGCCGCCAACCTCATTGATTTTGCCCCTGTTGGGCAGGATGGACATTCCATGCAGACCGTATTGCTCGTAATTTACCTCATGGTCGTCGTCGCACTGATCGGCGTCGTTCTCATCCAGCGGTCGGAAGGCGGCGGTCTGGGCATCGGCGGCGGATCGGGCTTCATGTCTGCGCGTGGCACGGCCAATGCCCTGACCCGCACGACGGCGATCCTGGCGACACTCTTCTTCGTCATCTCGCTGGCGCTTGGCATCCTTGCCCGTTACGAATCCCGCCCGACAGACATTCTGGATCGTATTCCGGCCGGCAACGGCACGACCCAGGGCGGCGGCAGCGTTCTCGACCAGCTTCCGGGCGCAGCTCCGGCTCAGCCGTCGACGACGGCGCCTGCAGCGTCTACGCCTGCGGCTCCGGCAACGCCGGCCCCGGCAGCAGACCCCAACGCCGTTCCGAACAACTGATCGGAACGACATCCATCACTCCGGCGGGCTCAAGGGTCCGCCGGTTTTCTTTTGTCTGAATTCCGCCACGCCACACGAAAAATGTGGGACAAGCCCGATTGGGGCTGGCGGAATCGAATCTGAAACGGTATCCGGTGAAGCCCATGGCGCGATATGTATTCATCACTGGCGGCGTGGTTTCCTCTCTCGGTAAAGGAATTGCGGCCGCGGCACTCGGAGCATTGTTGCAGGCACGGGGTTACCGCGTGCGTCTGCGCAAGCTGGACCCCTATCTCAACGTTGACCCGGGCACCATGAGCCCGACTCAGCACGGCGAAGTCTTCGTCACCGATGACGGTGCCGAAACCGACCTCGACCTTGGCCACTATGAGCGGTTTACCGGGCGCTCGGCCACCAAGACCGACAACATCACCACCGGTCGCATCTACAAGAACATCATCGACAAGGAACGCCGCGGCGACTACCTCGGCGCGACCGTACAGGTCATTCCGCACGTCACGAACGAGATCAAGGATTTCGTCATCGAGGGCAATGACGACTATGATTTCGTCATCTGCGAGATCGGTGGCACCGTCGGCGACATCGAAGCCATGCCCTTCATGGAAGCGATCCGTCAGCTCGGCAACGACCTGCCGCGCGGCACTGCCGTCTATGTTCACCTGACCCTGATGCCGTACATTCCGGCAGCCGGCGAGCTGAAGACCAAGCCGACCCAGCATTCCGTCAAGGAACTGCAGGCACTCGGTATTCATCCCGACATTCTGCTGGTCCGCGCCGATCGCGAGATCCCGCAGGCCGAGCGTCGCAAGCTCTCGCTGTTCTGCAACGTGCGTGAAAGCGCCGTTATCCAGGCGCTCGACGTCGCCAACATCTACGACGTCCCGATGGCCTACCACAAGGAAGGCCTCGACAACGAGGTACTGGCCGCCTTCGGCATCGAGCCGGCTCCGAAGCCGCGCCTGGACGCCTGGGAAGAGGTCTGCAATCGCATCCGCACGCCGGAAGGCGAAGTCACGATCGCTATCGTCGGCAAGTACACGGGCCTCAAGGACGCCTACAAGTCTCTGATCGAAGCCCTGTACCACGGTGGCATCGCCAACAGGGTCAAGGTCAAGCTGGAATGGATCGAGTCCGAGATCTTCGAAAAGGAAGATCCGTCGCCGTGGCTGGAAAAGGTCAACGGCATCCTCGTGCCCGGCGGCTTCGGCGAGCGTGGTTCGGAAGGCAAGATCCTGGCCGCCCAGTTCGCCCGCGAGCGCAAGGTGCCGTATTTCGGCATCTGCTTCGGCATGCAGATGGCGGTCGTTGAAGCCGCACGTAATCTCGCTGGCATCGAGAACGCCTCCTCGACCGAATTTGGCAAGACCGAGGAACCGGTCGTTGGCCTGATGACGGAGTGGATGAAGGGCAACGAGCTCGAGAAGCGTTCGGCTGTCGGCGATCTCGGCGGCACCATGCGCCTCGGCGCCTACAAGGCCTCGCTGAAAAAGGGTACCAAAATTTCCGAGATCTATGGCTCGGCTGACATCTCCGAGCGCCACCGCCATCGCTACGAAGTCAACGTCGACTACAAGGATCGCCTGGAATCCTGCGGTCTCGTCTTCTCCGGCATGTCGCCGGACGGCCTTCTGCCGGAAACGGTTGAGTACCCTGACCATCCGTGGTTCATCGGCGTGCAGTACCATCCGGAACTGAAGTCCCGGCCGCTCGATCCGCATCCGCTCTTTGCGAGCTTCATCGGTGCGGCGCTGGAACAGAGCCGCCTCGTCTGAGGACGATCCGCAGACTGACCTTCAGAGACCCGGCCATGTGCCGGGTCTTCTGGTTCTTGGATATTGCTCGGAGTAGATCGGACTCGTCGTTATGGACGCAGCAAGAGGACTGGCACGGTGTCACCCGCTTCGACTGCGGGCGCATTGGGCGGACGCACGATCAGGCAGTCTGACTGCGAAAAGATCCGCATCATCGAGGAATCCTGCTTGCCGAAACTCTCGACCAAAGGCAGGTCATCGCTCGTTTCAACAAGTCGCGCACGAACATAGTCCTGGCGCTTGTCATTGGCGGGCAGGGCGGCGCGCAGCCTCGCCGTGGCCATGCGTCGTGGCGTGTTACGATGTCCGAGGTGACAAAGAAGCGGTTCGAGGAACAGAAGCCCGCAGACCAGGCTTGAAACCGGATTGCCGGGAAGACCAAGCACCTGCATGTCGCCAAGCCGGCCAACCATCAGGGGTTTGCCCGGACGCATGGCGATCCGCCAGAAATCGAGTTCCATCCCGGCCGCGACCAGCGTCGACTGGACAAGGTCGTGGTCGCCAACGGAGGCGCCACCGAGGGTGACAAGCACGTCGACACCGAGCACGCGCGACCGCTCCACCGCTTGCCGCAACAGGTCGCGATTGTCTGGCACGATGCCGAGATCGATCACGTCAGCGCCATTGTCACGGGCAAGTGCGGCGATGCCGAAGGTATTCGAGCCTATGATCTGGCTAGGGCCAAGCTTGCCTCCGGGCGTGACCAGTTCGTCACCGGTGGCAAGGATCGCGATCCTGGGGCGGCGATAAACGGGCACTGTCGCGTGGTTCATGGCCGCAGCCAGCGTCAGATGGGTAAAGTCGAGGCGGAGCCCGGCCGAAAGGGCCACATCGCCCTCGGCAAAATCCTGGCCTCGCGGGCGAATATGACGGCCATGGGTGACCACAAACTGGGTGCGGACATGCCCGTCATCGAGTTTCTCGGCATCTTCCTGCAGGAGGATGCTGTCGGCGCCATCGGGCACGGGCGCTCCGGTAAAGATGCGCACAGCCTGGCCTGCGCTGACCGACCCCGAAAATCCATGCCCGGCTGCCGATTCGCCGATGACGGTGAGCACTGATCCAATCTCGGCCGCATCCTCAGCCCGCAGCGCATAGCCGTCCATGGCCGACGCATTAAAGGGCGGCTGGGTGAGACGAGCGGTCAGATCGGCCGCAAGCATGCGCCCGTTGGCCTCATGAAGGGATAGCTCTTCTGTGTCGCCAATCGGGCGGGCAGCGGCCAGAAGCCGCGCCAGTGCGTCCTCGACCGGCAGCAGCGACATCAGCCGCGCTCCGGATGGCGGAAATCGCCTGACTTGCCGCCACTCTTTTCCATCACGCGAATGCCGCCAATCTCCATCGTCTTGTCGACAGCTTTCGCCATGTCGTAGATCGTAAGGCAGGTCACGGAAACGGCCGTCAGCGCCTCCATCTCGACGCCGGTCTTGCCGGTCAGCTTCACGGTCGCTTCGACCCGAAGACCCGGGAGATCAGCATCGTCCGTGATGTCGACGGTAACCTTCGACAGCATCAGCGGATGGCAAAGGGGAATGAGATTGCTGGTCTGCTTGGCGGCCATGATGCCGGCGATCCGAGCCGTGCCGATCACGTCGCCCTTCTTGGCATTTCCGGCGATAACAGTCGCAAGTGTCGCGGGGTTCATCCGCACAAAGCCTTCGGCAACCGCAACGCGGACCGTGTCATCCTTGGCCGAGACATCCACCATATGCGCCTCGCCGGAGGCGCCGATATGAGTCAGTCCGCCGGACCCGGCTGTCATTCGGCCGCCAGAGCGCCGGTCTTGCCGGTCAGAAGTGTGCGGGTGGCAGAGGCGACGTCGTCCTTGCGCATCAGGCTCTCGCCGACGAGGAAGGTGGAGATGCCGGATTTCTCCAGCCGCTGACAATCTTCGTAGGTGAAGATTCCACTTTCACCGACCAGCAGCCGATCGGCCGGAACCATGGAAGCGAGTTCTTCGCTGACCGTGAGGCAGACCTCGAAGGTACGCAGATTGCGGTTGTTGATCCCGACGAGCGGTGACCTAAGCTTCAACGCCCGTTCCATCTCTTCGGCATCATGCACCTCGACGAGCACGTCCATTCCCAGCTCAAAGGCGATAGCTTCGAGTTCAGCCGCTTCTCCGTCCGAGAGCGATGCCATGATCAGCAGGATGCAGTCGCCACCCCAGGCGCGGGCTTCGTAAACCTGATAGGCGTCGAACATGAAGTCCTTGCGCAGTGCCGGCAGGGCGCAGGCCTTGCGGGACGCCGTCAGGAATTCCGGTGCGCCCTGGAAGCTCGGCGTGTCGGTCAGCACGGAGAGGCAGGCGGCGCCCCCGGCTTCGTAAGCAGCCGCGAGCGACGGCGGATCAAAATCTGGACGGATAAGGCCCTTCGAAGGGCTCGCCTTCTTGATCTCGGCGATCAGCCCGAAGCGGCCCTCGTCGCGGGCGCGCACCAGCGCGCGGTGGAAACCGCGTGGCGCTTCCTCACCGGCAATCCGGTCCTTGAGCTCCGAAAGCGAAACTGCGGCTTTCGCTGCCGCGATTTCTTCCCGCTTGTAGGTCTCTATACGCTTCAGGATATCGGTCATGGTCGCAAGCTTAGCCCTGAGTGGCGGAATTGGAAATGGCAATCAGCGTTTCGAGCGCTCGCGCAGCGCCACCGCCGTCCAGCGATTGGCTGGCTAGATGCATGCCCTCGGTCACATCCTTCGCCTTGCCAGCGACGATCAGCGAGGCAGCAGCATTGCAGAGCGCCACGTCGCGATATGGCGTCTTCGCGCCGCCGAGTACATCGAGCAGCGCTGCCGCATTCACCGCGCCGTCACCGCCACGGATGGCGTCAAGCGTGACTGTTTCAACGCCGAAATCGGCAGGCGTGAGCTCGAAGGTGGTGATTTCGCCGTCCTTCAGAGCGGCAACCAGAGACGGACCGGTCGTCGTGATCTCGTCCAGACCGCTGCCATGGACAACCCAGGCGCTGGTCAGGCCGAGGTCTCGCAGGGCTTCCGCTCCCGGCACCAGCCATTCGGGTGAATAGACGCCGAACAGTTGCTTCTTGACCCGGGCAGGGCTCGATAGCGGTCCGACAATGTTGAAGATCGTGCGGGCGCCGAGCTCGACGCGGGCAGGGCCGACATGGCGCATGGCCGGATGATGCAACTGCGCAAACATGAAGCCGATACCGGCCTCGCGGATGCAGCGACCGATGAGGTCCGGCTCGATATCGAGCTTCACGCCGAGTTGCGAGAGCGCATCGGCGGTGCCCGATTTCGAGCTCAGCGCGCGGTTGCCGTGTTTGGCGACGGGAACGCCGGCACCCGCCACGATGATCGCGGCAAGCGTCGAGATGTTATAGGTGTTGGTGCCGTCGCCGCCGGTTCCGACGATGTCGATGGCATCGGCAGGCGCGTCCACCGGCACCATCTTCTGCCGCATGATCGAGACCGCGCCCGCGATCTCGTCGACAGTTTCTCCGCGCACGCGCAAGGCCATGAGGAAGCCGCCGACCTGCGCCATGCTGGCTTCGCCCGACATCAGGATCTCGAAAGCGTCGCTCGCCTCCTGCCGCGTGAGCGGCTGGCGCGTGGCGATCTTGGCGATGAAGGGTTTCAACCCGGACATTCTGCAGCTCCCCCGCTGGCTGGCGCTTACCGGACGATGGCCTGCTGGGCCAGCGCCTGATTGATCGTCACGCCATATTCCGACTGCAACTGGCCGACCATCTGATCGAGGATGTCGTCACCGGCCGCATTTGCGACCTGTGCGATCTGCTCGTCTTCGTTGAGCGGCACGCCACCGGTCGGCTGATCGCGAACGGCAGTGACCGTCAGGAGGATCTGCGTGGACGGGTCGGCACCGGAAGCCGTCGCCACCGTGCCCTGCGGGCCGGAGAAAGCGGAAGTGATCGCTGTCGTGCCGAGAACGGCATCATCGCTGCGGCGGGTGATGCCGGCCTTGCTTTCAACCACAAGCCCAAGTTCGGTGGCAATCTCTTCCAGCTTGCCTCCGTCAGCGATGCGCTTGCGCAGGCTCTCGGCCTTGGCGCCGAGCGCAATGCGCTGCTGCTCCGCCGTCCAGTCGGTCACGGCCTTTTCGCGGACTTCGGCCAACTCGCGATCACGCTCGGCCTTGATGTCGGTGACTTCGAACCAGATGAAGCCGTTGCTGCCCAGATTGACCGGCAGTGCTTCGACGCCGACATCGGTGCGGAACACTTCGGTCATCAGCTTGTCACGTTCCGGAATGCCGGCAACTTCCGTCTCGCGGCTATCAAGGCCACGGCGATCGATATCCGTGACGGACGAGGACTGGAGCTTCAACTGCTCCGCCGCTTCCTTCAGCGTCGAGCCGCCTGCACGCAGGTCTTCGAACTGGTCATGCACGGTCGTGATGTCGGCGATCGCGGCAGATTCGGCGAGCGCCGCGCGGATTTCTTCCCGGACCTCGTCGAGGCTCTGGGTGCGACCTTCCTTGATATTGGTGATGCGCAGGATGACCGGACCGAGCGCTCCGTCGACCACTGCGGTGGTGCCGCCTTCGGCCGTGACGGCGAAGGCCGCGTCGGCGAGAGCCGGATCGGGAAGGCGGTCACGGGTAAAGTCGCCGAGCAGCACGTCGCCGGCGGTCTTGCCCTGATCGGTGACCAGCTGGTCGAAGCTGGTGCCGTTCTGCAGTTCCTGCAGTGCGGCCTCGGCCATTTCACGGTTCTCGAAGGAAAGCTGCTCGATCGTGCGCGTGCCGGCGATCTCGTAGGTCGCCTTGCGGCGCTCATAGTCTTCGCGGATCTGCTCGTCTGTGATCGATGCCGTGTCGGCGATGTCAGCCGGCTCAAGCTTAACATAGTTGAAGCTGCGATATTCCGGCGCGCGGTAGCCCGACTTGGTCGTCTCGAACCAGGCGGCAAGCGTTGCATCGTCAGGCGCCTTGACCGGTTCGATATTGGCGTTGGTCAGCAGCAGGTAGTTGATGTCGCGGTTTTCATAGCGATAGGCCTTCAGCGCATCGACAAGCACCTTCGGCGCAACGAAGCCGTCTGCGGTGGCATCGACAATCTGGCTGCGGATCGCGACACGCGAGCGTTCCTGGATGTAGTCGTCTTCTCTCAGCCCCGCATTGCGAAGACGCGACGAGAACAGCGCGCGGTCGAAGCTTCCGGCTGCATTCTTGAACGCCGGATCATCGGCGATGAGCTGGGCAAGGCGATCCTGTGACAGGCCGAGATTCATATCCGAGGCAAGCTGGTCGAGGGCGGCACCCGCTGCAAGCTGCGAAAACACCTGGGACTCGATGCCGAAGGCTCGGGCCTGCTCGGTGGTGAGCTGCATCCCAAACCGGCTGCTCATATCCGAGACCTGCCGCTGATAGGCGAAGGCAAAGTCACTGGACGACACAGTCTGATCACCCACGGCAACAACGGTGTCCGACGTGTTGCTGAACAGAGATGCCGAAACGCCCCACACGCCGAAGGAGACGACGAGCAACAGAAGCAAGATCTTGGCAAAGATGGTTTGGGAAGCTTTTCGCAGAATGACGAGCATCGGGACGCATGAACCTCATTGTAAACCTTCGTCCGGGACGAAGCAGGTTGACTTCCTTAGAACAAAGCTTTCGGGAAATGAAGGCATTTAGCGGCGAAATGCGCAGCCATCACGGTGAGTTTGATCGCATCCGACTGTCCTGAGCGCAAAGGGGCAACCGAAACGAAAGAAGGCCGGACTGAGCCGGCCTTCTCCAAAGATTGCGATGCAAGCGTATCAGCGTTCCGAGAGCGGCTTGTAGTCGCGCTGCGGCGCGCCGGTGTAGAGCTGGCGCGGACGGCCGATGCGCTGCTGCGGATCCTCGATCATCTCGTTCCACTGTGCGATCCAGCCGACGGTGCGGGCGAGCGCGAAGAGAACGGTGAACATGGTCGTGGGGAAGCCGAGCGCACGCAGCGTGATGCCCGAATAGAAGTCGACATTCGGGTAGAGCTTCTTCTCGATGAAGTAGGGATCGTTGAGCGCGATCTTCTCGAGCTCGAGAGCCACCTTCATCAGCGGATCATCGCCATGGCCGGTCGCTTCGAGGACCTCGTACATGGTCTTCTGCATGATCTTCGCGCGCGGGTCATAGTTCTTGTACACGCGGTGACCGAAGCCCATGAGACGGAACGGGTCGTTCTTGTCCTTGGCCTTGGCGATATATTCCGGAATACGATCAACCGAGCCGATTTCCATCAGCATGTTGAGGGCGGCTTCGTTGGCGCCACCATGAGCCGGGCCCCAGAGGCAGGCGATGCCGGCCGCGATGCAGGCGAACGGATTGGCGCCCGACGAACCGGCGAGACGCACGGTCGAGGTCGACGCATTCTGCTCGTGATCGGCATGCAGGATGAAGATACGGTCCATGGCGCGCGCCAGAACCGGATTCACCTGATACTCTTCGCAAGGCACGGCAAAGCACATGCGCAGGAAGTTCGAGGCGTAATCCAGATCGTTCTTCGGATAAACGAAGGGCTGGCCGATGTGATACTTGTAAGCCATCGCGGCGATCGTCGGCATCTTCGCGATCATGCGCAGCGAGGCGACCATGCGCTGATGCGGATCGGTGATGTCGGTCGAGTCGTGATAGAAGGCGGAGAGCGCGCCGACCGTGCCGACCATGACCGCCATCGGATGGGCGTCACGGCGATAGCCGGAGAAGAACTTGCTCATCTGCTCGTGCACCATGGTGTGGTGCGTCACGCGATAGTCGAAGTCTTTCTTCTGGGCTGCTGTCGGCAGTTCGCCGTAAAGAAGCAGGTAGCAGACTTCCAGGAAGTCGCCCTTTTCCGCGAGCTGTTCGATCGGGTAGCCGCGATGCAGCAGCGTGCCTTCGTCGCCATCGATATAGGTGATCTTGGATTCGCAGGAGGCCGTGGACGTAAAGCCCGGATCGTAGGTGAACGTGCCCGTGTGCTTGTACAGGGCCGCGATGTCGATAACGTCTGGGCCGATCGTTCCGGCCTTGACGCTCAGGTCGACCGTCTTGTCACCGAGTTTCAAAGAAGCGCTTTTGTCCGTCATGCTGATCCTCCGGTATTGGCGGGAAGGCGTCTCAAAAAAGCCGCCATCGGTTAAGCGTGTCGATGTAGCTATATGATACCGAAGTTAATGCCAAGCTATCCAAAGGGCAAATTGTGCGTCGCGAAAACGGCAACAATCGAACCGATCGGTTCTAATCGTTTAAAGCCCGGATAGGCGGCAGAATCACCACTTTACGCACGCTATGATTGCTCCTGCTTTTCGCTTATCCTGTGCCCGGATGGGGTGACTTCGCTCGGACGAACCGAATGGTCGACGTGGCAGAAAGACATGGGGTAGGGCATGCAGGGCCCGGCGAAACGCTGGCCCGCAGGGACCTGCCGCGTGCGGTCGATCAACTGCCCGCGCATCGTCCCACAGCACCCGGAGCCGTGGTTCGAACCCGTAACCGACTGGGGCGGATTGCGCTTCATGTCAGGCAAAGCATGGCGGACGAGGTCCGGCATGGGCATCTCTTCCTCTTCGTCCCGGTCTGCCTGGGCGCAGGCGCTGCAACATGGTTTGCCGTGAAGAGCCCTCCTTCGGCCTGGGTTCTTTTGTCCATCCTCGCCGTGCTTTTGGTCCCACTCGTGCGGTCGCTCAGGCACACCGCCTCGCACATCCTCCTTTGGAGCATATGTCTGACTGTCATCGGGATGCTGCTGGCGGAGTGGGAGAGCCGCCGACTGTCGACTGTGATCCTTGACCAACCGCTCGTCACAACCGTGAGCGGGATCGTAGAGCGAAGGGAGCAGGGAGCAGCCGGCGAATGGCGCTACACTATGCGGATCCTCCAGACGGTCGAGCCGACGGTGCGGCGCCCGCCCGATCGTGTGAACCTGCTTGCCCGCAGCAAGCATGTGCCGGCCGCGATCGGGGAGCGCCTTACTGGCCGCGCGCGGCTCTCTCCCCCCTCCGGTCCGGCCCTGCCGGGCCTCAACGACTTTGCCTTCCAGAGCTACTTTGCCGGAATCGGTGCTGTTGGTTTCTTTCTCGGTCCACCGAAGCTGGAGCCGGGAGGGCAGGGGGATGCCGTGGGCCTCGCTGCACGCTTCGATGCGGCCTTGTTTTCGCTCCGAGACCGCATCTCGAATCGCATCCGCACGGTCCTGCCCGGAGACCCCGGCGCCTTCGCCGCCTCGATCATCACCGGCGAGCGCCGCTCCATGTCGGAGGACGCGACAGAGGCGCTGCGGGTCTCGGGACTTGCGCATATCACCGCGATCTCCGGTCTCAACATGGCGCTTGCGGCCGGCATCTTTTTCGTCGGCTTGCGTGGCCTGCTCAGCCTTGTGCCTGTTCTGGCGCAGCGCTATCCAATCAAGAAGATCGCGGCGGTGGGGGCCCTCATCGCCACGACCGGCTATGTGCTGATCTCCGGCTATCAGGTCTCGGCGCTCCGGGCCTATCTGATGACCGCAATCATGCTGACGGCCGTGCTTTTTGACCGGCCCGCCGTCAGCCTGCGTAATCTCGCCCTGGCGGCGATTGCCATCCTCTGCGTCCAACCGTCCACCGTCATGGGGCCGAGCTTCCAGATGTCGTTTGCGGCGACCGCGGGTTTGATCGCGGGCTATGCCGGGTGGCGGGCAAGGCCGCGCGCGATCCTTCCGCCGGCGCGGTCTGTCGGGATGCGGATTGCAGCGGCAAGCGCCACCTTCGTCGGCGGCACACTCGCAACCTCCCTGATCGGTGGAATGGCAACCGCGATCTTTGCCATCACCCATTTTCACCGGCTCTCAACTCACGGCCTCGAAGCCAATCTCGCTGCAATGCCGCTGATTTCGATCGTCGTCATGCCTGCAGGCTTCATCGCGATGCTGCTGATGCCGCTTGGTCTCGATGCGCCCTTCTTCTGGGTGATGGGGCAAGGACTGGAACTGGTGCTGCTCGTGGCGCACACCGTGGCCGGATGGGGTGGAGGCTACGTCTTCCCGCGATTGCCGGCCTCGTTCCTGATCGGCATGGTCGCCGGCATGCTGCTGCTGACGCTCCTGCGCACGCGCCTGCGCCATATCGGCACGGCGCTGATCGCCATCACAGTGGCTGCGACATGGTGGGCGCCGCGGGAGAAGCCAAGCGACGTGCTGATCAGCGAAGATGCCCGCCTCGTGGCCGTTTGGACATGGGAGGACCCAGGTGCCAGCCTCGCCACCAATCGCGCGCGGCCGTCGGCCTTCCTCTTCGATCAGTGGCAGCCCGTCCTCGGTATCGCCAAGCCCGTGCCGCCGCTTTTGCTTGAGCTCGGGTCATTGCCGCAGGCACCCGATTGGCGCCTGGGCGAAACGTGGACGGATGCCCAGCAACAGGAGGCAGAAGCGATCTTTGACCGCCTGATCGCCTCGGCCGAGACCCGCCGCTTCGTCTGCATAAGCCAGGCGTGCGCATTGAAGCTGATCTCCGGAAAAACACTGATGACGGTCGACCGTTCCGAACTTCTCGGCGCAGCGTGTGACCGCGCCGATCTGGTCGTCCTCGCCGCAAGGACCCGGCAAACCTATTGCCGATCCGGCGCGGTTCTCTTCTCGCAGACCAGCCTCAGAGCCACTGGCGCCATCGAGATCTCAGACATCGCGAGCATGCCCCAAAGCCTGGCGATCAAAACTTCTTTCGAGGGCGCGGCGCGGCCCTGGACCGCGCACCGGCTTTATGACTGGCGAACTGGAGAAGCCGCCGCAGAACACATGGCGCCCGATCCATACAGCCGCGGCACGAAACGGCCGCCAGCGGACCCAATACCCGACATCAATGATAGCGGCGGATGAGCCCTACCAGCTTACCCTGGATCTTGACGCGATCCGGCGGGAAGATGCGTGTTTCAAAGGCCGGGTTCGCTGCTTCAAGTGCGATCGAGGCACCGCGGCGGCGGAAGCGCTTCAACGTGGCTTCTTCGTCGTCGACGAGGGCTACGATGATGTCACCCGGATTGGCATTCGAGGCATTGCGAATGATGACCGTATCGCCGTCGAGAATGCCGGCTTCGATCATCGAATCACCTTTGACCTCAAGGGCGTAGTGATCCCCAGCGCCGATCATCTCGGCAGGCACCGTGATGTCATGCGTATTGTTCTGGATGGCCGAGATCGGCACACCGGCCGCGATTCGTCCCATGACCGGGACGGAGACAGACGAACTGCTCTCTTCCACCGGCGGCTTGGTGAGGCTTGGTGGCGGCGTCTTGCCGAGGCTGCCCTCGATCACGCTCGGCGCAAAGCCGCGACGCGGCTGCAGGCTGGGCGTATAGGCTTCCGGGAGCTTGATCACCTCAAGCGCACGGGCCCGGTTCGGCAGGCGGCGGATAAAGCCGCGTTCTTCGAGAGCCGTGATCAGTCGATGGATGCCGGATTTCGATGCGAGGTCCAGCGCATCCTTCATCTCGTCGAAGGACGGCGGGACACCCGATTCCTTCATCCGTTCGTGGATGAAGAGAAGCAGTTCCTGTTGCTTGCGCGTCAGCATATGTGGTGCCCCTTAGGGTGAAACAAATCCAGAACAGACACTATATGTTCCATTTGTGTTCCGCAAGTGGATAAATTTCCGTGAAGAGCCGGTGAGAAAATGCGATAACCCGAGATGAAACTTGGCAACAAGACAGGATCGGCGCGCGGCGCTGCCAAAAAGACGTCTCGCGTGGAGTGAGACCCTTTCGGGAAGTGGGATATGCTGAAAGACATCGAAAAGATTGTATTGGGCAAGCAGACCGCCGACCTGACCTCGGCCGAGAAGAAGGTGCTGAGCAAGGCGCGCGAACGCCGGACGGTCTCCACCAATGCCGGCGAGGACTTTCTGGCCGGCGCCACCTTCGGCCAACGTCTCGCGGATGCGATCGCGAGGGTCGGCGGATCCTGGGCCTTCATCATCGGGTTCATGCTCTTCCTCGTCGCCTGGGTGTTCCTCAACACGGTGCTTCTCGCGACGCGGGCACTCGATCCATATCCCTTCATCTTCCTGAACCTCATTCTGTCCATGTTGGCCGCCATCCAGGCGCCGATCATCATGATGAGCCAGAACCGGCAGACGGAGCGCGACCGCTTCATGGCGGCCAAGGATTATGAGATCAACCTGAAGGCCGAGATCGAGGTCTTGGCGCTGCACCACAAGATCGATGAGCAGGTGTTGAAGGAACTGCGCGAGACCCGCGAGCAGATCGATGCCCTGCGCCAGGCGGTCGAGGCCCTTTCAAGCCGACCGATCAATTCCTAAATGTAGCTTCTGAAACAGAGACACGTCATGTCCCATCCCATGTCTGCGCCGCGCGCCATCGATCACCTCGTGCTGCCCGTGGTCGACCTTGAGACGGGCCGCAGCCGCCTGAGCCAGCTCGGCTTCACTGTCGCCGCCGACGCGCGCCATCCCTTCGGCACCGAGAACGCCTGCGTCTTCTTTGCCGACGATACCTATCTCGAGCCGCTCGCCGTCGGAAGTCGCGAGGATTGCCTGGAGGCGCAGCGCAACAACAATGTCTTTGTCGCGCGCGACCAGGCCTTCCGCTTTCGCCGCGGTGAGGGGCTCTCTGCCTTCGTCGTCAAGACCGATGATGCGGCAGCCGACGATGCGCGGTATCGCGCCGAGGGGCAGAGCGCCGGTCCCCTGCTTGAATTCGCGCGCCAGTTTCGTTTCCCCGATGGTCGAACGGCGGAAGGCTCCTTCAGACTGGCCTTCGCAGCGGACCTGAGGGCGCCGGATTTCTTCGCCTTTGCCTGTGAGCGCGTGAACCCGATTCCCGCCGATCGCGGCGCCCTGACTGTCCATCAAAACGGATCGACGGGTCTGAGGCGGATCGTTCTGATCGAGGAAAACCCGAGCGATTTCCAGTATCTGCTGGAAATGGTCCTTGAGCAGCGGGATGTCACCGCCCATTCCTTCGGCCTGTCGATCGAAACCGCCAATGCGGCCGTCGATGTTCTGACGCCGGAAGGATTTTCGGCCCATTACGGAATGGATCTGGTCCAGTCGGAGCGTGGTCTCCTGGGTGCGGCGGTGGTCATCGTGACCGCTGATCTCGGCGTGACAGAAGCCTGCCTCGCTGCTAATGGCGTCCACTATCACAAAACGGGCGCGCGCCTCGTTGTCGCGCCGGAAAAGGGGCAAGGCGTGACCTTCGCCTTTGAGGAGTTGAAATGAGCGTTTCTCCCAATTCGGAAGTCGTCGTCGGCGAAGGTACGGGCAAGGCCGTCTTCTCGCAGAAGGGCCGTTTCGCCCTGATCGCAGGTCCCTGCCAGATGGAAAGCCGCGACCACGCCTTCATGATCGCCGGCCAGCTCGTCGAGCTCTGCCGCGAACTCGGCCTCGGCCTCGTCTATAAGTCCTCCTTCGACAAGGCGAACCGCACCTCGCTGTCCGCCGAGCGCGGGATTGGCCTGGAAACGGCAATGGAAGTCTTCGCCGACATCAAGAAGGAATTCGGCGTTCCGGTTCTCACCGACATCCACACGGAAGAACATTGCGCAGCGGTCGCCCCGACCGTCGACATCCTGCAGATCCCGGCCTTCCTCTGCCGCCAGACGGACCTGCTGGTTGCCGCCGCCAAGACCGGGCGTGCGATCAACGTCAAGAAGGGCCAGTTCCTGGCCCCCTGGGACATGAAGAACGTCCTCAACAAGATCACCGGTTCCGGCAACCCGAACGTACTGCTCTGCGAACGCGGCGCCTCCTTCGGCTATAACACGCTCGTCTCCGACATGCGCTCGCTGCCAATCATGGCCGCCATGGGCGCGCCCGTCGTCTTTGACGCCACGCACTCGGTGCAGCAGCCGGGCGGGCAGGGCGGCTCCACCGGTGGCCAGCGCGAATTCGTCGAGACGCTTGCCCGTGCGGCGGTCGCCGTCGGCGTCGGCGGTCTCTTCATCGAGACTCACCAGGATCCGGACAACGCCCCCTCGGATGGTCCGAACATGGTCAAGATTACCGATATGCGGCGGCTGTTGGAAAAACTCATCGCCTTCGACGAGATCGCCAAGGCATCCTGATTGTCCTTCCGCGGCGCTTCAATCGGTTGAACCGGAAGCGCCGCAGGCGGTTGCAGTTTAAATCGATTAGATTTCGTGCATTCCGCTTCCTCTCCGTCATTGTATTTTCCCGATCATCGGATAAGAGAGGATGACTCACAGGCGGGTCCGGTGGCTTCTTGCCCGGTGATCGGCCTTCGGAGCCTTGTCCAATTTCCGTCACCAGGGAGCGAACATGACCGCCATTACCGACATCATCGGCCGCGAGATTCTCGACAGCCGCGGCAACCCGACCGTCGAAGTCGACGTCTACCTCGAAGACGGCAGCATGGGCCGTGCGGCTGTTCCGTCGGGCGCCTCGACCGGCGCGCATGAAGCCGTCGAACTGCGCGACGGTGGCTCGCGATACCTCGGCAAGGGCGTCGAAAAGGCAGTCGAAGCCGTCAACGGCGAGATCTATGATGCGATCGGCGGCCACGATGCCGAAAACCAGATCCAGATCGACAACCTGATGATTGAGCTCGACGGCACGCCGAACAAGGCGCGTCTCGGTGCCAATGCGATCCTCGGCGTCTCGCTCGCCGTCGCCAAGGCAGCAGCTCAGTCTTCCGGCCTACCGCTCTATCGTTACGTCGGCGGCCCGAACGCCCATGTCCTGCCTGTCCCGATGATGAACATCATCAACGGCGGCGCGCATGCCGACAACCCGATCGACTTCCAGGAGTTCATGATCGTGCCGGTTGGCGCCGACACCATCCGCGACGCCGTCCGCATGGGTTCGGAAGTCTTCCACACGCTCAAGAAGCAGCTCGCTGCCGACGGCCATAACACGAACGTGGGTGACGAAGGCGGCTTTGCCCCGGGTCTCGCATCCGCTCCGGCCGCCCTCGACTTCATCATGAAGTCGATCGAAAAGGCCGGCTACCGTCCGGGCGACGACATGCACATCGCGCTCGACTGCGCCTCGACCGAATTCTTCAAGGACGGCAAGTACGTGCTCGAAGGTGAAGGCCGCACGCTCGAGCCGGAAGCTATGGCCGAATACCTCGCTGAACTGGCTGCCAAGTACCCGATCTTCTCGATCGAAGACGGCATGGCAGAAGACGACTGGGATGGCTGGAAGGCTCTGACCGACAAGATCGGCAGACAAGTCCAGCTCGTTGGCGACGATCTCTTCGTCACAAACTCGGCCCGCCTGCGCGACGGCATCAAGATGGGTGTTGCCAACTCGATCCTCGTTAAGGTCAACCAGATCGGCTCGCTCTCCGAAACGCTCGACGCCGTCTCGACCGCACATCGCGCTGCATACACAGCCGTGATGTCGCACCGTTCGGGCGAAACCGAGGATTCAACGATTGCCGATCTCGCGGTTGCCACCAACTGCGGTCAGATCAAGACCGGCTCGCTCGCCCGTTCCGACCGGACCGCCAAGTACAACCAGCTGATCCGCATCGAGGAAGAGCTCGGCCCGCAGGCGCGCTACGCAGGGTCTTCCATCCTGCGCGGCTGATCGCCTGAGCATCCATTCTGAAAGCCCGTGCCGGTTCCCCGGCGCGGGCTTTTTCTTTCAGGTGTGGAACAGGGTCAACGATCGGTTAAGACATGCCCGCTAATCTGAACGGGAATTTCAGTTTCGCGTTTCAGGGCATTTGTCGGCATGTGGACCAGACATCACAAAAAGAAGAAATACGGTCGTCTCGTTCTCCCCGCCATCACAATCGCTTTCCTGTCCTATTTCGGCTATCATTCCATTCATGGCGATTATGGCCTCAGGGCCGGTCAGGAATTCGAGCGCGTTCGCAAGGAGCGTGCAGCCGAGCTCGATAAACTGGTGGCGCAGCGCACGGTGCTCGAAAAGGAAGTCAGCCTGTTGAGCGATGGCTCGCTGGATGAAGATATCATCGACGAAAAGGCGCGTTATCAGCTCAACATGTCCCGCCCGGATGAAATCGTCATCTTCAACACCTATTTCTGATTAACTTGAATTCAGTTAATCGTAAATTTTTTAGTTATTACAGTTGCTTGCGGCGAATGTGAGCCATGCATTTATGGCATTGCCGCCGTCGTCTTTCTTCCCTATTCTGTGTTCAACTTTGGACCATAATAACCCATGGGAGGGATGCATGGCGCCTCGCAAGCCAGCAGCTGCGAACGGTCGGAAGTCTTCCGCCAAATCGGCCGGCAAAGAATTCACCGGGAAGAACTCACCTGAATTTGGAGCAGACGAAGAGCTTCACGCCTATCGTGAAATGCTTCTGATCCGCCGTTTCGAAGAGAAGGCCGGCCAGCTTTATGGCATGGGCTTCATCGGAGGCTTCTGTCACCTTTACATCGGCCAGGAAGCTGTCGTTGTCGGCATGCAGATGGCGCAGAAGGAAGGTGATCAGGTCATCACCGCCTATCGCGACCACGGACACATGCTCGCAGCCGGCTTGAGCGCTCGTGGCGTCATGGCCGAGCTCACGGGTCGCCGCAGCGGCCTGTCGAAGGGCAAGGGCGGCTCCATGCACATGTTCTCGAAAGAGAAGCATTTCTATGGTGGCCACGGCATTGTCGGCGCACAGGTTTCGCTCGGAACAGGCCTAGCCTTCGCCAATAAGTATCGCGGCAACGACAACGTCTCGGTCGCCTATTTCGGCGACGGCGCTGCGAACCAGGGCCAGGTCTACGAGAGCTTCAACATGGCTGCCCTTTGGCAGCTGCCGATCATCTACATCGTTGAGAACAACCGTTACGCCATGGGCACCTCGACGGCCCGCGCAACCGCGCAGTCGAACTACTCCCTGCGTGGCTCCGGCTTCGGCATCCCCGGCGTCCAGGTGGACGGCATGGATGTGCGCGCGGTGAAGGCTGCCGCCGATGAGGCGCTCGAGCATTGCCGTTCCGGCAAGGGCCCGATCATTCTGGAAATGCTGACCTATCGCTATCGCGGCCACTCGATGTCCGACCCGGCGAAGTATCGCTCCAAGGAAGAAGTGCAGAAGATGCGGTCGGAGCAGGATCCGATCGAGCAGGTCAAGGCCCGTCTCCTCGAGAATGGCTGGGCCTCAGAAGACCAGCTCAAGGCGATCGACAAGGATGTGCGTGACATTGTCGCGGACAGCGCCGATTTCGCCCAAGCCGATCCGGAGCCGGATGTTTCCGAGCTCTACACCGACATTCTTCTGTAATCGGGGAGGGAACCCATGCCGATCGAAATTTTGATGCCCGCCCTTTCTCCGACAATGGAAGAAGGCACGCTTTCCAAGTGGATCAAGCAGGAAGGCGACACCGTAAAGTCTGGCGACGTGATCGCCGAGATCGAGACCGACAAGGCGACCATGGAAGTGGAAGCCGTCGATGAAGGCGTTCTCGGCAAGCTGCTGATCGCGGCCGGCACCGAGAACGTCAAGGTCAACACGCCGATCGCCGTTCTCTTGCAGGATGGTGAAAGCGCCGATGCGGCACCCGCTCCGAAGGCAGCGCCTGCTGCCGCCGAGCCGGTATCCGCACCGGCAGCCGAAGCGCCTGCTGCAGCTGCCGTTCCGGCTGCTCCGAAGGTTGAAGTCGCTGCCGATCCGGACGTTCCGGCTGGCACCGAAATGGTGACGATGACGGTGCGTGAAGCGCTGCGCGAAGCCATGGCCGAGGAAATGCGCGCAAATCCTGACGTCTTCATCATGGGTGAGGAAGTCGCCGAATATCAGGGCGCCTACAAGATCACGCAGGGGCTGCTGCAGGAATTCGGCGCCAAGCGCGTCGTCGACACCCCGATCACCGAGCATGGCTTTGCCGGTCTCGGCGTCGGTGCTGCGATGGCAGGCCTGAAGCCGATCGTCGAGTTCATGACCTTCAACTTCGCCATGCAGGCGATCGACCACATCATCAACTCGGCTGCCAAGACGCTTTACATGTCCGGCGGCCAGATGGGTGCGCCGATCGTCTTCCGCGGCCCGAACGGTGCAGCTGCCCGCGTTGGCGCCCAGCACAGCCAGGACTATGCGGCCTGGTATAGCCAGATCCCGGGTTTGAAGGTCGTCATGCCCTACACGGCAGCCGACGCCAAGGGCCTGCTGAAGGCTGCCATCCGCGATCCGAACCCGGTCATCTTCCTGGAAAACGAAATCCTCTACGGTCACTCCTTCGAAGTGCCGAAGATGGATGACTTCGTCCTACCGATCGGCAAGGCGCGCATCCACAAGACCGGCAAGGACGTGACTATCGTTTCCTTCGGTATCGGCATGACCTATTCGGTCAAGGCCGTCGAGGAACTGGCGAAGGAAGGCATCGACGTCGAGCTGATCGACCTTCGGACCATCCGTCCGATGGACCTGCCGACCGTCATCGAGTCCGTCAAGAAGACCGGTCGCCTGGTCACCGTCGAGGAAGGCTATCCGCAGTCCTCCGTCGGCACCGAAATTGCGACCCGCGTCATGCAGCAGGCCTTTGACTATCTGGATGCGCCGATCCTGACGATCGCCGGCAAGGATGTTCCGATGCCTTACGCGGCCAATCTCGAAAAGCTCGCACTGCCGAGCGTTGCCGAAGTCGTTCAGGCCGTCAAAACCGTCTGCTACAAGTAAGGGGGCAAGGTCATGCCGATCAATATCACCATGCCGGCCCTGTCTCCGACGATGGAAGAGGGCAATCTGGCCAAGTGGCTGGTCAAGGAAGGCGACAAGGTCAAGTCCGGCGACGTGATTGCCGAGATCGAGACCGACAAGGCGACCATGGAAGTGGAAGCCGTCGATGAAGGCATCGTCGCAAAGATCGTTGTTCCCGCCGGCACAGAGGCCGTGAAGGTCAATGCGCTGATCGCGATCCTCGCCGAAGAAGGCGAAGACGTCGCAGCCGCCGCCGCAGGCGGCGGCTCGTCCGCGCCGAAGGCTGAGGCGGCTCCTGCTCCTAAGGCCGAAGCAACACCTGCGGCTGCTGCGGCATCCGCTGCAGCGCCGGCTCCCGCAGCCGCGTCGGCTGCTCCGGCAGCGTCGAGCGGGGAGCGGGTCTTTGCCTCGCCACTCGCGCGCCGCCTCGCCAAGGAAGCCGGTCTCGACTTGAAGGCTGTCTCGGGCTCCGGTCCGAAGGGCCGCGTCGTCAAGAGCGACGTCGAAAAGGCCGTCAGCACCGGTGGTGCAAAGGCTGCCCCGGCTCCGGCCGCAGCTGCGTCGAGCGCAGCTCCTGCACCGGTTCTGGCAAAGGGCGCGTCGGAAGAAGCCGTTCTCAAGAACTTCGCCGAAGGCTCCTACGAACTCGTGCCGCATGACGGCATGCGCAAGACGATCGCCAAGCGCCTGCAGGAATCCAAGCAGACCATCCCGCACTTCTACGTCTCCGTGGATTGCGAACTGGATGCCCTGATGGCGCTTCGTGCCCAGCTGAACGCCGCGGCTCCTGAAAAGGACGGCAAGCCTGCCTACAAGCTCTCGGTCAACGACATGGTGATCAAGGCCCTGGCTCTCGCACTGCGCGACGTGCCGGATGCCAACGTCTCCTGGACCGACACCAACATGGTCAAGCACAAGCATGCCGATGTCGGCGTGGCGGTCTCGATCCCCGGCGGCCTGATCACCCCGATCATCCGCAAGGCCGAGGAAAAGAGCCTGTCCACCATCTCCAACGAGATGAAGGACCTCGGCAAGCGGGCCAAGGACCGCAAGCTGAAGCCCGAGGAATACCAGGGCGGCACGACTGCCGTGTCCAACATGGGCATGATGGGCGTGAAGAGCTTCTCGGCCGTGGTCAACCCGCCGCATGCAACGATCCTGGCGGTCGGCGCCGGCGAAGAGCGGGTTGTGGTCAAGAAGGGCGAGATGAAGGTGGCGAACGTCATGACCGTGACGCTCTCGACCGACCATCGCTGCGTCGATGGCGCGCTCGGTGCCGAGCTGCTCGGTGCCTTCAAGCGCTACATCGAAAATCCGATGGGCATGCTGGTCTGATCCGGGGGGAGCGGTGCGATGAAGACCGTTCTTGCCTATGGCGATAGCCTGACATGGGGATACGACCCGGTGAACCTGGGTCGCCATGCCCACGAGGACCGCTGGACGAGCGTCTTGCAAAAGGCGCTCGGTCATGGGGTCCGGGTCATCGCCGAAGGCCTGAACGGCCGCACCACCGCCTATGATGACCATCTGGGCGATTGCGAGCGCAACGGAACCAAGCTGCTTCCGACGCTTCTCGCGACGCATAAGCCGATCGATCTTGTGATCATCATGCTGGGGACGAATGACCTCAAGCGTGGCATCCAGGGAACGGCCATCGGCGCGACCAGCGGCGTCAAGCGTCTGGTCAAGCAGGTGCAGAAGCACGACTGGGGTTTCGAGTTCGAAGAGCCCGAGATCCTGATCGTCGCACCGCCGGCGATCCGCGAGACGGCCAATTCGGTGTTCGGCGCCATGTTCAACCACTCGGTGGAAGAAGGTGCCATGCTGGCCAGCATGTATCGCGACGCGGCGGATGAGGCCGGATGTGCCTTTTTCGATGCCGGATCGGTCGCCGAGACCACACCGCTCGACGGCATCCATCTGGACGCTGAAAACACCCGTGCCATCGGTCGCGGCCTTGAGCCGATCGTCCGCATGATGCTCGGGCTTTGAAGAAAACACGGCGTCCTGAACTCTCCATCAGGGCGCGTTGATCAAAATCAAGGAGGTCTTGTGCGCTGCGTCTAACCTGAGCCCATCAACCCCGACAAGAGGAGATGGGATCATGTCGAACACACCGCACGAACTGGCAGTGGAATTCCCGGAACACGTCGCGCTGATGCGTCATCTGAAGGAAACGGATGGTCATTTCGCAAGATTGTTCGAAACCTATCATGAGGTGAACCGGGCCATCCACCGCGCCGAAACCGATGTCGAGCCTGCAGACGACTTCCACATCGTGGAAATGCGCAAGAAGCGGATGCAGCTCAAGGATGAAATCTACGGGATGCTGGTTCATCACGAACCGGAAGCCGAGAAGCCTGCAGTCTGAGGTTCTCACTTCCAGTCCCGAACCGGGCCTCCGCCGCCAAACGCGCGGAGGCTCGCAGGAAACCGAGGAGTGGAAGCGCCCATGTCGAATGCTTACGACGTCATCATCATCGGCTCCGGCCCCGGCGGCTACGTCACCGCTATTCGTGCAGCCCAGCTCGGCCTGAAGACAGCGATCATCGAGCGCGAGCATTTGGGCGGCATCTGCCTCAACTGGGGCTGCATCCCGACCAAGGCTCTCCTGCGCTCGGCCGAGATCCTCGATCACGCCAATCACGCCAAATCCTACGGCCTGACGTTGAACGGCACGATGACCGCCGACGTCAAGGACGTGGTCGCCCGTTCACGCGGCGTGTCGGCCCGCCTGAACGGCGGCGTCGCCTTCCTGATGAAGAAGAACAAGATCGACGTCATCTGGGGCGAAGCCAAGCTGACCAAGCCCGGCGAAGTCGTGGTCGGCAAGATGACCAAACCCGTGGTCGAGCCGCAGAACCCGATTCCGAAGGGCGTGTTGGGCGAGGGCACCTACACCGCCAAGCACATCATTGTCGCGACTGGTGCGCGTCCGCGTGCGCTTCCCGGCATCGAGCCGGATGGCAAGCTGATCTGGACCTATTTCGAAGCGATGAAGCCGGACTTCATGCCGAAGTCCATGGTCGTCATGGGCTCGGGCGCGATCGGCATCGAATTCGCCTCCTTCTACCGCTCCATGGGCGTCGACGTCACCGTTGTCGAGCTGATGGCCAACATCATGCCGGTCGAAGACGTTGAGATCTCCACTTTCGCCCGCAAGCAGCTGGAAAAGCGCGGCCTGAAGATCATCACCGAAGCCAAGGTCTCCAAGGTCGAAAAGGGCGCGAACTCCATCACCGCCCATGTCGAAACCAAGGATGGCAAGGTCCAGACGATCACCGCTGACCGCCTGATCTCCGCCGTCGGCGTCCAGGGCAATATCGAGAACCTCGGCCTTGAGACGCTCGGGGTGAAGACCGATCGCGGCTGCATCGTCATCGACGGCTATGGCAAGACCAACGTGCCGGGCCTTTATGCGATCGGCGACGTGGCAGGCCCGCCAATGCTCGCCCACAAGGCCGAGCACGAAGGCGTCATCTGCATCGAGAAGATCGCGGGCCTGCCGAACGTTCACCCGATGGACAAGGCCAAGATCCCGGGCTGCACATATTGCAACCCGCAGGTTGCCTCTGTCGGTCTGACGGAAGCCAAGGCGATAGAGCAGGGCCGCGAAATCCGCGTTGGCCGCTATTCCTTTGCCGCCAACGGCAAGGCGATCGCACTCGGTGAAGACCAGGGCATGATCAAGACGATCTTCGACAAGAAGACCGGCGAACTCATCGGCGCCCACATGGTCGGCGCCGAAGTGACCGAGCTGATCCAGGGCTTTGTCGTCGCGATGAACCTCGAGACGACGGAAGAAGAGCTGATGCACACGATCTTCCCGCATCCAACGCTGTCAGAAATGATGAAGGAAAGCGTGCTCGACGCCTATGGCCGGGTGCTCAACGCCTAAAGCCCGGTTGTGAAACGGAACCTCGCCGCCTATATGGGCGGCAGGTTCCAAATTGACGATCCGAAGGGAGTTCGACGTGGCAGGGTTTGAAGTCGGCATTATCGCGACGATCTTCTTCGGCGGCCTCGCTGGCTGGCTTGCCGGCAAACTGATGGACATGCGCTTCGGCGTCTTCATGAACATCGTGATCGGCATCGTCGGTGCGGCGATCGCAGCCGCGATCTTCCGTCGCCTCGGCATCTTTGTCGAAGGTGACTGGCTCGGCTACCTGCTCACCAGCTTCGTCGGTGCCAGCATCCTTCTCTTCATTGCCCGGCTTGTCCGGCGGTAATCTCGATCAGCCGCACGAGCGGCGGGACAGGGTTTTGACCATGGTCACCATTCTCGACAGGACCAATCTTTCGAACGCGGCACCCCTGGCGCCCGCAGACGAAAAGCGTGTGCGCCATCCGGAAAAGGCCCACAAGCCCGACACCGAAGTGCTGCGCAAGCCGGAATGGATCCGCGTCAAGGCGCCGACCTCCAAGGGGTATCACGAGACCCGCGAACTCGTCCGTTCCCACAAGCTGGTGACGGTCTGCGAGGAAGCCGGCTGCCCGAACATCGGCGAGTGCTGGGACAAGAAGCACGCGACCTTCATGATCATGGGCGAGATCTGTACCCGCGCCTGCGCCTTCTGCAATGTCGCGACCGGCAAGCCCAATGCACTCGACCTGGACGAACCGGAAAACGTCGCCAAGGCCGTCCGCCAGATGGGCCTGCAACATGTTGTCATCACCTCCGTCGACCGCGACGATCTGGCCGATGGTGGCGCCGAACATTTCGAGAAGGTGATCTGGGCCATTCGTGCCGCGTCGCCGCAAACGACGATCGAGATCCTGACCCCGGACTTCCTCAAGAAGCCCGGTGCCCTTGAGCGCGTTGTCGCCGCCAAGCCCGACGTCTTCAACCACAACATGGAAACCGTACCCGGCAACTATTTGACCGTCCGTCCGGGCGCGCGCTACTTCCACTCCGTGCGCCTGCTGCAGCGGGTCAAGGAGCTTGATCCTACGATGTTCACCAAGTCTGGCATCATGGTTGGCCTTGGCGAAGAGCGGAATGAAGTCCTGCAGCTGATGGACGACCTGCGCACGGCCGACGTCGACTTCCTGACCATCGGCCAGTATCTCCAGCCGACTCGCAAGCACCACAAGGTCGAGCGCTTCGTCACGCCGGAAGAGTTCAAGTCCTACGAGGACATCGCCTATACCAAGGGCTTCCTGATGGTATCCTCAAGCCCGTTGACCCGATCCTCCCACCATGCCGGCGATGACTTTGCGCGGTTGAAGGCGGCGCGGGAGAAGCTTGTCGCCAAGGTCTGAAGACGTCTCCAGACTTTCAAACGGCGTGAGACGACGCTAAATCAACCACACGCAAGGAGTGTGTGGTTGTGGTGATGTTCATTAAATCGTTGGAAGATGGAGCTGTGCAATTGCGCCAGGCGCGGCACATCATGGTCATCGGCTGCTCCGGCGGCGGCAAGTCCACCTTGTCTCGCAAGCTCGCTGCGGCGCTCGATCTCCCCAACCACTCGATGGATCGCGAAGTTTTCTGGCTTCCGAATTGGGTTGAGCGTCCTAGGGCCCAGCAAAGGTTGATACTCTCCGAAATTGTCAAAACGGACAGATGGCTTCTCGACGGGACCAATCCCTCAAGTTTCGACATCCGCATGCCGCGCACCGATCTGGTCATCTGGGTGCGGTTGCCGCGGTGGCGCTGCCTTCTTGGTGTGTACAAAAGGGCAAGCCGATACGTCGGACGCCATCGTCCGGACATGGCAGATGGCTGCGTCGAACAATGGCCCGACCGCGAATTCCTCTCCTATATCTGGAACTTCGAGCGCCGCTTCGCCCCACGCATCATCGAGGAAATCGATCGTCACGGCCCGTCCGTACCCGTGATAACCCTCAAATCCCACGGCGAAATGGCGCACCTGCTTGATCTCGCGGGACTTCCTCATTAAGTCCCGCTTCATGCCACAATTCGAAACCCGCCGCCCAGTCAAGCACTCGCCCGACCGCATGTATGCTCTCGTCGCCGACATCGAGCGCTATCCGGAATTCCTGCCGCTCTGCGAAGCGCTGACCATTCGCTCGCGTCGCGAACGCGATGGCAAGGAATTGCTGCTGGCTGACATGACGGTGGGCTACAAGGCGATCCGTGAGACCTTCACGACACAGGTCCTGCTCACGCCCTCCGAGCGCACCATCGATGTCAAATACATCGAGGGTCCGTTCAAGTATCTCGACAATCGCTGGCGCTTCGAAGAAACGGCGGATGGCGGCTGCTCTGTGCATTTCTACATCGACTATGAGTTCAAGAACCGCATTCTCGGCGCACTCATGGGCTCGATGTTCGACCGTGCCTTCCGCATGTTCTCGGAAGCCTTCGAGGAGCGTGCCGACAAGATCTACGCAGGCGTCTGAGCCGCGGCCGAGAGCATTTCAAGTGCAGTCCTGACGGTCCCAAGCCGCACCTGATCTCGTTCGGTCTCGCCGTAGCGCATCTCCCGGTGATCGATGAGACCTGAGCGGGTCTTCAAGGCGAGATGCACCAGGCCAACCGGCTTCTCCGTCGAGCCGCCACCCGGTCCGGCAATGCCGGTGACGGCCACGGCAACCACGGCACCGGAACGCATCAGCGCCCCATGCGCCATCTGCAGCGCAGTTTCCTTCGAGACTGCACCGAAGACCTCCAGCGTTGCCGCTGAAACGCCGATCAGATCCATCTTGGCCTGGTTCGTGTAGGTGACGAAACCGCGGTCGACGACGGCGGACGAACCCGCGATCTCGGTCAGGGCGCCGGCAATCAATCCGCCAGTGCAGGACTCAGCTGTCGCGATCATCCAGCCCCGGTCTCGATAGGCGGCAATGATCTCAGCGGCCTGGGCCTCGATGTCGGCCGGATAGAGACCCATCAAGCATCTCCCCGGAAGACCACCGTCGCCGTAGCAATCGCCGCGATCCCCTCGCGCCGGCCGACAAAGCCGATCGTCTCGTTGGTCGTCGCCTTCACCGAGCAGCGATCAAGCGAGATGCCGAGAATTTCCGAGAGCTTTTCCCGCATGGCCTGGCGATGGGGTCCGATCTTAGGTGCTTCGGCAATAAGCGAAATATCTGCATTCATGATCGTGCCGCCGGCCTCACGCACAATCCTGGCGGCATGCTCGAGGAAGATGCGCGAGGGCGCACCCTTCCACTGCATGTCCGACGGCGGGAAATGATCGCCGATATCACCGGCACCACAGGTCGCCAGCAACGCGTCCGTCAGCGCATGCAGCGCGACATCGGCATCCGAATGTCCCTTGAGCCTCTGGTCGTGCGGAATGAATATGCCGCAGAGGGTAACGCCATCACCGGCTTCGAGCTGGTGCACGTCATAGCCGTTTCCGGTGCGGACATCGGGCAGGGCGGAGCCCCGCAGTTTCTCATCGGCCATGGCGATATCCCTTTGCACGGTCAGTTTGACATTGTCGATCGAGCCCTCGACCAGGTGAACCGGAATGCCGGCCCATTCCGCGATTGATGCGTCGTCGGTGAAATCCACGGCCTGCTCTTCGGCTGCCCGTTCGTGGGCGGCAAGGATCGTGCTGTAGTGAAAACTTTGCGGTGTCTGGGCGGCGAAAAGATCCTTGCGCGGAACGGTCGCTGCAACGACACCAGAGGTGTTGGCGCGCTTGATCGTGTCTGAAACGGGCAGGGCCGGCAGTACGGCCTGTTGACCATCTGCAAGTTTACTGGCGATCCGCTCCAGAAGGGCTGCATCGACGAAGGGTCGCACGCCGTCCTGGATCATCACATGCTCGATGCCGCGATCCTGCAGGGCGCGCAGGCCGTTCAGCACCGACGCCTGTCGCGTAGTGCCACCCGTCACGATGATCAGATCCTCTCGTTGGGGCAAATTGCCGACGGCAGCCTCGAGCAGCGCCCGATCGTCAGGGTGGATCACCACGGCGATCGGGCCACTTCTGGGCCAGTCGAGGAAGATCTTGAGCGTGTGCCAGATGACCGGCTTGCCGCCGATCCGCCGATATTGTTTGGGTCCTTCGACAGAGGCGCCGGCGCGTTCGCCGCGTCCTGCGGCAACCACCACGACCCCGATTGTTCCGCTACGCCCTTGCTCCATCGCCCTGCCTGGTCCATGACACATTTTCTTCGCAACCGTGCTCTATCGGCTCGGCATCAGCTTTTCCAGCATTTGCACGATTTTTTGTCGATGCGTGAGCTTTGCCTCTTGGCAAGCCAGAGCTGACTGTCTAAAAATAATGCAAATGCGTTCTTTGCCTGAAAGATAATCATTTGATTTCCGTCGCGTTGGACACGCCCTTCAGCATCGGCAAGGTTCCCGTCCGGAACCGGCTTGTGCTTGCGCCGATGTCCGGAGTGACGGATCTGCCGTTTCGGCAACTGGCCTTTCGCTTTGGCGCGGGGCTTGTCGTGACCGAAATGGTGGCAAGCCGCGAACTTGTCTTCAACGCAGCAGAAAGCTGGTCGCGCCTGAAAGGGGCGGGGCTCACGCCGCATATGGTCCAGCTTGCCGGCCGCGAGGCAAAATGGCTGGCTGAGGCTGCCGTCATTGCCGAGGCGAACGGTGCCGACATCATCGATATCAACATGGGCTGCCCGGCCAAGAAGGTCATCGGTGGTTACGCTGGCTCTGCCCTCATGCGAGAACCGGATCACGCACTTTCGCTGATCGAGGCGACGGTGAAGGCAGTGAAGATCCCCGTCACGGTCAAGATGCGGCTCGGCTGGGACGAAAACTCGATCAACGCGCCTGACATTGCGGCCCGTGCCGAAGCTGCCGGTGTGCAGCTGATCACGGTCCACGGCCGCACGCGCATGCAATTCTACGAAGGCCGCGCCGATTGGGACGCCATCGCCGCTGTTCGCGATGCGATCCGCATTCCACTGATCGCCAATGGCGACGTCGAGACGGTCGAGGATGCTCACGACATCCTGCGTCGCTCCGGCGCTGATGCGGTGATGGTCGGTCGTTCGTGTCAGGGCAGGCCCTGGCATGCCGGTGTCCTGGCTGGGCATGCCGGCCCCCAGGCTTCCGAGATCCCCGGCCTCGTCGTCGAACACTACAGGATGATGCTGGAGCATTATGGCGCGGAGGTCGGCGTTCGCCATGCTCGCAAGCATCTCGGCTGGTATCTCGACCGCCACGCCCCCGATCTCGCGGGCGAAACCAAGGCCGCAATCATGACATCGAAGGACGCCGGTTTTGTCGCCGAGGCTCTGGAGCTCGCGCTCTCGAGCAGTGCGGACGCCAGCGCCAGACAGGAGGCCGCATGACGGCGAACGACAACGCGGGCACCAATGGCCTTGCCATGGCCGTGCTGAACGCCATCCAGAACCCGGTGGTGATGGTCGACGCAAACGGCCATATCGCATTCGCCAATTGGGAGGCGGAAGCCTTTTTCGGCGCGAGTGCTTCCCATCTGGCGCGCTACCGCATCTCGACCTTCATTCCCTTCGGCAGTCCGCTGCTGTCGCTGATTGAGCAGGTGCGTGAACGCCGCGCCCCTGTGAATGAATACCGCGTCGACCTGAGTTCGCCGCGCCTCGGCCAGGAAAAGTTGGTCGACCTTTATGTGGCGCCGGTCTTGAGTCAGCCCGGCAATGTCGTGGTGGTCTTCCAGGAACGCTCCATGGCCGACAAGATCGACCGCCAGTTGACCCATCGAGCCGCGGCCCGCTCCGTCACCGGTCTTGCCTCCATGCTCGCGCACGAAATCAAGAACCCGCTGTCCGGCATCCGTGGGGCAGCCCAATTGCTCGAGACAGCGGTCACCGACGAAGACCGTGCGCTGACCCGTCTGATCTGCGACGAGACCGACCGGATCGTCTCGCTGGTCGACCGCATGGAGGTCTTCTCCGACGAGCGCCCGGTCGACCGTCAGTCCATCAATATCCACTCGGTCCTCGATCAAGTGAAAGCGGTCGCCAAGGCAGGCTTTGCCCGCAACATCCGCATCACCGAGAATTACGACCCCTCGCTGCCACCGGTCTTCGCCAACCGTGACCAGCTGGTGCAGGTCTTTCTCAACCTCGTCAAGAACGCTGCCGAAGCGATCGGCGAACGCTCGGATGGCGAGATCCAACTGACCACCGCCTATCGCCCGGGCATTCGCCTCTCGGTCGCGGGCTCGCGCGAGAAGATCTCGCTGCCACTCGAATTCTGCGTCCATGACAATGGGCCAGGCGTGCCGTCCGATCTCCTGCCGCATCTCTTCGATCCCTTCATCACGACGAAGACGAACGGCTCCGGTCTGGGGCTGGCCCTGGTCGCCAAGATCATCGGCGGCCACGGCGGTATTGTCGAATGCGACAGCCAGGCGAACCGTACCACCTTCCGGGTCCTCATGCCCATGTCGAAAGAGACGGCGCTCGACGATGCGCCTCTTGCCAAATCCACGGGAACGAACTGATGACGGCCACGATCCTTGTTGCAGATGACGATGCTGCGATCCGCACGGTGCTGAACCAGGCACTCAGCCGCGCAGGTTACGACGTCAGGATCACCTCGAACGCTGCCACCCTCTGGCGCTGGATCTCGGCAGGCGAGGGCGATCTGGTCGTGACCGACGTCGTGATGCCGGATGAAAACGCTTTCGACCTCCTGCCGCGCATCAAGAAGGCGCGGCCGGACCTGCCTGTCCTCGTCATGAGCGCCCAGAACACCTTCATGACCGCCATCAAGGCCTCCGAGAAGGGCGCCTATGACTACCTGCCCAAGCCCTTCGACCTGACCGAACTGATTGCCATTATTGGTCGCGCGCTGTCGGAGCCGAAGAAACGCCCGGCGCGGCTCGACGACGACATGCAGGACGGCATGCCACTGGTCGGCCGCTCGGCCGCCATGCAGGAAATCTACCGCGTGCTTGCCCGCCTGATGCAGACGGACCTGACGCTGATGATCACCGGCGAGTCGGGCACCGGTAAGGAACTGGTGGCCAAGGCGCTGCACGACTACGGCAAGCGCAGGAACGGCCCCTTTGTCGCCATCAACATGGCCGCCATCCCGCGCGACCTGATTGAATCCGAACTCTTCGGCCACGAAAAGGGAGCCTTTACCGGCGCCCAGACCCGCTCCACTGGCCGCTTCGAGCAGGCTGAGGGCGGCACGCTCTTCCTCGATGAAATCGGCGACATGCCGATGGATGCGCAGACGCGTCTGCTCCGCGTCCTGCAGCAGGGCGAGTACACGACCGTCGGTGGCCGTACCCCGATCCGCACCGACGTCCGCATCGTCGCTGCCACCAACAAGGACCTGAAGCAGTCGATCAACCAGGGCCTCTTCCGCGAGGATCTCTATTATCGCCTGAACGTCGTGCCGCTCCGCCTGCCGCCGCTGCGCGACCGCGCCGAGGACATTCCGGATCTCGTCCGCCATTTCATCCAGCAGGGCGAAAAGGAAGGTCTCGATTCGAAGCGTTTCGACCACGAAGCGCTCGAAGTGATGAAGTCCTATGCCTGGCCGGGTAATGTCCGCGAGCTTGAAAATGTGGTCCGCCGCCTCATGGCGCTTTATCCACAGGATGTGATCGCACGCGAAATCGTCGAGCAGGAACTGCGTGCCGATGTCTCCGACAGCCCAATCGCCAAGGTCGGCATGCCCTCGGGCACGATGACGATCTCGCAGGCCGTCGAGGAGAACATGCGGACCTACTTCGCATCATTCGGCGATGCCCTCCCGCCGTCGGGCCTCTACGACCGTGTTCTGACGGAAATGGAATATCCGCTGATTCTCGCGGCCCTGACCGCCACCCGCGGCAATCAGATCAAGGCAGCCGATCTGCTCGGCCTCAATCGCAACACGCTGCGCAAGAAGATCCGGGAGCTGGGCGTCTCGGTCTATCGAAGCTCCCGCTCCGCTTGACAATTGCGGAACCGCCGTTGCAATTTCGCCACATTGCGTTGCTCAAAAGTCACGTCTCATCGTGATGGAAGGTAGCCGTTCATGGCTACCGGTGTGACGAGCCTTGCAGAAACAAAGTCGACGGGAACCGCCAGGCGGCCGCGTCAATAAGATCCGATCGAGCGGATCCGGGGGAAATGATGGCACGCGTGAAGAACGCCGCCGCAGCAGATGTGGACACGCTGGCAAATGACCGCCGCGCATCCTTTGCGCTGCCTGGTCTGCTGACCGCCGGCGGTGCGCTGCTCTGCGCATCCCTGACCCTGCCAATCCTGCTGGGCCTCACCCCGATCGAGCCGACCTCCCGCGTGCTGGTCGCGTCGGCGGTGATCAATTCGCTCTTCATCGTTGGTCTGGTCTTCCTGATCGGCCGCGAAGTGATGCGCCTGTTCAAGGCGCGCAACCGTGGGCGTGCCGCTGCGCGCCTGCATGTGCGCATCGTCGCGCTTTTCTCCGTCATCGCGATCACGCCGGCGATCCTTGTCGCCATTTTTGCCTCGATCACGCTCAATGTCGGGCTCGATCGCTGGTTCTCGATCAGAACGCAGTCGATCGTTTCATCGTCGATGAACATCGCCCAGGCCTACATGATGGAGAATGCCAGCTACCTCCAGGGCCAGACGATATCGATGGCGAACGATCTGGAGCGCAATCGCGCGCTCTTTTATCTCGATCGGACCGGCTTCGTGGAGCTGATGACCCGCCAGGCGCGGGGTCGCGGCATGCTCGGCGCCTTCCTGGTGCGGGAAGATGGTTCTGCGATCACTCAGGCTGACATCGATACGGAAAAGCCTCTGCCGGCCATTCCCCGCGATGCGCTTGCGAGCGCCTCGGCCGGTCAGCCGACCTTGATACCGCCTGGTATCACCAATCTCGTCGGGGCCATCATCAAGCTCGACAGCCTGTCTGGAACCTTCCTCTATACCATCAGAGCCGTTGACCCGAAGGTCATGCAGGCGATGCGCCAGATGGAAGAAAACACCGCCGAATACCAGTCGATGGAAGATGGCCGAACAACGCTCCAGATCGCGTTCGCCATTCTATATCTCGGTTTTGCACTGATCGTGCTGTTGGCCGCCATCTGGACCGCAATCGCCGTCGCGGACCGCATCGTGCGGCCGATCCGCCTGTTGATCGGTGCCGCCGACAGCATCGCGTCCGGCAATCTCAATGTGCTGGTGCCCGTCCGCGCGGCAGACGGCGACGTCGGCAGCCTGTCGCGCACCTTCAACAAGATGGTCTCGCAGATCCGCTCGCAGCGGGATGAGATCCTGGAAGCCAAGGACGAGGTCGACGACCGCCGACGCTTTATCGAAGCGGTTCTCTCGGGCGTTACGGCTGCCGTCATCGGCGTCGAGGACGATGGCATCATCACGATTGTCAATCCTTCTGCTGAATACTTCCTGGCACTGCCCGGCGAACAACTGATGGGCCAGAAGCTTGCGCTCGTCGCACCTGAGGTCGACCGGGTGCTGGCTGAAGCGGCTGTCCGCCATCGCGGCGAATATCGCGAACAGATCAACATGATCCGGGGCGGCAAGGAACGCACCCTCAATGTTCAGGTGACGCGGGAAGAAACGCGGGGCTCGGTCGATTCCTATGTCATCACCCTCGACGACATCACCGATCTGGTCGTGGCCCAGCGCTCTACCGCCTGGGCCGATGTCGCGCGTCGCATCGCCCATGAAATCAAGAACCCGCTCACTCCGATCCAGCTCTCGGCGGAGCGGTTGAAGCGCCGCTATGGCAAGCAGATCGCAGAAGATGACAAGGCCGTCTTCAACCAGTGCACCGACACGATCGTGCGCCAGGTTGAGGACATCGGCCGCATGGTCGACGAGTTCTCCGCCTTCGCCCGGATGCCCAAGCCGACGAAGCAGCGTTCAGACTTGCGCGAGATCCTGACGGACGCCGTCTTCCTGCGCGAGATCGGCAGCGCCGACATCGAATTCCAGCGGAGCTTCGGCGACGAGCCGCTGGAGGGGAGCTTCGACGCGCGCATGCTGGCTCAGGCCGTCGGCAACATCGTCAAGAACGCCGTCGAATCGATCGAGGCGGTGCCGAAGGACGAACTGGGCGACCACGGCAAGATCCTGGTCCGCTCCACTTTCGATCAAGAACTCGACCGGTTCACGGTCGACGTCATCGACAACGGCCGCGGCCTGCCGACGGAGAACCGGCACCGCATTCTCGAACCCTACATGACGATGCGCGAGAAGGGCACCGGCCTTGGCCTCGCGATCGTGAAGAAGATTATTGAAGAGCATGGCGGGCAGCTCGAGCTGCACGACGCACCGGTGGATTTCGACCGGGGCAGGGGTGCGATGATCCGCATCATCCTGCCGCGCGCAGACGCCCCCGCCATGGTCACTGAAAGCGATAAGGAAAAGGTCTATGGCCTCTGATATTCTGGTAGTCGACGACGAAGAGGACATTCGCGAGATCGTCTCCGGCATTCTGAGCGACGAGGGACATGAGACCCGCACCGCCCACGATGCCGACAGCGCGCTTGCCGCCATTTCGGACCGTGTCCCGCGTCTGGTCTTTCTCGACATCTGGATGCAGGGCAGCCGGCTCGATGGCCTCTCGCTGCTCGACGAAATCAAGGCCCGCCATCCGGACTTGCCGGTCGTGATGATCTCCGGCCACGGCAACATCGAGACGGCTGTCTCGGCCATCAAGCGCGGCGCGTTCGACTTCATCGAAAAGCCCTTCAAGGCCGATCGCCTGATCCTGATCGCCGAGCGCGCGCTGGAAAATTCCAAGCTCAAGCGTGAGGTCTCCGAACTCAAGCGCCGCACCGGTGACGCGATCGAACTGATCGGCACTTCGGTCGCCGTCTCGCAACTCCGCCAAACCATCGAGAAGGTCGCGCCGACAAACAGCCGCATCATGATCTTCGGCCCCTCCGGCTCCGGCAAGGAACTGGTCGCCCGCATGATCCATAAGCGTTCGACCCGCTCTGTCGGGCCGTTCGTGTCGCTGAATGCGGCGGCGATCACGCCGGACCGCATGGAGATGGCGCTGTTCGGCACCGAAGGCACGCCCGGTCAGCCCCGCCGCATCGGCGCTCTGGAAGAAGCTCATCGCGGCATTCTCTATCTCGACGAGATCGGTGAAATGCCGCGTGAGACCCAGAACAAGATTCTGCGAGTGCTCGTCGAGCAGCAGTTCGAGCGCATTGGCGGCTCCAAGCGCGTCAAGGTGGATGTGCGCATCATCTCGTCCAGCGCCTACAATCTCGAAAGCCTGATCGCCGAGGGGCGCTTCCGGGAAGACCTCTTTCATCGCCTGGCCGTTGTGCCGGTGAAAGTGCCGGCGCTTGCCGAGCGCCGCGAGGACATTCCTTTCCTCGTCGACATGTTCATGCGCCAGGTCTCCGAGCAGGCCGGCATCCGCCAGCGCAAGATCGGCGAGGACGCCATGGCGGTCCTCCAGGCGAATGACTGGCCGGGCAATATCCGTCAGCTCCGCAACAACATCGAACGCCTGATGATCCTCGCCCAGGGCGACAGCCCCGATGCGCCGATCACCGCTGAAATGCTGCCGCAGGATCTTTCCGACATGCTGCCGAAGGTGTCCGCCCGCAACGACACCCATATCATGACACTGCCCCTGCGCGAGGCGCGTGAAATGTTCGAACGAGACTACCTGATCGCCCAGATCAACCGTTTCGGTGGCAACATTTCACGCACGGCGGAATTCGTCGGCATGGAACGCTCGGCCCTCCATCGCAAACTGAAGTCGCTTGGCGTATAAGCGGTCGAACCGAGTCCGGTAGAACCGATCCTGGGGCAGGAAGCATAGAATGAAAGTCATCATCTGCGGCGCGGGCCAGGTCGGTTACGGCATTGCCGAGCGGCTCTCCCAGGAAGGCAACGACGTCTCGGTCATCGACACCTCCGCCTCGCTCGTCTCGCATATCACCGAGACGCTGGATGTGAGCGGTTATGTCGGTCACGGCGCCCATCCGGATGTGCTGGCGAGGGCCGGCGCCGACCAGGCCGAAATGCTGATTGCCGTCACGCTCTACGACGAAATCAACATGACCGCCTGCCAGGTCGCCCATTCGCTGTTCAACGTCCCGACCAAGATCGCCCGCATTCGCTCGCAGAACTATCTGCGGCCGGAATATTCCGATCTCTTCAGCCGTGACAACCTGCCGATCGACGTGACCATTTCGCCGGAGATCGAGGTCGGCAAGATGGTTTTGCGGCGCATTTCCTTCCCCGGCGCCACCGACATCGTGCGCTTCGCCGACGACCATATCGCCATGCTCGCCATCGAATGCATGGAGGACTGCCCTGTCGTCGACACTCCGCTCAATCAGCTGAGCGAACTCTTTCCCGACCTCATGGCGACAGTCTGCGCGATCTATCGCAACGGTCGCCTGAATGTCGTGCGCTCGCAGGACCACCTGCAGGTCGGCGACCTCGCCTATGTCATCTGCCAGCGCGACCACGCCCGCCGCACGCTCGGTCTTTTCGGCCATGAAGAGCAGGAAGCCGGTCGCATCGTCATCGCCGGCGGCGGCAATATCGGCTACTACGTCGCCCGCGCCATTGAGGAGATGCAGCCGAAGACCCGCCTGAAGATCATCGAGAACGACCGTGAGCGCGCGCTTGCGGTGTCCGACCAGCTGAAGGACGGCATCGTCCTGCACGGATCGGCACTCGACCAGAACATCCTCCAGCAGGCCGACATCCAGGATGCCGACCTGATGGTGACGCTGACCAACAACGACCAGACCAATATCCTGAGTGCAGCCATGGCCAAGCGCCTCGGCTGCAAGTCGGGCATGGCACTGATCAACAGCCCGTCCTTCCACGAACTGGCGACGTCGATCGGGATCGATGCCCACATCAACCCGCGCGCCGTCACCATTTCCCGCGTCTTGCAGCATGTCCGCAAGGGCCGCATTCGCGCCGTCTATGCCGTCCAGAAGGGCAAGGCCGAAGTGATCGAGGCGGAGGCGCTGGAAACCTCACCGCTCGTCGGCAAGCCCTTCCGGGAGCTTGAATTGCCGCCGGGCCTGCGCATTGGCGCCATCCTGCGCGACAAGACCGTGATCCGCCCCGATGGTGACACCAAGATCAAGGCCAAGGACCGCGTCGTTCTCTTTGCAGCGGCAGAGGCCGTTCGCCATGTCGAACAGCTCTTCCGCGTTTCGATCCAGTATTTCTGAAGGTTCACATCCCCATGCCGCGCATTGCCTATGTCAACGGTCGCTATCTGCCGCATTCCGAGGCGGGCGTGCATATCGAGGATCGCGGCTATCAATTCGCCGACGGTGTCTACGAGGTCTGTGAAATCCGCCACGGCGTCATCGTCGATCTGACCCGGCATCTGAACCGCCTGGATCGCTCGCTGTCGGAACTGGCGATGAAACAGCCGATGAGCCGCGCCGCACTCACCCAGGTCATCCGCGAGGTCGCCCGCCGCAACCGGGTGAAGAACGGCCTGTTTTATCTCCAGGTGACACGCGGCGTCGCCCGCCGGGACCACGTCTATCCGTCGCCGGATACCCCGCCGAGCCTCGTCATCACAGCCAAGATCACAGATCCGGCGGTAATTGCGACGAAGAATGAAAAGGGCCTGAAGGCAATCACGCTTCCCGACAATCGCTGGGACCGGGTCGACATCAAGACGGTTGGTCTTCTGCCCAACGCCATGGCCCGTCAGGCGGCGAAGGAAAAGGGCGCACAGGAAGCCATTTACGTCGACGCGCGGGGTATGGTCACCGAAGGTGCCGCAACCAATGTTTGGATTGTCGACAAGGACGGTATCCTTGTCACCCGCCCCGCCGAACAGGGCATCCTGCGCGGCATCACCCGCACCGGGCTGATGGATGTGACGGCAAAGCTTGGCATTGACGTGCAGGAGCGCGAGTTCTCCCGCGAAGAGATGCTCTCGGCCCGCGAAGTCTTTATCACCGCTGCAACCAGCATCTGCTTCCCGATCGTCGAGATCGATGGCCAGCCGATCGCCAATGGCCACCCGGGCGCCATGGCCGAACGGATCCGTTCCACCTTTTTCGACGTTGCGGAAAAGACGGTGATTTGATACCACGTTTTTTCGGCGGAGGGGCGAGGGGCCAATTCCCCAAGCGGACCAGCTGTCAAACAATAATCACACCGGTCGACAAAGCACCGGCAAAAAAGAAAGAAGCGGCGCCATGGCGGAACGTTCTCAGAATCTGCAGGATCTTTTCCTCAACACCGTACGAAAGCAGAAGATTTCGCTGACGATCTTCCTGATCAACGGCGTGAAGCTCACCGGTGTCGTGACATCCTTCGACAATTTCTGTGTTCTCCTGCGTCGCGATGGCCATTCCCAGCTGGTCTATAAGCACGCCATCTCGACAATCATGCCCGGCCAGCCGATGACGATGTTCGAGAACGACGAAGCCTCTTCCGGACAGGACTGAGATCATCACCAGCCGCGATACAAAGAACGAATCGATCATCCCGGAGGACGAAAAGCGCCGGGATGACATGCGGGCGCTCGTGCTCGTTCCTGTCCTGAAGCAGGCAAAGGCGCAGCCTCTTCCCGAAGGCGCGCCGCCGGCCCCGAGCCGCTCGAATGAAGCGCGTCTCGAAGAGGCGATCGGCCTTGCTCGCGCCATCGATCTCACCATCGTTCAGGGCTTGATTGTCACGGTCAGCCAGCCTCGACCGGCAACACTCATGGGATCCGGCAAGATCGCCGAAGTGAAGGCGCTGCTCGACGAGTTCGACGCGGGCCTCGTCATCGTCGATCATCCGCTCACCCCTGTTCAGCAGCGCAATCTCGAAAAGGAATGGGGCGCCAAGGTCATCGACCGCACGGGCCTGATCCTCGAAATCTTCGGTCGCCGCGCCTCCACCAAGGAAGGCACGCTGCAGGTCGACCTCGCGCATCTGAACTACCAGAAGGGCCGTCTGGTCCGTTCTTGGACCCACCTTGAGCGCCAGCGCGGCGGCGCGGGCTTCATGGGTGGTCCGGGTGAAACCCAGATCGAAGCCGACCGGCGTATGCTGCAGGACAAGATCATCAAGCTCGAGCGCGAGCTCGAACAGGTAGTCCGCACCCGCCAGCTCCACCGTGCCAAGCGCCGCAAGGTACCGCATCCGATCGTCGCCCTGGTTGGCTATACCAATGCCGGCAAATCGACGCTCTTCAACCGCATCACCGGTGCGGGTGTTCTGGCTGAAGACATGCTGTTTGCGACGCTCGATCCGACGCTCCGCCGCATGAAGCTGCCGCATGGCCGCACCGTCATTATGTCGGACACCGTCGGGTTCATCTCTGACCTGCCGACGCACCTTGTCGCTGCCTTCCGCGCGACGCTGGAAGAAGTGCTGGAAGCCGATCTCATCCTCCATGTCCGCGACATGTCGGATCCGGACAACGGCGCACAGTCGGCCGATGTCCTGCGCATCCTCGACGATCTCGGCATTGACGAGAAGGAGCGCTCGGAACGGATCATCGAGATCTGGAACAAGATCGATCGCCTCGACCCAGAGAACCACGACGGCATTCTGCAGAAGGCAGCGGGTCGCACAAACGTCCTGCCCGTCTCCGCCATAACGGGCGAGGGCGTCGACACACTGCTCGACATCATTTCGCAGCGCCTGTCCGGCGTGTTGACCGAAGCGACGATCACCATTCCCGCCGACAAACATGCCGTCATCTCCTGGCTCTACGAGAACGCGGTCGTCGATGGCCGCGAGGATCACGAGGACGGCTCCGTCAGCCTCGACGTGCGCCTGACCGACCGCCAGGCCAACGAGTTGGAGCGCAAGCTCGGCGGACCGCAGCCCTCGGCTAAGGAAGACTGGGAGCGCTGACCAAAGGCGTGATAACCTCTTGATCCAGGTCAACTGATCGCGCCGCCATGTGTGTCAACTTTTGTTTACACACATGGGAGGTGGTCATGCGCGTCGTCTTCATTCATCCGAACTACCATTCCGGCGGCGCCGAGATCGCCGGTAACTGGCCACCCGCCTGGGTCGCCTATCTCGGTGGGGCGCTGAAGTCGGCCGGCTTCACCGACATTCATTTCCTCGATGCGATGACCAACGACATGACCGAGGATCGGCTGCGCGAGGAACTTCGCCGCCTGCAACCGGATATAGTCGGCTGCACGGCCATCACCCCGTCGATCTACATGGCCGAACGCTGCCTCGAGATCGCAAAAGAGGTCTGCCCTCAGGCGCTTCGGGTTCTCGGCGGCATCCATGCCACCTTCATGTACCAGCAGGTCTTGACCGAGGCGCCCTATATCGACGTCATCGTCCGCGGCGAGGGCGAGGAGATCATCGTCGAGCTCGCCCGCGCCTTTGCCGCCGGCACCTGGATGGAAGCGAGGGCGGGCATCAAGGGCCTCGCTTACAGCACCGACGACGGCAAGATTATCGCCACGCCGGCCGCCCCCACCGTCAAGAACTTCGATGCCGTCGATCCCGACTGGACGCTGCTCGAATGGGAGAAATACATTTACGTGCCTCTCGGCGTGCGCGTCGCGATCCCCAACATGGCGCGCGGCTGCCCCTTCACCTGCTCGTTCTGCTCGCAGTGGAAGTTCTGGCGCGACTACCGCATCCGCGATCCGAAAAAGGTGGTCGACGAGATCGAGAAACTGGTCAACGACCATCAGGTCGGCTTCTTCATCCTCGCCGACGAGGAGCCCACTATCAACCGCAAGAAGTTCATCGCCTTCTGCGAGGAGTTGATCGCCCGCGGCCTGCCGGACAAGGTCAAATGGGGTATCAACACCCGCGTCACCGACATCATCCGCGACGAGGAATATCTGGCACTCTATCGCAAGGCTGGCCTCGTGCATGTCTCGCTCGGCACGGAAGCTGCCGCCCAGCTGAAGCTTGACCGCTTCAACAAGGAGACCAAGGTCGCTGAGAACAAGAAGGCGATCCGCCTGCTGCGCGAGGCCGACATCTTCACCGAAGCCCAGTTCATCGTTGGCCTGGAAAACGAGACGGCGGAGACGCTCGAGGAAACCTATCGCATGGCGCGCGACTGGAACCCGGATCTCGCCAACTGGGCCATGTACACGCCCTGGCCATTTTCGCCGCTGTTTCAGGAGTTGGGCGACAAGGTCGAGATCTTTGACTTCTCGAAATACAACTTCGTCACGCCGATCATGAAGCCCGATGCCATGGATCGGGCCGAACTGCTCGACCGTGTCATGAACAACTACCGACGCTTCTACATGATCAAGGCGCTCTTCCACTACCCCTGGCGCGGCAAGGGCTTCCGGCGCCGCTATCTTCTCGGCTGTCTCAAGGCCTTCATGAAAGCCGGCTTCGAGCGGAAATTCTACGATCTGGGCAAGCACAATTACTGGGGGCCGCAATCCAAGGACAAAGTCGATTTCGGCTTCGACATGACCCGCAAGATCGCACCGGCTCAGATCGACGACTGGCAGGCGGCTTCCGATAGAGCCAGCCAGCTGCGCGCACGCAAGGCTGGGGCAGCGGAAGAGGCGCGCACCCCGGTCTTGGCCTGCGGCGGAGGGCCGGAGAGCCACGATGCCCACGTCTGAGGCCCGTCTTTCGGGAAGGGCAGCCGAGGGCGCAGAAGGAGAGGCGGAACCTGCCCGCAGCGGAACGCAGATATCAAACGGCAACGGCGCCCGCATCGGGCCGAACAGCCTGATCCAGACGGGTCAGGCGCTCGCGGCGCTGTTTGGCGATGAGACGGCCCGCCGGATCTTCGACCGAGCGGGCATCGGCCATCGCTACGCCGACCCACCCGGAACAATGCTGGATGAACGAGAGCCTCAGCTACTCTTCGCCGTGCTCTGTGACACCTTGTCGGATCGGGACGCCACCCGCGTCTTGGCGGAAGCCGGTCACCGCACGGGCCATTATCTGCTAGCCAATCGCATTCCGAAGCCCGCACGCTGGCTGCTGCCGCGTCTGCCGTCCGCCATTTCCGCGCGGCTGCTTGGCCGCGCCATCTCTGCCCATGCCTGGACCTTTGCGGGCAGCGGCCGGTTCTCGGGCGAAGTGCGGGGCTGGAGGCGACCGGTCATTCACCTTGCAATCAAGGCCAACCCGCTGGCAACGCCCGGCTGCCCCTGGCATGGCGCCGTCTTCGAACGCCTCTTCGCCACCTTGACCGCAACCCAAGTCTCGGTCCTTCACCCTAGCTGCCAAGCCAAGGGCAACGACTGCTGCCAATGGACGCTTACGGCTGCGACCGGGTCACTGCGGCGGGCCCGAATGTGTCGGAGAGCCGCAGCCGACCGACCGGATCGAGAAGATCACCCGTCACAAGCGTCGAGATGACGGATCGCACGCCCGGCAATGTCGTGATGGGCGCGATCAGGTGATCCCGCAAGGCAGGCAGCAGGCGGCTGTCTGATTGGTAGAAGGGCGTCAGCACCTGACTGAGGAACTGGTAGCTTCGCACATGCATCTGCCTTTGCCGCAGATGCTGCGCGATCGCGGCATCGATATCCTCTGCGTGGACGAGGGCCGAGGCGAGCGATGCAGCGTCGAGCAGCGCCATGTTCGCGCCCTGGCCGAGCTGTGGGCTGGTCGCATGCCAGGCATCCCCGATCCTCACTGCATGCCGCCCGATCACCGGCGGGCGGGTCTGGTGGCGATAGCGCGCATGAACGGGTTCGGCGACGGCCGCAAGCGGAAGCGCATCGGGCCAGAGCTTGCCCACCGCCTCCAGCCAGGCGTCGCGGCCAGCCTTGACCCATTCGGGATGATCTGCGGTGCGCAGGCTCCAGAAGAACGTCGCCATGGCGGGCGCCCCTTCGCGAGCGGTCCCGACCGGCAGCACACCTGCCATCCGTGAGGCACGGTCATAGCGTTGCTCGAGCAGATTTTCCTGAAATGGCCCACTATTAGGGAAGGGCACCGTTGCCCAGAGCGCGCCATAACTGAGTTCGCTATCCGGCCGACTGCCGATCGGCGAATTGGCCCCCATGGCATCGATGACGAGGTCTGCCGGCGATGAACGCGCACCATCCTGGAAGATGAGACGAGCACGAGGCCCCGGCTCAACGCCGCTGATCCGCGCCGATGCCTCGAAAGCCACACCGGCTTCGCGAGCCGCCTCGAATAAGGTGTCGAACAGCGCCACCCGCTGGACAGCGATCCCGAATTCGCCGGACCGGTAGCGGACGTCAAGCACAGGCTTGCCGCCGTCCTTCAACCGTCCGACCATCCGGTCGATGCGTCGCCCGCGTGTGGCAACCGGATCGAGAAGGCCTATGGCCGACAGAACCTGAGCCCCCGTCGGCTGCAGCACGAAGCCGGAGCCTACCGGACGGGGTGCATCCATCTGGTCGTAGAGTGTCACCGAGGCGCCGAACCGGGCGAGCATGGTCCCGAGCGCCAGTCCGCCGACGCCAGCACCTGCAATGACCACATTAAGTCCAGTGAGCTTCATGCTGGCTCAACCAATTTGCTGCTGGATGCCTTTTGCCGCCTGCCAGAGCTCTTCCATACGTTCCAGTGAAGCCGCCTCCAGTGTTTCGCCTGATGCATGAAGAGACGTTTCTATATGGCTGAAACGATTGCGGAACTTCGTATTCGTTCCGCGCAGCGCTTGTTCCGGTTCTGCCCCCACATGCCGACCGATGTTGACGAGCGCGAAGATCAGGTCGCCGAGTTCGTCCTTGACCTTTTCCGGTCTGTTTTCCGCCATCGCCTCGCGCAATTCGCCGATCTCCTCCTCGATCTTGTCGAGGATGGGGGCAGCCTCCGACCAGTCGAAGCCGACCTTGGCTGCACGCTCCTGCAGCTTCAAAGCTTCTGTGAGTGCCGGAAAGGAACGCTGCACCGAGCCGAGATAGCCGGTGTCCGGATCATCAGCCGAGCCGCGGGCGGCGCGCCGTGCGAGACGTTCCGCCTTCTCCTGTTGCTTGATCGTGTCCCACTGTGCCTTGACCGCCTCGGGCGTATCGGCATCGGATCGCGCAAACACATGCGGATGGCGCCGGATCATCTTGCGCGTGATGGCTTCGACGACGTCGCCGAAATTGAACTGTCCGGCCTCTTCGGCGATCCGGGCATGGAAGACCACCTGCAGCAAGAGATCGCCCAGCTCCTCGCAGAGATCGTCCGGATCCTTGCGCTCGATCGCATCCGCCACTTCATAGGCTTCCTCGATCGTGTAGGGTTTGATCGTCTCGAATGTCTGGACGATGTCCCAGGGGCAACCCGTTTCGGGCTGGCGCAGCGCCGCCATGATATCGAGCAGGCGATTGATATCGGTCGAGGCTTCCATCGTAATCCCGTGTGGCTCGCTCAGTTGAGCGGAATGTCGTTGTCGCCCTTGGACGACTGATAGCTCTCCGACAACCGGTCATATTCCGCCTTGATCCGGCTCACCTGTTCGAAAAGGGCAGGCCGATCGGCGTCGCTGGCAGAGGCCACCATCTCGATCATCGCATGGCTCAGCCAGAAGGCGTTCTGCCGGCGATAGCCACCGGGCTCCAGGCCGAAGACTTCCTTGAGGATCTTCAGATCGTGTGGGATGGCAAAAGCGTCGCGGCTGTCTTCATGGCTGAAGAAATAGTAGAAATTGTCGAAGCCCGCCCAGGTGATCGCCGACATGCACATCGTGCAGGGTTCATGCGTCGAGAGGAAAATCAGGTCCTTGGTGTTTGGCCGCTCGCCCTGTTCGTAGAAGCGTTTCAGCGTATGCACCTCGCCATGCCAGAGCGGGTTTTCGAGTTCGTTGTTCGTCTCCGCCAGCACTAGCGACAGGTCGGACTTGCGCAGGATGGCCGCGCCGAACACCTTGTTGCCGGCGGCAACGCCACGGGCGGTCAAAGGCAGGATGTCGTGTTCGATCACGTCGAGAAGTCGGCGGGTAAGTTCTGGTGTGGTCAAGGTGGCGCGCTCCGCAGTCTTGTGCAATGCGATCCTAGCGCTTGCAGAGCGACCGCCGAAAGGGAAATGATGCTCTGTCTCCAACTTTTTGGCACGCTTGATGGCTCTCGCCCGGGCGAGTGGTCAGTCAGGGCGAAACTCGGTGCATTTTGCTCGCAACGGCGGAGGCACTAGGACAGAAATACGCAAGGTGCAGAGCGAAGGAATTTCTGTTTCTTCAATTGTTAAAGACAAAACGCGATAGTGCAGCACTCTGGCAGCGGATGATTCATGGCACAGCAGGACAAACAGCTTTCGGTCTTTCCGGCCTTCTTCAAGGTCGAGAATGAGGTCACCACCGTTTTCGGAAACGGCGACGAGGCCTACGCGAAGGCGCGCCTGCTGAAGAACACCGAAGCCCGCATCGTCGCCTACACCGATGCCCCGGAAGCTGACTACGCTGCCTTCCTCGCCCAGCACGGCATCGAACAGGTGGCTTTGCCCTTCGAGCCCACCCAGGTGGATGGCGCACGTCTGGTGTTTGCTGCAACGGGTGAGGGCGCTCTCGACCGCGAGATCGTGGCCGCCGCACGCGCCGCCCGTATTCCGGCCAATGCAGTCGATCAGCCCGATTATTGCGATTTCTACACGCCCGCCCTCGTCAACCGGGCCCCGATTGCCGTTGCGATCGGTACGGAAGGTGTCGGCCCGGTGCTCGCGCAGATGATCCGCGCAGACATTGACCGCCTCCTGCCGCGTTCGCTCGGCAAGCTCGGCCGTCTCGCCAATTCCTATCGCCGCGCCGTCGATCGCCTTGTGCCCCGTGGAGCGCCGCGCCGACTGTTCTGGCGCGACTTCTTCAAGGGCAAGGTCGCAGACCACGTTGAATCCAATGAGATCAGCCTCGCCCGTCGCGAAGCGACCCGCATCCTGAAGGGTGTTGCTGCTGACCGCGTTGAAGGCCGCGTGTTCCTCGTCGGCGCCGGTCCGGGTGCCGAGGATCTGCTGACGCTGCGTGCCCATCGCCTGATGATGGAATGCGACGTCATCGTCTACGATGCACTGGTCCCGCGCGAAGTGGTCGACATGGGCCGCCGCGATGCCGAGCGCATTCCCGTCGGCAAGCGCAAGGGCTGTCATTCCAAGTCGCAAAGCGAAATCAACGCGCTCCTCGTTGAACTCGGTCATGCCGGTAAACGCGTCGTGCGTCTGAAGTCGGGCGATCCCCTGGTCTTCGGTCGTGCCGGCGAGGAAATGGCTGCCCTTCGCGATGCAGGCATCGCCTATGAGATCGTGCCGGGCGTCACCTCGGCGCTGGCCGCCGCCGCCGATTTCGAACTGCCGCTGACGCTGCGCGGCGTCTCTTCGTCGCTGGTCTTCACGACCGGCCACGACCTTCAGGGTAATGTGCTGCCGGATTGGGCGCGGCTTGCGCTGTCAGGTGCCACCGTTGCCGTCTATATGGGCCGCACGGTCGCGGCCTCCGTCGCCGAGCGTCTGATGGAGGGCGGCCTCGCCGAGGATACGACGGTTGCCGTCGTCGAGAATGCCGGACGCCGTGACAGCCGCCTGCTGCATGGCACATTGAAAGAATTGCCGGGTCTGGAAGCTCGCACCGAGCTGTCAGGTCCGGTCATGGTCATCATCGGCGACGCGGTCGCCGGCGCCGATTTCAGCCGTTCCGAGCCTCTTGGTGCGCTCGCTCCGGCCGAACCGCAACTTGCAAGGATTTGAGGATGGTAGACAAGGTTCTCACAGCAAACCGCCTGACCGACGGCATCGCCGTCTGGCTGGACGCCAATGGCCAGTGGACCGAGCGTCTGCAGGAAGCTTTCGTCGCGCGCCACACCGAGGCGGTCGATGCCCTCGAAGCCGCCGGCAAGCAGGCCTTTGCCAGCAATCTCGTGGTCGATGTGAACGTCATCGAGATTGAGGAAAAGGATGGCAAGCTGCGTCCGCTGCGCCTTCGCGAGCGTATCCGGGCGGAAGGTCCGACCATTGCATATGCGGAAGGGCATGGTTATGCCGACCCTGCATTCATCGCGGCTTGAGGCCTGAGGTAAGACATGTATCGTTATGACGAATTCGACCACGCTTTTGTGTCGGCGCGCGTAGAACAGTTCCGCGACCAGGTGGCCCGCCGCTTGTCGGGTGAACTTGCGGAAGACGCATTCAAGCCGCTGCGCCTGATGAACGGCGTCTATCTCCAGCTTCATGCCTACATGCTGCGCGTCGCCATTCCCTATGGCACGTTGAATTCCAAGCAGATGCGCATGCTGGCGCATATCGCTCGCAAGTATGACCGCGGCTATGGTCACTTCACCACCCGCCAGAACATCCAGTACAACTGGCCGAAGCTCTCGGACACCCCGGCTATCCTGGAAGATCTCGCAAGCGTCGAGATGCACGCCATCCAGACCTCGGGCAACTGCATCCGAAACGTGACTGCCGACCATTTCGCCGGCGCTGCTGCCGATGAAGTTGCCGATCCGCGCCCTTATGCCGAGATCCTGCGCCAGTGGTCCTCGCTGCATCCGGAATTCTCCTTCCTGCCGCGCAAGTTCAAGATTGCCGTCACCGGTGCCGACAAGGACCGTGCCGCGATCCAGGTGCATGACATCGGCCTGCAGCTGAAGAAGAACGAAGCCGGCGAGCTTGGTTTTGCCGTCTATGTCGGCGGTGGCCAGGGCCGCACGCCGCTGATCGCCAAGAAGATCCGCGACTTCCTGCCCGAGGAAGATCTGCTGACCTACATCACCGCGATCGTGCGCGTGTACAATCTGCATGGCCGTCGCGACAACAAATACAAGGCGCGCATCAAGATCCTCGTGCACGAGACCGGTGTCGAAGAACTGACGCGTCAGGTGGACGCTGAATTTGCCGAAATCCAGGACAGCGAGCTGAAGCTGCCGGAGGGCGATATCCGCGCCATCGAAACCTATTTCGCCCCACCGGCACTCGCGGCCCGCCCGGATGGCTGGGAAGCGCTTGCCCGTGCCCAGAAGGCGGATCCCGCTTTTGGTTCCTGGGTCAGGCACAACGTCCAGGAACACCGTCACCCCGACCACGCCATGGTCACGATCTCGCTGAAGCCGATCGGCGGCACGCCAGGCGACGCTTCGGATGCGCAGATGGATCTGGTTGCCGATCTCGCTGAGCGCTACGCCTTCGACGAGATCCGCGTCAGCCACGAGCAGAACCTGATCCTGCCGCATGTCGCCAAGGGTGATCTCTATCCGCTCTATCAGGCACTGGAAAAGGCAGGGTTGGCGACCGCCAACTCCAACCTGATCACCGACATGATCGCCTGTCCCGGCTTGGACTACTGCGCGCTCGCCAATGCGCGCTCCATTCCGGTCGCCCAGGCGATCTCGGAGCGCTTCGGCTCCCAGGCTCGCCAGGAAGAGATCGGCGAACTCAAGATCAAGATCTCCGGCTGCATCAATGCCTGCGGCCACCACCATGTCGGCCATATCGGCCTGCTCGGTGTCGAGAAGAAGGGTGCCGAGCTCTACCAGATCACGCTGGGTGGTTCCGGCGACGAGAACTCCTCAATCGGCGAAATCATCGGTCGTGGCTTCGAGCCCGAAAAGGTGACCGACGCTGTCGAAACGATCGTGAATACCTATCTCGGCCTGCGCCTCGAACCCAAGGAAACCTTCCTCGAGGCCTATCGCCGCGTCGGCCCGAAGCCCTTCAAGGATGCGCTCTACGGCAACGCCGCCGTAGAGGCCGCCTGAGACTGGAAAACAAATGACCAAGATCTGGAAAGAAACCGGTTTCGTCGAAAGCGACATCTGGGTGACCGAGACGGAAGAGCGCAAGGCAGGCGAGGGCGAAAAGGCTCTTCTGCCGCTCGAAGCGTTCCTTGAAGCGGCCGCTGAAACCAATGACGTCGGCCTCGGCGTTTTCATTGCGCCCGCCGATGACGTGAAGAAACTGGAGCCGCATCTCGACCGCATCGCGCTGGTCGCCGTGGCTTTCCCGGCCTTCAATGATGGCCGTGGCTTCAGCCATGCAACGTTGCTGCGAGAACGCCTGGGCTATGCGGGCGAGCTCCGCGCCGTCGGCGACGTACTGATCGACCAGGTGCCGCTCATGCTGCGTACCGGCTTTGACAGCTTCGCCGTCACCAATCCGGTTGCCCAGCGCAGGCTTGCCGAAAACTGTCTCACGGGCGTGGCCCAGCGCTACCAGCCGACCGCTCGGGATTCCGAGGTAGTCGGTGGTTTCAGCTGGCGTCGTCTTGGCTCCACCGGCGCCTGAGACTTATAAAAATCGCTATGCAAGGGCGGCGAATTGACCTCGGTCAAGGATGCCGCCTTCGCTTTAATGGATATCTCGGCTGCGAAATCTGCATGCCGGCTGAATTGTGGAATGGGACGGTCTGGATTATAGGCTCTTCCCAATCGACAGAACGATAGGACCGACAGCCTATGAATGCTCCTGTGAAGACCGACAATGCCGAACTGATCGTGCCCGAAGGCGTATTCGCCGAGACGGTGCTGAGCGTCACGCATTACACTGACCATCTCTTCCGCTTCCGCATGACGCGGCCGGCCGGCTTCCGTTTCCGTTCGGGCGAATTCGCCATGATCGGCCTGATGGTCGAGGGCAAGCCGATCTACCGCGCCTACTCGATCGCAAGCCCGTCCTGGGATGAAGAACTCGAATTCTTCTCGATCAAGGTACCGAACGGTCCGCTCACCCAGCACCTGCAGCGCATCCAGCCGGGTGACAAGGTCCTGATGCGCAAGAAGCCGACCGGCACGCTGGTGCTCGACGCGCTCACCCCCGGCAAGCGCCTCTACATGTTCTCGACCGGCACCGGCATCGCGCCCTTCGCCAGCCTGATCCGCGATCCCGAGACCTATGAGAAGTTCGAGGAAGTCATCCTCACCCATACCTGCCGCGACGTCGCCGAGCTGAAATACGGCTTTGACCTTGTTGACGAGATCAAGAACCACGAATTCCTCGCCGAACTCGTCGGCGACAAGCTCAAGCACTATGCGACGGTCACCCGCGAAGACTATCCCTTCCAGGGCCGCATCACGGACCTGATCGCGAACGGCAAGATGTTCACCGACCTCGGCGTTCCCCCGCTCGATCCCGCGATCGATCGCGGCATGATCTGCGGCTCGACCGCGATGCTGAAGGACACCAAGGAACTCTTGGAAAAGGCTGGGCTGACCGAAGGCGCCAACAACAAGCCGGCCGAATTCGTCATCGAACGCGCCTTTGTCGGCTGATCGCTTATCGCTATCCGGAATCACAAAGGGCGCCCTGGGGCGCCCTTTTTCGTTATGGCTCTCTGGTAGAGATCAGTTGCCGCGGCGACGCGGGCGTCGGCTGCTCTCCTGCGCGCCGCTTTCGTCCGCCGTCTTGTTGCGCAGCGGCCCGATGCGATCGACGATCACCTCCAGCGTCGGGCGCGGGCCAGGCGTATAGTCGTCGAGTGCCTTGCGCATCGCGGCCAGGTGATCGCAGGACGTCCCGCAGCAGCCGCCGATGATCTTGGCGCCGGCATCGCGGGCAAGGCGAGCATAGTCCGCCATCAGCGGCGGCGTGCCCGAATAAAAGATCTCCGCGCCCCGGAATTCCGGAATGCCGCAATTGCCCTTGACGATCACGACCGCCTCCGGGTTCGCACCGGTCATGTCGAGCAGGCTCTGCAGGATGTCGGAGGCACCGACGCCGCAATTAGCGCCGACAGCCAGCGGACCGGCGCCGATGTCCGGTGCAACACCGTGGATGTCCTTCGGGTGCAGGCCCATCATCGTCTTGCCGGCCGTGTCGAAGGAACCGGTAAACGTATAGGGCATGCCGACCTTCACGGCAGCTGCGGCGGCGGCCCGGATCTCGTCCGCGGACGACATGGTCTCGATCCAGGCGACATCCGCACCACCGGCCTTGAGGCCCTCCATCTGCTCGACAAAGGCCGCAACAGCCTCCTCGTAGGACATCGCGCCGAGCGGGATCAACAACTCGCCGGTCGGACCGACGGATCCCGCGACGATGACCTTGCGCGGCGCCTTGTCGGCAACCGAGCGGGCAATTTCAGCGGCCTTCTTGTTCAGTTCATGGACGCGGTCCTGGGCATGGTGCAGCTTCAGGCGATGGCGCGTGCCGCCAAAGGAATTGGTGAGGATGATGTCGGCACCCGCATCGACGAAATCCTGATGCAGCTTGACGATCTTTTCCGGCTGCGCCTCGTTCCAGAGTTCGGGCGCTTCACCGGCCTCGAGCCCCTGCGCGAAGAGATTGGTGCCGGTGGCTCCATCGGCGAGCAGCACGCCCTTTTCGGCCAGCAGTTCGGAAAGCGGATTGGACGGGGTTGCCATGGCGGTTCCTCTCTTTGTCATGCTGATCATATAAAGAAGTCTTTATATGGTTTCAATCTCCAAAACGACAACGGCCCCGCACTGTGCGGGGCCGTTGAGCCGCATCTCCCTTGAGGGAGAGAAAAGCGCTACTCCGCCGCGAGCTGTTTATCTTCGTGGCTCTTCGGCGTGACCATGGCGGAGATGATCTGCTGCAGGTCCGCGCGGCCAATAGGCGTGCCGGCATCGTCAGTTACAATGGTGCTCGACTGGCGGGCATCCGTCATGATCCGTGCTGCCGCTTCCAGAACCGTGCCGCCGGGCAGGGCAAGCCCTTCGCTCGGGCCGGCGACAGGACCCATGATCGTATCGAGACGGATCACGCGGCCGCGGTTCACTTCCTTGACGAAGGCGGAAATGTAGTCGTCGGCCGGCTGCAGAACGATTTCCTGGCCGGTGCCCTGCTGGATGACTTCGCCGTCGCGCAGGATCGCGATCTTGTCACCGAGCCGCAGCGCTTCGTCCAGATCGTGCGTGATGAAGACAACGGTCTTCTTCAGCTCCTGCTGCAGGTCGAGAAGCACCGTCTGCATGTCGACGCGGATAAGCGGATCGAGCGCCGAATAGGCTTCGTCCATCAACAGGATGTCGGCATCGTTCGAAAGAGCACGCGCCAGACCGACACGCTGCTGCATGCCGCCGGACAGCTGGTTCGGATAGTGGCTTTCAAAGCCGGAGAGACCGACGCGATCGATCCAGCGGCGACCGATATCCTCGCTTTTCGAACGCGGGATGCCCTGAATGTCCAAGCCGTACACAGTGTTTTCCAGCACGGTACGATGAGGCAAAAGCGCAAACTTCTGGAAGACCATCGCCGTCTTGTGGCGGCGGAACTCCCGGAGCTCCAACGGGTTCATCCGACAGACGTCGACGCCGTCATAGAGCACTTCGCCCGATGTCGGCTCGATCAGCCGGTTGATGTGGCGGATCAGCGTCGACTTGCCGGAGCCGGACAACCCCATGACGACGGTGATGCCGCCACCCGGCATCTGGATGTTGATGTCCTTGAGGCCGAGCACATGGCCATGGGTCTCGTTGAGCTCCGCCTTCGACATGCCGGCTTTCACCTGATCGATGAATGCCCCGCCGTTCGGCCCGAAGATCTTGTAGAGATTGCGGATCTCGATGTCGTGACTAGCCATGGACCACCTCCGTATGGCGCTGAAGACGCTTGCCATAGGCCTGGCTGGCGCGGTCGAAGATGATGGCGATGGCGACAAGCGCGAAGCCGTTGAGGAAGCCGATCGTCAGGAACTGGTTGGAGATCGCCTGCAGAACGTTCTTGCCGAGGCCACCAACACCGATCATCGACGCCACCACGACCATGGCAAGCGACATCATGATGGTCTGGTTGATGCCGGCCATGACGGTTGGCAGCGCCAGCGGGATCTGCACGTTCATCAGCTTCTGGCTCGGCGAGGAACCGAAGGCATCGGCTGCTTCCAGCACTTCGCGATCGACGAGCCGGATGCCGAGATTGGTCAGTCGGATCATCGGCGGCACGGCATAGATCACGACCGCGATCACGCCTGGCACCTTGCCGATGCCGAAGACCATGACGACGGGGATCAGATAGACGAAACTCGGCAGCGTCTGCATCACGTCGAGGATCGGATTGACCAGGGACTGGGCCCGATCAGAACGCGCCATCATGATGCCGATCGGAATGCCGATGACGATCGCGAGCAGCGTCGAGACGGTGACGATCGCGAGCGTGATCATCGTGTCTTCCCAGAGCCCGACGAAACCGATGAACAGCATGCCGATGACGGTAATAGCGACGATCCGCATGTTACGGCTGGTCAGATAGACGATCAGCACCATCACAGCCAGGAAGATGAACCAGGGAGTGTTGACGAACAACGCCTCGAGCCAGTTCAGGAAAAGCTGCAGTGGATGCGTGACGGCGTCGATCACGTTGCCATAGGCACGGACGAAGCCCTTGAAACTGTCGTCGATACTTTTGCGCGCGACGCGCATGACCGTATCGTCGATTTCCGGAAACCTGCACAGCACTTCGGGCAGGTAGTTACATAAAGTCGAAGCCATCTCGTTCCCCTTGTCGACCCTCGCACTTTATGACGTTTGAAACGCTGCGATGGGCCCTGACGGCGATGCCATATTCCCGAGTGAGAGGCTAATCGAGTTCCGGAAGGGAATTCATGCCGTCTGCGACGTCGGGAGTCGTTTGAATGGCGTGATGCGGCATGCCGCTTCGCAGAAAGCGCGGCGGGCCGGAGCCCGCCGCATGTTTGCAGACAGTTCAGGCTTAGAGAGAAGCCTTGATCTTATCGGCGACCTCAGGGGCGACCCAGGTCGTCCACATGTCCGGATAGGTTTCGAGGAAGTGCTTGGCGCCATCTTCGTTGGTGCCCTGGTTTTCTTCCATCCAGGCGAGAACCTTGCCGACAGTCGCGTTGTCCCACTTGCGGGTCTTCACGTAGTCCATGGCAACGCCGGCCTTTTCAGCAAAGCCCTTGGTGACGACCGTGTAGACGTCGGACACCGGATAGGCATTCACCTTAGGATCGGCGCAATCCGGAACGGCCGTGCAGGCATCCCAGGTGGCCTTGTCGTGCTCTACGCCGAAGGAGAGCTTGACCATTTCGTACTTGCCGAGGATGGCGGTCGGAGCCCAGTAGTACCCGAGCCAGCCCTTCTTGTTTTCAAAGGCATTGGCGATCGAGCCGTCGAGGCCGGCAGCCGAGCCGGTGTCAACAAGTTCAAAGCCCTTATCCTTTGCGCCGAGCGCACGGTAGAGGTTGGCGGTCGAGACCTGGCAGTTCCAGCCCGACGGGCAGTTGGTCACGGCAGCCTTGGTCGGATCTTCCGGAGCCGGGAAGAGCTCAGGACGCTTCAGCGCGTCTTCGACGGTCTTAATGTCAGGGTTGGCGTCGGCGATGAACTTGGGGATCCACCAGCCTTCAACGCCACCGTCGGACAGCAGCGGGGCAGCCTGGATCAGACGTCCCTCGGCAATCGCCTGGTCGAGAGCGGTGCGCACGGCATTGACCCAGAATTCTGGGGCCATGTCCGGCTGGCCCTTTTCGTTCATCGAGGCGAAGGTCGGCATGGTGTCACCGGTGACGACGGTCACGGTGCAGCCATAGCCGCTTTCCAGGATGATCTTGTCGACATAGGCAGCGACGCCGGCCGAAGCCCAGTTCATTTCTGCGATGGAGACATCGCCGCATTCGGCAGCCTGGGCGGACCCAGCAACTGCGTAAAGGCCCGCGGCGAGAAGTGTGGAAGCAAGGAGCTTCTTCATGGAGTTAAGACCTCCCAGTCTTATCTTGCAGCGTTCATCGGGAAGGGCAGGGACGGCTACTGCGCACCGCTCTGCCAATTTGCTCTTCACTGCGAATGGTGACCGGGGCGCGTCTCGCCGGCTCGCCATTCATGTGACCGGGCCTTGTCATGAGGGGCTGAGTGCCCTGTCGACCGCGTGTCACGACCATCAGCCTACGTCTTTGGTTCTGAAAATCAACCTCTCGCCGTAGTCATCGGCTCCGCTGGTCGCCGCCCCAAGCCATTGGTGCGACTGATTTTGCCGCATTTCGGCTCTGGCGCGAGCCTTGGTCGCCCAATGGACGGGCAGTTGCATCCGGCGGATCAGAAGCTCGGGAGGGTCGCCCTCTCACGTGAGACTTAACGTGTCTCAACTGCGTCAATGTGACGGGCGTTTGCATGCTGGGAGGCACGCACAAAAAAATTTGAAAAAATGCGGGTAGGCCCCGATCGATAACGATCCAGTAACATCTGTAACGATAGATGGAGGGGCCGGCGCGTTACTGTCGGTTGCGCCCCGGATCGAGTATCGCGTACCGGGGCGTTTTGTTATTCTGGCGCACCTGCTCGGCAATCGAAGGTCTGATGGACCGCCGCATTCCAGGTGCCGAAGTGACGATCAACCCTTGGCGGCCTTGATCGGATTGCGAACTTCCCAACGGGCGACAGGCTGACGCTGCGGTGCACGACCGTTCCAGGCGATGGCGAGGCTATTGCGGTTCTGCAGGATGTAGAGCATGGGTGTTTCCTAGGGTGCTGCGCCTCTTCGGGGCGCTGTTTTCGAGCCGCAGATAATCACTTCGAAGACGCTGCGCCAGAGCGCAAACCGTCATGGCGCGTCGCAAATGACAAACTGCGCACGAAAGGCCCGCGACAGGCTGCCGCAGTGTCGCATTTGCAGTAACCTTGATGGCAAGATCGCGGCAAAACCGTGAAAAACAGGCGATCTGCGCCAAGGCGGAAACAGGACAGGATGCGATGACACGGACGATCATGTTGCAGGGGACAGGGTCTGATGTCGGAAAGACGATACTCGTCGCAGGGCTCTGCCGGCTGGCGTCGAATCGTGGTCTGAAGGTCGCCCCTTTCAAGCCGCAGAACATGTCCAACAACGCCGCCGTCTCCGATGATGGTGGCGAGATCGGCAGGGCCCAATGGCTTCAGGCGCTCGCGGCCCGCACGCCGTCCTCGATCCACATGAACCCGGTCCTCTTGAAGCCGCAGAGTGAAACCGGCAGCCAGATCATCGTGCAGGGTAAGGTCTTCGGCCAGGCCAAGGGACGAGACTATCAGCGCTTGAAGCCGCAGCTTCTCGGAGCGGTCCTCGAAAGTTTCGCAACCGTCAGCGAGGGCCGGGACCTCGTGATCGTCGAAGGCGCCGGATCGCCGGCCGAGATCAACCTGCGTGCCGGCGACATCGCCAATATGGGCTTTGCCACCCGTGCCAAGGTTCCGGTCGTTCTTGTCGGCGACATCGACCGGGGAGGGGTGATCGCCTCGCTGGTCGGCACGCATACTATTCTGCCGGATGAGGACCGCGCCCAGATCGTCGGCTATATCATCAACAAGTTCCGCGGCGATGTCAGCCTGTTCGACGACGGGATTTCCGCGATCGGCGACTTCACCGGCTGGCCCTGTTTCGGCGTGATCCCCTGGCTGAAAGCGGCAGGCCGGCTGCCCGCCGAGGACTCCGTCGTGCTCGAACGGCTGGCCAAGGGCAATGGCGGAGCGCTGAAAGTCGCAGTTCCCGTCCTGTCGCGTATCGCCAATTTCGACGATCTCGATCCGCTCGCAACCGAGCCGGAGGTAGACCTTGTCTACATCAGGGCCGGCGATCGACTGCCCCCCGATGCGGGACTTGTCGTTCTGCCAGGTTCCAAGTCGACCATTGCTGATCTGGAAGAGTTCCGCGCCAATGGCTGGGACCGTGATCTCCAGATGCATCTGCGTCGCGGCGGCCGGGTCATCGGCATCTGCGGCGGTTACCAGATGCTCGGCCGAAGCGTTGCAGACCCCCTCGGCCTTGAAGGCGCACCTCGAACCGTGGAAGGGCTGGGCCTAATCGACGTGGAGACGGTGATGGCAGCTGAAAAGACCGTGCGCAACAGCAAGGCCCACTCGCTTGAACATGACGTTCCGCTATCGGGCTACGAGATCCATCTGGGTGTGACCGAAGGGCCTGATACGGTCCGGGCTCCCATCGAGATCGACGGACGCCCCGATGGCGCGTCTTCCGCCGACGGTCGGGTGATCGGGACCTATCTGCACGGATTGTTCTCGAGCGATCCTTATCGCCGCAAGCTTTTGGAAAGCTTCGGGATCGAAGGCGGCGGAAAGAGCTATCGTGCCATGGTCGACGAAGCGCTCGACGAACTCGCGGCCGAGCTGGAGACCCGCCTGTCGCGCGATTGGCTGACGCAACTGCTGGGCTGATTCCATTGCTTCCTGGAAGGAGCAGGCGGCCCATTCACCTTCTTATTGCCTGGTAGGTGAAGACCGCAGAACAAGACACCAGGCCGAAATGCCAGATGAGAAAGTTGGCCGTCCGGACACGGATGACCAAGACGTCAGCTCAATGCGCCTCAGTCACATCCATTGGCGATGCCATCAGCTCGCCGCCGCCCATCGAATTGTTCGAGTATTTGAAAGCGAGAATGCTGAGCACCGAGGCGACCAGCAGGATGAAGATGTAACGCATTGTTTTTTGCTCCTGCCTGAAGCTCTTGAACGAGATTGCGGCAAAAGCAGTTCCGCTCGACAGTCTTTTGGGCTCAAGCAACGACCGAAGCTGAGGACTTGTTGCTGATCCGCAACAAATTGGGCGTCAGCCCGTCGCGACTTCGGTCGGCGACGCCGTCAACCGCCTGGTTCCGAGCGAGTTGTCCGAATGTTTGATCGCCAGAATGCTGAACACTGCCGCGATCATCAAGAATACCATCACGCGCATGGGCTACCCCTAGCCAGAACATGGCTCAGAATAGAACAAGGCGATTGGAGATCGGCTAAGCGGATCGTTACAATCTGAATGATCTGTCGGAAATTCTGAAGAGTGGTGAGAGCGCAGGGATTCGAACCCTGGACCTACTGATTAAAAGTCAGTTGCTCTACCGGCTGAGCTACGCTCTCCCGTGCGGATTTTGCGCCGCCTCAAGAAGTGCGCGGAACATATGCAGGTGACCCCGACCGGTCAACCGCAAAAATGCAGTTTGCCAAGCAAAATTCAGCCCCGTTGTCGCAGCTTACGCATTGGTGATTGGCAAGCATGGGGTTGCGGGATTAGGAAGGGCCCGGTTCGGGTTCCGGAGTTGATCGTGTCGATTGCCGATATTTCCTTTTTCAGCGCGCTTCTGGCCGGAGCCTTATCCTTCCTGTCGCCCTGCGTGCTGCCGCTCGTGCCGCCTTACCTCTGCTATATGGCGGGCATTTCGGTCGACCAGTTCCGCGATGGTGAGCAGGCTCAGAATGCCGCTGCCCGTCGAACCGTGCTTCTGACCTCGCTGGTCTTTACTCTCGGCTTTGCAACCGTCTTCGTCTCGCTTGGGGCAGGGGCGTCTACGATCGGCGGCCTCTTGCGCCAGCACATGGATCTTCTGTCGAAGATTGGTGGCGCAATCATCATCGTGATGGGCCTCAATTTCCTCGGCGTCTTCCGGCTTGGCCTGCTCTCCTCGGAATATCGATTCGCAGGCGGTGGAAAGCCGGCGACGCTGTCGGGCGCCTATGTCATGGGGCTGGCTTTCGCCTTTGGCTGGACGCCCTGCATCGGACCCGTCCTTGGCGCGATCCTCGGCGTGGCCGCCTCCAAGGAGACCGTCGGTGACGGTGCCCTGCTGCTTGCCATCTATTCGCTCGGTCTTGCCGTACCCTTCTGGATCGCAGCTGGCTTCTCCGGCGCCTTCATGCGCTTCCTCACCCGTTTCCGCCGCCATCTGGGCCTGGTGGAGAAGGCTATGGGCGCGCTCCTGGTCCTCACAGGCCTCGCCTTCATGTTCGGCTACATCACGGACCTGGCAATCTGGTTCCAGCAGACCTTTCCAATCCTCTCGCAAATCGGCTAAGTCGCGACAGGGCGCAGTTTCGCGCTCCGAGGGAGAAAGCCCATGGCGGATATCGTCGCGCTGGTCCTGCCGTTCTTCGGCCTGATCCTGATTGGCTATGTATCGGGCAAGCTCGGCGACCATTCTGCCCAGGCACTCGGCTGGCTGAATTTCTTCGTCATTTACGTCTCGCTGCCGGCGCTCTTCTTCAAGCTCGTGTCGCGCACGCCGATCGAAGAACTGACGCGCATCGATTTCATCGCCGCCTGCCTTGCTGCCACCTATTCCATCTTCGTGCTGGTCTTCGTCATCGGCCGCTATGTTCGCGGTAACAACATCGCCGAATCGACGGTGCAGGCGCTGGCCGGGGCCTATGGCAATATCGGCTACATGGGCCCCGGCCTCTCACTGCTCGCCTTCGGTGAAAAGGCAGCCGTCCCGGTGGCGCTGGTCTTCTGCTTCGAAAACGCTGTCCACTTTATGGTCGCGCCGGCGATGATGGCCTTTGCCGGTGGCGACAAACGGCCGCCCGCGCAGCTCGCCTTCGACGTCGTCAAAAAGATCCTCAAGCATCCCTTCATCATCGCAACCCTAATCGGGTTTCTCGCTGCTGCGCTTGCATTCGAACCGCCGCTCGCATTGCAGCGCCTGATCGACTATCTCGCCCAGGCTGCCGCCCCATGCGCCCTGTTTGCAATGGGCGTGACGCTGGCGCTGCGCCCGCTGAAGCGCATACCGGCCGAGATCGGCTACATCGTGCCGATCAAGCTCGTGCTGCACCCCGTGCTCGTCTATGTGGTATTGAGTTTCGTCGGCAATTTCGACCCGCTCTGGGTCTACACGGCGATCCTGCTCGCCTCGCTGCCGACGGCGACCAACGTCTTCGTCATCGGCCAGCAATATGGCGTCTGGCAGGAAAGGGCGTCCGCCACGATCCTGATCACCACGGTGATCTCGGTGTTTTCCGTGTCGGCGCTTCTCTTCGCCATCACCCAGGGTTACTTACCTGCGGACCTTTTCCCGTAGCATCGAAGGCAGGCTTTTCAGCCCCCGCCCGGGCGCCACCCCTTCCTGCATCACGAGGTTGCGCAAAGGCGCAATACTGGCCAGTACCTGAAGACCGGCAGCCCGGAGCATCTGCACCGGCAGCAGCCCCGAAAGTAGCGAGCGGTTGAGCAGGTCCACACTCGCCGTCCGGCTGGCAATATCAATCCGGCGTTTGCGGTCGAACCGGTCGCCACAGTCGGCTGCAATCGGTGCTGGGCTGTGATCGATCAGGATCTCTTCGAGAGCTGCGATATCGCGCAGGCTCAAGTTGAGGCCCTGGGCGCCGATCGGCGGGAAGGCATGCCCTGCCTCGCCGATAAAGGCAGCGCGCCCCTTGCCATACTGGCGAGCCGTCATGCCCGAAAGTGGCCAGGCCTGCACGCCGGCTTCCACCGAGACCTTGCCGAGCATGGACTGCATGCGGCTTTCGACTTCGGCGGAGAGTTGTTCAGGTGAGAGCGATGTCAGTCTCTCGGCTTCCTGCGGTGTCACCACCCAGACAAGGCTGGAGCGCAGCCCGGGAAGGGGCACCTGCGTGAACGGTCCCGATTCAGTGTGGAATTCCGTTGAGATATTCTGGTGCGGCAGCGTGTGGGTGAAATTCATCACCACGGCGGTCTGCGGATAGGACCACGTCTTCACGCCGACCCCGGCGCTTTCGCGGGTTTTCGACTTGCGCCCGTCAGCCCCGATCACGAAACCCGCGGTGAGCGGTTCTTCGCCCTGAATGCCGATCGTCACTGAATCAGCGCCAACATGGATCGTCTCGGCAGCGCCAGGCTTGCGCGTGATCAAGGGCTCTGCCGCCACGGCTGTCGACAGTGTTTCAAGCAGCGCCGCATTCGGGGTGTTGTAGCCAAAGGCATCAAGGCCGATCTCGGCGCTTCGGAAGGCGACAGTGGGCGCGCGCAGCAGCCGTTTCGTCCCATCGATGATCTGCATCACCTGGAGCGGAGCAGTCCGGGTATGCAGCTCCTCCCAGAGGCCAAGCCGTTCCATCATCGCCAGCGACTGGTCCATCAGCGCGGTCGTCCGGCGGTCGGAACCGTCAGGCTCAGGCCCGATGAGTACGACGCGCCTGCCTCCGCGGGCCATGGCAATGGCGGCGATCTGACCGGCCGGCCCGGCGCCGATGACGGCGATGTCGTATTCGTAGGTCATGGTCAGGATCCCGATTGTCTTCACTGTGATGATATCTAGATCCCGGTCACGACAAAATCCATGGGCCCAAATGGCGCAGTCGCATGAAACACTTGGCGGCGAAAAGCGGGCATAGGCCGCCACTTGTGTTGCAAACCGCGTCGTTTCGTCCGATACCGTTTCCTCCGAAATGCCGCCGACTGGAGCAAGGATGAAGATCTTCAACTACAAGCGGGTGCCTTATGCCGAGATCCGCGCTTTCTCGGTCCATATTCTGACCGCTTCCGGATCCTTTCTTGCCTTTCTCGGCGTTGTCGCAGCAGCCGAACGGCGTTTCGTGGACATGTTCTGGTGGCTGGGGCTGGCGCTTCTCGTTGATGGTATTGACGGACCGATCGCCCGCAAGGTGCGTGTGAAGGAAGTGCTTCCTAACTGGTCCGGCGATACGCTGGACAACATTATCGACTACGTCACCTATGTTCTGCTGCCGGCCTTTGCGCTCTATCAGAGCGGCATGATCGGCGAGCCATGGTCCTTCGTCGCTGCTGGCCTGATCGTCGTGTCGAGTGCGATCTATTATGCCGACATGGGGATGAAGACGGATGAGTACTTCTTCTCCGGCTTCCCGGTCGTCTGGAACATGCTCATCTTCACGCTCTTCGTCATCGATGCCAGCGCAACGACAGCCCTGATCGTGGTTCTCGCCTCCGTGTTCCTGACATTCCTGCCGATCCATTTCCTTCACCCTGTGCGGGTCAAGCGTCTGCGGACGGTGAATATGGCGGTCTTCCTGCTCTGGTGTGCCTTCGGCGGTTATGCGCTCCTCCTGCATTTCCAGTCGCCGCCCTGGGTCGTCTGGGGTACGATCCTGACCGGTCTTTACCTCTATGCGATCGGCGGCGTGCTGCAGATTTTCCCGGCCTTGGGGCGCCGGGACTAAAGCTGCCCGGTGATGGCTGGGCAAAACCAAAAAAAACTTTTGCCTATATATTGTGCGCTGCCGCAAACCGGTTATGAATTGAGCGGCGGACCGGGCGCAAGACCCGGCCGGGACGCATCGCAATGCAAGAGGGACCTGTGCCGCAACAACCGCCCGAGGGTGACAAGCCGCTGCTGACCGTGCGGGGCCTCACGAAGCTGTTTGGCAGTTTCAAGGCCTGCGACGGCATCGATCTCGACATCGGCCATGGCGAGATCCATGCGCTTCTCGGCGAAAATGGCGCCGGCAAGTCGACCCTGGTGAAGATGCTCTTCGGCATTCTCGCACCGTCTGCCGGCACGATCGGATGGGAAGGCCAGGAGAGGATCATCCCCAATCCAGCCGCCGCCCGCCGTCTCGGCATCGGCATGGTTTTCCAGCACTTTTCTCTGTTCGAGGCGCTGACGGTCGCGGAAAACATCGCTCTATCGCTCGACGAGAAGATCTCCATCTCCGAATTGTCCAAAAAAGCCGCCGAACTTTCGGCCGCCTACGGCCTGCCACTCGATCCGGGCGCCCATGTCGCCGATCTCTCCGTCGGCGAGCGCCAGCGCATCGAAATCGTCCGCGCACTGCTGCAGAACCCCAAACTCATCATCCTCGACGAACCGACTTCGGTGCTGACGCCGCAAGAGGCAGACAAGCTGTTCGAGACGCTGTTCAAGCTGAAGGCCGAGGGGCGCTCTGTCCTTTATATCAGCCACCGTCTCGAGGAAGTGCAGCGCATTTGTGATCGCGCGACAGTGCTTCGTCACGGCAAGGTTACGGGCGCCTGCGATCCGCGCCAGGAGACCCCGGCCTCGCTCGCCCGCATGATGGTCGGTGCCGATGTCGCCGGTGTCGAGAAGGTCGAGCCGCCCGCAGACGGTGCCATCCAGTTGCAGGTCGCCGATCTCTCGGTCAACCCGCGCACGCCCTTTGCCATGCCGCTCAAGAATGTTTCGATGACGGTGAGGGCAGGCGAGATCCTGGCAATCGCGGGTGTTGCCGGCAATGGTCAGAGCGAACTGTTCGACGCACTCTCCGGCGAATACCCGGTCCAGAGCCCCGATGCGATCCGGTTGCGTGGCAAGTCGGTCGGCCGTTTGGGGATCAACGAGCGGCGCCTGCTCGGCGGCGGCTTCGTGCCCGAGGAACGCCACGGCCATGCGGCCATTCCCGCCATGAGCCTGTCCGAAAACCTTTTCCTGTCGCGCAACGCGTCTGACCGGAGCGCCTATTTGTCCGGTGGCAAAATTGGCATCATCCGCCACGGCCTCGTCCAGCAGGCGGCCCGTCGCATCTCCGAGATGATGGACGTGCGCAAAAGCGGTGATGATCCGGCAGCCGGCTCGCTGTCTGGCGGCAACCTGCAGAAATTCATCGTCGGCCGCGAACTCGATCGCCAGCCCTCCGTGCTTGTCGTCAACCAGCCGACCTGGGGCGTGGATGCAGGGGCTGCAAGCCGCATCCGCCAGGCCCTGGTCGATCTTGCCAAGTCGGGTTCGGCAGTTGTCGTCATCAGCCAGGACCTCGACGAGATCTTCGAAGTTGCGACTTCGATCGCCGCCATCTCGGAAGGCAGGCTGTCCGACGCCTATCCCGCCTCGACCATGACCCGCGAACGCATCGGCATCCTGATGGGCGGCGTCCACGGTGTCCAGACTGCCCCGGAGGCGGCCCATGCGCATTGAACTTGAACGCCGCTCCCGCCAGTCGAACCTCTTTGCCATCGTCTCGCCGCTTCTGGCGCTGGCATTGACCGTCTTTTTCGGCGGCATCATGTTCGCGCTGCTCGGCAAGGACCCGGTCTCCGCCCTTTTCAGCTTCTTCATCGAGCCGCTGCTCGAGGTCTGGTCGCTGCATGAGCTCGCGGTCAAAGCGGCACCGCTGATCCTGATCGGCGTTGGCCTGTCCGTCTGTTATCGCTCGAACAACTGGAATATCGGCGCCGAAGGCCAGTTCATCGCCGGTGCGATCGTCGGCTCCATCCTGCCGATCACCTTCTATGAGTGGACCTCGCCGCTGCTTCTGCCGCTGATGCTGGTGATGGGCGCGATCGGTGGCGCTGCCTATGCCGCGATCCCGGCGCTGTTGAAGACCCGTTTCAACACCAATGAGATCCTGACCAGCCTGATGCTGGTCTATATTGCCCAGCTTCTCCTCGACTGGCTGACCCGCGGCATCTGGAAGGATCCGGCGGGCTATAACTTCCCGCAGTCGCGGTCCTTCGTATCAGAAGCCGTTTTGCCGGAAATCCTGTCGTCTGGCCGCGCCCATCTCGGCATTATCTTCGCGCTGCTGGCTGCCGTCGCCGTCTGGTTCATGATGCGCTACACGCTGAAGGGCTTCCAGGTCGTGGTGCTTGGCCAGTCCGAACGGGCAGGGCGCTTTGCCGGCTTCTCGTCCCGCAAGATGGTCTGGTTTTCGATGATGTTCTCCGGCGCGCTCGCGGGGCTTGCCGGGATCTCGGAAGTCTCAGGCTCGATCGGTCACCTGCAGCCGACCATTTCACCGGGTTATGGCTTCACCGCCATCATCGTCGCCTTCCTCGGCCGCCTCAATCCGCTCGGCATCATCGCCTCCGGCTTCGTGCTGGCGCTCACCTATCTTGGCGGTGAGGGCGCACAGCTGTCGATTGGCGTCTCCGACAAGGTGACGCGCGTCTTCCAGGGGTTGTTGCTGTTCTTCGTGCTCTCCTGCGACACACTCATCCTCTATAAAGTGCGCCTCGTATTTGATCGCGCCCGCAACACTGCGTCGAAGGGTGCGTGACGATGTTTGAAGCCATCCTTCTGACCATCATCACGGCATCCACACCTCTGGTCATCGCCGCCATGGGTGAGCTCGTTGCCGAGCGCTCGGGAGTGCTGAACCTCGGCGTCGAAGGCATGATGATCATCGGCGCCGTCTGCGCCTTCATCGCCACCAACTTGACCGGTTCGCCCTATATCGGCGTGCTGGCGGGCATCGCGACAGGCGCTCTGTTCTCGCTGCTCTTCGGCTTCCTGACCCTGACCCTCGTCGCCAACCAGGTCGCCACGGGTCTTGCGCTGACCATTCTCGGCCTCGGCGTCTCCGGCATGGTCGGCGAAAGTGTCGTCGGTGTGCCGGGCGTCAAGATGCAGCCGATCGTCATCCCGCTCCTTTCCGATATCCCGGTCATCGGCCCGATCCTCTTTGCCCAGGACCTGTTCTTCTACCTCTCCATCCTCCTCGTGGCTGGCGTGAACTGGTACCTGTTCAAGAGCCGCTCCGGCTTGAAGTTGCGCGCCATCGGCGACAGCCACGGCTCGGCCCACACGCTCGGACTTCCGGTCATTCGCACCCGCTATCTCGCCGTGATGTTCGGTGGCGCCTGTGCAGGCCTTGCCGGTGCGCAGCTGTCGCTCGTCTACACGCCGCAATGGGTGGAAAACATGTCGGCCGGCCGCGGCTGGATCGCGCTTGCTCTTGTCGTCTTCGCCGCATGGCGGCCCTGGCGGGTGCTGGCCGGCGGCTATCTCTTCGGCGCCGTCACCATCGGCCAGCTCCATGCCCAGGCTCTTGGCATCGGTCTGCCCTCGCAATTTCTGTCCGCATTGCCCTATGCGGCGACCATTGTCGTGCTGATTATAATCTCCCATAATCGCCGCACGACGCTGATCAACACGCCGGCCTGCCTCGGCAAGCCGTTCGTGCCGGATAGATAATCAAAACAAAAGCTTCAACCTAACCAGACAGGGGTACATCATGAAGAACATCCTCCTCGCGCTTGCCGCCTCGGCAGCCGCAATCGTCGGCGTCGCGGCACCGGCCGCCGCCCAGGACAAGACGAAGGTCTGCTTCGTCCACGTCGGCTCCAAGACCGACGGCGGCTGGACCCAGGCCCACGACATCGGCCGCCAGCAGCTCCAGGCGCATTTCGGCGACAAGATCGAAACGCCTTACCTCGAAAACGTGCCGGAAGGCCCGGATGCCGAGCGCGCCATCGAGCGCATGGCCCGCTCCGGCTGCGCCCTGGTCTTCACGACCTCGTTCGGCTTCATGGACGCGACTTTGAAGGTTGCAGAGAAGTTCCCGGACGTGAAGTTCGAGCATGCGACCGGCTACAAGACCGCTGCCAACGTCGCCACCTACAACTCGCGCTTCTATGAAGGCCGCTTCATCAACGGTCAGATCGCCGGCAAGATGTCGAAGACCGGCGTTGCCGGCTACATCGCCTCCTTCCCGATCCCGGAAGTCGTCGCCGGCATCAACGCGTTCCTGCATGGCGCTCGCACCGTCAACCCGGAATTCAAGCTGAAGGTCATCTGGGTCAACACCTGGTTCGACCCGGGCAAGGAAGCTGATGCCGCCAAGGCTCTCTTCGACCAGGGCGTCGATGTGCTCACCCAGCACACCGACACGACCGCTCCGATGCAGGTTGCTGAAGAGCGCGGCCTGAAGGCATTCGGCCAGGCCTCCGACATGATCGCCGCCGGCCCGACCGCGCAGCTCAGCGCCATCGTCGACACCTGGGCGCCTTACTACATCAAGCGCACCCAGGCCGTGATCGACGGCACTTGGTCCTCCGCTCAGACCTTCGACGGCCTGAAGGACGGTATCCTGTCCATGGCCCCCTACACCAACATGCCTGACGACGTGAAGGCGATGGCAATGGACAGCGAAGCCAAGATCAAGTCTGGCGAGCTGAAGCCCTTCTCCGGCCCGATCAACAAGCAGGATGGTTCGGCCTGGCTGAAGGAAGGTGAGTCGGCTGACGACGGCACCATCCTTGGCATGAACTTCTACATCGAAGGTGTAGACGACAAGCTTCCGCAGTAAGTTTTGCGGTTCAGACTTGCGGAAAGGGCGCCTTTGGCGCCCTTTCTTTTTAGCTTTCCCGTGAATCGGAAAATTCTTGAGTACTCACTTCACGATCTTTGCTGTTTCATATAACAAGCCGTCCCAAGGTACAGTGGGGACTGGTGACGGATGCGCAAGGATGAAGTTCGGGATCTGAAGATCGTCACGAATCTCCGCACCAGCCATGCCCGGGTGGTCGATCAACTGGGCCTCGCGATCGTCGGCGGGCAGTTTGAGATCGGTGAACCCTTGCCCGGCGACACCGAGCTGGAATCGCAGTTCGACGTGTCGCGTTCGGTCCTGCGAGAAGCGATGAAAACGCTGACCGCCAAGGGCCTGGTCGTCGCAAAGTCACGCGTCGGCACCAGGGTGACCGATCGCTGCCATTGGAACCTGATCGACGAAGACGTTCTTCGCTGGCATTTCAAGGCGGGCGTCACCCGCGAGTTCATCGACCACCTCTATGACGTGCGCCTGGTCTTCGAGCCTGCTTCTGCCGCTTACGCCGCCCTGCGCGCAACGCCCGAGGACTGCGCCGAATTGCGGCGCTATGTACACCTGCTCGGATCGGAAGATCTCGACTGGCAGAGCCAGGTGGAGGCAGACCTGCGTTTCCATGTGCTGCTCACCCTCGTCGGCGCCAATCCCTTTCTCGAAAGCATGATCGGCTTCTTGAAGGCCGCCCTCGACGGCGCCTTCACGCTGGCCTTCGACCCGAAATTGGCAGGGCGGGGCGAGTCGATCATCGAGACGCATCTGGCAATCGTCGATGCAATCGAGAAGAAGGATGCGGACGCTGCCCGCGCCGCAACGGAGAAAGTCGTCCAGCTCGGCCGCATCACCGCCCTGAAGGCCGCCGACGCGGCCGCCAATCGGAGCTGACGGCAACGCCGGTCTTGCAGCCCTGCGTCTCGGGCGTTAGTGAGAATCGCGTTTCTCATGCCCGGAGCCATCCATGACCCGCACCTGCCTTGCCATCGTCCTTGCTGCCGGCGACAGCACCCGGATGAAGTCCTCGATGTCCAAGGTCCTGCACCCGGTCGGCGGACGTCCGATGATTGCGCATGTCATGGCGTCGATCGCAGCCTCCGGTGTCTCGGATGTGGCTCTGGTTCTCGGACGTGATGCGGAAAAGGTCGAGGCCGCGGCCAAGATCGGCGAACTCACCGTCGAAAGCGTCCTGCAGACAGAACGCCTCGGCACCGGCCACGCCGTGCTCATGGCCCGCGAGGCAATTGCTCGTGGTTATGATGAAATCCTGGTTGCCTATGGCGACGTTCCCCTGATCACTGCTGCCCCACTCAAGGCTGCCCGTGAAGCGCTCGCAGACGGCGCGGATGTCGCGGTCATCGGCTTTCACACGAACAACCCCACGGGGTATGGCCGGTTGTTGGTGGAGAACGGCGAGTTGGTTGCAATCCGTGAGGAAAAGGATGCGACCGAGGCCGAGCGTGCCGTCACCTGGTGCAACAGCGGCCTCATGGCCATCAACGGTCAGAAGGCGCTCGACCTCCTGAGCCGGATCGGCAACAGCAATGCCAAGGGCGAATACTACCTGACCGACCTCGTCGAGATCGCCCGTTCCCTGCGCGGCAAGGCGGTCGCCGTCGATGCGCCGGAAAGCGAGCTGACCGGCTGCAATAACCGCGCCGAACTCGCTGTGATCGAGCGCCTCTGGCAGGATCGCCGCCGACACGAGCTCATGGTCTCGGGTGTGACGATGATTGCACCGGAAACGGTCTTCCTCAGCCACGACACGGTCATTGGTCAGGATGCCCTCATCGAGCCGAATGTCGTCTTCGGCCCCGGTGTCACCGTCGAGGGCGGCGCTGTCATCCATGCCTTCTCGCATCTCGAAGGCGCCCATGTGTCCGCCGGTGCGACCGTCGGACCATTCGCCCGTCTGCGTCCCGGCGCCAACCTCGCCGAAGGCTCCAAGGTCGGCAATTTTTGTGAAGTGAAGAAGGCCGATATCGGCAAGGGCGCCAAGGTCAATCATCTGACCTATATCGGCGACGCCGTCGTGGGTGCCGAAACCAATATCGGCGCCGGCACGATTACTTGCAACTATGATGGCGTGAACAAGCACGAAACCCGGATTGGGGCAGGCGCCTTTATCGGCTCCAATTCATCGCTCGTTGCCCCCGTCTCGATCGGCGATGGTGCTCTCATAGCCTCGGGCAGCGTGATCACCGAGGATGTGCCAGCCGACGCGCTCGCCTTCGGTCGTGCCCGCCAGGAGATGAAGCCAGGCCGCGCGGCCGTCATCCGCGAGCGCAATCTGGCAATCAAGGCCGCCAAGAAGTCCGGCAAGTAACAGCCCAAAACCAACTTCACCACTTGTAATGCTGCGTTGCATTACGAGACGAAACGCAATTTGACCTCAGGTGCGATTGCCTATTGCGGCGGAACCGCTAGGAACAGTCCGCGTAATGGATATGAAACGGAGAATTGCATGTGCGGCATCGTCGGCATCGTCGGTAACAAGCCCGTGGCGGAGCGTCTGGTCGACGCCTTGAAACGGCTCGAATATCGCGGCTATGATTCTGCCGGCGTCGCCACCATCAACGACGGCAAGCTCGACCGCCGCCGCGCCGAAGGCAAGCTCTTCAATCTTGAGAGCAAGCTCGCCGGCGATCCGCTCCCGGGCAATATCGGCATCGCCCACACCCGCTGGGCAACCCATGGCGTGCCGAACGAGACGAACGCCCATCCGCATTTCGTCGATGGCGTCGCTGTCGTCCATAACGGCATCATCGAGAATTTCTCCGAGATCAAGGAAGAGCTCGCGGCCGAGGGTGCGATCTTCACCACGCAGACGGACACCGAAGTCGTCGCCCAGTTGCTGGCCAAGTATCGCCGTCAGGGTCTTGGCCGCCGCGAAGCCATGCACGAGATGCTGCGGCATGTGACCGGCGCCTATGCGCTCGCCGTCATCTTCAGCGATGATCCCTCGACGATCATGGCAGCCCGCTCCGGCCCACCGCTCGCGATCGGCTTCGGCGATGGCGAGATGTTCCTCGGCTCTGACGCGATTGCGCTGTCACCTTTCACCAACCGCATCGCCTATCTGCATGACGGTGACTGGGCCGTCATCGGCAAGCAGGGCGCCCACATCTTCGATATCGACGGCAATCCGGTCGATCGCCCGGTGCAGATCTCCTCAGCCAGCGCCTACATGATCGACAAGGGCAATCATCGCCACTTCATGGAGAAGGAGATCTACGAACAGCCGGAAGTGATCTCCCACGCTCTGTCGCACTATGTCGACTTCGCCAATCACACTGTTCGGGGCTCGGCAAACGAGATCGATTTCGCCAACCTGCGCGGCCTCGCCATCTCAGCCTGCGGCACAGCCTATCTGGCCGGCCTCGTCGGCAAATACTGGTTCGAGCGTTACGCCCGACTGCCGGTCGAGATCGATGTCGCCTCGGAGTTCCGTTACCGCGAAATGCCGCTGTCGAAGGACCAGGCGGCGCTATTCATTTCGCAGTCCGGTGAAACCGCCGATACGCTCGCTTCGCTGCGCTATTGCCGCGACAACGGCCTGAAGATCGGTGCCGTCGTCAACGTCAAGGAATCGACGATCGCCCGCGAAGCGGATGCCGTTTTCCCGATCCTCGCCGGCCCGGAAATCGGCGTCGCCTCGACCAAGGCCTTCACCTGCCAGCTCGCCGTGCTCGCTTCGCTGGCGCTTGCCGCCGGTCGTGCCCGTGGCACGCTGACAGAAGCGGAAGAAAAGCAGCTGGTGAAGAGCCTGGCAGAAATGCCGCGCATCATGAGCCAGGTCCTGAACGCGGTGCAGCCGCAGATCGAGGCTCTCTCGCGCGATCTCTCCAAGTTCAAGGACGTGCTCTATCTCGGCCGTGGCACCAGCTATCCGCTCGCGCTCGAAGGCGCGCTGAAGCTGAAGGAAATCTCCTATATCCACGCCGAAGGTTATGCCGCCGGCGAGCTGAAGCACGGCCCGATCGCCCTGATCGACGAAAACATGCCCGTCATCGTCATTGCGCCCTTCGATCGCTTCTTTGAAAAGACCGTGTCGAACATGCAGGAAGTGGCAGCCCGCGGCGGCAAGATCATCTTCATCACCGACGAGAAGGGGGCGGCCGCCTCCAAGCTCCCGACCATGGCGACGATCGTTCTGCCTGTGGTCGCCGAGATCGTCTCGCCGATGATCTATTCGATCCCGATCCAACTGCTCGCCTATCACACCGCCGTCTTCATGGGCACAGACGTCGACCAGCCGCGCAATCTCGCTAAGTCCGTCACGGTCGAGTGATCCCGGATCGGGGCAGGCTGCTGCCCCAATTCTAGCTCTTGCGCCATAGGTGTCACTCCGGCATTGTCCGCAGCGTTACGGCACTGCACAATGACGGTGGGCATGACCGAAGGTTCTGACAGGATTTCGATGGCAACGAGGCTCAGGAACAACTTCCTGACCGGCTTGATCATTTGCGCGCCGATGGCGATCACCATCTACCTGACCTGGACCTTCATCCGCTGGGCAGACAGTTGGGTGAAGCCCTATCTGCCGGATCGCTACAATCCGGAGGCCTATCTGAAGTTCGCCGTGCCCGGCACCGGACTTCTCATCGCCATCCTATTCATCACGCTTGTCGGCTTTCTCGGCCGAAACCTGATCGGCCGCTCGATCGTCTCCTACAGCGAAAACATCCTGAACCGAATGCCGCTTGTCCGAACCGTCTACAAGAGCACCAAGCAGATCTTCGAGACGGTTTTGAAAGAGCAGGGCAATTCGTTCAAGAAAGTCGGCCTGATCGAGTTTCCGCGCGCCGGCACCTGGGCGCTGGTCTTCATCTCGACGGATGCCAAGGGCGAGATTGCAGCCAAGCTCAACCAGGATGGTGAGGAAATGGTCGCCGTGTTCCTCGCGCCGACGCCTGTGCCGACCGCCGGATTCCTGATGTTCGTGCCACGCAGCAAGCTGATGCTGCTCGACATGAGCCCGGAAGAGGGTGTGAAACTCCTGATCTCTGCCGGTCTGGTTACGCCGGAATACAAGCCGACCGTCGCAGACGCCATGACAGCATTCCAGGACCTGGCGGCGGACGACTCGGTCGAGCCGCCCAAGCGTGCCGGTCGCTCCTGAACACGTCGCTCCTCACCCTGCATGCAGGAAGCGGATCGCCTCGTCGCGACGATGCAGATAGAGCAACGTCCTGACGGCTTCCCCACGTTCGCTGGTCAGTTCCGGGTCTCGATCCAGCAGATAGGCCGCATCCTTGCGGGCGATTTCCAGAAGATCTCCGTGATGCTCGAGGCTCGCAATCTTGAAGCCCGGGGTGCCCGACTGTCGCGTCCCCAAAAGCTCGCCTTCGCCTCTGAGCTTCAGATCCTCCTCGGCGATCAGGAAGCCATCCTCCGAATCGCGCAGGATCGACAGCCGCGCCTTACCCGTCTCGCCGAGCGGTCCTTTGTAGAGCAGGATACAACTCGAGGCCTCGTCGCCACGGCCCACGCGGCCGCGCAGCTGGTGCAGCTGGGCAAGACCGAAGCGTTCGGCATGTTCGATCACCATGATTGTCGCATCGGGCACATCGACGCCAACTTCGACCACGGTGGTGGCGACTAAGAGCCGCGTCTCGCCGTTCTTGAAGGCGAGCATCGCGGCATCCTTCTCCGGCCCCGCCATGCGCCCATGCACCAGCCCGATCGGCGCCTTGATGAACTGTGCCAGCACCGCTTGCCGCTCCTCGGCCGACATCAACTCGCTTTCCTCGGTTTCCTCCACCAGCGGGCAGATCCAATAGGCCTTCTTGCCCTCCGCAATGGCAGACCGCAGCCGTTCGATCACATCAGGCACGCGCTCGGTCGGCACGGTCACCGTCTGGATCGGCTTGCGGCCTGCCGGCTTCTCGGTAAGCTTGGAGACGTCCATGTCGCCGAAGGCAGCCAGCACCAGCGTGCGCGGGATCGGTGTGGCCGTCATGACCAGCATATGCGGCGAGATGCCTTTGGAGGTCAGCCTCAGGCGCTGGTGCACGCCGAAGCGATGCTGCTCGTCGACTACGGCGAGTGTGAGGTTCCGGTAGACAACGGCATCCTGGAAAAGCGCATGTGTGCCGATGACGATCTGCGCTTCGCCGGAGGCGATCCGCTCCAGGATCGCCTCGCGCTCCTTGCCCTTGGTGCGCCCGGTCAGGACCTCGATCTTCAGGCCAGCCGCCGCACCGAGCTTGGCAAGGGTCGCGTGATGCTGCCGCGCCAGGATTTCCGTCGGCGCCATCAGCACAGCTTGCCCACCCGCCTCGACAGCGGCTGCCATGGCAAACAGCGCCACCAGCGTCTTGCCGGCGCCGACGTCACCCTGGACGAGCCGTAACATGCGCTGGTCGGTTGCCATATCCTTCAGGATATCGTCGATTGCCGCCACCTGGCTGTTGGTGGGCGTAAAGGGCAGGGCAGCGCGGATCTTTCCGCTGAGTTCGCCCGTAGGCTTGATCGGTGTGCCCGGCACGCGTCTCAGCTTCTGCCGCACCAAGGCGAGGGACACCTGGCCGGCGAGAAACTCGTCATAGGCGAGCCTGCGCCTTGCTGGTGCCTGCGGCTCGATATCCTTCTCGTCGCGCGGATTGTGGAGCGCGACAATACACTCGCGCACACTGGCAAATCCCTGTTTGGCCGCCAGCGCCGCATCCGCCCATTCGGCAAGTTCCGGCATCTTCTCGACGGCGGATTCGACCGCCTTGCGCAACACTTTCGGACCAAGCCCCGCCGTCAGCGGATAGACCGGCTCGACCAGTGGCAGGTTCTCCGCCTCGCTCGCCTTCACCATCAGGTCGGGATGAACCATGGATGGCCGACCGTTGAACCAGTCGACTTTCCCTGAGACCATCACGATCTCGTCGACGGGCAATGCCTTTTCAAGCCAGTTGCCCTTGACCCGGAAGAAGGTGAGCGCCAGTTCCCCCGTCTCGTCATGCAGGAAGATGCGGTAGGGCATGTTGTTCTTGCCCGGCGGAGGCGGCATGTGGCGGTCGATGCGTCCGGTGATGGTCACCAGCGAACCCTGCTGCGCATAGGCGATGCCCGGCTGGTGCCGCCGGTCGATCAGTCGGTGCGGTGCGAGAAACAGCAGGTCGACGACCCGCGTATCCTCGGCATCCTCGCGCCCGAGCAGTGTGGCGAGAAGCTGGGCGAGCTTGGGACCGACTCCGCTGAGCGAAGCCACGGAGGCAAAGAGGGGATCGAGAAGATGGGGACGCATGATGGGGGCAAAATGCCTCGCAAAATGCCGGTTTGGCAAGCTGACATTTGCCGGTCGCTGCTCTATAGAGGCGCAAGAATTGGAAGGATGCCAAGATGACTGGACTGGTGAAAAGCAGTGCCGACCTCGATCCGCGCCGTCGGCGCATCCTGTTCCGCTGCTGGCATCGCGGCATCCGCGAAATGGACCTGATGCTCGGTCAGTTCTGCGAGGCCCATATCAGCGAGCTCTCTGACGAGGAGCTCGACGAGCTGGAGCGCATCATGGTCGAGGAAGACAACGACCTTGTCCGCTACATCACGGGTGCCGATCCGGTGCCCGCCCATCTCCAGACACCGCTCTTCGAACGTATAGCCGCTCTCCGGCCGGATTTCTCCCCGGTCACGGGCGATGAAACCTCTGCAAAGTAACTGATGATGTCCCTGATCGATGTGAAGCGGATTGTCGGCGCACAATCCGCCCTGACGCTCTCCCATGTGCCCGACGGCATGGATGCCTTCATCCTCGCCGAACTCGCGCGTCAGGGCCGCCCTGTGGCCTACATCGTCTCCGACGGCCAGCGGCTGCAGAACCTCGAACAGACGCTCAGCTTCACCGCGCCAGACATCCCGGTCTTGAGTCTGCCAGCCTGGGACTGCCTGCCTTACGACCGCGTCTCTCCATCGGCAGACGTCTCCGCCCGCCGCCTTTCGGCGCTGTCAGGCCTGATTGCGCTCTATCTCAATCCGCACCCGGCGATCGTTCTGGTCACGGTCAACGCCATGCTCCAAAAGGTGGCACCGGCGGATGTGATCGATAGCCTCGGTTTTTCGGCCAAGCCCGGCAACCAGGTGCGCATGGATGACATTGCCGCCCGTCTTGAGCGCAACGGCTTCGATCGTGTCGCAACCGTGCGGGAAGTCGGCGAATTCGCGGTCCGCGGCGGCATCCTAGATGTTTTCGTACCCGGCGCAGAAGAGCCGGTCCGACTGGATTTCTTCGGCGATACGCTCGAATCGATCCGCTCCTTCGATCCGGCGAGCCAGCGCACTATCGGCCAGATCCGCTCGCTTGATCTGAACCCGATGAGCGAGGTGACGCTGACGCCCGAGAGCATCAGCCGCTTCCGCAAGAACTACCTGTCGCTGTTCGGTGCCGCGACCCGCGACGACGCCCTCTATGCCGCTGTCTCCGAGGGCCGGCGTTACGCCGGCATGGAGCATTGGCTGCCCATGTTCTATGACAAGCTGGAAACCACGTTCGATTATCTGCGCGGCTTCCGTATCGTCACGGATCATACCGTACGTGAGGCAGCCGACGAGCGCGCCAAGCTGATACGCGACTATTACGAAGCGCGCCTCAACTCCGCCACGCCTGGAAAGGGCCATCTCGCCCAGGGCACGCCCTACAAGCCAGTCCCGCCGGAGAGGCTCTATCTCGGTTCGGGCGAGTTCGGCAAGTCGCTCGATGCCTTCGACCCGATCCGCATCACGCCCTTTGCAGAAGCCGGTGGCGAAAGCCGGCTGGTCATCGAGGTCAATGCCCGCCCGACCCCGCGCTGGGCGAAGAGCGCCAATGAAGCGAGCGAAGAAGGCAACCGCGCCAACGTTTTCGGCCAGGCCGTCAGCTATATCGCTGACAAGCGCGCAGCCGGGGTGAAGGTCATCGTCTCGGGCTGGTCCGAAGGCTCGCTCGACCGCCTGCTGCAGGTGCTGAACGAACATGGCCTGGAAAAACTCGTTCCAGTCGCCGCCCTGAAAGACGTCGACAAGCTGAAGAAGGGGGAGGCAGGCACCGCCGTCCTCAGCCTCGAAGGTGGCTTCGAGACAGACGGTCTCGTCATCATCGGCGAACAGGATATCCTCGGCGACCGCATGGTCCGCCGCTCTAAGCGCCGCAAGCGCGCTGCCGACTTCATCTCGGAAGTCGCCGGCATCGACGAAGGCTCGATCGTCGTGCATGCCGAACACGGCATCGGCCGCTTTGTCGGCCTGCGCACCATCGAGGCTGCCGGTGCCCCGCATGCCTGCCTCGAACTGCGGTATGCCGACGATGCCAAACTCTTCCTGCCGGTCGAAAACATCGATCTTCTCTCCCGTTATGGCGGCGAGGCAACCGAAGTGCAGCTCGACAAGCTGGGCGGCGGCGCCTGGCAGATGCGCAAGGCCAAGCTCAAGAAGCGCCTGCTCGACATGGCAGGGGCCCTGATCCGCATTGCCGCCGAACGCATGACCCGCTCTGCGCCGGTGTTGACCACCCAAGAAGGCCTCTACGACGAGTTTGCTGCCCGCTTCCCCTATGACGAGACGGAAGACCAGGAGACCGCGATCGAATCCGTTCGCTCGGACCTTGGTGCCGGCCGCCCTATGGACCGGCTCGTCTGCGGCGACGTCGGCTTCGGCAAAACGGAAGTGGCGCTGCGCGCCGCCTTCATCGCCGCAATGAACGGCATCCAGGTCGCCGTCGTGGTGCCGACCACGCTTCTCGCCCGCCAGCATTTCAAGACTTTCTCCGAACGCTTCCGAGGCCTGCCGATCCGCGTCCAGCAGGCCTCGCGCCTTGTCGGCACCAAGGAGCTGAACCTCGTCAAGAAGGAAGTGGCAGACGGCAAGACCGACATCGTCGTCGGCACGCATGCGCTGCTCGGCACCGGCGTCAACTTTGCCAATCTCGGTCTGCTGATCATCGACGAGGAGCAGCATTTCGGCGTCAAGCACAAGGAGCGCCTGAAAGAGCTCAAGTCGGATGTTCACGTCCTGACGCTCTCGGCCACGCCCATCCCGCGCACCCTGCAGCTTGCCATGACCGGGGTGCGCGAACTCTCGCTGATCACCACGCCGCCGGTCGACCGTATGGCGGTGCGCACCTTCATCTCGCCCTTTGATCCGCTCGTGATCCGCGAGACCCTGATGCGCGAACACTATCGCGGCGGCCAGAGTTTTTACGTCTGCCCGCGTCTCGCCGATCTCGCGGATGTGAAAAGCTTCCTCGACGAGAACGTGCCCGAACTGAAGGTCGCCGTCGCCCATGGGCAGATGGCAGCCGGTGAGCTCGAAGACATCATGAACGCCTTCTATGAGGGCCGCTACGATGTGCTGCTCTCGACCACCATCGTCGAATCCGGCCTTGATGTGCCCACGGCCAACACCCTGATCGTCCACCGCGCCGACATGTTCGGCCTGGCCCAGCTTTACCAGATCCGCGGCCGCGTCGGTCGCTCCAAGGTCCGCGCCTTTGCGCTCCTGACGCTCCCGGTCAACAAGGTGCTGACCACGGGCGCCGAACGCCGCCTGAAGGTTCTGCAGTCACTCGACACGCTCGGCGCCGGTTTCCAGCTTGCCAGCCACGACCTCGATATCCGCGGCGCCGGCAATCTGCTCGGCGAGGAGCAGTCCGGCCATATCAAGGAAGTCGGCTTCGAACTTTACCAGCAGATGCTGGAAGAGGCGGTCGCCGAAGTGAAGGGCGTGGACGAGATCCACGACACCGGCTGGTCGCCGCAGATCCAGGTCGGCACATCCGTGATGATCCCGGACGATTACGTACCCGACCTGCACCTGCGCCTTGGCCTCTATCGCCGACTGGGTGAAATCAACGAGCTGGGCGAGATCGATGCCTTCGGTGCCGAGATGATTGACCGCTTCGGCCCGATGCCGGTCGAGGTCCAGCACCTGCTGAAGGTCGTCTACATCAAGGCGCTCTGCCGCAAGGCCAATGTCGAGAAGCTGGAAGCCGGCCCCAAGGGTGTCGTCGTCCAGTTCCGCGGCAAGCAGTTCCCGAACCCGGCGGCACTTGTCGGCTATATCGCCAAGCAGGGCGCGATGGCGAAGATCAGGCCCGACCACTCGGTGTTCCTGACCCGCGACCTGCCGACACCGGAAAAGCGGCTATCGGGTGCGGCGGTGGTGATGACGCAACTGGCGGAGCTGGCCAAGGCTGGTTGACTAGTTGACAAACACACTCATTCGTTGAATGTTTTCTCGAAATAAGTCGGGGCGCTTCAATGACAGATGTAATATACTCTTCGGGAAATATAGAGGTCACCAAATCTCTGGTAAAGATTGGAAGTGCGACGTATCCAATCGCTAATATTGGTAGTCTTGTGGTTTCAGAAATTCCGAAATCAGTAGCCGGAGCTGCTTTTGTGGCAGCCGTAATAGTTGGTCTTGTATTTTCATATGGCATTGAAATGGGAGGTGTTGGAGGGCTGATTGCTGGTGTGATTGCTTTTTTCGTACTCCTACTACTCGCAGGCAGGGCTGACCCAACGCTACGACTCACGCTCAAGACGTCGAGTGGAGATATCGACGCTCTAACCACTACAAATCGCAACAGGCTCGAAGAAGTAAAGAGCGCGATTGAGGCAGCTATCTCCAGCAGATGAACAGCACTTTGGCTTAATGTTCGGTTTCCGGCTTGATCGCCAGAGCCGCATCGCCCTTGCCGGCCACCGGCGGCGGGAGCGGCGTGGCGCGCTTGCGCTCGCGGATCAGCGTCAGAAGCCCTGACCCGACGATCAGCACGATGCCGATGCCCATCGGCCAGTCGACCTTGTCGCCAAAGACGAGATAGCCGAGCAGGATGGCCCAGAGCATCTGGCTGTACTGGATCGGCCCGACGATCGGGGCGGGCGCATAAAACGACGCCAGCATCATGAAGATATTGCCGACGGCAGCGAGCAAGCCGAAAGCGGCAAGCAGCATCAGGTCATAGCCGCCAGGCGCCTGGAAGTCCGGCAGTGAGAAGGCCGCGCAGATGATGACGCTACCAAGCAGGCCGGCACCATAAAGCGAGATATTCTTCTCCTGTGGCCCCATGGCGCGGAAGATGATGATCGTCACAGCGCCGGCAAAGCCCGAGATCAGCGCTGCCAGATGCCCGATCTCCAAATCGCGAAAACCAGGCCTCAGCACGACCAGCACGCCGAGGAAGCCGATCAGCACGGCTGCCCAGCGTTTCATGCCCACCTCTTCCTTGAGGAAGATCACCGACATGATTGTCGCAAAGCTCGGCAGCAGGAAGATCAGGCAGAAGGCCTCGGCCATGGAGAGCTGGGTAAAGGCAATGATACTGCCGACCGTCCCGACGGCAGAACAGACAAAACGCAGCCCCCAGAGCGGCCAGTTGGTGCTGCGCACCAGATCCGTATAGCGGTCGCCGCGCTTCATCAGGAAGGGGATCGCGACGAAACCGAACAGGCTGCCGATGAAGCCGGCCTCGAAGGCAGGCACGCGGCCTTCCACCATCTTCACGGCGGCATCACTGAAGGAATAGGCGGCAAAGCAGATGAAGGCGAAGAAAACGCCTTTGAGGGTGGTATCGGCTGACAAGGTGATGATCCCGGGGAGGAGGTTACCTCACCGGGATACGAGTGTTCGTTACAACCGTCAATTCAGATTGCGCAGCGCCTCGGCCTTCGCCTTGGCGATTTCGCGCAAGGCATTGGCGAGTTCCGCCGGCGGCTGAGCACCGCTCACGGCATATTGCTGGTCGAAGATGAAGAACGGCACGCCGTTGACGCCCATCTGCTTGGCGGCTTCCACCTCAGACAGCACGTGGTTCACGTCGGCATCGCCTGCCAGCAGCGATTCGATGACGGGACGCGACAGTCCGGCCTCGGTCGCCATGTCGAGCAGCACCGCCGCGTCACCGATATTGCGCCCCTGTTCGAAGTTCGCCTTGAAAAGCAAGTCGACCACGCGGGTCTGCGTCTCGCGGCTTTCCTGGCCGGCCCAGTGGATCAACCGGTGTGCATCGAGCGTGTTTGGGCCGACCTTGATCGCTTCGAAGTCAAAGGAGATGCCGACCTCGGCGCCGAGCGACTTCAGATGCGCATGCGCCTGGTCCATCTTGTCCTTGCCGCCCAGCTTCTTCGCCAGTTCGACCTGATGGTCGACGCCTTCAGGCGGATAGTCTGGATTGAGCTGATACGGGCGCCAGTTGATGTCGACACTGACCTCGTCCTGCACCTCGGCAATCGCGAGCTCCAGCCGGGCCTTGCCGAGATAACACCAGGGGCAAACCACGTCGGATACGAGGTCAATGGTGATGCGGTCCATGAGGGTGTCCTTTCCTGGCAATGATATGCCCGTCACTTAAAGCAAAGCGGGCCGGAGACAAGCTCCGGCCCGAAAACACAGCGTCAAACGCTGAGGTTTACTGGACGCGCGCGTCGAACCAGGTCGGGCGCTGATAGCCGTAGAGCGGCGCCGTTTCCGGCCGTCCGATATGCTTCCAGCGCGCCACCCACTGTTCACCGATATGGTAGAGCGGCACGACATAATGTCCGGCAACGAGAAGCCGGTCATAGGCCCGCACGGCCGCCTGGAAATCCGCCGGCTCGCGCGCCTGCAGCAGAGCCTCCATCATCCGGTCGATGTCAGGATCGGCAACACCCGCATAGTTGAAGCTCCCCTGGGCATCCTTGGATTCCGATCCCCAGCGGTTGACCTGCTCGGCACCCGGCGAGAGCGACGAGGTGTAGGACTTGATGATCATGTCGTAGTCGAAGCTGTTCGAGCGCGCCTGATACTGCGCGTCATCGACGGTGCGGATCGCCATGTCGATACCGATCAGCTTCAGCGTCCGCTGGAAGGCGAGGGCCATCTTCTCCTGGCCCTCGTTCTGCGTCATCACCTCGAAGGCAAGCGGTTTTCCTGAGGCATCCAGCATCTTGCCGCCCTGGATCTTGTAGCCGGCCTCGCCTAACAGCTTCACCGCCTTGGCGAGCGCCTTGCGATCACCGCCCGAGCCGTCTGTCGCGGACTGCGTATAGGTGCCTGCGAGGATTTCCGGCGACAGCTTGTCCTTCGCCGCGCCCAAGAGCGCCAGCTCCTTCTCGTCGGCGGCATTGCCATAGGCACCGAGCGCCGAGTTCTGCCAGTAGCTCTGGGTGCGCGTGAAGGCATTGCCGTAGAGCGTCTTGTTCAGCCACTCGAAATCGAAGGCCGTGTTGATCGCCTCGCGCACCTTCACGTCTGCGAAGATTGGACGGCGGGTGTTAAAGACGAAGCCCAGCATGCCCGCTGGCAGGCCCGGCTTGAAGGCTTCCTTCACGACGTCGCCATTCTGCGCTGCCGGAAAATCATAGGCCCGCTGCCAGTGATTGGAATCACCGTCCGGATAGATGTCGATTTCGCCCTTCTTGAAGGCCTCGAACATTGTCGCTTCCTGCAGGAAATAGGTGACCGTGATCTCGTCGTAATTGTCGAAGCCGATCTTCGAAGGCAGGTCCTTGCCCCAGTAATCGGTGTCGCGCGCCCAGGTCACCTTCTCGCCGGGGCGCAACTCCTTGATCTTGTAGGGACCGGATCCAACCGGAATGGCGAGCCCACCCTGGTCGAAGGTGGCAGGGTCGATCGCATGCTTTGGCAGGATCGGCGTGGCGGATGCAAAGATCAGCGGCGTCTCGCGATTCGCCTTCTCGTTGAAGGTGAACTTCACCCCGTGCTCGCCGACCTTCTCCATCTTGGCGACGGCATTCAGACGACCGTTGAAGGGCGGACGGCCCTTGTCGCGCAGCAGTTTGAAGGTGAAGACCACATCCTCGGGCGTCACCGGCTTGCCGTCATGCCACCGGGCCTTGGGATTGAGGTTGAACTGAACATAGGTCCGGTCAGCATCCCATTCCACGGTTTCGGCAAGTAGACCATAGAGCGTGAAGGGCTCGTCGGCGGAGCGCGTCATCAGCGGCTCGTAGAGCAGGTTGCCGAATTCCGGGTCCCAGACGCCGCGCGCCGTAGTCCGCATGCCTTTCAGCACGAAGGGGTTGAGCGCATCATAGGTGCCGACGACACCGTAATTGACCTTGCCGCCCTTTTTCACATCCGGCTTCACATAAGGGAAATGCGTGTAATCGGCGGAGAGTGCCGGTTCACCATGCATTGCAATACCGTGAACGGGCTCCGCCTGGGCGACGGTGGCAAAGGGCAGCAGGCAAAGGCTAAACAAGAGACGGCGCAAGATCTCGGTCCTCCCGGGGATATGGAATCTGCAAAGTGCGCGGACGCTAGCACAATCACCATAAAACCAACACAAGCGGGTGGGATTTAGACGAGGTGAGTCGATCCGGCGTCAAAGAAACGCTGGATATTCCGGCCGCCACAATGTAACAGGTGAGCCGGATCGCCGGGTCATGTATTTGCCTCATTTGAACGACAGGTGAGGGCAGACAAGACAGGCGAATGACGCGGCATTGAAGTCCGCGCGACAGGGGTTTTCAGGAGACGGAATACGTATGATGTTCAAACTTAGCAACGCAACGCGGACGGCTGTGTCTGCACTCGCATTGTCCTTCGCCGCTGCCGCCATGCCGGCTGTCGCGCAGGCCCAGGAAGCCGCAGCCGCTCCCTCCGAGGCGAAGTGGTTCAAGACCTGCGCCAAGCAGGAAGAGTCCGACGTCTGCGTCGTCCAGAACCAGCTCGTTGCCGCCAATGGCCAGCTGATCACGGCCGTTGGCCTGATCACGGTCGAAGGCAAGGTCAACCGCAAGCTGCTTCAGGTCACGGTTCCCTCGGCGCGTCTCATCCCGCCGGGCGTCCTGATGCAGATCGATGGCGCCAAGGGCACCAAGCTCGACTACGCCGTCTGCCTGCCCGACCGCTGCACGGCTGAAATCCCGCTGACGGATGCGATCATCGACAGCCTGAAGAAGGGTGGCGAGGTCGTCTTCACCTCGATCAACTTCCGCCGCGCGCCGAACCCGATCAAGATCCCGCTGACCGGCTTCACCGGTGCTTTCGATGGCGAAGCGATGTCGCAGTCGCAGGCCGAAGAGCGCCAGCGTCTCCTGCAGGAAGCCATGCAGAAGAAGCAGGAAGAGCGCAACAAGGCGATCACCGACGCCCAGAACGCTGCCAAGCAGGGCAACTGATCCGCTTTACGGCAATGAATAACAAGAAGCCCGCGTCGTGAGACGCGGGCTTCTTTGCTTTGTGGTATCAGCGGGATGTCAGTGCGCGAAGTTCATCTTCGGCTTGTAGTGGCCGCTCTGCTGCGGCTCGAAAATCTGCTGGATCTGCGGATTGCGCAGCGGCTCCTGGCTCTGGTCGCGCTCAAGGTTCTGCTCGGACACGTAAGCCACATATTCCGTCTCGGAATTCTCCGCGAGCAGATGATAGAAGGGCTGGTCCTTGTGAGGCCGAACTTCGGCCGGGATCGCATTCCACCACTCCTCGGAATTCGCAAATTCCGGGTCAACATCGAAGATCACGCCGCGGAACGGAAAGAACTTGTGCCGCACGACGTCCCCGATACCAAATTTAGCGCTTCGTTGTTTCATGGTTTGACTTCCTTTCCCTGTCATATTTGGGAAGAAAGCCCGCCAAAATCAAGGGATGGTGTGTGACGTCATCGCCAACTGCGAGACCTAGAGCAAATCCAGCAAAAGTGTGAAGCGGTTTTGCGTCCGGAGTTGCGTGAAAAGAATATGCTCTAGTCTGTTTTGCGCCTCGGTGCGGTCGCCAGAATGAGGCCGCCGGTCACCAGCACGATGCCGACTGCATGATAGTGCTCGAAGCGCTCTCCGAGGAATATGACGGCCATCAGGATCGACATGGGCGGCATCAGGTAGAGCGTCATTCCCGCAATGCCGGGCCCGAACACCTGTACTGCATGTTGAAAGCAATAGAAGGCCGCGAGCGAAGCGAAGAGGATAATGCCCGCAAGCTTGGCAAACTCCATGCCCGTATCCGGCAGAAGGCCGCCGCCGGCGATCTCGATCAGGCCGGGCGGCACCAGCACGATCGAGCCTGAAAGGGCCAGCAGAGCAAACAACGGGAGCGGTGGCATCTCGCGCACGGACGGACGCCGCAACAGGAGCGAATAGGCGGCAAAGGCAATGGCCGCCACCAGGATCGCCAGATCCCCGATGTTGAAGGTGAGTTCCAGCAGCGCCTCCGGATGCCCTTTCAGTACGATCGCCACGACCCCGGCAAAGGCAATCACCATGCCCGCCAGTTCCCGCCGCGTGATCGCGCGCTTCTGAAACAGCCACTGGAACAGGATGATGAACAGCGACGATGTCGTGTAGATCAGCGTCGCGTTGGAGGCGGTCGTCAGCGTCAGTGCCCAATAGACCACGCCGCCACAGATGCCCATGCCGAGAATGCCGAGCGTCAGCCAGAGCGCCGTATGACGCCGCACGAAGGTGAGGCAGGCCTGCCGCTCCTGCCAGATGAAGGGCGACATCAGGATCGCTGCCCCCACCCAGCGCAGCAGCGCCGTCGTGAACGGCCCCACCTCGCCGGTGATGCCACGCCCGAAGATTAGGTTCGACGAGAAGAACACCGGCGCCAGCAGGAAGAGCGTCCAGTCATAAAGGCGCGGCGAGGGCGGTTGCTGTGAGGCCGGCATGAAAAACCGTGACAACAGAGGAGGGATGACCACTGCTAGCGCGACAGTGCCCGGGGCGAAAGCGCGATTGCCAAAAATTGGTACCATTCGAAACGAAAAACGCCGGCGGAGCGATCCGCCGGCGTCTGATGAGTGACCCGAAAAATCAGGCCGAGTAGTACATGTCGAATTCGACTGGATGCGGGGTCATTTCGAAGCGCATGACTTCCTGCATCTTCAGTTCGATGAACGAATCGATCTGGTCGTCGTCGAACACGCCGCCGACGGTCAGGTACTTGCGATCCTTGTCCAGGCTTTCGAGCGCTTCACGCAGCGAACCGCAGACGGTCGGGATCTTCTTCAGTTCCTTCGGCGGCAGGTCGTACAGGTCCTTGTCCATGGCCTTGCCCGGATGGATCTTGTTCTTGATGCCGTCGAGACCGGCCATCAGCATGGCGGCGAAAGCGAGGTAGGGGTTCGCGGTCGGATCCGGGAAGCGGACTTCGACGCGCTTTGCCTTCGGGTTAGAGCCGAAGGGAATGCGGCACGAGGCGGAGCGGTTGCGGGCCGAGTAGGCGAGCAGAACCGGCGCTTCATAACCCGGGACCAGACGCTTGTAGGAGTTGGTCGAAGGGTTGGAGAAAGCGTTGATCGACTTGGCATGCTTGATGATGCCACCGATGAAGAACAGGCAGCTTTCCGACAGACCGGCATATTCGTCGCCGGCGAAGGTCGGCTTGCCGTCCTTCCAGATCGACATGTGCACGTGCATGCCCGAGCCGTTGTCGCCGAAGATCGGCTTCGGCATGAAGGTCGCGGTCTTGCCATAGGCATTGGCAACCTGATGCACGACGTACTTGTAGATCTGCATCTTGTCGGCGTTGCGCACCAGCGCGTCGAACTTGATGCCAAGCTCGTGCTGGGCAGCTGCCACTTCGTGGTGGTGCTTTTCGACCACGACACCCATTTCGCCGAGAACCGTCAGCATCTCGGAGCGCATGTCCTGCAGGCTGTCGATCGGCGGAACCGGGAAGTAGCCGCCCTTGACGCGCGGACGGTGACCGAGGTTGCCGGTCTCGTAATCGGTATCGTCGTTCGAAGGCAGTTCGGTCGAATCGAGCTTGAAGCCGGTGTTGTACGGGTCGGCCTTGTACTTGACGTCGTCGAAGACGAAGAACTCGGCTTCCGGGCCGACGAAGATGGTGTCGCCGATACCAGATGCCTTGAGGTAGGCTTCGGCCTTCTTGGCGGTGCCGCGCGGATCGCGGTTATAGGCTTCACCCGAAACCGGATCGAGAATGTCGCAGAGGATGACCATCGTCGACTGGGCGAAGAAGGGGTCCATGTGCACGGTGGCCGGATCCGGCATCAGCACCATGTCGGACTCGTTGATGGCCTTCCAGCCGGCGATTGAGGAGCCATCGAACATGACGCCATCGGCGAACATGTCTTCGTCGACACAGGCAATGTCCATCGTCACATGCTGCAGCTTGCCCTTGGGATCGGTAAAGCGCAGGTCGACGAACTTGATGTCGTTGTCCTTGATCTGTTTCAGGATATCGTTTGCGGTCGTCATATTTTTATGTTCCTCGCGTGAGCAGACGATTTAAACCCGACCTCCCTAAGTGTCGGGTCCGAGTTAGATGGCGTCGATGCCGGTTTCGCCGGTCCGGATACGGACGACTTCTTCGACATTCGACACGAAGATTTTTCCGTCGCCGATGCGGCCCGTCTGGGCTGCATTGCGGATGGCGTCGATGACGGCCTCCACGTTCTCGTCGGCCAGTACCACTTCGACCTTCACCTTGGGCAGGAAGTCCACGACATATTCGGCGCCGCGATAGAGCTCTGTATGGCCCTTCTGGCGACCGAAGCCCTTGGCTTCCGTCACGGTGATACCCTGCAGGCCGACTTCCTGAAGGGCTTCCTTCACTTCGTCGAGCTTGAAAGGCTTGATGATCGCTTCGATCTTTTTCATGAGAAAATTTCTCTCCGCTTCCTCAGTAAAGCAGGATGAGCCCCGCCCGCCGGGCTGGATGCATGGAATGTGCCAGTCTTTCGCGAAAATTACGCGAAAACCGGTGCCTCCTCCATCCGACCGGGCAAATCTCCAGCAAATTGGCCGGAAAAGCCAGCCCGTTTCGATCAAAATAACGATTTTGGCCAATCTTTTTTAATTGCGGAGCCGCAGCGTAACCCCTTGCGGTCTTTGCGTTATCCCGAATAGACAAGGGCCTAAAAAGTGCAAATGCATATAAAGTAAGCAAATGCTGCTGCCCAAAATCGTGCATCATTGCGCAAGGCTTGGAATATGCTCTAACCTCTCCGCATGAACCACCGCGCTCCGGAAATCCTGCTTTCCCCATCTGCCATGGCGCGCGTCGATCTCGCCGCGGCCCGGTCGGGCATAGACAGCTTCGCACTCATGCGGCGGGCAGGCGAGGCCGTGGCCGCGACAGCACTCCGCTTCTACTCGGAGGCACAGCGTTTCGTCGTCCTCTGCGGACCGGGAAACAATGGCGGAGACGGATACGTCGCGGCCTCGGCGCTCGCGCGGGCAGGAGCGGACGTCGTCGTCTACAGCCTCATGGAGACACGCGAACTCAAGGGCGACGCAGCCAGGGCTCAGATAGCCTGCGGCCTTCCGGTCGCAGCCCTCGAAGTCTTCCAGCCGCTTGCGGGGGACGTCATCATTGACGGGCTCTTCGGCGCCGGTCTGACCCGAGATGTCCCGCAGATCGTGGGGGAAACGATCGCCGCCATTGAGGCAGCCGGTCTTCCGGTGCTGGCGATCGATCTTCCCTCGGGCATTGACGGTGCAACAGGCGGCATTCGCGGCACAGCGTTCAAGGCGGCCCACACCGTCACCTTCATGACGCGCAAACCCGGTCACCTTCTTCTGCCCGGGCGCCTGCATTGCGGTGATCTCGAAGTCTTCGACATCGGTATTCCCCGACGGATCGTCGAAGCCGAGGCGGGCAAGCTCTGGGTCAATGGTCCACCTATCTGGGCCGGACAGGACAAGGCGGTCTCGGCCCAGGATCACAAGTATCGCCGCGGCCACCTGACTGTCTTCTCCGGACCGGAAACGGCAACCGGGGCGGCAAGGCTCTCCGCTAAAGCAGGATTGTCCGCCGGGGCCGGCTTGGTCACACTGGCATCCCCGGCCTCAGCCTTGGCAATCAATGCCGGACATCTGACGGCCGTGATGCTGTCTCGCCTCGATACCGTTGCCGACCTCTCGGCTTGGCTGGCCGATACCCGGCGATCGACCTTCGTGCTCGGCCCGGGTTTCGGCGACCTCGACCGGGCCCGCCGCTTTGCCGTGATGGTGGGGGAAGCCGGTCGCAGCCTCGTTCTGGACGCCGACGGCATCTCCGCCTTCAAGGACGCCGCCGATCAGCTGTCAGCAGCATTCCAGGGTGGCGAGCCGCGACTGGTGGTGACCCCGCATGAAGGGGAGTTCGCTCGGCTCTTCCCCGACACCGCGTCGGATACCACGCTGGGCAAGGTGGAAAAGGCCTTGGCCGCCGCAAAGGCGCTGTGCGGCATCGTCGTCTACAAGGGTGCGGATAGCGTGATTGCCTCGCCCGACGGTCGCGCCGCGATCGAGGAAAAGGCTCCGGCTACTTTGGCCACAGCCGGCTCAGGCGATGTGCTTGCCGGCATCATCGGCGCCAAACTGGCCAATGGCATGCCGGCCTTCGAAGCGGCCTGCGCCGGTGTGCATCAGCACGGCCAGGCGGCCTTGAGGGCAGGGCAGGCCATGACCGCAGAGGATCTCGTGGCGCATGTCCGGCCGGACTGACGGCCCATCCGAGGCCTAAAGTTCCGCCGGCTGCACCAGACGGCTGCGTCGCAGCAGACCTTCCCCTTCCAGAAGCGGATAGGCGATCGACACGAAGAGCGAGTTGATCTCCTTCAGGTCCCGCATGGTGTCGATATGCAGCGAGCTCGATTCAAAACTTGCGGCATTGCCCTGGCGCAGGCGCTGAAGATGGCTTTCCTCACTGGTCTTCACCAGGCCCCGGATGGCCTCCTTGCGGGCGACGAGCTGGCGCGCATGTTCCAGATCGCGGGTGACCAGCAGGTTGAAGGCAAGATGCGCATTCTGCACCACCTCGTTATGCATGGCGCAGAGTTCGGCCCAACCCTCGGCGGAAAAGGCAACATTGCGCTCGCTCTTCTTGCGCGCCCGCGTCAGCATGTTCTGCGAGATGATATCGGCCGCCTGTTCGATCTTGATCGTCGCACCCAGAAGGTTCTGGCACTGGGCGGCAGAGGTCTGGTCAAGCGCCGTCTCCGAGATGCGGGCGAGGTAGAATTTGATGTCGCGATGGATCGTATCGATCTGGTCGTCGAGCGTCGCGATCCGCTCCATCTTCTTTGCGTCCCAGCGTTCGAACAGGTCGAAGATGCCGTTCAGCATGACTTCCGTCTTGTCGCAGACCGCAAGAACCTCGCGTGTCGCGTTGGAGATCGCCTGCTGCGGGTTGGAAAGATCGACGACATTGAGCGCCGAGAGCCGGTCGTCATTGGCGGCACGATCCTCCGACCGCGCCAAGAGTCGCTCAAGCATGCCGGCAACGAGGCCGGCAAAGGGCAGGCCAAGTACCAGCACGGCGCCGTTCATGGCGAGGTGAACGAGAACGACTGCGTCGCCGGGCTGGGAAGAGAAGACGGCCGGGCTGACAGAAAAGGCGAACTGACCGCCAAGCGCCACGAGCGTCATCATCCCCCGGATCACGACATTGCCCAGCGGCACGATCCTGGCATTCGGCTCGGCATTCTTGGTGAGCAGCGCAGCTATGATCGCGGCCCCGAAATTGATGCCCAGCACCAGCGGGATGATCAGCGCATCGGGCAGCAGATGCTTGTCGGCCAGCGATGCGACAAGAAGAACCGCAGCGACGCTCGAATGGAATGACCAGGCGAGCAGCGCCGCAAGCACGAAGGCGCTGATCCAGTCGCTGGCGAGATAGTTGAACAGGATGGGCAGGATGCTGCTTTCGCGCAGCGGTTCCGACGCTTCACCAATTAAGCGCAGCGACAGGAGAAGCAGGCCGAGCCCGAACAGGATGCGACCGATCTGTCGCCAGCCGCGCGCTTCCGATGTCCGAAATGCGATGGTGCCCGCCAGAAGCAGCACCGGCACAAGCAGCGACAGGTCATAACGCAGGATGCGCACGACGAAGGCTGAGCCGAAATCGGCGCCGAGCAGCGTCGCCACGCCGATGGCCGGCACGACATAACCGGCCGCCGAAAACGAGGCGACAATCAGCGCCACAGCCGTCGCGCTCTGCAGGGCCACCGCAAACAGGAAGCCGGCAAAGGCTGCCGAGAACCGGTTGCCGACTGCATGCCGGAGCTTGTCCTTCAAGACGCCGCCATAGGCACGTTCGATCCCGGTGCGGACCATGCGGGTCGCCCAGAGAAGCAGCGCAACTGCGCCGGCAAGATGGATGAAGACGGCGATGCCCGACATGGAAGTGCCCCGAACTCTCATATTCTGGACGCGCACGTCCAAAGAGGGAAGCATGCCGGCCCAGCCCGCAGAAATGACCGCGACTCTGCGACCGAGCCTAGTCCAGTTTCGCCAATGTCACAAATTGATGACAGCCACGAGGCGGGCGAAGTCAGTCGATCCGCTTCTTGAGCTCGATCGCGCCCTTCGGCGCATTCACCTTGCCGCCTGAAATGAAGTAGGCAAAGACTTCGCGCGGCTCCTTCGTCGCCGGCTTGTCCTTCGCGATCAGGTTCAGATCGCCGGGCACGTTGCCAGCAGCATAGGTCTTGAACCGCTCGCCCCAGGCATCGATTTCCCCAGGCGGATAGCAGGTCGGTGTCTCGTCGGTCCCCTTCTGCAGCCGGGCATAGACAAAGTCCGCCGTGGGATCGGCAAACATCGGATAGTCGTGATGATCGGCACACACGGCCGCCACCCCATGCCGGCGCAGCATATCGATGAACTCCGGCACCAGAAAGCTATAATGCCGAGGCTCGACCACGTGACGAAGCGGCTGCCCGTTCAAGCTCTTCGGCAATAGGTCGAGAAAGGCCTCGAAATCGTCAGCGTCGAATTTCTTCGTGCCCATGAACTGCCAGAGGATCGGCCCCAGATGGGCGCCAAGCTCCTCGATGCCCTGATGCAGGAACTTCTCCACCGACGGCCCGGCCTCGGCAAGGATCTTGCGGTTCGTGCAGAACCGGCTGGCTTTTAGCGAAAAGACGAAATCCTCCGGCACCTCAGCCGCCCATTTGGCAAAGGTTGCCGGCTTCTGGCTGGAGTAATAGGTGCCGTTCACCTCGATCGTGGTCATCTGCCGGCTGGCATATTCCAGCTGGCGCTTCTTGGGCAGATCGGCCGGATAAAAACTGTCGTCCCAGGGATCGAAGGTCCATCCTCCGATACCGGTGCGGATCGTGCCGGATATGGTCATGAAATGCCTCTTGCTAGATAGCGTTAGGTAATTGGCTAAATCAAAAACAAACCGTGCATACGGCAGACTGTCTTCTGTCCCGGGAGCGGCGGATCACTCCGCTGCCTGCACCTTCTTCACCGGCCGCCGCTGCAACAACTCCTTGAGGAACTGCCCCGTATAAGAGGCCTCGACCTTCACCACCTCTTCCGGTGTACCCTGCGCCACGATCTGGCCGCCGCCATCGCCCCCTTCGGGGCCGAAGTCGAGGATATAGTCAGCCGTCTTGATGACCTCGAGATTGTGCTCGATGACAACAACGGAATTGCCCTGGTTCACCAACTCCTGCAGCATTTCCAGGAGCTTGGCGACGTCGTGGAAATGCAGGCCGGTGGTCGGCTCGTCCAGGATATAGAGCGTGCGGCCCGTCGAGCGCTTCGACAGCTCCTTGGCGAGCTTGACCCGCTGCGCTTCACCGCCCGACAGCGTATTCGCCTGCTGGCCGACCTTGATATAGCCGAGGCCGACATCGAACAGCGCCTGCAGCTTGTCGCGCACCGCCGGGACCGCCTGGAAGAAATCGACACCCTCCTCGACCGTCATATCCAGCACGTCGGCGATCGACTTGCCCTTGAAGGTTACGTCGAGGGTCTCGCGGTTGTAACGCTTGCCGTGGCAGACGTCGCAGGTGACATAGACATCCGGCAGGAAGTGCATCTCGATCTTGATCACGCCGTCGCCCTGGCAGGCTTCGCAGCGGCCGCCCTTGACGTTGAACGAGAAACGGCCGGCCTGGTAGCCGCGCGCCTTGGCTTCCGGCAGACCGGTGAACCAGTCGCGGATCGGCGTAAACGCGCCGGTATAGGTCGCCGGGTTGGAGCGCGGCGTGCGCCCGATCGGCGACTGGTCGATATCGATCACCTTGTCGATGAACTCGAAACCGTCGATCCGCTCGTGTTCGGCCGGGTTTTCGCGGGCACCCATGACGCGGCGGGCAGCCGCCTTGTAGAGCGTCTCAATCAGGAAGGTCGACTTGCCGCCGCCCGATACACCCGTCACTGCGGTGAAAACGCCGAGCGGGATCGAGGCCGTGACGTTCTTCAGATTGTTGCCCTTGGCGCCGACCACCTTGATCTGCTGGCCCTTCTTCGGCTTGCGCCGCTGCGCCGGAACACTGACACCCATTTCGCCCGTCAGGTACTTACCCGTCAGCGATTTCGGATGCGCCATGATGTCCTGCGGAGACCCTTGCGCGATCACCTGGCCGCCATGAATGCCGGCCGCTGGACCGATATCGACGACATAGTCGGCGGTCAGGATCGCATCCTCGTCATGCTCGACGACGATCACGGTGTTGCCGATGTCGCGCAGATGCTTGAGCGTATCGAGGAGCCGCGCATTGTCGCGCTGGTGCAACCCGATCGACGGCTCGTCCAGCACGTAGAGAACACCGGTCAGGCCAGATCCAATCTGCGATGCCAGACGGATTCGCTGGCTCTCGCCGCCCGACAGCGTGCCGGAATTGCGCGACATCGAGAGATAGTCGAGACCAACATCATTGAGGAAGCGCAGGCGCTCGCGGATTTCCTTGAGCACACGGACCGCGATCTCGTTCTGCTTGTCGGTAAGCTTCGCCGGCAGGTCTTCGAACCAGGAGCCCGCATTGCGGATCGCCATGTTCGTCACCTGGCCGATATGCAGCCCGTTGATCTTGACGGCGAGAGCCTCAGGCTTCAGGCGGAAGCCGTTGCAGGCCGGGCAGGGGGCCGCCGACATGAAGCGCTCGATTTCCTCGCGCGCCCAGGCGCTGTCGGTCTCCTTCCAGCGCCGCTCAAGGTTTGGAACGATACCTTCGAAGGTCTTGGTCGTCGTGTAAGAGCGCGCGCCATCGGCATAATGGAAGTCGATCTTCTCCTCGGTGCCGTGCAGGATTGCCTTCTGCGCGACGTCCGACAGCTCCGACCACTTGTTCGTCAGCTTGAACCCGAAGGCCTTGCCGAGCGCTTCAAGCGTCTGGTTGTAGTAGGGCGAGCTGGACTTGGCCCAAGGCGCGATGGCGCCATCATTCAGCTTGCGATGCACTTCCGGAACGATCAACGCCTCGTCGATCTTCTGCTGACTGCCGAGACCATCACAGGTCGGGCAGGCGCCGAAGGGATTGTTGAAGGAGAAGAGCCGCGGCTCGATTTCCGGAATGGTGAAGCCGGAAACCGGGCAGGCAAACTTTTCCGAAAACAGCACGCGCTCATGCGTCTCGTTCAGCGATTTGTTGGCCGAACCGCCAGCCGAGGTTTCCTCGGGCGGCAGCGGTTTGTCGGCATATTCGGCAACCGCCAACCCATCGGCGAGCCGAAGGCAAGTCTCCAGACTGTCCGCAAGACGGCTCGCGATATCCGGGCGTACCACGACGCGGTCGACGACCACATCAATGTCGTGCTTGTACTTCTTGTCGAGCGTTGGTGCCTCGGCGATCTCGTAGAACTGCCCGTCGATCTTGACGCGCTGGAAGCCCTTCTTCATCAGCTCGGCGAGTTCCTTCTTGTACTCGCCCTTTCGCCCGCGGATCATCGGCGCGAGAATATAGAGACGCGTGCCTTCCTCCAGCGCCAGGATCCGGTCGACCATCTGGCTCACCGTCTGGCTCTCGATCGGCAGGCCCGTCGCCGGCGAATAGGGAACGCCGACGCGCGCAAACAGCAGGCGCATATAGTCGTAGATCTCGGTGACCGTGCCGACCGTCGAGCGCGGATTGCGCGAGGTCGTCTTCTGCTCGATCGAGATCGCCGGCGACAGACCCTCGATCTGGTCGACATCAGGCTTCTGCATCATCTCGAGGAACTGCCGCGCATAGGCCGACAGGCTCTCGACGTAACGCCGCTGCCCTTCGGCATAGATCGTGTCGAAGGCAAGCGACGACTTGCCGGAGCCGGAAAGCCCCGTCATCACGATCAGGCTGTTGCGCGGCAGATCGAGGTCGATGCCCTTGAGATTGTGCTCGCGCGCGCCACGGATGGAAATGGTCTTGAGTTCGCTCATGTCAGGCTCTGATCGGCAAAGGGAAGGGGACTGTTCCTGGGAGAACTGTCCTTATGTAGTCAACGAAGCTCCCGAGTCGAGGCGCAAGGCGCCACCACGGCGGAATTTCGATTCTGTTGACAGGATCATAGAGAAACATTAGAACAAATAAAGAACATTTTCGCTGTGGATTTAAGCCGGTCACCGCCCAATCGCCGAAGCGGATGGGATAAGGTGGCATTTGATTGGATTTTGAACGCCGCGGCGGCGCGGCAGTAAGGTGAGTGTCATGGCTGGTAGCGTCAACAAGGTCATTCTGATCGGCAATCTCGGAGCCGATCCCGAAATCCGCCGGACCCAGGACGGACGGCCGATCGCCAACCTGCGCATCGCGACCTCGGAAAGCTGGCGCGACAAGAACAGCGGCGAGCGCAAGGAAAAGACCGAATGGCATTCGGTCGTCATATTCAACGAAGGCCTCTGCAAGGTCGCCGAGCAGTATCTGAAGAAGGGCTCGACCGTTTACGTCGAAGGCCAGCTCCAGACCCGCAAGTGGCAGGACCAGACCGGCGCCGACCGTTACTCGACGGAAGTCGTCCTGCAGGGCTTCAACGGTAACCTCACCATGCTTGGCGGTCGCGGTGATGGCGCTGGCGGCGCGCGCGGCGGCAATGACTTCGGCGGCGCCGATTACGGTGGCGGCGGCGGTGGTTACGACGGCGGCTATGGTGCGCCGGCACCGTCGCGTGGTGGCTCTTCCGGTGGCGCAAGCCGCGGCGGCAGTGCCCCTTCCGGCGGCTTCTCCCGCGATCTCGACGACGACATCCCGTTCTGAGCCGGCGGGTCTCGCCGAACAAACAACACCTGGATTTCCCGGACGCCCTGCTCATGCGGGGCGTTCGCCGTTTCAGGAGGTGAGATACCCAGTTAGTCGCTCAGATCGTCGCGCAATCGCTTGAGATCAGCCTCGATCGGCAAGGCCTTTTCGGCACGCGACAGAGCAAGGGCGGCCTGGCGTCGTGCTGCGGCCCGAAAATCGGATCCTCCGAGCCGTGATAGCGCTGAGAGGCTTTTCTGCAGCCGAAGCTGAACCTCGACCTGGGCTGCGCCATCGCGGGCGATCGTCATGAAGGCGTCTTCGAAAAGGTCGTCAGCCGTCAGAGCCGGTATGAAGACGCGGGTAAACTTTGGTTCCTGTTCCTCGATGGGTTCGGCCCATGTGCTGAGCAGCCGGGTGGCGCGCCCGATGACATCGATCGCCGTACCGGGATCATTGACCGCCGGAGACAGCGCGCGCTGCGCGGTCTCGCTAAGCACGACCAGTCCGAAACGGGGATCCTGATCAAAGTCGCGTTCGTTCCCGATAGTTACGGCGCGTCGCAACGCATCCCCCGGCGCGATGTCATCCTCCGGCACAGCGGCCACCGAGGTAGAATAGGCGATAGTGCTGTCGTGATAGACAAAGGCGCCAGGATTGACGCTGAGGTGGATCTCACCGTCGATCCGCTCGGCAAGCGCTGAGAGTGCCTGCATGTCGATGTGCTGGACATAGCCGATAGCGCCGGCTTTCACCGGCGTCATGCCATCAGCATCTGTGCCTTTCCTGTCCGGCAGGGGGCTGCCGCCCAGATAAGGGTTCTGCCGCCGCGCCTCGATTGCCCGAGCTGCCGCATCTTCGACCCGGCTTGTCGTCTCGCCAACACGCCCGAGCGTGGTCAGGTGATCGATCCAGCGCAGCAATTGGAAGACGATAAGCGCGATAACGCCGATCGTGACCACGAAGAGGATGACGCGGCCCCGGTCGCCGTAGGCGCCGGTCTGCAGCACCACGATGCCGACAATCCCGTAGAGAAAGGACCCCACGAAGGTCGAAAGCACGTTCTGCGTCACCGTGTCTTCGATCAGCAGCTTCGTCGCGCGTGGCGTTACATTGCTGGTCGCCGAACCATAGGCCGAGGTCATTGCGCTCAGCGAAAACGTCGTCACGGCCAGCATGCTGGAGGCGATGATGTTGAGGATCGTATCGACCGAGTCGGCCTTGATCGAGCCGGGGATCTCGAAGGGGACGAAACGCTCTGCAACGGCCGCCAGCACTGCCGCCAGCACACCGATCGCACCGATGGCCGAAGCACGCACCCAGAGCCGCCGGCTGAATTGCTTCAAGATGAATCGCCAGCGGCTTGAGACGGCTGGATCTTGTGTCATACGGGTTTCCTCAGCCGATAAAGGCAGACTTCACCCCGTCAACGACGAACTGGACAGAAAGTGCCGCAAGAAGCACGCCGAGCAGGCGTGTGAGCAGCGCACGGCCGGTCACGCCCAGGAAGCGGTTGAGGCGCTCGGCAAGGTACAGCGAGACAAAGACGAGGCCCAGCACCACGCCGATGACCGCAACCAGCTGCAGCTTGCCGATCCATCCATCCATCGTGCCGGAGATCAGCACCGTGGCGGAGATCGCGCCCGGACCTGCGATCAGCGGGATGGCAAGCGGGAAGACGGCGAGGTTGTGGATATGATCCTTGGTGATAGCGTCATCCGTCGTCTTCTCCTTACGCTCGTTGCGTTTCTCGAAGATCATCTCGAAGGCAATCGCAAACAGCATCAAGCCGCCGGCGATACGGAAGGCGCCCATGGAGATGCCGAGCGCGCCGAGAATGGTGGCGCCGAACAGCGCAAACACGGTGAGGATCGCAAAGCCCATGACCGAGCCGCGCACCGCGACCTGCTGGCGCTGCGCCCGGGTCATGCCCTGTGTCAGGCCGAGAAACAGCGGCGCGAGCCCCGGCGGGTCGACGGTGACCAGCAGGGTGGTAAAGGCGCTGATCATCGTGTCGGTCATGGCCATGGTGTCGAATTCTCCTGTGCGAAGGCCCATAAAGCCGAAGCCTTGGTGGCCTTGCAAGGCTGAGGCCCAAGATATTGAGAGAAATGCCTTTCCGCAGCCGCAAAAGCCTGTTTATAACCAGCCTCGAAATTGGCGCGCGCGCGCGTGTTCCGCTATAAATTTCCCAGTGATTCCGAACAAAGATCGTGACCTGATTTGACTGATCAAAGCACTCCCGGCGGCGGCAAGTTCCCGCAAGGCATTGAGCCTATTTCCATCATGGAGGAAATGCAGCGGTCCTATCTCGATTACGCGATGAGCGTTATCGTGAGCCGCGCACTTCCCGACGTGCGTGACGGGCTCAAGCCCGTCCACCGCCGTATCCTTTACGGCATGAATGAGCTCGGGCTCGACTGGAACAAGAAATACGTCAAGAGCGCCCGCGTCACCGGTGACGTCATGGGTAAGTATCACCCGCATGGCGACTCCGCGATCTACGACGCGCTGGCCCGTATGGCGCAGCCATGGTCGCTACGGATGCCGCTGATCGACGGTCAGGGCAATTTCGGTTCCGTCGACGGCGACCCACCGGCCGCCCAGCGTTACACGGAATGCCGCCTTGAGAAGGTCTCGCACGCGCTGCTCGACGACCTCGACAAGGAAACGGTCGACTTCCGCGACAACTACGACGGCACCATGTCGGAGCCTGTCGTCGTTCCCGCCAAGTTCCCGAACCTTCTGGTCAATGGCGCCGGCGGTATCGCCGTCGGTATGGCGACCAACATCCCGCCGCACAATCTCGTCGAAGTACTCGACGGTTGCACGGCGCTGATCGAAAATCCGGCCATCGAGCTGCCGGAACTGATGCAGATCATCCCGGGCCCGGACTTCCCGACCGGCGCCATGATCCTTGGCCGCTCGGGCATCAAGTCGGCTTACGAAACGGGCCGTGGCTCCGTCGTCATGCGCGGCGTGGCCCGCGTCGAGCCGATGCGCGGCGACCGCGAACAGATCATCATCACCGAAATCCCCTACCAGGTGAACAAGGCGACGATGATCGAGAAGATGGCCGAACTCGTGCGCGAAAAGCGCATCGAGGGCATCTCGGACCTGCGCGACGAATCCGACCGCGAGGGTTACCGCGTCGTCATCGAGTTGAAGCGCGACGCCAATGCCGACGTCATCCTGAACCAGCTCTATCGCTACACCCCGCTGCAGACCTCCTTCGGCTGCAACATGGTGGCGCTGAATGGCGGCAAGCCTGAGCAGCTCACTCTGCTCGACATGCTGCGCGCCTTCGTCTCCTTCCGCGAGGAAGTGGTCAGCCGCCGCACGAAGTATCTGCTGCGCAAGGCCCGTGAGCGCGCCCATGTCTTGGTCGGTCTCGCGATTGCCGTCGCCAACATCGACGAAGTCATAGCGCTCATCCGCAAGGCGCCGGATCCGGCAACCGCCCGCGAGCAGCTGATGACCCGCCGCTGGCCGGCCCATGACGTTGAATCGCTGATCCGCCTGATCGACGATCCGCGTCACCGGATCAACGACGATCTGACCTACAACCTCTCGGAAGAGCAGGCCCGCGCCATCCTCGAACTGCGTCTCGCCCGCCTGACGGCTCTGGGTCGCGACGAAATCGACGAGGAACTGAACAAGATTGGCGTCGAGATCTCTGACTATCTCGACATCCTGTCGTCGCGCATCCGCATCCAGCAGATCGTCAAGGACGAGTTCAGCGCTATCCGTGACGAATTCGGCACCCCGCGCCGCACCCAGATCGTCGACGGCGGTCCTGACATGGACGACGAAGACCTGATCGCCCGCGAAGACATGGTCGTGACCGTGTCCCATGCCGGTTACATCAAGCGCGTGCCGTTGACGACCTACCGTGCCCAGCGGCGCGGCGGCAAGGGCCGCTCCGGCATGGCCATGAAGGACGAGGATTTCGCAACCCGTCTCTTCGTCGCCAATACACATACGCCGGTGCTGTTCTTCTCTTCGCGCGGCATCGTCTACAAGGAAAAGGTCTGGCGTCTGCCGATCGGCACCCCGACCTCGCGCGGCAAGGCGATGATCAACATGTTCCCGCTGGAGCCCGGCGAGCGCATCACTTCGATCATGCCACTGCCAGAGGACGAAACGAGCTGGGGCAACCTCGACGTCATGTTCTCGACGACCCGCGGTACGGTTCGCCGCAACAAGCTTTCCGACTTCATCCAGGTCAACCGCAACGGCAAGATCGCGATGAAGCTCGAGGAAGAAGGCGACGAGATCCTCGGTGTCGAGACCTGCACGGAGCACGACGACGTGCTGCTGACGACCGCACTCGGCCAGGCGATTCGCTTCCCCGTCGATGAAGTCCGCGTCTTTGCCGGCCGCAACTCGATTGGCGTGCGGGGTCTGACCCTGGCAGATGGCGACCGACTGATCTCGATGACCATCCTCGGCCATGTCGATGCCGAGCCATGGGAACGCGCAGCCTATCTCAAGCGCTCCGCTGTCGAGCGTCGCGCAAGCGGCGTCGAAGAGGACGATATTGCACTGGTCGGCGAAGAAGTTGCCGAAGAGGGCGAGCTGCAGGAAGACCGCTATCAGGAACTGAAGGCACGCGAGCAGTTCGTGCTGACCGTTTCGGTCAAGGGCTTCGGCAAACGTTCGTCGTCTTACGACTTCCGCACCTCCGGTCGTGGCGGCAAGGGTATCCGCGCCACCGACACGTCGAAGACGGCGGAAATCGGCGAGCTGGTTGCGGCCTTCCCGGTCGAGGAAAAAGACCAGCTTATGCTCGTCTCCGACGGTGGCCAGCTGATCCGCGTGCCGGTGAACGGCATCCGTATCGCGAGCCGCGCGACCAAGGGTGTGACCATCTTCTCGACGGCCAAGGACGAGAAGGTCGTATCGGTCGAGCGTATCAGCGAGCCGGAAAGCGATGAGGACGTCGTCGAAGCCGCAGAAGGCGTCGAAGGCGAGGGCACGGCTGCCACGATCGCAGACGCCGGCAGCGAAACGCCGACGGAATGATCAAGAGCCGGCCCTCCGGGGCCGGCTTCAGACTACCGAGTTGATTGAATGAATAACTAAAAGCCCGCCGGACTTGTGATCCGAGCGGGCTTTTTGCTGGAGGTCTGCATCAAGTTCGATGCGGTCTTCGTTGGGCCGGCGTGTGGATCCACCGACTGTGACCGCTTGGGATCGGTCTCAGAATGCCTTGCGGCGTTCCATCATGGCCCGGAAGTCATCGTCTTCGCGCTTCAATGCGGCAATCGTCGAAACAACGGAGGCAACAAACATACCGCTGATCAGGGCAGCCAGTACCGACAGGGTGATAAACATGGGCTTTCCTTTCATTTTCAGCGGGGTTGTTGCTTTTCTAGCGGCGAAGATTTGATTTCCGATTAATGCCCGAAGCTGTGGTAGCGGGCGGTCATCGGCGGGCCGTAGAAAGCAGCGTCGCCGCTGTCTTTGATGTAAAAGGTTGCGGAGGTGGCAACCATGGCAGTCATCATCATCATCCATACGAGGTTGATCAGGGTAACCTTGTCATGCATTGCTTTAGTCCTTTGCGTACCGGCATTCGCAGCCGTAAAATGTTTGCGCACGGAAATAGTTCCCGCACAGTGTAGGAAGATGTTTACCAACCGCCGCCTGAAGTCCCCTTGAACACGCCGTTCATCTGGCGTTCATCTTTGCAATCGAATTGCGACGCCTCGATCTGATCTCGAACGACCATCAGGCCGAGTTCGACGAGCAGGGATGCGGCGATGGCGGCGGCGATGAGAAGGACCAGCATGGGAACGACCTTGTGGCTTGGCGGGTTGGTGCAACGATGCTGTTCTACGGTGCCCCGCCTGAAACGACCTTGAATGGGCCGTTCATCTGTGGTTCAGCGCTGGAAAATGGCGGGGAGCGAGCCGAAACGTGACCTTAAGCCTCCGCTTGCACGCTTGCGAACTCAGGCCTTCCATGACAAAAGGCGGGCGAAACCAAAGAACGGGCTCTCATGGCGACCGCTTTTTATCCTGGCTCCTTCGATCCGATGACCAATGGTCATCTTGATGTTCTCGTGCAGGCGATGAAGCTCGTGGAACGTCTGGTCGTGGCGATCGGGACGCACCCGGGAAAGACGCCGCTCTTCAGCTTCGAGGAGCGCGCCGAGTTGATCCGGGCTTCGCTGGCTGAGGTGCTGCCGGCGCGGGCAGGGGACCTCGAAGTCGTGTCCTTCTCCGATCTCACCATTCATGCCGCCCGACGTCATGGCGCCAGCATCATGCTGCGTGGCCTGCGCGACGGCACGGATCTCGACTACGAGATGCAACTGGCCGGCATGAACGCCACCATGGCACCGGATATCCAGACCATCTTTCTGCCGGCTGCGACCGCCTCGCGGCCCATAACGGCCACATTGGTTCGCCAGATCGCCGCCATGGGTGGAGATGTCGGCCCCTTCGTGCCGGCCCCGGTGCTGGCTGCCCTCAATTCCAGATACGGCCGCTGAGCCGCAATTTTTCAGAACGGGAGTGATCATGAAGCTCGTCCAACTCGCAACCGCATTCCTCCTGGCCGTCGCCGGTTTCGGCTCCGCCCAGGCCCAGTCCAACGAAGACTTCCTGACCATCCAGCTCAAGGACGGCCCGGTCGTGATCCAGCTGATGCCGGACGTCGCACCGAAGCATGTCGCGCAGATCAAGGATCTCGCAGCCAAGGGCGAATATGACAACGTCGCCTTCCACCGCGTCATCGAGGGCTTCATGGCCCAGACCGGCGATGTCCAGTTCGGCGACATGGAAAACGGTTTCGAGCCCGGTCGCGCTGGCACCGGCGGCTCCAGCCTGCCGGACATCGAGGCTGAATTCTCGAGCGTGCCCTTCGAGCGCGGCACGGTCGGCATGGCCCGCAGCCAGGACCCGAACTCGGCCAACTCGCAGTTCTTCATCATGTTCGCCGAAGGCGGCTTCCTGAACGGCCAGTACACGGTTGTCGGCAAGGTCGTCGCCGGCATGGAATATGTCGACAAGATCAAGCGTGGCGAAGGCGGCAACGGCGAAGTCACCGATCCCGACCGCATGGTCAAGGTCACCGTCGGTCGCAACTGATATCTACCGGGCGCAAAGCCCCAACCAAGGAGAAACACCATGGCCGAGATCAAGGATCCGGAAAACACCATCCTGATGGAAACCACCAAGGGCAAGGTCGTCATCGCGCTCTTCCCGGATCTGGCCCCTGGCCATGTCGCCCGCATCAAGGAACTGTCCCGCGAAGGCGCCTATGACGGCGTCGTCTTCCACCGCGTCATCCCCGACTTCATGGCCCAGACCGGCGACGTGAAGTTCGGCAAGAAGGGCGGAAGCGACTTCAACCCCGGCCGTGCCGGCATGGGCGGCTCCGACAAGCCGGACCTGAAGGCTGAATTCTCGGCTACCCCGCATGTTCGCGGCACCTGCTCGATGGCCCGCTCGCAGAGCCCGAACTCGGCCAACTCGCAGTTCTTCGTCTGCTTCACCGATGCGCCGTGGCTGAACAAGCAGTACTCCGTATGGGGCCAGGTCATCGAAGGCATGGACATCATCGACCAGATCAAGAAGGGCGAGCCCGTCAGCGACCCGGATTCGATCGTCTCGATGAAGGTTGCCGCCGACGCCTGATCGGCTTAAAGCCACACGAAGCCCGCCTCGGTGCCTGGCACCCGGGCGGGTTTTCGCGTTTAGATCTTCCACCCACACTCTGACAGACAGCGATGCGTGTAGACCTCTTCGACTTTGATCTTCCGGACGACAACATTGCGCTGAGGCCCGCAAGCCCGCGCGATCATGCCCGTTTCCTGGTCGTCCGCCCGGATCAGACACCGGTGCTCGAAGACCACCATGTCTACGACCTCCCGTCGTTCCTGCGGCCCGGCGATGCGCTGGTCTTCAACGACACCAAGGTCATCCCGGCCCAGCTCGAAGGCATCCGCCACCGTGAAGGTGCGGAAGAAATTGCCGTTTCCTGCACGCTGCATATGCGCGTCGGTGCCTCCAGGTGGAAAGCCTTCGCCAAGCCCGGCAAGCGCATCAAGCAGGGTGATCGCATCGACTTCGGCGTGGGGCAGGGCGACAGCTCTGCCTGCCTCATGGGTTCGCTGGTTGCGACCGTCGCCGAGAAGGGCGAAGCCGGTGAGATCGACCTCGCCTTTGACCTCTCGGGCCCCGATCTCGACCAGGCGATCGCCACCGTCGGCCACATCCCGCTTCCGCCCTACATCGCTGCCAAGCGGCCGGAAGACGGACAGGACCGCACGGACTATCAGACGATCTACGCCCGCGAGGAAGGCGCCGTAGCTGCCCCGACCGCCGGCCTGCATTTCACGCCCGACCTCTTCGCCAAACTCGACGCCGCCGGTGTCGAGCGCCATTTCGTCACCCTGCATGTCGGTGCTGGCACCTTTCTGCCCGTGAAGGCGGATGATACCGCCGAGCACAAGATGCACGAGGAGATCGGCTATATCTCACCTTCGACGGCCGCGGCGCTAAACGCGGTCCGTGCCCGTGGCAACCGCATCATCGCCGTCGGCACCACCTCGCTGCGCCTGCTTGAAAGTGCGGCCGAGGACAATGGCAATATCCCCGCCTGGTCGGGTGCGACCGGCATCTTCATCACGCCCGGCTATCGCTTCAAGGCGGTGGACATGCTGATGACCAATTTCCACCTGCCCAAATCCACGCTCTTCATGCTGGTATCCGCCTTTGCCGGCCTCGACACGATGCGGGGTGCCTACGCCCACGCCATCGAGACCGGCTACCGCTTCTATTCCTACGGCGATTCCAGCCTGCTCTTCCGGAAAGACGACTGACCGATGTCCGAGAATTTCACGTTCAATCTGAAGGCCACCAGCGGCAAGGCTCGCCTTGGCGAGATCACCATGCCGCGCGGCACGATCCGCACACCGGCCTTCATGCCGGTCGGCACCGTCGGCACGGTCAAGGCCATGTATCTCGACCAGGTCAAGGAAGGCGGCGCCGACATCATCCTCGGCAATACCTACCACCTGATGCTGCGCCCCGGCCCGGAGCGCGTCGCCCGCCTCGGCGGCCTGCATGAGCTGATCCGCTGGCCCGGCCCGATCCTGACAGACTCAGGCGGCTTCCAGGTCATGTCGCTGTCGGGCCTGCGCAAGCTCGACGAGCAGGGCGTGACCTTCAAGAGCCATGTCGATGGTTCGCTCCATCACATGTCGCCGGAACGCTCGATCGAGATCCAGGGCCTGCTCGACAGTGACATCCAGATGCAGCTTGACGAATGCGTGGCGCTGCCGAATGAGCCGCGCGAGATCGAGCGCGCCATGGAATTGTCGCTGCGCTGGGCCGAACGTTGCCGGGTCGCCTTCGGAAACCAGCCGGGCAAGGCCATGTTCGGCATCGTCCAGGGTGGCGACCAGCCGGCGCTCCGCATTCGCTCGGCAGAGGGCCTCAAGCAGCTCGACCTCAAGGGTTACTCCATCGGCGGTCTCGCGGTCGGCGAACCCCAGGCCGTCATGCTCGACATGCTGCGCATCACGCTTCCGGTGCTCCCCACGGAAAAGCCGCGTTACCTGATGGGTGTCGGCACGCCTGACGATATGCTGAAATCGGTCGCCGAAGGCATCGATATGTTCGACTGCGTCATGCCGACCCGTTCCGGTCGCCATGGCCTCGCCTTCACCCGCCGCGGCAAGGTCAACATCCGCAACGCCCGCCACGCCGAAGACATGCGCCCGCTGGACGAGCAGTCGTCCTGCCCGGCGACCCGCGATTACTCGCGCGCCTATCTGCATCACCTCGTGCGCTCGAACGAGGCTTTGGGTGGCATGCTCTTGTCTTGGAACAACCTCAGCTACTATCAGGAGCTGATGCAGGGCATCCGTCAGGCGATCGCCGAAGACCGCTTCGAGGACTTCAAGGCCGAAACCATCGAGACTTGGGCACGCGGCGATATTGACCCGGTCTGAGCCCAATTGATCGTGCACAAAGGGCAGGGCGGTCATGCCGCCCACCCTCGCAGTGCCATCAGATGCCCTGGCTATTGGTCTCGCGCATCATGCGCACGCCATTGATGGCGAACTGCCCGTCGCGCTGGCGTTTCAGCTCGTAATAGACAGCCCAGTCCTTGCCATCAGGCGCCGAGATCAGCACCTCCTGATAGGCAACTGTGCCATCGGGCGAAACCTGGTTGCGGCCGAAGGCATAATTGCCCGGCCGATAGACCGGCGCGTAGCTCTTCTTCACCATCTCGAAGAAGCGTTCGGCATTGGGAAAGACCGACTTGATCTCCGGCGAGGCAAAGGAATAGGCGGTCGTCGCGTCATTGTTGAGGAAGGCCGTGATCTGCTGCTCGATCACATCTTTGGCAAGGCCGGCAGCCTCTGTTTTCGTATCCTGCTGGGCAAACACCGGGGCAGCGAGGAGCCCGGCTGTGAGAAAGAGGGCAATTCCAATCCGCATGCGCATCATCATCCCCTTGTTTCAGGAAGTCCGAAATAAAAGGATAGGACGATTCGCCCCCTTGGAAAGGTCCTGTGACGGTTTGATGTCGCTCATCGCGATATCGTGAGCGCATGCGCATCCTTGAACACCAGCCGGTCTGGACAAGACCCGATCAAAAACGCTTTAAAGCAGAACTGGTATCCGCGGCTGCAACGTTGCCGTGAATCGTGCTGATGCGATGGCCTGATGAGGAGTTCTGCCATGATCGATGACCTGCTCAACCAGATGACACTTGAGGAGCAGGTCGCCCTGCTGGCCGGCGCTGATTTCTGGACGACGGTCGCGGTCGAGCGTCTCGGCATCCCCAAGATCAAGGTGACCGACGGTCCGAACGGCGCCCGCGGCGGTGGCTCGCTCGTCGGCGGTGTGAAATCAGCCTGTTTCCCCGCCGCGATCGGCATCGGCGCGAGCTGGAACCCCGAACTGGTGCGCCAGATGGGCGTGGCTCTTGCCGAGGAAACCAAGACGAAGAGCGCCCGCGTCCTGCTCGCCCCCACGGTCAACATTCACCGCTCCGGCCTCAACGGCCGCAATTTCGAATGCTACTCCGAAGACCCGATGCTTACTTCCGCACTCGCCGTTGCCTACATCGAGGGCGTCCAGTCGCAAGGCATCGCCGCCACGATCAAGCATTTCGTCGGCAACGAATCGGAAATCGAACGCCAAACGATGTCGTCGGATATCGACGAACGCACGCTGCGCGAAATCTACCTGCCGCCCTTCGAGGCGGCGGTGAAAAAGGCCGGTGTCTGGGCGATCATGTCCTCCTACAACCGCCTGAACGGTGTATGGACCAGCGAAAACCACTGGCTGCTGACAGAACTGCTCCGCGAGGAATGGGGCTATGACGGCATCGTCATGTCCGACTGGTTCGGCTCGCACACCACGGAAGCCTCGGTGACCGGCGGCCTCGACCTCGAAATGCCAGGCCCGACCCGCGACCGTGGCGAAAAGCTCGTCGCAGCCGTTCGCGAGGGCAGGGTGCCCGCGGAAACCCTCAAGGCCGCCGCCCGCCGCATGCTCCTCCTCCTCGAACGCGTCGGCGCCTTCGCGGATGCGACGATGGAAGACGAGAAGGCCGTCGATCGCCCAGAGCACCGCGCGCTGATCCGCAAGCTTGGCGCAGACGGCATGGTGCTGCTGAAGAACGACGGCATCCTGCCGTTGGACAAGGCGGCCCTCGACCGCATCGCAGTGCTTGGCCCCAACGCGGCTGAACCCCGCGTCATGGGCGGCGGCAGCGCCCAGATCAACGCCCATTACAAGGTAAGCCCGCTCGAGGGCATCACGAGTGCGCTGTCGGGCACCAACCGCGTCATCCATCTCAAGGCCTGCCGCAACAACCGCCTGACCCAGATGATCCGGGGGGATGTCTCCGTCGACTTCTTCCACGGTCGCGACTGGTCCGGACCTTCAGTGCATGCGTCCACCGCTGAAGAAAGCCAGTTCTTCTGGCTCGACATGCCGGACGCCACGCTCAATCCGCGTGACTTCTCCGCCCGCATCATCACCCGCTTACGCCCGGATGAAAGCGGCGCGCATGTCTTCGGCCTCACCAATGCAGGCTTCGCGAAGCTCTATGTCGATGGCGAACTGCTGGTCGACGGCGAAACCGGCTGGGCCCGCGGCGACAATTTCTTCGGCCTCGGCAATACGGAAATTCGTGTCGAGAAATCGCTGGAAGCCGGCCGAACCTACGAGATCCGTGTCGACTACCGCGCCATGCCCGAGGGATATGAAGGCATCGAAATCCGCGCCGTCCGCTTCGGCGCCGAGCTGCCGACTTCGGATGCCGCGATCGCCGAAGCCGTGGAACAGGCCAAGGCCTGCGACGTCGCCGTCCTCGTTGTCGGCCGGGAAGGGGAGTGGGACACCGAAGGCCTCGACCTGCCCAACATGCGCCTGCCCGGGCGCCAGGAAGAGCTGATCGAGAAGGTTGCTGCGGTCAATCCGCGCACGGTCGTGGTCCTCCAGACCGGTGGCCCGGTCGAAATGCCCTGGCTGGGCAAGGTTTCCGCCGTCATTCAGGCCTGGTATCCGGGCCAGGAAGCCGGCAATGCGATCGCCGACGTGCTCTTCGGCGACGCCGAACCCGGCGGCCACCTGCCGCAGACTTTCCCAAAGCACCTCTCCGACAACTCCGCGATGACCGGGGACCCTAAGACCTATCCCGGCGAAAACGGTCATGTGGTCTATTCGGAGGGCCTCGCCGTCGGCTACCGCCACCACGATGCGGATGGCGCAAAGCCGCTTTTCCCCTTCGGCTACGGCCTGTCCTACACGCGCTTCGATTGGTCTGAACCCCGCGCTTCCAGCCTCGACATTGGCCCGGATGGCGTCACCGTCGAGGTCGAGGTGAAGAACATTGGCGACCGGGCAGGGGCCGAACTCGTCCAGCTCTATGTGGCCCCTAAGGCCTCCCGCCTGCCACGCGCGGTCAAGGAACTGAAATCCTTCGCCAAACTTGCGATCCCAGCAGGCGGCACGCAGACCGCCAGGCTCTCGATCAGCATCCGCGACCTTGCTTATTTCGACCCGGACGCCCGCGCCTGGATTGCCGAGGCCGGCGACTATGAATTGATCATTGCCGCCAATGCAGAAGACATCCGCGCGACGCTGCCGCTCACGCTTTCGACCGAATGGCGGGAAGGGGTCTCCGCCCCGCCTTTGCCACCCGTGGTCTATTGAGCGGCCAAGGCGGAGGTCGGCACAGACCTCGGCCCGCGCTTTCCTCTAGCATGCTTGCCCATACCGCAGAATCCGTTAGAAGGTCCTGATGTCTTCGAAACCGCAGCGGATCCCTTGAGTATGCGCCTCTTTCTCGGATCCGACTTCCATGTCGATTACCGCCAGAATCTGGATTGGCTCCGCGCTCTCTCGCGTGCCGATTTCACCGATGACGTCCTGATCATCGCTGGCGATCTCTCCGATCAGCTCGATCTTGTGAAAGCCTGTTTCGACGAACTCGCGCCGCGTTACGCTAAGCTCCTCTTCCTCCCCGGCAATCACGATCTCTGGACGGCACGAAGCGGGAAGGGACCCTCCTTCGAGAAATTTGAGACGCTGAACAAACTCTGCCACGGCTACGGCATCGAGACCGGACCGCTTGCCATCGGCAAATCACTGATCGTGCCCTTGCTCGCCTGGTATGATTATTCCTTCGGCGAACCGGGTCCGACGATCCGACGCGGCTGGATGGATTTCTACAAATGCAATTGGGAAGGCTTGCACCCGGCCGACGTCGCGGCGCGCTTCGACGCCATGAATGTGATCCCGGACACATCAGGCTATGACGCCGTCTACAGCGTCTCGCATTTCGTGCCGCGCATCGATCTCATGCCGGCGCGCTATCCGGAAAAGCACAAGGCACTGTTTCCTGTCCTTGGCACCGACCGGCTGGAAGCCCAGATCCGTCGCCTGGGCGCCTCGAAGCATTTCTACGGACACAGCCATCTGAACCGCAACAAGGTGATCGACGGCGTCACCTACATCAACAACGCTTTCGGCTATCCCTCCGAGACAGAGATCTCCGCCAAGACCATTCTGCATGTCGCGGACCTCTAAGGACCGAAGGGAAGGCTCACCTCGCTCTCGATAGCCCGCACACAAAGATCGCATAATATAGATTATGGAACTGAAGCCCATACCCAAATCTCTGGAAAAGCGGCGTTCCTGGCGTCCCCGATGCTCGGCACGACCAACGAAGCCTCTTGCATTCGGCGATGCACCGGACAACCATCGGCCTGTTTTGAGCACGAGTTTGCCATTCAACATTTCAGATGGGAGCCAGACATTGCAAGCCCTCGACCTGCGCCGCCTTCGTGAATCCGATGCCTCCGCCTTCAGAGAAATCCGGTCTGAAGGTCTCCGTCTTCATCCCGATGCTTTCGGCGCATCCTTCGCCGAGGAACAGTCCCAGCCTCTCGAGCGCGTCGCAGACAGGCTTGAGAACGGACATGTCATGGCCGCTGTCGCGGATGACGCAATCGCCGGCGTCGTTGGCTTGGCAGGCTCCCGGGCCGAAAAGACCAGGCATATCGGTCTGATCTGGGGTCTCTATGTCCGTCCATCCTGGCGCCGCTCGGGCGTTGCGAGACGTCTGCTCGAAACCGTGATCTCAGACGCAATGCTAGTACGCCCGCAGCCTTGGATGTCCGATCTGCGGTCGCTGCGCATCTGTGTTGAGGCCAACAACAGAGCGGCGATCGACCTTTACGAAGCCCTCGGCTTTACTGCATGGGCCGTTGAAAAACAGGCTCTCTTGGTCGGTGACCACTTCCACGACGAGATCCACATGCGTCTGGATTTTTCGCCGCAGAACCGATGATAAGCGCCCTACTCTGCCGCAATCATAATATGAACTAAATCAAATATCTACTTCAAATTCCATAATAAATTGGTCGTAGCCTGGCTCGACATGCGGCGGCGTCTCGCCCATCACGGTCTCATAGTCGAGCGGCGTATGCATATGCGTCAGCACCGCATGAACAGGCGCGATCCGCTCGATCCAACCCAGCGCCTGCTCCAGCGACAGGTGGCTGGGATGCGGCCGATACTGCAGCGCGTCGATGTAAAGCAGGTCGAGCCCAGAGAGCTTTTCAACCGTCTCCTCGGGAAAGTCGGAGACATCACAGCAATAGGCAACATTGCCGATCCGAAGACCAATCGAGACGATATCACCATGCTCCTGCATGAGCGGCATCATGGCGATCGCACCGCCAGCCCCTTCGACGACGATCGGCTGATCCATGTCCTCGATGACATGAGGTGCCACGATCGGCGGATAGCTGCTGCCGAGAGGCGTCTTCAGGCAATAGCCGAAGCCTTCCTCGATCCGTGCCATCGTATACGGTTCCGCATAGATCGGGATCCGGTTCTTCTGGGTTATGAAATAACCTCTGATGTCATCGATACCATGCAGGTGATCGGCATGCGCATGGCTGTAGACGACGGCATCGAGACGCTCGACCCTTGAACGGATCATCTGCTCACGGAAGTCAGGGCCGGTATCGACGACGACGGTTGTCTTGCCACCGTCAGGTCCAATCTGTTCGATCAGGAAGGATGCGCGGGTCCGCCGGTTGCGCGGATTGTTGGGGTCGCAATTGCCCCAGTCGCCATTGATCCGGGGCACGCCTGGAGACGACGAACAACCCAAGAGCGTGAACCGGCGCGTGACCTTCATCCAAACTCCCTCACGCCAGCCTTGGCATTTTCGAGAAACAGCGGAAGGCATTCTCCGTGGTAATCTCGGCCATCTCGGCGTAGCTCACGCCCTTCACCTCGGCCAGAACTTCCGCCGTGTTCACCACGTAGGACGGTTCATTGCGTTTTCCACGCCAGCGCTTCGGCGCAAGATACGGCGCGTCGGTCTCGACCAGCAGCCGGTCCAACGGAACGCTCCTGGCGATCTCGCGCAGCTCTTCCGATTTCGGAAAGGTGACGATCCCCGAGAAGGACACGTAGCCGCCGAGCGCCACGCCGGTATCGGCAAGCGCCTGGCCGGACGAGAAGCAATGCAGGATAAAGGGGAAGGCGCCCTTCCCTGTTTCCTCGGTCAAAATCGCCGCCATATCCTCGTCGGCGCTGCGGCTATGGATCACGAGCGGAAGCTTGGTCCGCCGCGCCGCCTCGATATGGCGGATCAGCCCCGTCTTCTGGTCCTCGGGCGTCTGCGTATCGTAAAAATAGTCGAGCCCGGCCTCGCCGATCGCCACGATCTTCTCGTGGCTTTCCGCCAGCCGCACCAACTCGTCCGCCGTCACATCCAGCTCGTCGCCGGCATTGTTTGGATGCGTACCAACAGAGCAGAACACACTCGGATAACGCTCGGTGAGCGAAAGCAGCGTCGGAAGCTTGCGAACCCGCGTCGAGATCGTCACCATCTGTTTGACGCCCGCCTGATGCGCACGCGTGACCAGTTCGTCACGCTCGCTGTCGAAATCCGCGAAGTCGAGATGGCAATGGGTATCGATCAGCATCGCGTCAGGCCTTGCCCGCGTCCGGGGCGACGTAGCGCGGATAGACCGGCGCAGGCGCCGGCAGTTCCGTGCCGGGCGTCAGACGGCCGGCTGCACCCAGCTTGGCAAACACGCGGTCATCCTCTGCCACAGCGACCAGATCGAGGATCTTCGCCGAAGAGGCCGGCATGATCGGCTGGAACAGGATGGCGATCTGGCGCACCACTTCTGCCGTCACATAGAGCACCGTGCCCATGCGCGCCTCATCGGTCTTTTTCAGCACCCACGGCGCTTGCGCTGCGAAATAGCGGTCAGCTTCGTTGACGATATTGATGATGGCGGCCACCGCCTTGTGGATCTGCTGGCGGCCCATTTCCTCGCGGCAAGTTGCGATGGCGTCGTCAGCCACTTTGAGGATCGCCTCGTCTTCAGCCGTCAGCGGGCCGGGTGTCGGCACCCTGCCCTCGCAGTTCTTGTTGATCATCGACAGCGAACGCGAGGCAAGATTGCCGATGCCATTGGCGAGATCGGCATTGATGCGGGTCGCGATCCCCTCTTCCGAATAGCTGCCGTCCTGGCCGAAGGAAACTTCGCGCAAGAAGAAGTAGCGCACCTGGTCGAGGCCGAAATGCGCTACGAGATCAACGGGATCGACGACGTTGCCGACCGACTTCGACATCTTCTCGCCCTTGTTGAGCAGGAAGCCATGCGCATAAACGCGCTTCGGCAGCGGCAGGCCAGCCGACATCAGGAAGGCCGGCCAGTAGACGGCGTGGAAGCGGATGATGTCCTTGCCGATGATATGCACATCGGCCGGCCAGTACTTGGCGCGCGGACCGTTCTCGTCTTCGACATATCCCGTCGCGGTGATGTAATTGGTCAGCGCATCGACCCAGACATACATCACATGTTTGTCGTCGCCGGGCACCTTGATGCCCCAGTCGAAGGTCGTGCGCGAGATCGACAGATCCTTCAAGCCCGACTTGACGAAGGAGATCACTTCGTTGCGGCGCTCGTTCGGGCCGATGAAGTCAGGCTGATCCTCGTAAAGCTTCAGGAGCTTGTCTTCATAGGCCGAGAGCTTGAAGAAGTAGCTTTCTTCTTCCACCCATTCGACCGGCGCACCCTGAGGTCCGTAACGCACGCCATCGGCGCGCAGTTCGGTTTCCTCTTCCTGGAAGTAAGCCTCGTCACGAACCGAATACCAGCCGGCATAGCCGCCCTTGTAGATGTCGCCATTCTTCTCCATCCGCCGCCAGACTTCCTGCACCGTCTCGTGATGGCGCTTCTCGGTCGTGCGGATAAAGTCGTCATTGGACGAGTTCAAGAGCTGGCCCATCTCGCGGAAGGCATTGGAATTGCGCTCGGCCAGCGCCTCCGGCGTAATGCCTTCTGCACGCGCCGTCTGCTGCATCTTCTGCCCGTGTTCGTCCGTGCCCGTCAGGAAAAACACATCCCGACCGTCGAGCCGCTGGAAGCGCGCCATGGCGTCGGTCGCGATCAGCTCATAGGCATGGCCGATATGCGGCTTGCCGTTTGGATAGGAGATGGCAGTGGTGATGTAGAAGGGATCGCTCATGTCTACCTGGTGTCTTTTCGTCGGTTGCGATGTCACGGGCCGGACAATGGCGGCGCAAAGGGCCAGCCATGTTGCGGCGACGACAAATGGGGTCGAACGCTCTTAAAGCATTCCTCGGCCTTTAGGAACATCCGTTTTGCTGCAGCGCCACGAAGAAGCGCGCTCTGCCAGCAATACGAGACTTGCCACCATCGCTGATCGTGATAGATCGGAATTCCGGCCAACTCGAAGGAAACCGATATGCCGGATCTCTCTACACTGATGCTTTTTTCCGCCGCCAGCGTCGTTCTCACCGCGACGCCGGGACCTGACATGTTGCTGATTGCTTCGCGCAGCATCAGCCAAGGCCGTGCAGCGGGCTTTCTCACCTATATCGGCATCGCACTCGGCACATACTGCCATGCGCTTGCCGCAGCGCTCGGTCTGTCACAGCTCTTTCTTGCCGTACCGACCGCCTACGAGGTAATCCGCTGGGCAGGCTGCGCCTATCTGCTCTACCTTGCCTGGAAGACGCTTCGCTCCGAAGTAATGCAATTTGCCCCGGATGCCGGCCTCAAGCGCCATTCCATGACACGAATTCTGGGCGAAGGCCTGGCGACGAACCTGCTCAATCCGAAGATGGCGCTGTTTGTCCTCGCCCTCTTCCCGCAGTTCCTCGATCCGGTTCAGGGCTCCTTGACCCTGCAAATCCTGATTCTGGCGACGGTGCTGAACGTCATCGGCTTTCTGGTCAACGGTGCCGTCATCCTGCTGAGTGGCTTTATCCGAAACCGGATCACAGGTCTGGGCCGCTTTAGAAAGCTCCCGGAATACCTGCTGGCGACCGTCTTTGCTGGCCTTGCTTGCCGCCTTGCTCTTGGCACAAGAAGCTAAAGGCGCAGCACTCTGCGAGGTCGACCGGAAGGAAGCGGCTAAGAAACCAATTCCTTCCGGGACTATTCCGATCAGCGCACGATGGTCGCCAGCACATCGAGGATGGTCTGCTTGCGATCGAGGTTATAGGCCGCCGCCACGCCGAGCTGCTGGTTGATGACGGATGACAGCCGCGCGTAATGCTCTGCCCCGCCGAGATCGCCTGTCATGGCAAGCGTCCGCGCCGTCTCCGCCAGGTGATCGCCGAGATGTTCGGTGAAGAAGCCGAAGGCGACCTCGCTGTCTTTGCCCGACAGCGCATCGGCGATCTTGAACATCATCTTGCGCTGTGCCGGACCCGAAGTGGCCAGCATCTGCTCGAAGGCTTCCAGGATGTCGGCGCCACCATAATTCACCAGCTTCAGCGCCCGCGCCACACTGCCCTTGGCAAGCGTCAGCACAGCGTCGCGCTTGCCGGCGGGAATGGTGAGGCCCAACTGCCCCAGCGCCTGATCCATCGCCGGCGGTGACAATTCCTGCAGCTTCAGCGGCAGGCAGCGCGACCGGATGGTCGGCAAGAGCTTGCCCGGCGCATGGGAAAGCACCAGGAACATCGCCCGCTTCGGCGGCTCCTCGAGGATCTTCAGGATGGCGTTGGCCGCATTGCGGTTCAGATCGTCGGCCGGATCGATGATCACGATGCGCCAGTTGCCTGTCCCCGATGTCTGGCTGAAAAAGTGGCCGGCTTTCCGCACTTCGTCGACGGTGATCGCCGTCCTGACACGTCCGGTCTTTTCATCCACCGGCCTCGACAGATGCAGGAGATTGTGGCTGGCGCCGGAGGCAAGCTGCCGGGTCACAGGATGTTCGGGATCCGGATCGGAAATCGCCTCGGGTGCCGTCGCCGGATCCGGATTGCGCAGGATATGGTTGGCAAAGCGGAAAGCGAGGGTCGCCTTGCCGATGCCCTCTGGCCCCTCGATCAGCACGGCATGGTGGCCTTTGCCGGAACGATAGCTGCGCGCCAGAAACTCTTCCGCCGCCTCGTGGCCGAACAGCCTGATATTGCTGACCGGCGCGATCGCCCCATCGAGCAGCCCTGCCCTCTCCTCGCTCATGACCGTGCCGCCTGCCCGTCGCGGTCGATACCCGCCTGTCTCGCAATCACGAGCGCCACCTCGGAGAGGATGTCCCGCGCGATATGGTCGACGTCGAAGGACGCATCGAGCACCCGGCAGCGCTCAGGCTCGCGGGCGGCAATGTCGAGAAAGCCCTGGCGGCGCTTCTCGTGTATCTCGAGCTTTTCCTTCTCGAACCGGTCAGGCGTCGCCCCCTCGGTCGAAGCCCCGGCCCTGCGTCGCGCCCTTTGCAGGCCGACATCGGCCGGCAGATCGAGCACCAGCGTCACATCCGGCATGGTCGCCCCGATCGAGACACGCTCGAGTGCGGCCATCAGCGGCGGCTCGAGATTGCCGGTCACACCCTGATAGACCCGGGAGGAATCAACGAAGCGGTCGCACAGCACGATCTCGCCGCGCGACAGGGCCGGACGGATGACGCAATCAAGATGATCGGCCCGGGCTGCGGCAAACAGCAGCGCTTCCATGCGCACGCCGAAAGGCTCGGCCGCACCGGAGAGCAGCACATGGCGCAACGCCTCCGCTCCCGGCGATCCACCCGGCTCACGCGTCGTCACCACGGTGTGGCCGCGCGCGCGCAGGGCTTCCGCAAGCAGGCGAATCTGGGTCGATTTCCCGGCCCCCTCGCCTCCCTCGAAAGTCACGAACAATCCGCGCGCCGTCGTCAATGCTTGCCTTCTTCCCGCCAGCGGCGTTCCAGATTGCGCCCTTGCGGGCTTGCCTACGGCTCTAACCCAAGATGACCTCAAGCGAAACCGTGAAGCACCCGGGCGCTGCAGATTTTCGTCAGATCCAGAAGAACAGTAGCTCGATCAGTGCATCCCAGGCCCGCTGACGCAGCGTCCCCACTTCGACGGCCTGTGCGCTCTTCAGCGGCACGCTGACCAGCGGACGGTCGCCCGACAGGATATTGAGCGTTGCGATCTCGCGGTCCGCCGCGACCGGCGGATTGAGCGGCCAGCGATAGACGATGCGCGCCTGAAGCCGCTCGGGATTGTTGACGGGCACATAGACCTCGACCGGCGCGGCCGCCACCAGCGGCACCGTCGACTGCGCCCCGCCGTAGACGCTCGCCTCGCCGATCACCTCGCCGGCCTTGAACAGAGTGCGCATCTCGAAACTGTCGAAACCCCAGTTGAGCAACCGCAGCGCCTCATCCGTCCGTTCCTTGTCGGTCGCGATCCCGCTCACCCCGAGGAATAGCCGACGCCCGCCACGCTCCATCGAGGCGACCATGGCAAAACCGCTGCCCTCGGCAAAGCCGGTCCCCAGCCCATCCGCCCCGACGCCCAGAAGCGGATTGCGGTTGCGCTGCAGGATCTTGTTCCACTCGAATTCCGGCAGGCTGAATGTCTGGTAGAGATCTGGATAGGTCGAGGCGAGATGCCGCGACAGCTTCACCAGATCATAGAGTGTCGAGCGGTTGTCCGGATGCGGCAGGCCCGTGGCATTGCCGAAGCGGCTGTCGGCAAGCCCTAGCTCGGCGGCCCGGGCATTCATCCGCTCGACGAACTTCGCTTCGGAGCCTTCCATGCCCTCGGCGATGATCAAACAGCCGTCATTCGCCGTCTGCACGGCAATGCCCTTGACCAGATCCGCGACCGGCACCTGGCTTTTGACTGCCGCAAACATGGTGGAGGTTCGCGACGGTGCGCCGCCCGTGCGCCAGGCATATTCGGAAACCGGATAGATCGTGTCGGGCCGGATCTCGCCCTTTTTCAACGCGTCGAACACCACTTCCAGTGTCATCAGCTTGGCAAGCGATGCCGGCGCAAAACTCTGCCGCTCGCCCTTGGAGAGCAGCACCGTGCCCGTCGACGCCTCGATCAGATAGACTTGCGCAGCCTTTGTCTCGATCAACTGTGGAGCCGAAGCGGCCGGAGCCTGCGCCTTAGCGGTAAATCCGGCAAAGCCAAGGATCGAAACGAGCAGCAGGACGGGAAAAGGACGACGCATGATCACACTTCAGCTGCGGGGCACACGGCCTCTCCTGTGCCGCCGCCGGGGCGGTCAGCGCCCCCTGGAGAGCTTGATGCCACCCTTGGCGACCGAGGAGAGAATCGAGTGCTCGGTGAGGCTGTCATTGCGCACGAGAATGGCATCGAAGGCAAGCGCGCCTGCCTGCGGCTCGGCCTCGACATAGGCTGCCGCATAACCCGAACCATCGTAACCATCGATGTGATGCGGTCGCGGCATGGGCATTGGCCCGAAATCGGGAAGGGCTGCAAAGCTCTCGCCGGAAACCACGCCACCGGCGGCAACGCCTTGGCCGCCCTGCATCAGAAGCTGCGCGTCGAGCGTCTGGCTGGCTGCCCCGCCGCTCGGGGTCGAGCCGGACAGTGCCGTCTGATAGGTCGTGGCAACAGGCGGCTGGTATTGCGGTGCAGCTGCATCGTTCGACGCGACCATCACGCCCGATGCGATCTGGCCACCCGGATCAACGACCGGGCCGCGATCGCCCTTACGGGTATAGGACGCCATGAGATAAGGCATGTCATGCCCGTCCATGCGGGCCGGGCCGATATACTGCACCCGCACTTCGCCCGTGCCGCTATGCTTCATGTCCAGCATGTCGGCGGTCTTGCGCGACAGGTCGATGATCCGGCCCTTGTGGAAAGGTCCACGGTCATTGATGCGCACGATGACGGAGCTGCCGGTATTCAGATTGGTAACCCGCGCATAGCTCGGCAGTGGCAGCGTCGGATGGGCCGCAGATAGATGCTCCTTGTCATAGAGCTCGCCGTTCGCCGTCATCCGGCCATGAAAGGCATCGCCATACCAGGAAGCCACACCGACCTTGTCATAGCCGGGATTTTCCTTCGGCACGAAGGTCTTGCCCTTCACCACATAGGGCTTGCCGACCATGTAGCGTCCGCCGCCCTTCGGCACCGGACCGCTCGCGACGAGACGCGGGCTGGCCTTCACGCCATAGATCGATTCGGCGAAATACTCCTTCGACCGCTTTGGCTTCTCGGCCGTCTTGGTGGTCGAACAGGAGGCGGTGAAGGCGCAGAGCAGCACCAGTCCGAACCACTTCCCCGAATTGGCCATCAGGCCACGCATCGAAAACTGCATCTGTCCCACTTCAGATCAGCGGGGCATGCTGACATCGCGCCCCATCTGCGAGGCCCCCATGCCCCGCTCACTTGCGCGCAATGAAGCCTGTGCAAAAATGGCCAAAATGGGAAAAGTCACAATTTGAACGATCCGGAGCGCCCGAAAGCTTCAATCATGGTTAGTGGATGGTTAATGCGGCGAAGATAAAGACACTGCATTCACAATACACGTGAAACCCGTACCCATCCCAAAATACGGCCCTGAAATCCTCATTGAGTGCGAACGCAACAAACTCCGGCGACGCCATGACGAAAAGCCGGTGATTGCTCGCACCGATGCCGATATCGTACAGTTAGAATTGCTCGATATGGGCGCCTGCGGCAACGATGCGCCTTCAAACACACGCCGACGCGTAACGAAATCCGTTGCGGGACTATTTGGGCGCTTTGCTAAATGAGTTTTCGCTTTTTTCCGAATTCACTGAGATTTCGTAATCTCGCTATTTGTCTGCTTCTACTTTAGCAAAGCTACCGGTGGGATCGGATTTATAGGTGAGGAGAAATTCACTGTAGAGCGAGCAGTCATTCACAAACATCATGCGTGCACGCATGTTGCACCAGTTTTCATGATAGTCTTCGACAGCTTGCTTGAAGTCGACGACTAGATTTAGGTAAGAGATAGTATGAACATTTACAGTCGTAAATTGCTCGCCGCACTCGTAATTGATTATGTCGCTCTTATAAAAGCAATTTAATCGCGGTTGCTGAATTTCAGCATCGTAAATCTTAGATTCAATTGAGTGAAGGTACGATATTTCATTATCTTGGGGGCGACTTAAAGCTACGTGATACGCCGATAAAAACGAGAATATCAAAGATAATACTGAAATATAATCAAATCGTGTCATCTTCCACCTCAATTTATCAAAATTTAACCAAGAAAAAAGCAACGCGCAAGCCATTTCCGGAGAAATACCGCCGGTATCCAAACAGGAAGACCAGTGTTTATGGACTTTTAAAACTAAGAACGGGCTCCAATGCCCTTTAATCGATCATTGTGAAAATCGACGGTCGTAAACCGACGCCAGCGTACATCGCTCAAGAGTTACCACGACTAATCATGAAGCTCGATCTGCAACATTTCCGACCCTTGACCTCGCACACAGCCTCGCAACGCAACTCGTTGGCGCCGAAGCACATTCGAAGGTCGCAAGAGAAAGATTGACCATTCTAGGTTTGCCATAGCAATGGATCTCTGTTCGCACGCCATGCCCGATATTCAAGCGGCAAACCTAGTGCAAGTTGACGCGACGATCAAAGCTGCTACAAAGCCGACCGCTGAATGAATTGGTAGAAGAGTGGCTTCTGATTCCGCTTTTCAGGTTTAGGTCAGAAGTTGAAACCAAAGCTAGATTCAGCGATTGGAAGAGTGTCCGAGTGGTTTAAGGAACCGGTCTTGAAAACCGGCGTGCGGGAGACCGTACCGTGGGTTCGAATCCCACCTCTTCCGCCACTAGCCTGCCTGCATTCGCTGCTGCAGCCCCCTCCTCCCAACCTTACCAATCTTTCACTGTCCTTTCCCCGCCGAAAGTCTATCTGCATAGCCATGGAACCTGATGCCCTTGATACCGATCAAGGGGCTTGGCGCCGGCCTGGTCCAAGGTCCGGTGAAGCAGAATGATTGAGACGGAGCAGACGTGAGCGACAACCTTAACCCCAAGACCTCGTCCGAGACGGAAGAGCTGAAGGCGATGCTCGCCAGCGCCGCGCGTCCGAAGGCCCGCTGGGGCCTGCGTCTCCTTGGTCTGCTTGCGATCCTCGGCCTCGGTTACGGTGCCTATCTCTGGTCGGCGGGCGGAACCACCGTCAGCTATACCACCGCCGAGTTGAAGCCCGGCGACCTGACCGTTGTCGTCACGGCAACCGGCTCCGTGGAGCCGACCGTTCAGGTCGACGTTTCCTCCGAACAGTCGGGCACGGTCCGCGAGGTGCTTGCCGATTTCAACAGCGAGGTTAAGAAGGGCGACGTGCTGGCGCGCCTCGACACCGACAAGCTGAACGCCGACCTGAAGGCCAAGGAGGCGGCCCTCGCTTCCGCCCGCGCCTCGGTCTCCAAGGCCCGCGCAGACGAACAATCCGCCAAGTCCAAGCTCGACCGCCAGACCACGCTCGTCTCCAGCCGCGTCTCCACCCAGCAGGATCTCGACACCGCCGAATATACCTTCCAGGCGGCGTCCGCCGCGCGCCAGAGCGCCGAAGCCGATGTCATCTCTGCGGAAGCCGCCCTCGAACAGGCGAAACTGTCGGTGTCCAAGGCAACCATCGTCTCGCCGATCGATGGCATCGTTCTCGCGCGCAATGTCGACACCGGCGCCACGGTCGCAGCCTCGCTCGAAGCCCCGACGCTCTTCACCCTGGCCGGTGATCTGCGCCAGATGGAGCTGCAGGTCTCGATCGACGAGGCCGATGTCGGCCAGGTCGCCGTCGGCCAGGCCGCCACCTTCACGGTCGACGCCTTTCCCGACCAGCGTTTTCCCGCCGAGATCACCTCGATCCGCTACGCTGCCGAAACCGTGAGTGACGTCGTCACCTACAAGGGCATTCTCTCTGTCTCCAATGACGATCTTCTGCTGCGCCAGGGCATGACGGCGACAGCCGATATCGTCGTCCAGTCGGTGAAGAACGGCCTGCTGATCCCTAATGCCGCGCTCCGCTATTCCCCGCCGGCGACCACTGCGACGCAGACCACCGGCGGCGGCAGCGGCGTCTTCAGCCTCTTCCGCCCGCCCCGTGAAGCGCCGCAAAGTGCGCCCGAACCCGAGGGCAGCGAGCGCACCATCTGGCTGCTGCGCAACGGCGTACCTGTCGCCGTCAACATCGAGATCGGCGCTTCCGACGGCCAGAACACGGTCGTCGTTAAGGGCGACATCAAGGAGGGCGACCAGGTCATCACCGACCAGGCCGTCCGCAACGGCTAAGGCGCGCCATGGCCTCCTCCCCGCTCCTCGAATTTCGCCAGATCTCCCGCATCTATGGCCGCGGCGAGGCAACCATCCGCGCCCTAGACCGGGTGGACCTGTCGATCGAGCGAAACGAATTCGTCGCGATCATGGGCCCGTCCGGCTCCGGCAAATCGACCGCCATGAACATCCTCGGCTGCCTAGACGTGCCGACATCAGGCCAGTATTTCTTTCAAGGCATAGACACCTCAGGCTTCGACCGCGCGCAATACACGCTGCTGCGCCGCCACATGCTGGGTTTCGTCTTCCAGGGCTTCAACCTGCTCGCCCGCACCTCGGCTGTCGAAAATGTCGAACTGCCACTGGTCTATCGCGGCATGGACGGCCGTGAACGGCGGGCGCGGGCGCTGAAGGCGCTGTCGCAGGTCGGCCTCGCCGGCCGCGAAAACCACACCACCCAGGAACTGTCCGGCGGCCAGCAGCAGCGCGTGGCGATTGCCCGCGCGATCGTCACCAGCCCCGCCGTGCTGCTTGCCGACGAACCGACCGGCAATCTCGACACCAAGACCAGCCGCGAGATCATGGAACTCATCACCGGCCTCAACCGCGACCACGGCATCACCGTGATCATGGTCACCCACGAAGACGATATCGCCGCCTATGCGAAGCGTACCCTGCGGTTTGTCGATGGCCACATCCAGTCCGACAGCGGGATCGAGGAGGCACGCGCCCATGTTCGGTGAAACCCTGAAACTGGCGCTGCGCGCCATCCGCCGCAACCTCTTGCGCTCCTTCCTCACCGTACTCGGCGTCGTCATCGGCGTGGCCGCCGTCATCGCCATGGTGACGATCGGCAACGGCACCACCGCCCAGGTCACGAGCGAAATCTCAAAGCTCGGCACCAATCTTCTCTTCGTCCGTCCCGGCCAGTTTGGACCGGGCCGTGCAGCCACCGACGCCAAGAAGTTCACCATCAGGGATATCGAGGCAATCCGCGAGCAGATCCCCGGCCTGCGCGCAGTGGCCGCCATCAACCAGTCCAGCCAGACCGTCATCTTCAGCGGCCAGAGCCGCCAGACCTCGATCATCGGCTCTGGAGACGATTACCTGATCGCGCAAAACTGGGAACTGGCCTCCGGCCGCACCTTCCTGGCGTCGGAAGAGCGCGGCGGTCAGGCCGTCTGCCTCGTCGGCGAAACCGTCCGCTCCAAGCTCTTCGGGTCCACCCCCGCCATCGAACAGACCATCCGCGTCGGCAATGTCGCCTGCCAGGTGATCGGCATTCTCGCCAAGAAGGGCCAGAGCGGCATGGGCAGCGACCAGGACGATGTCGTCATGATGCCGCTCAAGGTCTTCCAGCGCCGCATCGGCGGCTCGACGGATGTCTCCAGCATCATGCTGTCGGCCGAAGACGGTGTCTCCACGGCCAAGGTCCAGGCCGATGTCGAGCGCCTGCTGCGCGAACGCCGCAAGATCGTCGCCGGTCGAGACGACGACTTTTCCGTCAATGACATGACCCAGATGGCAGCCACCCTCACCGGCACAACCACGCTGATGACCGGCCTGCTGGGCGCGGTCGCCGCCGTCTCCCTGCTCGTCGGCGGCATCGGCATCATGAACATCATGCTGGTCTCTGTCACCGAGCGCACCCGCGAGATCGGCATCCGCCTGGCGATCGGCGCGGTCGAGCGTCAGGTGCTGATGCAGTTCCTCGTCGAAGCCGTGACGCTCTCCGTCTTCGGCGGCGTGGTCGGCATCGCGCTTGGCCTTGGCATCGCCTACACGGCCGTCTCCCTGATGTCGGTCCCCTTCGTCGCGAGCCCCTCGATCATCCTTCTGGCCTTCGCGTTTTCGGCGGCGATCGGCATGGTCTTCGGCTATTTCCCCGCCCGGCGCGCCGCCCAGATGAACCCGATCGACGCGCTGCGACACGAGTGACGCCACGCCCTCAAATCATCGCAGCAAGCCTCGGGCAAACTTGTTGTGGTGTAGCTCATCCTAATGGATCGGGGCCTGCCCCTGTCCGGTAGCCTTGACCATGTGAGGGAGTATACCCATGTCCGCTTTTCCGGATCGCGACACCGTCGCTGCCAAGATCGCCTCCCTGCAGGAGCCGGATCAGGCCTTCCTGAAGCTGATCTTCGAGAACCCGGCCCAGGACGATGCCTTGCTCGAGGGTCTCTATGTCTATCTGGAGATCGCCTCGGAAGCCCGTTTTCTCAATTCGCTGAAGCTCGAGCGCGCAGGCGAATGGATCGGCGACAATGCTCCGGCCCGCCTCCAGATCCGCTTGATGGAAGCCGCGCGCTCCAGCCAGCATCCGGCCTTCGCCTCGTTCCGCACCGGCCTCAACCGCTCCGGTGGTCTGGAACGCGCCTATCCGAAGGCCGCAGTCTGACCCCCAGTCCTACTGCGGGATGGGCATGCTGACCGAGAGGATCGGCCCCATGGGAAACAGCCGGTCCATCCGCATCTCCTCGGCGATGAACACGCTCGATATCGTCCCATCGAGATAGAGCGCGTTGGCCACACCGAGACGGTCGCGGAAAAACACTGCAAAGTCATAGAAGCGCACCGGCACCCGTGAGACCACCATGTGGATCTGGCCACGGTCGTCGACACCCACGCCGTTGCGGATCTTGAAGCTGTCGCTGTCGGCTAGAAACTTCGGATGCAGCTTGCCGTCGATGACCAGCATCGGCCCGGACTGCGTGCCGAAGTCCGGCACGACGCCACTGGCGACGAAGGCTTTCGTCTCCATCACCGACGCCTTGCCGCCCGTCATCAGGAAAACCCCGTTCGGCAGCAGATGAAAATTCCCCCACCCACCACCGGTCACCGCCGGCTTCAGCGCCTTGCCATATTCGGCGAAGTAACCGACCGGCGACAGATCGTCGTGATACATGCCGGCATTCATCGCAAAGGTAAGCACCCGCCGTTCCGCCCAGAGCTGCCGCCTGAGCCCGGCAAACCCGCCATAAGCCACACCATCGGGTCCCGCGAGATGCAGACGCACATCCTCCCGCGTCGGATCAAAGCGACAGGCAAGGTAGGTCGCGGCCCCCTCGCGCATCTGCTCGCAAGCCGCAAAGGTCAGCGAGGGCACAAGTAGACCGGTCAGAAAACCGAGGAGAGAAAGGCTCTTGCGCATGCAGGGAATTCCACGGGTCCTTGAGTGAACCCGTTCTTGGCGATGATTCCGGACATTGTGAAGGCCGCAAACCCGATATCCCCGAAATCAACTGTGTCCCCTATGTGGGCAGTTTCAGCGCCCGCATGTGAAACCGAAGCTGGTCCGGCGGATAGCGGTATTCGGTCCCGACCGGACAAGCATTGCGCGCCATACACCCCGAGATCATGCAGCCCCTTTGCCCCACAGGGCCCGCCAGATGCTGGCGACAGCCGGTGACATCAAAGGCACTTGGTGTGATGGCATCGACAGGACAGGAGGACAGGCAGGGTTTCTTCAGACAGCGATCGCAGGGATGAGCAACCGCAACAGGCGTTTCGACCTCCTCGTCCCAGTCTCGAAACAACAGCGCGCCGCGATAACTGTGCCAAAGCCCATAACGCGGATGGATGAGGATCCCGAGCGGCGAGGCTTTCAGCCCTTCCGCCTTCATCGCCCATGCCTGAAACGGTTGGTAAGGCGCATCTGACGGATAACAGGCGACCGCCCCGATCTCCTGGGCCACGCCGTCGATGACGATCTTCGACCAGCGATCGAGCGGATCAGATCCGCCCCTGTCCACCTGCGTCGCGCGCCAGGCGTCGAACACCGGCCACATGGCGCCGCCCACAACCCCGATAAGCACCACGGCTGTTACCGATCGGCCATCGGTAAGGCGTGGTGCCGCTTCTTGCTCGCCAAAACGCACCACCCCACGAGACGACAGACCGAATGCCGCCAGCGCCGCATCGAGCCTGCCCAAAACGCCCGAAGGGCCGCTCATCGCGGCCCCTCGATCTTGTAATGGGGTCGCCAGACCTCCTCTTGGATCATGTCGGCAACCTGGTTGGCTCCGCCTTGCTCCCTGGCAACGGGACCCTTTCAGGTGAAGGCGTCGGGCATCGAGTTCTTGCGGCTTGCGATGAAGGCAAGCAGCGCCTCGTCGATGGCAGGATCGAGCGCCGGGGCCTCGTAACTGTCGAGCCAAGAGCGGCAGAGCACGTTGGCCCGATCCTCGATGCGTTTGCGACCCTCGATCTCCCACTGTTCGAAGGAGTTGTTGTCGGCAAGCGCCGAGCGATAGAAAGCCGTCTGGAAATTCGCCTGCGTATGGGCACAGCCGAGATAATGCGCGCCCGGACCGACTTCCCGGATCGCATCCATCGCCTGGCCGTCTTCGGTCAGATCGACGCCCTGTGCCATCTTCTGCATCATGCCGAGCTGATCCTGGTCGATCATGAACTTCTCGTAGCAGGCGGCGAGGCCCCCTTCGAGCCAGCCGGCCGCATGCAGAACGAAGTTCGCACCGGCAAGCAGCGTCATGTTGAGCGTATTGGCGCTCTCATGTGCCGCCTGCGCATCCGGAACCTTCGACGCACAGAGCGAACCGCCGGTACGGAAAGGCAGCCCCATGCGACGCGCGAGCTGGGCGGCACCATAAGATACGAGCGCCGGCTCCGGCGTGCCGAAGGTCGGCGCACCCGACTGCATCGAGATCGAGGCCGCAAAGGTGCCGAAAAGAACCGGCGCGCCCGGACGGATCAGCTGCGTGAACGAAGCACCCGCCAGAACTTCGGCGAGGATCTGCGTCAGCGTGCCGGCAACCGTGACCGGGCTCATGGCGCCCGACAGAATGAACGGCGAGATGACCGAAGCCTGGTTGTGGCGCGCATAGACCTTCGCCGCACCGAGCATGGTCTCGTCGAAGACCATCGGCGAGTTGGCGTTGATCAGGTTCAGCATGACGCAGTTGTTTTCGACGAAATCGTCACCGAAGACGAGCTTCGCCATGGCGACCGAATCTTCCGCACGCTCCGGTGCCGTGACCGAGCCCATGAACGGCTTGTCAGAATATTTGATGTGGCTGTAGACCATGTCGAGGTGACGCTTGTTCACCGGAATGTCGACCGGCTCGCAGACCGTACCGCCCGACGAATGCATCGACGGCGCCATGTAGGCGAGCTTCACGAAGTTGCGGAAGTCCTCGAGCGTCGCATAACGACGAACGCCTTCGAGATCCCGGACGAAGGGCGAACCATAGACCGGCGCAAACACGGTGGCATTGCCGCCGATCCGCACACTGCGCTCGGGGTTGCGGGCATGCCAGGTGAATTCCGACGGGGCAGTCTTCAGAAGTTCGCGGCACAGACCCTTCGGGAAATGCACCCGCTCGCCCTTCACGTCGGCGCCAGCCTGTCTCCAGAGCTCCAGCGCCTCGGCGTCTTCACGGAACTCGATGCCGATTTCCTCCAGCACGGTGTCGGCATTGCGCTCGATCAGCTGAAGGCCTTCTTCGTCCAGCACGTTATACGGCTGAATCTTGCGGGTGATGTAAGGCATGGACGGACCGGCACCGCCGCCGCTGCGCGATGCCCTTCGGGCCGCAGCCCCTCGTCCTTCGCCGCGCTGGCGGCGGCCTGCGCCCGGTTCTGCCGTGATGTCGTCCATGTCTGCTTCCTCGCTCGAGCGCTCGTCCGCGCTGCTTCTCTCCTCCATTATGCTAATCCAATCCGCTTGTGAAACCATCCTTTATGCGCCAACGACTTGCGTCATGCAGACATCGGCTTTTACATCACTTGTCTGCCACCGTCGCTTTTCACTGCCGCCGCGTCGTAATCGAAAAGAGTTTTTCACGAACTTGAGGTTTAACTTTCGATCGGGCAGTCTCATGCCCGGCGCGACCGGAATCGCGTTGAAAAAGAAGCGGGAAGCACCACCATGGCCGAAGACGACATCATTCTTTCCGAACTCTCCGACGAAGAGCTCGTGCAGCAAATGCATGATGACCTCTATGACGGCCTCAAGGAAGAGATTGAAGAAGCGACGAACATCCTGCTCGAACGCGGCTGGGCGCCCTATGACATCCTCACCCAGGCGCTCGTCGAAGGCATGCGCATCGTCGGCATCGACTTCCGCGACGGCATTCTCTTCGTGCCGGAAGTTCTGCTTTCTGCCAACGCGATGAAGTCTGGCATGACGATCCTGCGCCCGCTGCTCGCCGCAACCGGCGCCCCGAAGCAGGGCAAGATGGTCATCGGCACCGTTAAGGGCGACATCCACGACATCGGCAAGAACCTGGTCGGTATGATGATGGAAGGCGCTGGCTTCGACGTCATCGACCTCGGCATCAACAATCCGGTCGAAAACTACCTCGAAGCTCTGGAGCGCGAAAAGCCGGATATCCTCGGCATGTCGGCGCTGCTCACCACCACCATGCCCTATATGAAGGTCGTCATCGACACGATGAAGGAAAAGGGCATTCGCGACGACTACGTCGTGCTGGTTGGCGGCGCGCCGCTCAATGAGGAATTCGGCAAGGCCGTCGGCGCTGATGCCTATTGCCGCGATGCAGCCGTGGCGGTCGAAACGGCCAAGGAATTCATCAGCCGCAAGCACAACAGCATGGGCGCACGCGCCTGAGTCTGAAAACGGCGAAGCCGGCCCTTTTAAAGGCCGGCTTCTGCGTAATACTCGCCCTGAGGGGACGTTGCCATGGTTTGCCAGGCAACATGCCCGCCGGCATACAGGATGGCCGCCAACATATAGATGGCACTGGCCTTTGCGATGGTCGTGAGCGTCATGCTCCCTCTCCTGATATAGCTGCGCTCAAAGCGGTGTCCCCCGCGCGAATGCGCTTAGCGGGAGGCGGCGGAGTCGACGTTGTTCGCAGCGTTCTGCGTCGCGTCAACGGTATTTGCAGCATCCTGGCCAACGCCGCGGATCGTATTGCCGCAAGACGACAGTGCGAAGACGGTGAGAACGAGGGCTGCGCCGACTGTCAGTTTTTTCGCCATCATGTGAATGTACCTTCTGTCTGGTAACGAGTGGATTGCGATGGAACAACGCGCGAAATCGGAAAAGGTTCACGTGATTGCGTGCGGCGCTATTGCGCGCGAGATTCTGGCCGTAAAAGCCCTCAACGGACTGGACCATCTGACGCTGGAATGCCTGCCCGCCATCTGGCATGTCTGGCCGGAGCGCATCGCACCGGCCCTGCGCGAAAAGATCGCGGAAGCCCGCGCCTCAGGCCACGAAAACATCTTCATCGGCTATGCGGAATGCGGCACCCAGGGTGAAGTCGACAAAATCTGTCGCGAGGAAGGCATCGAGCGGCTGTCAGGCCCTCATTGCTATGCCTTCTTTTCCGGCACGGAAAAATTCCTCGCCGAATGCGAAACGGAATTCACCGCCTTTTACCTGACGGATCTCATCACCCGCCAGTTCGAGGCCTTCGTCATCGAACCTCTGAAGCTCGACCGCCATCCCGAACTGCGCGACATGGTCTTCGGCAATTACACGAAGATCGTCTATCTCGCCCAGACCGAGGATGCCGAACTACGGGCCAAGGCAAAATGGGCGGCAGACTATCTGAAGCTGGATTACGAATACCGCTTCACCGGCTACGGCGATCTCCAACCCGAACTCGTCGCAGCCGCCCGAGTTTCGGCTTCAGCCGCCTGACGCCTCTGAGACTAAGTTACCTTCGGCTTCAGCGCACCGAGTTCGCAACGCTGCGCCCCGCATCCTGGGTCGCATCCACCGCATTGCCGAGATCATTGCCAATTCCGCGGATCGTGTTTCCGCAGGAGGAAAGGCCAAGCGTCACCGCGACCAGCACGGCCACGACAGCTGTGGAGCGTTGAAGAGTTGCAGTCATCCTGATTCCCCGTCTGTTCCGACCCGATCTGGCTCGCAAAGAAGCAAGGAAAAATCAAGGCAGGGGCCTATTCGGATAAGTCCATATCTCCGTCGGTCACATCATAGAGTGGAGCATCCAGCCGAAAGCCAGGATGAGGAAGGCGACAAAGGCGAGTTGGAGAAGCATCAGAAATGGGACACGTGACAGAACGACCGCCAGAAAAATGAGCCCGACCGCTTTCCAGGACCAGAAGACGGAGACAAGCACTACAAACAGCACCAGAGCAGCGAGAAAGAGACTGAGGAACACCTGTTCAAAAGTCGTCATCTGCTTCCATGGGTTCGGATGAACCGACGCCACCGCCTTGGAAGAATTGGAAGTGTCCTCGTCCATCGAAAGTCGTGTCCCCGTTTCGCAGCATCAATCAAAGGTAGGCGAATGGGTCAAGCGTCTGCAAGGTGCTCGCCACCCATTCTTCACCCTCCCTTCACCATTCCCAAAAGCGTGAACTGCGACCCTGCCGGCTTTTAATCCCCCTGTAATATCCCCGTGCAAACGTGGGGCTAGGTCAACAAAAACCAAGAGAATCAAGCATGACCGACAGGGCGGAAACATGGGTGGCGGATCTCGTCACCGCGCGTGAACACAATCATCCCGAAAACCTTTCGGATCTTCTGGTCCGCCTGGCTCGCACAACGGAGCGCAAGGTGACGATCCGCGACATCGCGATCGCGCTGCAGGACCGCTCCTTTGGCGCCTTCCTCCTGGTCTTTGCGCTTCCCAATCTCGTGCCTCTGCCGCCCGGCAGCACCTTCATCCTCGGCCTGCCGCTCGTCTTCGTCGCCTGGCAGATGGCCATGTCCCCCGGCGGTCGGGTCTTCTTTCCGCGCATCGTCAGCGACTACGGCGTCGAGCCGCAGACCTTCGAGGCCATCGTCAAGCGTCTCGTTCCCTGGATGCGTTGGGCCGAAAAGCTGGTCATCCCCCGCTTCTGGCTGTTTGAAAGCCGCTTCGCCGAACGGGTCATCGGTGTCTTGGCGCTGATCCTTGCGATCGTCGTCTTCCTGCCCATCCCGCTCGGCAACTGGCCGCCGGCCTTTGCGCTTGCCGTCCTTGGCTTTGCGCATTCCCAGCGTGATGGCCTCGGCGTCCTCGCTGGCTGCGTCATCGGCATCCTGTCTCTGATGATCGCGGGCTTCGTCGTCTACACCGCAGTCGCCGTCGTCTCGCTCGTCGTCTGATGTCTCAGCCCGTTACGGACACGTCCCGCCGCCCGGTGGTCGTCATGACCGCCGGCGGCCTCAATCCGACCATCGTCGTCCAGCACCTCGTGAAATCCGGCATGGATGTTCACGTCATCCTGGAAAATGCCGAGGGCAAGGGCGAGATCACCCGCCGCCGTGCCAGGAAGCTGGGCTGGATCGCCGCATCAGGCCAGCTCGGCACCATGGTCGCCGCCCGCCTTCTGCGCCGCCTCGCCGACCGCCGCGTCGCTGAACTGCTGAGCCTTCATGGGTTTGACCGCGTCCTTCCGGACACCATCCCGATCCACCCCGTCACCTCGATAAATGCAGCGGAGACGAAGGACCTGATCCAGCAGATTGGCCCCGGCGCCATCCTGCTCGTCTCCACCCGCCTCATGTCGGCGCGCCAGATCGCGGCCATGCCCTGCCCGGTCATCAATCTGCATGCCGGCATCAATCCCAACTATCGCGGCCAGATGGGCGGCTACTGGTCGCTGCGCGAAAACGATTCTGAGAATTTCGGCGCCACGCTCCACCTCGTTGATGCCGGCACCGATACCGGCGGCACGCTCTACGAGGTCCGCACCCGGCCTGCATCAGCCGATTTCATCTCCACCTACCCGCTGCTACTGACCATCGCTTCCCTCGACATCACCAGACGATCCCTCGAAGACGCGCTTGCCGGTCGCCTTGCCCCGAAGACGCCCGACGGCCCCTCGGCGCTCCGCTTCCCGCCGACGCTCTGGTCCTGGATCTGGTGCGGCGTCACGCGGCGAATCTGGTAAAAACACCGGGACTGGCAGCAGCGTCGTTTTTGGCGACAAGCGACGTCGTGAAAAGCGCAGTCCGGCGAATGCCCCCCGTGCATTCTGCCGTCAAAGGGAGAGAGTGGCATGGCAGACAAGATCGTCGTTTTCTGGCGGGATATTCCCGCGCAGGTCATCGTCAAGCAGGGTCGCAAATCGGCCAAGCGCGAGCTATCGCTGCGCTTCACCGAGGCGATCGACATGGCCGCCATGCGCTCAGGCGCCGCTGAAACCGACGCCTATCTCGCCGACTGGCGCAAGGCCGATCCGGTCCCTGTCGGTGACGACCTCGAAGCCGAGGCCGAAACCGCTGCCGCCGAAATCGAAGCCGCCTACGACAAGGCCCGCCTCGTCGCTCTCGTCCATGCCGGAGGCCGCGACAATGGCTGAACCCGTGCTCGTCGATCCCGGCCCGCCGAAAAAAGGCAATGCTGCCCCGGCCGCCAAGGCAAAGACCGGGGCCTTCACACCGGCGGGCGTTTCGCCCAACCGCCGCGCCCGCCGCTCCTATACCATCCGCCTCTGGGCCGTGCGCAATTCGCGCTTCCTTGAATGGTTCTACCGCAATTTCGCCAATGCCTTCCTCTTCCTCCATCCGGTCTGGAAGAAGCTCGGCTATAACCGCGTCGAAACCCCGGTCACCTTCGTCGAGCGCAATGTGAAGGGCCTGCTCTTCGACTGTCGCATGTGCGGCCAGTGCGTCTTGTCCTCGACCGGCATGTCCTGCCCGATGAACTGTCCCAAGCAGCTGCGCAATGGCCCCTGCGGGGGCGTGCGCGCCAATGGCAATTGCGAAGTCGAGCCGGATATGCCCTGCGTCTGGGTCCAGGCCTGGAACGGCTCGCGCAACATGGTCGCCGGCGACGCGATCCTGAAGGTGCAGAAGCCGGTCAACCAGTCGCTGCGCGAAACATCCTCCTGGCTGCGCGTCACGGCAGAAGCTGCCGCCGAGCGGGAAAAACAGACGGCAAAGGAAGTCTGAGAGCATGGCCCAAATCGACGAAAATCCGCTTGGCGTCCACCTGCCGCTTGATCCCCTGCCCGGCCATTCCTCGCTCGGCCGCCTGGAGCGCGTGCTGCGCCGCGGCGAATTCGCCGTCACCGCTGAACTCAACCCACCCGACAGCGCCGACCCGGAAGACGTCTATGAGCGCGCCAAGGTTTTCGACGGCTGGGTCGACGGCATCAATGCGGTCGACGCGTCAGGCGCCAATTGCCACATGTCCTCCGTCGGCATCTGCGCGCTTCTGACCCGCATGGGCTACGCCCCGATCATGCAGATCGCCTGCCGCGACAAGAACCGCATCGCGATCCAGGGCGACGTGCTGGGGGCGGCCGCCATGGGTGTCGCCAACATCATGTGCTTGACGGGCGACGGCGTTCAGGCCGGCGACCAGCCGGGCGCCAAGCCCGTCTTCGACCTCGACTGCATGTCGCTCTTGGAAACCGTCCGCACCATGCGCGACGAATCGAAATTCCTCTCTGGCCGCAAGCTGACCACTCCGCCAAAGGTCTTCCTCGGCGCCGCCATCAACCCCTTTGCGCCCCCTTACGACTTCCGCCCCTATCGTCTTGGCAAGAAGATCGAGGCCGGCGCCCAGTTCGTCCAGAGCCAGTATTGCTTCGACGTGCCGATGTTCCGCGAATACATGAACAAAGTCCGCGACCTAGGCTTCCACGAGAAATGCTACATTCTGGTCGGCGTCGGCCCGCTCGCCTCCGCCAAGACCGCCAAGTGGATCCGCTCCAACGTGCCGGGCATCCACATTCCGGACCATGTGATCGCCCGCCTCGAGGGCGCACAGGACCAGAAGAAGGAAGGCAAGCAGCTCTGCATCGACATCATCAACGAGGTGAAGGAGATCGAGGGCGTCTCCGGCGTGCATGTCATGGCCTATCGCCAGGAAGAATATGTCGCCGAGATCGTGCATGAATCCGGCATCCTCAAGGGTCGCCAGCCCTGGAAGCGCGAACATGCCCGCGCCGATGACATCGCTGCCCAGCGCATGCGCGAGATCGGTGCCGACCCCGTCCAGGACCAGCAGGAAATGGCAGGCCGCGCGGCCCATTCGCAAACCCACTGACCGCATTGCTTTTTCCCGGCAATTGCCGGCACATCCCATTCCCGCCGTGCGAGAGCCGGCATCGACCGGAGGACTGAAATGACCCGCACCATCGTCGCATCCGCCACCAAGGAAATCATCATCGGTTTCGACCAGCCCTTCTGCGTCATCGGCGAGCGCATCAATCCGACGGGTCGCAAGAAGCTCGCCGCCGAAATGCAGGCCGGCAATTTCGAGACCGTCATCAAGGATGCGCTGGAACAGGTCGCCGCTGGCGCCACCATGCTCGACATCAATGCCGGTGTAACCTCCGTCAACCCGAACGAAACCGAGCCGGGCCTGCTCGTCCAGACCATGGAAATCGTCCAGGGCCTCGTCGACGTGCCACTCGCTATCGACTCATCCGTCACGGCCGCCATCGAGGCAGCCCTGAAGGTCGCCAAGGGTCGCCCGCTGGTCAATTCGGTCACCGGCGAGGAAGAAAAGCTCGAAGCCATCCTGCCGCTCTGCGCCAAGTACAACGTCCCGGTCGTCGCGATCTCCAACGACGAAACCGGCATCTCCCAGGATCCGGACGTCCGCTTCGCCGTTGCCAAGAAGATCGTCGAGCGCGCCATGGATTACGGCATCAAGCCGCATGACATCGTCGTCGACCCGCTGGTTATGCCGATCGGCGCCATCGGTTCGGCAGGCCTGCAGGTCTTTGCCCTTATCCGGCGTCTGCGCGAAGAGTTGAAGGTCAACACCACCTGTGGCCTTTCCAACATCTCCTTCGGCCTGCCCCATCGCCACGGCATCAATGCCGGCTTCATCCCTATGGTCATCGGTGCGGGCATGACCTCCGCCATCATGAACCCCTGCCGCCCACAGGAAATGGAAGCCGTCCGCGCTGCCAACGTGCTCAATGGCACCGACGAGAACTGCTACAACTGGATCAAGACCTACCGCGACTACAAGCCCGCCGAAGGCGGCGCCCATGCAGCCCCGACCGCATCCCCCGCCTCTGCCTCCACCGGCGGCGGCCGCCGCGGCGGCCGTGCCGCCCGCGTCGGTGGCGGTGCTGCAACGGAGTAACAGCACAAACCCTGCCGTTTTACATTTGCCTATACAAACGTGTAGTGTGGAGAGATGAAGCGATCGATTTCCGGCTTTGATTGGGACAGCGGCAATTGGCCGAAATGTGCCAAGCATGGCCTGACGAAACCGGAAATCGAGCAGGTGTTCATGAGAACGCCATCGGTCTACCCCGACCCCACGGTTGGTGAAGACCGAAAGCGTGCGATCGGAACCACTGCGGAAGGCCGGCACGTCTTCATCGTCTTCACCTTGCGCGAAAGCGAGTTCGGAATTCTCATCCGACCGATCAGCGCGCGTTACATGCACGAACGGGAGATCAGGCGCTATGAGCAACGGTAAGGGCAAGCAAATGCCGGTTTTGCATTCCGACGAAGAGGCCGAAGCCTTCGTCGACACTGCAGACCTTTCCGAATACGACTTGTCCGGCTTCAAACCCGTCCAGTTCGAGTTCGAAAAGAAGTCGGCACAACTGAACATGAGACTGCCGGAAGCCCTGCTTTCGGCGATCAAGGCCAAGGCACAGGAAAGGGGTATTCCGTACACCCGCCTGATCCGGGAGGCCTTGGAAAAGACGGTCGCCAAGTAAAACGGCCGAGGCCGTACACGCATGACACGGGGGAATGCCCCACTAAGTGAAAGACCAGAATGACCGAGACCGCAGATCCCCTCGTCCTCTTCATGCCCTCCGGCAAGCGTGGCCATTTCCCCGTCGGCACCTCGGTGCTGGAGGCCGCCCGCACGCTCGGCGTGTATGTCGAGAGCGTCTGCGGCGGCAGAGCCACCTGCGGGCGCTGCCAGATCGAGGTCCAAGAAGGCCAGTTCGCCAAACACGGCATCACCTCGTCCAACGACCATATCTCGCCCGTCGGGCCGAAGGAAAAGCGTTACGCCGAGGTCCGCACCCTGCCCGAGGGTCGCCGCCTCTCCTGTTCGACCACCATCCAGGGCGACCTCGTCGTCGACGTGCCGCAGGATGCCGTGGTGAATGCCCAGGTCGTGCGCAAGGCGGCCTCCGACCGCGTCATCGAGCGCAACCCGGCCGTCCATCTCTGCTATGTCGAGGTCGACGAACCCGACATGCACAAGCCGCTCGGCGATCTCGACCGCATGAAGGTCATGCTGGAAAAGGACTGGGGCTACACCGATCTGCAGATCGAACCCTATCTGCTGCCCCAGGCGCAAAAGATCCTGCGCAAGGAAAATTTCACCGTCACCGCCGCCATCCACCGCGACAGCGCAACCTCGCGCCCGACGGTGATTGCGCTCTGGCCCGGCCTGCACAACGAGGCCTATGGCATCGCCTGCGACATCGGCTCCACCACCATCGCCATGCACTTGGTCTCGCTGCTCTCAGGCCGCATCGTCGCCTCCTCCGGCGCGTCCAACCCGCAGATCCGCTTCGGCGAGGATCTCATGAGCCGCGTCTCCTATGTGATGATGAACCCCGATGGCCGCGAAGCCATGACCAAGGCCGTCCGCCAGGCCGTCTCTGACCTCGTCGACCAGGTCTGCGCCTCCGGCGGCGTGGCGAGAACCGACATCCTCGATGCCGTCTTCGTCGCCAACCCGATCATGCACCACCTCTTCCTCGGCATCGACCCGACCGAGCTTGGCCAGGCGCCCTTCGCGCTCGCCGTCTCCGGTGCGATCTCCTGCAAAGCCTCAGACATCGAGCTATCGCTCAACCCCGGCGCCCGCACCTATCTCCTGCCCTGCATCGCCGGCCATGTCGGGGCTGACGCCGCCGGCGCCACGCTCTCGGAAGGCCCGCACCGCCAGGACAAGATGATGCTGATGGTCGATGTCGGTACCAATGCCGAGATCGTGCTTGGTAACCGGGAACGCACGGTTGCCGCCTCCTCCCCGACAGGTCCTGCCTTCGAAGGTGCCGAAATCTCCTGCGGCCAGCGCGCCGCCCCCGGCGCCATCGAGCGCGTCCGCATCGACCCGGAAACGCTGGAACCCCGCTTCAAGGTGATCGGCGTCGAGCAGTGGTCGAACGAGGAAGGTTTTGCCGAGGCCGCCGAAAAGACCGGCATCACCGGGATCTGCGGCTCGGCGATCATCGAAGTTGTCGCCGAAATGTATCTCTCCGGCGTCATCTCGACCGATGGCGTCGTCGATGGCGGCATGGCGGTCAAAAGCCCGCGCATCCTCGAAAACGGCCGCACCTTCTCCTACCTGCTGCATGACGGCGCCCAGAAGATCACGGTGACGCAGAACGACGTTCGCGCCATCCAGCTCGCCAAGGCCGCCCTCTATGCGGGCATCAAGCTGCTGATGGAAAAGCTCGAGGTCGAAACCGTAGACACCATCCGCTTCGCCGGCGCCTTCGGCTCCTTCATCGATCCGAAATATGCGATGGTGCTGGGCCTCATCCCCGATTGCGAACTGTCGGAAGTCAAAGCCGTCGGCAACGCCGCCGGCACCGGCGCCCTGATGGCCCTCCTCAACCGCGACCACCGCCGCGAAATCGAGGAAACCGTCACCCGCATCGAAAAGATCGAAACGGCGCTGGAACCCCACTTCCAGCAACTCTTCATCGACGCCATGGCCCTGCCGAACAAGGTGGATCCCTTCCCGAAGCTGTCGGCGGCCGTGACGCTGCCGGAGCGGAAGGTGCTGTCGGAGGGCGATGGCGAAGGCGGCGGGCGGAGACGGCGGAGGAGCAGGGAGTAGGTGTACATTTGAGGCTGCTCTCACAGACAGCTTACGCCCTCATCTCGACCTTAAGATTTACAACGATGGCGTCTAAGAGCGGACGGCGATTCTGGTTGGTCGCGTGTTCGGAAAGGTCCCGTCCGCTAAACCGGCTGCCCAGTGGTAAAAAGTATACTCAGCGGACGTGAAATAATGGCAACACGCGATGTCTGTAAAGGTATAGCTTCGGAAAAGGCCGTGCGCCTCCTTATGTCCTTTCAGGCATGACGAAAGCTGCCGCGCAAAAATCGTACGCAACAGTAGCTGAGAAATGCAACATGTTAGACCAACAGCAGCCCATTAGGGGAAGCGGTTAGACAAAGGGCCTTAAATACTCCCTCGAAAAAAGTTCTTTTTTTAATCCTTCCGCTCGCCTAGCCACTGTTTAGGCCGCGACAAACTTGCGTGAACTGCTCGGGGGAGCGGCCGGTCTCGCGGTCCCCAGCAAATTCGACGGCCTTGCACACGACAGCTTGCGCTACCCGACATATTGTTGCTGTATGGCTAGATACAACTGCTAGTGGGGGGATATGTGGCCAAAGTAGTGACCGTAATGAACATGAAAGGCGGCGTAGGGAAAACAACTGTCACAATGCACTTGGCGGGTATCCTCGGCCGGTGGAAAGCGTTCGGATCAAAGCCGCTCCGAGTTTTGGCAATTGATTACGATCCCCAGTTCAATTTATCTCAAGCGCTTTTGCCACCTAAGGAATACTTTTCACTAGAAAAGCAGAACAAGACAGTTCTATCAGTATTGGTTGATGACGAAAGCGACCTTGACCCGTTTAAAATACAGGTACCTGGCAATCTGAATCCTCCCAAGATTGGCGACTTGGTCACGTCGATCTACAAAGGAGGAAAAAATGGCGGGGGACTGGATTTAATAGCCTCTACTTTGGACTTGATGTACGTGGCGCTGGGAGAGGCAAATCTCAATGTAAAACCGATTGAGGAGCGGTTCGCCAAGTTCATTGAGGAGGCCCGAAGCCTTTATGACATCATACTGATTGACTGCCACCCGGCAGGATCGATATTTACTCAGACATCGCTCCGTCATTCCGATCATGTGGTGATACCCGTTGTACCGCAGCGATATTCGGTTCGCGGAATCGGTCTGATGCTAGAATTTATTGGAGCGAAGAGTGTAGGAAAGCAGCCAGCCACTCCACACATCCTATTTAACAATGTCCCTCGCATTGGTATCTCATCTGAAGAGGCAACCATTAGAGCGGATAGGAAGTTCACGGCGCATTGCATGAGTAACTCGTTGAAGAAATTCAAAGCCTTCACAGAACCCGAAGCTGGTAGAAACTTCGTTTGGTCTAGTGGAAAGCCGTATAGTACTGAGGCTTTAGGCAATCTCCTTCGTGTTTCCAGAGAACTCGTAACGAGAATCGGAGGGTAGAATGCGAGCTAGAGTAAGACAAAAGGCTCTTCGACTAATAACATCTCAACTCATTGCATCTGATTTTTCTGCGTCAGATTTACGCGACATTGCCTATGAATTGAGATCCGGCAGCCTGGGAGATGATATATTTTATCTCTTAGAAGGGCTTTCTCATCAGCTAAGCCGAGATGAGGCTTTCAAGAACTCTGATTCGCAGCCTGATGAACTCCTCGACTTTGTCCAGCGGAAGCGGATTAGCAAAAAGGCACTTTACGAAAGGATGCAGCTAATCGACGGCTTCAGGCATGCAGGGGTCTCCACAGATATGACCGCGCGAGAGATGGTAATGCATTTTCTTGACTGGGCCAATCCAGACCAGATCCGAAGTTTCTATTCTTTGCTAGATGTGCACGACCCAGAGGATCCGTACCTGTCAGGAATCATGAACAGAAAGTGAGCATGACAGTGTCGTCAAATAAGCTTTCTGAAGCATTGAGCGCGATTGATTGGGAAGAGAATATCTCCGCTATGATGTCGGCCAACGAACGGCCCGATTCCATTATTGCCGCAACTTTGCATCTCGCTATCTGGTCTAAGCAACTGGAACAGACCGACACCGGAAATCCAGCTTTGTGTTTTGTCAGAGAAATGCAAAATGCGGCACACAATACATCAGCACTTATAGCTTTGGGGATGTACAAGCCTGCAGCAGCCTCTATGAGATCAATCATAGAGGGCGCCTTATATTACACTTATTTCAGAACCCATTTTGTTGAGCTTTCAACCCTAGTTAGGGAGCAGGGATTTTATCTGGATAAAAAGGAAATAATAGCCTTTCACAAAAATCACACCCCTTATTTTCTCGATAATGAGCGGAAGCTCGGTGTAGTCAGCAGGCTTGAAGCGACATACAGCAAGACGTCTGCCGTAATACACGGGCAAATACCCGGAAAATGGGTGACCTACACGGCCTTGGCGCATATCTCTTATGATGAGGAAGTTTGCAGAGAGGCAATAAACACATTTCGGGAGGTGGTGGAAATCGTCCGGCGCCTTTTTCTCTGCACGGTCGCACAGGAGCTTTGGCACTCATTTTCCCGAGCTGCGAAAGGCAAAATTCTCCATGGCCTCTCCGGCGACCAAAAAGCCGAGATAGGATTAGATTCGGCGTGAAATTTGTCGGGGTGTGCGGATGTCGAGTTACACGTGGTACGCCGGTTTGGGGTGATCTTCCTGTCCTTCTCCAGTTCACGCCGACCTTCTGAGCACTTACTTTTGACGGACGGAGCGACGGCGATTTTTGTAAATATTTGGCTAGCATGCAGAGGTATTGAGTATAAAATCAGTCTCCCAAGCCGAATCCGAGGGGTCGTTCTCCTGCCTTAGCCCTTCTATCTCTTTGCCATTTACTGGAGAAGCAGTGCTCCGGCCGGTTGCTAGCCAGCCAGGCATGTATAATGCAGAGACTCAAAAGGCGGACATCGTGTCTCCCTAGCTATAACTGAAAGCCCGGTTTCTAAGGCATTTGACCGATGATGGGCGCTCCCTCGGGGCCTACCAAGCCGACTTGCCTGGCTTCAACGATACCAACCGCACCCGCCATCTTCGAAGCCAGAGCCCGCGATTCCGCTTCCGGGCTCTAAGCGCCCAATTTCCCCCTCACCCCAAAATCCCCGCCGCGTCCTCCACCATCTTCGCCAGCGCCTCGGGCTTTGCGCCGCGCACCGGGCTGAAATACTTCACCTTCAAATCCTTGAAGCCGCAGAAGGCAAGAATCTGCCGGCGCAGCACCTTCACCCAGCCATTGCCGTAGATCCATTTGAGGAAGACGGTCGGCGTATCCGAGGTGATGACCACGCGCGCCTTGCGACCTGAAAGCAGCGGCTTCGGCAGCGACTTGCCCTCGATATACTGGAAGCCGAAACCCGGCATCAGCACGCGGTCGAACAGGCCCTTCAGCTTGCCAGGTGCCGAACCCCACCAGAGCGGATGGACGATGACCAGCCGGTCGCACCAGGTGAGGCTCTCGGCCAGCGCCTGCAGGTCCGGTTCCCAGTCCATCCGTGCGCGATAGCCCTGGCGCAGATTGGCGTCGAAATCGAGATCCTCGAGATGCACCAGCCGCACCGTCTGGCCCCGCCTGCGCGCCTCGTCCGCGATCTTTTCCGCCATGGCGCCACACAGGGTCTCCCGTGCGGGATTGCCATTCAGCACCAGAACCCGGGACGGCTGGGCATCACGCGACAGGAAAGACATGAGGGATCCTCTTGTTTTTGACCACGGTCAGTTTATGATGATTAAAATGTCCTCGGTCAAGATATTTTTGGCGTAGGCTCTTCCAAAAGGAATCGTGCATGAAGCTTCGCCAGTCCCGCAGCCGCCAGACCCGCGAGCAGATCCTGGCCGCCGCGCGCGACCTGTTCTCTCGCCAAGGCTATGAGCCGACCAGCATCGACCAGATCGCGACCGCCGCGAAGGTGGCGAAATCGAGCGTCTTTGCCCATTTCGGCGACAAGGCCAATCTCCTGGCCGCCCTCGGCCTCACCGAAATCGAGAAGCTCGCCGAAGCCGGCAAGGCGGAAGTCGACCGCAAGGACGACCGCCCGCTGGCCGACCGGCTGCGCGCCCTGCTCTCGCCATGGCTTGCCTATTTCTGCCGCGAACACGCCTTTGCCGGCCTTTATCTCAGCCAGTCCGCCGTCGCCCGTGGGCCGCATACGGACGCCTTCCTCGATCTTTGCCGCGTGCTGGAAGGCCAGGTCGCCACCCTCTTCAGCGCCCGCTCTGCGGCCGGCACCTCGCCCGAGCGCGCACAGCTTCTCGCCCGCGGCGTGCAGGCGCTGTTCCACGAAGTCATCGTCTATGAAATCTCCGGCTGGCTCACACCGCCTCAGACCGCCGAGATCATGCTCGGCCAGTTTCTCGACATCTGGATCTCAGGCGCCATCGAGACGGCACCACCGCCGGGCTCGACAGCCTGACGACGGCTACGCGCTGCGACGTCAGCCAAGCGACGCGCAGAACCGCCGGGCAGCCGCCCCCAAAACCTCGGGCGGAAATCCGGAAAAGCCGATGACAAGGCCGCGCCGTCCGGACGGCCCCTGATAGAGCGGCGACAGCGCCTTTGTGCCGAAGCCTGCCTCTCTCGCTTTCCTCGCAAGCAAAACATCGTCCGCGCCGGGCGCCAGTTCCGCCACCAGATGCAGGCCCTGCTCGGGCGCGGAAACCTCGAACGGCCCCTCCCGCAGCGCCTCCACCAACGCATCCCGCGCCGCTTTGACCCGCTTGCGCGCCCGCTTGATATGCGCCGAAAAATGCCCGTCGCGCAGGAATTCGGTCAGCGCATCCTCGGCGAGCGTCGACGGAAAGCGATCGGTTAGCCGGCGAATGGTCAGCACCCGCTCACGCAAATGGCGGGGCACCACGAGATAGCCGAACCGAAACCCCGGCAGCAAAGTCTTGGAAAAAGTCCCGAGATAGATCACCCGGCCTTCGCCATCGATGCCCTGCAGCGCACTCAAGGGCGGCCCGGCAAAGCGGAACTCGCTGTCGTAATCATCCTCGATGATATAGGCGCCCGCTTGCCGCGCCCAGTCGATCAGCGAAAGCCGCCTGGCCATGGAAAGCGTCACGCCCAGCGGATACTGATGCGACGGCGTCACATAGACCGCCTTCGCCTCCGGCCGCGCCGCAATCCCCGAGGCCACATCGATCCCCTCGCGATCGACGGGCACTGGCGTCACCAAAAGCCCCGCCCCCTCGAAAAGCTCGCGCGCCGCCGCATAACAAGGGTCCTCGATCCACACGGGATCGCCGGGTTTGAGCAGCGTCCGCACTGCCAGATCCAGCCCCTGCTGCGTGCCCGCCGTCATGATCACCTGGTCGGGGTCGCACACCACCCCGCGCGCCGCCTTCAGATAAGCCGCGATTTCGACGCGAAGCGCATAACTCCCCGCCGGATCGTTGTAATGAAAATGCCGTGCCGAAGGCTGCGTCAGATGCCGGTTCATCAGCATGCGGAAGATGCGAAGCGTCGTCTCGTCCGCCGTCGAACACCCGAGCGTGCCGGGCAGCGGCGCCTGCACTTCCGCCTCCGCGACGGCTGGAGCCTCCGGCGCCGCCTGCAACAGCGGCACGGCCTCGGCCACATAGGTCCCCGCCCCCACGCGTGCCTCGGCAAAGCCATCCGCCACCAGCATCTCATAGGCCGCAACGGCTGCCCCGCGCGACACGCCAAACCGCTTGGCGATATCCCGCGTCGTTGGCAGCTTGTCGCCGGGCCGCATCTGCCCGCTCTCGATCAGCCCGCGCAGCGAACGATAAAGCGCCAGCCGCCGCGGACCTTGTGCGGGCAGCATCGGCGTGCTCGCAGACCAATCGGAATTGGTTCGGATGTTTTTGGCCATCATGGATCTTCTTTGGACCAATCACTGCAACTATCCCTGCCGCATCAGCCGTCAGGAGGCAAGCATGAACGAGAGACCCGAGCCACAATCCTTCCCCGTCACCCCGCGCAACCGGGCCAAACGCCTGCATGAGCGCGCAGCTTACGACCGCGACGCCGTCTATGCCGTGCTCGATGCGGCCCTCCTCTGTCACGTCGCCTATGTCATCGACGGCCAGCCCTATTGCACGCCGACCATCCACTGGCGCGACGGCGACTGGCTGTTCTGGCACGGCTCGTCGGCCAGCCGCATGCTGAAGACCCAGAAGGCAGGCATCCCCGTCTGCCTCACGGTTGCCCATCTCGACGGCCTGGTCCTCGCCCGCTCTGGCTTCCACCACTCCGCCAACTACCGCTCCGCCATGTGTTTCGGCACCGCCCATATCATCGACGACCCGGAGGAAAAGGCAGACGCCCTCAAGGCCGTCGTCGACCGCTTCTACCCCGGCCGCACGGATGTCTTGCGCGAAAACGATGCCCAGGAGGCCAAGGGCACCATGGTCATCGGCATGCGCATCGAGGAAGCCTCCGCCAAGATCCGCTCCGGCGGCGTCTCCGACGACCCGGCCGATGTCGACGCACCGGTCTGGGCCGGCGTCATCCCGGTCGAAACGCGTCTCCGCGCCCCCGAAATCTGCCCCAAGGTCCCCGAAGGCGTAACCTTCCCCGATCACCTCGCCCATTTCCAGGAAGCCCGCCGCCTCGATGAGGTCTTGACGGAAAGCCAGGCGCTCTACGAAAAGCAGGGCTGAACAGAGCCTCCACATGCGGGGCCGCCAGATCCGGGAGACCCCGCATGAAGACCCTCTACGTCGTCACCCATCCGCAATCGATCCATCATGTCGAAGGAAAGGTCGGCGGCTGGTACGACACAGGCATCACGGATCTCGGCCACCGCCAGGCCGAGGCGATCGCCGCGCGCCTGGCCAACCTCTGTGCCGGCCAAGCATCCGGCCTCATCTCCTCTGACCTGCTCCGCTGCAGCCAGACCGCCGACACCATCGGCCGCCAGTTGCAACTGACGCCCCGCCTGACGCCGGACCTGCGTGAAATGAGCTACGGTGTCGCCGAAGGAAAGCCACAAGCCTGGCTCGACACTCGCCGCCTGCCGGTGCCCGAAGAGGGCGGCCTAGACGATACTGGCGGCATCGAAGGCGCTGAAAGCCGTCGCCAGACCGCCTCGCGCATCTACCGTGCCATGGACGAAATCCTCGCCGATCCCGCCGACTGCCAGATCATCGTCACCCACGGTTTCGCGCTGACCTTCGTCATCGCCTGGTGGATCGGCATGCCGATCGACAGCCTCGGCCGGGTCAATTTCCCCGTCAAATCGGGCAGCATCACCCATCTGGCCGAAAACTCTCAGTGGAAGAGCCGCGCGGTGGTCACGCTCGGCGAAATGGCGCATCTCGCCAACCTCGCCTGAGGTTCACCCCGCCTGCATCCACCCCTCGAGCTTCGCCCGCTGGTCTTCCGAAAACGCATGCGACTTCCGCGTCGCCTGATCGAAATGCACCACCACCGTCTCGGCAGAGGCACAGAGCCTGCCCGCCTGGAACACCGCCTGTTGCATCGTCACCGACGACCGCCCGACCCGCATCACCCGCGTGCCGATCTCGACCGTGCCGGGCCACAAGACCTCGGCGATATAGTCGATGTCGAGCTTGGCGAGCACAAAGGAAAAGCCGTCCTCCAGCAGCGGGTCGGCGGGATTGTAGATCAGCTCCACACGCCCCGTTTCCATGAAGGTGGCAAAGACCGCATTGTTGACATGCCCCTGCCGGTCCGTGTCGCCATAACGCAACTTGTCGTAAGACTGCCCCACAAAATCCTCGAGCCTCAAGGCCTTCGCCTCATCCACCATGCGCACTCAAATCCTACTGCCTATTGGCCCAAACGCAATTCGGCATTTCCCTAATTCCAGAAATCGCCAACCACTTACCGATCGCGTCCCTTACGCCGCCATCCCGATCATCTCGGAAAACGCATAACGCACGCTGTCGGCCACGGCCTGGATCGTCTCGCTCGTCTCACGGCCGGTCAGCAACCGCACCTCGAAGGACCCGAGCTCCGGCAGCCCGTGCTTGGACCCCAGCGCCGTCATGTCGTCGGTGAGGTAGCTGCGCGGCAAGGGCGCGACGGCGAGGTCGGCGATCACCGCCGCACGCTGCGCCATCGTATGCGCCGAGAGATAGGCGATGCGGTAAGGCCGCTTGTCCTTGTCGAGCCGTGCCAGCGCATCCGCCCGCCAGCAGCAGCCATCCTCCCAGATCGAGACGGGCAGTGGATCGCGCAAATGCGCCGTGCCGCATTTCGCGCCGGCCCAGACCAGTTGCTCCTGGTGGATCACCTCGCCCTCATGCACCACCTGCCCCGGCGCGCAATTGACCAGCGTCAGATCCAGCCGCTGCTCGGCGAGCCTGCGCCGAAGCGCACCCGATGTGTCGACCGTCAGATCCACCATGATCAGCGGATAGAGCTCGGCAAACCGCCGCAGAATCGTCGGCATGAAACGCTCGCCGATATCATCGGGCGCGCCGAGCCTGACGACCCCCTTCATCTCCGGCATGCGGAAGCGCCCGACCGCCTCGTTCGACAGCGCCAGCATGCGCCGCGCATAGGGAAGCAGCACCTCGCCGCTCTCTGTCAGCGTCACCGAGCGCGCATCCCGGAGAAACAGCGTCACGTTCAGCTGCTCCTCGAGCTTCTTGATCTGCATCGAGACGGCCGACGGCGTGCGGTACACCCGGTCGGCGGCGGTGGTGAAACTGCCGGTCTCGGCGATCGCCACGAAAGTGCGCAGAACATCGTTGTCGAGAAGCGGAAGCGGCTGGCGCAACATGAGAGTCATGCGGATTGACCTTCAACAAAATTGAACTTGAGAACGATACTATTGCGTTTGATTGAATGTCAATCGGGGCGCATCCTCCTTCTCACACACCGCGAAAGGAGGATTGCCGCCATGTCACCCGCCCATTTTCAAAGCCTGCGCCAGACCCTCACGACTCTTCTGGCGAGCTCCCGCCACAACGCCACGCGCGAAGCCACCCGCCGCCTACTCGCCCCGCTGCCCTCGGCTTTACGCGACGATCTCGGCCTGACACGCCATCGCCAATTGATCAGTTTTCAGAATGATAGACATAAGAAACATTCGTTTGATTGATGATTGAGGCTGCGCGATACCAGAACCCGGCCCCAGACAACGGATGAAGAGAGGGCCACCGAGCCACGAAGGAAAACGACCATGACCATGGTTTGCAGTGTCACCCCCGAGATCAGAACCGCCTCCCCGGCCTCTATGCTGGGTGCAACGGCAAAGGCCATGGCCGGCCGCCTCGCGGCAAAACTGAACCGTCTCGCCCGGGCGATCGCCGAGCACCGCCGCCATCGTCTCGAGCAGGCAGCCCTGGAGGCCCTGCCCTTCGATCTACGCAAGGATCTCGGCTGGCCTGCAGGCGACACGCGCCGCTGAACCCGCCTCAAGACTTCTCCCTCAGCGACGCGGACGCCCCTCCGCGTCGCAATCCGGCGAAACAGCCCGCCGGAAGCAAAGCGCCTCCCATTCCGCGAAGCCAAAGCTTTTCAACCACCTGCGACCAGACCCGCCGCCCACGCCTGATCCATGACGTCGCAGCCTGAAAAACGCGGAAAAATGTCGCTCGTTAGCGATCCCGAATACTTTCACGGCGCGCGATTTCATGACAATGTCGCAAAGCGACCATCGCGCCGATCAATTCAGGCGGAGCATGCCGACAAAACAAGGGAACGGCAGCAAGGACAACGGGGCACCATCATGAGCAAGCAGCAGCCACAGACCAAGAAGCGTTCGATCGTCTTCTTCCTCGTCCCCCATTTCACGCTTTTGCCCTTTGCCGGCGCCATCGAGACGCTGCGCATCGCCAACCGCATGCTGGGTTACGCCGCCTATGAGTGGCGCCTCGCTTCGGTCGATGGCCAGAAGGTCTATTCCTCCTCCGGCATCGGCATCGAGGTGAATTCCTCGCTCGCCGACGAGCGCCGCTTTCTCGGTGGCGAAAACCGCCCGAACATGGCGATCGTCTGTTCCGGCATCTATGTCGAGGAGTTCAACAACAAGTCGGTCAATGCCTGGCTGCGTGAAGCCTATAACCGCAATGTCGCGGTCGGATCGCTCTGTACGGGCGCCCATGTGCTGGCCCAGGCCGGCCTGTTGAATGGCAAGCGCTGCGCCATCCACTGGGAAAATCTGCCCGGCTTCTCGGAAACCTTCCCCCAGGCGGAAGTCTATGCCGACCTCTACGAAGTCGACGGCAATCTCTACACTTGCGCCGGCGGCACGGCCTCGCTCGACATGATGCTGAACCTGATCGGCCAGGATTTTGGCGAGGGCCTCGTCAACCGCGTCTGCGAACAGCACCTGACCGACCGCGTCCGCTCCGCCAACGACCGTCAGCGCCTGCCGCTCAGGGCCCGCCTCGGCGTGCAGAATTCCAAGGTGCTGCAGATCATCGAGCTGATGGAAGCCAATCTCGCAGAGCCGCTGTCGCTCCTCGAAATCGCCGACGACGCCGGCCTGTCGCGCCGCCAGATCGAACGCCTGTTCAGGCAGGAAATGGGCCGCTCGCCGGCCCGCTACTATCTCGAAATCCGCCTTGACCGCGCCCGCCACCTGCTCGTCCAGTCCTCCATGCCCGTCGTCGAAGTCGCCGTCGCCTGCGGCTTCGTCTCCGCCTCGCATTTCTCCAAGTGTTACCGCGAACTCTACAACCGCTCTCCCCAGCAGGAGCGCGCGGAACGCAAGCTCACTATGTCGAGCAACCGGACGGGGGTTGTGGTGTAAGCCACGAGCCACAAAGGGCGAGGCCGGGTTAAGCCCTCCCCCTTGTGGGGAGGGTTTGGGAGGGGACTTTACCCGCAGCGCCCACTCTCCCCCCCCCATGTGGGGGAGATGTCGGCGCAGCCGACAGAGGGGGGTGTCACACGGCAGGACGGCGCCACACCCCAACCTCCCCTTGGACGGCGAGGTCGCGCGGAACGCGCGGGTGGGGTGACATCGCGCCACCCACCACCGATCACCCCACCCCGGAGCTACGCTCCGACCCTCCCCCTCAAGGGGAGGGTGTCAGCCACAAAACATCTGGTGCATCCCACGACTTTTAACACGGACCAACATCAAACGTACCAACTTCGACTGCTGCGACGGGGGATTATAACTAGAAATGCTTATCTCGCTCCAATGCTTGAAGAAACCGGACCGCCAGATATTTTTCTTCCCCCTCTGCGTACGTTGCCATCACGTTAGCCTTATCCGCAAGTAGATCAAGATCAATAATCTTAGACCAGGATCCGCGATTGACAGCCTCGTAGTTGCCGGCGGTAGATCTGACCAAACTAACTGGAATTCTCAGAAGCGAAAGAAGGCTAGGCCTCGATCCCATTGCGATGGTTGTGTTAGCGAAAACATCTTCGCCGTATCCGGCACCTCGCCAAAACCAGAGTATTTCACCAGGTGAAATCCGCGTATAGAGACTGCCGGACGCCGCCTCATCGACCACACGAGATATTAGCTTTTCACGGATTACGTCAGTATCCTCACCAAAGGCATTGGGCTCGGAACCTTGGATTGTAGGCAGTTCTTTATCACCAGCTACGTATCTAAACACACTGCAGAGATATGAAATGTCAGCGACTTCCACAATCGCTCTCTGAATGATCTCGCATCGGGATTCTACATCCCGCTTACGCAACATGTCGGCTAGCAATAACGTGATATGATGATCAGAATCTAAGCCGAAGAGGCTTCCAGCAGTTGAATCTTCTATTTTAAGAAACATGCCCGCATTATCAACGAGCGCAGCAAACCAATCGTACCCGTGAGACTCCTGCATCGCAGAAACCTCTATGATTTCGAAAAACATCCTTTTGACATCTGCTTTCCGATGTGGAGAAACTTCCCGAATCTTCGCTTCAAATGCCGGAAGTGAGGTTTGGGGCAGCGAGGCGACAAGTTCTTCAGTTTCAGATCTGCTCCAAAAAGTGTTGTCAGGCGTGAGGTTGAAATACGTCCTAGAATACTCTGGACGTGATATCCGCCGCCTAGAATAGAAGCCTTGATCGCTCGCGTAGGTTGTTGACCGAGAATTTAGCAAAGAGCCTATGTACGGGAATAGATAGGCGAGCGCATCTTTTAATGCATCGGGATTTTTTGCATCAGCGATTAGCTTCTGGAGCTCGCCCTTTAACCGATCTTCTGACACTTTATTGCCTCACAAGAGCTTCAATGTTGTCTCGCACCCAGCGATACATGTCTGGCTCGTTTATCCGAATTGCTTCCAGAACGAGCAAATCAATCGGGTCAGTGTGATCTCCGAGGCCTGCGATCGCGACAGAAAACGCATTCACGAGACGCCTAACGTCCCTCGGAGTCTTCATGTAATGCCTTATAAAGGATCGCCAAACGAATGTTAGTCGCTGCTGATCGGAGGCAGCCAAGTCGGGAAGTAGTTCTTTAAGATCAGCATCCAACAGCCGACTGAGACCTGTTGGATCAACCAGAGGCAAGTGGACAGGATATTGGACGATTTTCTGAATATATTCAGCGCCGTCGAGTTCAAGACAAACACTAATCAGATTGGATAGACGTGCCTCATCGTAACAAAGCAAATAGACAACATTTGGAAAATCGCCTAGGCCTTTAACTAGGGAAATCATCTCAACCGCTTCTTTGGGCGTTAAGCGATCAAGATCATCGATCACCAACAATATCTTGCAATTTTTCAACGATCTCAGCTTGCTACGCAACCTCTCCCTTACTTCATCCAAGGTGGGGCCGCTAGTTAGTCTGCGGGCGAGGCGATCGGATGCACTCACCCCGGCTGAAAACAGCCCACCAAAGGCGCCTTGCGTCGTGACATCTACAGCCGCCCCGGCAAGTGGAACCACTTGCGAAAGTCGACTTAGAACGGCAGCGAACGCTTCCTGCACATCTTGCCCTAACTTCTCTCCCAGCGCGCGCGCAATATCACTTAAGAGAGCGCTCGCGAGTTCGGCATTACCTGCGATCAACCATGGTGAAAATCGGACAACGATGTTTTGAGGATGTCTCTCGATTTTCTTCAGTAAAGACCAATAGATTTCGGCCAGACGCGCTCCCTCGTGGGTGCCACATAGCCTAAGAAACTCTCTTTCACTGTGGTTTCGGTCCCACTGATGAACATCCAACCCCGAATCCACGAAGGATTGGATAACTGGTTCAACATTGCCAAACAGCAGCGCCATCTCGTCAAGTTGTTCGAATGTATGACTTCCCCCGCTGACCCGCTGCAATTCCAATTGTCGCAGATAGTGGAGAATCAACTCTACCACACTGGACTTGCCAGCACCCCATGGGCCAATTAGGCCGATTACAAAGCCACTTTCTGCGACCTTCAGATTGTCGATAGATCGAGCAAGCGCTAACGCAAAGCTTTTGCGATCCAGGGCATCATTCGCGGGATGGGAAATAGGTCGATCACTATAACGCATGTGACTACCAGGCTGAGAGACATAAGGCCGAGTACATAGTCAAACTTCTCCGAGTGCCGCAAGCTCGATACAATTTTTCACTCCACCGATCGCCTCCCAAGCCCATGCTAACCCATCCAGCGGGACTTTCCTTGCCAAGAACTCACCCCACCAAACTCCAGAAAAACCGTCCCGACACAAACAGCAGGAACACCGCAAACCCCATCTCCAGCTGCCGCTTGTTCAGCCGGTGCGCCAGCTGCGCGCCATAGGGCGTGACCAGCATGGCGATTGGGAAGATCACCGCAAAGGCGATCCAGTTGACGAAACCCGTCGAAAACGGCGGCAGGCCCGCCTCGCCCCAGCCGGCATAGATGAAGCCGAAAAAGGCCGGGATCGAAATCAGCACGCCGACGCCCGAGGAGGTCGCGACCGCCTGGTGGATCGGCCGGCCGTAGAGCGTCATGAAGGTGTTGTTGAACACCCCGCCACCGACCCCCATCAGGCCTGAAAACAGCCCGATCGCAGTGCCCACGAGAAACCGCGCCGGCTGGCCCGGCAGTTCGGTGCCGAGATGCATCCGGTTGGACAGAAACACCATGCGCGCCGCCAGCACCAGGCCCATGACCGCGAAGAACAGCCGCAAGCCCTCGCTCGACACATAGGCGGCAACGACGGTGGCGGCGAGCGCGCCCAAGGGCACCGCGATCGTCCAGCCTTTCAAGAGGTCCATGTCGACCGCCCCGCGCTTCCGATGCGCCTGGAACGACCGTATCGAGGTCGGCACGATCAGCGCCGTCGAAGTGCCGACGGCGAGATGCATGATCACCTCCTCAGGGATCCCGGCATAACCGAAGACCTGGTAGAAGACCGGCACCAGCACCGCGCCCCCGCCGATCCCAAAGACGCCGGCCAAGAGCCCCGCCACGGCGCCCGCGGCAGCCAGCATCACGGCAAACAGGAGAATATCGGCAATCGGCGGCATGGGGCACTCCGGAAAAGATCGACCACCCGGCCGGACGGTCATGAAGGGCGAACGTGAGGCTAGATCGGGCACACCGGCCATCCGGCCGCTGCACAAGAACCTGCCCTGCCTCTAGGCCTCTGCTACCCCGCCCGCAAGCCCAGCCTTACCCATCCCGGTACGCTCCTCGCGACCGGCTCCATCCGCGCTACCGCCATCGCGCACCACGAGCAGTGTCAAAATTTAGGAATTTCCCGAATTAGCGCAGCAATTCAAAACCTGCCTCAGCGGCAGTTGCGCTTGTCGAGATAGAGCGAACAATCCTTAGCCCCAGGCGCTGCTTGCGCCGCGACCCGCCGGGTCTCGACCGGAACCGGATCCTCCATGCCGGAATTACCGCTGTCGACCGAAAGCGGCAGGATCCCGCCCTCCTCCGGCATCTGCTCGGCAACCTGCGTCTCGGCCACCGGAGCTCCGCTCGGGCCCGTCACGATCTGCGTCGGCTCGTCGAAGCCGATCCCGTCGACCACGGGCTGGCTGGTATTGCCCTCGGCAATCGCCATCGCCCCACCCTCAGTCACCATATGCGGCTGCACGCCAACAGGGCTTGCGATCTCCGCCGAGCCGAGATCCGCAACCTGAGGGGCCGCCCCGATCCCGAGCTCGCTATCAATGTTCACGCCACCATCCGGAATGACCATCGCGCTCATCGCCTGTCCCTGGCCCCCATCGGCCATGTCAGGCTCCGCCGACGCCATCATGGGCGCCGCCTGAAGCCCGTCGCTCTCGGCCATGTTGGGCGTATCGAGATAATCCAGCCCCTGGCTCCCGCCATTCTGCGCGCCCGCCGCCGGCGCATAGGCCGCAGCCTCCGCCCGGGGATCGCCGACCCGCCCCACGATAACGCGTCCGTCGCGGGCGCGATCCACCTTGCCGATCAACTGGTCGCCAGCCTTCGGCCCGCCGATATCGGCAAAGGGCACGCGGTAGCTGCCGGAGCAGCCGGTAACGAGAAAGCTTGCGAAAACAGCAACCGTGAGCCGGCTGCCAAGGGACGAAAACACAAAACCCATTTCACCCTCGATGGCCCCATATGGGACAACTTCGACCAGCTTAAGGTCTCCCGGCTTAATGCGCCATGAACGGAATTCGCCAGGAATTCGCCGCAAGAAATAAGGGCCGGCGGATTGCTCCACCGGCCCTTTTCGTTCGTCTATGCCGACGATGCTTGGCGACCGTCAGGCCGCCCGGCGATGGCCCATGGCCTGCTGGGCATTGACCTTGAGGCGCGAGAGCAACTGGCGCAGATTGTAGCTCTCTTCCGCCAGCGACTGGCCGGCCGCCGAGGTTTCCTCGACCATCGCAGCATTCTGCTGGGTCATCTGGTCCATGTGGTTGACCGAGGTGTTGATCTCGGCCAACCCCGTCGCCTGTTCCTTGGCAGCGGTCGCGATCGTGTTGACGCTCTCGTTGACCCGGTTGACCAGCGCCTCGATCTCGACAAGCGCCTCGCCGGTCGAGCGCACCAAGCCCACGCCCGTGTCGACTTCGGCCGCCGATGCGCTGATCAGCACCTTGATCTCCTTCGCAGCATTGGCCGAGCGCTGTGCGAGTTCACGCACTTCCTGCGCCACGACCGCAAAGCCGCGACCCGCTTCACCCGCACGCGCCGCCTCGACGCCGGCATTCAGCGCCAAGAGATTGGTCTGGAAGGCGATCTCGTCGATCACGGAGATGATCTGACTGATCTTCTGCGAAGACCCCTCAATCCGGCCCATGGCATCGACAGCATTGCGCACGATTTGACCAGAACGATTGGCGCTGGTCTTGGTCTCGGCCACCATCTGGCGTGCCTCATTGGCGCGTTCAGCCGCCGTGCGAACGGTCGCGGTGATCTCGTCGAGCGCCGCCGCCGTTTCTTCCAGGGCTGCCGCCTGCTGCTCGGTGCGCTTCGACAGGTTGTTGGTCGCCTCGCTGATATTGCCGGCAGAAGACGTCACGATCTCGCTCGTCTGGTTGATCGCGGCAATAACGCCGCCGAGCGATTCCACCGCACGGTTGAAGTCGTCGCGCAGCTTTTCATATTCCGAGCCGATCACGCCGATCTGCACGGTGAGGTCACCCTCGGCCAGCCGCTCCAGTGCCGAACCCAGCGCATTGATCGCGTGGTTCTGCCGTTCGGAAGCAGTGCGCAGGTTGATCTCGTTGCGCTCGCGCTCGCCATTCAGGCTCGCCTGCTGCTGCACCTCGCGGTCACGCAGCTCGATGCGCTCCCGAACGCTGTTGCGCAGCACCTGCAGCGTCTTCGCCATGCCGCCGATCTCGTCCTTGCGATTAGTGTCGGCCACTTCGACATCGACCTTTTCCTCGGCGATGTCCTGCATGGCACCCTTGAGGCGATTGATCGGGTTCACAACGCTGCGCACCACGAGATAGGCGAAGAAAACCATGCCGATCGCGGCAAAGCCGATCAGCACGCCATAGCGGATCGCCGTACCGCGGAACAGCACAGCCAAGTCATCCGAATAGACGCCGGTGCCGACAACCCAGCCCCAGGCATCGAAGCCGATGACATGCGACAGCTTTTCGACCGGCTCCTCGAAGCCCGGCTTCGGCCAGTAGTAGTCGACGAAACCTTCCTTGCCGGCCTTCACGGTATTGACGAATTCCACGAACAGGAACTTGCCGTTCGGGTCCTTGTTCTGGCTCAGATCCTTGCCGTTCAGCTCGGGCTTGATCGGATGCATGACCATGGCGGGCTGCATGTCATTGATCCACATGTAGCCATCGGGCTGATAGCGCATCGCGCCGATCACATCCTTGGCCCGCTCCTGCGCCTCCTCGCGCGTCAGCGTGCCCTCCTGCTCCATTTTGTGATACTTGTTGAGGATCGCGACAGCGTTGTCATTGATCTGCGCCAGACCCATGCGGCGCTCATGCACCAGCGTGTCGTAGGACTGAAACAGGCTGTAAGTCAGCGCACCAACAAGGACTGCCAGAGCCAGTGCGACCAGTGCATAGAGGCGCACCGACAGAGACATGATTTTCATTCTTCCACCCCCGAAAAATTCCATAATGTCTAAAGTTTGATATTTATCAGTTCTAATTTCCGTAAATGCGCGCCTACTAAAAGTGAGGGGCACTTTTTCGCCCGTAAAATTTAGTAGTGGCGCTGGCCGTGCACGCCCCGTTTTCTGGGCGCGCAACAGAAAAAGAGAATCGAAAAGACATGATCGACGCGACAGCGAAACCCACGGGCGAACTGACACTGCGGACGCTGGCCATGCCGGCCGATGCCAATGCCGCCGGCGATATTTTCGGCGGCTGGGTCATGGCCCAGATGGACCTCGCCTGCGGTATCCGGGCGGCTGAACGCGCCCGCGGCCGCGTCGTCACCGCCGCCGTCCAGGAAATGGCCTTTGCCATGCCGGTGAAGATCGGCGACACCCTCTGCGTCTACACCGAGATATCCCGCGTCGGACGCACCTCCATGACGCTAAAGGTCGAAACCTGGGCCCAGCGTTATCTCACCCACATCATGGAAAAGGTCACCGAAGCCACCTTCGTCATGGTGGCGCTGGATGCCGACGGCAAGCCGACACCCGTGCCGGCCGCCTGACGAGGCTCACCCGGCCGCCATCTGCCGAAACAGCGCCTCGCAGGCCGCATCCGTCGGAAAGAACATCTCGATCTTGATGTCCGCCAGCGCAATGTCTTCGGCGGTGCCAAACTGCGTCATCGTCGAAAACATCGGATAGACCTCTCCGCCGAGCCGGAAGCGCACGGTGAGAACGGGTGGCAGGTCGCCGCCCTTGGCCGGCTCGCCATGTTGCGGCTCCGGCCCGAAGGCGAGCCCGGCTGCGGCCCGCTCCAGCACCGGATCGCCGCCGAGATGTGCGCTCTCCAGCCGAAACCGTGCGGCCAGATGATGCGCCACCTCCGGCCAGTTCTCGACCAGATCAGGACCTCGACCGGGCGTAAGCAGAAAATCGATGAAGCTGTCGCCGGCATCCAGCCCGAAGCCGGCCAGCATGGCGCGACCGCTGGCATTGGCATCGAGCACCCGCCAGTGTCGATCGAAGACAAAGGCGGGATAGGGCGAATGCCCCTCAATCATATGGGTGATCGCCTTGCGGATTGGCTCCATCGCGGCACTATCCAGGGGACGGCTGGCATAGGCGGCTCGAAACCCTGCCGCATCCAGCATCAGGTTCCGATCGGCCCTTGGCACTTCCAGCGCATCTCCGAGCAGCAGCACCATCCGTCGGCTCGGTTTAGCCCGCCCGGTTTCGAGAAAGGCGATGTGGCGGGCAGAGACCTCCGCTGCGAGTGCCAGCTGCAACTGGCTCATGCGCCGCTTGCCACGCCAGGTCCGGAGCTGGCCGCCGAATTCCAATGCCATGACATTCCTCTTTCGAAGCTAGGTCTCCAGACTATCTGCCACGCGCAGCCAATGCCGTCACTTACCTCAGCGGTAATTGCGGCAGTCTCTTCCGCTCCGCATGGTTGGTCCATCGCAACCAAGAAGGAAGACCGCAAATGTCCCCCGAATTCACATCCACCTGGCTGAAACTGAACAGCCTCTTCGTCGTGCTCCTCGGCCTGCTCGTGGCCTTGGGCGCCCATCCGGCCACCGCCCTGCCCGCGACCTGGCTCACCGATATCGTCTTCTGGCCGTTTGATGGCCAACAGACGCTCGACCATCAGGCCGCCCGTGCGCTTGCTGCCATCGGCGGCGGTGTCATGGTCGGCTGGGGCGTGATGATGTGGCTTGTCGTCGACCGGCTGCTCCCGGTCGATCCCAGGCTCGCGCGGCTGTTGCTGATCGAAGCGACGCTCGCCTGGTTCCTCGTTGACAGCACCGGCTCCTTCGTCGCAGGCGCCACGGTCAACGTCTTGCTCAACACGGTTCTGATGCTCGCCATTGTTCTGCCCGCCTGGCGGCTCGAAACAGCACCGGCGCCGGCACACCGTTGAGGAAAGCGGAGACTGTCAGATGGAAGGGCGCGGCCGGCAAAGCCGCGCCTTCGCGTTACCCGCGGAAGACGAAGGCCGCGCCAGCGGCGATCAGCGCAAAACCGATGGCATGATTGATCGTCAGGCTCTCCTTGAGGAAGAAGACGGAGAAGCCGGAAAACACGATCAGAGTAATCACTTCCTGCATCGTCTTCAGCTGCGCGGCGGAATAGACCTCGGCACCGATCCGGTTCGCCGGCACCGCCAGGCAATATTCGAAGAAGGCGATCCCCCAGCTCGCAACGATGGCGATCCAGAGCGCGGACGTCTTGTATTTCAGATGCCCATACCAGGCGAAGGTCATGAAAACATTGGAGAGGGAGAGAAGCAGGATGGGCCAGAGAGCGGCGGGGGAAAAGCTCGGCATGGAAAACTCGTGCGTGGGAGGATGATGGCGCGACCCCGAGTCGCGGCGTGTATCTGGTCACAACAATATGGAACGAGGATGGTGCAGGCGTCCGACAATCCTCTCCGTCATATTTTACAACCTGAGGAGATCTGTGCCCGACCCACAAGCAGATCGAGTGCCCGCAAAGCGCGAGGGGATCCCGATTGCGGGGTCGCCGAAAAGTTGCCGATGATTTCTCGTTAAATTGCGCAAAGTCGCCGTAACATCCCGTTAAGTCGCTCTTGTTATTGAGTATTTATTGCGATCGGTATGGGCTTTGTTTTATGTGGTTGAGTGAGAGCCGAAGCGGCAAGACAATGCCGGCAGTGCTGCAAGCCCAGGTGGCGGACATCGCTGACGGCTATCGTTCGACCCTCGTTCTGAACATCATCACGCTCTGCGTCTGCATCTATATCCTCCACCTTCATGACGAAACGACCTGGGCGACCCTCACCTGGTTCGGTAGCGCAATCATCGTGATCGCGGCGCGAGCCTATGCCATGCAGGCGCTCACCCGGCGCGGCGCACTGATGTCAGCGCCGAAGGGAAGCCTCACCATCCTGTCGATCGGCGCCCTTGCCCTCGGTCTGATCTGGGCCGTCCTTCCTTGGGCCGTGGCCGATTTCGAGCCGCTCGGACGACATGCACCACTCTTCCTGATGATGGGCGGCATGGCCGCCGGCTCGGTCATCAAGCAGATCGGTTACACACCGCTGGCGCTGAACTACTCGATCCCGATCCTCATCTCCCTGATGATCAATCTCATTGGCATGTGGCAGCTGAACGAGGTCTTGGTCGGCCTTTGCCTCTCCTTGATGATCTTCGTCTTCATCCGCCGCAGCATCTGGGCGGAAAATATGTTCGTCAGCAGCCAGGTGGCGCGTCATGAGGCAACAGCCCTCGCCGACAGCCTGACCCGCGCCAATAGCGATATCCTCCGCCAGAATTCCCGCCTCGAGGCACTCGCCAACCGCGACACGCTGACCGGTCTCGCCAACCGCATGTTCTTTCACGGACGACTGGCCGGTGACATCGCGCGCGCCACGGTCGTGAAAGAGCAGGTGGCACTGCTGATCTTCGATGTTGAGCGCTTCCAGTCGATCAATGACACGCTCGGCCACAGCGCAGGCGACGCCCTGTTGCGCGAGATTGCAGCCCGCCTCTCGTCCATCGTCGAGGATGGTAGCCTGATCGCCCGCCTCGGCGGCGACGAATTCGCCGTCGTGGTCAGCGGTCCTGAAGCTTTAGAGCGCGCCCGCGCCCATGCAGCCACCGTGCTGGAGGCGAGCCGCCACCCGATCCACTGGCACCAGCGCCAGGCCGTCGTCGGCCTCAGCGTCGGCCTGGCCGCCTATCCCGATCATGCCGGCAATGCCGAGGAACTGCTCGCCTGCGCCGACATGGCCCTCTATGACGCCAAGCGCGGCGACCGTCGCCAACTGCGCGAATTCGACCCCGACCTGCGCCGCAATGCCGAGCGCAAACGCATCATCGAGCAGGATCTCGAACGGGCGATCGACACCGGCAGCCTCGGCGCCTGGTTCCAGCCGCAGGTGGATCTGATGAGCCGGCGCATTACTGGCTTCGAGGCTCTGGTGCGCTGGCAGCATCCGCAACTCGGCTTCGTCTCGCCGCCCGAGATCGTCAATGCCGCCCGCGTGGTGCATCTGTCCGAACAATTGACCGCCCGCATTGCCGGCGACGCATGCCTGCTCGCCCGCCGCCTGCCGGCACTTGGCCTGAAGGACGTCACAGTCGCGCTCAACGTCTCACCGCGCGAATTCGCGCTCTACTCCGTCGCCTCTATGCTGCACCGCGTGACTGCAGCACACGACGTCGACCCCTCGGCCCTGGAAGTCGAAATCACTGAAGAGGCGATCCTTGATCCGGCGCTTGCCGACGAACAGCTGAAGCAGCTGGAACAGGCCGGCTACAAGCTCGCCGTCGACGACTTCGGCATGGGCCACTCCTCGCTCGCCTATCTCATCGGCCTGAAGGTCGACCGCCTGAAAATCGACCGCAGCTTCGTCAAGGACGTCGCCCGCAGCGAAACCAACCAGAAGCTCATCTCCGCCATGGTCAGCCTCGGCCAGTCCCTGTCGCTGGAAATCGTCGTCGAAGGCGTCGAGACCCCCGAAGACGCCGCCATCCTCGCCCGCCTCGGCTGCGGCACCGCCCAAGGCTATCTCTTCGCCCGCCCCATGCCCCCAAGCGCCTTGGACACCTGGATCGCCGAGCACCAGCCGAGCGCCGACCTCAAGCGCAAGGCAAAAGCCAAGCATCTGTCGGTGGCATGAAAAGCGATATCGGGTTGCGCCATGCCGGCATCACGGCATAGTTGCAGCCTGCGCAGATGACTCGGGAAATCCATGGCCAAAGCGATTTTCTACCATAAAGACGTAAGCGGCTATAAGGATCTCCGCGGCCGGCTCTATCATTTCCCGAAGATGTACCTGTCGCGCGTCCAGCAAGCGCAGAACGATTGGATCATCTACTACGGACCGCTGAGCGGCCAACCCAGCCGATACTATTCCGGCTTGGCAAGGGTTACCGCCATCAGAGCTGACGACGAACTCCCCGAACACTTCTATGCAGATCTGGCCGATTACCTGGACTTCGATCGCCCGCTCGACTACCGCGAGGACGGCGGCTATGAACGCCAACTCATCAGTCCCGATGGCAGCGTCAACCCCGGTCGTAGCGTCCAGGCGGTCCGCGTCATCAGCGACGCGGAATTTGTCGCGCTTGTTCAGGCAGGCCTGTCAGAGCCTGAAGAATGGCCATTACGCACCGACAGCCCGGAACAGACACAGGAACCATATGATCAGCCCATCGATCCGCTTCTCTATCTGTCCGTAGAAGAAACCGCGCAAGCCGGCTATGTCGTCGATGGCTTCGACCGGCCGATCATCGCCAGCACGGTGAACCGCCCCTTCCGCGACGCCAAATTCCGGCAGCATATCCGCCGCGTCTACGACCGCACTTGCGCCTTCACCGGACTGCGCCTCATCAATGGTCGCGGCCGGCCAGAAGTGGAAGCCGCGCACATTGTCCCTGTCGAGAAGGGCGGAAACGATTCAGTCCAAAACGGCATTGCCCTGTCGGGCACAGTTCACTGGATGTTTGATCGCGGCCTGCTGTCACTCGCCGACGACTTCACTATTTTGCAGTCCCGACAACTGAATGAAGACATATCGCACCTGCTCGTCAAAGACGGTATGGCCCGTGTGCCAATGGCGGCACATCTGAGGCCGCACCCGCATTATCTCGGCTGGCACCGCGAGCACGTCTTCAAGCACTGACGCGGATATCCTCCTGCCACCACGCTGGCAACAACCTCCTCTCCCCGTTGCGTTTTCGTTCTGATTATCCCGCCCCGCCCCTTCCCTTTGCCGCCGGCCTTCTCCATATTCCGGCCATGGCCAAATCTCCCAAATCCTCCGCCCCCTCGACTGGTTTCGAGGAAGCCCCGCAAGCCCCGTTCGAAGGCGCACCCCTGTCGGGTTCCGTGTCCGACTGGGTGAAGCAGCTGGAGGCCGAGGCGGAAGCGTCGACCGTTGAAAGCCAGCGCGAACTGGCGTCGAGAGCCGGCAAGCATCGCAAGAAGATCGAGATCGAGGCCCGCCGCCATGCGGAGAAGGTGGCGCTCGAAAAGGCGACCACCAAACCCACCGCCAAGAACACCACCTCGACAAAAACGTCCCGTGGCGTCTCGATCGGCGCCTCCTCGGATCCGAAGACCCGCGCTGCCGCCGGCCTCAATCCGATCGCCGGCATGGACGTCTCGCTGGAAGAGGCCGAGTCCCTCGCCCCCGGCGCCGTCACGGCCACCGTCGAGGCGCTCTCCGCCCTGATCGAAAGCGGCAACCCGCTGTTCAAGAACGGCGAACTCTGGATGCCGCACCGCCCGGCCCGCCCGGCAAAATCCGAAGGCGGCGTGCCGATCCGCATGGCCTCCGACTTCGAGCCCGCCGGCGACCAGCCGACCGCCATAAAGGACCTCGTCGAAGGCCTCTCGAACAATGACCGCACCCAGGTCCTGCTCGGCGTCACCGGCTCCGGCAAGACCTTCACCATGGCCAAGGTGATCGAGGCCACCCAGCGCCCCGCCGTCATCCTCGCGCCGAACAAGACGCTCGCCGCCCAGCTCTATTCCGAGTTCAAGAACTTCTTCCCCGACAACGCGGTGGAATATTTCGTCTCCTATTACGACTACTACCAGCCGGAAGCCTATGTGCCGCGCTCGGATACCTTCATCGAGAAGGAATCGTCGATCAACGAACAGATCGACCGCATGCGCCACGCCGCCACCCGCGCCATTCTCGAGCGCGACGACTGCATCATCGTCGCCTCCGTCTCCTGCATCTATGGTATCGGCTCGGTCGAAACCTACACCGCCATGACCTTCCAGATGTCGGTCGGCGACCGCATCGACCAGCGCCAGTTGCTCGCCGACCTCGTCGCCCAGCAATACAAGCGCCAGGACATCAACTTCGTCCGCGGCTCGTTCCGGGTGCGCGGCGACACGATCGAACTCTTCCCCGCCCACCTGGAAGATGCCGCCTGGCGCATCACCCTCTTCGGCGACGAGATCGAGAGCATCACCGAATTCGACCCGCTCACCGGCAAGAAGACCGGCGACATGAAGACGGTCAAGATCTACGCCAACAGCCACTATGTCACGCCTAGGCCCGCCCTCAACGGCGCGATCAAATCGATCAAGGACGAGCTGAAGATCCGCCTCGCCGAGCTCGAAAAGGGCGGCCGCCTGCTCGAAGCCCAGCGGCTGGAACAGCGCACCCGCTACGACATCGAAATGCTCGAGGCCACCGGCTCCTGCGCAGGCATCGAGAACTATTCGCGTTACCTCACCGGCCGCAAGCCCGGCGAGCCGCCACCGACGCTCTTCGAATACATCCCCGACAACGCCCTGCTCTTCATCGACGAGAGCCACGTCTCCGTCTCCCAGATCGGCGGCATGTACCGCGGCGACTTCCGCCGCAAGGCGACGCTGGCCGAATACGGTTTCCGCCTGCCCTCCTGCATGGACAATCGCCCGCTGCGCTTCGAGGAATGGGACGCCATGCGCCCCCAGACCGTCGCTGTCTCCGCCACCCCCGGCAGCTGGGAAATGGAAGAAGCCGGCGGCGTCTTCGCCGAACAGGTCATCCGACCCACAGGCCTCATCGACCCGCCGGTCGAAATCCGCCCGGCCAAATCCCAGGTCGACGACGTGCTTGGCGAAATCCGCGAAACGGCGCTCAAGGGCTACCGCACCCTCGTCACCGTGCTCACCAAGCGCATGGCCGAGGACCTCACCGAATACCTGCATGAACAGGGCGTGCGCGTCCGCTACATGCACTCGGACATCGACACGCTGGAGCGCATCGAGATCATCCGCGACCTGCGTCTCGGCGCCTTCGACGTGCTCGTCGGCATCAACCTTTTGCGCGAAGGCCTCGACATCCCCGAATGCGGCTTCGTCGCCATCCTCGATGCCGACAAGGAAGGCTTCCTCCGCTCGGAAACCTCGCTTGTCCAGACCATCGGCCGCGCCGCGCGAAACGTCGACGGCAAGGTCATCCTCTATGCCGACCAGATCACCGGCTCGATGCAGCGCGCCATGGATGAGACGTCCCGCCGCCGCGAAAAGCAGGTCGCCTACAACACCGAACACGGCATCACGCCTGAGTCCGTCAAAGCCCGCATCTCCGACATCCTCGACAGCGTCTACGAACGCGACCACGTCCGCGCCGATATCTCTGGCGTGTCCGGCAAGGGCTTCGCCGATGGCGGCCACCTCGTCGGCAACAACCTCCAGGCTCATCTCAACGCGCTCGAAAAAGACATGCGCAACGCCGCCGCCGACCTCGACTTCGAAAAGGCCGCGCGCCTCCGCGACGAAATCAAACGCCTCAAGGCCGTCGAACTCGCCGCCATGGACGACCCGATCGCCAAGCAGGAGGCGAAGGGGCAGGAAAGCGGTGGCGGAAACCGCAAGGCCGCCGCAAACGCAACCAACTCCCTCCCCCCTGTGGGGAGGGTTGGGGAGGGGTCTGTCGACCAACCCCGCATCTCCACGTCAGGCCGCAACAAGTCGGGCTCCCCGGAAGGCAAGGGCAGCTATTTCTCCAAACCCCATATCGACGACATGGGCCCCGGCACCGACGGCGCCGTCCCCCTGCCGAAATCCGGCCCGGAAAGCTCCTATTTCCGCAAGAACACCCTCGACGAAATGACCGTCGGCCGCACCGAAAAACCGGTGACCGGCAAGCTCCCGGAGAAGCCGGAGGCTCCACCTTCTCCCCGTTCACGGGGAGAAGGTGCCCAAAGGGCGGATGAGGGGCAAACCGACGACCCCCGCCCCATCATCCGCGCCCGCACTGGCGCCGGCTCCTACGAGGATCCGGCTGACGGCAAGCGCAAGGCAAGGACGAAGGGCAAGACGGGGCGACCGGGGCGGTGAAGTTTTACCGGCACACTAGGCAAACCTGTTAAGGGACACGCACCGTCTGCTTCGCTATCGCTGTAGTGAAAGTTGGAGAAATGCCTCCCAACTCCAAGGATGCGCAAAATGTTAATTTTTTAGAGGCTCTACTCGCTGCCAGATAAAGTCGCGACAGGTTGCGTCGACGGCGAAGAGGACCGAGTTCATTTTCGTCAATAGTCCGACGATCGCAATGAACAACTATGACATTGTCAAACTGCAAACCTGCTATAAACTCTGGAGAACTATAAACGAACCTTTTGCCAGCATACCGGATATCATTCAGATCTTCTCTACTTTCAACTGAGATCAAGTGGTCAGCATGGCGTCCTGCATCCCGATATACGGCGAACATGTCGTCGTTCATACAAATTATGCAGACTCGCTTACCAGAACCAAATGCCGTTGCCAGTGAACGAGCGTGTCCAAATGCCCACTCGTACATCCTCTGATTCGAAGAGAACTCCCTCATTTCCGGCACGTCGCCTTCTTCGATAGCGCTCTCACCGACACGCCTATCAATTTCGTCAAGAAACTCTATTTCACCAAATGAGACCGCAAGATCTGCGATACAGCGAGCTATCTGTGGTGTGAAGCGGAATACTTCGTTGAGCTCCACCAATGCACTGCCATCTGTCGTTTTACCGATCCAATTGCTTGTAGATTTAGCGTCAGTCACAAGATTTGCGAAATAATCCCTAGTTGACTGCTTCAAGTCATAAGCCATAAACATCGGTTGTACGCCACCAAATTGACTGGAGTGACGCATCAAAGGCTTGAGCGCCATCCGCTCTAATGGTGTGAAGAGGTGCAACTCATCGACAAAAATCGCGTCGTAACCCTCCCGCTCAATAATGTTATCCCAAACATTCGAACTCAAGAACGAAACAAAATCCGCGATCAGCTGATCGACACTAATCACCCTCATTTCACGCAACAATTCCCTGTACCTTCTGTGGAGATCGAGAACAATTTTTCGATCCCCCACTCCAGAAAGATTAACCATCCACTCTGGTCTTGGAGCATTAATATAGTCCAAGGCCTTGCTGTTGCCTGACCGAATTCCCTCAGCGTCAAGGACGGACATGATTTCATTCATAATCTCAAATGCGAATCGCCGTTTTACTTCAAGCTCATCGGATAACATGTTGGCAATAAACGAAGGCGAAGCCTCATCCGAGAACTGCGTGGCCAAAGTCAAGCGAGCGGCATCGAGAATGGACTCGATTAACTCTCGCTGCATGATGCGACCCGAATATGCGTCAATATCAATCGGGCTTACGCCCCTTTGTTCTCGTTGAACAAACTCAGACGCAATTTCAAAAATTGTCGCTATTTTTGCCGCGGAATTAGCTGAATTGAGCCGTGCGCCATCTCTATCGAGTTGTCCGATTAAATCCTTTACCAGATCGGCGCTGACCTTGGAGTGGGTCAGAAACAATAGGCGAACCTCTTTCCCGTCCGCAGTAAACTGGAGGAAGTCCCTAAGGAATTTAACCACCAATGAGATGGTTTTTCCCGTTCCAGCTGCTCCTCGCAACCTCACCGATTGAGAGTAATCTTTTTCTATGAATTTGCGCTGAGAAGTAGTCAGCTTTTTGCTTACCCACTCATCCAAGGACCACCCGTGTGCAATTACTCCGCCGGGGTTCTCGATCTCAATTACACCATCATTTTGAGCCGGAGTGAAATCTATATTTTCATAAGCGATAAACGCCTCAAGTAGTGAATCTCCAAAATCGGTGTAAGCCGATCGGCTTATTGGCACATCGTCAAATTCTACATGCTTGTTTGTGACAGAATACACATAGAGATTTTGGCTACTATCACAACGATCCTCGTAAAATATACGAGAAGTACTACCCTTCGCCGCCGTGTAAGCAAAAAACGAACCTCGACGGGCACCATCGGTGTAAAGGCCCCACTTCACAGGCAGCGAAACTGAATTTTCGAACTTACTAATTGCAAGTGTGATTATTCGCTCAAAGGGGTCATAACTGTTAGGCTTTGCTTTTGACAGGGCGCAAGCAGCCCCGTCGATTACCAGAAACCTACCGTCAATCCGAGATTTCTCACAAAAAATGAACACAGTTCTGGAAATCAAAACCGTCGCCAGTTTTCCATCTTTTACGAGCAAGTGAAAATCTGAGAAAAACCTATCGGATATTGGCGATCTGGCAATTAGCCTTACAGCCTCCTCCTCAATCGCTATATTGTAGTCACTCATCTCAACGCTCCGATTGAAGGGATTCAACGATAATCGATATTATGTTTTCGCGATCTTGCTCGAACGAAGTCTCCAATCCAATCCTGGAGAATACATTTGCAAATGCTTGCGCAACAGCGAAGCGTAGTCCGTCGGAAAGAGATCCGCCTCGATATGCGAATTCACCGACAAGCGAATGATTCATATCGGTTACCGCCAAAGTAACTTTGCGCACGTCAAATATCGTTGGCATGCGCAGTAAAGCCACAAATCCGAGCCCGGGCACTGAAGGCAACTCGTTTAGGAAGAAGTGCTCGAGTCTCATCGTTGTAAGCGCTTGACGAAGGCGCTTGTCGAAATTCCCATTTCTGACAGAACACACACCCTTCAGAGCATCGATGGCATTGATCTTGCCGTCACGATAGTCCTGAAGGTAAGGGAGCTCTGACAGGCTACCAACTCCGGGGTAACGCGAGATGAGCTTCTCCACATCGGTGGTAAATACATGCTCGTAAAAGAAATCAACATCGATCGAATGACCGTTAAGCTGACAAAAACGAGAACAAATACGATCTATTTCCGACTGAATCTGATCTGAACAATATATGTTCTCGATATAAAAATTGGCGTCAACTATAGGTATGACCGTCAGATAGTTTCCGAATTTCTGATTCCACAAGTCGCAGTCTGCGGTCAATACAAAAGCGTACTTCCAGTTGGTTTTTGAATAATCGGTACTTACAAGAATGTCGCCCTGCCGCAAGTTTATTCGTCTAGTCATTGATCCCGTCCTATTGCGCTGAAGACACTTTGCTACATCGACAGGTTGTGCGTCAAGGCTGTCATTCTACCCGTTCAGATTATCTTTGGATGGGGACGCGCCGACGCGATTCCCCAACAAAATCAAACCCCGACATGTTTTTTCATCCCCCACCATTTCCACCCTCGTAGACTCATCCCCGTCCCGCCCTCGGATACACCTGACGATGCGATGTCAGGCGAGGCGGGGCCGGCGCCGGGGGCGCGTGCTGTCGCAGGCACAAATCCCCGGCCCGCTGCAACGGTCTCCCTCCGGACGAAGGGGTGGAAGTGATGGCGGACGGTCGGATGCCGGATGCCTGAAACCCCTGATCGGAAGGACGTGCCTCAGAGGCACACAGACAAGGCGCCAGCGCTGTCGCGAACATCCAGACAGCGGGGCGAAACAAACGGCGGGGATGGGCGCCGGGCCGCCAATGGCCAGACGATCATCCCCCGGGCGAGGGTCCCGGTCGGATTGGTGCACCATCCGGCGGGAACCTCCCGGGCCACCGGCCAGGCTGACGCGTCACCCTGTGTGACGCCGCAGCCGGACCCGCGCCCGGTCAATCTTCGGTCATCCTCGGGCCTGACCCGAGGACCGAAGACCGTCGCCGCCTTGCCAGAGAGACGCATGCAGCGGGAATAGACGCCGAACGGGGCGCCGGAAGGAGCCACATAAACTACTTAGACAGGTTGCTTCTGGCGCCTCGTCCGATCCTCGGGTTTAACCCGAGGGCAAGCATGACCCCACCCGGAGGGAGCAATCCCGACCGGCGGCGAAGCTTGGCCAAATGATTGCCCCTCATCCTGAGGTGCCCGACCTCGTCGGGCCTCGAAGGGCGAGGCCACCAGCGCAGGATGCTTCGAGGCCCGCGCTTCACGCGGGCACCTCAGAATGAGGGCGTCGCGCCCAGCGCCTCCCGAATTTCCCTATTTCGCTAATTCCCGAAACACCTCACCACAAGGAGTCCAACATGCCAGAACCAAAAACCGCCGACGACCCCAAGCCCGAACCGCTGGACCTGCGCCTGCTGCGCGACGTGCTCGACGAACACGCAGTCCCCCTCACCTGCCGGCGGCGCCAATGCCGGCGCAACCGGCATTGCAGCGGGGAGGCGCAGCGCGCGGATCGGCCGCTGGCCTCGGGCGCAGGCCTGCCGCCCTGCGCGGCCAAGGCCAAACCGGAGGCGCACCCGTTGCTTCAGACCATGCTTGGCGAGGTAGAGCCGCATGTCGGCCCCAGCACCGAGCCCCGCCAATGGCCCGAAGACACCAAGGCTGCCGCCCAGCTTCGCCTGGCGCTGGCGATGCTCCACCGCATCCACACCCGCCCCGGCCCGCATCCGCAGAGCGAACGGACAGCCCTAGCTAACTGGCAGGCCACCGACCCCGACCCGCACACCACCGCCCTCTACCGCCTCGCCTGGCACCACAGCAAACCGGAAAAGCCCAACGTCGCCAGCCCGGGCACCGCCGCATGAGGGCGCCCACCCACCTCCCCCTTGAGGGGGGAGGTCGCCGCAAAGCGGCGGGTGGGGGTGACCCCACGCCGGGCGACAACGGACACCCGGACAGGTGGTCACCCCACCCCGGACCTGCGGTCCGACCCTCCCCCTCAAGGGGAGGGTGGCCCCCTCATCCGGCGCATTCGCGCCACCTTCTCCCCGCTGTGCAGAAGATGCGCCCCGTCATGCATCCCCTCATGCTGAGGTGGGCGCCATGGCGCCCCTCGAAGCACGAGGCCCCGGCCTCCACTCTCCCCACCTGCGGGGAAGATGTCGGCGCAGCCGACAGAGGGGGGTATACCGCAGGCAATAGCGCCCCCAAACAGTGCCGGGAGGTTAAGCCCTCCACCTTGTGGCGAGGGTTTGGGAGGGGAAAAACGGAGCCCCTACTCCGCCGCCTTCGGCAGATCCTCGGCCTCAACCTCAACAGGCAGCGGCTCCATCTCGTAGGAATAGCCCTCGAGCATGGAATAGGCCCGCTCGATCGCGCCGATCTGCACCTCCGACGCCTTGATGGCATCGGTAATCGATTGCGCCCGGGCCCGGAGCATCGAGCCGAGCACGTCGGTCTCCGGCCGGCGGCCGAGCCGGTCGAGATGTTTGCGCACCCGCGCCCGGTGGCGCTCCAGCTCGAGAATGTGGAAGCGGCATTTGAGGATGTCGTCGGTGAGCTTGCGGCGCAGGCCCGCGACGGGATCGAACGAGCCCGGCTCCCGCTCGTCGAGGATCATGTCGTTGATCAGCGTCTCCAGCACCATCAGCCCCTTGAGATCGGTGGGCTCGGCGAGCTGCGGATCGTAACCGGTGTCGTCGAAGACGCGGCGCCGCACGGGATCCTTCAGCAACTCGTAGCAGGCGGAGATCTTGGCGAAGGCTTCCGTATCGCCGCCGGCATCCGGATGGGCGGTCTTCGCCACCTTGCGATAGGCGGCCTTGATGGCGGCCTCGTCGGCATCGCGGGCCACGCCCAGGAGCTCGTAAGGGTCGATCACTGCGGCACCCGTCTTCGCCATACTCATCCACTCCCGCGCCCAGCCACCCCTCCCCTAAACCCGGATGGCGGCTGCTTCAAGACGGAACACCGCTCTGTCCCCGACCGAAAAATCGCTGACCGGCAGGGCCGAGGGGGTGGCATGAGAGCGGTCGGGGGTGACCGCCACCCCTCAAAACTCAAGGATTTCAGCCCGTTGCCACGCTGCTGCACCGCACAGTGTGACTTTTCATACTTGCCAAGGTCCGAAAATGCCCCTACCTCTTTCTCCGTTCGGGCACCAAAGATCCCGGAGACTGGACTGACTTGTATGGACCGCAGCTGCGGTCATGGGGGCCTTCTCCCGCCGGTAGACGTTCTTTCCCCGTTATCGCGACCACTCGACGGTTCCGTTTCGGCGGAACTTCAACCAGCCGCTTCCGGTCCGCCGGCCGTGGCGCAGACGACAAGAAATTCGGGAACAAGGAACTCTCCCATGGCCACCAAGGGCACCGTTAAATTCTTCAACCAGGACAAGGGCTTCGGCTTCATCACCCCGGAAGGCGGCGCGAAGGACGTATTCGTCCACATTTCCGCGCTCCAGGCTTCGGGTCTGCAGACCCTGCAGGACGGCCAGCAGGTCACCTTCGACACAGAGCCGGACCGCATGGGCAAGGGCCCCAAGGCCGTCAACATCCAGGCTGCCTGAGTACAGATTTCAAATGGCGTCCCCCGGGACGCCATTTTTGCTTTCAGGGCCTGAAAAACGCCCGAAAGCCGCGCTAAAACTATTCCGCAGCGGCAGAGCTGCTCGAAGCGCCTTGTGTCTTCGGCCCGCCCAAGATGTCGACCGCCGCAAAGGCCTCGGCAATCAGGTCAGGCGAAACACCCGGCTTGGTCGCCTCCGACGACAGGATCTGCCGATAGCGCCGCGCGCCGGCATAGCCCTGGAACAGCCCGACCATATGCCGCGTGACATGGTTGAGCCGCCCGCCGGACGCCACCACCCGCTCTGCATAGCCGATCATGACATCGCGCACTTGATCCCAGTCGACCGGCTTCGCCGCTTCGCCATAGATCCGCTGGTCGACCTCGGTCAAAAGCGTCGCATTGTGATAGCTCGCCCGCCCGAGCATGACGCCATCCATGACGGAGAGATGCTCCACCGCCTGGTCGAGATCGGTGATCCCGCCATTGATGCCGAGAAACACATCCGGGTTCTCCCGCTTCATCCGGTAGACGAGTTCGTAATCGAGCGGCGGGATCTCCCGGTTCTCCTTCGGAGAAAGCCCCTTCAGCCAGGCCTTGCGGGCATGGATCCAGAGCGCATCCGCCCCCGCCCCGATCATCCGGGCGAGGAAATCCGGAAGCACATCATCAGGCTCCTGGTCATCCACCCCGATCCGGCACTTGACGGTGACAGGCACCGTCGCCACCTTCTTCATCGCAGCAACGCAAGCCTCGACCACCTCGGGCGTCTGCATGAGACAAGCCCCGAACGTCCCCGACTGCACCCGGTCCGACGGACAGCCGACATTGAGGTTGATCTCGTCATAGCCATAGTCCGAAGCGATCCTGACCGCCTCGACCAGCTTGCCCGGATCCGCCCCGCCGAGCTGCAGCGCCAACGGATGTTCTTCACCGTTGAACGACAGCAGCTTCTCCCGCGGCCCATGGATGATCGCATCGGCCACCACCATCTCGGTATACAGCAGCGCTTGGCCCGAGAGTTGCCGATGAAAGAACCGGCAATGCCGATCCGTCCAGTCGATCATGGGTGCCACGGCAAACACCGCCCGCCCATAGGGCTTGGGACCGGGTATGTCGCGGGTGAGGAAATCGGTTTCTGTCGTCATGGCCGCGCCCTTAGCATGTTTCCCCGCAAAAGACACCATGCCGGCCGGGCCCCGCTCAGCTGTCCAGCCCGATCACCTTCTCAAGCCGCTCCCAGGTATCGTCCATGGCATAGGCTGCGAGGAACGGCAGATTGATATGGCCGTAGATCGGCGAGAGCTGCCATTCGGCCTCCTCCTCGTCGACGCCGGCGACCTGCTGCAGGAAGATCACGGAGGCCAGCCCCGTGCGGTCGGCGCCCGACATGCAATGCACCAGGATCGGCTGTTCGGCTGTCTTGAGCAGGGTCAGCAATTGCTGCGCCTTTTCGGGCGTGAGATCCTTGCGCGCCGAGATGCCGAAATTCACATGCGTCGCGCCATGCGCCGCGGTGGCCGCGACCTCGTCGTCATACCAGACCTTGCCGACATTCTCGCCGCGCAGGTTGATCACCGTCTTGATGCCGTAACGGTCGATCTCCTCGCCCAGCCGCGCGCCGGAGAGCTGGGCCGAACGGTAGAGCTGGCCGGGAAGCACTTCATGGAAATTGCCCGACAGGATCAGGATGCCGACATAGGCACCGAAGAGCGCCGCAAGCCCGGCAAGGGTGAGGCCCGACCGCAAGGCAATCCTGCGCCATCCGCCCACCGGCCGCGACCTGCGCTCCAGGCTCTCGTGATTTTGCTCGACACTCGACATTGCAAATTCCCCCGGTGCCGGCCCGAATGACCAGCCTTGCCCTGCGGCTCATGGCCCCCGATTCAGATGTTTCGATGGCAAAGGCTCAGCCCCGCAGGCGCAGGACCCAAAAAGTCGTCACGACCTGCCGAGCCTTGCCCTCATTCGCCAGCCTGAAACTGCAACGGCCATTCGGACGGCTCCGACTGCACGCCGTCGCAATTGACCTTCTCGCGATATTCCATCAGCTGGAACTCGAAGGTTTCGCCCGGCGCATCCATCAGGCGGAAGACCTGGTAGGTGCCGCAATCCCCCTGGCCGCGCCCAAGCGAGGTCGAGATGAAGACACCCTTTTCGGCAAAGACCTCCGGGTTCATCATCTGCGCATTGTTCTCGCCCTCGAGCGCCGGCGGATTGGGCAGGCTGAGCATCGTTGCCCAGTCGGCGGGCGGATTTTGTGTAATCGCGAAGATGCTGGTGCCCTGATAGGCGCCGAGGAAACATGGGACTTCCCAGAGAATGAAATTGCCATTCACCGCATAGCGCTGGCCGGGATAGGCAAGCGTATCCGGCTCACTGCACTCGTCGGGCGCATAGGTCGCGATCTCGCTGCGAACAGCCGCCGGCACCTCGCTGGTAGCGGTCAGCATAACAGGCGGGGTTAGCGGCAGCCCGACCGGACCGGTATAGGGCGAAGGTCCGCCAGCTGCGGCGCCCTCGTCAGAGACAGGCTCCGGCGCCGCTTGAGCCGTCTCGGGCGCCGGGGAGCCGGGACAGCCGATGACGCCCTTGGCACCCGCAACGAAAGGCGGAAGATCTTCGCGGACCACGGTGACTGTCGCCTTGCTGACCATCTGCAGCGATCCCGTGACGACCGCCTCTTCGATCCGGACCAGCACATGCGTCGCATGGTCGGCGCTGGAATACAGCCGGTAGCCGAGCCGCGGCGGCGGATCGAAATCGCCCCGTGCACTCTCGGTGAGCGAGATCTTCTCCTTGCCGATCTCGACGACCGCCTGCATCTGCACGCCGTCCTTGTCGTAGGGCATGTAGATCAGATAGGCATACTTGTCCGTCTCGGGATCCTTGTTGCTCTGCCAAAAGGCGAGATGGCAGGTGCTGAGGCCGCCCTCAATCTCATGTTTGCCGAACAATTTCAGATCGATCGACGGCTCTTGAGCGACAACAGGATGCGATGCGCCGAGGCTCAGGGCTAGGGCGAGAAATGGCAGCTTCAAAGACGGCATGATTCCCCCAGGACTACGATCCACCCGGACATCAAGGTATCTTCAGATATGCAGGGCCACAAGCCTCACGCCCGTGACATCAGGCGTCAGAGCAGACCGAGTTCGGCCAGTTCCCGCTTCAGGTCGTCGGGCATGTCCTCGATATTGGCACCGGACGCTGAAAGGTCTCGCGGAGCAGCATCGACATCGAGATAGCGCCAGCCCTGGAATGGACGGCGCGGCGCCGGCGCCACTTCGATCACCTCAGGGCCGAGGATCAGTTCGCAGCGCGAAATCCCGTCACCGCCGGTGAAGGTCTTGATGTCCAGGAGCTTCTGGCGCGCCGACAACTGGCCCTTGATGATCCAGTAGAGCGAACCACCATCGAGCAGCTCTTCCATGCGCTTCGGCACCATCCGGGTGACATGCGAGCTATGCGGCTCAAGTCCCGCCGCCACAGCCACGAGACAGCGTTCGGCGACCCAGTCGCGCAGATCGTCGATGGAGTCGGCTCCGACGCAGAGCTTGAGGAGATGCAGTGCCATGACACCCGAGATAGCCGGTCCCGGCTGCGGGTCAAGGGCTGGGGTGTCGCAGGGGGAAGTGCTCAACAGTTTCGGTGTGTTTCACGACGCACCGTCATCCTCGGGCTTGTCCCGAGGATCTTTTGAGCGAGGCCATTCGCAGGACGAAGGCATGGGTATGCCACGTCCAACGTCGGGGGCGGAGCTCGCGTAGCAGATCCTCGGGACAAGCCCAAGGATGACGACGCAGATGGTATCAGGACAGGAGCAGCAGAGCCCCCTGCCCGCATCAACACTCCACAACGTTGACCGCGAGGCCGCCGAGTGAGGTTTCCTTGTATTTCTCGCTCATGTCGTTGCCGGTCTGGCGCATCGTCTCGATACAGGCGTCGAGCGGCACGAAATGCACGCCGTCGCCCTTGAGTGCCAGCGAGGCAGCTGTCACGGCTTTCACGGCGCCCAGCGCATTGCGCTCGATGCAAGGCACCTGGACAAGGCCGGCGACCGGGTCGCAGGTCATGCCGAGATGGTGTTCGAGCGCGATCTCGGCCGCATTCTCGATCTGCTCCGGCGTGCCGCCCATGACGGCGGCGAGACCGGCAGCTGCCATGGCAGACGCCGAGCCGACTTCGCCCTGACAGCCGACTTCCGCACCCGAAATCGAGGCATTGTGCTTGATGATCCCGCCGATGGCGGCGGCCGTCAGCAGGTAATCGCGAATACCCTGCTGGTCAGCATCGGGATGGAAGTGCAGGTAGTAGCGGATGGTCGCGGGCACGACGCCAGCAGCACCATTGGTCGGGGATGTGACGACGCGGCCGCCGGCCGCATTCTCCTCGTTGACCGCCATGGCATAAACCGAGAGCCAGTCATTGGCGAGAACAGGGTTTAGACGGTTCGAGCGCCATTCCTCCTGCAGCTGGTCATGGATCGATTTCGCCCGGCGGCGAACCTTCAATCCACCCGGAAGCTGGCCGTCTTGGCGCAGGCCACGGTCGATACAGCTCGACATCGCGTCCCAAAGCCTGTCGAGACCGGCATCCAGATCCTCGCGGGACCGGACGACCTCTTCATTGGCGCGCTTCATCTGCGCGATCGTCATGCCGGAGGCGGCGGCCATTGCGAGCATCTCCTTGGCCGAGGCAAAGGGATACGGCACCTTTTGCGCCGAGGCCTGCTTCTTCTGCTTCTGCATGGCGAGCAGCTCGGTGTCGGTCACGACGAAACCGCCGCCGATCGAGTAATAGATCTGGGTCAGCAGGACGCGACCATCCTTGTCCAACGCCGAGAGCCGCATGCCGTTGGCATGGCCGGACAATGGGGTCTTCTTGTCGTAGACGAGATCGTCCTTCGGCTGGAAATGATAGGCCGGATGGCTTTGTGGCGTGACGCGACCTGTCCGTTCCACCTCGGCTATGATGCCCTCCATCCGATCAGGATCGATGCTGTCGGGCGCTTCACCCATCAAACCGATGATCACGGCATTGCCGGTGCCATGGCCGATGCCGGTATAGGCGAGCGAACCATGCAGGCTCGCCTTCAGCGCTGCGACATGGGCGCCAGCCGGGCGCGGCCACTGGTCGGAGAGAATGAGATCGAGAAACCGGTTGGCCGCCGTCATCGGACCCATGGTGTGGGAACTCGAGGGGCCGACGCCGATCTTGAACACGTCGAAAACCGAAAGAAACATGGGGCTCCTCGCATGCGGGACTGAAAGCGCAAAGGCTAGAGCATCGCCTAGCACGAATGCGCCTTGCAATCGACATCGGCTTTCATGGCCGCGACATAGCAGAGATGGAGTTTTGCCCCTGAAACGCAAACAGCGCGGTCGAAACGACCGCGCTGTTTGTTCAATCGCCTGTGGCGGATGTCAGATCGTGCCGAAAAGGTAGGCCAGGCACATAACGCCGGCAAAACCCATCAAGGCACGGAAGGTGACACCCCAGCACGACTTCTGGAAACTGCCTTCCATGGAAACTCCAAACGAGGTCACATCACAAGGAAAGCCGTCCCCCGACCGCTTTCTGATGCTTGATCTATTAAAATCGGGCAGGCTTCGCAACTGCAAAAATGGCAAAAGGGAGGCGCATTTTGCGTATCAGGCATGCGCCCCTTGCATGGATTTATGAAATTACAATGAGTTAGCCAGTGGAAGCGTTAACGACCGCCTCATTCGCGCTGCCTCAATTTGGACCAATATCTTTCGCGTGGTTAATTCCCATTGTGGACAAGCCAGTCGACGGGATAATGGCGCCTGCGATCAGCCTTGAGGATTCGCCGCAATGACCATCGTCGACTACTGCGCCATGGCGCTCTTTGTCCTGCTCTGGCTCGCCTATGCGCGGATCACCGGCAACCAGCAGATACTGTCGCGCACGAGCCTGACCAACGCCATGGCAGAGCGGCGGCGGGAATGGATCCTGAACTCGATGAACCGCGACCTGAAGATGATCGATACACAGATCATGGGCGGATTGCAGAACGGAACGGCATTCTTCGCCTCGACGACGATCTTCGCCATCGGCGGCTGCTTTGCACTGCTCGGCGCGACCGAACAGGTCGACGCCATTCTCCGCGACATACCCTTTATCGTTCAGGGTGGCCGGGCGACGTTCGAGCTCAAGGTCTGCGGGCTGATTGGCCTCTTTGCCTATTCCTTCTTCAAGTTCGGCTGGTCCTATCGCCTGTTCAACTACTGCACCATCCTGTTCGGCGCGATCCCGATGATGGAAGAAGCGGCCAAAGATCCGAAGCGGGCGATGGACGCGGCCGAACGCACCATCCGGATGAACATCATCGCTGCCAGCCACTTCAACATGGGCCTGCGCGCGATCTTCTACTCGATCGGCTATCTCGGCTGGTTCGTCAGCCCCTGGGTCTTCATGGTGGCCACCGTACTCGTCTTTATCGTCCTGCTGCGCCGGCAGTTTTTCTCCGAAGCGCGCCTTGCTCTGCTGACCGAGCGCGATACCTGAAAGCGGGAGGAGGCCTGCAAAGCCTTGATTTTGCCGTGTTTGGCACCGACCCCGCAGGCTGAGCCAACCCGTGGGCAGCGCGCCTGACGAACGAGACGTGAAGGAAGACTGCGTGGCAGACACGACTGAGCCCCGATCCGGTTCCGCCCGGCCGCGCCTGATGGCTCTCGATGCCGCGCGCGGGCTCGCCCTGATCGCCATGGCGAGCTATCATTTTAGCTGGGACCTGGAATTCTTCGGCTATCTGGCGCCGGGCACATCCACGCAGGGCTTCCTGCGGATCTATGCCAGGATGATCGCCTCGAGCTTCCTGTTCCTGGCCGGCTTCAGCCTCGTGCTGGCGCAGTATCCGACGCTGAGACTGCAGCCCTTCCTGCGTCGGCTTGGCATGATCGTGATAGCCGCCGCCGCCATTTCGGTCGCGACCTTCTGGTTCACACCGGACAGCTGGATCTTCTTCGGCATCCTGCATGCAATCGCGCTCTCCAGCCTGATCGGTCTTCTGTTTCTGAAGCTCCCGCCGCTCGTCACGCTGCTTGCAGCCGGGATAGCCTTTGCCCTGCCCGCATACCTTCGGTCGCCAAGCTTCGATGCACCGTGGTTCTGGTTCCTTGGCCTCTCCGAAACCCTGCCCCGTTCGAACGACTATGTGCCACTCCTGCCCTGGATCGGCGCCTTGCTGACGGGCATCGCGGTCGCTCGCTTCCTGGTGGATGGGCAAAGGCTCGGCTGGATCGACCGACTGCCAGCCGGCCCGCGTTGGCTGCGCTGGGGCGGACGCCATTCGCTGACCGTCTATCTGCTGCATCAGCCGGTGCTGATTGCGGGACTTTATCTCGCAAGCTTCGTTATCCCGCCGCCCGCCGTCGATCCGGTTGCGCAGTATATCGGGAGCTGCGAGGCAAGCTGCCTCGAACAGGGCAATGAAGCGGGGCTCTGCCAGCGCTTCTGCGCCTGTACGCTGGAACGGCTTCAGGCGGAGAACCTATTCTCTCCCCTCCAGTCTGGCGCAATCTTGCCGGAGCAGGATCAGCGCATACAGACGCTGGCCGACGAATGCACGTTGAGGAGTCAGTCAGCGCCGTAACGGGGAGTTCTTCAATGAATGCCTACCGTGCGAAGCCTCTGAAATATCCCTGGCCGCCGATGCTCTATCTGACGAGCATCCTGACGGCCATTCTGGCCGGACGCATTGCGGCGCTGGCACCGATCCCCTCGCCCCATCCGCTGTTGTTGCCGTCGATCGGTTTCGCGATTGCGCTTGTGGCCGTCACGCTCGATATCTGGGCGGTGCGCACGCTGATGGAACGACAGACACCCGTGCTCGACAGCGGCTGCGCCCGTTATCTCGTCACCTGCGGTCCCTTCCGCTACAGCCGCAACCCGATCTATCTCGGCTATACGCTGTTCACGGTGGCGCTTGGGCTGATGTCCGGCAACAGCTGGTTCTTTATCGCGGCTCTGGTGTCGCTCGCGACCACACGGCTGCTCGCCATCCCAAGCGAGGAGCGCCATCTCGAAGCGCGATTCGGCTTCGATTACGAGCACTATCGCAAGCGCACGCGGCGTTGGTTTTGATCAGGTGAGTGGCGCGGGGTTCGGCGGCGTCAGGTGCCGACGCCGATTTCCACCAGGCGCGTGAGGCAGGCTTCTTCGGCCTGGTCGAGTTCGGATAGCGTCTCGTCGATGTCGCGGCGCTTCTGGCGAAGCTCGTCGCGCTTCTCGTCGATCTTCTTCATCATCAGCTTGAGCTGGCCGATTTCGCCCGGCGGCTCCTTGTAGACGTGAACGATTTCGCGGATTTCGGCGATGGTGAAGCCGATGCGGCGACCGCGCAGAATTTCCTGCAGGAAGCGACGGTCAGCGGCACGGTAGAGGCGCGTACGGCCACGACGTTCCGGATGCAGCAGGCCCTCGTCCTCGTAAAACCGCAGGGTGCGCGTCGAAACACCGAATTCACGCGTGAGCTCTGTTATGCTATAGTATTTCTTCACGGTCATCCGATCCTGTACTGGAGACCATGATATTGACTTTTACGTACAAGTCAATTTTTTGCCCCGCCATTCGCCTAAAACGCAGCCCTCGAGGCCGCGCTGGCTGTGCGCTGCGTCACATGAACCACCAGGTGGCAAGGCCGAGAAAGGCAAAGAAGCCGGTGATGTCGGTGACTGTGGTGACGAAGACCGCAGAGGCCACCGCAGGGTCTGCACCGAATCGGTCGAGCGCGAGCGGAATGAGGATGCCGGCGATGGCAGCGGCCATCATGTTGATCAGCATCGCGGTCGCGATGATGCCGCCGATATTGGCATCCTGAAACCAGAAGCCGGCGACGGCCCCGATCAGAAGACCGAAGATCACCCCGTTCAGGAGCCCAACCCCTGCTTCACGGCGCACGACGCGGAAGGCGTTGTGGATGTCGAGATTGCGGGTGGCGAGCGCGCGAACCGTCACGGTCATGGTCTGCGAGCCGGCATTGCCGCCCATGCCCGCCACGATCGGCATCAGCACGGCGAGCGCCACGATCTGCTGGATCGTCGCCTCGAACAGCGAAATGACCGAGGCGGCCATGAAGGCGGTGACCAGATTGACCGCAAGCCATGGCACGCGCGAGCGGGAGGTCTCGCCAATGCTATCGGAGAGTTCTTCGTCGCCGACGCCGCCGAGGCGCAGAAGGTCTTCTTCCGCCTCTTCCTGGATCACGTCGACCACGTCGTCGATGGTGAGCACGCCGACGAGCCGCTCGTTCTCGTCGACGACGGCCGCCGACAGAAGGTCGTATTGCTCGAAGACCTGGGCCGCCTCTTCCTGGTCCATTTCGGCCGGGATCGGGTGGTTGGTCGCATGCATGATGGTTTCGATCTTCACCTGGCGCTTGGTGCGCAGGATCGCATCGAGATTGACCGCGCCGAGCAGCTTGAAGGTCGGGTCGATCACGAAGATCTGGGTAAAGCTCTCCGGCAGGTCTTCCTCGTCGCGCATGTAGTCGATCGTCTGGCCGACCGTCCAGAACGGCGGCACGGCGACGAATTCCGTCTGCATGCGGCGACCGGCCGAGCTTTCCGGATAGTCGAGCGCGCGACGCAGGCGAACCCGCTCGGTGAACGGCAGCTGCGCAAGGATCTCCTCGCGGTCCTCGTCGTCGAGGTCTTCGAGAATATAGACGGCGTCGTCCGAATCGAGCTCGCCGATGGCAGCGGCGATCTGCGCGTTTGGCATCTGGTCGACGATCTGCATGCGGATCGCTTCATCGACTTCCGTCAGCGCCGTCATGTCGAAATCGTCGCCGAGAAGACGGATCATCGCCAGTCGCTGGTCGGGCTGGATCGCCTCGATGAGGTCACCGAGTTCCGATTCGTGCAGCTTGGCGACGTATTGACGCAGGAAAATGACGTCGCGATCGGCAATCGCCGCGCCGACCATGGTCAGGAAGTCGTGGCGAACCGAGCCTTCCTCGTCATAGATATCGTCCTGCTTGTCTTCGGCCGCCGGGCGGTCGAGAATCTCGTCGTCGTTCTCTGTCATCCCAACCTCACGCTTTGCGGCACCATGCCTCGACGACCCGGAGAATGGCCGCAAAAACCCTCAAGTCAACAAGCAGATAGCGGAAAAACACGCATGGCTGTGCAAAGCACCGCGCTTCCTGCTAGCGTGACCGACTGGCCACAGCCGATTGCCCGGACACACCGCCAGAAGTGAGCTTACCGTGACCCGCCTGACCATTCGACGCTATCCCGATCCGGCCCTGAAAGCGGCGGCCGAACCTGTCACCGACTTCGGCCCCGAGCTCGCGACGCTGGCCGATGATCTCTACGAGACCATGAAAGCCGCACCCGGTGTGGGCATTACCGCACCGCATTGCGGCATCCTCAAGAGGCTGACGGTCATCGACCTGCCGGAACTCGGCGGACGGCAGAACTACGTCAATCCTGAGATCCTCTGGTTTTCGAACGACGTCATGACCCACACGGAGGGCAGTGTCTCGATGCCAGGCATGACGGAAGAGGTCACGCGGCCAAAGGCGGTGCGCGTCCGCTACCAGACACTCGGCGGTGCGGTGGTGGAGGAAGACCTAGTGGGCTTCGCCGCCATCTGCATGCAGCACGAGGTCGACCAGCTCGACGGCATCTTCTGGATCCAGAAACTGTCCCGCCTGAAGCGGGAGCGTCTCTTGAAGAAATGGGAAAAGACGGCCCGCTAACGGACGCGGCCGAACAAAGCGGAAGGCCCGGCGTTATCCCGTCACCAGAGTGACGAAGGAGCCCCCGATGGCCAAGGACGACCGCAAGACCGAATTCTCCCGCGAAGACGAATACCGCGACTATGATCAGCGCAATATCGGCGAAGGCTGGCCCTATGCCGATGGTCCGGGTGCGACAGCATCCCCGGTCGACAATCGCGGCTACGGCGAGACGGGCGCCAACTTCGACCGGGAGCGCAATGAGGGCTTCAGGGTCGAGTCGGTCACTGGAGAAGGCTTCGAGCCGGATCTCGCGACGCCTGACACGCCGACGACCGAGGGCCGCGAGGATGATGACCAGCTCGAATCGGACATTTCAACCGCACTCGAAAGCTTCGACGACACGGTCCTGACCGGCATGGACATCCATGTCGACGGCCATGTCGTGACGCTGCGCGGCGCCGTAGACACCGCCGAGGAGCGCCGGGCGATCGAACTGAAGGTGCTTTCCGTGAACGGGGTCCGCGAAGTGAAGAACTTCGTCACGACACTCGGTGTCGATAGCCATATTCCCAATGATGGCGACTAAGAAGTCCTTGAAAAATCGGCAACAAAAAACCCGGCACGAAGGCCGGGTTCTTTTTTGGTGCGGTCGAGAAGACTCGAACTTCCACGGGTTGCCCCACAGCGACCTCAACGCTGCGCGTCTACCAATTCCGCCACGACCGCATCGTGGTAGGCGCCGAATTGCTCCGGCGGGGCTGCATGTAGCAAAAGCCTCTGGGGTCCACAAGCCCGCCGTGACAGATTTTTGAAAATTCGTCATGGGCGGTGGAAAAGCCCTCAGGATGGGGGTGGCTGGAGCCCTTGAAGTCCGGGGCTTTTCTTGCCAAATAAAGGAAAAACAAGGCTTTGCGCCTATCCACAGCCGAAGGCAAATTTCATGCTCCGCACTGATCTCGACCTCTCCATGCACGCCCAAGAAGGCTCCGCCCCGGTGCGCTGGCGAGTCGCCGACGGACTTGTCGGATATGAGGAGGCCGTCGCCGAGATGGAGCGACAGGTGGCCGATATCGCCGATGGCAAGGCCGACGAACTGGTCTGGCTGGTGGAGCACCCTGCCCTCTATACCGCCGGCACGAGTGCCGATTCCAAGGACCTGATCGAGCCGGATCGCTTCCCGGTCTTTGCCACAGGCCGCGGCGGCGAATACACCTATCACGGCCCTGGCCAGCGGGTTGCCTATGTCATGCTCGACCTGAAACGACGCCGCCAGGATGTGCGCGCCTATGTGGCAGCACTCGAAGAAGTGGTCATCCGCACGCTCGACAGCATGAACGTCAAGGGCGAGCGCCGCGAAGACCGCGTTGGCGTCTGGGTGCGCCGTCCGGAAAAGCCTACCCTGCCGGATGGCACCATGAGCGAGGACAAGATTGCTGCACTCGGCATCCGGTTACGACGCTGGGTGAGCTTTCACGGACTGTCGATCAATGTCGATCCGGACCTCTCCCATTTCGGCGGGATCGTACCTTGCGGGATCTCCGCCTATGGCGTGACCAGCCTGGTTGATCTTGGCCTGCCTGTGATGATGGCGGATGTCGACATCCGTTTGCGCGGGGCATTCGAAGACGTCTTCGGCCCGACGACGAACACCGCCTGAGGGCTTAAGCCTGTCCCATGACGGGCCCGCCGAGATCACCGGCATCCCGCCGGCGCTCGTCTCGCTCTTCATAGGTTTCGATCTGCCGGGCGATCTTTTCGATGAGGCGCCCGCATTCGAGATGGGCATCGGTCAAGCGCTGCAGTTCAAGCTTCAGCGCCTCCAGCGGCAAATCTCCGGATTCCTGGATCGGACCCGAGCCCACTCCCGTCATCAGCCACATAGGCGAAACGCCGAGAATGCCGGCGAGATCGATGAGGCTGGACGGACGCGGCTCCGCGCGGTCGGCTTCCCAGGCGAGCAGGTTGTCGCGTTTCACGCCGATGCGATTTGCGACATCGGCAAGCGATAGACCGGAGGCGTCACGCGCCGCGGAAAGGCGCCCTCCAAGCGTGTCGTCACTCGAATCCGTCATACGGGAAAAACGCTCGCGTGCGGGCATTCGCGACCTCCTGATCGTTCGGTTCCGTCGAGCCAGGTGCCGACGGATGACAAAGTTCCGATCTCACATCGCTACATTAGCGGATGCATAGACCCCGCATCTTTCCCAGCGCGCCACCCACGAGTGCAAACCCGCCACATGGCCTCAGCCTGAAGATGCGTACAAACGCCTGATAAACGCGAAGGTCGTTCCTTTGTTCCCGAGTTTCTTTCACTTGATCACAAGGGGCGGGTCATGCTTGTTCAGCGAACGCAGCACGCTCCTCTTTTCCGAGTCTCTCCCATGCTCAGCTCGTCTTCCACTCCCTTTCGCGGCATGGTCCTGATGGCGGGCTGCATGCTCGTCCTGCCTGTGATGGACGCGATCGCCAAATACATGGCGACGGTGGAGGGCATGTCACCGGGCCAGATCACGTTCTATCGCTTCTTCTTCCAGCTGGCCTCGGTGCTCCCGGTGCTGATTGCGATCAACGGCATCGGCGCTTTTTCGGCCAAGCGCCCCTGGATCAATCTGTTGCGCGGCTCAATCCACGGCGCGGCAAGCCTGATGTTCTTCATGGCCGTCAAATACATGCCGCTGGCCGATGTCTTCGCGATCTATTTCGTCGAGCCCTTCATCCTGACGGCCATGTCGGCGGTTTTCCTCAAGGAGAAGGTCGGCTGGCGCAGATGGCTGGCGATTGCGGTCGGCTTTGGCGGTGCGATGATCGTCATTCAGCCCAGCTATGAAGTCTTCGGCCTGACCGCCCTGCTCCCGGTCGCCTGTGCATTCCTCTATGCGCTCTATATGTTCCTCAATCGTGCGATCGGCGAGGCCGATTCACCGATGACCATGCAGACCATGGCAGGTATCGGCGGAACGCTGTTCATTGGGGCGACGCTGCTGCTCGGAACAGCAGCCGGAGATGCAGATTTCGAGATTGCGCTCCCGACCTCCGCCCTTGGGCTCGGATTGCTGATCATCCTGGGCGCGATTTCCGGCTATATTCACCTGCTCGTCGTCCGGGCCTTCCGCATGGCGACCCTGTCGGTGCTGGCACCGTTCCAGTATTTCGAGATCATTGCGGCCGTCGCCCTGGGCTATCTCCTGTTCGACGAGTTTCCAACGCCATCGAAATGGCTGGGCATCCTCATCATCGTGGGTTCGGGTCTCTTCATTCTCTGGCGGGAGCAAAAGCGGGCAGCGCCAGCGCAAACGGTGCCGGAAGCGGGCTAAGCCACGCGGCAAGATATGTTGCATTTGAGCGATTTCATCGATGGAATCATAAGGCTTCTCGCTTAGGTTGGGCCAATCAATCCTCACCATTGGGAGAGCCTTCTTGGCGACACATCAGGCCGCAGTCTTTCTGGCCGCGTTCAACCTCGCCCTGCTGTGGCTCCTGATGGCAGCCCCGCTGGGGCGCCGGACGATCCGTGTGAGCCGGATCATCCGCGAGCGCCCGGAAGAACTCTGGAACATCACGCGGCCGGCCGGCGACCTGACGGCCTGGCACCCGAACGTGATCTCCGTCGAGCCTGTCGACGGCAAGCCTGATCTGATCGAATTCGCCTACCGGAATCCGGATCGCCATGGCCGCCCGAGCCGGCGCACCATGATCGTCGATCGCACCGCCATGACCGCTGGCACCTGCTTTTCCTGCGACCTCAGGGTGGTCGGCGACAGCACGCTCGATCAAACCTTCTGGGAAGGCTATCGGGAAAGCCGGAAGGTGGAGCGCGCGCCGCTGGGCAGCCGGGTCACATTCGAGCAGACGGACAATTATCGCGGCCTTGCCTTCTATCTCTTCCGCAAAATGGCGCTGTCCCGCGAACTGGCCTCGCTGAAAGACCATGTCGAGGAACGCCATAGCTCCGGCTTCCTGCATTTCGAACATCCGGCCTGGCAGACCATGCTGGTCATCATCTCCACCCTTCTGCTCTGGCCGTTCTTCAGCCTGACGGCGACAGGCCTGATGATGTCGGTTTTCCTCACCCTGGTCATTCTGCTGCACGAACTCGGACACATGGTTGCCTACCGCGCCTTTGGCCATCCGAGCGTCCGGATGATCTTCGTGCCGCTTCTGGGCGGGATCGCGATCGGTGGGCGGCCCTATAACAGCCATTTCGAGGTGGCGACCTGCGCCCTGATGGGAGCGGGCTTTTCCGCTCTGCTGGTTCCGATCCTGGTCGCAGCGCACCAGTCGGTGCAAGGCATTCCGCATCCGGCGGCCATGGACGGTCCGACGCTTGTCTTCCTCGTCATTCTCGGAGCCTTCAACCTGTTGAACTTGCTGCCGACCTACCGCTTCGACGGCGGACAGGTTCTGCGCCAGGTCTTCGAGGGGCAAAGGGCGCTCGCCATCACCAGCTTCGTCGTGACAGGCGTCATCCTTTGGACCGGCTGGCGGATCGGCCTGGGGGCGCCGATGCTGATCGGTGGGCTGATGATCTTCATCCTGCTCAGCCTGATCAGGACGAAATCGATCAAGCCGCGCGAGGCCCTGGTGCCGATGAATGCGGCCGAAAGGCTGATGACCGGCTTTGGCTATTACGCAGCGCTCGCGATCCATGCCTATGCCGTCATCTATGCCTGCGACAGGTTGTTTGACTGAAGTGCACCATCCCGCCAAAGCTTGACATCGCCTGGCGCTCAGGTTCCAAGAAGCGCATGGACACCGCGAACACCCCCCTCTCCGCCGGCTATCACGATGTTGCGCCCAACATGCTGGCGACGATCGTTACCTGCCTTGAAATGACGGCAAGACCCGCGCCACGCGCCAATCCGCCGACGGATGGACTGACGGTAGAGCGCTGGCATTCGCCGTCGCTCGACGACTATCGCGCGCTCTATCGCCGGGTCGGCGAAGACTGGCTCTGGGTCTCGCGCGCAGTCATGGCCGACGATGCACTGATGACGATCATCGGGGACGCCTCGGTCGAGATCTATGCCATGATGCGAAATGGCGAGCGGCTTGGCCTGCTGGAACTCGACTTCCGCGATTCAGGGCAATGTGAATTGTCCTTTTTCGGGCTCGACCAGAGCCTGATCGGCGCTGGCGCAGGGCGGATTTTGATGAATGTCGCGATCGACAAGGCCTGGGAGAAACCAATCTCGCGATTCTGGGTCCACACCTGCCATCTCGACCATCCGGCCGCCCTCGCCTTCTACCAGCGCTCGGGCTTCACGCCTTACAAGCGTATGGTCGAGATCTTCGAAGACCCGCGTCAGACCGGGAAACTGCGGGCCGATGCCGCTCAGCATTTCCCGATCCTGAAGTCTGAATAGCCAATAAAAATCAGACTATTGATAAAATCCGGCTCGCCCCTTGAGCCGGATGGCAATGCCGTGCGAAAGTCCGGCCCAACGATTTGTCAGGGAGAAAAACCATGGATGTTCGCGCCGCCGTCGCCGTTCAGGCTGGAAAGCCGCTCGAGGTCATGACCGTTCAGCTGGAAGGCCCGCGCGCGGGCGAAGTGCTGATCGAGGTCAAGGCCACCGGGATCTGTCACACCGACGATTTCACCCTCTCGGGCGCAGACCCCGAAGGTCTGTTCCCGGCGATTCTCGGCCATGAAGGTGCGGGCATCGTCGTTGATGTCGGCCCGGGCGTTACCTCGGTGAAGAAGGGCGACCATGTCATTCCGCTCTACACGCCGGAATGCCGCGAGTGCTATTCCTGCCTATCCCGCAAGACCAACCTCTGCACCGCGATCCGCTCCACCCAGGGCCAGGGTCTAATGCCGGATGGCACCTCGCGCTTCTCGATCGGCAAGGACAAGATCCACCACTACATGGGCTGCTCGACCTTCGCGAACTACACGGTTCTGCCGGAAATCGCGGTTGCCAAGGTCAACCCGGACGCGCCCTTCGACAAGATCTGCTACATCGGCTGCGGTGTCACCACGGGCATCGGCGCCGTCATCAACACCGCCAAGGTCGAGATCGGCGCGACCGCGATCGTCTTCGGCCTCGGCGGCATTGGACTGAACGTACTGCAGGGCCTGCGCCTTGCTGGCGCCGACATGATCATCGGCGTCGACATCAACCCGGATCGGAAGGCCTGGGGCGAAAAATTCGGCATGACGCATTTCGTCAATCCGAAGGAAGTCGAAGGCGACATCGTGCCGTATCTCGTCAACATGACCAAGCGCAACGGCGACCTGATCGGCGGCGCGGACTACACCTTCGACTGCACCGGCAACACCAAGGTCATGCGCCAGGCACTCGAGGCCTCGCATCGCGGCTGGGGCAAGTCGGTTATCATCGGCGTCGCCGGTGCCGGCCAGGAGATCTCGACGCGGCCCTTCCAGCTGGTCACCGGCCGCAACTGGATGGGCACGGCCTTCGGTGGTGCACGCGGCCGCACCGACGTGCCGAAGATCGTCGACTGGTACATGGAGGGCAAGATCCAGATCGACCCGATGATCACCCACACCATGCCGCTCGAAGACATCAACAAGGGTTTCGACATGATGCACAAGGGCGAGAGCATCCGGGGCGTCGTGGTCTATTGATCACGGTGCCTGCCTACACGGTCGATGTGCGCAGGCTCGATGAGTTCTCCGCCGTCGACCTCTACGCCATGCTGAAACTGCGCGTCGACGTCTTTGTCGTCGAGCAGCACTGCCCCTATCCGGAGCTGGATGGCAACGATATCGACTGCCTGCATCTGCGGTTGCTGGACGGAGACGTACTGCTCGCCTGCGCAAGGCTTTGGCGCCCGACGCCCGAGCATCATCCGCGCATCGGCCGCGTCGCGGTGTCGCCTGATCATCGCGGCAAGCGATTGGGCGATGCGCTGATGCGCGAGGCAATTGCAGAGGTAGAGAAGCGCTATCCCGGTGAGCCGATCGAGATCTCGGCGCAGAGCCATCTGCAGAAATTCTATGGATCGCTGCGCTTTGACGTGATTTCGGAGGAATATCTGGAGGATGATATTCCGCATGTGGACATGCTGCGGCGGGGGTGAGGTCCGAGGTCAAAGTTTTCCGGGAGTTCTCTGGCCTGCGGCAGCCGGACAATGATACAATCAGGTTCCGTTAGGATCGGACAGGAGGCACAAGAATGCCCCGACATTTCGACAAGGAACTCAGCCTCGAAGAGCTAGCAAACTTGCCAGACGAAGACATCAATACGATTGAAATTCCAGAGCTAGACGACGACTTCTGGAGCAATGCGGTCCTCCTGCAGGCAGAGATCGGCCTCCGAAGCGGTCCAGCCATGCCGATGGAGAGTGCAGAAGAACTGATAGCTACATTGCGGGAACGCCAATAGAGGAGGCTTTAAGGCGCCTGCCTCTTCCCCTTCCGGCGATACCTGATTATCTACCAGCCACTCGACACCCGGGACGGGATCGAGCTCATCCGTCTCCTGCATGCGGCGCGAGACTATCGCAGATTTTTTGACGACTGATCAAATGCCCGAAATCTATGTCGATGCCGATGCCTGTCCGGTGAAACCGGAGATCCTGAAGGTTGCCGAGCGGCATGATCTGCCGGTGACCTTTGTGGCGAATTCGGGCCTGCGGCCGTCGCGCGATCCGATGGTGAAGAACGTCATCGTATCCGGCGCCTTCGATGCGGCCGACGACTGGATCGCCGAGCGTTGCGGCGAAGGCGATATCGTGGTTACCGCCGATGTGCCGCTGGCCGGTCGTTGCGTGGCGGCCGGCGCCTTGGTGACCGGGCCGACGGGGCGGATCTTCGACACGGCCAATATCGGCATGGCGACGGCCATGCGTGATCTCGGAGCCCATTTGCGCGAGACCGGCGAGAGCAAGGGCTACAACGCCGCCTTTTCGCCGCGAGACCGTTCGGCCTTCCTCGAAACGCTTGACAGGCTCTGCCGCCGGATCAAGAAGTAGGCCCTCATTCAACGGCCATAACGGCGACGCGACGCTTTGAAAAATATGATGAATTCAGTGCTGGATCATCGCTACCGCTCCTTCATGGTGGCGGGCGTTGTTGCGCTCGTGGCTCTGCCGTTTGTGGCGATCTGGGAACCCGATGTCACCATCGAACTGCCGGCCATCCTGTTTTTCACTGTCTATCTCACGCTCGCCTTTTTGCGCCTGCGGCGGCTGACGCCGGCCTATCTCAAACAACGTGCCGACGTCGCCGATGCCCCGGCCTTTGTCATTCTCGGCGTTACGGTGCTCGCCATCGTCGCTGCCATCGGCTCGCTGTTTCTGGCGCTCAACCGTGAACAGCAGGCGGGACTGGGTGAACTGGCGCTCGCCGTTGCCGCCGTCGTGCTCGGCTGGCTGACGATCCACACCATGGCGGCGATGCATTACGCCCATGTCTACTGGCGGCCCTCCCGCGCCCATGAGAACGGGCGGCGCGGCGGACTGGATTTCCCGGGCACGCCTGATCCCTGCGGTCACGATTTCCTCTATTTCTCGCTAGTCATCGGCATGACGGCGCAGACATCAGACGTCGTGATCACCTCGACCGCGATGCGCAAGCTGAACCTCGTGCATGCCACGATCTCCTACTTCTTCAACACCGTGCTGGTGGCCGCCGCTGTCAACGCGGCCGTGTCGCTCGCCGGCTGACGATCCATTGAACCAAAGAGGCTTACCCCCATGAACATCCTCTCCCAGAACACCGCCTTCGGCGGCATGCAGGGCGTCTTCTCGCACCAGTCGGAAGCGACCGGCACCGAGATGACCTTCGCCGTCTTCGTGCCGCCCCAGGCGATTGCCGAGAAGCGGCCCGTGCTCTGGTATCTCTCAGGCCTGACCTGCAGCCACGCGAACGTCATGGAAAAGGGCGAATACCGCCGCATGGCCGCCGAACTGGGCCTGATCGTCGTCTGCCCGGATACCAGCCCGCGCGGCAATGACGTGGCGGACGAGCTGACGAACTGGAAGATGGGCAAGGGTGCGGGCATGTATCTAAATGCCACCGAAACGCCCTGGGCCGAGCACTACCAGATGTATTCCTACATCACGGAAGAGCTGCCGGCCCTGATCTCCGAGCAGTTCCGCGGCGACATGTCCCGCCAGGGAATTTTCGGCCACTCCATGGGCGGCCATGGCGCCATGACAATTGCGCTGAAAAACCCCGACCGCTTCAAGAGCTGCTCGGCCTTCGCGCCGATCGTCAATCCGCTGACCGCCGACTGGACGCAGGATGCGTTTGAGAAGTATCTCGGCGCCGACCGCGCCAAGTGGCGCGAATACGATGCCTGCGCGCTGGTCGAGGACGGCGCCCGTTTCCCGGAGTTCCTGATCGACCAAGGCAAGGCCGACAGTTTCCTGGAGACAGGTCTCGCCCCCTGGAAATTCGAGGAGGCGGTGAAGGGCACGGATATCGGCCTGACGCTGCGCATGCATGAGCGCTACGACCACTCCTACTACTTCATCTCGACCTTCATGGAGGATCATTTGAAGTGGCATGCGGAACGGCTGGGGTGAGGCCAACCTATCAGGACGTCATGCTCGGGCTTTTCCCGACCATCCGCCACCGTTGAATTTACTGCGACGTCTGTAGATCCTCGTTACAGCCCCGAGGATGATGGTGGTTTGGTGCGCTCACCTCCAGACGCCCATCACCCATGTCCATGGCGATGATGCAGATCCGGGTAATGCGGGTGTTTGTGGCTGAGCGGCGTGTGGCGGTGCCAATGCGCATGCGGCTCGGTCACCGGGCCATCATGGACATGGCTGTGATGATCGTCGTGGCTGTGGAGATGATCATGCTCGAGGGGATCGTGTTCATGGTCATGCTCGTGCCGTTCGGACAGATGCAGCCACAAGCCGATCCCCATCAGGAAAGCCGCGACCAGAAGCGAGACGGATGGCGCCTCGCGAAAGACGGTCACGGCGATCAGGGCGCCGATAAAGGGCGCGAGCGAGAAATAGGCGCCGGTGCGCGCGGTGCCGAGATGGCGCAAGCCCAGCATGAACATCACAAGGCTGACGCCGATGCCGAGAAAGCCGACGACAGCGCCGGCAGCGATGACCGTCATGTCGGGGATGGCGGCGCCGAGCGCAAAGGCAAGGATGACATTGGTAGAGCCGGCGGCCAGCCCCTTGATCATCGCGATCTGCACCGGGTCGGCAGACGAAAGCTTGCGGGTCAGATTGTTGTCGATGCCCCAGCAGAGACAGGCCGCCGCAATCCACGCCCCGCCCGGATCAAGCCGGAAAGCGCCACCGTCAAAGGACAGGATCGCCGCCCCGAGAAGAATGGCAAGCGCGCCCATCAGCAGCCGGCGATCGACATTCTCGCGAAACACCAGCCAGGCAATCAGCATGGTGGCCAGGCCCTCGAGATTGAGGAGCAACGAGGCGGAAGACGCGGTCGTGAGCGACAGGCCGAGCATCAGGAAGAGCGGCGCCATGATGCCGCCGAACAGCACGACGGCGCCGAGCCAGGGCAGATCAGGGCGCGAGAGTGGAGTTTCCACCCGCTCTAGCCCGATCAGTGGCCGCCCCCAATGAACGAGCGCCAAGCCGACGCCGGCACCAAGATAGAGGATACCCGCCAGAAGCCACGGATCCACGCTGCCGAGCAGCCATTTCGACAGCGGCGCCGAGGCGCCGAACAGGATGGCCGAGCCGAGGGCGAGCGGAACGCCGGGAAAGAGATGGGAGTGATGGTGGTGGTCCATGGGGTGAGTTTAGCGAGAATGCCGAAACCGTAAAGCCCGCTTCACTCAGCCGCGACCGTTGAGATTGTTGAGACGGCAGTAGATCCTCGGCGCACAGGCCGAGGATGACGATGGGGGAATCCGGAGTGTGCCCCTCACCCCCGCCGATAGACAAACCGCTCGAAGTCCGCCGGTCTGCCGCGCCCCGTGATATCGAAGCAGAACATGCCGGCAAAGGCGCCGGTGAAGGAGCCGTGTTCGCCGAAGCCGCCTTCGTCGGAGACGACGCCAGCGTCAAGGACCGGGCCGATGGGTTGCCACTCCCCCTCGCCCGCTAGGCGCCAGGAGAATTGCAGGTCGTTGTCGGTGATCTCCATCGCAAGATCAACTGCGCAATCGGGGATCGACTGGCCCATCCCGATCGGGAAGGTCAGATTGCCGGAGGGGTAGTCACCCGGGCATGACAGGATGATCAGCGAGCGGCCGAGCTTTTCGTCGGTCGAAATCCCCAGCGCGTGGAACTTGGTGCGATTGTAGTAGTGGGTCAGACCCGCGACCTGCTGATAGGTTTCGGGTGAGAATTCCAGCCGCGTTTCGACACGGAAGCGATGATGCTCCTGGCGGCGGGCGATGAGCGACTGTTCAAACCAGGAGCCTATGCTTTCGCGACCGAAGAGGCGCAAGCGCCCTGCCCGCTCGCTCAGGCTAAACAGGCGCTCCGGCTGCGGCGTGCGCAGCCACTGGAATTCTTTCGGTAAGTCTCCGCTGTCGAACGCCCTGACAATCTCGACCGGCTCTTCGCGTTTGATAGCGCCGTGAGGTGCCGTCACCTCGACTGCGGGCACGACGCCGCCCTGTTCAAGGTAGAGCCAGCCATCGTCCTTCCAGACGCATTTCTGCAGGCCTGTTTCGCGGCCGAGCGTGCAGCGGCGTTTCGGCGCCATCGGCCGGCCGCAGAGATGGGTGTGGTAGACTTGGCCATCGGGCGTTTCGACATATTGGCCGTGACCGGCGCGTTGCAGGACAGCGTCGGGGGCATCTTTCGAGGTGATGAGATGCGTGTTCGGATGCATCTCATAGGGGCCATCGATCGAGCGCGAACGGGCCATGGTCACGACATGGTCGTAGCCGGTGCCGCCCTCGGCGGTCGTCATGTAGTACCAGCCATTGCGCTTGAAGAGATGCGGGCCTTCGACCAGGCCCTGCTTGCTGCCCTCGAAGATGTTCTTGATCGGGCCGATGAGCCTTTTGCTTTTCGGGTCCCATTCCTGCAGGAGGATGCCGTCGAACTTCGCGTGGCCGATCGTGTTGCGCGCCTCGGGGCGGTGGTTCCACTGCATGTTGAGGAACCACTTTCGCCCGTCGTCATCGTGGAAGAGCGAGGGGTCGAAGCCGGAGGAATTGACATAGATGGGATCGGACCAGGGGCCTTCGATCGAGGGCGCCGTGACGATGTAGTTGTGCGCGTCCTTGAACGAGCCTTCGAAGCGTTTCACGTCGGTATAGACGAGCCAGAAGAGACCATCGGCGTAGGAGAGGCATGGCGCCCAGACGCCGCAGCTATCCGGATTGCCGCGCATGTCGAGCTGGCTCGCGCGGTTGAGCGGCCTTGTCACGAGCTCCCAGTTCGCGAGATCTCGCGAATGGTGGATCTGCACGCCCGGAAACCATTCGAAGGTGGAGGTTGCAATGTAGTAGTCCTCGCCCACGCGGCAGATCGACGGGTCCGGATTGAAGCCGGGCAGGATGGGATTGATGATCATGGTCTGTGGTTTCTCCTGCCTGATGGCTTATTGCAAATTGATAGCCCCTCATCCCCCTGCCGGGACCTTCTCCCCGCAAGCGGGGAGAAGGCGGAGATGGTGGCCGCGATACCCACCTCCCCCTTGAGGGGGGAGGTCGCCGCGAAGCGGCGGGTGGGGGTGATCCATGCGAGTGACGCGAAACTCCTGCACGTCACCCCACCCCGGAGCTTCGCTCCGACCCTCCCCCTCAAGGGGAGGGTGAAATCGGCGTTACTTCTTCTTCCGTGGCGGGCCCTTGCGCTCGGCAGAGGCTGCCCAGATGTTGATGTCGGCATCCTTGGCGAAGACGTCGATCTCGGCGAGCTCTTCCGCCGTGAAATCAGGCGTCTCGATCGCCTTGACGCAGTCCTCGACCTGGGAGGGCTTCGACGCGCCGATCAGGGCGGTGGTGATATGGCCGCCGCGCAGGACCCAGGACAGTGCCATCTGCGCCAGCGTCTGGCCGCGCTTCTCGGCGATGCGGTTGAGGCCCCGGATGTTTTCGAGATTGCGCTCGTTGAGGAAGCCCGGGTCGAGCGACTTGTCCTGCGTCGCGCGGGTGCCTTCCGGAATGCCGTTGAGATATTTAGAGGTCAGCATGCCCTGGGCGAGCGGCGAGAAGACGATCGAGCCGACGCCGAGCTCTTCCAGCGTATCGATCAGCCCGTCTTCCTCGATCCAGCGATTGATCATCGAATAGCTGGGCTGGTGGATGAGGAGCGGCGTGCCCAGGCTCTTCAGGATGGCATGGGCTTCGCGGGTGCGCTTCGAATTGTAGGAGGAGATGCCGACATACTGCGCCCTGCCCGAGCGCACGATGTGGTCGAGCGCGCCGCAGGTTTCCTCAAGCGGCGTGTCGGGATCGAAGCGGTGCGAATAGAAGATGTCGACATAATCGAGACCCATGCGCTTCAGGCTCTGGTCGCAGGAGGCGATCAGATATTTGCGGCTGCCCCACTCGCCGTAAGGACCCGGCCACATGTTGTAGCCGGCCTTAGACGAGATGATCAGTTCGTCACGGTAGCCGCGGAAGTCGGTCTTGAGGATCTCGCCGAAGGCTTCTTCCGCGGAGCCGGCCGGCGGTCCGTAATTGTTGGCGAGATCGAAATGGGTGATGCCGAGGTCGAAAGCCCTGCGGCAGATTGCCTGCTTGGTGGAATGCGGCGTGTCATTGCCGAAATTATGCCAGAGGCCGAGCGAGATCGCCGGCAGCTTCAGCCCGCTCTTGCCGCAGCGATTATAGGTCATCCGCTCATAGCGGTTTTCGGCGGGGGTATAGGTCATGGATGGTTCTCTCCCAGAAGGTCATGGTCGCATGATTGCCCCTCATCCCCCTGCCGGGACCTTCTCCCCGCAGGCGGGGAGAAGGGGGCAAGACGCCAACCGCACCGGCCTTCTCCCCGCTTGCGGGGAGAAGGTGGCGGCAGCCGGATGAGTGGCAAAGCTCCCCCTTATCTAAGCAGAGCCTGCGCTTCGTCGATACCCAGAGCAGCCGGTTGGGTGCAGGTTGTCGACAGGGTTACGAATTCACCCGTCTCGCCCGACTTCAGGATCGACACCATGACGTCCACACCATGCAGGGTACGGTCGAGCGAGCAGCGGGCATCGCGGCCTTCGAGGATCGCAACCGCCATGTCGGCGAGGCCGGCCGTGCGGTAGTTGGCGCGCGGACCTTGCGGGCTTTCCTGGTTGTTGCGACCGAACGGGTGATCCCAGGCTTCCAGCGGCTGGATATTCTTGTCCCGGCCAGAGGCCTCCACGACGCCGCCGAAGAAGTTCGGGTCCGGCACGTAGAGTGAGCCTTCGGTGCCGTAGAGCTCCATATTGGCGTGGCGGTGGCTCCAGACATCCCAGCTGGCGGACAGCGTGATCGTGGCACCATTCTGGAATTCGAGCAGCGCATGGATGTTGGTGGGGGTCTTGACCGGGATCGTCTCGCCATTGCGCGGCTGGCTGGTGATGGTGCGGGTCTCGTTGGCCATCGAGGTCAGGGCCGCGACACGCTTTACCGGGCCGATCAGGTTGATCAGGTTGGCAATGTAATAGGGGCCGAGGTCGAGGACCGGACCACCGCCGGGCAGGAAGAAGAAGTCAGGGTTCGGATGCCACATCTCCATTCCGGGGCTCATCACATGGCAGGTGCCCGACGTGACACGGCCGATGCCGCCCCTGTCGATATAGGCCCGCGCCAGCTGATGCGCACCGCCGAGGAAGGTATCGGGGGCACACCCGACGGACAGGCCCTTGGCCTTGGCAATCGCACGCAGGTCTTCGCCCTGTTCGAGCGAGAGAACCAGCGGCTTTTCCGAATAGACATGCTTTCCGGCTTCGAGGATGCGCTTGGAGACCGGATAATGCGCATCCGGGATCGTCAGATTGACGACGATGTCGACCTCGGGATTGGCGAGGAGCTCATCGATGGTCTGAGCCTTGACGCCGTATTCGGCAGCCCGGGCTTCTGCCGCTGCCGGATTAAGATCCGCGCAGGCGACGACGTTCAAGCCGCGAAACAGCGGCGCCAGCGTAAAGTAGGTGGTGGAGATATTGCCGCATCCGATGATGCCGACGCCGAGTTCGCGTGCCATGGAAGTGTCCTGCTATGTGCGATGGGTTCAATAGGTGTTGAAGGAAGCGATCGAACGGGTGATCAGCCGGTCGATATCCTTCGGATTGTCGTGCTCGACGACGAAATGCTTGACGCGGGTGCTCTTCAGCGCAGCGACCAGGCCCTTCCAGTCGACAGTGCCATGGCCGACATCGGCCCAGCCGTCCTCATCGGCATTCTCGCCTGCCGGCGCGATGTCCTTCACGTGGACTGCGCTGATGCGCTTGCCGTAGCTTTCGATCCAGGCGAAGGGATCGGCATGGCCGCGGATGACCCAGGCGATATCGGCTTCCCAGTCGAGCTCGGGACCGCCGGCGAAGATCTGCTCCTGCGGGGTCGAACCATCCGCCAAAGCCACGAATTCGAAGTCGTGATTGTGCCAGCCGAAGACGAGACCGGCATCGCGCAGCGGCTTGCCGGCGGCCTGCAGGCGCTGGCCGAAGGCGAACCAACCGCTCGCATCCGTCGGGCGCTGGTCGGGCATCAGATAGGGGCAGTAGACGGCTCCGATGCCGAGCGTCCTGGCGATCTTGATCACACGGGCCGGATCGTTCTCGATCATGTCGAGGCCGAAATGGGCGGTCGGCATGGTCAAGGCGTTGTCATCGAGTTCCTTGCGGAACGCGTCGAGCTCACCGTCGGCGAGTGAGGCGTAGAGCGCACCGTAGCCCTCGACCTCACTGTAGCCGGCGGCCTGGAGTTTCGGATAGATGCCGCTGAAGGGCTGGAAATTGCGGGCGCTGTAAAGCTGAAAGCCGAGTTTGGTCATGGGGGTAGTCTCCTCCTCGTTTGGTCCTGGATCGGGCGCCCAGGGCCTTAGATATGATGGCTGTCAGTCCGCCGACTGGCAGCTGTAAAGATCGTAGATGCGGAACTCCGGCACGGTGCCGGCGGCAAGCGGAGTTTCCGGTTTGAAGATGATGCGGCGGCTCTCGCCAGCCGAAAGATCAAAGGCATTGTCGGAATAGCGGCCGGGGGTTGCGCTTTCGAGCATGACGAAGAGCGCCAGGCCTTGGGACGTCACGGCCACTTCGAACGCACCGTCGCCGGTCGGCGTGACCGAGGTTTCGAGACGCGATGGTTCGAGGTCGAGCGCCTTGTAGGTGCCGTTGATGAAATGCCCCTCCCCGGTCATGCCGTTCGAAACCGTGAAGCTCCAGGCGAGCAGGCCATCGGCCGGGATCTCGCTGGCGTCGAGCGTGACCAGCACATCCGCTGCATCCGGGCCGCAATCGCCTTGCACGCTTTTGAGCGGAATACGCTCGCCCGACAGCGTCAGGACAAAGAGGTTGGCGTCGATGGTGACCGTATCGAGCGTATCGTTGACTATGGAGAGCACAACGCTGCTGCCGTCCTCGGACGGGATGGCGGCAACCGCGACCGGCTGGAAGAAGCGACGCACCATGTAGTGCATCGCCTTCCAGCTGCCGCCGTAGTCGAGGCTTGACCAGGAGGCGACCGGCCAGGTGTCGTTAAGCTGCCAATAGATCGTGCCCATGCAATGGGGCTTCAGCGACCGCCAGTATTCGACGGCAGTCTTGATGGCGAGGCCCTGCTGGATCTGGCTCAGATAGACGAAATTGGCGAAATCCTTCGGGAAGCGGAAATAGCGGAACATGGTGCCCGCGATCCGCTCATTGCCGCCGGCATTCTTCTGGTGCAGCTCGATAACCGGCGAGGCGATGTTCATGTCGGCCTTGTCGGCGAAGCTCTCGATGACCGGCAGCGAGGTGTAGGACTGGAAGCCGAATTCCGAGCAGAAGCGCGGTTTGACAGTTCGGTAATTATCGAAACTCTTGTTCTCGTGCCAGACCGACCAGTAATGCATGTCACCAGAGCCATCGGCATGCCAGGCATCGCCATAGTCGAGATAGCCGGAAGCCGGGCTCGACGGCCACCAGATGCCCTGAGGATAAGTCTTCTTGACGCCCTGCTCGATGGTCCGGTTCAGGCGATCATAGGCGACGAGGTAACGGTCTCTGTTGTTGCGGGATTCCGGGAACCAGGTGAGCGCGCCGACCAGCTCATTGTCGCCGCACCAGATGACGATCGAGGCGTGGCTGGACAGGCGCTTGACCTGGTATTCGACCTCGTGGGCGACGTTGTCGAGGAAGTCCTCGGTGCAAGGGTAAAGGTTGCAGGCGAACATGAAATCCTGCCAGACCATGAGGCCGAGCCGGTCGCAGAGGTCGTAGAACCAGCCGGCCTCGTAGAAGCCACCGCCCCAGATGCGGATCATGTTCATATGCGCGGCGACGGCGGAATTCAGTAGATCGGTGGTCTTCTCCTCGGACGAGCGGGAGAACAACGCATCCGCCGGGATCCAGTTGGCACCGCGGCAGAAGATCTCGCGGCCATTGACCTTGAGCGCAAAGCGGCTGCCGGCCGCGTCCGGATCGGTGATCAGCTCGACGGTGCGCAACCCGATCTGGCGGGTGACGGTTTCCGTCGGCAGGTCGACGGTGAGCGCATAGAGCGCCTGCTCGCCTGAGCCCGATGGCCACCAGAGGCGCGGGCTCTCAATCTCGAAGACATGCACGACCTTGGTCTCGCCGGCAGCAATGCCAACGTCGAGACGAATACGGTCGGCGTCGAGTGCGAAGTGGATCGGCACTACGGCTGGCTCGAAGGAATGGATGGTAGCGGTAACCTTGAGCTCGACGCGGCCATCGGCATGGTGGACCTGCTCCGTCTCGACATGCTCGATGCGGGCGGGGTCGAGCTTTTTCAGCGACAGCGTGCCATAGATCCCAAGCGGCGCGATCGCGATATTCCAGTCCCAGCCGAAATGGCATTGCGGCTTGCGCAGCATGTTGCCGTTCGGGATCGGGCAATTGCCGGTCGAATACGGAATGTAGAAGGGCTGGCGGGCCTGGCGCTCGGCGCCTGCCGTGATGCTGGAATGAAAGACGATGCGAATGGTGTTCTCGCCCGGTTGAAGCGCATGGCTCACATCGGGGCGATAACGGCGGAAGCAGTTGTCGGCGGAGAGCACGGGGATATCGTTGACGAAGACCACCGCGACCGTGTCGAGATAGTCGATATCCAAATACCAGCTGCCGGATATGTCAGAAACGACGCAACGGCGCTCAATGGCCCAGTCGCGTTCGGCGACCCACTGCACGACTTCCTCGTTGCGACCGAAATAGGGATCGGGGATCAGGCCCGCCGCATGGAGAGCCGAATGCACGTCACCCGGCAGCGTGATCGCCGCATCGTGTGCGCCATCGGCGCAAGCGAGATGCCATTCGCCGTGAAGATCGATGACGCCGCTATCAGCATTCTGGTTCATGACATCAGTCCTGCAGAAGAAAAAGGCGCCCCGGTCACAGCCCGGGGCGCAGGGGGAACTGTTCAGATGCGCTCTTCGGTCTGCGCATCGAAAAGCGAGGCGACTTCCATGTCGAAGCCCAGCCGCACCTTGGCACCCGGCGCATAGCGGCGTGTGCCGCCGATGCGGACCGACATGGTATGGCCGGCATGTTTCAGCCATAGCAGGTTGTCGGCGCCCATCGGCTCCTCGATGTCGACGACGGCCTCGTGTAATTCGCTGATGCCACTCTCTTCATCGACCTTGATATGCTCCGGCCGCACGCCGAGCACCACCTTGCGACCGCCGGTCAGTGGCTCACCCGACCGATATCCCTTCATCGAGAAGAGCACGTCGTGGGTGCGGAAGAAGATCTCGCCGCCCTCGTTGACGAGATCGCCGTGCAGGAAATTCATCGACGGCGAGCCGATGAAGCCGGCGACGAAGAGGTTTCTCGGCTGGTTGTAGATCGTGTTCGGATCGGCAAGCTGCTGGATCTCGCCGCTCTTCATGATCGCGATGCGGTCGGCAAGCGTCAGCGCCTCGATCTGGTCATGGGTGACGTAGATCATCGTGTTCTTGAGGCTGTGGTGTAGGCGCTTGATCTCGACACGCAGTTCCGAGCGCAGCTTGGCGTCGAGGTTGGACAGCGGCTCGTCGAACAGGAAGACGTCGACGTCGCGCACCAAGGCACGGCCGATCGCCACGCGCTGTCGCTGGCCACCGGAGAGTGCCGAGGGCTTGCGGTCGAGCAACGGCCCGATCTGCAGGATATCGGCGGCGCGCTGAACGCGCTTTTCGATCTCCTCCTTCGGCATCTTGGCGACCTGCAGGCCGAAGGAGAGGTTTTTCTTTACCGACATCTGCGGATAGAGCGCGTAGGACTGGAACACCATGCCGATACCGCGGTCCTTGGGTTCTTCCCAGGTTACGTTCTTGCCCTTGATGAAGATCTGCCCGTCGGTCGGCTCCAGGAGGCCGGCGATGCAGTTCAGCAGCGTGGACTTGCCGCAGCCGGATGAGCCGAGGAGAACGATGAACTCCCCGTCAACGATGTCGAGATTGAGGTTTTCCAGCACCTTGACGGCGCCGAAGCTCAACGAGAGGTCCTTGATCGATACACTGTGCGACATGAGCTTAACCCTTGACTGCGCCGGCGGCGATGCCCCGGACAAAAAGGCGTCCGGAAATGAAGTAGACGATGAGCGGCACGGCGCCGGTGAGCAACGTTGCGGCCATGTTGACGTTGTATTCCTTCACGCCCTGGACCGAATTGACGATGTTGTTGAGCTGCACGGTCATCGGGTAGTATTCCGGTCGGGTGAAGACCACGCCGAACAGGAAGTCGTTCCAGATGCCGGTGATCTGCAGGATCATGGCGACCACGAAGATCGGCAGCGACATCGGCAGCATGATCCGGAGATAAATCTGCCAGAACCCTGCCCCGTCGATGCGCGCGGCCTTGAACAACTCTTCCGGCAGCGAGGTGAAATAGTTGCGGAACAGCAGCGTCAGAATTGGCATGCCGAAGATGGTGTGCACGATCACGAGGCCGGTCAGCGTGCCGTAGATGCCAAGTTCGCGCAGCACGATGACGATCGGATAGATCATCACCTGATAGGGAATGAACGCCCCGATGATCAGGATCGTGAAGAACAGTTCCGCACCCTTGAAGCGCCAGTTGGCGAGCGCATAGCCGTTGACCGAGGCGATCAGGATCGAGATCAGAGTAGACGGCACGGTGATGCGGACCGAATTCCAGAAGCCGCGGGACAGGCCATCGCAATTGAGGCCGGTGCAGGCGGTGGCCCAGGCCTTGACCCAAGGCTCGAAGGTAATCTCGACCGGCGGCGAGAAGATGTTGCCGAGACGGATCTCCGGCATGCCCTTCAGCGACGTGACGATCATCACGTAAAGCGGGATCAGGTAATAGATCGCAAAGAAGATCAGCGACCCATAGAGCATGATGTTGCGCGGTGAGAATGTGCGCTTCGGCTTTGCGCCGCGGGGCCCGGCTCCGAGACGATCGGAGACGGCATCGAAACCGGCGGCGGTGGTGTTCAGAGAACCGGGATTAGCCACGCTTCTTTCCTCCGAATTCGAGATAGGCCCAGGGGATGATGACGATGGCAACCGTCAGCAGCATCATGGTGGAGGCGGCGAAGCCCTGTCCGAGGTTCTGCGCCTGGAACATGTAGTCGTAGACGTATTTTGCCGGCACTTCGGAAGCGATACCGGGTCCGCCGCTGGTCTGCGCGACCACCAGATCGTAGAGGCGCACGATGCCCGACGTGATGATGACGAGCGTGGTGATGAAGACGGGGCGCATCATCGGGATGATGATGAAGAGATAGGTCTTCCACATCGGGATGCCGTCGACACGCGAGGCCTTCCAGATGTCCTCGTCGATGCCGCGCAAGCCCGCGAGCAACAGGCACATGACGAGGCCCGTGCCCTGCCAGAGACCGGCAATCAGAATGCCGTAGATGACGATGTCGGCATCATAGAGGGGATTGAAGGTGAACGTCTCCCAGCCGAGCGAGCGCACGATCGACTGCACCCCGAAATCCGGGTTCAGGATCCACTGCCACACAAGGCCGGTGACGATGAAGGACAGCGCGAAGGGATAAAGGAAGATCGTCCGGAACGCGTTTTCGAAGCGGATCTTCTGGTCCATCAGCGCGGCGAGCACGAAGCCGATCACGATCGAGAAGATCAGCGACAGAATGCCGTAGATCGCCAGGTTCTGGATCGACATCACCCAGCGCGTCGCATCCCAGAGGCGCTCGTACTGATCAAAGCCGACGAAACTCGCACGCGGCAGGAGCTTCGAATTGGTGAAGGAATAGACGACCGTCCAGATCGTGCCGCCAAGGAAGATGACCATTGCGGTCAGCACCATGGGAATGGAGGCGATCTTGGCGTTCAGATTGCGAAACAGCTTGTTGGGTCGACCGGCATGCGACGGGCTTGCCATGGGTCAGTCCTCCTCGTCCTGGACACGGGTGGCCAGCCAAGACCGTCACGCTGAAACGCACACGCTTCCCGCACACGGCCGGCAGACGGGCGCTCATGCCCTACCCGGTCGATAATGGCCAATGTCCGGCCAGGGGACACCCCTGGCCGGACAGGTCACCCGCGATTACTCGGCGGAAGCAATGATGTCGGCGAAGCGCTTCTGCGCATCTTCGACAGTCATGGACGGATTGGCGAAGAACTCGGAGAAGAGGTCTTCCTTCTGCTTCTGGCTGTCAGCCGAAAGCAGCTGGTCGGTGCCCTGGATGACATTGCCCTTGGCGAGAATGTCGAGGCCCTTCTTCATGCAGTCGTTGGCAGCGGCCAGATCGACGTCACCGCGAACGGGCAGCGAGCCCTTCTTCAGGTTGAAGGCGACCTGCGTTGCAGGGGCAACCAGAGTAGACGCGAGAACATCCTGTGCTGCCGACTTTTCCGCGTCATCGATGACGGGGAAGTAGAAGGCGTCACCACCTGTCGAGATGATTTCGTTCACGCCGAGGCCCGGAAGGCAGGTGTAATCCTTGCCGGCAACCTGATTGGCGAGAGCGAATTCGCCCTGTGCCCAGTCACCCATGATCTGACCGCCGGCCTTGCCGGTGATCACAAGATTGGTGGCCTGGTTCCAGTCCTGCACATTGGTGCCCTTCGACATACGGCGAGCATCGTCGGCAGCCTTGAAGACCTTGGCGATCTCAGGACCGGCTGCGACGGCCTCATCCTTTTCCTTGAAGACCTTCTCGAAGGTCTCCTTGCCGGCAATGGCGACCATCAGCACGTCGAACGCACCGGCCGACTGCCACGGCTGACCACCGACTGCGAGCGGAATGATGCCCTTGGCTTCGAGCGCCGGTGCTGCTGCGACGAACTCGTCCCAGTTCTTCGGCACGGCAACGCCAGCCGATTCGAACGCGGCGTTCGACAGCCACAGCCACTGCCAGGAGTGGATGTTAACAGGGGCGCAATAGATCTTGCCGTCGATCGTGCAGCTCTCGAGCAGGCTTGCCGGCTTGATGATGTCCTTCCAGCCTTCCTTCTCGGCAACCGCCGTCAGGTCTTTCATCAGACCGGCTTCGGCCAGTTCCTCGGCCTGGCGGCCGTGGTTGAACTGGGTGGCGCCCATCGGATCACCGCCGGTGATGCGGCTGATCATGATCGGGCGGGCGGTACCGCCGGAACCGGCGATAGCGCCGTCGACCCATTTATTGCCGGTGGCATCGAATGCCTTGGCAAGCTCGGCGACGGCCGCGGCTTCACCGCCGGACGTCCACCAATGGGTTACTTCGAGATCGGTGGCCTGTGCTGCCGCAAACGGCATGACAACAGTAGCGGCCAAAGCTGCCGCAAAGCTACGAAAATTCATGAGTCTCCTCCCTCACTGAAACGTTGCCGGAAAAACTTATGCGAAAGAAATCGCAGACGCAACCAGCCGGATCGGAAAAAACGCTTTCACCTCCGCATTCATCGTCAGGGTGCACCTGCACACCACCCTTCAAAACGCTTTGATTCGGATTTCGATCGCTCCAAGAGCAGTCCAAACACTGCCATAACCCCATCATTTTCAATGCTTTATCGTTTATTTCGATATATCGTCTCTTTTGGCAAGACTTCGCGGCGCGAAGACCCGTCATTTCGCAGCGCACAATCGTAAAAGTTGCACGCCTTCGCAGCGCAGCACAAGAAACCGCTCGACAAATCCACTGTATCGTTTCAGATTTTCCGTTCACCGCACCGGGAGGAGGTGCCGGTCTCCAGGTTTGCAGGCGAGGAAAAGCCAATTATAAGCGTGGCTTGTGCGAGTGGCGGGGACGACATGACAGATCAGCAGGGGGGCGGCCTCATAGACCGCCCAGTGGCGACGAAGGAGCGGCCGACGCTCAAGACGATCGCCTTCATGACGGGCCTCGGAATCACCACCGTATCGCGGGCCCTGAAGGACGCTCCCGATATCGGCGCCGAGACCAAGGAACGGGTGCGCATGGTAGCGCGCCAACTGGGCTATCAGCCGAACCGGGCGGGTGTTCGTCTGCGCACGGGCAAGACGAACGTCATTGCGCTGGTGCTCGGCATCGACGAGGAAATTCTGGGCTTTTCCAACCAGATGGTGGTCGGCATCTCGGAGGTACTATCGGGCACGCCCTACCATATCGTGGTGACGCCGCATGCCCATACCAAGGACCCGATGCTGCCGGTCCGCTACATTCTCGAGACCGGCTCGGCCGATGGCGTGATCATTTCGCGCACCGAGCCCGATGACGACCGTGTGCGGTTGCTCACCGAGCAGAACATGCCCTTCGTCACCCATGGACGGACCGCCATGGGCATCGAGCACCCCTATCACGACTTCGACAACGAGGCTTTCGCCTACAGCGCCGTCGAACGGCTGGTGAAGCGTGGCCGCAAGCGCCTGGCACTCCTGCCGCCGCCGAGCAAGCTCACCTATTACCAGCACACCTTCGATGGCTTCATGCGCGGCCTGAAGGCCTTCGGTGCCGAGGAAGTGCCGCTGCACATCAACATCGACGCATCGCTCGGCCAGATCCGGTCGTCGGTCGAGGCGCTAATGCGCGGGCCGGACGCGCCAGACGGACTGATCTCGTCCTCGGGCAGCAGCGCGATCGCGGCCAATGCCGGGATCGAGGCGGCCGGCAAGCGGGTGGGCGTGGAGATCGACCTCGTCGCCAAGCAGGGCACGCCGATCCTCAACTGGATCCGCCCCGAGATCATCGCGGTCTATGAAGATGTGCGCCAGTCGGGACGCGAGCTTGCCAAGGCCGTGATTGCCCGCATCGACGGGGTAGACGCGGAACTGCTGCAGAGCGTCAGCAAGCCGCGCTGGGAATAGGGCGTACGGATACCCAAAGACGCTCCCCGCCTTGCTACACGCCCGCCTTCAGGCGAAGGCCGGGCTTTCGCCCTCGTGCCAGACAACCACGGAATTGCGGCCACGGACCTTCGCCGTATGAAGGGCTGCATCGGCGCGCTTCAGCAGCTCGTCCGGCGTCACCTGAACGGCGCCATGGGCGACGCCAACACTCACGGTGACTTCGACCATCTCGTCACCGAGAAAGAACATCTGCTGTGCAACGCTGTCGCGGATGATGTTGCCGAGCGTCTCGGCCTCCTCCACCTTGCAGAACGGCACATAGGCGGCGAATTCGGCGCCCGCGAGCCGGCCGAGAAGCGCATGCTCGGGCAGTTCGCGCTGAATGAGCTCGGCGCAGGTCTTCAGCACGTGATCGCCGCCGGAATGGCCGAAGCGGTCGTTGATCCGCTTCACATGGTCGACGTCGACATAGAGGAAGGCGCCCTCGCCGCGGATCTTCATCGACAGCGTCTGCAGAAGGTCGAGGAAGGTGCCGCGGTTCGCGAGACCGGTCAACATATCGGTGGCGGCCGCCCAATTGTGCTCGACGAGCAGCCGGTCACGAACAAGCAGGAACATGGAGACCGGCGCAATGACGGCATGCAGGAACATCGCCAGCACGATCCCCGAAAACCACAGAGGCTGCGACGCGGCGGCGACGTCAGACGTGCCAAGTGGCCAGACAAAGGCCGCGATGCCCGCCAGGATAAGCAGTGCCGACATGATGCCGAACCATTTATAGGTGAAGGGCCGGTTGCTCAGGCGTTCTTCAGTCTCGGACACCATCAATTCGCGGGCGGCGAGCGCTGTATAAATAGCACCGACCAGCATGCCGAGTTGGAAGCGGGCATTCACATCGACCTGCAGGAACGGAGCTGACGCTGTCAAAAGGAAGAAGAACAGAGGACCGGCTACCGCACGCTTGAGGTTAAGGCTCCGGTGGTCGAATGCGCGGAGCGCCTGCCACGCCACGGTTGCCGAAAGCAGCATCAGGGTCTGGGCGAGCCCGACCGTGAACAGTCCGAAGTCTCCGCTGGAGAAGATGCTGAGGAATGCACCGGCAGCACCGCTGGCCGTCGCTGCAGAAAGCAGGGCGAACTCGTTGCGCGTTGAGTCCTGCCGCCACTGCCGCCAGTACAAGAACGCAAAGACAGCCAGGAGTGCGAAAGCACCAACAGAGACTGTGGAAAGATTAACGGACACCATCATGATTCGCCTGCATTTCGAGCGGTTTCCTTAACCGCCTGGCCACGCTAGGCCACAGGCGTTAAGCCAAAGGTAAACAAGCGGCTATCATTTTAACGAAATCCACCTGCCAGACATTTCATTCACAAGGCAATGAAAGGGCTGGCGATGGCAGGGGTTCCAAAAAGAAAAGGACCCGACATTGTTCATATCGGGTCCCTTCGGTTCATGCTGTTGTTCGATCAGAACTGGCCGGCCCAGGGACCGTGATGCAGGTCCTTGCCGTCGAGACGATCAAAGCCATGCGCGCCGAAAAAGTCGCGCTGCGCCTGGATGAGGTTTGCCGTGCCGCGACCGCGACGATAGGTGTCGAAGTAGGAGAGCGCCGAAGCGATCGCCGGAACCGGAAGGCCCGAGAGTGCAGCATAAGCAACGACGCGGCGCAGCGCCCCGTCGGTCTCCTTGACCATCTCGGCAAAGGCCGGCGTCACCACCAGGTTCGGCACGTTCGGATCCTTGGTGAAGGCCGAGGTGATTTCATCGAGGAACTGCGAGCGGATGATGCAGCCGGCGCGCCAGATGCGGGCGATGGTCGGCATGGGCAGAGACCAGTTGAACTCTTCCGACGCCGACGACATGACGGCAAAGCCCTGAGCGTAGGCGGCAATCTTGGCGGCGAGCAGCGCGTTTTCGAGATCGGCGATGAAGGCGGCCTTATCAGCAGGCGCCTCGGCAAGCGCCGGCAGGCCGAACAGCTTTTCAGCATCCATTCGTTCTTCGCGCAGCGACGAGAGAACACGGCCGGCAACGGCGGCTTCGATGCCGGAAGCGGTAACCGCGAGGTTCTGCGCTTCGATGGCAGACCACTTGCCGGTGCCCTTCTGGCCGGCAGCATCGACGATAATGTCGACCATAGGCTTGCCGGTTTCCGGGTCGGTTGCCTTCAGCACCTTCTCCGTGATCTCGATCAGGTAGGAGTTCAGGCGGCCCTTGTTCCACTCGCCGAAGATCTCGCCGATTTCGCCGGCCGACATCTTCAGGCCATCACGCAGGATGCCGTAGATTTCGGCGATCATCTGCATGTCGGCATATTCGATGCCGTTGTGGATCGTCTTGACGAAGTGGCCGGCACCGTCGGTACCGAGCCAGGCGACGCAAGGATCATCGTTGAACTTGGCGGCGATCGAGGTGAGAACAGGTTCGACGCGCTTCCAGCTCTCCTCGGTACCGCCGACCATGATCGAGGGACCGTGGCGGGCGCCTTCTTCTCCGCCAGATACGCCCATGCCGATGAAGGTCAGGTCGGTCCCGGCAAGCTTTTCGAAGCGCGCGACGGTATCGCGGAAATTGGCATTGCCGGCATCGATCATGATGTCGTTCTTCGACAGATACGGCATCAGTGCCGCCATCTGCTGGTCGACGGCCTCACCTGCCTTGATCATGATGATGATCGGACGTGGGGGACGAATGGCAGCAACGAATTCTTCGATCGTGTGGCAGCCGATGATCTGGCCGGCCAGATCGCCTGCTTCTGCGAGAAACTCGTCCGTGCGCGCCGGCGTCCGATTGAAGACTGCGATCCGATTGCCTTTTTCGGCAATGTTGAGCGCCAGATTGGAACCCATAACTCCCAGACCGATCAGTCCGATTTCCGCTTGCTGCACGATGAAGCCTCCGCATGCAAATTCATGGATGCGGCTTTCTCGCATCCGCGAAGGCATGCGGCAAGAGCGAAAATTGACCGTTCGGTAAACGCTGTATCAAGCGTCGGGCTTGTCATCGTTCTCGGAAATCACCCGCCAGGCCGCCCCATCGAGGTCCTCATACTGGCCGCTTTTCAACGACCAGAGGAAGGCGAAGAGGCCAAGGCCGCCGAGGAAGAGCGCGATCGGGATGAGGAAAATCAACATGTTCATGCGGCGATCCTCGCACCATCGACCGGTGCTGTCGATGCGTTCGCGGCAACGCCTGATGCGAGCACGTTTTCATCCAGGGTCAACCGGTTGAGACGCAGCGCATTGGCGACCACGATGATCGACGAGGTGGACATGGCGACCGCTGCAATCAGCGGCGTGGCGTAACCAAGCAGCGCAATCGGAACGGCGATGACATTGTAGCCGATCGCGAGCGCGAAATTCTCGCGGATCAGGCGACCGGCCCGGCGCGAGGCCTCTATCGCGAAAGGCACGGCTTCCAGCCCGTCACGCATGAAGACGAAGTCTGCGGCCTGGCGACCGACATCGGCGGCCGTGGCGGGTGCCATCGAGACATTCGCGGATGAGAGCGCCGGTGCATCATTGATACCGTCGCCGACCATCAGCACGCGGCGACCGCGGGCCGATGCCTCGGCACAGGCTTCGGCCTTATCGCGCGGGGTGAGACCGGCGCGCCAGTTGTCGATGCCGAGATCGGCGGCAAGCTTGGCGACGACGGGGGCACGGTCGCCCGAGAGGATACCAAGATCGAGGCCGGCCTGTTTCAGAGCCGCGATCGAGGACTGGGCTCTTGGCCGCAGCATATCCTCGAACAGGAAGGTCGCCCGTTCGATGCCGTCGAGCGAGAGAACGACCTCGGAATAAGGCTTGTCGGTCGTATCAACGACATCAGAGACGCAGGCAAAGCGCCGGTTGCCGAGACGCCAGACGCCCTCCACCGTTTCCGCTTCGACGCCGGATCCCGGTACTTCGCGAACGGTGTCGAAACCCCGCGGCTGCCCCCCATAGGCAGCCCAAAGCGCCCGCGACAGAGGATGGCGGGAATGTGCCGCGAGACCAGCGGCGACAGCAAAGCCGATCGGCTCGATCTTGGTGGCATCAACGAGGCGCGGGCGGCCAAGCGTCAGCGTGCCGGTCTTGTCGAAGGCGACGGCTTCGATTTCGGCAAGCCGCTCCATGGCGGAACCGTCCTTGACCATGACGCCCGCCTTGAACAGGCGACCAGCAGCGACAACCTGGACCACAGGCACGGCAAGCCCGAGCGCACAGGGGCAGGTGATGATGAGAACCGCTATCGCGACCATCATCGCGTGCTTCCAGTCACCGTCATAGAGACCCCAGGCGACGAAGGAAGTGATCGCAACCAGATGGACGGCAGGCGAATAATACTGGGCTGCCCGGTCGGCGATCCGGCGGTAGCGCGCCCTGCCCCCTTCGGCCGCTTCCATCAGATGGATGATTTCGGACAGGAAAGAGTTCTGGGCGGTTGCCGTGGCGCGGACGGTCAGCGAGCCCGTGAGGCTCAGCGTGCCAGCCTGGATTTCCGAGCCCGGACGGACAGAGACCGGCGCGCTTTCGCCGTTGACGATCGACATGTCGAGATCGCTTTCGCCGGAGACAACAATGCCATCGACGGGAATGCGGTCGCCAGCTGATATCGCCACCTGGTCGCCGACACGAATTTCGTCAACGGCGCGGTATTCGCGCGAACCGTCCTCGGTCAGCACCATGGCACCGCGCGGATTGAGGCGAGCAAGGCCGCTGATGGCGGAGCGTGCCCGATCGCGCATGATGTGGTCGAGCGTACGACCGATCAGAAGGAAGAAGAGCAGTGACGCCGTCGCGTCGAAATAGGCATGTTCGCCGTGATGGATGGTTTCCCAGAGCGAGGCGAAATAGGAGAGCGTGATGCCGATGGCGATCGGCACATCCATGTTGGTGCGGCCATGTTTCAGCGCGTTCCAGGCCGATTCGTAGAAGAAGCGACCGGCATAGATGAGGGCCGGCGCGGCGATCATCGCCGAGATCCAGTGGAAGAGATCACGCGTCGAGGCATCCGCACCGGACCAGACGGAGACCGACAAGAGCATGATGTTGGTCGCGGCAAAGCCTGAGACGGCAACCGCCCGGATCAGCTTGTTGCGGAGCGCGTCGGAAGCTTCTTCCGCTGAAGTGAACAGATGGGCGGTGTAGCCGGTCGAGGCTATGGCCCGGGCAAGATTGACCGGGTCGGTCTCGACACCGTCGACGGCCTCTTTCCAGACGACCGAAACGCGTTTGGTCGAGAGGTTCACGCGCGCGCGCTCAACTTCGGGAAGCGCCTTCAGCACACCCTCGACAGTCGTGATGCAGGTGCCGCAGTGGACGGCGGGTACGCTCATATCGACCTGCCAGAGGCCGGGGCCGACCGCACGGCTGGAGAGCTTCAACTCTTCCGCCGACGGCAGGGAGACCCCTGCCCGCTCCATGTCCAATGCGCCTTCGGTGCCTGCCGCGCAGCAACTCATCGTCATTCTCCTGAAACGGAAACCCGCTTCGCCTCATGCATGATCAACTTGCCGTCCTTGGTCGCCTGCATTTCGACGATCCAGCTGCCGGGTAGAACCGCCGTCTCCGCCAGATAGAGACCGTCGCCAGCAGGCGTCAGCTGGAGTTCGAAATCCTGGGCGACGCCGACGGGCCGCTTGAAATGGGCCGTCACCGCATCGGCAACGACGGCCGTATTTCCCGGAAGCGTCAGCCGGTAGCGCATGCCCTTGGCATCGACGAAGAGATCACCGGTGATGCCGGTCGCCAGCATCTCGCGGATGGCAGCCGTCTTGCCGTTGAACTGTTGGCTTGCGACATAGGTGTTCTTCACCACAAGACCGCTCCAGCTCGACGTTGCCAGATAGGCCATGGTGAAGTTGACCGTGATGATCGTGCCGAAAAAGGCCAGCATGATCGCCAGCATGTGCCAGCCAGTGAAGGTGAAGGGCTTTTTTGCGTCAGTCGTCATCTTTTTCTCCCGGTCCCATGAAGACGGCTTCATAGACATCGCGCTCGTCACTGCCCTGATCCTTGGCAATGAACTGGAATTCCTGATTGTCGTCCTCGACCTTGTCACCCGAAAGCGTCACGAAGACCTTGAGCGTGGTCGCCTCGTCCGGTTCGACCGAGACGGTGAAGGAACGGGCGGGCGGCTGGTTGATGCCGTTGATCTTCATCGTCGCATCCGGCAGGCCTTCGAGCGACACCTCGATCTCGCGCGGGGCAGCGATCATGTTGAGGATGCGGACGGTGTAGCCGTTGCGGATCGAGCCATCGGATTCGAGCACGAATTGCGGATTGCGATCATGCAGGACGTTCACCTCCAGCCGGTCACGGCCAAGCAGAGCGACCAGCATGCCGATGCCGACGGCCGTCCATACGCCCATGTAGAGCAGCGTGCGGGCGCGGAAGATCACGCGCCAATCGAAATGGCGGATCTTGTCGGAGAAGCTGCCGTCTTCGTTGCGCACCTTCTTGGGGTCAATGCTGCAGCTGCCGCCACCGGTGGCGAGCGCCATGTTCGACTGATATTCGTCGAGAGTCGCATAGGCGATGAGGCCCCGCGGCTTGCCGATCTTGTCCATGACGCCATCACAGGCGTCGATGCAGAGCGCACAGGTGATGCATTCAAGCTGCTGGCCATCGCGGATATCGATGCCCATGGGACAGACGGCGACGCAGGCATTGCAGTCGACGCAATCGCCAACCGATTCGCCAGCGGCGACCGCCTTCTTGGCGTGGCGGGTGCGCGGTTCGCCACGCCAGTCGTTATAGGTAACGACGAGCGAGTTCTCATCCAGCATCGCGGCCTGGATGCGCGGCCAGGGGCACATGTAGATGCAGACCTGCTCGCGCATCAGGCCACCGAAGACGTAAGTCGTGGCCGTCAGGATGGCGACGGTCATATAGGCGACCGGTGCGGCATTGCCGGTGACGAAATCCATGGCGAGCGAAGGCGCGTCGGCGAAGTAGAAGATCCAGGCACCACCCGTCAGAACACCGATCAGGATCCAGGTGGCGTGTTTACTGACCCGCTTCCAGATCTTGTCAAAGGTCCAAGGGGCCGACTCAAGCTTGATGCGCGCATTGCGGTCGCCCTCGATGAAACGCTCGACGACGAGGAAGAGATCGACCCAGACAGTCTGCGGACAGGTATAGCCGCACCAAGCGCGGCCGACGGCGGAGGTGACGAGGAAGAGGCCGAAACCGGCCATCACGAGCAGGCCTGCGACGAAGAAGAACTCCTGCGGCCAGATCTCGATGAAGAAGAAGTAGAACCGACGATGGGCCAAATCTATGAGGACCGCCTGGTCGGGCGCGAACTCGCCGCGATCCCAGCGCAGCCAGGGCGTGAGGTAGTAGATGCCGAGCGTGATCGCCATGATGATCCACTTGAAGCGGCGGAAGGCCCCCTCCGCACGCTTCGGGAAGATCTTCTTGCGAGCCTCATAGAGCGGGCCGCGGCTCTTGGCCGACATCACCGCCTCGGCTTCCAATCTCTCCACCTCAGGCGCGTCGGCGGCGTGGGTTTGATCGGCGTGTATGTTCATGGGACAAGAACCTTCTTCTGATGCTCGCCTTGTCCCATCTCGAAGGCCAGCCCGCCTTGACTTAAGTCAAGCAGCGGCGAAGCGTCGCAACACATATGATTTTCCCTATTGTACGAAAAAGGGCCGCGTCCACGACGCGGCCCTGAGATTGGGAAGAAGGGGTGAGCTTATTCGCCGCCGCCCAGCTGGTGCACATAGACAGTCAGCTGCTTGACGGTGGTATCCCCCAGGCGCGCGGCCCAGCCGGGCATCGCACCGTGGCGCGGCTGGCGGATCTGTGCTGCGATCTGGGCCTCGCCATCGACCTTCAGCCAGATGGCATCGGCGAGGTTCGGCGCACCGAAGTCGCGATTGCCCTTGGCGTCTTCCCCATGGCAGGAGGCGCAATTGTCGGCATAGAGCTGCTTACCCGGTTCAACCATGGCCGCATCATTCGGCGTGCCGGTCAGGCTGACGACATAGGCCGCAACCTGCTTGATCTGCTCGGGCTCGATGATGTCGGCGAAAGCCGGCATCTCCGAAACCCGCGTATCCGGATCCTGATCGTAGCGGATGCCATGCGCGATCGAGGTGTGGATCGATTCGAGATCACCGCCCCACAGCCAGTCGTCGTCGTTGAGGTTCGGATAACCGGCACCGCCGGCGGCACCCGAACCATGGCAGGGCGAGCAGTTCACCTTGAAGGCGGCAGCACCACCGGCAAGCGCGAACTGGGTCAGGTCCTTGTCGGCGACAATCTGGTCGAGCGGCAGAGCGGCGATCTTCTCAAGATAGACCGATTGCGCAGACTGCGCCGCCGTCAGCTCCTGGGCGACTTCTGCGCGGCTGGAATAGCCGAGCAGGCCCTTGGTGTTGTCGGTCAGAAGCGGCCAGGCCGGATACATGACGGTGTAGCCGATCGCCCAGACGATGGTCGCATAGAAGGTATAGACCCACCAGCGCGGCATCGGGTTGTTCAGCTCGCGAATGCCGTCCCACTCATGGCCGGTGGTCTCGACGCCGCTGATCTCGTCGATGTGTTTCTTGTCTGCCATTGTTCAATCCTCCTTGAGAGGGATGCTGGCCGCGTCGTCGGCAGGCTTCTTGCCGCCCGGGCGGAATGTGAAGAGCACGACTCCGACGAAAAACAGGGTCATGGCGAGCAGAGCCCAGCTGTCGGCGAAGTGGCGCATGGCGGTGTAGGTTTCCATGGTGCTCTCCTCAGCGGTAACCGCTTGCGTCGTCATAGGTGGAGAAGTCGACCAGCGTGCCGAGCATCTGCAGATAGGCGACGAGAGCGTCCATCTCCGACACTTGCGCGGGATTGCCGTCGAAATCGGCGACCTTGGCCTTCGGATAGCGCTCCAGAAGACCGGACGTATCGGCGTTCGGATCGGCCTGGGCGGCAAGATCGGCTTCTGCCTGGGCCATCATCTCTTCGGTATAGGGCACACCGACGAGGCTGTTGGCCTTCAGGTCCATCGTGACATTGGCGACCTTGAGCGGCGTCGTCTTCAGATACGAGTAGCTCGGCATGATCGATTCCGGCACGACGTCGCGCGGCTCTGTCAGGTGCTGGACGTGCCATTCGTTCGAATAGCGGTCGCCGACACGAGCGAGATCCGGCCCGGTGCGCTTCGAACCCCACTGGAACGGATGGTCGTACATCGACTCCGCAGCCAGCGAGTAGTGTCCGTAGCGCTCGACCTCGTCCTTGAACGGCCGGATCATCTGGCTGTGACAGACATAGCAGCCTTCACGGATGTAGATGTTGCGACCGGCCAGTTCGAGCGGTGAGTAGGGGCGCATGCCCTCCACCTTCTCGATGGTGTTCTCGAGATAGAAGAGCGGGGCGATCTCGACGATGCCGCCGATGGTGACCACCAGAAGCGAACCGAGGAAGAGAAGGCTCGTGTTCTTCTCGAGGATTGCGTGTTTATCAAGAATGGACATGGGAGCCCTCCTCATTCAGCCGGCTGCAGGGCGGCGGGAGCGACCGATCCAGGGATCGGGGCTTCCTGGCGCTCATAGCCGAGGATGGTCATCAGGATGTTGTAGGCCATGATCACGCTGCCCAGCAGGTACATGGCACCGCCAACGGCACGCAGGACATAGTAGGGGAACATGGCAGCGACGGACTCGGCGAACGAGTAGACCAGGAAGCCCTGGGCATCATATTCGCGCCACATCAGGCCCTGCTGGATACCGGCAACCCAGAGCACGGCGGCATAGACGACGATGCCGAGCGTGGCGAGCCAGAAGTGCCAGTTGACCATGCGCATCGAGTAGAGGCGATCGCGGTTCCACAGCTTCGGCGTCAGGTAGTAGATCGCGCCGAAGGAGATCATGCCGACCCAGCCCAGTGCGCCCGAGTGAACGTGACCGATGGTCCATTCGGTATAGTGGCTGAGCGAGTTGACGGCCTTGATCGACATCATCGGGCCTTCGAAGGTCGACATGCCGTAGAAGGCGATGGCGATGACCATCATGCGGATGATCGGGTCGGTGCGGATCTTGTCCCAGGCGCCAGACAGCGTCATCAGACCGTTGATCATGCCACCCCAGGACGGCATCCAGAGCATGACCGAGAACACCATGCCCAGCGTCTGAGCCCAGTCGGGCAGAGCCGTATAATGCAGGTGGTGCGGGCCGGCCCAGATATACATGAAGATCAGGGCCCAGAAGTGGATGATCGACAGGCGGTAGGAATAGACCGGACGGCCGGCCTGCTTGGGCACGAAATAGTACATCATGCCGAGGAAGCCTGCGGTCAGGAAGAAGCCGACGGCGTTGTGGCCATACCACCACTGGGTCAGCGCATCCTGGACACCGGCAAAGGCCGAGTAGCTCTTGACGCCGAGGAAGGAGACCGGGATCGCGAGGTTGTTGACGATGTGGAGCATCGCGATGGTGATGATGAAGGACAGGTAGAACCAGTTGGCCACATAGATGTGGCTCTCCTTGCGGGTCATCACCGTGCCCATGAAGGTGATGAGATAGGCGACCCAGACGACGGTCAGCCACAGGTCAACATACCATTCCGGCTCGGCATATTCCTTGCCCTGGGTGATGCCCAGGAGATAGCCGGTGGCCGCCATGATGATGAAGAACTGATAGCCCCAGAAGACGAACCAGCCGAGATTTCCGCCGAAGAGGCGCTGGCGCGAGGTGCGCTGGACCACATAGAAGGAGGTCGCGATCAGTGCGTTACCGCCGAAGGCGAAGATGACGGCCGAGGTGTGCAACGGACGCAGGCGCCCGAAATTCAGCCAGGGCTCGATATTGAGATCGGGATAGGCGAGCTGCAGCGCCACGACCACGCCGACCAGGAAGCCGACGACGCCCCAGAAGACGGTGGCGATGACACCATAGCGGACGACCTCGTCGAAATATTCCGACTGCGGCGCCTTGGGCTTGGTTGCGGAGGAGGATGCCACGGACGGAGCAAACTGCATCCGACGCAGCATGACGATCGTGCCCGCAGTGAGCACGAAGAACGCAACCCACATATGGGCTGCGAAGAGGCTGTCCTGGGTGAAGGCCACCCCGAGCAGCGCGGCGAAGGCGAGCACCGCCATCACCAGTGTCTCTAACGTATAGTTCATTGTTGGAATCCCCCAACGCTTGCTGATCTCATCGCGGGGGCTTGTGCCCAATGGGCTGAACCTCCCGCGTCGGATGCACCAATCGCATTGGGTGGCTCAAGCTACCTTGATCCAAGTCAATGCGGGTCTCTCTAAAATTGGCGAGATTTGGAGATGCAATCGGGTTCGCGATCCCTCAGGCACCAAGGCTTTCGATCGCAAAATGCAAGGATCCGATGCGCGTGTCTTGGAGCACTGGGGAGCCGTGCGGCGGAGAACCCCGTTGGAGAGAACGGACATGCTGACGAATATGCAGACTGGCAAGGCCGACAATAGCAATACGAGGACGGGGAACCGTCTGCTCGATGCGGGCAAGCGTGATCTCGCCTGGCTATACCGCGCCCATACCGAACAACTCGCGCTCTGCCGGGAACTGGAAGAAATCGCCGACTCACTGCCGGCGAGCATCAACCGGCAGAAATGTATCTATGCGGCGAAGGCCTTAGGCCCCTTGATCAAGGGGATCCATCACTATGAAGAGACGGTCCTCTTCCCGCAGCTCGAGGCAAGCCCCGATGCGACCGATGCCCTCGGGCCGACGCTGGAAAGGCTGAAGTTCGAGCATTGCGAGGACGAATGCTTTGCCGAGGAGCTGACGGATGCGCTGCTCAAGCTCGGCTCTGGCGACCGCGTGAATATGGAGGCCGTCGGCTATATGCTGCGCGGTTTCTTCGAAGGCATCCGCCGGCACATCGCCTTTGAGCGAGAGCACCTGTTGCAGGGCGTGACATCAGAGGAATTGCAGGCGGTCGGGCGCTGAAGCCCCTGCCCGCCTGCCAAGCCAGCAGGCTCCTTCAGGCGGCGACGTCGCCGAAGACGGGTTCCGATTCGCCGAGGGTCAGGATGGCACCGCTCACGCTGCCATCGGCTGCACGCAAGGGCGCGTATCGGCCGCGCATATCGCTTTTGGCCATCCCAGCCGAGATCCTGGCGACGAAGGAGCCGGAACGGCCTGCAAAGGCGGCGTCCAGCGCATCCTGCAGCCAATCGTCATTGCCATCAGCAAGACAGAGATCGAACACACTGCGCCCAATGATCTCCATCTGCCGCATGCCCAGCATGCCGGCCATCGCCGTATTGGCAAACAAATAGCGATAGTCCCGCGTGACGACCGCCACGTGCTCCGGCAAATTGTTGAGAATGGCTTCGTTCAACTGGATGTCGTCGCCACCCTGAAGCGGGCGGGTCGAGGATGACTTCGGCGCCGGGATCTCCTGGCTCCGCCTCGGGCCGAAATAGCGTTCGACCAGAAGCGTCAGCATGGAGGCATGGCGAAGCACGCAGGTCCGATCATCGGCATCTTCGCGCAGGAGCTTGGTCAGCAAACGCATCTGCAGATAGATGTCATCGAAATCAGTCGCGCGGTAGCTGATCAGCGCCGAAATCAGCGGATCGATCTCACGATCGAGGACGCGGACAAGCTGGTCGTCACCGCTGCGAATGGCCTGCTGCAACTGAAGGTTCTTCAACGAAACCGCTTCGAACATTGCGCGCAGATTCGAATCACGGAATTCGTCAAAAGACATTCGCAACCTCATCCCTCAGATGTGACAAAAAAACCCGACACGTCACAGACAATTGGGCGTCCGTAACATGAGGTTGCGTCACCTTCAATCGGCACGGGCACCGGGTCGCAGCGCAGCCCAAAAAATATCGGCCCACCTTTGTGAAATGAATGATGAAAATTCGGACTTACGGGCACACTGCCGCACTCGTCTGCGCCACAGCGAATCAACTCGGTCGGCAGCAAGCTGAGGGTAGGTTCTAGATCGACCGCTTGATGTCCCAGCGATCATGATACCAGAGCCATTGCTCGGGATATTCACGAACCCAGGATTCGACCTTGTCGTTCAGGAGTTGCGCCGTGGCCGTGACGTCGATCTGGCCCTTTTCGTTGCGCGGCAGCACAACCTGAGGCTCGATCTCCAGCCGGAACCGGTTCCCCGGCAAGCGGATGCAGCGGGCCGGATAGACCTCGCAGTCGAACTGGCGGGCAAGCTTGGCAAGCAGCGGATTGGTGCGAACCGGATTGCCGAAGAACTGCGTTTCCACGCCCTTCCAGAACTTCTGGTCGACCAGCACGCCGACGCCACCGCCCTGCTCCAGCTGGCGCGCGAGCGCAAACGACGATCCCGCATGGGACGGCACGAGGTTGCCCATGCGCTTGCGGCGGAATTCGAAGACCTTGTCGGCGATATAGGGATTGTTCGGCGGCCGGAAGAGGACCGTGACGAACAGCCCGAAGGCGGCACCCGCAACCGGCAACAGCTCGAAATTGGCAGTGTGACCGGTAAAGACGATGAACGGACGCGGATTGTCCCGCAGGTCGAGGAACTGCTCGACGCCCGACACCTCTACCCTGCCCTCGCCGGGCTTTTCCGGATCGAAGTCGAAGAGACGGTCGAGGAAGACATATTCTGCGGCAAGCCGGCCCATATGGCCCCAGCTGGCCAGCGCAATGACCTCGCGCTCCTCTTCCGACTTCTCCGGAAAGGCGCGGCGCAAATTCACCTGCATGAGGCGATGACGCTTTGTCTTAGGCCCCACCCAGCGCATCAGCCGATCGGCGAAGTTGATCGCCCCGTCTGCCGGAAAGATCTTGAGCGCTGTCAGAAAGCCGAACGCGATCTGGGCCACGGACCAGTGATAGAACTTGCGCAGCGCCAGAACGATGCGGGTGACGAGCATCCGCACGCGATCAATCCATCTTCAGGATGATCTTGCCAAACACCTGGCGGCCTTCCATGCGGGCAAGCGCCTTGTCGATGTCGTCGAAGGAAACCTGCGTATCGATGACGGGATGCACGAGACCGCGTGCCATCTTCTGCATGGCGTCGGCCATGTTTTCCATCCGGCAGCCGAAAGAGCCAAAAAGCTTCAGCTGCTGCTGGAAGAGCATCATCAGGTTCACTTCAGTCGAGACACCCGAGGTCGAACCGCAGGTCACGAGACGGCCGCCGCGCTTGAGGCAGAACATCGATGCTGCGAACGTGTCCTTACCGACATGTTCGAAGACGACGTCGACGCCCTTCTTCTTGGTGATCTTGCGGACCATGCCTTCGAAGCGATCGGTCCGGTAGTTGATGACGTGATCGGCGCCCAGTGCCTTGGCCGGCTCAATCTTGTCGTCGGAGCCGACGGTGGTGATGACCGTGCAGCCGATTTTCTTGGCAAGCTGGATGGCAGCCGTCCCAATGCCGGAACCGCCGGCATGGATGAGGATGGTTTCGCCCGGCTGGAGCTTGGCATTGTCGAACAGCATATGCTCGACGGTGCCGAAGGTGACCGGAGCGAGAGCCGCGGCAACCGCATCGACGCCTGGAGGGGCCGGCACCAGCAGGCGGGCCGGCAGGTTGATCTTTTCCTGGGCAAAGCCGTCGAGATGGAAGCCGTGCACGCCGGAGACGTTTTCGCAGAGGTTGTCACGACCTTCACGGCAGGGCTTGCAGAGACCGCAGGTGCGCGCGCCGTAGACGGCCGCCAGCTGGCCCGGCAGGATATTGCCGACGCCAGGACCGATCGCTTCGACGACACCGGAGGCTTCCGCACCGATGACGAGCGGCATCTTGCGCTTGGCGAACGCCATCCCGCGCCAGCCCCAGACGTCGATATGGTTCAGCGCGACAGCCTTGACGCGCAGCGTAACCTCGCCCGGACCCGGAGCATCCGGCTCCGGCAGGTCGACGATTTCAAGCTTGCGGTCTTCGACGAGTTGCAATGCGCGCATGACATGTTTCCTTCAGGGCCTATGGGGCGGATGCGGATGAGGCGTCGTCACGCTATCATCGTCAAACCGGGGCCTACCCCCGGCATCTGCCGACCTTCGTTGTTCTTGCGAGGTGCGTGGATCCCCGGCTGAAGGCCGAGGATGACGTCCCGAATTATTGGCGCAGGCCTTAGACCGGTTCCCGCGTCATGACAAGGCTGGCGTTCTGACCGCCAAAACCGAAGGAGTTGGAGAGCACAGCCGAAACCGAGGCCTCCCGCTTCACGTTCGGCACCACATCGAGCACGATCGATGGATCGGGGTTCGTGTAGTTGATGGTTGGCGGCACCGTGCCGGTCAGCATGGTCTGGATCGAGAACACCGCTTCGACTGCACCCGCAGCCGTCAGCGTATGGCCGATCATCGACTTGTTCGACGAAGCCGGAATGGCGTCCTTCAGGCGGTCACCGAAGACCGACAGCATGGCGCCATATTCCATCTTGTCATTCTCGGGCGTCGATGTGCCATGGGCATTGATGTAGCCGATAGCGTCCTCGGACAGGCCGGCATCGACAAGCGCTGCCTTGATCGTTGCAATCGCAGGACCGCCATCCGGCGACGAGCGCGTGCGGTGGAAATGGTCGGCCTTTTCGCCGCAGCCCTTGATAATACCGAGCACCTTGGCGCCACGGGCAATGGCCGATTCCAGCGATTCCAGCACGAGCGTTGCCGCACCCTCGGCGATGACGAAGCCGTCGCGTTCCTTGCTGAACGGCTTGGATGCCTTTTCCGGCGGATCGTTCTGGGTGGAGAGTGCCGAGAGCAGCGAGAAGCGGATGACGGCTTCCGGGCTGATCGAGCCGTCGGTGGCGACGGTCAGCGCTCGCTCCGTGCGGCCCTGGCGGATCGCCTCGACGCCGAGCTGGATGGCGGTGGCACCCGAGGCGCAGGCCGTCGACAGCGTAACCGGCAGGCCGCGCGTGCCGAACTTGTCGGAGAGACGCTCCGAGATCGAGCCGAACTGAACGGCTTCGAGGAAGACCGGGTCCGGCTGTTCGCGCATGGCGGCGAGGAAACGGTCATAGGCATCGCCCGGCTGGGTCGAGGCCGGCGCGCGCTCGGCAAGCGCAAACCGGTCATGCCATTCTGGCTCGACCGGCGGTGCGGCGAGGAAGAGCGGGCCGTTGAAATCGCCATTGATGCCAGCCTGAGCGAGCGCCTCGATGGTCGTTTCGCGGGCAAGCGCATAGGAACGCTCGACGGCATTGTTGGCGGGAACGGCGATGAAATCGACGGTACCACCGATGCGGGTCGACATGCCCTCGGTATCGAAACGCTTGATGTAGTGGATGCCTGATAGTCCCGACGTCAGCTTCGACCAGTTGTCGGAGAGGCCCTGGCCGAGCGAAGTGATAACGCCCATGCCGGTGACGGCGATGATCGGGCGGCCGAGATGATCCTTGAAGCGGCTGTCGGTCATGGATCTATCCTTCTCACGCATTCGCCGAGAGCACGGCAAGGCCTTCGCCCCGCACATAGCCGACGGTGGAGATGATGGCATGTTTGGCCGGACCGGCCTGGGCGGCTTCGCTCGCCGGATCGAAGGCGGGCACTGAGGCACCGGCATCGATGGCAAGCGCTGCAAGCGCCAGACCCGCCGGGAACTGCGCCTCGACGGAATGACCGATCGAACCGGCATAGCCACGCACCGGCATGTCCGCGAAACGTTCCGTTAGGTGAGCCTTCTCACGTTGGGTAAGCTCGGCGAGACCGGAGGCGCCCGAGAAGACGATGGTATCGGCTGATGAAAGCGATGCCGCTTCCGGCACCATGCGGCCGAGGCGGGCTTCGAGCTTGCCCTCGTCGCGATTGCCACGATCACCTTCGACGGCGTCCAGCACGGCATAGATATGCGCGCCCCGCGCTTCGGCATGTTCGCGCGATTCCAGCACGAGGAAGGCGCCGACCGTGCCGAGGATCATGCCACCGCCCGACGAACCGTCACGCGACCAGAGCGGCTGCCACGGGCCGGTCTGGTGGGCGCGGATGCCTTCGACGAGCAGCAGGATGTCGGGGCGTTCGGCCACGAAGGCGCCGCCGACGAGCGTATGCGTCGACTGGCCGGCCTTGATGCGGGCGAAGGCGGTTGCGATCGCGGAGATGCCGGCCGCCTCTTCGCCCATGAAGGTGCGCGAGGAACCGGTGACCTTGTGAACGATCGAGATGTTACCGGCGAGCAGGTTGGAAAGCTGCGCCAGGAAGAGGGTCGGACGAAGCTCGGTCTTGAGCTTCTCGATCAGGAATTTTTCGCGGTCGTTGCGCTTCAGCGCCTCGTCGACGATCAGGCTGTCGACGGCAATGTCACGCTCGCCGCCACCGGCTGCCACGATCAGGTCCATCGAGCCACAGGCGTCGACATCGTCCTTCATGCCGGCATCGTCGAGCGCGAGGCCCGCTGCAAAGACGCCGAGGCGCTGCCAGTTTTCCATCTGGCGCTGGTCCTTGCGCCCGATCTGCTCCGACCAGTCGATCTCGGGCAGCTTGTGCACGACATAGGGCTTGAACTTTTCGGTCTCCAAGACCGGCTCAGGAGCGGTCTTGGCAGAAAGCAGCGCGAGATGCGCATCCTTGCCGGTGCCGTGGCAGGTGACGATCCCGACGCCGGTGATCACCACATCATTCGGTTGTTTGACCATATGCAATCCTCTCGCCGGCAGGCTGGCCAGCGTAAAATGCGGGTTTTCCCGAATAAGGCCCCAAGGTCAATAGGAATTGCGCCCTTGCGGCCGAATGCGCCTTACGCCTGGGCGGCCATCGCGGCCATGAGACCGACTTCCTCGGCGCGCTTGCGCACGATCGGGGCGAGCGGGACATCGGAGAAGGGCATGGTGCGCAGCTTCAATTGCGCGTCGCATACCTTCTTGCCGCCGCTCGTGATCTTCGCCTTGGTAACAGCAAAGCCGGACCCGTCGTGTTCAAGCTCCGCCTCGATGTCGAGCACGGCGCCCGGCTCGACGAAGGTGCGCATCTTGGCGCCATCGACCGACATCAGGAAGGGCATAGCCTCGAAGTCCTTGACCGCGAGCAGCAGCATGCCGGAGGCCTGCGCCATGGTCTCGATCAGGAGAACGCCGGGCACGAGCGGCATGCCGGGGAAATGCCCTTCAAAAACGGGGCTTTCCATCGGCACGGTCGAGGTAGCCTTCAAACGACCAAGGCCGAGATCCACGCTCTCGACCTTGTCAATCATCTGGAAGTATTCAAGCAGCATGACATGTCTCCGCCGCGTGGCGGATCAGCCCTTGGCGGCCCGCAATTCGTCGATCTTGGTGCACAGGTTCTTCAGAACGAAGTACTCTTCGGTCGAAACCTTGCCTTCGTTGACTTCCTGCGTCCACTGCTCGAGCGGGATCTTGATGCCGAATTCCTTGTCGATCGCAAAGACGATGTCGAGGAAGTCGAGGCTGTCGATGCCGAGGTCATCGATCGTGTGGCTTTCCGGCGTAATCGTCTCGCGATCGATTTCGCTGGTGTCTGCGATGATGTCGGCAACTTTGTCGAATGTAGCGGTCACGCTAGTACCTCATATGTCTCAAATTCTGGGTTCCACATAAGGAAAGCAGCGTGAAATGCCAATGGTGGTTTTGTATTGCAGCGAAATTTGCAGCCGAAGTGTTGCCTAAACAGCAATCGAATGGCGCCCTTTGCCATTGGAGAGGTAGCTGTCGAAGACGGCGGCAATGGTCCGCGCAAAGGGACGACCGGCCTCGGTGATGACGAAGTGGTCGTCTTCGATCAGACAGATGCGGTCCTGATTGGACTGCGCAAAGGCTCGCGCTTCCGCAACGATATCATCGACGGCATTGCCGAATTCGGACTGGAGCTCCGGGAAGGAGACCGTGAAGCGGCACATGATCTCCTCGATCACGCGGCGGCGCAGCCTGTCGTCATCGCTGACCGCAATGCCACGAACGGCCGTGAGACCGCCAGCATCGGCCATGCGCTGGTATTCCCCGGTGGCCGGCATGTTCTGCACATAGCCCTGCGGCAATTGCCCGATCGAGGAGGCGCCGAGCCCGATCAGGGCTTCGGCGGCATCATCCGTATAGCCCTGGAAATTCCGGCGCAGGCGCCCTTCCCGCGCCGCAATCGCCATCCGGTCGGACGGCAGCGCGAAATGGTCGATGCCGACAGGCTCGTATCCGGCAGCGACAAGCATCGAGGCGGCAAGGCTCATCTGCGCGAAGCGCTCCTCAAGGCCGGGAAGTACCTCCTCCTTGATCATCGTCTGATGCTTCTTCATCCACGGCACATGGGCGTAACCGAAGAGCGCAATACGGTCAGGCGCGAGTGACAGTATGTCCTTGACCGTCTCCGCCACGGTCGTCTCGGTCTGGTACGGCAGGCCATAGAGAATGTCGCAATTGACCGAATGCACGCCCCGCGCCCGCACAGCCTCCACCACCGACTTCGTCTGTTCAAACGTCTGGATCCGGTTGATCGCCTTCTGCACCTCAGGGTGGAAGTCTTGAACGCCGAGGCTGGCACGTGTCATGCCTATGGCGGCGAGTGCATCATAGCGTGGCTCGTCGAGGTCGTTCGGGTCCATCTCGACGCTGATCTCGACGTCATCGGCAAAGCGGAAGGCCGACCGAAGAGCGGCCATCAGATCGATCAGATCGTCTGGCCGCACCATGGTCGGCGAGCCGCCGCCGAAATGCACAGCCGTGACGGCCGCGTCGCGGCTGACCAGCGCGCCAACGGCTTCGATCTCCTTCTTCAACGATTCCAGATAGATCGCGATAGGCTCGTATTTCAGCGTATGTTTGGTGTGACAGGCACAGAACCAGCAGAGCCGGTCGCAATAGGGAATGTGGATGTAGAGCGAGATGCGCTCTTTTCCAGTGATCGCCTGGAGCCACTGCGCATATTTGCCGCAGTCGATATCTTCATGAAAATGCGGCGCCGTCGGATAGCTCGTATAGCGTGGGACAGCGCCGGAATACTTGGCGAGAAGGGAATTTTCCATGAGTTTGCGCTGCCTTGAGGTGTATCGAACTGCGACCAAAGATAGCGCCGTCACACATCGCGGCCTTTGACTTCGATCAATTTGCTGATACATTTCTCACGTAGAGTTTATTGAAACTCAGCGGCCCGAGGAGGGCACTCGACCGGACGCAGCCTCAAAGGCGCCGAGCGGTCTGACGGGATGGCTTCACCATGGACACCTACAGAAAACACTTCCCGGAATGCGAGGCTCCCGCGGTCTGCCGTTCCTGCGAAGCCCGTCATGGCGGCCTCTGCTCGGTGCTCACATCCGCCCAGCTGGTCGAACTCAATCGCCACTCGATTCGCCGTCGCGTCGAAGCCGGTAACGAGGTCATCGGCCAGGGCGAGCAGGTCGGCAGCTACAGCAACATCCTGAAGGGCGTCATCAAGCTGTCGAAGATGATGGCGGATGGCCGCCAGCAGATCGTCGGCCTGCAGTTTGCGCCCGATTTCCTGGGCCGCCCCTTCCTCGGCGAAAGCACCATCACGGCAGAAGCCGCGACCGACACCGACATCTGCACCTTCCCGCGCAACATCGTCGACCGCATGGTCGGCGAAGTGCCTGACATGGAGCGCAAGCTGCATTCCCAGTCGCTGAAGGAACTCGACGAAGCGCGTGACTGGATGCTGACGCTGGGTCGCAAGACGGCTCAGGAAAAGGTCGCAAGCTTCCTCTACCTGATCGCGACGCATATCGATCCGGAAAGCGGGGGCACCCAAACCTTCGATCTGCCGCTCTCGCGCGCCGACATCGCTGACTTCCTGGGTCTGACGATCGAAACCGTCAGCCGCCAGATGACCAAGCTGCGCAAGGACGGAATCATCGTTATCGAGAACAATCGCCACGTCATCGTGCCGAAGCTCGACCGTTTGCGCGACGCAGCCGGTATCGACTGACACAAGGCGTCGGTACCCGCGCCCGATTCTTTTCAGAAGCGATAAATCGGTCGTTCTGGCCTAGAACAACCGCGCGATCAGCCAGGCGACCGCGACAAAAGCCGCCATCATCGTACAGGCCAAGTAGAAGACCCGGATACCGATCAGGATATCGGCGGGGCCGGCATCACTGCGGCCAGCCGCATGCATCATCGGTTCGCTCACCCTGACTCCGCCATAGACACGCGGGCCTGCCAGTTGCAGGTCGAGCGCGCCGGCCATCGCGGCCTCCGGCCAGCCGGAATTCGGTGACCGATGCAGGCCGCTGTCGCGGAGGGCTGCCGAGAAGGAGCGACGGCCTGCCCCTGCCCCGAGCTTTAGCCATGCCGCAAGCGCGATAAAGACGGCCGAAAGCCGGGCGGCGGGCCAGTTGGCAAGGTCATCGAGCCGCGCAGATGCCCAGCCGAAATCGAGGAAACGCTCGTTCTTGTGTCCGATCATCGAATCGGCGGTGTTGAGCATCTTGTAGGCGAGGATCCCGGGAAGGCCCGCGATCGCATACCAGAAGACCGGCGCCACCACTCCATCGGCGAAATTCTCGGACAGGCTTTCGATTGCCGCACGCGAGACACCCGCTTCATCGAGCGTCTTCGGATCGCGCCCGACGATCATCGCCACCGCACGGCGCCCGCCGTCGAGCCCTTGCCCGAGCAGCCCATCGGCGACGGCCTGCACATGATCGCCAAGGCTTTTCTGCGCCAGGAATACGCCCACAACGACGATTTCGAGGACAAGGCCGACCACGCCTAGAGCTTCGAAGATCGACGAGAGGACCAGGCCGACGACGGCAGAGGCGATGAGCAGCAGGACGATCGTGATAACACCGTTCAGCCGTCTGCCTTCAGCAGTAAACGTCGTGCGGTTAAGAGGCTTTTCAAAGAGATCGATGGCCTTGCCGAACAGGACAACCGGATGGGGCACGCGCTGCCAGAGCCAGGGCGGATCACCGACGACGCGATCAAGACCGATCGCCGCAAGCAGGATGAAGAGATGGCTCATGTCTGTGGTTTCCGAAAGGAGTTAAGCGCCGCCAGAAGGCGCGCGCCACTCGCATCATCAGGTGAAAGGCCGAAGCGCAGCCAGTCTGGCCGGTAGTCGAATTTGCGGGTCAGGATGTGATGGCTGCAGAGATGTTTGTGCAAGTCGGCAGCGTTCACGTCCTCGACAAGCTGGAAGAGATCCGTACCTCCCCGCACCGTGAAGCCCGCATTCGACAAGACTTCGGAGAGTGCACGAGAACGCTGACGGATCTGGTCGGTGATCAGCCCTGTGTCCGACGTCATCAGATGTTCGGCCAGAACCAATGCGGGGCCGGATACCGCCCAGGGACCGAGCCATTCTGCAAATTGCGCCGTCAAGTTCTCCTCGGCAATGACGAAGCCGAGGCGGATACCGGCCAGCCCGAAGAACTTGCCGAATGAGCGGAAGACGATGAGATTCGGGCTGGGATCACCTGCGAGGCTGTGGTCGGGCACCGTATCTCCGAAGGCCTCGTCGACAACGAGCATTCCGTTCCGATGCGCGAGTTCGCCGGCTAGCGCCTGCAGCCTCTCACACCCGAAAAGCCGGCCATCGGGATTGTTGGGGTTCACCACGACAACAAGGCGATGATCACTCGTGATCTGTTCGAGGTCGCTGATTGCGTCCACCGCGAGACCAGCCAGAGTGAAGGCCCGAACATATTCGCCATAGGTGGGTGTCAGCACAGCGACACGACTGCCCGGCGCAACGAGCCGCGGGAGGAGCTGGATGACGGATTGAGTGCCCGGCACCGGCAGGGGTAAGCGCGCGCCCGAGCGATAGTAGCCGCGAGCCGCCTCGCGCGCCGCCATTTCGCGTTCCAGGTCCGGAAGGCGATGCCAGGCGCGCATCGGGATCTCTGGCATTTCCGGTGGGCAGGGATTGATGCCGGTGGACAAGTCGAGCCAGTCCTCGATGCGCCCCCCGTAAAGCGATGCGGCAGCCGCAAGCCCGCCACCATGCTGGATGGGTCCGCTCATGCGCCCTCTCCCGCCATATCGATCAGATGCATGTAGGATCCCGCCACCGAGCCGCGACGCAGGCCAACTGCACCAAGCTTCTCGCCCAGGGCATCCTCCGCCTCGAAGAGCCGGTCTGCAGCGCCCTCGGAGACGACAGTGGAATAGTGGAATTCGTGGGCAGTGAATTCACCGGCAAACAGATCTGGCGCCAGCGACCGCAGCCGCCGATAGCCCAGATGCCGCTTGCGCGTCGCATAGCTGGTGACGAGAGGCAAAAGACCGAGCATGCCGTGGCGTTCTCCGTCAGCATCGACCAGTCCCTCGCCGAGCACCATGTACCCCCCACACTCGCCGTAAATCGTGGCGCCCCTTTCGGCAGCGGACACCATCCCGGACCGGAAACGCTGTGCAGACGCCAGTTTGCCAGCATGCAGTTCCGGATAACCACCAGGCAGATAGATTGCATCGACGTCGGCCGACGGCGCTTCGTCGGCAAGCGGCGAGAAGAAAGACAATTCCGCGCCTTGGGCGCGCCAGCCTTCGAGCAGATGCGGATAGGAAAACGCAAACGCGATGTCGCGGGCGATTGCGATCCGCTGGCCGAGCGGCGGAAGGCTCGTGACGGGTGCGGCGCTAGAGCCTGCTGTTGTCTTGGCCGCCAACAGCATCAGGCGATCGAGATCGACACCAGTCTCGATGGCATCGGCCGCGTTTTCGATGAAGGTTTCGAGCGCGCCATGCTCGCCCGCCTGCACGAGACCGAGATGCCGCTCCGGTAGCGAAAGGGCTCCATCGCTTCGCAGGCTGCCGAGAACCGGAACTTCTGTCTTGGCCATCGCTTCCCGGAGCATGCCGTCGTGCCGGTCACTGCCGACACGGTTGAGGATGACACCTGCGACCTGCACATCCGGCCGAAACCTGGAGAACCCCGTGACAAGGGCTGCGACCGATTGCGAAGTGCGGCCGCAATCGACGACGAGCACCACCGGCAGCGACAGAAGAGCTGCCAAATCGCCGGCGCTTCCCGTCCCGTCGGCAGCGCCATCGAAAAGCCCCATCATCGCCTCGACGATCAGAGTGCCACTCTCGGCACAGTGAGCGGCCTGCGCCTTGAGGAACGCGGGACGCATAGCCCAGGGATCGAAGTTGAAACAGGACGCGCCACTCGCGGCGGCATGGAAGGCGGGATCGATATAGTCGGGGCCAGCCTTGCCCGGGGCAACGGACATTCCGCGTCGGCGCAGCACCCGCATCAGGCCAAGCGTCACCACTGTCTTGCCCGAACCGGAAGCCGGCGCGGCGATCAGCAGTCCGCTCATGCCGTGTCTTTCTGTTCCACGGCAAAGGGATCGGGCAGAAGCTTGCGACCGGAAAGCGCACCCAGCCAGTCGAGCGATGGCCGAAGCCGGACGACCTCGCCGATGACGACGATTGCCGGCGGCTCGATGCCGGCGGCGAGCATGTCGGCTTCGGCGCGTCCGAGCGTGGTCTCGAGCACGGTCTGCTCCGGGGTCGCGGCATTGCAGACAAAGGCGACGGCCTCGTCACGCGAACGCCCGGCGGCAATCAGATTGGCGGCGATCTGCCCCATGTGTTTCATCGCCATATACATGACGATAACAGGCGACCCGCGACCGATCGCGTCCCAGTCGATCCTGTCCGGCACCACGCCGGACGAATCATGCCCGGTGAGGAAGGTCACCGCATGATTGACCTCGCGATGGGTGACCGGGATGCCGGCATAGGCAAGCCCGCCGATACCGGCGGTGATGCCTGGAACGATACGGAAGGGCACGCCATGTTCGATGAGCGTCAGGGCCTCTTCGCCACCCCGCCCGAAGACGAAGGGATCGCCACCCTTGAGGCGCAGCACACGGTGGCCGGCCCTGGCGAGCTCAACGAGACGAAGCGAAATGTCGCGCTGTTTGGCGGAGGGCTTGCCGCCGCGCTTGCCGGCATATTCGAGTATGGCGCCGGTGCGCGCCAGTTTCAGGCAGTCTTCGTTGACCAGCGCGTCGTGCACGATGACGTCTGCCTCCGACAGCCCCTTGGCCGCGAGCAGGGTCAGCAGGCCCGGGTCTCCCGGCCCGGCGCCGGCCAGCCACACATGGCCCGGCTCGATGGCCGGCAGGCTTGTTGGCAGGACGAGACGCGTCATATCAGTCATGCTCATGGTCTAGGCCCCGTCGGAAAAAATTGCAATTCCGCCCCGCTGCTTTCCGCACGGAACCTGCGGTCACCTGACTTTCGCCCGGAGACTGCCTCGCCTATAAGCGAGCCATGAGCGATGCAAATCGACCAGACGCGAAAGACGCAGCAGAAGGCCACCGGCTGGACAAGCCGGAAGGCGCGCCACTGCGCAACGGCTGGACGACCGGCGCCTGCGCCACGGCGGCCACCAAGGCGGCTTTCACGGCCTTGCTGACCCGCGCCTTCCCGGATCCCGTTTCGATCACGCTGCCGAAAGGCGAGACGCCGGCCTTCGCGCTTGCCTGCGAAGGCCTCGAGCGCGAGAGCGCCTATGCGGGCATCGTCAAGGATGCGGGCGATGATCCGGATGTAACCCATGGCGCCACCGTAATCGCGACGGTGACCCGCCTATCTCCCGGAAGCGGCATCCGCTTTGTGGCGGGCGACGGCGTCGGCACCGTGACCAAGGCCGGCCTGCCGATCGCAGTCGGCGAGGCCGCGATCAATCCGGTGCCGCGCGCCATGATGACAGCCGAGATCGAGGCGCTTGCGGCAGAGCATCAGGTCTCGCCGGATGTAGAGATCAGGATCTCGGTGCCGGGTGGCGCCGCGATCGCCGAAAAGACCTGGAATCCGAGGCTCGGCATCCTTGGCGGCATTTCCATCCTCGGTACCACGGGCATCGTCCATCCCTTCTCCTGTGCTGCATGGATCCATTCCATCCATCGCGGCATCGACGTGGCGCGGGCCGAGGGCCTGACGCATCTGCTCGGCGCGACCGGATCGACCTCGGAAAAGGCAGCGCAGGTCTTTCATGAGCTGCCCGACGGGGCGCTGATCGACATGGGCGACTTTGCAGGCGGTCTTCTGAAATATCTGCGTGCCCATCCGGTACCGCGCCTGACGATCGCCGGCGGCTTTGCCAAGATGTCGAAACTCGCCCAAGGCGCGCTCGACCTGCATTCGTCCCGCAGCCAGGTCGACAACGCGTTTTATCTCTCCATGCCTTGCACACTGTCGCTCGATGAAACCGAGCGGCGAGCCGTGCAGGAAGCGAACACCGCGATGGAAGTGCTGGAGATCATGACGAAGGCGAAGGTCGAGATCGCGCAATCGGTGGCCGAGGCCGCGAAACTGACCGCAGAAGGCGTGCTGCGCGACAGCGGCGTCGCCGTGGATATCCTCGTTACCGACCGCAAGGGCACGGTCATCGCCCATGCCAGGTAGCCTTCCCCCATCCCGGCAGAAGATTCTGATCCTCGGTGGAACGGCAGAGGCAAGACTGCTCGCCGCACAACTGATCGAGGACGGCCATAGCGTGACGACCTCGCTCGCGGGGCGGACGGTCGATCCGGTGCTGCCGGAGGGCGAGGTTCGAATCGGCGGCTTTGGCGGCGCAGATGGGCTCGCGGCCTATTTGCGGGACGAGCAGTTCGACCGGATGATCGACGCGACGCATCCCTTCGCCAGACGCATCAGCGAGAACGCCATCAAGGCCTCGGCGATTTCGGGGATCCCGCTCGAACAGCGGCTGCGCCCCCGCTGGCAGAAGCAGCCCGGCGACCGCTGGAAGTCCGTGGCGACGCTTGAGGCGGCAGCGGAGGTGTTACCGCAAGCCGCAACTGTCTTTCTTGCCCTTGGCAGGCAGTATCTGGATGCTTTCATTGGACGCGACGACTGCCGCTTTGTCATCCGCATGGTGGATCCGCCGGTGGAGCCGCTCGGTTTTTCCGATCACATGCTCGTCCTCGGCAAGCCGGCATCGGATCCCGACCGGGAGGCAGACCTCTTTACCGCGCATGGCATTACGCATCTCGTCTGCCGTAATTCCGGGGGACCCGCGGGTTACGCCAAAATCATCGCGGCACGGCGGCTGGCACTGCCTGTGATCATGATCGAGCGGGACTGACCAAGATCAGCCTCAGCGGAATTCGAAGATCTGGCGGAAGACGCCGGGCGCGATAATCGACAGCGGGTTGATCACGAGGTTCGGCTTGGAGGTTGCCCCGGTCAGCTTGAAGGTGATCCCGAGCAGGCCACGGTCGCGCCCATTCCCGAGGATGGCGCCGATGACCGGCAATTCGCCAAACAGACGGTTGAGACCATAGGCAGGCATGAAGGTGCCGGTCAGATCGATCCTGCCGGCCTGGTCGCGGACGATGCCCTGGAAGGTCGCGCCGATCTGTTCTCCGCGCACGATGCCGTTTTCAACGCTGAGCGTGCCGTTGACCATGGCCATCCGGGCGAATGCGCGCTGGAACCGGGCAGAGCTGACGTCGATATCGCTTCTAACAGCATTGTTGAGGCTGCGCCCGTCGGCACCGGTCGGTGTCGAGACGATGGTCTGCAGCCGCTCTTCATTCTCGACCTGGAAATTGCGCAGATCGAGATTGCCGCTCCAGGCGCCGTCGCGGGTTTCGGTGAGCCGCAGATTAGCAAGCCCGCCTCCGAGCCGCTTGTAGGTATCGAGGAAGCGCAGCACAGCTCCAGCGTCGCTCGTCGTCACAGACAGCTCCCGCAGACCTTCCGGTTGGCGCAACTTCGCCACCAGCGCCTGGCCACTGCCCGTCACGCCGGAGAAATCCACCGCATTCACGCGACCCTTGCCGGCGCCATAGATGATCGAGACACCCGACAGCTGTTCACCACCGAAGCCGAGCACGCGCTCGAACCGACCCTCTATTCTGAGCGAGGTCCTGGACTTCGCCGTCTCACCGTCACTGGATGGGTTTTGCAAGGTGGATAGCAGCGAGCGAGCGTCAAAGGCGCGCCCGTTGGCAACGACCGTATAGACACCCTTGGTAAGCCGCACAGTAAGCGCGACGTCGTCCTCAGGCGAGAGCCGCACCCGCGACAGATTGGCTGCCACAAGCCCCCGATCGTCGGCCGAGAGATCGCCGATAGCGCCGAAACCATCGCCATCCAGTTCGAACTTCTCGATCAGTGATTGCTCGCCATTCTTGGACAGTTCGAACGTCGCCTTCGCGCCAATCCCCTGCCCCTTCGACCACCCCACCCAGGGGATGGTGAGCGTCGCGGAGCGGAGGTCTACGGAGACGGCCTGACGGGTTTCATCGAGGCGGCGCAGTTCGAGCTTCATCGGACCATTGACGATCTCGCCGAGCCCCGGTACCAGCTTTTCGCGCGTTGCGTTGTCAAGCGTGGCCGTGACGGTCCGTTCGCGTGCAACTTCCCCCTCGCCCTTCCGAACCGGTTCAGTCAGCTCGACCTCCATCGGCACATCATCGATGAGCGCCTCGGCATCCAGTTTGGCCTTGTCGACGTCGACGGAGAGCTTTCCGGTCACATCGCTGATACGCCGGCCGTCGAAGGGTTTCGCCACATCGACATCTTCCAGATCGACCTCAGCCGTCCAGCTCGGGTTCGGTGGCCGCTGGTCCGGGACAAGACCGAGACGGATCTTCACCTTGCCCCGAACCTTGCCGGCAAAATCATCGGCCTTGAAATCGACGGTGCGCAAGGCCTCGATCGGCTTGAACGACACCAGTTCGGCAACGGCATCCGCTGCACCACTGACATCGAGTTCCAGATCCGCCATCAGCGGCTTTTCATAGGCGTCCTGCAGAACGAGCTTTCCGCGATCGAGGTTCACCATGCGTCCTGACGGGAAGAAGGAACCGGCCGAGCGGATGTCGACATCCACCCGTTCTCCCAGCATGTCGAAGCGCCCATAGACATCGCGAAGGGGTGGAAGCTCACCGGTGAGGTTCAGCCGGGCATCCTCGAGATCGAAGCCGATCTTCAGCTCGTCGGAATTGAGACGGACCGGCTTCGGATCGATCGACAGGCGGTTCTGCGGGATGAAGACATCGATCGTGCCGCGCGGAATGGTACCGCCATAGAGGTTCTCAAGCACCCATTGCCGGGGCTTGGAAGCGATCCAGTAGGGCCAGAGCTGCTTGACGACGCTGGTCGCCATATTCTGCACCTCGGCGTTGAAGCGGATCTCGGGACCCGTGCCGCCGAAGCGCACCTGCAGCTTGCCGCGCATGTTGCCGCCGGGCGTCGAGGCATCCAGCGTGTCGAGCTGCAGCATGTTCTCGCCGACCAGATAGCGACCATAGCCTTTCAGGAAGAAGGGAAACGGTGTCTCGCCGGCCATCGGCACATTTGCGCGCCCGTCCGTCACCACCAGATCAATGCCGAACCCCTTGCCGAAACTCGGTCCCTCCGGAAGCCGGTCGAGATCGATGATACCACCCGAGAGCGGAAACACGGTCTCACCGAAACGCGCGACGGAATCGGCAAGTTCGATCGTGTCCTTTGAGAAGTCGTAGGAGAGCTTGAGCGCTGCGTCCGTCAGTTCCTGGCGCTGGCCGTCCGAATAAAAGCCGCCGTTGCGCATATTGATGCCGAGCGACACGGCCGGCGCCTGCCCGCCATCGGCGCGTCGTGCCGTCAACAGCAGCTCGGCAGAGCCGTCGATGCCCTGGCGTGCCTCACCGGTGCTGGAACGCCGGAGCAGGAATGGCGTGACCCGTACATCGGCAATCCGCATCGTCAAAGATTCGGCACGACCGCCGACATTCGTGGTCAGGGCGGTGAGCTCCGTCTGCTGGCCGTTGACCGAGACTGCGCCGAAGATCGACAGCGAATCGTCTTCGCCCCGCTCCAGCGCGACGTCATCGATCGCAATGGTCAACGGTCGCCCGCTTGCACTGGTCGACTCGATCTCCAGACCAGCAAGACGCATGCGGTCGAGGCCGCCGCGTGCGATGATGCCCTGCAGTCTGTCGAGCTCTTCAAAAGCACCCGCCAGCCGCGCCGGAACCTGGTCGATCCGCAGACCGCTCAGATCGATCGGCTTACCCTTGGGCAGCACCGTGGCATCGAGGTTGATGCCCTCACTCACCACTTCACGGATCACGAAACGGCCGCCGAGCAGGGCCAATGGTTCGACGATGAAGCGGACAGATTGCGTCAGGGCCACCTGCTGGCCGCCGGCTTGCTCATGCAGGGTGACGTCCCGCGCCTCGACCGTCAGCTCCATGCCGTCGGAGAATCGGACTTCGGTGCCGCCGATCTTGGCAGTGAACTGCCCGCCCAGGGCGTTGTTCAGAACCGCCTGGGCGCGCTGAGCCAGTGCTGCATCGAGTGTGCCGCTTTCGACCACCGCATAGACGGCGAAGAACACCACGAGCCAAAGCCCGGCAAACCCGGCCAGCACCCGGAGAAAGCGACGGAACAGCGACCGCTTCGGCGGTGGACAATGCACGATGAGGGGATCTTCGGCCTGAGCGGACGGAAGGGCATGCAGCGGCACGATGTCCCGCTTGCGAAACCGTAGCTTTTCGCCCCGGATCTCAGACATGTGCTGGTGATTGTCTCCGTCGACCGATGCCGCTAACAAGTCGCTCTGGACGACTTCGGAGCGGACTATATATCGATGATGCCCAGATTCACTCATAAAACGGGCAAAAGAAAGGTTATCCCATGACGGATTTGACTGCCGGGGAAAAGGCCCCCGATTTCTCCCTGCCCCGCAACGGCGGCGGCACCGCTTCGCTCTCCGATTTCGCCGGAAAACCGGTGGTTCTCTACTTCTATCCCAAGGACGACACGAGCGGCTGCACGACCGAAGCCATCGACTTCTCGGGCCTCAGCGCAGAGTTCGAAAAGCTCGGCGCGACCGTGATCGGCGTCTCTCCCGATTCGGTGAAGAGCCATGACAAGTTTGCCGCCAAGCACAGCCTGTCTGTGGTGCTTGCCGCAGACGAAGAGCACACGGCACTGGAAGCCTATGGCGTCTGGAAGGAAAAGAGCATGTACGGCAAGACCTATATGGGTGTCGAACGCTCGACCTTCCTGATCGACGGATCTGGCAAGGTGGCCGAAGTCTGGCGCAAGGTGAAGGTCCCAGGCCATGCCGAGGCCGTGTTAAAGGCGGCACAGGCCCTCTGACATGCCCGAGACAACGCAGCCCGAGACGGCTTTTCACTCCCTTCGCGGCGCTGCCACACTCGCAATCCTGAGCGCCGACCTCGACGAGAAGACGGCGCTCGCACAAACGGCGGCGATCCGCTGGCAGGAACGCCGCCTGTCCCTGCGCTCGCCGCTCGATCCGCCGCTGCCCGATCGACCAGGCCGCCCGGAAAAGCCGGAACTGGTTCCGCCAAAGGCGGTCGGCAAGCGCTCGCTGCACACGCTGCCCGGACGCGTCGCGTTGCTGCATGCGCTCGCGCATATCGAGCTCAATGCCGTCGATCTCGCGCTCGACATCGTGGCCCGCTTTGCAACCGAACCGGTGCCGCACTCCTTCTTCGACGGCTGGATGAAGGTGGCCTTCGAGGAAGCCAAGCATTTCAATCTAGTGCGCGATCGCCTCCGGACACTCGGCGCCGACTATGGCGACATGCCGGCCCATGATGGCCTGTGGCAGGCAGCCCACTCGACCAAGAACGACCTGACGGCCAGGCTTGCTGTGGTGCCCCTCATCCTCGAAGCGCGCGGCCTCGACGTGACGCCTGCTCTGCAGGAAAAGATGCGCGAGACTGGAGACATCGAGAGTGCCGACGTCCTGAAGGTCATCTACGAGGACGAGAAGGGACACGTGGCCGTTGGCGCGAAGTGGTTCCGCTTTCTCTGCGCCCGCGAAAAGCGTGACCCGGCGCGCGCCTTTCAGGACCTGGTGCGTGCCAATTTTCGCGGCCAGTTGAAGGCGCCGTTCAACGACGTGGCCCGCGCCGAAGCCGGCCTCACGCCATCCTTCTACCGGTCGCTTTCATCCAAGAACAATTCCTCGGTTTGAACCGCAATTCCAATCGCCTAACGCTTCATTAACCCTAATTATGCGTAACTCCCAAAGGCGGGAGCAGACAGGCGACTCACCGCCATCGGACACTCGCGCGGCAGCGTTTGATCGAGCAGGAATTGGGGGTCAGCGTGGCGACGACTTCAAACAACCAGGTCTTCGGAAAGCGCAAGGTGCAGCACGTCGTCATCCTGGCGAGCGGCGACCGCATACGCCACATGACGATCCGCCCCTGGATGATCGCCCTCACCGTCTGTTTCCTCGGCACCATGGCCATCGGCTATCTCGGTGCCACGACTTATCTCGTTCTGCGCGACAACCTGATCGGCGCCACCATGGCGCGGCAGGCACGCATGCAGCACGAATATGAAGACCGAATCGCAGCGCTTCGCGCCCAGGTCGACCGCGTCACGTCCCGGCAGTTGCTCGACCAGCAAGTCGTCGAAGAAAAAGTGGAAAAGCTCCTCGAACAGCAGATGGCCCTGACATCACGGCATGGTCGGATCGGCGCCCTTCTCGAGGGCTCCCCCTCTGATCCCCTGCCCGCTGACGGACCAGTCCCGGCCGAGAAGCCTCTCGTCGACGGCAAGGATCAGGCAGCTCTCTCCAACGGCACCGAAGCTTTCGCTGCCCTTCTCGGGGGCGAAGGCGCATCACGTCCATCAGCGACAGCCGAGAAACCGCCCCTAGCGCTCGGCTATGTTCCAATGACAGGCGAGAATGTCGCCGATCGTGCCGACCGCCTCTTCTCCCACATGACCTTGTCCTTGAAGGAGATCGAAGCGGAGCAGCTGCAGCGCATCGATCAACTGGCAAGCGGCGCGTCACAGACCGCGGACGAGATTGCCGCCATTCTCAAGCGACAGGGCGTGCCGATTGAAGAGGTTGCAGCTCTTCCGGTGGCAGACGCCGTCGGCGGTCCTTACCTGGCACCGCAGTCGGACCGCGACTTCAATGCCTCGATCAACGCGCTCGATGCAGCCCTCAACCGTCTCGAAACCGTTCGCGGAACCGCAAAACGCTTGCCCTTTGCCAATCCGGCGCCGGGCCAGGAAATCACCAGCCGATTCGGCAATCGCCCCGACCCCTTCTTCGGCGGCCTTGCCATGCATGCGGGGATCGATTTCAGAGCGCCGACCGGCACAGACATCCGCTCGACGGGCAGCGGCAAGGTCGTCACTGCAGGCTTTTCCGGCGGCTATGGCAACATGGTCGAAGTCGACCACGGCCTCGGCCTCACCACCCGTTACGGCCACATGTCCCGCATTCTCGTCAGCGAGGGCGACACGGTTGAACCGGGCCAGTTGATCGGTCTTTCGGGGTCTACGGGCCGGTCAACGGGGCCGCACCTGCATTACGAAGTCCGCCGCAATGGGGATCCCGTCGATCCGATGCGCTTTCTCAATGCAGGCATGAAACTGACACCGCTGATCAATTGACGCGGCTATTCGAAAAATGGAAACTCGCCTTGTGCGATACCCCAAAAGCGAATGCATTATAATTGGTTTGCTCAACTCTTGCCAATTAATGGTGAACATTAAGCCTTTGTAGGGGTAAATCCGCCTGTTTCCTTGACTTTCCGGCAGTTTCCCACTATTCGCCGCAACCATTGGAGCCCAATCTCAAGGGCTATAGAGCGATGTTCGCGAGAACAGGAACGGAAACTACTTCCCTTTGACCACTTTTGCTGACCTTGGCCTGAGCCAAAAAGTCCTTTCTGCCGTCACTGATGCCGGCTACACGATCCCGACACCAATTCAGGCAGGCGCCATTCCGCCGGCCCTACAGCGGCGGGACATACTCGGCATTGCGCAGACTGGCACCGGCAAGACGGCATCCTTCGTTCTCCCGATGCTGACGCTGCTCGAAAAGGGCCGCGCCCGCGCCCGCATGCCGCGCACTCTCATTCTGGAGCCGACGCGCGAACTGGCAGCGCAGGTCGCCGAGAACTTCGAGAAGTACGGCAAGAATCACAAGCTGAACGTCGCGCTCCTGATCGGCGGCGTGTCCTTCGACGAGCAGGACCGCAAGCTTGAACGTGGCGCAGACGTTCTGATCTGCACGCCCGGCCGCCTGCTCGACCATTGCGAGCGCGGCAAGCTTTTGATGACCGGCGTGGAAGTCTTCGTCATCGACGAAGCCGACCGCATGCTCGACATGGGCTTCATCCCCGACATCGAGCGCATCGCCAAGATGATCCCCTTCACGCGCCAGACGCTGTTCTTCTCGGCAACCATGCCGCCGGAGATCCAGAAGCTGGCCGACCAGTTCCTGCAGAACCCAGAGCGTATCGAAGTCGCCCCGCCGTCCTCGACGGCGAAGACCGTGACCCAGCGCCTGGTTGCCTGCCACAACAAGGATTACGAAAAGCGCTCGACGCTGCGTGACCTGATCCGCGCCCAGGACGACCTGAAGAACGCGATCATCTTCTGCAATCGCAAGAAGGATGTCGCCGACCTCTTCCGTTCGTTGGAACGCCACGGCTTCTCGGTCGGCGCCCTGCATGGCGACATGGACCAGCGCTCGCGCACCACGATGCTGGCGGGCTTCAAGGCCAATGCGATCACGCTGCTCGTCGCTTCCGACGTGGCAGCCCGTGGTCTCGACATTCCCGACGTCAGCCACGTGTTCAATTTCGACGTTCCGATCCACGCCGAAGACTATGTCCACCGCATCGGCCGTACCGGTCGTGCCGGACGGTCGGGTGCAGCCTTTACCCTGGTGACGCGCAGCGACACCAAGTTCCTCGATGCAATCGAAAAGCTGATCGACCAGAAGATCGAATGGCTCGATGGTGACTTGTCGGCGCTTCCGGCGCCTGCGGAGAGCCACGACGAAAGCCGTGGAAAACGCGGCCGCGACAAGGGTCGCGAGCGGCGCGGCGGTCATAAATCCGATACGCGCAGCGAGTATGTCAAACCGGTAGAGGAACAACAGGTGGTAGAAGCGGTGAAGGTCGAAGTGGTCAAGGCAGAACCGGTAGCGGCGGAACGCAGAACGGACAAGCGCCGCGATCAGAACCCGCGCAACAACCGCAACAATCCGTCGCCGGCCAATGACGACAACCGCGATCGTCGTCGCAACCGGCACCACGACCATGACGACGGCCCGACGCCCGTCGGCTTCGGCGATGACATCCCCGCCTTCATGCTGATCGTCGCTGCCGCAAAGGCCTGATCCCTGTGGGTCAGCCCGGTATCGATTTCCCCGGTCTCGGGGTTGGTCTTGCCATCCTTCGGGATGGCAAACTGCTTTTGTGCAAGCGCATGAAGGCACCGGAAGCCGGCCACTGGAATATCGTGGGCGGCAAGGTCGACCATATGGAGCCGGCAGAGACTGCCGCGCGCCGCGAAGCCGAGGAAGAGACGGCACTCGCAATCGGCGCAATCCGCTATCTCGGCCTGACCGAGCAGCGGATCGAGGCGGATCGCCAGCACTGGATTTCCCTGCTCTATATCACCGATGACACGACCGGCGAGCCGCAGCTAACCGAACCAGACAAGCTTTCGGAGATCGGCTGGTTTGATCTCGACGATCTGCCGCAGCCGCTTTCGGTCTTCACCCAGACGGTTCTGACTTATCTGCGCTGAGCGGCTTCCCGCTCGGTGACCCGGATCGCGGCGTCGAGCGCGATCCGCGCCCATTTCGCCATCATGTCGGGATCGTCGAGCGCCTCGTCCGGGACCGTCCAGTAGGGCATGGCCACGGGCTTACCGCTGCGGCCCTCATAGCGCCAGCGCTTGGCGCCGGCTTCTTCCAGCAGCGCCGCACTGTCGTCATCGCCTTTCAGCATCAACTCGCCGCGCAGTTCGAGCGCAAAGATGATGCCGCGTGCATAGATACCCTTGCCGCCGAACATCCGTCGGATGGTCACAGGCCCGACCGCCTCGAACATCTCCTCGATTGCCGTATTGTCCATGTTCAGTCCCTCAGGATGCCCCCGGCTGCGAGAATAGCCTCGGGCGTATCGACATCAAGACGCGCGGCGGATCCGATTTCGACATCGATGACGGCAAGACCCGCACTTTCGATCACAGGTCGCGCACCGATATCGCCCTCAAGCGCCTTCAATGCCTCGAAGGTGGCAGCCGGCAGAACGACGGGATTGCCACGCTGGCCATCGGAAACCGCACGCACGACCGCCTTGCCACCTGCCTTGCGATAGGCTTGTGCGAGCGCCGCGATATCGGCCGACGAGACGTTCGGCATGTCGGCGAGCAGGACCATCATCCCAGGCAATCCCTGTGCCTCGACGGCGGCAAGTCCGACCTTCAGCGAGCTTGCCATGCCGCTCGCAAAATCTGGGTTCTCCTCCACCTGCACGCCAAGCCCTGAAAGAGCCTCGGCGACCTCGGCGCTGCGATGACCAGTGATAACAGTGACGGGCCCGCACTTTGCCTCCACCGCCTGTCGGACCGAGCGCCGTACGAGCGGCTCGCCCTCGAATTCAGCAAGAAGCTTGTGCCGACCACCCTCGCCCATGCGGCTCGCGCGACCCGCAGCAAGCACCACGAGCCCGAAGGCAGCGGGATCCGCGTCTGCGGTTGCGGCAAGGCGCGGCAGCGGACGGCTCGGGATCTCCATCAAGAGGCCTCCTACACCCCAGCCTGACATCTCGGCTCGACCGGGGGGATGACCGGCGAGGATCCGGTTCAGCACCCAGTCGAAGCCGTTCTCCTTTGGCGAACGGGCGCAGCCGGGCGCGCCAATGACCGGCACGCCATCGACACGGCCGAGCACAAGCAGATTGCCCGGATCAACCGGCAGGCCGACCTGAGTGACGTCGCCACCTGCCAGCCGGATGGCCGAGGGTATGACATCCTCTCGATCGGCAACGGCTGATGCACCGAAGACCACGATCAGCGGCGGTGCATCTCGTTCGGGCAGGGTTTCCTCGAGAGCCGCACGCAGTGCCTCTGCCACAGCCTCGGCCCGATGGGCTACGCGCCGTTCCGAGACGAGCCGGCTGGCCGAGGGCATCAGCCGCGCTTCCAGAACGCGGGCCGTCTTCTCCATGACGGACGGTTTGAGCGACGGCAATTGTGTCGCGATCAGATGGACGCGATGCGCGCGGTAGGGTGCTACTTCAAAGGCGTAAGCTTGCTCAAGGATCGCTGCCGCGCGCTCCACGCTCGCACCTGATACCGCCAGCGGAATGATCTTGATCGTCGCCACGAGATCGCCGGCCCGCACGTCGCGACGATCGCTGAGACAGGCGAGCGTAATAGCAGAGTCGACCGCATTGAAGCGATCGACGACAGCTCTGTCAGCCAGAAAGACGCCGTTTTCGCTGGCGTAGAAATTCACCCGTCCCGTCGAGGCGGGACTGCGGCTGAGCCCCTTGGGCTGAATGGCGGTGCTCAGTCTTGCGGCAGCCTCGTCTTCCGTCAAGTCACCTGGCTCAAGGCGACAGACGATGACGGTGGAGATGCCCTCGACGGTCAGACGCGCGATATCGGCGGCCTGCAGGAGATGGCCCTTTGAAAGCTTGCCGGAGGCGAGTGGCTGGGAATGAGCGAGGATCGAACCTTCGGCCTCAAGGGTCGGGATTGGCCCGAACTTCATGCGTTAGCCTCTTGCGGGATCGAGGCGGAGACAAGGCTGCGCCTTCGCAGCGACTGGATGATCTCACCGAGGATGGCAACCGCAATCTCCGCCGGTGTGGCGGCACCGATATCAAGACCGATCGGCGCCCGGATACCGGCAAGGGTCTCGGCATCACGGCCGGCAGCCGTCAGGCGCTCGACGCGCTTCGCATGGGTTTTGCGCGAGCCCAGCGCACCGACATAGAAGCAGCCGGCGTTAAGGGCTGCGATCAGCCCGGGATCATCGATCTTCGGATCATGGGTGACGGCGACCATGGCGCTGTAGCGATCAAGCGGCATGCTCGCAAACACGTCGTCAGGCCAATCGGCGCGTAGGTCGAAGCCGGCGAAGCGCTCGGGGGTGGCAAAGGCCGTGCGCGGATCGATGATGGTCACCGCGAAGCCGGCAAGCGCCGCCATCGGAGCCAGCGCCTGGCTGATATGGACGGCGCCGATCACCACGACCCTCGGCGGTGGGAGATGCACGTTGAGGAAGAGGCTCTGACCGTCGATCTCAACTGTGCCCGACTTGCCGGAGAGCAGCCGTGCCTCGATTTCCTGTCCGAGGTCACCGGTCAGCACCTGATCTTCGGTGATCAGCCGGGACGTGCCGGCGGCGAGATCGCTCACCAGCACGGCGCCGCGACGGTCGCGCTTGGCAGCATTCAAGGCCGTAAGCGTCGAAACATCCATCAGCCGAGCCTCTCGACATGCACGCGGATGCGCCCACCACAGGAGAGCCCGACGCGCCAGGCGGTTTCGTCGGCGACACCGAATTCCAGCATCTTTGCTGCCCCGTTCTCGATGACATCGAGCGCTTCGGTAATGACGGCCCCTTCAACGCAACCGCCGGAGACCGAGCCTTCGAAATTCCCCTCGCCGTCGATGACAAGATGGCTACCGACCGGGCGCGGCGCCGAGCCCCAGGTCTCGATGACAGTGGCGATGGCGACGGAACGGCCCTCGGCGTGCCAGCTCTCGGCAATCACGAGTGGGTCGCGCAGAACGATATCTGTGATCATAACGGGCTCCTTTCAGAACCGAGATAACGCTTCGGGTCGCAATCTCGATCCGGCGCACCGGACAAAGATTGCACCAGATCCGACAGGGCTTCCAGATTGTGCACCGAGCGCAACTCATCGACATGCGGCAGCATGGCGCGGACGCCACGGGCGCGGGCCTCGAAACCGGCAAAACGCAGAAGCGGATTGAGCCAGACGAGGCGGCGGCAGGAGCGGTGCAGGCGATCGGTTTCGCGCGACAGAAGCTCCACCTCGTCGCGCTCCAGCCCGTCGGTGATGAGCAACACGACGGCGCCCTGCCCCAGCACGCGCCGAGCCCAATGCCGGTTGAAGAGCTTCAGCGTCTCGCCGATGCGCGTGCCGCCCGACCAGTCGGCGACAGCATCGGTGCACTGGGCGATCGCCTCGTCGGGATCACGCTGGCGAAGCTGGCGGGTGACATTGGTAAGCCGGGTGCCAAACAGGAAGGTATGCACGCGGCGGCGACGCTCGGTCAGCACATGCAGGAAATGCAGGAAGATGCGGGTGTACTGGCTCATCGAGCCTGAGATGTCGGCGAGGATGACGAGCGGCGGCGGCTGTTGTCGGCGCTCGCGGAATTTCGGCAACATCAGGTCGCCGCCGGTGCGCAGCGACTGACGCATCGTCGCCCGCGGATCCACGGTGCGTCCTCGCAGCGACAGCCGATAGCGCCGGGTCTGGACGAGATCAAGTGGCATGGCGAGCCGTTCGATCGCCCGGCGAGCATCCTTAAGCTCAGTAGCCGTCATCTGCCCGAAGTCAAGCCGGCGAAACACCTCCTGGCCCGAGACCGTGAGCCGCGCATCAATCACGACATCGGGCTCGTCGCGCGGCTTCGGTTCACGGCTCTTGTCGGCAAACAGCGCATCACTCACCCGCGCACCGCCGGCCTTCGGCTTCTGCCGCTCGCCAATCGCCGCGACCGGCGACATCAGCGCGATCATCTTGCCGACGAGATCCCGCGAGCGCCAGAAGATCGAAAAGGCCTCGTCGAAGACCGGCTGGTCCTCGTGGCGTTTGACGAAGATGGCTGACAGCGCCGCATGAAACTCGATGCGCGAGCCGATGTCGATCGCATCAATCGCCTCGATGGCATCGATGACGGCACCAGGCCCTGGCTTCAGACCAGCCTTTCTCAAGACGCGCGCAAAATGCAAGATATTGTCGGCGAGCCGCCCGTCCCCTTGAGCCGGTGGCGGCACGACGATGCCGTCGCGTCCGCTGCCCTGGTGCGGCCCGAAGGTTTCCATCTCAGCCAGCCTTCGCCAGCAGCTCGGCCTTGACCTCGGAAAGCAGCTTTTCGCCTTCACTCCCCTGGATGCGGGCGATGTCCTCCTGATATTTCAGGAGCGTGCCCAGCGTATCCGCAATCGTCTCCGGATCGAGCGCGAGCCGGTCGAGTTCAGTAAGCGCTGTCGCCCAGTCGATGGTCTCGGCGATGCCAGGGTTCTTGAAGAGATCGACGGTCCTGAGCTTCTGCACATAGGCAACGATCTGTCGGGAGAGCTGTTCGTTGCAGCCTTTGACCTTGCGCCTGATGATGGCGAGTTCGTCGGCAGCGGCCGGATAATCGACCCAATGATAGAGGCAACGACGCTTCAATGCGTCGTGCACTTCGCGCGTCCGGTTGGACGTCACGATGACGATCGGCGGCTCGGCGGCCTTGACCGTTCCGAATTCGGGAATCGTCACCTGGAAATCCGAGAGCACTTCAAGCAGGAAAGCCTCGAAGGCTTCATCCGTGCGGTCGAGTTCGTCGATCAGGAAGATGGGCGCTCGACCGGGCTGGCCCTCGAGCGCCTGCAGGACCGGGCGGCGGATGAGATAGCGTTCGGAAAAGATGTCGCTCTCGAGCCGCGAGCGGTCCGAGACGCCCGAGGCTTCAGCCATGCGGATTTCCAGCATCTGCGCCGGATAATTCCACTCATAGACGGCGGAGGAGACGTCGAGACCTTCATAACATTGCAGCCGGATCAGCGGGCGGTCGAGGGCCTTGGCGAGCACCTTGGCCACTTCGGTCTTGCCGACGCCCGCCTCGCCTTCCAGAAACAGCGGACGCTTCATCCTGAGAGCCAGGAACAGCACGGTCGCGAGCGGCCTTGCCGCCAGATAATCCTCCGCCGACAGAAGATCGATGATGCCATCGATCGTCTCCGGCAGGACCTTTCCCGAGGTTTCTGCCATGTCTCCTCCCATGTTTGAGCGGAAGCTTATAGCGTGCGGTAGCCTCGGTCCAGATAGATGAGCGACGGCTCACGCGCGCCGAAATGTACCGCCCTCACTTCGCCGAAGAGCACCGTATGCGTGTTGGTGACCTTACGGTCGGTGACCACGCAGTCGAAGGCGACGATGGCATCGGAGAGCACGGGTGAGCCCGTCTCCATGACCTGCCATTCCGCAAGCCCGAAACGCTCTTCGGACGAGAGCTTGCCGAAGCCGGCAAAGGCATTGGCGAGATCCTGGTGATGGGCACCCAGCGTATTCAAGGCAAAATGCCCGCTCTCGAACAACACGGCATTGCTAGGATTGCTGTTGTTGAGGCAGGCGAGCACGGTCGGCGGACTGTCGGAGACAGAGCAAGCCGCCGTGATCGTCACGCCACGCCTGACACCCTCATACTCCGTCGTCACGATCTGCACGTGCCCCGCATAGCGGCTCATGGCTTCGCGATAGGCGACCGGATCCAGACCTTGCATGCTCAAATTCACGTCTCCCCTTGAAGGCATCCCCCGTAGAAACCGCAATATGGGCCGCGGCCCTTACCTTTTCCACAACAGGAGCACGATTTCGTTCCAACCACCCGACGAAGGCCGGAAAGCCAGCATTTCCAATTGGCTGCGCTTTCGGCTAGGATTGCGTCATGATGCAGAAGCCCCTGTTGAAACTTGCTCTCGCAACCTCGCTGCTCCTGGGCGCCAGCCTCGGCGCGCCCACGGCCGCCGAGTTCAAGATTGCGGTCGTCGCACCGCAGAATGGCCCCTTCGCAGTGCTAGGGGATCAGGTTCGCCAGGGTGCAACCCTGGCTGCGGGCAAGCTATCGATCACGCTCATTGAAATCGACGAGACCTGCAGCGAAGGCAGCGGCAAGGTGATTGCCGACGCCATTTCGGCAGCGGGCGCAACGGCCGCGATCGGATTTCTCTGCAGCGAGAGTTTGAAGGACGCCCTTCCCGCGCTGAGCCAAGCCAATGTGCCGGCCCTCACCCTCTCGGTTCGCTGGAAGGGATTGATGGAAGATGCGATCAAGGCGGTCTCGCCGCTTTTCCGCCTGGCGCCGAATGCCGACCAGGAGGCCGCCAAGCTCTCCGACGTGATCCTACGCGACTGGTCGGGCTCCGCCGTGGCCCTCCTCGAAGACGGGACCATCCGTGGGCGCGAACTGACAGAGGCAATCCGGACGAGCCTTGAAGAACGCGGCCTGAAGCCTGCCTTTGTCGACACCATTCGTCCGGGCCAGGAGCAGCAGCTGACGCTCATCAGGCGCGTGAAAGCTGCCGGCATCACCCACGTCTTTATCGGAGGCGATCGCGGCGACGTGGCGGTCATCGCCCGCGACGCGAAATCGGAAGGCCTGTCGCTGACCCTGCTTGGCGGCGAGGCCATGCGCGCGGCCGACGAGCCTGTACCGTTGGAAGATGGCGTGCTCGCAGTCGGTCTGATCGAGACACCCCAGGAGCCTGCCGCCGCAGCGCTTGCGGCTGAACTCACAGAGGCGAAGATCACGCCGGAAGGCTATGTCGTCCCCGCCCATTCAGCCGTGACCATCCTTGCGGATGCCTGGGGCATTTCCTCGGCCATGGGCACGCCCGTCGCGGATGCCCTCATCGGCACGACATTCGAGACGGCGCTCGGCCCGGTCACCTTCGGCGAGGATCACGAACTGACCGAGAACCCCTATCGCCTGCTGGAGTGGCAGGGCGACCGGTTCGTGCCCGTGCCGGAAAAGGCGCAGTAAAAGCCCTCAGTCGCGATAGGGCCAGAAGGCCTGGCTGAAGACACCGCCATCGACCCAGATCGTCTGGCCGGTGACGAATGCCGATTGCGATCCGGCAAGAAAGAGGATCGGGCCGGCGATATCCTCCGGCGTACCGACGCGGCGAAGCGGTGTGACGTCTCCCCAGGTCTTGGCATAATCGGGCGCCTCGGCCTGTGTACGCGCCGTCTCGATCGCTCCCGGTGCCACGCAGTTGACGCGGATCTGATGCGGCCCGAGCTCGACGGCAGAAACCTTGGTCAGCTGCTCGATGCCACCCTTCGATGCGGTGTAGTCAACGAGCTTCGGGAAGGCATGCTTGTTGCAGCCAGAGCCGAGATTGATGATCGAGCCACCTTTGCCGGCCTCCACCATACGGCGGGCGACACGCTGGGTGTTCAGGAAGGTGCCCTTGAGGTTGGTGCTGATCACGGCATCCCAGCGCTCTTCGGAAAGCTCGAGCATCGAGGCCCAGGTCTGGATGCCGGCATTGTTGACCAGCACATCGGGTGTCTGGCCCGCCCAGGCAATCACCTCATCGAGAAAGGCCTCGATCGCTGAACTATTGGCCACCTCGCATTCTCGGCCTACGGCTCGTCCGCCAAGCACTGCGGCCTCCGCCTCGACTTCGGCAGCGGCATCACTCTGGCCAAGATGGGTGAAGGCGACGTCATAACCGTCGCGCACGAACGCGGACACAAGGTGCCGACCGATGCCGGAGCTGCCGCCGGTGATGATTGCGAACTTGGCCATGTCGTCCTCCCAGACTGCTTTGATGTGTCCGAGGGATGAAGGGCCAGGCGGCGATCGTCAAGGGCAGGCATCGCGATGGGGCGTTATCATCCCAAGGCATGGTTGCCGCCCGGGGTCGCCGATGCTATGCGGACGCCGAGCCATCGCCCCGTCTGCCAAGGCAAGCAACGCCCGGACGGCGCGCAACCGTCCTGCCCGTCGAGGATAACAAGATGACCCGCCCTCTCCTGATCTCGCCCTCCATTCTCGCAGCCGACTTCTCCCGCCTCGGCGAAGAAGTCCGCGACGTCGTCGATGCCGGCGCGGAATGGGTGCATCTCGACGTCATGGACGGCCATTTCGTGCCGAACATCTCCTTCGGCCCGGCGGTGATCAAGGCGCTGCGCCCGCACACCAAGGCGGTCTTCGACTGCCACCTGATGATCGCGCCTGCGGATCCCTATCTCGCGGCCTTTGCCGATGCCGGCTGTGACATCATCACCGTCCATGCGGAAGCAGGCCCGCATCTGCACCGCTCGCTGCAGACCATCCGGGCACTCGGCAAGAAGGCCGGCGTTTCGCTCAACCCGGCGACCCCGCTTTCGATCCTTGAGCACGTGATGGACGATCTCGACCTGATCCTGATCATGAGCGTCAACCCGGGTTTCGGCGGCCAGAAGTATATTCCGGCCATGACCGACAAGATCGCGAAGGCGCATGCGCTGATCGGCAACCGCCCGATCGATCTCGAAGTCGACGGCGGCGTGACCGCTGAAAATGCCGCTGAAATCGCCAAGGCTGGCGCGAATGCGCTGGTCGCGGGTTCCGCGATCTTCAAGGGCAAGGGCGTTGACGACTACCGCAAGACGGTCGACACTCTGCGCAAGGCAGCCGAGGGAGGTCGCGGTTGAGGATTACGCTTTCCGCCATTGCACTCGTTCTCCTGACGGCCACTGCCGTCAGCGCCGGTGATGTGGCGGAGATGCGGCCGATCGGGTTCTCTCCGGACGGCAGGTTCTTCGCCTTCGAGCAATTCGGTCAACAGGACGGCTCCGGCTTTGCCTATGCGGAAATCCAGGTGATCGACACGCAGACTGATACCTATGTGCCCGGCACGCCGGTTTCGGTGCTGATCCGTCGCGAAGAAGCATCGGTCGGCGAAGCGCGGCGTGAGAGCCTCGCTCAGGCAAAGACGATCCTCGAGGTCAGAAAGATCGGTGACGACCCGGGCTTTCTGGTCGCCCTGTCGCCGATTGGGGAATTGTCGGAACAGGTTCGCGAGCTGCGCTACCAGGCCTTCCCGAGCTTGTACGTCTCCGATGGCATCCATCGCCTCTCTCTAGAAGAGTTCAGCGTCGAAGGGGAGGAACTCTGCCGCAACATGAACGTCAATGTACAGGGCTTTGCGCTGTCGCTCGCCGATGACAAGAAACCTGACGCGCGGCGCGAGGTCTACCGCGACAAGTCTGTCCCGAAGAGCCGCAATTGTCCGAGCGCCTATGCGATCGGTGGCGTAGTGACACCCTCCTATGGCTCGCCCGCGCCGCACATGGTCATGATCCAGGTCGTCTCCCTTGGCTTCGAGGGCAACAATCTGCGCTGGCTCGCCGTTCCGGTGAAGCCTTGACGCAGTGGCGATGGTTTCCACCGGCTGCGTTGTGGATCTTCGGTTCGATCGCCTGGGGCTTTGCCATGGCGGCAAGCTTCCTGCTCTCTGTCCATATCTTCGGTCGCGCCACCGGCAGCCATGATCTCGGCCTGACGGCCATCTACGCAGGCGGCGGTCTCCTGGGCTGGCTGATCGCGCTGCCGATTATCCACCTCGTAACCCAGAGGCGCCGGCCATCCGTGGTCCTGGCTGGATGGGTGCTGCTCCTGGGTATCGTCACCATCGGCGCAACGGCCGGCCTCTACGCGCTGCAATACCGCCATTTCTATGCCCATTGGCACGCACCCTTTGCCTCACGCATCTGGGGCTACCAGCTGTTCTACACGACCGCCGTTGCCCTCTATCAGTTCGCGGTGCTGGGTGTGCGGCATCTCTTGCCGGCCGGTTTTGCCATGCTTATCGCCTTGAGCGTGGTGATGGCCCGCCGCAGCCGTTGAGCTTGCCGCCCCACTTTGCTAAGGGGGGCCAGCATTTTTTAAAGTCCAACGAAAGACGAGCCCGATGATCCCGCGTTACTCCCGGCCGGAAATGGTCGCCATCTGGTCCCCCGAAACCAAATTCCGCATCTGGTTCGAGATCGAGGCCCATGCCTGCGACGCGCTCGCCGATCTCGGTGTGATCCCGAAGGAATCCGCCCGCACGATCTGGGAAAAGGGTGGCCCGGCCGAATTCGACGTCGCCCGTATCGACGAGATCGAAGCCGTCACAAAGCATGACGTCATCGCCTTCCTGACGCATCTCGCCGAATTCATCGGCCCGGACTCGCGTTTCGTCCACCAGGGCATGACGTCGTCCGACGTGCTCGACACGACGCTCAACATCCAGCTGGTGCGCGCCGCCGACATCCTGATCGCCGACATGGACCGCGTGCTGGCAGCGCTCAAGGCCCGCGCCTTCGAACACAAGGACACTGTCCGTATCGGTCGCAGCCATGGCATTCATGCCGAGCCGACGACGATGGGCCTGACCTTCGCCCGCTTCTATGCCGAAATGGCCCGCAACCGCGACCGTCTCGTCAATGCGCGCGCTGAAGTCGCGACCGGCGCGATCTCCGGCGCCGTCGGCACCTTTGCCAATATCGACCCGCGCGTCGAAGAACATGTCTGCGAAAAGCTCGGCCTCGTGCCGGAGCCGATCTCGACCCAGGTCATCCCGCGCGATCGCCATGCGATGTTCTTCGCCACCCTCGGCGTCATTGCGTCCTCGATCGAAAATGTCGCGATCGAGATCCGCCACATGCAGCGCACGGAAGTTCTGGAAGCCGAAGAGTTCTTCTCGCCGGGCCAGAAGGGTTCGTCGGCCATGCCGCACAAGCGCAACCCGGTTCTGACCGAAAACCTGACCGGTCTCGCCCGCTTGGTCCGCATGTCGGTCGTTCCTGCCATGGAAAACGTGGCCCTCTGGCACGAGCGCGACATCAGCCATTCGAGCGTCGAGCGCGCGATCGGTCCCGACACCACCATCACCCTTGATTTCGCCCTGAACCGTCTGGCCGGCGTCATCGAGAAGCTGGTCATCTACCCCGAGAACATGTTGAAGAACATGAACAAGTTCAAGGGTCTGGTCATGAGCCAGCGCGTGCTTCTGGCACTGACGCAAGCCGGCGTCTCGCGTGAGGACAGCTACCGTCTCGTCCAGCGTAATGCGATGAAGGTCTGGGAAAAGGGTGCCGACTTCCTGGAAGAGCTGCTCGGCGATGAAGAGGTTCGCGCCGCCCTTTCGGAGGAAGACATCCGCGAGAAGTTCGACCTCGGCTATCACACCAAACACGTCGACACGATTTTCGCCCGCGTCTTCGGTTGACCGGACGCGGCAACGCGACATGATGAACGGGCGGGCGCGGAGAAATCCGCGCCCGTTTCGTTTCGACCGAAGGACATGTCATGCAGCGTCTGGTGCGCCTCGCCACCCTGGCGATCTATGTGATCGCGGTTTTGGGCATCCTGCTCCTTGGCGGCAGCAAGTATGACTGGATGGCTGAGGTCGATCCGGCATTTACCCCGGGCTCCATCGAGACCGACGGCAGCCGAAACCTCGTCGCAACCCTGCTGCTCCTCGCAGCCCTGAGCGCAATGGCGGCTCTTGCGGCAATCGGCAAAACGAGAGGCGAACGCATTGTGCCTCTCGTCCTGTCCTTGGTGGCGGTTGGCGCCTATGCTTTGAGCCGGGCGTGATTGGCCCGGCCGAAGCCTAGACCACCAGCCGGCGATAGAAATGCCAGGTCGCGTGCCCGAGCACCGGGACGATGACCACGAGGCCGACCATCAGCGTCGCCATTCCGATCCCAAGCAAGACCGCAACCATCAGGCCCCAGACCGCAACCGGCACCGGATTGGCAAGGCTTGCCCTAACCGATGTACCGACAGCAGCCGCTGCCCCGCAGTCGCGGTCGAGCAACATCGGGAAAGCCACGATGCTGATCGTCAGGGCCACGAGTGCCAGAAGGAAGCCGAAACCGTTGCTCCAGAACAGGAAGGTCCAGGCATTCGGGTGATCGAAGATACCTGTCGCGAAGGCGAACACGCCCGGCGCGGGATAGTCACCCACCATGGAGAGGTAGAGCCCGCGGGACACGACCAGCCAGACCATGAACAAGGTCACGAGATAGGCGCTCATCATCAGGAGCGACGGCAGCGATGGCGATTTGAAGAGGTCGAGCACGTTCGACCAGTTGGCCGGTTGGCCCAGTTCGCGGCGCCGGCTGATTTCCATGAGCCCGAGTGCCATGAGTGGCCCGAGCAGGGCAAAGCCTGTCAGCAGCGGATAGACCATCGGCAGAAGCTCGACGCCGGCACTCCAGCCGATCATCAGAGCCCCGGCGATAGGATAGATCAGCGCGACAAAGGCATAGTGGGAAGGCTTTTCGCGAAAATCCTCATAGCCTTCACGCAGGGACGCAAAGACATCCGACACTGCGATCTGGCGAACCGCGGGCCGTTCGATGTTACCGGTAGCATTGGTCATCACATGGAAAGTCGACATTCTCACTTCCTCCTCGAGCAAACTGGATCGTTAAGCTGCAAAGTGAAATGCGGGGCGGCGTCGGGCCGAGAGGGTCGCGACTACGCGCCGTCTGTATCCTCTGGCGCATCGTCATCCGACGCACCAGACATGCTGATTAAGGAATTAGTGTATCAGCTAATATCCTTCCTGTCGCGCCCAACGGCGCACGAAGCCGTGAAGCGACTGATGACGCTGGGCGCCACCAGTCGTCGACCCCGTTATCGGCAGGCGTAGCGTGCTTCGCCTTCAGCACCCGGATCATCACTAGCGCGCGTTACCGAGGGATAGGGGCAATAGACGAAACGCTGACCCTGGAGCGGACCTGCCTCCTTATTACCCTCCGTCACACCGGCAGGGATAGCCTCCGGCGCCCTGCCCTTCTCGACCCAGTCGACAAGCGGCGCAAAGAAGTCGAAATCGTCGAAGCTTGGTCCGCCAGCGCCATGCGGCATGCCGGGGATGCGGTAGAGCTTGACGAAATCGGAGGCTGAACCAGCGAGGTTATCGTCGAGCTTGCGATACCAGTTGACCGTATCCACCACCGAAAAGACAGGGTCGGAATTGCCGTGGAACACGATCATCTTGTGGCCTGCCTGACGGAACGCTTCAAGCTTGGGATCCGCCGCCCCGGGCGGGACCATGAAGTCAATGGCGGATTGCTGGAAGGTTTGATCTGTCGCGAAGATCTTCTGCCCGTCGCGGGCAATATCGAAGTCTCGGAGGAAGGCGATCAACTCCTCGGGTGTGCCACCGACAGCCGTCGGCGGCGTCGTAAACACCTGCGCCAGCGATGCCGCCCCCATCACACCGATGATCGGCTTGTTTTTCCAGGCCTCGATCGGGCTTTCGATCTTCCAGGTGCGCCAATTGCCGGATGCGATGCCCGTATCGACGATCCACCGGCTGTAGAGCGCATTGCCCGATGCATCCACCGGGCCGGCCAGGGAGGTTTTCAGCGCATCAACCTGCTTGTTGCTCAGGCATCCGGAGGTAGCGTCGCCCTCGCAGGTCAGCGAAGTGATGTCGAAGGACTGCTCGCAGCTGTCGGCGTCGGCGATAACACCGTCTTGCGCGCCATCCAGCTTGTCACAGGCGCCTAGCACGCTGTCAGCCACCAGCTTCAGGTCATCGCGGCTGAAGGATTTTGCGATATCTTCATCGACACTGCTCCAGGCCTGGACATCGAGCGCATGCTGCACGGCGGCCCTAGGCAGGTTGAAGCCGGGATAGCCGACCAGCAATCCGTCGAAGACCTCGGGCATGCGCTCCGCAGCCACCATCGCATGGCGCCCACCATTGGAACTGCCCAGACCATATCGGAATGCGATCGGCTTGCCGTAATGGGCCTCGACAATCTCTTCTGCAATTGGCTGGAGGGTTGCAACGGCTGCGTAGCCATAGTCACGGCGCGCTTCCGGGTCGAACCCAAAGGCGGCACCGCCAGCCAGCCCCTTGTCAGGATTGGCCTTTCCGTCATGACCTGCGTCACTGGACACCACCGCATAGCCACGTCCCAGTGCGGTCTCGCTCTTGCGCCCGCCAAGCAGGATGCCGAGCGCCGGCACCACCGCGCCATCATTGCCGCCATTGAACTGATGGACAAAACGTTCATTCCAGGCGTTCGGTAGCCGCAATTCAAAGCGGATCGCATAGGCCTTGCCGTCCATGCCTTGCCTTTCCGTCGTCTGCCCCCTGACGAGGCAATGGGCCACCGGCACCTCGTCGCTCGCTGGAGTGTCGACAGCCTCTGTAAGGGTCACCGTAGATGGGTGGTTGCCGTCCTTGGCAAGGTCGGCGCATGCAAGTGCCGCCTGCGCGGCGGACGGAGCGAGCCAAGGCAGCAGAATGGCTGCAGCCATCACATGGATGTGCTTCATGAAAATTCCTCCCGATAAAAGCCCGGACCGATCTCCTCCCGATCCAGGACAAGAGGAGCGTAACATCGAGGCAAGCCCCGAACTAGTATGTGTTGCGTATTATTTTTATCGCCTGTTCAGCCGTCAGAAATCTTGACGTCTCCCCGGTGGGGCCGCAGATAGGAGCCATGAAAGTCTCTGAAGCAGAAATCCTGATCGTCCCCGGCTATACCAATTCCGGCCCCGAACACTGGCAGACCCGCTGGGAGCAGAAGCTCTCGACGGCAAGGCGCGTGGAACAGGCCGAATGGTCGAAGCCGGTTCGCGAGGATTGGATTGCCCGGGTGGCCGAAGAGGTGAACGCATCCACGAAACCCGTCGTGCTCGTTGGTCATTCCCTCGGCGTGCCCGCCATCGTGCATGCGATCCCGGAGATGAAGCAGCGTGTTGCCGGCGCTTTTCTGGTGGCTCCCCCTGACGTCGCCAACCCGGACATCCGCCCCAAGCACCTGATGACTTTCGGGCCCTATCCGCGTCTTCCGCTTCCCTTTCCGTCGATCATGATCGCCAGCCGCAACGATCCTTTCGGGGAATATGCGCATGCAGAAGAGATCGCCAACGCATGGGGATCCTTCCTGATCGACGCTGGCGAATCCGGCCATATCAACGCAGAATCCGGCCATGGTCCCTGGCCCGAGGGTACGATGGTCTTCGCCCAGTTTATCGGGCGCTTGTAAGGTCAGCGCATCCGGCGAGGCCGCCTGCGACCAATTGCAAACTTGGTCTTAATGTTCGCCGGAAACGACCAAGTTTAAACCCTTCTTAAGTTGGCACTCATAGACTTCCTGCAACCATTAAAGGCCAGGAGCATGATTTTGCACCCAAAAGCAGCCACCTCTGCCACTCCTGGTGCGGGTGAAATGGACATATCGCAACTGCCCTGGCCTGCAGCATGGCTGGAACCGGATGGCATCATCCGGAGTGCAAACGATGCGATGTGCGAGGCCTTTGGCGAGCAGCATATCGCGGGACATAATGTCGTAGAGTGGCTGAATGGCGCAGACGCGCCGAAGATGGTGGTGGCCCTCAGCCGCATGATGGATGGCATCCCCTCGGTCCTCGAGATCACCAAGGCAAACGGAGATCGCCGGCACTTCATCGCAACCCTTGCGGGCCCGAGCGTCCATGGCTCCGGGCCAGCGCCGACGTTCCTTCAGCTGACTGACATCACCAGCCTCCGCCGGGAGCTATACGAGGTCAAGGAGCGCGAGAGCCGATGGAACCACGCGCTTGTGGGCTCGCTCTCAGGCGTATGGGACCAGCGCAGCTCGGGTGAACTCTACTATTCCGAGATCTGGCGACAGATCCGCGGCATGAGGCCCGGCGATCCCTTCCCGCCGACCATGGAAGACTGGCTGCAGCTGGTGCACCCCCAGGATCGCGAGCGCGTCGTCCACTGCATCGAACGACAGAATGCCGGCGACCCGGAATACACAGTCTTCCAGTATCGCGAGCTGCACCGGGAAGGTCACTATGTCTGGATCGAATGCCGTGGCGCATGCGTCGAACGCGACGAAGAAGGCAAACCGGCCCGCATCGTTGGCACCGACACCGACATTACGGCCCGCAAGCAGCAGGAAGAATGGCTCGATGGCCTGTCGCGTCGCCTGAAGCTCGCCGTCGACATTTCCGGGATCGGCATCTTCGAGACCGATTTCGAAGCCGGCACGAGCGAGTGGGACGAAGGGATGCGCCGCATCTTCGAAGTCGAAAACGATTGCGACGTCCAGATCGGTGGCTTCTGGGAAAGCAAGCTGCATCCGGAAGACCGCAGCCGCACCTTGGCGCATGTCGCAGCCAAGATCGCCGAGCTGAAGCCCTTCACCGACAACTACCGAATCATCGCCAAGGATGGCAGCACCCGTTACATTCGCGCCAACAGCCTTCCCTTCATGGATCATGACGGCAAGCTGAAGATGATCGGTGTGAACTGGGACGTTACAGAAGACCAGCGCCTCCGGCAGGAACTGGAACAGCAAAAGACGCTCGCCGAGGCCCGCAACGCGGAACTGGAGCGGACCCGGCTCGAGGCTGAACAATCTGCCCTGCACGACTATCTGACGGGCCTGCCGAACAGGCGCTACCTGGAAGAGAAACTCGAGGAGTGGCGCGCTGGCAAGGGCACACTGGGCGCCGGCATTGCGATCCTGCACATCGACCTCGACCGGTTCAAACAGATCAACGATACCCTCGGCCACGGTGCCGGCGATGCCATGCTGACGCTTGCGGCCCGCATCCTGCGCGAAAACATCCGCGTCAAGGACTTTGCCGCCCGCATCGGGGGCGACGAATTCGTCGTCATTATCGACCACGAAGGGGCGACATCCACAATTTCGGCGGTTGCCAGCCGGATTATTGCCCATATGCGCCAGCCGGCCTGGTACAACGGGCAGGAATGCCGCTTCGGCGCGAGCATCGGCATCGCCCATACCCTGACACGGGACATCGATCCCAAGCAGCTCCTGCAGAACGCCGATATCGCGCTCTACAAGGCAAAGAACCTCGGCCGCAACCGCTACGAATTCTACGCCCCGGCCAGCCGAACCATGCTCGCCGACGCAAGCCGCCTTTCCGGCGAGCTGTTGCGGGCGCTGGAGAATGACGAGATCTTCCCCTACTACCAGCTGCAGTTCGACGCCCGGACGCGGTCAGTGGTCGGCGCAGAGTGCCTCGCCCGCTGGCGGCATCCGACAAGGGGAATCATCGGCCCGGACAAATTCCTGCCGATCGCTGAAGAATACGGCGTGCTCGCCCAGATCGATGGTCTCATTCTGGAAAAGGCACTGACCGATCTCGAGGGCTGGCGCGCCGCCGGCATCGCGCCGCCGAAGATATCGGTAAACGTCTCCGCACGCCGGCTGACCGATCCGGACCTCGCGCGTGGACTGCACGACCTCGACATCAAGCCTGGAACCGTTTCCTTCGAACTCCTGGAGAGTGTCTTCCTGGACCGCCAGGACGCCGCCGTGATGAGCAACCTCGACATGTTGCGCCGGCTGGCGATCGATATCGAGATCGATGACTTCGGGACCGGGCATGCGTCGATCGTCGGCCTGCTCAACCTCAAGCCGACGACACTCAAGATCGACCGGCAGCTGATCGAACACGTGCCCGACAGCCAGGAGCAGAGGATCCTCGTGAAGTCGATCATCCAGATCGCCCGCTCGCTCGGCATTAAGGTGACGGCGGAAGGCGTGGAAACGGAGGAGCACGCCCGCATCCTCAGCCGCCTCGGTTGCGACGTGCTGCAAGGATACGGACTGGCTTGGCCCGCCAGTGTAGGAGACGTGACCGAGCTCCTCAGAAAACACAAAAAATCCGCCCAGGCGTGAGCCGGGGCGGATCGATGTCGATGATTACAGAGCCTGGGATCAGGCGTTCTGGATCTGCTCGATGGCCTGACCGAGGAACTCGACCATCTTGGTGCGCAGTTCTTCGTCGGTGATCGATACGCCACCGGCCGTCAGATCCCCCATCACCTTGCGGATCACGTCCTCGTCACCGGCCTCTTCGAAATCGGCAGCAACGACTTCCTTCGCATAGGCGTCCGGGTCGGCCTTGCCGAGCAGACCAGCGGCCCAGAGACCGAGGAGCTTGTTGCGACGCGCTTCAGCCTTGAAGCGCAGCTCCTGATCGTGGGCGAACTTGTTTTCAAAGGCCTTTTCGCGATCACCAATGCCGCTCATATCGATCTCCCATTTTGTGCCGCCATCGTGCGGTTTCGTTTCCCCATTAATCAAAAGGGAGTACAAAGTGCAATGCAAACTTCCGCGATTCCAGGTGAGTCCCTGATGGCGCGACGTTTTGGCAGGAAGCGGTGATCTGCGCATTGTGAAAACGAAGGTTTTCCGTTAAGGGACCGCCTTAAAGACCGATCCACTGCGTCCGCGCTTTCGCGCCGGGATGCCAACAACAGAGAAAACCGCCCATGAACCGTCGCCGCCGCGTTTACGAGGGCAAGGCAAAGATCCTCTATGAGGGTCCCGAGCCCGGCACGCTGATCCAGTTCTTCAAGGACGATGCAACGGCATTTAACAAGAAGAAGCATGAAGTCATCGACGGGAAAGGCGTTCTGAACAACCGAATATCCGAATACGTCTTCACGCATCTCAACAAGATCGGCATTCCGACCCACTTCATCCGCCGCATGAACATGCGCGAGCAGCTGATCAAGGAAGTCGAGATCATCCCGCTTGAGATCGTCGTGCGCAACGTCGCCGCCGGCTCGCTTTCGACCCGCCTCGGCATTGAGGAAGGCGTGGTTCTGCCTCGCTCGATCATCGAATTCTACTACAAGTCCGATGCGCTCGCGGACCCCATGGTCTCCGAAGAGCACATCACCGCGTTTGGCTGGGCCAATCCTGCCGAACTCGACGACATCATGGCACTCGCCATCCGCGTCAACGACTTCCTGTCGGGCCTCTTCCTCGGCATCGGCATCCAGCTCGTCGACTTCAAGATCGAATGCGGCCGCCTCTATGAAGGCGACATGATGCGCATCATCCTGGCCGACGAGATTTCGCCGGACAGCTGCCGCCTCTGGGACATCGAGACCCGTGAAAAGCTCGACAAGGATCGCTTCCGGCAGGACCTGGGCGGGCTTCTCGAAGCCTATCAGGAAGTCGCCCGCCGGCTCGGCATCATCAATGAAAACGAACCGATCCGTGGCACCGGCCCGGTTCTCGTCAAGTAAGCTTCGGAGAAGAGATCAGTGATCAAGGCACGTGTCACCGTTACCCTGAAGAACGGCGTCCTCGACCCACAGGGCAAGGCCATTGAGGGCGCACTCGGCGCCCTCGGTTTCGACGGCGTAGGCCAGGTCCGCCAGGGCAAGGTTTTCGACCTCGAAGTCGAAGGCACCGACAAGGCGAAGGCGGAAAGCGACCTCAAGGCCATGTGTGAAAAGCTCCTCGCCAACACGGTTATCGAGAATTATACTATCTCCATCGCCTAAGGGTTGAGGGAGAGCCGTGATGGCCGAAGTGACCAGCGAGTTGATGTTCGAGCTTCTAAAGCGCATGCATGCAGAAATTGCCGACATTAAGCTGGGTCAACGGGAGCTGAAAACGGACGTGAATGCGTTGCGCGGCACTCTGGTGTCGGTGCATCAGGACATTCACAACATCCATACGACGCTTGCTCGCCAGGAGACGCGTCTCGATCGGATCGAAAATCGCCTGGAGCTGCGGGAGTTCCAGGAAGCCCAGCTAAGGTTTGAGCCACAGCCATGAAATCAGCCGTCGTCCAGCTCCCAGGCCTCAATCGTGACCGCGACATGATCGCGGCTCTCACCAAGATCTCCGGCCATGCGCCCATCACTATCTGGCAGACCGAGACTGATATTCCCGATGTCGACCTGATCGTCATCCCGGGCGGCTTCTCCTATGGCGACTACCTGCGCTGTGGCGCGATCGCAGCCCGCATGCCGGTGATGCAGGCGATCAAGGAGAAGGCCGAAAAGGGCGTCAAGGTCATCGGCGTCTGCAACGGCTTCCAGATCCTGGTCGAAGCAGGCATGCTGCCGGGCGCCCTGATGCGCAACCAGTCGCTGAAGTTCGTCTGCAAGGAAATCCGGCTGGAAGTTGTCAACGCCGATACCGATTTCACCCGCGCCTATGCCAAGGGCCAGATCATTCGCTGCCCGGTCGCTCACCACGACGGCAACTACTTCGCCGATGCAGAGACGCTGAAGACGATCGAGGGCAATGGCCAAGTGGTCTTCCGCTATGCCGACGACACCAATCCGAACGGCTCGATGAACGACATCGCCGGCGTCATCAATGCGCGCGGCAACGTTCTCGGCATGATGCCGCATCCGGAGAACCTGATCGAGGCTGCCCATGGTGGCAATGACGGTCGCGGCATCTTCGCCTCGGCACTCGACGTCATCGCGGCCTGAAGTAAGCTTCGCTTAACCACGGACCTTTAAGGGAAGGCGGCAGTCAGCCGAAAGATCGCCATGCGCCGTTTCGCCTTCTCCGTCATTCTCCTTGCAGCAACGGGCCTCACCGCCTGCAAGCCCGAGGCTCCCAGGCCCGCAGTACGTGGACAATCCGCGCTCGACATCATGGAAAAGGTGGCGGTCGCTGCGAACCGCTGCTGGTTCAAGTCCGGAGACGCCGCTTTCCGGACCTACCAGCTTTCCCCTGAACTCAGCTCCTTCTCCGGTCGTCCACGTATCCTCCTGGTTCGGAAGGGATCACGCGACGATCGCCCAGTGCTCGTGGTTCAGGCCGAGGGGACGCCCCCTCGCCTCGACGCGTTCGGCCCTCTGCTGAACGAAAATGTCGCGCCACGGATCCGCCAGGACGTCGTCCGCTGGGCGAATGGCAGAAACGACTGCTGATCAGAACGGCGGCTGATAAGGCCGCTCGACCAGCAGCAGACGCGACTTCCTGATTTCACGCTTGGCTACGTCAGGCGACAGGCCCACATCCCGCAGCTGGTCGTCGGTCAGTTGTGAGAGATGGACGCGCGTCGTCCGTCGCCGCCGCCACAGCGCCAACGCCCTTCCCGCAGCCTGAATGGTCGCCGCCAGCCACGCCAATCTTGGCGGCTGAACCGGGGCAACCACGGCCTTCGAACCGATTGTCTCTATTGTCACCATAACGAAAATTCCCGATGTCAATTCCTGTGATGACTGCATATGAATTGACTCCTATAGGGTGACAATCTATAGAATTGTCATCATGACAAATTGGCTCCCTTCCCTCAACACAGGCACTGGTCCGCTTTATGTTCGCATCGCGGATGAAGCGGAAAACGCCATCAAATCAGGCGCACTACCCAATGGCGCCAAATTGCCGCCGCAGCGCGATCTCGCCTATGACGTCGGGGTGACAATAGGGACAATCTCGCGTGCCTATGCCTTGCTGCGTGAAAGAGGGCTCGTCACCGGCGAGGTCGGTCGCGGCACCTATGTCCAAGGCAACGACGACAGCGGCGCGGCCCAGCCACGCGATCCCGTGTCGATCAATTATGGCGGTACGCGCGCCATCATCCCACCGCCGGGCAAGCTGCGCTTCGACACAACGGCCGCAATTGACGTCGGCCAGGCAGAACTGGTCGGGCGCATCATGGCGGAGATCGCGTCGGCCCATCCGGGCGAGATCTCTAGCTACACCCGCACCCTCTCCCCCGATTGGCTGGAGGCAGGCCGGCAATGGTTGTCTTCAGGCAGTTGGACACCCGATGCCGAACAGATCCTGCCGCAACTCGGCGTCCATGCCGGCATCAACGCCGTGGTCGCCGCCGTCAGCGGTGCTGGCGACCGGATCGTCTGCGAGCATCTGACCTATTCGCAGGTCTCGCGCAGCGCCAACCTGATGGGCCGGCAAATTGCGCTGGTCGATTCGGACCAGGATGGGATCCTCCCGGAAGATTTCGAGCGCGTTTGCGCCCGGGAGCATCCGAAGGCCGCCTTCATCATGTCATCGGGCCAGAACCCGACGCTCGCGACGCTCCCGCTTTCCAGGCGCAAGGACATCGTCGCCATCGCCCGGAAATACAATGTCTGGCTGATCGAGGATTATCTCTATGGCGGCATGATCGCAGATGAGATTCCGCTTCTGGCCGAACTCGCGCCAGACCGGACCTTCCTGCTAAACGGATTGTCGAAATGCGTCGCAGCCGGCGTGCGCGGCGGCTGGGTCGCCTGCCCACCCCACATGAGCCAGCGTGTCCGCGTGACCCAGAAGATGGTGAGCGGCGGCCTGCCTTTCCTTCTCGCTGAACTCTCTGCCCGGCTGGTACTGTCGGGCGCCGCAAGCGAAATCCGGGGCAAGGTTCTGGCGGAAATTGGCGCGCGCGAAGCAGTCGTCCGCGAGCTCTTTGCCGGCAAGGACTTCCGCTCCCATCCGCTCCTACCCTTCTTCTGGCTGAAGCTTCCGGAGCCCTGGATGTCCGGCACCTTCAAGCAGGCGGTACTCGATGCCGATGTCCTGATCGACGACGAGGACGAGTTCAAGCCGGCCCGTTCGTCGCGGGTCTATCACCATGTCCGCGTCGGCTTCAGCGAAGGCCGAGAACGCTCGATTTCGATCGAGGGGCTGAAGACGGTTCGGCGCATCCTCGACCAGTCGCCGCTCGGCACCAGCGCCATCGTCTGACCATCGGGAATAGCCAAGGCTTCTTGTGCTGGAAAGCCGCAGGAAAGGCCTGATTGCGCGCATTTTTCAAGTGCGCCGGGCGCAGGCTTGGGTTATAGCCTGCCTCGAAACCGATCTCCCACCGATCTCCATTGCCCTGAGAGCCAGATGACCGTTTCCAACTCCCGTCCCATCACCGCAGAATTGATCGCAAGCCACGGCCTGAAGCCGGACGAATACGATCGCATCCTGAACCTGATCGGACGCGAGCCGACCTTCACCGAGCTCGGGATCTTCTCGGCAATGTGGAACGAGCACTGCTCCTACAAGTCTTCGAAGAAGTGGCTGAAGACGCTGCCGACCAAGGGTCCGCGCGTCATCCAGGGTCCGGGCGAAAATGCCGGCGTGGTCGACATCGATGACGGCGACGTCGTGGTCTTCAAAATGGAGAGCCACAACCACCCCTCCTACATTGAGCCCTATCAGGGTGCGGCAACCGGCGTCGGCGGCATTCTGCGCGACGTCTTCACCATGGGCGCACGTCCCGTTGCCGCCATGAACGCGCTGCGCTTCGGCGCGCCCGATCATCCGAAGACCAAGCACCTCGTCGCTGGCGTCGTCGCCGGTGTCGGCGGTTACGGCAACTCCTTCGGCGTGCCCACCGTTGGCGGCGAGGTCGAGTTCGACGCCCGCTACAACGGTAATATCCTGGTCAACGCATTCGCCGCCGGCCTTGCCAAGGCGGATGGCATCTTCCTCTCGGAAGCCAAGGGCGTCGGCCTGCCGGTCGTCTATCTCGGCGCCAAGACCGGCCGTGACGGCGTCGGCGGTGCGACTATGGCGTCTGCCGAATTCGACGAGTCGATTGAAGAGAAGCGCCCAACCGTCCAGGTCGGCGACCCCTTCACCGAAAAGTGCCTGCTGGAAGCCTGCCTTGAGCTGATGCAGACCGGTGCCGTCATCGCCATCCAGGACATGGGTGCGGCCGGCCTCACCTGCTCGGCTGTCGAAATGGGCGCCAAGGGCGGCCTCGGCATCGAACTGCAGCTCGACAAGGTGCCGGTGCGCGAAGACCGCATGACAGCCTATGAAATGATGTTGTCGGAAAGCCAGGAGCGCATGCTCATGGTGCTCGAGCCCTCCAAGGAAGAGGTCGCCAAGGCGATTTTCGTCAAGTGGGGCCTAGACTTCGCGATCGTCGGCTACACGACAGACGACCTGCGCTTTCGCGTCATCCATCAGGGCGAAGAAGTCGCGAACCTGCCAATCAAGGAACTCGGCGACGAAGCCCCGGAATACGATCGCCCCTGGATCGAACCGAAGACCCCTGCCCCGCTCGCCGAGAACGACATTCCGGCCGGCGACGTCGCAGACGCGCTGCTGAAGCTCGTTGGCTCGGCCAACAACTCCTCGCGCCGCTGGGTCTACGAACAGTATGACACGCTGATCCAGGGCAATTCGCTACAGCTTCCAGGCGGCGATGCCGGCGTCATCCGCGTCGAAGGCCACGCCTCCAAGGCGCTCGCCTTCTCGTCTGACGTCACCCCGCGTTACGTCGAGGCCGACCCGTTCGAAGGCGGCAAGCAGGCGGTTGCCGAATGCTGGCGCAACATCACCGCGACCGGCGCGCTTCCGCTCGCCGCCACCGACAACCTGAACTTCGGCAATCCCGAGCGTCCGGAAATCATGGGCCAGCTCGTTTTTGCCATCAAAGGCATCGGCGAGGCTTGCCTAGCGCTCGACTTCCCGATCGTCTCGGGCAATGTCTCGCTCTACAACGAGACCAATGGTCAGGGCATCCTGCCGACCCCGACGATTGCCGGCGTCGGCCTGATGGCTGACTGGACGAAGATGGCCCGCATCCGCTTTGCGGCTCAGGGTGAGGCCATCCTGCTCGCGGGCGCGCCGTCCGGCTGGGGCACGCATCTCGGCCAGTCCTGCTACCTACGCGACATCCATGGCCGCACCGACGGCCCGGCACCGCATGTCGATCTCGAGCATGAAAAGAAGGTCGGCGATTTCGTGCGCGGCCTGATCCAGGATGGCCTCGCAACCGCCGTGCACGATTGCTCGTCGGGCGGCCTCGGCCTGGCCGTTGCCGAAATGGCGATGGCCTCGGGCATCGGCGCGCATATCAACGCCTTGAACGATGCGAACCCGATCGCCGTATTCTATGGCGAAGACCAGGGCCGCTACGTCCTGACCGTCACCGAAGCCAATGTCGACCAGGTGCAGGTCCGCGCCGAAGCCGCTGGCGTGTTCTGCCCGTGGATCGGCCGCACCGGCGGTTCGAACGTTGTGCTCGGCGATGCCAAGCCTGTTGCGGTCGAAGACCTCAAGACGGCCCATGAAGCCTGGTTCCCCGCGCTCATGGACGGCGAACTCGCCTGAGGCATTCGATCACATGCCTGTGGAGCATGGGGTAGGCGCGGCCTACCCCATTGAAAGACTTCGGCGAATGCAGGATAGTTCTCGCATTGCTGATTTGCATGAGGGATCTGTTACATGCCGATGAAACCAGGCGACATCGAAGACATGATCAAGGCCGGCATACCGGGCGCGAGGGTCGTTATCCGCGATCTCGCCGGAGACGGTGATCACTATGCCGCCGAGGTCGTCGCCGAAGCCTTCCGGGGCAAGAGCCGCGTCCAGCAGCACCAGATGGTCTACGACGCCCTGAAGGGCAACATGGGCGGCGTGCTGCATGCACTCGCACTGCAGACCAGCATACCCGACTGATCGGGGCTGTCCTTGCCGAGACGAAATCTGAGGCCTGCCGTTCACCGGCGGGCCTTTTTCATGACATCGGGTGGATGACCGGAGCGCGCGTCGAATCCAGCGCTTCGAAGCTGTTGGCCGGGAGTGGCCCAGCCGTCATCAAGGTGAAGTCGAAGCCACTCGGCTGGTCGGGGCCGAGCACATATTGCCGGTGCATGCGCAGAAAATCGCGGCGGTTCTTCTCGTAGCGCTCCGGCGACATCGCGTGCTTGAAACGGACGAAGACCAGCTTTGGCTGCGGCGCATCCTTGTGACCAGACAGAGCCACCGTATGGCATTTGTAGAGATGGATCGGGTCGGTCAGGCACTGGATGTCGAACCAGTCGATCGAGGGAGCACGCGCGACGCTTCCGATGCGACGGCGAAGGACGGTCGCGCTCGACAACAGACTGCACTGGAGAGCCGCTCCCCCCAGCGTGACGAAAACGATCCGCCGTCCCTCGAGAACCTCAGGTGCTTTCTCGATGAGGCGACCGACGACCGAAAGTGCAAAGTTGGCGCCCATGCTGTGCGATGTGACCAGGATTTCGTCCGACGGCTGCTTGAGCGCAGCGATCGCCTGATCTGCCGCAATCTCGATGAAGGATGCAACCTCCGACCGGTTCTCGGCAACGGCAACCGCGAGCCGCCAGTCGGCCAGCAGATGCAGCACATGATAGCGATCCGAGAAGAGGATAACACCATAGCGAAAGACGAGGGCGCCGGCAGGCACGGTGAGCAGGAACCACCAAGACGACAGGTCAAACGTTGACGGAATGGCCGCGATATTGACCCCGAGTGCCAGACCGGCGGCTAGGAACAGGAAGGGGAAGAGAAAGAACAGGCCGAAACGCCAGGCGTGGCAAAAATAGCCGAACGCTCCGCCCTGCCGCACGACGTCGAAGCCTGCCTTGAAGCCCTTCGCAATCTGCAGCCAGACCGGCTCCGACCGCATCGCGGTGATCAGGTCGTTGTGGTCGAACACATGGATATCGGAGCGCGTCGCCCAGCCGGCCACCTCGGCATCCACTGGAAAGTGCGCGCCCGGTTCATCGCCAGAGAGCCCGCCCACATCGAAGCGTGCCTGCCAGATCCGGGCAGCCTGAGCGGCGGAGCGCTCATAGCGCTGGCGATGGGATTCTGCATTGAGGGGTTCGAAACCCGGGAAATGCAGGACGATGCGGCTGTGGATCATGAAAGCGGTCACTCAATCGACGGCAGGCGGCCGCAGGTGGCGCTTGCTAGACGAGATTTGCGCTGATTTAAAGAGCGTATGGAACAAAACCATCCAGAACCGTGGGTGCAAGAGGGATAAAGATGGCGGATCTGCTCGGAAACATCGTCAAGGACGTCGTCGAAGGTGTCCTCAAGGAAATCCTGAAGAAATCGACGCGCAGCGGCACGACGCGTCGGCGCAAGCGCCAGACCCGCTCCGCAACGACGGGACGCTTCGTGCGCAAGACGACGAAGCGCGTGAAGGCCCCGGCCCGCAAGCAGGTGAGCCGCCGCCGCTCTGCTGCCAAGCGCAGCCGCCAGCGGGCCCGTTAATTCAGGCGTGGCCGCAAACTCGCCACTGGCAAAAGGCGAGCTGTGTTGCTATTTCTACGGCAAAGCAAAGCTGCCGCCTTGAACGGCATGTGAAAGGACAAATGACATGAGCGCCCACGAATTCATCGACAACGAAGTCAAGACCAACGACGTGGTCCTGTTCATGAAGGGCAGCCCGCAGTTCCCGCAGTGTGGTTTCTCGGGCCAGGTCGTGCAGATTCTCGACTACCTCGGCGTGGACTATAAGGGCGTCAACGTGCTGGCCGACATGGAAATCCGTGAAGGCATCAAGGCCTATTCCAACTGGCCGACCATTCCGCAGCTCTACATCAAGGGCGAATTCGTCGGCGGCTGCGATATCGTCCGTGAAATGTTCCAGGCGGGCGAACTCAAGACGCATCTCGAAGACCAGGGCATCGCCGTTCGCGGCGCCGCCTGACCCTACCGGCCGCAAGGCCTCTAAAAAATCTCCAGGCGATGAAGGCGTTGTCCCAAGCAACGCCTTTATGCCGTTTCAAGGTCATAATTCATGTCAGATTCATTACAGTCCGCTCCCAAGGCCTTAGGTGGCATGGGGCGTGCCGAGTTCATTGCCCTGATGGCGTTTCTGATGGCGCTCAACGCGCTCGCCATCGACATCATGCTGCCAGGCCTGCAGGAAATCGGCGCCGCACTCAACGTCGAGAACGAGAACCATCGCCAATATGTCGTCTCCGCCTATCTGATCGGCTTCGGCATCGCCCAGCTCTTCTACGGCCCGATCGCTGACCGTTTCGGCCGGCGCATCCCGATGATCGTCGGCCTTGCGATCTATGTCGTCTCGTCGCTCGCCGTGGTCTTCGTGCCCTCCTTCGAATCGCTGCTGCTGCTGCGCTTCATCCAGGGCATCGGCTCGGCCGCGACCCGCGTCATCACCGTCTCGATCGTGCGTGACGTCTTCGGCGGCCGCCAGATGGCGGAAGTCATGTCACTGATCATGATGGTCTTCATGGTCATCCCGGTTGTCGCGCCCGGCACCGGCCAAGTCATCATGCTCTTCGGCGACTGGCACTGGATCTTCGTCTTCATGGCGGTGATCGCCGTCATCGTCGGCGCCTGGATGTATGTCCGCCTGCCCGAGACACTGGCGCCGGAAGATGTGCGTCCGTTCACGGTGAAGGTCATCTTCGACGGCTTCCGCATCGTGCTGACCAATCGTGTGGCCCTCTGTTACACGATCGCCAGCACCTTCATCTTCGGCGCACTGTTCGGCTTCATCAACTCGGCCCAGCAGATCTATGTCGGCATCTACGGCCTCGGCGTCTGGTTCCCGGTTGCCTTTGCCGCTGTCGCCCTGTTCATGGCACTCTCGTCCTTCGTCAACGCCAAGCTGGTCGGCCGATTCGGCATGCGCAAGCTGTCCCATGCCTCGTTGCTGGGCTTCATTGCCATCAATCTGATCTGGCTTGTGGTGCAGCTTGTCGGTCCGGCGCCGATGCCGTTTGCGCTGTTCATCACCTTCTTCGCGCTGGCGATGTTCCAGTTTGGCTGGATCGGCTCGAACTTCAACTCGCTGGCCATGGAGCCGCTCGGCCACGTCGCCGGCACGGCGTCCTCGGTGCTCGGCTTCATGGGCACGATTGGCGGATCGATCATCGGGGCGGCCATCGGCCAGGCCTTCGACGGCACGGCACTGCCCATGGTCGCCGGCTTCTTCGTCGTCTCGATCATCGGCCTCGTCTTCGTCCTGATCGGCGAAAAAGGCCGGTTGTTCCAGGCACAGAACAAACCGGTCTGACCGACCGTTTGCGCAGCCAAGAAATCGAAAGGCCCGGTCACTGCCGGGCCTTTTCTCTGATCAGTCGACGGTGAAGATCCGCTCGCGCAATTCCTGCCAGGCGTCTTCATCGGCGGCAACCAAAAGCCCACCCGACGTATGATGGGGCAGATAGGGCGAACCGTCGAAGCGCGCGACATGGGCGCCCGCTTCCTGCATCATCAAGGCACCGCCAAGGTGATCCCAAGGCATCAGCTTGTTGTACATCGCAAAATCCATGTGCCCCTGACCAAGCAGCCGGTATTCATGGGCCGCACAACGGTAGCTGGTGAAGAGCCGGACCTCGGCAAGGTTCGACAGGATCTTGCGGCGCATCTCAAGATCGAAGAAGCCGGTATTGGCAATGCCGATCATCTGCTCGAGCGGACCGCTCGGGCGCATGAACATCTGCTCCTGGGCGCCATCCGTGCGGTAGAGCCAGGCACCGGATCCCTTTTCGCAAAGCGCCCAGTCGTTGCCGATCGGATCATAGATCACACCGGCTACGGTCTCGCCCTTGGAGACGACGGCGAGCATGACGCCGAACAGGCTGAGCCCGGACGCGAAATTGAAGGTTCCGTCGATGGGATCGACGATAACAGCGAGATCAGCATCCTTGAGGCGATCGAGGAGAGCAGGATCAGCCGCGACCGATTCCTCGCCTACGAACAGGGCGTCGGGCATCAGGCCTTCGATGCCCTTGCGGATCAGCCGCTCGGCGGCCTCATCGGCTTCCGTGACGAGGTCGATCGCCTCCGTCTTCATCCTGATATCGCCATCGCCAAGATTACGAAAGCGCGGCAGGATCTCCTCGACGGCAGCCTCCTGCAGGAGATTGGCAAGGGCGGCGATATCGATGGCGGCAGTCATGAGGCGTCTCCTGATGCTTGAAGCATGGCGCGACCCAGTCGCACCGTCCGGTTGCGCCCGTTCTAGTGCAATTCCAGCAAAAGTGCGAAGCAGTTTTGCGTCCGGAATTGTGTGAGAACGGAGCGAGGGCATCGAAAGCGGGTCTCTTTCTGCCTGAAGTGCCCAAGCCTGCAGCCAATGGTTAAGTACAGGCCGAAAGGCATGCCAATCCCGCCCAATCCGGTTGTCAGCCGGCCTGAATCATGCATGAATTCGAAACAACTGCTTTTTCAGGACCACCTCCCGACATGATCTCCAGGCGCGCCCTTCTTTCCCATGCATCGCTGATCCTTGCTGCCTCCGTCCTGCCCGCAGAAGCAGCAAAACCCCGCAAACCGAAGCTGGCGACCGGTCAGGTCTATCTCTTCCGCGGCTTCGCCAACATCTTCTCGACGGGGCTGGACACGCTTGGAAAACAGCTCACCGCAGACGGGATCAAGGCAGAGGTTCTCTCCCTGCCCAATGCTCAGGCCTTTGCACGCAAGATCGCCGACCGCTACCGGGAATCGAAGGATGCCCGCCCGATCGTGCTCATCGGTCATTCGCTGGGTGCGGATATGACATTCTCGGTGGCAAGCGCACTGCAACCGATGAAGATCCCGGTGGCGCTGATCCTGAGCTTCGATCCGACCGGCAAGGGTCCGGTCCCCAGCAACGTAAAGAAGACGCTGAATTTCTATACCGGTGGTGAAAACCTCTGGTCGCCAGTCCTGCCGGCGCCCGGCTTCAAGGGCGAACTCGCCAACATCAACCTGCGCCAGGGCGAAACCGCGATCAAAGGCATCGGTCACTTCAACATCGACAAGAACCCGGCGCTCCATGACCGGGCGATCAAGGAAATCACGCAGGCGCTGCGCAAGCGCTGAGGCGTCTCAGAAGACGCCGGGGAGCAGCCGCTTGGTGCGGGCGCAATAGGCGTCGTATTCGGCACCGAATGTATCCCGCATCATCGCTTCTTCCCGCGACTGGCGGACTGCGTAGAGGGCCATCACCGCGACAAGACCGGCAAGACCTGCGATCCAGTTCGGGATCAGCAGGGCCTGGGTGATGCCCCAGAGCAGGAACGAGGCATACATCGGATGCCGGACATGGGCATAGACGCCGCCAGTGACCAGCTGATGGCCTTCGCGCACTTCGAGCGTCACAGACCAGTTCTTGCCGAGATCCTTGTGGCTGCGCCGGAAGAGCCAGAGAAAGGCAATGCCGGTCAGCGTCCCCAGTATCACGAGGACGATCCCCTGCCGGCGATCGGCCAAGCCGTCGAAGATGCCGAGCCGCCAGACGATCGGCATGACAACCAGGCCGACGGTACAGGTGACAAGCAGGGAGATGTCGAGTGTGGAGCGGCGGTCGACCCGGGTCTTCTGGCGGCGCGCCCGACGCATGGCCGGATAGCGCATGGCGCACCAGGTCACGAGCATCAGGGCCCAGATGATGAAGGATGTACGGATCATGACACTGCCTCTGCCGTTTTGCCTGCCTCCACCGCAAGCGGCAGAGTATCGCCTCTTACGGCCTCGATCGGTCGCGTGCCACAGCAGATCATGAAGAAATCATAGAAATAGCGCCGGCTGTTCGCCGAGATAAACTGATAGTGAACCCGGAAGAAGTTCTTCTTCACGCGTTTGTAGGCATCGCGTTCCAGCATGTCGCGGATGCGGACCTGATACTGCCGTGGGAACTGGTCTGCGCGCTGATGCGTGAGGCCAGCACGCGTATAAGGATCGCACTTGTAGAAGTTGATGATGTCGGTCAGCGCCTGGAACTCGGTCCAGCGTATGCCGGGATAGCCGGACAGAGCCTGAAGCCGGTCTCGCGCTCGCTTTGCGGCCGGATGCAGCGCGACCTTCAGCGAGGTCGAGCCAACCGTGACAAGCTTGAAGTTGACCGGCCGCCCATCGGCAACCAGTCGTTCCGCAACCTTGTGCGCGACATCGAGGATCAGCGCGCCACCGGTCGAATGTCCGACAAGGAGGACTTCATCATAGTCAGCCGCCGAGGTCCGCTCACCGATCAGCGAGGCCCAGACGTCAATGCGGGCATCCATTTCCGGACGGCGGCAATGCAGGTGCTCCCGGCTGAACGACCAGAGATCCATCAGATGGAAGACGAAGTAGCGCTGACCGATGAAGCGGCCAACGACATAGGCGACGCAAGCCCCGACCAGTGCCGGAATTACGGGGCCACCGGGAAGCGGCAAGGCACCCGTGAGCCGATAGGCGATGGTGCCCAGCCAGGCAAAGAACACCAGCATCACGAAGGGATAGAGGAAATAGAGAGCGAAACGCCAGTTCGTTGCAAAGAAACGGAACATGGTGCCGCTGAAGACATAGTCGAAGAAGGCCAACAGATAGGCGCCGAGCCTCACCACGAAAGGTCTGGCGCCGTCTTGCTTCACGATGTCATCAAAGCTGAGAAAGGTGATATCGGACCGGCAGGCGCCATCCGGGCCGCGATAGTCGACGGATGCGGTCGTCGCAGCCCCTTTGGACGCCTCGACCGGCGTTCCAAGCGCCGCGTTGACGGACCAGCATTTGCGGAAACGGTCCATCTCGCGACCGATGCGCCGGAAGAAGCCGGCAGCGTCGTTGCGTTCATACCCTCCGACGAGAAACACGGCACGCCTCGACACCGAAGGCTGAGCGACCTCAGACATTCCTACTCCCACACATTACCGGAGCCGCAAAGCACTGCTCGCCGTCCCTGTCCGCGCGCAATGTGCAAGATGCCTCATGCGCAGTCCAGCCTTGGAACCCCTTACAGCAGGATTGCGTCGATTTTTCCCGTGTCTTTACAAGCAAGACCGCAACAATGGGTGCAGTGCAGCGCTTAACCGGCCTTCGTTGCCATCAGCCCGGCAAAATCGAAGAGCTTGGGGTCCATGAGATGCGACGGATCGACGTGGGCGAGTGCTCTCAGCATCGCATCCTTGCGGCCCGGCATCTTTGATTCGATCCCGGCCAGCATCTCCTTCATCGCATTGCGCTGAAGCCCGTCCTGAGAGCCGCAAAGGTCGCAAGGGATGATGGGGAACTGCATGGCCTGGGCAAAGCGCGCCATATCCTCTTCAGCGGCATAGGCGAGCGGGCGCATCACGAAGAGATCCTTCTCGTCGTTAAGCAGCTTCGCCGGCATGGCCGAGAGCCGGCCGCCATGGAAGAAGTTCATGAAGAAGGTTTCGAGGATATCCTCGCGGTGATGGCCGAGCACCAGGGCATCACAGCCCTCCTCCCGCGCGATCCGGTAGAGGTTGCCACGACGCAGCCGCGAACAGAGCGAGCAATAGGTGCCGCCGCTTGGCACTTTTTCCTTCACGATCGAATAGGTGTCGCGATATTCGATCCGGTGCTTCACCCCGATCGAGGCGAGATATTCCGGCAAGACGTGTTTGGGAAAATTCGGCTGACCCTGATCGAGATTGCAGGCGACAAGTTCGACCGGCAGCAGACCGCGCCACTGCAGATCGAGCAGGATGGCGAGCAGGCCGTAGCTGTCCTTTCCGCCGGAGAGACCGACCAGCCAGCGTTGCTGGCCCTTCAGCATATCGAAATCGGTGAGCGCCTGGCGCACCTGACGGATGAGCCGCTTGCGCAGCTTGTTGAACGACACGGAGCGCGGCGCATTCGCAAAGACAGGATGCACGGTCGACAGGTCGAGCTCGTCCTCGCCGTCGAGCGCGGCGGAATTCTGGCTATCAATCGTGTTGACGAGGTTCATCTGCGGCTCCGGCCTCGGCGGCAATTCCGCCTTGCAATGCCTGTTGCGGCCCTGAAGATCAAGTCCCGAAGACGGACCACCCGGTTCGGGTAGCCAGCATTTCGAGTGCGGCCGAACCGAGCGCCGAATTGCCGACCTTGTTGAGGCCGGGCGACCACACCGCAATCGAGGCCTTGCCCGGCGCCACCGCCAGGATGCCGCCACCGACGCCGGACTTGCCCGGCAGGCCGACCTGATAGGCGAAATCGCCCGAACCATCATAATGCCCGCACATCAGCATCAAGGCATTGATGCGGCGCGCCCGCTTCGGCGAGACGACCGAGAAGCCCGTCAGCGGATTGGTACCCCTGTTGGCGAGGAACAGGCCCGCATGGGAAAGCTGGACGCATGACAGCGCCAGCGCGCATTGGTGGAAGTAAACGCCGAGCGTGTGTTCGACCGGATGATCGAGATTGCCGAAGCCACGCATGAAGTTGGCCAGCGCGAAATTGCGGTAACCCGTGCGCTGCTCCGACTGCGCGACCTTCTCGTCGATCGACAATGTCTCGTCATCGGCGAGATAGCGCATGAAGCGCAGATATTCGCCAATCGCCTCGCGCGGCTTGTGCCCTGCCAGGACCATGTCGGTGACGACAATCGCACCGGCATTGATGAAGGGATTGCGCGGAATGCCATGCTCGTGCTCGAGCTGCACGATGGAGTTGAAGGAGGAGCCGGAGGGTTCGCGGCCGACCCGCTTCCAGATCGATTCGCCCGCCTTGCCGAGCGCCAGCGTCAGCATGAAGACCTTGGAGATACTCTGGATCGAGAAGGCCGTATCAGCATGGCCCGCCTTGAAGGTCTGGCCGTCGACGGTGGTGATCGCGATGCCGAACTGCTTCGGCTCCACCCGGGCGAGCTCCGGAATGTAGTCGGCGACCTTGCCCTCCCCGAGGCGCGGCTCGAGCGCAGTGACGATCTCGTCGGCGATCAGCTGCAGATCCATCTCGTTTCCTTCAACCGCGTTTGTGCCGCATCATCTTCCCCAGGCAGCGCTGCACTGCAAACAGAAAAAGCCGCCCCGAAGGGCGGCTTTCCACAAATCCGTCTCGCGAGCAATTAGCGCGAGTAGAATTCGACGACCAGGTTCGGTTCCATGATGACCGGGTACGGAACATCCGACAGGCCAGGAACGCGAACGAAGGTGGCAACCATCTTGTTGTGGTCGACTTCGATGTAGTCAGGAACGTCACGCTCGGCGAGCGATACGGATTCCAGAACGGTGACCATCTGCTTCGACTTCTGGCGAACTTCGATGACGTCGCCAGCCTTGCAGCGGTACGAACCGATGTTGACGCGAACGCCGTTCACCGTGACGTGGCCATGGTTGACGAACTGGCGGGCAGCGAAGACCGTCGGTACGAACTTGGCGCGGTAAACGATGGCGTCCAGACGCGACTCGAGCAGGCCGATCAGGTTTTCACCGGTATCACCCTTGCGACGGTTTGCTTCGTCGTAGGTGGCGCGGAACTGCTTCTCGCGGATGTCGCCGTAGTAGCCCTTCAGCTTCTGCTTGGCGCGCAGCTGCACGCCGAAGTCGGAAAGCTTGCCCTTGCGGCGCTGGCCGTGCTGGCCCGGGCCGTATTCGCGGCGGTTTACCGGGGACTTCGGACGACCCCAGATGTTCTCGCCCATACGGCGGTCAATTTTATACTTGGAAGATGCGCGCTTGCTCATCCGTATTTCCTTCTCAACAGGTTAGAGCGGTTTGTTGCCAAACCGCTTAAGGAAACACGCCCTCCTCTGAACCTCCTTCTGAGAGGTTCTGACAGGCTTCTCACGTCAGCGAACGGAGAAAACCACGGGACATGTCAAAACAAACACCGGGCATTTCGGCCCGGCGTTGGTGGGGTCATTAGTGGCAAGAGACGGACAAGTCAAGCGCAAGGCGACGTTTTGATGACAGGCCAGGTTCCATCACACAGCATGGTCGATGGCTTGGACCAAAACACAACCATTGATACACAATCCAATTCGCGCTTTACTCACTGAAGCAAGATGGGACTACAGCGGCTTTCTAGCACGATGGAGGGGCATCATGGCATTTTACAAGACATTGCGCGACGAACGGACCTATCCCCGCGGAAAGGACCGTCCAGGCCAGGCCGGCTGGATCGCCGAGCGCATTCTTCGGCTGCGCGCGCTCCTCAACACCAGGATCACCACGGCGCGCCGACCCAATTCGCTGATCATCGGATCGTGGAACATTCGTCACTTCGACGGCGGTCGGCTGCGCCTCAACGAAAGCATGCATTATATTGCCGAAATCATCGACCATTTCGACATCTGCGCCATCCAGGAGGTCAAGGACATTGCCTCAATGGAGCGCCTCATGCGGCTGCTCGGGCCCAACTGGACCTATTTCATCAATGACAGCTCTGGTTCAGGGCGCGGCAATTACGAGCGCATGGCCTTTGCCTACAATCGCAATCGCGTCTTCTTCCGCAATCTGATCGGGGAAATGGTTTTCCCCAAGGGCGCCCTGCCCGGTGATGAGCAGATCGGACGCACACCCTTCTTCGCAGCCTTTCAGGCCGGGTGGTTCCGCTTCACCCTCTGTTCGACCCATATCGTGTTCGAGGAAAAGGAGAACCGCCCGCTGCGAGAGGACGAGATCCGCGTCATCGCCGCCGAACTCACCAAGCGTGCGAAGGCCACAGACGAAGTCCATATCATGCTCGGCGACATGAATATCGTCGATCTCAAGGACCCGGGCGGGAAAGCGCTCCTCGACAATGGGTTCAGCGTCTCGCCACTGCCGCCGTCCTCGCTCGATGGAAAGAAAGCCTACGACCAGATCGCCTTTACCGGCCCCCTGGACAGCGAAAACCTGCTACGGGGCGACATCATACCCTGGCACGAGGCAGTCTACATAGTGTCCGAGGCGGCCAGCTATGCGGCCATGGCTTCCGATCCCGCTGTTGCAGCCCTGCCTGCGGGGACCTATCCGCAGACGGAGAAGGCCTTCTCTACCTGGCGCACGCACGAGATCTCGGACCACTTGCCGGTCTGCATCGAGCTGCGGACAGACTTTTCCGAAGCCTATCTGAAGGAAACGGCTGACCTGAAGCCCGGCCAGTGAACAGCCAATCCAACGCCAGCGTCCGACCCAACGAAGCCCACCGGGCATCGCGGACCCCTTTTAGTCGTGCCAAATCCGGTTCTTCCGAGACTTACCCCCTGACACACGGGGGCAAGTGGTCTATCCAAGGCACGTCCCATCCCGTCGCACAGGTCCAGATTACTTCATGATTGGTCGATCCCCATTCCGCTTGGCGTCATTCGCCGCCCTGCTTCTCAGCCTCCTGGCTACCGTCATCCCGGCAGCTGCAGAGACCCAGAAACCCGGCCACGCCCATATCCTCGTCGATGCGGGAACCGGTGCGATCCTGGAAGCGGAAAACGCCGACAAGGTTCTGTATCCGGCATCGCTGACCAAGATGATGACGCTCTACCTCACCTTTGAGGCGCTGCATTCCGGCCGTTTCGACTGGGACCAGCGACTGGTCATCTCGAAGAATGCCAATGACAAGGAGCCCTACAAGTTCGCAGTCGGCGCCGGCAATACGATCAGCGTCCAGGAAGCGGTCATGGGCATGGTCGTTCTGTCCACCAACGACGCGGCAACGGCCGTCGCTGAAACACTTGGCGGCTCGGAAGAAGCCTTCGGTCAGATGATGACATCGAAAGCCCGCGAACTCGGCATGACGAACACCGTCTTCACCAACCCGTCGGGCCTGCCCGACCCGCGTCAAGTGACGACGGCGACCGACATGGCAAGGCTCGGCCTTGCGCTGCTGCGTGACTTTCCGGAAGAATACAAACTCTTCGCCTCGCGCGGCATGACCTTCCGCAGCATGAAGTTTCGCGGTCACAATGCGTTTCTGGTGCAGTATCCCGGCGCCGAGGGCATCAAGACCGGCTTCACCAATGCGTCGGGCTACAACATCGTCACCTCGGCCAGCAACGGCAATCGTCGCCTGATCGGCGTGGTGCTGGGTGCCGAGAGCGCGAATGCCCGGACGCAGGAAATGATCACGCTCTTTGACCGCCATCTGGGCACCAAAGTCAGTCAGTGATCGCAGGAATACCAGGAAAGGCCTACCCCATGACCGAGACCGTTCTCGACCGCTTCCTCCGCTATGTCGTCATCGACACGCAGTCTGATCCGGCCTCCGACGCGCAGCCGTCGACGGAAAAGCAGAAGGATCTCGGACGCGTGCTGGTCGCCGAACTCCTGGCGCTCGGTCTGACCGACGCCCATCTCGACGAACACGGCAATGTCTATGCGACGATCCCGGCCAATACGGCCAAGGACGTGCCCGTCATCTGCTTCTGCAGCCACATGGACACGGCCCCTGACTTCACCGGCACCAATGTCAAACCGCAGCTGGTCCGCAACTACCAGGGTGGCGACATCACGCTTGTGGGCGACAAGAGCCAGGTGATCCGCGTCGCATCCCATCCGCAGCTGAACAACCAGATCGGCAACGACATCGTCACGACGGACGGCACCACCCTGCTTGGCGCCGACGACAAGGCAGGTGTCGCCGAGATCATGACGGCCGCCGCCCATCTCATGGCGAACCCGCACATTCCGCATGGCACCATCAAGATCCTCTTCACGACCGACGAAGAAATCGGGCGCGGCGCCGACAAGGTAGATCTCGCAAAGCTCAGCGCCCGCTTCGCCTACACGCTTGACGGCTCGACCGTCGGCGAGATCGAGAACGAGACATTCTCGGCAGACGGCGTAACCATCGAGATCACGGGCGTCGCCATGCATCCGGGTTATGCCAAGGGCAAGATGGAGAATGCGATCAAGGCCGCGAGCGACATCGTCGCCCGCCTGCCCCGCGACATCGCGCCGGAGACCACGGAGGGCCGTCAGGGCTTCATCCACCCCGTCGACATCTCGGGCAGCATGGACGCCGCCAAGCTTCAGCTTATCATCCGCGACTTCACCGAAGCCGGCCTGAAGGAAAAGGAAGATCTGCTGCAGCAGATCACCCATGAGGTCATGGCCACCTATCCCGGCTCGACACATAGCTTCACGGTGAAGCACCAGTATCGCAACATGAAGGAGGTCCTCGATCGCCATCCGGAGATCATGGACAACCTCGACGAAGCCGTCCGCCGCGTCGGTCTCGAACCCGTGCGCCACAGCATCCGTGGCGGCACCGACGGCTCGCGCCTATCCTTTATGGGTCTGCCCTGCCCCAACATCTACACCGGCGGCCATGCCTATCACTCGCCGCTCGAATGGGTGAGCGTTCAGGATATGGAAAAGGCGGTCGAGACGATTGTCGCACTGGTGAAGGTCTGGGAAGAACGGGCGTCCTGAAAGTACAAACGCCTTGTGAAAGGGCGACTATTATTCACATCTCAGTCGAAGGTGTATTTTTCTAATGTATAATTTATGAAAATTCGCGTACTCACGTAGCTTTTAAGAACTTAAAGTGATTTTGACTTATTCTCAATCTTTTCTCTCTACCCAACGAAGACTGTATTTCTGAACAGCATTCTTCGTCGGGATGAGATTAATGATTTTGGACTATCTGTTTCGCTCGTTGCGCGGCCGCTTCACTGTTCTGGCTGTGGTTGGCTTCACCTTAGGCTTGACCGCCGTTGCGCTCGTCGGTGCCGCCTTCATGGAAAGCGCCATGAAGCAGGAAGCCGAAAAGTCTGCCCGCGGGCTTCTGCTGCAATATGCCAACGACATCCGCGCCGACATCTCCCGCACCTCAGCAGTTTTGCAAGGGGTCAGTCACGCTGCGGAAGCCGTGGCTGCGACGGATAAGCCGAACCGCGACTTGCTGGGCGATATTCTCGATCGTGCCGTCAACGCGGAAAAAGGCTTGCTCGGCGTGAGCCTCGTCTTCGAACCACAGAAGCTGGACGGAAAGGACGAGAAGTTCGTCAATCACCCCAATTCCGAGCTGCGCAGCGGTCGCTTCGCGACCTATCTCTACCGCACGGGTGGACAGGGCGTCGAAATCGAAAAGCTGGATATGGCCGACGAGGCGGCGAAAATCTGGTACCAGGAACCGATGAAAGCGGGCAAACCGCTGATTACCCCAGCCTATACGGACCTGATTGAAAATGTCGAGACGATGATCACCACGATCACCTCGCCTATTCGGCGGGGCGACGAGTTGATCGGCCTTGCCGGCACGGACTTTAACCTGAGCGACATTTCACGCCGAGTGGGAGAATTGAAGCCATTCGGCACCGGTGCGGTCTATCTGGCCGATGCTTCCGGCCTGTGGCTGGCGCATACAGACAAAGCACTGCTGGCAAAATCTGCGGAAGACAGCACTTTCCTCAGCCTGGGACAGAAGGCATCGGCCGCCAATATCGCTGACATCACGGATGAGAACGGCATCTACCATGCCTCCGTGAAGATCAGCTTTCCCGGTCTGGATGAGCAATGGACACTGATGCTGTCTGCCCCGAGTGCAGATATGGTCGTGGCCGCGCACGACGCCAGAAACAAGATGTTGGTGTTCGGCGCAATCGTCGCCCTCGTGGCCATGGCACTCGCCGCCATAGCGGCAACCCGCTTCATCGGCCCGATTTCAACCATGACGACCGTCATGAACCGGCTCGCAGCAGGCGATTATGGCGTCACCATACCCTTCACGCAGCGGCAGGACGAGATCGGTGCGATGGCAGGCTCCATCGCCGTATTCCAGCAGGCAGCCATCCGCAATCAGCAACTGGAGCAGGAAGCAGGCGAAGCACGCGAACGGATGGAGCAGGAACGTCAGCACGCTCAGGCATTGGCGGAGGCGGAAGCCGCGGAGAAGCTTCGCATTGCCACATCGGGCCTCGCCGCAGGTCTGAAACGCCTGTCCTCGGGCGACCTCGCCTTCAGCCTGACAGAGCCCTTCGCGCCGGATTTCGAAGCGCTGCGCCATGACTTCAACCATTCGGTCGCGCAATTGGCCGAAACACTGATCGCGATCATTGACGGCGTCGCCTCCATTGATGAAGGCGCAAGTTCGATCAACGAGGGTGCGAACGACCTTTCCAAACGCACAGAGCAACAGGCAACAGCCCTGGAGCAAACCGCCGCTGCGATTGAGCAGATCACGACCAACGTAAAGAGCGCGTCGCAGCTCACGGAAGAAGCCCGCCGCGTTGCGCGCGAAGCCAATGACGACGCCAGCCGCTCAGGCGTCATCGTCACCAAGGCGGAAGACGCCATGAAGGCAATTGAGGCTAGCTCCTCCAAAATCTCGAGCATTATCGGCGTGATCGACGAGATCGCCTTCCAGACGAACCTGCTTGCGCTCAATGCCGGCGTCGAGGCGGCACGTGCCGGCGAAGCGGGCAAGGGCTTTGCGGTTGTCGCTCAGGAAGTACGAGAACTGGCCCAGCGCTCAGCCAATGCGGCGAAGGAAATCAAGGCGCTGATCACCACCTCCGGCAAGCAGATTGGCGAGGGCGTTGATCTTGTCCGTCAGACGGGCAATTCCCTGACCGAGATCTCCGACTATATCGGCCAGATCAACGAGCACATGGAATCGATCTCCACCTCGTCGCGCGAGCAGTTCACCGGGCTTGCCGAAGTCAATTCCGCCATAAACGAGTTGGATCAGACAACCCAGCGCAACGCCGCCATGGTTGAGGAAACAACCGCCTCCGTCGGCTCGCTGGCGAACGAATCGGACCGTCTTCAGACGCTGGTGCGCCGATTCATCCTGCCGCAACAGACGCGGATGCGCCGCGCAGCCTGATCATTCTGCTGCGTGCTGATCAACGACGGAGGCCGCAGGCTCATCATCGATCGCATCCGGGGCACCGGGTGCGGTTTGCGCCTCCAGATCCGGGAAGGCGACAATGCGCTTGCCGGCAAAGTCGGTGTGAACAACAACCAGACCCTGCTCCTCGAAATAACCAAGCAGACGGCGGGCACGACGGGCCGAATGCGTGCCATAGGCGCGCGCGATGCGCTGGTCGGACGGGCATTCCTCGTTGCGCAGCGCTGCCTTGGCAAGCAGCAGGAAGACGCCTTGCAGATCGTCTGAGACGCGAACAGAAAGCGACAGTGCCGTCTGCCATCCCTCGCTTGCGGCCGTCTCTTCATCGACACCGGCCCGCGTAATCGCCACGCGGCGGCGGAACTCGCCCATCGGCATCGGCGGACCGGAAACGCGACGCATGCGGGCGCGCACGAGGAATTCCTGATAGAGCACGCTGTCAGTCCTATAGGCCGCCTGCGGGTCACCGAGGATTTCGGCAAGCACAGCCGAGAGGCGATCTTCGCGCTCTTCGGCTGACATTTCAGCGCCCCGCATCGGCGTTTCGCTCGGCGCAGGCGCCATGGACGCCGGTGTTGAACGCGAGAGTTCGGCCAGGATATCCGTCGTCGGACGCGGCGCCGGCGGCGCGCGGCGCACGATCGGCCGGGTGAATTCCTCAGGATCGGGCGTAAAGATCAGGTCCTCGACATCCGGAAGTGCATCCGGCAGCGGCATCAGCATGGGCGAAGACGAGCGCGCCGAGGTCTCGACCGCACCGATGACGATTGGCAGCGGGCGGCGCGACATCGCTGGGCCAAGGGCGACGAAATTGCCGCGCTGCAGGTCGCGGAACATCTCCGCCTGGCGGCGGTCCATGCCGAGCAGGTCGGCTGCACGCGCCATGTCGATATCGAGGAAGGTTCGGCCCATCAGAAAGTTGGAGGCTTCCGCCGCGACGTTCTTGGCGAGCTTTGCCAGACGCTGCGTGGCGATCACACCGGCCAGACCGCGCTTACGGCCACGACACATCAGGTTGGTCATGGCACCCAGCGACATCTTGCGCGCATCTTCCGAGACGTCACCGCCGACGGCAGGCGCAAACATCTGCGCTTCGTCGACGACAACAAGCACCGGATACCAGAACTCGCGATCCGCATCGAAGAGACCGTTGAGGAAGGCACCGGCGGCGCGCATCTGCTGCTCGACATCCAGGCCTTCGAGCGTCAGCACGCAGGAAACGCGGTGACGGCGAATACGGTCAGCGATGCCAGCAAGTTCAGCTTCCGTGCGCTCGCCGTCGACGACAACGTGACCGTATTTGTCGGAGAGCGTGACGAAGTCGCCTTCAGGATCGATGATGACCTGCTGCACCCACTGGGCAGACTGTTCGAGGAGGCGCCGCAGCAGATGCGACTTGCCCGAGCCGGAATTGCCCTGCACGAGCAGACGGGTCGCGAGAAGCTCCTCGATATCGAGCTTGGCAGGCTGGCCGCCCTGCACCGTTCCCATATCGATTCCGACCTTCAATGGCGGCATCCTCAATTCGTGTGTTGAACCGTAGTCCCTAACAGACTTGGGCATCCCCGTGTGGCCTACATCCGCGAAACCCACAGGGAAGTAAGGTATTCACGCGGAGTTACCGCGACGCAGCAGCCCGGCTAGCAGCATGCTGAGTAGCAGCGGAGGCAGAAGCATGGCAAGCCCGCTGCGCAGACCTGAGAGTTCTGCGACAAAACCGATCATCGGTGGCCCGACCAGAAAGCCGAACAGCGCAATGAAGCTGAGGATCGCCACATTTTCTGCCGCCGGACGGTCCCCGAGATCGGCAGACGCGGTGACGGCGAGCGGGAAGCCGACCGACACGCCGAGACCGACGCAGCCGAGCCCCAGATAAACGACGGTCGTCACGGGTGCGACGACGACGAGCAGCATGCCTGCCAGCGAAAGCGACAGGCAGATCCGCGCGAGGACGACAGGCCCAAAGCGTTCCTTGGCCGCATCGCCAAGAAAACGCCCGACCGAGACCATCATGGCGAAAACCACATAGCCCATGCCGGTCGCCATGCCTGACGTTGAAAAGACATCCTTGAGATAGACGGCCGACCAGTCGGCGACGGCCCCTTCGGTCATCGTGATCCCAAAGACGAAGAGACTGATGCCAAGGATACCAGGGCTTGGCAGCCGCCAGGATGATCGTGGCTGCGTTTCGGCAGCCGGCACCTCATGCAGCGGCAAGGCGCGGCAAACGATAATGGCAACTGGCATCAGGAGCAGCGACAGCGTTCCGATGGCGAGCCACGGCGATGTGTGAAGTACCAGAAAGCCCGCACCGATCAGACTGCCCGTCATGATGCCGAGGCTCCAGAAGCCGTGGCAACGGTTCATGATCGACGCGCTCCCGCGCTTCTCGATGATATCGGCCTCGACATTGAGACCGAGCTCAATGGTGGAGAGACCGACACCGAGCAAGACCAGCAGCAGGAAGAGCGAGACGATGTCGGGCGCTCCGACCGGCAAGGGCACAAGCGCGAGGAAAACCGGAAAGCCATAGAGCAGCGTGTTGCGGCTACCGATCCGCCCGACCAACTGCCCGGCAAATGGCAACATCAGCAGGATGCCGGTCGGCAAACCGAGAAGCGCGATCGCGAGTTCGGCCGGCCCAAGCGCCAGCCGCTCCTGAACGCCGGGGATCTGCGGCAACCAGCTGCCAAAGGCAATCGGCTGCAGGAAGAAGGCGGTCATGATGGCGGGCTTGGGGGGCATGGGAAAACCGGGATGCTGCAGGGAAGAAACGGCGGAGCACGAGACATTCGGCGAGGCTTGCCGATTCGCATAGAAGACCAGTGCCGAGAGTGGTCTGCTCGCCGACAAAAAAAGATGCGGCCCGGGCAACTAAAGATGCCCAGGCCGCTCCTGATCAGGGTCGGATATCCCAAAGCGAGGGGCGCCTTGGCAAAACCAGATCGTCTTCCTCGGGAAGTCCGATATCCCGCCGCATCTGCGGTGACAGATGGGCCGCGAGATTGCGGATCTGTCTGCGCCGAAAGCTTGCTCCGACCAGGGCCGCCAATAGACGCCATGAACCGAAGCGTTCGAGCAGTTCGTCCATCCGCTTTGCGAGCGGCATTTCAACTAAAGATTGATTTTCGTGCATGACTTGTCCGTCCCGGAACGCAGCTGCGCCCAGGTCCTTTCGGTGATGAAAAGCGACGTGGGCCGAGCGGACGCACGCGTTCAAACGCGCAGACAGCAAGTCACGTCAGTATGGTGGAAAAACGCCGGAAAAGGCAGGAAATATGACTGTTCAGACAGTCATCGGGTGGATCGAACGGTGGTGGAAACTCCCACGCACGTCGATGGCACCGATCCGCCAGAGAGGCGCATACGCATGGTAAAATGAAACATCTGTCGCCTCCTGTTGTTCGTGTTGCGGATGATGGGAACATGCCACGCAAAAAAGCCTCCGGCAAGATCGCAATTCGAGATTGCAAATCTTGCCGAAGACCGTTGCCGATATGCAACAAATTGTCGCAGGTGTGCTGATCGCCTCAGGCGTCGTTGGGTCGCACGGGTGAGACCAGCAGTTTGTCGATGCGCCGGCCGTCGAGGTCGATGACCTCGAAATGCCAGTCGCCCTTCGTGAAGGTCTCGCCGAGTTCCGGGATACGCTTCAACTCGTCGAGCACGAAGCCGGCGATCGTGGTGTAGTCCGGATCCGGATCGATCGGCACGCGGATCACATCGATGAATTCGTCGACGGGTGTCCAGCCGGCGACGAGATAGGATCCGTCAGCCCGCTGCACCATGGCCTGCTCTTCGGTCTCGTCCTGACTGAATGCGCCGGTGATGGCTTCCAGGATATCGCCGCTGGTGACGATCCCTTCGAAATGGCCGTATTCGTCGTAGACCAGGACCATGTGCAGCGACGTGCGGCGGAGCGAGGCGATGATATCGGTCGCCTTGGCGAGGTCGGAGACGACGGGGACGTCGCTCACCAGTTCGGAGAGGCTGAACGGGCCACCTTCCGCCAGACGCTCATAGAGCTTTTTGGTCGGCAGGACCCCAGCGATCTCGTCCGAATCGCCAATGCGGACAGGGATACGCGAGTGAGGAATGTCCCTCAGCTTCTCCCGGATTTCGTCGAGCGTGTCGTCAAGATCGAGCATCTGCACATCGCGGCGCGGTGTCATCAGGCCGCGTGCCTGACGGTCAGCAAGACGCATCACACCCGAGAGCATGGCCGATTCGCTGGTCTCGATGACGCCTGCGCTATGGGCCTCGGCAAGGACCGTGCGGATTTCCTCGTCCGTCACCTTGCCGGTGCCTTCACCGCTCTGTCCGAGCAGCGACAGGACAAGCTTTCCGGATCCGTTGAGCAGGAAAACGAGGGGTGCAGCGACCTTGGACAGGACAGACATCGGGACCGCGACGCGCACGGCAACACCTTCGGCATCGCGCAGCGCCACCTGCTTCGGCACGAGTTCGCCGACAATCAGCGACAGATAAGTGATGAGAACGACGACGGTGCCGACCCCGATCGGATCCGCAAGACCGACGGACAGGCCCTGGGCCTGCAGCCAGCCCGACAAACGGGCACCGAGCGTGGCGCCCGAGAAGGCACCGGAGAGAACGCCCACCAGGGTGATGCCGATCTGGACGGTGGACAGGAAGCGACCGGGATCTCCGGCCAGTCTGAGCGCAGTTTCTGCTCCTCGGCTGCCCTGCTCAGCAAGCACCTTCAGGCGCGCGGGTCGGGCAGAGACGACTGCAAGCTCGGACATGGCGAGTACGCCGTTGAGCACGGTCAGGAAGAGAACAATCGCAATTTCGGTAAACAACTAAGGGGACAAGGCTCCTCTACACCGGCTGAACGTCCGGCAGCCCCGCATAGGTAGCACGCCGGACCCCAACCAAAAAGGTCGTTAGCCGAAAAAGGGCGTGGAGACGGGTTTCACGGACAGGCCCATGCCCTGCATCAGCCGCCGCGTGGAGAAATCCTGGCTGCCGGAGGTGAACACCGCAAAGTCGAAATCCTCCGGGTGTTCGGCACCTTCGACGAGCGGCACCAGCCGGCGCGCCTGCCGTGCAATGGCTTCCGCAGGGTCGAGCCAGTCGACCGGCCAGGGCGCGAGACGGCGAAAGACATTGGCGAGGAACGGGTAATGGGTGCAGGCGAGCACGACGATATCGGTGCGGACCCCGTCCTTGTCGACGAAACAGGGCGCGATCTCGGCAAGCACGGCCTGATCATCAAGCGTCTCACCCCGGATATAGGCCTCCGCCATACGAGCGAGGTTCTCCGAGCCCACGAGGCGGACATGGCATTGCGAGGCAAAGGACTGGATGAGATCGCGCGTATAGGCCCGTTTCACGGTCCCGGGCGTCGCCAGCACAGAGACGAGCCCGGAGCGCGTACGCTCGGCCGCCGGCTTGATCGCTGGCACCGTGCCGATGAAGCGCATGTCCGGAAAGTGCTGGCGAAGATCAGCCCCCGCAAGCGTGAAGGCGGTATTGCAGGCGACGATGACCGCCTCGGGATTGTAGCGCGCGAAAAGATCCTCGAACAAACGGACGATCCGGGCCTTCAGGGGTTCCTCTTCCCACCCGCCATAGGGGAAGCCGGCATCGTCGGCGACATAGATGAAGCCCCGCTCCGGCATCAGCAGACGCGCCTCGCGCAGGACGGTGAGGCCGCCGATGCCCGAATCGAAAACCAGGATCGGCTTTAAGCCGTCCGTGTCGCTGTTACTTGCCGGAACCTTCGTCATCAGATCCATCTTCCGCCACCACAGCCTTTACCGACGCATTGATCTGGCCTGGCCGGGAAAATCGGTCGAGCGAGTTGATCACGCCGCGCACCACATGGATTTCGGGTGTCGTGAAGGCCCGCCTTGTGAACACAGCGCGCAGATTGTCGACCATTCTCGGCTTTTTGCTGGCGGGATGAAAATAACCTCTGACCTCGAGCGCCTGTTCCAGATGCTCGAACATGCCGACCACCTCTTCCTTCGTCGCCTGTGGCTGCTCCGGCGCATCGAACGGCACGGAATGCAAATCCTCGATGTCGGACTTCATCCATTCATAGGACATGAGAAGCACCGCCTGGGCGATGTTGAGCGAGGCGAAGGCCGGATTGACCGGGAAGGTGACGATTTCATCGGCCAGCGCCACGTCTTCGGTGGAGAGGCCAGACTTCTCGCGTCCGAACAGGATGCCCGTCTTCTCGCCCGAGCGAAACTTCTGGCGTAGGGTCTCGGCGGCGGTGACCGGTGAGCGCACAGGCTTGAAGCCATCCCGGAAGCGGGCTGTCGTCGCATAGACAAAGTTGAGATCAGCGATGGCCTCTTCGAGCGTATCGAAGACAACCGTACCGTCGATCACGTGATCAGCCTTGGCTGCTGCAGAGCGCGCCTTTTCGGATGGCCAGCCGTCGCGCGGATTGACGAGACGCAGCTCAGCCAGGCCAAAATTGGCCATGGCGCGCGCCACCATGCCGATGTTTTCGCCGAGTTGCGGCTCAACCAGAATGATTGCCGGCCCTTCGGCCAGCATGATGCGCTCGCTGTTCGTCCCTGCCATGATCTGCCCTTGTATGAGTGTGGGCCACCCATTGGCATAAAATCGTCAGGGCGCAAAGGGGTTGCACCGGTAAGGCAGCCGTGGAAACGGCGTTGCGCCCCGTGAGTTTCGTGCAGAGAAACGGCGCGCCAGAGCTCAGAGCCCGCCTTGCGCCTTCAAATCCTGCTTGATGGAGGAGCCATTCTGTCCATCGACCACAGGGTAGAAATCGTCGATGACCGTCCGACCGTCCTCTTCAACGACCTCGAAGATCAGGACCGTTTCGACCTCGTAGTCAGGGCCTTCGCCCATGCAACGGCGATTGTTGAAAAACGCAGTCACCTGCCTCTCTCCATCATCCTCGAGATGAATATTCTCGAAGGGGCAACCATCCTGCCCCTGGGCAATCGGGTCGTAGTCGAAGGGATAGCCGGTCGTCTCGCCTTCGGGCGGGTCGAAGGGCGGGTTTTTCGATGCAGCCTCGAAAGCTTCAACGAAATCCTCGCTGAACAGCCGCTCCAGCCGATCCACGCTGAAAACGTCTTCGGCCGGCTCGTCGATCTTGTTGTCCCAGCTGCGGGCCGCCGCCTCGATGATTTCCCGGACCGGTGCCTTCATGTCGGCGGTCGCGACGCTCGGCGCGACCGATACGAAAAACAGGCCAAGGACGAAGGCTGCAGACAGGGGTTTCATGGGAGACTCCGAATGATCTGATCGACACTTTGCTTTTAGCCGCAAATCGGGCGTCTCCCGCAACCAAGTTTGGGGCAAAACGCACGTCGAAAGTCTGAACCTAGAATTTACCGGAAGACACCCTCTCCTGTTTGCCTTGTAACGAGAGAATGTTATAGGCAGGCCATCGGCAGAGCGCCCTCCCCGCGCCTGCGCGTCAGGCAAAAACTCGTGAGGATATTCATGACCAAGATCAAGGTAGCCAACCCGGTGGTCGATCTCGACGGCGACGAGATGACCCGCATCATCTGGCAGTTCATCAAGGACAAGCTGATCCTGCCCTACCTGGATCTCGACATCGAATACTACGACCTCTCGGTCGAAAACCGCGACGCCACCAATGACCAGGTGACCATCGACGCCGCTCACGCCATCAAGAAGCACGGCGTCGGCATCAAGTGCGCAACGATCACCCCGGACGAACAGCGCGTCAAGGAATTCAACCTCAAGGAAATGTGGAAGAGCCCGAACGGCACGATCCGCAACATCCTCGGCGGCGTTATCTTCCGCGAGCCGATCATCTGCAAGAACGTACCCCGCCTCGTTCCCGGCTGGACCAAGCCGATCGTTGTTGGCCGTCACGCTTTCGGCGACCAGTACAAGGCGACCGACTTCAAGTTCCCCGGCAAGGGCAAGCTAACGATCAAGTTCGTCGGTGAAGATGGCGAAGTCATCGAAAAGGAAGTCTACAACGCACCGGGCGCAGGCGTCGCCATGGCGATGTACAACCTCGACGAATCGATCCGCGAATTCGCCCGCGCCTCGATGATGTACGGCCTGATGCGCAAGTGGCCGGTCTACCTGTCGACCAAGAACACCATCCTCAAGGCCTATGACGGCCGCTTCAAGGATATCTTCGAAGAAGTCTACCAGGCTGAATTCAAGGCCAAGTTCGAAGAGATCGGCATCGTCTACGAACACCGCCTGATCGACGACATGGTCGCTTCTGCGCTGAAGTGGTCCGGTGGCTACGTCTGGGCCTGCAAGAACTACGATGGCGACGTTCAGTCGGACACGGTTGCTCAGGGCTTCGGCTCGCTCGGCCTGATGACCTCGGTTCTCTTGTCCCCCGATGGGCGCACCGTCGAAGCCGAAGCCGCCCACGGCACGGTGACTCGTCACTACCGCCAGCACCAGAAGGGTCAGGAAACCTCGACCAACTCGATCGCTTCGATCTTCGCCTGGACCCGTGGCCTCGCCCACCGCGCCAAGCTGGACGACAATGCCGATCTGGCCAACTTCGCAACGACGCTGGAAAAGGTCTGCATCGACACGGTTGAAGCCGGTTACATGACCAAGGACCTGGCGCTACTCATCGGTCCGGATCAGCCGTGGCTCTCGACCACTGCCTTCCTCGACAAGGTCGACGAAAACCTGAAGAAGGCCATGGCCGCCTGATCGGCAGCCAGAGCTTGAGAATTCAGAACCCGGTCACGGCAACGTGGCCGGGTTTTCTGTATCGGGAAGCGCGTCGCCGGCATCCACCTCGGCAAAGCGCTTGCGGATCTCCGCCCCCATGCGGCGTCCGGAGATGTGATAGCCGGAGAGCGGCAGATCATAGCTGTCGAGACGATCCGGATCGTCTTCATCGAGATAGTCGATGTCGATCACCCAGCGACCGGCCACGCGGCGCTGTGAAAGCTCGACGATAGAGGCCCAGGCAATCCGGCGCTCGGTTCTGAGATCAATCAGTTCCTCGTTGTTGAGCTCGACCACCGGCCGCATGGCCGCAACAAGGCCCTGCCAGCCTCGGCGAAACCCGAGGATCCCAATTGCGAACAGCACCAGATAGACAAAAGTCATCAGGCTCGCCCAGCCGCCGCCGAGCAGGCTCGCCAGGAGCCCGCCGAACGCAACGGACAGAATGACCGCGCCGCCTGCAGCCCAGAGCACCGCGAGGCCACGGCGCGGATAGATCATCAGGGTGGGATAACTCGTCTCGGTCTTCATCATCTATCCATAGGAAGAATTCTGCGCCTCGAAAAGCCGGCAGATTGCACTCAGCGACAGTATCCCTTTGGCCATGTTGTCAAATGCGCGGACTCAGAGTCCAATGGCGGAAAGACGCGGCAGAGGGGCGACCGCGTTCACCACCCGGCAATCGCGATCAACATGGCAGATGTCATCCTTCCCAAAACGATCAGCGTCTTCCGCGAAGGCTATGGCCTCGCACGCCTGAAGGCCGACACGCTTGCGGGACTGACCGTGGCAATTGTCGCCCTGCCCCTTTCGATGGCAATCGCCATTGCCTCGGGCGTGACGCCGGACCGTGGGCTCTATACGGCAATCATCGGCGGCTTCATCGTCTCTCTGCTCGGCGGCAGCCGCCACCAGATCGGCGGCCCGGCCGGCGCCTTCATCGTGCTCGTCAGCATGACAGTCGCGACCCACGGCATCGAGGGACTGTTGCTGGCAACCGCCATGGCAGGCGTGATGCTGATCGCCTGCGGGCTCTTGAGGCTCGGCGACTATATCAAGTTCATCCCCTATCCCGTCACGGTCGGCTTTACCGCCGGCATTGCCGTCATCATCTTCGCAAGCCAGATCGGTGAACTTCTGGGGCTGACCTTCACCGAGGGAGAGCCCGGCCCGCTTGCAGAGAAACTAGGCGCCATCGCCAATGCCCTGCCGAGCGTGTCACCGGCGGCGGCTGGGATCGCCAGCCTCACCATCGCGATTATCCTTGTGCTGCGCCGCTACCGTCCCTCCTGGCCCGGACTGCTGATCGCCGTCATCACCGCATCGGCGATCGCCGGGATGCTTCAACTGCCCGTCGCGACCATCGGCTCCAAGTTCGGCGGCATACCCTCGGGCCTGCCTCTGCCGTCACTGCCGAACGTCACGCCGGAACTGGCCCTCGCCGTCCTGCCGGACGCCATCGCCTTTGCGCTGCTCGGCGCGATCGAATCATTGCTCTCGGCCGTGGTGGCCGACGGCATGACCGGGCGGCGGCATCGCTCCAACACTGAACTCGTGGCGCAGGGAACCGCGAACATCGCCTCGGCCCTGTTTGGCGGCATCTGCGTCACCGGCACGATCGCACGCACCGCGACCAATGTCCGCGCCGGAGCGACGAGCCCTGTCTCCGGCATGCTGCATTCGGCCTTCCTGCTCGGCTTCATGCTGGTGGCCGCCCCGCTCGCGGCCTTCATACCGCTCGCGGCCCTGGCAGGCGTGCTCGCAGTCGTCTCCTGGAACATGGTGGAGAAGTCGGCGATATCAGCCCTCGTTCGCTCATCGCGCGGCGAAGCGCTCATTCTCGGCGTGACATTCCTGCTGGTGGTCTTCCGCGACCTGACGGAAGGCATCGTCGTCGGCTTCTCGCTCGCAGCACTTCAGTTCATCCATCATATGTCGAAGAGCATAAGGGTGACGGCGGAGGGGCCGGAAAAGCCGCTGGACGCGACGGATGCCGATACCGTGACCTATCGGCTGGACGGGGCCTTCTTCTTCGGCGCTGTGGCGGCCGCCGGCGCCGTGCTCGATCGCATCGGCGACGATCACCGCAATCTCGTGCTCGATTGCACCGGCATCCAGTTCGTCGACACTTCGGGAGTAAACCTGCTGACCAGCGTCATCCGCAAGGCCGTTCGGCAGGGTGTCGAGGTTTACCTCGTCACGGATCGACCGGAACTGAAGACCATGCTCCACCACCACGAAGCACCAGAACATGGATTAACCTTCGTTCGCACCATGGGCGAAGCGCGCGAGGCGCTCGCCCGACGCGAGGCAGCCCACAATCCCTGAAGCTTTTCAGGCGGCAGAACGGGGTGCTGATGTCACCGGCTCGCCCATCGACGACTCGGGCTGAAGCTCCAGCCGCTCGCCTGGATCTTGATCCGCCGTCGCCCAGGTGAGGCAATTGCGCCCTGCCTTTTTCGATCCGTAGAGCGCCTTGTCGGCACTGGCCAGGGCACGCGAAAAATCAAGCGGGCCCGAAGCAAGGGATACGGCACCGATGCTGACCGTGACACCCGGCAACGACGCTAGATCATCCGTCGCGATAGCACTCACCCCGCGTCGCAGATCCTCCAGCAACTGCGGATGCCGCATAGCTATATAGGCAGGTAGGTAAATACCGAACTCCTCGCCTCCGAGCCGTCCGACGATAACGCCGTCGGGCAACTCACGGGACAGGAACCGGCCAAGCTGCATGAGGACAAGATCGCCGGCCGCATGTCCGTAGGTGTCGTTGATCGACTTAAAGTGATCGGCATCGACGACCGCAAGCACCGCACCCGGGCCAGATCCGCCGAAACCGGCACGCGCCTTGGCAACGGCCTCCATGAAGGCCCGCCTGTTGGACAGCGATGTCAGCACATCCGTCTCGGAATCCCGTTTGTAGCGGCGCGTCGCCCGCTCATGCACCATGGCGAAGACCGCGAGAGCGCCAACCAGGCCCTGTACGAAGAAACCGAAGTTCATGGTGCCATACCAGAGCGGCGCATGGCCGGCGACGAGATGCACCGGCTCGATCAGCTGCAGCGGAAACCGGATGACATAGGCCGCGCCATGGGTGCCGAACGCCACGAGAGCAATGAGCCGGGCCGGCAAAGGCTCCCGCCGTTGCCCAGACAGGAGAATGGGAATGCAGAGAAAGGAGTAACCGGCATAAAGGATCGATGCCACCAGGATGCGGGTGCCGAGATCTTCTGCAAAAAATGGGAACGCAAACAGACAAAGCCAGAGGACGGCGCCCGCCGCCGCGATGATACCGCTGCCCTTGCGCGTTTCGCCTTCGAACGCCAGACAACCCAGCCAGATCAGGCCGATGCTGTAGATGCCCAAGCCATTGCCCAGGCCGAGCGCGACGATAGGCGGCGCGAGTTCGCGCAGGCTGACCAGCACCATTCCGAGTGCACCGGCGGAGAAGCCGAGTGACCAGAACCCGAGCGCACGATTGTCACGCTCATGCACCCAGAGAAGGGTAAGAAAGCCGGATACAATGATCAGCGTTGCCGCGAGGCACACAGTGAGCGTGGGAATGTGAAAGACTGCAGCCAAGTCGACAACCTCGATGATCCAACAGTCCTAGTCCACAAGGTTGAAGAATCCGCAAAATCTATCGGTAAATCTCGATAATCGACAATAAAAAAGGCCGGGCAATGCCCGGCCTTGATCCGATCAAACCGCGAAAGATCAGCCGAGAACGGCCTCGACAGCCGCAATCGCAGCCTCGGCCTGGGCCCCATCGGGACCGCCGGCCTGGGCCATGTCGGGACGTCCGCCGCCACCCTTGCCGCCAAGGGTGGTCGAAGCGACGCGGACGAGATCGACAGCGCTGTGGCGGGCAGCCAGATCCGGCGTGACGGACACGACAGCACTTGCCTTGCCGTCTTCAGCCACAGCGATCAGCACGACGACGGCTGTTTCCAGACCAGCCTTTGCCTCGTCCGCCATGCCCTTGAGATCCTTGGCGTCGATGCCGGCCAGCACGCGGCCGATGAAGTTGATGCCGTTCACCTGCTTCGGCGCCTCGGCGCCACCACTCGCACCACCGCCCATGGCGAGCTTGCGCTTGGCTTCCGCCAGTTCCTTTTCGAGCTTGCGGCGTTCGTCCACCAGCGCCTCGACGCGGGCGACGACATCCGTCGGCTGCACCTTGAGCGTCGAAGCCAGCGTCTTGACGCGCTCGTCCTGCTCGGCGAGATAGGCGCGAGCCGCCTCACCGGTCAGGGCTTCGAGACGGCGCACACCGGCCCCGACGGCGCTTTCGCCGACCAGGCGCACCAAACCGATGTCGCCGGTCGCCGACACATGCGTGCCGCCGCAGAGTTCGATCGAATAGGCCTTGCCGGCCTTCTCGCCGCGAACTGCAGTGCCCATGGATACGACACGGACTTCGTCACCATATTTTTCGCCGAAGAGTGCCATGGCGCCTTCCGCGATCGCGTCGTCGACCGCCATCAGGCGGGTCGTGACCGGCGCGTTCTGGATGATGATTTCGTTTGCCATCTCTTCGACGATCTTCAACTCTTCGGCCGAGATCGGCTTCGGATGAGAGATATCGAAGCGCAGACGCTCGGGCGCCACGAGCGAACCCTTCTGAGCAACATGGGTGCCGAGCACGTCACGCAGTGCCTCATGGAGAAGGTGCGTGGCCGAGTGATTGGACCGGAGGCGCGAGCGGCGGGCGTGGTCGACATTGAGCGAAACCGCGCCACCAGCCGTCACGATGCCGTTCTGGACGGTCGCGATGTGGACGAAGACGCCCTCGCCCTTTTTCTGGGTATCGCTGACGGCCAGCGAATAGCCTTCGCCGACGATCTCGCCGGTGTCGCCCATCTGGCCACCGGATTCGCCGTAAAACGGCGTCTGATTGACGACGATCTGAACCTCTTCACCGGCGCTCGCCTTTTCGACGACCTTGCCGTCCTTGACGATGGCCAGAACCTGACCTTCGGCGGTTTCAGAGCTGTAGCCGAGGAATTCGGTCGCGCCGAACTTTTCCTTGAGCTCGAACCAGACGGTTTCCTGGGCCTTGTCGCCGGAGCCGGCCCAATTGGCGCGAGCCTCGGCCTTCTGGCGCTGCATGGCATCGTTGAAGCCGGTCAGATCGACGCCGATTTCGCGACCGCGCAGCGCGTCCTGCGTCAGGTCGAGCGGGAAGCCATAAGTGTCGTAGAGCTTGAACGCGGTCTCGCCGTCGAGGCTGTCGCCCTTGTCGAGCGTCGCGGTCGCGTCGGAGAGCAGCGTCAGGCCGCGCTCCAGCGTCTTGCGGAAACGGGTTTCTTCGAGCTTCAGGGTCTCGGAGATCAGGGACTCGGCACGGCCCAGTTCCGGATAGGCACGGCCCATCTGCTGCACGAGCACCGGCAGCAGCTTGTAGATGATTGGATCCTTGGCACCAAGAAGCTGCGCATGGCGCATGGCGCGGCGCATGATGCGGCGGAGCACATAGCCGCGGCCTTCGTTCGACGGCAGAACGCCATCGGCGATCAGGAAGGCCGACGAGCGCAGGTGGTCGGCGATGACGCGGTGGCTGGCGCGGCGCTCGCCCTCGGCCTTGACGCCGGTGAGATCGACGGAAGCATCGATCAGGGCGCGGAACAGGTCGATGTCATAATTGTCGTGCTTGCCCTGCAACAGGGCAGCAACGCGCTCCAGTCCCATGCCGGTGTCGATCGACGGACGCGGCAGGTTGATGCGCTCTTCCTTCGTCACCTGCTCATACTGCATGAAGACGAGGTTCCAGATCTCGATGAAACGGTCACCGTCTTCTTCCGGTGAGCCCGGAGGGCCACCCCAGATGTGGTCGCCGTGATCGTAGAAGATTTCCGAGCAGGGACCACAGGGACCGGTGTCACCCATGGCCCAGAAATTGTCGTTGGTCGCGATGCGGATGATCTTGTCGTCGGAGAGCCCGGCGATCTTCTTCCACAGGGCGTGGGCCTCGTCATCGGTGTGATAGACGGTGACCAGCAGGCGGTTGCGGTCGATGCCGAATTCCTTGGTGATCAGGTTCCAGGCAAGCTCGATCGCGCGTTCCTTGAAATAGTCGCCAAAGGAGAAATTGCCGAGCATTTCGAAGAATGTGTGGTGGCGGGCGGTGTAACCGACATTGTCCAGATCGTTGTGCTTGCCACCGGCGCGCACGCATTTCTGCGCGGTCGCAGCGGTCGAATACGGACGCTGTTCGAGACCCGTAAAGACGTTCTTGAACTGCACCATACCGGCATTGGTGAACATCAGTGTCGGGTCATTGCGCGGCACCAGCGGGCTGGAGGAAACGACCTCGTGACCGTTCGTCTTGAAGTAATCGAGAAAAGTCGACCGGATGTCGTTTACACCGCTCATGTCACGCCCTTCATTCAGGCCGGGAAGCCGGCCAATTTGCAAAATCAATGGCTTTTATCGCCCGGCTTCTTCCCTGTCCAGCAGCCGCAACGAAAACGGCCGCGTCTCCAGGGAAACGCGGCCGGCAAAACTTTCAGATAAAGGCCAAACGCCTTACGCGTCGTCGGCACCATCGCCGTCATTGGCATCCGGCCCGCCATTCTGCAGGAACTTTTCCGCAATCAGGCCGGCATTCTGGCGCAGCGCCATCTCGATTTCCTGGGCCACGGGCGGATTGTCGCGCAGGAAGAGCTTGGCGTTTTCACGACCCTGGCCGAGACGCTGGCTGTTGTAGGAGAACCAGGCACCCGACTTCTCGACGATGCCGGCCTTGACGCCGAGGTCGACGAGTTCGCCGGTCTTCGACACGCCTTCGCCATACATGATGTCGAATTCGACCTGCTTGAAGGGCGGTGCCATCTTGTTCTTGACGACCTTGACGCGGGTCTGGTTGCCGACAACCTCTTCGCGATCCTTGACCGCGCCGATACGGCGGATGTCCAGGCGCACAGAGGCGTAGAACTTCAGCGCGTTACCACCGGTCGTCGTTTCCGGCGAACCGAACATGACGCCTATCTTCATGCGGATCTGGTTGATGAAGATCACCATGGTCTTCGAGCGCGAAATCGAGGCGGTGAGCTTGCGCAGCGCCTGGCTCATCAGACGGGCCTGCATGCCCGGCAGGCTGTCGCCCATTTCGCCTTCGATTTCGGCGCGCGGGGTCAGCGCTGCAACCGAGTCGACGACGAGAACGTCGATCGCGCCGGAGCGCACCAGCGTATCGGTGATTTCAAGCGCCTGTTCGCCCGTATCCGGCTGCGAGATCAGGAGGTTCTGCAGGTCGACGCCGAGCTTGCGGGCATAGATCGGATCAAGCGCGTGTTCAGCGTCGACGAAGGCGCAGATGCCGCCCTTCTTCTGGGCCTCTGCAATCGTCTGCAGCGCCAGCGTCGTCTTACCCGAGCTTTCCGGGCCGTAAATTTCAACGATGCGCCCCTTCGGCAATCCGCCGATGCCGAGCGCGATATCGAGGCTGAGCGACCCCGTCGAGACCGTCTCGACTTCGACCACGCTCTCGTTCGCGCCGAGCTTCATGATCGAGCCCTTGCCGAACGACCGTTCGATCTGCGAGAGCGCCGCTTCCAATGCCTTGCTTTTATCCACCGATTTGTCCTCTACAAGCCGCAAAGAATTCTGTGCCATTTGATCCACCTTTAGGTTATTGAGGCCGCATAGGCAATGAAGCCGCCGATGGGGAATATGTACACTTTTTGTTCTCATTTTGCAAGAGCATGCGAAGTGGTTGATTCAAAACCATTTTCGAAAGAGTGTTCGAGACATGTTCCACCATATCAGCGGTTAGCGATATGGGAACGTCGGCAGCCATCTGCTGCAGCCTTGAGAACCACTTCGATTCGATATTTGCGGGCTCCGGAGAGCGATAGATGACCGTTGAAATCCTCGCCATCGGTGGCGCGCATATCGACCGCCGGGCACGCATATTCGGCGACACGAAGCCCGGCGCCAGCAATCCCGGGCAATGGTTCGAGGAAGCCGGCGGCGGCGTCTTCAATGCGGCCCGCAATCTCTCGCGGCTCGGTCGCGCGGTCCGCCTGATCGCACCCCGGGGTGGCGATGCGGCCGGCCAGATGGTCGCCGATGCAGCCGAGCGCGCTGGCCTCGACGATCAGCCGGTGATGTTCCTCGATCGCGCGACGCCGAGCTATACGGCGATCCTTGAGCGCGACGGCAACCTGGTGATCGCGCTTGCCGATATGGCGCTTTATGATGCCTTCTCGGCCCGCCGCCTGAAGGCGCGGTCTCTCCGCGACAGCCTGGCAAGCACAAGCAACGTGCTGACCGACGCAAACCTCCCGGCAGATACGCTGACCGCCCTTGCGAAGGCCTGCGATTCTGAGGGCAAGGGCCTTTCCGCGATCGCCATCTCGCCAGCGAAAGTGGTCAAGTTCAAAGGCGCCCTGCCCCATATCAGCCATCTCTTCATGAATGGCGCGGAGGCCGAGGCCATTGCCGGCGCGCGGCCGGAAAGAGCTGAGGACTGGCCGGATCTGCTGCGTGCCCAAGGCCTTGTCGGTGGCACGGTGACCAGCGGGAGCGGCCCGACGGTCGCATTCGGTCCAGAGGGTATTGCGCTCATCGAACCCGTGCCACTCAACGAGATCGCCGATGTGACCGGCGCCGGCGACGCTTTCGCGGCAGGCTTTCTGCATGCGAGGCTGAACGGTGCCGACCTCACCGAGGCACTGCGCCACGGCACCGCCTCTGCGGCCATCACCCTCGCCTCTCCCCACGCAACCGATGAAAATCTCTCCGAGGAACGGCTCAAGCGCCAGTTGGCTCTTGTCCCGCCTGCCCGTTTCCTGTCATGAGAACCTGAATTTCTAGCGGAAGACCCCCATGACCCGTTCCATCTCCCCCCTCCTTCCCATCACCTATTCGAGCGAAGTGAGCGCCGCCAAGCAGCGCGGCGCCCCGATCGTGGCGCTCGAATCCACCATCATCACCCATGGCATGCCCTATCCCGGCAACCTGCAGATGGCTCGCAGCGTCGAGGACATCGTGCGCCAGCAGGGCGCCGTGCCCGCGACCATCGCCGTCATCAAGGGTGTGCTGCATATCGGGCTGGAGCCGGCAGAGCTCGAAGCCCTGGCGCAGATGGAGCACGTGATGAAGCTCTCGCGCGCCGATCTCGCCTTTGCGATCGCCGAGCGCCGTAATGGCGCAACCACGGTTGCCGCCACCATGATTGCCGCCTACCGCGCCGGCATCCATGTCTTTGCGACCGGCGGCATCGGCGGTGTCCATCGCGGCGCCGAGGAGAGCTTCGACATCTCGGCTGACCTCGAAGAATTGGCCCGCACCGCCGTCATCGTCGTGTCGGCCGGCCCGAAGGCCATCCTCGACATTCCGAAGACACTGGAAGTGCTGGAAACTCGCGGTGTACCCGTCGTCACCTATGACAGCGAAGACTTCCCCGCCTTCTGGTCGCGCAGCTCCGGCCTCAAGAGCGTGCTCAACCTGCAGAGCCCGGCGGCCATCGCCAATTTCCAGAAGATGCGCGACCAGCTCGGCATCGATGGCGGCATGCTGATCGCAAACCCGGTGCCGGAAGCCGACGAGATCCCGCGCGAAGAGATGGAAATCTATATCAGCCGGGCCCTTGCCAATGCCGAACGCGACGAGATTGCCGGCAAGCAGGTTACCCCCTATCTGCTCGACAACATCTTCCACCTGACCGGTGGCCGCTCGCTGAAGACCAATATCGCGCTGGTCGAGAACAATGCGCGTCTGGCCGCCGAAATCGCCGTCGCCATGAACGGCTGAACTACTAACAATCCGAATGAAAAAGAACCCGCTGGAGCAATCCGGCGGGTTCTTTGATTCACTAATACTCTAAAACCCTGCGGAAGCCCTCAGCCTTCGCCATCCAGCATTTCGCGTACAGCGACAGCGAGCTGCTTCAGCGAGAAGGGTTTCGGGAGGAAGCCAAACTTCGCGTCCGCCGGCAGGTTGCGCGCAAAGGCGTCCTCGGCATAGCCCGAGACGAAGATGAACTTCAGATCCGGATATTTCTTCCGCAACTCGGTGAGCAGGGTGGGGCCGTCCATCTCGGGCATGACGACGTCGGAGACGACGATGTCGACCGCACCGTCGAGCTCTTCCATGATGTCGAGCGCTTCGACGCCGGACCCGGCCTCATGCACGGTATAGCCGCGCGTCTCGAGCATGCGCTTGCCACCGCGGCGAACAGCCTCCTCGTCCTCGACGAGAAGAACGACAGCCGACTTGCCGGTCAGATCAGGCGCATCCTGCGCCTCGGCCTTGGCGCTGGCCGTCGCAACGGTGATCGTGTCACCGCTGACGGAGGCCTGGACCTGCCCTTCGATAACCGGCTGAACCTCGGGCACATGGCGCGGCAGGAAGATCCGGAAGATGGTACCCTTGCCGACTTCCGATTCCGGATAGATGTAGCCGCCCGACTGCTTGACGATGCCATAGACCATGGCAAGTCCGAGACCCGTGCCCTTGCCCACTTCCTTCGTGGTGAAGAAGGGTTCGAAGATCTTGTCCATGATCTCGGGCGCAATGCCGGTTCCGGTATCGGCGACTTCAACTAGCACCATGTCTTCCGACGGCAGGCCGCGATAGCCGAAGGCCCCCGCCTCGTCGGCATCGACATTGCGGGTCGACACGGTGATCGAGCCGCCATCCGGCATGGCATCGCGCGCATTGACGCAGAGATTGATCAGCACCTGCTCGAACTGCGAGAGGTCCGTCTTCACCGGCCAGAGATCCCGGCCATATTCGACCCTGAGCTTGACATTGCTGCCGGAGATCAGCCGGTCGACCAGCATCCTGAGATCGCCGATGACGTCGGTGAGATTCAAGACGCTCGGGCGCATCGTCTGCTTGCGCGAGAAGGCAAGCAACTGGCGCACGAGAACAGCGGCGCGGTTGGCATTGCGCTTGATCTCCATGAGATCGGCAAAACTCGCATCCGAGGGCCGCGCCTGTAGAAGCAGGTGGTCGGAGGAAAGGAGGATGGCCGTCAGCACGTTGTTGAAGTCGTGCGCGATACCTCCGGCCAGCGTCCCGACCGCATTCATCTTCTGCGTCTGCGCCATCTGCGCCTCAAGCGCCTTCTGGTCGGTCACGTCGACGGCGTAGACGATCGCAGCCTCTTCCGGGGCCTCGTCGCTCTGGTCGATGACGGCGTTCACGTAGAAGCGGAAATGCCTGATGTCATTGGTCGGATGACGGCTGTCGATCGGGGGAATGTCACCCTGGCGGTCCATGGCAGCCGCGAGCGACTCGCGGAAACCTTCCCGCTCCGTCTCATGCAGCACGACCTCGATCAGTCCATGGCGCTCGATTTCGTCGCGCGAGATGATGTCGGCGAAAAGCTTCATGAACGGCGCGTTGGTCCGCAGAATCCGGCCCTCGCCGTCGACAGAGGCAATGGCCATCGGCGTATTGTTGAAGAATCGGGTGAAGCGCATCGACGCGACCGAATCCGACTGGTCGCCGCCCTCGCCTTGGGCGCGTGACAGAACGATCGACCGGCTCTCGCCCGGCGCCCCATCGCGCGCCGCACGCACGCGATGGACGAGCCGCACCGGAAGGCTCTGGCCGTTGACGCGACGCAGGTCGAGATCGAGCGTTTCGGTGCGCGCCTGACCAGGCTCGGCCTGGACCGAATTGATCAGCGCCATGCCCTCCCCGGCCACCAGATCGGAAATCGTCATGGAGCCCGGATTGAACTGGGTGAGATCGACCCCAAGCCACTCGGCAAGCGTGGCGTTCAGATAATAGATTTCACCCTTGCGCCCAGCGGAGAAGAAGCCGGCCGGCGCATGGTCGAGATAGTCGATCGCATGCTGCAATTCCTTGAAGAAGCGCTCCTGGTCGTCGCGCTCGGCGGTGATGTCGGAAATCTGCCAGACATGCAGCGGCTTGCCGCGACCTTCTCCGGGCAGCAATCGCGCCTTCAGGCGGTACCAGTGGGCGCCGGACCCATTGTTCGTCTGGTTGCCAAGCGGCTTCAGGAGCCGAAATTCCTCATGACTGTCGCGCCCTTCGCGCAAGCCGTTGGTCAGCCGATAAAGCGCCTCGCTCGATTCGCGGTACCGGGAGAGAAGTGCCTCAAGCGTCTGCACTTCGGTCGCCGTGCGGGCGCCCGTCATCGTGCCATAGGCCACGTTCGCATAGACGATCCGGCCTTCGCTGTCGGTGATCAGCGTCCCCTCAGGCTGGCTGGCCAGAAAGCGGCGCGCAAGCGTGTCGCTGTTGGACTGCGGCATGACCTCGACGAAACCGATGACCGCCGACACGATGAAGAAAATCCCCATCATCGCGAGAATGCCGAGCACGCCCAGCACGACCTGGTTGTCCAACTGATCACGGAAGAAGATGAAGGCGGCAGAGGCCGCGATCAGCACGAGGGCAAGCAGCAGGATGCGCAACGCCATGCCGACGCCGCTGCGGCGATCGACCAAGGGGCCGTCTCCATCTCGTTCGTACTGCTGTCGTGTCATGAATGCCTCTTGCCTAAGCGCACGGATGATCCGACCTAGCGAGAATCGGCGCTGTCTCCTGTTTATCAATTTGCCGCAACAGCAAAAAGCAAAGAAAGGCCCAGATGTGAGCGCAGAGCCGCTCCCCCACAGGAATGCCGCAATCCTGGCGGAGCATTTGGAACTTTGTTGCGTTATGGACGCGATATCTTGGCGTCCGCGCAAGATTGCGGAAAGGGCCGTCTTCTGCCAGAAAGCCAGACAAAAGGAGCACGAAAATGCTGGATGACCTGATCTCGGCCTATGGCGATCGTTTTCTCGTGGCGGCGCTGGGCGTCAGCCTTGCCTTGCTCTGCCTGTTCATCGTGCTCTGGATCCTGCGCAATCGGGCCCCGTCGCCCTTCGTCCGCGGCGGCCGCAACCGCCAGCCGCGGCTCCAGGTGCTGGACGCAGCAGCCATCGATACGCGCCGCCGCATCGTCCTGATCCGCCGAGACAATATCGAGCATTTGGTGATGATCGGCGGACCGACCGACCTGGTTATCGAAAGCGGGATCGGCGATGAACGCCCCTATCTGAGCGCAAGGCCAGTCAACCCGCAGGCACTGGAGGAGCAGTCGGAATTGCCGAGCCCGGCAGTAGCAACCGCCCTAGCCTCGACGGACGCTGCAGCCCCTCGGATCGCCTCGCCGGCCGCGACGATAAGCACTGTCATCGAACCGACTATCAATCATCAGCCGGCTGCAGAGCCATCGAAACCTGAACCGGTGCTCGCCCAGACCCGGCCGCAGCCGGCGTCGGCCCCGGCTGCCCAGCAACGACCAGCCGAACAGCGCTCGCAGCCGGTCCAGCCCCGGCTTCCCGAGCCTGCTCCAGAAAGACAGGCCGTCACCCCTCCAACACCGGTCTTGGCGGCTGCCTTTGCAGCGGCCCCTGCTGCCGTCGCCACACCCGTGATACCAGTCGAAAAACGGCCAGCAGAACCTGTGCAAACTCCGACGATCGAAGTCGCACAGCGCCCCGCCCCGCCGATGGAAAAGCCGGTGGCGCCAGACGTTGCGCTGGTTCAGCCAACGGCCAGCGTCGAGCCCGTCATGGCAGTCTCGGTCAACGCCGGGCCTTCCGATGCCGCTTTGACACCGGTGGTGCTTGAGACTGAGTTGACTGAAGCAGCGCCCGTCATCGAACCGCAGGCCAAGGCCGAGACGCCGCCGACCGAGACATTCCGGATGGAACCGGTGGAGCCGGTCATGGCGCCGGAGATGGTGCAGCCCGTTCGCGAAGCAGAACGACCGGTCGCATCCGCGCAGCAAGCCGCCCCTGCCTTGCCGCCCGTCATCGATGCGCCCGCAGCAGAAGATCTGCTCGAAGCAGCCCGTCTGCGTGTCCTGGCTCCTGCCCCGTCTGCCGCACAGCCTCTGCCGTTTGAGGCGAAGCGCTTCGAACCTGTTGCCGATCGCCGACCGGCGGCCAGCGAACCGGAAGCGCCGAGCCGCGATCTGAGCGATTTCGAACGCGTGCTCGAAGAAGAGATGGCTTTCCATCTCGCAGCCGATCCGGCCCCTGCGCCGAAGCCCGCTGCCGAGTTCTCGCAGATCCTGCCGGAGACCCGGGCAAACCGGCCGCGCCTCCCGGCCTCGGCAATCCTTCCGGCAAATGGCCAATCTGATACTTTGGCGCCGAATTCCGACAAGCAGGGCCAGGAACCAAACTTGCAGACGGAAATCGCGCGGATCTTCGGGGAAATGTCGGCCAGCCGAAATCCCTGACGGGACCACCTCAGAACTGCACAAATGAAAAGACCCGCCGATGGCGGGTCTTAAATCTCTGATGATACGAGCAGGTGCACCGAGGCTTAAGCCTCACTCGTCGCGATAGACCTTCTCGCGACGCTCATGCCGCTCCTGGGCCTCAATCGACAGCGTAGCGATCGGACGGGCGTCGAGACGCTTGAGGCCGATAGGCTCACCGGTTTCCTCGCAATAGCCGTAGGTCCCGTCATCGATCCGCTGCAGGGCAGCGTCGATCTTCGAGATCAGCTTGCGCTGGCGGTCGCGCGCCCTGAGCTCAATGGCCCGGTCGGTTTCGGAGGAAGCCCGGTCGGCGAGGTCTGGGTGGTTAGCGCTCTCTTCGGCGAGATGGCCGAGTGTCTCACGCGCTTCTCGGAGGATGTCGTTTTTCCATGCGATCAGCTTGGCTCTGAAATAGGCCCGCTGGCTCGCGTTCATGAACTCATCGTCTTCCGAGAGCACATCATTGCTAAGATTGATCTTCTCACTCAACGCGATTCTCCTGAAGAACATCTCAATGGGCGGGTGTATAACCTTTCAAGGCAACCTGTTCAAGCCTTCTGACTGTTTCGAAGCCATTTTTAAATCTGTTACATTTTTCATCTAAATTTCTATTTTTTAAGCATAATTTGCTTGAGTACTGACGCCCGATATACAGCAACCCACCACGATAGGATGATGAGCGCATTCGCCGCGCATGGTTGACGGCAAGGCACAAGAACCGGTACTTCAGTGACCAGCACCATCTTACGCGGAATGTCCAACGGATGACGCCCTCCATTCAGCCTCCACAGCGCATCTATCTGCTGCGCCACGCGAAATCCGGTTGGGCCGAGCCAGGTGGCCGCGATTTTGATCGCAGCCTGTCAGATGCAGGGTTCGCCGAGGCCGAACTCCTGGCCGAGACCGCCGCCGACAAGCAGTATCGCCCCGATCTCGTAGTCTGCTCGACCGCAAAGCGCTGCCGGCAGACCGCAGACGCCATCAACCGGGTCTTCTCGGGCCTCGTCGAATTCCGCTATGTCGACGCACTCTACAACGCCCCAGCAGAGGCCTATCTGGAGATCGCCGCATCGACCCAGGGCGTCGAGGCGCTGATGCTTGTCGGGCACAACCCGGCGATCGAGGAGGTCTTTGCCCGGCTGTGCGGCAACGACGTGATGGCAAGGACGGTGCCGGAAGGCTATCCCACCTCGGGCCTCGCCGTGATCGACGCCATGGGCGACGAGGCCTATCGGCTGCGCGACTTTCTGGTCGGCTGACGGTTTGTCAGGCGGGCAAAGCCTGCCTCTTTTTTGCGCCGCAAGCGACGCCTATATGGGAGATCAAGTTATCTGAACTCTCTCGTGCCGGGGCGACACAGTACCCGTCACCGTCTCGCAGGACAGCCCTTTGCCCCCTTCCCTCACCAGTCTGACCGACGAAGCCGCGATCGCTTTAGATAATCTGACCGACCGCGCCGCGCATCTGGTCAACCCGACGATCAGGCTCGGCGTGACCGGTCTGTCGCGCGCCGGCAAGACCGTGTTCATCTCATCGCTCGTGCACAATCTGCTGCACGCCGGTCGGCTGCCACTGTTCGAGCCGCTGCGGTCGGGACGCATGACCGGGGCCACCCTGCAGGAACAGCCCGACGACGCCGTCCCGCGCTTCCAATACGAAGACCACATCAGGGCACTGGTCGACGAACGGGTCTGGCCGGATTCGACGCGCGCCATTTCCGAGCTCAGGCTGACGATCGAATACAAGAGTGCCAGCTCCTGGAACAGGATGTTCTCGGCCGGCAGGCTGTCGATCGACATCGTCGACTATCCCGGTGAATGGCTGCTCGACCTGCCGCTGCTGGGCCAGGACTACAGGACATTTTCAGAGAATACGACAAAGCTTGCAGAAACCGGCGTGCGCGCCGAACTGGCCAGCGAATGGCTGGCATTGGCGGCAACCGTCGATCCCGACGGCCCCGCAGACGAGATGACCGCCCGTCGCTTGGCCGAAGCCTTCACGACCTATCTCAGGCTCTGCAAGTCGGATGAGCGCTCGCTATCGACCCTGCCGCCGGGCCGTTTTCTGATGCCGGGCGACCTTGAAGGCTCGCCGGCCCTGACCTTCGCCCCGCTCCCTGTTCTCTCGGAAGGCCGCGCTCCGAAGGGATCCCTGCGGGCGATGATGGAGCGCCGCTTCGAAGCCTACAAGTCGGTGGTGGTGAAACCCTTCTTTCGCGAACATTTCGCGCGACTGGACCGCCAGATCGTTCTGGTAGATGCGCTTCAAGCGCTCAATCGCGGCCCGGAAGCGGCCCAGGATCTGGAGCGCGCACTGGGAGACGTACTTGCCTGTTTCCGCGCCGGCTCCAACAACGTCCTGACGTCCCTTGTGCGCCGACGGATCGACCGCGTGCTGGTGGCGGCAACGAAGGCGGACCATTTGCACCACGAAAGCCACGATCGGCTGGAAGTGCTGACCCGGCGCCTTGTCAATCGCGCGATCCGCACAATCGGCATGAGCGGCGCCGGCATAGAAGTGATGGCGCTGGCCTCAGTGCGCGCGACGCGGGAAGCCAACGTCAAGCAGGACGGCCACGATTTGCCCGTCATCGTCGGCACGCCGATGGCTGGCGAGCGCATCGGCAACGAGATCTTCGATGGCGATCGCAAGACGGCAGTCTTTCCCGGTGACCTGCCGCAGGACCCGGAAGCCTATTTCCGCTCCGTCGACGAAGGTGACACATCGGCGACCCTGCCGGACCTCAGCATCGTCCGGTTCCGACCGCCGCAACTCGATGAGAAGCACGGCGTGACGCTATCCGTGCCGCATATCCGCCTGGACCGCGCGCTGCAATTTCTGCTGGGAGATCGTCTCGCATGAAGAAACCGACCGTGCCCCCCGTCAGCGCGCCGACCGCGAAGGCTTCCGAGCCGCAAAGACGGCCGGCAGCCTTCTCCGTTGAGCCAGAAACACGGCGCGCCGATCCTCAAGACAAGGCCAGCCGACAGCCACGCAGCTTCTCCGGCGAGGTCCTGATTGTCCCCGACGCGGAAGATCCGTTCCTTGCAGCTGCAGTGGATGAACTGCCGCCGGTTCCCGTGGCAGAGCCGCGCCGTCGGCGCTTCTCCTTCGCCAAACTCGCGACGGGCGCTTTCGGCGTGCTCCTGTCGCTTGCCTTCGGCCTCTGGGTCGACCGGCTGATTTCGGACCTCTTCGCCCGTGCCGACTGGCTTGGCTATCTGGCCGTCACTGTACTCGCCGTGGGCCTGCTCGCGCTCATGATCGCCGTCGGTCGGGAATTGCTTGGCCTCTGGCGCCTGGACGCAGTGCAGGATCTGAAGGTGGAAGCAGACGCTGCAGCAGAAAGCGGCAAACGAACGCGCGCCGCCGCTGTCGTTGCCAAACTGTCGAGCCTCGTTTCCCATCGCCCGGAGACAACCCGCGGGCAAAAGACGCTGGACGCTGTCAAAGACGACATCATCGACGCGCCGCACTTGATCGAGCTTGCCGAACGTGAACTGCTCTCCCCCTTGGATATCAAGGCACGCGCGCTCATCCTCAACGCCGCCAAGCGCGTCTCGGTGGTCACCGCCGTCAGCCCCAGAGCTGTGGTCGATCTCGCCTATGTGCTTTTCGAGGTCGTCAGGCTGATCAGAAGCATGGCCGAACTCTATGGCGGAAGGCCGGGCTCCTTCGGCATGCTTCGTCTCCTGAGGGACGTCTTCGCCCACCTCGCTGTCACAGGCTCCATTGCCATCGGCGACGGCCTTGCCCAGCAGGTCCTCGGCCATGGGCTTGCCGCGCGCCTTTCGACCCGTCTCGGCGAAGGCGTGATCAATGGCCTGATGACTGCCCGCATCGGCATTGCCGCCATGGACCTCTGCAGGCCACTGCCGTTCCGCGCGGCCAAACGGCCTGGCATCGGCGACTTCATCGGCGACCTCACACCCTCGATGACCGGCAAGGACCGCGACCGGACGGGGTGAGGCAGACGGGCCACACCGGAGAGACCAGTGACTTTTGCCGGTTGTCGGAACCGGCATTTGGGGTTAATGGCAATGATGCATTAACCATTTTTCCGCTAGGGTCTGAGCGGGGTTTCTGGTTTCTCGTACCAAGGCAAATCGATGTTCTCTCGCTCCTCGACATTCGGCCGCTGCGCCGTCATCCTTGCCGTTGCCGCAATCATGCCGGCCACGGTCGCCGATGCTGCTTCGCGCGACAAGCGCTTCTTCGAATCCGTCGCCGGGGTCTGGAAGGGTCCGGGCGAGATCGTTGCTGGCAAGTACAAGGGCACCAAGTTCACCTGCAACCTCACCGGACTTCCGGCTGAGGGCAAGGAAACCGGCCTGAAGCTCGACGGCACCTGCCGCGTTGGCGTCTTCAGCCAGCCCATGTCGGCCGTCATCTCGCAGTCCGGCGGCAGCTATAAGGGTCAGTTTCTGGATGGCGCCGATGGCAAGGGCCTCGATATCGTCTCGGGCACCGTTACCGGCAACCGCGCCGTGATGGGCATCAACCGCGCCAAGCTGAACGGCGCCATGGTTGCCCGCATCGAAGAAGACGATGCCATGAACATCACCATTTCCGTGAAGGTGGAAGACCGGATGATCCCGGTCATCGGCCTCAAGCTCAATCGCCAGGCAACCGCCATGGCTGAGACCGCTGAAAACGACTGACGGCCCCTCAATCGCGAGAGCCAGAATTCAACCGCGCCACCAGGCGCGGTTTTCGTTTGCGATGACGATTCCCGCCTGATCGATGCTTCCAAGCCAATCAGCAACTGATCGCCCCTGGACCGAGAGCTGTGGATCGACGTCCGCGAGCGGCATCAGAACGAAGGCGCGTTCCGTCATGCGCGGATGCGGGACCTTTAGATGCTCGGCATCGATGATGCGATCGGCGAAGGTCAGGATATCGATGTCGATCGTCCGCGGCCCCCAGCGCTCGACGCGCACGCGCTTCATCGTCCGCTCGATCTCGAGACAGGCCGCCAGCAGCTCTTGTGGCTCGAGCAGCGTTTCGACGGAGGCGCAGGCGTTGTAGAAATCGTCCTGGTCGGTCTTGCCCCAGGGCGGCGTCCGGTAGAGCCGGGAAACCGCAGTCACGCGGCAATCGCGCCGCGCGTCGAGCCTGCGAAGCGCCTCCGCCATCGCGGCTACGGGATCGCCGATATTGCCGCCAAGGCCAAGCGTTGCCGCCTGCCAGCGCTTAACGTCTGAACTGTTCAACACTCACCTGTACATGGTCGAGAATGCCGGCGATCGGCGCGCTCGGCTTGCGAACCGAAATCCGGCATCGCTGCATTTCCGGGAACCGATCGAGCAAGCCACGCGCGATCGCAAGCGCCAAGGCTTCGATCAACTGGCGACGGCTGCCGGTCACGATGTCACGGATCACCTCAAAGGCGATCCCGTAATGCACGGTGCCTTCCAGGGTATCGGTCTCGGCGGCTTCGAGCGCATCGACGTCGAATTCCGCATCGACGAAAAACCGCTGGCCGAGCACCCCCTCTTCCGGGAAAACCCCGTGATGGGCGAAAAAGGCGCAGTTCTTCAGGGTGATGGTGAAAACACCGCTCATGCGGACAATTCCTTCGTTGCAGCAAGCCGCTGCTCTGCCGAAAGCATAGCATCGGCGATGACGAGCGCGTCCCGGTTGATCGCGACATTATGGACGCGGAAAACGGAAGCGCCTTTCAGCCGCAGGGCAACCGTGGTCGCCGCCGTTGCCGCATCGCGATCACGCGCTTCGCGCCCGGTTAGGGCACCAAGGAAACGCTTGCGCGACGTGCCGGCGAGAAGCGGTAGTCCGAAACCATGCAACTCCTCGAAACGGATCATCAGGTCCATGTTCTCTTCCGTGGTTTCCTTGGCAAAGCCGAACCCCGGATCGAGAACGATTGTTTCACGCGCCACGCCCGCACGAGCCGCGATATTGAGCGAAAGCCCCAGGAAATGCTGCTGGTCGGCAATCGGATCGGCAAGCTTCTCGCGCCCGCGACCCGTATGCATGATGCAGAGACCAGCGCCTGCCGCGGCCGCAACCGCTGCGATCTGCGGTTCGCGCTGCAGCCCGTGCACGTCGTTGATGATATGTGCGCCGGCGTCCACCGCAGCCTGCGCGGTGGCAGCACGATAGGTATCGATGGAAATCAGCGCGTCCGTCTTTTGCCTCAGCGCCGAGATGACCGGCACGACGCGCGCAATCTCTTCCTCAGGGGTAACCTCGGCAGCACCCGGGCGCGTCGATTCTCCGCCGATATCGAGGATGACCGCCCCCTCGTCGACACAGGCCAGCGCATGGGCAACGGCCGCCTCGACGTCGGCATGCAGGCCGCCATCGGAAAAGGAATCCGGCGTCACATTGACGATGGCCATGATCGCCCCGCGCTCGGAAAGATCGAGGCTCCGGCCATGCCCTACACGCCAAATTGTGCGTTCAACCATGGTCACGCGACCCTGTATCCTCTCGACGGAAATCCGCGAAGCTGCGATAGTGCAGATCGGGTTTGGCTATGCCCCAAGGGCGCGGCGAATACAACATTGCGGAAAAAAGAATGAAGCACTCCCGCCGTCTTCGGGCTGCCCTGATATTGGCAGTCCTGACCGGCATCTCTCTGCCACTTTCGGCCAGCGCTGACGTCGTCGTCCGCAAGTCCATCAGCTACTTCCAGATCGGCGGGAGAACTGCCGCCGAACTCGATGCCGAACTGTCACGTAAGGGACCTTTCACGCAGGCAAGCGGCAGCCGCCATCCCGGCGCCACCCAGATCCGTTTCGGCGGCGACCTGACCTATGCGCTGCGCGGCAACCGCTGTGCGGTCGAAGATGTCCGCGTCACCGTGGACACCAAGCTCATCATCCCGCGCTGGAAAAACCGCAATCGGGCATCGCAGGAGATGGCCACCCTGTGGGACGCCCTTTCCTCCGACATCAAGCGCCACGAGGAGCGCCACGCGGAAATCGCCCGCCAGCATGCCAAACTCCTGGAGCAGCGTCTCCTGAAACTGCGCCCGACCCGGGACTGCGAGACCCTTCAGGATCGCGCGAGCGAGGTAACGGACGACGTGACCGTCGCGCACGACGAGGCACAGATGCGATTCGATATGATCGAGGCGAAGAATTTCCAGGATCGCATGCTGCGTATCCTCCGGCATCGCCGGGAAACCCTGGAAAACCAGTAGAAATCACCCATTAATTTCGAGGGGAAGTGTTGCTGCCATGCTGCGGCTTGCCCCAGGCTTGCGTCCCCGCCTGTGAATAACCGGCAATTTCTGGGCGTGGCCCTTGATACAAATCTGAAATATAAGTGTCATCGAATACGTTGATTAAGCGTAACCCGATTTCCCCGTTCTCCCGGCGCGTCCTGGTGCCACAGGTGCTTCCTCCCTCGCCTGCTTGGCGATGCGCCCCCTTGCCCCGCTTTCGTCTTGACGAAAGCGGGGCTTTTTTAACAGGGGATAGCGCTGACAGAAGCTTTCAGCCCTGGCGTTCCGGCACATGCACGACGAGGCCCTCGAGGGCCGCCGTGACCTTGATCTGACAGGAAAGACGAGACGTCGGGCGCACCTCGACGGCGAAGTCCAGCATGTCCTCTTCCATCGGCGACGGCTGGCCGACCTTTTCGGACCAGGCGTCATCGACATAGACATGACAGGTGGCACAGGCGCAGGCGCCGCCGCATTCGGCATCGATCCCGGGGACCGAATTGCGGACGGCATTTTCCATGACCGTGGAGCCCTCGGCTGCCGCGATGTCAAAACGGGTGCCGTCGAATGCGATGATGCTGATGTTTGCCATGTTTGCCTGTCCAGACTTCGCCTTGTGAAAAACCGGCGAAGTCATCTCCCAATTCGGAAGGGCAGTCAACTCACGGGGAAGCGAGCGGCATCAGCGGCTCGCGCCTGTTCGGGATCAGCGGGCAAGCTTCAGGATAAAGTGTTCCGCTTCTAGGACGGCAGCCGCGACCGAAGCCAGGGCATCGGCATTCGCACCCTTGGTTTCCACGAGATCAGCAGCGGCGGCAACGCGCAGGGCACCGACCGCCATGGCGGCATTGCGCAGGCGGATCGCTGCAGCCTTGACTTCGGCCTTGCCCCGGTCCGCCGTCAGCGCGACGAGACAACCGCGTGCTTGGCGCGCAAACATCTGCAGGATCTCGACTTCCACCGCCTTGTCGCCCTTTGTCTGCGATGCAAGATGCACGAGGTCGATCGGACGCTGTTGCGACGGCGTCAGACCATTGAGGTTATCGGGGGTTGCAAAGGCGATGTTGACTGCGGCTGCCATGACCGTGATCCTTGATTTTTTGTTTTTGGTGATGTCAGCCTGAGGCATCACGATGGGCACCGCGTTAAAAACCCCGGGGATTTCGGGAAAAAGCTCTCACTATGGTTAACGAAAATTAAACCCCGGCACAGACTGGCTTTTCAGCCTAAACCTTGATTGAAATACTGTTAACAAGACCCGGAGACACTGGACCGCCGGGAGCGCATTAATTGTATCGCATGACCAAATGTGTCAGTACGATACGGTTGATTGGGCAAAAGTGCGTGAACTATGCCCGCAAGCCAGTCGGTGCTAAAACGTCCGGCGGGAACGCCGGCTGTGAGCAGTTGAATTGCGAAAGAAGAGATCTCGTCTGGCGTGGCGACAGACGGAATCTCAGGTAAACGGCGGGATCCGGACGGGGCCAGGCGATCAGCGGCATCGCTGTCAGTGTCCGTCCTGCCGAGAGTAAGCGGTAACGAGGCGTAACCCTATGGCGAACAAGAAGTCCGACTCGATTGACGAGAACGCGTTCCAGGCTCTCGAGGCGGCCCTGAGCATCGATTTCGACGGCGAGGAAGCCGCCGCGCCTGTCAAGGCTCGGTCTCAAGCTCGCGGCCCGGAGGCACCTGTGTCAGATAGTATCCCGCGTTCTGCCTCGAAGAAGTCCATAGAGCGTCGTTCCGCACGCGCCGGTGAATTGAACCCGGAGCCAGCTCCCAAGGCTCCCGCCTTCGCGCCCGCCAATGACGGCTCCCGCCGCACGCCCTCCGCCATTCTGAAATCTCTCGACGGTGCCTCGCTCACCTCGGCACTGCGAAATGCCGCGATCGTATCGGCTCTGTGGGTGCTCGGCGCCCTCGGCCTGACACAGCTTCTTTACGGTGGCGCGATCTGGCAGGCGCCTTCGGTTGCCGACATCGTCGCCATGCCCGGCGTCGTCGCCATCGTCGTCGGCACCTTCCTGCCGATCATGCTGTTCTTCGCCTTCGCCATCATGATGGCGCGCGCCCACGACCTGCGCAACGCCGCGCGCTCCATGGCCGAAGTGGCACTGCGCCTGGCTGAGCCCGAAACCATCGCCTCCGAACGCATCATGACCGTCGGCCAGGCCGTGCGTCGTGAAGTCTCCGCCATGAACGAGGGCATCGAGCGCACGATTGCGCGCGCCACCGAACTTGAGACGCTGGTCCATTCGGAAGTGACGGCGCTGGAGCGCAGCTACACCGACAATGAACTGCGTGTCCGTGGCCTCGTCCACGAACTCGGCGCCGAACGCGATGCGATCGTCAATCATGCCGAGCGGATTCGCTCGTCGATCGTGGGTGCCCACGAGCAGCTGAAGGAAGAGCTGTCGCTCGCGACCGAAGAAATCTCGGTACGCCTGCAGACCTCGGGTGAAGCCTTTGCCTCGATGATCGACATGCGCGCTGCAACGATCATGGAAAAGTCGGATGCGGCCGTGACCGCGCTCGGCTCGCTGCTGTCCCACAAGACGGAAAACATGGTCCAGACGCTGGCCGCGTCCGGCATGTCGCTTTCCAACGAATTCGACACAAAGCTTCAGTCGCTGACCTCGACGCTCAGCCAGCGCGGTCGCGAACTGCTCGGCGAATTCGAGACGCGGGCTTCTACGCTCGATAGCAACACCGAGAAGCTGAACGCAGCTCTTAACGAACGCGCACGCCAGCTCAACGAAACCCTCGTTGAGCGCACCCGCGATATCGCCGAGACATTGAAGGGCAGCGAAGGCTCGATCACCTCGTCGCTCGACGACGTGCTTTCGCGCCTTAACAGCTCGCTCGACGAACGCGGCCGCAGCTTCCGCCAGAGCCTTCAGGCGAGCGCCGACGACGCAATCGTCGATCTCGACCTGCGCTCGGGCCTCTTCGAGGACCGCTTCCAGACGACGATCGGCCAGATCAACGCGACCTTCGACCAGCGCGTGGCCGAATTCGCCAGCGCCTTCGACCTGCGCTCCGGCTCGCTCGATTCCAAGCTGATGGAAAGCCTCGCCCGCATCAACGAAACGGTGAACGGCGGAACGGATTCGATCAGCGGCATCCTGAATTCGAGCATCGAACGCCTCGGCTCCACCCTCACCGACCAGTCGCTCGCCATCGCGATGACGCTGAGCACCAGCCAGGAAATGCTCGACAGCTCGATGTCGGACCGCGCGCAGGAAATTGCGGACGCCATGTCAGCCCGTGCGGCAGCCCTCACCGAGAGCCTGGAAAGCGCCCAGAAGCGTATCGACCAGGTGATGGAAGAGCGCAGTGGCTCGCTTTACAATGCCCTCAGCGACAACCAGTCCCGCTTCGAACAGACGCTCTCGAGCCGCGCCGAGCACATCGTCAACGCACTCGACGCCAACCAGGACCGCTTCGCCGAAACCCTCGACGTCAAGGCCCGTGGCATCGCAACCCTCGTCGAGGGCCAGAGCGAGATCCTCATCGATGCGCTGAACACCAAGAGCCTCGAACTCGACCTGACGCTGACGGCCCGCACCCAGGATCTCTCCGAGACCCTGAACGACAGCCAGCGTCGGATCGACGAGACGCTGAGCCAGCGTGCGTCCTCGATCATCGAAACCGTGGCCGATGCGGACCGTCGGATTGACGCCGCCTTCGCTGAAAAGGCCGAAGCGATCCGCAACGCCTATGGCGAAAACCAGGAGCGCCTCGAACTTTCGCTGGCGAGCCACACGTCCTACCTGTCTTCGACCCTGGAAGACGCGACCAGCGAGATCGAGCGAAACCTCGGCCAGTCGTCCGGCCGCATCGCTGAAACGGTCGCCGCTGGCATTACCGGTCTCGGCGACGCGCTCGGCGGCAGCGAGCAGCGGCTCGACAGCATGCTGGCTGCGGCGTCGAACACCATTTCGAATACGCTGGAAGACAATGCGGCCCGCATCGCCAACACGCTGAAATCAGGTGTGGACGATATCGATGGCCGGATTGCCGACACCAACTACACGCTGAAAACCAGCCTGGACACGGCAACCAATGCTCTTACGAGCACCCTCGGCGACAACACCGACCGGATCTCTGAGACGATCGCCTCTGGCGTGGCCGCGATTGACGACCGTCTGATCGACACCCATGAGCGCATCCGCGCGACGCTTGACGATCGCACGCAGGCCATCACGGCTTCGCTCGGCGATGCCCGCGATGCGCTGGAAACCACACTCACCGAACATGCAACCACGATCGGCGCCTCCGTGGCCGCCAGCACCGGCATGCTCGAGATGAGCCTCGAGGATCACGAGGAAAACCTTCGCAAGGCCATCGACGCCAGCAGCCGCGCGCTCGACGAGCGCCTACGCGGAACGGCCGGTGCGCTGACGGATCAGATCCGCGAAGCAGCTGACGACATCACCCGGTCTGCTCAGGGCTTCTCCGGCACGGTCGAGCAGTCCGTGTCCGGTATGACCATCCGCCTCGACGAAACCAGCACCCGCATTGAGCAGAGCTTGGGAACGCTGGAAGACCGCCTCCGCAACGGCCTTGATGGCGTCGACGCCCGCGTCAACGATGCCGGCGAGAAGTTTGCCGCCCGTCTGGATGAGAAGGTCTCCAATATCGAGCGCGTTGGTGACGAAGCTTCCATGCGCGTCGCACAGGTGCTCGACGAAGGCGTCAACCGCGTCTCCGAGACTTTCGATACCCGCACACCGGTAATCGAAGAGCGTCTGGCGACCATGGACCGCGCGCTCAACATCGGCCTTGAAAACGTCAACCGCACCATCGAAGGCAAGGCCGCAGGCCTGGCGACTGCCCTGCGCAGCGCCGTGACCGACGCCGCCCGTGACCTCGATGCCGAGGCTCAGCGCTCGGTCGATCGCCTGGCATCCACCACCTCGCAGTTTGCCGAGCAGATCGGCGAACGGAGCGCGGAACTCAATCGCACGGTCGAGGAACGTTCCGAAGACCTCGCGCGGCGCATCACTGAAACCCAGAACCGCCTTGCAGGACAGGCTGCGACAATCGCCGAAACCTTCTCGCAGGCCGGCGATGTCATCAGCAACAAGGTGAACCAGGCAGAAGCCCTTGTCACCGCCCAGGTGGCCAACCTTTCGGGCACTCTCGGCGAAGTGAGCACCACGCTGGAGCAGCGAGCCGCCGCGATCCGTGAAGCGATCTCTGGCAACACTCAGGAACTTGCCACTGCCATGAACGCGGCAGAAAAGGCACTTGAGGCTCGCGGCAACTCCATCCGCGATGCGATTTCTGGCAATACCCAGGAACTCGCCACCACAATGAACGCGGTTGAAAAGGCGCTTGAGGCCCGCGGCAATTCGATCCGCTCGGTTCTCGACGATCGCACCCGCGAGCTTAACTCGATGCTCTCGACCCGCTCCGCCGAACTGTCGCGCCTGATCGACGAGAAGGCAGCTCCGGTGGTCGCCGCCTATGCAGAGACTGGCCGCGTCGCCGCCGAACAGATCACGGCTGCCGCAGAACAGAGCGCCGAGCGCCTGCGTTCCGAAAATGCGGCCCTCGTCGACGCGATCAGCCAGCGCACGGATCGCGCTGTGTCTACCCTCGGCACCGCAGAGCAGAACCTGGTTGCCAGCGCCTCGCAGCTCATCGAACGCCTCGGCGACAGCAATGCCGGCCTGTCTTCGATGATCGATCAGGCCGTCCAGAGCATCGGCTCCCTCGACAGCCGCCTCGGCGCAACCGCCAACCGCTTCAACGAAACGGCGAACCAGGCAACGGACATGCTGTCCACGTCTAACCGCCTGCTCGATGACAAGCTCGGTCGCCTCACCGCCATCTCCGGTGAGACGCTGCAGCAGGTCTCCTCGATCGTCAGCCGCTTCGGCGACCACACCCAGGTTCTCGGCAAGGCATCCGAGCTTCTGTCGGCCGCCCAGTCGAACCTGGTGGGCACGCTCGAAGAGCGCCAGCAGGCGCTGCGCGATCTCTCCATCGGCCTCGTCAAGCGCTCGGAAGAAATCGAGACGACGATGCAGGGTCTCGGCAAGATGGTGGAAACCGCCTTCGACCGCGCCGAACAGCGCTCCGGTCAGATGGCCGGCAATCTGCGCCAGAGCGTCCAGGCTTCCTTCACCGATATCGGCCAGATACTGGGCGAGACGGAAAAGCGCGCCCAGTCGACGGCAACCAACATGCGCGAAAGCGTCCAGGCCTCCTTCGCCGACATCGGCCAGGTGCTCGGAGAGACGGAAAAGAAGGCCCAGGTTACGGCCGCCAATATGCGCAATGCCCTGCTCTCTGCCGAGCAGGAAGCCCAGCAGTCGATCGACAAGACACTGACCGAGGCCGAGAAGCGTTCGGCCGAACTCGCCAACCGTCTGCGTGGCGGCCTCGCCGTATCGCTGAGCGACATCGACCGTCTCCTCGGAGAAGCGGGTCGCAAGTCCGAAGGTGCAGCGCTCGCCCTGCGCGAAGCCATGCAGAGCGCCGTTGACGAAGCTGTCGCACGCTTCAGCGGCGCAACCGATGAGATCCGCCGCTCGGCTGTCGACATCCGCAAGGAACTCGACCTGACGCGCAACGAACTGAAGCGCGGTGCCTTCGACCTTCCCGAGGAAGCCAAGGAAAGTGCGGCCCAGATGCGCCGCGCCGTCTCCGAGCAGATCAAGGCCCTGCAGGACATCTCGCAGCTCGTTGGCCGCACCAGCCAGACGCTGGAAATCTCCGAGCCTGTAGCCCGTCGCCTCGCCGAAGCCCAGCCGGAGCCCGTCCGTCGCCAGCCGGTCGCACCGCAGCCACAGCCGCAGCCGGCGCCGCAGATCCGCCAGAGCGAAAGCCTCGGCCTTCGCGGCAGCCTCGGCGCGACCGATGCCTATAACCAATCGACGGCCGCGACCACGCGCGCCGAAGGTGGCGGCTGGATCAGCGATCTCCTGCGTGGCGCCTCCCGTGAGGAGCCCGCTGAAACCGCTCCGTCCCGTCCGGCCCCTGCCCCGCAGCGCCCGGTCGCCGAAGCCCCGCCGGCCCGCCAGAGCGACACCCGCAATCCGCGCCATATGGTCGAATCGCTGAATTCGCTCTCGGTCGACATCGCCCGTGCCATCGACCACGATGCCTCGGTCGACCTCTGGCGCCGCTACCAGCGCGGCGAGCGCGATATCTTCACCCGTCGCCTCTACACGCTGAAGGGCCAGCAGACCTTCGACGAGATCAAGCGCAAGTATGACCGCGAGCCGGAATTCCGCGTCGCCGTCGATCGCTACATCGCCGATTTCGAAAAGCTTCTGGCAGACGTCGCCCGCACCGACCGCGACAAGTCGATCACCCAGTCCTACCTGACGTCGGATACGGGCAAGGTCTACACGATGCTCGCGCACGCGGCCGGCCGTTTCAGCTGATATCAAACGGATACGGGAGCCGGTCAGCCGGCTTCCGACAAGCCAAAAGAAAAACCCCGGATCACATCGCTGATCCGGGGTTTTCTTTTTGTCAGACTTTATAGCTAGCCGAGCCTAGAGAGGCTTCAGATCGATTGCAGCGTCCAGGCGACGATGTCACCGGTCACGCGTGCGAAGGCACGGTCGAGGGCTGCTACATAGGCCGCGTTGTCGGACCCTGTCGACGGCACTTCTGCCTTGAACACCCGCTGCGCCTTGACGGTGCCGTTGCGATCATTGAGCAGCTTTGCCGAGATTTCCACCACGCCACGATCGCCACCGTCAGCCGAAATTTCAAAGGCCCTGACATCGGTGATCAGCTGGAAGTCGATCGCCAGACCCTGCCCGGGACGCCCGACGCCACCCAGGCGTCCGGTGTTCTCGAAGGCTTCGACGAGCTTCGACTGCACCACACGCGTCAGGCGGTCGCTCCACTGCGATTGCGAGAGATAACGGATCTCCGCACCGGACACACGCACCAGGATCTGCTCGCTGTCGAGCGCCTTCAGCGCCGACGGATCGGCCACCAGAAGCTGCCTGTTGCGGGCGCTGGCATTGGTCGCGACATCGCTGACAGAAGCAGTTAGGTCGAATGTGTCGTTGTTTGCTTTGGACCCACAGGCGGCGAGGCCGAGGCCAAGGCTTGGGATCAGCACCGAAGCCACAAGCAGCCGCCGGAGCTTTGCAACGCCTTTGGAGCCGTTGACGCCGATCCTGTCCATTCTGTCGTCCTTCCCGGTGGTTCTCGTCATCGGCGTGTCCGCCCGTCAAATTCCTTGACCGTATCGCCGCCGAAAAGCAGGCGCTGCGGGTCGTCGTCGAAATTGGTGATCGCGTCGTTCAGGCCGCGAACGGTGTTGCGAGTATCGTTCACAAGCGTCTGGATGTCGCGCAGGCCTGTCGCCGAGAAGCGCTGCAGGTTGGAAGCAATCGGTCCAATCTGGGCGTTGAGGTTCTCGGCCGTCATGCGGATGGCCTCAAGCGTCTTGCGGGCTTCCACGCTGAGCGAATTTGCATCACCCGAGCCAAGGAACGCATCAACCTTCCTAAGGATCCCGTCGACCTGCTGGGATGAGGTATTCAGACGGTTTGCAAGCTGGGTGAAGTCGTCGATGGCCTTGTCGATGTCATCACGACGGCCTGTAATGCTGTCCGAAAGTTCGCGGAAGCCTGCGATCGCCTTGCGGGCATCGGCAGAAGCGACCGACGCATCGTCAACGACCTGGCCAATCTTCTGGCTGTCGACGGCATCGATGAGCGACGAGACCTTCTGGAGCGTCTGATCGGCATTGTTGCCGAAGCGCTGGAAGGTGTCAGCCGTTTCGCGGAAGCTGTCGATCGCCGGACCGATGCGGTTCGAAGCGTCGGCGAAGCTGGCCGTTGCGCGTTCGGTATTGGTCAAGATCTGGTCGATCTTCTCGGAGTTGAGCGCCCTGAAGAGATCCTCAGCTGCCGCGAGCGTCGTATCGAGACGGCCCGAGAGACCGGATACGGAATCCGACAGCGAGCTCACGCTCTTCAGGAATTCGTCGATCCCCTTGGCATTGTCGGCAAGCGACTTGGAGAAGGTCTCGGCATTGCGCACCGTGTTGGTAAGCGGTGCGCGAGCATCGGCAATAAAGCCCTGGAGCTCGGCCACGGCACCATCAGCTCGCTGCAATATGCGGTCGGCGGTCGTCAACAGGTTGGTAACGCTGGATTGTTCGGCTGTCAGGATAGCCGGCTCGCCGGTATCCATGGCACGCTGCAGGATGGGATCTCCGGATCCCGGACCGCCGCCGGAAAGCTCGACATAGGCAGCGCCCGTCAGCCCCTGGATTTCAAGCACCGCAGTGGTGCCGGATGTCACGGGAGCGTCAGCGCGGACCTCAGTGAAGGCCACCGAGAAATTCGGATCTTCATTGTCGATGTAGAGATTGCGGACCGAACCGACCGAAATGCCGTTGAAGCGAACCGGCGATCCAATGCTAAGGCCATTGGCCGATCCCGGAATGCGAATGGCAAGCGGCGCCATTTCGCCACCGCGTCCATATTCGGCCATCCAATAGACGAAGCCAAAGGCGGCCCCGATGACCAGCATCGTGAAAAAACCGACTATGGCGTAATTGGCTTTGGTTTCCATGGCTCACTCTACCGGATGTCCGGCGGAAGGCTCCGCCCGGGGAATGGAACGGGCACGCTTGCCCTTGAAATAGGATTGCACCCACTCGTCGTCGAAGGCGAGCATGTCGTCCAGCGTACCCTCGACCAACACGCGCTTCTGTCCCAGAACCGCAATACGGTCGCAGACGGAAAACAGGCTGTCGAGATCATGGGTCACCATATAGACCGTCAATCCCAGCGTATCGCGCAGCTGCGCGATCAATTCATCGAATTCGGCAGCCCCGATCGGGTCGAGACCGGAGGTTGGCTCGTCGAGAAAGACGAGATCCGGATCGAGCGCCAGTGCACGCGCCAGTGCCGCGCGCTTGATCATGCCGCCCGAGAGTTCGGACGGGTATTTGTCCGCAGCATCGGGATGGAGGCCGACCAGCTCGATCTTGAGATAGGCAAGCTCATCCATCAGCCATTGCGGCAGATCCAGATATTCACGCATCGGCAGCTGGATGTTTTCCTTCACAGTGAGGGAGGAAAATAGGGCGCCGTGCTGGAAAAGAACCCCCAGGCGTGTGTCGAGTGTCATGCGCTGCAGGTCATCGACCGCATCGTAATCCGCGCCGAGGATCTCGATCTTGCCGGAGCGACGCGGCAGGAGGCGCAGCACAGTGCGCATCAGAACGGACTTGCCCGCGCCGGATGCCCCGACGAAGCCGAGGATCTCGCCGCGGTAGATGTCAAGGTTCAGCTTGTCGAGAACGATCTTCTCGCCGAAGCCGACAGTCAGGTCTTTCACCGACAGGATGACCTCGCGGTCTTTGGAGGGTCTGGTGTTCATCTGGCCCTCCTCAAAAATCGATCGCGGCGTAGAACATGGCAAACAGCCCGTCCACGAGAATGACGACGAAGATCGACTTGACCACGGATGCGGTGACATGGCGTCCGAGAGATTCGGCGCTGCCGCCAACCTTCATGCCTTCCACAGCCGCAATGATGCCGATGATCAGCGCCATGAACGGCGCCTTGATCATGCCGGTCGCAAGCGTCGAATAATCGACCGCCTCGTGCAGGCGGGTGATGAAGACATCAAAGGTGATGCCGGAATAGGCCCAGACGACGACCGCTGCGCCATAGAGTGCGGCGAAGTTGGCGACGATCGTCAGCAGGGGCAGTGCAATCGTCAGCGCAACAAGCCGCGGAAAGACAAGCACCCCGATCGGATTGAGACCGATGACCTTCAGGGCATCGATTTCCTCACGCATCTTCATCGAACCGATTTCAGCCGTGATGGCGCTGCCGGAACGACCCGCGATCATGATCGCGGTGAGCAGCACGCCGATTTCGCGCAGCTGCAGGATGCCGACGAGATCGACGACGAAAACTTCCGCTCCGAAATAGCGCAACTGAAACGCGCCCTGCTGGGCAATGATCGCGCCGATCAGGAACGACATCAACGTGATGATCGGAACGGCCCGCACACCCATATGGTCGAGCTGATTGACTACGGATGCCGGAGACACCCCGGAACCGCGCCCAGCCTTGGTCTGCGCCCCGCGGACGGCAGATCCGAGCACGAACATCATGGCGATCAGATCGCCCCAGAGGCTGATCGTCACTTTCCCGACAGGTTCGAAGATGCGCTCGAAGCGGGTGCGGTGATCGACCGGCTTTTCTGGAGCCGTGACGTGCTCGGGAAGCGCTTCGATCAACTCGCGCATCCCCGGGGATCCGCCGACGATCTCGATCGAACCGCCGCGCTCGCGCCGTTCGGTTATGAAGCGGCGAACCAGCCACGCGCCGGCCGTGTCCATATCGCTCACGGCGCTGAGATCGATCGTCTCCCGCTGCACGACCGGAGAATCAACCAGCGGGCCGGCGGATTTGATCATCGCGCTTAGGCTGGTGTTCTTCCAGCGACCGGCAAGCCGGATTTGCCGGGCGTTTCCGTCCGGCTGCTGATCGATCTCAATACGGGCGTCTTCTTGCTCAACCGAACTCAAGGTGGCGACAACTTCCAAATTCGCGCCGGGGGATCCGGGTTCGCAAATCACGTGACAGATAGCTGCACACTATAACCATCGCCGCCTGCGAAGAAATCCTTTGCAAACCGTTAATTGCGTTTTCCAACCCGATTGCGGGCCTTCATGACCGCTTTGCAACAGAGGGGTGGCTCAGGCCGCGCGAATCCCGTCGTCCTGGGCCGTTTCGGCAATCGGTTTCGGCAGCAGGATGGGCACGAGTTTGCCGGCGCGTTTGCTCGCCGGTGCTTCGCTGATCTTGTGGCCCCAGGAGATCAGCTCCAGCCGTCCATCGGGATGTTCGGCGATCGCCGTGCAGCTTTCCACCCAGTCGCCGGTGTTGACGTAGTGGATGCCGTCAATGTCTTCCATGACGGCGTGATGGATGTGGCCGCAGATAACGCCATCCACCTCGGCGCGGCGTGCCTCGTCGGCGACCACGCGCTGGAATTCACCGATGAAGTTGACAGCGTGCTTGACCTGAAGCTTGGCCCAGGCCGAGAACGACCAGTAGGGCATGCCGAGGCGGCGACGGATCGCTGCCAGAAGGACGTTGATCGCAATCGCGGTGTCGTAGGCCCAGTCACCGAGATAGGCGAGCAGGCGGGCATTGCGCACGACCACGTCGAACTCGTCGCCATGGAGGACGAGGTATTTCTTGCCATCGGCCATCTCGTACACGATGCGCTGCTCGACTTCGATCCCACCGAAATGGATGCCGGGGAAATCGCGCATGAACTCGTCGTGATTGCCGGGGATGTAGATGATACGCGTGCCCTTGCGCGCCTTGCGCAACACCTTCTGAACCACGTCATTGCATTGCTGCGGCCAGTACCAGCTGCGCTTCAGGCGCCATCCGTCAACGATGTCACCGACGAGGATAATGGTATCGGCCTCGTGCGTGCGCAGGAAATCCAGGAGGAAGTCCGTCTTGGCGGCTTTCGATCCGAGATGAACGTCCGAGATGAACAGGGTCCTGAAATGGCGTGTTTCGCTGGCTTCTTCCACGGCACGGTCCTCATCGCTGTCTTGAAAGCGCTTAATCAGACTCGTGTTTCAGGAAGATGACATCGCCGTGATCATGCCATTTACGAGACCTTCACCCCTCAAAATCTACTGAAAGCTCGCTGGGCATAGGCGGAACTAAAGTCTACCACTCCCGGTCAATTCGTGTATGACGGGCATACAGATCCGATGACCAGAAACTGCCGGTGAAACCAATGAATTCCCAGGACAAGAACAAGCCGCAAGTTGCGAACCCGACCGCCGATCTCGACGAGCAGGCGCTCTTCTATCACCGCTATCCCCGTCCCGGGAAACTCGAGATCCAGGCCACCAAGCCGCTCGGCAACCAGCGCGACCTCGCCCTTGCCTATTCGCCAGGTGTCGCCGCTCCCTGTCTCGCGATCAAGGACGACCCGGCAGCCGCCGACGATTACACGGCACGCTCCAACCTCGTCGCGGTGATCTCCAACGGCACGGCCGTTCTCGGCCTTGGCAATATCGGACCGCTGGCCTCCAAGCCGGTCATGGAAGGCAAGGCCGTCCTCTTTAAGAAATTTGCCGGCATCGACGTCTTTGACATCGAAATCGATGCACCTGGTGTCGACGAAATGGTCTCGACCATTTCGGCCCTCGAGCCGACTTTCGGCGGTATCAACCTCGAAGACATCAAGGCCCCGGAATGCTTCCAGGTGGAAGACCAGCTCCGCGCCAAGATGAACATTCCGGTCTTCCATGACGACCAGCACGGAACCGCGATCATTGTTGCGGCTGCGATCCTGAACGGCCTGGAACTTGCCGGCAAGTCGATCGAGACCGTGAAGATCGTCGCCTCCGGTGCCGGTGCGGCCGCCCTCGCCTGCCTCAACCTCCTGGTGATCCTCGGCGCCAAGCGCGAGAACATCTGGGTCCACGACATTGAAGGCCTTGTTTACAAGGGCCGCAACGAGCTGATGGACCCCTGGAAGGAAGTCTACGCCCAGGAAACCGACAAGCGTGCGCTCGCCGAAAGCATCGACGATGCCGACGTCTTCCTCGGCCTGTCGGCCGCCGGCGTGCTGAAGCCGGAACTGCTGGCCCGCATGGCACCGAAGCCGCTGATCATGGCGCTCGCCAATCCGAAGCCGGAGATCATGCCAGAGGAAGCGCGCGCCGCGCGTCCCGACGCGATGATCTGCACCGGTCGCTCCGACTTCCCGAACCAGGTCAACAACGTCCTCTGCTTCCCTTACATCTTCAGAGGCGCCCTCGATTGTGGCGCGACCACGATCAACGAAGAGATGAAGATGGCCGCCGTCCGCGCCATCGCAGCCCTCGCCCGCGAGGAAGTCTCCGAAGTCGCCGCCCGCGCCTATACCGGCGAAACGCCGACCTTCGGCCCCGACTACCTGATCCCCTCGCCCTTCGATCCGCGCCTGATCCTGCGCATCGCTCCGGCCGTTGCCAAGGCTGCGGCTGACAGCGGCGTCGCACGCCGTCCGATTGCCGATTTCGACACCTATCTCGACCAGCTGAACCGCTTCGTCTTCCGCTCCGGCTTCGTCATGAAGCCGATCTTTGCCGCTGCAAAGACGGCATCGAACAAGCGCGTGATCTTCGCCGAAGGCGAGGACGAGCGCGTACTGCGCGCAGCCCAGGTTCTGCTTGAAGACGGTATCGGCGAGCCGATCCTGATCGGACGTCCGCAGATCATCGAGACGCGCCTGAAGCGCTACGGCCTGCGCATCCGCCCGGGCACAGATTTTGAACTGGTCAACCCGGAAGACGATCCGCGCTACCGCGACTATGTCGACGACTACTTCGCGCTGGTTGGCCGCGCCGGCATCAACCCGGAAGCTGCACGCACGATCGTGCGCACCAACACCACGGTCATCGGCGCGCTTGCCGTCAAGCGTGGTGACGCAGATGCCCTGATCTGTGGCGTCGAAGGCCGCTACGACCGCCATGTCCGCGACGTTCGCCAGATCATCGGCAAGCGTGAGGGTGTGCGCGACTTCTCAGGCCTCAGCCTGCTGATCTCGCAGCGCGGCGCCATCTTCTTCACAGACACCTTCGTCACGGACGATCCCTGTGCCGAGGAGATCGCGGAAATGACCATTCTCGCGGCGCAGGAAATCCGCCGCTTCGGCATCAGCCCGAAGGCAGCGCTGCTCTCCCATTCCAACTTCGGCTCCCGCCCATCCGCCAGCGCCTCGAAAATGCGTCAAGCGCTCGAGATCATCAGGACCAATGCGCCCGATATCGAAGTCGACGGCGAGATGCAGGGCGGCTCGGCCCTGTCAGAGGTCCTGCGCAAGCGCGCCATGCCGGAGAGCACGCTGACGGGTGAAGCAAACCTTCTGGTCTTCCCGAATCTCGACGCCGCCAACATCTCGCTCGGCATCGTCCGCACCATGATGGACGCCCTGCATGTCGGTCCGATCCTGCTCGGTGCCGCCATGCCGGCGCACGTGCTTTCGACCTCCGTGACGTCCCGCGGCGTCGTCAACATGGCAGCACTGGCCGTCGTCGAAGCGTCGCAACCGGCCGGTTGATTTGGGCTGTCGAGCGGCGGTTTTCGTCCGCCGCTCGACCGCCGCGAAACTTACCCACTAGACAAGCCAAAGCTGCAACGCCGACACTGTTTCCCTTGAAATATAGGGTATTGTTGATGGCGCAGTCGGGGGCATATTTCGAACTCTTGGATTGGCTGGACCAGCAGGAAACGATCGATCCTCCAGCCTTCCTGTCCCGCCTGCAGATGGCCTACGAAACGGGACCGGTCACCTATATCGATGCGGTCATCAGCAATGGCCGCATGCGCGCCCAGACCATTCATCGCAGTCACCGTCGGCAGGTGCCACAGAGTGCGCGCAGCCTGCATAGCAAACTGCCTGTCGAACAGATCCTCCGGATCTTCGCAGCCCTCGAGCCAATTCAATTAGTAGGCAGGAACAGGGGCGACGAGCACTCGCCCGCAATCATTGGCTACCCCCTGCCCGGTCGCAACAGCGGTCTTTTGGTGGAAGCCGGACCACATATCCCCGAACTCTCCATCTGGCGCCGCCTCCACGACAGAGACCTCCTGAGCCTGGGCTCTCGATTGAACGCCCGGTTGACGAGACCTGCTCGCATGGAGAGCCTGGTGAAGGCGGGTGAACGGTCGTTGACCCGCCGCGAACGCGAGGCTCTGGCCTGGATTGCAGCCGGCAAGAGCTATTGGGAAACGGCGGTCATTCTCGGCATTTCCGAACGCACGATCCGCCACTTCATGGCTAATGCCCGGCACAAACTCGACGTCATGACCAATGCTCAAGCCGTAGCCGAAGCCATCTGGCGGGGTCTGATCCCGCGTCTCGCGGACACGGAAGCGTCATCAGAAAAGGCAAACCCTTCATAGTATCATAGATTGCATCTAATAATGCTGGCGCAACCGTCAATTTCATTCATATGACTTGAGCCGCATCCTGCCTGTTCCGTTCTGCAAGAAGGAGCAAGGCATGATCAGGATCATCAACGGCGCACGCCGACACCAGTTTCCCTCCGACATCGACGCGATGCACAGGCTGCGCAAACGTGTCTTCCACGACCTCCTCGGCTGGGAGGTCGTGGTGCGCGATGCCTGGGAGATAGACGACTATGACCGGTCCAATCCGCTCTATGTCCTATCCTATGGGGAAGAAGGCCGTCTGCGCGGTTCGCTTCGCCTGCTGCCGACGCTTGGGCCGAACATGCTGGACGACACGTTCCCGATTCTCCTTGGGGATGGCCCGCAAATCCGCAGCGCAGCCATCTGGGAATCGAGCCGCTTCTGCATTGACCCCGAGATCTCGCAGGACCGTGCCGGAAACCAGGTGACGATTGCCGCAGCCGAGCTGATGTGCGGCGTCGGAGAACTGGGCCTGGCATCCGGCCTCAGCCACATCGTCACCGTAACGGATGTGTTTCTGGAGCGCATGTTCAAGCGCATGGGCTGCCCCGGAATGCGGATCGGCGAACCCCAGCGCATCGGCGTGGTTCAGGCGGTCGCGGTATCCTGGGAGGTCTCCGAGGACCTGCTTGACAGAATGAAGGCGGTGGCGGCAATCGAGGGAAGCGTGCTCGAACGACCGATGACACTCACGGCAGCTCAGGCCGCGTGACATAGAACAAGGCGGGTGCGGCAGGTGCCGTACCCGTCTCACGTCATCTGTCATTTGAATTTGACCACCACTCGGATATCCTGCACCCCATAAGGGTCGTAGTCTGCCTTGCAAACGACAACTGGAATCCGGATGTGCCGAGCAGGATAGTCAGTTCCATCGCGATGTTTGTCCTCATGGGCGGCATCTTGCCATCCGGGGCCGAGGCCTCGGCGCTTTGCGAGCGATTGCGCGACCGCCTGGTCCTGGTGGAACAAGGCGGACGATCGCCTGAAATCAACAGCTATGCCAGCGCCATTGCACAGCAGAACCTCGAACTGCGCAAAGCGCGCCAGGACCAGCGGCGGCTGCGCTGTCTCACCTCTTCCATCGTCCAAATCCGGCCTGATGGCGGCAATGATTGCAGCGACCTGGCAACGGCAATCTCCCGCATGGAGGCAAATCGCGACATCCTTGCAACGCGGCTGGCCGACCTTCGCGAAAGCCGCGTGGCGGATGCCCGCGCCGCCTTGGTAACCGCGCTTGAGGCAAATGGATGCGGACCGGATGAGGCGCCACTGCCGCAGGAGGCCGAGCGGATTCCCTATCTCGACACGCTGCCGGAACCCTACCGTCCGGACCGCGAGGCGGAAGCAGCCTATGCGACGCCACAGCCGCCGATCGGCATCCTACCGAGCGGCAATGTCCGCACGCTCTGCGTCCGCACCTGCGACGGCGGCTTTTTTCCGATTTCCTCGCAAACGTCAGCGATGAACTTCGGCCGGGACGCTGCCCAGTGTCAGCAGATGTGCCCGGGGACGGAAACGGAGCTCTTCTTCCACGCGCCGGAACGCAGCGAAACGGTCGACATGGTCTCAGCCATCACCGGCCGTCCCTACAGGGACCTGCCCAACGCCTTCGTCTACCGCAATCGCCGGACAAATGCGGAGCCGACCTGCGCCTGCAATCTTCAGCAATACTACCAGCGCATGACGCCGCGTCCCGCGGTGCCCGACTACCAGTCCTCCGTACTGGAGATTGCACCGAAGTCGAAATCGACACCGGCAGCTCCCCGCCCCGCCGCGGAACGCAGTCTGGACGAGGCAAACCTCAATATCCGCCGCGTCGGCCCTGTCTTCATCCCTCCCGACAAGGGAACGATCGACCTCAGGAACCCGGCAGCGCCGGGTCCACAGCCTCTGCAGGAGTGACCGGCCCGGCTGCCTGTGCGCCCCAATGCTCCTCGAAGATCAGCTCCTCGAGTGCCAGACGCTTGCGCCACCCCTTCACCTCGAGTTCGGGCGACGCATAGAGGTGATCGACAAGGCCGAGGCATAGGTAACCGATGATCTGGACACGATCCGGGATGCCGAGGATCGCCTTCACTTCGGCCTCGTGAAAGATGCTGACCCAGCCGAGCCCGACCCCTTCCGCTCGCGCCGCAAGCCACAGATTCTGGATCGCGCAAACCGTCGAGAAGGCATCCATCCGGGGATCGTGGGTCCGACCGAGAACCACGGGACCGGCACGATCAGGATCACAGGTGACGCAGATATTCAGCGGCGCCTTGCGAATGCCTTCCAGCTTCAGCGCCCGATAGGCATTGCGGCGCGCCTCGTGAAACATCGCCTCTGCCTCTTCATTCGCCCGCGCAAACGCGTCCCACACCGCCGCACGGGTGTCAGCGCTGCGGACCAGAATGAAGCTCCACGGCTGCATAAAGCCGACCGACGGTGCGGCATGGGCTGCTTCAAGCAGCCTAAGCACGAGATCATCGGGCAAAGGATCGGGAAGAAACTGGTCGCGAACATCGCGTCGCGTATGAATGGCCCGGTAGACGGCATCCTTGTCCTCGTCGACAAAGGGCGCTGTCCGGACGAGGAACTCGTTCGGATCGTCGTGCATCGTAATCCCCACAATGCGCACCCACCCGCCGTCCACGCGGGTTCGGTCTATCTTGTCAGGCCGGTCTTCTGACTGGGCATCATCCGCAACACGCGCCTTCCCGGATTGCTCCAGTGGTCGGGTTCCCCCTTGCGCATCACGTCCGCCTTACAGCGTTGGGCACGTGCCGGAATTTCACCAGCTTCCCGATTCTCCTGCCGATAGGCAGGCACCTGACAGATGGTTTCTAGCGTGAAGAGCCCGGCTGGGACAGATCAAAAACGACGGTGTCAGTCACTTGTTGGGAAGTACCGCACGAATGCGAAGGCGGATCCATCCGGCGACCAATTCGGGACGTTGATCGAGCCCTGCCCACCGAAGAACTCGAACAGCGTCTCGACATTGCCGCCATCGGCATCCATCAGCCGAAGCCGGACATTCTTGTCGCGCGGATGGCCCGTGACGTCGGCGTCGTAGGAGAGGAACAGCACCTTGCTGCCATCCGGCGACGGATGCGGGAACCAGTCACTGTGACCGTCCGAGGTCAGCTGCTCCAGGCCTGAGCCATCCGTGCGCATGCGCCAGATCTGCATGGTGCCGGTGCGGCTGGAATTGAAATAGATCCACTGCCCGTCAGGCGAATAGTCGGGACCGTCATTGTGCCCCTCGCCGTTGGTCAGGCGCTGTTCGGCACCGCCCTTCGTCGAAATCGTGTAGATGTCGAAGGCACCGTTTCTCTCGCCGCAATAGGTAAGCACCTTCCCGTCCGGCGACCAGCCGTGCCAGTAGGACGGCATTTTGTCGGTGACCTGGCGCGGCTCTTCATCGCCATCGCCCAGCATATAGATGCAGGACTTGCCGTAGAGCGTATGGTCGGAAAAGACGATCGAGGCGCCATCGGGCGAGATCCCGTGATCGTTGTTGAGCCGGACGGCGAAGCTGGTGTCGATCAGCTCAGGCTCCGGATCATCCTCATCGAGCGGCAACGCATAGAGCAAGCCGTCGCCATTGATGACGAGAAATTCGCCGTCGCGCGACCAGTTGGGCGCCTCGACGAGGTCCTCCGTCTGCCAGACGACCTCGCATTCGCGTGTCGCCATGTCGTAGATCTCGACCGAACTGCGCATCATGGTCTCCTTGGAAAAATCAGTCTGCGACGGAGCGATTTTCCATCGCCTGGCGCAGTTTGGCGAAGATCGCCCGGCCAGTCCGCTCAAGATGAGCACTGCGCCACTCGGTGTAGAAACCCCAGATCAGGCTGACGTTCAGCGTGAGGAACCCGATGCCGAGCATCTTGAAGCTCCCGTCCCACAGGCCGTAGCAGCCAATCGCAATCGAGGGCAGGAAGTAGGCGGCGCCCGAGAGCGTCCGGTACAGCCCGCTATCCTGATTGTCATGTGCTCCGACAGCAAAGATATAACTGCGCTCCTCCGCCGTAAAATCAGGCAAAGCAGCCCGGGCATCGTGGTCCTCTTTCGACACGCTCAGCGATCCCGGAAACGGTTCGTGATCGGATAGCGGCGATCGCGTCCGAAGTTCTTCTTGGTGATCTTCACGCCCGGCGCCGACTGGCGACGCTTGTATTCGGCGAGGTAAAGCAGGTGTTCGACGCGGTGCACCGTCGCGATGTCATGGCCGCGCGCGACGATCTCGTCCACGCCCATTTCTTTTTCGACGAGGCATTCGAGGATATCGTCGAGAACCGGATAAGGCGGCAGCGAATCCTGGTCGGTCTGGTTCGGCCGAAGCTCCGCAGACGGCGCCTTGGACAGGATGTTTGCGGGAATGACCTCGCCCGACGGCCCAAGCGCACCCGGGGGAACGTTCTCGTTGCGCCAGGCCGACAGCGCATAGACCTGCATCTTGTAGAGGTCCTTGATGGGGTTGAAGCCACCATTCATGTCGCCGTAGAGTGTGGCATAACCCACCGACATCTCCGACTTGTTGCCGGTGGTGACGACCATCGAGCCGAACTTGTTGGAGAACGCCATCAGGATCGTCCCACGCGTACGGCTCTGCAGGTTTTCTTCGGTGATGCCGCTCTCGGTACCCTCGAACATTTCCGACAGCGACGAGAGGAAGCCCTCAACCGGCTCCTGGATCGGCACGATGTCGTAATGGCAGCCCAGCGCCTTGGCGCAGGATTCGGCGTCGGCGAAGCTCTCCTGCGAGGTGTAGCGATAGGGCAGCATGATCGTGCGCACCCGCTCTTCGCCGAGTGCATCCACGGCGATCGCGGCGCAAATGGCAGAATCGATGCCGCCGGACAGGCCGAGCACGACGCTCTTGAAACCGTTCTTGTTGACGTAGTCGCGGAAGCCGAGCACGCAGGCGCGATAATCGGCCTCTTCCTTTTCCGGAATGCGCGACATCGGCCCCTGGTCACAGCGCCAGCCATCATCCGTGCGCTTCCAGGTCGTGACGGACAGCGTCTCTTCGAACTGGCTCATCTGGAAGGCGAGCGACTTGTCGCCGTTAAAGGCAAAGCTCGCGCCGTCGAAGACGAGTTCGTCCTGGCCACCGAGCTGGTTGGCGAACACCAGCGGCAGGCCAGTCTCGATCACCTGACGGAGCGCCACCTGATGGCGGACATCGACCTTGCCTCGGTAGTAGGGCGAGCCATTCGGAACCAGCAGGATTTCGGCGCCGGTCTCGGCCAGCGTCTCGCAGACGCCGAGATCGTTCCAGATTTCCTCACAGATCGGCACCCCGATGCGCACACCGCGGAAATTCACCGGTCCCGGCATCTCGCCTTCGGTAAAGACGCGCTTTTCGTCGAACTCGCCGTAATTCGGCAGATCGAGCTTGTCGCGGAAGGCAAGGATTTTCCCGCCGTCGAGAATGGCGACGGAATTGTGCCGTCCCTTCTCGCCTTGGCGGGGAAAGCCGACGATCACGCCCGGACCGCCATCCGCAGTGTCGGCGGCAAGCGCCTCAACAGCCTGGAGACAGGCACTCAGGAAGGCGGGTTTCAATACCAGATCTTCCGGCGGATAGCCTGAAATGAAGAGCTCCGTCAGCAACAGGAGGTGTGCCCCCTGCCCGGCCGCATCGGCGCGCGCAGCCCGTGCCTTGGCCAGATTGCCGGCGACGTCGCCGACAACAGGATTGAACTGTGCCACCGCGATACGCAGGACGTCGGAGATCTTCTTTGCTTCGCTCATGACATCGATTTAGCCGCTCGCGTGACCGATCGCAATGTTGCTTGTCGACCCCGTGATCAGCAATGTCCGCCGCCGCTAACCAATCCCCCTGAAAGTGTGGGAACAAAGGCTTCTGCGCTACGGTTCATGTAGCATTCATGACACTTGTGTGACATCTGTGCGAAGATTTTACGACACCTGTCCCTGACCCGGAGTTCGACGTGGCACAGACCAGCCCGAAATCGCTCGTCGCGACCATTTTTAATGCCTTTGGTGCGACGCGCGAACGCGAGCTCGGCACGTCCTGGACGTTGCAGCTGGTCATTCAGTGGGTCAACACGGCGCTGATCGCAGCCGTGATCGTCGTTCTGAGCGAAGTGCTCGCACGCGGGACCATGGTCGATGTCATCGAATACCTGACATCGTCGAGCCGGCCCGGGCTTGTGGCCGTGGGCATCATGTTCCTGGTCCTCTGCTTTGCAGATGCCATTATCGGCAAGGCCTACCAGTCCACGCTCTTCGTTGCGCCGCTGGCTCTGCTGCCCGCCTTCTTCTCGGGCCAGAAGCAGCTCTTCCTGTCGGACCCGCTTTTTCCGAGCGACCTCCTCTTCGGTCGTCAGATCATGCAGCTGCTGCCGGCCATGGTTGCGGCTGAACCGGTCAAAGCGATTGCCCTTGCCTGTGGAAGCCTCGTTTTCGTCGCCGCCTTCGTGACGCTCATCTGGAAGAGCCGCAAAGTCTTCCCGCGACTGAACCTCTCGGGCCGCGGCGTTCGCCTTGCCCCCGCCTTCCCGCTGCTCGCCGGCTTCATCTCCCTGATGGACCCGATGGCCTTTTCCGCCTTCAGGGATCGCCTTAACATCGTGCCGATGATGTGGGACCAGAAGGAAAACTATCGCCACAACGGCTTCCTGATGGCGTTTGCCTTCAACGTGCCGATGGCGAGCGTCAGCGCCCCCGCCGGCTACAATCACGTCGCCATCACCGACATGCAGACCGACCTTCTGCCGGCATCCTTCTTCTCGGGCCGTCAGGCCGACGTGATCGTCGTCATGAGCGAGTCGCTATGGGATCCGACCAAGATGAGCAGCGTCCGCTACTCGGCCGATCCCATGCCGACCATCCGCGCCGCGCAGTCCGGCCAGGTCTTCTCTCCGGAATTCGGCGGCATGACTGCGAATGTCGAATTCGAAGCGCTGACGGGCTTTTCCAATGCCTTCCTGCCCTATGGCAGCATTCCCTATCAGCAGTACATCCGCCGTCCCGTGCCTTCGCTCGCCACCTTCTTTGAATCGAAGGGCTATGTCAGCAAGGCCTTCCACCCCTTCCAGGGCTGGTTCTGGAACCGCAACAACGTCTACCAGTCGCTGGGCTTCCGTCAGTTCCAGTCCGAAGAAAACATGCCGGTGATGGACAAGCGCGGCATCTTCGCCTCGGACGAGGCCCTGACGCGCCACATCATCCGGGAAGCCGACAACACCAGCGAACCCTTCTTCTTCTTCGCAGTCACCCTCCAGGGTCACGGCCCCTACGAGCATAACCGCTACGCAAAGAACACCATCGAGGTGGACGCTCCGACCCTCTCTGACGGCAATACCAGCGCGCTTGCGACCTATGCGCAGGGTGTGAAGGAAGCGGACCAGAGCCTGAAGGCTCTCATGGACTGGGCGAAGAAGCGCCGCCGCGAAACGATCATCGTGCTCTTCGGCGACCACCTGCCGCCGCTGAACGAGGTTTACACAGAAAGCGGCTACATGGCGAACGTCGTCGCCACCCGCAAAGCCTCGGTCGCGACCATGAAGCGCGAGCATGAAACCCCGCTCGTCATCTGGTCGTCCAAGCGTGGCGTTCAGAAGGACATCGGTTCGGTCAGCCCGTCACAGCTGCCCTACTACATCGTCCGCATGGCCGGCTACCGTCACCCCTACTATACCGGCATGCTCGGCCGCGTTGCCGAACGTTACTCGGTCATCGACAGGCATCAGCTGATCGGCCGTAACAACAAGGCGCAGGCCGACTGGGCTCTGTCGGGCCGCATCGACCCATTGATCCGCGACTACCGTCTTCTGCAGCACGATGTCATGTTCGGCGAAGGCTACGGACTTGATCGTTTCTTCCCCGAGCAGTCCGATCGACTGCAACCGAGCAGTTGAACGCATCGTTACTTCGGATCACAGTTATCCATAAAGACATTTTGAACGGGGGGCGCTATTGCAGCGCCCCCCGATTTCAGTCATAGACTTTTTTTGTTCACCAAACCGGCGTGCTTGACAGTATTAGTGACCACTGTTCTTGCCTGGCTGCGCGAGCGGTCGAACACTCTGATTGCATTCAAAGTTTAACGCCGAGCTTTTGCCATGCCGCTCATGTCGCGCGCTGAAATAGTTGCACATCCGCTCTACCCGGCGATCGAAAGGCAGATCGCCCAGCATCTCATTGGCATTCACATGCGGACCCCGCGCATGTCCCGCCTGAAGGCATCCCACCGCAAGTGGCTGATGACACAGTCGGTGTTCGCGCTCGCCTTGCGCCGCACGCCGGACGACCCGCTGTCGGGCCTGACGGCCACACGTTTCGTGGAAACGGTCATGCGCCTGGGGGCTGCGAGCCGCAACACGGCGACGGGTTATCTGGCGGAACTGGTCGCCTACAAGTTCCTGCGTGACGTTCCCGACGTCCCCGACAAGCGGGTCCGCGTCCTTGAACCTACGGAACTCAGTCTGAACGGCCTGCGCAGCTGGTTCAACGGCCATCTCGCCTGCCTCGATCGGCTCGATGGCGGCAATCGCGAAATGACCTCGCTGGCCGAAGAGCGGATATTTCTGATCGCCCAGCCCATCGGCGCCGACATCATGGTGGGCGATCCGATGTGGCGCGAACCGCCGGACTCGATCGGCCACTTCCTGTGGTCGGATCTCGGCGGCATCATCCTGCACGACCTGATCGCACGTCTCGACAACGTCGACCGCGCTGCCGAAAACGTATCCTGCGGACCGGTAACGCTGGTGGAATTGAGCGAAACCTATCAGGTCTCGACCACCAACCTGAAGCGCATGTTCAAGAAGGCGGAAACCGAAGAGCTTCTGTGCTGGGAACAGCCGCGACGCCGAGGCGACCTTTTGCTGACGAACCGCTTTCTGGAAGACTATTTCAACTGGCAGTCGGCCAAGTTCGCAGCCATCGACCAGTCCTACCATCAGGCGCTGGCTTCATTGGGGATCAATGCGGAGAACGCGGCTGCCGCCTGAAGGCGCTCAGCTGCGGCTGGCGGCATATTGCGGCAAGCCATCGTCTATCTCGTAGAAATCGCCTTTGTCGGCGCAGTAGATGTGATAGCCGCCTTCGAGAGCCGTTGGGTTCGGAAACAGGCCCGCCATCAGCGAGATCCGCGCCTCGCCATCCGCCTTCCAGTAGAGTGCTGAACCACAATCGCGGCAAAAGGCGCGCTCGGCATCGGGGCTCGCCCGATAGGCGCCGATCTTCTCGCGCCCGCTGATCTCGACCTCGCTCACCGCCGCATCCGTCGTCGCATAGTAGAGCCCGGTCTGACGGCGGCATTGCGCGCAATGGCAATAGCTGACGGGTCCAAGCTTACCCCTGACCGTAATCGTCACCGCGCCGCACAGACAACCGCCAGTCTTGTCTTCGCTCATCACACACCTCCGCAAACGAGAACCGGGCGAGCTTCGTTGAAGCCCGCCCGGTCGTCAAACTCGGAATGCTGAACTTATGCTTCAGCCGTTCGCAACCAGCATCCGCTTTTCGTCACGGCCGCTCTTCATCCGCTCGGCAAGCAGGAAGGCGAGCTCAAGCGCCTGGTCGGCGTTGAGGCGCGGGTCGCAATGGGTGTGGTAACGATCGGCAAGATCGTTGCCGGTCACCGCACGCGCACCGCCGGTGCATTCGGTCACGTCCTTGCCGGTCATCTCGATATGGATGCCGCCCGGATGCGAGCCTTCCGCACGGTGGATCTGGAAGAAGCTTTCGACTTCCGACAGGATCCGCTCGAACGGACGGGTCTTGTAGTTGTTGAGCGTGATCGTGTTGCCATGCATCGGATCGCAGGACCACACGACCTTGCGACCTTCGCGCTCGACAGCGCGGATGAGGCGCGGCAGGTGCTCGGCAACCTTGTCGTGACCGAAACGGCAGATCAGGGTCAGGCGACCGGCTTCGTTCTGCGGGTTCAGGATGTCGATCAGGTTCAACAGATCGTCAGCCTGCAGCGACGGGCCGCACTTCAGACCGATCGGGTTCTTGATGCCGCGGCAGTATTCCAGATGCGCATGGTCGGCCTGGCGCGTACGATCGCCGATCCAGATCATGTGACCTGATGTGGCATACCAATCACCCGAGGTGGAATCGACGCGGGTCAGCGCTTCTTCATAGCCGAGAAGCAGGGCTTCATGGCTGGTGAAGAAATCGGTTTCGCGCAGGCTCGGATTGTTTTCCGAGGTGATGCCCACGGCCTTCATGAAGTCCATGGTTTCGGAAATGCGGTCAGCAAGCTTGCGGTAGCGCTCGGCCTGCGGGCTATCCTTGACGAAGCCGAGCATCCACTGATGCACGTTCTCGAGGTTGGCATAACCACCCATGGCGAAGGCGCGCAGCAGGTTCAGCGTGGCAGCCGACTGGCGATAGGCCATCAGCTGGCGCTCGGGGCTCGGGATACGAGCCTCTTCGGTGAACTCGATGCCGTTGATGATGTCACCACGGTAGCTCGGCAGCTCGACGCCACCGATCGTCTCCATGTCCGAAGAGCGCGGCTTGGCGAACTGGCCGGCAATACGGCCGACCTTGACCACCGGCAGCTGCGCGCCGAACGTCAGGACGACGGCCATCTGCAGGAAGGCGCGGAAGAAGTCGCGGATATTGTCGGCGCCATGCTCGGCAAAGCTCTCGGCGCAATCACCGCCCTGCAGCAGGAAGGCCTCGCCTTCCGCGACCTGGGCCAGCGACTTCTTCAGGCGACGGGCCTCGCCCGCAAAGACCAGCGGCGGATAGGTCGAAAGCTGCTGCTCGGCAGCCTTCAATGCGTCGAGGTCCGGATACGCCGGAACCTGCTTGATCGGCTTCTGTCTCCAGCTGCTCGGGGTCCAATTCTGCGCCATGGTCGTCACCTGTCTGATACTAGCTGCGGCAACCTCCCGGCCGCATCGGATGGGGGCTTATAAACGGTTAATCGATGCTTGGAAAGCCGAAGTTTAGGGACTTTCGGAGGGTATAACGAAGAGCCGACCGCGCACTTTCTCACCCCTCGGACCCGCCCGGACCTGCCCTTGCGATGGCAGACACTTGATATGACATGGACGTAAACGTAAGATCTTGATCGACATCCGGAACGGGAGGTTCGGCATGACACAGCACGAGATCGAAAAGACCGAAATCCAGTTCGAAACGGCGGATCGCTTCCCGCTGCACAGCACGTTGATACGGGGTCACGGCGAGGGACCCATGGCGCTCATTTCCTCGGCTGCAGCCGTGCCACGCGGATTCTACGCCCGCTTCGCCGAACATCTCGTCGCCCATCATGGCTTCCGCGCTGCAATGACCTACGATTATCGCGGCGTCGCAGCCTCGCAGGCGCCGAAAAGCTGGAAACGCCCGCTGTTGATGCGCGACTGGGCGCATTTCGACATGCCCGCGGCACTGCATCGCCTGGAACTGGAAGGACCCGATCATCCGATCGTTGGCGTCGGCCAGTCCTTCGGAGGACAGGTATTGGCGCTCAGCGGCCGCTCCGACAGGTTCTCCCGCTATCTCATGGTCGCGACCATGACCGGCTACTGGGGAAATACCAAGCCGAGGTTTCGCGTCTTCAGCCAGATGAACCTGGTGGGCGTGCCGCTGGCGGCATTGCTCGGCAAGGTCCCTGGCCAGATCGGCCTGGGTCAGACCCTGCCGGGGACCATTTTCCGCGAATGGGCGCGTTGGGGCCGCCATCCCGAATACTTCTTCGCCGATCCCACCATGGATGCGGCGCGCCGGTTTGCAGAGGTCGAGACCCCCATTCTCGCCATCGGCCTGACCGACGATCCCTGGGGCACGCCAAAGGCCCAGCACGCGCTGCTGAAATACTATAGCCGCGCCCCGACAGAGATCCGCTGGGTCTCGCCGGATGAAGCAGGCGGCACAGTCGGCCATCTCGGCTTTTTCCGCTCGGCCTTCAAGGACACTCTCTGGGGACCCGCGGTGGACTGGCTGAAGCAGGCTTAAGCTATCGCAGCGCAGCATGGTTACCCACACAATTCACAGCCTAAGACACGCGAGCTTTTCAGGGAAAACTTGCAAAGCCGTCGCTTCATGAGAGCATGGAGATCTTGCGAACACCTCAATCCCGAGGCGTGCGCCCGTACCGACCAGAGGCAAGCTTCACGCAAGCCTCGCCCTCTACCCCGCTCTATGGGGGCGTAACGTGGTGTTCGGGAAGTTTTGACTTCCTGCGTTGATCATGAGGATCGTGTGATGGCGTATGATTGGACTGGAGTACAAACCCGCAGGAGCCGCCGGCTCCGGATTGTCCTGCTCTCGCTCTTAAGCCTTGCGGCATTATCGGCACCCGTCCTGGGACTGGATCTCATCTCGAAGTTCTGATTATCACCTGCGGACCTCTAATGAGACCCGCAGGAAATGCTTTGATGTCGGTACAAACGGCGGCGGCTTAGACCCGCTCGCCGTTCCGGACCCGGTATGTCGGCGTGTACATCGTCACAAGTTCTTCCGCAGCTGTCGGGTGAACCGCCATGGTGCGATCGAAATCGTCCTTAGTGCAGCCGGCCTTGAGGGTGATGCCCAGCAGCTGCGCCATCTCGCCTGCATCATGGCCAAGGATATGCGCGCCGACGACCTTACGATCGGCGGCATTGACGATCAGCTTCATGATCATCTTCTCGGCCCGGCCCGACAGCGTCGCCTTCATCGGACGGAACTGCGCGCGATAAACCTCGATCTCCTCGAACTTCTTTGCGGCTGCCTCTTCGGACAGACCGACCGTGCCGATCTCCGGCTGCGAGAAGACTGCGGTCGCGATGAGGTCATGATCGGGTGAAGTGGGATTGTTCTTGTACTCCGTCTCGATGAAGCACATCGCCTCATGGATGGCGACCGGCGTCAACTGCACGCGATCCGTGACATCGCCGAGAGCGAAGATGCTCGGCACGTTCGTGCGCGAATAGGCGTCGACCACGATGGCGCCGCGCTCGTTCGTCTCGACGCCTGCCGCCTCGAGACCGAGCCCCGTGGTGTTCGGATCGCGACCGAGCGCCAGCATGACTTGCTCGACGACCAAACGGCCATTGTTCATCGTCTCTACGTCGAGTTTGCCGGCCGGCGACTTCGCCACCTTCTGGATATGGTCCTGGCAGATGATGCGGATGCCCTTGGCCACCATCGCCTCGTGCAGCCCACGGCGCATGTCCTGGTCGAAGCGGCTGAGGATCTCGCCACCGCGATAGATCAGCGTCGTCTCGACGCCCAGTCCGTGGAAGATGTTGGCAAACTCCACCGCGATATACCCGCCGCCGGCAATCAGGATGGAGCGCGGCAACTTTTCAAGATGAAATGCCTCGTTGGACGAGATGCAGTGCTCATAGCCTGGCAGAGCCGCATGCGGATTGGGCGCGCCACCGACGGCCACGACAATGCGCTCGGCGGTGACTTCCTGGCCGCCCTTCACGAGGCGCACGCTATGCGGCCCCGTCAGTTCGGCGCGTGTTTCAAGGATCTCGACGCCGGCATTCTCCAGGCCCTTGCGATAGAGGCCTTCCAGACGGTCGATTTCCTTGTCCTTGGCGGCAATCAGCGACGGCCAGTCGAACTTGCTTTCACCAACTGTCCAACCATAGCCGGCCGCATCTTCGAAATGCTCATGATACTGCGAGGCATAGACGAAGAGCTTCTTCGGCACGCAGCCGCGGATCACGCAGGTGCCACCGAAGCGATACTCTTCGGCGATCGCCACCTTCTTGCCGAGCGATGCCGCCACACGGGCACTGCGCACCCCGCCTGAGCCGCCGCCGATGACGAAGAGGTCGTAGTCGAACTGGCTCATGGAGGTCTCCTGCCCGGCTGGGCGCTTGCTGCAACTGCGCCTGATATAGGAGACGCAAGCACAAAAAGAAAAGCCCGGGACGACGCCCGGGCTCGAAAATCCAAAACGGATCGTATCAGGGCTTCGGCGCTTCGGCCGCTGCCGGCTGCTCGGCCTGAACCTGGGCGAGCAAGGCCGCATTGGCCTGCTGTTCGAGATCGCGGGCGATGCCGGCGGTCCAGATGTCGGCTGCCTTCAGCAGTTCGCGGGTGGCAATCGGGCCATCCTTCAAAAGCTTCTTGCCGGCTTCGCTGCCGTAAAACGCAGTGATCTGTGTCAGTTCTTCAGCGGTGAAGGCCTTGGCATAGACGAGTGCTGCTTCCCGTTCGAGGTCGGCACGGCGGGCAGCAAGCTTCAGGGCTTCTTCCTCGACCTTGGCCGAGATCACGTCCTGCAGGTTCGGATAGGCCTGGATGAGCTGGGCCGTCAGACGGTCCATGATGTTCGGCAGGATAGCATCGAAGCGGTTGGTAACGCCGAGCGCGCTGATCGCGTCGCGTGCCGCCTGCATGTGCTCGGCCGGCACGTCCTGAGCCTTTGCCGAAACGGCGCCCAGTGCAAGGCTGCCGGCGATGACGGCGATCGAGGCAAAGCGACCCATACCCGTAAAGCTGATCATGAAATTCAATGCTCCTGTTAGTTCTTCGGCTCCATCACCCGTGCACCCGCCGGTCCGGCGATGATCGCGAGCGATGCCAAGTTTATGAAAAGGCCGTGTTCCACCACGCCGGGGATTTGATTGAGCCGGCTTGCCAGAGCGTCTGCATCAGGAATGCGGCCAAAAGATGCGTCGAGAATGAGGTGTCCGCCATCCGTCATGAAGAGGCTCTCGTCCGAACGGGTCCTGAGCTTCATCGGACCGCTGAGACCGAGCTCGTCTGCCAGTCGTTCGATGGCGAGCCGGGTCGACGCCTGGCCGAAGGGATTGATCTCGATCGGCAGTGGGAATGCGCCGAGCGTTTCGACCAGCTTGGTCTCATCGGCGATGACGATCATCCGGGTCGAGGCAGCTGCGACGATCTTTTCGCGCAGCAGCGCGCCGCCGCCGCCCTTGATCAGGCGAAAACCGCCATCGATCTCGTCTGCGCCATCGATCGTCAGATCGAGCGCTGGCAGTTCGTCCAGCGACTTCAGCGGAACGCCGAGTTCAAGGCAAAGGCGCGCCGTGCGCTCGGATGTCGGGACACCCTCGACCTTGAGGCCTCCGGCCACCTTTTCCGCCAGCAGCCGAACGAATTCTTCCGCGGTGGAACCGGTTCCGATCCCGAGACGCATGCCGTCTTCGACGTGCTCCAGCGCCGCAGCTGCGGCCTTGATCTTCATTTCGCGGGCGTCCATGCGCCGAAAGCTCCCGTCCGTTTCGTTGGATGCTGTTTACACGCCTCCTTGGCCGAGTGAAAGCCCCGCATCGCCATGCGGCGTTGCCTTTTCAGAGGATTTCCCCTACCCCCGGCAGCACTGATGAGATTGCAAGGGAGCTTCGTCTTGACCGCCACGACCATCGTCTTCGACCTCGACGGAACCCTGATCGACACGGCCCCGGACCTGGTCGAAAGCCTGAACCACACGATCGCGGCCCGCAATCTCGACCCCGTCACCTACGATGACCTCACCCATCTTGTCGGCCAGGGCGCCCGCGTGATGATCCAGCGAGCCTTCGCCCTGCGCGGTGCGCCGCTGACCGAAGACGAGGTCCCCGCCCTGCTCGACCGCTTCATCGATCATTATGAAGAAGCCATGCCCGGCAAGAGCCGCCTCTATCCGGGCCTTCTCGACGCGCTGGACCGACTGCGCGCGGCGGGATATCGGCTGGCGGTCTGCACCAACAAGATGGAACGTCTGGCGCTGCCACTGCTCGAACGTCTGGAGCTGACCGACTATTTCGCGGCCATTGCCGGCGGCGACACATTCGCCTTCCGCAAGCCGGACCCGGCCCACATCCTGGCCACCGTCGAACGGGCGGGCGGCACGGCTGACAAGGTGCTGATGATCGGTGACAGCATCAACGACATCCTGGCCGCCCGAAACGGAAACATCCCATCGATCGCTGTCCCCTTCGGCTATTCGGACGTTCCCGTGGAAGAGCTCGGCGCCTCGCATGTGATCGCACACTTCGACGAACTGACCGTCGAACTCGTCGAGCGCCTGACCCGCTAAGCGGACACAAAAAATGGCGGGCACCAGGCCCGCCATTCAATATCATGCTCAGAAGTTTGCCTGATCAGACCCGCGGCGCGCGCGCATCCGTCGTCGCCTTGAAGGCCTTGGCCGTGTGGCCGTCGCGGCCATAGACGTCATCGAAATACTCGACGACGCCGTCCTTGTTCGGCCAGGCCGTGAAATAGGACACGTAGACCGGGATCTTCTGCGGAACCTGAACGGCACGGTTCTGGCCCGATGCGATCTGCTTGCCGATTTCCTCGACCGTCGTGCCCATGACCGCAGCCGCCATCACGCGCGGCTCGGCAAGACGTACGCAGCCATGGCTGAGCGCCCGCATGTCGCGGTTGAAGTAGCTCTTCGACGGCGTGTCATGCATGTAGATCGCATGTTCGTTCGGGAAGAGGATCTTCAATTCGCCGAGTGCATTGTCGCCACCCGGCGGCTGACGGACGTCGACGGCATGGGTCACGTTCCAATCGACCTGGCTCGATGCAACCTTGCGGCCATCATAGGAAACTTCGTAGCCGAGACGGTCCAGATAGGACGGGTCTGCGCGCAGCTTCGGCAGCATCTCGTTGACGATGATCGACTTCGGAACGCCCCAATAGGGATTGAATTCGACCGTCTCGATCTGGTCCTGGAAGAAGTAGGTCTGGTTGGCCTTCGAACCGACGACCACCCGCATCGAAAGCTGCTCCTTGCCGTCGTTCACGTAAGTGGCGCGGAAGGACGGGGCATTGATGAAGACATAGCGTGAGCCGAGATCGGTCGGCAGCCAGCGCACGGCTTCCAGCGACGTCTGCAGCTTGGCGATCTTCTCGGCATTGCTGTGACCGGTCATGGCGCGGATCGTGGCAGGGCCTACGACACCGTCAGGCTTCAAGCCCTTTTCCTTCTGAAACGCTTCGACGAGCGCGACCAGTTCGGGCGTGTATTCCGGCGTGTTCATGTAGCCGGTGAGCGTTGCCGCATGCGCGGCCAGGACGGCTTCGGACGCGACCTGCTTCACCGCACCCACGACATTGGCGAGTTCCGGATTGCTCTGACCGGGCTTCAGCAAGGTGCCCGGCGCAATCACGATCGGCTTGGTCGAGGCCTCAGCATCTTCCGCCCGCAGTCGGGCGAGCTCGTCGCGCAAGGCCACAAATTGCGGGCTCTTCGGATCGCGGTTGCGCAGATAAGCGGCGACGTCAGGGCTCATGCGCAGCATGTCGAGCACGGGCGCAATGTTCACGCCCTTGCGCTTGAAGTCATAATAGCCGGAGATCTTGTTGGGATCGATGCGCCCGCGCGCCGTATCCTGCACGTAAGTGAGGACCTTGGCCGAAAGAGCGACTTCGAACGCCATCAGCTCGCGCTGGCGCTTTTCCGGATCGGCAGGATCAGCCGTTTCGGCTGGCATGGGCACAAGGTAGTCGTCGGGCGACAGACCGACGGTGTCTGCGGCGGCGAGCGCCTCGATCATCCGGCGACCGCGCTCCGAAATGCCCTCGCCATCCGTCCAGATCAGCGGCTTGTTGAGATTGCCGTAATAGGCTTCAACGGTCTTTGCGACCTCGTCGTTGGCTCGGACCGGGACGTCGGACAGGAAACGACGGCTACCGAGCACTTCCGGCGAAGCCTGAGCTTCGGCAGAGCCTGCGACAGGCTCCGATACCGGCAGCTTGATCTTGATGGCGCGCTGCGCCTCCGGCTTGTAGGTGTAGTACTGCGGGCCGGCCACTTTCGGCAGCGGCTCCGGATCACCCATCTCGAGCCCACCGCGCGCCTGCTGTTCCAGCGAGGCCGGAGCAGCCTGCTGCTTGGCCTGACGACCGGGACCGCCGCGGAGCAGATCGAGAAGCGTCGTGGCAGCCGCCTCGCCCGGCAGGGTTCCGACCGCTGTAGTCGCAGCAAGAAGCGCGGTGACTACGAATTTCGTGTTTCTCGTCATTCTCTGTTCCATTTCCCGGGCCGAGTCGTGGGCGGACTCGCGGCATCATGAGTATCTTGGCGGATCACTAGCGGATCGGCATATCGTTGAAAAGTTGGACGTCGCCATGCTCTCTCATGCAACAGCGTCAACTTTGTGTGACCCGTCGGCTGAGGAATGCCGCCGTGCCCGCGCAAACTAAATGGAAACATTCGTTAAATTTTGATTGACGTTAACAACTCGTAGCAAATGCGCCCCCAGGATCCCCATTCACTTCACGACAAATAGTCGTGACACGTGCTGCAAACGACACAGACGCACCGCCGCGACCGTGGCCGATACGCCTCCCGATATATAGTTGACAATTACAGTCATCTTATGGTGTTCAGCTTGTAACGGCCCCGCGAGCACCTAAATCCATCGCTAACGCCGGCAGCCGGCACAGCCACCGTCAAAGGCAGGACAAAAGATGACCCACCGCACAGAAACCGACACTTTCGGCCCGATTGAGGTCGCCTCGGACCGCTATTGGGGCGCCCAGGCTCAGCGATCGCTCGGCAACTTCAAGATCGGCTGGGAGAAGCAGCCTCTGCCGGTGGTGCGCGCGCTCGGCATCGTCAAGCAGGCAGCAGCACGCGCCAATATGGCGCTTGGCAAACTCGATCCGAAAATCGGCAATGTCATCGTTGCGGCCGCCCAGGAAGTCATTGATGGCAAGCTGAACGATCACTTCCCCCTCGTTGTCTGGCAAACCGGATCCGGCACGCAGTCGAACATGAATGCCAACGAGGTGATCTCCAACCGCGCCATCGAGATGCTGGGCGGAGAAATGGGCTCAAAGAAGCCCGTCCACCCCAATGACCACGTCAACATGAGCCAGTCGTCGAACGACACCTATCCAACGGCCATGCATATCGCGGCCGCCGAGCATGTCGTCCACCACCTGCTGCCGGCCCTGAAGCTCCTGCACGCCGCGCTGGACGCTAAGTCGAAATCCTTTGCCCACATCATCAAGATCGGCCGCACCCACACCCAGGATGCAACGCCGCTGACGCTTGGCCAGGAATTCGGCGGTTACGCCGCTCAGGTCGCCTCTTCGATCAAGCGGATCGAACTCACCCTTCCGGGTCTCTATGAACTCGCCCAGGGCGGCACCGCAGTCGGGACAGGGCTCAATGCCCCAATCGGCTTTGCGGAGAAGGTGGCGGCAGAAATCGCCGAGATCACCGGCCTGCCCTTCATCACGGCCCCGAACAAGTTCGAGGCGCTCGCAGCACATGACGCGATGGTCTTTGCCCATGGCGCGATCAATGCGGCAGCGGCAGCACTCTTCAAGATTGCCAACGACATCCGCTTCCTGGGCTCCGGCCCCCGCGCCGGTCTCGGCGAACTGGCGCTGCCAGAAAACGAACCGGGTTCGTCGATCATGCCAGGCAAGGTCAACCCGACCCAGTCGGAAGCCCTGACCCAGGTCTGCGCCCACATATTCGGCAATCAGGCCGCGATCACCTTCGCCGGCAGCCAGGGCCATTTCGAGCTCAACGTCTTCAATCCGATGATGGCCTACAACTTCCTGCAGTCGGTCCAACTTCTGGGCGACGCCGCGGTCTCCTTCACCGACAATTGCGTCGTCGGCATCGAGGCGCGCGAGGACAACATCCGCAAGGGCGTCGAGAATTCGCTGATGCTGGTGACGGCGCTCAACAGCCGCCTCGGCTACGACACCTGCGCCAAGATCGCCAAGACCGCGCACAAGAACGGCACCACCTTGCGTGAAGAGGCCGTCGGTGGCGGCTATCTGACCAACGAGGAGTTCGACCAGTTCGTGCGCCCGGAACTGATGATCGGCCCGCAGTAAGAGCCGCGCGGCGCAGAGGGTTCCGCGCCGCCAATTCTTGTCCGCTTAGCGCAGCAACATCTCAAGGCCGGTTCGGCGGATATCCTTCGCCCGGAAGAGCGCCATGTCCGCCTGATGCAACAGGTCGGCCATGGCCTCGTTTTTGCGGCGAATGGCAAGCCCGAACGTGACGCGCAGTCGACCACGCGACAGGGAGCCGACTTCGAGTTCGAGCACAGCGCGCCGGATAGCCTCACAGCTGGCATGGACGGCAGACAGTTCATCCCCGGCAAACAGCAGCACGAATGTCGTATTGGACATGCGTGCCGCCACAGGCCGCGGTGAGAAATGCTGGCGCACCAGATCGCCCACGGCTACCAGCGCCCGGTCGGACGTTTCCTGGTCCAGTCCTGAAAGCGGGGCCCCGATCGCCTCCAGTTCGAAGACGGCGACCACGATGTCCGCCGTACCACCGATCTGGCGCGCGAGAGGGCCAAGCTGCACGCCATAGGCGGCGCTGCCATTCAACAGGCCCGTCAGTGGGTCGAGAGCCGGCTGGCCTTCGACGCGTTCGGCAAGAGCCGAGATCTCGCCGACCATGCCGCAGACGGCCCGCGTCACGACCGCAATCTCGTCATCGCCATGCTTGTTGAGGTTCTCCTCCGCAAAAGCGGCCCCGGTGCGATACCGACTGATCGCCATCGCCAGATTGCGCAGCGGCAACGTCAACCACCACATCGTCGCCAGGCAGGCTGCGGTCCCCACCAGCGTGGCCCCAAGCACGACAAGCCCGATCGTCAACATATCGGATTGCGTGGCCGTGCCGAAATTGATCAGCAGTGCAATCAGGGGAACATGGATGCAGACGAAGCTGACGAGGAAGATCTTGGCGATGATCGAGCGATACCACTTCGCTCGGTTGGCGTAGTCCATGGGCATTCCTTGCACTTCTCCGTTTTTGACAGGCCCGTCGAAGGGCGTGCGACCAGGCCTTTCCCAGAAGGCCACCTGTCCTGTCAACGCGCAGCTTAAGGCTTTCGCTGCATTGAAATGTTAAGCCCTTCCCCGTAAACCACCGGAATTTCCAGCTTACGTCGCGAAAGGCCCCGTGATGGCAGACGATCTGTTCCCAATTGGCGAAGACCTGACCCCCTACCGCAAGATCACGTCCGACTATGTCTCCATCGAGACCTTCAAGGGTCAGGAGATCCTGACAGTTGAACCTGAAGGCTTGCGCCTTCTCGCCGAAACCGCACTCTCGGATATCAACCACCTCCTGCGTCCCGGCCATCTGAAGCAGCTCGCCTCGATCCTCGAAGACCCTGAGGCCACCGACAACGACCGCTTCGTCGCCTTCGACCTCTTGAAGAACGCCAACATTGCCGCAGGCGGCATCCTGCCGATGTGCCAGGACACCGGCACCGCAATCGTCATGGGCAAGAAGGGCCGCCGCGTCTGGACCGACGGACAGGACTATGCGGCACTGGCCGAAGGCGTGCGTGACGCCTATGAGCGCCGCAATCTGCGCTACTCGCAGCTCGCCCCGATCAAGATGTTCGAGGAAAAGAACACCAAGACCAACCTGCCCGCCCAGATCGACCTCTATGAAGAGGGCGAGGACGCCTACAAGTTCCTCTTCATGGCGAAGGGTGGCGGCTCGGCCAACAAGACCTTCCTCTACCAGGGCACACCATCGCTCCTGACCCATGACCGGATGATCGACTTCCTTAAGGAGAAGATCCTCACCCTGGGTACGGCAGCCTGTCCCCCCTACCATCTGGCAATCGTCATCGGCGGCCTTTCCGCCGAGATGACGCTGAAGACCGTCAAGCTCGCCTCCGCGCGCTATCTCGACGACCTGCCGACCGAAGGCTCGGAGAGCGGCCACGCCTTCCGCGACATCGAGATGGAAAAGGAAATCCACAAGCTGACCCAGTCGATGGGCGTCGGCGCGCAGTTCGGCGGCAAGTATTTCTGTCATGACGTCCGCGTCATCCGCCTGCCCCGCCACGGAGCCTCGCTGCCGATCGGCCTCGGCGTCAGCTGTTCCGCCGACCGCCAGGCCAAGGGCAAGATCACCCGGGACGGCATCTATATCGAGCAGCTGGAAACCGATCCGTCGAAATACATGCCCGAGATCGACGACACGGCCCTCTCCTCCTCGGTCGTCAAGATCGACTTGAACCAGCCGATGAGCGCAATCCTGGCGGAACTGACCAAACACCCGGTGAAGACGCGCCTGTCGCTCACGGGCACGATCATCGTTGCGCGCGACCTCGCCCATTCGAAGATCCGTGATCGCCTGGAAAAGGGCGAAGGCATGCCGGAATACATGAAGAACCATCCGGTCTATTACGCCGGCCCCGCCAAGACCCCGAGCGGCTATGCCTCGGGCTCCTTCGGCCCGACGACTGCGGGCCGCATGGACAGCTACGTCGATCAGTTCCAGTCCTTCGGTGGCTCAATGGTGATGCTTGCCAAGGGCAACCGGTCGCGCGCCGTGCGTGAGGCCTGCAAGACCCATGGCGGCTTCTATCTCGGCTCGATCGGCGGCCCGGCTGCCCGTCTGGCACAGGACTGCATCAAGAAGGTCGAGGTCCTGGAATACCCTGAACTGGGCATGGAAGCCGTCTGGAAGATCGAGGTCGAAGAGTTCCCCGCCTTCATCGTCACCGACGACAAGGGCAATGATTTCTTCCAGGAATTCAATCTCGGCTGAGTTTTCTTAAGGGGACACGAACTGCCGTTGCGGAAGGCATTTTCCGCGACGGCGATTATTCCTTATTTCGCAGATACTTATCAAAAAAGAGCGATTGCCGCTCATTTCGCACCGACAAATTGTCGTTGCGCGAACATTAAACATTTTCCAATCATTTGCCTGTAATTTTTCTTATGGCCTTTGAAGGCCTTGACTGAGCGACCACTGGAGTTGGCCGAATGAGCACGGCGACACCGCCGAAGACGCAGGCACCTGACGTCGCGGCACAGATCACCTACGCGATGCGCTCGATGGGGGTTGCCCCAATCCCGCGCAATTACGAGCTGTTCTACGAAGCCTTCATCGGCTCCAATCCATCTCTCACCCGGGAACTGGCAGCGCTCGGCAGCCGTGCGACGCAAGATGAGCTGGATGCCGTCGGCGAACAGTATTTTGCCGCCCACCAGTCCAAAGCCATCGAAAACGTCCACAGCAAGCTGATCGGCGAACTGGACGGACTGCTGCGACTTCTGCAGCAGGAGCAGAACTCCCTGCAGAGCTACAATCGGCTTCTGGGCGAAACCTACCATCGCATCAATTCGAAGAGCACCAACAGCGCCGACATCCTGCGCAGCGCCATCAACATCCTGACCGAAGCCACCGGCTCCACCATGGCCCATGGCGAGGAGACGGTGGTGCAGATGTCTCAGCGCTCCCAGGAAATGGACGAGGTTCGCCGCGAACTCGACGAATACAAGCGGATCGCCAATACGGATTCGCTGACCCGCATCGCCAATCGGCGCGCCTTCGACGAAAAGCTTGCAACGATCTACACCAGCGGCACCAAGCCGCTTGCGGCACTGGTTCTGGCCGACATCGACAATTTCAAGAAGGTCAACGACGCCTACGGTCATCCCGTCGGCGACAAGATCCTCGCAACGGTCGCAACCGTAATCCGCGCCAATGTCCGCAAAGACAGCTTCGTGGCGCGCACGGGTGGCGAGGAGTTTGCCATCATCATTGAAGGCAACACCGCGGACGAGATCTACCAGACCTGCGAGCGCGTCCGCATCGCACTCGAGACGACGCCGTTCAAGAACTCCAAGACCGGCGTGAACTACGGGCCGATTACCATCTCACTCGGCTTTGCCATGGCACCGGACGCCGAAGACGCGGGTGAACTCTATGCCAAGTCGGACATTGCGCTCTACTGCGCCAAGAATGCCGGCCGCAATCGCACCAAGCCTTATGAAGACGGGATGAAAAAGGACTTCAACAAGAGCTGGCTGATCTACAAGCGCTGATCCGGCGCGGTCACCACATGGTCTTGGCGGCCCGTTCGGGCCATTCCCGGTCATAAGTCTCGCGGTCGAAATCCTCTTTCGCGGCCTTCAGCATCTCGCCCGGAGTCGGCAGCGAATCGGCCGCAACCTGCTTCTCGACATCCCACAATTCCGCCCGCATGACGGCCCGCGCACATTGGAAATAGGCTTCGTCGATCGTGATCACGATGACGCTGCGCGGGTGACGGCCGTCCATCTCGAAGCTTTGCAGAAGATCAGGCGCTACCGACACAACGGCGCGGCCGTTGATGCGCATCACGCTGTTTGAGCCGGGAATGAGAAACATCAGGGCAACGCGCGGATCTCGCACGATGTTCATGAGCGAATCGACCCGGTTGTTGCCGCGCCAATCCGGCAAAGCGAGCGTCCGGTCGTCTTCAATCCTGACCACTGTCCCGCGATCACCGCGCGGCGAGCAGTCCAGCCCCTCCGGCCCAACGGTCGCAAGCGCTACAAAGGGCGACATGTCGATCATCCGCCGATAGGCCGGCGTCAGAGATCGCGTCACCTTGGCGGTCGACGCTTCACTCACCGCGCCATAGATCGCCGTCAACTCGTCCACGGATGTGATGATCGTCATGGCCGCACTCCCTCTTTCCGGTTCCGAACACTATCCAGCGTCCCGGGTTAGGCAAGGGCGATGACGCTTCTATGACACCCGACGATCAACCCGGGCCGACGCATCCGCCCCAGCGAGGAAGGACGCCACCGCAGCGATCACCTCGGGTGCGCTGACAATCCGCCGGTGGCCGTGGCCATTGGCCCAGAGATGCCGGACATGCGGCGATACGCCGATATAGCGTTGAGCGTGACCGACATTGACCTCCTTGTCGTCCTCGGCATGAACCACCAGCAAGGGCCGATCGATGCGCCGCGCGACGCTGACGCCATCAAGGTCCTCGACTTGCGCCCCGACCAGTTCCATCGCCCGATTGCGCATGGCTCCAACGCTGCCGCGCCCAAGGCCAACCATGGAGGCGAAACCGTTGAACACCTCTCCCATGCTCGACGGCGAGCCGATCAGAGCGATCCGGGCGGCCTGCAGTGGCTTCAGCTCCGGAAAGACGGAGCCTGCGGCCATCATCACGGCTGCGCCGCCGAAGGAGTGACCGACCACACCGTCGAAACGGCCAAAATGGCGCTCGGCGGCCACGATGGCTTCAGCGGCAATCTTGAGATCAAGCCGCCGCCCACTGGACGCCCCATGACCTGGCAGATCGAGAACAACGACCTCAGCACCCGTCTGGCGAAGTCCAAGGGCCAGATCAGACAGGTATTCGGCGCGCGATCCCCAGCCATGCACCACCAGGATCCGGTGCCCATTCTTGCCCACGGTCTCAGTTGGCAAAAGATGGGCCGCCGCCATCCCGCGCGACAGCGCAAGCCGCACCGTCTGCGCCTGCCGCAGCCGATTGCGTCCGACCATGAAGACCTGTTTCGCCTTGGCGCCTTTCGGTCGTCGGCTCGGCGTCCGACAGAAAAGCTCGAAGGCGATGCGACCGGCAAGCGCCGGTGACGCCTTCTCCAGCTGCGCGAAAGCCAGGCGGGTGACCTTGAGAGGAAAGGATGGCATAGTCAGAATCCCATCGAATGTTCAATGCTGAACAATAAAGTACAAGAATGAACAAAAAGCAAGCCTTCCCCTGGGACCATCCCCGTTTTCGCAGCTGGATCTCAGTCGCTCGTGCCTGCCAGTTGATGCAGCAGGCCCTGGGCCGCGCTCTGGTGCCGCTCGACATCAAGCCGCCGCATCTCGATATCCTGGTCAATCTCTATCGGTTCGAAGGGATTTCGCAGCAGGAGCTTGCCCGCAAATTGCTCGTCGGTCGATCCAATATGAGCATGCTGCTGCCCCAGATGGAGAAGCGTGGACTGCTCGAGCGGCGTCCAGATCCAAAGGACAAGCGCATCCTCAGGCTCTCCCTGACGGACGAAGGACGAGCGCTCAGCGAAAAGGCGATGCGTATTCAGACGGATCTGATCGAGCGCACCTTGTCGGCGACGCCGATCGAGGACTGCCAACGCCTTGCAGACAACATGGATCTGCTGATCCAGCGCATGCTGTCATCGGATGAAATGGGGGACCTGGAAATCAGCGAGGATCGCGGCTGAGACGCTTTTCGGCAAGTTCAGCCTCGTAGGCGGCGAATTTTTCATCTCCGCTCTCGCCAAGTTCCCGCAGATAGAGCCAGGTGAAGATGCCGGTGTCGTGACCATCGTCGAACCCGATGCGAACGGCGTAATTGCCCGTCGGCGTCATCTGGCGAATGCCGACATTGCGCTTGCCCGGTACCGTGACCTTCTGGCCGGGTCCATGTCCCTGAACCTCCGCCGATGGCGAAAGCACACGCAGCATTTCTGCCGGGAGGGAGGCGACAACGCCGTCGTTGAAGGTCACCGTCAGCAGACGACGATCTTTGGACACCTTCAATTCACTCGGCCAGATCTCACTCATGGGGCACTCGTCTCTTCCGTTTGGCTGCAGCAGACCTAGGGCGATCACGGTCTGTTTGCAATCCAATTTCAAGGCGACAGTGGATGTCAGCTTGACGCTTCAAGGGCTTGACCCCACATTGGATGAAATGAACAGGAGGAACCTGTTGGACCATACCCCCGCCGATTGGCAAAATGCCGAGCCGCTCGTAGACCGAGCCGCACCGATGATCGACCCCTTTGGACGGGCCGTCACCTATCTGCGCGTCTCCGTCACGGATCGGTGCGATTTCCGCTGCACCTATTGCATGGCGGAAAACATGACGTTCCTGCCGAAGAAGGATCTTTTGACGCTCGAAGAACTCGACCGGCTCTGTTCCGCCTTCATCGCCAAGGGCGTTCGTAAGCTGCGGCTCACCGGGGGCGAACCTCTGGTCCGCAAGAACATCATGCATCTCGTGCGCGGCCTCTCGCGCCACATCGGAAGCGGGCTCGACGAACTGACGCTGACGACCAATGGCTCGCAGCTTGCCCGGAATGCGGCCGAACTCGCCGACTGCGGCGTCCGCCGCATCAACGTGTCCATCGACACGCTCGATCCAGTGAAGTTCAAGACGATCACCCGCTGGGGCGAGCTCGACAAGGTCATGGACGGCATCCGCGCCGCCCAAGCCGCGGGCATCCATGTGAAGCTGAACGCCGTCGCGCTGAAGGATTTCAACGAGCACGAGATCCCGGAACTCATGCGTTTCGCTCATGGCGAGGGCATGGACTTGACGCTGATCGAAACCATGCCGATGGGCGAGACGGACGAGGACCGGACGGACCAGTACTTGCCGCTGTCACTGGTTCGCCAGCGGCTGGAAGAGCAGTTTACCCTGGACGACATCCCCTATCGCACCGGTGGCCCGGCCCGTTACGTGGAAGTGCGCGAAACCGGTGGCCGCCTTGGCTTCATCACGCCCCTCACCCACAATTTCTGTGAGAGCTGCAACCGCGTGCGTCTGACCTGCACGGGTACGCTTTATATGTGCCTAGGCCAGGACGATGCCGCCGACCTGCGCACGGCACTTCGCGCATCCGATGACGATGCCTATCTGTCAGCGGCCATCGACGAAGCCATTTCGCGCAAGCCAAAGGGCCACGACTTCATAATCGATCGCAACCATCGCAAGCCGGCTGTTGCCCGCCACATGAGCGTTACCGGCGGCTGATCGCCGCCGGTAGCTTCGTGGCGATTATGCCGAACGCCGATAGGCCTGCGTCTCGCTGCGCTGGGTGTCGGTGCGGAAGCGCGAGATCTTGCGCATCAGGATATCGACGCGCTGGCGAAGACCCTGGATCTCGGCATTGTTCTCCTCGACCATGGCCGCGTTCTGCTGCGTGATCAGCTCGACGTCGCGCACGGCAGACGTCACTTCGCTGATGCCGGTCGACTGCTCGCGGGTGGCCGCCGAGATACGCTCGACCAGCGCCTGAACCTCCTCGACCTGATCGATGATCGACTGCAGAGCAACGCCCGTATTCTCGACAAGCTCGACACCCGACTTGACCTGACCGCCACTGACCGAGATCAGAGTCTTGATCTCCTTGGCAGCATTGGCACAGCGCTGGGCGAGATCACGGACTTCCTGCGCAACCACCGCAAAACCACGACCGGCCTCACCGGCCCGTGCAGCCTCGACACCCGCGTTGAGTGCCAGAAGGTTCGTCTGGAAGGCGATCTCGTCGATGACGCCGATGATGGTCGAGATCTTCTCCGAGGAGCGGCTGATCTCGGCCATGGCCTCGACGGCCCTTCTGACCACCACACCAGACTGCCGCGCATGATCGCGCGCCGACTGGACGGACTGAGCGGTGCGCCCGGCCCCATCTGCTGTCGAGCGCACGACATCGCTCAAGTGTGAGAGCGCACGCACGCTCTCCTCCAGTGCCGCCGCCTGCTGTTCGGTGCGGCGTGCCAGATCGTCAGCGGAAACCGCAAGATTTTCGGTCCCGGCATTGATGTCGACGCTGGCCGCGCGAACCTCTTCGAGCGTCGCACGCAATGCCTCGACCGCCTGATTGTAGGTCGATGCCATGGCAACGAAATCGGCCGGCAGGTCGTCACGCATGGAGACGTTGAGCTGTCCGTTTGCGAGCGCTTCGAGCACCGAGGACAAGGCCTCCAGGGCAGAGCGCTGATCAGCCTCGACGCGGGCCCGCTCCTGGGCACGCTGTGCACCCTCCTGCTCGGACCGAGAACGCGCCGCCTCTGCCTCTTCCTCAAGACGCCGGTTCTCCAAAGCGGCATCGCGGAAGACTGTGACCGAGCGCACCATGTCGCCAATCTCGTCGCCACGATTGCGGCCCTCGATCGGCACCGAGAGATCGCCGCTGGCGAGCCTCGACATGACGCCGGTGATACGTTTCAGCGGCGCCCGCAGTGTCTCGACCAGCATCAAGCCACCGATAATCGCCAGCAGCGTGCCCACCACCATGGTGATGACCGAAATCGTGGCGGAACGCTCGCTGTCCTCGCGGCCGATTTCCTGGGCCTGGCTCACGAAATTACGCAGCGACCCCATCGCGGAAGAGACAGCCGCATTGGCGGCCAGCCGCTTGTCCTGCCAGTCGCGGCCGGCATCGAGCCGGGCCTGGGAGTCCTCCGTGATCGACGCCAGATGCGGAGCGATCTTCTGCGGGAAATCGCGCAAAGCACTGTTCTTGGCGCCGAGCTCGGAGATGCGGGTAGCAACCGTCTGCAGCGCCTCCGCTTCACCGACGACGACAGCACGGCTCTGATCGTCCAGCGTCCCCAGCATCTGCTGGACCCTGAGTTCGACCGTCGCGATGGTGAGTGCGGCGCTGTCGACGAGCGTCATCAATTCCTTCTGCTCGGCCACCAGCTTGTCGAGGTTGACGAAGCGATCGGCAGCGACATCGCTGTTCTTTGCAGCCTGCAAGGTGATCTTCTGTTCGATCTCGACCAGTTCGGCGAGCACGCGACCGAGGTCCTGCGCCCTGACATCGTCAGGCGCCGACTGACCGAGGATCGCTTCGATCTTAGCAATGGCAGCCCCAACTTCGCCGACCAGAACCTTGCCCTTGTCGGATGCGATCTCGTTGGCTTTCGCCAGATCCTTCTGCATCGGTCCGAGATAGAGTTTTGTCTCGGCAAGCTGCTCTTCGGGCGTAAAGGCCATCTGCACGCCAACGCGCAGTTTACCGAGCCGATCGAGCAAAGACTTGAAGGCCGAGGCATCGAACAGCAGCTCCTTGGCGAAGCGCTCCTTGCCGGCGAGATCGTTGCGGACAAAATCGACCTGTTTGACGATTTGCTGGCTCTCCGCCTGCAAGCCAGCGACGGCGGCGGTCAGGCCGGCATCCAGCTCATCGCGGGTCGTCTTGCTCGCCCAGAGAGCCGTCGTCTGGTCGCGCATCGCACCCGGCAATCCGGTCAAGGCCGACAGATCGCCCGATTGGGCCTGCTTCGCGAGCACGCCGTTGAGGACATTGAGCCCCTTCTCCTGGCCATCGATCGCTGCAAGAAGAGCCTCCCTGCTCGCATCGGTCGGATCGAGGCTGAATTCCTGCAGGCCCTGCTGCAGAGTCTCCAGATCGCTGATATTGCCGATGGTGGCACGGGTAACGGTCATATGGCCGTTGAGAGTGGTGGCAGTCCAATAGCCCAGAAGGCCGACACCGGCCATGAGCAGAACGAGAGGAACAACGAAAAGCAATACTTTGGTGACGATCCTGCGACTTTGCAGGAGGCGATCAATAAAACTCATAAGACCCTCGGAGAGGTCGATGTCCTGCGAGATCATCGCGCAGGGTCGAAGGAACGGAACCACCTCATGCAGCGCCGGATCAGAGCTTGTCGACCGGAGTTTGAACAAAGGTTAACCGCCGACCGCGTTTTTGGCACTGCAGCATCGTTTCAGGCGCGGAACAGCCGAATTACGGTTTCTCGCGCATGCCGCTTGGTTTAGAACCGGGCCACACGCACGGGAATCGAGCATGGCATTATCCGAGAACACCCGAGGCGCCCTCCTGATGGCGATCTCGATGGCTGGCTTCACATTCAACGACGCCCTGACGAAATCGGTGACCTCGGAACTGACCGTGGCGCAGATCATGTTCGTGCGCGGGGCCTTTACGGCTCTTCTGGTCTATATCGTCGCCCGGCGCATGGGCGCGCTCGATCACATCAGAAACATCCTGCAACCGCTGATCCTGGTCCGAATCGTACTGGAGACCATCGCCGCTGTCGCGTTCCTCGCGGCACTCGGCCAGGTGCCTCTCGCCAATGCTTCGGCGATCCTGCAGTCGTTGCCGCTGGCCGTGACCTTGGGTGCGGCGCTGTTCTACAAGGAACCTGTCGGCTGGCGGCGCTGGACGGCGATCGGGCTCGGCTTCATCGGCGTCCTCGTCATCATTCAGCCGGGGCCGGAAGGCTTCACGCTTGCCTCCGTCTACATCGTGCTCTGCGTGATCACGGCTGCCGGACGCGATCTCGTCACCCGCCGCATCGATCCCAATATCTCCTCGCTGACGGTGACGCTCTTCACGGCCGCCTCCATCTCGTTTGCCGGCCTCCTCTTGATCCCCGTCTTTGGCGGCTGGCAGCCGATGTCCGGCAGCGCGCTCGGTCGGCTGGCTTTCGCCTCGATCTTCCTCTTTGCCGGTTACCAGGCCATCATCATGGCGATGCGCACGGGCGAGATCTCCTTCATCGCGCCCTTCCGCTACACGAGCCTGCTCTGGGCGGTACTTCTCGGCATGCTCTTCTTCAACGAAACGCCGGATGTCTGGATGGTCGTCGGCTCGGCCATTGTCATCGGCTCCGGCCTCTACACATTCTATCGCGAGAGCAAGAAGAAGGCGGCGCTCGCCCGCCGCGCCGATCCGGCCTCTCCCGGCTGATCTAGGCCAGCGCCCAAGGACACATACGCGTGCAGCAAGTTTCCCGCTTCTTCGACAGGACCACGGCCCCGCACATCGTCACCCTTGTGGCAATCGCGGGCCTCTCGGCGCTGACGATGAACATCTTCCTTCCGGCACTGCCGGCGATGGCAACCGATCTGGGCGTGGACTACGACCGCGTGCAGGTTCTGGTCTCGGGCTACATCGCGATGACGGCCCTCGTGCAGCTGGTCATCGGCCCGCTTTCGGACCGCTACGGGCGTCGACCGGTGATGCTCGGCGCACTCTGCATCCTGATCCTTGCCTCCCTCATCTGCATGGTCGCCACCTCGATCGAAGTGTTGACCATAGCGCGCATGGTTCAGACGGCCGTCGTTGCCGGACTGGTTCTGTCCCGCGCCATCATCCGCGACATGGTGCCGATGGAGGAAGCAGCTTCGATGATCGGCTATGTCACCATGGGCATGACGTTGATCCCGATGATCGGCCCGACGCTTGGCGGCCTGCTCAGCGACAGCTTCGGCTGGCGCTCAAACTTCGTGGCAATCCTCGTTGCGGCAATCCTGGTGCTTCTGCTCGTATACCGGGATCTCGGCGAGACGAACCGCCAGAAAAGCGGAAGCTTCTCGCAGCAATTCCGGGCCTGGCCACGGCTCCTCGCCTCGCCGCGCTTCTGGGGCTACACCATGGCCGGCACCTTCACCTCAGGCGCCTTCTTCGCCTTCCTCGGTGGCGCCCCCTTCGTCGGCGGCACGCTGATGGGCCTGACACCGAGCGTGCTGGGTCTGCAATTCATGTTCATCGCCGCCGGCTACATTGCCGGCAACTACCTCTCGGGACGCTTTGCAAGGCGCGCCGGCATCGACATGATGATGCTGGTCGGCGGCATCGTCGCACTGGTGGGTGCGGCAATTCCCATTTTCTTCTTCCTCCAGGGCTTCGTGTCGTCGATTGCCTTCTTCGCACCCCAGGTCGTGGTCGGCTTCGGCAATGGCCTGTCTCTGCCGAGCACCAATGCCGGCATCGTCAGCGTGCGCCCTGAGCTTGCCGGCTCGGCCTCTGGTCTTGGCGGCGCCATCACCATGGGCGGAGGTGCCTTCGTCTCCTGGCTGGCCTCCCGCATCCTGTCGGTCGAGACGGGTGCCATGCCGCTGCTACTGGTCATGCTCGCCTGCTGTGTGCTCGCGCTGATCGCCGTGATCTTCCTGCGGTTCGCACCGGGTGAAGAGCGGTGAACACATGATGCCGGACGCTCGCCCTCCCGCAGTCATTCTCGCAGGCGGCCTGTCCCGGCGGATGGGCGCGGACAAGGCGATGATTGAGCTCTGTGGAACACCCCTCGCCCTGCACATCGCACGGCGCCTGGAGCCGCAGGTCTCCACGGTCGTTCTCAACGCCCCGCTCGACCATCCACTTGCCGGAACCCTGCCCTTGCTCCCGGATTCGAAGCCGGATCGGCCCGGTCCACTCGCCGGCGTGCTGGCGGGCTTGAGAGCCTGCGCCGAGGGCGGAGAAGCGCCCACCCATATCCTGACCACGCCCTGCGACACCCCTTTCCTGCCCCACGACCTCGTCAGTCGCCTCGCAGAGCATGCCTCCACCGACACGATTGTGATGGCAGCCTGTGCCGGTCGCGCGCATCCCGTCACGGCTCTCTGGCCGCTATCGCTGGCAGACGATCTCGACAGATGGCTGGATGAGCCCGATCATCGCCGTGTCTTCGATTTCGTCGCCCGTCACCCGTCAAGAACGGTCGCGTTTGAGCTCCTGGACGGCACGTCAGGACCCGTCGATCCCTTCTTCAACATCAACACGCCAGAGGATCTGGCGCTCGCCGCCACTCTTCTCGAACGAGGTGACTTGTGACGACCAGTCCCCGCATCTTCGGCATCGCCGGCTGGAAGAATTCCGGAAAGACGGGGCTCGCCGTGCGTCTGGTCGAGGAGTTCACCAGGCGCGGATACCGGATCTCGACCATCAAGCACGCCCATCATGACTTCGACATCGACAAGGTCGGCGCGGACAGCTACCGCCACCGCGAGGCCGGCGCCCATGAGGTGGTCATCGTCTCGGGCACCCGCTACGCCATCATGCATGAACTGCGCGGTGCGCCTGAGCCGAGCTTCGACGAGATCCTCTCCCGCATCGGTCCGTGCGACCTGGTGCTGATCGAAGGCTACAAGCGCGAACCGGTGCCGAAAATCGAGGCCCGCAGACAGGCCGCGAGCAATCGGGAGCCGCTTGCGCCGACCGATCCGCATATTCGCGCTATCGCTGCAGACCATGCAGTGACGGACACGGATCTGCCGGTCTTCGATCTCGACGACACAACGGCGATTGCGGACTTCATCGCCGAGGTCACGCAACTCCCTCCCAAGAACTGAAGCCTACCAGAACTAAAAAAATGGGCCGCCGGATCTCTCCGGCGGCCCTTCTTCTGTGCGTCTCGCGTGATCAGTCGTTGCTAGACACGCCAGCCGGGCGGACCAGCGTGGTCACGCGGCGGATGGCGACGCGACGGTTCTGCTGCTCGGCTGCTTCCGTGCGGATCTTCAGGAAGCGCTCGCCGTAACCCTGGACCGACATATTTTCCGGCGGGATGCCGTAAACCTCGGTCAGGAGGTTGGCGACGGTTTCCGCACGCTGGTCGGAAAGCACGAGGTTCGAACGATCCGAACCGACAGCATCCGTATGGCCTTCGATCAAGAAGACTTCGCCCGGATCCTTTTCAAGCAGCTGCTCCATCGCCTGGGCAACCTTACGCAGGGTACGAGCCTGCTCCAGCGGCACCTCGGCAGAACCCGACGGGAAGGTGATCGTATCGAGGTCGATACGACGAACCTTGTCGCGGATACGAGCAGACGACTTCACTTCGTCGATCGAATAGACGCGCTCGACACGCTCGACCGGCGGGCGGGCGAGGAAGTCGTAGTAGTCGCGATCCGGCGAACGCGTCGTGCTGACGATGTAGTCGTCGACCGGAATGGTCAGACGCATCGGCGGCAGGGACAGACCAACGTCGACATACATCGTCGGGCGCTGGCCATCGGCCTCCGGCGAATACATCAGGACATATTCACGACCGCGTGGCGAGATCCGCGAACGGATGATGATGTCGCCATAGCGGTTGTAGACTGTGACCAGCTTGCTGCCGTCGGCACGTTCGATGGTCTCACGTGTGCGGCCACGCGGGAGCTGCTCGTAGTAAGTCTCTTCCGCATCGTAGCGCAGACGCTGACGATCATCGCCGCGAACGACGATCTGGTTGCCGACATTGATGACCGTACGGTTGTCGATCTGCTCGACCACCCGAATTTCCGTGACCTGATTGACCACGTTGTTCTGCACGATCGTGTTGTTGGTGACGTTATTAGTCACGTTGTTCGTGACATTGTTGGTCACCGTGCTGTTCGACACGTTGTTGGTCACAGAGGTCGGCACTTCGAAGGTCGGCGCAGCATCGAGCGTCGTACCCTGCTCGGCGATCGTTGCCTGCATCGTCTCCTGATCGGCAGCCGACGTTTCGACCTGAGCCTCAGCATCGGTCTCCGGCGGAGGAGCCACATCTTCCTGGGCACGCAATTCGTTGCGCTGCTCGCGCACGCCCTCGCCGCCTGTATTGTCGGCATCCTTGTCGCTGTCGAGGACGGCAGCACCGTTTTCAACCGGCAGAACGACCGTCTCGGACGTCTGGGACGGATCTTCGGCGATGGCTTCCTTCTCTTCGGTCGTGCGGGTGTCGGTGATCTCCTGAACGGGCTGATCGGCCGGCGGTTCTACGGCAGGAACGAGAACCTGCTCGCCTTCCGGCTGGGCTTCGGCGGGCACTTCTTCACCGGTTGCCTGCTCTTCAGTAGGCTGCTCGTCGGTCGGCTGTTCAGCCTGGTCGGCAGGCACTTCACCTTCCGTTGCCGGCTCTTCGGTAGTGGCGTCCTGACCGGGGCGCAGTTCTTCTTCCACGGCAGGAGCCTGCTCCTCGGTCTGCTCGGGTGCAGCCTCTTCCTCGGCCGGCTGCTGTTCTTCAGCGGGCTGCTCTACGGTTGGCTGTTCTTCGGCCGGCTGCTCTTCTTCGGTCGGCTGCGGTGCCGGAGGGGCGCACTCGTCCTCGGAAGCTGCCTGCGAGCCATCGGCGCAGGTCACGGCCTGTGGTTCCTCGACCGGCTGCGCTTCTTCAGCCTGCTGCTGAGCTTCGGCTTCTGCGGCACGCTGTGCCTCGGCTTCTGCTTCAGCCTGCTGCTGCTGGGCCTCTTCTTCAGCAACACGCTGGGCTTCGGCTTCTGCTTCGGCCTGCTGTTGCTGAGCTTCGGCTTCCGCGGCACGCTGTGCCTCGGCCTCTGCTTCGGCCTGCTGCTGCTGAGCTTCGGCTTCTGCGGCACGCTGTGCCTCGGCCTCTGCTTCAGCCTGCTGCTGCTGAGCCTCCGCTTCCGCGGCGCGCTGTGCCTCGGCTTCAGCTTCAGCCTGCTGCTGCTGACGCAGCGCCTCTTCTTCAGCGGCACGCTGGGCTTCGGCTTCCGCCTCGGCGGCACGCTGGGCTTCCGCTTCGGCTTCAGCCTGACGCTGCGCCTCTTCCGCGGCTGCACGCTGTGCCTCTTCCTCGGCCGCGCGCTGGGCTTCTGCTTCGGCAGCGGCCTGCGCATCGCGGGCGGCGCAGGTTTCGGCATCGGCTGCTTCGCTGCCGTCACTGCAGACCACGGCCTGGGCCAACTGGATCAGCGCCTCTTCCGCCTGGCGCGACTGATTCTGGCTCTCGCCCATGCTGCTGGTCGACGCGATGACGGGCTGTCCCATCATCGCCACCGACAGCACGGGGATCGCAACCGTGGCCAGCAATCTATTTTTCAACATTCTTCCTGTTTCCTTCCCTACACATCGCAACCGACGGGATCCTTCGGACGATGACGTTCAATAACGAGGTCGACGACGCGTCCAGTCACTGCCGCCAAGCTAGGTTCCGCGTGATTAACCCTGCCTGAACGAGTTCGAACGCCTTTTGCTCCATAAGCCATGTTCGATGCCGTTCTGGAAGACTGCCAGCCCTTCCCGGTCATCAACGCGTGCATTTTTTGCAAGCGACATTGTTTCCTGTTGATTTCGTCACTCAAACAAGACGAATATTGGGCCCAAGTGTGGCCGAAGATGCCACACGATCACGGACAGCCGCCTCACAACAACAAACGGCGTCCACCCAACAGAGAGGATCCTATGCGTATTCCGACACGTTTTCTGGCCGCAGCTTCGATCGCTGCCCTGTCGCTCTTTGCCGGCTCGGCCATGGCTCAAGAGAAGCTGATCATCGGCACCGAAGGCGCTTACCCGCCCTTCAACAACCTGGAAGCTGATGGCTCCCTCGTCGGCTTCGACATCGACATCGCCAAGGCGCTTTGCGAAGAAATGAAGGTCTCCTGCGAGTTCGTGACCCAGGATTGGGACGGCATCATTCCTGCGCTGCAGGCCAAGAAGTTCGACGCGATCATCGCTTCCATGTCGATCACGCCCGAGCGTCTCGAGAAGGTCGACTTCTCGAAGAAGTACTACAACACGCCGCCGGCCGTCGCCGTGCCGAAGGATTCGCCGATCACCGATCTCGCCGGCCTGAAGGGCAAGACGATCGGCGCGCAGTCTTCGACGACCCACGCCAACTACGCTGAAAAGCACATGGCGGATTCCGAACTGAAGCTCTATCCGACCGCTGACGAATACAAGCTCGACCTCGAAGGCGGACGCGTGGACGCAGTCGTTGACGACATCGTCGTCCTGTCGGAGTGGCTGAAGTCGGACGCCGGCACCTGCTGCAAGATCCTGACCCCGCTTGAAGTGGACGTCGAGATCAACGGCGAAGGCGCAGGCATCGCCGTGCGCAAGGGTGAAACCGCGCTCGCAGACAAGTTCTCGGCCGCGATCGAAGCCATCCGCGCCAGCGGCAAGTATGCCGAAATCAACAAGAAATATTTCGATTTCGACGTCTACGGCAACTGATTGCCGCATCGTCTGACGAAAACGAGTGGCGGAAGTCGAACACTTCCGCCATTTTGCATTTGGACGGCATAACATCAAAAGGCGGGCAAACCGCCAAAGGGGAAAAAGCGAATGGACGGTTTGTCCTCCGCGCTCGGTTCGATCTGGGCCTGGATCACCTACACCTTTGATCCATTCTGTGGCCCGGTGGGCGTCTTCCGGCTTCTGGCAGCCGACACGCTCGTTGCCTGCGGAGACGCAGGCTGGGGTGATGACATCGCCTTCGGCGTCAAGATCACGATATCGCTCGCCTTGTTAACGTTGCCGCTTGGCCTGATGCTCGGCTTTGCCATTGCGCTTGCCATGCAGTCGGAGGAACGAAGCCTGCGAATGGCGGCAGGTATCTACACGACGATCTTCCGCGGCCTCCCGGAACTGCTGACCCTGTTTATCGTCTATTACGGCTTCCAGATCGCCCTGCAGTCTCTCCTGACCTGGCTCGGAAGCGAGCAGCGGATCGAGATCAACGCCTTCTTTGCCGGCATGCTTGCCCTGTCGGTCGTCTTTTCGTCCTACGCATCCGAAGTGTTGCTCTCGGCCTTCCGTGCGATCCCGAAAGGTCAATACGAGGCCGGCAGCGCAGTTGGCCTCTCCCGACGCAAGACCATGTCGCTGGTCATCATTCCGCAATTGATCCGGATAGCCCTGCCTGGCCTCAGCAATCTGTGGCTGGTGCTTCTCAAGGATACAGCCCTCGTCTCAGTTATCGGCCTCACCGACATCCTGAGACAGACCGGTGTCGCGGCCCGCGTTACCAAGGAAGCCTTCCTGTTTTACGGGCTCGCCTGTCTTATCTATCTTGTGCTTGCGAGCATCTCCTCCGTTGGCCTGAACGCCATATCGCGCTGGGCCAACCGCTCGGAGGCAAGCCGATGAGCCATGCACTGGAAATCATCCCGGCTCGCCCAGCCCCCGCCGCCCGCGCCAGCAAGATCACCGGGACGCGTGTGCTCGGCTATCTCCTGGTCGGCCTCTGGCTGGTGCTGGGTGCCGCACTGCTCTGGTCCGTCGTATCCAATTGGGACATGGACAAGGTCAGCCGCTATGGCCCCCGCTATCTGAACGGGCTGGCGACCACCCTCGCACTGACCGCGATCTCCATCACGCTCGGCGCCGTTCTCTCGGTCCCTGTCGCCTTTGCCCGCATGGCGAAGAACCCTGTTCTCAACGCGATATCCTACACCTACGTCTACGTCTTCCGCAGCACGCCGATGCTGTTGCAGATCTTCCTCATCTATTACGGGCTGGGCTCCTTCCGCCCGCAGATCGAAGCGGTCGGCCTGTGGTGGTTCTTCCGCGAAGCCTGGTACTGCGCGCTCTTCGCCATGACGCTGAATACGGCAGCCTATCAGGCCGAAATCCTGCGCGGCGCGATCGAAAGCGTGCCACGGGGCCAGACCGAGGGCGCAAAATCGCTCGGCCTGCCGACATCAGTGACGTTCTGGAAGATCATCCTGCCCCAGGCCCTGATCGTCGCCCTGCGCCCCTACGGCAACGAGATCATCTTCATGATCAAGGGGTCCGCGGTTGTCGCGGTCGTGACCGTTCTCGACCTGATGGGCCAGACCCGCTACGCCTTCTCGCGGACCTTCGACTACCAGACCTATCTCTGGGCGGCGATCTTCTATCTCGCCATTGTCGAGACCCTGCGCCACACCTGGGCCGCCATCGAAGCCCGCCTTACGCGCCATCTGAAGCGCTGAATTTGGCACTCGGCCGCGACAGGCGTGTCGCGGCCAAATCTGCATTAGGACTTCCTTCACCACGCAGTGTTTCCATGGTGGCAGGGCCCGCGTCGGTCGCGGCCCCGGTCGGTCGCGGAAGCGATGTAACCGTCCGCGCCGATCCCCTGCCACGGGAGACGGAGCAACGGACATGAACAGCGAAATGGAACTGATGCTGAAGGGTTACGGGCTGACCACCGCCCAGATCCTCTATCGCCTGCCCGACCACCCTTCCCTGCTCCAGACCTATATCTGGCAGCATTACGATCTCGCTCCCGACTTTCCGGAGATGCGCGGCTTCCTGCGCTTCTGGCAGGACAAGATCGAGGGACCGCTCCACTCGGTCACCTATGTGCACAAGAAGATGATCGCAGCCAGCGAATGGCGCTCGCTGAAGGGCGAGTTCATCCTTCACTGACGTCAGACATGCACCTCGCCATGGGCGAACTCGCCGTCATCAGGCTCGCGACATACGACCGCGATGAGCAGCGAGGCATAGAACATGCCGACCACGGCCAAAACGATGGCGCCATGCAGCGGCCCCAGATGGGCGTTTTCGACGACCTGCCAGACGCTGGTGACGAACTCGGCCGGGATCTCGGCCTGCTGCAACTTGGGGCTTGAGATCTTCAGCGCCCAGGCGAGAAGCAGGATCAGATACATCCAGATGTAGTTTCGCCGGATGCGGCGAAAGAGTGCATCGCGGTAACCGATGAGGAAAACCGGTTTGCGCAGGCTGGCGGCAATCTCTTGCGCCCAATCGGCCTTCAGCTCCGCCTGCGGGAAAAGCGCCTGGGCAAAGTAATGCCGCTCCAGCTGGCGTACGCGTGCCCGGTAGACATCGAAAAAGCGATAGCGCCGCGCCTCGATCAGCAGAAATACAGAAATGAGCAGCATGGCGAACAGCACCACGCCGTGGTGTGAGGCCGGCGTCGAAAGCGACACCGACAGCAGACCCGCAACGACTGTCATCGACCAGTTGGACGTCCGATCGATCCGGTCGCGCCAGCTCGTCATCCGTCCGATCTCTCCCCGGTAGTAGTGGATGATCATGTTGGCCTTCTCAGCCGAGTTGGCTGGCAAGGCGGGTGCGCGACGGGCGGGGGTGGCGCTTTCCAGCGGCAAGATGCCGGCTTTTTCCTGTGCAGTTTGTTCCATGCTTGGCTCCATAACGCAAAAACACGAAGAGGTCGTCCTCAGTTCCGTTTTCATTGCCAAGCAGCGCTTGACCGGCTAGACGACCGGCAAAGGCCGGCAGCCGGCCGCTGAAACAGGAGCCTCACATGGCCAAGATCGACGAAGAAGCCCTGGCGGAAGCCTATAACCGCGCACTCGCCCTCGAAAAGGCCGGCGACATCGACGCAGCCGTCAAGGCTTACGAAGAAGTCCTCGCCATCGACCCCGACGACCACGGCGGTGCTTCGGTCCGCATTGCGGCGCTCGGACGTGGCGAAGCCCCGCCCAAGGCACCCGATGCCTATGTCGAGACGCTTTTCGACCAGCATGCGGACGCGTTCGAGGACATCCTCGTCGAACAGCTGGGCTACACAGTGCCGATGATGGTGCGCCAGCGCCTTCAGGCGCTTGAGCTCGGCCTCTTCAAGCGCCTGCTCGATCTCGGCTGCGGCACCGGCCTGACCGGTGGTGCGCTGCGCGACATGGTAGATGACATGACGGGCATCGACATCTCCGAGAAGATGGTAGAGATCGCCCATGAAAAGGATCTCTATGAGACCCTCTACGTCGCCGAACTCGAGGACTTCCTCGAAGACAACGACGATGAAGCCTTTGACCTGGTGACCGCGACGGACGTGCTGCCCTATCTCGGCGCGCTCGAACCGCTCTTCTTCGGCGCCGCCGAGAACATGACCGCCGGCGGCATCTTCGTCTTCTCGTCTGAGACAAGGCCTGCAGACGTGATGGCAGACCGCCCCTTCATGGTCGGACCGCATCAGCGCTTCGTCCATGCCGAGACCTATGTGCGCGAGCGCCTGGCTGCCACCGGCTTCGAATTGGTCGAGATTACCGATATCAACGTCCGTATGCAGGACGGTGAACCGTCACCCGGACATCTCGTCGTGGCAAAAAAGACGTAAACTGCAAACGTCCAGGTTGCCATTTGCAACTTAAGAGCGCATTCGATTTGTAGCCATTCCCTCTTGCTTTTGTTTTCTTGGGCCAGAGCAAGGGGGACTGCCATGGACATCAGCAATTTCGCCAATTGCCTTATCGCGAATCTCCGGTTCTGGGGGCCGCCGCCCTGCCCATTCAATTTCTATGCGCTGGCACTGGCCGTTCTGACACCCACCCTGTTCATCTACGCACGAAACGAGATGCGCCAGAAGCGGCTTCTGGTCATCAGGGATTTTCTGACATCCTACCCCACAACCACCAAGCCATATCAGGACGGAACGAAGGGCAACTACGTCAATCCGTCCGTTGAGTTCGTGCGGTCGAAATATGTGCAAGGGGTTGTCCGCACGCCGGAGAAGCAGAAAATATTCGATGATTTGCCCCCGATCCGGCAGATCGACACCTTCATTGCCGAGGCAAAGCTGTTTGCCTGGGGTGACCTGCGCATGCTGGTTGCATCGATCGGCATGATGATCTTGACCTATTACGGGGCGGATGCCTTGTGGCAAGGCATCTCTGCTCGGCTGTCTGACGCATGCGGGGCAAATTGTGGTGCGATCGGCACCTCGGGATTGGGCGCGGATTTGTCTCTGATTGCCGGCCTTGCTTTCGCAGGAGCCTATCTGGCAGCCATCCGCGGCTACTTGCGCGGTCTGGCGGCCTTCGACCTCTCGGCCTTCACCTTCATTCGCTACACGGTGGAGACGATCGTCTCGGTGGTCTTCATACTGGCGCTGTACCGCGCGATCCCGGATCCCACGCTCGGCATCAGGGTTGTCACGGACGCGGCAACCGCAGGGCAACCACTGACGTCACCCCTGCCGTCCCCGTTGGCAGTCCCTGCGCCACCTCTCCCCGATGTCTCAAACCTCTGGCTCATTCTGGCCCCCGTGCTCGGTTATCTGCCCGACAGCGCTTCCAAATTCGTCATGCTTCGGCTGCAGTCACTGATCGCATGGGTCAAGATGGATGATGACCGGTTCAACAGCGTGACCCGGATCACGCCGCTGGACGCGCTCGACGGTATTGACTACGCCACTCGCTTCAGGCTGCAGGAAGCCGGCATCTACGATGTCCAGGGACTGGCCACCTACAACCCGGTCATGTTGCACATCGAATCGCCCTATGGCATCTATCAGTCGGTCGACTGGATCGCCCAGGCACAACTCTGCCACCTCGTCGGCCTGGAAAAATTCCTCGTCCTCCGCGAACTCCAAATCCGGACCATCCTCGATCTCGAACGGGCAATCGACTTTCGAAAGAAAGGATCGACAGAGAGCGGCAGTCCGGAGGAATTCGATCTTCTACTTGCCGGCGTGCTCGTCGCACCGACCCAGAACCTGCGCGACATTTGCAGGATCGGCGGCCTCAAGCTGCTGATGGTGGACGACAAGGGCGTCAAGACCGCTCAGGACCCCGATGAATTCTGCCGATGGTTCCGGGAGAACCTCGGGCTGACAACAACCAACGCCAAGACGAGAGTGGAGCATATGATGGGCTGGATCGCAGATGATCTGCATGTCCGTCGCCTGCGCCGCATATGGCAGGAGATATCCGACTCTCTCGGAGAGCAGTCCAAGCGGCTGGATGGTGAGACCCCCTTGCCGCCCGTACCAACCTGAGGGAACGCCGACCTTTTCCTTGAGCCATTCCTGCTTTATGCCTGTGGCCTTCAGCGAAAGGGCAGAGGCAGTCACTATGGCAAAGGTCGCATTCATCGGTTTGGGCGTCATGGGTTTCCCCATGGCCGGTCACTTGAAGGTCAAGGGTGGCCACGAGGTGAAGGTCTATAACCGAACGACCGCCAAGGCGGAAAGCTGGGTGGCAAAATTCGGCGGCAGCCATGGCCTGACGCCGGCAGAAGCGGCAGACGGTGCCGATTTCGTCTTCACCTGCGTCGGCAACGACGATGACCTGCGGTCGGTCACAACAGGCGAAAACGGCGTCATCGCCGCGATGAAGCCGGGCGCAATCTTGATCGACAACACGACGGCCTCGGCCGAGATCGCAAGGGAACTTGCCGCAGCGACGGCAGCGAAAGGCTGCGGCTTCATCGACGCGCCCGTCTCGGGCGGCCAGGCCGGCGCCGAGAATGGCGTGCTGACGGTGATGTGCGGCGGTGAGCCCGAGACCTTCGAGACGGCAAAGCCTGTGATCAATGCCTATGCCCGCATGACAGGGCTGATGGGTCCGGCAGGCGCCGGTCAGCTGACCAAGATGGTCAACCAGATCTGCATTGCTGGCCTCGTTCAGGGTCTGGCCGAAGGCGTGCATTTCGGCAAGAAGGCAGGCCTCGACATCGAGAAGGTCATCGAGGTGATCTCGAAGGGTGCCGCCGGCTCCTGGCAGATGGAAAACCGCCACAAGACCATGAACCAGGGCAAATACGACTTCGGCTTCGCCGTCGACTGGATGCGCAAGGATCTCGACATCGTCTTGACCGAAGCCCGCAGCAACGGCGCCAACCTGCCGGTCACGGCACTGGTCGATCAATTCTACGGCGAGGTGCAAAAGCTCGGCGGCAATCGCTGGGACACGTCGTCCCTGCTGGCACGCCTGGAGAAATAACCATCGGATGGGGCGCTACGGCGCCCCTCAGTCTTCCTGGGACTTCTGATTGTCGATCATCATGTAGTCGAGCGGCAGCTCGGTCGTGTACTTGATCTGCTCCATGGCAAAGGCCGAGGAGACGTCGCGGATCTCGATCTTGGCGATCATCCGCTTGTAGAAGGCATCATAGGCCGCGATATCGGGCACGACGACCCGAAGCAGATAGTCGACGTCGCCGCTCATGCGGTAGAACTCGACCACTTCCGGAAACTCAGAGACGACTTCGGAAAACCGCTTCAGCCATTCGATGGAGTGGCTGGAGGTGCGAATCGACACGAAAACCGTAACCTTCGTGTTGACCTTGGCCGGATCCAGCAGCGCCACGCGGCGGCGGATGACACCATCTTCTTCCATCTTCTGGATGCGGCGCCAGCAAGGCGTTGTGGACAGGCCGACCTTCTTCGCCAGATCCGCCACGGCCAGCGTGGAGTCTTCCTGGAGAATGCGGAGAATTTTGCGGTCGAGGCGATCCATGACACGTCCTGTAAAACTGATTTTCTGTGATATAGCCGATTTCTTAAAATTTATGGAAAATCATTTCAGCCTATCAACAAGGAAACTTCGCGCCGCAGCACGGGCAGCACCTCCGCCTCAAACCACGGATGGCGCTTGAGCCAGCCGGTATTGCGCCAGCTTGGATGCGGCAAGGGCACCACTCGTGGCCCCTCACGGTTGGTGAGAAGGAAGTCCCGCCAGTGGGCCACCGTCTCCGTCATCGTCTTGCGCCTCAGCCCGCGGAGGTGCCAAGCCTGCGCATATTGTCCGATGGCAAGGATCAACTCCACCTGCGGCATGGCATCCATCACCGTCTGGCGCCAATGCGGCGCGCATTCCCGGCGCGGTGGCAGATCATGGCCGTTATCGTCGTAACCCGGGAAGCAGAAGCCCATCGGCGCGATCGCAAAGCGCGAACGATCATAGAAGGTATCACGGTCCACCCCGAGCCATTGCCGGAGGCGATCTCCCGATGCATCGTTGAAGGGAAGCCCTGTCTCATGCACCCGAAGCCCCGGCGCCTGACCCGCGATCAACACTTTGGCGGTTGCCGAAAGATAGGCGACCGGCCGGGGTTCGTGCGGCATGCGCCGCTCCGGCCCGCCGGTCGGACAGTCACGACAGATGCGACACTGGGCGATCGCATGGCTCAAGGCATTAATCGTCGGCGGCAGGTCGCCACGCGACATCACCGGCGGCGTCGGAGCATCGGCAGTCATTCTTTCGTTTCCTCGAACCATTTCGACATCCAGCGGGGCAGTAACGCCTGGACCCAGCCGGCAAGTTCCGCTTCCTCGACCTGCCTCAGCCGCCGCCAGTCAGAAGGCCGCTCGAAACGTCCAGCCCAAATCCCCTCGCCGGCACCACGCGCTTCGCCTTCTGCAACAAGATAACGGCCATCGGCCACAGCAGCACCTGACGCCACCAGACGCTCCCCGAGGTCATCAAGCCCTTGCTTGCAGACGACGAGCAGCCGCTGATAGCGGTCGCGGCGCGTGCCACTGCACTCCCATGCGCCATCGGAGACGAGCGCTCTCAGCGTCCGCCGCGCCTCCTCACCACAGGCATAGGTCGAGCCGTCGGCCCGCTCGCAGGTCTGGCCGAGTTCAGGCGCATCGATCCCCTCGATGCGCAATCTCTCGCCCGCTGCAGCCAGAGTATCACCGTCCACAGCGACGTAGGGACCAGTGAAGCGTAGCGCCTGCTCGTTTTCCAGCTTGGCGATGATCAGCAGCGCCAGCGCCAGGATGGCCAGCGCCACAACGATGTCCCGCAGATGCTTCAGACGCCTCGTCGCATTCCTACCCATTTCAAGAACGAATCCTTTTCACACATGGCAAACAAATCCTTCCAAGACAGGATCTTCTTAAGAATTCGCCGCTAGGGTTCACCAAGGGCGCGGAAGACTGCAACGCAATGAGTAACGGCGTAGATACATCGGCGGACAAGAATGTTCTCGACCTGACGCGAAACGATCGCAACAGGGCAACGACGCGCGCCCTTCGTGCAACCCGTGAACGTCTCCAGTCCGGCCAGGGCACATCGCCCGCATTCGACGTCGAAATCCTCGCAATGCATATCGCAGCCTGCCTTCAGGGTGCAGCCGTCATACCCATCATCATCCTTCTGATTGCCGGCTCCGGTGCCTATTTTACCGCGCAGCCGCATTTCATAATCTGGGGTCTCTTCGCCCTCACCATGCATGCGATCGGCATCCTGATCGTCAAGCGGGCATCGAAGACCGAGATCACACTGGAAAGTCAGAGCAGCTGGCGCCGCATCTTGCTGCTCTCCCAGGTCGCCATGGGCATGTCCTGGGCAATCTTTGCCCTTCAGGACTGCGCGACCTGCAATCCGACCGCCTTCACCTTCTACAAGGGTGCCGTCCTTCTGCTGGCCCTGTCGATCACCGCGATGGCCAGCATGCTGCTGCGCCAAGCCGTCCTCTTCGGCTTCCTGCCGACAGTGGTTGCGCTGACCTATGTGTCAGCCACAGGCCAGGACATGCTGGATCTCGGCCTGACCGCCGTCTTCACCACGGCGCTCATCTTCTTCATCTACATCACCAACCGTCTTCACCAGGCCAATCTGAAACTCCTGTCCTTCCAGACGGAGAAAGACGATCTGATCGCCGAACTCGAAGTGGCAAAGTCCCTCTCCGACGAGGCGCGCCGTCGGGCGGAAGAAGCCAATATGGCAAAGTCCCGCTTCCTCGCGTCCATGTCGCACGAGCTGCGCACACCGCTCAATGCCATCCTGGGCTTCTCGGAAGTTATGGCGACCGAAGTGCTCGGACCGCTGAACAACCCGCTCTACAAGGAATACTCCGGCGACATCCACCGCTCCGGCACGCACCTGCTCGAACTGATCAACGAGATCCTCGACCTCTCGCGCATCGAGGCAGGCAAATACGAACTCAGCGAAGAAAGCGTCGCGCTGCTCGAAGTGGCCGAAGACTGCATCGGCATGATCCAGCTCCGCGCGAAATCGAAGAACATCCGCATCGAGCAGCAGTTCGAAGCCAACCTGCCGTCGCTCTGGGCCGATGAAAAGGCACTGCGCCAGGTCATCCTGAACCTGTTGTCGAACGCCGTGAAATTTACGCCGCAGGGTGGAGAGATCATGGTCAAGGCCGGCTGGACTGCCGGTGGCGGGCAATATATCTCGATCCGCGACAACGGCCCCGGCATTCCGGAAAATGAAATTCCGGTGGTGCTGTCCGCCTTCGGTCAGGGCTCGATTGCAATCAAGAGCGCCGAACAGGGCACAGGCCTTGGCCTGCCGATCGTCCAGGCGATCCTGTCCAAGCATGGCGGCGAGTTCAAGCTCAAGTCCAAGCTCCGCGAAGGTACGGAAGTCATCGCCATCCTGCCCTCGAGCCGTGTGCTCGAAAGCCTGCCCGCGGTGTCAGAAGCAAAGGCGGTCGAGCCACGCCGTCGCCAGTTCGCCTGATCGGCGATTAGCCCAGGAACAGACGGCTGATCACGACATAGGCGGCAAAGGCGCCATTGGCGATGATCAGGCAGAAGACCGCAAAGGATCCGAGATCCTTGGCATTGCGCCCTACCGTGGAAATCTCGGGCGAAATCCGGTCGACCAGTTCTTCGATGGCGGTGTTCAAGGCTTCCACCGAGAACATCAGCATCATCAGGACGATGAAGCCGAGGAACTCGAACAGGCTCGCCCCGACGAGGGCGAAGACCACGAGCCCGCCGACAAATCCCAGCAATTCGTGCCGGAAAGCCGCTTCTTGAACGAGGCGCTTGAAGCCTTGCGCTGAATACTGGGCAGCGGCGAACAGATGCGCGATGCCGGTCTTCTTCTTGATGACGGTGGATGCGAGCGGCTTGGCGCCGCTCTTCTTTGGCGCGCGATCACTCATGGGTTTTGTTGGATACCCCAGCCTGTTCGAAGGTCGCCATGCCGGTATGGCAGGCGGCTGCAGCCTTGACGATGCCGGCTGCAAGTGCGGCTCCCGTGCCTTCGCCAAGCCGCATGCCGAGCGCCAGAAGGGGCGTCTTGCCGAGGCGTTCGATCGCACGCAGATGCCCGGGCTCGCCCGAGACATGGCCGATCAGGCAGTGGTCGAGTGCAGACGAGTTGGCGGCCTTCAGGATCGAGGCCGCGGCAGTCGCCACGTAACCGTCGATAAGCACCGGGATCTTCTCCATGCGTGCAGCAAGGATCGCACCCGCCATGGCAGCGATCTCGCGACCACCGAGGCGACGCAAGACTTCCAGCGGATCCGACAGATGTTCGCTGTGGAAGGCGACCGCCTGTTTGACGGCGGCGACCTTGCGGGCCAGTACATCGCCTTCGGACCCGGTGCCCGGACCGACCCAGTCCTCTGCCTCGCCGCCATAAAGCGCAAGATTGATGGCAGCAGCGATCGTCGTATTGCCAATGCCCATTTCACCAATGCAGAGCAGATCCGTGCCACCTGCGATTGCCTCCATGCCGAAGGCCATGGTGGCGGCACAGTCGCGCTCGGATAGCGCCGGCTCGCAGGTAATGTCGCCGGTCGGGTAGTCGAGCGCCAGATCGAAGATCTTGAGGCCGAGATCATGCGTCACGCAGATCTGGTTGATGGCCGCACCACCGGCCGCGAAATTCTCAACCATCTGCTGGGTGACCGACGGCGGAAACGGCGTGATGCCGTGTTTGGTCACGCCGTGATTGCCGGCAAAGATCGCGACCAGCGGACGGTTGACGGCAGGCGCGCGGCCGCTCCAGGCGGCAAGCCACATGGCAATTTCTTCCAGCCGGCCGAGCGCGCCCGGCGGCTTGGTCAACTGCTTGTCACGCTCGCGCGCAGCCACGAGTGCTGCCGTGCTGGGGCCCGGCAGGTCGCGCAGCAGGGCGCGAAAATCGTCGAATGGCAGGCCGGTAACGCTCATGGATCGGGCTTCCTTGTAATCTTCCAGCAAATCAGGCTTTGTGGCCTCTCTCTTACTGACCGGACCCGTGCCGCTCAACTCAAAAAACGACGCAGCCGGTCGAGGACGAAAACGAATGCTGAAATACGGAACATTGGGATCATGCAGGTTGTCGAGAACCTTTTGACGGAGACGGCCCGGGCCGTGTCCTTCCTGAGCCGCCTGCCGGTGCCGGACCGCTTTTTCGCCGGCCATGATGGAAGCCTGAGCCACACCGTGATGGCCTTCCCGCTTGCCGGTCTCGTGATTGCCCTACCCGCGGGTCTGGTCATCAGTGTCCTCTCGGCAGCAGGCGTAGAACCTATCCTGATCGCCCTGGTCGCGATCACCGGGCAGGTCATGCTGACCGGGGCCCTGCATGAGGATGGCCTGTCCGACACCGCCGACGGTCTCGGCGGAGGCCGAACGCGCGACAAAGCGCTTGCCATCATGAAGGACAGCCGGATCGGCACTTACGGCGCGCTCGCGCTGATCCTGTCAGTAGGCTTGCGGATCGCCGCCCTGTCGATCCTCATTCAAATCCAGCCCCCGTTGGCCGCCGGCTTGACATGGCTGGCTGCTGCCATCTTGTCCCGAACACTGATGGTCTGGCACTGGTCGTCCCTGCCCTCGGCGCGCACAGACGGTATTGCAGCGTCCGCCGGTCTTCCGAACGCCGAGGCGGCGCGGACTGCGCTTGTTCTAGGCGGAGCAATCACGCTCGCTCTCAGCCTGGTCGCGCTGCCCTTTCATGCCTGGTTCGTGGCAGCCGCCATTAGCCTCCTGGGCGTCTCGGCCTTCACGCGCCATTGCCGCAAGCGCATTGACGGCCACACAGGCGATACCATCGGCGCCAGCCAACAACTCTGCGAGAGCGCCTTTCTCCTGACCCTTGCCATGCTACTCTAGGAACCCGATATAGGAGCGAAACCAAAGGGCTCGCGATGGAATCCCCCTGCATTCTCGTCTGTTCGATCGATGACAAGACCGGCTATTGCTTCGGCTGCGGGCGCACTCGCGACGAGATCGGCCTCTGGACAAGTTATACCGGCCTCGAGCGCCGGACGATCATGTCCGAACTCCCGGCGCGCATGGAAAACATGGAGCGCAAGCCTCGGCGCGAGACGCGACGCACCCGCATGATCCGCGAGCGTGAGGGCGGCTGATGCGGTTTGTCATCGGCATCGGCATCCTGGTCATCGGCCTCGTCATTCTTGTCATGAACCATGACAGCGGCCAGAGCTTCGGCATCAACAATGAAGACTTCGGCCGCATGGTCGTGGCGCTACCCATCCTTCTGATGATCTCGGCCGGCGTCTTGCTGGGACGACGCGAACTCGGCCAGGGCCTCCGCCAGATGGCGATCTGGGTCCTGATCGCGCTCGCCCTCGTCACCGGTTACCTCTACCGAGGCGATTTCCAGAGCATTGGCGAACGGGTGCTGGCCGGCCTCATGCCCGGTCGTGCAGTGACCGTCACGAACGCCGATGGCAGTGCCGAAGTCGTTCTGCACAAGTCGCTGGGCGGTCATTTCGAGACCACCGTCGGCATGGGCCCAGTCAATGTCCCCGTACTGATCGACACAGGAGCAAGCTCTGTCGCGCTGCGCTATGAAGACGCCATGCGCATGGGCATCGATCCCGGCGATCTGAGCTTTACGCGAACCGTGCTGACCGCCAATGGCCGCGCCTCCGCAGCCCCGCTCCGGATCCCTGAGATCCGCCTTGGGCCGATCGTGCGCACCAATGTCGAAGCCGTGGTGCTGGAAGAAGGCCTCCTCGACCAGAGCCTTCTCGGCATGAGCTTCCTGTCGAGCCTGAGCTCGCTGCAGATGCAGACGGATGAACTCAGGCTTCGCGACTGATCGGCTCAGGGCCTGAGTTTGTAGCCAGTCTTGAAGATCCAGGCGAGGAAACCGAGGCAGGCTGCAAGGAAGAGGCTGATCATGCCGAGGCTGATCAGCGGATGCACGTCGGACACCTCGAAGAAGCTCCAGCGGAAGCCGCTCACCAGATAGAGCACCGGGTTCAGATGGCTGACCGCCTGCCAGAACGGCGGCAGCATGTCGATCGAGTAGAAGGTCCCGCCGAGGAAGGTCAGCGGTGGCACCACCAGCGACGGCACCAGGCTCAACTGCTCGAAATTTTTGGCGAGAATACCGATGATGAAGCCGGTAAGGCTGAAGGTGATCGATGTAAGCACCATGAAGAGCAGCATCAGGAACGGATGCGCAATGTGCAGTTCGACGAAGAACATCGCGGTGGCGAGGATGATCAGGCCAATCATCATGCCCTTGGTGGCAGCCGCCCCGACATAACCAACCAGGATTTCGCTCATGGCGATCGGCGCCGAGAGGATCTCGTAGATCGTCCCGGTGAATTTCGGAAAATAGATGCCCGCAGATCCGTTCGACACGCACTGCGTGATCAGGGCAAGCATGATCAGGCCGGGCGTGATGAAGGCGCCGTAGGAGACGCCGCCGATCTGTTCCATGCGTGAGCCGACAGCCGCCCCAAAGACGATGAAATAGAGCGCAGTCGACAGCACGGGAGAAATGACGCTCTGCAGCAGCGTGCGGCGCGTGCGCGCCATCTCATAGACATAGATGGACTTGATCGCTTCGATATTCATGCGGCCTCTCCGATCAGCGAGACGAAGATGTCTTCGAGCGACGTCTGACGCGTCGACACATCATCGAAGCGGATCCCAGCGGTTTCGATGGCGAGCAGCAGCTTGGCGATCTCCCCATCCCCGCTTCCCAACTCATACTCGTAAACCAGTTCTTTCCCATCGGCGCTGAGCGTCAGGGCAAAACTGTCAAGGCTCTCAGGGATGGCATCCATCCGCTCGAGCAACTGGATCGTCAGCTGCTTGCGCCCGAGCTTCCGCATCAGGGCCGTCTTTTCCTCGACGAGCAGCAGCTTGCCCTTGTTGATGACGCCAACGCGGTCGGCGATCTCCTGGGCTTCCTCGATGTAATGGGTCGTCAGGATGATCGTCACCCCCGTCTTGCGCAGGCGCTCGACGAGCTGCCACATGTCCTTGCGCAGCGCCACGTCGACGCCGGCCGTCGGCTCGTCGAGGAACAGGATGCGCGGCTCATGCGACAGCGCCTTGGCGATCAGCACACGCCGCTTCATGCCGCCCGACAGTTCGCGCAGCGCATTGTTGCGCTTGTCATAGAGACTGAGGTCCTTGAGGATCTGCTCGATGTAGGCAGGATCAGGCTTCTTGCCGTGCAGTCCGCGCGAGAAACTGACGGTGTTGAACACCGTCTCGAACATATCGGTGGTGAGTTCCTGCGGCACCAGCCCGATCTCGGCGCGCGTCTTGCGAAAATCCCGCACGACATCGTGGCCGGACACTGTGACCTGACCACCACTGGGATTGGTGATGCCACAGATGATCGAGATCAGCGTCGTCTTGCCGGCGCCGTTCGGACCGAGCAGCGCCAGGATCTCGCCCTGCTCGATGTCGAAACTGACATCATCAAGGGCTTTGAAGCCATTGCCATACGTTTTGGAGAGCGAATTGATGGAGATAATGGGAGCCATGAGGACATTCCGGTCTGCGGCAGGTCGGACACATATAGGCGCCCGGTCGCGATGGCACCAGAGACGATATCAGTCTGGGTCGGAAAGCATTGTCTCTGAATAGACGCGGTTGCGACCGTAGCTCTTGGCCATGTAGAGCAACTGGTCGGCTGCTGCGAGATAATTGCTGAAGCTCTCGCGTCCGGCGATCTCGGCGAGACCAATCGAAATGGTAACATTGAGATCCTGGTCATCAAGCGCCACGCGCAAGGACTCGATCTCGGAACGCAGCGTCTCGCAGAGCGCTGATCCTTGCTCGACATCGAGGCCCAGCATCAAGACGCTGAACTCTTCGCCGCCAAGGCGTGCCAGGAGATGGCCGCTGCCAGCCAACTGACGCGCGAGCTTGGAACCGACAGCCTGCAGCACCCGGTCGCCGATCTCGTGACCATAGGTGTCGTTCAGTTTCTTGAAATGGTCGATGTCCAGCATGGCGATGCAGCAGGGTTCACCCCGCTCCAGCCGACCGGCGACCTGAGCCGGGCCCGCATCGAAGAAGTAGCGACGGTTCGGCAGGCCGGTCAGATAGTCGCTGAAGGCTGCGACACGCAATTGCTGAAGCTGGGCCAGCGTCTCGATATTGTGCTGGATGCGGCACTGCAATTCTTCGATGACATAGGGCCGATAGACGAAATCATTGGCCCCGGCCTTGAGAAAGCTCGCCGAGAGAAGCCGATCGGCAGACGAGGATATACCGATAATCCGCAGCCGGTCACTGTCGTGCTCGCGTCGAATGCGTCGCGTCAGCTCGTAACCATCCATATCCGGCATGTGATAGTCGGTAATGACGAGTTCGATATGCGGCTGACGGGTCAGGATCTCCATGGCCTGGAAGCCCGTCGACGCCTCATAGACCTGGAACTTCTGCACCCGCAGCAGGTCGGCAAGCATCGTTCGGGCCGATGGCACATCGTCGACCACGAGCACCCCGACATCACGATTGCCGAGAAGCCTGACCACCGAAGACAGGACGAGGTCGATCGCGTTCTCGTGGTTCTTGACGTGGTAGTCGGCAACGCCCTTCTGCAGCAAACGCTCGCGCAGATCCCGGTTGAAATCGGCGGTAAAAACGACAGCGGGGATGCGCTCCGCGATCACGGCATCAAGGATTTCTCCATCCGAGGCGCCCGGCAGGTTGAGATCGACGACCGCCACATCAAATGTCTGCCCGCTCTGCATGACCTGCCGAAAGACGTCTGCATTGGCGCACTGAGTCACCTGGCAGGAAAAATCGGTCTCGAGCTTGTGGCGCATGATCGAGGAGAGAGAACGCGAGTCCTCGATGACCAGTATTCGCCCCTGCTCGGCCCGCTTGCGCTGAATTGAAGGTTCGCGCGCGTAAATCTGCTCGGGAAAATACATGAAATACCTACCACTTTACCGAGATCGCCCAGCGGGCGACCTCCTCCTAATGGCAGGACTGTAGCGACTGTAATTATACGTCGCACCTATTTTTTGTGAGCTTGCGCAGCTTTGATCTGAACCAGCGTGTCGAGGTTCTGGTTGACGCGGCAGTAAAACTCTTCGTCGATGAACGGACGCAGCATAAAATCGTTGCCGCCGACCTTCAGGAAGCGGGCCGACAGAAGCCGGTTGGTCGAGGACGAAACGCCGATGATGCGGAGTTCATGCGACCCACGGACCGAGCGGATGCGGCGTGTCAGCTCGAAGCCGTCGATATCGGGCATGTTGTAGTCGGTGACGACAAGGCCGATATCCGGATTGGCCTTCAGGATCTCGATTGCCTTGGCGCCACTTTCGGCCAGGCTGACGCGGAAATTATAGCGGCGAAGACGGCTCGACAGGAGCGCGCGCGCCGTCGGGCTGTCGTCGACGATCAGCACGTGATGGCGGTGGTTGGTGAGGAAGCGGTAGACCGATTCGGCGAGCATCTCGACGGCAAAGACATTGTCCTTGAGGATGTAGTCGACGATGTCCTTGGACAGCAGCTTTTCGCGCATTTCATCCTGGAACGTGCCGGTAAAGACCACCGTCGGGATGTTGCAGTCGATCAGATATTCAAGCGCTTCGCCGTTTTCAGCGCCGGGCAGGTTGATGTTCGAGATCGCCAGTACGACCGGCTCCTGCGACAGCTCGTTCGCCATCTGCAGGTCTTCGAAAGTCCGGCAGATCTCGATATCGACGCCCATCAGTTCCTTGAGGCGCTGACTGATCATCTGTGTGAAGACGTTCGAGTCTTCGCCGAGGATGATCCGGATATCGGGAAAGGTCTCTCCCGAATACTGCATTCCAGAAACGCCGAGAACTGCCATGACTAGCCTTTACCTATCTTGTTCATTAGCAAGACATCTAGCAAAGGCCCTTTGCGGAACCGTTAACTGAGGCCCTCAGCCCGCAGCAAGGATGGCGCATAGTTAAGCATTTCGGAATATCGCGGTATGGCTGGTGCCGCGACCGGCACCTACTTGATCGTGGCAACGCCGTCCTTGATCTCGACGGTTTCCCCGCCAGCAAGGCCGATACGGTCGCCATTGGGCAGGGTGAGGAAGCAGCCGGCAGCGCAGATCGTGTCGGAGCCGCCAGCATCAAGGGCAACCTCTGTCTTCGTGCCATCCTCGACGACGACAAGCACGACCGCTGAAGATCCGGTGTTGAGGACGGATGCGGCAAGCCCCGGTCCTGCGACCAGAACGCTCCCCATCACGACAACCAGCTGTGCTACGACCTGCTTCATGCCGACAGCGGAGCCAAAGGCTCCGTCCTCTCAAATGCGCTCGGTCAGTCCCGATCGCTTCTGCCCCTCTTGTGCCGCATTCCGCCTGAATGGCGGCTGAATGCGGCGTTCATGGCAGGAGTTTGTCATCATCCGGCACGGCTGACAATTCCTCTGAGGTCTGAGCAACATTTGCAGGCTTCGCCTTGCGCCGCATGAGCGCCTGGCGATCATGGTCCTGGACATGCAGCATGACGTCCTGATGCGGATACGGCATGACGATGCCATGCGCCCGAAACCGGCGGAGGATCTCCATGCGCACTTCGTTGCGCACATGCAGCCCCTCGCCCATGTCAGCCAGATGGAAGCGCAGTTCGAAATCAAGCGACGAGGCTCCGAAGCGCAGGAATTCCACATGCGGCTCCGGATTGCGCAATACATCGGTCCGCTCGTTGACGACAGCCAGCAGCAGGTCGATGACCTCCTGCGGATCGGTGTCATAGGCGACGCTTACCGGCACTTCGGAGCGCTGCACCTTGTTGCGATGCGTCCAGTTGCCGAGTGGCGCATTGATGAGTTCGGAATTCGGCACGATGATCGATTGACGGCGGAACGTCTCGATTTCCGTCGCGCGCACCGAGATGCGCTTGACGATGCCTTCGTTGACGCCGGTGATGACGTGGTCGCCGACCTTGAAGGGCCGCTCGACCAGGAGGATCAGGCCGGACACGAAATTCGAGACGATGTTCTGCAGACCGAAACCGATACCGAGCGACAGGGCACCGGCGACCAGTGCCAGGCTTGAAAGGTCGATGCCGGCAGCGGAGATACCGATGATGCCGGCAATGCCCGTGCCGAGATACCCGACCCCGGTCTTGACCGAATTGCGCACGCCACCGTCTACATGGGAGCGCGCCATGACATTGCCGTCCAGCCACTTCTGGAACCAGCGCGTGACGACCAGGCCGCCCGCAAACAGCAGCACGCCGCCGAGAATGCCGAAGATCGAGATGCGGATCGTGCCAACATTGATCTCTGTGAAGAGGTTGAACAACCAGAGCTGCAGATCGCGCGGCTGGAAGCCCCAGGACATCAAAATCAGCGGCACACCCGTGATCAGCGCAAACGCATAGATGAACAGGCCGGCCGCGATACCGCTCTGATCGAGCCCGACGGCGGAAAGCCGGAAGCGTTTGCCGACGAACTGGCCGACGCGTGTTTCACCAAACTGGTTGGGTGCAGAGATCGCCTTGCCCGTGAGGATGCCGATATACATCGTCGCAACGACGGCACCCGTCAGCACGATCTGCGTGGCTAGGAAGCGTGCAAGGCCCACATAGCCTATGGCGGCCGCAAGGATAAGGACTGCCCCCACAACTCTGAGCGTGATCGACACCGCGCGTGGCCAGGGCCGCCCCGGCGCTGTCGGTTCACCCGTCTGGGAGAGCACAGGCCGCAAGAACGAGACGAAGAACAACAGCAAACCGACGACGACCGAAGAGGCAAAGCTCTTCATGACTGTCAGCACCACCGGCGAGCTGTAGGTCTCACTGATGACCGAGAGCACATAGTCGAGGCCATTGACCAGAGCCATCAGGAAGATGGCGATGCTCAGATCTCGCGCGCCCTTGTTCGATAGCCTGACCAGCCGCCAGTTCGGCTCCGCCGGCGCCATCACGGCGCGCGAGATCGCGGTGACGAAGAAGACGAGACCGATCAGCCCGAAGACCGATGCGACGATGGGCGCAATGTCCGGCCTCAGCACATTGAACGTGTCGAGCAGGAAGTAGGCAGACGCCAGGAAGAAGCTCAGCGCCAGCGACGGGAGGATCGTGGAAAAGAAGGCGACGGAGAACCGGCTGAGATAGGAGGGATCCGCAATCGTCGGATCCCGGCGGTTGATGCGCCCGAACAACCGGTATTCTGCAAACAGGATCAGCGAGGCGAGCGCCGTCGACAGGAGGACCGCGATCGCCAGTGGCAGGGCCTTGAACTTGATGACAAAGGTCAGCCAGCTGGTGATGCTCCGCTGAACGCGCTCGGCATCGGCCGAAAACGACTGCAGCGCTTCTTCGAGAACGCCACCATTGATATCGGTGTGCTCAAACAGCCGGCTCGTAAAGAGTGCGCGGCGCGTGTTGGAGATACGGTCGGACAGCGCCTTCGCCTCGATCGACAGATCCTCGGCCTGCCCGGTGAGCGCATTGACCTCGGCCCGCGCCGCATTGAGACGCGCACGCTCCTCGGTCACACTGGCACTCTCGGCCGGCTGCCCCTCGGCGGGCGCCTCCCCCAATTCCGTCAGGCGGGCCTGGATATCATCGATGCGCGGCCGAAGATCGACGGTGATCGCCAGCGCTTCGCGGCCCAAGGCGTCGACCTTGACCTTGAGATCGGCCAGCACACCGTCTTCCTGGAGGTTCTTCTCCACCTGGTCGCGAAGGCTCGAAAGCCGGGTGCGCGCCTCCTCGATGCGCTGCTCGGCGGCAACGATCTGCTCGTCGCGCTGCGGTGCCGGTGCGGGCGCGAGTGCCGCCTGAGGTGCCGCAGGCGCGGGAGCAGGCTGTGCCGGGGTAGCTGCTTCCGGGCTCGCGGCCTCAGAAGGCTGAGACGCCGGGGCGCCGGCATCCTGTGCCTGAGCATAATCGGGAGCAAAGGGAAGCGAATGGCCTCCCGCGAACAGGCAGAACGCGACGAGAAGAGCAATCAAGCGGAATCGGATCAAGACGAAGTCCAGTGCGTGGATGGAAACCGCGGGACAATAGATCCAGTTAAAGGCAAAAGAAAGAACGACTTAAAGGCAAGCAGCCACCGGTCCTCGAGGACCGATGGCTAGCGTCGAGACGCTCAGGCGATCGCCTGACGCAGGGCTTCGAAGCGCGAGACCTGCTCTACCAGCAGATTGCGCTCCTTGTCGCGGCGGACAAAGACCTTGAACATGGCCTTGCCGTCGGCATTCATGAACCAGACCGAACAGGACCGGCGACCGTGGAAGCCGCGATCGACGAAGGCGATCGAGACACAACGCTCCTTGCGAATATGACCGCCGATCGGGCTGTCGCCATGGATGTTGAACCAGCCATGACCTTCGCTGCCGTCGGGCAGGCTGCCCTCGACTTCGAGCACGATGTCCTCGGTATGCACGATCATCAGGATGTCGCCCCAGGAGGAAAGGTCCTTCCAGATCGGCTCCCAGTGCGCGGCCGCCACGACCACGGCTGCCCCTTCAGGCAGGACTGCGAGCACTTCGGCCGGCGTGACCTCGGCCTTGGCCGCGATCTGCTCGATCACGCCATCGGGCTTTTCGGCAAGCGCCGCAAGCGCCCGCTCGCGCCGTTCACCACTCGTCTGCGTCAGCGTGTCCATCGGTTCCTCACGCGGCTTCCGGCGCCGAGCGCTTGCCCGAGCGATCTTCGTGGATGATGACGTCGAAGCCCTCGAAATGCGGGCCCGAGAGATACTGCACCTTGCTTTCGCCGGCGCGCGCATGCGCTGCACGGAACTGCTCGGACTTGGTCCAGGCAACGAAATCGGCATGGGTCGCCCACACCGTATGCGAGGCGTAGAGCGTATGGTCGTCCGCCTTAGGGCCCTTCAGCATGTGGAATTCGATATAGCCCGGCATCTCAGCCAGCCGGCCTTCGCGCACCTTCCACTGGTTCTCGAAAGCTTCTTCGAAGCCCGGGACGACGCGAAAACGGTTCATTGCGATGTACATGGATCTGCTTCCCTCTCTGCAAGATGCTGTTTCGTCGAGGTCGGGCACGCCTTCGGATACCAAGCTTACCCCGAAATCCGCAGCGGTGGAACGACCACGCTCTGTTGCCTTCCTATTTAAACTTGTGTATCGCAGTCAAGTTAAATGTCGGGGCCAGATCCTCGGCATGGCAATCTCAACATCGGCGTTCTCCGGGCGGCTGCGGCGGCTCTGCAGATGCCAGGATCATAGGTTTGTACGCATCCATGTTGCCCCTTCGCTCCTCGCGCCGCCAGGTGCTTTCCGCCACCGCTGCCCTCGCCATCTTGCTGCCCATGCTCCTTCCCTCGGCAGCCACCGCCAAGGATGCCGAGCGCATCGTCGCGATCGGCGGAACCGTGACGGAAATCATCTATGCTCTGGGGGAAGGCGACCGTGTGGTGGCGGTGGATACGACGAGCCTTTATCCGCCGGAAGCCACATCCAAGCCGAACATCGGCTATGTCCGCCAGATCTCCGCAGAAGGCGTGCTCTCCCAGAAACCGGACCTGATCATCGCCGAATCCGGTGCCGGCCCGGTCGATTCGGTCAACATCCTCAAGGCAAGCGGTCTCAACTTCGTCAGCATCCCCTCGCCCCCGGAGACAGCAGCAATCCCGGCCAAGATTCGCGCTGTCGGCCAGGCCATCGGTCGTGCTGAAAAGGCTGAAGAACTGGCCAAGACCGTCGAAGCCAGCATCAAGGCGATCGAGGAAAAGGTGACGGCAGCAACGGGACCAAAGAAGAAGGTCCTCTTTGCGCTCTCTCTCGCCAATGGCCGCGTGATGGCAGCCGGCAGCCAGAGTTCTGCCGACGCGATGATCCGTCTTGCCGGTGGCGAAAATGCCGTATCGAGCGTTACCGGCTACAAGCCGCTCACCGATGAAGCGGTGATTGCCGCAGCTCCCGATGTCGTGCTCGTCATGAGCGGCGGCGCCCAGCACCTCACCGCCGATCAGGCCTTCGCGCTACCGGCACTTGCCGCAACGCCCGCCGGTCGGACAAAGGCCTTCCTGACGATGGACGGGCTCTATCTGCTCGGCCTCGGCCCCCGTGCCGCCGACGCAGCGCGCGACCTGAATGGCATGCTCTATCCGGAAGGACAGTGACCATGAGCACGCTGGCGCTGATGTCGACCCTTGGCAGGCGCGATGGAGACCGCTCCGGTCTCGGCATGCTCGTCATCGCCCTGCTGACCGTCCTGCTCGCCGTTTCGGTTCTCGTATCGATCGTCATCGGCCCGACGGGCGTCGGCTTGCCGCATCTGATCGCCTACCTCACAGGCGATCAGCCCGCCATGGACCAGCAGAACCGGATCATCCTTGAAGCCGTACGCCTACCCCGAACCGGCATGGGGCTTCTAATCGGTGCCGCCCTTGGAGTGTCCGGCGCGATGATGCAGGGGCTGTTTCGCAATCCACTGGCCGATCCCGGCATCGTCGGCGTGACCTCGGGTGCGGCGCTGGCAGCCGTGATTGCCATCGTTCTGGGACCGACCCTGCTCTTCCCGCTCCAGGCATTTTTCGGCGAGCAGTTCCTGCCGCTGATGGCCTTCCTCGGCGGCCTGGGCAACACGCTGCTGCTCTACGCGATCGCCACCCGCAACGGTCAGACCTCGACCACGGCACTCATTCTCTCCGGCATCGCGATTGCCGCGATGACGGGGGCTGCAACCGGCCTCCTGATCTTTATCGCCGATGACCGGGCTTTGCGCGACATCACCTTCTGGTCGCTCGGCTCGCTGAGCGGCGCGACAACCGCCAAGATCGTCGCCATACTTCCCTTTGTCGTCTTCGTGCTTGCGATCATCCCGTTCGTCGCCCGGGGCCTGGACGCGCTGATCCTCGGCGACGCCGCCGCCTTCCACATGGGCGTGCCGGTTCAGCGGCTGAAGCGCCTGACGATCCTGGCCGTCGCTGCGGCTTGCGGCGCAACGGTTGCCGCAGCCGGCTCGATCGGCTTCATCGGCATCGTCGTGCCCCATCTCTTGCGGCTTGCGATCGGGCCGGCGCACCGCTTCCTGTTGCCGGCATCGGCTCTCGGCGGTGCAGCCCTGCTGCTGCTCGCCGACACCGTCGCCCGCACGATCGCCGCCCCGGCCGAACTGCCGATCGGCATCATTACGGCGATCCTCGGAGCACCCGTCTTCCTGATGCTGCTCCTCGGCCGTCAGGGCCGCCAGGCCATGGAGGGTTTGTGATGATCAGAGCGCAGAATGTCAGCATCAGACGCGGCGGGCGCAGCCTTGTCGACAATGTCAGCCTAAGCCTCGAACCGGGCAAATTCACCGTGATCATCGGTCCGAACGGGGCAGGGAAATCCACGCTGCTGAAGACCCTGTCAGGCGAGATGAAGCCAGATGATGGCGACGTGTACTACCACGACCGCCGGATGGCCTCGCTGAACCCGCTGGAACTCGCTCGCGAGCGTGCGGTGCTCCCGCAGTCCACTGCCCTCTCCTTCCCCTTCACAGCGCTTGAGGTGGTGCGCATGGGCGCGGTCGCGCATGGCAGCCGCGATCCAAACCTCGCCGCCCGCCAGGCGCTTGTCCGCGTGGATCTCTCTGGTTTCGAAGGCCGCAGCTACAACGCCCTGTCCGGCGGCGAGCAACAGCGTGTTCAACTCGCCCGCGTGCTCGCGCAAATGCCGGATCCGGAGATGGACGGTCGCCCTCGTGCAATCTTCCTCGATGAGCCGACCGCCAGCCTCGACCTCGGCCACCAGATCTCTGTGCTGGAAATCGCGCGAGACTTTGCCCGGCGGGGTGGCGTCGTGCTCGCCATCCTGCACGACCTCAATCTGGCCGCCGAATTCGCCGATCACCTGGCCATCCTGCACCACGGTCGCCTGATCCGCGAAGGGAGCCCCAAGGCGACCATCGACGATGAGACGATTGCACATGTCTATGGGCTTTCCGGCACCGTGGGCCGCCTGCCCAGCGCCGCGATCCCCTATGTCCTGCCACAGGCACGGCTTAGCGCGACACGCTGAGCCGGCTACATAGGTTGTCCACAGTTATCCACAGGGCAACACAATCGGAATTGCGCCTAAATCCGATACATACCGGGAACACGGGCGACAAAGCGTGGAAACATAAAGGGAACGCTGCCGTCTCGGCAGCAAGCCGGACGCGAAGCAGTCAGAAGCACCCTCACTTGTCCGGCTAACTGAACCGAGATCACCGAATGAGAGCACAACTTGCTACAACGCATGGGCAGCAAGCGACCACCTCAGCGTCTCGATGAACGCCAGAGCGTTCATCCGCTCTATTCAGTAACTTACTGACTTTGAAGAAGAAATGGTGGGTGATGTAGGGCTCGAACCTACGACCCGCTGATTAAGAGTCAGCTGCTCTACCAACTGAGCTAATCACCCGCCTGCACCGGCTTCCGGTACGTCCACCGCCGTTTCCGGTGGCGTGACCGGGCGTATAAACAGGATATGGGACCTTGTCCAGCGCCGCCGCGAAAAATCTTGGCTGTTTGGTCAAAAAAATTTCAAAAAGCAGAAATTTCCTTTTATTTTCAAAGGTCGAGCATTCCCGTCGCAAGCCGCACGGCCTGCCCGCCGATGCGAGCCCGCGAAACAGTACCATCCTTCACATCGATATGGAGGTGGATGTGAGAGGGCCGCCCCATCTCGAGGCCCTGCTCGATCATCATCGGGTGATGTCCATCCGGCAGCGCGTCGAAATGATGGATCGCGCCTGAGAGAGCGGCAACGGCAGACCCCGTCGCAGGATCCTCGGATATGCCCATGTCGGGTGAGAACATGCGCGCGTGAAACTTGGCTGCATGGTGCACGCCGCCGCGACAATAGATGTAAGCGGAGGTCAAACGCCCCTCGCTCATCGGCGCCACCCTCTCCCAAAGCTGCGGTTCGAACTCGACGGCTTCAACCGCCGCGAGATCATGCAGCGGCACCAGCAGGAAGGGGACGCCGGCGCTCCAGACCATCGGCTGGTGGTTCTCGAAGCCGATGGAGCTCACCTTGACGGAGAGCGCATCAGAAAGCCCCTGGCGGTCCAGCTGATGCTCGTGATGGACGGAGAGGCGCGGCAGGTCGAATTCGGCAAAGCTCGCCTCCCCGGGCCTCACGCGCACCGCACAGCGCACGGGCCCAACCGTCTCTTCAAGCACGGAGACGAGATCCATATTGGCCGTCTCGCCGCTATAGGCGCGCTCTGCAAGCGCTATCGCTGTGCCCACGGTCGGATGACCGGCAAAGGGCAATTCGCGTCCCGGCGTGAAAATGCGAATGCGGGCCGTATGAGAAGCATGGTCGGCGGGAAGAACGAAGACCGTCTCGGAGAGGTTCATCTCGCCCGCAATCGTCTGCATCATCTCGTCCGAGAGGCCGCCGCCGTCGAAGATGACCGCAAGCGGATTGCCCGCCAGTTTCCGGTCGGTGAATACATCATAGATGGCATAGTCTCTCGCCACGGGCCGTCTCCCTTGAAGGTCTCGCTCGCGGCACACACTGCCCGAGGCGAAACGGCAAGGCAAGACGAGGAAAATCAGGCAGAGGACCCGAAGTACCAGGACAGAATCGGCAGCATCGCCACCCCGTAGCGGTGCGCAGCGGGATCCCCGCTGCGGATCGCGACGGCGCGGGTGATCTCGGGCTCGGAAGAGCTCCGGGCGAAAGCGTCGATCCTCTCGACCAGTTGGTCGGCTGTCTCGCGGAACCTGAAGACCCGCACAAGGGTAAGCCGGCGGGAACGATAGCTCGCCTGAAGCACCGGATCTGCCTCGGCCTCATCGAGGTTGAGACCGGTCTCCTCTTGCACCTCGCGGCGCATATTGCCTTCGATATCGCAGCGCCCGTCGACCACGTCGGACAGATCGAGCGAACCGGCCGCGAAATAGACCTGGCCCGGATTAGCCGTGTGCGGCGCCATCTCGACCGCAATCAGCGCGCCATCGGAAGACACGAGGACGGGATAGCCGAACAGGTGGGAGGCCCCGGCGAGATCCGGCTGCCGCCGCCACCACATGAAGGTGGCAAAGCTGGATACATGCCCCTCGGCCACCAGATGCCCGTCACGATAGCGGATCTGCCGCTGCAGGATCATCTTGCCGTTGAAGAGGGCGGGATTGGCGGCGACCTCCCTCGCCCAATTCTCCGCAATGCTCGGCGCTTTGGCGACCTCCAGCGGATGCGGATCGTCCGCCACCCGCAGTTCAAGTGAGCGCACCACATGCATGCTGCCGTCGGCGGGTAGGCCAGTATCGTCGATCATGGGAACGCTCATGGCAGATGCAGAGTGATGGCCATGGGGCAATGATCGGACGCCTTGGGCCGGTCCCAGCCGGTACGCGGATAGCGCTCCACTTCTTGGCCCGGCGGAAACGGTGTGCGAAACGGCTGGCCGTTGCGGATGACGTCGGGCACCGCTTGCGGATTGGCCGCGGCAAGACCTTGCGACAACCAGATATAATCGAGCTGGCAGAGATGCTGCTCTTCCGGTCCCCGTGCGTGATAGAGCGTCCAGCGATCAAGCACTTCCCGCCGCAGCATGGCGTTCTCGGCAAAGCCGTCATGTGAGAACACATCAAGCGCACTCGGCAGATTTCCATGAGGGACGAACTGATAGCCCGATCGCCGATCCCCGATGATATCAACCCGTTCCTGATAGTCGTTCATGTCCCCACAGATGACGAAGCTCTGCTGGCTTGCATTCTCGCGGCCGAAGCGATTTTCGATGATGTGGCGCACGGCCTTGGCCTCCGCCTCGCGGATCGGCATGGTCGAGGTGCGACCATCGACGCCGTCGCGACCATTGGTCATCGATTTGAAGTGCACGACGTACACGGTCAGTGGTCGTCCGCCGATACGCAGGTCGAGTTCCAGGCAGTCCCGCTTGAAGATCCTGTCCTCGGGACGGACATTGGGCCCGAGGCCCGGATGGTAAAGCCCGAGATCATGATAGGTGAGCGCCGCATGGCTGGTGACGTCGCGCAGTTCGATACGCTGCCCGTCGCGCGTCTCCTCGCGCATCAGCACCGCGACATCGATGCCGCGGCTGTCATTACCCTCGACGAGGTATTTCTGCCGATAGCCTGAGCCAACCATGCGGAACAGGTAGCCGTATTCGAAGGCCTTGAGCGCCTCCATGTTGTCGACTTCCTGCAGGCACAGGATGTCGGCATCGGTATCGGCAATCGCCAGCGCGGAGAGCTGGCGCGTATCGTCGGTGGACGAGACGATCCGGGCCGCTTCCAGTCGCTGATAGTCGGCTTCCGACTTGATCTCGAAGAGCTTCAGCACCCGATCGGATTTCAGCTGGTTGCGAAAGCCGGTAAAATCGAACCGGGCGATCAGGTTCTCGATGTTGAAGGTCGCGATGCGTATGGACATGGGCACCTGTCAAAAGGAGCTTCAAGCGGTGGGATCGGGCGCACTCAACCACGCCCTCCCCGCCGCTGCAACCGAAAGTCCCGCGGCTTGCCTCATGCGCTCCGCCAACAGCCCCGATCAGGCCGCGCGATCGAGCGCCGTGCCGATAAGGCGTCCCAGACGCCGGATGCCTTCCTCGATCATCGCCTCATTGGCACAGGAATAGGAAAGCCGGATCGTGTTCGCACCCGAACGGTCGGCAAAGAAGGCCTGACCGGGAACGAAGGCAACCTTCTCAGTCTCGACGGACCGCGCAAGCAGCGCCGCGCCGTCCATGCCCTCCGGTAACGTCACCCAGACGAACATGCCACCTTCTGGCCTGGTCCACTCGGCGCCCTCGGGCATGTATCTGTCGAGTGCGGCAAGCATCGCATCACGGCGCGCCACATAGGCGGCACGGATCTTGGCGATCTGGGCTGGAAAATGCGTCTCGGCGACCTCTGCCACGACCATCTGGTTGATGGTGGAAGAATGCAGGTCAGCCGCCTGCTTCATCAGTACCAGCTTGCGAATGACGGGCTTTGCAGCGACCACGTAACCGACGCGCAGACCGGGAGCGAGCGTCTTGGAGAAACTGCCGCAATAGATCGTCCTGGACGCATCGATCCCGCCGCTGCGGGCGATGTCGAGCGACAGGATCGGCGGGATCGGGTCGCCGTCGTAGCGAAGATGTTGATAGGCCGCATCCTCGATCACAGGGATATCGAGGTCGTCGGCAAGTGCCAGGATCTGCTGCCGCTCCTCGAGGCTCACCGTCTGCCCCGTGGGGTTGGCAAAGTCGGTGGAGAGATAGGCGAACTTGACGGCACTCCCGTGCGCCTCTGCCGTCGCGCGGTAGCTTGCCGGCGTCCGCTTGCCCGTTCCGAGCTGGTCGTATTGCGGTTCATAGGCATTGAAGGCCTGCAGCGCGCCGAGATAGGTCGGCCAGGTGACGAGTGCGGTATCACCGGGTGAGATGAACAGCTTGCCGAGATAGTCGAGCGCCTGCTGGGAGCCGGATGTGATGAAGATATTGTCGACATCACAGGCAATACCAAGCCGGCCCATCTCTTCCTTCAGCCAGACGCGCAACGGCAGATAGCCTTCAGAAACCGAGTACTGAAGTGCTGAACCGGCACGCCCGTCTGAAAAGAGATCGGCATATGCCTTTGCGAATTCCGCCTGCGGGAACAGTGCCGGGTCAGGGATGCCACCTGCAAACGAAATGATATCGGGCTTGTCGAGCAGCTTCAGCAGTTCGCGGATCTCGGACGCGCGCATGCGCGACGACCGCGTGGCAAAGACGTGATCCCAGTTCAGCATCGGTGTTTCCTCGGGCTTGTTGTTATGGCCCGAGAAGACCACGAAAATTGCGATAGGTCAACAATACTGACCTATCGAGTTCTTTACCTCTCGACGTGCATTCACCAATCTGAAACCATGACGGGCTTGTTTTAGAGTTTGCACTGAAACTTATGGAAGAATCCCCCTATGTTTGCCGGGGAATCTGAAGGACATACGACTTGCTGCTGCAAAAGCTTACCCTCCCCATCCTCGGCACTGACGATGAAACAAATCCACCGTGGGATCACCTCTCCGTTCTGTTCAGCATCACACCGCATCTGATTGCCGCGGCTGCGATCTTGTCCGCTTCCGTTCTGCCCTATCTGGAAGGGCAGACGGCAAAGGTCGACATCATCTGCCTGATCCTCGCGCTGCAGGTCGGGCTGCGGGGGTGGGGTGACTACAGCTATCGTCGACGGCCCGCTGACGCTTCCCTCAAGCCCTGGCTTGACCGGTTTGTCCTTCTCTCCATCGTCTCAGGCGTGGCCTGGGGCAGCGCCCTTGGCATTCTCTATACCGGTGGCAGCCCCGATACGCAGGTCGTCGTGCTTGCCGTCGGATGCGGGATCGTCCAGTCCAGTGCGGCCCGCGCCTATCTTGCACCCCGCTCGACATTGCTGGTGATCCTAATTGTCACGGCCTTGGTGAATGCTGCAGCCATCCGCGAAGGCAACTGGATCATGGTGCCGATCTGTGCCGCCTATGTCGGCTTCCTTGCCAGCTATATGGTCCGGCTGATTGGCCTGGACGAAAAGCGTATCGAAGCCGAAAGAAAGACCCGTGTGCTGGTCGATGCCCTTGCAGACAGCAACGAGAAACTGACGCGCGCCAACGAGCAGCTGCGTCGGCATGCACGCACCGACTCGCTCACCGGCCTCGACAACCGGCGGGGCTTCGATGAAGAGCTGTCGCGCCGGCTTGGGCTGATGCGCAACACCGGCCGGCCGCTGGCTCTCCTCCTGATCGACGTCGACCACTTCAAGCGTTTCAACGATACCCATGGCCATCAGGCAGGTGATCGGTGTCTGCAGGTGGTGGCCGAACTGCTGCTGGACAGGATCAGGCAGACGGACGGCGCGGCTGCCCGCTATGGCGGTGAGGAATTCGCAGTTCTCCTGCAGGGCCCAGACGGACTTGAACCCACCGCCTTTGCCGAAAAACTGCGGACACTCGTCGCCCAACTCCAGCTACCAACCGAAAATGGCGGCACGGCCAGCCTGACGATCAGCATCGGGGTGGCGGTCGCCGCCCAGCACGAAGACGAAGCATCTCTCGTCGCCACCGCAGACCGGCGCCTCTACAGGGCGAAGGCAGACGGCCGAAACAGAGTGTGCGACAACGACGACACGGAACGTCTGCTCGGCCAAGCCTAGGGGCAGACGGGCAAACAAACACGCACGAAAAAGCCGGGAAGGTTGCCCTTCCCGGCTTTCGTTTTATCTCGAAGACGAGATTAGTTGCGGGCCTTGTCGACCAGCTGGTTCTTGGCGATCCACGGCATCATGCCACGCAGCTTGGCACCGACTTCTTCGATCTGGTGGCTGTCGTTCATGCGGCGGATACCCTTGAAGCGGGCCGCACCGGCACGGTATTCCTGCATCCAGTCCGAGGTGAACTTGCCGGTCTGGATGTCGTGCAGGACGCGCTTCATTTCAGCCTTGGTTTCAGCCGTGATGATGCGCGGACCGGTGACGTATTCGCCCCACTCGGCCGTGTTCGAGATCGAGTAGTTCATGTTGGCGATGCCGCCTTCATAGATCAGGTCGACGATCAGCTTCACTTCGTGCAGGCACTCGAAATAGGCCATTTCAGGCGCGTAACCGCCTTCAACCAGCGTTTCGAAGCCGGCGCGGATCAGCTCGACCAGACCGCCGCAGAGAACGACCTGCTCGCCGAACAGGTCGGTTTCGCACTCTTCCTTGAACGAGGTTTCGATGATGCCCGAACGGCCGCCACCAACGCCACAGGCGTAGGAGAGAGCGAGTTCAAGGGCGTTGCCCGAACCGTTGTGGTGGATGGCGACGAGGCAAGGCACGCCGCCGCCCTTCTGGTATTCGCCGCGAACCGTGTGGCCGGGGCCCTTCGGAGCGATCATGACGACGTCAACGGTCGACTTCGGCTCGATGAGGCCGAAATGGACGTTCAGGCCGTGAGCAAACGCGATGGCGGCACCGTCACGGATGTTCGGTGCGATGTCGGCCTTGTAGATGTCGGCCTGGAGTTCGTCCGGGGTCGCCATCATCATCAGGTCGGCCCAGGCGGCAGCTTCAGCAACCGTCATGACCTTGAGACCGTCGGCTTCAGCCTTCTTGATGGTCGGCGAACCGGCCTTCAGGGCAACGACGAGGTTCTGTGCGCCCGAATCCTTGAGGTTCAGCGCATGCGCGCGGCCCTGGGAGCCGTAGCCGATGATGGCAACCTTCTTCGACTTGATCAGGTTCAAGTCGGCATCACGATCGTAATAGACGCGCATTGTAGTGTCCTTCCCTATGCTTGTCAGTTGTGGTGGATGTTGTTGGTCGGCGAACCGGAACGGGATGCCCCGTCGAGGCCCGCCAATACGCGGTCGGTGCCGTAAAGAGCAAGGAAGGCGGAAACCGCCTTGGCTGCCCGGCCACCGAATTTGTGGGTCTGCGGCGCTTCGCCGAGCAGCATGCGCACATGCAGATCGCTGACGATAAGGCCGTAAAGCGTGCGATAGGCGTCTTCACCGTCGCCGAAGCGCAAGAGGCCGTCCCGCTGACCGGCATCGAGCAAGGCCCGGGCGCGGCGATCGATCTGCCGGCGACCGCGTTCCAGAAGCAATGTGCCGAGCTTGGAGCCGTCGCGGCTCGACTGGCCGATGGCAAGGCGGTTGAGCGCCAGCGAAACATCGCCAGCGAGAACTTCGAGCAGGTCACGGGCAAACACGTCGAGATGCTCCGTGAGGCTGGCGACGGTCAGCCGCTCGCCGGGACGCTCGAATGTGCGAACCTTGCTTGCCTGGTAGGAGATCATGGCAGACAGCAGGCCATCGCGATCGCCGAACCACTTGTAGAGGCTCTCCTTCGAGCAATTCGCAGCCCGTGCCAGACCAGCCGTCGTCACGGCCTTGTCGCCACCCTCGACGAGCAGACGCAGCGCCTCAGCCAGAACGGCGTTCTGACGCGGTGTGAATTCCGAGGTCTGGCTATCAATGGACATGGATGCCTCCTAGTACCGTACGGTACGGTTCTGGCCTTTTATGTCCGGCCGAGCATCGGAGGTCAATCCCCCGATTGAAGAAATTCTCGGCAAATGCGTAAGAGCCGAGTCTGCTTCTTGGGCAGCTCGCACATTTTAAAGGCTTCGAAATCAGCCCCCTACCCCCCTGAAACCGCTCAAACGGCAGTCACAAAAGGGTGAAAAGAATAAAAAATAATCGTTGTATGTCATAGTTAAATGACGGCAAAAAGACAGCCTAACCCTCTGTTTTTCCTCACTCCATTTTTCAAGTGCCAACCTGGATACCGGGTATTTTCACCGAACCAATCAGTTCGATTGTGCGCAAAGGGGTATTGTAATCCCAAGCGTTCTGCGCCAAATACATCTCATCGAACCGAGCAGTTCGATTGGCAAGGTTCTAAAGGTACACCACAATGAAGATCATCGCAGCAGCACTCCTCACCACCCTCGCAGGCACATCGGCCGCCTTCGCGGTAGAGCCGATCCCAGGCTCGATCACCTATGGCGGTGCGCAGCCAAGGCTCGAACAGGCACCCACCGGTTCGAACTTCTTCCATACCTTCTACGCCAATGGATCCGAGGTCCACGAGATCTATCAGGTGAATGCAGACCGGACCGTCTCACTCGTCTCGCGTTCCGTATCGAACAGCGACTGAACGCCCAGACGACCAGAGACACATCTCTGAGACTGACGACCGAGACTACAGACTGATCATACCCACAACCACAATCCTGAGCTGAACACCACGCGTGTCGCTCAATTCTAGATAAGGAAAACGACCATGAAGACCATCATCTCCGCAGCCCTCATCTCCCTCGCAGCAGGTTCGGCCGCTTTCGCCTCCGTTCAGCCGATCCCGGGCTCGATCACCTACGACAACGCAAACGTCATGCTGGAAAAGGCTCCGGCCGGTTCGACCTTCTTCCACACCTTCTCGAACGGTGACGGCCGCGACGTCCGCGAGATCTACAAGGTCAACGCCGACAAGTCGGTGACCCTCGTCAACCGCACCGTCTCGAACGCTTCTTAATCAACGCGCCTCCCAAGGACGCACTCTTCGGCGGCCGGCCCGGTTCCCCTCTCCCCCTTCCCCCAACCGGGTCGCCGCCAACCCAAACGCACAAAGGAACTAAGATCATGAAGACCATCATCTCTGCAGCCCTCATCTCCCTCGCAGCTGGTTCGGCCGCTTTCGCCTCCGTTCAGCCGATCCCGGGCTCGATCACCTACGACAACGCAAACGTCATGCTGGAAAAGGCTCCGGCCGGTTCGACCTTCTTCCACACCTTCTCGAACGGTGACGGCCGCGACGTCCGCGAGATCTACAAGGTCAACGCCGACAAGTCGGTGACCCTCGTCAACCGCACCGTCTCGAACGCTTCTTAATCAACGCGCCTCCCAAGGACGCACTCTTCGGCGGCCGGCCCGGTTCCCCTCTCCCCCTTCCCCCAACCGGGTCGCCGCCAACCCAAACGCACAAAGGAACTAAGATCATGAAGACCATCATCTCTGCAGCCCTCATCTCCCTCGCAGCTGGCTCGGCCGCTTTCGCCTCCGTTCAGCCGATCCCGGGCTCGATCACCTACGACAACGCAAACGTCATGCTGGAAAAGGCTCCGGCCGGTTCGACCTTCTTCCACACGTTCGCAAACGGTGACGGCCGTGACGTTCGCGAGATCTACAAGGTCAATGCCGACAAGTCGGTGACCCTGGTCAACCGTACGGTTTCCAACGCTTCTTAATCCGAAGCATCTCAACAAACGCGCCTCCCAAGACGCACCCTTCGGCGGCCGGCTCGGTTCCCCTCTCCCCCTTCCCCCAACCGGGTCGCCGCCAACCCAACGCACAAAAGGAATATCATCATGAAGACCATCATCTCTGCAGCCCTCATCACCCTCGCAGCTGGCTCGGCCGCTTTTGCATCCGTCCAGCCGATCCCGGGCTCGATCACCTATGACAACGCAAACGTTCAGCTGGAAAAGGCACCTGCCGGTTCGACCTTCTTCCACACGTTCTCCAACGGTGACGGCCGCGACGTTCGCGAGATCTACAAGGTCAATGCCGACAAGTCGGTGACTCTGGTTAACCGTACGGTTTCCAACGCCTCCTAATTCAAGGGTGCGTGATGGGCCTCGGGGCTTCGGCCCCGGGGCCTTTTTTCCGTTTGGAGGGACGGTGTGGGCTTTACTCGGCGTAGTCCACCGGCACGGCAAAGCCTTGCTTGAGCGTTTCCATGGAAATGGAGGCGGACACGTCAAACAGTTCGACCCGCTTGACGAGCCTCCGATAGACGACATCGTAGTGCTCCACGCGCGGCAACACGACCTTCAGGATATAGTCGTAGTGCCCTGTCAGCCGATGCGCCTCGACGATCTCCGGAATGTCGCTGATGGCACGACGGAACTCCTCGATCCAGTCATCGGCATGGTGAGCAGTTTTCACCAGCGCATAGACCGTGGTCGGCACGCCGCTCTTTTCGCGGTCGAGCACCGCTATCCGCCGCGCGATGTATCCGCTTTCCTCAAGCTTCTGAATTCGCCGCGAGCAGGCTGACACCGAGAGGGAAACCTTCTCGGCGATATCTGTGACAGGCGTGGCGGCATCCCGCTGCAGGATGTCGAGAATCTTCCTGTCTCTATCGTCGATCACGCCGTCCACTCCGATGCAATTGGCCAAGCGCGCAAAAAATCAGCGCCCGCAAATCATATGACCGAAACAGCAGCGCCGCAACAGCCGCATTTTCCGATCAAAACGCAAACGCCGCGCACGGCTTTTGCAGCATTCTTCCTCCATCACAAATACGAGGGACGGACATGCGGACGATTGGTTTGATTGGCGGAATGAGTTTCGAAAGCTCGGCGGTATATTACCGCCAGATCAACGAGACCGTGCGCGCCCGGCTGGGCGGCCTCGCCTCCGGCGAAATCATCATGCATTCCGTGAATTTTGAAGAGATCGTTGCCCTGCAGAAGGCCGGTCGCTGGGACCAGGCTGCCGACAGGCTGGCACGCGCGGCCGAAGGCCTGGAGCGCGCAGGCGCGGACTGCATCCTGATCTGCACCAACACCATGCATCTGGTTGCCGATGAGGTCGCCGCCCGCGTCAAGATCCCGCTAATCAACATCATCGATGAAACCGCCGCAAGCCTGGTTAGAAACGGCGCTCGCCGCCCACTTCTGCTTGCAACCCGCTATACGATGGAACACGGCTTTTATGCAGTACGCATGCGCCGCCAGGGCGTCGAGGTCATGGTTCCCGATGCGGACGGCCGCACCACAATGCATGACATCATCTTCGACGAACTCTGCGCCGGACACGTCAAGGATTGTTCGCGGGAAAAACTGATGGCGATCATAGAGAGGGCCCGCACAGACGGCGCCGACAGCGTCATCCTCGGCTGCACCGAGATCTGCCTGATCCTTAATCCGGCGCACCTGCCGCTTCCAGGTTACGACTCGACCACCATCCATGCGGACGCGGCCGTGGAGTTCGCGCTTGCCGGCACGCGCGGCAGGCAGGCCGCCTGACGCTCAGAGCGTCTGGCCACAGGCACGGCAGAAGCGCCTGACGGTCTCGGCCATGCCATATTCGAGCGCATCGGCCGTCAGGCCATGGCCGATCGACACTTCGGCGAGATGCGGAATGCGCTTCACCAGGAGCGGCAGGTTGGCAACCGTCAGGTCGTGGCCGGCATTGACGCCGAGGCCTTGCGCCTTGGCGGCATCTGCCGTCAGTCCCAGCAGTTCGACCTGCCGCGCAGCCTCGTCGGGATTGTCGTAACAACCGCCATAAGGGCCGGTATAGAGCTCGACGCGCTCCGCACCGGTCGCCTTTGCAAGCCTCATGGCCTCTGCACGTCCGTCACCATCAACGAACAGCGACACCCGCATGCCTTTAGCCTTGAGGCGCGTCACGACGCCCTTGAGGAAGTCCTCATGCTTGTCGAGGTCCCAACCGTGATCCGAGGTCGCCTGGGACGGGTCATCGGGAACGAGAGTCACCTGCTCCGGCTCAGTCGCCTCGCACAGCGCCAGAAAGTCCTCGCTCGGATAGCCCTCGATATTGAACTCGGCGGAGGGAAACTCGTCGTCGATCAGCGCCCGCAGCACCGGCAGATCGCTGAAGCGGATATGGCGCTGGTCTGGCCGGGGATGCACGGTCAGACCGCTCGCGCCTGCCCGCAGCGCGATCCGCCCGAGATCGGCCACATCAGGCCAGGGGAGATCGCGGCGGTTGCGCAGCATGGCGATGGCATTGAGATTGACGGAGAGCTTGGCAGGCATGGCGGCATGATCCGGCGATGAAGATGTAGGCGGCATCCTTACGGCATCCCGAGACTGAAGACCAACGAGAATCGCAAATAATCCGATGCGCGAAATTGATGCATGGCAACTGCCAGCACCCCCTAGACTTTGGGGTATTGACCCCTCGCCCCCATCCGCTACTCAAGCTCCTGATTGTGACGGAACGCACAAATGCGCGGTGGCGGATGGCGCAGGCGTCCACCGAAACGGTTTGGAGCAGCTATGTCGATGGAAGCTAGGATCGATGGCGGTCAGGTATCGGAAGCCCTTCAGCGCGTGCTGCGGAGCCAGACATTTGCGCGCTCCGAACGACTGCGCTCCTTTCTCAAGTTCGTCGTCGAGATGGAACAGCTCGGCCTCTCCCACCAGCTGAAGGGCTACACGATCGGCATCGACGTCTTCAGCCGCAGCCACGGCTTCGATCCGGGTACCGATCCGCTGGTCCGTGTCCAGGCCGGCAAGCTGCGCAAGCTCTTGAACCAGTTCTACGCCTGCGAAGGCCGCCACGAAATGCTGCGGATCCGCATCCCGCTCGGCGGCTATGTCCCCGTCTACGAGCGGACCGACGACGAGACGCATCCTCTACAGTCCGGCACCGGCGTGGATCTGATCGAAGCGCCTTTCGCGGACGAAGGCGACCAGATGGCGGTGGATGGCCGAGCCTCCCTCCCGCGTCTCTTCATCAGCAAGCCCGATAGCAGCGATCAACTGGCGTCGATCTTCATCAACGCCACACGTCTCTGGAGTTCCCGCCTGTGGGCCGTATGCTTTGCGAGCCCAGACGAGCGGCCACAGTTTGAAGGAGGAGCCCCTCATCCGCTCCATTTCGAACTGAAGGCCCAAGGTCTTGGCAACACGCTGAACCTGCGCTTGCGCCACCTTCGGTCACGCAGCGACGTGCCGGTCGCAACCGGCATGTTCGAGACGACCGGCGACAGCCTGGAGATCGGCGCCATCGCCAACCAGTTCGCCGGCGCGAACCTGACGATCCCTGGCGCCATCTACCGCTTCTGCCACAGAAACGAACTCTCGACCGGCCAGATGAAATGCCTCGATGCGACCTATCGCTACACGCTCGAAGGCACCGACGCCGCCTATATCAGCGCCCGTCGTTCCCAGCAGGAATGGGCGGGTCTCAGCCCAGGCGGCGAGATCATCACCGAGATGTCCAAGCTTATCGCGCGTTCCTCCCTGCCGCGCTGAACTCGGCCCTGAGCCCCTCTCGCTTGGTAACGAAACCGCTCGAAAATTTATTTCACGAATATTGAATATACTATACGCTTCAAAGTGGCGGAGATTCGAAACACGATACGGAGGAACGGCAAACAACAAGCAGCAGACCATCGGCTCTGGCAGACACGTCGACACTGAACATGGAGGGGGAACATGTCGAACGGAACATATCATCTGCAACCGATCACCAGTGCATCCGGGCCCAGCGCGAAGGGCATGTTCATTCCGGACATCGCCTTGAACAGGCCCCCACCGAAGGAACCTGTCGCCATCGCGGAAATGGCGGAGTTTTTCGGCGTCACCCACAGGACCCTGCATTTCTACGAGGAAAAGGGCCTGATTTCAGCGCAGCGCATCGGCCTGATGCGCGTTTACGGGCGAAACGAAGTCGCACGCATGGCGCTGATCAATGTCTGCCGCGAGGTGGGCATGCCGGTATCGGTCATCCAGGACCTGTTCGACACGCTGTCGAACGCGACGTCGAAAAGCGAAGCCAATCTCATTCTCGAGGAAGCCTTGCTGGCACGCCGCAGGGAGCTGGCCGCCAATCTGTCGACCGTTCATCGCCAGCTTCAGCAACTCAATGCCCTGCTCGAGCATGAGGATGCAGCCCCCGGGCGCCTTGGCACAGAGCAGAGAGGACCTGAGCTCGACGACACGGAAACCCGATGCCTCCAGTTGATGGCGGAAGGCTATACCTCGATCCGCATTGCCCGAACGCTGGAACTGAAAGCGGATGAGGTTGTCGCGCTCGAGGTGAGCATTGCAGGCAAGCTCGGCGCGCAGAACAGGTTTCAGGCCGTCGCGAAGGCAGTCCTTCTGGGCATGGTGGCCAACTGACGGTACTCAAGCGGCGGCTTGAGGATCGTCAAAAGTGAAGGAAGTTTAACGGGACAGCGACAGGCGGCGGCGCTAGGAGCGGATAGCATCCACGCAGACCAAGGCCTTCGCCATGCCCAACCTTCTCTCGCGCTACGCCACGCCCTTCACGACAGGGCTGTTTCTCGTGTCCCTAATTTCGGGCATCGCGCTCTTCTTCCATTATGGAACGGCCGCCTTCCGCGAGATGCATGAATGGCTGAGCATGGTGCTGATCCTGCCATTCTTCCTGCATGTCTGGAAAAACTGGCGACCGTTCCTTGCCTATTTCAAGCGGGTGCCGATGGCCTTGTCGCTCGGCCTCTGTCTCGTCGCCGGCCTCGCCTTTGCCTGGCCGGCGATCACGGGCACAGCGAGCGGCGCGGGCGGCAACCCGGCTTTCGCCATGGTCAACGTGGTGGCCGGCGGAACGCCGGCACAGGTGGCACCGCTGCTCGGAAGGGCGGAAACAGATGTGGTCACGGCACTCAAGCAAGCCGGCTTCACCACCGCCGACGCTGCAACACCCCTCTCCGAGATCGCGACGGCATCGGGCAAGGACACGATGGCGCTGATGGCAACGCTTGCGGGCCTGAAAGCAAAGTGATTTCGGACAACGCGCTCACCGGACGATGGTGAGCGTCTCTGCCGCACGGGTCACGGCCGTATAGAGCCAGCGCTCGCGGGTGTCGCGAAACGCCCAGCTCTCGTCGAACAGCACGACGTCGTTCCACTGCGAGCCCTGGGCCTTGTGGACCGTGAGCGCATAGCCGTAGTCGAACTCGTCGTAACGCTTGCGCGTCGACCAGGGTATCTCCGTCTCGATATCCGCGAACGCGTCCTTCAGCAGCTTGATCTTCGCCGCGCCGCGATCCATGTCGTCGTCTTCGGGCTTGATGAGGAGGTTGATGCCCGGCTTCACCGTCTCGCGCGACGACGTCATCACCTGCCAGAGCGAGCCGTTGAGCAGGCCCTTAACCTGGTCGTTCCTCAAGCAGACAAGCTTGTCGCCAGCCTGCGGATAATCGACCGTGAAGCCCTTCAATTCGCGCAGACGCATGTTGTAGCGCCGCCGCGTCTTGTTGGTCCCGACCAGCACCTGATCGGCCCCGAGCACGAGATCCTGCGTCACCTCGTTCTTCGAGATCACCCGCGCGGTGTCGCCGTAATCGCCATACATGATCTCCTTGCCTTCGCGGATATGCATCGCGAGCTGGATGATCGGGTTGTCGCGCGCCTGGCGATGAATATCCGTCAGCAGATAATCCGGCTCCTGATCGGTGAAAAAGCCGCCGCCGGAGACCGGTGGCAACTGGCCGGGATCGCCGAGCACCAGGATCGGCGTGCCGAAGCTCATAAGGTCGCGCCCGAGCGCCTCGTCGACCATCGAGCATTCGTCGATGACGATCAAGGCAGCCTTGGCGACCGGGCTTTGGCGGTTGATCGAGAACATCGGCGCAATCGAGGTCTTGCCGGTTTCCTCGTCCTCGACAGCCTCTTCGCCGCGCGGGCGATAAATCAGCGAGTGAATGGTCTTGGCATTCGATGCACCGCGCGAGCGCAGGACCTGCGCAGCCTTTCCGGTGAAGGCCGCAAACAGCACGTCGCCGTCAACATGCTCGGCGAAATGCTTGGCAAGCGTCGTCTTGCCCGTTCCGGCATAGCCAAACAGCCGGAAGACAGGGGTTTTCCCCTCCTTCAGCCATTTCGATACGGCCTTGAGGGCCTCGTCTTGCTGGGGCGCGAATTGCATGCCTAGGTCATGCGCGGATTCGTTGGCCCGATGCAAGGCCAAAGCCGGGGAAATCAGAACAAATCGTGGACATCATGCCCGAAGCGGGTCGTTGGCAAGCTCGATCGGCGCGCCATGCGGGGTGGCCTCCGCCGCCCGCTGCCAGCTTTCACGCAAGGCCTCGATGGTGTCGTGATCAGCCAAGCCCTTGCGCCCCAGCAGTCCGGCCAATGCCGCGACCCAGGCGTCGAAATAGTCGGACCCGTCAGTTGCCCGCTCCGGTCTATGCACTTCGGCAGACAGGCTCTCCGCCCATTCTGTCCAGCTGAACACATCGCGTGCATGCAGATGCACGGTCATGGCGAAGGCCTGCGCATGCCAGGGTTCGGCGAAGACGGGTGCGCCTTCGGGCGATCGCGGCAAGCCTGGCGAGGCCACGAGATCTGTCGTCGTATCACACACGCTCAAGATAGCTCTCCCAGGCATCGATCGAGACGGTCAGCGTCGGATCGGCCCCCTCGCCCCAGATCTCGTCTCCTGTGAACACGACCGTGTACACCCATTGCGGGTTTTCACCACGCCCATGGGCATTATCATCAGGGAAAACGAAGCTGCCTTGAACAGCATCCACGACACCCGTTTTCGCCCGGGCATAACGCGGCAGACGCGTGTGGCCGGTCGGATTGAAGTTCTTCGTCCGCACGCGGTCGCCGACGGCAAACTTAGGCTCGGTCTGCAGGGGTCTGTCGCAAGGCCCGCCACGGGCCAACGCACCCTCGACCATGTCGGCCTTCAGGACGCGCTTCGGCGCGCGGCCCTGTTCCAGATGGCGACCCGTTGCTAGTTCCTCGGCGGTGGCAAAACCATGCCGCTCAAGCAGCATGTCGACACCCCGAATCCACACCTCGTAATAGCTCGCCGCCAGATAACTCGCCGGCGGAATATTCTCCCGCGCATGCCGGCTCTCGTCGATCGACCAGGCGCCGAAAGCACCGCAGGAGAGCGTGATGCCGAGCGCCCGCTTCTCCCATTCGGCATGAAAGTATGGTTCGTCTTTCTCAGGCGCGACCGGACCGAAGCCCATCTGCCCGCCAAGATCATGTGGCCCGTTCATGCCAGGACCTCCGACGACAACGCGAGACCAGTGCCAATCATCGAGTCGCGCGTCACGAGCTTGGCGAGTGCCTCCTCGTCTAGCCCTTCCGTCCCTGCAGGGCGCATGGGGACAACGAGATAACGAAGCTCTGCCGTCGAATCCCAGACGCGAATGCCCATTGTCTCCGGCAAGGTCACGCCGAATTCAGCGAGCACGCCGCGCGGATCGATCACCGCCCGCGAGCGATAGGCCGGCGCCTTGTACCAGACCGGCGGCAGACCGAGCACCGACCACGGGTAACAGGAGCACAGCGTGCAGACGACGAGATTATGGGTCTCCGGCGTATTGAAGACGGCCCGCATGTGTTCGCCCTGCCGGCCGGTATAGCCGAGGCTCGCGATCGCCGCCGTTGCATCGCGCTTCAGCCAGTCGGCGAACTCGGGATCGACCCAGGCCTTGGCCACCACCCGCGCGCCGTTTCTTGGGCCCACCTTCGTCTCATAGGTCTCGACGATCGCATCGATGGCGGCAGGGTCGATCAGGCCCTTTTCGGTCAAAAGCGTTTCGAGCGCCTTCACCCGCGCCTGCATGTCCGAATACTGGTTGTCGTGATGGTGGTCATGACCATGTTGATGGTGATGATCGTCGTGGTCGTGATGATGGCCGGACATCGGACTTTCCTATTTCAGCATGGGCCAAAGGCTGAGCACCAAAAGCACCGCCATGGTGATGTTGAACCATTTGAGCCGCACCGGTACCGAGAGCCACTCCCGCAGCGCCGAGCCGAAGCCGGCCCAGGTCGAGACGCTGGGCACGTTGACGGCGGCGAATACCAGCGCGACGATGGCGACTGTCAGAGCATATTGCTCCGGATTGGGATAGACCGCCATGGCCGTGATCGCCATGACCCAAGCCTTCGGATTGACCCATTGAAAGGCAGCGGCACCCAGAAATGTCATAGGCCTCGCTTTGGAATCGCCCTCGCCCATCGACCGGGAGGAGCCGATCTTCCAGGCGATCCACAACAGATAGAGCCCGCCGGCGACCTTGAGCGCGATGAAGGCCGGCGGATAGGCGGACAGAAGCGCGCCGAGGCCCAGCCCAACGCCGAGCAAGAGCGACAGGAAGCCGGCGCCGATCCCCAGCATATGCGGAATGGTCCGCCGAAAGCCGAAGTTCACCCCGGAGGCGAACAGCATCATGTTGTTGGGACCTGGGGTGATAGAGGTCGCGAAGGCGAAGAGGACGAGCGCGAACAGCGTATCGGCCGACATGAATGTTTCTCCCGAATTTTTATGTCAGCCTAGCTGTCATGTTGGCCGGCGCCAGCCGCATTCTTGTTATGGTGACACGAAGCAACGCGGCAATTGCCGCTTGCCTCGCTCGGTCGTGTGGCTATCCTCCAACCATCCCGCCCCGAGGAGCTTCACCATGCATGATGCCATTCCGACTGTCACCCTGCCGGGCGGCGAGGAAATTCCAAGCCTCGGCTTTGGCACCTGGATGATGGGTGAGGACCGATCGGCCGCGAAAGCCGAAGTCGATGCCGTCAGGCTGGCGCTGGACCTCGGCATGACCGTGATCGACACGGCCGAGATGTATGGCGACGGTGGCGCCGAACGCATCGTCGGCGAGGCGCTGAAGGAACGGCGCGAGGATGCCTTCCTGGTCTCGAAGGTCCTGCCCTGGAATGCCAGTTACGACGGCACGATCAAGGCTTGCCACGCGAGCCTCAACCGCCTCGGCACCGATCACCTTGATCTCTACCTCCTGCATTGGCGGGGCGAACATCCGCTCGAAGACACGGTCGCGGCGATGGAAGAGCTGAAGACTGCCGGTCGCATCCGCGCCTGGGGCGTCTCCAATTTCGATGTCGACGATATGGAGGAACTCTTCTCGGTGGCCGACGGCGAAAACTGCGCCGTCAATCAGGTGCTCTACAATCTATCCCGCCGCGGCATCGAATTCGACCTCCTGCCATGGTGCCAGGAGCACAAGATCCCGGTCATGGCCTATTCGCCAACTGAGCAGGGCCGCATCCTCCAGCACCCTGAACTGATCCACGTCGCCAAGGCCTATCAGGCCACCCCGGCGCAAGTGGCACTCGCATTCCTGCTGGAGCGCGAAAGCGTGATCCCGATCCCGAAGACCTCGAACCTGCGCCGCCTACAGGAAAATCGCGAGGCCGTCGATCTCGACATCTCCGACGAGGACTGGGCGCGTCTTGACGCGGCCTTCCCGCCACCGTCTCGAAAAGTGCCCCTGGCGATGCTGTAAAGGGTAGAGAAGCTCGGGCGGTGCCGATCCTGCCCCACGCATCGGGAAATCGCGATCTATCCACAGGCCCTGCATTTCCGCCACTTTACGCCAGCCCCTCAGGAAATTAGGAGATTGCCTAATTCGAGAATTGCGGAGAAAGAGCCGCACTGCTGAGGGACGACATGGCAAAGCGCGGAAAAACCGAAGTGCATCCGGCAATGGACAAGACCTCGTCCCGCGTCTTCCACGCGCTCGCTTCCGATCCGCGCCGGATGATGCTGGTACACCTCTCCCAGTCGACCCTGACCGCCGGCGAAATCGCTGCCCGATTCGACATGGCCAAACCCTCGATCTCCCAGCATTTGTCGATCCTCGAAAATGCCGAACTGATCGAAGGCGCGAAAAAGGGCCAGTACATCCACTACAGCCTGAGGCCGGCGGCACTGCGCCACGCTCTTATGGCCATGCTCACCACGACCATGGCGCCGGACGACGAGGCCGACGTGGAATCGGCAGAGGACACACCGGCGCCGCCGAAAAAGTCTGCAAAGAAGAAGGCCCACGAAGCCGACACCGACGCTTCGGGAAAGAAGGCCGAGAAAAAAGCCAAGGCGAAGCCTGCAATCGAAAAGCCGGCCAACGACAAGCCGAAAAAGGCAGAAGCCGATCTGCCGCCGGCACCGCAGCAGATGGGCCTTCTCGATCTGCTCGGTATGAACTGAAACAAAAAGGGCGACCGCTAGGCCGCCCTTCTTCATTTCGCGAAATCGCGAATTCCTTACATGCCTTGCGAACCACGGTTCATCGCGGCGATCCCGGTGCGGCAGATCTCGTTGAGACCGAGCGGCTTCATGATCGAGACGAACTGGTCGATCTTCGACGACTTGCCGGTGATCTCGAAGATGAAATGGTCGACGGTCGCGTCCACCACCTTGGCGTGGAAGGCATCCGCCAGACGCAGCGTCTCGGCGCGCATTTCGCCAGAGGATACGACCTTCACAAGGGCCACTTCCCGCTCGATCGGGCGCTCCTGGCCAAGCTCCTTGGCCCGAACCGTCAGGTCGAGGACGCGGTGAACGGGCACGATGCGCTCAAGCTGCGCCTTGATCTGCTCAAGCACGCCCGGCGTGCCGCGCGTGACGATCGTGATGCGCGACAGATGCGCCTCATGCTCCGTCTCGGATACCGTGAGGCTTTCGATGTTGTAGCCGCGGCCGGAGAACAGTCCGATGACGCGGGCGAGAACGCCCGGCTCGTTGTCCACCAGCACCGAGAGCGTATGGCTCTCGATGGCGGAGGTTTCCTTGGCAATGAAGTAGGCCGAACCGGTCGGCTGAAGATGTGCGTTCATGGTCTCTTTCCTCCCGGTCAGACGAGCTGACGGCCCTTGGCATCGATGGCATTGGCGACGACTTCGTCGGTCGCCTCGTCCGGCAGCAGCATCTCGTTATGTGCCTTGCCCGACGGGATCATCGGGAAGCAGTTGGCGAGATTGGCCACGCGGCAATCGAAGATGACGGGCTTCTTCACGTCAACCATCTCCTGGATGGCACCATCGAGATCGTCGGGCTTTTCGCAACGGATACCGACCGCACCATAGGCTTCCGCCAGCTTGACGAAATCAGGCATGGCTTCCGTGTAGGAGCTCGACAGACGGTTGCCATGCAGCAACTGCTGCCACTGGCGCACCATCCCCATATACTGGTTGTTGAGGATGAAGATCTTCACCGGCAGCTCGTACTGGATGGCGCAGGACATTTCCTGAATGCACATCTGGATCGAGGCATCGCCCGCGACATCGATGACGAGTGCATCCCGATGCGCGACCTGAACGCCGATCGCCGCCGGCAGGCCGTAGCCCATCGTGCCGAGGCCGCCTGAGGTCATCCAGCGGTTCGGCTGTTCGAAACCGATATACTGGGCTGCCCACATCTGGTGCTGGCCGACTTCCGTCGTGATGTAGGTGTCGCGATGCTTGGTCAGTTCATAGAGCCGCTGCAGCGCATATTGCGGCATGATGACGTCCTTGGACGGCGTATAGGCAAAGGAATTGCGGGCGCGCCACTTGGCAATGCTCGCATTCCATTCGGCCGTCTGCGACGCTTCAGGCTTCTTCGGCAGGGCCCGCCAGGCGCGGACCATGTCTTCGAGCACACGACCGACATCGCCGGTGATCGGAACGTCAACCCGGACATTCTTGTTGATCGAAGACGGATCGATGTCGATGTGGATCTTCTTCGAGTTCGGCGAAAAGGCGTTAAGGCGGCCGGTGATACGGTCGTCGAAGCGCGCGCCGATGCAGACCATGACGTCACAGTCATGCATCGCCATGTTCGCTTCGTAGGAACCGTGCATGCCGAGCATGCCGAGCCAGTTCTTGCCGGAAGCCGGATAGCAGCCCAGACCCATCAGCGTCGAGGTGATCGGGAAATCGGTGAGCGAAACCAGTTCGCGCAGCAGCTTGGTGGCTTCCGGACCGGAATTGATGACGCCGCCACCCGAATAGATGATCGGACGGCGGGCTGTGGCCATCAGCTCGACGGCTGCCTGGATGGCGCGGGCGTCACCGGTCACCTTCGGCTGGTAGCTCTTCAGAGCCTTGTGCGCGTCCGGCGGCGTATAGGTGCCGGTGGCGAACTGGATGTCCTTCGGGATGTCGACGAGAACCGGACCCGGACGGCCCGTCTGGGCGATGCGGAAGGCTTCATGGATGATCGAGGCCAGCTGGTTGACGTCCTTGACCAGCCAGTTGTGCTTGGTGCAGGGGCGCGTGATGCCGACGGTGTCGCATTCCTGGAAGGCATCAGAGCCGATCAGCGAGGTCGGGACCTGGCCGGAGATGCAGACCAGCGGAACGCTGTCCATCAGCGCGTCCTGCAGCGGAGTCACCGCATTGGTCGCGCCAGGGCCAGATGTAACCAGCATGACGCCGACCTTGCCGGTCGAGCGCGCATAGCCTTCGGCTGCGTGGCCGGCACCCTGCTCGTGGCGGACCAGGATGTGCTGGATGTCTTCCTGCTGGAAGATCTCATCATAGATCGGAAGCACGGCCCCACCGGGATAGCCGAAGATATGCTCGACACCGTTATCCTTGAGCGCGCGCAGGACGATCTCGGCGCCAGTCATCTGATTGTCTTTACCCGTCATGCTGTGTTTCCATCTGCCTTCTTGGTTTTTGGGGCTGATAACCCGGTTTAGGGCATAAAAAAAGGCCCCTTGAGGAGCCTGTCATCTAGCGCATGGGTGGCTATCGCCGGATGGTTACACCATCCTGCCCATGCGCCGTCCCACCACGATAAGTGCAACCGAGTTTTTCATGGAGCGAAGTGTTAGCCAGAAAGCACCCCAGCGTCAACGCATCTTTCGGAAATTTTCGCCGCCGCTCGCGAAAGTTTGTTGCGCAGAGGCCGATCAAATCTCACTGCGCAGCTAACCGATTACACGAAATTTTAAGCGCTCCGCCCTAAGCTTGCGCCAGCAGGGAGAATGCGCTTGTTGAACGATGATCTTCACAAGTCCGGCGATGCCGGAGAACAAGAGCGCCGCGATGGCATGCGGCCTGGCAACCGGATGCTCGGGCGCGTCGTCGCCTGTAATGGCTCGCGCGCGACCATTGCAGCCGTGGCCGCCGATGGCGGCACCGACCTCACCGAACTCTGGTCCGTCGGCCGGCTGATCTCGATCAGCGTCGGCAAGAACCGTGTCGTGGCGCTTGCCTATTCGATGCAGACCGAAGGCAAGGACTGGGGCGAAGGTACCGACAACCAGTTCCTGATTGAAGTCGAGCTGCTGGGCGAGGTCTATGTCCAGGACGACGGCAAGGAAGTATTCTCCACCGGTATCTCGCGCTACCCCTATCTCGGCGCCATCGCACACCGCATTCGCGCCGCCGACCTTCTGCGCATCTACGATACGCGTCTCAACGACACCGCAGTCATCGGCAAGCTGACCCAGGACGAGACGATTGACGCGACGATCCACATTCCCTCGATGCTGTCGAAACACTTCGCCGTAGTCGGCTCGACCGGCGTCGGCAAATCGACCGCCGTTTCGCTTCTCCTGCGCAAGGCGATCGAGAGCGATCCGAAGCTGCGCATCCTGATCCTCGACCCGCACAACGAGTTCGCTGCCGCCTTCCCGGAGCTTGCTGTCGTCATCGACACCGACACGCTCGACCTTCCCTTCTGGCTGATGCGGCTGGAGGAGTTCGCGGAAGTTCTCTTCCGTGGTCGCCCGCCGGTACCGGAAGAACTCGACATCCTGCGCGATCTGATGCCCGAGGCCAAGCGCGCCTTCCGGGGCAACGAAAGCGCCCTGATGCGCCGCATGGCCGACAAGAGTTCCATGACGGCCGACACACCGGTGCCTTACCGTATTGCCGATCTCATGGCGCTTATCGACGAGCGGATCGGTCGTTTGGAAGGCCGCGGCGAGAAGCCTTTTCTGCGGTCGCTGAAGATGCGCATCATGTCGGCGGTCAATGACCCCCGCTATCACTTCATGTTCTCCAACAACACGATCAGCGACACGATCATGGAGACGATCGCGCATATCTTCCGCATCCCGGGAGATCACCGCCCGATCTCGACCTTCCAGCTGGCCGGCATTCCATCCGAAGTCGTGAATTCCGTCGCCTCGGTTCTTTGCCGCATGGCCTTTGAGCTGGCCCTCTGGTCAAATGGCGCGATCCATATGCTGGTCGTCTGCGAGGAAGCCCATCGCTACGTTCCCGCGGATCCCACTCTCGGCTTCTTCCCGACCCGCCAGGCCATCGCCCGCATCGCCAAGGAAGGCCGTAAATACGGCGTGTCGCTCGGCGTCATTACCCAGCGTCCCGGCGAACTCGATCAGACGATCCTGTCGCAGTGTTCGACGCTGTTTGCCATGCGCCTCGCCAACGACCGCGACCAGGAGATCATCCGCTCGGCGATCCCCGACAGCTCGATCTCGACCACCAGCTTCATCTCGTCGATAGGCAACGGCGAAGCGATCGCCTTCGGCGAGGCAATCGCCGTCCCGATGCGCATGCGCTTCAGCCGCGTCGACGAATCGGCACTGCCGAAGGCCAACGGGGTGAATGCCAAATACACCGAAGAGACGCCGGATACGGTCGACCTTCGCACGATCGTTGGCCGCATGCGCGCCATTGTCGGACCGGATATCTCGGCCTTCCAGCAAAGCTTTGACGGCTATAGTCGTGACGACATCCCGTCTGCGCCTGACGGCATCTATGACGACGAGGAACTGGACGACGATTTCTACGACGACCCGCACGCAAGCCTGCGTCCCCGGGCATTGCCCGTAGCACCGCCAGCGGCGTCGCCTTATCAGCCCGCTCCTCGCCCGGCTTATGATGCACCTGTCCAGCGTCACACGCTGCCGGCCTCTGAGACACCGGCTATCGAGCCCTATCGCCCGGACATGCTTCCGCGCGCAGGTATTGACGATGTGCCGCGCCCACGCCCTGAAGCCCCGGCGCCGGCCTTCTCAACCGAGCCGCCGGCAACGACCTTCGGTTCGCAGCCGCTCCGTCGCGAGGGCGGATCGTCGCTGCGGGAAAGCATTCTGAAGAAGCCGCTTTCCAGCCTCTACAAGCGCGATTGAGAAATCGTCAGCCGACCCGGTATGTCGCCGGGTCGATCCGCTGCCAGCTGTCGTCCATCTGATTGCGGAACCAGGTCATCTGCCGTTTGGCATATTGCCGTGTGGCCGCTGACGCACGATCGACCGCCTCGGCGCGGCTGATCCGACCCGCCATCATGTCGGCGATCTGCGACACACCGATCGCCTTCATCACAGGCATCTCCGGCGCCAGCTGAAGACGCATGAGCGCTTCAACCTCTTCGATAGCCCCCGCCTCCATCATCAGCGCAAACCGCCGATTGATCCTGTCATGCAGCAGCTTGCGATCCGGCAGGACGACAAGCTTCAGGGCACGATCCGGATCGATCAACATGGGGCCTGACTGCTTCTGAAACTCGGCGATTGAGCGACCGGTCGCGGTCAAGACTTCCAGCGCGCGGACGATCCGCTGCCCGTCGCTCGCATTGAGCCGTTGCGCCGCCGGTGGATCGAGTGCTGCCAGCTCTTCGTGCAGAACCTCGGGCCCTTCCGCCTCCAGCCTCTGGCGGATGGTCGCTCGCACAGCGTCCGGAATGGCCGGCATATCCGACAGGCCGCCGGTCAGGGCCTTGAAGTAAAGGCCAGTGCCCCCGATGATGACGGGAAGCCGCCCCTCGTTTCGAAGGCTTGCCAGGAGAGAACCCGCCTCCCGCAACCAGTCACCGGTCGAGTAGCTCCGGCTGGCCGGGACATGACCGTAGAGTTGGTGCGCGACGCCTCCCATCTCCTCCACGCTCGGACGTGCGGTGATCACTTGCAAGGTGTCGTAGACCTGCATGCTGTCGGCGTTGATCACCACGCCATCGTGTGCTCGTGCGAAGGCGAGTGCCAGCGCGGACTTGCCGCTGGCGGTCGGCCCGGTTATCAGGATCGCGTCATTGTTCTTGCTAGGATCTTCCATCATGGCCTTGGTTGCCACGCTTGTCGCCAATCCGTCAAACCCTGTTCTGACCCCGGCGCTTGCCGAGAAGGCTGCAGACGCTGTGGCATCCTCCCGTCTCTACTGGCTGGCTGACGGGATTGCCTGCGATATCCCGCTTCCGGACGGCACGGACGCCGCAGAGGCGGACCGCCTTCTGCGCGGGGTCGTCGCAGGTCACGCTGTCGACGTTGCGGTGCAGAACGCCGAGACCCGGCGCAAGTCCTTCCTGATCGCGGACATGGATTCGACCATGATCGGTCAGGAATGCATCGACGAACTGGCAGCAGAGGTCGGCCTGAAGGACAAGGTATCCCAGATCACGGCGCGTGCCATGAACGGCGAGATCGCCTTCGAACCAGCCCTTCGTGAGCGCGTGGCGCTGCTGAAGGGGCTACCGATCACCGTGGTCGACGAAGTAATCGAAAAGCGCATCACGCTCACCCCGGGCGGCCGAGAACTGATCGCCACCATGAAGGCCAGGGGCGGTTATGCAGCACTCGTCTCCGGCGGATTCACCGTCTTTACAGCCCCGATCTCCGCCATGCTCGGCTTTGACGAGAACCGCGCCAATATCCTTATCGAACAGGATGGGGTCCTGACCGGCGAAGTAGCCGAACCGATCCTCGGCAAGCAGGCCAAGGTAGATTCGCTTCTCGACATCGCAGGACGACTCGGCATTTCTCCCAGTGACGCCATCGCCGTTGGTGACGGCGCGAACGATCTCGGCATGCTCGACATTGCCGGCTCCGGCGTAGCACTGCACGCCAAGCCCGCGGTCGCGGCAGAAGCCAAGATCCGGATTGATCACGGCGATCTGACCGCCCTCCTCTATCTGCAGGGCTACCGCAAGTCCGATTTTGTTACAGCCTGAAAGTCATCCCGGATGATCATCGTCGAAACAGAACGGCTCACACTTCGCAACTGGCGAGAGGATGACCGCAACCTGTTTCGCGAGATCAACCGCGACGAGAAGGTCGTGGCCTTCTTTCCGTACCGCCGCAGCCACGAGGAATGCGATCTGCTCTTCGACTACAATCGCAACATGATCGCCGAGACCGGTCTGGGCTTCTATGCTCTCGCCGATCGTCAGACGGACGAGGCGATGGGCTACTGCGGACTGGCGAAAGCCGATCTTCCGGGCATCCTGCCGGACGGATCGGTGGAAATCGGCTGGCGTCTCGCGACCCGCTTCTGGGGCAAGGGCTATGTCACAGAGGCTGCGGCCCGCCTGCTCGAATATGGCCGGCACACCCTAGGCCACCCGGTGATCCATGCATTCGCCGTGCATGACAATTACCGCTCGATCGCCGTCATGCGACGCCTCGGCATGCAACACTTGCAAGGTGAGGACTTCGATCATCCGAAAGTCCCGGACAGCCACCCTCAATTGAAGCGACATGTATTGTTCCGAACGTCTGACGATATTCGTGAGACCCAGACAAGACGACATGACTAATTTACGCCGACTTAAAATATAGCTGCTAAAAACTGCGCCATGGAGAGAACAGTCCTCGCGCGTATAGCGGCCCAGACGGCAAGCATGTTCGACCGCTTCTTGCGCCTTGGAGAAGGTGATCAGACAGCGGAAGAGGCAGACCGTATCCGCGCAGTCCGGCTCTCGGTCGTCGGCACCAGCACGCCCTGGATGATGGCGGCCAACCTCTGCAATGCGATCCTGACGATTTTGGTCTTCTACGGAAGCCCGTCCGCAACAGAGGTTTATGTCATCTGCGGCCTGATCCTCGCAGTCGTCTTGTCGACCAGTGCCTCGTGGTGGCGACATCGCAAACGTGGCGCGCGGGAGCGTGCAAGCCTTAAAGGAACCACCCGCGCAGTCATCTATGCCGCCGTCCTTAGCGGTCTCTGGGCAGCACTCGACGTCGCCGCCTATCATTCTGCCGACGAAACCCAGCGCATGGTTCTGATCGCGCTCACCGTTGGCATGGCCGGGGGTGGAGGGTTCGCGCTGGCGACCATACCGCCAGCATCCATCGTTTTCTGTGGCACGATGGCAGTGGGTGCCGCACTCGCATTGTCGCGCGATCCCACCATGGTCGGCGCCTATCTCTTCGTCCTTTATCTGATCTTCGCCGCCATCATCGTTCGCTCGTCGCTTGCCGTCTGCCGCAGCCTGACGGAACGCGTCCGGGCTAAGATCGCCGCAGACGAGCAACGTGCCGTCATCAATCTTCTCCTGAATGACTTCGAGGAAAACGCCGCCGACTGGCTTTGGGGCGTCGACCGCGACTTCAACCTCGAGCGCGCCTCCGTGCGCTTCTATGATCAGCTTCAGGTTCCCGAAGGCATGGTGCTCGGTCGCCCGATCACCACCATCATGCCATTTTCAGCGGTTGGTGTGGACGGCCTCGATAGTCGGGACAGTTTCATCGCCAGCCTGCTTGCACGGCAGTCATTCCGTGATCAGGACATCTGTGTCGAACTCGCCGGCGAGCTCGCGATCTGGTCCCTGACAGCCAAGGCCATGCATGATGAGGCAGGCAACTTCAGTGGCTACAGGGGCGTCGGTCGCGATGTGACCGCAAGCCGCGAAAGCCGTTTGCGCATCGAGCACATGGCCCGCCACGACCCTCTGACGGAAGTCGGCAACCGTGTCCTGCTTTCAGAGGATTTTGAAAGGGCCGTCTCCCGCTACGAACGCTTCGGTGATCCATTCTCGGTGCTGGTGCTGGATCTCGACCGCTTCAAGCAGATCAACGACAATTTCGGCCATACCGGCGGGGACGAGCTGCTGCGCACGGTCGCCAGCATTCTGAGCCAGCTTCGCGGCGAGACCGACACGCTAGCCCGCATCGGCGGTGACGAATTCGCCATCCTGCACGCTACGGAAGATCCGCAAAGTGCGGCAACCCTCGCGGCCCGGATCATCGAAAAGCTCCAGCAGCCGCTTACCCTGCGCTGTGGTTCCGCCCATGTCGGCGTCAGCATCGGCATCGCCTGTGCCCCGATCGATGGCATTGACCCGGACCAGCTGATGCGCAACGCCGATTTGGCACTTTACCGCGCCAAGACCGATGGACGTAACCGATACCGATTCTTTGACAGCTCGCTGGATGCCGCAGCACGCCGCCGCAGCCTCATCGAACAGGAACTGGCCCTGGCCATGGCCGAGGAGAGGCTTACCGTCAACTATCAGCCGCTGGTGGACGCCCAGACGCGCCGGGTTGTCTGCGCCGAAGCACTCCTTCGCTGGAACCATCCGACCCTTGGTTCGGTCAGTCCGGGCGAGTTCATCCCGATTGCCGAAGAATCGGGACAGATCGGCGCGATCGGCAGCTGGGTCTTGCGACAGGCCTGCAAGGATGCGGTCCGCTGGCCTGAGCACATCCGCATCGCGGTCAACCTGTCTTCGCGCCAGTTCTTGAGCCCCGGTCTTCTACCCCTCGTCGAGACGGCGCTCAAACAGAACGAACTGCCCGCCCATCGCCTTGAGCTGGAAGTGACGGAAAGCCTGCTGATGGAAACGACGCTCGGCGTCGAGGAAACGCTCGTTTCCCTGTCGCGACTTGGCTTGCGCATTGCACTCGATGATTTCGGAACCGGCTTCTCGTCGCTGAGCTATCTGCGCCGCTACCGCTTCGACAAATTGAAGATCGACCAGTCCTTCATCTCCGATCTTGAGACCAACTCCGACAGCCGCGCCATCGTCGAATCGGTCATAAAGCTCGCCCGCGACCTGCGCATGAGTGTTGCGGCCGAAGGCGTCGAGACGAAGGGGCAATTTGACCTTCTACGGCAAATGAACTGTGGCGAAATCCAGGGCTTCCTGGTTGGCCGACCGATGCCGATCGACCAGTTCGAAGACTACCTGCGACAGAACAGCGACTCGGTGCAGCGCCTCTACGCTTAGACCACTACTCGAGCGGCACGGCGACGAGACGCAGGTTGCCATCCTTGTCGGCGATCATCAGATAGCCGCTGCGGCGCCCCTCGCCTTTGATGCTGGTGAGCTTTTCGGCCACCTGCTGCGGTGTCTTCATGAACTCTTGCGCGACCTCGACGATCACCTCGCCGACCTTGAGCCCCTTCCCCTCTGCCTTTGAGCCGGGAAGAACACGGGTGATCAGAACCCCCTCGACACCCTCGGCGATGGAGAAGCTGACGCGATTGGCATCGTCGAGCGCGGAGAGTTCGACGCCGATCAGGCCTTCAGTCACCGGAGCGCTGGCTTGGTCCTGTGGCGGTGTCGCCGGCTCCTCGCCGCTCTCGGCTTCGGAGTTCGGATCATCCGGCATGGGCTGGTCGCTCGGCGGGGTCGCCTGATCGCCCGGCGTATCGCCATCGGGCGCCGTGCCCTCTTCATTGGGTTCGACGGTCGTCTCCGGATCTGTCTCGTTGCTCGCGACTTCGTCGTCCTCGAGACGTCCAAGTGTTACCTTGACCGTCTGTTCCTTGCCGTCACGGATGATCACCACATCCAGCGGCTCACCGATCGGGCTTTCCGCGACTATACGCGTGAGGTCCCGGGTTTCAGTGATGGCGCGGCCATTGAAGCTCGTGACGATGTCGCCGACCTGGATCGGGCCATTGGCGACGGGGCCACCCTCGACAACGCCGCTGATCATTGCGCCGCGGGCGCGGCCGATATTCATGCTCGTCGCCACCTCGTCGGAGACGGGCTGGATTCGGACGCCGAGCCAGCCGCGGCGCGTCTCGCCGAACTCGATCAACTGGTTGACAATATTCTCGGCAAGCTCCGTCGGGACGGCAAAGCCGATGCCGATCGAACCGCCGCTCGGCGAGATGATCGCCGTGTTGATGCCGATGACTTCGCCACTCATGTTGAACAGAGGGCCGCCCGAATTGCCCTTGTTGATCGCGGCATCCGTCTGGATGAAGTTGTCGTAAGGCCCGGCATTGATGTTTCGGCCGCTGGCCGAAATGATCCCGACGGTCACCGAACCACCGAGCCCAAACGGGTTGCCGATCGCCATCACCCAGTCGCCGATCCGCATCTTGCGGGAATCACCGAACTTCACCGAGGTCAGCGGCTGTGGCGGTTCGACCTTGAGAACCGAGAGGTCGGTCTTGGTATCCGTGCCGATCAGCTTGGCCTTCAGTTTCGAGCCATCGGAGAAGATGACTTCGATATCATCGGCATTCTCGATGACGTGGTTGTTGGTCACGATGAAACCGGTCGGGTCGATGACGAAGCCGGAACCGAGCGAGTTCACCTTGCTGTTGGGCTCACCGCCCTCGCGGTTCCTGTAGAAGTCTTCAAACAGCTCCTGGAAGGGCGATCCTTCGGGAACCTGCGGAAGCGGTCCCTCGCCTTCTTCAGCGACACTCTGCGATGTCGAGATGTTGACGACGGCACCCAGCAATCCGCTGGCGAGATCGGCCACGGAATCTGGCCCCTGCGCGTGAACGGGAGCAGGAGCGCCCACCGCGCCAACAGTCAGCGACGTTCCCACGAGGAGGGCCGACAGAATCATTCGCGACGTGCGGGCGGGTTTCATCATCGGCTTCCTCGCTGGGTTGTCTTGGGTCGAACTGAACATAAGGCGGATTGGGAGAAGGGAAAATCACAATTGCCGGAATAGCTCTATCCGCAGCTTGCGACCAGATCTTGTCAGCCGCGAAGAAACCACAGGATGGCTGCGCCAAGGGTGATTGTGGAGAGGCCGATGAGCCGCAATTGATCTTCGGGGATGTGCGGCAGGAGCCGCGCCATCCGCACAAGAAAACGAGGGGCCAGCGCATAGGCCAGCCCCTCGATGATCAGAAAGATGGCGATCCCTGCGAACAGGTCATCCATCGTATCAGTTGCCGACAGCTGCCGGCGGCGTCACCGGTGCCGGTGCTGCGGCAGGCGGAACCTGTCCAGCTCCGCCAGTGCCAACGCCGCTGTTGAAGAAGCGGAAGAAGTCACTGTCCGGCGAAAGCACCATCGTCGTGCCCTGGTTGCTCATCGACGCCACATAGGCGCGCATCGAGCGATAGAACTCGAAGAAGCTCGGATCCCGCTGGAACGCATCGGCGAAGATGCTGTTACGCTGGGCATCGCCCTCACCGCGCAGGATTTCCGAATCGCGCTGCGCTTCGGCCTGGAGTTCGACGACCTGACGGTCGGCGATCGCGCGGCGACGCTGGCTTTCTTCGTTACCACGGGCGCGGATCAGTTCGGCTTCGGCGAGACGCTCGGCCTTCATGCGCTGGAAGGTCTGCTGGGAGACTTCCTGCGTGAGGTCGGTTCTGCGGATCCGGACATCCGTGACCTGCAGACCAAGGCTTTCGGCAGCGGCCTGGAGGTCGTTACGGACGTCAGACATCATCGAACCGCGTTCTTCGGACAGAGCAGCGTCGAAGTTACGCAGACCGTAGACGCGGCGGAGAGCTGCATCGAGACGGGTGCGCAGACGCGATTCGGCGGCATCCCGATCGGCCGACACCGTTTCGCGGAAGCGACGGGCATCTGTGATGCGGTAGACGGCAAACGCGTCGACTTCGTAGAAGGCGCCACCACGGACCTGCACACGGATGTTGGGCAGGTCGAAGCGCAGTGCGCGATCCTCGACATACTGGACGCGGTCCGCATCCATGAAGGCAAAGGGCAGCTTGAAGTAGAGGCCCGGTTCGGCCTTCACGTCCTGGATCTGACCGAAGCGAAGAACGATCGCCTGCTCGCGTTCGTTGACCACGAAGATCGACGAATACACGAAGAAGAGCGCGACGCCGATGGCGATGAGGAAGTAGGGAAGACGGTTCTGCATGTCAGTTCCCTCCCGTCGCCGACTGGCCTGCAGGCTGGCTGCCGGGCTGGCGCGTGATTTCGTTGAGCGGCAGGTAAGGCACGACCCCCTGCTTTTCGTCGATGATCACCTTGTTCGAATTTCGCAGGACGTTCTCCATGGTTTCCAGATAGATACGCTGGCGTGTGACGTCGGGCGCCTTGACGTATTCGTCATAGATCGAGATGAAGCGCTGGGCCTCACCTTCCGCTTCCTTGACGACCTGATCCTTGTAGGCGGCTGCCTCTTCACGGATCTGGGCTGCCTGACCGCGGGCCTGACCGAGACGCTGGTTGGCGTACTGGTTGGCTTCTTCGACGAAGCGGTCTTCGTCCTGCTGGGCGCGCTGCACTTCTTCGAAGGCTTCGGCAACTTCACGCGGCGGGGCCGCGTCTTCGATCGGAACCGCGTTGATCGCGATACCGGCGCCATAGGTGTCCATGGTGCCCTGGATGATCGCGCGAACCTGCGTCGAGATCTCCTCACGATTGTCGCGGAAGACGTCCTGAGCAGGGCGACGGCCGACGACTTCGCGCATCGCGCTTTCAGCAACCTGCTGCAGCGTCTGCGACGGATCTTCGAGGTTGAATAGGAAGGCCCGCGGGTCGGAGACCGTGAACAACACCGAGAACTGAACGCTCACGATGTTCTGGTCGCCGCTGAGCATCAGGCCAGCGCCGGGATTGTTCGAGGTCGGGCGGCTGCCGATATTCTGCTGCTGCTCCGTAACCTTGACGATATCGACGGATTCCACCGGCCAGAGATGGAAGTGCAGGCCCGGCATGGACACTTCATCCTTCGGCTTGCCGAAGCGAAGTTCAACGCCACGCTCGTCAGGCTGCACGGTATAGACCGCCTGCATCGCCCAGAAGGCGAGAAGCACGATACCGATGATGACGAAAGCGCCACCGTTGAACCCGCCGGGCACGACGTTCTTCAGACGATCCTGACCACGGCGGATGAGATCCTCCAGATCCGGGGGCTGGTTGCCGCCACCGCCGCCACCGCCGCCGCGTGGCCGGTTCGGCCCCTGCCCCCAGGGGCCCTGATTGTTACCGCCGCCGCCGCCGCCGCCCCATGGACCGCCGCCGCCGCCGTTTTGATTGCTCCAGGGCATCAATACCTCTTTGCTGTAAAAAGCTCCCAAGTCCCCCGCCCGCTGGCCGATCGACCGACATGCATGAGGTTCCAAAGGTTTATAGGTATCGCGGTGTCGCCTTTCAACGCGAGGCGGGCAACTTCTTCTGCGGAAAGGGCAAATTTTGCGTTATCAGCGGTCCCTGCGACGGTATATCGCGTAGCGCGTCGGATAATTGTCCTTCTCGCCGGCCGGAACTGCAGTTTCCTCGATCAAATCGAATTCAACCGGATCGATCTCCGGGAAAGACGTATCGCCGTCGACCACCGTCTCGACATGCGTGACATGCAGCACATCGGCAAGCGGCAATGCCTGGCGATAAATCTCTCCGCCGCCGACAATGCAGACCTCTTCACAACCAGTCTCTGATGCGATCGCCCTGGCCCGCTCGATCCCTACCTCGAGGTTCCCGACGGTTTCCACCCCCGGCATTTCGAAGCTCTGACTGCGGCTGACGATGACGTGCGGGCGACCAGGCAGAGGCTTCGATCCGACGGATTCGAAAGTCTTGCGCCCCATCACCAGCGGCTTGCCCATGCTGAGCGCCTTGAAGCGCTTCAGATCCGTCGATAGCTTCCACGGCATGTCGCCGTCGCGGCCGATGATGCCGTTCTGCGATACGGCCACGATGATGACGATCTTGACGGGAGCCATGCCGGATATGCCTTCACCTCGCCTAGACGGCGATCGGTGCCTTGATGCTGGCATCGGCTTCATAGCCGATCAGCGTGAAATCCTCGTAAGCGAAGGAAAACAGATCCCGGACCTCGGGATTGAGTTTCATGACCGGCAACGCCTTCGGCGTCCGCGTCAGCTGCAGCTTCGCCTGGTCGAAATGGTTGGCGTAGAGATGCGCGTCACCCAGCGTGTGAACGAAGTCGCCAGGCTCCAGCCCCGTCACCTGCGCCATCATCAGGGTGAGCAGCGCATAGGAGGCGATGTTGAATGGCACGCCCAGGAATATGTCGGCGGAGCGCTGGTAAAGCTGGCAGGAGAGCCGGCCGTCAGCCACGTAAAACTGGAACAGGCAGTGGCAGGGCGGCAGCGCCATTTCGTCGACTAGCGCCGGGTTCCAGGCGGTGACGATATGGCGGCGCGAATTCGGATTGGTCTTGATGCTCTCGACGAGCTTGGCCATCTGATCGATATGCCCGCCATCGTAATCAGGCCAGGAGCGCCACTGCGCACCGTAGACCGGTCCGAGGTCGCCATTTTCGTCAGCCCATTCGTCCCAGATGCTGACACCGTTCTCCTTGAGATAGGCGATATTGGTATCGCCCTTCAGGAACCAGAGCAGTTCGTGGATGATCGACTTCAGATGCAGCCGCTTCGTCGTGATGACAGGAAAGCCGTCGGCCAGATCGAATCGCATCTGGTGGCCAAAGACCGAACGCGTGCCCGTTCCGGTGCGATCACCGCGGTCGCTGCCGTTCTCCAGAACGTGACGGAGGAGGTCGTGATACTGGTGCATGGATCCCATTCATCGAGTCGTTGTCGTCGACATCATATCGCCGCGAGAGCCTCGAACCAATGCGTTTTCCAGCTTTATCCCCCGCAGAGGCCCGCACATCCCGTTGTTCGGGATCTCGGGCTGACGGGCACCTCGCCGATTGTGCGGCCGCCCTCTTTTCATCGGGTAAGGAAACACCTATATCAGCCATGCCGGGGCTTGCTCCGGCTATGGCAATAAACGGTCGGTGTAATAAACCTATTGGACCCGGGGGCGGTACCCGGCGCCTCCACCAAAAACCGGTCGGTGACGAAGTCTCTTCGGACCGGCTTTTGATGGGGGCGAAATAGGATCGACAAGGGCGTAAAGATCGAACTTTTGCTCGGCATGATACCGCCGTTATCGGGTCACAAGTGTAGTTGCAAACGACAACAACGCTAAGGGTTACGCTCTCGCTGCCTAATGGCGGTGCGGGAAACCCGCTCTAAGTCCTTAGGGTTAGCCCCTTAAGGCGGGGTCCGAAGGCACCTGGCAACAGAAGCCTTCACCTAACTCCCTCCTTTCTCTTTCTGCATGACTTTGCTCGGATTTCGCTGCTACCCGCAGGCGCAGATTTGATGTACATTCGTCAAACCAGTTTCACGCGTCGGGGCTTTTCCGCATCGTCGCGTCATGGCATAAGCCGTCGAAATCGGCATGATTAGGAAAGCAGGGATCTGATGGGGCACGACCACATTCGCTACGACATTCTGGCCCAGGACGCTCTTCGCGGCGTCATCCGCAAGGTCTTGGCCGAGGTTTCCGCGACAGGCCGCCTGCCGGGTGACCACCACTTCTTCATCACCTTCCTGACCGGCGCACCGGGCGTGCGGATCTCGCAGCATCTGAAGGCCAAATATGCCGAGCAGATGACGATCGTCGTCCAGCACCAGTTCTGGGACCTCAAGGTGACCGACAGCCTGTTCGAGATCGGCCTGTCCTTCTCCGACACGCCTGAAAAGCTGGTGATCCCGTTCAACGCAATCCGCGGCTTCTACGATCCATCCGTGAACTTCGAACTCGAATTCGACGTGCCACTGTCCGACGAGGAAGAGAACGACGCTGAAATCACCGCTTACCCGCTCGAAGCCATCGCCAAGCCTGAGGAATCGGAAGCGGCCAAGGCCGACGAGAAGAAGGAAGGCTCCGTCGTCTCGCTCGACGCCTTCCGCAAGAAGCAGTAAGCGCATGACGATCGGCCGGGCCCCTCGCCCGGCCTTTTTCGTGGAGCATCCCGAATGGCAGCCGACATCGTCAACCTCCGTCAGTTTCGCAAGACCAAGGTCCGCAGTGAACGCGAAGCCGTGGCGGAGCAGAACCGCATCAGTCACGGCCGGACGAAAGCCGAGAAGTCCCTGACGCGGGCGCTAAACGACAAGGATGCCCGTCAGCATGAGCAAGGCCGCATTGAAAAGCCGGATCAGGATTGACGTGGGATCCATGCGGTCGGCCAATCATCCCGGCCTCATCTGTCGATCCCTTCATCGGTCAACCCTATGATCCGCAAGCGCTCGATTACGCTTCATGGCCACCGGACGAGCTTCTCTGTCGAAGATGCCTTCCTCGATGAACTGAAGGCGATTGCCGCCAGACGCGGATTGAGCTTTGCAGCCTTGGTCGCTGAGATCGACGAGGCAAGACCGCTCGATTCGAACCTCTCCTCAGCACTGCGCCTCTTCGTCCTGCACGCGCTAAAGCAGGCGGATCAGCCCCCACCCCAAAATAAGATGTAAAACATACATATTTAAGAATCGCGATTTATCGTCCATGCTGTATTCGCACGCAGGGCATGTCTCGCTCGTATCTCGTATTGCCACCCGCGAGCCGTTTTTAGTTTTCCCATTCAGCAGGAGGTTTTTCATGACGACGATTTCGACATCGACGACGACAACCCAATCCCTCTCATCATCTTCTGGCAATTCGACATCCGCTGTGAAGGCCCAGATCGCCAGCCTGGAGAAGCGCATTTCCTCCCAGGAAGAAGCCCTGGGCTCGGCCAGCACCGACGACGAAAAAGCCGAGATCAATCAGACCCTCACGGAACTGCGCGCCCAGCTGGCACAGATCGAGGCTCAGCTCGCTCAGCTGAAAGCCGCGTCGGAAAACACGTCGGAAGAACCAACCAACACACTGCTATCCGGCGAAAGCGAGTTGATCGGCACCACGAATATTTCGGGTGATGTCGACGACACGCCATTCGGCGAGAGGACTGCATACGTCTGAGGCGTTAAAGCACGGTGTGCCGGCGTCAGTTGACGCCTGGCAACCCTTCGAACTGGATATCCGGCAGGGGCTGGCGAACGACCCGCTCCTCCGGCGTTACCTCCAGCGTCGGCTGTTCGGGTACCGTGTCGGTCGCGAGATCGCCCGGAGCGTCCTGAACCGGCCGCTCGGAGGGTGTGGCAACCGCACCGGCGGCAGCTTGTGCCTCTGCCGCAGCCGCTGCGTCAGCCTCAGCCTTCTGCCGCGCCTCCTCCTCCAGCCGCAGACGTTCTGCCTCGGCCTGCGCCCGCTCCTCGGCGCGAGAACGAGCAAGGGCGGCTTCACGCCGGAGCCTCTGCTTTTCGAGAACGCTGGCCTGCAATGCCTCCACACGCCGACGCTCGGTCTCAAAGGCGCGCAGAGACAGGAAGTTGGTGAGTTCCGTTACATCGAGCTCGGATCCCGGCTCGAGAACCGGTCCTGTGAGCAGCAGCCGCACATTCGGCTGCGCACCCTCCATCGCGGCGTCACCGGCTTCGAAACCGATACCAATGTCCGCATCGAGTGTGCCGGCGCGCAAATCCAGCCGTAGCCCGCCATCAAGCTTCGCCTCTGCCGTCTGATGGGTCGCGGCTTGCACCCGCACTGTTCCATCGGAGAGTGCGAAAGGCACCGTGACATCACCGAGCTGTGACGCACCGTCCATCACCAAACGCTCGGCCAGTGCCAGCACCTTCTCCTGGTTGATCTCGGTACCGACGGCATCCGCCTCGGTGATGATCCGCGGCATGGCCTTAAGGTCGAGGCCGCCTACGGCAAGTCCTTGAACCCGGACCTGCCCGGATCCACTCGCCAGTCCGATGAGTTCGGTCGGCGTCTTGCCGCCGCCTTCCACGACGAAGGTGACATCCATCCGGCCGGATGGGCTGTCGTTCGCCTCGATGCCGCGCTCGACGCGCAAGGCGTTGAGACTGCGGGCGAGATCGCTGTCGGCAAGGTCGAGGCGAGCCTGCAGGAAGCCGTTCCCATCCGTATTGGCAAGCGAGAACCTTCCGGTCATCTTCCCGCCCAGCCAGTCTGCAGAGACCTCATCGAGGGTCAGCTCGCCGGCCCGGTTGCGGAGTTTGGCGCCGACATCGGTCATCGCCTCGCCAAGCCCCGGCCACAAGCGCTTGACGGTCAGGCCAAGGTCGAGATCGAACGGCAGGGCGACGGGGCTGAGAGCAACTTCAGACAATGCACCACTCGCCGGATCGGTGAGCGGCCCCGCCATGATCTCCGCCAGCCAGTCCAGATCCAGTTGATCGAGCGCTACCGTCCCAGCGATTGAGGGAACAGTTGCCGTCAGGTCGACACTGCCCTGGGCACTGACCGCCTGGTCGGCCAGCTGGCCCTTCATCGTCTCGACCGCCAGCTTGCCTTCTGCAAGCGCAAACTGCATCTCGCCCGCCATGGGCAAACCGGTTGCGGCATCGGGGAGGCTGAGCCCGAGCGCCATCAGATAAGGACCGATATCCTCGCTTTCGAGCGACACGTCCCAGTCGCCATCGAGGAGGTTCGGCGTGTCGAGCGAGGTCAGCTGCGCGGTCGCGTCGAGCGTCGTGACGGCACCGGCAAAGCGCACAACGGCATCCGCATTCTCGTCACCGGCGGCTTCCAGCACAAGCGTCAGAACACCGCCTTCGCCAATGGTCCAGGGCAAGGGATCAAAGCCCACCTGCCCGAGAAGGATCTGCGCCTCCTGGTTTTCGAGCCGAAGATCGATCGTCCGCTTTGCGCCTGTGAAAAGCGACGTGGAACTTTCCGCACCTGCCTTGACGGAGACAGCGCTGTCGTTGACGCGGCCACTTGTCTCCAGGCTGATCGCGCCCGTTTCAGGTACGCTCAGGACCATCCGCAGATCGGTATTCTCATACCAGGATGCAGCATTCGCCAGTCGGGCGATGAGGGGGCTGTTTGGAACCCGTTCCTGAAGCAGCGCAAGGAATGGTCCGGGATCGGCGGACGAGAACTGGACCTGCGCTTCGCCAACCGGCTGGGTTTCGGCGTCACGCAAATTTCCGCTGATGCGGAGCGTACTACCGGCCACGCTGCCGAGGTTCAGGCGCTCGATCTCGAGCTGACCGTCCTGATAGGTTGCAATCGCTTCGACATCGTCCGCTGTGACGCCGAAGGCTCGCAGCGCATCGACCTTCAGCCGGGTCGCCACCCGCTCAGCAAGCAGCCGCTGTTCGGCATCCTCACCGACCATGAGGGCGGCAATCGCCCTTGCCGCGTCGAGGTCGAGCCCCTCGCCCGTGAGATCGATGGAAAGGCTGGCCGCCACGCCGTTGCGCGATTCCCGTTCGATCCGGCCTTTGAGCGGCTCTGCCCCAATGGCGAGTTCCAGATTCTCGAAACGCTGCAGGTCCGGAGTGAGGTTCACCGAAGCAGAAAAGCCCGCAGAGGCAAGTCCGCGGATCGCCGGATCGACACGGCCGGAGATCCAGGTGGCCAATCCCGAAGGCTGCGTCGAGGCAACGAGCAGGTTGCCTTCGAAAGACGGCGTACCCAAGAGCACCAGCCGACCGCTCGCCTCCACCTGCGTACGCCCCGGCAACAGGCCTACAGCGCGGTCCACAGTCCAGCCGTCGCCGGCAGGACGCACTTCGAGCTGCAGGTCGCGAAACACCGTGTCGCCGGCCACAATCGCCGGCAGGCGCAGCGTGGCTCGACCGGGGACCTTGGGGACCGGGATCTGCGCGGCCGTCGACCAGAGAAGCGCCATTCGCTGCTGCATGGAAACGGAACCGTTGCGTGACGTCTTGGCCTGGCTCCCGTCCGCCGCAAGCCGGTTCACATCGACCTGCTGGCCCTCGGCGGTCAGCAGGAATTCGGGGTTTGCGCCCGTATCGAGCTTGGCTTCGCCCGTGATCACGTAAGGGTCGGCGATCTCACCCAGTTCGAGGCGGTAGCTCGGGATCGCGATGCTGTCATTGGCGAGTTTGAACTCGCCGCGCACCCTCGGTGCCGGAGCCGGCTTCTGGCCCTGATCTGAGGTGGGTTCGGTCGCAACCTTCCACGTGGAGGTAAAATTCCCCGTATAGTGCGGCTTGCCGTCTTCGAGCGCCAGTTCACCTTCCAGCATCAGGTCGAAGGGGCGCATCTCCGGATCGATCCGCAACCGAAGCGGCAGCGCTGCACCGATGGGTTCTGACGTCGTCAGGCCGAAGCGCGCAGCCTCCCCGTCGAGAGCGGCTGTTCCCTCGACGGACCAGGGCCCTGCTAGCGTGCGGGCCGAGATGGCGGCATCGAGATTGGTGAGAATGCGGTTGCGGCCCGACTGCTGATCGATGAACTCGATCGTGCCACCGCTGACGGAGACCTTTTCGAGCACGACGGTGCGCGCCGGAAGGCGGGGTTGGCTGCCGCGCAGCCAATCGAGTGTTCCGTCAGCCAGCAGTCGGATGCGTGCCTTCGGCTCTTCGATCCGCATGTCGAAGATCCGCGCTTCTCCGGAGAGGAAGGGCGCCAGTTCGGCATCGAGGGAAAAGCGCGCCACGCGAACGAGCGGTGTGCCGTCGATATCGGTACCGACAGTGACATCCTCCATCGTGACCGAAGGAAACGGCAGGATGCGGGCGCTGACGGCGCCATTAACCACGACCTTCTTGCCGAGCAACTGGCTCGCCTGGTCCTCGAAGTTTTGCCTGAAATTGGTCCAGTCGACAAAAACTGGCGCCAGCAGCGCGGCAAAGAGCGCAACCACCAGAAGTCCGCCGAGCGTTACCAGTATGCGTCCGAGCACCGAATGCTACTCCCTTGATTGACGGCCCGAAGGTAACGCAATTCACCGCCGGGGCAACCCGCAAGCTCTTGCAGTCACAGGCGAAAGATCTTGCCCGGGTTGAAGATGTTATCGGGGTCCAGCCCCGACTTGATCGCCCGCATGGCAGGCAGCGCCGAGCCGAGCTCCTGTTCCAGATAGCCGATCTTGCCCTGCCCGATCCCATGTTCGCCCGTGCAGGTGCCCTCCATTGAAAGCGCCCGGCCGTTCAGGCGTTCGAGGAAAGCTTCCGCCTTCGCAACGTCCGCCTCGTCCTTGTCGTTGAAGAGCAGGAGAACGTGAAAATTCCCATCGCCCGCATGACCGACGATCGGCGCGAGGAAGCCTTGCTCGCGAATGTCGGCCTGGGTTGCCGCCACGCATTCTGCGAGCCTTGAGATCGGCACGCAGACATCAGTCGATAGGGCCGCAAGTTCCGGAGCCAGCGCCCGGCTCGCCCAATAGGCATTGTGGCGCGCCTTCCAGAGCTGGGTCCGCTCCTCGGCATTGGCGGTATAGGCATACTCACCGCCGCCGAACTCAGCTGCGATCTCACCGAACTGCGCGGCCTGCAGCGCCACCGTCTCTTCCGTCCCGTGGAATTCAACGAAGAGCGTCGGACGCTCGGCATAGGAGAGCTTCGAATAGGCATTGCAGGCGCGGATCTGCATCTCGTCGAGCAGTTCGATGCGGGCGACCGGAATGCCCATCTGGATCGTCGTGATCACCGCATTGCAGGCATCTTCGAGCGTTGGAAAGGCGCAGACGCCACCGCTGATCTTGGCGGGGATGCCCTGCAGACGCAGCGTCACCGACGTGATAACGCCGAGTGTCCCTTCCGAGCCGACAAACAAGCGGGTGAGGTCGTAGCCGGCCGACGATTTGCGCGCCCGCTGCGCGGTGCGGATCTCCTCGCCATCGGCGGTGACGACGGTCAGCGCCAGCACATTGTCCTTCATCGTGCCGTAGCGCACCGCATTGGTGCCGGAGGCGCGGGTCGCCGTCATGCCGCCGAGCGAGGCATTGGCACCGGGATCGATGGGGAAGAACAGCCCGGTATCGCGCAGATAGGTGTTGAGGTCCTCACGGGTTACGCCGGGCTCCACGGTGCAGTCGAGATCCTCGGCATTCACGCTCATGATCCGGTTCATCCGGGTGAAATCGACCGAAATGCCGCCGAAGGGCGCGTTGACCTGTCCCTCAAGCGAGGAACCGGTGCCGAAGGGCACGATCGGCACGCGATGCGCGGCGCACACCCGCACCACCTCCCGCACATCGCCGCTGGTTTCGACGAAGACGACACCATCGGGCCGTTGCGACGGCAGATAGGTGGTGGTGTGACTGTGCTGGTCACGGAAGGATTGCCCGGTCTGGAAACGCTCACCGAAACGCTGCTTGAGGATGGGCACAACCAGCGCGATGCCCTCTTCATTGCGCTTGCCGTCGATCACATCCTTGCGGGCCATCCGCGACCTCCCGATACAGTGTCATAGGGCGCGTCGGCATTGCGCCGACACGCCCCTGCTATGGGATAGGGTTCGGGAATTGTCCAGACGTCCGAAGGGCGCAGGAGGAGCACGGCGCCCCTCCCCGTCACTCTGCTGCGATCCGCGGCGGCAGGCCCGCATCATTGGCGATCTTGAGCGTCGCATCCTCCAGTTCCGTCTTCAGCCGTGCTTCTTCCTGAGCATGCGGCTTGGAGAAGCGGGCGAGCATCAGATAGGCAACAGGTGTGATGTAGAGCGTCACCAGCGTCGCAAACCCGAGACCGCCGACGATTACCCAGCCGAGCGCGATGCGCGCCTCCGCACCCGCCCCTTGGGCGAGCACCAGAGGCACGCCACCAAGCACGGTCGCGATCATCGTCATCATGACAGGACGCAGGCGGATGGTGCAGGCCGTCTCGATCGCCTCTCGCACGGAGAGCCCCCGGTCGCGCAGCTGATTGGCGAATTCGACGATCAGGATGCCGTTCTTCGCCATGACCCCGACAAGCAGAACAAGGCCGATCTGGCTGTAGACATTGAGCGACGATCCCGTCACGACCAGTGCGAATACGGCACAGGCAAGCCCGAGCGGCACCGTCGCCATGATGATCAGCGAGGACACCACGCTTTCGAACTGCGCCGCGAGCACCAGGAAGATGATCGCAATCGCAAAGCCAAAGGTCAGCGCCATGCCATAGCTGTTCTGCTCCAGCGTCGCGGCTTCGGCGAGCGGAAGCAGACGCGACCCCGGCGGCAGAAGCGGCTGGGCTATCTCGGTCACCATCTCGACGGCGTCACCCAGTGCAACACCATCGCCAAGGCCGGCCGAGAAGGAGACCGAGGCAAGCTGCTGCTCGCGGTTCAGCGTCGGCGAAACGGCGTTTTCCTCGAGAGACGCGATCGACGACATCGGCACAACACGACCGTCAGAGGTCGTCAGGAAGATGTTCTCAAGATCCGTCGGATCGTTGATCGGCTGCGTGCTCGACACGAGACGAACCGGGATCGAGTTGCCGTCAACAAAGACATCGGTGACCGAGCGACCCTCGAGCAGCGCCTGCAACGATGTGCCGATCGCTCCGATATCGATCCCAAGATCGGACGCGCGCTCACGGTCGATCGTGACGGAGATCTGCGCCTGGCTCGGCTCGTTGTCGAGACGAGGCGTCTGGAACTCCGGCCGGTCCCTGAGCTGATCGACGATCTGCAGGGCTGCTGCCGTCAGCGTCTCGTGGTTGGAGCCGACGACCGCCATCTGCAGGCCACTGCCGGCCCCACGGATGCGAAGACTGTTCGACTGGAAGACGTTGCCGCGCAGCGCCGGCACCTGGGCGGCGGCGGCATTCACGTCCTGCACGATCTGGTCCTGGGTCCGCTCGCGTTCAGACCACGGCGCCAGCGTCATCACCATGAAGGCGCTGTTGGAGGAGCCCTGACCCGAGATCGAGAAGATATTCTGGATCTCACCGCTGTCGCGCAGTGGCTTGAGGTTCTCCTCGACCCGCTGCAGCTGATCGCGCGTGTAGGACAGGCTGGAACCCTGCGGCGTGGAGAGCCGCATCATCACCATGGAGCGGTCTTCGCGCGGTGTGATTTCGCTCTGGATCGCCGTGAAGGCGAGGTAAGCCGCCCCGGAGAACACCAGGGCGAAAACGCCGACGATCAGCGGATTGCCGAGGCAGGCGCGGAGCGTCCGGGCATAAAAACCGGCAAAGCGATTGCCAAAGGCGCCTAAGACGCCGTGATCTTCCTTGGTTTCCCGCGTCAGCATGCGCGATGCCATCATCGGGCACAATGTCAGTGCCGTGACCGAGGACAGCAGCACGGCGAAGGCAAGCACGAAACCGAACTCGCGGAAAAGACCACCGAGCTGACCGGGCAAGAAGGAGAGCGGCACGAAGACCGCGGCAAGCGTTGCCGTGGTCGCCAGCACGGCAAAAAACACCTCCTGGGTGCCGAGCACGGCCGCCGCTCGCGGGCCCATGCCCTCGGACCGACGACGCACGATGTTTTCGAGCACCACGATCGCGTCGTCGACGACGAGACCGGTTGCAAGCACGATCGCAAGCAGGGTCAGGATGTTGAGCGAGAAGCCGACGAGATAGATCGCAACCAGCGTCCCGATCAGAGCAACCGGCATGGTCAATGCAGGGATCAAGGTCGCCCGCCAATCGCGCAGGAAGAGATAAAGCACGACGAGAACGATGACGGCAGAGAGACCGAGTGCCAGCTCGACTTCGTGCAGTGCGCCCTGGATGAAGACCGCGTCGTCGCTGGTGATGATCACCCGCGTGCCGTCTGGCAGCGCGCTCGCCATCGCATCCACGGCGGCATGCACGCCTGCCGAGATGTTCAGCGTGTTTGACTGCGCTTGGCGAATGATGCCAAGGCCGACGCCCTGGACGCCGTTTGAGCGCAGCGAGGTCGAGCCGTCATCGGGGCCAAGCGTTACGGTTGCCACGTCGCGCAACCGCACGCGATCACCGATCAGCACGTTCTCGAAATCATCGACTGTGGTCAGGCTGGCTGTCGCCCGGACGACGATGTCCTGCGTCTGCGATTCAAGGGAGCCTGCGGGAACATCGAGCGAGGAATTCTGTAACGCGGTCGCAAGACTGGCCACACTGAGGCCGCGGCTCGCAAGCGCCGCCTGGTTGACGTCGATGCGGAAGACCTTTTCCTGGTCGCCATAGATCTGGACGTCGGCAACGCCTTCGACAGCCGCCAGTCGGTCGGAGATCTCGTTCTCCACCAGCAGCGTCAGATCTTCCATGGAAAGCGTCGTGGATGTCACGGCAAGACGCATGATCGGCTGGGAATCGGCATCCGCCTTGACGATCCGCGGTTCGTCCGTGTCGTCGGGCAACTGGTTGCGCACCCGACCGAGCGCATCGCGCACGTCGTTTGCGGCAACGGCAAGATCGACATTGTCGCTGAATTCGAGCGTCGTGCGGCTCTCGCCGAACGAGGAGCGCGACGACATGGATTTCAGACCGCTCACGCGGGCAACGGCGCCCTCGATAATCCGGGTGACTTCCTGGTCCATGGTTTGCGCAGAAGCACCGTCGTAGTCGGTGCTGACCGTGATCACCGGCTGGTCGACGTCAGGCAGTTCGCGAATTTCGATGCCTGCAAGGGCGGCAAGACCGGCCACGACAAGAAGGGTGTTGAGGACCGCCGCCAGAACCGGCCGGCGGACAAAAAGCGCGGTGAAGCTGCGCCCGGATTGTTCGGAACCGTTCTCTGTCGCGCTCATCGTACGGCAACCTCCTCGGACCCTGCCTTAGGCTGACCGGCAATCTCCACCGTTCCACCCTCACGCACGCGCTGCAGGCCCTCGACGGCAACTAGGTCACCCTCCTTGAGTTGCGCCTCGACCAGGATCTGGTCGGAATTGCGCTGGACGATCCGCACGCGCGTCTTCACAGACTTGTTATCGACGATCTGCCAGACGAAGGAGCCTTCGCCGTCCCACTGGACGGCAAGCGGGTTGACCGCGGCATAGCTGTCGCCCGGGAAGCGCATGCCGACCGAAAAGGACATCCCCGCGCGCAGAACGTCGTCAGGATTGTCGATCTTGGCGCGGATCCGGATGGTGCGGCTTGCCTCGTCAACGCGGCTGTCGACCGCTTCCACGCTGCCCTGGAAAACCTGCCCCGGACGCGAGACGGAATTGGCCTCGACCGGCATGCCTGGGCGCACGGCCACAGCGAAACGCTCCGGTGCCCAGAAATCGACCAGCAACTGGCTGCGATTGTCGAGGGACACGATAGCCGTGGAATTCGTCACATTGTCGCCGACGCTGATGCCGACGATGCCGATGATGCCGTCGATCGGGGCCACGATGTCACGACGTTTCAGATTGAGCTCGGCAGTGGTCAGCTGCAACTGCGCCTGTTCCTCGGCGATCTGCGCGTCGAGCACGTCGAGGCGCGAGAAGCTCTGCAGGTTCCGATAGGACTCGGCCTTCTCCTTGGCGCTGCGCAGCGCAACAGCCGCTTGGTCGCGCAGGATCACCTGTTCCTCGCGATCGAGCCGGGCGATCACATCGCCCTTCGTCACCTTCTGGCCCGAGGACACGAGGATTTCGGCGATCGTCCCAGAAGCCTGCGGCATGACGGTCACGGCTTCGATCGCCTCACCATCGCCGATCGCGCTCAGCCGATCGTTGACCACACCCATGGCGACCGGCTGGGTGGCGACGAGAATGGCCTGGTTGCCACCGCCACGACGATTGCCCTGAGCTTGGCCCTGTCCGGAGCCCTGTCCAGAGCCTTGCCCACCGGACTGCGCCTGCTGTCCGCCCTGCCCCTGACCGCGTTGGCCCTCGCCCGCTCCTTCAGCGCCACCACCCGAGATGAGTGCCACGGCGGATGCCGGAACGCCCATGGAAACCAGCGTCTGGCCGGCACCTGGCGAGAGATAGACCCAGGAACAGAGGCCAACGAAAAGAAGGGCAATACTGATGGCGAGTTGCTTCCAAAGCGGCATGCAAGGCTCCAAATAAATCGAACTGGATGATGGTGGTTAAGTATCGGGCGCAAACCGGAACTGGCAATGCCTGAACGGCAAGCTTACTGATTTGTAATCTCGCAACTTTTCACGCCCGCGTGATCGCGTCGACCATGGAGTCGGTCATTCCACTGTTTGCAGGATTGTAGCATGCGGAGAGACGGAAGACCTCGGAAATCCGTGGGTTGGCGGGCGCGAGGAATAAAACCAGAACGCCTTCACTGGCCTTTCCGACCCGAATCACTACATTGAGCCGCATGAGTAACGGTTTCGACGACATTCCCTTCTTCGATGAAGAGCCTGCGCCGCGCAAGCCGGCCGCTTCCCCTGCCCCAGTTCCAGCACCGGGGCCAGGCGCGCCCTCCGACGGCGGCCTCGGCATTGCGGCCCGCGCCATGGCCGCCCGCGATCAGGCCCGTGCGCCCGATTATCTCTCCGGCCTCAACCCGGAACAGCGCGAGGCAGTCGAAACCGTCGATGGCCCCGTGCTGGTCCTCGCAGGTGCCGGCACGGGCAAGACCCGTGTCTTGACCACCCGTATCGCTCATATCCTTGCGACCAATCGCGCCTTTCCGAGCCAGATCCTTGCGGTGACCTTCACCAACAAGGCCGCGCGCGAGATGAAGGAGCGCATCGGCCATCTCGTAGGCGGTGCGGTCGAGGGCATGCCATGGCTCGGCACCTTCCACTCGATCGGCGTCAAATTGCTCCGCCGGCACGCCGAACTCGTCGACCTCACCTCCAGTTTCACCATTCTCGACACCGACGACGTCGTGCGGCTGATCAAGCAGATCATCCAGGCCGAAGGTCTGGATGACAAGCGCTGGCCGGCCAAGCAGTTTGCCCAGATGATCGACGGCTGGAAGAACAAGGGGTTGGACCCGGCACAGATACCGGAAGGCGATGCGCGGGCTTTTGCCAACGGCAAGGGCCGCGAACTCTATGCCGCCTACCAGAAGCGCCTTCAGGCATTAAATGCCTGCGATTTCGGTGACCTGCTGCTGCATCCGATCCGGATGTTCAAGGCGAACCCGGACGTTCTCAAGGAATACCACCAGCGCTTCAAATACGTGCTGGTCGACGAGTATCAGGATACCAATACCGCCCAGTATATGTGGCTGCGTCTGCTCGCCCAGCGCCCGCCCGGCGTGCCGCAGAATGTCTGCTGCGTCGGCGATGACGACCAGTCGATCTATGGCTGGCGCGGCGCCGAAGTCGACAACATCCTGCGCTTCGAAAAGGATTTCCCGGGCGCCAAGGTGATCAAGCTCGAACGAAACTACCGTTCGACCGAGCATATCCTCGGTGCCGCCGGCTTTCTGATCGCGCATAACGAGGGCCGTCTCGGCAAGACCCTCTTTACGGACCGTGTCGATCCCAACGACGACAAGGTCGTCGTCCATGCTGCCTGGGATTCGGAAGAAGAAGCCCGCGCCGTCGGCGAGGAAATCGAGCAGCTCCAGCGCAACCAGCATCCGCTGAACAACATGGCGATCCTGGTACGCGCCTCGTTCCAGATGCGCGAATTCGAAGACCGTTTCGTCACGCTCGGCCTCAACTACCGCGTCATCGGCGGCCCTCGCTTCTACGAGCGCCTCGAAATCCGCGATGCGATGGCCTACTTCCGCCTCGTATGCCAGCCGGCGGACGATCTCGCCTTCGAGCGCATCGTCAACACACCGAAGCGCGGCCTGGGCGATACGACGATCCGCAATCTGCACGATTATGCGCGTGCCCGTGACATCCCGATGCTGGCCGCCGCGACCGACATCATCGAAACCGACGAACTGAAGCCGAAGGCCCGCAAGGCGCTCTTCGACGTCGTCACCGATTTCCGCCGCTGGCAGTCGCTGCTCGAGAACACGCCGCATACCGAACTCGCCGAGCAGATCCTCGACGAGAGCGGCTACACGGCCATGTGGCAGAACGACAAGTCGGCCGAAGCCCCCGGACGTCTGGAAAACCTGAAGGAACTCATCCGCTCGATGGAAGCCTTCGAGAGCCTGCGCGGCTTCCTCGAACACGTCTCGCTGGTCATGGATGCCGAGACCAACGAGAACCTCGATGCCGTCTCGATCATGACGCTGCATTCGGCCAAGGGTCTCGAATTCGAAACCGTGTTCCTGCCCGGCTGGGAGGAAGGCCTCTTCCCCCACCAGCGCGCGCTGGATGAAGGCGGCCGCTCGGGCCTCGAAGAGGAGCGCCGGCTCGCCTATGTCGGCATCACCCGCGCCAAGCGCCGCTGCCACATCTGGTTCGTTTCCAACCGCCGCATTCACGGGCTGTGGCAATCAACCCTGCCGTCGCGCTTCCTCGAAGAACTGCCGCCCGCTCATGTCGAGGTCGCAGAAGCCGAGACCTCCTATGGCGGTTATGGCCGCAACCCCTACGGCCAGTCCCGCTTCGACAAGCAGGAGCCGTTCCAGAACAGCTATTCGACGCCCGGCTGGAAACGCGCCCAGGCCAACAAGACCGACGCCACCCGCGACAACTGGGGCAACCGCTCCGGCCACGCGGTAGAGCGTATCGGTTACGGCGAAAGCGGACCAAGGGCCAAGACCATCGATGGCGAACTGGTCGCCAAGTCGACGGCGACCGAACCTTCCCGCTTTTCCGTGGGCGACCGCGTCTTCCACATCAAGTTCGGCAACGGCAACATCTCGTCGATCGAAGGCAACAAGCTGACAATCGATTTCGACCGCGCCGGTCAGAAGCGCGTGTTGGACGGATTTGTAGAGAAGGCCTGAAGCCCCATGTTCGTGGGGCTACTTGCTTCGCAGCAAGGCCGACGGTCGTAAGCCTCAGGCGGCGTCGTGAACTTCTTCCGCCGAGAAGGCGAGCTGCCAGTGACGGCGGCAGAGCGACGTATAGGTCTCGTTGCCGCCAATCAGAACCTGCGCGCCATCCCGTTGTGCCTTGCCGTCCTCGCCCATGCGCACGACCATGGTCGCCTTGCGGCCGCAGTGGCAGATCGACCGCGCTTCCGTCAGTTCGTCAGCAATCGCCAGCAGACCACGAGATCCCGGGAAGAGCTCGCCGCGAAAATCCGTGCGCAGACCATAGGCCATGACCGGGAGATCGAGAACGTCGACAACACGCGACAACTGCCAGACCTGATCGGTTGTCAGAAACTGCGCCTCATCGACGAAGACGCAAGACAATGGTGAAGTCTCATGATCTGCCTTGATGGCGGCGAAGAGATCCTCTTCCTGACCGAAGGCATCGGCTTCTGCCTTCAGCCCGATCCGCGACCCGATGAAGCCCTTGCCCGCGCGATTGTCGAGCGCGCTGATCAGCATGGCCACCCGCATGCCGCGTTCCTGATAGTTATAGGCCGCCTGCAAAAGCAAAGTCGATTTGCCGGCATTCATGGTGGCGTAGATGAAATGAAGTTTGGCCAAGGCGCGCTGCTCGAATGGGGATCGGAAACTCCGCTAGGTCTTAACGGAGGCCTGGCCCCTCGGACAAGCGGCCAGCCGCGTTGCCAACAGGGAAGTCTTGGGCAGTATGCGGCAGCGAAGGTCTCAGCCCTGGGCTGCTTCCTCGCGGTGCAGCCACATCAGCTCGATCTGGACAGCCGCCTGGAAGTCCATGATCTCGGCGCGCATTTCGTCTTCCGGGCAGCCCAGCGCCAGAAGTTCGTTACCGAGGCCCCGGCAGGTCGTCTTCCAGAACTCGGTCGCGGCATAGCCATTCAGGCGATCGAGTTCGATCGCGGAGCGGCGCACCAGATCCCTACGGTTCGCGAGCGGAAAGAAGGCGATGGTCGGGTTGGTCGTGCCGTTCATGGCTTGGCTACTCATGCGAAACATCCTCACGTTACGGCATGTGTTTAGAATCACATGGTTAACGTTCCGTTTCGCATCAAGCCGTGACACGCCGAAGTGTCCCGAAAGTGAACCCGCCCGGGGTGATCGGGCGGGTTCAAGGGCTTCAAGCGTCAGTCCGGCAGCGTGTAGGCGATGACATAATCACCCGGTGTCGTGCCGACCGAGCCATGCCCACCGGCCACCATGACGATGTACTGCTTGCCATTGTCCAGCGCATAGGTCATCGGCGTTGCCTGGCCACCTGCCGGCAGACGGCTTTCCCAGAGCTGATCGCCTGTGGTGAGGTCATACGCACGCAGGTAGTTGTCGACCGCGGCCCCAAGGAAGACAACGCCACCCTTGGTGATCATTGGCCCACCGATGCCGGGCACGCCCACCTTGAACGGCAGCGGCAGCGGCGTCATGTCATAGACCGTGCCATTCCGCTTCTGATAGGCGATCTCGCCAGACCGCAAGTCGACGCCGGCAATCGTGCCCCATGGCGGCGCCTGGCAGGGAATGCCGAGCGGCGACAGGAGCGGACCCATGATGACGCCGTAAGGTGCACCCTCATTGCGGTTCAGCCCCTGCTCGGACCCTGTCGCACCCTCCTCCTTCGGCGGGATGTCCGAACGCGGAACCAGCTTCGAGGTGAACGCCAGATAGGTCGGCATGCCGAACATCACCTGCCGCTCCGGATCGACTGCGACCGAGCCCCAGTTGAACGTACCGAAATTGCCGGGATAGACCAGCGTGCCTTCAAGCGATGGCGGCGTGTACTGCCCTTCGTATTTCAGCTGGTGGAACTGGATGCGGCACATCATCTGATCGATGATGGTCAGTCCCCACATATTGCTTTCGGTCATCGTCGGCGGCCGGAAGGTCAGATCCGAAATCGGCTGCGTCGGCGCGGCGAAGTCTTCGGGGATCGCCCCGCCGGGTGCCGGCAGTTCGCGAACAGGAATAATCGGCTCGCCACTGCGCCGGTCCAGCACGTAGATGTCGCCCTGCTTCGTCGGCCCGATCAGTGCCGGCACGACTGTGCCGTCTTCACGGTTGAGGTCCATCAGCACTGGCTGCGCGGGCACATCCATGTCCCAGAGGTCATGATGCACAGTCTGACGAACCCACCGATCCTGGCCGGTATTGACGTCGAGCGCGACGATCGAGGAGGAGTATTTCTCCACACTCTCGCTGCGTCCCATGCCGAGCTGGTCAGGAACCTGGTTGCCGAGCGGGATGTAGACTAGGCCAAGCGCCTCATCGACCGAGAAGATCGACCAGCTGTTCGGCGAATTGGCCGTGTAGGTCTGGTCGGCAGCGATCGGTGCCGTGGCGGTCGGATTGCCGCTGTCCCAGTTCCAGACGAGCGCACCGGTGTTGACGTCGAAGGCGCGGATAACGCCGGACTGCGACTGGGTCGAATAGTTGTCGTTGACGGCACCACCGATGATGATCTTGCCGGCAGCGATGACAGGCGGCGAGGTCGAGTAGTAATAGCCCGCCGGATTGTAGGGCATGTTCTGCTCCAGCTGCAGCGTTCCGCCATTGGCGAAGTTTTCGCAGATGGCGCCGGTGCCGGCGTCGAGCGCGATCAGGCGCGCATCCGACGTCGGCAGATAGACGCGTTCGGCGCAGACAGTGCCTTCGACGGCCGCCGGGTCCTTGTAATAGGTTACCCCTCGGCAGGTTTGATGCTGCCGGTCGGGATTGAGGCCGGCATTCGGATCGAACTTCCACTTCTCCTCACCGGTCGCTGCATCGACAGCAATCGCCCAATTGTGGGGCGTGCAGAGATAGAGCGTGTCATCGACCTTGAGCGGCGTCACCTGGTAGGTCGTCTCGCCGACGTCCTGCGGCAGCTTCACGTCGCCGGTCTGATAGGTCCAGGCGATCTTGAGATCCTTGACATTGTCCGTGTTGATCTGGGTGAGCGGCGAATACCGCTGGCCGTAGTTCGTCCGGCCATACTGGTGCCAGTCGCCATCCGGAACATCGCCCCCGAGCGCGGGAGCGGCTGCCACCTGTTCGGTCGGAAGCGCACCCTCGTGCCCATAGGTCTCGACGAATAGGGAAATGCCGGCGACGACCACGGCGATCAAGACCGGCACAGCAAGCGGCAATACGGGTGCCGCCACGCGGTCGCGGCGATGCGCCGGGCCGAGACGCTTGCGGATCGCAGGCAGCATCAGCCATAGGCCAAGGACGACGATGAGACCACCGCGCGGTCCGAGCTGCCACCAGTCGAGACCGACTTCCATGACCGCCCAAACGAGGCTCACGAGGATGAACACGCCGTAAACCCACAGCGCCTCGGCACGCTTGAGGTAAAGCAGGATAGCGGTGGCCAGGAAGGCAAGCCCGGCCAGAAGGAAATAGGGACTGCCGCCCAGGGTCAGGAGCTGAATGCCCCCTGCCCCGAGGACAAGCCCCAGGATCCCGAAGACGACGGCGGTAACGATGAGAAACATGCCGGTTCCATTCGATTTTTGAAAATTGCGGATCTGACCGCAGGCGCGGCCGGGTCGAAGAACGACTTCAGTCGGAACGATGGAACCAATCGATTGTTCCATCTTTCGGAACCTGCTGAAATCGGGATAGCCGCCCTTGATCCGAAGCTCCGTCATTGCCATCTTGCGCCGCACAAGAAATGGAGCCCGATCATGACCAAGGCCCTGCTGCTCATCGACATCCAGAACGGCTTCTGCCCGGGCGGCAATCTGCCGGTTGCGGAAGGCGATGCGGTCGTCCCCGTCGCAAACCGCCTGATGGCAAGCGGCGCCTATGATCTGGTCGTCGCCTCGCAGGATTGGCATCCCGCCGATCACGGCAGCTTCGCCTCCCAACATGCCGGCAAGAAGCCTTTCGACATGGGAGAACTTTCCGGCCAACCGCAAGTCATGTGGCCTGATCACTGCGTGCAGGGGACGATGGATGCGGACTTCCATCCAGATCTCGAAACCACCCGCATCGACTTCATCCAACGCAAGGGTGAGAATCCTGATGTCGACAGCTATTCAGCCTTCCGCGACAACGACAAGGCGGCGCTCACGGGTCTTAGCGAATGGCTGAAGGCGAAGGGCGTAACCGAGCTCGACGTGATGGGCCTCGCCACGGACTATTGCGTCAAGTTCTCGGCGCTCGATGCAGTCGACATGCTGCCGGGTGTGAAGGTCCGGCTGATCGCCGACGGCTGCCGCGGGATCGATCCGAAAGGCGTCGAGGAGGCCCTCGAAGCAATGCGCCTCGCAGGCGTCGAGATCACCGACAGTGGCCGAATCGGTTTCTGAGGAAGTTTCTGCAAAGGATTCGTGCGATTGCCTTTTTTGGCGGCAAGCGCTAGAGCCGAGCCAGTGAGAAGACAGGGAGGACGCCGGTCATGGAAATCGTCACCACGATCGCCGCTTTGCGACAGAAGCTCGCGCCCCGCCGCCGTGCCGGCCAGACCATCGGCTTCGTGCCGACCATGGGTTACCTGCATCAGGGCCACTTGAGCCTCGTCGGCCGCGCCAAGTCTGAAAACGACGTCACCGTCGTCTCGATCTTTGTCAACCCGCTGCAGTTCGGCAAGAACGAAGACCTCGAAAAATATCCCCGCGACCTCGCCCGCGACAGCGCCATGCTGGAAGACGCAGGCGTGGATTATCTCTTCGCCCCCAGCGTCGAGGATATGTATCCGGAACCGATGCAGACGGTCGTCGATCTGCAGAAGCTCGGCTCCGAACTTGAGGGCGAGGCACGCCCGGGGCACTTCGCTGGCGTGGCAACCGTCGTCACCAAACTCTTCAACATCGTCCTGCCGGACGCCGCCTATTTCGGCGAGAAGGACTACCAGCAGGTCACGATCATACAGAAGATGGTCGAGGATCTCGCCCAGCCGGTCCGCGTCGTGCCTGTCGCAACCGTGCGGGAGGCCGATGGCCTCGCCTGCTCCTCGCGCAATGTCTATCTTTCGGCCGCCGAGCGCGCGGCAGCGGTCATCGTGCCAAAGGCGCTCGCCGAAGCCGAGCGCCTGCTGCTGACCGGTCTGCGCGACGTGGCGACGCTGGAAAGCAAGCTGATCGAGTTCATTCGAACCGAACCGCTCGCAGAACCCGAGGTCGTGGCAATCCGCGATCCCCGCTCCCTGGAGCGCATCGAGACGGTGAATGCCACCGCGCTCGTGCTGCTGTACGTTCGCTTCGGCAAGACCAAGCTTCTCGACAACCGCATCATCGGCCAAGCGGCCGCCACCGGCATGGAGGCCGCCTGACATGAGCACACCACCCCGCCAGAAGCGCTTTACACCTGCCGACATCACGGCCCTCAAGGGTGTGAGGCCGATCGTCTCGCTGACCGCCTATACGACGCCGGTCGCACGCATCCTCGACCGTCACTGCGACCTACTATTGGTCGGGGACAGTCTCGGCATGGTCCTCTACGGCATGGAAACCACTGTTGGCGTAACAATGGACATGATGGTCGCCCACGGCCAGGCAACCATGCGCGGCACGTCGCGCGCCTGCGTGATCGTCGACCTGCCCTTCGGCTCCTACCAGGAGAGCAAGGAACAGGCCTTCCGCAATGCTGTGCGCCTGATGAAGGAAACTGGCTGTGACGGCGTGAAGCTCGAAGGCGGCGCTGAAATGGCGGAGACGGTCGAATTCCTCGTCAGCCGCGGCGTTCCGGTCTTCGGTCATATCGGCCTGATGCCGCAGCAGGTAAACACCTCGGGCGGCTACCGCTCCAAGGGCCACAGCGAAGCCGAGCAGGACAAGATCCGTCGCGATGCGAAGGCCATCGACGAAGCCGGCGCCTTTGCCTTGGTGATCGAAGGCACTGTCGAGCCGCTCGCCCGCGAGATCACCACCACTGTGAAGGCAGCGACCATCGGGATCGGCGCTTCGCCCGCCTGTGACGGCCAGATCCTCGTCTCTGACGACATGCTCGGCCTGTTCAACGAGTTCAAGCCGCGCTTCGTCAAGCACTATAGCGAGCTTGCAGAGGTCATCGACAAGGCCGCCAGCGACTACGCCGCCGAAGTCAAGCAGCGCATCTTCCCCGGTCAGGAACACACGTTCCAGATCCGCCCGAAGAAATAGTCACGTCTCCGGCAGGCGCTCCATTTCGTAAAGAGCATCGTTGATCTGGTCGACCTGCCGGGCAAGGAGCGCCTGCGCATCGCGCAGTCCCTTGTTGTAGTAAAACGAGCCGATCAGTGCGGCGACGAGGTCAACGAGAGCCTCGGCCTCGAACCGTCCGAGTTCCACCTCGGCTTCGTCCGCAAGATGGCGCTGAACCTTGAGGAGCAGGCGCTCCTTCTCTTCACGGCCGATCAGATCCTTATCCATCCTGCCTGCTCAAGCTCCACCATGCTCGGTTGCGACTTTTCGACAAGACGACGGCAACCGTCCAATGGCAATGGGCAATCATCAACGACGATGGTCGTTCCATCAGCGGAATTGGTTTGTCCACCGGACAAACAGGCTTTAGCCAGCAGAGAAACGCGAGAATTGCCGAGATGTCCCGATCCGAATTCACCCAAGGTGCGCTGAAGGCACTTCCCGTCATCATCTCTGCGGGTCCCTTCGCGATCCTGTTCGGAGCCGTAGCCGTCGCCAATGGCCAGACGGTCGCCGAAGCAGCACTAATGAGTGCGACGGTCTATGCCGGCGCCAGCCAGTTGGTCGGCATCGAACTGTTCGGCCAGGACGTACCCATGTGGGTCGTTATCCTCTCGATGCTGGCCGTGAACTTCCGCCACGTCCTCTATTCCGCAGCGCTCACCCCCTTCATCGACCACTACACATTTCCGCAGAAGATGCTGAGCTTCTTCCTGCTCACCGATCCGCAGTTTGCAGAAGCCGTCGCCCGCGGCGAGAGCGGCCGCGAGGTAAGCTTCCCCTGGTATCTCGGCTTCGGCGCAATGATCTACGTGCCATGGGTCGCCATGAGTGGTGTCGGTGGGGCGCTCGGCAGCGTCATAGGCAATCCGGCTGACTGGGGCATCGACGTCCTGCTGCCGATCTATTTCCTCGGCCTGGTCCTCGGATTCCGCAAGCGCGGCAATTTCCTGATGATCGTCGCCATCAGTGCTGTGGTCTCGGTGCTTGCCCAGCACCTGATCGGCGCCCCCTGGCACATCAGCGTAGGCGCCCTCGCAGGCATTCTTCTGGCGGCTGTTCTCCCGCTGCCTGCGGCCCGTGAGGAGACAGCACCATGACCACTCTGCTCACGCCCTACATGACGCTTCTGATCGCGGCCGCGGCCGCCGCGACCTTCCTCACCCGCATCGCCGGATACGTTCTGGTAAAGCGGCTTAAATCCATGCCGCCACGCCTGGAGGCGGCCCTAAACGCCGTTCCCGCCGCCGTCCTGACCGCCCTCGTTGCACCCGCGTTCTTCTATGGCGAGATCGACGTGAAGGTCGCGATGGCCGCGGCCCTCCTGATTGGCTTGCGCTTCGGCGCCATCCCCATGCTGATCGGCGGCTGGGCCACCGTCATGCTGATGCGCCAGTTGATCGGCTGACCCTCAGCGCGCAAACGGCGCCGTTGCCCGCTCAAGCCATTCGCGCGTCGCGGCATCGGAGATCAGCGGCGACAACTCTTCGCGGGTCTTGGCATGATAGGCGTCGAGCCACTGCAGCTCGTCACGCGTCAGCAGGTCCTCGACGATGAGGTTGCGATCGATCGGCACGAAGGTGAGCGTCTCGAAGCCGAGCATCGGCTGGTCGCCACCCTCGATCGCCTCGGCCTCACGCACATAGATCAGGTTTTCGATGCGGATACCGAAGCTGCCTGGACGGTAATAGCCGGGCTCGTTGGAGAGGATCATGCCGGGCAGCAGCTCCTGCGTGGATAGGCGGGCAATCCGCTGCGGCCCCTCATGCACGGAGAGGTAGGAGCCAACACCATGGCCAGTTCCATGCGCGAAGTCGGCACCGGCTTTCCAGAGCGCGATACGGGCCAGCGGATCGAGATCGCAGCCGCGCGTACCCTTCGGGAAACGCGCCGTGCTGATCGCGATCATGCCCTTCAGCGCCAGCGTGAAGAACCGCTTCTGTTCGTCCGGCACCTCGCCGACGGCAAGCGTGCGGGTGATGTCGGTCGTGCCGTTCACATATTGCGCGCCCGAATCGATCAGGAACATCTCGGCGGACCGGATCTGTCGGTCGCTATCCGTCGTCACGCGATAATGCATGATCGCGGCATTTTCGCCGGCACCGGAGATCGTGTCGAATGAAATGTCTTTGAGCGGGTTCTGCATGCGCTCGCCGACCGAGGCGCGCACGGCTTCCAGCTTCTGCGCCGCTGCGATTTCGGTCAGGCTGCCATGCGGCTGCTCGTCGAACCAGCGGAGGAATTCCACCATGGCCACGCCATCCTGCAGATGGGCGGCAGCCGAGCCATTGAGCTCGACCATGTTCTTCACGGCACGTCCAAGCTTGGCCGGATCATTGCCCTCGACCACCTCGCCGCCGCTATCGCGGATCATGCGAGAGAGTGCGTATGGCGCGAGATCGGGATCGACGAGGATGCGCGCACCATCGCGGGCCACACGCTCCAGCCGCTCGGACAGGACTGCAGGATCAACCTGCTCGCAAAGGTCACGCAGATAGCTCTCGACCTCGAGATTGGTCTTTGCGCTGTCGAGGAAGAGTTCGGCCGAACCGTCTGCCTTGATGATCGCACGCGACAGCGGATGCGGCGTGTGCGGCACATCGCTGCCACGCAGATTGAAGATCCAGGCAACAGACGAGGGATCGGTGATCAACACGGCCGCCAGATTCTTCTCGGCGAGTTCGGCGCTGATCTTCTTCAGCTTGTCGGCAGCCGATACCCCCGCCTGATTGAGGGCCTGGATCATCACGGCCCCGTTCGGCTCGGCCGGGCGATCCGTCCAGAGGCGATCAACAGGGTTGAAGGGAAGGAAGACAAGACTGCCGCCCTTGTCGGCCAGCGCCTTCTCGAGACGGCGCACTTCGGCACCGGTATGCATCCAGGGATCGATGCCAAGGCGGAAACCCTTCGATGCCCGGTTTTCGATCCACTTGTGCGGCGGTTCGCCGACGAGATCGCCAGGCGTGAAGACGGCGGGATCCACCTGCTGCGCGAGCTGCGTGACATAGCGCCCGTCGACAAAGACGACAGCGAGCGTTTCGGTTACCATTAGCATACCGGCCGACCCGGTAAATCCGGTGGCCCAGGCGAGACGCTCGGCGGATTCGGGAACATACTCGCCCAGATACTCATCCGAGCGCGGAACGAGCACACCGTCGATTCCGAGTTCGCCGAACAAGCCGCGGATCGCTGCGATGCGGGACTTGCCGTGAAGCGGCGTGGACTTGACCTCGAAGGACTGAAACATGGGACTTGCTCGCGCTGAGTTACGGATTCTGTCAGCGCTTATAGCAAGGCCTCCCGGCCCTCACCACCACCGGCGCATCGTTTCGCAGCAGATGCCGCCCCTCTAAAACAGCCATGCCGCAATTTCAGGCAAAGCTTATGTTGCTATGCAGCAAACGCAGATCTCCCGTGCTCCAAGCCATCTGACTGAAACGCGCCAACAGGACTATATCAGGATCATCGAGGACGACAGAACAAGCGTCCGAAACCGAGAAGGAACCGAGAGATGGCCAAGTCTTTCCTGCGCACCGCCCTGAACAATCTTGTCGAGGCACGCCAGCGTCGTGCCGATCTCTATGCAACCGGCGCACTGCTAACGCTTGACGACGCTTCGCTGGCAGCCATGGGACTGACCCGCGACGAACTGCGTCGTCGTCCGCATCAGCGCTCGATCATCTGATCGGCAGCGGCTGGCAACGGCCGTCTAATCCACCATCCGCTTGAGCGCTCCTCCCACGCTCGCGGAGTTCGGCGCGGCATGATGCCGATGCCAAAAAGGCGGCTCCTTGCGGAGCCGCCTTTTTTCATTGCCACTGAGGCTGACGTTACGTCTCAGCCCTTCCCTTGCGTGAAGTGAATGGTCACCCAGCCGTTGCGCCAGATCGTCTTCACATGGGACAGTCCTTCCGCGCTATAGGCGGCGATGACCTTCCAGCGCTGCTCGGCCAGAATGCCGGAGAGAACCACGGATCCGTTAGGAGCCAGATGGTTGACGAGTTGCGGCGCCATCTTGATCAGCGGCCGCGCTAGAATATTGGCGATGATGAGATCGAAGGGCCCGTATTCGCGAAACGCCGTGGAGTGAAAACCGGGTGCCGTGCGGAAATCGATGCCGTCGACAATCTGGTTGCGCCGCGCATTGTCTTTCGCGACACGGACAGCGATCGGATCGATATCCGTCGCCAGCACCGGCACCGGAAGCAGCTTGCGGACGGCGATTGCCAGAACGCCGCTGCCCGTGCCGAGGTCGAGCGCATTGCGGACCTTGCGGGAGCGAACAACTTTTTCGATGACTTCAAGGCAGCCTGCCGTCGTGCCGTGATGACCGGTTCCGAAGGCCTGACCCGCGTCGATTTCGATCGCGACGTCATGCACCTGAACCTTGTCGCGGTCATGCGACCCATGCACCAGGAAGCGTCCGGCGCGGACCGGCTTCAAGCCTTCGAGAGATTTAGCGATCCAGTCAATATCGGGGATGACCTCGAGTTCGATCGTCAGGTCCGGGAACTCCTCAGAGAGCAAGTCTTCGAAGCGTGGCCTGACCTCGTTTTCCTCGTCGGCCATCAGATAGATGGACGCCTCCCAGATATCCGCCTTCTCGTCGACCTCGGTGGTCGCGATGGCAAAATCCTCTTCGCCGAAGGCAAAGCTCATCAGATCCAGGATCCGATTGACGTTCTTTTCGGTGTTGGTCACATAAAGGCGGATTTCGGCCACGATCGGTCTTCCTCGAAGGTCTGGGCGGTCAGGCGTTGCGGTACAACGCAAACGGCGCCATGGCAACCTCCGGCGAAGGGCTCGACATCAGCCCTTCATCAGGTTTTCAAGCTTCTTGATCGCCGTGTCGGGGTTCTCGCCATAGGCAATCGTCCCCTTGAAGCGGCCTTCTGCATCGAGCAGGAAGACGGATGCCGTGTGGTCCATGGTGTAGTCGCCATCAGGCTTGGCTTCGTCGAGCGGCACCTTCTTGGCATAGACCCGGAAGCCCTTCACGACGTCGGCGATCTTTGCCGGCTCGCCGGCGATGCCCTTTACGCGGTCCGTCACGTTGGAGATGTAACGTCCGAGGATCTCCGGCGTATCCCGCTCCGGATCCACCGTCACGAAATAGGCCTGCAGCCCCTTTGCATCGGGGTCGACCGTCTTCAGCCAGCCGTCAAGCTCGAAGAGTGTCGTCGGGCAGACTTCCGGGCAATGGGTAAAACCGAAGAAGAGCGCAGTCGGCTTGCCCCGGAAGGCCTGCTCCGTGATCGGCTGGCCATTTTGGTCGACAAGCTGAAACGGCACGCCGAACGGCGCTTCCGCAATCGTCTGCTCCGACTGCGTCACCTGATAGGTCAGCCAGCCAAGCACGCCCGCCATGACGACCACTGCCGCCCACAAGATGACCCTGACTGTTTTCATGCTGGCAATCCCTTGCATCCAAATTCATTGCAAAGCCGGATAAACCTACCGACACGGGAAGGCAATTCAACTCAGTGTGGAAGGGCCAATGAGCGCCGATTTGTCACGGTCCGTGCCAAGCGCTGCGGTCAGAAGCAGTAGGCCAGACCGCTTTCGATGAGGGTCAGGAATATCTCACCGCCGAAGCGCATCCAGCCGAGAAACACGGCGAGCGTAAACACTGCTCCTGCCAGGAACAGGGCCGTGTATGGCAACCACTTTTGTGAACGCGCGAGATCCGACATGACCGCATCTTACCGCAGTTTGTTCAGGATGAAACGGGAGAATCGCGGGCCTGCGCCGGCGACTTGACGGATATCAAGGAAGAGAATCATGATTTGCTGACAGATTGTCGCAAGGACCAGGCGTCTTGGGAGGGACCGATGGAACAGCACGCACTCGATCGCGGCTCACTGCCAAAACTGCAGATCAACCCACTGGGCATGCAAGACGTGCGTGCCGCCTTTGCAGACGGATGGCGCGACTTCCGCACCTACCCCGCCTTCGGCCTGTTCTTCGGCGCGATCTACGCGCTGGGCGGCATCTTCATCGCGGTCATGCTGACCTATTATCACTTGCCCTGGATGATCATTCCCGTCGCCATCGGCTTTCCCTTGATTGGCCCCTTCATCGCCGTCGGCCTTTACGAGATCAGCCGCCGGAACCAGCGCGGCGAATCCGTCGGCTGGAAGGCAATCCTGGCCGAGGTCTTCCGCCAGCGAGAACGGCAGCTCTCCTGGATGGCCTTCGTCGTGCTATTCATCTTCTGGATCTGGATCTACCAGATCCGGCTGCTGATGGCTCTCTTTCTGGGCTTTCGCATACCGGCAACCCTCGATGCCTTCGCCAATGTCGTGCTGACGACACCGCAAGGGCTTCTTTTCCTCGCCATCGGGACGGTCGTCGGTGCGGTGCTCGCCATGATCCTCTTTACCGCCACCGTCATCTCGATGCCCCTGCTGCTCGATCACGACGTCGATTTCGTCACCGCCATGCTGACCAGCATGCGCACGGTGATCGAAAACCCGGCCCCGATGCTGGCATTCGGACTGGTCGTGGCGGCGCTCGCGATTGCCGCGCTAATTCCCCTATTCCTCGGTCTACTGGTGGTTTTGCCCGTGGCCGGGCACGCCACTTGGCACCTTTATCGTCGGGCAATTACAGCCTCTTGACGAAAGACAAGCACAGATTGCGGTGCAAATCGCCGCAGTTAGTTTTAGATTAACTAATATTAGAGATTCTGCGTGAGCGTTTTGGCCAACGAGGCCAAGCGGACATGACTGTCCACCGGGATTACTCCTCCCCGGATTGCGCATGACACGTCACCGGCGTGCAGGGGCCGTCGGGATCGAGGCTGGGGAGTTACATGTTCAATCTCATCACGGGTAGAGACCTGTCGGTCAAACAGCGTCTCATGACGCTTGGGGCCGCAGCAGTGATCGGCATCGGCTCGATGCTCGCCATCGGCTGGTACCAGAATGCGCGGATATCGACCGCGATCCAGGACTCCATCGAAATCAAGAATGACGTCGAACGCATCAACGAGATGCGGCTCGCCAATGCCAATATGGTGCTGGCCGCCATGGACACGATCATCGATCGCGGCGAAGGCAAGATCCAAGCGGAGCGTGTCGAGATCATCGGCGCGGCTGTCGCGCTGTTGAACGATGGCATACCCGTTCTCAAGCTGGTTGCGGACGAGGCTGGTGTTCCGGGAGAAGTCAGCACCTACGAGGCCGACCTGAAGATTGTCGTCAACGCCATCCAGGTCGACCTGAAGCGGATGGTCGAGACGGGAGCCCCGGAAGAAGATTATGCCGCAATTGACGATGCGATCGACGGCGCCGGCGAGCGACTTGCGGGCGTGCTCAACAATCTCTCGGCCCTTGGTGGCAACCTCGTCGAAGACTACGTCAATGAAGCGACCAACCGAAGCGACCAGGCGCTGACCTTCCAGCTCGGTCTGGGCAGCCTTGCCTTCATTACCGTCATCCTTCTCCAGCTCGTGCACGGCAACTCGATCGCCAACGGCATTCACCTCGTCCGCAACAGCATGAAGCGAATCACCGAGGGCGATTACGATTCGCAGGTCGAGGGCACCGATCGGCGCGATGAAATCGGGGGCATGGCCCACTCAGCCGAACTCTTCCGCAAGGCCGCGATCGAAAAGCGCGAACTTGAAGAGAGCAGCAAGATCCAGCGCGAACAGAATGAAGCGGAGCGCGAAACCCGCACGGCGACCATGGAGGCTGACACACGCGCCCTGAAACTGGCCGTCGATGCGCTCGGCGAAGGCCTCACCCGCCTGTCCAAGGGCGATCTCTGCGCTGCCATCACCGGCCCCTTCCCTGCCGATCTTGAGCGGCTTCGGACCGACTTCAACGAGGTTGCGACCAACCTCAAGCGCGTGATGACCGAGATCGCCACCAACAGCAGCTCCATCTATGCCAACAGCCAGCAGATGCGCAGCGCCGCAGACGACCTGGCGCGCCGCACCGAACAGCAGGCTGCGTCCCTCGAAGAGACCTCCGCCGCACTCTCAGAAATCACCGAGACCGTGAAGACCGCGACCGACCGTGCTGAAGAAGCGAGCCAAATGGTCGACAATGCCAAGGTCTATGCCGAGAAGTCGGGCGCCGTTGTCAACGACGCAATGTCCGCCATGAACCGGATAGAAGACGCAACCGACGAAATCGGCAAGATCATCAACGTGATCGACGAGATCGCCTTCCAGACCAACCTTCTCGCCCTCAATGCCGGTGTGGAAGCCGCGCGCGCCGGTGAAGCCGGCAAGGGCTTCGCGGTCGTGGCACAGGAAGTGCGCGCGCTTGCCGGACGGGCTGCTGACGCGGCACGCGATATCAAGACACTGGTCACCCGATCCAACGACGAAGTGCGCTCGGGCGTCGAACTGGTCACGGCGACCGGACAGGCGCTGCATCGCATCGGCGAAGATGTTTTACGAATTAACGAGCACGTTAAGGCAATCGTTACCAGCGCGAGAGAACAATCAGTTGGACTGAGTGAGATCAATTCGGCCGTCGGACAGATGGACCAGGTCACGCAACAGAACGCCGCCATGGTGGAGCAGACCAATGCGGCAAGCCATACGCTGGCAAGCGACGCGGAAAATCTTTCGCGGCTTGTCGGGCAGTTCAAGGTGAACTTGAACGAGACTGCTCATGATCAACATCAGGAGCCGGCCCGGGCCGCCTCCCCTCAGAAACCGTCTCCCGCACGGGCTCTGATGAACAGGGTTGCGGGATCGTTCAACCGTACTGCTTCGGCAACAGCTCCTGCTGCCGCGGCGCAGGAACACTGGGAAGAGTTCTGAACATGAGTAATGCCATCAAACAGTCGGGCGCCTATCTGGAAATCGTATCCTTCCACCTCGGCGACCAGGAATTCTGCATCGACATCATGGCCATCCGCGAAATCCGCGGTTGGGCACCGGTGACCCCGATGCCGCATACCCCGCCTTACGTTCTGGGTCTGATCAACCTGCGTGGTGCCGTTATCCCGGTTATCGACATGGCCTGCCGCTTGGGCATGAAGATGACGGAACCGTCGGAGCGCGCCGCCATCATCGTCACCGACATCGCCGGCAAGCTGGTTGGCCTTCTGGTCGAACAGGTATCCGACATGATGACGATCAAGAGCGAAGACCTCCAGCCGGCACCGGAAATCATTCCGGAAGCACAGCGCGCCTTCTGCCGTGGCATCGTCGCACTCGAAAAGTCGATGGTCTGCTTCCTCAACCTCGACACCGTGATTGCCGACGAGCTGGCCCAGGCCGCCTAAGCCAACATACCTTCCCAGGAAAATGCTCCGCATCTGCGGGGCATTTTTTCTTGCGCTGACCACCGAACGCGATCGGCACCACCGATGGCGTGCTTTTTCGTTGTATAAAGCTAAGATGAATATTGGTTATAACTTATAAATATTTTTAGCGCCTGCTGGAACCCTAATCATGGTCCTGCGTTCTTCTGTCAGCTTCCCACGAAGCAGAAAATTCTGAAAAGAAACCAAGGAGAAAGACCATGAATTCTGCAGTAAAGCTTGCGCTCGCCGGTGCCATGTCCATCGCCTCCGTTTCGGGCGTTGCCCTTGCCCAGACAACTGCCCCGATGGTCGATTCCACGACCACCACGAATTCCACCACGATGGCGACTGAAGGCGTGAGCATCATCCGTCTCGACAGCCTCGACAACGACCAGGGTCGCCAGGAGCACACCCGCCTTGAGCAGATGGCCAACGACCAGGCAGCCATGACCGAAGCCCAGGCTGAAGTCGCCGCTGACCCGGCCCTCGTGCAGGCCCTGCAGTCGCAGAGCATTGAAGCCATGAACGTCATCGACGTCGAGACCGCTGCCAACGGCGGCAAGATCGTCTACGTCAAGTAAGCTCTCTCGCGAGATTACTGAGAACGCCCTGGATCCGTAAGGTTCCAGGGCGTCTTTGTTTGGAGTGGAGAACAGGTTCCGCTCCGGCCGGCTGCGAAATGGGGGTGACGCTGAACCGGCATGGCATGAATGGCGGAGCTGCCGCGCTTCGGAAAGTGACCGGCGTCACACGAATGAGTAGCGCCGCCGATCCACCCTAAACTGGTCCGTTACTGCGGCTTGCCCGCCGTCCACACGACATTCTGATTGAACAGCGGCACGGTCGAGATTGCCATCTTGGCGGATCCCTCCACGACCTGGCGCGAATGCGCCAGATAGATCAGCGTATCGTTTTCCTTGTCGTAAATTCTGTTTACGACCAGCGACTTCCAGATGATCGAGAGACCTTCGCGGAAGACTTCCTCGCCCTCTTCGGAAAGCTCGATGTCACCGATCTCGATCGGCCCGGTCTGCCTGCAGGCGATCGAATTGTTGGAAGGGTCTTCGAACCAGTTTCCCTTCGACAGCCGGTCGATGATCGAACGGTCGAAATAGGTGACATGGCATGTGACGCCCTTGACGGCGGGATCGGTCATCGCCTCGATGACGATGTCGTTGCCGACCCAATCCACGCCGACCTTGCCGACAACCTCGGCGGCAGCAGGTAGGGCGGACGAGATCATGAGTGCCGTGGCGGCGAGGATCGACTTGAGGGACATGCTCTTCACTCCATTGTGAACTGTGCCCCAAACATAAGGTGTCGCCTCAGGCTTGCAAGGCGGCGCGGCCCTATCGCGATATCTCGCCACTGGATAGAGCATACGACATAAGCCCGTAAAACTCGATGCTCGACATCCCTGCGGAAGAATAGATAACTTCGGCGGGCGAGGAGACAAAATAACAACCTGTAAAAGGATTTACCAAATAAAATTGCTTCACTTCAGAACCGCGCTCACGAAACCATAAGAAACAGTATATAAGAACTTGCCTAATGTCGATGCTTCGAAATGGCCGATCGACATACTTTATTTCAAATAGATTTCCTTCAACCAGAAAATCACCTTCGCAACGAGCCAACATACCGTGCCCACGAAAGGATGGAAATTCTACAGTGCCACCTCCACATCTGCTCCGCACAAATCGAGCTAACCATTTGCTGATTTCGGTGCATTCGAGACGCTCCGATGCTGAGAGGTCAAACTGCATGATCCCAACATCGGGGATCTCCCTCTGGAAAAAATCCGCCACTTCACGGAGCGCAGCTTCAAACCTCCCCAACTCATTCATTTCTGGCCGTTCAACTTGAAGCCGGAACAGCCTGTATCCAGTTTCACTCACCAAGTCTCGACGGTCAGCTCTCGAACTCGACGGAACACCGCCATCAAATCGTTCGTAGCCGAGGTTAAATGATCGGGTGGTGGCTTCGAGATTTGGTAACGTTGAACGCCAGAAATTCGAGAACTGACTTGCAAACTTTCGCTCGTTAATCACAGCGGAAGAGCCTCCTGCGCCCTCTTGGCACGCCAGTCCCTCACCAATGTTTCAAACCTATCAAAGCGTCCTTTAGCATGCTCGCGCCAATGACGTCCCTCATCAGCCATTGAGTAAGAAGCCATGATAAATGCCCTTCGCTCCCACGGGGAAGCTGAAGCAAACTTTGCACGATACATAGATAGCCAAGGAAAATTCATCCAATTAGAAAATATGATTATAATGTCACGCCGCACAAGGGCGTCACTATGGTCCTCGAAAACCTTTGTTAGATAGTACTGATTCTTCACGCTTTTATGCTTTGAGATAACCCTATTGGAAAATGCGACGTGTGACGGGATCGACATCACTTCATGCCCCCCCTCATATAGTGCAACAAGCCGATCACAAATTTGCTCACGCTGCATATCGTCGAATTCATCCATGAGAACGAACACAGTTTGAAACACAGACCCAGCTATTGGATAAAGGCTGTCCATATTGTCTAGCATCGAAAGTACGGCTCCAAATTGGGCGGAGGAGCGTAAAAGACGGAGTGCCTCAATGATCTTACGGGTGGTAGGCATATGTATCCGGGTTTGACTCAACTGCTCGTTCAACAGTGCTGTAATATCAATTTTTCCTAGCTCTCCTTTCAGCAACTCATACTGGGCCGCAGCATCACTGGCGTAGGGGTCAAAACGAAGACTGAGGTTCATCAATCGTTGAGCAGGTGTCTCAGCAAAGTTATCAGCTTTTGAAATATACGAATTAACCGCTCTGAATTCGAATTTAGACAAAATACGAGTCTTTGATTTTTGAAGCGTAAGTCCTTCGTTATCAAGAGCTTCGTGTAGCTTTACTAGAACTTCATATGCGACTTTCCTGCTCGAGCAGAAAAAATGGTAGTCATCAGCATAACGCACGAACTTCACACCTGACGCGTGCATGTATCGATCGACATTGTTAAGTGACAACTCTGCCAGAATACGAGCAGCAGGCCCCCCAATCGGCAAGCCCGAGGAGCGGGTACCTGTAAGCAACTTGAGGTATTCCAAAATTACTCGTCTTACCGGCGCAGGCGCATCGATCAGCCGCAACGCATTGTCAAGCTTGTGATGCCCAATTCGACTGTAGCAATCGGCTACATCGCAAGTAACAACAAATTCATGCTCATCGGCCAGAGCAATAGTTGCCTCACAAAAGCTAGACCACGATATGTCTTTTCTAAAAAGGGTTCCATTAAGGAAGCCCTCTTCGTCAAGCCTGTATGAGAATACGACATCGCCACCAAGTCGAGCGCGCTCTATCTTTTTAGCGATAGACAATACACAGCCAAGAAGTAACACGTTCCACAGCGGATCAAGTTGCGTCGCCCAACGAAAACCGGAATGGTGTATTGGCACGATTGAACGGATGTCCGAAGGGGTGCTGTTTTGAAATTCCTCATCAAATTTTTCAAAAACATCAAAAGACAATGCGGAAAATTCGTCGATCAGATCATGCATTATCCGATTTTCGATTGGAAATGGAAATATATCCGTGTCGCCATGCCTGTATACATTCTCGACTGCGGCTTTGAAGAAGTTCAACATATTCGATAATCCGTAGCAGTAAATTCCGCCGCATACACATCTCATGAGATGTAGCGGAATTCAATTGCACGCCTATCGATTGAACGACAGGCCTTCACCATAAGACGCCTTTTCCACGCCTCCCCCTCGACTTTCCGGGTCTGTGCGAGTAGGAACAGCGCCAACATACCCGCAATCGGCGGGCGCGGCGCTTTGGCCCGCATCATCCATCACATTCGAAAGACCAATTCATGACTGATTTTGACGCCATCGTCCCGGCGATCGCTGAGGCCTTGCGCAAGCGCGGGTATGAGACCCTCACCCCCGTGCAGCAGGCGATGATCGACCCTGACCTTCAAGGTCGCGATGCGCTCGTCTCAGCCCAGACAGGCTCCGGCAAGACCGTAGCCTTCGGCCTTGCCATGGCCCCGACGCTGCTGCCTGAAGGCGGTCGCTTCGAGCGCGCAGGCGCACCGCTGGCGCTTGCCATCGCACCGACACGTGAACTTGCCATGCAGGTCATGCGCGAACTGGAATGGCTCTATGCCGAGACCGGCGCCATCATCGGCTCCTGCGTCGGCGGCATGGACATCCGCAACGAGCGCCGTGCGCTGGAGCGTGGCGCCCATATCATCGTCGGCACCCCGGGCCGTCTGCGCGACCACATTACCCGCCGCGCGCTCGACCTCTCCCAGATGCGAGTCGTCGTGCTCGACGAAGCCGACGAAATGCTCGACCTCGGCTTCCGCGAAGACCTCGAATTCATCCTCGAAGAATCGCCCGAAGACCGTCGCACGCTGATGTTCTCGGCAACCGTGCCGCGCTCGATCGCCGACCTTGCCAAGAGCTACCAGCGCGACGCCCGCCGCATCGAGACGGTGTCGGAGCAGAAGCAGCACGTCGACATCGAATACCGCGCGCTTGCCGTCGCGAACCCCGACCGCGAGAACGCGATCATCAACGTGCTTCGCTACTACGAAGCCCGCAATGCGATCGTCTTCTGCTCGACCCGCGCTGCGGTCAACCACCTGACATCCCGCCTGCACAATCGCGGCTTCTCGGTCGTCGCCCTCTCCGGCGAACTGTCGCAGAACGAACGCACCCACGCGCTGCAGGCCATGCGCGATGGTCGCGCCCGGGTCTGCATCGCAACCGACGTTGCCGCCCGCGGTATCGACCTGCCCGGCCTTGAGCTGGTCATCCACGCCGATCTCCCGACCAATTCCGAAACCCTCCTGCACCGTTCAGGCCGCACGGGCCGCGCCGGTAACAAGGGTGTCTCGGCGCTCATCGTGCCGAACAGCGCCCGCCGCAAGGCCGAGCGCCTGCTGGGCGGCGCCAATGTCCGCCCGACCTGGGCGCTGCCGCCCTCTGCCGACGAAGTTCAGGCGCGCGACGACGAACGCCTGATGGGCGACCCCTCGCTGACCGAAGTGATCACCGAAGACGAAGCGCCGATGATCGCATCGCTGATCGCGACCCACGGCGCCGAACAGGTAGCCGCCGCCTTCCTGCGCCTGCAGCGTGGCAAGCGCTCGGCACCGGAAGACCTGATCCCCGTCAGCCTGGAAGCCGGGAAGGCCCGCAAGGAGCCCGACTACGCCAACCCGTCGAATTCCGCGACCAAGCCGCGCGGCGATTTTGGCGCCAGCGTCTGGTTCTCCGTCTCCGTCGGTCGCCGTCAGAATGCAGAGCCTCGCTGGCTGATCCCGATGCTCTGCCGCAACGGCAACATCACCAAGAACGAGATCGGCGCCATCAAGATGCAGCCGGAGGAAACCTTCGTCGAGATCGCGGCTAGCGCCCTCGACACCTTCCTTGGCGCACTCGGCCCAAACAAGGCAATGGAACGCGGCATCACGCTCGCCCAGCTGCCGGGCATGCCGGACTTCGGCGCACCGCCGAAGGAACGTGCACCCCGCCCGCCGCGCGAAGAGGGTGATCGCAAGCCTTACGGTGAAAAGAAAGCCTATGGCGACAAGAAGCCTTTCGGGGACAAGAAGCCTTTCGGGGACAAGAAGCCTTTCGGGGACAAGAAGCCCTTTGGCGATAAGAAGCCGTTCGGCGACAAGAAGCCCTATGCCCGCAAGGACGATGCTCCCGCCCGCCCGCGCGATGCCATGGCCGTGACCGATGCAGACGTCTGGGGCGACGGACCCAAGCCGAAGCGCACCGACTGGAGCGACGACAAGCCGGCTTTCAAGAAGAAGCCCAAGGCCGCGTCCAACGCCTGGGACAAGCCGGCCAAGCCCGACTGGTCTGGGAAGCCGAAGGGCGACAAGCCAGCCTTCGCCGGCAAGCCGAAGGGCAAGTTCGAAGACCGCGGCGCAGCCGCTGGTCCGAAGAAGAAGACCTTCAAGCCCAAGGGCTGATTGCGCCGCGCGCGCAGTAGACTTCCCTCTCAAGTGAGAGGCATCGTGGCGGCCATTGGCCGCCACCTTCTGCCCCGGCAGATGGAACAACCATCGTCTGTTGCGCATTTCTTGCGCGGCAAGGGACGGTGGAACAATGACAGCAATCGACAATGAACATGACGATCCGGAACGGGTGAACCGGTTTCTGGTCGGCCTGGCGCGCGGCATCGCCGGAGCCCTGCTCTTTTCCATCCCGATGCTGATGACCATGGAGATGTGGTTTCTCGGCTTCTACATGGATCGCGAGCGACTGCTGATCCTGCTCGTCGTCAACCTCCCCCTCCTTCTGCTTCTCTCCCATCGCATTGGCTTCGAACGCACAGCAACCTGGCGCGAGTCGGCCCGGGATGCGATCGTCGCCTATGGCATGGGCGTGGCGGCCAGCGCGCTGATACTGTTTCTCTTCGGCGTGATCACGCTCGACATGTCACCGCGGGAATGGGTCGGCATGGTGGCGGTCCAGGCCGTGCCGGCAAGCATCGGCGCACTTCTTGGCAGAAGCCAGCTCAGCATGAAAGACGACGAAGACACGGACGAGGAGGAAGACGAACCGGGCGTCTCCAGCGAGAGCGGCTATGTCATCGAACTCTTCATGATGGCGATCGGTGCCCTCTTCCTGTCGCTCAATCTGGCGCCCACGGAGGAGATGATCCTGCTCGCCTACAAGATGACCGTTTGGCACGCGCTGGCCTTGATGCTCCTCTCGATCCTGCTGATGCATGGCTTCGTCTACGCACTGGCCTTTCGCGGCGGACATCATCTGGATGCCGATACGCCCGTCTGGCACGCCTTCATCCGTTTCACGATCCCCGGTTACGGCATCGCCCTCGCCGTCAGCCTTTATGCCCTCTGGACCTTCGGTCGGCTGGACGACATCGCCGCCGCGGAAGCCGTCCTGACCATCATCGTCCTTGGTTTTCCGGCCGCCATTGGCGCAGCCGCAGCCCGTCTCATACTGTAAGGTATCACTCGTGACCCGTTCCACGCACAGCCAGAACGCCGCCAAGCTTCGCCCGCACTGGATCGAATGGCTGACCGGTGTTATTGCAACCCTGATGGTGCTTGCGATCATCGGCTGGACCCTGTTTGAAGCCGCAACGACCACCGATCGCCCGCCGGAACTGTCCACCCATGTGCTGTCCGTCGAGTCCGTCGCCTCCGGCTGGCGCGTGATGATCGAGGTCCGTAACGAGGGCGATCAGGCGGCAGCAGCCGTCGAGGTAAAGGCCGCCCTTCTCGACGGGACAACCGCTGTCGAGGAAGCTCAGACGACCTTCGACTATGTGGCCGCCGGATCATCCTCACGTGGCGGACTGATCTTCACGCAGGACCCTGCTAGTTTCAGACTGGAAGTTGCGCCTTCAGGCTTCACTGAACCGTGATCGTGCCGCTTCGACACAGGGGCATTTGCAATCCTGAGTTACAAATTCATTCAAACTTAATTTTTAAGGGATTAAGAGTAGTAGAAATGCAAATGAGCGCTTTACTGCTCAGGTTGCATTCGTCACCTTGACGTAAATCGGCCGCGGGGCACGGGGCCATACATATTTATGACAGCAGTCGGCGTTGATAGTCTTCCATGCTGCGCTACAATTTGTCGTTTCAAGTCTTATTGTGTGGTCAAAACTGATGTTGAAGAAACAGATTGAGGCTTGGGTCATCCGCGATATTGGACTGACGGAGTTCGACAACTGGGACACTGTGCTCCGTTTCGCCACTCGACTGTCGATCCGAAACTCCATCATTGCCTGCGTCATGGTCGCAGGACTGCTGATCGTCCTGCACGCCTTCGATGTTCTTCTCAATCCCCTGATGCGCGACATCGCGATCGGCTGCGGCATCGCGGTAATCGTCGCCTTCGTCCTGACGATGCTGTGCTGCCTCTATATGGGGTACGCCGTCATTCACCTCGCACGGACACGCCTCGAATTCCGCCAGATGAGCCGGACCGACATGCTGTCCGGCCTGCTGAACCGCCGAGCCTTCATTGAGGATCTCTCGCAGGTCGAGCGTGGCTACCTGCTCATCCTCGATATCGATCGCTTCAAGCAGATCAACGATCGCTACGGCCATCTGGCCGGAGATGACGTCATCGTCTCTGTTGCAAATACGCTGACCGAGATCGTCGGGCCCAACAACCTCGTTGCCCGCATCGGGGGCGAGGAGTTCGCCATTCTCTTCCAGGATGCGGACTTTGGCGAAGTGGTCGCCATGACAGAGCGCCTGCGCCGTTCGATCGCCAACCGGCTGATCGATGCCTTCCACCAGACGATCGCGGTCACTGTATCCGGCGGCCTTGCCGACATTACGCCCATGCGGGATTTCTCCGCAGTCTACGCCGCTGCCGACCGCGCGCTTTATGCCGCCAAAACCTCAGGACGCAATCGTATCGTGCTCGAGCGTGACATGTCGCGCAGCCCGCAAGCGGATGCACCAAGCCTCGCTCTGACGGACGCCGCCATCAGCGCGGCTTGATCTCAGCCCCCGATCAGGGCCAACCACTCGTCTTCGGTCATCACTTCGACACCCAGTTCACGTGCCTTGTCGAGCTTGGAGCCTGCACCGGGGCCGGCCACGACGTAATCCGTTTTCTTCGATACGGACCCGGCGACCTTCGCGCCCAGGCCCTCGGCCCGTGCCTTTGCCTCGTCGCGCGTGAAGCGTTCGAGGGCGCCAGTAAAGACAACCGTTTTGCCAGCCACGGGACTGTCGCTCACAACGGCGGCCTCCGCGTCAAGAGGCGTGACTTCGCTCAGGAGACGCTGAACGACCTCAAGATTGCGCGGCTCCTTGAAAAACTCGACGATCGAAGCGGCGACGACCTCGCCGATCCCATCAATGCTGTTCAACTCGTTCCAGGCGTCGCCGAACTTTGGACCAGCCACCTGCATGGCCTCCGCAAAGGCCGCGTAGCTGCCATAGGAGCGCGCCAGGAGCTTCGCCGTCGTCTCGCCGACATGGCGGATGCCGAGCGCGAAGATGACGCGGTTGAGCGCGATCTCGCGCCGTGCATCGATCGCCTCGAAGAGCTTGCGCACACTGACCCGACCGAAACCTTCAATATTCTCGAGCTTGGTCAGCGACTGGTCCTGGCGCGCCTTCAGGGTGAAGATGTCGGGCGCCGTGCGGATCATCAGCGCGGGGTCATCGCTTTCGAAGAAGAAGTCGACCTGCTTGGTGCCAAGCCCCTCGATATCGAAGGCGTTGCGCGAAACGAAATGCTTGATGTGCTCGACGGCCTGAGCCCGGCAGACGAAGCCACCGGTGCATCGGGTGACGGAATCGAGCTTGCCCGTCTTCTCGTTCTTCTCGCGCACCGCGTGGCTTCCACAGACCGGGCAGGCCTTCGGAAACACGTAAGGCGTATGACCTGCTTCACGCTTTTCCAGAACCACGTCGAGGACCTGCGGAATGACGTCGCCGGCCCGCTGGACGATCACGGTGTCGCCGATGCGGATGTCATGCTCTTCCGGCCGGATGCGATCGCCGGAATTGCCGATACCCTTGATATAGTCCTCGTTGTGCAGCGTCGCATTGGTAACCACAACGCCGCCGACCGTGATCGGGGTCAGCCGCGCAACGGGCGTCAGTGCCCCGGTCCGACCGACCTGGATGTCGATTGCTTCGACGGTCGTGAAGGCCTGCTCGGCCGGAAACTTGTGAGCGGTCGCCCAGCGCGGCGAACGAGACCGGAAGCCCAGGCGAGCCTGCAAGTCCAGACGGTCCACCTTGTAGACGACACCATCGATGTCATAGTCCAGATCAGGCCGCTGCAGCCCGATATCGCTGTAGTGAGCGATGATGGCGGCGACGGAACTCAGTCGCCGCGTCAGCGGATTGATCGGGAAGCCCCAGCGCCCGAAGACCTGCACCATGTCCCATTGCGTCTCGGCCGGCATCTGGCTCATCTCACCCCAGGCATAGGCGAAGAAACGCAGCTTGCGGTTCGCCGTCACCTTCGGATCGAGCTGGCGCAGCGAGCCGGAAGCCGTGTTGCGCGGATTGACATAGGTCTGCTTGCCCTCGGCCTCCATCTGCGCATTGAGCGCCAGGAAGTCGGATTTCGCCATATAGACTTCGCCGCGCACCTCCACGACATCGGGCGCATCGGCCGGAAGCTCGGTCGGGATTTCCTTGATCGTCAGGATGTTCGCCGTCACGTTTTCGCCGGTCGTGCCATCGCCCCGGGTCGCAGCCGTCACCAGCTTGCGGTTCTCGTAGCGCAGCGACATCGAGAGACCATCGATCTTCGGCTCGGCGGTAAAGGCGATCGAATTGTCAGGCATCTGCCCGAGGAAGCGATAGACGGAGGAGACAAAATCCTGCACGTCCTCATCGGAAAACGTGTTGTCAAGCGACAGCATCGGCCGCGCGTGCACGACCTGGGCAAAGATGCCGGCAGGGGCAGCCCCCACCCGTTGCGAGGGGCTGTCGGTTCGCACCAGCTGCGGAAACTGCGCCTCGATCGCATCATTGCGCCGCTTCAGCGCGTCATAATCGGCGTCCGAGATCTCGGGCTTGTCCTTGCCATGATAAAGCGCGTCGTGATGGGCGATCTCGTCCGCCAGACGCTGCAGCTCGGCCTTCGCCTGCTCCTCGGTCAGGGTTTCGACGGGAATGGTGTCAACGGCCATGGCAACCTCCGGAAATCTCCAGTCGGGTTTAGCGGAAAATCGGCGAATGAAAAGGCCCGGACCTCAGTCCTCCACCTTGCTGAGATCAAGCCGCGCCGTAAGCGGCAGATGGTCTGATGCAAGCCTTGCGAGCGGCGTGTCATGCACCGTGAGATCGGCGATCAATCCGGCCCGGTTCGCCATGATCCGGTCGAGCGAGAGCACCGGCAGCCGAGCCGGAAAGCTGGGGATCGCTGGCGGCAATGGGCCGAACACCGGCTCCAGACGCGTGAGTGCGGAGCCGGGGCCAAGCCGCCATTCGTTGAAGTCACCCATCAGCAGCGTCGGCCGTTCGTCGCGGCTCTGCAGAAGATCGAGGATGACGTCGGCCTGCTGACGTCGCGCCCAGCGCAACAGTCCAAGATGGGCAGCGATCACCCGCAGTCCAGCCTTCCCCTCAAGGTCGATCTCGGCGACCAGCGCGCCCCGTGGCTCAAGCCCGGGCAGTGCCACCTGATGCACATCCCGGACGATCCCCTCGCGAAACAAGAGTACGTTGCCCCGCCAGCCATGCGACTTCGGCCCGGCAACCACGGGGACCGGCAGCAACCCGGTTTCGAGGCGCAGCCGGTTGAGATCAAGCAGACCGGAGCGCTCGCCGAAGCGCTGATCCGCCTCCTGCAAGGCAATTACGTCGGGGCCGATTTCGTGGATGACGTCGATGATCCGCTCCGGATCGAAGCGACCGTCGGTCCCCACACATTTATGGACGTTGTAGGAGGCGACCGTCATGACACCGTCAGGCGTGTCCGAGACCTGCCGCTCGCCCGGGCGCCATTTGCGATTGCGCAGCGAGGTCACCATCGTGCGGGCGAGGCTGGGCTTGGTTTTTTTCATCACACCAGGGGCATCCGTCGTCTCTCAAGGCGTTGACCGCTCATGGCCATCACAGCCATGAGCGGCTGCGCTGTGTCAAAGATAGGGCGATCCGAGCCAGAACAAACGGTCGATCATCCGGTTCGGCAGAGAACGAGCCCGAAGACCTTCAAGCGTGACCTGTTCAGCCATTGCCAGTCTCTCGTCGATCCCGTCTTCAATTTGCTCGGCAAGAACCCGGTCATAGACTTCGAGATCGATCTCGAAATTCAGGCGCAGTGAGCGCGAATCGAGATTGGACGATCCGATGAAACACCACTGCCGGTCGATGACCATCAGTTTCGAATGATCGAAGTGGCCGCTCGACAGATGGACACGGCAGCCATCCCGAAGGATCTGGTCGAACTGCCCCATCATGGCGCGGGCGACGATCGCCAGATTGTTCTGCGACGGCACAATCACATCGACCTGCACGCCACGCCGTGCGGCCGTGTTCAGCGCGGCGATAAAGGTGGTATCCGGCAGGAAGTAGGGCGAGACGATCCGGATCGACCGTTCGGCGACCGAGAAGGCACCGAGCAGGAGACGGTGATTCGTCTCGATATGCGTGTCCGGCCCTGACACCACCGCCCGGATCGCGGTCCCTGCCCCAGGCAGCGCATCGTCGAGCCGCACGCGCCATTCCGGCCCCAGCAGCACCTCGCCGGTCTCGAAGTGCCAGTCTTCGGCAGCAACCGCGAGGATGTCGGCCACCACAGGTCCGGTCACGCGAAAATGGGTGTCGCGCGCGCCATCCGCCCCGACAAAGCCCGCGCGGATATTCATGCCGCCGACAAAGGCGGTCGCCCCGTCCACCACCAGAATTTTCCGGTGTGTGCGCAGATTGGCATAAGGCAGCCGCAGTCCCATGATGACCTGCCCGTTGAAGACCGCAACCGGAACGCCGCCCTCTTCGAGATAGCCAATGATGCTGGGAACGCTGTAGCGCGCGCCGACCGCATCGACGATCACGCGAACGGCGACACCGCGCTGATGCGCGGCGATCAGGCAATCGGCCACGCGCCGGCCGACGACATCACGATCGAAGATATAGGTTTCGAGGATGATGCTGAACTGTGCGGCGTCGATCGCCTCGCACATCGCATCAAAGGTTTCCTCGCCCGTCGTCAGCATGGCGATGAGGTTGCCGGATGACAGCGGATGCCGGCTCACCTTGTCGCCGAGCAGCTTCATCTGCCCGAAGCGGGGTCCGAACTGTGTGGCGACCGTCTCGCGGCTAATGGCGTAGAGAGACAGACTGCGCCAGATCTCATCAAGTTCGAGGGCACGTCGGGAGATAAGCGTCGCACGCCGGATGCGGTTGATGCCGGCGACCGCATAGATCATGGCGCCTACGAGTGGCGAGAGGATGATCACGCCCACCCAGCCGAGCGCCGAGCGAACCTCGCGTTTGGTCATCGCCGCATGGGTCGCAGCGACCGTGCCGAACACGACGGAGAGCACGGCAAGGGTCTCGGCCCAGTAGATCTGGATCACTTCAAGCATGGCAGAACAGCGAAACAGGTTTTGGTAAGGAGCGCAACCGACACCGTGCGGATGGAGATCACTCCCCGGCCGCCAGGAGCTTTGCAGCAGCCGCACGCGCTTCGTCGGTCACGGATGCACCCGCCAGCATGCGGGCGATCTCTTCCTTGCGATGCTCCGGCTCCATGATCGCCACCCGAGTGGCGATCTTGTCGCCCGCGTCCCCAGTCGGGCCCTTGGAAATCAGGAAATGCGTCGAGGCGCGCGCCGCGACCTGCGGCGCATGGGTGACGGACAGGACCTGCACCTTGGCAGACAGACGCTTGAGCCGCTGACCAATGGCATCGGCGACCGCGCCACCGACGCCGGTGTCGATTTCATCGAAGACGAGCGTCGGTGCGGATCCACGATCGGCAAGCGCCACCTTGAGCGCCAGCAGGAAGCGCGAGAGTTCACCGCCCGAGGCAACCTTCATGATCGGACCGGGACGCGTGCCAGGGTTCGTCTGCACATGGAATTCGACCGTGTCGATCCCGTCGGCCGTGGCATTGTCAGGATCGGCCGCCACTTCCACCATGAAGCGGGCCCGCTCGAGCTTCAGCGCCGGCAATTCCTGCATGACCGCGTCCGCAAGGGCCTGGGCGGCATTCTGGCGCTTCGCCGAGAGCTGCTGTGCCAGGTGATCGTAATGCGTCTTTGTCTCGTGGACTGCGGCTTCGAGTTGGCCGAGACGCTCTTCGCCGGCATCGAGGTCGGCGAGATCCGCAACCATCTTTTCCGCAAGCGCCGGCAGGTCGGCAACCGCGACGGAATACTTGCGCCCGGCAGCCCTCAGCGCGAAGAGCCGTTCTTCAACGCGCTCCAGTTCACGCGGATCGAATTCCGTGCGGCGCAGCGCCGCCTCGACTTCCATCTGCGCGGCAGACAGCGTGTCCAGTGCCGTGCCAAGCAGTTGCACGGTCTCTTCGAGCAGTCCCGGAGCTTCCTGGCTCTTGCGCTCCAGTCGGCGCATCAGGGACGCGATATGTGGCACAGGCGACGCATTGCCATTCAGGAATTCGGACGCCTCGGCGATATCGCCCGCAATCCGCTCGGATTTCTGCATGGCTGAGCGCCGCTCGGCGAGATCGTCTTCTTCGCCGTCGAGCGGCGACAGCGTTTCAAGCTCCTCGACCGAGGCACGCAGATAGTCAGCCTCGCGGGCGGCAGCCTCGACCTTCGCCTTGTGGGTCTTGAAGGAACGCTCGGCATCCCGCCAGCGGCGATAGCTTTCGCCGAGATTGACCGCTTCGTCGGTGAGCCCCGCAAAAGCGTCGAGCAACATCCGGTGGGCATTGGTATCGATCAGGGCGCGATCATCATGCTGGCCATGGATTTCGACCAGCAATTGCCCGACCTGGCGCATCAACTGCACGCTGACGGGCTGGTCGTTGATATAGGCACGGGTACGGCCGTCGGCGGATTGAACGCGGCGGAAGATCAGGTCGCCATCGTCATCGACGCCGTTGCCCTTGAGCAGAGTTCTGGCGGCATGGCTGTTGCCGATGTCGAAGACGGCGGTCACCTGCCCCTTGTCCTCGCCGTGGCGCACAAGAGAACCATCGCCGCGCCCACCGAGCGCGAGCGAGAGACTGTCGAGCAGAATGGATTTGCCGGCACCCGTTTCACCGGTCAGCACGGAAAGGCCGGTCTCGAACGAAAGATCCAGCCGCTCGATCAGAACGATATCTCGGATCGACAGCTGGACCAGCATGGGCTCAGATTCTCACTTCGTCAAAAGAGACCGTCAGGTCCCGATCAGCAGCCTGCGACCGGCGCGGGTGATCCACGATCCGGTGTTTTCGCGCGGTTCTACACCGCCCCGCTGCAGCAGCGCGTAACTGTCGGCATACCACTGGCTGTCCGGATAGTTGTGGCCGAGTACGGCTGCGGCTGCCTGTGCCTCGGAGACGACACCCATGGCGAAGTAGGCCTCGACCAGACGCGCGAGCGCCTCTTCGATCTGGTTGGTGTTCGGATATTGCTCGACCACGACGCGGAAGCGCGACACGGCGGCGAGGTATTCCTTGCGCTCCAGATAGTAACGACCGACCTGCATTTCCTTGCCGGCGAGCTGGTCGCGCGCAAAACGGATCTTCGCCTGCGCGTCGTCGACATATTCCGAATCAGGGAACTCGTTGACCACGCGCTCCATCGCCTCGATAGTCTTGACCGAGTTGCGCTGATCCTGCGTCACGTTGGAGATCTGCTTCCAATAGGAAAGACCGACCAGATACTGGGCGTAGGCCGCATCCTCAGACTTCGGATAGAGGCTCATGTAGCGGTTGCCGGTGGAAATCGCATCGGCATAGCGGCCAAGACGATATTTCGTGAAGGTGCTCATGACGAGCGACTTGCGCGACCACTCAGAGAAGGGATGCTGCGCATCGACGGCATCGAACTTGCGCGATGCTTCGCCCATGTTGCCAGCCTTGATGTTGGCGAGGCCCTGATTGTAGAGCACTTCCGGCGGCTCAGTCTCGGCAGCAAGTTTGCTGATGTCGATATCGGGATCCGATTGGCAACCGGCAAGCACCGCGCCGACGGACAACATCACGCTCAGGCCTGCAATACGCGCGGCTTTCTTCACAACGACCGATCCCACTTGATTCATTCGAAAGATCCCGATTGCAGCGCCGCTTGAAAACCGTCGCCTTCAACTGGCGTTTCTAGCCACAAAAGCGGCACTAGGGCAACGCAGTGATGTGACTTTAACGCATTTTTGTGGCGAGACGTCCAGAAAGTGCCGTTCATTCAGCATCTTCTGTCGCCCAGCAAAAACGCCGGCCTCCGTTGAGGAAGCCGGCGCTCGATCTGTAACTTGCCCGTTTTCTGCTCAGGCAGACCAGGGTGCGAATTCGGGCACCTGGACCGGAACGAATTCACGAGCACGAACCTGGTGGCTGCGGCTCGGCGCTTCGACAACCTCATAGGCCGTGGGGTCGCTGAGCAAGGCCTTCAATGCATTGGCATTCATCTTGTGGCCACCGCGATACGAGCGATAGCAGCCGATGAACTGCGCACCGGCAAGCGCGAGATCGCCAACGGCATCCAAGGTCTTGTGACGGACGAATTCGTCCTTTTCGTATCGCAGGCCTTCGACATTGATCACGGTGTCATCGTCGGAGATGACGACGGAGTTTTCGAGCGAGGAGCCAAGTGCGAAACCGGCAGCCCAGAGACGCTCGACATCGCGCATGAAGCCAAAGGTGCGGGCACGCGACAGCTCGTTCTTGAAGGTTTCAGCCGTCAGATCGCCTTCCCACTTCTGCCGACCGATCAGCTTGCTGTCGAAATCGATTTCGACCTCGAAGCGCGTGCCGTCATAGGGGCGGAATTCAGACCAGGATGCACCCGATTCGATGCGGACCGGCTTGATGACGCGAATGTAGCGGCGCTTGACGCCAAGATTTGTGATGCCCACCTGCTCGATGGCATCGATGAAGACTTCGGAGCTGCCGTCCATGATCGGCATTTCCGCACCGTCGACTTCGACAATCAGATTGTCCAGGCCCAGCGCATAGATGGCCGCCATCACATGTTCGATGGTCGCGATCGAGCGGGCCGGGTTCGTACCGAGTACGGTGCAGAGATCGGTATTGCCGACATGCGCCGAGACGGCCCTGTATTCGCTCGTGGAACCGTCATCGTGCTGACGCTGGAAAACAATTCCCGTCCCGGCTTCTGCCGGCTGGAAAGTGATCGTAACCTCTCGTCCGGAGTGAACCCCAATCCCAGTCAGCGTAAGCGGCGCTGCGATCGTGGTTTGAAATCCGAGCAAAGCAATTGCCATTCCGATAGCCTTAAAGTGAAGCGACGAGGCGGTGGATCTTAAACTTCCCGTCGCAAACGCGTGTCAAAGACTCAAATCGAGTCCTCTTTCGATCTCATACATACGTGGCCCCGCCCCTCCAGCCAAATCACTGATTCTTTCGCTTTGTAACGAAGCCAGGCCATTGATTAACATCAAGAAATCTACGTTCTGGAACAAGCCATGAAACGCAAGAAACCCGAGCCTCGCGGCCCGGGTTTCTTCAAGCATTCTGGCCTGGCACTTAGCTCGTCTGGCGACGAAGGAAGGCCGGGATCTCGAGCTGGTCGTCTTCGCTGGTGGCGCGAGCCGGCGTTGCACGACCGAGGTCGTCCAGCTGGCCGCGACGCGGAGCATAGAGGCTGGCTTCTGCAGAGAGCGGACGGCGCTGCTGCGAGGCGGCAGCCGGTGCGGAACCGGTCATGTCACCCATAACCTGCTCGTCTTCAGCCTGACGGCCGAGCGAGTTGGTGATGCGCTTCAGGAGACCCATCGGGCCACGCTCGTCCTGGGCAGCCGGAGCTGCAGGCTGGGCGCGGTGATCAATTTCGGCGCGAAGAACCGGCGGGAAGTCCTCGACCTTCGGCATGCGAACCGGTTCGGCAGCCATGCGGGGTTCAGCTGCCATCGGTGCCGGCGCAATAAGCGCCTGCATGACGGGAGCGGGCTGCTGCATGACCGGAGCCGGCTGGCTCATGATGGGAGCCGGAGCAACCGGCTGCATCATCTGCGGAGCGGGAGCAGCTTCCGGAGCCGGCGAAGCGAACAGGCGGCTTGCCGGACGGAATTCCTGCTGCGGAGCAGGCTGCGGCTGGCTCAGCGGCTGACGGGCAACGGCGATTTCGAGTTCGCGTTCCATGGCAGCTTCAGCCGAACGAATGGTGTCTGCGACCGGATCCATGGTCGGCTTGGGGGCCTGCGTCATTGCAGGCTGATATGCGGCCGGTGCCGGAGCAACGGCCGCGGAGGAACGCATAGCGGGCTTTGCCAGCGGAGCGGCCTCGAAGCCCTTGGATGCGAGCGCCGCACGATCGATGCCGGTGGCGACTACGGAGACGCGAATGATGCCTTCGAGCGCTTCGTCGAAGGTCGCACCGAGGATGATGTTGGCGTCCGGATCGACTTCTTCGCGGATGCGGGTCGCAGCTTCGTCGACTTCGAACAGCGTGAGGTCACGGCCGCCGGTGATCGAGATCAGCAACCCTTGAGCGCCCTTCATCGAGGTTTCGTCGAGGAGCGGGTTGGCGATGGCGGCTTCAGCAGCCTGCATAGCACGGCCTTCGCCGGAGGCTTCGCCGGTACCCATCATCGCACGGCCCATTTCGCGCATTACGGAGCGAACGTCCGCGAAGTCTAGGTTGATCAGGCCTTCCTTGACCATCAGGTCGGTGATGCAGGCAACGCCCGAATACAGAACCTGGTCAGCCATTGCGAAGGCGTCGGCGAAGGTGGTGCGGTCGTTGGCGATGCGGAAGAGGTTCTGGTTCGGGATCACGATCAGCGTATCGACCGACTTCTGCAGTTCTTCGATGCCGGATTCGGCAAGCCGCATGCGGCGAGCACCTTCGAAGTGGAACGGCTTGGTCACGACGCCGACGGTCAGGATGCCCTTGTTGCGAGCGGCCTGGGCGACGACAGGAGCAGCACCGGTACCGGTACCACCACCCATGCCGGCGGTGACGAAGCACATGTGGGTACCGTTCAGGTGATCGATGATCTCGTCGATGCACTCTTCAGCGGCGGCGCGACCGACTTCCGGCTGCGAACCGGCGCCGAGGCCTTCGGTGACGTTGACGCCGAGCTGGATGATGCGCTCAGCCTTGGTCATGGTCAGCGCCTGGGCATCCGTGTTGGCAACGACGAAATCGACGCCCTGCAGACCAGCGGTGATCATGTTGTTGACGGCATTGCCGCCGCCGCCACCGACACCGAAAACGGTGATGCGTGGCTTCAGCTCAGTGATATCTGGCTTCTGCAACTTGATGGTCATGGTACCCGTTCCTTCTTTTTCCGGCCGCATCGCCAAGCCGGCCATGTCATTTCAACAGATTTCCCTTGGCCGAACCTTGCGCCCAGCCGGGTGAACTCAAAAACTCTCTTTCAGCCACTGGCCCATACGGGCGAACCGGCTGTTTCCGTTGCCGAAGGGCGAGAACAACCCGCCCTGCCCGGCATGTGTTTCCTGATCCGCCATCTGCGGATAAATCGTCAGGCCGACGGCCGTCGAAAAGGCCGGTCCCTTGGCCGCTGCCGGCAGACCGGACACACCCATCGGACGACCGATACGCACGTTCCGGGCCAGAATACGGCGGGCCGCCTCCGGCATGCCGGTGAGCTGGCAGGCGCCACCCGTCAAAACGACGCGTTTTCCGACCACCGGAGAGAAGCCCGACTTCTGGATCCGGTCGCGCAGCATCTCGAGGGTTTCCTCGATACGCGCGCTGATGATCCGGGTCAGAAGCGCCTTCGACACCTGGGTCGGCTGGTCGCGATCGTCCTCGCCGATCGGCGGAACGGATACGACTTCGCGATCGTCGGCGCCGTTGGCGACAGCCGAACCGTGAACGACCTTCAGACGTTCTGCATCCTCGATACGGGTGGAAAGCCCGCGCGCCAGATCGGTCGTCACATGGTGACCGCCGATCCCGATGGCGTCCGTATGGATCAGCTTGCCTTCAGCGAAGACAGAGATGGTGGTCATGCCACCGCCCATGTCGATCGCCGCGCAACCGAGCTCCACCTCGTCGTCGACCAGGGCTGCAAGGCCGCTGGCATAAGGCGTGGCGACCACACCCTCGACGGTCAGATGGGCGCGGTTGATGCAGAGCTCCAGATTGCGAAGCGCTGCCCGTTCGGCCGTGACCACGTGCATGTCGACGCCGAGAACATCGCCATACATTCCAAGGGGATCGCGGATTCCCCGCTCTCCGTCAAGCGAAAAGCCTGTTGGAAGCGAGTGCAGCACGGCACGGTCATTGCCCTGAGACTGCTGGCCAGCAGCGATCAGCACCTTGCGCAGGTCGCCGGCTTCGACTTCCTGGCCACCGAGATCGATGGTCGCCGTGTAGACATCAGAGCCAATCCGGCCGGCAGACACGTTGACGATCAGGCTTTCGACCGTGAGGCCTGCCATGCGCTCGGCTGCGTCGACGGCAAGGCGCACAACGTTTTCGACCGCATCGAGATCGGCAATCACGCCGGACTTGATGCCATGCGACCGCTGGTGGCCCAGGCCGATGACCTCGACATTGTGGGTGCGACCCGGCAGGACGGCGGATTCGCGGCGCGGCGTCAGGCGAGCGATAATGCAAACGACCTTGGTCGTACCGATATCGAGAACCGAAACGACATGAGCCCGCTTGGAAGACAGCGGCCGGGTGCGCGGAAGGCCGAAGGAGGAGCCACCAAAGATGCTCATATCTTCTGCTCCAGCTTCTTGAGGGCTTTGCGACGCTCTTCAAGCGCCGCCGTACGACGCTCCTGCGCACCGGGCGTCAGGCGCACGGCAACCCGGTCGGGAAGGCGCATGTCGATCAGCGCCACATCACGAGACAGAACCTGCTGCTCGACGTCGAAACGGTTGAGCAGGGCAAGCGCACCAGCGACGTTCTCTTCCGGCAGTCGCACGACGATCCCGTTGTCGAGATGGACATCCCAACGACGACCGCCGACCCGAACGAATGCCTTCACCCGCGAAGCAATCGACGGCCACTTGGAGAATTCTTCATCGATGGAGGCTGCCGCCGTCTCAGCGTCACGACCGACGAAGAGCGGCAGCGAGGCAAACTTGTTGTCGCGCAGCGGCGCAATAACCGAACCCGAACGCTCGATGAGCGAAAGATCGCTGCCATGCTGCCAGATCGCATAGGCCTGGCGCTCGCGCAGCGTTACCTCGACGGTGGACGGATAAACCTTTCGAACCTCAGCCGATTCGACCCAGGGAAGCTCGGACAGTGACTTGCGGGCAGCAGCAATGTCGAGGCCCAGCAGGCTCGTCGAACCATCAAGACCGAGCAACTGCAGGATATCGATTTCGGACGTATGCTGATTGCCGGAGACGCGGACATCCTCGACGGCAAAGCCAGCCTTGGACGTCACCGCCTGCATCACGACAGGACCATGGCCACCAACCACGACACCATGCAGCGATACGGCGCCGTAAAAAGCCGCCAGGCTGAATTTGCCGAGATGGCGAGGCAGGACAATACGCCCTGAGCACAGGCTGATGACGAAACGAACGACGCGACGCAGCGGACGCGGAAGCACCTTGGCCTCCTGCGAGGCGAGTGGTGCAGCCGGATAAACTCCGGAAACCTCAGCCATTTTGTTACCGCTCAACGAGAACAAGAAGCGTCCTCCACCATCCAACGTACGAACTCACCAAAGCTATAGCCCGCATGGGCAGCCATTTCCGGCAGCAACGAGGTAGGGGTCATGCCCGGCTGGTTGTTGAGCTCCAGCCAAATCAGATCACCATCTTCGGAGAGACGATCGTCGTAGCGGAAGTCGGACCGACTCACTCCGCGACACCCGAGCGCCTGGTGTGCCTTGAGCGCCAATGATTGTATTTTTTGGTAAATTTTCGGTGAAATTTCCGCAGGAAGAACGTGCTGAGAGCCACCGGCCGCATACTTGGAGTCGTAATCGTAGAAGCTGTGGCCGAGCGGCACGATCTCGGTCACGCCAAGCACCTTGCCGTCCATCACGCCACAGGTCAGTTCGCGACCTGCCACATAGCGCTCGACCATCACGACGTCGCCGTAACGCCACTCGCTGGAGGTCAGGATCTGCGGCGGATGCGCCATGTCTTCGCGCACGATGACGACGCCAAAGCTGGAGCCCTCGCGCACCGGCTTGACCACGTAAGGCGGCGCCATCGGATGGCTGTTGCCGATGTCGAAGCGGTTGATCACCATGGCCTCGGCGACAGGAATGCCCGCCTGAGCCGCAACGATCTTCGCCTGCTTCTTGTCCATGGCAAGCGCCGAGGCAAGAACGCCGGAATGCGTGTAGGGGATTTCAAGATATTCGAGCACGCCCTGGATGGTACCGTCCTCGCCGAAGGGGCCATGTAGAGCGTTGAAGGCGACATCGGGCTTCAGATCTTCGAGGACGCGACCGATATCACGACCGACATCAACCCGCGTAACCCTGAAACCCTCGCCTTCGAGGGCGGAAGCGCAGGCGTTACCCGACGACAAGCTCACAGGCCGCTCGGAGGACAATCCACCCATCAAAACCGCGACATGCTTGCCACTCATAAACGCCTCGCAAAATTCCAAACCAATCAGTAGCCGCATCGATTGGACGGCTCCGTAGGCTCAGTTCAACAACATTAAGGTTAATGAAGCGTTTACTTTCGTTAACTTCCGACGCGCAGCCAGGCGCCCGCACGCTCATCCGTGAGGTGAAGCTAATTATTCAAGGCTATGCTTTTATTGAAATAATGACGACTTGAATGCCGTTAAGCCGTCTTGCGCTGCGCCATGGGTTCCAGCTGCATCTCGGTACGCTGAGAGGGGTCCAGAGCCGATTCAGCCAGCTCTCTGGCATGCACGATTCGATTCCGTCCACTGGCCTTGGCCAGATAAAGTGCACGGTCGGCGGCCGAGAAAAGCTCGCTGAAACCGAGTTCCGACACGCCGGCAGACACGCCGCCGGAGATGGTAACGGAGACCGGAAGCCCGGCAACCTCGAAGCCCATGGCCTCGACGGAACGGCAGATCGACTGGGCAACCTCAAGCGCTTCGTCGCCGCGTGGGCCCACCAGAAGCACGGCGAATTCCTCGCCGCCGATGCGGGCAACGGTCGCCCCCTCGCCCAGCAGATCCGTCAGGCATTGGGCAACGCGGACAATCACATCGTCCCCGGCCTTGTGGCCCAGCGTGTCGTTGATCAATTTAAAGCGATCGATATCGAGCAGGATCAGCGCAACAGTCCCGCGCGTACGCTCGAAAGTGTCGAGGAATGCGCGGCGGTTCATCAGACCCGACAGCATGTCCGTTCGGCTGAGCATTTCGAAACGCTGCCGCGACATGCCGAGATCATAGACCGCAAGCCCGACGACAGAATAGGCGATCATCGCCACTACGAAGGACACAGGCGGCGTGAGCATGGTGGCAACGACGAGTGCAGGCCCGAGCGCATAAGGAAGAAGCCCGAGCGCCACCAGGATCAGATGTCCGACGATATTGAGGAGATAGGCAAAGATGGCGATCTTCGCCGCCATGAAGGCAGCCTTTGATACGACAGCACGCCGGGACGAAAACTCGCCCAGCGTCAATTGTCGGATCACCCAAACATGGACCAGATCGAACATAGCACTCCCCATACCGAGGAGGAGCCTAGTTGAGCGAAGTTAAAACTTCGTGGGATCCGGCGTGACGGCTATCACACCGCAACAACGCCCATGAATGGCTTCACTTCACGACCGGGCATGAAAATGCCGAGACGCTTGATTTCCCATTCGAGCTTGATGCCGGACGTCTCGAAGACACGCTGGCGAACGGTCTCGCCGAGATATTCGAGATCGTAGCCGGTCGCATGGCCGACATTGATCATGAAGTTGCAGTGAAGCGACGACATCTGCGCCCCGCCGATCATCAGACCGCGGCAACCGGCCTCGTCGATCAGCTCCCAGGCCGAATGGCCCTCGGGGTTCTTGAACGTCGAGCCGCCGGTCTTCTCCTTGACCGGCTGCACCGTCTCGCGATGGTGGCGCACAGCATCCATATCCGCGCGGATCTTGGCCTTCTCTTCCGGATAGCCCTCAAAGACAGCGCTGGTAAAGATCAGGCCTTCGGACGCTGCCGAATGGCGGTAGCTATAGCCCATGTCGGCATTCGACAGGACATGAACATTGCCCTTGCGATCGACGGCCTCGACCTCGACCAGCCGGCCGGCGGTGTCGCCGCCATTGGCGCCCGCATTCATGCGGATTGCGCCACCGATCGAACCAGGAATGCCGTAGTAGAAGTGGAAACCGCCGATATTGTTGTCCATCGCCATGGCCGCAATGTGCTTGTCGGGGCAAATCGCGCCGGCACGAATGCGGTTCTCGCCCGCGAGCTCGACCTGGCCGAAACCCTTGGCAGACAGGCGAATGACCACACCGGGGATCCCGCCGTCACGCACGAGCAGGTTCGACCCGACGCCGACGACCGTCAGCGGCACCTCTTCGGGTAGAAGCTTGAGGAACGCAGTCAGATCCTCGACGTCATGCGGCTGAAACATCAGTTCGGCGAGGCCGCCGGCCTGGAACCAGGTCACCCGGTCCATCGGGGCATCGGGCGTCAGCCGCCCCTTGAGATCGTTAACTCCAGGGCCGAGCGACGCCAGGAGCTTTTCCCCATCCACCTGTTTCATTCAAGACTTTCCCGAAATTGCATCTAGTTCCGTCGGCAGTGCAGCAGCCCACTGGGTGATGTTGCCGGCCCCCAACAGGACCACGAAATCACCCGGTTGTGCAATGCCCGCGACGAGCGAGGCCAGTTGCTCAGGCGCGGCCAAGTATCGCGCGTCGCGATGGCCGCCCGATTTGATGCGCGAGACCAGCGTTTCCGAATCGATCCCCTCGATCGGCTCTTCGCCCGCTGCATAAACCGGCGACAGGAAGATCGTGTCGGCATCGTTGAAGCAGTTGGCAAAGTCATCGAACAGACTTGCAAGCCGGCTGAAGCGGTGCGGCTGATGCACGGCGATGATCCGCCCCTTGCACGATTCGCGCGCAGCCCGCAGCACGGCCTTTATCTCGACCGGGTGGTGACCGTAGTCGTCAAACACCTGAACGCCGTTCGAAGCGCCGGTCAGCGTGAAGCGTCGCTTGACGCCGCCGAAGCCGGCCAGCCCCTTGCGTATCGCCTCTTCCGGAATGTCGAGCCGGTTGGCGACAGCAATTGCGGCGCAGGCATTGGAAATGTTGTGCCGGCCCGGCATCGGCAGGACCAGATCCTTGAAGTTGAACACCCGGCCGGTGCGGCGACGGCGGATTTCGACGTCGAAGATCGAGCGCGTGCCATCGAGACGCACATTCGAGAAGCGCACGTCAGCCTGCGGGTTCTCACCGTAGGTGATGACCTTGCGATCCTCGATGCGTCCAACCAGCGCCTGCACTTCCGGATGGTCGAGGCACATCACGCCAAAACCATAGAACGGCACATTCTCCACGAACTGGCGGAAGGCCGCACGTGCATTGTCAAAGGTGCCGTAGTGGTCGAGATGCTCCGGATCGATATTCGTGACGATCGCAACATCGGCCGGCAGCTTCAGGAAGGTGCCGTCGGACTCATCAGCCTCGACCACCATCCACTCACCCTCGCCCATGCGGGCATTGGTGCCATAGGCATTGATGATGCCGCCATTGATGACGGTCGGGTCGAGAGCGCCAGCATCGAGAAGCGCTGCGACCATCGACGTGGTCGTGGTCTTGCCATGCGTGCCGCCGACAGCGATCGCATTGCGGAAGCGCATAAGCTCAGCCAGCATTTCGGCGCGGCGAACGATCGGCAGCAGCTTCTCGCGCGCCGCAATCAGCTCCGGATTGCTCTTCTTGATCGCGGTCGAAACGACGACGACCTCGGCCTCACCAAGGTTCTCAGCGGTGTGGCCGACAAAGACCTCGATGCCCTTGGCGCGCAGACGCTGGACATTGGCGCTTTCGGCCTGGTCCGACCCTTGCACCCTGTGCCCGAGATTGTGCAGCACCTCGGCGATCCCGCTCATCCCGATGCCACCGATCCCGATGAAATGGACGAGGCCAATGGATTTCGGCATTTTCATTGTGTGGCTCCCTTCGACTGGGCAATGCCCTTGCCGGCGGCAATAGCCTCTACGAGGTCTGCGAGCAAGCCGGCCGCATCGGGCTTGCCCGTGCTTTTCGCTGAAGCCGCCATCGTTGCGAGCCGATCAGGCCCCTCCATCGCCTCCGTCAGAAGGCTTGCGATCCTGTCGGTGGAAAGCTCCGCCTGGGCGATCACTTGCGCCCCGCCCTGTGCCGCAAGCGCTGCCGCGTTCGCCGCCTGGTCATGGTCAAGCGCATACGGATACGGCACGAGCAGGCTTGGTCGGCCGATGACCGCGAGCTCCGACACCGTCGACGCCCCGGAGCGGCAGATCACCAGATGCGCGGCTGCCAGCCGCTCTGCCATGTCGGTAAAGAATGGCGCAACATCGGCGCGAATGCCAAGCGTCGCATAGCTGTCGATGACTTTCTGCCGGTCTTCAGGGCGCGCCTGTTGCGTCACGACGAGCCGCGCACGCAAAGCATCAGGCATCAGCCGGATGGCGCCTGGGATGGCATCGGAAAAGAACTGCGCCCCCTGGCTTCCACCAAAGACAACAAGGTTGAACGGCGCGCTGTCACGGGATGGAGAATAGGGCTGTGCTGCAGAGGCAATGACCGCCGGCCGTACGGGATTTCCGGTCAACACCATCTTCGCCGCATGCTCTCCACTCGGCGACAGAAAACCGCCGGCGATTGCCCGAACCCGCGACGCGAGCAGCTTGTTGGCGCGGCCCATGACGGCATTCTGCTCGTGCACAGCAGTCGGCACACCAAGACCGGCTGCCGCAAACAGAGGAGGAACCGTGGGATATCCGCCAAAGCCGATCACGGCTTTCGGCTTCAGGCGCGACACAAGGCTCCGCGCCTCGCGATAACCGCGCCAGAGCGACAGAAACGCCTTGACGACGGCGACCGGGTTCTTCGAGCCGATGGTGGCCGAGGACACGGTATGGATCTCGTCTGCCGGAAAGCTCCCGGCGTAGCGTTCAGCGCGCCTGTCGGTCACCAGGTGCACGCCATAGCCACGGGATTTCAGCTCGTGCGCCAGCGCCTCGGCCGGAAAGAGATGTCCGCCGGTGCCACCGGCGGCAAGCAGGACGATACCTTTTGTCATACGCAATTACTCCGCGGGTACGCCCGCAACCGAGCGGAACAGGCTGCGCTCCTGCGCGCGCTTTTCCGGACGGCGGCGGGTGAGCGCCAGGATGAAGCCGGCGGTAACGCAGATCGCCGTCATCGACGATCCACCATAAGAGATGAGCGGCAGCGTCATGCCCTTGGCCGGCAGCAGTTCGAGATTGACGCCGATATTGATCATCGACTGGACGCCGAGAAGCAGGACCAGACCGGACACGGCAAGACGGTTGAAGTCATTGCGTTCCTTGTAGGCGTGGCTCAAGCCCCGGAGCACAAGGAAACCGAAGATCGCCACGAGCACCATGCAGAAGACAATGCCGAACTCTTCCGCCGCCACCGAGAAGATGAAGTCGGTATGGCTGTCGGGAATGATGCGCTTGACGATACCTTCGCCGGGGCCCTGGCCGAACCAGTCGCCACGAATGATCGCCTCGCGCGCTGTATCAACCTGGAAGGTGTCACCCTCCCCGGTCAGGAATCGGTCTATTCGTCCTGCCACGTGCGGCAGGGTCATGTAAGCTCCGAAGAAGCCTGCTCCGCCGAGAACGCCGAGCACGACGATCCAGAGCCACGGCATGCCGGCCATGAAGAACATGGCACCCCAGACGCTGCCGATCAGGATGGTCTGGCCAAGGTCAGGCTGCGCGATGAGAAGCGCCGCGGCGATACCGAACAGCAGGATGGCAAAGAGATTGCCTGGAATTTCAGGCTGGCGCGCATGTTCGGCGAACAACCAGGCGCAGATCACGACGAAGGCCGGCTTCATGAATTCTGACGGCTGGATCGACATCGAGCCGACCGACAGCCAGCGCCGCCCCCCCTTGACCTCAAGGCCGATGAACAGAACCAGCACCATCATGATCAGCGAGGCCGCAAGGATCAGCATGGCCATGCGCCTGACCTGGCGTGGCGACAGAAAGGACAGGCCGATCATCACGCCGAGGGCCGGCATCATGAAGAAGGCATGACGCTTGACGAAATGGAAGCTGTCGAGATTGAGACGTTCGGCAACCGCCGGAGACGCCGCAAAGGAGAGCATAAGCCCGATCCCCATGAGGAGAACAAAGGTGATCAGGAACAGACGGTCGATCGTCCAGAACCAGTCAGCGACCGGCCCCCTCTCTACGCGGCTTACCATCTCATTTACCTCCTGTCGGCAGGTCGATCAGCATCGTCACTCCATCGAGTTCCGCCACATGCCCCACAAAGGCATCGCCGCGGACTTCGAAATTCTTGTACTGGTCGAAGCTTGCGCAAGCCGGTGACAGCATCACGGCAGAAGCGTCGCCATCCCGATCGGCATCGGCAGCCGCATGGGCCACGGCGCTCTCCAGCCTGTCCGAGATCTCGTAAGCCACCCGGTCACCAAGCTGCGCGGCAAAGGCCGAAGCAGCCTCACCGATCAGATAAGCTTTCACGATGCGCGGGAAGAGTGGTGCGAGGCTTGCGATGCCGCCTTCCTTGGGCAGACCGCCGGCGATCCAATAGATGCGCTCATAGCTGGACAGCGCGGGTGCAGCCGCATCCGCATTGGTTGCCTTGCTGTCGTTGACGAAGACCACCTGACGGCGGCGCCCGACCGGCTGCATGCGATGTTTGAGGCCGGGGAAGCTCTGCAGGCCCTTGCGGATCTCCTCTTCCGAGACACCGGCTGCCAGGCAGGCGGCAATCGCGGCACAAGCATTCTGTGCGTTGTGGCTGCCGCGCAGCGTCTGAATGCCGTCGAGATCGACGAGAAGCGAGGTCGCCCCCTGTTCGGCCCGAATGATCCGCGAGCCCTCGGCATAGAGGCCATCGGCGAGAGGCTGCCGCTTGGAAATCCGAATAACCTTGGTGCCGGCGCGCTCGACACGATCGCCGATCAGCTCGCAATAGCTGTCATCGATGCCGATGATCGCAGTCTTGGCTCCGGCAACCAGACGCTCTTTCACATCGGCATAATGCTGCATCGTGCCGTGGCGATCGAGATGGTCGGGCGTCAGGTTGAGCAGGATGCCAGCGGTCGGGTTAAGCGTCGGCGCAAGATCGATCTGGTAGGACGAGCATTCAACGACGAAAAACCTGCCGTCCCGGGGCGGATCGAGCGTCAGCACCGCACGGCCGATATTGCCGCCAAGCTGCGTATCGCGACCGCTTGCCTGAAGGATATGGGCGATGAGCGCGGTGGTCGTCGACTTGCCGTTGGTCCCGGTGATCGCGACGAAAGGGCAATTCGGCGCCTGCGCCCGACGCTCGCGCACGAAGATCTCGACATCGCCGATGATCTCCACGCCGGCATTGCGGGCAAAGCCCACCGTCCAATGCGGCTTCGGATGGGTGAGCGGCACGCCGGGCGACAGCACGAAGGATGCAACCGACGACCAGTCGATTTCGCGCAAGTCCCGGGTCGGTACGCCGTCGGCCTCAGCCCGTGCAACGCTATCGGGATTGTCGTCCCAGGCAATCACATTGGCGCCGCCGGCCTGCAGAGCTTTTGCCGTTGCGAGGCCCGATCCGCCGAGCCCGAACAGCGCGACGGTCTTGCCCTTGAAGGTGTTGGCCGCGATCATCGCCGCCTCACCGCAGCTTCAGGGTCGAGAGGCCGAGCATGGCAAGGCCAACAGCAATGATCCAGAAGCGGATGACGACCTGGCTCTCGGTCCAGCCGAGCTTTTCGAAATGGTGGTGGATGGGCGCCATCAGGAAGACGCGCTTGCCCGTCAGCTTGAAATAGCCGACCTGGATGATGACCGACAGCGTCTCCATGACGAAGAGACCGCCGATGATCGCCATGACGATCTCGTGCTTGGTAGCGACAGCGACGGAGCCGATCAGGCCGCCGAGGGCGAGCGAACCCGTGTCACCCATGAAAATGGCGGCCGGCGGCGCGTTGAACCAGAGGAAGCCGAGGCCTGCCCCGATCACGGCGCCCAGCACCACGGCGAGTTCGCCCGTGCCCGGCGTGAAATTGATCTGGAGATAGTTGGAGAACACCGCATTGCCGGCGAGATAGGCGATCACGCCGAAGGAGGCGGCTGCGATCATCACAGGCACGATGGCGAGGCCGTCGAGGCCATCCGTCAGGTTGACCGCATTGCCGGCACCCACGATGACGAAGCCGCCGAAGAGCACGAAGAAGATCCCGAGATCGATCAGGAAATCCTTGAAGAACGGGAAAGCAATCGAGGAGCCGAAGGTCGAGCCTTGCGGCCCGGAGCTCAAAGCGGTCGACATCATGAAATAGACGGCGATGCCGGCGATCAGGAATTCGATACCGAGGCGCGCCTTGCCGGAGAAACCCTTCTCCGTCTGCTTCGTCACCTTGAGGTAGTCGTCATAGAAGCCGATGGCACCGAAGCCGAGCGTCACGAGCAGGGTCGCCACGACATAGACGTTGGAGAGATCTGCCCAGAGCAGAGACGACACGACAATCCCGGCGAGGATCATCAGACCACCCATGGTCGGCGTTCCCGCCTTCTTGAAATGGGTCTGCGGTCCGTCAGCCCGTATCGGCTGGCCCTTGCCCTGCCGCACGCGCAGCGATGCAATCATCGCCGGGCCAAACAGGAAGACCACCAGTGCCGAGGTGAAGAGAGCTGCCCCCGTCCGGAAGGTGATGTAACGGAAGAGATTGAAAAACTGAAGGTTGTCCGACAGTTCCACAAGCCAGATCAGCATTGGAGCCCTTTCCCGAAGCCCGGATTAAAATTGGCGCTCCGTGTCGGAGAATGCTGGATGCTTGTCAAGCAGAGCCGATACGATCTTGCCGAAACCGATGCCGAGAGAAGATTTGACCATCACGACATCACCGGGGCGGACCTCTGCGGTGACGAAATTCGCGAGTTCCTCCGTGGTCTCGAGATAGACGACGTGGACCGTTTCGGGCAGCGCATCGCGCAGTGCCACCATTTCCGGTCCGGCGAGCCAGACATGTTCGATGCCGGCCGCAAGCAGCGGCCCGGCGAGGTCAGCATGCACGCTGGGGGCGAATTCGCCCATCTCCAACATGTCGCCGAGCACGGCAATCCGCCGCCCCTCGCCCGTCGGCTGGGCCGATGCAAGCACGGAGATCGCCGCGCGCATGGAGGCAGGGTTTGCATTGTAGCTTTCGTCGATCAGCGTCAGGACACCTTCCGGCATCTTCAGCTTGTGGCGCGCGCCGCGTCCCTTGACCGCCGTCAGATTGGCAAGCGCCTCGATCGCCGCATCGACATCGGCGCCAACAAGCGAAACAGCCGCGAGAACCGCCATAGCGTTCTCGGCCAGATGTCGTCCGGGCGCACCGATCGTTACTTCCCGCGTCTCGCCGCCAAAGGAAACCCAGACGGTCGAAAGCTCAGCCGCACCGTCGAATTCGGCAAGGCGGAACTCAGCCTTGGCATGCTGGCCAAAGCTGTGAATATTCTCGACACCCTGAGCAAGTGCGGCCTGTTCGAGGCGCTCGTAATAGGGATTGTCTCGGTTGAGGATCGCATCGCCGCCATTGACGACGCCCTCGAAGATCTCGGCCTTGGCGTCGGCGATCTCGTCGACGCTGGAGAAATTGCCGAGGTGCGCGGGCGCAATGGTCGTGATCACAGCCACATCAGGCCGCACCATGCGCGACAGCGGGCCGATCTCGCCGGGATGGTTCATGCCGAGTTCGAAGACACCGTAGCGCGTGTCGATCGGCATGCGGGCAAGCGTCAGCGGCACGCCCCAGTGATTGTTGAAGGAGGCAACGGAGGCATGCACTTTGCCCGAGGGCTCGAGCGTCATCCGCAGCATTTCCTTGGTCGTCGTCTTGCCAACGGATCCGGTCACAGCAATCACGGTCGCCGGCGTACGGTCACGGGCAGCCATGCCGAGCTTTTGCAGGCCGACCAGCACGTCTTCGACGACGATCATCGGAATTGTCAGCCGGCCAAGAGCTGGCAGTTTGGCTTCGCTGACCACCAGCAGGGAAGCCCCATTGGCGATCGCAATGCTCGCATAATTATGGCCATCGACGCGGTCGCCCTTGATGGCGAAGAAAGCTTCGCCAGGGGTGATCGTCCGGCTGTCGATCGAAATCCCCGTAACACCTTCGGGCAGATTGCCGAATGGCCGGCCGCCCATGGCGACGACCATTTCACGCGCGGTCCAGAGCAGGGTCAACGGTCGAACTCCTCCAAGGCTTTGCGGACTTCCTGGTGATCAGAGAACGGCAACGTCTCCGATCCGACCGTCTGTCCTTCCTCATGCCCCTTGCCCGCCACGATCAGCGTATCTCCGGCCGACATCATGGCGACACCAGCCCGGATCGCCTGAGCTCGGTCGCCGATCTCGATACCCTTGGGCGTCGCGGCCATGATCTCGGAGCGGATGGTTGCCGGCACTTCAGAGCGAGGATTATCGTCGGTGACGATGACGACGTCGGCGAGCCGCGTCGCGATCTCGCCCATGATCGGGCGCTTGCCCTTGTCGCGGTCCCCACCACAGCCAAAGACCACGATGACGCGACCAGTGGTGAACGGGCGCACTGAGCTCAGCACGTTCTCCAGCGCTTCCGGCTTGTGCGCGTAATCGACATAGGCGAGCGCGCCGGCCTTGCTCTGTCCAACCAGTTCGAGGCGACCCGAGGCCCCCTTGAGATGCTCCAGCGCCTTCAATGCAACAGCGGGTGCAACGCCGGTCGAGATTGCGAGGCCGGCAGACACCAGCGCATTGGCGATCTGGAAATCGCCTGCCAGCGGGATATGAACCTCGAAGATCTCGCCGCCGTGGTGAACCTCGGCCACCTGCTTGTGGCGGAAATGCTCGACGCGCTTGAGGCTGAGGAACTCGCCCTTGCGGCCAACAGTCCGCACATCGTGGCCGGCAGCCTTCGCGGCGCGGATCGCCGCGTCAGACCAGGCATCATCGGCAAAGATCACCGCCGGTGCGCCCTTCGGCAGCAGCGTATCGAACAGACGCATCTTCGCCGCCATGTAGTCTTCCATGGTCGGATGATAGTCCATGTGATCACGGCCGAGATTGGTAAAGCCGGCCGCCGACAGCACAACGCCATCAAGACGGCTCTGGTCGAGCCCGTGGCTCGAGGCCTCCATCGCAGCATGGGTCACGCCCTCGTCGGCGAGTTCACCGAGCAGTGTGTGCAATGCAAGCGGGTCAGGCGTGGTCAACGAGCCGTAATCGTTCCGCGAAGGGGAAATGACACCGGTCGTACCGATCTGCGCGGCGGCATGGCCGGCTTCAGCCCAGATCTGACGGGTGAAGGAGGCAACCGAAGTCTTGCCGGCGGTACCGGTCACCGCAACCATGGTCTTCGGCTGGCGTCCGACAAGTCGGGCAGCCGCCAGCGCCAGAAAACGGCGCGGATTGTCGACGGTGATCACGGGAACGGATGCATCGACGGAATGCGAGGCGACGATTGCAACGGCGCCTTTGTCGACGGCCTGGGCGATGAAAGCAGATCCGTCAGCCTTGGTCCCGGAGAGAGCGAAGAACACGGTACCCGGCTCGACCTTGCGGCTATCGGCAGAGAGCCCCCGTACTTCGACGGACGCAGCGCCAACGGCTGCCACCTGATCCCCAAACTCTTCGCCAGCCAGTGCGCCCAAAAGCATTTGCAGTCCATCCTTCCGGGGCAAGTTCCGCGCGAATCGCCCCGCCTGTAGTCGTTCTGATCAATAAGAGACGAGCAATGCTGAGCCGTCTTCCCCGAATGTGGGTTCTACACCAAGAATTGCGGCGCTTCTGCGGATGATCTCGCCGACGATGGGTGCAGCCGTCAGACCGGCGGTCCGGCCACCGCCCTCGCCTGTCTTTGGCGCGTCGATGAAACTGAGCACCAGATATTGCGGGTTCTCGATCGGGAAGGCAGCGACATAAGAGTTGAAGTTCTGGTCATCGGAATAGCGGCCGTTGACGACCTTTTCAGCCGTTCCGGTCTTGCCGCCGACATCGAACCCTTCAACGAGAGCATACTTGCCCGAGCCGCTCTTGCCGTTCAGCCAGAACAGGTGGCGGATGTCGTCACTGGTCTGCTTCTTGACCACGACCTGGGCAATGTCTTCGGCCTTTTCACGCGTGCGGGTAAGGAACGTCGGTGCGATCAGCTTGCCGCCATTGACGAGGGCTGCTGCCCCGACAGCCGTCTGCAGAGGCGTGGTCGACACACCATGGCCGAAGGAAATGGTGATCGAATTGATCTGCTTCCATTCCCGTGGCTGCGAGGGGGCCTTGACCTCTGGCAGTTCGGTTTCCAAACGCGTCAGGAGGCCCATGCGGGTCAGGAATTCTTTGTGCCCTGCAGTACCGACGGCCTCGGCCATGCGCGCGGTGCCGATATTCGACGAATACTGGAAGATCTCAGGCACCGTCAGAACGCGGTGCTTTCCGTGAAAATCCTTGATCGTGAAGCGGCCGATTCGGATCGGATAGCGCGCGTCGAAACTGTCCTTCATCGTGACCTTGCCCGAATCGAGCGCCATGGCCGTCGTGAAGGTCTTGAAGGTCGAACCCATTTCGAACGTGCCGTTCGTCATCCGGTTCATCCAGCCTTCCTCTGCCCCTTCCTGAGGGCGATTCGGGTCGAAGTCAGGGATCGACGACATGGCAACGACTTCCCCGGTATGCACGTCGAGGACGACGGCACCTGCAGCGATCGCCTCATACTTGGTCACGGCACTCACGAGCGCGTCGCGCAAGATGTTCTGCACGCGGATATCGACCGAAAGCCGTACCGGCTCCAGCGGCGCGTCACTGGTCATGCCGAGCGCGCGCAGATCCGCCATGCCCTGGTTGTCGATATACTTCTCCATCCCGGCCATGCCGCGATTGTCAATATTGACGTAACCGACGATGTGCGAGGCAGTCGCCCCACCCGGATAGAAGCGGCGCTTTTCCGGACGGAAGCCGATGCCGGGAATACCGAGCGCCAAGATCTGGCTCTGCTGCTTCGGTGTCAGCTGACGGCGCAGCCATTGGAAGCGTGAATTGGACGACAGCTTGCGATAGGTATCCTTGACGTCGAGATCCTTGAGCACCGTGGACAGCCGCTCAACGGCCTCATCGGGATCGACGATCTTGTGCGGCTCGGCAAAGAGCGAGACCGTGCGAATGTCTGTCGCCAGGATCTCGCCGTTGCGATCGAGAATATCCGGCCGCGACGCCATGAGCCGGTCGGCGGGCAGGATGCTGGACACAGTTTCCGGCTGGGCGTGACCATATTGGACCAGGCGGCCGCCGATGATCGCATAGGCAACACAGAACGTGGCGAACATCAGCCCGACGCGGGTCTTTGCCATCTCCGTCTTGCGTTTGCCGGTTCCCTTGAAGGTCGCACCGTTTACCACGGTACCGCCGCGCTGCACGTCGGTCGAGAAATGCGCCTGGCTCTTCAGCAGCATGATTCGCGAGAGAAATGTCATCAGCGGTCCACCGATCCTGTCGTGATGAGATCCTTGATGGGGTCGGAAGGTTCACCTGCGCTAGCGCTCTCCGCCGCCTCTTCGCCTTCCGGCACGGGAACCTGATCCTTCGGCATGGGCAGCTCCATCGGCCGCGCGAGCTGGGTCGGCAAGGTCGGAACGAGCTGCAGTTCGGCGGCATAGGTCTGCACCAGACGCTCAAGCCGGTTCGGCTGCGTCAACAGCGCCTCGTCGGCTCTCAGCAGCTCGATCGTATCCTTCTCAAGCTTGATCTCGGCTTCGAGGCGGCGCACTTCGGCTGCCTTGTTATCCGTGTCGTGCTTGATCTGGTAGGTGACCGTCGCTGCAGCCAGCATGGCTCCGATCATCAGGAAGTCGAAGGGTCTCAGCACGGTCAGCCTCCGATCTTTTCGAGAGTGGCGAGGTCAGGCAGGTCGAAGATCGACATGTCGGCGCGCTCGGCGGGCGCCGAGCTGCGGATACCGGCACGCAGCTTCGCGGAACGAGCACGCGGATTGATCTCCGCCTCTTCCTCGGTGGCTGCGACCATGCCTTTGCCGACGGGATCGAAGGTAGCCGCTCGCGCTTCGACCATCGGAAGATGGCGCGAACCTGACGCTTTGCCGGAACGCTCCGAGAAGAACTTCTTGACGATGCGATCCTCCAGCGAATGGAAGGTCACGACAACAAGGCGACCGCCCGGCTTCAGCGCCCGCTCGGCGGCAAAAAGCGCCTGAGCAAGCTCGCCAAGTTCGTCATTCACATAGATGCGAAGCGCCTGGAAGACGCGGGTTGCCGGATGGATCTTGTCCTTGGCCTTGCGCGGATTGACGGTCTCGATGAGGTTGGCAAGATCGCGCGTCGTCTGGAACGGCTCGTTGGCACGCCGCTTTTCAATCGCCCTTGCGATTCGGCCGGAATGCTTCTCTTCGCCGAGAAAACCGAAGATGCGGATGAGATCGGAAACCTTGGCGCGATTGACGACATCGGCGGCAGAAACGCCGGAAACCGCCATACGCATGTCGAGCGGCCCGTTGCGCTGGAACGAGAAACCGCGCTCGGCCTCGTCGATCTGCATCGAGGACACGCCGATGTCGAGAACAACACCATCCAGACCACCCTCAGGGGCGAAGTCGGCGAGCTGGGAAAATTCCGTGTGATGAAGGGTGAGCCTGCCATCGCTTGAAGCGACGAGAGCCTTGCCGCCGGCAATGGCGTTCGGATCGCGGTCAAGCGCGATGACGTGAGCACCGTTTGCGAGAATGGCAGAGGTATAGCCGCCAGCGCCGAAAGTCCCATCGAGGATGACCTTGCCGGCCTCGGGTTCGAGAGCCTTCAGGACTTCGGAAAGAAGAACCGGAATGTGGCGAACCGGTCCGCCATCGGCATCGGAATTACCTTCGCCAAAGTTCGCCGCCATTCCGTTTCCCCGTCTTTCTAGGTGCGCAGGCCGCGTTGCCTGACCACCTCTCTGGCTCTCGCCTGCGCCTCGTGAAACGCCTGCGGTTGCCACACCTGAAAATGATCCGAACGACCGACGAAACAGACCTCCGAGGAAATCCCCGTGAAATCCCGGATGAAATCCGTCACCGCCAATCGCCCTTCGGCATCGAGTCGCGCGAAGACGCCGCCACCATGAAGCAGCAGCGACATCTCGTTTGCCTCCAACGCGAAGGGATCCTCGGCCGCCATCTTCCGCTCGTACCGCTCGAGCAGATCCGGACCACCGATATTGACTGCCGGATAGACGAAATCCTGGAGACAATAAAGCTCCTGAATGTCGCGCTGTACCAGCACGGCGCGAAAGGCCGCAGGGACGGAAACCCGTCCCTTCGCATCGATCCTGTTTGTCGCGTTGGACAGGAAGCGGCTCATCACTGACAACCGACCTCCCCTTGAACGTAGGGCCGATCAAAGACCCCCGAATACACATGAATACGCCAACCGCCACACCCGTGACACGACCACCCGAAGGACGAGAGGAAGCACTTAATTCACGAGACTTCGGGGATGAAACGACCCCCGCAACGGCATGCAAATGGGATACCATGGGACAATATGGGCGTCAATGGGAACGGTCGGGATGAGCCAGCTCCACGAGTCAAACATTGATAGGCGGTTAAGCTTAACGAATGGTTAGAAACCGCTGTTTTCCGACGCCTTTTCGGATCCGGTTGCCGTGAACGTGATCTGCGACACGCAGAAGCGTTCCGCCTTTGATTTCAGACGGTTCGCTCGAAAGCCCAAAAAGGGGAAATTTGCCAGTTGGCCTGTAAGCCGGGTTCTGTATGGCCCCGGTTTCCCGGAACGTGGCAGCCATTCATCTGGGACAGCGTTCGCACGCTGCCTCGCGCAACCCACCCGGATGACTGGCCCAGAAACAGGCTGTAGCAACGCTTGCGCGCCACCCGCGTCATCCCTATTCGGTCTTGCTCCCGGTGGGGTTTGCCGTGCCGTCCCTGTTGCCAGCGACGCGGTGGGCTCTTACCCCACCCTTTCACCCTGACCTCGCAAGCGAGGCGGTTTGCTTTCTGTGGCACTTTCCCTGAGGTCGCCCTCGCCGGACGTTATCCGGCACCGTGTTTCCGTGGAGCCCGGACTTTCCTCACCCTACCGCCTTTCGGCATTGGTAAAGCGCGGCTGCCCAGCCAACTGGCAAGGCGTCCTTAACCGACCCTTTGTCCGATTGCCATCGAAAAGCGAGCATGAAGGACCACTTGGGCGCTTTTGGTGAATCAGTCTCTGAAGACCGGGCGGAAGACGTCGCCATAGGCCTCGTCGATGATTCGACCATGCTGGAGAAGCTCGGCACCCAGACGCCCAATCTCGTCGGAGCTCTTGGCCGCCGCGCCACAGCCGCCCGTGAGCACGGCGATATGCTCGCTCGCAAAACCGATCGACGGATAATTCTCAGGGGTGAACGAGGTCACACAGGCCGCCATCGAAATAGGCGCATCGGCCAGGGTCGGCACGAGCCCCGTGATAATCCGGTGCAGGTGATCGCGTGTGGTCAGTCGGCCGCCCCGCCTGAACCAGGCACGAATCTCCGGCTCCGTCTCCAGCTGCAGATCGTCGGGATCCCCGCCGATCTTCAGATAGGTCCTGCCATCGGGATAGCGCACCGGCGGCAGAAGATAGATATGGTCGATGGGATCAGCGGGCTGATGGATAAGCGACGGCATGCCGGAATAGGCGGCAAGATCTTCGTATGGGATCTCGAAGAAGGCGACGGTGCGCGCATAGACCTTGAGATCGATAGGACGCGGCAACAGGTTCTCGTTGATCGAGAAACCACCGGCGGCAATCAGCACGCGCTCCGCCGTGTAGACGGCCCCGTCGTCCGTGGTGACGATGGCAAGACCGCCCTCTTCCCGGACGGACACCGCTGTCTGACGAATCACCCTTGCGCCGGCCTTCTCCGCCAGCAGGCTCTGCGCCTCCACGAGCCGGCGCGGATTGACGTAACCCGCATTCCGCTGCTCGTAGACACCCTCGCAATCGGAGCCGAAATCGAAATAGCGAAACCGCGACTTGAGTTCCGCGTCTGACAGCATCTCGATCGAGACACCGAGCTGCGCGGCCGCAGCCTCCACCTGGCCGACATAGGGGTCGTGCCCACCGCGCTTCGGCCCGACGATCAGGCATCCGACTTCATCATAAAACGCGACGCCGCTTTCCGATGCGATGTCGCCGTAGCGCGCGATCGAGCGATTGGCGAAACGCGCCCAGATGGGGTTCGAATCGATCGTCCGGGTGATCCGGGCCTCGTCGTAGTGGCTGGCAAAAACACCGTGATGGCTCGACCAGTCCTTCGGCTCGTCTGGCCCGATGACGGCGACGCCATCTCCGGAAAGTGCCAGATACCGGGCCGCCGCCGCACCCATCATGCCTCGACCAACGACAATCGACTTGAACCGCTCAACCATGCGTCACCATCCTTACGTAGCGTGCGGTGATAGCATGACGAACCCGGCTGTCCAGCCGATTTGAAACCGGATGACGGCGTTTTTCAATTGCCGATCAAGGCGATCACCTTGCCGCAATAGCGCTTCGAGATAGGGTTCATGCGCTTGGCGCCATGGCCGGCATTGTAGCGCAGAATGGTGCCACAGGTCTCACCACCGCCCAGTTCGTGGGCCATGGAGAGATACTTCATGCCGTAGCGGATATTGGTCTCGGGGTCATAAAGCCCCTTGGTCTTGCCGCGGTAGCCCATGGCCCGCGCCGTCGCCGGCTTGATCTGCATGAGCCCCACCTCGCCGGCGCTGCCCCGCGCCTTGGGGTTGAAGTTGCTCTCAACGCGGACAACGGCATGGGCAAGATCAACCGGGACGCCGTAGCTCTTGGCATATTTCGTGATGATCGCGCTGTAGGGGCTTTTCGAGAAGGAAGGCGCTGCCGGATAACCGGCATCACGGGTGATCGTCTTGAGGGGCTTTTTGAAGCGGCGCTCCTCGCTGCCGGCAAGCGCGGACTGGACGTTGGTCAAAAGCATTGCAATGCATGCCGCGGCAGCAACAAGTCGTCGTGTCATGAGAAGGTTCAGTCTCCAGTCGAGAACCGGTGTCGGCGCGCGTCAAAGCAAACGCAGGTCATGCGTCGCGAGCCCAGGTCGGGCTGCCCGTTTCGGTTCTCTCGAGTTGATGTTTGCGCCGGGTCCTGAAGAGAACCACCCGCGCCGTTCAGCCCGTCCTTTAGAGCGGCGCAATAAGGAATTCGTGTGGCGCTGCAACAAAACGGTGCTGCGGTCGTTGACCACGATGGCCTTTTGAACGGTGCCGAAGAGGCACGATCAGCTGAAACGCGGCAGGCTTGTCAGCAGCCGATGCAGCGTCTCGATGGTCGAGCTGTCGGCGACACCGTCAACCTTGGCTTGCCGGAAATGACGCTGGAAAGCGGCAACGACGCCCTCTGTCTGGGCGCAGAATTCACCAGAGATCTCAATGCCGTAACCATAGAGCGACAGCATGGACTGCAGGGCCTTGACCGGTTGACCTCGGTCACCCCGCTGGAAGAAGCGTCCACCTCCGATCACCGAGGGTTCAATCCAGTGTCCAACCCCTGCGCCATGCAGGCGGCCCCAGGGGAAATTTTCACCGGGATCGACCTTGCGAATGGGCGCCACATCGGAGTGCGCCAGCACCCGTTCGGGGGCAATTCCATGCCGGTTGACGCATTCGAGACACAATTCGATGAGGGATTCGATCTGCTTCTCGGGAAAGTCCGGTAGGCCGCCCGGGTGTCCGGCATTGGCGATCTCGATGCCGATCGAACGGGAATTGATATCCGTCTCGCCGCCCCAGATGCTTTTGCCCGCGTGCCAGGCGCGGCGCTCTTCCGGCACCATCTGAACCACGCGACCGTCCTCATGAACCAGATAGTGGCTGGAGACCTGGCTTTCCGGCATGCAGAGCCAGGCCTGTGCGCCCTCGGCGGACGGCATGCCCGTATAGTGCAAAAGGAGAATATCCGGCCGCTCGACGCCGACGCGTTCGCCGTGATTGGGCGAAGGACAGACCTCCGCGCGCGTGAAATCCGCAGTGAACGAACTCATGCCGCCCGGCGCGCCTTCTCGATAGCCGAATAGGCCTCGTTGAACTTGGCCATGCGATGGTTCGCGACGCTGTGGAATTCCGTCGGAATGCCGCGCGCATGCAGTCGGTCGGGATGATGCTCGGCCGCCAGCGCCCTGTACTTCTTGCGGATCGTCGCGAAATCGTCGGACGGCTGCACGCCGAGAACGCCATAAGGATCGCCGTCGAGATGGATATGCCGTTCGGTGATCATCGCGAACCGTTCTTCCGAGATCGAGAAGATCTCGGCGATGCGCGACAGGAAGGCGAGTTCCTTTTCATGCACGAGGCCATCGGCCTTGGCGATGTGGAACAGAGCATCAATGATGTCTTCCAGGACCGGGCAGAACTCGTCACAGGTCCGGCACATACCGGCGAGGTTCTTCGCATAGGTCTCGAAACCCGCCACGTCCTGGCGGGCCAGATTGTAGAGCCGGGCGACGTTACGCGCTTCCTCAGGCGGAAACTCAAAAATCTTGCGGAAGGCCTCGACCTCGGCATTGGAGACAATCCCGTCTGCCTTGGCCATCTTCGCGGAGAGCGCAATGATGGCAACCGAGAAGGACACGCGCCGGCGAGTTTCCGGATCGCCTTCGAAGGCCGTACGAACGGCCTCGACGATACTGCCGATCACATTGCCGGCGGCATCCCCGATCGCGCCCAGAAGGCGGTCCCAGAATGACGATATTTGTTCGCAGGCGAAATCGAAAATCATGGAGAAGCTTGACCAAAATTACCCAGAAAAAGCAAGGCGGGCCGGCCTTTGGTGAGGATTAAAGTTTCTTCATCTTGAATATGTTTCGCTGAACACGTCGGCTTTGGCAGATGCCGGTATCGGCCCAATCTTATCCACAGACCACGTTGCGCCGCCGTCATCGATTGAATCGATTATATCCGATCAAGCGCAGCCAAGACCGGCGAAATGCCCGTTTTCCTTGATTTTTTCGCTTTACAGCCCGGCTCTGCTGTCGCATCCATTTGCCACCTGAACACCCAGCAGCCGGGCGATGAAGACGCCTGAGGAGGATCGATGGCCAAGCAGAAAGTCGCGATGTTGACCGCCGGGGGCCTCGCGCCCTGTCTCTCGTCCGCAGTCGGCGGATTGATCGAGCGCTACACCGACATCGCACCCGAAATCGAGCTCATCGCCTACAAGTCCGGCTTCCGCGGCCTGCTGATGGACTACAAGATCGAGATCACCAAGGAGATGCGCGAAAAGGCGCATGTGCTGCATCGCTACGGCGGATCGCCGATCGGCAACAGCCGCGTGAAGCTCACCAATGTCGCAGACTGCGTGAAGCGCGGCCTCGTCAGGGAAGACCAGAATCCGCTCCGTGTCGCAGCCGAACGGCTCGCGGCAGATGGCGTGACGATCCTCCACACAATCGGCGGTGACGATACCAACACCACCGCGGCCGACCTTGCTGCCTATCTCGGCGCTAACGGCTACGACCTGACGGTCGTCGGCATGCCGAAGACCGTCGACAACGACGTCTACCCGATCAAGCAGACGCTCGGCGCCTGGACGGCCGCCGAAGTCGGCGCGCGCTTCTTCGACCATGTCTCGAACGAGCAGAGCGCCTCGCCACGCACGCTCGTGATTCACGAAGTCATGGGCCGTCACTGCGGCTGGCTGACGGCGGCGACAGCCCGCGCCTACATGCAGCGGACGAAGCACAACGAATATGTCGAAGGCTTCATGATGAACCAGGAGCTGAAGAACATCGACGGCCTCTATCTGCCGGAGACGCATTTCGACATGGAGGGTGAAGCCGCCCGCCTGAAGGACATCATGGATCGCACAGGCTTCGTCACGCTCTTCGTGTCGGAAGGCGCCTGCATGGACGAGATCGTCGCCGATCGTGAGGCGGCCGGCGAAGAAATCAAGCGCGACGCCTTTGGCCATGTGAAGCTCGACACGATCAATGTCGGCAACTGGTTCCAGAAGCACTTCGCGAAACTCCTCGATGCCGACCGCTCCATGGTGCAGAAATCGGGCTATTACGCACGCTCTGCCCCAGCAAATTATGAGGACCTGCGCCTGATCCAGAGCATGGTCGATCTCGCGGTCGAAAGCGGTCTGAACAAGGTGTCGGGCGTGACCGGTCACGATGAAGACAAGGGCGGACGCCTGCGCACCATCGAGTTCCCGCGGATCAAGGGCGGCAAGCCGTTTGACCTCGAAACGCCGTGGTTCAAAGAAGTGATGGAATATCTGGGGCAGAAGTACCGTCCGATCCATTGACCTCGCGGCCGAAAGCTGGCTTCCTCTCAACCGAGGAGTGAGTGCCATGTCCCATGTTACCTGGATCCTGTTCGCTGTCGTCGCGACCGCCTTCTTGGTCGCGCCGGACCGGTCGAAACGGCTGGTTCTCGCCTATGCCATCGCGCATGGGCGAAAGAGCGCCTTCGCCACGGTGACCGGCGTTACCCTCGGCACCGCCCTGACGGCTGCCGCAGTCCTGGCGGTGTCTTTCGCCGTGATCTCGATCTCCCCTTCGGCCTTCGCGGTCCTGCAATGGATCGCGCTCGGTTGCCTCGTGCTGTTCGGCCTTGGCCTCTCTCGTGCCCCGGCCGGCAGCGAGCCGGTTGCCGACAACGACAATCTGCCGGAAGAAAAGCCGCTGCGAGTCATCTCCCATTGCGTCGCGAGCGAGCTGCGCGATCCGCGGAGCGCCCTGCTCATCGCCGCACTTCTGCCGCAATTCCTGAGCCCCGCGAGCCCCTTCCTTCCGCAGGCCGCGATCCTTGGCGGCCTCCTGGTTTTCCTGTCCGCCACCACCTCTCTCGTCTACGCGATGATGGCCGACAAGGTGCGAAAAACCATCAGAAAACATGTGGTTCGCCGGACAATCAACCGCTCCGGCGGCACGGTGTTGATCGCGGCCAAGGCCGTGACAGCCGGCTATCGCAAGATCGCCGCTTGAGCCACTTCGCTTGCGAAGCTCCGCCGCTTCGACCGTAAGCTTGCCGCAATCTCGGGCATAGATTAAGAATTGGAAACGAACCGCCGGGTGATTTGCTCAGGTGTTCGCGTGCATCTCGTAACGGATAGTGGCATGAACGTCAGAACTGACCGCGGCATAGCTCTCTGCATGGCTGCTTCATTGTTGGCCGGACTGGGCGGATGCACAGCGATCGACGAGAGCGTCAAGGCAGATCTCGCCTCAGCGCCGGTTGCCAATCCCAAGTCGCCGGAAATGCTCGCGGCCTCTGCTGCAGAAGCTGCCGCGAACGGCGCATCGACGACGCCGGGTACGCCCACGATGACCCAGGCTGAACTGGCTGCCGCCAATCCAGGACCGGCACCGATCATTCCGGGAACGGAAACAGCGGCTCCGATCCCCGCGCTCAAGGCATCCGCGCTGTCAGCGACTGCACCCCAGACGGCTGCGACAGATGCACTCGCCATGGTGACGGCGCCGGCAACGCCCCAGACCGGCGCCCAGCAGATGGCGGCAGCCGCCGCCTCCACCGAAGCGACACTGACACCGCCAGGCGTGGCACCGGCCACGGCTACCGCAGCAACGGCTGCAGTTACCACTTCGACTGAGCAGAAGCCGGTGGTCCTCGCTTATGCCGCACCATTGCGGGCAACGGCGCTCACCAGCTTCGGCGACCCCTTTGACGTGTCTCCGCCCGGCGCACCGCCGTCGCTTGATCTCGAGCGCAAACCTGAAACGGTCGGCCCGACGCGTCTCAACGCGCTGATCGAGAAGTATTCCAGGCTCTACGAGATCCCGGTCGATCTCGTGCATCGCGTCGTCCACCGCGAGAGCCGCTATAACCCCGCCGCCTACAGCAAGGGCAATTACGGCCTGATGCAGATCCGCTACAATACCGCCAGGGCCATGGGTTATGATGGCCCGGCCGACGGACTGTTCGACGCAGAAACCAACATCAAATACGCGGTCAAGTATCTGAAGGGCGCCTGGGTCGTTGCCGACAACGATCACGACCAGGCAGTCCGCCTTTATGCACGCGGCTATTATTACGATGCCAAGCGCAAGGGCCTGCTGCACCTGACACGGTGAAACCGCACTCTCATCTTAGCGCCTCGCGAACCGCCTGAACGAGTTTTTGCGGTCTGTAGCCGACACTTCGTGGCGTGAGGCCGAGCCTCACCACCACCAGCCCCTCCGACGGGATCACGGCAATCGACTGACCGTCATGGCCGAGCATCCAGAGCGTCTCGGCGGGTAGCCCATAACTCTCGTCCTTGTCGACCGGACCGTTCTGCCAGGCCTGCCCCTGCGTATAGTCACCGCCAGAAACGGTCGTCGGCCGATTGATACGCTCGATGAAGGACGGGGCGATAACCTGTTGTTCGCCCCATTTGCCGTTATCGGCAAGAAGCAGCCCGAATCGTGCCCAGTCCCGTGCCGTCGCATAAAGGTAGGAACTGCCGACAAAGGTCCCGGTTGGATCCGCCTCCAGCACAGCACTCCGCATACCGATTGGATCGAAGAGAGCACGACGCGGGAAGGCCAGCGCTTCAGAGCGCTCCGCAAAGCGGGACATCCAGTAGCGCGAGATGAGCACCGTTTCGCCGGATGAGTAGTTGAAGCGTGTGCCTGGAGCGGCTTCAGTGGGCAGCGGCGCGACATAGCCGCCCATATCGCCTTCAAGATAGAGCATCCGGGTGACGTCAGTGACATCACCGTAACTCTCGTTGAAGCTGATCCCGCTTTCCATGGCGAGCAGGTCGGCGAGCTTGATGTCACGCCGGGCATCGCCCGACCATTCGGGAAAGAGCTGGGCCGCCTCGAGATCCAGACGTCCCTCCCCGGCCATGAGTCCGACCAGCCCAGCCGTCACCGTCTTGGTCATCGACCAGCCCAGCAGCGGTGTGTTTTCATTGAACCCCGGCGCATAGGTTTCGCCAATGATGCGCCCATCCTTGACGACCACAACGGCGCGCGCCGCAGGCCCAATCAGCGCCGCATCGCCAAGAATGCTCTGAAGCCGGGGATCACCGCTCTGTACAGCCTCGCCGTCAGGCCAGGGCAGACTGAGATCGGCCGGTGCTGCCTCTGCCGGCGGGGCAGTCAGTCCTTTCGCGTCCGCGATCTGCGCGTCGCTGACAGGCGTGCATCCCAGCCCCTGGCGATGGAGAGCGACTGACGGCGCAATCATGCCCAGCATCGAGGTGCGCACGAGACCCTGCTCGAGATCCACCTCGGCTCGCACCAGCCGCAACAGCGGATGCCCGGGCGCCTGCACATCGTCACGCAGCACCTCGTCGGCATCGCGACCGGCAATGAAGACGTTGGAACATATGATCTTGGCGGCGTAACCGGTTCCGACCCGGAGCAGCTCCGGCGGATAGGCCACAACAAACCCAATGCCGACGACAACGATCGCAGCCAAGGCGACCACCAGCCGCACACCCCATTTCACCAGTCTTTGCATCTGCATTCCTCCACGCCTCGCCATCGAAGCAGGAAAGCATGACAGACGGAAGGTGCTGTGCGCAGCGACGGGACGATTTCCCGCCCGTTCTTAACCGGCGGGCGCCGAACTTGTCTGCTGGATCAGGCGCGCCTGCAGATAGGCAACCACCTCTCCGCCGCCGAAGGGTTTTGAGAACAGAAACCCCTGTGCCTCTCCGATACCGAGCCGTTTGACGAAATCGAGCTGGTTCTTGGTTTCGATGCCCTCGATCGTCGTGCGGATCTGGAAGGTCTCCGAGAGCTTGTGCATGAGATCGACGAGTTTGGCTCCCTGGCTCGTTTCCAGCATCTGCCCGGCGAAAGACCGGTCGATCTTGAGTTCGTCGAGCGGGAAGAGCCGCAGATTGTTGATCGACGAGAAGCCCGTCCCGAAATCGTCGAGCGCGATGCGCACCCCGCTCGACCGGAGTTCCGCAAGGCTCCGGCAGACGAGATCGATATCGACGGAAAACACCGCCTCCGTCACCTCGATCGTCAGCCGCTCCGGTGCAAGCCCGGTGTCGACGAGACAATCGAGGATATGCGTGACGAAGTTGGGATCCTTGAACTGGTCGCCGGAGACGTTGACGCTGACGCCCGTCGGCTTTGGCCAGGTGACCGCTGCCGCGCAGGCCTGCTGGACCACCCACTTGCCGATGACCTGGATGCTCCCGGTCTTTTCCGCCAGCGGAATGAAGACGTCGGGTGTGATCAAACCCCGCGTTGGATGGTGCCAACGCAAAAGCGCCTCCAGCGATCGAACTTCGCCATGCTCAACGCCAACGATCGGTTGGTATTCGAGATAGAATTCTCCATCGACGAAGCCACGCGCCAAGTCGCGCTCGAGTTCGAGGCCATCCATCACTTCGCGGGCCAGTGCCTCGTCATAGAAGGCATGGGCGGGGCCGAAGACTTCCTTGGCGCGATAGAGCGCGAGATCGGCGCGCTGCTGAAGCGCAGCAGCATCCCGGTCCGAGGCAGCGATAACCGTCGCGCCGATGCTGACGCCCGCCATCACACGACCATGCTCAAGCTCGAAGGGCTGGGCGAGGACATGTTCGATTTCCAGGCAGACGAATTCGGCCACCGGCCGTCGCTGTACTTGCGGCAGAAGGACGGCGAACTCATCGCCTCCCAACCGGAAGAGTTGAGCCTCTTCCCCGGCAGCATCCCGCAGCCGCTTTGCCACACCGATCAGCAGCCCATCACCCGCAGCACGACCGAGCGTGTCGTTGACATATTTGAAGCGGTCCAGATCGATCAGAAGAAGCGTTCCGCGGGGCTGGCTCCCCGGCTTAAGGACCGCCGCCAACGCCTCGTTGAACGCTTGCCGATTGCCGAGCCCGGTCAACCGATCGACGCGCGATGCAGCCTCGAGTTCCCCCGCTCCGCCTTCCAGACGAAGGATGCGCTCATGCAGAAGCGCCTCCCATGCAGCGATTCGCCAACCGATCGCAGCCCCGACAAAGGGCAGACCAAAGGCTGCAAGCGACGACCAGTCACCGAGAAATTCTGTGGAGAGCATGCCAAAACCGCTCTGTTTGTAAGCGGTGAGCAGGATGATAGCTGGCGCAACCGCACCACCAACAAAGCCGGCAAGACCGTAACGCAGCCGTCTGCCAAGCGGGATTTCAATTAACATCATGTTAAACACCCCTAAAATAACTGAGGATAAATTGTATTAAATGCGTTGAAATTCGGTTACCGCCCTCAGGCGCGAACGTCATCAAACTGTAGCAAGCGAAAGCTACACGCCGTGAAACCCAAGAGGACGGCGGATCGACATGACAGACCTTGCACCCGATGCCGGATTTCGTGGAAACGAGAAGCTGAAAGACGCACTTCTCCAGCATGCGGCTCTATCGCCCGCCGGCATGTCGGAGCGCCTGTTCGGCCTGCTCTTTTCCGGCCTGGTCTATGCCCAGATCTGGGAAGACCCTGAGGTCGACATGGAGGCCATGGATCTCACCGAGGGCCACCGCATTGTCACGATCGGCTCCGGCGGCTGCAACATGCTTGCCTATCTCGGCCGCCGCCCAGCGTCGATCGACGTCGTGGATCTGAACCCGAACCACGTGGCACTCAATCGCTTGAAGCTTGCCGCCTTCCGTAATCTGCCGGACCATGCCTCCGTGCGCCGCCTGCTCGGCGATCAGATGGTCGCGACGAATGTCAGCCTTTATGACCGGCACATCGCGCCCAATCTCGACGCGGCGACACGGCGCTACTGGGAGACCCGCGGCATCAGCGGCCGTCGCCGCATCTCCGTCTTCAATCGCAACATCTACCGCACCGGACTTCTGGGGCGCTTCATCGCCATCGGCCATCTGATTGCCCGCAGCCACGGCGTGCGGCTTGAGGAACTGGCCGAGACCCGCTCTCTGCGCGAACAGCGCATGTTCTTCGACAGCCGGATCGCTCCGCTCTTCGACAAGCCGATGATCCGCTGGCTCACCCGCCGCAAGAGTTCGCTCTTCGGACTTGGCATTCCCCCGCAGCAATATGACGAACTCGCCTCGCTCGCCGATGACGGCACGATCGCGCCCGTCCTGCGCCACCGCCTCGAAAAGCTGTGCTGCCACTTCCTTCTGCGCGACAACTACTTCGCCTGGCAGGCCTTCATGCGCCGCTATCCGAAGCCCGAGGAAGGCGTCCTGCCGACGTACCTTCAGGAGGCGCATTATCCGGCCATCCGCGAATCTGTCGGGAACGTCACGGTCCACCACGCCAACTTCACCGAATTGCTGGCGAAAAAGCCCGCCGGAAGCGTCGATCGCTACGTCCTTCTCGACGCCCAGGACTGGATGAACGAGCGGCAGCTGAACGAATTGTGGACAGAGATCACCCGGACGGCCGCTGACGGCGCCCGGGTCATCTTCCGCACCGCTGCGGAAGAGAGCATTCTGACCGGCAAGCTGGCACCTGCCCTGCTCGACCAGTGGCACTACCAGGTGGAGCGCTCGCAATCGCTGAACGCCCAGGATCGCTCCGCAATCTACGGCGGCTTCCACATCTATGAGAAGCGCGCCGCATGAGCGAAAGCCCGGCAATCCTGGCAGTCGATGCCATCAAGGACCATGCTGACCGCATGGACCGGATGTACCGCTACCAGCGGCACATCTACGACCTCACTCGTAAATACTATCTGCTCGGTCGCGACCATATGATTGCGGGCCTGGATGTGCCGATCGGCGGCTCGCTGCTGGAAGTCGGCTGCGGCACAGGGCGCAACCTCGCCCTGGCCCGCAGGCACTTTCCGGCGGCAAACCTCTTCGGGCTTGATATCTCGGCCGAGATGCTCGCCACGGCGCGGGCGAAGCTGTCGCGTGACCACACGCCACCAAGGCTGCAAGTCGCCGACGCCACGGCTTTCTCACCAGAAGACTTCGGCCAGCCGCATTTCGACCGCGTGATGATCTCCTATGCCCTGTCCATGATCCCGGACTGGCAGGCGGCGATCGATCGGGGCATCGAGGCTCTCGGGCCTGTGGGCTCCCTGCACATCGTAGATTTCGGTCAGCAGGAACGCCTGCCCGTGTGGTTCCAGAAGGCGCTGCAGGCCTGGCTTGCCCGCTTCCATGTCACGCCACGCAATGACTTGCGCCGCGTACTCGAAGAACGCGCAGAAGCCCACGGTTTGACCTTGCGCTTCGAGCCGCTTTGGCGTGGTTACGCCTGGCATGCCGTCCTGACACGCTCCTCGTCTCGCTGATCAGCAAGATTGCATCTAACCAGATTTTAACCATGATGGGCCAAGGGTGGTGTCGGCTCTCCCCGTGTTTCGTCTTGGTCGCACCGCCTGGGGGCATATCTCTTCATTCCCAGCAGACGGACCCTCCATGCGGTGGTTATCGACACTCCTTCTTCCTCTCTGCCTGACGGTGACGGCCTGCACTTCGGGCTCCTATGACCTGATGGACACGGCCTCCGTCTCACCCCGGTTTCAAGACACCGACCCACAGCATTTCGACGGCAAGACACCGCATCGTCATGAGGTGCACGGCATCGACGTCTCCAAGTGGAATGGCGATGTCGACTGGCGCGCGGTGAAGAAGTCAGGTGTTGCCTTCGTCTTCATCAAGGCGACGGAGGGTGGTGACATGCTCGACCCGCGCTTCCATGAATACTGGCAGGGCGCCCGCGCCGCTGGCATTCCCCATGCGCCCTATCACTTCTACTATTTCTGCTCGTCTGCCGATGAACAGGCTGACTGGTTCATCCGCAACGTGCCGCGCGAAGCAAACCTTCTGCCGCCGGTGCTCGATGTCGAGTGGAACCCGACATCCCCGACCTGTCGCCTGCGCCCGGATGCTGCCACCGTCAGATCCGAAATGCAGCGCTTCATGCAGCGCATCGAAGCCCACTACGGCAAGCGGCCGATCATCTACACCTCCGTCGACTTCCACCGGGAAAACCTGGAGGGCGCCTTCAAGGATCACCATTTTTGGGTTCGCGCGGTCGCCCAGCATCCAAGCGAAATCTATCCCGACCGCCGCTGGGCCTTCTGGCAATATACCTCGACCGGCGTGGTCCCGGGCATCCGCGGCGGTACGGACATCAATGTCTTTGCCGGCACCCAGAAGAACTGGCAGAATTGGGTCACATCCGTCTCGAAATGATCGCAAACGAGCGCTAGAGGCTCCTCAGAACCCGCCAGCAATGGCGGCACGAATGCGCGAGATTGAAGCCCTCTGCGCGCCAACCCTTGAAGGACCGACTGATGAACAAAGCCCTGCGTCATGCGCTCCCCCTCGCCCTCCTCCTCGCCTCGACCGGCCTTGTGCAGGCGCAGCAATGCGGTGGCGACCTCGCAGCCTTCCTCGAAGGCGTGAAGGCCGAATCCGTCGCAGCCGGCACGCCGCCTGAAATCGCGGACAAGGCGCTGGCGGGTGCTGCCATCGACCAGAAGGTTCTATCCCGCGATCGCTCGCAGGGCGTCTTCCGTCAGACATTTCTCGAATTCTCCGGCCGCACCGTCAGTCAGGGCCGTCTCGATATCGGCCGCCAGAAGATCAAGGAATACGCAGAGGTCTTCGCCCGCGCTGAGCAGGAATACGGCGTACCACCAGGCGTGATCACAGCCTTCTGGGCAATGGAGACCGATTTCGGCGCCGTCCAGGGCGATTTCAACACCCGCAACGCGCTGGTCACGCTTGCTCATGACTGCCGCCGCCCGGAACTGTTCCGGCCGCAGCTCCTCTCCCTGATCAAGATGGTCGAGCATGGCGATCTCGACCCGGCCGGTAATACCGGCGCCTGGGCCGGCGAAATCGGCCAGGTTCAGATGCTGCCCAAGGACATCATCGAATTCGGCATCGACGGCGATGGCGACGGCCATGTGAACGTCAAGCAGAGCAGCCCGGACGCCATCCTGACGGCTGCCAAGTTCATCCAGCATCTCGGCTTCAAGCGCGGCGAGCCCTGGATCCAGGAAGTAACGATCCCGGAGACCCTGCCCTTCGAAAAGTCCGGCCTCGGCGGCACGATGACGGCAGCTGAATGGTTTGCGCTCGGCGTCCAGCCGCGCGATGGCAACACAGGCTTTGGCTCCCTGCCCGCCTCTCTGGTGCTGCCGCAAGGCCGCAAAGGCCCGGCCTTCATCACCTATCCGAACTTCAACATCTATCTCGAATGGAACCAGTCCTTCATCTACACGACCTCGGCCGCCTATTTCGCGACCCGTTTCGGCGGCGCGCCGGTCTATCAGAAGGGCAATCCTGAACCGGGCCTCGACGTCGACCAGATGACAGTGCTGCAGACGAAACTTCAGGGACTGGGCCACGACGTCGGAAAAATCGACGGCATCCTCGGCGCTGGCACGCGCGTGGCGGTCCAGAAAGAGCAGCAGCGGGTCGGTCTGCCCGCAGACGGCTGGCCGACACCGGCCCTTCTCAACGCCCTCTGAGACGCCGTCTAACACGTACCAAATTGAGGAAAAGATGGCCGGGGTGGCATAGCTGCCCCGGCTTTTTGACGTGCCGATGGCTGAGCGCTGAGCCTGGGCAGAAGCCAGCAAAACCGCTTATGCACAGCCTCGCGCACTCACGGATATTAAACTCCATTAACAGCGCGAGATCGCCATCAAGCCTTTGTAATTCAATATTTATTGGAGAAATCCGGTAGGTTTTCCACTCCGAAATGCCGCATTGCAACACCGATTGGCCCTTGCGCAGACACAAAACAGACATAATATCTAACGGTCAACGCAAGGAGGCACACATGGGACTGACCAATTCTATCAATGTCCTGATCGTAGGTGCAGCGTTTGTTTTCGTAGCCACGATGCTGTTCATCTGACACAGGTCGAATGAACCAAAACCCATGGCTTGGCCGAACCAGGCCGCTCCAGCATCCATGAATTTCAAAAGAGCAAGAGGCGCATGACAAGGACCGTCATGCGCCTCTTTCCATTCTTCGGCATCGGGTATCAGGCAGCAGCGCCCGAAAGGGCCTGAGCCTTCGCGGACACGCCGAGGCGCTCCAGCGTCGCAATCGTGAGCGGCGCCCTGTTCATCGTATAGATGTGGAACTCCTCGACCCCGCGTCTCGACAGGTCTGCGATCTGCTCGGCGGCGATATCAGCGGCAATGGCTGCTCTGGCCTGCGGGTCGCTTTCCGTGCCTTCGAAGCGCGCGTCGATGAAGGCAGGAACGCTTGCCCCGCACATCGAGGCGAAACGCTTGAGCTGGGTCAGGTTCTGGATCGGCATGATGCCCGGCACGATCGGGATCGAAATGCCTGCCGCGCGAACGCGGTCCATGTAACGCTCGTAGACGTTGTTATCGAAGAAGAACTGGGTAAGCGCGCGCGTAGCCCCCGCATCGACCTTCTGCTTGAGCATATCGAGGTCGACGGCATCGCTCTCGCTTTCCGGGTGACGCTCGGGATAGGCGGAGACGGAGATCTCGAAATCCCCCATGTCGCGCAATCCGGCAACCAGATCCGCTGCATTGACGAAGCCATCAGGATGCGGCGCATAGCGCGTCCCGACACCGCCCTGCGGATCGCCGCGCAACGCAACGAAATGGCGAACACCAGCAGCCTTAAATTCCTCGACGACGGCCCGAACCTCCTCACGCGACGCTCCGACACAGGTCAGGTGCGAAGCGGTGGCGAGCGGCGTGTCGCCAATCAGGCGCTTGACGGTCGCAAGCGTCGGCTCCCGCGTCGTGCCGCCGGCACCATAGGTCACCGAGACGAAATCTGGCTGGTAAGGCTGCAGTGCCTCGACAGTCTGCCAGAGCTGCTCTGCCATATCAGGTGACTTGGGCGGGAAAAACTCGAAGGAGACCTTGAGGTCAGAGGGCTTGGCGATCGGCCGTTCGGTCTTCGTCATTATCGGCTCCCGGTCAAGGCAAGGGGTTGGTCCTGGGGGGTGGCAGCGGCAGCGTCTCCCCGGCGGGCAAGCCAGATGGTGACTGTGAGACCGCGCCCGGCTGCACTTTGCGGCGGCAGGTCGATCACGTCTTCGACCGACAGGCCCTGCCGGCCGAGCCATTCGGCCATGACGCCATGCGAGAAGCCGAGACGGACATGGGCGTGCTCGTCGCGCAGATATTCATGCGCATGGGGGGCGAGATCGATGATCGCCAGACGGCCACCGTCCCGCAGCATGCGCGCGGCCTCCGCCAGCGCCAGTTCCGGCTCTTCGAGGAAGTGCAGAACCTGGTGGATGGTCACGAGATCGTAGTCGCCGGCATCGAGCGGCAGGTTCAGAATGTCGCCATGGCGCACGCTGGCCGACAGGATGCCCTCCTTGTCGAGATTGGAGCGGGCAACCGCCAGCATGTCACGGCTGGCGTCGATGCCAATCGCCCGACGATACCGCGGCGACAGCAATTGCAGGATGCGGCCCGTGCCGGTGCCAAGGTCCAGCATCGATTCGACCGCTTCGGTGCCAACGATCTGCAGAAGAGCGGCTTCCACATCGGCATCGTTGACATGCAGCCGACGAAGCTCGTCCCATTCGGACGCGTTGCGGCTGAAATAGGCCTGCGCCTTCTCGGCCCGCGCCCGCTTCACGCCAGCCAGGCGATCACGGTCACGCTGGAGAACGGGATCGCCCTCCTCGGCAGCATCGAGCAGCAGGCGAATGAGTTCGGCCCCGGCTCCGTCCTGCTTCAGCCGGAAATAGGCCCAGGCGCCTTCCTGATAACGATCGATCAGATCGGCTTCCGCGAGCAATTTCAGGTGGCGCGAGATACGGGGCTGCGACTGACCAAGAATTTCGGTAAGATCCGTAACGGTCAGGTCGCCGGAGGAGAGCAGCGTGAGCAGCCGCAGGCGGGTCGGCTCGCCCGCCGCCTTCAGCAAATCCACAAGAGTATCGACGCCCAGTCTCATCAGCACCACCGCAATAACGACATAAAGATATCTTTATGTCTGTTTGGCTGATGATGCAAGCCGAAAGTTTTCCGTCGGCGCAATGTGGTCGGAAAAACGAAGACGGCCGCCTTACAGCAGCCGTCTGACGTGAGTGGAAATGAAAAGCGCGAGGCGAACTGCGGTCAGAATTCTTCCCAGCTCTCGCGGGCAAGCGCGGTGTTTCCGGAAACCGCCGGCCGCGCAGACATTCGACCCTGTGAAGGTGCAGGCGTGCGCCTTTCGTCCGCGCCGGGGCCCGGTCTCGAAGACGAGGACGCCGGAACGCCCTCTCCGGTTCTGAACCGGCTGAGGAGTTCAGCAAGGCCCGCCGCTTCCTGCGCAAGCCCCGCGGACGCCGCATTCATCTCCTCGACCATGGCGGCATTCTTCTGCGTCGCCTGGTCCATGTGGTTGACCGCCTGATTGACCTCCCCGAGGCCGACAGACTGCTCCTGAGCGGCTGACGCAATGGCGTCCATATGCTCGTTGATCGACTGTACGAGCCCTGCAATCGCCGTCAGGCCATCGCCAGTCTCGTTGACCAGCTTCACGCCTTCGCTGACGGCCACCTCGGAATTGCCGATCAGTGCCTTGATTTCCTTCGCCGCATTGGCCGAGCGCTGCGCAAGCTCCCGAACTTCCTGGGCGACAACGGCAAAGCCCTTGCCGGCTTCGCCCGCACGGGCGGCCTCCACGCCGGCATTGAGCGCGAGAAGGTTTGTCTGGAAGGCGATCTCGTCGATCACGGAAATGATCTGGCTGATCTGTTTGGAGGCATGCTCGATGCGCTCCATGGCGGTGACGGCATTGCCGACCACCACGCCGGACTCCTCGGCACGGCTGCGGGTGTTGCGGACGATGTCACGCGCCTCACCGGTCCGCCGCGAAGTTGCCGTGACGTTCGAGGTAATTTCCTCGAGCGCTGCGGCCGTTTCTTCGAGCGAAGCCGCCTGCTGTTCGGTGCGTTTGGCCAGATCATCGGAGGCATGCGAGATTTCGCCGGACCCGCCGCTGACGGCATGGGCCGAACGACCAACCGAGACCAGCACGCCGCGCAGCTGATCGACAGACGTATTGAAGTCTTGGCGGAGGGCCTCGAATTGCGGGGCGAACTGTTCGTCGATCTCGCACATCATGTCGCCGGACGCGAGACGCTTCAGCCCGGCAGCGAGTGTCCCGGTTGCCTTTGTGAGGCGCGCTTCGGCATCCGCTTCCGCCCGCGCCTGCATCTCCGCACGCTCTCGTTCGGCGCGGACACGGTTCTCTTCCGCTTCGGATTCCAGCTGCGCGTTGCGGATCGCGGCGTCCCGGAACACCTCGACCGAACGCGACATGACACCGATCTCGTCGGTACGCCCGGTGAACGGGATCGTGCTCGCACGATCGCCATCGGCCAGGGTCTGCATCCGCCCGGCAATTCCGCGAATCATCTGCGACACCGTGCGGACGACGAAGAAGAAGAGCCCGAGCACGACCAGCGTCACACCGGCCGAGATCGCCGTCCCCTGAAGGAAGTCACCGCGCAGGCTATTCAGCTTCTGCTGGGCACCATTGGTCAGGAAGGCATCGGTCTGGGCAATGAGCTTCGCCATCATCCCGGCCTGTGCGCCCGTCAATTGCGCCCAGGTCTCGCCCGAGGCTGGATCAGCACCGGCGGGCGCATTCTCCCAGATCTTCTGACGCGCGGACACGAGGAACTGCCCCTCCGCACCACTGTGGAAATCATCAAAAGGTTTCACGATATCGCCCGGCAGGAACTCCCGTAGCAGGGGCGTGAACCGGTCGCGGAGCGAACGGGCATGCAGGAAGAAGGAATACTGCTTCTGTGCGAGCGGTTCACCGGAGAAATACTGCTCGCCCAGACGGATCTCGATGAGGCCGGAATCGTTGACCTGCATGAGCGCGTAATAGCCATCGATGAGCCTTGCGAGCTGCAGATCCTGGATGGTCCCGCCTGAACGGCGCACGAGTTCCAGCCCGGCGGCAGAGGCTGGCTGCAGCACGAACAGCGCCGCATCCGAGGTTGCCTTGCCGACATCGACCGCCTTGCGATACTCGGCCAGTCCCTCTTCCTTGCTGATGATCAGGGCAAACGCCTTCTCGATGGTCTCGTCGCGCTCGCCACGGGACTGCCAGCCCGCATAGGCGGCCTTCAAGGTCGCCAGTCCTTCATCCACGGCCTTGCGACGCTCGGCGCGATTGTCAGCTGTGGCAAAGGCCTCGGCCGGCAGGACTTGCGCGATCTGCCCGCCTGCCATGGCAAGCGTCTGAACCACCATCTGCCGGTCAAGCTCGGCATATTGCTGATAACTGTGCCACACAGAGGTGACGCTCAGCCAAAGAAAGGCGACCAGCGGCGCGATGGCAATGAGATAGAGTTGTTTCCGAAGCGATAGCGCAGCCATATGCCCTCCCCAAACAGCGCAGGCAGCGCAAAACATAATCGCTGCCAATTTGGGGAAATTAGTACGCAGAACAAATTAAAGAATTTCTAAAATACGATATGCTGAGCAATGCCTTGAGCTGTATCAGCCAACGAGAAAGGCCGACTTCTTTCGAAGTCGGCCTCGTTTCGCAACATCCGGATCAGAGCGCCTCAGCGCGTCAGGCGCTTGTAGGACTGGCTGCCCGGGTTCAGTGCATCCGGACCGAGGCGGCGGATCTTGTCCTGCTCGTAGTCTTCGAAGTTGCCCTCGAACCATTCGACATGGCCGTCGCCTTCGAAAGCGAGGATATGCGTCGCCAGACGGTCGAGGAACATGCGATCGTGAGAGATGATGATCGCGCAACCGGCGAAGTTTTCGAGCGCAGTCTCAAGCGCACCCAGCGTTTCCGTATCAAGGTCGTTGGTCGGTTCGTCGAGCAGCAGAACGTTGCCGCCGGCCTTCAGCATCTTGGCCAGGTGCACGCGGTTGCGCTGACCGCCGGAGAGATTGCCGACCTTCTGTTGCTGGTCGCCACCCTTGAAGTTGAAGGCGCCACAATAGGCACGGGAGTTCATGTCGAACTTGCCGAGCTTTATGATTTCGGCGCCGCCCGAAATTTCTTCCCAGACGGTCTTAGAACCATCAAGCGCATCGCGGCTCTGGTCGACATAACCGAGATGCACGGTGTCACCGACGCGGATCGAACCGGCATCCGGCTTTTCCTGACCGGTGATCATCTTGAACAGCGTCGACTTACCAGCGCCGTTCGGACCGATGATGCCGACAATGCCGCCCGGCGGCAGCTTGATCGAGAGATCGTTGATCAGCGTGCGGCCTTCAAAACCCTTGGTGATGCCGTCGAGTTCGATGACCACCTGGCCGAGACGCTCGGAGACCGGAATGATGATCTGCGCATCACCCGGACGAATGCCTTCAGCCGCATCAACCAACTGCTCATAGGCCTTGATACGGGCCTTGGACTTCGCCTGACGGGCCTTCGGGCTGGATGCGATCCATTCCTGTTCGCGCGAGATCGCCTTCTGGCGGCCGGCCTCTTCGCGGTTTTCCTGAAGCATGCGCTTGGCCTTCGCCTGCAGGTAGGCCGAATAGTTGCCTTCGTACGGAATGCCACGGCCGCGATCGAGCTCGAGGATCCAGCCCGTGACGTTGTCGAGGAAGTAGCGATCGTGGGTGATCATCATGACGGCACCCGGATAATCGCGCAGGTGCTTTTCGAGCCAGGCGATGGTCTCGGCGTCCAAGTGGTTGGTCGGCTCGTCGAGCAGCAGCAGGTCAGGCTGCGACAGCAGAAGGCGGCAAAGCGCGATACGACGGCGCTCACCACCCGAGAGAAGGGTGACGTCTGCATCCTTCGGCGGGCAGCGCAGAGCTTCCATCGCCATTTCGACCTGCTGCTCCAGATCCCAGAGGTTCTGGCTGTCGATGATGTCCTGGAGCTTGGCGCCTTCTTCGGCGGTCTCGTCGGAATAGTTCATCATCAGTTCGTTATAGCGGTCGAGCACGGCCTGCTTGTCGGCCACGCCTTCCATGACGTTTTCAAACGCGTTCTTCGCCGGATCGAGATGCGGCTCCTGCTCCAGGTAGCCGACGGTGGCGCCTTCGGCGAGCCAGGCTTCACCGGTGTATTCCTTGTCCTGACCGGCGATGATGCGCAGCACGGTCGACTTACCGGCGCCGTTCGGGCCGAGGATACCGATCTTCGCATCGGGATAGAACGAGAGATGGATGTTTTCGAGAATCTTCTTTGCGCCGTAGGACTTGCTAAGTCCCGACATGTGATAGATGAACTGGCGTGCCATGGGGTCTTGCTCCGGCGGGAATGGGAATTTGCCGCTATGTAGGCGAATTGCGTCGCGTGAGCAATGCAGACCGGGCCAGGATGCCGGGTTTTTCTGCCTCTTGTCGCGAGGAGCGGAGCCTCGCGATCACTTCAGCGCATCATGCACGACCCTGTAGATCTTGAGGCGGCCCGGCTCGGCGCCCGCGACGGGCACGAGCCCCGGCCAGTCTTTCCCACCGACCAGTGCCGCATAGAGTGGCGCCTCTTCGGACAGAACGGGGAAAGGCACGTGGCAGACCGCCACATAATCGGCTTCATCAAGTGAAGCCTTGCGCGCAGAAGCATCGGAGCCCGCAAAGGCGGTGAAACTCAGCTTAATGCCCGCGGCCGCACGATGGAACGGGATCGCCATGACCGAGACGCCATCAGGCACATGCGCTGCCAAAGCAAGCCCGATGCCGGTCGGCGCAAGAATCCGGCCGGGCGCCAGCCCGTTCAACTCGGCGAAATCCTCGCCCCGGCAATCATCCACCGACATCAACCAGACGGCGTCCTGCGGTGACGGCCGGTAGGGCATGAGCGCGTAGAGGCCGCCCACGACCCCGGTCAGAACCGCAACGGGCGCAATCACGAGTGCTTTCGCCCGCCGCCCCTCACCGCTTGAGAGCGTATCGACGCAGAACTTGAGGGCCAGCGGCAGAAAGACCGGCATCAGGGCCGCAGGAAATCGCACATAGCGGATCAGGATCACGGTCATGGCAAGGGAACTGCAGGCAAACAGGTAGCCCGCCCAGTGCCGCGCGCTGCCCCGCGTTTCCCGACGCCAGAAAGGACAGGCAAATAGCGCAACGAGCGCCATCAGCGCCAGAAACACCAGCACCGCGGCACCCGTCTGTCCGATCTGCCGGAACCCCAGAATACTCTGCTCCTGCTGGATCCGCTCGAACCAGTAGAAGCGGGAGACAGGATCGATCATCTGGTAAGGCCCGGCAAGGCAGGACGGAAAGAGGAGCACGAGGCTGCAAACCACGAGCGCGCCGGAAACCGAAAGCGTCAGCAAGCGCGGCAGCGGACCAGCGCCTTCCGGAACCAACCGGCCTGAGATCCAGAAGCAGGCGCCAAAACCGCACAGGGCTGCGATATAGGGCGCCGAATAGGCGTCGCAGGCCGTCTGCAGCATGGCCCCAGGTCCAATGAAGGCAATCCCTGAGACAAGCGCGACCACCCCCATGGAGGCTCCGGTCTCGACCAGCATCCGTCGCGCGAAGGGTACTCGCAGCACGAAGCCCATGGTAACAAGCGCAAGGGCTACCGCGACGAAGGGCAGGCATTCCAGGCCGATGACGAGAGAGATCGCCGCCCCTGATCCGACGAACCGACCACCTCGACCCTGGTCCCTGACAAGTCCGTACAGGATCACCATCATCGCCAGGATCTGAGCATTGTGGTGATCGATACGTCCCGGCGAAAACTCGAAGGCGGCAAAGATCAGCAGGAAGCCGACCACCAGCCAGACGGGACCGCTGAGCGCCTCTGGTGGCGTCAGCGCCTGCACCGTCCGCACGGTGAGTGCCGCAAACACGACCAGCATCACCGGCGGCCAGATCTGTGTTGCGGCAACCAAGGCGAGATCGAGCCCGAGGAAGGGCTGAAGGAGCAAGGTCAGCGCCGCATAGGGCAGATCGATCAGGCGCGACCACGGCGAAAGATAGATCTCGGGCGATTGGACCATCGGCAGAGTGAGGTCGTACCAACCGCCTGTCGCAATCAGATGTTTCAGCTGCAGCAACCTCAGATCATCGTCGATATCACCGAAAAAGGAGATCCCGTCGATCCTGTCGAAAACCACCATGACCAGCAGGAGACCGGCCACAATGACGAAGGGCCATATGCCACCTCGCCCCGCTGCCGATCGTTCCGTCTCCGCCATGCCTGATCCCCGACCTTCGTTCGATGCGTGGAAGCTAGACGCAAAGGAATGAAAATTCCTTTGCCCTCGATCAAGGCCGTTGATTGACAGACGGGGTACAGCAGGCAACACAAGGGAAAATGCAAGAGGATCCAGATGTTTGCAGAGCGACAGTGGCTCGACAGCCCGAGCGGGGCTCGCCTCGCCTATCACCACCAGCCTGCCGAGACCGCCCCGCGCGGCACCCTCCTCCTCTGCCACGGCCTTGCAGAACATTCACGGCGTTATGAGGGTTTCGCAGGAGCGCTCTCAGCGTCGGGCTACCACGTCTATGCCCATGATCACCGGGGCCATGGCGAGACGACGGCTGCGGATGCGGCGCTAGGATCCTTCGCCCGCAAGGACGGATCTGCAAAGGTCGTCGCCGATGTCATGGCGATGCGTGACTTTGCGGCCGGCAAGCACCCGGGACTACCGATCATTCTGTTCGGCCATTCCATGGGCGGCCTGATCGCGCTGAATGTTGCGACCGAGCATCCACAAGCCTTCACGGCACTCTCGATCTGGAACTCCAATTTCAATCCCGGCCTTGCCGGTCGCTTTGCCCAGGGCGTTCTTTACGTTGAGCAGATGCTGAAGGGGTCCGATGTCCCCTCCTTGATCCTGCCGAAGGCGACCTTTGCCGCCTGGGGCCGCGCGATCCCCGGCCATCGTACGGCTTTCGACTGGCTGTCGCATGATCCGAAGGAAGTGGACGCCTATATCGCCGACCCGCTTTGCGGCTTCGACGCCAGCGTCTCCATGTGGCGCGACATCTTTAAGCTAACCTTTGCCGGAGCCGACTCGGAACGCCTCGCCCGCCTGCCGCAGCGGCTCCCGGTCTATCTCGTCGGCGGCGCCGAAGATCCGGCAACCAACAAGGGCCGCGAGATCCGCTGGCTCGGCCAGCGTATGCTCGATGCCGGCATGACCGATGTCGAGACCACCGTCTACGAGACCATGCGCCACGAAACGCTGAACGAGATCGGCCGCGAAAAGGCGATCGGCGACTTCCTCGCCTGGCTCGGCAATCTCGGACCTTGATACCCTGATCTCTTGCCGAAACGGAATGATGCCATGAGAGAATATCAGGTGCGGATGGCTAAATCCGACGGTATAGCTCGCTCGACAGCAGTTCTTGTCATGGCCAGCGATCCAAAAGGGTCAGATTACACGGCATGACGACACGGCACAGGATCGCGCCATGACGACCAAGCCCTCCGCCCCTGCCCCGCTCGCCGGCATTCGCGTGATCGAGCTCGCCCGCGTGCTGGCAGGCCCCTGGGCGGGCCAGATGCTCGCCGATCTCGGCGCAGACGTGATCAAGGTGGAAAACCCAGAAGGTGGCGACGATACCCGCGCCTGGGGACCGCCCTTCGTCGAGGGCGCCGATGGCGAAAACCTCTCGGCCGCCTACTACCACTCCACGAACCGCAACAAGCGCTCGATTGCTGTCGACCTCAAGACACCTGAGGGCCAGGAGACCGTCCGCCGCCTATGCGCCTCGGCCGACGTGGTCATCGAAAACTTCAAGCGTGGCGGCCTTGAGAAATACGGGCTGGATTATGAGAGCCTGAAGGCGATCAACCCCAAGCTGGTCTACTGCTCGATAACAGGCTTTGGCCAGAACGGCCCCTATGCCGATTTCGCCGGTTACGACTACATCGTCCAGGGCATGTCCGGCTTCATGTCGATCACAGGCGAAAAGGACGGCGAGCCGATGAAGGCGGGGGTCGCGATCGCCGACATCTTCACCGGCATCTATGCCGTGACCGCCATCCAGGCCGCCCTCATTCATGTGATGAAGACGGGCCAGGGCCAGTTCGTCGACATGGCCCTGCTCGACGTGATGTCGGCGGTGCTTGCCAACCAGAACATGAACTACCTGATATCAGGCAAGCCACCGACAAGGCTCGGCAATGCCCATCCCAATATCAGCCCCTATGAAGTGGTGCCGACATCAGACGGCCATCTGATTCTCGCGGTGGGCAATGACGGGCAGTTCAAGCGCCTCTGCACCATCCTTGGTATCACCCCAGTCGCCGAGGACGAGCGCTTCGCTACCAACAAGGCCCGTGTCGCCAACAAGGTCGAGGTTCGCCGCATTGTCACGGCAGAGACCGCGAAGTGGCAGAAGCGCGACCTGCTCTCGGCCTGCGAGGCGAATGCCGTGCCGGCAGGGCCGATCAACTCGATTGAGGAAATGTTCGCCGACCCGCAAGTTCAGGCGCGCGGCCTCAAAATCGACCTCACCGACGACAAGGGCACCGTGATCCCAAGCGTGCGCACGCCGATCGTGCTGTCAGAGACCCCCCTGCGCTACGAGCGCCCGAGCCCGCGTATCGGCGAGCATGGCGAAGACATTCTGGCCGAACTGGCCGAGCTGGAAAGGAAGACGCAATGAAGAGAACCGGCGGTGAACTGATCGTCGAGGCGCTGAAGGCCAACGGCGTCGAGCGCGTCTCCTGCGTTCCCGGCGAAAGCTATTTGGCGGTGCTTGACGCGCTGAAGGACAGCGGCATCGAAACGCTGGTCTGCCGCCAGGAAGGCGGCGCCGCGATGATGGCCGACACCTGGGGCCGCCTCACCGGCAAACCCGGCATCTGCATGGTGACCCGCGGCCCGGGTGCGACGAACGCGTCTGCCGGCCTGCATGTTGCCAAGCAGGATTCGATCCCGATGATCCTGTTCATCGGTCAGATCGGTCGCGACATGAAGGAGCGCGAGGCCTTCCAGGAAGTCGAATACCGCCGCGCCTTCACCGAATTTGCCAAATGGGTCGGCGAAATCGATGACGCCCGCCGCATCCCGGAATTCGTCACCCGCGCCTTCGCCGTCGCCACATCAGGTCGCCCCGGCCCTGTGGTGCTGACGCTGCCCGAGGACATGTTGCTCGACGAGGTCGAAGCCCCGGAAGCGAAGCCCTACACACCCGTCGAGGCCCATCCCGGTCCGAGCCAGATTGCCGCCCTCGGCGAACTGCTGAAGACGGCCAAGCGCCCTATGGTCGTCCTCGGCGGCACCCGCTGGAGCGAGACCTCGGTCGCCGGCATCCAGGCCTTTGCGGAAAAGTCCAAGCTGCCCGTCGGCTGCTCCTTCCGCCGCCAGATGCTCTTCGATCACCTGCATCCGTCCTACGCCGGCGATGTCGGCATCGGCATCAACCCGGCGCTGGCCAAGGAAGTGAAGGAAGCCGACCTGCTGATCCTGCTCGGCAGCCGTTTCTCCGAAATGCCGTCCTCCTCCTATACGCTGATGGACATCCCCTACCCGGCGCAAAAGCTCGTCCATGTCCATCCGGACCCGTCCGAACTCGGCCGCGTCTACCGCGCCGACCTCGCGATCTGTGCAGCCCCTGAAGAATTCGTCGCAGCACTCGCATCCCTGGACACACCCACCGCCCCTGTGTGGACCGAGCGCACAGAAGCCATGCACGCCGCCTATCTCGCCTGGTCCACGCCGCCCAAGGCAGGCCCGGGCGCCGTGCAGATGGGCCCGGTCATGGAATGGATCGAGGCGAACACGCCGAAGGACGCGATCTTCACCAATGGCGCCGGCAATTACGCCACGTGGCTGCATCGCTTCCACCGCTTCCAGGCCTTCAACACCCAGGCAGCCCCAACCTCCGGCTCGATGGGCTATGGCCTGCCGGCAGCAGTCGCTGCCAAGCAGTTGTTCCCGCAGCGTGAAGTGATCTGCTTTGCCGGTGACGGCTGCTTCATGATGCACGGACAGGAATTCGCGACTGCCATCCGCTACAACCTGCCGATCATCACGCTGGTCATCAACAACAGCATGTATGGCACGATCCGCATGCATCAGGAGCGCGAATATCCGGGCCGCGTCAGCGCCACTGACCTGACAAACCCCGATTTCGCCGCACTCGCCAAGGCCTATGGCGGCCACGGCGAAACCGTCGAAAAGACCGAAGACTTCGCCCCCGCCTTCCTGCGCGCCCGCGCCTCCGGCAAGCCCGCGATCATCGAAATCAAGCTCGACCCGGAAGCTATCACGCCGACCCGCACCTTGACTCAAATTCGCAACAAAGCCTGACAGGCAGTTGAATCAAAACAGAATGGCCGGCTCGTCCCCGGCCATTTTTCTGTTCGGTCAGAGGTCACGCCCGACAGGGCAATCATGAGGGACGTGGCGACGAACTTCGTTTGATCGCCGTCGGCGGTCGTTTGTACACCTCCTGAAAGACGGCGTTGAACCGCCTGACACTGCCGAAGCCTGACTGCAGCGCAATATCGGTGATCGTCATGTCAGTGCCGGTCAGCAAGCGCTTGGCGCGCTGAACCCGCGCCGTTTTCGCCACCTGCAGCGGGCTTGCGCCGAGATGCTTTTGAAACAGCCGCGTCAGATGCCGTCCGCCCACGCCAACCCGAGCAGCAAGCGCCTCGACGGTCGCGCCGGGCGCATCGAGTGCGCCTTCCTCGCGGATCAGTCTTGCTGCTCGCTCCACGATTGCCGCACTGCCCTTCCAGGCCGGGCTGAAAGGCGCCGTTTCCGGCCGGCAGCGCAGGCATGGCCGATAGCCCGCAAGTTCGGCTGCCGCCGCGCTCGGCAGGAATTCGATATTGCAGCGATAAGGCTGGCGCACCGGGCAGACGCAACGGCAATAGATCCCGGTTGTTCGAACGCCGATGAAAAACCGGCCGTCGAATTCGGGGTCACGCGCAAGCCATGCCTGCTCACATAGGGTCATATCCAGCTTCATGCCGTAATGATTATACCAGCGCGCGGAGGGCAAAAAGGACCGAGTCCGAATCCGGCGAGCAAATCGCGGTTCGGCGGGCCACTCATGGCCAACAGATCAACCCTGGAACCGTCGCATGCAGCAAAACCAATCCATGGGCCTCATCGACTGGGCCCTTCTCCTGGCACTCTCGGTCCTCTGGGGCGGCTCCTTCTTCTTTTCCAAAGTCGCCCTCTCCGAATTGCCACCGCTCACGGTGGTCCTGGCCCGCGTGGCAATCGCGGCATTGGCTCTGTTTGTTTATCTGCGCATCCGCCGCCAGCCCATCCCCGCAGACGCCACCATCTGGACCGCTTTCCTCGGAATGGGGCTTCTCAACAATCTAATCCCCTTCACGCTTCTCTTCTGGGGGCAGACCCAGATCGCCAGCGGTCTCGCCTCGATCCTCAACGCGACCACACCGATCTTCTCGATCCTCGTCGCGCATGTTCTCACATCGGACGAAGGCATCACACGCAACAAGCTCGTCGGCATTATCCTTGGATTTTCAGGCGTGACGGTGCTGATGGCCGGAAACCACGTGAAGACCGAGGCCATACCGCTACTGCCCCTCCTCGCCTGCCTCGGTGCGGCCCTGTCCTATGGTTTCGCGGGTGTCTTCGGCCGGCGCTTCCGGCGCATGGGCATCTCGCCGGCAACCAGTGCATTCGGCCAGGTCTCGGCGACGACGCTGATGATGATACCCGTGGTCGCGCTGATCGATACCCCATGGCATCTGCAGATGCCGGGCATGACGACCGTCGCCGCCCTTCTGGGTCTCGGGCTGCTGTCGACGGCGCTCGCCTATATCCTCTTCTTCCGCATCCTCGCGGTCGGCGGCGCAATCAACAGCTCGCTCGTCACCCTGCTCATTCCGGTCAGCGCCATCCTGCTCGGCTACCTGTTCCTCGGCGAAAGATTGGCGTCAGCCCATTTCGCTGGAATGGGCCTGATCGCGCTCGGACTGCTCTCCATCGACGGGCGCCTATATCGCTGGCTCCTTGGCAGGAGACACAAGTCCGCCAGCCCGTGAGCCCTGAGCAACCTCCGGAGAAAACAAAAAAAGGCCGGGATCGCTCCCGGCCTTTTGCATTCTGTACGTTGCCCTGAAAGATCAGATGGCAGCCGTCACGATGAACTCGACCTTGTAGTCCGGGGTTGCGAGCGGGGCGCCGCTGGTGGCGCGGGCCGGCGGGTTGGCCGGGTCGATCCAGGCTTCCCAGACAGCGTTCATTTCGCCGAAGGTGGACATGTCCGAAAGGTAGATGATCGTCTGCAGGATCTTCGACTTGTCCGAGCCGGCAGCAGCCAGCAGGCGGTCGACTTCGGCGAGAGCCGACTTCGACTGCTCGGTCACGGTCGAACCTTCGCCGACCTGGCCGGCCAGGTAAACGGTGTTGCCGTGGACGACGGCGCCGCTCATGCGCTTGCCGGGCTCGATACGCTTGATGCTCATGGGAAAACTCCTGCTTGAGGCTGGTTTAGAAAACAGACAGGCCGGACACGCAGGTCCGGCCAAGGATGATGGAACAGACGCGTCAGCCGCGCTGGCGCTGCGCGTGTTCGTAGGTTGCCGCCGAACGGGCGCCGGAACGGCAATAGCCGAACATCGGACGCTCGAATTCTTCGAGTGCATCAACCATGTCGGCAACGGCATCGGGTGTCACGCCCATGGGTCCGACGGGCACGTGTTTGATCTTGAGACCCAACTCTTCCGCGCGCTTGGCAACGGCTGCGAATTCCGGCTGGCCGAATTCTTCGCCGTCGGGGCGATGGCAAACGATCGACTTGAAGCCGAGCGCCTTTACCTCGTCGACCTCATCGACCGTGATCTGGCCGCTGACCGAATATTCCTCGTTGATCTGGCGGATGTTCATCGGGGCACCTCGTCAATTTCTTGGGGCCAAACATCTACGACGGGCATCCGTAGGCGTCAATCTCGACAGCCTCGCCGTCCCGCCTCAGACGAAGGAAAACGCGAGCCCGTATTCACGGCTCTCGCCGGGTTCGAGAATGTCAAACTCACCCGCGGCTTCGAGCTCGTTTCGCGAGGCCCAACGATGCGAGACGGGTTCGATGCCGAGCACATGGGCTGGCAGCCTCTGGTTCCGCCAGACCTGAAGATGCGGCAGCGTGTCTGTGCGGAAGCGCACCTTCAGCCGCTTGCCACCGATCGCCTCCATCGGCCCGAGCCGGAGCTCCGCCCAACCACCATGCCCCGCGGGCACGCAGAAGATCCCGCTCTCTCCTTCGCCGAAGGCCCACGGCAGACCACCGCCCTCAAGCATGGCCCCTTCGAGCCGCGTGCCGGGATCGAAATGCTTGGCGCCGAGATTGATGTGATACATCAGGAAGGTCGGAAAGGCTGTATCTCCAGCATTGACCACCGTGTCGGCAAGCTGCACCTCGCCGCTCTCGCCCTTCAGCCGCCACTGACGGCGCAGCTGTGCATGTCCGCCGGCCGCAAGTGCAACGTCGACGACGGCCCGCGCCACGAGATCCTCGCCCTCGATCGTCAATTCGATCGAATGCGCCGGATTGGCGGAAAAGGAGCCATGCAGCGGATAGTCTGCATCCATGCCGGATATCGGCTCGCGGTGGCGGATGTGGTCCGGACCGCATGTGAAGAGGAAGCCTTCAAGCGAATGATCGATGCGGGGGTCGCCGTCATCGGGAATGGCCCGGCCGGGCGCCAGATCAACGCCGTCGACAATGCAGGCGCCGACATCGAGGACGGAGCCTTCGTCGAGAGCGAGACGCGGCCCCTTGGGACCGGAAAACATGATCATGCGAGCGGTTCCTCGGCCTGCTGCTGCGGCGCTCTGAGGTGACCGGTGGAAATCAGATCCTCCAGTCCGACGAGCCCGCTGTCGAGCGAGGAGAGATAGGCGATGTTCACACTGCGCTCAAGCCAGCGCTGGAAGCCGCTCGCTTCGCCCGCCAGTCGCTCGAAACGCTCTTTTCCCCTCTGCGTCAAGGACAACAGCTCGAAGCGGCGGTCGGATCGGTCACGCTTGCGAAGCAGATAGCCCTTGTCCTCGAGAACTTTCACGGCGCGGCTGATCTTGGTCTTGCTGAGACCCGCATAGCCGGAAATGGCCTTCGCAGTGGTCGGCGAACGCTCGCCCAGAGACCAGAGCACCTGCCACTCCGACCAGGACAGTTCATCCTCCGGACCACAGAAGTGCGCAAAGCCGTTATCGACAGTTTCCGCGACCCGGATCAGCCGGAAGGGCAAAAAGTCTTCCAATCTCAGTCGATCCTGCATCTTCCCCCCTTACAGCCGAACCACAAAGCTCTGTTTTAAAGCGTCTCGGCTCTACTGCCCCCACAGTAAGTTAACCCTATATTCACTATGAATTCACCTTTTCCACATTAGTGTCAAATTTCACGCGTTTGTCGCTGGTTCAGACGAGGAAAAACGAATCGTGTTCGATATCAAGAATACTGGCCTGGGATTGGCTGCCTTGACCGCCATATCGCTGACGGCGGCGCTTACCGCATCGGCGCAATCCGTCTATGACGATCGCAATTCGCACACGCTTCTGATCTCGCCGGAGGGCGATATTCTCGATTTCGTGCCGGAAGTGGGCGAAGTCGTGATCAGCCGCGATCGCATGGGCCGCACCGTTCTCATCGACCGCATGGGCAATCTCGTCGCGACCGAAATTCCAGCCGAGAGCTACTACCCGCCGCAAAACCGGGGCGGTGATCGCGGCCTGCCGGGCGTCTATGACCCTTACGGCCAGCCCCAGCAGCCGGAACCGCGCGGCTGGGACGATGACGTGACCACAGCGTCGATCCCCGATGCGATGCCGGGCGACCAGGTTCCTCTCGATCAGATGCCTCAGGACATGCCCTATGGCGGCCCTGATCTGCCCGCCCCCGCCGACAACGCCCCGGCCCGGATCGTCACCCCGGAAATCCCGGTAAAGAGCAACCTGTCGCGGCTCGAGATCACCGCTCTGCAGGTCTTCCTTGATCGCGAAGGCGTCTCGCCCGGCGTCATCGACGGCAAGATGGGCCAGAACGTCAACAAGGCGATCGTCGCCTGGGAAGAGATGACCGGCGAAACGCTCGACCCGAACAATGCCGACGATATCCTCGAACGCCTGCGCCTCTCCGGCGGCCTCGCAATCAAGAGCTACACGATCACGGCAGGCGACGCCGCCGGCCCATTCGTCGCCTCGATCCCGGACGACTACGCCCACAAGGCACAGCTGCCCGCCCTGTCCTACACCTCGACCGTCGAAATGCTCGCCGAGCGCTTCCACATGGACGAAGGCTATCTGCGCGAGCTGAACCCCGGCGTCGACTTTTCGATCCCCGGTACGACCATCAAGGTGGTCGAGCCGGGCCCTGTCAAGAAGGGCAATGTCGCACGCATTGTCGCGAACAAGGGTCTGAAGCAGGTCTTCGCCTATGGTGAAGACGGCAGTCTGGTCGCCGCCTATCCGGCAAGCATCGGCTCGGCCGACACCCCCTCGCCGTCTGGCACGGTCACCATCGAACGCATCGCGCTTGATCCGGGCTACACCTACAATCCGAAGGTCAATTTCCAGCAGGGCAACAACACCAAGGTCCTGTCGATCCCGCCGGGCCCGAACGGTCCAGTCGGCACGGTCTGGCTTGCACTCTCCAAGCCGACCTACGGCATCCACGGCACGCCCGAGCCATCCAAGATCGGCCGCACCCAGAGCCACGGCTGTATCCGCCTGACAAACTGGGATGCGACTGAGCTGGCCAAGATGGTGAAGGCCGGCGTGACGGTGGAATTTGTCGAGTGACGACACCGAAACGGTCTCGATCAGCGGCTATCTCACGATCTGCCGCCGGAGACAGTCTGCTTTCCAGCCGGTTATCTTCCTTCACGGAAGCTCAAGCGACGAAACCTCGCTCACCGGCCTGGCTGGGCAAATCGCACCAGCCCATCCCTGCTATTTTCCGAGAGGTCAGGAGAAGGACGACGGGGCGTTCACCTTCTTCCGCCGACGCGCCGATCGATCCGTCGACACGTCCAATCTGGCGTCGCGAAGTCAGGAACTGGCCTCGCTTCTGATGTCCATTGCCGAAAGGCATGAAACCGCACCACTTCTGATCGGATATTCCAGCGGCGCGGTCACTGCGGCAGCTCTCTTGGTCGACCACCCGCATTTGGTTGCAGGCGCAGTCCTGCTTCGCCCGCAGCCGCCCTATGGAACCCGCGCCGTCGAACCGCTGGGGAGACGTCCGGTGCTGCTGATAGCCGGAAAACAAGATCCGCGACGGCGGCCGTCGGATGCTACGAACCTGGCCGAGCTGATGAAGTCTGCAGACGCCGAGGTCGAGCTGCATGCTTTGCCCTACGGGCATGCCGTTGAGGCCCGCGACATACAATTAACCCGCGCCTGGCTGGCCAGACGCGGGCGATGATGCGGCAGTTGGCTTATGGCTTCAGGCGGCGGAGCGCACCAGACGGAACAGGCGACGCGGCTCGCTGGAGCGGATGACCTTCACCGGCAGAAGGCGCATGACTTCCGAGGCAAACGACTTGGCGTTTTCCTGAGCCTTGTCGAGATTGCTGATCTTCGCTGCATCCATCGAATACAGCGTGCCACCACAGTCGAAGATTTCGCGATAGGCGCTGCGCTCGGCGATCGGCGTGTTGACGACATTGACGCCCCGCGCGGCGAGCAGGCCCTTGATGGTCAACAGGGCGCGCGTCGTTACCATCGAGGTGACTCGGGTGAGGACGACCGAATGCGGAATGACCAGGTTGCCGGCATCTTCCATCAGCTTGATCAGGTCGAGGATCTGGGCGCCGCCCTTGGCATCCATGGCACAGCCCTGAACCGGGATCATCACATGATCGGAAAGGCCGATTGCCGTCGTGACCATGGCATCACGCGCACCGGCAAGATCCATGATGATGTAGTCGTTTGTGCGCGACAACTCACGGATATGACCCTGAACCGAAGCGACCGTCACTTCAGAGATGACTTCGATATTGCGCTGCGGACCGGAGATCTCGTGCCACTGGGTAATCCAGCGTTGCGGATCGGCATCCAGAATGGCGACGCGATATCCTTGATGTGCCAGTTCAGTGGCGAGAAGAAGGGCTGCGGTGGTTTTGCCGGCACCGCCCTTGGCATTGGCAAAAGAAATGACTGGCATGCTGCTTCCTTGGGAGGTCGGATCCGAGCGGCTCATCGCTCTTGAGCAGCCAGCATCATCGGCGCCCCATACGTTGATCATGGCGCAAACATGGTTAACAAAGTGGAAACGGGACACCTGGTGCCCTCCCCCATAATGGGGAGAAGCGACGGAAAAACAAAGTATATTCGCAAATAAGAATGCGCAGGTCCGTCACTACTGAGCCGCGCACAGATAGACATCTGCCAACATGCGGAGGCGCGACTCGGCCCGCCTTCAGGTCTGCCAGCAAGGGGCTGGATGGATCACCAACCCATCAGCAAGACACAAAAAAGACCCCGCCACACAGTGACGGGGTCCTCAATGCGATCAGCACGCGCTGTTAGAAGCAGTCGGCAAACAGCTTCTTGGTGTTTTCGAGCGTCATCTTCACCGGATTGCCGCCAGCGCTCGGATCCTCGATCGCCATAGCCGAGAGCTCGTCGATCCGATCATTGGCAATGCCCATGGCGGTCAGGTTCGCCGGCACATGCAGTTCGGCCCGGAGAGCCAGCACGTAGTCGTAGAAGCCGTCGAAGCCGCCGGCGATACCGAGATAGGCAGCCGCACGCTCGATGCGCTCCTCGATCACATGTCGGTTGAACTTCAGCACTGGCGGCATCACGACCGCATTGGTCATGCCGTGATGGGTGTTGTAGACGGCGCCGATCGGATGCGACAGCGCGTGGATCGCACCAAGCCCCTTCTGGAAGGCGGTAGCGCCCATGGCGGCTGCCGACATCATGTTGGTGCGGGCCTCGATATCCGTGCCATCGTGATAGGCGCGCGGCAGGAACTCCTTGACCAGACGCATGCCTTCGAGCGCGATGCCCTGGCTCATCGGGTGATAGAACGGCGAGGAATAGGCTTCGAGGCAATGGGCGAACGCGTCCATGCCCGTACCCGCCGTAATCATCTTCGGCATGCCGACGGTCAGTTCCGGATCGCAGATGACGACGCCGGGCAGGAACTTCGGATGGAAGATGATCTTCTTCACATGCGTGACGGAGTTGGTGATCACCGAGGCGCGACCGACTTCCGAACCCGTACCGGCCGTGGTCGGCACGGCGACGATCGGGGCGATGGCGTCAGAATTGGCGCGGGTCCACCAGTCACCGATGTCTTCGAAGTCCCAGACCGGCCGCGTCTGGCCAGCCATGAAGGCAACGCACTTGCCGAGGTCGAGGCCAGAGCCGCCACCGAAGGCCACGACGCCGTCATGGCCGCCATCCTTGTAGGCCTTGATGCCGGCCTCAAGGTTCTTCTCGTTCGGGTTCGGATCGACATCGGCGAAGAGCGCACGGCCGAGACCTGCCTCTTCCAGCACCTCGAGCGCTGTCTGCGTGATTGCCATCGGGGCGAGGCCCCGGTCGGTGATCAGCAGCGGCTTCTTCATGCCGAGCGACTTGCATGCGTCCGCCAGTTCCTTGATGCGGCCACGTCCCATCTTGACGGCGGTGGGGTAGCTCCAATTGGCGACGATGTTCATTTCGTGACTTTCTTCAGGTGATAGGATTTCGGACGGGTGAGGTTCTGGAAGCCGAGAACGGAGAGCGAGCCGCCCTTGCCGGTTTCCTTGACGCCGGTCCAGCAAAGCGCCGGGTCGAGATAGTCGGCCCGGTTCATGAACACGGTGCCCGTTTCGATGTCGCGGCCGATGCGGGCGGCGCGCTCGGGATCCTGCGTCCAGAGCGAGGCCGTCAGGCCATAGGGGCTGTCATTCATCAGCTCGAGCGCCTGTTCGTCGCTCTTCACCTTCATGATGCCGACGGCCGGACCAAAGGTTTCGTCCTTCATGAAGGCCATGGAGTGATCGACGTTCATGAGCACCTGCGGCATGATATAGGCGCCGCCGTCATCGGCCGGGAAGAGCTTCGGATCGACCAGAGCCTTGGCGCCCTTCGAAACCGCATCGGCGATCTGCTCGCGTACCACCTTGGCGAAGCGCTTGTTGGCCATCGGGCCGAGCGTCGTTTCCGGATCGAGCGGATTGCCGAGCTTGTAGTTCGACACCCAGGCGACCGACTTCTCGACGAAGGCGTCGTAGAGGCTCTCATGCACATAGATGCGCTCGATGCCGCAGCAGCACTGGCCGGAATTGTAGGTCGCGCCATCCATCAGCGTATCGACGGCGGCTTCGAGGTCGGCGTCTTCCATGACGTAACCCGGGTCCTTGCCGCCAAGCTCGAGCCCGAGACCTGCAAAGGTGCCGGCAGCGGCCCGCTCGATCGAACGACCACCTTCGACCGAACCGGTGAAATTGATGAAGTTGAAATTGCTGGCCGCAATCAGGGCCGACGTCGTGGCGTGATCGAGGAAGAGGTTGATGAAGACATCATCAGGCACGCCGGCTTCGACGAAGGCGCGCACCATGCGCTCACCAACCAGCAGTGTCTGGGTCGCATGCTTGATGACGACAGTGTTGCCGGCCATCAGTGCTGGCGCGATCGTATTGATCGCGGTCATGTAAGGGTAATTCCACGGCGCGATGACGAAAACAACGCCATGCGGCTCGCGCTCGATGCGGCGCTCGAAGCTTGCGCTGTTTTCAACGACCAGCGGCGCCAATGCGTCGGCAGCAACGTTAGCGACATAGTTCGAGCGCTCGTTGAAACCCTTGTATTCGCCGCCGTAGCGTACGGGACGGCCCATCATGTGGGCGAGTTCCGGCACCACTTCATCGGACATCTCGTTGAGACGGGCAACGCCCTTCAGCACGAGTTGAACGCGGTCTTCCAGAGGCCGGCGCGCCCAGGCCTTCTGCGCCTTGCGAGCACGAGCCACAGCCTCGGTCGCCGCTTCCAGCGACATGGCCGGACGTTCCGCGTAAACCGATCCATCGATCGGCGAAATGCATTGGATCATCGTCATGATCGTCTTCCTGTTGTTCTAGAACGAAATGACAGCGGCCGCAGCCGCTGTCCTTGTTTCCACCCATACGCCGGGGATCGTGGCGTGCTCAAGGCCGCCTTTGGTCACGCCCGTTCAAAGCCGCGCGCAACCTCCCAGTCCGTGATCCGGCGATCATACTCTTCCTGCTCCCACTCCGCGGCACGAACGTAGTGATCCACCACGTCATCGCCGAAAGCGGCCCGCAGCATGGCCGAGCCTCGAAGCGTTTCCGCCGCCGCCCGCAGCGTCCTTGGAATTTCGCGGGCGCCCTGCGCGCCGTATGCGTCGCCTGAGAATTCCGGCTCCAGCGCCATCTTCTTCTCGATCCCGTCGATGCCGGCGGCAAGCAGGGCTGCCATGGCCAGATACGGATTGAGGTCTGAACCACCGACACGGCATTCCACGCGGATGCCCTTGCTCGCCTCGCCGCACAAGCGGTAGCCGGCGGTGCGATTGTCCTTCGACCAGATCGCCTTGGTCGGCGCGAACGTGCCGGCGACGAAGCGCTTGTAGGAGTTGATGTAGGGTGCAAGAAAATAGGTGAAGTCGCTGGCATGGGCGAGCAGACCGGCCATGTAGTGCTTCATGGTCTCGGACATGCCGTACTGCCCGTCCTTGTCGAAGAACAGCGGCGTCTGGCCATCGGCAGACCACAGCGACTGGTGAATATGCGACGAGGAACCGGCGGCGTTGTAATGCCACTTGGCAAGGAAGGTGATCGCCTTGCCCTTCGACCAGGCGATCTCCTTGCAGCCGTTCTTGATGATCACGTGCCGGTCCGCCATGGTCAGCACGTCGGCATAACGGACATTGATTTCTTCCTGCCCGGCAGAAGCCTCGCCCTTGGAATTCTCGACCGGAATGCCGGCCCCCTGCAGACCCTTGCGGATCGCCCGCATCACATCCTCTTCCTTGGTCGTCTGGAAGATGTGGTAGTCCTCGTTATAGCCAGAAACCGGCTTCAGGTCGCGATAGCCCGAAAGCCGCGCTTCGTCATAGGTCTGGTCGAAGAGGAAGAATTCGAGCTCGGTCGCCATGAAGGCCTTCATGCCCATGGCCTCAAGCCGGGCGACCTGCTTCTTCAGGATGGCGCGCGGCGAATGCGGCACTTCGGCATGGGTCGCGTGGTCGAGCATGTCGCAGAGAACCAGCGCCGTGCCTTCGAGCCAGGGGATCCGGCGAAGCGTCGAAAGATCGGGCTTCATCGTGTAGTCGCCGTAGCCCTTCTCCCAGCTCGTCGCCTTGTAGCCGGAGACGGTTTCCATCTCCATGTCGGTGGCGAGCAGGTAGTTGCAGCTATGGGTTTCCTTGTAGGCGCTCTCGACGAAGAATTCGGCCTGAAAGCGCTTGCCCATCAAACGGCCCTGCATGTCCACCTGACACGCCAGAACCGTGTCGATGCGCCCTTCTGCGACGTCTTTTTTCAACTCTTCGAATGTGTAAGTGGTCATCTCGGTGTTCCCAGGGCAGCGCTCGGCTCATGCCGTCTTGTTCTATGAAGGCGACCCGGCCGAAGCCGGATCGCCATGTCGTGTTATCAGCCGTAGCGGTAAGGCTTGCCGGCCTTTTCCATGTCGGCATTGTACTTCTTCAGGATTTCCACGACCTTGCCGGTGCGCGGGGTCTGCTTGGCAACCTCTTCCCAGAAGACATGCGCTGCATCTTCGACGGTCTTCCATTCGGCATCCGGGATGCTGGTGAGTTCGAGACGGCCACCTTCGGCGCGAAGGCGCGCTTCGCCACCCCAGTACCAGTGCAGACGCTTGTAGTGGGAACTATCCATGCACATCTGCCAGAGGGTCTGCAGATGCGGCGGCACTTCCTTCCAGCGGTCGGCATTGGCAAAGAACGAACCCGCCCAGCCACCGGAGACGTTGTTGGTCAGGAAGTACTTGGTCACATCCACCCAGCCGGACGTGAAGACTTCCGTGATGCCGGACCAGGCAATCGCGTCGATTTCACCGGTCTGCATGGCAACCGGCACATCTTCGAACGGGATGGTGACCGGAACGACGCCGAACTGCGACAGGAACTGACCGGCAGTCGGGAAGGTGAAGACGCGCAGGCCCTTCAGATCATCGAGCTTTGTGATCGGCTTGTTGGTGGCGAAGTTGCACGGATCCCAGGCGCCGGCCGACAGCCACTTCACGCCGACTTCCGTGTAGGCTTCGTCCCAGATCTCGGCGAGGCCGTATTCGTAAAACAGCGTCGGCACGTCGAGGCTGTAGCGCGAGGCAAACGGGAAGTAGCCGCCGAACACCTTGATATCGACCGGCGAGTTCATGGAATCGTCGTCCGACTGGACGGCGTCGATGGTGCCGGCCTGCATGGCGCGGAAGAGTTCACCGGTCGGGACAAGCTGATCAGCCGTGTAGAGCTGGATTTCCATCTCGCCATTGGCCGCCTTGTTGAAGGCGTCGACGGCCGGGCGGATGACGAATTCGGCAAGTGCCGCACCGGCATAGGTCTGCAGGCGCCAGGTGATCTTGGCATTCTGGGCTTTGACATAAGGTGCTGCCAGAACGGCGGGTGTCGCCATGGCGGCCGTCTTCAGGAATGAACGTCTGCTGTTGGTCATTTCGTTTCCCTCTGTTCTTTGGTTCTCTTGATGCCCGCCATCCCTTGAGGTCCGGCGGGTAGTCCTGGTGCCGGGCCCGTTTGCCGGGCCTCTTGTCATTCGAACGCTAGCCTCTGAGATACACTTGGCTCGGCAGCCATGTCGCGATCTGCGGGAAGATCATGATGATCACCATGCCGAGCAGCATGATCAGCACGAAGGGCACGACTGACCGGTAGATATCGATCAGCCGGAAGTCGGGCGGCGCCATCGCCTTCATGAGGAAGAGATTGTAGCCGAAGGGCGGCGTCATGTAGGCGATCTGGCAGGTGATCGTGTAGAGCACGCCGTACCAGATCAGCGCGTTGTCAACGCCCAGATCGAGCTTGCCGACCAGCGGGATGTAGAGCGGCGCGACGATGACCAGCATGGCCGTGTCGTCGAGGAAGGCCCCCATCACCAGGAACGATAGCTGCATCATGATCAGGATCTGCCAGGGTGTCAGACCGATATCGTTGACCAGCAGGTTCTCGATCGCCTTGACAGCCCCCAGACCGTCGAAGACGGCGCCGAAGCAGAGGGCCGCCAGAATGATCCACATGAACATGCAGGAGATGCCGAGCGTCTGCTCCAGAACTCGATTCCAGACGGCCTTCGTGAGGCGCCCCTTGTACCAGGCGGCGAAGAGCGCACCGAGCGCACCGACGGCCGAGCTTTCCACCAGGCTGGTAATGCCCATCAGGAAGAGCCCCATCATCAGGAAGAAGATGAGGAACGGCAGGATACCAGCCTGCAGCAGTTTCAGCTTCTCGCGCATCGGCATGTCGCGCTCTTCCTTGGGAAGGGCGGGGCCGAGCGCCGGATTGAGGCGGCAACGGATATAGATGTAGATGCAGAACAGGGTCGCGAGCAGCAGGCCCGGGAAGACACCCGCAAGCCACAGCTGGCTAACCGGCTGGCGCGCGATCATGCCGTAAAGCACAAGCACCACGCTCGGCGGGATCAGGATGCCGAGCGAACTACCCGCCTGAATGACACCGGAGACCATGATCTTGTCGTAGCCGCGGCGCAGCAGTTCAGGCAGTGCGATTGAAGCGCCGATCGCCATGCCCGCAACCGAGAGGCCGTTCATCGCCGAGATCACGACCATCAGTCCGATCGTGCCGATCGCCAGACCTCCCGGCATGCCGCCGAACCAGACATGGAAGGCCTTGTAGAGGTCTTCCGCAATGCCCGATTCCGACAGCATGTAGCCCATGTAGATGAACAGCGGCAGCGTCAGCAGCGGGTACCACTTCATCAGCTTCATGCCGGCCGAGAAGCCCATCTCGAAGCCACCATTGCCCCAGAGCACGGCAGCCGCGACCACACCAACGAAACCGATCGTCGCAAACACGCGCTGCCCTGTCAGCATCGACATCATCATCGACGAGAACATCAGGAGCGCGATCATTTCATAGCCAAGGTACTCGCTCATGCGAACGGCCTCCCCATCGCTGTGGCAAGGTCCTTGATGAAGATCGAGGTGGCCTGCAGGAAGGTGAGGAAGATACCGATCACCATGACAATCTTGATGGGCGCCATGTAGGGCGACCAGGAGGAATAGCTGGTCTCACCATACTGCAGCGCATAGGTCGTGCTCGAGACGCCACCCCACAGCAGGAAGAACAGGTAGACGAACAGCATCATGATGGTGATCACATCCACGATGGCTTTCGTCTTCGGCGACCAGCGGCCGTAGAGCAGATCCATGCGCACATGGCTGTCGAGCTGCAGCGAATAGGCGCCGCCCAGCAGGTAATAGCCCGCCATGACGAACTGCGCCATTTCAAGCGTCCAGCTGGCGGGCAGGAACATGGTTTTGGAGATCGACGAGTAGAGCAAGATGCCCATCATGACGAAGATGCCATACATGACGATCCGACCGACGCGGCGATTAAATGCGTCGACGACGCGCACATAGGTCTGCAGCGCTTGCGGCATCAGTCCACCGCCGCCCCGGACCGCTTCCGCAGTCCTTGTCTCATCCAATGATATGCCGGCATCCGTTCCCTCTTTGATGTTTGGTTTGCCCAGCGGCTGGAAGTATTTATGCGACCCTTTCGAGGGCTCCTGAAATCAAGTCCGCGAGATAGGAGGAGATTGCCTCCACACCCGCAGCGTCACGCACGAGGTCGTTGCGAACCTCGATCATGACATTGGCAAACCCTTGCGGAATGGCATGCAGACGAAGCGTATGGGTCACGCCGTCTTCCGGTCCATAGGGAGCGTTTCGCTCGACCCTGTAGAGACCGCCTTGTGCCGCCTCCAACATCGCATCCGCCAATCGGCTGTCCGTATCATGCAGGATGCCGATCTCGACCTCCCGAGGCTTGCCGAAATAGATGGGCGTAAAGGTGTGCATGGTCACGACAACAGGCTTCTGCCCCTCTGCCTCGAGGCGCGAGAGCTCGGCAGAGATGCGGTCGTGGAAGGGAATGTAGAGAGCAGCCGTCCGGGCATAACGCTCCGCCACACTCAGCGCCCGATTGCCGGGGATCTCGAAAATCTCGCTCTTTTCCGGCATGGCCGCCGGCGATTCCGGCGGACGGTTGCAGTCGTAGATCAGCCGCGAGAAGCGCTGGTGCACCAGCAAAGCGTCGAGTGCCTCCGAGAGGCGGCGGGCAATCGCAAGAGCACCCGGATCCCAAGCAATATGGCTCGACAAGGCCTCCGGTGACAGACCGAGGTCGCCCGCAGATTTCGGCAGCACGGAAGACGCGTGTTCGCAGACGATGACGACGCCGCTGGCGCCCGTCGCATTTTCCAATGCCACGGCCTCACCTTCCGACGATGTCAGGATCCCCGACCTCAAGAGCATGCTGGCTGTCCCCCGGGCTCGTTGGCCCAATTTATTTTCGAAGAGAATTCTTCACGGTTAAGCGTCTGTCAATCCGCCACTGAAAAATTCTCTTCAAGGGGCGGTTGACTCAATTGTGACAGCGAGGCTTAATCCTGAAAAAGCTGGCAATAGATCGGCTTGAGGGGAGTCAATCGGTCCTTGATGAATGCGTCGACGACGGTGTCGGACGTGATCCATGCCCATTTCGATGGGCTGACGCGTGCCGAACGACAGCTGGCAGAAAGCCTGCTGCAGAACTACCCCGTCTCCGGGCTGGGTAGCATCACGACCGTTGCCGAGAACGCGGGCGTATCGACGCCGACCGTCGCCCGCATGGTTCAGAAGCTCGGCTACAAGGGCTATCCCGAATTCCAGGCCCATCTGCATCAGGAACTCGAGGCGACGATCTCCAATCCCATCGCCAAGCACGACCGCTGGGCGGCCAACGCGCCGAACCGCCATATTCTCAATCGCTTTGCCGAAGCCGTCATGGCAAACCTGCGCAACTCGCTGGGAGAACTGCGCACGGCCACCTTCGATGAAGCAGCCCGCCTCATCGGCGACCGCAATCGCAGCATCTATTTCGTCGGTGGACGCATCACCGGTGCGCTCGCCGAATACTTCTTCACCCATATGCAGGTCATCCGGCCGCGCACGACGCTGATGTCGTCGAACGCCAGCTCATGGCCTCAGCACGTCCTGAACATGCAGGATGGCGACGTTCTCGTGATCTTCGACATCAGGCGCTACGAGGCAGATCTGACCACGCTGGCCGAGGTCGCGCGCGCCAACGGCGTGCAGATCATCGTCTTCACGGACCAGTGGATGTCGCCGGTGGCACAGCATGCCCGTCACTGTTTCAAACTACATATCGAGGCTCCGTCGGCATGGGACAGCTCCGTCGTGACGCTGTTTGTTGTCGAAGCCCTGATCGAAGCCGTTCAGAGCTCGTCCTGGGACGAGACGCGTGAACGCATGAATACGCTTGAAGGACTGTTCGAGCAGGCCCGCCTGTTTCGAAAGCCCCGATGAGCCGGACAGACCGAAACGGAGGATAATTCAGGATACGGGCAAATATAGACAGACCACGCAAGGCCGGTATCCGTCACATAACCATAACAAAGGCCACATAAGTGAACCGCATCGCTTCCAACACCAAGAGGAGAACTACAGTGACCCAATTCCGCAAGATCCTTTCGATGACCACGGCGCTGGTCATGGCAAGCTCGGCTGTCGCCGTCGCAGAACCGAGCGCCGAGCTGATCGAAGCCGCCAAGAAGGAAGGCATGCTGACCACCATCGCCCTGCCCCACGACTGGTGCGGCTACGGCGCCGTGATCGACGCCTTCAAGAAGAAGTACCCGGAAATCACCGTCAATGAACTGAACCCAGACGCAGGTTCGGCTGACGAAGTCGAAGCCATCAAGGCCAACAAGGACAACAAGGGCCCGCAGGCTCCTGACGTCGTCGACGTCGGTCTCGCTTTCGGTCCGCAGATGAAGGCCGAAGGCCTGCTGCAGCCTTACAAGGTCTCCACCTGGGACGAAATCCCGGACAACATCAAGGACGCTGAAGGCTACTGGTACGGCGACTACTATGGCGTCATGTCCTTCCTGGTGAACAAGGACCTCGTCACCAACACCCCGAAGGACTGGGCCGATCTGACGAAGCCGGAATATGCCGGTCAGGTTGCTCTCGCAGGTGACCCGCGCGCTTCCAACCAGGCTATCCTCGGCGTTCTCGCAGCCGGCATGGCATCGGGCGCAGCTGCTGGCAAGGACGCTGGCGATGCTGGTCTGAAGTACTTCGGCGAACTGAACAAGGCCGGCAACTTCGTACCCGTCATCGGCAAGTCCGGCACGCTCGCTCAGGGCGCGACCCCGATCGTCGTCATGTGGGACTACAACGCCCTTTCCGCTCGTGACACGCTCGCTGGCAACCCGCCGGTCGAAGTCGTCGTTCCGGCATCCGGCGTTCTGGCTGGCGTCTACGTTCAGGGCATCTCTGCTTACGCACCGCACCCGAACGCTGCCAAGCTGTGGATGGAGCACCTGTACTCCGACGAAGGTCAGCTCGGCTGGCTGAAGGGTTACTGCCACCCGGCCCGCTTCAACGCCATGGTCAAGGCTGGCAAGGTTCCGCAGGACCTGCTCGACGCTCTGCCGCCGGCTGAATCCTACGAAAAGGCCTACTTCCCGACGCTCGAAGAAGTCGACGCCAACAAGGCTGCCGTTGTCGGCGGTTGGGACAGCGTCGTCGGCGCCAACGTCCAGTAAGTCGAGACCTTGATGTGCCGCCCCGGTCTTGTCTAAGGTCGGGGCGGCGCTTGCATTTTAAGAAGATCCGCCCAGAGGCGGACAAGAGGGGCAGATCGAATGTCGACAGAGGCAGTGGGCCCGGGCCACCAGGCACGGCCACGAACGAAACTTCCACTTCACTGGCTGGGCGTCCTGCCTTTCGCAGCCTTCGTGATACTCTTCCTGATCATGCCGACCATGAAGATCGTCATCGGCGCATTCCAGCGTCCTGATGGATCGTTCACGCTCGACAATATCGGCGGGCTCTTCACGCCTTCGATCATGGCGGCCTATTGGATTTCCATCAAGATCAGCCTCGCCTCGGCCATTCTCGGCTGCCTCATCGGCTTCGGCGTTGCCGCAGCCGTCGTGCTTGGCGGTCTGCCGCAGTGGATCCGCGGCCCGCTCCTGACCTTCTCGGGCGTCGCCTCCAACTTCGCCGGCGTTCCGCTCGCCTTCGCCTTTCTGGCGACCCTCGGCCCGGTCGGCCTGCTCACCGTCTTCCTGAAGACCCAGCTCGGCATCGATCTTCGCCTGCTCGGCTTCAATCTCCTGTCTTTCTGGGGCCTGACAGTCACCTATCTTTTCTTCCAGATCCCGCTGATGATCCTGATCATCACCCCGGCCCTTGACGGTCTGAAGCGCGAATGGCGCGAGGCAGCCTCGATCCTAGGCGCGACCAATGCACAGTACTGGCGCCTCGTGGCCTTCCCGATCCTGCTGCCCTCGATCCTGGGCACGATGGCACTGCTCTTCGCAAACGCATTCGGCGCTGTCGCAACCGCGATCGCATTGACCGGCTCTTCGCTGAATATCGTGCCAATCCTGCTCTTCGCCCAGATCCGCGGCGACGTGCTGGGTGACCCCCATCTCGGCTACGCGCTCGCCTTCGGCATGATCGCGGTCACCGGTGTCGCCAATGCTCTGTATATCTGGCTGCGCGCCCGCAGCGAAAGGTGGCTGAAATGAAGCGCTTTTGGGCCTGGGGGGCCCTGATCTTCGGCCTCCTCTATTTCTTTCTGCCGCTGATCGGCATGACCAACTTCTCGCTCAAGATGCGGCGCGGAGAATATTCCTTCGACGCTTACGTCAAGGTTCTCACCGATCCGCGTTTCCAGGAGACCTTCACCTATTCGGTCACGATGGCGCTGGTCACCATCCTCTTCGGCGTCTTCCTGGTGGTCCCGACAGCCTATTGGGTGCGCCTCAAGCTGCCGCGCCTGCGACCCTATATCGAGTTCGTGACGTTGCTGCCGCTGGTCATTCCGGCGATCGTCATCGTCTTCGGCTATATCCGCCTCTACAACACCTCGAGCTGGCTGCCGCTGACGGGCTCTGCCTTCGGCACGGACATCCTTTTGATGTTCGGCTATGCGACGCTCGCCCTCCCCTACATGTACCGCGCCGTCGACACGGGTCTTCGGACCATCGACATCGGCACGCTGACGGAAGCCGCCCAAAGCCTTGGCGCTGGCTGGTTCACGATCATCTCGAAGATCATCCTGCCGAACGTGCTCGTTGCCGTGCTCTCGGGCGCCTTCCTGACCTTCGCCATCGTCATTGGCGAATTCACCATGGCAGCGCTCCTGAACAAGCCGGCCTTCGGACCCTTCATGCAGCTTCTCGGCGCCAACCGCGCCTATGAGCCGGCTGCACTCGCCGTCATCGCCTTCGGCATCACCTGGGGCTGCCTCGGTCTGATCCAGCTCGTGTCCCGCCTCCAGAAAACAGCCCCGCGCCAGGCCTGAGGAATTCTTTTCATGACCTTCCTGACACTTTCCCACCTCAAGAAATCCTTCGGCGCCACCCAGGTCGTGCACGACTTCAACATGGCGATCGAGAAGGGTGAATTCATCTCGTTCCTCGGCCCATCGGGCTGCGGCAAGACCACCGTCCTGCGCATGATTGCCGGCTTCGAGACGCCCTCGGGCGGCACGATCGAAATCGCCGGCAAGGACCAGACCTATCTCAAGCCGAACCAGCGCAATATCGGCATGGTCTTCCAGGCCTATGCCCTGTTTCCGAACATGAATGTCGCCGACAATGTCGCCTTCGGCCTGAAGATCTCAGGAATGCCGAAGGCCGATATCGACAAGCGCGTGAAGGAAATGCTGGCGCTGATCCATCTCGACCATCTCGCCGAGCGCTACCCTTACCAGCTTTCGGGCGGCCAGCAGCAGCGCGTGGCGCTTGCCCGCGCGCTGGCACCCAAGCCGCAGGTACTCTTGCTTGACGAACCGCTCTCGGCGCTCGACGCCAAGATCCGCGTTTCGCTGCGCGAGGAAATCCGCCACATCCAGCAGCAGCTGGGCATCACCACCGTTTTCGTCACCCATGACCAGGAAGAAGCGCTGTCGATCTCCGACCGCATCGTCGTCATGAATGCCGGCAAGGCCGACCAGATCGGCACGCCCTTCGAGATCTACAACCGCCCGACCACACGCTTCGTCGCCTCGTTCGTCGGCACGCTCAACGTGCTCGATGCTGTTGTGACCGACCAGGGCGCGGGCATTGTTCAGATCGGGGACAAGACGCTGGCGATCAAGGAAGCCATCACGGCCAAGAACGGCTCGACCATTCAGCTCGCCATGCGCCCGGAAGCCGGCACGCTCGCCAGCGCCGACGTGGCAACGGTTCACGGCGAAGTGGCGTCCAGCCAGTTCCTCGGATCAGTCATCCGGACCCGCATCAATGTCGGCGGCAAGACGCTCTCCTTCGACACCTTCAATGACCCGGGCATCAAGCCCCCTGTTGTCGGCGACACCGTCGGCGTGAAGATCGATCCGACTGCCTTGATCCTGCTGGCCGACTGAGGCAAACCGAAACGAACGGAAGCATGATCTGAATGCCGCCCGCCGAGGCGGCATTCTCGCATTTGGAGGAAGCCCATGCGCGCGATGTATTACGAAGCCTTCGGAGCAGCGCCGGAAATCCGGACCCTGCCCGATCCGACGCCGAGCAATGCGGGCGTGGTCATCTCCGTCAAGGCAACGGGCCTCTGCCGTAGCGACTGGCACGGCTGGATGGGCCACGATCCCGACATCAAGCTGCCCCACGTACCCGGCCATGAACTGGCCGGCACGATCGCGGCCGTCGGCCGTGATATCAGGCGCTTCAAGGTGGGTGACCGCGTCACCGTCCCTTTCGTCTCCGGCTGCGGTCATTGCATGGAATGCCGCTCCGGCAATCAGCAGGTCTGCGAGGAGCAGTTCCAGCCCGGCTTCACCCATTGGGGCTCGTTCGCCGAATATGTGGCGATCGACTATGCCGACCAGAACCTCGTGCATCTCCCGGAAGAGATCAGCTACGAGACGGCAGCAAGCCTCGGCTGCCGCTTCGCCACCTCCTTCCGCGCCGTCGTCGACCAGGGCCGCCTTCAGGGCGGCGAATGGCTGGCCGTCCATGGCTGCGGTGGTGTCGGCCTCTCGGCCATAATGATCGGTGCCGCCCTCGGCGCCAATGTCGTGGCGATCGATATTGCCGATGACAAGTTGGCGCTCGCCAAGGCGCTCGGCGCATCTGTTGCCATCGACAGCCGCTCGGTCGCCGACGTCTCGGAAGCTGTCCGCGAGGTAACAGGCGGCGGTGCCCATGTCTCCGTCGATGCGCTCGGCCATCCGCAGACCTGCTGCAATTCGATCCTCAACCTGCGCCGCCGCGGCCGCCACGTGCAGGTCGGCCTGATGCTGGCGGACCATGCAACACCGGCGATCCCGATGGCGCGCGTTATTGCCCACGAGCTCGAGATCTACGGCAGCCACGGCATGCAGTCCTGGCGCTACGATGCCATGCTGCGCATGATCCTCTCCGGCAAGCTTTCGCCCGACCGCCTGATCGGCCGACGCATCACACTGTCTGAGGCGGCGCCAGCACTCGCCACCATGGACAGCTTCCGCGAAAACGGCATCAGCATCATCGATCGGATGGTTTGAAGGCCCTCCCCCGCACGCAAGATCCAGCTTATGGTGTGATAGCGTTAACTCGTTTGTGGTGAAATTCGGCTGCACGAAACCGGCAACGGATCGAGAGCAGTCGTGGTCAAGCAGAAGACATCACCGGAGATGAAGGCCGAAGGCTTCATGGCAGAGTTCATGCGCCTGAAGCGCGGCTCCGTGACGCGCCGGCATTTCCTCGCCGTGACCGGGCTTGGCGCAGCAGCCCTGCTGTTCGGCGGCACCGGGCGCACGAGTATCGCCACCTCCGAAGGCTCGCCGCTCGGCAAGAAGGTGAGCGTCGCCACCTGGCCGAATTATCACGATCCCCAGACCTTCGAGGATTTTACCGCCCAGTACGGCGTCGAAGTCGACATCTCGATCATCGGCTCCAACGAGGGCATGATGAAGGCGCTTGAAAGCGGCCGCACCTGGGACATCATCGTGCCGACCCAATACGCGATCTCGCCGTATTTCCATCGCGACATGCTGACCCCGCTGGACCTGCGTCTGCTGCCCAATCTGGACATCGGTGCGCATTCCGACCGCTTTCTCAAGCCCGGCGTTTTAGCCGGCGCCTTCTATGCCGTGCCGAAAAACGCCGGCACCACCGGCATTGCCTATAACACCGCCCAGCTCGACCCGGTCGGCAGCTGGCGTGAGTTCTTCGACCGCGCGATGACAGAAGCCTCCGGCAAAACCATCGTCCATGACTACCAGCTGACCGCGATCGGCGGCGCGCTGGTGGCGCTGGGCCACGGCTTCAACTCGCTGGATCCGGCTGAACTTGCCCGGGCCGAGGATCTGCTGATGCAGGTGAGGCCGCATCTTCTGGCGGTTGAGAGCGATTATCAGCCCGCCATGCGCACCGGCGAAGCCTGGATGACGATGTGCTGGAGCAACGACGCAGCCCAGATGCATCGCGACGTGCCGGAGATTGCCTTCGAGATCGCAAGCGATGGCGGAGAGATCTGGACTGACTACTACGCCATTCCCGCCAAGGCGCATAACAAGCCCACGGCCCATGCCCTGATCAACCACCTGATTGACCCTGACATTGCCGCCCGCGAGCACATCGTCCATGGCGGCACGGCAACCGACAGCCGCATCCGCGCCCTGCTACCGCCAGAGATCCTCTCCGATGAGATCGTCTATCCCGACGAGGCGAAACTCACCCCGCTGGAATTTGGCCTCGCGGTCGCCATGACCGATCCGAACCGCGCCGATATCATGAACCGCTTTCGCGCGGCCCGCGGCTGACGCAGACCTCCCGCCATGCTAGTCACGGAACGTGCCGGAGGTGTCCGGCACGACGTTTCTGCACGAGGTCATAATGCCACAGATTTCGATTATCGACACCGTTTCCGACCCCGGCAAGCAGGGTCGCGCAAACGAGGACAGGCTAGGTTACAACAGGGACGCAGCCTTCGTCATCGACGGCGCGACAGGCCTTGGCGACCGCCAGTTCATGGAGGGCTACGGCTCGGACGCGGCCTGGATCGCCGAATTCGCAGCCATCCGTTTCGAACAGGGGCTCAGCCGCAGCGCCGATCCGAAGACCGTGCTACGGCAGGTCTCCGAAGAAGCCCGCGACGCCTTCCTCGCGACGGCCGGCGACCAGCCGCGCTACGCCTGGCCGCTCTGCAGCCTGAGCGCCCTGCAAGCGACCAACAGCGGCTTCCGCTGGTTCGGCCTTGGCGACAGCTGCATGTATATCCTGCACGACAACGGCCAGTCCGATTTCGTCATCCCGATCCCCGGCGCCTATGAATGGGAGCAGCACCGAGCTGCCCAGCACATCGCCCGCGTCGGCGGCATTGGTGCGGCAGGTGTCGCCAATGACGACCCGCAGACGCTGGAAGATCTGCGCATTGGTCGTGCGCTGCAGAACACCCAAGGTGGCAGCACATGGACGTTCGGTGTCGTGCCGGAAGCTGCCGACCACCTGGCAATGGTCGACGTGCCCGTCCATGGCGGCGGCGCGACGGCCCTGCTCTGCTCAGATGGCCTTGCCGATCTTGTGGCCCTCTACAAGCTCTACGACCCCGCCACGCTGATACAGCGCGCCGCGACGGCGGGGCTGAAGTCGCTGGTCTCAGAGCTGCGCCACCTGGAGCGCGAAATCGATCCGGACGGGCTGAAATACCCGCGCTACAAGCAGAGCGACGACACGACTGCCATCCTGTTGAGGTTGGAGGCATGAAGGCAATTAGGAATCTGCCTCAATAACTTATCGCCGAATTTGGATTCTGTTTGTGAGGGAGTTTGTGCAGTAGGTGAGCGTCCGATGAGGGTCCACCGCTTGCCGCCTCAGACGCCCCCTCATCCGCCCCTTCGGCGCACCTTCTCCCCGCAGGCGGGAGAAGGCCAGCCCGGCCGGCGTGCTGCCCCCCTTCTCCCCGTTTACAGGGAGAAGGTCCCGGCAGGGGGATGAGGAACTTAAGCATCCGCCTTCGGCACATAATTCAGCACCGGCCCCAGCCAGCGCTCGACCTCCCGCACGTCCATGCCCTTGCGGAAGGCATAGTCCTCGACCTGGTCTCGCTCGACTTTGGCCACACCGAAATAGTAGCTCTCGGGATGGCCAATATAGAGTCCTGAGACAGACGAGCCCGGCCACATGGCATAGCTCTCCGTCAGCGTCACGCCGGTCGCCTTGGTCGCATCGAGCAGCGAGAACAGCGTCACCTTTTCCGTATGGTCAGGCTGCGCCGGATAGCCGGGTGCCGGCCGGATGCCGCCATAAGTTTCCGAGATCAACTCCTCGGGCGTGAAGGCCTCGTCGGGCGCATAGCCCCAGAACTCACGGCGCACCTGTTCATGCATGCGCTCGGCAAAGGCTTCCGCGAAGCGGTCGGCGAGTGCCTTGACCAGGATCGACGAATAGTCGTCATTGGCCCGCTCGAAACGCTCGGCTATGGCCACTTCCTCGATACCGGCCGTCACCACGAAGCCGCCGACATAATCCGGAACGCCGGTTTCCAGCGGCGCGACGAAATCGCTGAGCGCCACATTCGCCCGCCCTTCGCGCTTGGCGATCTGCTGACGCAGCGTGAAGAAGGTCGCGAGCTCGTCCGCCCGGCTGTCGTCCTCGTAGAGCCTGATGTCATCGCCGACAGCATTGGCCGGCCAGAAGCCGATAACCGCCCGCGGCCGGAACCAGTTCTCTTCGATGATCTTCTTGAGCATCGCCTGCGCATCCGCGAACAACTGCCGCGCAGCCTCACCCTGCTTCTCGTCCTCGAGAATGGCCGGATAGCGGCCCTTCAGCTCCCAGGTCTGGAAGAAGGGCGTCCAGTCGATATAGCGGGCGAGTTCGGCAAGATCATAGGTCTCGAACACCTTGGTGCCGGTAAAGCTCGGTCTTGTCGGCTTGTAAGCGCTCCAGTCGAGCTTGATGGCATTCTCCCGGGCGGATGCCAGCGGCTGGCGCTGCTTTTCGGCCTCCGCCCGCGCATGGGCCTCCGCCACCTTGGCGTATTCGCCCTTGATGCCGTCAACATAGGTATCGTTGCCGTCCTCGGCCAGCAGCGCCGAGACCACACCGACCGCGCGGCTCGCATCGGTGACATAGATCGCCTGCCCGGCCTTGTACTGCGGATGGATCTTCACCGCCGTATGCACCCGGCTCGTCGTCGCGCCGCCGATCAAAAGCGGAACGGTGAAGCCCTGGCGCTGCATTTCAGCCGCCACATGCACCATCTCGTCGAGCGACGGCGTGATCAGGCCGGAGAGGCCGATGACATCGACATTCTCCGCTTTCGCCACTTCGAGGATCTTGGTTGCCGGCACCATGACACCGAGATCGATGATCTCGTAATTGTTGCAGGCGAGAACGACGCCGACGATGTTCTTGCCGATGTCGTGCACATCGCCCTTCACGGTTGCCATCAGCACCTTGCCCGCCGCCTGGCGCTCACCGGTCCCGCCGTTGAGGCGCTTTTCCTCTTCCATGTAGGGCAACAGCACGGCCACGGCCTGCTTCATCACACGCGCCGACTTGACTACCTGCGGCAGGAACATCTTGCCGGCACCGAAGAGATCGCCGACGACGTTCATGCCGGCCATCAGCGGCCCTTCGATGACATGCAGCGGACGCTCGGCCTTTTGACGCGCCTCTTCCGTGTCGATCTCGATAAATTCGGTGATGCCGTTGACCAGCGCATGCTCCAGCCGCTTCTCGACCGGCCATTCTCGCCAGCTCATATCCTGCGTGCGGGCCTTGGCCTCGCCGGTGCCGCGATAGCGCTCGGCAATCTCCAGCAGCCGTTCCGTCCCATCCTTGCGACGGTTCAGCACGACGTCTTCGCAGGCCTCGCGCAGATCCTTGTCGATGCTCTCATAAACCGCGAGCTGCCCCGCATTGACGATGCCCATATCCATGCCCGCCTGAATGGCGTGGTAGAGGAAGACCGCATGCATGGCCTCGCGTACCGGCTCGTTGCCCCGGAAGGAGAAGGAGAGGTTCGAGACGCCGCCCGAGATATGCACCAGCGGCATTTCCTGCCGGATCGTCCGCGTCGCTTCGATGAAGTCGACGCCGTAATTGTCGTGCTCCTCGATGCCGGTCGCGACAGCGAAGACATTCGGGTCGAAGATGATGTCTTCAGGCGCAAAGCCCGCCTCTTCGGTCAGGATCTTGTAGGCGCGCCGGCAGATCTCGACCTTGCGATCATAGGTATCCGCCTGGCCCTTCTCGTCAAAGGCCATGACGACGACGGCAGCACCGTAATTGCGGATCAGTTTGCCCTGGGCGACGAAATTCTCCTCGCCCTCCTTGAGCGAGATGGAATTCACGACCGCCTTGCCCTGAACGCATTTCAGACCCGCCTCGATGATCGGAAACTTCGACGAGTCGATCATCACGGGCACGCGCGCGATGTCAGGCTCGGCCGCGATCAGATTGAGGAATTCAACCATGGCCTTTTCGGAATCGATCAGGCCCTCGTCCATGTTGATGTCGATGATCTGCGCGCCATTCTCCACCTGATCGCGCGCGACCACGAGTGCTGCGGAATAGTCGCCAGCCGTGATCAGCTTGCGGAACTTGGCTGAGCCCGTGACATTCGTCCGCTCGCCGACATTGACGAAGGGAATGTCCTTGGTGAGCTCGAAGGGCTCAAGGCCCGACAGCGACATGAAGGGCCGATGTTCGGCGGGCGCACGCGGCACCCTACCCTTTACGGCATCGGCAATGGCCGCGATATGCGCGGGCGTCGAGCCGCAGCAACCGCCGACGACATTGACGATGCCCTCTTCGGCAAAGCCGGAAACGAGATCCGCCATCTCCTCCGGGCTCTGGTCATACTGCCCGAACTCGTTCGGCAGGCCGGCATTCGGATAGGCAGAGATCAGCGTATCGGCGACGCCGGACAATTCCTGCAGATGCGGCCGCATCGCATCAGCCCCGAGCGCGCAGTTGAGGCCAACAGCAAAAGGCCGGGCATGACGCACCGAATTCCAGAAGGCTGTCGGGGTCTGGCCCGACAACGTGCGGCCGGAGAGATCGGTGATCGTGCCCGAGATCATCACCGGCAGGCGAATGCCCTTGGCGAGAAAACGTTCCTCACAGGCGAAGATTGCCGCCTTGGCATTCAGCGTATCGAAGATCGTCTCGATCAGGATGAGATCGGCGCCACCATCGATCAGCCCGTCAATCTGCTCGCCATAGGCGTCGCGCAGGTCATCGAAGGAAACGGCGCGGTAACCGGGATTGTTGACGTCGGGCGAGATAGAAGCCGTGCGGTTCGTCGGGCCGATGGCGCCGGCCACGAAGCGGCGCTTGCCGTCCTCGCGCTCGGCCCGCCAGGCTGCCCGGCGCACGAGTTCGGCGCCATAGCGGTTGAGATCATAGACCGCGCCCTCCATCTCGTAATCCGCCTGAGCAATGCGGGTCGAAGAGAAGGTATTGGTTTCGAGAATGTCAGCACCGGCCATCGCATAGCGGAAATGGATGTCTTCGATCGCGTTCGGCTGTGTCAGGATCAGGAGATCGTTATTGCCCTGCTGGTGACAGGCGCAGCCGAGGAAGCGTTCGCCACGAAAGTCGTCTTCCGTGAGACCCAGGCCCTGGATTTCGGTCCCCATCGCGCCATCGAGGATAAGGATACGTTCGCGCGCTGCCTGTTGCAGCGCCTTCAGGATCTCCGCGCCGTCACGGTTTGCGCCCTCGCGGCCGAACAGTTGATCGAGCATCTGCGAACTCTCCTATTGCGTATGCGACACGAGCCAAATCACATAAAGACATCTTTATGTCAACATGCGATACGGCTGTGCGTGACCTTGGTCAACCGGTGGCAGGCGCACCGCTGATCGGCTATAGAACCTGCAACGATGTAGCCCGGGAGGAAGAAATGTCGGAAAATCAGTCGCAGCCATCGCCATCTACCCCCTGGAGCGCCCGGCCCTACCACCGCAAATGGCTGTTGAACCGCGCCGACGACCTCTTCGATTTCTTCTCTGGCCGGGCCATCAACCCGAAGGGCGGCTTCTACGACCTGTTGCGCGACGGCAAGCCGCTCGCGACCGACAATCCCGCCCGCGGCATTCATGCCAGCGCGCGCATGGTTCATTGCTTTGCTATTGGCCACTTGCTCGGCCGTCCAGGCTCGGCCGACATCGTCGACCACGGCATGCGTTACCTTTGGGAACGCCACCGTGACCAGAAGAACGGCGGATACTTCTGGCAGGCAAACGACACCGGTGCCGCCGACGACAGCAAACAGGGCTACGGCCACGCCTTCGTCCTGCTGGCCGCCTCCTCAGCCAAATGCATCGGCCATCCGCTGGCCGACGCCATGCTCGGCGACATTACTGCAGTGATCGAGGAGAAGTTCTGGGAAGAGAGCCACGGCGCGATTGCAGAGGAGTTTTCGAGTGACTGGCAACCGGTCCCCGGCTATCGCGGCCAGAACTCCAACATGCACCTGACCGAAAGCCTGATGGCCGCTTTTGAGGCAACCGGCGAGCGGCATTACCTCACCAAGGCGGAGAAGATCGCCGACCTGATCATCAACCGCCGCGCCCGCGAGGAAGCCTTCCGCGTCGCCGAGCATTTCGATGAAAACTGGGTGGTCGACCGCACCTACTACCATCCGAACGAGATGTTCCGCCCGGCCGGCACCACGCCGGGCCATTGGCTCGAATGGGCCCGCCTGATCCTCCAGCTCTGGGTTCTCGGCGGAAAGAGCCGCGACTGGATGCCGGAAGCCGCCCGCGGCCTCTTCTTCCAGTCAATGACGCTCGGCTGGGACAAGGACAAAGGCGGCTTCTTCTACACACTGGACTGGGCAAACGCCCCTGACAAGCGCGCCAAACTCTGGTGGCCGCTCTGCGAAGGCGCCGCCGCCGCGCATTTCTTGAACCAGCACCAGGAAAGCGACTTCCACGAAGAGAGCTACCGCAAGATCTGGAACTATATCGCGGCCAACAATCTCGACCGGGAGCACGGCGGCTGGTTCGAGGAACTGACCGAGGACGGAAAGCCGTCGAACAGCCTCTTCCCCGGCAAGGGCGACATCTACCACGCCCTTCAGGCCTGCCTCATTCCGCTCTTCCCCGCAGAGGGAAGCCTAACCAGCATGATAGCAGAGCATCCGCTCGACGTTTGACGCAAGCACCTTGTAGACATGCAAAAGGGCCGGAAAACCGGCCCTTTCTTCATTCTAGCACTCTATTCGGAGCTTACTGCTCGATCGCATAGGTGATGTTGACGGTCACCGTATAGAGGTTCTCACCGGACGCGATCGGCACGGATTCATCCGCCATCTTCGCCATGGGTGCTGCCGCATAGACCTGCGGCATCGGCCGGGCGAAATTCTCGGAAATCTCGACGACGCGGCCGAGCTTGACGCCTGCGGCTTCCGTCAGCGTCTTCGCCTTGGCGGAAGCCTTTTCGACCGCCTGCTTGCGGGCCGCTTCGACAGCTGCTTCCGGATCGTCATTGGTGAACGAGATACCGCCACCCTGGTTGACGCCCAGTTTCACCGACCGATCGATGATCTCTCCAAGCTTGGCGAGATCCCGCACCCGAACGGTCAAGCCGTTGCTGACCGTATAACCGACGATGACGGGCGCCTCATAGGTGCCGTCAGTGCGGGTTTCCTGCTTGTATTTCGGCTGGATCGAGAAATCCGTCGTCTGCAGGTCCTTGTCCGCAATGCCTTGCGCCTTGAGGTCGGCCAGCACCTCGGCCATGGCGGCGCTGTTGGCCGAAAGCGCCTCGGCCGCAGTGTCTGCATCGCGCATGACCGCCAGCGAAATGACCGCCATGTCGGGCGCGATCGCAGCCTCCCCCTCGCCGGATACCATGATCGTCGCCTCGCGACGTTCCGTCTCGGCAGCAAACGCCGGCGCGGCAAATCCGACAGAGAGAACCGAACCGGAGAGTGCCGTCGCCATTACGAGAGCGCGTGTGATTTTCAGCATGAAATATTTCCTTGTGTCCCGCAGTGCCGGCGGACCTCTTCGTCTCACCCGACACCATGCCCTTCCGGCATCTGTGATGACGTGTGATTGTGAAGCCATTGCGGCAGAGACTTGTCGCATACCTGAAATTGCGTTAGAGCCGCTGCACGGTGCGGGGTGACCATAACCCGCCCGTCGGCGATCCGCCGGGCTGGGCCCGTAGCTCAATGGTTAGAGCCGGCGGCTCATAACCGCTTGGTTGGGGGTTCGAGTCCCTCCGGGCCTACCATTCGCCTTTCCTGGCATTGTATTTTCATCGTTATTTCCTCTTTTTGTCTCACCAAATTTCGGTGCTGCGGAAAGTGGGACATTTCCTCGGGCCACGTATGATTTCCGGCGCTCAAAGCCGGCGTCGATTACACGCTTGGAATGGGCCGTCTTCGTGTAGTGCTGCGCCATCTTCGAATCGGACCAGCCAAAAATAGCCATGAGCTGATGTTCCGTCGCACCTGCCTCTGCCAGAAGCGTGGCCGATGCCTTTCGAAGACCGTGAGACGAGCATTCCGGGAGACCCGCCTCATCACACCACTGCCGCATCTTGTTGCAGAAGCCATTTGAAGCAAACGGCCTGCCGTATTCAGTAATGAGAAAGGTTGGCTTGTCGTGGGTAACAGCGTCGAGCGCCGCGCGGAGCTCCTCGGTCACTGGCAGGCTCAGGAACTGGGCATATTTTCCCGCACCCTTCTGCGGCACAAATTCGATCCGATCGCCAACAAGATTGCGCCCCCCGAGCCTGACGAGATCGGAGCGTCTGACACCGAGGTTGAGCATTAGCTCCATTGCCAGCCGTGCAGTCGTGCCGAGCGGATAAAATGACCGAAAGCGATCCAATTCGATCTCGCTCCACGAGTGGTAGCCATCTGACTTGTGGATCTTTGTGACGCCATCCGCAGGATTGAAGGAGGCAATGCCTTCCTTTATCGCCCAGTTGAACAAAGCCTTAAGGTATTTGACGAGCTTGTCGGCAGCTCCGGGCGTATCACGACGCTTCATCTGGCTGGCCTCGATATCAGATTTGCGCATCTTTTTGAACGGCAGGTTTCCGACCAGCACACAGTAACGGTTTAATACGCTCTTCTTGTCCGTCTTCGTGGCGCTGGAGTAGGTCTGGAACACCTTGGAGCGATAATAAGTCTCCACGATCCAGCGCACAGTCCCCTCTTGCAGACGCTCTAGTGGAACCGGCTTGCTTCCGCGATCGCCTGCAATGACGCGATGATATTCCTCCGCGAACGCGGCCGTGATGCTTCCCCTCTCGTCGAGGTAAGGCGACGTCATCCGGTACTTGGGCTGGCCTGGAGTTCGGATGTAGTAGCGTTCGTTGCCAAAACGATCGACATCCCGATTGCAGTATCGAAACGGTGTCCGCGCCCTACCCGACCGTCTTATCGAAGGGGTTTTCGAGGTCATCGTCGAGATCTCCTTCCTGGTTTGCTTCAACGAGATCGTACCAGTACGCCCGGAGTTGCCCAGCGTCCCAGCGGCGCAGACTCCCAATCTTGATCCCTTTGGGCATCAATCCTTGTCGAACCCAGTTGTCGAAGGTACCGGGCGAAACATCAAGGAGCCTGGCCGCTTCAAGTCTCCCAACGGCGAAACGTGGGAGGGGCGGCTCCAGATTTTGTGAGACATGAGCCTTCATCCAAGAGTCTCCAGCTTTGTCAGTTTTGGCGCAAGCATTCAAAAGGCGCAGTGGGCCAACATAAAGAGCTTGCACTTCCAAGCGGTCGCAAACGCCAATCATCGACCATCGGTTTGGGCCCGTAAATCGACAAATCTGCTAAAATCGCCTGACACATCGTGTCAACCGGTCATCTGCCTTTGGCGGGTTCGCCTGCGTAAAGGATCTCCACTATCAAGACGCGACTACCCTGGCGTAGAGGATTAAATCTAGCAACAAAAACATCGACTTAAGACCATCCAGAAAAACAGGGGGACAGACAGACAACGGGTTCAGGCGAGGCAAATATGGGAGTTGGGATGCACAGCAACCCTTCCAACCTTGGGCCAAAATGTGATTCGTTGCGTCGAATGACCCACTGAAAACAAAGGAAAGTTCGCCAATCTGTACGGCTGACAACCCAATTGACGTAAAGCTCAGCGCCAACACCCTGGCGAGCAGAGCTTAGCCGGTCGCCCCATCGCTGCGGAAGAAGCAGAGAACTACGAAATGGACGGAGTTTCGGCTGATCGGTCAGGTTGGCAAATCAGCGAGCAATTCGAGCGAGCGAGCCGACAAATCCCATTCTGGGCACTCAATTCACGCCCAAGGAAAGACATACTTGTCTTGTTGGCAGCTTTGGGGCCGGTTGCGGTCTGGCTGGTTCCAGCTACCTGCCCGACGGAACCGGACATTCTTGGGAGTGGCGCGCGGGGTGGCCAGCGTCCCAGAGTTGCCATTCGTGCGGAGGTGGCGAAGAAGCAGGTTCAGCCCCTTTGCGGCTGATGGCGGCGGCACTGTGCATGGGGATCCTTGGATCGACGGGCCAACAGGAGCAGGTTTGCGGCACAGCGGCGGACCACGGCCTCCTTGACTCACTTTAAGGGCAAAAGGCGTCTACAAACCCAGCGGCACCTCAAGTCACGTTCCTTCGGGCGCCAATGAGTTTCCATCACAAATTCATATTTCCCGCGCGATGACAAAAATTTATCCGTTTTTTTTCTAAAGCCCCGGTTTGGTGCTGATTTACTGCAACATAGCCGTGGTGGAGTTCGTGATCGAAGGCCGATGCCATAACCACAACACGAAATGCCGGCATTTCTCGCGTGACTACTGGGTGTTAGCACCGGAGGTCACGCCTTGGCCGGGTCGCCATCTTCGTCAGCTCCGCCGCCCAAACAGGCCGTAGCGCCGAGGCCAGTCATGCGCTAACATTGAAACCGGACTGCTCGATGTGGGGAGGCCACCAGACGGTCGACAAGTCGAGCACTTCGCGCGCTACAGTTAGGGCAATGCTTTAGCCGGGGGCCAAGAGAGGGCCGGAAGATGGAAAACGATCGGCGGTTCTTCGTAGCCATCATCGGCGGCTTTTGGAAACTCGACAAAGCCATTACGTCGAACGCGCAGCAGGAGGGCATCGCCCTCGGACGAGAGTTGGCGCAAGCGGGTTTTGGCCTGATCGTTTACTTCTCAAACGAGATGTCGCTCGAGCCGCACGTAGTGAAAGGATTTGTTGAAGCGACACCCGCCACGGTTCGAGCTCCGCTCATCCGGGTCCGCTATCCCACCATACTTCGGGATGAAGTCCGGTTTGCGGAACAGTCGAGCCGGCAAGAGCTGTTCGATCATCTTCTGTTCCCCGGGGAAGACTGGGAGGTGCTGTTCTATCAGTCGTTGTCCGCCGAGGAAGGGGTAGACTCCGTCGTGCTGCTCGCCGGCGCGACCTCGACCCTGATCGCTGGGCAGATCGCCATCGCGCGACACCTCCCTGTACTGGCGATCGACGCGTTCGGCGGGTCCGCGGCCAAGGTGTGGGCGCAACTCGCGCACGCCAATAGGGCGCTGTCGGGCGACGCTTGGGGGACGCGGCCGGCGGCCGACCTGGTCGGGCGGTTGCACAAGGACTGCCGGCGCGCAGACCGCGTCCGGGCGCAGCAGCAGCAGGACCGGCAGAGGCTGGCCACTATCCTCGAACGACGCAACCAAGGCGTCTATGCGTTTGGCGCGACCGCCGCGCTGCTCGCCATCCTCGTTCTCGGCGCAGGGGCCGTGACGAACCCGGGCCAATTCATCGCGTTGATCTTTGGCGGGCTCGCGGCAGGCGCCGTCGGTGCGGCGGTGCGCATCTTTGCGGAGCCGGGTTCGGCCGACCCCAGACTTGCGGTGCTGCTCGGCGCTGTCGCCGGTCTGGTAGCGGGGCTGGCCTATCTCGCGCCGCAGTTCATCGGCGCTCAAAACCTGCTGGCGCCGGGGACGGCGACAGTGGCCGCGACTGACCAGATCCAGTTTCTGTGGTCGATCATCGTCGCGCTGTCCGCTGGCGCGGGATTCGACACTATTTTTAACAGGATGCGCAAGCAGGCGGAGAGCGTCGACATCGCTCCGCCCTGAGCGAGCCGGCCGGCGACCGATCGTTGCAGCAACCGTCGCATTTCAAATCCCTTTAGCATGTTTCTCCCCCCTTGATCCGCAGGCCGATAAATGAAGGTCATGATAAGCTCTACGCTCGGCAAGATGTCTGAGTACCGCAGCCAACTCGACAAGGATCTACGGGCGGCCGGTTTCCAGACGGTGCTTTGTGAGGTTTCCCGACCACCCAATAGTGATCCGGTTGCGTTTTCGCGTCAGCTGGTTTCGGATTGCGACGTCTATTTGCTGGTCATCGGCACGCGGTATGGCACGAAGCCCCTCAACCTCCCCGATGAGATGCGATCTTATACCGAGATCGAGTACGACGAGGCGAGCGCGAGTGGAAAACCGATGTTTGTCTTCGCGTTAGATCAGGCTGTAGCCTTTAAGCAATTCAGAGACGAGGCACACGACGCGAATGAGCTCGAGCGAGCGGTGGCTGAGTTCCGGCAGCGCGAGGACTTCATTGATCGTTTGAAGACAAGAAAGACCGTCATCCGTGTTATCGTACCCTTTGAGACTGAGCACGAGCTTTCCAAGTTGGCGCTGCTGGCGCTGCAAGGGGCGACGCCCCAACCGTTACGCCGCCCACTTTTGCCCGTGCACCAATACGACCTGCTCCAGATCAAGCTCTGCGGTCGGGCCGGCGTCCTCGAGGACCTCGACCGCTGGATCGACGAGGCGGAGGCGAATGTCCCGATCTGCGTCGTCGAGGCGCTCGGCGGGATGGGAAAGTCCGCGCTCGCGTGGACATGGTGGCAGTCGCGTTACAATAGCGACCGAGCCTTCGCCGGTGCGTTTTGGTACAGCTTCTACGAAGATACCGCAAACTACCGAGATCTGATGCTACGCTTAGCATCTTACATTGCTGGCAGCGATCTCTCCAATTCTGAGATTCACGACTGGGAGAAAGTATGCCACGACGGGCTGCGCAATGAGAAGCTGCTGATCGTCCTCGACGGCTTCGAGGCGACCTTCAAGGGTTACAGCCACACCCGACGCAGCTTCGACGAGAAGGCGTTCGAGGCGCTGGAGGCTGGAACCGACGCCTACCGCAAGCGCGAGGAGCTGGTGAACTTCCGCAAGATCGCTGACGGCGAACTCGCGCAGTTTATAAAGTCGCTGCACAAGCCGAACGTCGTGAGCAGCCGTTTCCTGATCACGACACGTTACCTACCGTTCGACTTACAGCAGGGTGCGGGCGCCCCCATTGCTGCCGTACGCGACCTTCCGCTCAACAGCTTCACGATCGAGGAGACGCGGGACTATTGGAAACGACGTGGCCTAAACGCTGCGGATTCCAAGCTCTCTGACCTGCATACCGCGGTAGAAGGCTGGCCGTTGGCCCTACAGGTGGCTTCTGGCAGCATGTCGAAGGGCGAATCCATCGCGGCGTTCTACCGGCGTGGAGCGTTCGATCCATTCCGCGAGGGCGCGACCCGGGCCGAGAAGCGCAGCGACGTCTTTGCTGCGGCCCTCAACGAGCTCGACCAACTATGCGACTGGGTTCTCCGGGCAATTTCAGCGCTGCGGTTCCCGATACCGGTTTCGATACTGCACGGATTGCTGGAGACGACGTTTTTCCGTTACGACGTCATCACCCGCGATTTGGAGGAACGCGGCATCGAATATGATGATTTCAGCCCGTCTCCAGTCGTTCGCGACGCCATCGAGCAGCACCTCCACGAAGCCATTCTGCGACTGACTGAGCGTCAACTCGTCGGCTTCGACAAGGATCGGTTGACGATACATCCGGTACTCAGTCATGCAGTCCGGAGTCGAGCGAAATCTATGCTCGACATCATCTCGGGCGCGAGTTCCATCGGCGTGCCGGATATGCCGAAGTCCGTTGCCGAGTTAGAGATCAACATAGCGCTCGTCGCACTGATGCTCGAGCACGGTATGAAGACTGAGGCGGTCTATCTCGCCGGCGACCTGCGGAACGGTCTGCGTCGGCTCAATGCAACGCGCGAGTTGTTCGAGATCTACAAGCTGTTCGTCGCGATCGATGAAGAGGATAACGGCGCGGATCCCACGTTTCTAATCACTCCCGAGGATATTCCTTCAAAGCCATTCGACGGGCTAGCCGCTCAAAGTGATTTTGCGCAAGGTTTGGCGAGCCTCTACGAAATTTCCGGCCGGCCGGACCTTAGCATTAAACTGCAGAAATGCCATTCAGGCGTGCATTTGTGCCTAGATCCAATGTGCGCAATGTCTTCAGAGGATTCGCTTATCGCCGTCGGCAGGTTGACAGAGGCGGAGGAGGTCGTCTTCCGCTGCGTAACAGCGACGCAGCAGGCCATTTCGGCCCGCGACGATCTCCACGAAGCCAAGCATCGCCTTAAGCGGGAGATGACGCTCGACAACATGGGCGCACTTATGGTGCAGTATCGTAGCGAAGACTACAAACCCACTCTGCATTCCCTGAAGCGAATGTACTCGGCGATGGCGTCGCGAAATGCGGCGGCAGGTTATCAAATCTCTGCGGCGACCTACACGCTGCGCGCGCATGAGCTTGTGGCTAAGTCGGGCTGGCAGAGCTTCGGCAACATGTATGACAGTTCGGAAGACTATCTTATAGATTACAATCTCGACGTCGCCGCGATCTATAGGTACGCCGAGCGATATGCGCGCGCCAACGCGGTCGTCGCAGAGTGCCTCGAACGCGCCGAAGTGATCGGAAGCAACAAGCACCTCACGACGGCCCTGCTCGAGCAGGCGGAATGTAACGCGGCTATAGGCAACGAATTAAATAGCCCGGCCGCATTCAAGGTTGCGATCGACGCGATCGAACACGCCCTGGAGTTCAATCCGGGACGCCGCGGCACGGCCTGGGAAGCGAAACAGTTGCTCAAAATCGCCGATTTCCGATCGCGGCTCGGCGACTCCGCCGTCGCCGAGCATTACCTCGCCCTCGCGCGCGAGGCGTCTCCTGCCAGCATCGATCGTCAGGTCGAAGCGGGCGCACTTTTTGCCGAAGCACAGATGCGGCGGCGAGCGGGCTCGACCGCGCAGGAGAAGGATCTATTGGTGCAAGCGCTCAACGCTTACCTCGCGGACACCGAGGAGGCGGCGCCGCTGATCCTGCATGGTCAGCGCCAAGCGGCGGCACGACTAAGGGAACTGGGGAACAACGACGGCCCCGCCGCCGCGGCGCTGCGACGTGTGCGACCGGCGAAGGTCTTCCCGACCCCGCTCGGGTCGCTGCGCGAGGTTGCAATTGCTGTGACCCGCGATCCGACAAAGTTCCTGCTTCCGACGTGGTCAGAACGTCGGCCGCATTGAACGTAGGCGACTTGCATTCGCCAGTGGTCTGCCCTTCGGGCCGCAGCTTATTACTTCAGACGCTCAACCCTATGACCGGCGGCTTTTGAGAGTCCGTAACGCGGCGAGTCTGGATTTTGGACGACAGGACTGCGGCAAGGCCCAACGGATGGTTCTCACACCCCCCTTCGTCAGTGGCCGAAAGGCGCGCCGTCCCGCCTGTCCACGACGGCGCGCTGACGGTCGTAAGCCCCCGGTGAGGGCCGTCTTGCGACAATGAAGCGAACATCGGAAGTCCTAGTGCAAACACTAGGAGTAGTCCTATGACCAAGCATCCGATTGAAGTGATCACGTCTGTCGAGCGCCGTCGGCGCTGATCTTGCGAGGACCAAGAGCGGTTGGTTGCAGCCTGCCTTGAGCCGGGTGCGGTTCTCTCCGAGATTGCGCGATCGGCCGGCATCCACGTCAGCCAGCTTTTTCGGTGGCGCAAGGAGCTTTGCCAAATCGAAGAGCCGAGGGTCGAGGCGGCGAACAAGTTGGTGCCAGTCACCGTTTCGGAGGTCGCGCCGCCAACCCAGTCTTCTATCTCGGAAGCGCCGGCCCTATCGCAGCCCCGCCGGAAGTGTAGCGATGTAACGATTGAGCTGGGCCGCGGTCGTCGTGTCCGCGTGGACAGCGACATCGACACTGAGGCGCTTGGCCGTATTCTCGACTGCGTACTGGGTCGGCGATGATCCCGGTTCCTGCTGGTGTGAAGGTCTGGCTGGCGACGGGCCATACAGACATGCACAAGGGCTTTCCCGGACTGTCAAGATGGTGCAGGAGACGTTGAAGCGTGATCCGATGTGCGGACACCTGTTCGTCTTCCGCGGTCGTGGCGGTGGCCTGATCAAGGTCATCTGGCATGATGGCCAAGGAGCCTGCCTGTTCACGAAGAAGCTGGAACGGGGACGCTTCATATGGCCGTCGGCGGCCGATGGGACGGTCGTGATTACGCCGGCGCAGCTCAGTTATTTGCTGGAAGGTATCGACTGGCGGATGCCGGAAAGGACCTGGCGACCGACCTCGGCCGGATAAGCAAAAACGCTGGAATCGCTGGATGGAATATGATTCCATCAGCCCATGAATGATGCGGCCGAACAGCTTCCCAACGACCTTGCCAGCGCACTTGCGGCCCTGGCGGCGGAGCGTGCCCGGCGCATCACGGCCGAGGCAGAGGCGGCGACCGCCAAGGCGGAAGCTGCCAGCGCAAAGGCGCTCGTGTCACATTCCGAGGCGCTAATCGCGCGGCTGAAGCTAGAGATCGAGAAGGTCCGGCGCGACCTCTACGGCAGTCGCTCCGAGCGCAAGGCGCGGCTTCTCGAACAGATGGAACTGCAGCTTGAGGAGCTGGAGGCTGATGCTGGCGAAGATGAACTGGCAGCAGAGATCGCAGCCAGTGCCTCGACTGTCAGAGCCTTCGAGCGCAAGCGTCCGGCACACAAGCCCTTTCCTGAGCACCTGACGCGCGAACGTGTCGTTATCGCCGCCCCAGCGAGTTGCCCCTGCTGTGGATCGGCCAAACTGTCGAAGCTCGGCGAGGATATCACCGAGACCCTGGAGGTCATCCCGCGTCAGCGGAAGGTCATTCAGACCGTGCGGGAGAAGTTCTCCTGCCGCGAATGCGAGAAGATCACGCAGCCGCCAGCACCCTTCCATGTGACACCCCGCGGCTTTGCTGGCCCCAACCTTCTGGCGATGATCCTGTTCGAGAAGTTCGCCCAGCACCAGCCGCTCAATCGCCAAAGCGAGCGCTATGCCCGAGAGGGGATCGATCTCAGCCTCTCGACGCTTGCCGATCAGGTCGGCGCGTGTGCCGCGGCCCTGAAGCCAATCCATTCGTTGATCGAGGCCCATGTCCTGGCCGCCGAGCGACTGCATCGCGACGACACGACCGTGCCGATCCTGGCGAAGGGAAAGACCGATACGGGCCGTATTTGGACACACGTCAGGGACGATCGGCCGTTCGGCGGGCAGTCACCGCCCGCCGCCCTCTACTATGCCTCTCGGGATCGGCGGCAAGAGCATCCAGAGCGACATCTGAAGTCCTTCTCCGGCATTCTGCAGGCGGATGCCTATGGCCGCTACAATCCGCTGTTCAAGGTAGATCGCGATCCCGCGCCTCTGCGCCAAGCACTCTGCTGGGCACATTCACGCCGCAAGTTCTTCGTGCTGGCCGACATCGCCGCAGACGCCAAACGTGGTAGTAAAGCCGCGCCGATCTCGCCGATGGCATTGGAGGCCGTCAAACGGATCGATGCCCTGTTCGATATCGAACGGGAGATCAACGGTCTTGCCACCGAGCAACGTCTGGAGCGTCGCCGCAAAGACAGCCAGCCACTCGCCAAAGAACTGCATAACTGGCTCCAAACCACGCGGGTAAAACTGTCGCGCAGTTCTCCTGTCTCTGAGCCGATCGACTACATGTTGAAGCGCTGGAACGGCTTCACGTCCTTCCTCGATGACGGCCGGATTTGCCTGACGAACAATGCTGCCGAACGCGCGCTCAGAGGCTTTGCTCTCGGAAGAAAGTCATGGCTCTTCGCCGGGTCGGATCGCGGTGCTGATCGTGCCGCCTTTATGGCGACGCTGATCATGAGCGCCAAGCTCAACGACATAAACCCACAGGCTTGGCTTGCCGACGTCCTCGCCAACATTGCTGATACGCCGACCAGCAGGCTGGAGCAGTTGCTACAGTGGAACTGGAAACTAGCAATGCTGGGCGCTCAAGCTGCCTGATCAAAAGACTACCAGGAGACAGGACTGCCGAGATAGTCCACGAAGGTCCCAGTCAAATCCATGTCAGTCTCCCAGGCCCGCTCATGGATACCTGCTACGGCATCCGCGACACTTACCGTGGCTTCAGGCCCGCCCATGTCTGTTTTTGCCCATCCTGGATCGACCACCCTCACTGCGATCGACTCAGCGGCAAGATCAGTCGCCAAGCCCTGCATAAGCTTGTTCACCGCGGTTTTGGATGCGCGATAGGCTATGCGATCTGACTTCGAATAGTTCATCCGGCCCATCTGACTCGATATCGTCACAATACGTGCGATACCAGCTACATCCCGAGCAGCTCGCAAATTTGGGAGGAATGTTTGGGCGACGCGTAACGGGGCCAGTGTGTTCACTTCGAGCGTACGTCGAAAGCCATCGAAGTCCATGTCGAGGGTCGACTGGCGCTCTGGACCAATAACACCAGCATTGTTGATCAACAGATCGATAGGACGGCGGCGGAGGATTCCTGCTACTCGTTCAAGCGCTGCATGATCGGTGACATCGATGTCCTTGATTACTTCATAGGGTAAAGTAGGATCGGCGCTCGTGCGTGCCAAGGCGATGACATCTGCGCCCTGTTCTGCCGCAAACATCGCGAGTGCTCGTCCAATTCCACGCCCTGCACCGGCGATAAGCACTGTCCTCTTCATCACTCCGAGAATACTGATCAAGCACAACGGAACGATGACAGTCCGGCATCACAGCGCACAGGATGCACACCAAACAATGTTGCGGTCTTCCCCAGATGCTTACTGACGGTCCGCTGCCTGCGCTGTTGATTTCCACTGAGAGCTGATGGAGTGGATGCCCCCTCCCGACGGCATCGCAATGTGCCAGAGTGATGTTCGCCAGAACGTCACTTAGAGGAGAGAGCATCCATGAAGGAAGTTAGCATCGTTGGCCTGGACCTTGCAAAGCGGGTGTTTCAGGTTCATGCCGCCAGAAGCGATGGAAGTGTTGTCTTGCGCAGGCAACTGTCTCGAGGCCAAGTCGTCACCTTCTTTACGGAACTGCCCAAATGCATCGCCGCTATGGAGGCCTGCGCCACCGCGCATTATTAGGCGCGTGAGATCGGCAAACTTGGCCATGATGTTCGCTTGATCCCGCCGGCCTACGTTAAGCCCTTTGTCAAACGGCAGAAGAATGATGCGGCCGATGCAGAAGCGATCGTTGAAGCAGCGACCCGGCCGTCGATGCGGTTCGTCGTTCCAAAGACGGAATCCCAGCAAGCCTGCTCCATGCTTTTCCGGACGCGAGACCTCTTCGTCCGTCAGCGAACGCAGCTTATCAATGCCCTTCGCGCATATCTGGCCGAGCATGGCGTCATCGCACCGCAGGGAATTGCGAGCCTGGCGTTGCTGGCGGAGATTGTTGAGGATCACGACGCGGGCCTCGATCTTATCGTTGTGGAGACCGCTCGACTGTATCTGGAGCAGATAGGGGTGCTCTCTTCTCGGATCGCGTCGCTGGAAAAGGCGCTCAGATCGGAAGCGAAGCGTTCGCAGGGCACCGCCCGCCTTATGTCCATGCCCGGAATGGGGCCGATTACAGCAATGGCAGTAGAGGCTTTCGCGCCCACCATGGTGACCTTCAGAAGGGGACGAGATTTTGCAGCCTGGCTCGGCTTGGTGCCAAAACAGCATTCGAGCGGAGGGAAGCAGGTGCTCGGCCGAACGTCGAAGATGGGACAACGCGACATCAGTCTGCTTCTTATCATCGGCGCGATGACCGTCATTCGATGGGCATGTCGAAAAGCTCCACCCGAGCACTCGTGGCTGGCACGGATGCTAGCGCGCAAACCTCGTATGCTCGTCGCAATCGCCCTCGCCAACAAAATGGCTCGATCTGTCTGGGCAATGATGACCAAGAACGAAGATTACAAGGATTCCGCTCTGGCTGCAGCGTAAGATTGCTGAGCTGAAGACAGGACGGATCGTCGGCGTGTGAGGAGGTCAGCGAACGGTAAGGACGAAGATCGGTGAGAGTGGGTCTGGGAATGCATCCGGGTCAGTGAGCCACGAGCTCGTCGAGCTGATTTTGCACCAGGTCCGCGTAGCTGCATACCGGCCAGCGGTCGTACTCGAGCCGCAAAACAGTCCTGATACATGACCGCACCCGATCACACGTTCAAAACTGCTCGAAGAACTGCTTGCATGAACGGGGGCATCCATACATGACCCGGCGCCCCCCCTCCTCTGCTTGTCAAAGTGACTTAAGAAGTTTGCCGTCGGAACGCCGAGACGCTCGCCTCTCGACTTTACTATGGGCTTTAGTACCCGGCTTCAGAGTGACGGCCTTTGGATCAAATCGGTCATTGGTGGCCGAATGCGACGCCGCAACTTCGCGCCTTCATTTTCGGCCATTTAACCATCCTTGCGAATTCCCAAAAGCAAACATCGACATCACGGCGCGGTCGCGAGCCCTTGTCCAATATCTGCCTCCGCATCGGCGCTATCGAAGTCCTCGCGTCGGGCGCTGCTTATCAGCGCTGAGCGAACATTGATTGCCGTGGGTGTGCGACCGCCACGACGGATCGCCTCCCACCAGAGCGCAGCAAGACCAGCTACGTGCGGACAGGCCATGCTCGTACCGCTGAGCGTGTTCAGGCCGCCGCCGGTCTTGGCGGAGATCACGTCGACACCCGGGCCGCTCAGCAGAGCTGCGCTGTTGGAGAAGTCCGAGACCACCAGCCCCTCGCCCCGCCGCCCCACTGCGGCGACCGCGATGACCTCGTCGTTGGCGGCAGGCAGGGACGCAGCGATGCGCCAATTCGGATGTTGTTCGCGTTTGCTCTCATTTCCTGCGGCCGCGATCATCAGGGTACCACCGTGGAGACCTCCTCTGGGCTTGGTCAGACTCATCAGCGCGTCGAGGACGCGCAGGTTCACTCGGTAGGCCTCGAGAGCGTTAGAGGCGGCCAGATCAGCAGGCCAGCCGTCGTCAATCCAGCTTTTGACCATGCCCGGGAAATCGAAGCCTAGAGACATCGAGATGATATTGGCGCCTCGTCTCAGCGCCCAGTTGATCCCGTCCTCCAGCATTTGGGTATCCCCGCCGCCGCTGTTGTCGAGCACCTTGCCGATCAGCGCCTTCTTAACCCCGCGCGCAACACCGATCCGAAGTCCGTCGATATCGCGTCCGAAAACCGTTCCAGCGCAGTGGGTACCGTGACCGACCACGTCACCGTTACCCTGGCCAGTGAAATCCTCCTCCTCAAGCTCGACTCCGGCAAACGCCGGGTGGGTCGCATCGATTCCGGTGTCGAGGATCGCGGGTATGACGCCTTCCCCGGAAAACCCGGAGTTTGAAGCGCCAGTAGCCTGCACCCCCCAAACATCCCGGGTCGCAGAGACAGATCCCTGAAACGGACGGATGAGCTTTATGGCCATGGCAGGTGCGATCGCCTCGACCTCGGGAACCGCAGCGAGCTTTGCTGCGGCCTGATCGGTGAGCCTCTCGTAGAACACGGAAGGCCCGCGATGGCCGGGGGTGCTCTCGATGCCTCTTGTGGCTCCGCCAACGAGGGCCTCAGTTCTCCTGATGATAACGTATTTGCGCATCAAATCACCCCCCTCAAAAACGCTTCTCGACGGCAAGCCTGCGGTAGTGCGCGCCGATGGCGGTCAGCTTGCAGCTGCGCGATTCGATGGCCGCGTAGTACATGTGCTCCGTCCCCACTGGCACAACGAGGCCATTCCTGTTGCACGCCTGGAGGCCCTTGAAGATAGCCACGTGGCCCTCGTCGACCGCTATTTTCAATATCTCGGGCGGGACATTGTCCCGAGCAGGTTCATAAGAAGGATCCAACGGAAATTCCGCAGCGTCATTGGGGAACAGCTCGGGCAATCGACGCAGAAATTCCTTTGAGATCTTGGGGGCGACCTCGCGCAGTTTGACGAACGTATGAACGTTGGCCTTGTAGATCGGACGCTGTCCTCCCCAAGGGCCCAGCGTTTGGTCTACGAGCGAATACAGCGCCGCCGGGGTAACGTTCCCGAGTATGTCGGACGCGGAGCCCTTGAGACCAGCAAGAAGGATTTCGGTGAACAATCCATGCTTCTGGCCCTCGCCGGCCACACCATCACGATGGCTGGCCGTCAAGATAGTGACACCCGTGCCGATCACCGACACGTCCTTGCTAGCCAATGCCGGCACCTCACCTGCAAATCCAGAGTGACAGCTGTCTAAGATAATGACGCTGGACTTAATCTTTGGATAGGCTTTGTTGGCAAGCCCGAGGATGTCATCGCTGAGCGACATTCCCCATCCGCCCTTCCTCCCATCCTGGGCGACAATGTAGCCGTTGTTAGTCTCGCGATTGATGATGCCGTGCCCGGCGAAGTAGAAGACGACCGTCTCGGCATCCCCCTCGAACAGCTGCTCGACGGCTTGGTTCAGGACGGCGGAAGTGACATCGAAATCTTGACTAACCAACCTATGCACTGCGTAGTTCGGATCCCCGTTGCCTAAGGTCTCCAGGAGATCTCCCATCGCCAGCGCATCGTTGACGCAGCCGGTCAAGGGACGATCGGGATAGGAATCGATGCCGACGACCAAAGCGCGTTTCATTTGGACTCCTGTTCTTCGGGTGAACTCAATCGTATAACATTGGCGGGTCGCCGCGTCGCTTATAGGTGGCCCTGACGTATCCGCCCCATTGATCCAGCAAGCTGCGGCATTCTGCTCCGTTGATAAAGCTGGCGCCATCGGCGAGGCTGAATTCGGGCAGATAGAGACCCGTGACACCCCTCTCCAGAACTCCCTCTGCCAAGACACCCCGTTCGCGCATGATCAGGATGGGCAAGCCGAGTTGGAAGGCCATGGCGGGCTCTATCTGGCAATAGGGGCTGGTGAACCAAACGTCGGAAGCCTCTCGCGCAGTCATGTTCGGAAGATCGGCGCCCGGATATTTCGTTACAATCGACGCGCGGCTGCGTCGAAAAGCGACCGATACCAAGCCACAGCAATGCATGAGCAACCTCCGGATACCGACCAGTGGCGCATCGTAATCGTAACTGCTTCCCGGCCCCATGGAAATCGGCTCGAAGCCCCGTTGAGTTAGAGCTTCAGTAAACTGGGCGATAAAGACCTTTTGAGCGTCCAAGTGAGGCGTGGGTCTGCTGAGAAAAATCGGAACCTTCATGAATACCTCCCTGACATGGCCGACCGATATTGAGCTTCGGAGCCTATCGCCCACCGTTGATGAGTATCTTCAGGTTCTCCCACGTCCAACTGTACATTTTGTCGGTCGCTAGAGCCGCGCTCGGCTTCACGTTCCCGCCGGATGAGTAGCCCGCAAGCAGGAAGTACGGGAATGATTCGTCCTGCGCCATTCTTAGTTCCGCGCTTACGCCCGTAGCGGTGTTGGTGTGCTTGCCGCAAATCACGCACACCACGTCGACGGATCTGATGCGGGTTCTAGCGTGCTTCTTCCAGTTTTCGTCGATCGCCTCCTTGATCGACCAATCCGCTAATTCGAAGGGGCTGTCGGTTGATTTGGCCTGACCGACTAGGAATGTCTTCAGCGTCACATCATGGTTGTAGTCGAAGCTGATGAACACCTTTTTCTTAGCCATTTGAATACTTCCTTCCCTCAAAGCCCAGCTCGTCCCTATGCGCGAATCCCTTGCTAAAGAACATCCTTGAGTTGAAGATGGAATTCCTGCGCATCCGAGTTGCGTACCATGACCCTGCGCTCCTCTGTGAACACCTCGCCCATCTTCCGAGCCACCCGAATCGACGCAGATTTGGAGTACTGGCAATAGGGATCCAAATCCCTGTCGCTGTGCAGAGCTGGCCACTTCGTGAGATAGCTGGTCTGCAGCGAAACGACAGCGATTAGTTGCTGGCATGACGACATCCGGTCAAGGAGAAGGTCCTCTAGATCCGGACCGTCCTTTGTCAGCGCGTCGTCGATAGTGTCAGGGTAGGTGTCCATTCCGTTGGAACGGACACGCCTAGCGACCCGCTCCGCAAGATCGCAGTCCGTACCCTTATGTGAGATAAATACTTTGATAGGCATTCGATTCGCCCCGTTTCCAACAACTGTAGCGCGACATCCCCGACGATCTATTGGGAATAATTCGATTTCACCGTAAATCTGGGTCCGTCAAGACCGAGGGACCACGCAGGAGCACATATGGACAGGGCCAGCATCGACCAACTCATCGGATCCATCATGGACGACTTGGCTGCGGTCGAGCACGAACGTTGGGCACACTGGCAACGTTTTGTTCACGAACAAGCGTCCCAACAACCCGATGGAAGTCTTCTGCTGCCCGCCGAACTGGTTGAGAGATGGGAGAGGCAAATCGAAACTTCCTTCGAAAAGCTGACAGAGAAGGAAAAGGAGAGCGATCGGGAGCAGGTGCGGAGATACCTACCCATCCTCGCCCAAGCGCTCGCTCGATTTTAGTTCTACTGTGTATCAGTCTCGACTCCAGAGGGTCAGTGCTGACCTGAGACGCGCTTTCCCGCCAGTTTTGGGGACTGAAGAGCGGTTGCAGTGGTCCGGCAGCTAATCTGTTTCTTTTAATTGTATAAGTATCCGGTGCAGTTAGCCGCCGGACGCGTCATGAAGATCGATTTGATCCCAGGTAAAATTCATCACTGGCTCATCGATAGGCGCTCGATGAACATTGGGTGTATAGCGACTAAGTGAGAATCTCTTACGTGAGAGGCCTTAAAGTCGATTGGTTCGGGATAGAGGTGGTAGAAGACGTCCCGCATGCGCCTACGTCCCCCATTGCTTTCCGCCAGCCGTCGGAGGCCAAAGAAGCCAAGTTCATAGAGAAGGGCGATTTTTTCTTCAATCGGCAACTCCTCGGAACGATGCATGAAGTTGAAAATCACGGGTTTTAGGATGGCTACGACATCGTCATATTGCAGGATCTGTGGACCGTTCTGGAATGCGCGCATTATCTCTCCAAGGTTTGTTATACTCTCCATTTCGCGAAGCCACTCGTGCTCTATTATCAATCCGTTTGTGCGCGCAATAACAATGCTGAGGACCGCAGATGACGTCTTACGCTTTACCCTCCGATTGTCTCTAATTACAGCCAGCAATTCTGCATAGTGGATTAGGACATCTCTTGGTCGCCAAAGGGTGTGTCGCAAAACTTCCAAAAATAGATCATACTCAAAAGTCCGACCCGAAACGGTCACACTCAGAGTTTGATTTAGTTCCGGCACATACCGTTCCAGAGCCGCAGAGAGCCGGGCGGGCAAGGTAACCCCAGTACTCTTCAGAATTCGTGTGTCGAACTTCCCCGCAGCCTCGATGCGCTTTCGCAGGAGATTAATCAATTCGATGCCGGTCCAGCGGAACTCGCGAGTCGAGGCCGCAAGAACTGAGTCACGTCGCTGTTGAACTTCGATGAACCTGTCTTTTGGAAGGGCGGCTACCACATGGAGGTTTTTGAATGCAGCAAGCTTTCTTCGCTTGGGTCGATTGCTCGGTCGCTTGATGTCCTCAATGACCTCCACAAATGCGGTGAGCCAGTCAATTTCGGTCTGAATAACTTGCTCTCGCGCCTCGCGACCGCTGTTCCTCGCTTCGTCCCTCGCTCTTTGAAATTTCGAGTCAAAGCCATCCAGTGATAGCATCTGCCGTTCGATAGATATCAATTCCACGGTGCGATGAAACGACCGTGTGCCGCCGGCTAACCAATCCAGCAGTTGGTCAATATGGATATACTTCTGAAGAAATGCGTCGAACTGAGCACGAGTCTCAGAAGGCGCTGCAGCTATCATTTCCTCCATGAAGTTTGCAACAATATCGGATGTTGCGGTGAATTCCGGCGCCCTGTCTGCTGTGGCTTCTGGGCGTATGTGCTTAATGACCTCCGGGCGCAGGTCCAACTGCGGGTCCTTCTCAAATGCGGGCGGCAAAGAGCTCCGTAGCAGCTCCAAATAAATGAATGCTGCCCATAACATTGAGAATGCTTCGTATCTGTTCTTCTGAAGATATGCGAAGTCACCTCGGACGACGGTACGATAGGCGTTCAGAGCAACGCCGTGTACGTCCCACTCATCAACAAGGAGTTCGACGTGCTTCGGAAGTCGGCGGTCGGCGTCAAGTGACTGGATAAGGGTGGTCTTCCCAACACCTTTTCGCCCAACAAGAAGGTATTCCTCCTGGTTGGAGACCCGAACAAACTGACGAGTTTTCACAAAGAATTCGTCCTGGAAACGCGGAAATTGCTCCCGTTCCCGCTTCTGCTCCTTGAAATAGGCAATATCCAATTCCCCGTAAGCGTCGACCCTGGCTTCTTCGTCGCTCTTGGAATCGCAGAGGGCTTGAAGCCTTGTTGCGATCCTTTTCAACCCGTCGGCAACTTGACCCCGTGAGTCGGTTGAAAGCCTTCGCCCACCTTCTGGAACTGAGTATGTAAGGAATCGCGACAGATCTATCGCAACCAACCTGTTTTCCAATGCGGAGGGAATGGCGGTGGGGACAGTTCCTCGCCAAACGACAGGGATTAACGACAGAGGTGGAACCGTCGGGGATGACGCATACGCATCTTTCCGTCTGAGATAGGCCTGGAACTCTCTGGCAACTCCAGTTCGCAATTCACGAGCGTCAACACGGTGCTTATACTCCGCTGTGCCCAATAGAAGCATCGCGTCTGCGGTTTCGAGGAGCTTCTCGTGTTCATCGATGCTTGCGCCAGGAGCTAGTTTTGATGAAATCATAAATTTGATTGGGCGTTTGCAGTGTGCCTGGATTTCGTCAAGCAAAATGTCGATTTCTTCTGTATTGCCATCAGCCTCACAAAACGACACAAAACATGTCACTGAAGTCGACATTTAGTTCCTTCCCAGACCACGGCCTTGCTTTCGTTGACCCTAGACAAGCTGACGTGCCTCATGTGGGCATAGGCATGCCACTAGTTCACTACGTGTACACTAACGTCTAGGTTCAATTGCGCGCCCCATTTCAACCCAGTATTTCACAGGAACTATACTTCATGCAATCGGTTCTGAGCGCATACCTTCAGTCGGCGAAGGATATGGGGGGCTGTGGTGATCAGCCGTTCATAGCGAAACACCGACCTGCCACGCTTTCTGATGTCGAAGGTTCCAAGATCGCTGACAATACCCACAGTGGTTCACCGGTTTTGGTGTTGGCAGATTTTGGAGAAGATCCGGAGGCCAGCACGCCTCCAAACTTATTCCCGATCAAGGCCATAGCCCAGCCGTCCGCCAAGCCCAATTCATTCGTGCTAGTTCCGACTTCACACGCATTCAAGATAAAGAGCGGGTGGTCTCGCTTTCCGAGCTTGATTGCTCCCTGCCGTACCTCGTCAACCGTAATCGATTTGAGAGCGTCCATCTCAATGCTGGCCGGGCTATCGGGAGCGGCGGAAGAACCATGCCCAGCGAAGTGTACGATCTGCACGTGCCTATTTGCAGGCGGGTTCTCAAGAAAATCTAAAAATCCGTCGTAGGAGGCCTCGTGTGCGACCGCGCCAAGCTCAGTCTGAAGCCAAAGCCCCTCGGCTTGCGCCGCCGGTAGAAGGCGGCTGACGTAGGTCGGTACGAAACTAGCAATCATTCCAGCTTTGAATGAATTGGTAATCAGACCCGATGCGCCTGGCCACCGAGCGATAGGATGCCCCATGAATAGGTGATCGAAATCCTGGTCACTCGAAGGATCTGAGGGCCACATCATCTCCCAAGGAACATTGACCTCGTCAGAGAAAAGCTGGATTGGAAAATTTGTACCGTGACTTGATACTAGTGACAGGTAGTGTTCTTTGAACTGCTGCGGCGAGGCTTGCCAAATCTGTTGTCCAATACCTCTGATTGCTCTCACATGGGCTCCGGTCGAGAGATTTCGCGAGCGACTTAGCAAATCTAGCGCATAATTGTGCGCCGACGTGCCCAGATCGATAGACCCTATTTCCCTCCTCTTTGCATGCCACCGACAGCCCCGGAGTAACTCAACCAGCGATACCGTCCCTCAGGCCCGAAATCATCTTTGTCGATCGATACTATCAGATCTGATGCGTCCAATCCGGGCCTGAACGCAGCCGGTGACAAAGACGTTCCATGACGCGGCTGGGTGGATACTACTCCCAGCGCAGCCGCCGAACTTTCACTAGAATTCCCGCCTGGCTCCTTTTCTGGAGCGCTTTCCACAAGCGGAACAACGTGCTTCGCAAAGCCACATTTCCGACCCTCATAGAAGAAATGGGCGTTGATCTGTATGCCTTTTGCGTTTGCAGCGCTCGCGACGACGTGCCCATAAAAATAGGCAGGCTTACATCTCTGATCCCGCCTGATAACGATCTTTTCGCGCGTGTCATTTTCTTCAAATTGCAGGTGCTCCGCATCAAGCGCAACCTCAACTTCTATCACTCTCCAATCGGCGGGGACGTCATCGATGCTTGATGCCTCGCCGTCCGTGAGCCTATCGACCTCCTCGTTTAGTCAAACGACGACAACGACAGCTTGCCCGACCTTCAAATCACCTGCGACTTCGATGCTGGGAAAACGCTCAACGGTAACGATATCCGCCGACGGAGCATTTATTCCAAACAACTCGAAAGCTGCGTCCGTAGGGTCCGATTGATTGGCAGATCGAAAAGGGGCGGCGACGATGATTGTCGATTCGAGCGAGACGACAAATGGATGCTCCCGAAAAAGTTGATCGAGCATCGCCTTCGCTTTCTCCGAGCCGACTTGCGCTTCGAGCGTTCCGTGCCCCCGGTCAAATCGGAAGGTCAAAGAGATAAGGATTTTTGGGAAGCCGCTCTGGAAAACCTCGACGAGATATAGCCAGCTGCTGTCTGGTACAGACACCGTGGGTTGCCCATATCTCGTTTCTCACTTTGAATCAGCCATCGTCTTATCTTCTGCCTCCTGCGTACGATACTGACCAGCTGCAGCCATCAGCGATTCAGGTCGCCCTGGAGGAATTCAACTCCGAAATTGGCCGTGAAGCGGCCAAACGAATCTTTACAATTTTGGCTAGAGTTTTTGCTGAAAACAACAATCCTTTTAGCCAATCAGGCGGCCAGTATATGGACGACCGCATGCTTGGCGCTGGGTCTAAAGGTCGATAATGAGCGTGCCATTGTCTTTCTCGTCCATCGGGAAGTGAGCTGTATAACTCCATTTTCCCGTGAGTAGCGAGCTTTTCCACATTGAGGAATTAGGCCGTTCGTAGTTGAAATACAGATGTTTCGGCCGCCCAGGATCGTTGACCAGGATGCGCGCCACCGTTTCCAAGTTGGGGTGGCCATGTTCGCGCGATCCATCTGTCGAGAACGCGAACCTCTGGCAGTCAATCATGCTGAAAAATTTTGGAGAGGTGTTTGCTTTAGAGCCATGATGGGCGACCTTCAAAAGGTCGAGCTTCAAACGCCCGCCTTCCTTTGCAGCCAGCGGGGCGATCCGTCTTTCCAGCACATCCGAGTGTGAATCGCCCGCGAACAGGATCCGCTTGCAGCCAAACTCCGCGATGAACGCAATCGAAGTCCGATTAGCAGGTGCGGTGTCCGGAGAATATTGAGCTTTGGCTAACGCCTTCACATCCGGCAAGCCCGCAAAGGGTTCGAAAAGTGGTCCCACCGCATCTTCATCTTCATCCGGGTCAAACACTCTTTTCTTTGCCTTCGCTAGCTCGTCCTCCCATGCTTCGATGAAATCTGCCAGTGACTGATCATCAGGCGAAATCAAATAAATTCTCAGTCCGCCGCCGAGTTCAATCCAGTCATTTGCCTCTGGGCTATCGGTGGAGACGATCTTGCTGGCGAACTCAGCATTCCGGGGCCATTGGAATTTTGCGATGCCCCGCGAAAGCTTCTCCCCTTGTCTTGCGCCGAATTCCTCGAGCTTTCCAAGCCGAGTGCTGGCACCTTCCAGTTGCTGAAAGGCATTGAACCAGACCCGTTTGGGCTTGGACAGGGAGCAAACCGCCGGGGACGTCGAAAGCCCTAAACGTTGGCTTGACGTACGTTGATGACCTTACACTACGACGAGTCGGCACTCGACCGCGACCATTTGATCGAAAATCCCCTATGTAGCGGGTACTTCTAAATGTCGCTTCCGGCTCGAAACCAGCGTCGGCCAAGTCAAACGGCTCTCCAAGGACAATTTCAAGCTTCGTCGAGCCAACAACCTGCTGATCACGCTGCTCCACACCGCCGGGATATCGTACTGAGATCCCGTACCATCCGTCGACCGGGATATCAAAGCGATGGGGCGATGGGCGGCCTTTCAAGGTAATATCGACAACGGCTTTCTTGGCAAAGCGGGGGTTCGCCTCGTGGGACACTGAATCGAGCGCGGTGAGTGTAACAATTGCTCCCGACGGGGCGACGCCGTCTAGCTGAGTGCTCTCCACGGTCAGGATCAACTCTGCCATCATTGAACTCCTAGCCTGACGAATACCATCGGCCTCTTCAAATAACGCCTAATCACCGAGAGGTGAGGAGGTTCGACTGCGAGCTTACCCGCAAATTCCCACTCGCCAAACTCTAGCTCCATTGTACAGCAACGGTAGGCATGATTGTCCGGCACATCAAAGATTTGAGCTGGCATTGTTCCGGCAACGTCAGTCGCCGTCAAACGGGCCTCTGAACAGCTCGCACGGTCGTCGATTGTTACAATCGAACGGGTCTTGGTGGGAGCTTCGATCTCATCGAACTCAAACCCCATCGCGTCCAAAGAGGTGGGGACCGCCTTGTTGCGCTTTTCAGCAGGAAGGCGATAGGTCACCAATTCGTCGATCGCATTCAGAATAAGCAGACTCGTGCTGACCCAAGGCCCAGTCTTGTCATCGAACGCGGCAAACCGCACCGCGTCCAGGAAGCAGGTCGTGAAAACGCTAACCTCGCCCGCAACACCGAATGCTTGCTCGCCGTCAATCGTCGGAAAGATCACGCATTGGCGACGGCGAACCCCGTTGTGGTTGCCGTTCGGCACTATCGACAGAACCCGCGAGCCGACGCGTGTCTCATTCGAATAAATGTCATCGGCCTTCGACCGGCAGCAGTCGATGAGAAACAGTTGCTTTGCAGCGGCGGCATTCTTCAGCGTGCCCGTCAATTCATCAAGCTCGATGGCCGCATCATATGAAGCGGCGGGGTCACCGAAGTCATTAAGAAGAAGCGCCGCTTTCTGCCCCAGTGAGATGCCGTGTCCGCAGAAATAGAATATGAGCATATTGTCTGGGTGGCACTGGATGATTGGACGCCATAAGAGCATTGCAGCCTTGACGTTCGCGAGCGTTGCCTCCGGCACGTCCACGAGCTTACCATCCTGCCTTGCTACCGGAGCTTTTGCTGCCTCCGAGAGAAGTATGTTTATGGTCCCGAGGGGGCATGCAGAGTTGCGGAATTCGTTCTGGAACCAATCGGCAACTGCGCGAGCCGAGATTGGTGGAGAGGTCAATTGAGCGAGCCCACTCGCGATCTCGCTTTCGCCCTGCCCTGTTCCGAACTTGTAGCGACCGACTCCAATTATAAAGACATGGGTACGAGCCCCATCTCTAACACCGTCATCAAAGATCAAAGTTGTTTCAGTCATGTTATCCGCGTTGGTCAAACGTCGATTCTGAGCGTTTTCTCAGCAACTTACTCGAATTACGACCGCGCAACCAGAAGAAGGTACTGTCATCGCGTTGCGTAGAAGATGAGCGTCAGCGCGACTTCCTCAAGGGGGCAGAGTCTGCACGCCCGAGAATTTTGGAATTTATAGATATGTCACTCAAAGAACCATAGGACAAGGATTGGAAGGATCGCGTGCGCGCTTGGATCGAAAGGTCCCAAGACCTCCTTGTGACCAAGAATTCGGTCAAGCCGAGCGGTCAAAAGTGGGAGATCCAGTGCGCCAAGGAAGAGTAGAAGCAAGTTCAGGGGATGTGGGCATTTTCGGCTCTCCTCGACCATTGCTGGGATAACAACAGTCACGTGGAGCGACAACAATATGAGCCTTCATCGATAATCTGTGAGATCATGGAACGAAGGGCAGCACCATCTTACCAATGTGAAACCGGGTGGAACTAATAGAAGCGCTGGCTTCGATTTGAGCACGATGGATTGTCCCATTGGCAAAAATGTGAGAACCAGATGGGCTCACCCTTAAATCCCGACAGAGGAGGAAAAGGACAGTGACTGAGATCAAGTCATGCAATACCTTCCCGTCGTTGAGCGCCGGCTCGACGAGAATGGTGGCGATTCGTGAGCGTTGATACTGAAACTTTTCGAGATCCGCTCCTTTCCGTATTTCAGTCCATCGTCTCGGAGGTGGCGAGCCGGATCGATGACTCAAGCACAATACGAAGCCGCAGGCTGCAGCGTTCAGCCGAGTCTCAGTTGCCTCGGATCGCAGTTCAAATCGCTCGAAGGGAGGTCGGACTATCAGTAGCTCCCCCATCGCCGGGGACGCGGGGATTGTCTCGAGGTCAAACAGCTTCCGTTTGCGCTGAATTGGCTTGGCGGTACGTGAAATCCGCAGCTCTGGGCGATGTCACCGGCCTCTCCTTGGTAGAAGCTGAGTATGTGGGAAGCACCTGCGACGCCGCATGGCTATCCACGCTCAAAGAATACCACCGTTATTTCGGCATTTCCGGTGACAAAGCAGCCATACCTTATGTCCGAGCAGCGGAAGTCGGTCCGCAAGTTATTGCAATTCCATCAGGTGCCACGATTGGACTATTAGCTGACTGGGGTACCGGCGCCGGACCCGCGCAGGAAGTTTTGATCGATATCTCCAAGCACGATCCGACGATCCTGCTGCATCTTGGCGACATCTATTATTCCGGCACAACAGAAGAATGCCGCGCCAACTTTCTCGAACCGGTGGAAAAGCTCTATCGCAAAGGCCAGCCAAAACCGGTCTATGTAATACCCGGCAATCACGACATGTACTGCGGTGGGTTGGGCTTCTACGAGCTGATAAAACAGTTAAACCCGGAGCCAATTGCCCAGCGAGGTAGTTTTTTTTGCCTAAGGTCCGAGGACGAGGCTTGGCAGATCCTTGGAATGGATACAGGTTTCCACGACATCAGCCCTTATGCAGTCTCGGATGCTTTGACGCGGATCGAGGATGACGAGCTGGCTTGGCATTGTGATCGGGTCCGAGAGTTCAGTGGGAAGACAATTCTTCTATCACATCACCAACCGTTTTCAGCCTTTGCGCAGATCGGACCGGCTTCACCAAAAGGGGAAAAAACCGCTGCCAATCCACATCTTATGAAGGCCTTTGAATCGATGGCAGCGCTCGGGAAGATATCAGCATGGTTCTGGGGCCATGAGCACACCTTGAGCATCTACCACCCATTCAGGGGAATTCAGCGCGGTCGGTGCATCGGGCATGGTGCGATTCCTGTTTCGAGTACTGATGATGTCTACAGCGTCGTGGCCGGTCTTGACGACATACCAGCCTTGATCCACGGGACGCGAATGGGGACCGGGATCAAGCTGTGGAACCACGGATATGCCCTACTTTCGATCGAAGGTCCGATTTGCCGCGCAGAGTATTTCGACGTTGGATCGAGAGGCCAAAGAACCGTTTTTGCGGAGGCGCTGGATTAGAGTGCATTAGCTTTACTCAGGGCCATACCCAAAGGATTTGAGGTGGTTGGCGCGAGCTTTACTATTGGCCCGAGCGGTGGCTTTTCCATCGACGCTACGTGCAGGCGGCGCAGCGCCTTGAGTGTCGGTGTTTCACGGCAATCCCTCGGATAAGAGCCAACACCCCGATCCGCACGACGGATCATATCCCAATTCACCTCCGCCAATCTCAGGCGAACGTCCGACACCTGAGCCAGGGCAATCGTCATTTGAGGGGGCAATAATGTTTGGCTGGTTTCGGCATATGTTTGCGCTGAAGGATTTGGTTGATAAGGACTTGCTCAGCCTGTCTGTTAATTTCGAGCCCGCGCAGGTGAGGTTTATTCCTGACTTTGAAGTTGTGGACACCGGAGCTGAACTGCAGGAATCGAGGTCCATCTCTGGCACTTTTTGCCGTTGGCACGAACGGGCGCTTGCTCCGCCCCTCGTTCCTATATGGCAGAGTTTTGTCGATGACGACCGCAAATGGGCGGCTCAGAGCCGATTTGCAGGTCCGGCTCACAATTGCGGCCACTTCTTTTCACTATCGGAGCAAGTAGCGACATCGGAAGCCACACACTATGGTGTGGACTTTGCCTCATCAGAATTTCTAGAGATCAAGGCGTGCTTCGCGAAGGTGCTGGATTTGTCGACGGAAAAAGGTAGACGACAGGCGTTCAACGCGGTCGTCGAAAACCCAGATTTTTCCGAAGCATTCATCGCAGAGGAATTGGTTGAGGAAGTTACAGGCGGAACGATACTTACTGATAGGATCGGGCATTGGGCTTCACGTGGCGGGTACGAAGCCATCCTTTACGTAGGCCCGCGAGTAATCTGGGATCCAACGTTGGAAGCCGTTGATGAGCGCCGACCCCCATCCCCCTGGAATCCGAACCTCTTTCCTATGTACGAGCAGTCAATTCGAGAAAGCACGCTTAATCTCGTCGTATTCCGCGGGAGATATTTACTGTCACGGATCATCGAGTTCCGCGTGGAACAGGGCCCGTGGATCACCAACGACCTATATGGTTTGACGGAAGATGAGATTGAAGCCCGGCTTTCAGATATCCCCGAATATGCGGCGTTCGGCGAGGAATATCAGCAAGAAAAGAGGCGATCAGTCTTCATCGATAAACTGGTCTATTGCGAGAAATAGGTGTCAAGTGAACCGGTCGAAAACCTCGTAAGGGCTAGCGCCTCATTCCTTTCACATGCGTGCTCTACCAACAACTCAAATTTGGCATGCTTCTCGCGTCTTTCACTTGAAACCTCCCTGTCGTATCTCTCGGAGCTGAGCACCAAACGATCCGCCGGCGCGAGACACGCTAGTGCGCCAGGAACTGTTTGCGAGCCTCGCCTGCAGCGACGGGACGCAAGGCATGGGCTGTCAATCGGCACGCAAACTTGACCCCCTTACCCCGCTAATGGGGTCAATTTTGCACGCCGAAACACAGGCATGGGCGTTTCCAGCGAGCAGAGGTCGCCTGCGTATATAAGGCGATAAGCGGAGGTTCTAACTGTCCAGTAAAAGAGTATTCTGGACCGGCTCCCTTACTCAAAGCGTTGGCTGGTCTTCGCTATTGGATTCATATGAATCCATGGCCTTCCTTGTGAGCGTATTAACTCGACAATGTCGGCTGTCCCACCCTTACCCTTCGAAGGCTTGCCGTTCCAAACCGCTATCAGTATCCCCGCGTTCTTTGGCAATATACAGGCCGGCGTTTAGAAACGCCTCTTCGTCATTCTCAACATCCTGATTAACCACTGACAATCGCTATAATGACCTCTGAGAGATTTCGAGGCCCTGCACCGACGAAATGCTTTTCATAATCAACTTTTGGGATCACGGCGATCAACTCTGCTCCATAGTCTATTATTGCCTGAGCAAAAACCTGATCGGCGCCAGCAGCTAGCGATGAAAGACCTACAATGGTCCCTTGTCTGCCCGCACTTCAACATCAATCGCTCACCGAACCCAGCCCTAATCAATGCCCGGCATATCTTGATGCCCTGAAATCCCATAAATCATAACTTACCTTTCGCAACCTTCTGCCAGTAAAATTTGCCAAGTGGCGTTAGCTTGCACGCTCTGCTCTCCATCGCGGCATAATACATATGCTCCGTGCCGATGGGCGTTAGGAGCCGCGCCCCACGGAGACGTTGGAGGTCACCGAAGATAGCTTCATTTTCTGGACTGTTAGGTTCTGCAGCTGGCTCAAATGACGGATCGAGTGGAAATTCATAATCAGGATGTGGAAAATACGCGGTAAGCTTCCGCAATTTTTCATATGAAACAGCCGCTTCTGCCCGCCGAATTGATACAAGCTTCTCAACATTGGCCTTCAGGATAGGCCTTTGCTCGAATACCGTGAAAACTTCATCGAGGTAGGCGTATGCGCTAGCCACGGTTACATTGCCAACCACGTCTGCTGCACCGCCATTGAGAGCATCAATAATTGTAGTTGTAAAAATCCCTCGTCGGTTTCTCTCTTCCGAAGTTTCGTTATCCCGGCAGGCTGCTAGGACGGAGACACCAATTCCGAGGGATACGGTTGAAATCGAGTTATACAGTTGATCGAGGGCTCCGGCGTGGCAGCAATCTAAAATAACAATCTTCTCACGTGCAGGGGATTTGCTTGCTTTAGACACAAGCTCCGCCATCAACAAACCTTCATCCCCTGGTGATCCATCCTGGCTTACTAGGAAAGAGCCACTTTCTGAGTTCGCTCCGTGGCCAGCAAAATAGAAGAGCGCGATATCCAAATCACGCTTCTGGAACAGTTTATCAATTTCGGTGCGGAGCAAGCCGCGCGTGATGGGCGTCTCACTCGATTTAAACTTGCGACATGCGAAATTCGGGGAGTTGTCGTGATTGCGCGATAACACGGCCTCCATAGCGTCAACATCATTCTCGCAGCCATATAGGGGGCGGAAAGAGTCGTATTTGCTGACGCCGAATAAGACGGCTGCACTCGCCATTATTTGAGGCCCTTGAGAAATGCCGAGATATTTTCTACCGACCAATCCTTTATCGTTCTGCCAGAGATCTCGATAGGCTTTGTGCTGAGCCGTCTCGAGTTATCGGAGTAACCATGTATAAGAAGGGTCGGTTTCCCTTCTTCATAAGCACATTTAAGTTCCCAAAGCTGCCCATCCGCTTTAGGCGTATCCAGTGTAACAATACCGATCACCCCATGACAGCCTTTAATACGGGTACGGCAATTGGTCTTCCAGCTGCTGTCCCAGGGTTTCTTGACGGAGTAGTCGGTGAAGTCGATGTCAATATTGTCGTTTCGCTTTTGCCCGACAAGGAAGTCACGAAGGATTTTATTTTCCATCGCAAAGCTAATAAAAATCCGCTCGTCTGCCATTTTCAAATCCATTTATGATGGTTGTTTACACTATTGTTTCAGGCTATGCCGGAGATTAACGCAATTGGCGCGTCGCTCTCACGCGCGCAATGCGTTCGTTTAAGGTTGCGCGCTTTTCGATGAATGATCGATCAGCCGCCTTTGGAGCAGTTGCGACCGCGGCCGGATCAGTAGTGCTGCGAAGGAAAGGCCATTCTCGAAGGAAATCAGGCGGCAGAGACGGACCATCAGCATATGTAGCCAATGGAAAGTCTTTATCGGTAGCAATGCCAATTTCCCAAGGCACCCACGCCGATAAACGCGTGGCTTCAGACACACCAGCAAGCAGCAGTGTGCACTTAGACATCTCGTTTTGCATGTGGTCTGCGATATCTTCCCCCCTAACCATGTAAGGGTCGATCACGTCCAGGTACGTATCGATCGAATGATAATCGCGTAAGCGCTCCGCTATTGCGGCAGCCTTGGCTGCATCAGCCTGCTGGTGGGATACAAAAACCTTGATCACTTCACCTCCTCTGGCGGCGTGCTGTCACGCTACACCTTTACCGGAGGTTGAATAGCGGATCGTCAGATGTCCCACAGTTTTTTGGAAGCGTGGTTTGAGTTGCCCTGATTAACGTGCAGAGGGTCAGCCTGTTGTTATGGCAGCGCCCTTTATCTCCGACGCCTTCACAACTATATCTGAATATCAGATTCATCACTTGGCCTTGTTGCCAGATGGCGTTAAGTATCTATAAATAAATTTTATCGAAAATGATGAAATACTCATGAAATTAAGGCAAACAATCCATTATGTGCTGCAATTAATATTTAGATTACATTATAAGTGTGAAACTTAAACGCACGCTTTCGCTCTATTAATCGCCAGATATAATTGCGATCCGCAGCCCACCCTCCTCGACCTTGACTGCAGCCGGATGGATCGCACCTGGCTACTCCCCAGCCGTCAACAACACAGGCACACTCTAGACCATGCAGGCGGCAAAGTGTGCGCCTGCTTCAATGTCATCCTGCAGGCAGACGAATAGCCCGCGTCAAAAGCCACCGCCCACAGCATCGGAACATTGATGCCGCCAAAGAAAGGGCATTGTGGCACACGAGCTTTGCTATGCGACCTGCCGTATTCCCGGCGTTCCACGGCTTCGACCAGGTCAGCCCTGCCTCCCCAGATTGGCAGTGATCTTATTCGTCACTTCAGCGTAAACATCGCTTCTCATGTCCCTTTTCCTTTGATCGGGTTGCGCATGCAACCGATCTGCCCCTCTGGCGAAGAGAGGGGGGAACCCGTCCAGACCCAAAAGCATCCGGGTGGTGCGGGCGCAGGGGCCGAGAGCCCCGAGCCACGGCCCGGACGCTTTTGCCCGAAGGGTTCAAGGTCTTGACGGGTGATGGGGCGCAAGCCCCTTTCGACCATCTAACAATTCACGGAAACCAAATTCACACAATCAACGAGAGGATAATCTTTTTTCATTGTAAATTATCGATTTTCACGGGATCATCCAACTGCAATTGGTTTTCACACGGAAAAACTCGATTTCATGGACTACGACCTGCAGAACCAGTATTCAGAGGCTGTAACTGTATTTCACGACCGATGGCTGCCCGAGCGCGCCATACCCGTGGGCTATGCCGCATTGATCGAGGCCTACAAGCTCTCGGTCCCACTCCCCAGAAAACTGGCAGCCATTGGCCCTCGGCACAAAGTCTATGAGGCGGATGGCTGGCAAATTCTCACCCCACGCCATCAACCCGCCGACACGCTTGGAGCTCAACTTACATTCGCCCTACGCTATGAAGGCCTCGATCTCTTGGTGCTGAAAGCACTGTTTAGAGCGACAGGCCCCTCATCCATTGCCGAAATCGTGCGTTCGGCCCCAACGGGATCCTATGCACGTCGCATCTGGTTTCTCTATGAATGGCTCTTGCAGGAGCAACTCGACCTGCCCGATGCCGTCACCGGAACGTATGCGCTCGTCGTCGACCCTGACCAGCAATGGGCGATCACTGGATCCAACTCCACGCGCCATCGCGTCAGAAACAATCTCCCAGGCACGGCGCAATTCTGTCCCATGGTATTCAGGACACAGGAGCTGAACGCCATCGTCCACCGCAATCTCGCCGCACAGGCACGCAGGATGATCGCAAATGTTCCATCAGATCTGCTGGCACGCACGGCAGCGTTCCTCCTGTTGAAGGATTCCCGTTCCAGCTTCGAGATTGAAGGCGAAGCCCCCCCGCAAGATCGCATCCAGCGCTGGGGCCAGGTCGTCGGCGAAGCAGGAAGGCGCGCAATCACCCTGGACGAGCTGCTACGCTTGCAACGCATCGTTATCGGCGATGCGCGTTTCGTCCAACTTGGACTGCGCAGTGAAGGCGGTTTTGTCGGCGAACATGACCGCAATACCGGGGCGCCGATCCCCGATCATATCAGTGCCAGGCATCAGGACCTCAAGGGGCTGATGGAGGGGCTGATTGCATTCGAACGCGTAGCGGCTCCCGAACTCGATCCGGTCATCGCAGCTGCATGTCTCGCATTTGGCTTCGTCTACATCCACCCGTTCGAAGACGGCAATGGGCGCCTTCATCGCTATCTGATCCATCACGTTCTGGCCGCAGGAGGGTTCAACCCACCCGGCATTGTCTTTCCGGTATCAGCCGCAATCCTTGATCGCATCGACGAGTATAGGCGCACCCTGGAAAGCTACTCCCGACGACTGCTGCCGTTGATCCAGTGGACGGAGACCGAGCGCGGCAATGTCGATGTGCTGAACGAGACTGCAGATTTCTACCGTTTCTTTGATGCGACACCGCAGGCCGAATTCCTGTTTTCATGCGTCGCGCGCACGGTGGACGTAGATTTGCCCACGGAAACTGCATTTCTGGCTGGATATGATAAATTCAAGAGACATGTCTCGTTACTGATCGACATGCCCGACCGTCTGATCGACCTTCTGTTCCGCTTCCTGAGGCAAAACGAGGGAACGCTTTCAAAACGTGCGCGAGAAAATGAGTTTGCCAACCTCACCACTACCGAAGTGGCTCAAATAGAGGCCATCTACCAGGAGTTATCAGCACAAATCGGCGGCAACACCGCGCAGACCAACTGAGATATCTCGGGCTCGCAAGTGTACTCGAGACCTCGCAATCGATCGACCTTGTGCTCCCGGATCGACGGTTCGGTCCCCCTTCAAACGAAGGATACTGTAGCTTTGCGCCTTCGTAGGAGACATACACTGCTTCGGGTTTGGCGGCTGTAATGGGGCCGTAAGCGGATTGTCCGCTTCTATTGCACCGAGAACAGAAGCGGACAACAGACGTCTGTGTCCTCAAGCACAGCCTTCAGCCAGAACTCAGGGACGCCATTCAGATTTCAGTCCGCTCGGCCAGTTCCAGTGCATCCTCAATATCGACGCCGAGATACCTGACTGTGTTCTCGATCTTCGTATGGCCAAGCAGGATCTGGATCGCTCGAAGGTTACCCGTGGCCTTGTAGATCATAGCAGCCTTCGTTCGCCGCAGGGAATGCGTACCGTAGTCTTTCCGACGAAGCCCAATCGCCGTCACCCACTCATCGACCAGTCGGGCGTACTGCCGAGTGCTGAGATGATTAGCGTGGCCGACGCGACTGGGAAAGGCATAGTCATCGACTGCTCCTCCCCTTCGTTGAAGCCAGGCAAGCAGACTAGCTCTGACCTCAGTCGTAATTTCGAACTGCACGGGTCGTCCAGTCTTCTGCTGGACGACCATTGCCCGAGTTCGAATGTCGTGGCCGGTGACGAGTGTCCCGATTTTCAGCTTAACCAGATCGCAGCCGCGGAGCTTGCTGTCGATGGCAAGATCGAAAAGCGCCCGATCTCGTATCCTTCCTTCACGGTCGAGGAAAAAGCGGACTGCCCAGATTTGGCGCTGCTTTAGAGGCTTCTTGACGCCAACTTGCTTGCCCGCGTTCCAAGCCGGTCGACCCAGTGTGCCAGGATCATATTGTGAGATACCCATATTCGTTCTCCTATGGCCACCATTGGCCACAAGGAGAACGCCCAACTTCGGATTAGATGATGGGGCCGAAAGGGCACAGTACGCTACCTGTGCTGCATGATCGCTTTGCAGCCCATAAGAATGGGGGTGATCTCGACGTTTCCTCGCCAAGATACCGGCGAGAACGGCCCCTCAGCCACAGAAGTGCCATACCATTCGGCGCGTACCACTTTTGAGCCAGATGGCCTACGCCCACTTTCGGCAACGGCTAGTCGAAAGGTCTCACCGGTAAGCGTTGATACGTGCCGATTGCATCTAGATGGGAGAGGTGGCACTCATGGTTCGTTTGAGTACATCGGGTCTGGACGTGTAACCATGCATAATCGAGAAGCAGATCGAGTTGAGGCTCTCGAAGCCTACAATGTGCTCGACACTCCGCGTGAGCGCGATTTTGACGACATCGCGGAACTCGCTTCTCAGATCTGCGAAACACCGATCGCGGTCGTCAACTTGATCGGCAGAAATCGACAGTTTTTCAAAGCGGAGGTCGGCCTCGGGGTACGGGAAACACCAATCGATTCTTCTTTTTGTGCAAAAGCGATACTAGAGGAAGAATTCCTGATTGTGCCGGATGCCACGAAGGATGAGCGCTTCGCATGCAATCCACTCGTCACCAATGCGCCAAATCTGAGGTTTTACGCCGGCGCCTTGCTGAAGACGGACGCTGGCCATGCTATCGGAACTGTCTGCGTCTTGGACTACAAACCGAGATCTCTCTCTCCGCTACAGGAAAGCGCACTACGCGTTCTCGCGCGTCAGGTCATGCGGCAGCTTGAGCTGCGGCAGCTTTTGCGCGAACGTGAAGCAGCGCAGGCCCGCCAGGATCTCCTAAACAAGGAGATCTCGCACCGGATGAAGAATACGCTCTCGATGGTCCAGGCGATCGCTAATCAAACGCTCAAAAAGGTCGTTGACAGAGAAGCGGTACAAGCATTTCAGCGCCGAATATCTGCACTCGATCTGGCGCACGATCAGCTTTTACAGGAGAACTGGACAGCCGCCCCACTCGGACGCGTGGTTCGCCTGTTACTAGACCTGCATGACGATGCTGGCAGGATCCACGCGGACGGTCCTGAACTGGACCTTGGACCGAGAGCGACGCTCTCGATGTCGATGCTGCTGCACGAGCTCGCCACCAATGCTGCGAAGTATGGTTCACTGTCTCTTCCTGACGGGCGCGTGGACCTCTCATGGGAGATCGAAACAGATTCGCCAGAGCCAACGTTGACCGTAACATGGAAGGAATCGGGCGGACCTATCGTTGCAGAGCCGGTCCGAAGCGGCTTTGGATCCCGCCTCATCCAGCTCGGCTTGCTTGGAAACGGCGATGCCGAGAAGCGCTATTTGCAGGGCGGCCTCGTCGCCACGTTCCGAGGCAGTCTAAAGGACATTCGCGAGCTTTAGGAAAAACAGCAACAGCCACCATTGCAGGCCCTCACAAGGTCACTTGATGGTAGCGCTACGCGAATGGTCATTTTCGGTCGAAGGCGTTGCCGGTGTGAAGCCGGATCTGGATTCTTGGAGATACAAACGCTTCTTAGACGGCTGATGATTGGGACCTCCGCCTAAGAGGCGACAAGCATTTGTCTGATGGCTAAGACCACCTGACCGTGGTCGTAAGGCTTGCTGAAAAACTTTCCCTCGACAGGAAGACGTTCATCGTTCAAATCGCGCTGGCCAGAGGCAATGATGATCTTGACGGGAGGCCACCTGTCCCGCACCGCCTCGGCAAGCTTCAAGCCGTCCATGCTGCCAGGCATGTCGATGTCCGTGAACATGAGCCTAATCTCTGCATGCGCGTTGAGAAGTGCTATCGCTTCGTCGGCATTTGAGGCTTCGAGCACGTTGAAGCCCTCGTCCTGAAGAGACATTGCGATGTCCATGCGCACAATTGGTTCGTCCTCGACAACAATGACAGTGACCGCCTTATCTGTCATTCCATATACCTTCCGTCATCAACTTTACTTCCAAAGGTTTCGCAGCGGTGAACCTTGCTAACTCGTGCCCAATCGAATTGATCCCACAATCTAGGATTATGTTTCTCAATGGTTAAAACCTGCTCATTCCAGTGATGCTGGCACCAAACATCAATAGCCTAGCCGCAAACAGATAATCTGCTGTATTGGGCGATCTATCGAATCGTGTGACGCCTTCAGTGACAATCTAGGTCCGGTCCCTGAACTCTTTCACACTCATTCCCACCCATGATTTGAAAGTCCTCTGGAAATACGCGCTATCCTGAAAGCCCAGCCTGCTGGCGATTTCGTCGATGGGCATTTCTCCTGCGGCCAAGAGCAATCGTGCCCTTTCCATTCGACGTCGGAGCACGTGCTGGTATGGGGTCTCTCCGGTGGACGCCTTGAACGCCCTGCTGAAATGGAACCGACTAAGGCCCGCGAGTTCAGCAAGGCTAGACAGGCTGAGATCTGAGCCAAGGTTCTCCTCGATAAACTCGTCGATAAGAGCCAGAGGCGCTCTGCCAAGGGGCGGCGGCTGTCTCAATGTCGGCATTGTTGCTTTGTGGATCGCCAAGATAGTGATGAGGCCCAGTGCTTCTTCGTACAGAGCATCAGAATGGCCTCGCCGCAGTAGACTAGCCCATTGGCGCAGGTATCCCGCGACCTCGTAACTTCGGTAATAAACCTTCTCATCGACACGTTCGGCGAAGCGAGTGTCCAGCTCTCGCCGGATAGCGGCCGGGTCAAAATAGATAGCTGTGAACGAGTTGTTCCGTCTTTGGAGTTCGGACCAGCCAGTGACGCGTGCACCCCGCGGGACATATGTCAGCGTGTGGCGGAGGTCACGGCGGTTGTCCTCCAATCCATCCCCTGCACGTATGCCCCCATCTTCCAGCACAATGTCATGGTAGGCGCAAAAATGGAGGTCGCTCGTCCAGGCGTAACTGAAAGCAGCACCCAATTCTGGGCGAACATGCTCCACTGTGAAGCCGCTGAGCTTCCTGGCGTGGCGTTGGGGCGAATGAGCCAACCCCTGAAGGGCAAGCAACTCATTTTGTTCCATTTTTAGCGTAATCTTGCTTTCCTCATAAGATTATTGCTACCTAGCACCCTATTCAAGTTGACGTGATCGGCGAAGTGGGCGGGACACAGGAACCACACGCTTTGCAACCCCGCTAGCCAATTCCCGTATCCGACGCCGTCACTCTTACGTGATAACATCATCTGACCGCATATTTAGAGACCTTCTGATGCACAGAAAAACATCCGCACTGACAGGCAACAAAATGCTGGGTCTGGAGCGAAACGCTCTTATCGGCGCAGTGACCGCGATCTTCTTTTTCGTCATCAGCACCGTGCTAACCATTTACACAGTCCAAAACGTCCGAGACAGCAATTCAAGAGTGACGCAAACGCACGGTCTTGTGGTGGCACTCGACCTGCTTTTGATCGACATACAAGATGCAGAAACGGGATTACGTGGCTTTCTCCTGACCTCTGAGGAGACCTATCTTTCCCCCTATCACCGTGCCCTCCCACAGGTTCAGAGCCGAATGGACACAATCAGCTCGGCTGCCACAGCCGAGATGCGCGAAAGTGGGAGTGTCGAGGAACTCCGAGCGTTTGTCTCGTCTAAACTCGAAGTGATGGCACAAACACTGGAGGTCTTCGAGACTCGAGGAGAGGCCGAAGCACTGGCTCTGGTGAAAACAGACCGCGGTCGCAGCGATATGGATGGCATCCGTAACGTCATCTCCCAATTGCGCAATGAGGCTGGTGAAGAGCGGAGCCAGCGCCTAAGCGAGATGGAGACGTCCTACATTATCGCCTGGGCGAGCGCGCTGGCTTCGGGGCTGCTTGGCATAGTCCTGACCCTCGCGATCTCCGCACTTGTGAGAAAATCCACTCTGGCGCAGAAGCGCGAACAGTGGCTCCGTGATGCACAATTGGGCCTGGCTGCATCCGTCAGCGGTGAGCAGCAAATCGGGAAACTTGGCGAAAACATCCTGGGCTTCCTCACCAACTATCTTGGTGCCGTTGCAGGTGCCATTTATGTCGAAAATGCTGGCCGCTTTCATCGCATGGCCGTCCACGGCGTCCCTTCAGACGTCATCCTGCCTACAAGCTTTGGCCAAAACGACAGCCTGTTCGGCCATGTGTTGCGGGATCACCGTCCGATTGCGGTTGGCGAGGTTCCGGATGGCTACATCAACTTTGGCTCGGCTCTTGGACAGCAGAAGCCACGTTATCTCGCCTTGGCGCCTGCAATCGTTGAAGGGGATATAAGAGGCGTTTTCGAACTCGGTTTCCTTACTCCGATCAGCGATCAGACTCTGGTGCTTCTTGAACAGGTCTCAGAGCTGATTGCCGTCGCCATCCGTTCGGCGGAATTCAGAACCCGCCTCCAGGCTCTTTTGGAAGAGACCCAGCGTCAGTCGGAGGAACTGCAGGTCCAGGGCGAAGAACTGCGCGTTTCGAACGAGGAGCTGGAAGAACAAGGACGCGCACTTCGCGAACAACAAACCCGCCTGGAACAGCAGCAGGCAGAACTCGAACAGACCAACTCGCAGCTCGAGGAGCAAGCGGAAGAACTGGAGCGGCAGCGGGACAATCTTGAACGGTCGAAAGACGCCATCGAGGCCAAGGCGAAGGAAGTGGAACTCGCCAGCCGCTACAAATCAGACTTCCTCGCGAACATGTCGCATGAGCTGCGGACACCGCTGAATTCGTCGCTGATACTTGCTAAACTCCTGGCTGACAATTCCGAAGGCAATCTGACTGCCCAACAGGTCCAGTTCGCCCAGACCATCCAGTCATCGGGCAATGATCTGCTGAACCTGATCAATGACATCCTGGACCTGTCCAAGATCGAAGCAGGACATGTGGAGATCAATGCGGAAGCGGTGTCCATCGAGAGGACCGTCAGCGGACTGCGCCACATGTTTGAACCGCTTGCGACCAACAAGGGCCTGCAGTTCGACGTCTCGGTCGAGGCGGGCGTGCCCGCAGTCATCCAGACCGATCCTCAGCGCCTTGAGCAGGTTCTCAAGAACCTCTTGGCGAATGCGCTGAAGTTCACCGAAAACGGCGGCGTCTCGCTGACTGTTAGCTGTCGCGATGACAGTCAGGTCGCCTTTTCGATCAAGGACACGGGCATCGGGATTGCGGACGAGCAGCAAAAGCGCATCTTTGAAGCCTTCCATCAGGCGGACAGCACCATCAGCCGCAAGTTCGGCGGCACCGGGCTTGGTCTGTCGATTTCTCGCGAACTCGTGCGCTTGCTTGGAGGCCGCTTCCAGCTTCAAAGCCAGCTTGGCGAGGGCAGCACGTTCACCGTCATCATCCCGGCCGAGTTCGACAATGCGCTGGTACAGGCTCCGAAACAGGATTTTGCCCCGCCAGTTGCGTCCGCTGCAGAACCCGTCTTCCGCACGGAGGCAGAGATCACTGCACAAAAGCCGAAGGCAGTCGCTATCGTCGATGACGACCGTGCAGCATCCGAGGCAACGGCCCGCAAGCTGCTGATTGTCGAGGACGATCAATCCTTTGCACTCATCCTACGCGATCTCGCCCGTGAGCTGAAGTTCCAGGCGCTCGTAGCCGGAACCGCTCAAGAAGCCCTGGAACTCGCCCATCAGTACCTGCCGAACGCGATCTTGCTCGATGTCGGTCTTCCGGACCAATCCGGCCTTTCGGTGCTTGACCGCCTGAAACGTGACGTGCGGACGCGCCATATTCCGATCCACATTCTTTCCGCCGAAGATTATTCCGACCGGGCTCTCTCATTGGGCGCTTTCGGCTATGCGCTGAAGCCCGTACAACGCGATCACCTGGTATCGATGATCGAGTCCCTGGGCGCAAAGGCCGAGCAAACGCTGCGTCGCGTATTGATCGTTGAAGACAATGCCGTTCAAAGAGACGCGCTCTCGAAACTTTTGTCATCTCATGACGTCGAAACCGTAGGGGCTGGGACTGCGGCTGAATGCGTCTCGTTGCTGGCCGAACAGACCTTCGACTGCATGGTGCTGGATCTATCGTTGCCAGATACGTCCGGCTTTACGCTTCTGGAAACGTTGAGCGAAGCGGGCATGCATTCCTTCCCGCCCGTCATCGTCTACACCGGTCGAGTTCTCTCGTCCGAAGAAGAGCAGAGGCTTCGCCGTCACTCGAAATCGATCATCATCAAGGGTGCAAAATCGCCGGAACGGCTGCTCGACGAGGTTACACTCTTCCTGCACCAGGTCGTCTCCGAGCTGCCGGACGAGCAGCAGCAAATGATCCGCAAAGCGCGCAAGCGCGACGAACTGCTGGAAGGACGCCGCATTCTGATCGTCGAGGACGACGTGCGTAACGTCTATGCCCTGACCAACATTCTCGAGCCACGCGGGGTGACAGTCGATATCGCCAGAAATGGCGAGGAGGCGCTGGAAAAACTGGAGCAATCGATAAGCAACCCAGACGGGCGGATCGATCTGGTTTTGATGGATGTAATGATGCCGGTCATGGATGGCCTCACCGCAACCCGCCACATCCGCAAGAACTCAGCATGGCAGAAGTTGCCGATCATCACGTTGACCGCCAAGGCAATGCCTGACGATCAGAAACGCTGCATTGAAGCCGGCGCCAATGACTATATGGCAAAGCCGCTTGACGTCGAAAAGCTTCTGTCTCTCGTGCGCGTCTGGATGCCGCAATGACGGAGACGTTCGAAAAGGTGGAGGATATAGAGATCCGGCTGCTGCTGGAGGCGCTCTATCATCGCTACCACTATGACTTTCGCAGCTACGCCATGTCGTCGATCCGGCGGCGGTTGCGCCAGGCACGCGAACAGTTGGGCTTTGCGACCATCTCAGCCATGCAGGAGCGCGTCCTTCATCATCCCGAGATGCTTGACGACATGCTTCGCTTCCTTACGGTCCAGGTCAGCGAGATGTTTCGCGACCCGTCCTACTTCGCGGCGATCCGGGAGAAGGTCGTTCCGCATCTTCGCACTTACCCCTCCTTGAAGATCTGGATTGCCGGATGCAGTTCGGGCGAAGAGCTCTATTCCTTTGTCATTCTTTTTCGCGAGGAGGGGCTTGAGGAGCGGACCCTCTTTTATGCGACGGATATCAATCCAGAGGCCCTCGCCCAGGCGGAAACCGGGATCTATGACATCGAACGGGTCAGATTGTTCACAGAGAACCATCGTGAATCCGGCGGCAAGGGATCATTGTCTGACTATTACACGACGGGCTACAACCGTTGTATCCTCGACAAGAGCCTGCGGCGGAATGTCGTGTTCTCGGATCATAGTCTCGTAACGGACCAGGTCTTTGGCGAGATGCAACTGGTCTCGTGCCGCAATGTCATGATCTATTTTGACCGGAACTTACAGGACAGAGCCATCGGTCTATTTAGCGAAGCGCTGCCACGCAACGGCTTTCTAGGTCTCGGCTCGAAGGAAACGCTACGCTTTTCGGCACACGCCGATGGCTTCCGGGAGTTTGTCCGAGATGAAAAGATCTACCAGAGGATTGGCTTGTGAAGGACAATCCGAACGGCGCGATCATCATCGGCGCCTCCGCTGGGGCGCTCGAAGCGCTGTCCGTGATATTGCCGCCACTTCCTGCGACTTATCCGTATCCCATCTTCGTCGTGGTGCACTTGCCGCCAAACAAACGCAGTGTGCTCGCCGCGATTTTTGACCTCAAATGTCAGCTTCGCGCGATTGAGGCGGAAGACAAGGAGCCCGTGGAAGCCGGGTTCATCTACTTCGCGCCCCCTAATTATCATTTGTCGCTCGAGGGGCGAACGCATGTCGCTTTATCCAGCGAAGAAGAGGTCCTCTTCTCGCGGCCCTCGATCGACGTGGCATTCGAGAGCGCGGCAGACGCCTGGGGCAGCCAACTGACAGCGATTATCCTGACGGGCGCCAATCATGACGGTTCCCAAGGCCTTTCCGCCGTCGTTCGTTCTGGCGGAACGGCAATCGTTCAGGATCCGACCGAGGCTTTCACTCGGGCCATGCCCGAAGCTGCTATCCGCGCATGCCCAGGCGCTCAAGTTTTGACTTTGTCGAAGATTTCAACCTATTTGCAGAACATCGAAAATGAACACTGACGTCAAATTCCTCTTGGTTGACGACCTTCCAGAGAACCTGCTTTCTCTGGAAGCGCTGCTACAACGCGACGAGCTGATGCTATTGAAGGCGCGGTCCGGCGATGAGGCTCTCGAACTTCTGCTGCAACATGATGTGGCACTGGCGCTGATCGACGTTCAGATGCCAGGTTTGAACGGCTTCGAGCTTGCCGAACTCATGCGAGGCAATGAGCGGACACGGCGGGTTCCGATCATTTTCGTGACTGCCGGCACCCATACAGCCGAGCGGCGGTTCCAGGGATATGAAGCGGGCGCCGTCGACTTTATTCAAAAACCGATCGAACCAGATATTCTGCGCAGCAAGGCAGAGATTTTTGCAGAACTCTATCGCCAGCGTAAAATGATTTCCGAACAGCGCGACCTTCTTGAGGCGCAGACTCGCGCGCTTCAGCTCGCCGACAAGCGAAAGAACGAGTTCATCGGCGTTCTCGTCCATGAACTGCGCAACCCACTTGCCGCTCTCAATGGCGGGCTGAAAATTCTTTCAAGAAAGCCGGATGCTGGCAAGATAGAGCAGATCCACGGCCTCATGCACCAACAGATGGACCACATAATCAGGCTGGTTGACGACCTACTCGATGTGTCACGGATAACGCAGGGCAAAATCAATCTTGTTAAGTCAGACTTTGACTTGAGAGATGCCATTCACTCTGCGCTAGACATGACCGGACAGGCGATCGAGGAGCGAAACCATGCGGTGACCGTCAGGGTTCCGGATCAGCCGTGCAGAGTATTCGCGGACAAGGTCCGGCTGACACAGTGCGTTTCAAACCTCGTGAATAATGCCGCAAAGTACACGACAATGGGCGGTCAGATTGAGGTAGCGCTGGACTTACATCCGCGCACCTATCGTGTGAGCGTCACTGACAATGGTCTCGGCCTCAGTGCCGAGGCCGCTGGCGCAATCTTCAGGATGTTCGAGCAAGTCGAAGAGCATCGGGATCATGCTCACGGGGGCCTTGGGATCGGCCTCGCCCTCGTCAAGCAACTCATGGAGTTACACGGCGGCGATGTTTCTGTGTGGAGTGATGGCCCGGGGTCGGGCAGCGTCTTCACCCTTGAGCTGCCGATACAGGCAACGATAGCTCCATAGTGGAGAATGGCTGCTTTCAGGATCTGTTCTCCTGCTCTCGAATGGCGGAAATGAAGGCGCAAAGCGGCCACGCTAAACTGCTTATCTCACCTCCGGCTCTGCGCTCCCGAGCGGAAGTTATTGCCGCGCTACTGCCATGTTAACGTCAGCTCAAAGCCAGGACACAAAGATGGCATCCACGATCGCTCGCGGCGGGAAAACACAGAAAAATAAAACGCAAATCCTCTAAAACATTGAAATCATGTGAGAATACCGGCTCTCCAGGCGAGCCATTTTAGGTGGTTTTTGGCCGAAAATCAGCGGTTGTTTCTCACAGAAAAAAGGCGACGCCATCTCAACAACTTGAGCAATCTTGGCTGCTGTTCTTCCGGCCATCCTTCGTGCTGAAACGGGTCTCGCAAAATCGGCTGGGGACCCAGATTGATGACCTACTTGGGCGGACCGCCGTCATGGCGCAAAAGCGCCAATTGCGGACATCCGATTCAATCGACGTTGCGCATGGCCGGGCCGAGGTTCAGAGACGAAGTCATTTACTGTCAGCATAGTCAGGCCGCTGGGCTCAGCACGAAATGATATTCAAGTGAGAGATAATCACGCAGGGAGATAGAGCCATCAGGCGCTTCACCCGCCGTCTCATAACGATAGCGCGTGACGAGAGAACTCTTGACACCGAAGACAACATCGCTGTCGAGATAGGGGTCGTCATCGATGAAAAGATGAGTAACAAGCGTCTTCTGACCAAGCGCCGCAATCATGAAATGCACATGTTCCGGCCGGTAAGGATGCCGGCCCTGAGCGGCCAGCATGTCGCCAACCGGGCCATCATTGGGAATGGGATAGAAAGTTGGACGAACCGTCCAGAACCAGAACCTTCCCTCCGCATCGGAGCGAAAACGCGCCCGCATCCTCAGATCCGAACCGACCTGCACATCATAATGACCGTCATCGTCGGAATGCCAAGCGTCAACTGAAGCTCCCGCAATCGGCCGTCCCTCGATATCGCTCACAGTGCCGGAGACGAAAAGTGGCACGCCCGTCTCGTTGGGAGACATATTGGCTCCCAACGGTAATTCCGGCCTGCTCTCGACATAGAAGGGGCCGAAGACGGTCGTTTCGGTTACTCCTTCCGGCTGGCGGTGATTAATGGCATCCACCAGCATGGACACTCCCAGCGTATCCGAAAGAAGAATGAACTCCTGACGAGTTTCACTGCACATTTTGCCGACACGAGTGAGAAAGTCGATGCCAAATTCCCATTCCGCCTGGCTCGGTTCGATCTCGCGGATGAAGGCGTGCAGATGGCGGACGAGCGCCTCGCTCACCGCGCTAATACGCCCGTCCTTGCCCCCTGTCACCGCACGGATCGTCTCTTTCGTCAGAGTGTCTTCGTTCAGGTCGCGCAAAGCAATTCTCCTTCCCTCATGTCTGGCGCGTCAATCGGCACGCGTTCAGCTACGATTGTCCATGCGCTTAATGAAGGGTCGGATGGAAATCTGCTCCCAAAGGTCGACCTTGCGGAAGGGATCCTCAAGGTTGAAGGCCTCGACCTCCGCAAGGCTTTCAGCTTCGACAATGAAGCAGCTGCCGATCATTGTTGTCTCATCATCTGCCACAAGCGGGCCGGAAATGACAATCTTGACGGACGGCTTAACAAGATACGCCTTGTGAGCCTCATAATGCGCAAGACGCTTCTCCACCGAATTCGGCCTGTCGAGGCAATGAACTACATAATGCAAGATACGCTCTCCCTATGTTGGAACCGTTTTCAACCGCAATGACCGCCGGCCCCGTCCCACCTGCAACGGAATCTCCGGCAAGGCACAACGACCAGACTGCGTACGTCAGGTGCAACCTATCAAAGCCTCCGCGAAGCAACCCGATCCATTGCATCCAAAATGGATGAAATCCCCCAAATCGAACCTCCCGCTTGGCGCTATCATGCCAAACATGGTGCATAGGCGGAGAGTGACGCGGTGACGGTAGATCAAAATGCCAGCAAGATCGTGGGCTGGATCGGCGTCGGAAAGATGGGGAATCCCATGGCCACGCGCCTGATAGAAACCGGCCATCAGGTCCTCATCTGCGATCCGGCCGCCGAAAATCGCGCGAGTCTTGTCGCGCGCGGTGCCGCAGTCGCCAACTCCGTTGCCGATCTGGCAAGCCGTTGTGACATCATATTCTCGATGATTCCTCATGATGCGGCGCTGTGCTCCATTGTCTATGGCACGGACGGAATCGACGAAGGCTTCCTGACGCGGATCCGTCCAGGCGCGGTTTTTGTCGAAATGAGCACAGTCTCGCCACACCTGTCGGAGCGCATCGCGGCGGATCTGACGCAGCGCGACATCGGTTATCTGCGCTGCCCAGTTTCCGGCAGCACGGTTCTTGCGCGTAGTGGCGACCTCACCGTGCTCGCCTCCGGCGATCTCAGCGCCTGGAACGACACCGAGCCTCTCCTCGATGTGCTGGCGGCCCGCAAGTTCTATCTCGGCCAGGGCGAAGAAGCCCGCTACATGAAACTCGTCCTGAATACGCTGGTCGGAGCGACATCGTCGATCCTCGGTGAGGCACTGGTGCTTGGCGCCAAGGGCGGACTCGATGCCAAGCAGATGATGGACGTGATTTCGGAAAGTGCCGTCGCCTCGCCGCTTGTCAAATACAAGAAAGACATGATCTCCAACATGGATTTCACGCCGGCCTTCTCTGTTTCGCAGATGGCGAAGGATTTCATGCTGATCACGGATGCCGGACGCGCCAATCAGGTGCCAATGGTCGTGGCCAATACCATCCTGCAGCAATATATTGCCGCTTCGAATGTCGGATATGCAGAACAGGATTTCTTTGCGCTTTTCGACTGGATGCGTGCAAGCGGTGGCCTAACCAAGCCGGAGTAACGGCCGGAGCGCTTCCGCAAAGAAGAGGTTTCCGGGCTCTGAAATGGCAAGACAGGAAAGCAAGCTCTCCGATCACGAACTATCGCGCATCATCGGCTTTCTGCGCCAGATCCGCGGCCCCTTCGACACGAGCATCCCCGGCGTCAAGCCCGACTCGCACTGGAACATTGTTCTGGAACTGGTTGACAGTCACATCCAGCAGCGGCCGCTCGATATTACCTCGCTCATCGAATTGTCGGAGGCCACCTATGGCACAGGCAACCGGATGATTACCAAGATGATCACCGATGGTCAGATCATCAGGGTGCCACGCGGACCGAAGCACAAGACGGCGTTCCTTGCCCCCAGCGACGAACTGATCGACGCGTTCATCACCTATGCCATGCATGTTAAGGCGCATCTGGCAAAGACCTTCGGCCTTCGATCCGGCAGCGAAACCGAGGAGTATTACTTCGGCGGCTCCTATTTCGCCTCGCACATCATCTCGCCGGTGCAAGGTCACGACATCAATTCGGCGGCGCTGCGCAACCTCCGTTTTCTGCTGCATGATGACAACTACTTTGCCAGCATGCGCAACATGTGGTCCGATTTCCGCAACGATATCGGTCGAAAGAGCAGTTTCGACCTCTTTTCACTGGCCGAGCTTTACGAGAGGGCGCAAGTGGCGCTGCAGGCGCCGAAGACAAGCTATGACGTCGTGGCTCTCAACATTCCGTGGCTCGGTCGATTTGCCGCGTCTGGCCTGATTGCTAGCCTTGATGACGTTCTTCCGGATGCGGCGATCAATCCGCTGGACTTCCATCCGACAGTCTGGAGCACGGGCCGCTGGAACAACCAGCAATACGGTATTCCCATTTATTGCACGATCGAGATACTCACCGCGCGCAAGGACCTATTCGAGGCCGCACAACTTCCCTATCCACGAACGTTCGACGAACTCATCGCCGCGGCGCGCATTCTGCATAAACCGGACCAGGATATGTTCGGCGTTTCATGGAGTGCGGCGCGGGGGATGACGATCGCCCATGATTTCATGCTTCTGGTCGCCTCTGCACAAGGATCAATCATCGATATTCCGCGCAAGCACGAGAACTGGCAGGACAGCTTCGACGTTAAGAACCTGAAACTCAGGATCAATTCGGAGGAAGGTCTGGCGGCCATCGAATTCATGCGCCATCTGCGGGAGGTGTCACCGCCCGATGTCCACACATTCGGCTCCGACAAGAATCTGGAATGCTTCATGTCCGGGCGGGCGGCCATGAGCTTTTCCTGGACGATGCGCGCTGCACGGCTTGAGCATGAGTTAAGCTCGAAGGTGAAGCGTCGCGTGGCCTATCTCACCCCGCCTATTCTTCGCGGCCGTCAGCCGACCGCGCCCGTCGGCGGCTTTCTGCTGACGATCCCGGCCAATGTTCCCAAGGAGCGAAAGCAGGAAATCGTCAATGCCATTGCCTGGATGGCGTCCCCGGAAGCCATGAAGGCCCATGTGCGCAACGGATTTCCGGTGGCGCCACGGTTTTCGGTCTGCGCCGATCCGGAGGCCATGGCATCGTCGCCGATCGTCAGTTTCGTGGATCGCATGGCGCGCCGCAACGAACTCAACACCTGGTCGCGTCCGCCGATACCGGAATATGTGGAGATAGAGCGGGTCCTGGGAAACGAGATCTTCGAAGCGGTGTTCGAAGGCAAGCCGCCGAAGAAGGCACTCGCCGATGCCGAAAGCCAGATCTACCGCGCCATCCGCCAGAATGCCTCGTGATGCGACCGCGGACTTTGATGAAACTGCCCCTTGCGTGTCGTCTACCCGCAAGGGGCGGCAGCGTCGCTAGGCGTTCAGACCGCCATCGACGTCAATCGTCGTGCCGGTGATATAGGACGCATCTGGACCGGCGAGAAATGCCACGACGCCAGCAATTTCGGCCGGCTCGGCATATCGCGCCATCGGAATGCGCTTGATCATTTCGTGGTGATAGTCGGTCGTATCAGGGTTCATATCGGTGTTGATATGTCCCGGCTGGATGCAATTGACCAGAATGCCGCGCGGCGCCAGATCATGGGCCCAGCTGCGCGCCAGACTGCTCACGCCTGCCTTGGTGGCATTATAGACAGAGATCGCCGCGCCGCCGGCGCGATCGGCAAGCGTGCTGGAAATGTTGATGACGCGCCCGCCTGACGGCATCGACTTTGTCACTTCGCTCGTGAGGTAGTAGACGGAATCAAGGTTGATCCGCATGCCGCGCTCGTAGTCTTCAAACGCCATTTCCCCGATCATTCCGTTGGGAAACACGCCCGCGCAGTTGACGAGAATATCGACCCGACCGAAATCGGTAATGACGGCTGCTGCGACGGCAGGCAGACTTTGTGGAGCGTCCAGATCGGCGTGATAGCCCTTCGCGCGAATGCCAAGGGCGCTAAGTTCGCTCTCCACATCGGCGGCAGCAGACTTGGACGCGCCGTAGATGAACGCGATATCTGCGCCTTCGCGCGCCAGGCGCCGGGCCACTTCCCGGCCAACGCCCCGCGCGCCGCCGGTGACCAGCGCGACTTTTGACTTCAGATGAACAGACATGTTTCCCTCCCTGTGTGAATGCTTCAAATGCGGGTCATCACCCCGCCGCCTCGCCTCTTTCGAGAACGGGTTCAGCCCATTGCTCCAGGACGCCCGTGATCTCCCGGGCTGCCTGCTCGGCCTGGGCCATGCCGATGATGACCAGGCGTGTTTCAGGCTCGCCCTCCCAAGCCTTCAATCTCAGCGGCCGATGGAAATGCCGATTGATCCCGTGGATGACGAGCGGACGCGGATCGCCTTTGGTGTGGATCAGCCCCTTTGTCCGCAACACAGCCTCGCCAAGCCGATCGTAGACATGGCGCATCGACAGTTCCGCGCGCGTCCAGTCGATGACGCCGGATATCCGAACCGTCCACGTGGCGATCGTCTGCGGATGTTTCTTGTCCTCGGCCTCGACAGCCGCCCCGAGCCAGGACTGGCTGCCGGTACGACCGACGGCGCCTGTGCCGCCGACGAGAAAGGTGCTGGCCTGTTGGCGATCATCCGAGATGACGGCAACCCCATTCAGCAAGCCGACCTTCCGGCGGGCCTCACGGCAAGCATCCGTGCCGCTCATGTCAACCTTGGTCAGAAGAACCATGTCGGCGAGCGCAATCTGGCGGTAGCCCACCGGATCGCGCTGCAGGAGACCATCTCCGAACATCGTGTCGAACAGGCACAGCACGCCGCCATAGCGCAGGTGACTGCGCAGCTGCGGATCAAAGCATATCTGGCGCAGAATCGGGCCCGGATCGGCCGCGCCGCTGGTTTCAATCAGGATCCGCCGGAGGTTCTGCCCATTGGCGCGGCTGCCGGCAATGAGCCGCCGCACCGTGTTCGAAAGGTCCGTCCCGCGTCCGCAACACAGGCAGCCATTGGACAGCAGCACGACCTCGCTTGTGTTGACGTCTCCGATGACGGCCTGATCAATCCCGATCTCAGCCAGTTCGTTTACGATCACGGCCGTGCCGGCCATGTCAGGCGCCTGGAGCAGTTCGGCGATCAGCGTGGTCTTGCCACTTCCCAGATACCCCGTGACCACAAAGACGGGAACCCGCTGAGGCATGGCGACCACGCCCTTGTCCGGTCCCGTCCCTGGAGTCTCAAAGGTCAGCATCACGTCCGCCTGATCAGAATTCTGACTCTTCGGCCGAGCCATAGGGGCGCGGAAGCCAGGAACCATCCGTCGGTACGCCGGCCCGACCGAACAGACCGTCGCGTGCCACATCGACCCGCTTGCGCAGCGCTGCGACATCCACGCCCAGAAGCTTGCCATTGCGCTTGCGCGCCTTGCCGGCCACGAAGACAGAGTCGATATTCCCGACATGGGCGGCCTCGACGACTGCGCCAGGGGCATGATTGACCGGGAACATGTTGAGGCTGTTGGTGTTGATCAACACGATATCGGCCTGCTTGCCCTGGGTGAGCGAACCCGTCTTGTGGCCAAGACCAGAGGCAATTGCACCGCGCAGCGTGGCGAATTCCAGAACGTCGCGCGTCATCAGCGGCAGCGGATCAACGGTGCGCTTTTCCTCAAGTGCGGCGTTGTTGACGACAGAACGCGTGCCGGAAAGAAGCGCCCGCATGGCATTGAACATATCGCCGGCGACTGTAGTGACAATATCGATCGAGATGGACGGACGAATGCCATACTGCAGCAGCTTGAGCGTAGGCGGGAAGCCGTGGCCCATATTCAGTTCCAGATCCGGCGAGATGGAGGCCGTGCCTCCGGTGTCGGCCATCAGCTTGAAATCCTCATCATGCAGCGTCGTGCAGTGGACATAGGTCGTGTCATCAGCAAGCAGGCCCCGATCGTTCAGCTGGACCAGCGGTTTGTTCATGCCCCAGAGACCATCGCCGACGTGAACGGTGATCCTGAGCCCCAGATCGCGCGCCTTGCGGAAATCCTCTTCCGTGATGTCGAGCGTGGCAAACTGCGGACCGCGCGCGGCAAAGGACATGGTGACGAGACCGTCATCTGATGCAAAATGCGTGTCACGCACGCGCTTCACATCATCGAAATTGGTCGGCTTGTTGCTGACCGGAAACCATTCCTGGTTGGAGTTGCCGTAGCCGAAGACAGCGCGCATGCCCGCATCCTTCAGCCCCTTCACGGCGGCGTCGGAGTGATCCGGCGTGTTGTTGTTGTGCGACCAGTCGTACAGCGTGGTGATACCGGCATCCAGCGCTTCCAGCGAGCCGAGCAGGTTGGCGACATACATGTCGTCGGGCGTGTAGAGATCGCCCATCACGCCGCGAACGCCCGCGAAATACTGCGCCAGCGTCCAGTCCGCCCCAGTGGACCGCAGAAGCGACTGCCAGGTGTGCCGATGGGTATCAACGAAGCCGGGGATGGCGATCATGCCGGCCGCCTCGATCGTCTCATCTGCCGCCGCCTCGATGCTCGGCCCGATATCGGCGATCTTGTCATCCTTGATCAGGATATCGCCACGATGAAGTTCACCGACCGCCGGGTCCATGCTGAGAATGGTTGCGCCTTTGATCAATATGGTCGACATAAAATGCTCCTCACCGTTTATCCGTGGTTGCGGCTTTGGCCGCGAAGTTGCGAGAATACCGCGGCACCCGCGATGATAGCGGCGCCGATAAGCCATTGCTGCCAGGCGGTATCGATGTTGAGAAAGGTCGTCACGTTCAGCGTCACCTGAACCAGCAGGCACGCCATCAGGATCGAGGCTATGGACAATCGCCCCCCGGCAATACTGGCGCCGCTGATGACGAAGGCAGTGATCCCAGTCAATGTATATTCCGTGCCGGTGCTGGCGGAACCCGTGCCGATCTGAGCTGCGAGCAGCAAACCCGCCGTGCCTGAGCACACAGCGCTGAGCCCATAGGCGACGAAAGTGACACGACCCATGCGGATGCCCAGGCGACTCGCCACCGCCGCATCGGAACCCCAGGCCCGCATGCTGCGGCCCAGGCGGGATGTCCGCAGCAGCAAACCCATGGCGACAATGGCGACCAGGGCCAGAAGAAGTCCGAGCGGAATGCCGAACACGGGCGCTGCAATGGCATCCATGTAGTCAAAATTGATCGTGCCCGCCGGTTCCGGCCGCAGCAGCAGCGAAACCCCGCCGATCGCGGCATAGGTTGCGAGCGTCACCACGATCGGCGGCAGACTAAGCGAAAGGATCGTGGCCGCATGCAACAGGCCAACAAGGAGAGCAATTGCCAGACAGGCGGCGATGCTCAGCGCAAGATTGCCACCGTCATTGGTGATCAGAAACGAGGCGAGCACGACCATCAGGCCGGCAAGCGGCCCGGAGGAAAGGTCAATGCCGCCAATCGAGAAGACCATCGCCTGACCAATCGCGATGAAGACGAGGATGGCCAGAAGGCTTGCCAGACCCGAAAGGTTCTGTTCCGTCAAGTAATAGGGATTGATGACGGTCGCCGCCGCCATAATGGCCAATGTCACCAGACCGACCGGAATGATCGGGGCGAGATCGCCCTTCAGGAAGCGCGAAAACTTGGTGGACTGCGCCTTGACGGTCGTATCAACCCCGCTGCCGCCACCGGAAATCATGGCAGCCGCAATACGGGTTTCCGTGACGTCATCGCCGTCGAGCGTTTCCGCTACACGACCGCCGGAAAAGACATGTACCCGATCGCAAAGTCCCTGCAGTTCGAGCGCATCGGAACAGAGGACGAGCACGGCCGTGCCATCGGCTGCGAGCTTGCGCAGCGCCTGATAGATTTCAAAGCGTGCTCCGACATCGACGCCCTTCGTCGGCTCGTCGACCAGCAGCACGCGGGGCTTGGCTGCGAGCTCGCGTGACAGCAGGAGCTTCTGCTGGTTGCCGCCGGAGAGCTGGGCCGGCGTGGCATTCATGCTCGGCGCCTTGACCGCGAAACGCTCCATCATCTCGCCCGCAAGCGCCGCCTCGCGCGCCGGCGATATCAGCCGGTTGCGCAGGATCTGCGGCAGGATCGGCACCGTCAGGTTTTCCGTCAAAGGGAGCGTCTTGAATAGGCCTTCCGCGTGGCGATCGTCGGTGATGAAGCCGATGCGGCTGGCAACAACCCGCGCCCGGTCGCCGCTTTCGATCTTCTCACCTTCGCAGTGAACCGACCCGGAGAAGAATTGCAGGCCGGCAAGTGCGCGCAAGAAGGCGCGCTGCCCCTGCCCTTCGATGCCCGCAAGACCAACGATCAAGCCGGCGGGAAGATCGATGGAGATGCTATCGAAGCCATCGCCACTCAGGCGATCGACGGAAAGAACGACGGGTCCCTGGTGCGGCGTCTTTTCCGGAAACAGGCGGTCCATGGTGCGTCCGGCAATCATCGCGACGACCATTTCCTCGTGGACCTCGGCGCGCGGCATCGAGCCGATATGCCGGCCATCGCGGATCACGGTGACCATGTCGGCAAGGTCAAGCACTTCCCGCAGCCGGTGCGAAATATACACGATGGCGACGCCGCGCGCTGCGCAGGTGCGCAGAAGACCAAACAGCCGCTCCACCTCGCCCTTGCCGAAAGGTTCGGTCGGTTCATCCAGGATCAGGACACGGGGCTTCAGCAGCAGCGCCTTGGCGATCTCCACCACATGCCATTGAGCGATGGTCAGTTCCGAGAGCCGGTCGTCGGGATGGATCGACATGCCACCCGCGGCAATCTCAGCCAGCGCCGCCGCCACCGCGCCCGCATCGGGCATGCCGGCGTCGAGACCGAGCGCGATATTTTCCCGCACCGTGAGGTCCGGCGCCAGTGCCGGATGCTGATGCACGACAGCGACGCCGAGACGCCGCATGGCGGCCGGCGAGGCATCGGCAACCACAGTTCCGTCGAAGACGATCTCGCCGCCATTGGCGCGAACGACGCCGGACGCAATGTTTATCAGTGTCGACTTGCCCGCGCCGTTTTCACCAACGATCGCGTGGATCTGGCCGGGAACGAGCGCCAGGCTGACATCCTTCAGCGCAGTAACAGCACCATAGGTCTTGGTAACAGTGCGCAATTCCATGACAGGACGGAGCGCTGCCCGCGCATCGCAGGGGTTAGACATCATGTTCATCTTCCCATCCACCGCGGCAAGATTGCGTGGACACTAGCACCGACAATGACGATGGCACCCTGCAGGATGTATTGGACGGAGCGCTCCAGACCGGCGGCGATCAGCATCTGGCCAAGCTGGGTCATGAATATCGCGCCGATCACGGTTGCAACCGGGCTTGCCCGTCCGCCAAGCAGCGAGCTGCCGCCAATGACGACCGCGGCAACAGTCGCCAGAAGATAGGTCTGCCCGACATTGAGGTTGGGCACTTTCAGAAGGCCCGCCAGTAGAATCCCAGCCAGCGCGTAGAGCACGGCGGCAAGGACATAGGAGCCGATCTCATACCGTTCGGTCCGGATGCCCGCAGCGCGTGCGGCGGCGCTGTTGGTGCCCGAAAGCACAAAGCGCCGACCAGAGATGGTGCGATTGAGTACAAAGGCCACGACGACCGTGACAAGAATGAGCGCCAGCACGGTATTGGGAAGCCCGAAAGTCCGACCAAGGGCAAAAGCATCGAGCAGACCAGGCGCGTTACCGGGAATGCCATTCGAGAGCCAGAGAACGAACCCCATGAGCACGGCGTTCATGCCGATCGTGGTGACAAGCGGCGCGATGCGCAGCCGGACGATCAGGAGACCATTGATCGCCCCGGCGGCGGCGGCTGCCACGATGGCAAGTGCACAACGACCGAGCACGGTCCCGAGCGGCGCGGCATCGGGCAGTTGATAGGTCGCCAGCACGCAGACCAGCGAGATGATGCCGCCCGCCGAAAGGTCCAGACCCTTTTGCTGGATGACAAGCTGCTGGCCGATCGCGGCGACGCCCAGAATGGCGGCAAAGGGCAGCATGGCATACAGCGCGGGATAGGACAGCGAACTGGGGGCAAGGATCGCCGAAACCAGGATCAGCACCATGACCGCAGACAAGGCAAGGCCATCGCCGCTACCGAGCCAGCGGGTGATGGCCGAAAGTGGCGATGCCGAGAGCCCGCCAGCCGACGCGCGTCCATCCAGACTGTTCATGATCCCTCCCCCCCATTGTTGCGCCAAGACGCCTCATGCGGGCCGCCGGAGCGGCCCACATGACTGAAGCTCACTCGAAGAGTGCCTTCAGTTCCTCGACCGACAGGCCGGAAGAGAGCAGCGCGTCAGACGGCAGCGACTTGTCGCAGGCCGGCTGCAGCTTCGCATCAGTCGAGAAGCTGTCTTCGACGAGGGGGAGCTCGATGATCGACGGCTCCGTGTTGTCGATGCCTTGTGAAGCGGCCACTGCCTTGCGCAGCGCGAGGCGGACGATCCAGTTGCGACCGGACACATTGCCCATCTGGAAGTCGGGATTGTCCGCCTTGTTTTCCTGCCAGAAGCAGCCGAGTTCGTTGGCATCCTGCGCCGCCCAGAGCGGGACCTTGCGGCCAGCGGCCACGAAGGCGCGCAGCGCGCCCATAGAACCGAGACCATAATCGGAGTAAACGGCGTCGATCTGCGGATACTTCGCCAGCAGACCTGACATGACGCGCTGCGTTTCAGCCGGATCCCAATTGGTCGTTACCGGACCTTCAAGCACCTTGATGTCGGGATACTTAGCAAAGACTTCCTTCCATCCTACGGCTTCGGCCGCCGAGGTCGGATTACCCGGCGTACCGCCGAGAACGATGACGTTGCCCTTGCCTTTCAGGTGATCGGCAATCCACTGCGCCTTGACGCGACCATTGGCGTCGACGCTTTCGGTCACGACCATCTCGAAATCCGTGCCACGCTCTCCAGGGAAGTTCGCACCGACCATGTAGGGGATGACGACCGCGCCGGCCGCGGTGGCCTTGCGCATGGCGCGGACGACAGCTTCACCGCCATCGGGGAAAACGAGGATCACGTCGAACTTCTGCGCGACGAGCCCCTGGATATCGGAAATGGCTTTCTGCACGTTACCCTGCGCATCAGTATAACGGACTTCCTTGATATTCGGGCATTTCTTGGCCTCGGCCTCGAATTCGGCCCGGGTGATCTTGCGCCAGGAATTGGCGCCATAGCCGTCCGCCAATGCGACCTTGATTTCCTTGGTGCCGCAGAATTGCGAGATATCCTGCATGTCAGCCGGCTTGCCGACCTTATCCTTCGCGAGATTTACCTCGGCGCTATTGGCACTTATACCATAGAGCGATCCCGAGGCTGCGAGCGCGAACGCCAAGGCAGCGCGGCGCGTGGTTTTCACTGTGTTTCTCATATTCCCTCCTCAACCGTCAAAACGGCCCCAACCCCAGCCAGCGGCCAGCGTGCAACTGCTGAAAATGTCACCAGCACAGTCGATCTCGCCGATACACATACCGACGCCTCAACCCTTTGCTTCTCCAGCAGCATCTCCTCCGCTACGAACAGATGATGGCCCAGCGACATGGGCTGTGCCACAACGGGCTTATCCAATCTGGATATTTCGGAGCCCAGTCACAATCTTGGGGGCTATTCCGGGGGGCGACCATGCAGCCGCGCTTTTGCCGTGGTTGTCGCAAGTCGTTCTGGAGTTGAGACGATCGAACTAACAAGATGCGGTGTGCTGCCGGTTTCCTGGACACTAAGTTAAGGTGTTCCGCACAAAACGGGAGAGCATGAATGCAACGACGGCAGTCGCGATGAAAAGATTGAGACCTTGAAGCTTGTCAAGGAACGCGGTTATTGGCGTTGAGGACCGCTTCCTAGATCTATCCAGACCTGTTGTCGGGAGACCAACAACAGTGTGTCGCCATTGCCCGCTCGCTCGCGACGCAGCAGAAGGTCCTCCCGTTTGACGAGGGAACCTCAGCACTCTAACCGGAACTGCCGTGCTTTCGTTGGATTGGTCGACGAAAGTGGACAGACTTGAGCGCTAACGTACATGGGCATCATAAGAAGCGTAGGGAAGCAGAAGTCCGCTCAGGCGACCTTGCCACTACTCGGCCTGATCAGGACTTCTGCAGATATACCCAATCGGGCGTGAAGTTTGCGGATCATGTCGATCGACAGGCTTCGCTTGCGGTTTAGGACATCTGCTACACGGTTACGCGGCCCAATCATCGGTTCGAGATCCTTGCGGGTCAAACCTTGCTGCTCCATCCGAAAACGTATTGCTTCCACCGGATCGGGGGGATCCATGGGATAAAACTTGGCTTCGTAGGCGTCGATCAGGGTCGCCAGAATATCCAACCGGTCTCCCTCTGGGGTGCCAGCTTTTGCTCCCCACAAGATTTCGACCTCGGCAAGAGCTTCGTCGTAATCCGCTTCTGATCGGATCGGCTTCAGATCAGCTGCCATGTTCGATCTCCTTCACGTCGATCTTGTCGTATGCCTTGTGCGTCCCGATCCACTTGATCCAGACGATGCCTTTTTCAAAATCTGCCGCGACAACCAAACGATGATCGTTGCCTTTGATGTTGAAGACGATCCGTTCCGCGCTGACGATGCTTGCAGCTGCATAAAGCCGCCGCACGTCGGCGGAACTGGTCCATTGCGCCTTGCTAACTTCGTCGAACCACGCATCAAGCGCAGCCTTCACAGCTGGCTGTCCCTTGTCGCCAGCCAGCCGGTCGACATATGCACGGAGGGTGCGCCTGGCTATGATCCTCATAGCGCACCTATAGCACGGGACCGAATTGGTCTCAATTCGCTTTCTCTCGATTGTGCATCGATGGTCCCTTCGCGGCTCGCAGGTGCTCCATCACGTCAGCGGCTGAAGAAACTAGTCCAGCTCCCTGAATTCGGACCCGATTCAGCAGGAGGCCAGTGACCCGGCAGCAGATAGCCTGTTTTCCCGTTTGCCGTCGCGCGAACTAAAAGCGTATCGAGTGTTCCGAGACCGCGAGAACCCAGCCATTTTGCCATTGGTGCAACTGCTCGGTTTTGGTGTCTGCCACGAAAATTGAAGGCACCGCAGGCTGCACCTTGCCAAGTGCCGAGCGCTCCTCGCGCGCGTTAGGTTTATATATTATTTCTTTCTCTGGATTCGGTGGACATATCTGACCGCCTTCGCCGGACATATCAGACTGCCTTCGCGGACGGATCTGACCGCTTTCGCCTGGGCGAAGGGTGACAATTCTGTCCGTCTTTTCACGTGCCTCAGATGCTCGTAGAATCGACATCGCAGAGGGACGATATTCTGTGTTGTGCCCTATGCCATTCCCGAGTCGGACTTCGAACCACTCTTTGTCCTCGAGCTCCCGGATCGCACGCTGGATGGTCTTGACGCTTTTGCCGGTCGCGTCGGCAATCGTTTGATAGGACGGCCACGCCTTGTCGGTATGGCCGTTCATGTGTGTAGTGACGATGTAAAGAGCTATCGATCGAGCGCTGTCGCTAAGATCCTTGTCACAGCTCAGTTGCTGGAACCACTGCAACTTTACTTCGCGGAATGGTCGACGGGTACTCATGCGACCCTCCACATGGACCGGAAAAACGCCTTGAGTTCTGTCCATAAAAGTGGGACAGCGCGAATGCTAAGCGCTTGATTTTGCTCACACGTATAATATGTCCCATGCGCACTTAACAGATTGAAATCACTTGAATTCTGCAGGCCCTCCAAGCCTACCATTTCCGGCTGCAAATTTTGTTTTTCATAAATCGCAGATGCGCGGAAATTTGAACGCCAAGACACCGAGTGACCATACCACTTATTGACATGAGAACAGCGGCGCCTTTGCCTCGCCGATCCTCCTTTCGCCATGCGTCAGCGGCAGCGGCCACAGATGCCAAGGGTGCGCCCTTTGGCGTGGCAATCAGGCAAAAATCAGCGATGTCGCAAGCGACGCCGACATGCACGACAGGATAATACCTGATACGAGATCAAAGACTTTGAGGTAGCTGCGACGGGTGACGACCGAGGCGACAAGGTGCCCGAAGAGGGCGTAGCCGAAACAGCAGAGCGCCGACATTCCGAGGAGAGCGGCGGCAAAGAAAATCCGTTCAATGTCCGATTGAAAGCTCCGGGCAAGAGCAGTGGGCACGAGGAGCAATTCTAGCCAGGTCAGTGGATTGACCCACACAACCTTCAAAACCCGCGCGGCACATTCTTGCAGGGACTCCTGGCCCCTGGACACACCCTCGTTGACCTCATGGGTCCACACCGCCTTGAATGACAAAGCGGCGAAATAGAGGAGGGCTATGAGACCACCCCAGGACAGAATGTTCGACAGACTATCTGCCGGGCGGAACGAAGATGATCCGAGAAAGACAGCCGCCGAGATCAGGGCGACATAGCTACCGAGAACGAGCGACGCGACAGTCACTGTACGCCCCCCGACAATCCCCTCCCTCAACAATAAGAGATTGTTCGGGCCGACAGAGATGATGGAGGCTACCCCCATTAAAAAGCCGACATGCAATGCGCTCATATCAACAATCATGGTGCGACCTCACGGGCGGCAGCCCGCCCCGGGTCGGCCCTGCCACCATGCCAGCCGAGCCAGACAATGGCCGTGAGGATCAAGAGAGCGCCGATCCCCACCACCATTGCAGGCCGCTCGCCGAGAAAGGCAAAAGCTCCGAGCGCGCCAAACAAGCTTTCCGCAGACACCACAACCGCGGCATACGAGGCGGAGGTATAACGTTGGGCATAGGTCTGCAGTCCGAAGGCGGCAGCGGTTGAGAAGATCCCGAGGACCGCAAATTCCAGCCAAGCCGAGGCCATGCCCTGAACAGTCACGGTTTCGAAGGCGAGCGCGGCTGCACTCGCGCATATCGCCGCAATGAGGAACTGGATCAGTGCCGTGGTGAAGGGGAACCCATGGGTCTGGGCATGCCGGCCGAGCAATACGATCCACAGGGCATAGAAGACCGCAGAAACCAGGCATGCGATATCGCCGCGGTTCATGGCAGTCATCGCATCAAGCCCGCCGGTCATCAGGAAGATCCCGAACAGCGCCAGTGCCGCCGTCAGGATGACGACAAGGCCGGGATGCTCCCGAAACAACATCCAGGCGAGCACGGGCGTTAAAATTGCGCAGGTGTTGACCAGGAAACTTGCATTGGTGACCGAAGTCGACAGATAGGCGGTCTGCTGCACGACAAGGGCGATGCCGAAACAGGCCGAGACGAGGATGGCGCTGGAATGGTAGCCCGGCCTGCGTTCCTGATCCCGTTCGAGAAGAAGGAGCGGTAGCATCACCAGCACAGCCAAGGCGCAGCGCACGCCTACCGCCGTCAGGGGACCGACATGAACGAGGACGGTCTTCTGCGCGATATTGCCGAATCCCCAGAAGGCGGCTGCCATCAGCAGAGCCAGGTAGGCTTTGTTCGGTGACATGACTACTCATCCTCCCGCACGCAATCGCGCGAAGTCCAGACGCCCGGCGCGTCCTGCCTGACTGAAAGAATTCCGATGAGATGGTCGATCCGTGATCGACTTGGCCACTGCAGGCCACCCGCTCACACTGTCATTTGCGGGTGGGGCACGTCCTCCCCAAAATTGGTGAGGCATCCCAAGATCGTGCGATCGTGCGCACCCCGGTGAAATAGCCATAAATCATGATGTTTACGCAGAACGGCACGTGCTTCGGCACATGCAAACGCGTGAGATCTTTCATGCTGCGCCTTCGCTTTCTTCGGCTTTTTGGATGACCACGATCGGCCAAAGCCGGTCGAACACGAGATGGAAGACATAGGCATAGGCGGCATAAAACAGCGTCAGCAGAATTTCAGCGAACACGGCGTCCCACAGCGAAAACCCGCCAAGCCAGATCAGAAGAGGCAACGACACGCAGCACGCCGTGGCCTCGTGAGAGACGGCATGTACCACCCTGAGCACCTGTGGCCGATCGCTGGCCACCCGTCCGGAGAGCCGCAAGTCGACGAAGTCGAACACTGTGTTGTGCAGCGGCGACCAGATGATGCACCCGACCGAAATGGCGACCATCAGCGCAGCCCCCTCGTTGAAGCTGGCGCCGGTGAAGGCTGAGTAGAGCGGCGTGACAATCCCGATCCCGCCGAGTTCGAAATAAAGTGTCTGGCGGACGCGTTCCGCGGTCGATCGCATCGGCATTTGCATTCGAAACCTCCTCCCCTCGGCACGGCCGGGCTCGGCTTTCGCCCGAATTCGAAATCAGCTGCGAAAGCACGGTCCGTGCGCAAATCCAGACAAAAGACTGCCCGCTTTTACCCTGCGCGCACGGCGATGCCCTCGCCGAGACGACGCCTCCCGAGAATCGTCGAAGTCGATCGCAAGCCTCCAATCGGCGGAGCGGCATGCCATGGAAGTACACTCGCATTCGGCCGATGCAGAAGTCGTCATCAAGATTGATGAGATAGAGATGCAATCCGAGAATTGCTTGGTGGCGACACGCACCTACGCTGCCACAGAAAACATTGCCTTGAACTCCGCATGTGTTATGCTTCGGTTCAGACACAATCTTTAAAATTGAGGCAGGCATGAACGTTTCGAACGCTGTGCTGTCGCATGTCATTGGCAAGATTTACGATTGTGTGGTCGATCCAGGTCTGTGGGACGATGCACTCGACGAGATCCGTGCCGCCATCGGGTCTCACAATGCCGCCCTGTCGCTGCATGACAGGCGCACCGGCAAAGAGCTCATAAGCATCCTGCGCAACTTCGACCCCGTCTGGCTCCCAACCATGGCCAAGCACCTGCCGGACGTCTTCGAGCCTCTGATCTTGAGGCCAGCCATGATGGAGACGGAGGCCGCGGTCTACTCGCGTGACACCGATCCCATCATTGATGCAAAGATCGAACGGTACCGCCAGGAATGGGCGATCCCGCAGGGTCTGTCGGACGCACTCGGCATTCCCCTGATCGTCGAGGAAGACACCATTGCGTCCTTCGGCGCAGGCCGGCTGTCCAGCAACGGCAACTATCAGCCCCATGAAATACGGTTCGCCGAATTGATTGCCCCGCATTTGCGGCGGGCGGTGACGATCAGCAATGTCCTTGATGTCGCCAATGTCCGCAGCGAGTTTCTCGAAGCGGCCCTTGATGGTTTTACCACCGGTGTCGCGATCGTCGATGGCGACTCGCGGCTGATTCACGCCAACAAGAAGGCCCAGGAAATCTTCGATCGCGGCGACGCGCTCCGGCTTGAGGCCGAAGTCGTGACGGCACGCGGTAATGCCGCGCGCGCATCGCTGAAATCCACGGTATCGATTGCTGCCCGTGACGAGGCCCGACTGCCCGGAACCGGCCGGGGAATCCGCCTTGGCGACATCGACGACACATCCGCCCTCGCCCATATCCTGCCACTCAGGGCCGGCGAACGCCGAAATATTGTTCCAGAAGGCGCAGCAGCGATCCTGATCAAGAACCGCCAGTCGGTAGCAACAGATTCAATCACGGTCTTTGCGGGAGCCTTCGAGCTCACTCGTGCCGAGACCAACGTGCTGGCGCAGCTTCTGAACGGCGCAACGCCAGAAGGCATAGCAAAGGCACTCGACATTTCCGAAAACACTGTCAGGACCCATATACGTGCGCTGTTCGGCAAGACGGGGACCAATCGCCTGCATCAGCTCGTATCGTTCGCGCACCAACTGATGCGTTGAAACACACCTTGAGCCGACATGCGCAACCCGACGGCAGTAAGTTCACGACTACCGAAAACGGACCCTCTTCACTTAAGGCTCAACACCGCGGCAAGCCTTGCCGCCCTCGACTGCGAACCATCTTTTGACCTGCAGGAATAGCTCAGTGACTGGTCTTGCCGGTCGTGGGGTTAGCCATTGGGTTATGAAGTGGAGTTTCGCCGCCACATGGGGTTCCGCGGCTGAATCTTCTCGAATTCGGCAGTCCCTCCGGGCCTACCATTTGATCGTGTCATCTGCCGATACAGGGCAAATCCAGCGGCCAGAACAATTCCCAAACCGAGGCCGAAAAGCCCGCCGCCGAAGGTGCCGGCGATCAGCAGAACCTTGCGGCCTGGGCCGTCGGGTGCCTGGGCCGGGAAGGCTTCGGCGACAACGCGGACATTGCTCGAATACAGGCTCATCTCGGCTGCCGTTTCTTCGCTGCGCTTGAGCACGGCCTCATAGACGTCGCGCGCAGCCTTTGCCTTGCGCTCAAGCTCGCTGAGTTCGATCAGCGCCGTCGAATTGGTGGCCTGGGATGCCTTCTGAACGTTCAGCTCCTTCAGCAGGTCGGCCTCTTCCTTCTGCGCCGATTCGTAGGCGCTGCGGGCAGCAACCACCATGCGTTCGAGTTCGAGACGGATCTGCCGCTCGATATCCCCAAGCGACGCCCTGGCCGACTGCAATTGCGGGTGCCGCGGGCCAAGACGCTCGGTCAGGCTGCTCACATTGGCCGAAAGGCTCGCATACTGGTTGCGGAGATCCCCAAGCGTCCGCGATGCTGCGGCATCACCGACGAGAACGTCGTTGATATCGAGCCTGGACACGGTATCGAGCTGCGCCTTGGCCTCGATGATCTTCTGTTGTGCTGCAACCAGCAGGTCGTCGAGAGACTGGAGCCGCTTGTCGGCGATCTGGTCACCGCCCACGGCGAAAAGATCATTCTGCGAGGTGAAGGCGCGCACCTCGGCTTCCGCCGCAATCACCGCCTTGCTCAGTGCCGTCAGCTGGTTGACCAGGCTCGTATTGACGCTGCCGAAACTGTCTTCGGCATTGACGCGACTGTCCTTGAGATAGGCTGCGACCAGCGAATTGGCGATCGCGGCCGACTTTTCCGCCTCTCCGGTCGTCACCTTCACCTGGAAGATGAACGTGCCTTCCTGGCGCGACACCAGGATCTGCTTTTGCAAGGCAGAGATCACGCGGTTCAGGTCAGACGCCGCATTGTCCGAGGGCCGACCGAGAAATTCGGGATCCGTCGTCAGCTTCAGATTGGCGGCGACGGTCTCGAGCACGGTGCGCGATGTGATGATCTGGGTCTGGCTGTCGATGGTTGCGTTCAACACTTCCGGCGACGTCGCCCGGTCGTTTTCGACGAGTTCCACCGCAAGCTTCTGCGGATCGAAATAGAGCGTTGCGGTGGCGCTGTATTTCTTGGAAAGCAGCGCGGTCATGGCACCGCCCACGAGCGCGCAGACGACGGCACCGGCAAGCACTGCCGTCCTATACCGCCAGGCAGCGAGTGCGACGAACTTCAGGTCGATGACTGGTGCGGCAGCGGACTTCAGGGCTGGCCGCATTGCGGCAGGACGCTCTTCCGGCATGGGCTCGCGCACTGCACCGCCCTGCCCTTCCTCAGGCGCATCATTGCCGCCAGACAGATCCCAGCCGAATCGCTCCCGGGCCCGCTGCTCGATGTCATCCATCGTCAGCGGCCGACCGGATCGCGGCTTCTGGACGTCGCGTTCGTCGACCGACGCGCCGAGATAGCGGCGCAAGCTGACATTCGCAGCACCCGCAGACGACGTCGCTTGTGCGTCAGCGTCACGGCCGCGAGAATGAAATTCGCCCATCCCTCGGGTTAGATCTTTCACGATTGGCTTGCCCATGCATGTAGAGGTCCAGCGGGCGCCTGCGAGACACCCGTTTCTTGCCGAACTATGAGTATTTACGGTTAATTAAATCTTAGCCCGCGGGCGGAATACGCACGCAGGAACCCGGATCTGCGGCAGTGGGCTTGAGCGCCGGAAGTAGAACGGAGAGCTGGGCGCGGTCCCCTTGCGCATCCGGCTGGATGTTGTTGCCCTCCTCGGGCGACCACCAGTCCCCACCGGCCCAATAGGTCCAGCCGAGCCAGACATCGGGCTCTTTGGCCATCTGATCCAACATGCGCGTTAGCCCGGCCAGGCATTCCGGCTCCTTCGATCCACCGAACTCGCCGAGAAAGGCGCGCTTGCCGTGTGTTCGCAGCCATTCCGAGAGTTTCACCATCCCATCGACCGCGAGATCAGCGTTCACGCAGGCCTCGTTGGTGCCAGACAGGTCCTTGTCCATGTACTGGTGCACTTCGAAGACATAGTTATCGATCGGATCGACGACGCCGAGCATGACGACCGCATTAGATCCACGGCCGAAATCTTCAGGCCAGGTGACAACACCGCTCCAATGCGTGCCGGGCACGAGAATGAGATTGCGCGCGCCTACCGCACGAATGCCCGCAATCGCCTGATTGGCAGCATCAAGCCAAACGGTAGGGGCAATATCATGCGGTTCATTCATCAGCCCGAAGGCGATGCCGTCCTCATTGGCAAACTCCGCCGCCAGCCGGATCCAGAACTGGGCGAACTGTCTCGGAGACACCTCTGCGGATCCGATATTGCTGCGGGAGTAATAGCCGAAATTATGCGGATCGAGGATGACGATGAAGCCCTTCTCCCGAAGCCCGGCCACGCTGGTCCTCAGCCGCTCAAGCTCGGTTCGGTCGAAGGCTTCGCCCAACGTCGGCTGGAGCCGCTCCCACTTGAAGGGAAGTCGCACGGTATCGAAGCCCTTGTCGGCGAAATAGGCAACCGTCGGGGCGGAGGGATAGGTGAAGTTGACCCCTTCCACCCCGTCGACTTCGCCATACTCCGCACCGGATATGTTCAATCCGCGAAAGCAGAGGTCCGCCGGGCCAGCATGGCTGGTGGAGCTGCCAACAAGAGCCGCAAGGAGGACGGAGGCGATGGCGCAACGGTGCCCTGATTGCATGGTCTTGTCCTTCATGTCGCCTGCCCTCTCACGCATTGCTGGTCTTGGTCGACTGATCGACACGCGAGCGCTTGTCCGATGACAGATAGCGCCCGACAGGCACTTCGAAGAGATAATAGCTGGCAAGCCCGACTAGGGTCGACATCACCATCATCACCACGACGAACAGCGTGTCGCTGTGCAGGGTGCCGATCACCCAAGGGTAGACCATGCGGGAGCCTGCCAGCGTGAAGATGTGGGTGAGATAGATGGAATAGGAGGCGTCCCCGAGGATGCGCAACCAGCGCCAGGCCTTGAGATCCGGGATCCGGATGGCCGTTGCAAAAAAGATGATGAAGGCCGCCGGAATACCGACGGTGATCAGCCTCGGCATGTCGAAGCTACGGTAGTCGTTGAACACCAGAACGGCGAACCCGAGGAAAAGGGCAAGAACGACGGTGGGTCCCGAGAAGACAATCCCTGACTTGTAGATGCGACCGAGAATGACGCCAGCAACGAATTCGAAGATGACCGTATCGCCGTAAAAGCGCGCAGCCGTGCTGTCAGGCGCCAGATTGGCGGCCAGGAAGATGAGACCGATGAGAGCCGTGATGGCCAGGATGCGATGCCGGACCGGCACGAGCAGGCAGAGCCCGAACAGGAGATAGAAATACATCTCATAGTTCAGCGTCCAACCCGGCACGAGGAGTGGCGCGATCATCTCGCCTGCGGGATCGGATGGATTGATCCAGGGCAGGAAGGCCAGCGAGGCGAGGATATGCGGAATGTCGAACTGGGTGGACTTAAGGATCTGCGGAACGATCAGGGCGACGAAGGCGGCAGCGAGCGTCACAGCCCAGTAGAGCGGCACCACGCGGCGGACACGTTTCCACCAGAAATCGGCGAGGGTCTGCGGCTTGTCCGAGGTGGTGATCCACATGACGAAACCGCTCAGAACGAAAAACAGATCGACCCCGCTCTTGCCGAACAGATAATCCGTGAGCCAGGCATCCGGATTGAGTTTCTCCAGCTGCAGGATCGCGTGAAAATAGACGACGAGCAGAGCGGCGATCGCCCTGATATACTGCAATTGAACGCACATGAGTGTTGGCAATCCGTCGGATAAGAACCCTGCACCGTGGTGTGGTTATAGCCTTCGAACAGCACGATTGTCCCGTCAGACCTTGCAACGCGGTTAACTGCGCTCTTTCTCTGCGACGCGCATGTGGCCGACGAGCAGCCAAAGAAGGGAGGCAACCTTGATTGAGAAGATTGCCGTTCCCCCGATCATCATGTTGAGGGAGATAAAGATGCCAAGCGCAAAGGCGCACCGCTTCTGAGCCGCGGTCTGGCCTGCCGGATAGAAACTGACAAAGAGCCAGAACGCGAAGAGCCCGAAGACCGTGCTGGCATTGATCACGTAGATATAGCCACTGTCGGCAAAACTCGCGATATTGCGCACATCAAGTGCCAGCAGCTCGACGAAATCGAGGCTGAAGAAGCCTTTCATGGTGAGCACGATACGGCCATCGAAGGTGTCGCCGCTCGCATCCGGACGCATCAAATAGACCAGAGCCCCGGCACAGATGACCACCGGCATGATGAACGGCCGGATGCCATTGCTGGCCTTTGGAAACAGGAAATAGCCGAACAGGCAGATGAACGCGAAGGCCAGCATGCTGCGCGAATCATTGGTCAGAAGGATGAAGGCAACCGTCGCCAGAATGAGAACGCGGTCGAAGCGCGTGATCTGGTTGAACCGGCTGACGAGATAGATGCAGAGCACGCCGGAAAAATTTGCAAGCGAGACCTGCTCGAGAAACAGCGACGAGGTGCGGTGGTCGCTAAGCCCGAAAGAGAAGCGCCCCGGGATATTGATCGCGTTCTGAAAGATCTTCGCGCCGCCAAAGGCGACCTGCTCCAGCCCGCGCGTGTTGGTGAAATAGAGCGCCGGATAAAACAGATCCTCGTAGATGCGGGTAAAAAAGATCTCCACCAGCAACACCGAGAGAATGAAGGCGCAGCAGACCCGGAAAACGAAGGCGAGACTGCGCCCGTTCGTCATCACGCCAAGCTGGCAGAAGACCCCGATGATCAGAATGTTGCGGAAGAAATCGACGAAAGCCGTGCCATTGACAACAGAGGTATAGACCATGACCAGAGCAAAGAAGCCGACCAGAGCCACGATCGGCAGCGCCTCCTCAGACAGTCCGCGATACAGCAGATAGAGCAAAGCGACGAAGAGCAGCGTGATTTCAACAAGCGCGACATGGGAGAAGCCCAGCGGCATGACATGCGCATTGATGATGGCGAGACACCCATTATACATCACCGCCAGCGGCACGACGACGCGCACAAGCCGACCGTGCTCCTGAAGGGGCTCGGGTACGGACCGGGGCTGTGGGTCTTGAAGGGTGCCGATGCTCATGGGCAAGGGGTAACCGACTCGCGCAGGGGCGGGAAGTGGAGGTAGTCCAGACGGCTTCAAGGTTCAGTCGCGGCCGAGCGGTCAAAAGCCAGATCCGGCAATATCATCTACTACAGCGGCCCAAGCGCTTTCCTTGCCCGATCAGCTCCGCAGAAAGGCACAAACCTAGGAATTGACCTAGTTGGTGGGATTCGAACCCACGATACCCTTGCGAGTATGCCGCATTTCAAGTGCGGTGCTTTCGACCACTCAGCCACCTCTCCGGTCACATTGGTCGGCGCTTGCTGGCGCGGGCTGTCTCATAGCGGCAAGCAGGGTCAAGAAATCTAGGTGTCACGCACGGGCACTGTGGCCTGTGCGTGCCTGAACGCGAAGACGCAACTACTTTCCACGAAGCGTGTCAGACGCCGTTTTAACCCCAGCCAAAAAGCTACGATATACCTCAGGAGTGAGCCACTCGTCCCTCGATCCTGACAACCTGATGAAGCGCTTGTATTGAGAATGAAGGCCGGAAATCAGCTCAGCGTCTTCTTTGGTAATGGGATTTAGCCGTTTGCCGTGCGAAAGCCGAGAAGCCATGGCGCCAATCTGTCGTTTGTCAAAGTATTCTGGGTTGCCCAACCGGACTTTCAAGGCTTCAGCGAGCAAGTCCCATTCGTTCTTCAACGATTCCATCATGTCGTCTGGTGACTGAGCCTCGGCTGGCTCTAGCGCGATATCTTCTACCGCGTCTGCTACAGCTCCATCGAATGCCTTTTCCAGCTCTTCTTGGCTTTCAGCTAGCTTCGTTTTGTCCAGGTCATCGAGCACCTCCCGAACTTCAAAAAGTTGATCTGACATACGTTTAGAAAGCTTGTCGATCCGCTCCTCTAGGCCGCGATACTCTTCTGAGAAACCCGTCGAAACATTTCTTGCCGTGGCAACTAGGGTATCAACATCGCTTCGCATGCGAAGTGCGGTGTCCCGGAGCTCGGGGATCGCGACCGTGAAGTTGCTCAACGACTCGCCGAGCGCTTTAGCGAATTTCATCAGGTATCCACCCGGACCCAACATGAACAATCCGATGAGGGTAACCGTAGGCCATGCTGCTACTTCCAGCACCTTTATTACATCATCCATTCCATCCCCCTTATCTTCCAAGTTTTTGAGGCTCTTTAACCGCCTCACCCACCCTCATACGCCCGGCGCAGCAACGGCTGCGCCTTCTCGAAATCAGCCATCGACCGCAGCATGATTTCCAGGTCGCCGGTCCCATGATGTCCGATGTTGGTGACATCCCGCGAGAAGTTGTCCTCCAGCTCAACGGTTGACGGGTCAAGCCTCACATAGGCCGCTATACTACGGGCCTGCGGATAGATCTGCAGGCAGGTGAAGTTCTTAATCCGTTTGAATGCGGTGTATTGCTTGAGCTCCTTCACCTGCACATCGTCACCGAGCCCGATCAGGAACTGGTAGGCAGCATCGAAGATGTCGCGCAGCTCATTGGATGATTGCGCCAAGCGGTAAGCCTGCCGGTTCGTGTAGTAGGGGTCGGCCTCCTCACCTGGTGCATCGTCCACAGCGATCTCAGGGACCATCGGCAGTGTCTTCGGCGCCTGCCGCGTGCTGACGCTTGCCGTCTTCGGCGCGTGCACCAGCTCCAGCATAAGCAAATCATCACCGAACCGCCGATAGCGGATCAGTTCGATGTTGCGCGCGATCTGCTTAACCGCGTGCTCGTCGTATCGGGTGAAGTCGCCAGCAATGCAGATCAGGCGTGGCGCGGTCCACTCGACGGCATTGGCGGCATCGGCGCCCAGCCGCTCCATCACCATCCACTGGAACTCTTTCCGGTGGTCGAGCAGCCAGTCAAGATAGAACAGGCCCTGGTTGATGACATTCTCGTTCACCGATCGCTTGTATTCGATGATGACAGGCGAATTGTCCTCATCCAGACCAAGCGTATCGATGCGGCCGCCATGCACGGGACCGGTCGAGTGCTCCGTCGCCAGAAAGCGGATGCCAAGCAGCGCCTCAAGATTGGCCTCAAACAGCACCTGCAGGGACTTCTCCACCTGCATGGCGGTGCCCGGCAGCTCGGTCACTTGAGCATCCCCAAAGTGAAACAGTTTGATATCGCTCAAAATTCACCTCGGGTGTGACCACAGATTGTGCTTAAATTTCTATTCGCTTTGCAGCCGTTGTCCAGATAATTTGCCGGTGCCTGCCATCTGCTCAACCTTACCTTACAGCAAGCTCTCAGTGCGGTATTGAGCGCAATTTTGTCGATGGACTCTGAAAGCTTGGCCTCATCCCCCGGTTGCCTCTCCGCCTCGCTTCGCTACAGTCGCGCCAACATGATTTGGTGAAGGACTACGCATGCTGAACGGTGAAATTCGCTCGAAGGTCGATCAGGTCTGGAATGCCTTCTGGGCGGGCGGGATTGCCAATCCGCTGGAGGTGATCGAGCAGATCACCTACCTGCTCTTCATGCGCGGGCTGGATGACATCCAGACGCGGGAGGAGAACAAGGCCAGTATGCTGGGCCGACCCATGGAGCGGGTGATCTTTCCGGAGGGTGTATATCGCACGGTGCGCGATCAAGAGACCGGCGAGGTGAAGGAAGAGATCACCTATGCCCAGCTGCGCTGGTCGCAGGAAGAAGTCGTCTGCTCTCTGTCGCGCCCTCCAAAGTGCGGTAAACCAACTCGCCCTCTCGTTGGGGAATCCGGTCGCGACCCCGCTGACAGTATCAGCCTTAGCAACGTCCTCATGGCGCCGGATATGGGCTCGCAGCTTCTCGCGATAGATATCTCCGAACATCAAGGACAGCGGAGACATGAACCTGTAATCAAACCACCTGGCCATCATGAGAGCGCTTTCGGTTTTCCAGTCCTTCGGATGCAAAAGCATGCGCATCCGCACGACGCCATCCATCCGCTGCGCCAAGTTATTTCCCCACAAATGACATAGACTATACCTCCAGCGCCGCCACCAAGGCGGATCCGTTTCATCATCCAATCGCAGCGCATTCGCCGCTTATTTTCGTTATAGCGCTGAGCGTTCTCAGATGACTCAAGTCATGAGCGTAGAAGATTCAGGCTTTCGGCAACCGTCAGGAGCGCAGGGGTCGCTGCCTATCTATATAGCCCGAACTCTCCGAAACGCGCTCGATTGTGCTTGCCGCAGAAGATCGTTCTGCGACTCTACGATGGAGCGCCGTGGGAAATTGAGACGATCGGCTCGGAACCGCCGGTTGCCAATTGAATGACATGGGAGGATCCATCCCCGGACATCGGTGGACGCGAAACCCATCCCCATCGAGCGCATTGACCTGTCCTAGGACTTCGCATCTCAGCGTGGCAGAGGTCCCGGCAAGCCACGTGAGCTCACGGGACAGGAGGTTTGCGATGCCCATGACGAATCGAACAATACGGAGCCGCCGAAATCCACAGCGTCCTACTGGAGAGAACAAGGTCAGTGCTGACCCTTTAACATCAGGTTCCCATGTCAGGCCGCGCTGGGGCCGTCCCGCTTCAAAGAGATCCAGACACCTTTGATGAGGAGACATCGCCACAGCCGCGAAAACATTTTCGGCGCTGCCCCGTAAGGCTTCTGCTGGCACACCGTGGCTTCCATCCTTCAGCAGGATCTCACTGTCTCCGCGAGTATGAAATCTGCTGAGGACGAATCCCGGTGTCACGCCAGGGCGCGCAGATCTTTAGATGTTGCTTAAGTTGACAGATTGACAAAAACGCCTGAAATCAGGGAAAAGTGACAACTTAACGTAAAGCTTTGTCAACTTAGCGCCCAAAAGCGCACGAGATTTGAAGCTTTCCGGAGCAGAAGGTTGTCATATTCGGAGATATCAAGCCCAGGAAGTTGACAACCAAGAACACTTAAAGATTGAAGTGGCAACTTTTTTGCAACGTCGCTATGCGTGTGTTCAATGTTGCGATGAATCTACCCTAGGCGCGCCACGAGATCGTCGGCGCTGAGATGGGTGTAGCGCTTCAGCATCCGGAGCTCCTTGTGTCCGGAGATGCTGCTCACTTCGATGATGTTCAGACCTCGCTCAAATAGCCGGCTGACGCCCTCATGACGCAGGTCGTGAAAGCGTAGCGACTTGATCCCTGCCCTTATGAGCAACCGACGCCAGGCCTGCTCCAGCACTCCTGGCGTCATGGGGAAGACCGTAAATTGATCTACCGGCACACGATCCTTCCAATCCATCAGCGCGTCGAATGCCCGCTGAGACAAAGGCACCTCGCGACCGGAGCCGTTCTTGGTAAGGGTGAGCGTGATCACTCGGCGATTGTGCGAAATGTCGGACCAGCGCAAACCCAGGATCTCCCCTCGCCGCATCCCTGTCTCAATGGCGAAGATCAGAAGCGTCTTGAAGTATGGCGTCTGGCCACCGTCGCAGCCATCGAGAAGCCGTTGCTCCTCGTCGCCCGTCAGTCTCCTGCTCCGCTCATTGCGGATCACCGGACGACGAACCAGCTTCACCACGTTCTTTGCAAGCGGCAGCCCCCAATCGCGGATCGCCACCTCAAGCACATGGCTCAGGATCGCAAGCTCGCGGACGGTGGTAGATGGAGCTACGGACTGCAGCCGCTCGTCACGGAACGACGCGATGTCCTGCTGGCTCAGTCCGATCAGCGTCCGATAAGCGAGATCATGACGGCGCAGCACATCGATCCGCTGGATCTCCTGCATTGAGCCGCGCTTGGTGGGCGAGATCTCGCGCTGGTAACGCTCCAGGAGTTGCCCGAGCGTCGTGCTTTCGAGGATCTTCGTATCCGGAGCAGCGCCGAAGCGATCGACCTGGGCTTCCAGGTCACGCGCCCACTTCTCGGCTTCCTGCTTACTGTCAAAAGACTTGCACCGGGGCTTCATACCGCGCCGTCGCACCTGCGCTTGCCAGCGTCCTCTGAGCTTCCGGATCGTTGCCATGTGACCTCCAAACGATTTTGAAGGTCACGCGTAGGACGCCCCTGGAGGGGAGCCAAGGACTATCCCGGCACGTAATCGACTATGCAAAAATAGATCGTCCTACGTGACTTGGGTTGTCGTATCGACGGAGATTCTCGTCATGGAACCGGCTTGCGAATGTCATCTAAACCTCCAATATGAGTTTACCGAATTGGGGACCGAACAATGTGGGGAGTTCGATGGCAAATAGAGGCTTCAATCGGGTTCTGCATCGCCGGGGCGTTCGACCATTACCCCCCGACCGCAATCACCAGACGGCTGGACGAAGGCCGGAGTCATCGCAACGGCGGCTGCAACATTTTGCGCAGCCGGCGCCCTCGTCTTCTCCGCATACCAGACCGACATAATGAGGCGCCAGCTCACGATTCAGGATGCCAACACAGGGTTCGTTTCCGTGATGGAGAAACTGGACGCTCTGTGCGCTGACGATGGAGTTGATGCGATAATATGGCGAGAAGCGTCTAGGGCCTACGGGTCCGCGAAAAGCCCTAAAGGCATCAAGGAAACGCGGGATAGATTCGTGGCTCTCATCAAGGCGATTAGGCTGCTTATGATTTCGGCTACCAGCGCGCAGGAGGAAGATCTGGCGCGACTGCTGCGCGACGTAAGGGGCATTGCGAAGACCTTATCTTTTCCCCGCAGCATGCCGGAGGAGATGCGAGATCGGCTCAGGTTGGCAGTTACCAGACTGTGCTTTATGACCAGGGAAGGGATGATCGACTGGTATAAGCGAGACGCTCCATTGACGCTCCCTATCGACTGGAAGAGCCGAAAACCCATTTCGCTCAACCCCTGAACCTCCATATGTCGCGTCACAATTCCAGGCTTGCTTTGCCACGTGTAAACATTCGATCCAGCTATGCCTCGAAGGGGTTTAGCCATCCGCTACAAAAATGAATGTTCCATGTCGAGAGAATTTGGCGAAGTCGACACGGTGGCTAATCGGTCAAGTATCTTGCCTGGAAATTCCGGCAGGCTGTGCCTTGATAGTGGCCCTGGCCGACTCCCGCATATGAATCAAGCTATCAAAAATATCAGAAATCTGTTTGTAAACCCTTGCACCCCAAGGGTTCACTGTGGCGGAGAGGGTGGGATTCGAACCCACGATACCCTTGCGAGTATGCCGCATTTCGAGTGCGGTGCTTTCGACCACTCAGCCACCTCTCCGGTCACATTGGTCGGCGCTTGTTGGCGCGGGCTGTCTAAAAGCGGCAACTCACACCCCACGCAAGAGCGATATGACGCTTTCTCCACTCTTCTGAGAAAACAGCCGCGCCCTCCCCCGCGCGCTGCTTCCGGAAGAGAGCCGGTGTGTCAGCTCAACGCCATATCGTTGCCCACGAATGGCAGAAGAGGCCCGTCAAGGATCCCCAATGAGAGCAACTGCAGAGCCCCGGTGAACACCGTCCTGTCCAAACGCGTAGATAAATCAGTCTTCAAGATATGGAGCCCTAGGGCGCGACTCAGCCAATCTGGGGGATGCTGGAGAGGGTTGAACCACGCCATTGAAGTTGAACGAGCTCCGTACATGGACTCGGCAGCCCTCCCTCTCACCTCACGCCACCTCCGGCAAGCCGCCAATCAGCTTGTCGAGCGTGACGGGATATTCGGCCACCCGCACTCCGGTCGCATTGTAGACAGCATTCGAGATCGCGGCGGAGACGCCGCAGAGGCCGAGTTCGCCGACACCCTTGGCCTTCATCGGCGAGGACATCGGATCGGTCTCATCGAGGAAGATCACCTCCTGATGCGGGATGTCCGCATGCACGGCCACCTCGTAGCCGGCAAGGTCGTGGTTGACGAAGAAGCCGCGGCGCGTGTCGACGGCCAACTCCTCGGAAAGGGCAGCACCCACGCCCATGGTCATGGCACCAATCACCTGGCTGCGCGCCGTGATCGGGTTCAAGATGCGCCCGGCGGCACAGACGGCCAGCATGCGGCGCACACGGCACTCGCCGCTCGCCATGTCGACGGCAACTTCGACGAAATGCGCGCCGAAGGTCGATTGCTGATAGGTCTTGGAAAGGTCGCCCCATTCCATCGTGTCCTCGGCCACCAGACCTTCGGGGCCGGCGACCTCAGCGAGCGGGACGGCGCGATTTCCGGAGCGAACCTGGCCGCCCTCGAAGACCACGTCGGCGGTGTTGAGACCGATCGTCTTGACCACCGCCTCGCGCAGCTTCACGCAGGCCGCATAGACGCCGGCGGTCGAGCAATTGGCCCCGAACTGTCCGCCGGAGCCGGCAGAGACGGGAAAGCGGGAATCGCCGAGACGCACGTCGACCTCCTCGACCGTGACCCCCATCATCTCGGCCGCCGTCTGCGCGATGATCGTATAGCTGCCGGTGCCGATATCCGTCATGTCGGTCTCGACGGTCACGCGCCCTTCCGGCGAAAGCCGGACCCGGGCGCCAGAGGGAACAAGAAGGTTGTTGCGGAGCGCTGCAGCGACGCCGGTGCCGATGAGCCAGTTGCCCTCGCGGCGGGAGCCTGGCGTCTGGCGACCCCGCCAGCCGAAGCGCTCGGCGCCAAGGCGCAGACAACCGATGAGATCCCGGTGCGAGAACGGTCGCTCGGGATGCTCCGGATCCACCTGGGTATCGTTGATGATTCGGAATTCGACCGGATCGATGCCCAGCTTATCCGCCATCTCGTCCATGGCGATTTCCAGCGCCATCAGGCCTGGTGCTTCGCCGGGCGCGCGCATGGCATTGCCTTCGGCGAGGTCGAGCGTTGCAAGGCGCATCGCGGTCATGCGGTTCGCACCGGCATAGAGAAGCCGCGTCTGGTTGACCGCCGTCTCGGGCTTGCCGCCCGGCAGATCGCCGGACCAGCTCTCATGCGCGATCGCCTCGATCTTGCCATCGGACGCGGCACCTATCCGGATGCGCTGGATCGTGGCCGGTCGGTGGGTCGTGTTGTTCATGATCAGGGGTCGCGGCAAGGTGACCTTGACCGCACGCCCGGCGGCCTTCGCACCCAGTGCTGCGAGCACGGCATCCGCCCGCAGGAACAGTTTGCCGCCGAAGCCGCCGCCGATGAAAGGCGACATCAGCTGGATCTTCTCCTTGTCCATGTCGAGGAAGGTCGCCAGATCCTGCCGCCACCAGTCGATCATCTGGCTGGATGTCCAGACGCGCAGCGCATCGCCATCCCAGGCCGCGATCGAGGCATGCGGCTCCATCGCCGCATGCGACTGGTCGGGCGTCCGGTAATGCGCATCGAGCGTCACGGGGGACCGAGGGAAGGCCTTGTCAAAATCGCCAAATTCGGTGTCGGGCTCTTCCTTCTCGTCCGGCTTGACCGCCGTCTTCATCGCTTCATCGAGGTCGTAAGAGCCCGCTTCCTCTTCGTACTCCACCTGAACCAGGGACGCGGCGGCACGCGCCTGTTCAAAGGTTTCGGCAATCACCAGGGCCACGGCCTGGTGATAGTGCTGCACTTTGCTGCCGCCGAAGAGGGTCGCGGTGTTATACTCCCCCTTCTCGCGGTCGCCGACATCAAGCGTCGTCACGACGGCCAGAACGCCGGGCGCGCTCTTCGCCGCCTCGACGTCCATGGACAGGATCCGCCCCTTGGCGATCGCGGCTCCCAAGGGATAGCCGTAGGCATAGTCGAGATCAGGTTCGTGCCCTTCATAGGCATAGGTCGCTTGGCCGGTGACCTTCAGCGCACCGTCGATGCGGTGGATCGGACGTCCCACAACGTTCAGATTGTCAATGGGGTTGGTCGTGGCTGGTCTATCGAATTTCATGGCTTCAGCCCCTCGCTTCCAAGATCACGGCGCCCAAGACGCGCTCCACCAGATCAAGCTTGAACCGGTTTTGCTCGGTGGGACGAGCGCCGGAGAACAGTAGAGATGCAACCGCGGTGGCGCCCTCGGGCATCTCCGCCTCGGCTTCGGCAAGCCGCCAGGGCTTGTGCGCAACCCCGCCAAGGGCCACCCTGCCCGTCCCATCCGGATGGATCACGGCGCCGACGGAGACGAGGGCGAAAGCATAGGACGCACGGTCACGGACCTTGCGGTAAATCTGACGTCCACCGATCGGCGGTGGGAGAACAACGGCCGTGATGATCTCGCCCTGCTCCAGCACCGTCTCGACATCAGGCGTGTCGCCGGGAAGACGATGGAAGTCCTCCATGGCGATGCTGCGCTTGCTACCATCAGGATTGACGGTCTCAACCACTGCATCCAGAGCACGCATCGCAACCGCCATGTCGCTCGGATGCGTGGCGATACAGGCATCGCTGACGCCCACCACCGCGTGCTGGCGGCTGAAGCCGCCGATGGCGGAACAGCCGCTTCCGGGCTGACGCTTGTTGCAGGGCTGGTTGGTGTCGTAGAAATACGGACAGCGGGTCCGCTGCAAGAGATTGCCCGACGTCGTCGCCTTGTTGCGCAACTGGCCAGACGCCCCCGACAGCAAGGCGCGCGTCAGAAGCGGATAGTCACGGCGCACCGTCTCGTGAGCCGCGAGATCCGTGTTGCGCACCATGGCGCCGATGCGCAGACCACCGTCCGCGGTCACCTCGATCTCATCAAGGCCAAGCCCGTTGATGTCGATCAGATGGGTCGGCGTCTCGATCTCAAGCTTCATCAGGTCCAGCAGGTTGGTGCCGCCAGCGATGAATTTCGCGTCTCGATTGCTCGCAGCCGAGCGTGCGGCCGCCTCGATCGAGGAGGCACGGTCATAGGTAAAAGCTCTCATGCGCGTGTTCCCGCCACTTCGGTGATGGCATCGATGATGTTGGAATAGGCCCCGCACCGACAGATGTTGCCACTCATCCGCTCGCGGAGTTCCTCGGCGGTGATCGCGGCCTTGGCGGTGAGGTCTTCAGTGACATGGCTCGGGATATTGGCGTCAATCTCCTCCAGCACGGCGATGGAGGAACAGATCTGGCCCGGCGTGCAGTAGCCGCACTGGAAGCCGTCATGCTTGACGAAGGCGGCCTGCATCGGGTGAAGGTCGCCCGGCTGGCCGAAGCCTTCGATCGTCTTCACGCTGTCTCCGTCATGCATGACGGCCAGCGTCAGACAGGCATTCACGCGGCACCCGTCGATCATGACAGTGCAGGCGCCGCATTGCCCGTGATCACAGCCCTTCTTCGTGCCGGTCAGGTGGAGATGCTCGCGCAGGAGGTCGAGAAGGCTCGTCCTGTTGTCGACATCGAGTTGGTGAAACTGGTCATTGACCGTCAGGGAAAGCGTGGTGCTGTGGCTCATCGAATGTCCTGGTCTCTGCATCGCCGACCCGCAGGCGGGACATTTGGCGGTGATGGTAACGGGGGAGTTTCGTGGAAGATGGCTTGAAACGGGGAAACCCGAAGAGGATGCCGGTCGGTGGAAAACCGATCGTCTCGCGGTCCGTCAGCGGTTACCAGTCCTCCACTGTCGATAGGGTGCCAGAAGCTGCCCTGGAAAGCGGTGTTCGATCTCGTCCTCGACAAGCGCGATCCTCGCCAGGATCTCATCCCGGTCACTGGTCGAATCTTCACTGCGCGTTTCGAGGGATTTCATGGCGGCGAAGACCTCATCATCGGTCATCGCCTCAAGCCGGGACGCAAGGTCCGATACGTCTTCTGTCTGAATATCGCTGGCCATGATCATGCGCCTCCCAATGGCTGGGAAAGGCAGACGACGGCAGATTGTTCCCGAAGCTTTTCAGGAATGATACCGGAAAATGCCGACAGCGATTACCTTCGCAACCGGTAGGCACAGGCTCAATTCCGGTCAGTACTGCAGGTTCTGATGGGAAGCAGGGGCAGCGGCTGACCGCCTTCCGGGCGGCCAGCCAGGGACATTACGCCTCGACTGTCTCGCGGACATCATCGAGCAGGAAATGCACCACCACATAGCGTGTCGAATAGGCCCGCCCACTGTCGGAGACGCTCTCGACCGTGCCGCCGTCTGCCGGGTGCCACTGACTGTAATGAGGATTGTTGACGATGAGCGTGATCGCCTTGCCGGCGAAGGCCCCCTGCAAACGGTAGCGCGCTTCAGCGAGCGGCCAGATGCGTTCGAAATCGGCTTGCGTTACCCGGACTTTCAGCGCCTGGCGGCGAATGGCCTCGCTATGCGAACCATCTTCTCGCTGACGCGCTGCACTTTCGAGCGTCACTTCCTCCACCCCGTCGAGAATAGAGCTGAGTTCCTCCGGCCACATGCGTCTCATAGAATTGCTCCTCCCCGAGCGTGTTCATGGTGACACGAGCGAGTGTAGCGCGTCTGGCGCGGGATACAACGCGCCAGTGCTTGGTCGGATCAATTGGACGTAGAAACTGCAGCCGGTCGCCGGACTGTAGGAGGAGCCAGGAGGCTCACTCCGTGCAGCCGGTATCCTTCAGAGCCTGGGCATGGAAGCGGCGCAGTGCCGCTTCGATATCGGCCTTGGTAAAGCTGTGGCCGGCGGTCGCCAAGTCACGCGAGAGGCGTGCAATCACATCGCCGTCACCGCTCACCACATGGTCGACCATGTGCAGGTCGCGGGCATAGCGCCCGAGGTCGTCACCGGCAAAGCCGATCAACGATCCGGCCCAGTAGCCGGCGAGCAGATTACGACGGGCGCGAATGCTGCCGAGACCGTCCTCTTCGTGCGGGTGGACGGAATGGGCGGCGGTCGAAACAACGGATAGGGGCATGGCGCGATTCTCCTCCTCGGACATGGATCAGGCTTCAGCTTCAGCGGAAACGAGATAGCTGGCAAGCGGCGCACAGGCCGGGTTTGCGGCATCGAGCAATTCAGCCGGGCTCGTCAAGCCGCTGACGACCGAAACCACGGTTGTGCCGGCCCACCAGAGATCACCGGTCGCGCGATCGATAAGCTGTGGGCCTGTGGTGCGCAGGCAATCACCGGCCTGGCTGACAACCTCGACAGGGGCCTTCATCTCTTCGAGGCGCTGACGGATGTCGGCCTCGATCGGATCGACGACAAGCATGGCGAAAATCGATGCAATCCACTCGGCGATCATCGGGCAGTCCCCTGACGCGAGGACGAGGGGCCGAACTCACGCTGCGTCTGCAGGCGTGGCTTCGGCTCACCGGGGCGCACGTATGCCCCGTCGGCAGACGGAAAACGGCCGGGTGAAATCAAGATGGAGTGGTGGCGTATCATGAACTGGTCCTTGGACCGGCAGCGGTGTCGAAAAGGTCCGACATCGCAAGAGCGCCGGGAGCTCTTGCCAGAGGGGCCCGGACCAGCGGGTTGATCGCCATATGGGGAGCGATTCGGGCCTCTTCAAGGCATCGGCACATGACGATATGGAAAAGTCGGGCCATGCAGCCGGGGTCTTGTCTGGCCCCATTCTGCATGGCCCGGGCGGCGGGCGATCAAGGCTCGAGCCTCAGGGCGAAAGCCGTCCGGCTCCGCAGCCATTCCTCATCAGTAGCGGATGACCGGGCAGCCGCGGACATTGGCGAAGACCATCCGGTCGCGGCCGCCGTGGCGAACACCGGCAACCACCACGCGACGCGGCGTCACATCGGCGACGAAGGCACGACGCAGGCCGTTCCAGCGGGCCTTCTCGACGGCGTGGTGCGGACGGCACTCGCCGCGATGCGGACGGTCACGACCGGGGCCATCCCAGCCCGGGCCACGGCCGGGACGATCCCAGCCGGGGCCGCCATGGCGCGGGCCTTCGATATAGACGCCCCAGCCGAAGCTGTCGGCGGATGCGGTAGAAGCGACGCCAGTGGTCGCCATGACCGAGACGAGGGCAGCAAGACCGATTTTGCGAAGCATGCCGAACATGTTCTCTCTCCTTGAAAGGCGCATCCTTGCGCCGTCGTTTCCATCCCGCCGTTGAAAGCGATTGATGTGAGAGTAGAAGCGGCCGCCTGAATGCAGTCCGAATCCTGCATTCAGCACGTGTTCACCTTGTCGCCACAAGCCGGTTCGAGGCGTCAGACATGCAAGACGACTTCGCGCCGATGGGGGCTGTCGCGGTGCTCGAAAAGGTAGATCCCCTGCCATGTACCGAGCAGCAGGCGCCGATCGGCAAAGGGGACCGAGAGCGAGACCGGCAAGAGGGCTGCCTTGATATGGGCCGGCATGTCGTCAGGCCCCTCGTCCCGATGCGTGATGAAATCCATCGCCGGATCCGTCGTCGGCGGCACGAGGCGGCGGAAAAACGCCTTGAGATCCGTCTGCACCGAAGGATCGGCATTTTCCTGGATCAGCAGAGAGCACGAGGTGTGGCGCACGAAGACCGTCATCACGCCCTCTTCCGCCTCACTCTGTCGCAAAAACTCCCGGACAGACTGGGTAAACTCGTAGAGCCCCTGACCGCGTGTGGAGATTGCCAGTCGCATCATCGCCATGTGTAAAACCTTTCCACTGCGCCGGGGAAAGCTGCGCCGCCGCCCCTAGTCAGCCCCGGCCGACCTCTGTAGTCTCCGGCCGAAAGACGGAGGACCACGCACCGATGAGCCTGATCGAAACCATCGAAAGACAGGAAAGCCAGCTCGTTTTCAAGAGCTTCGACGAGTTGGTGGCCTTCGAGGTCGGTCGCCGTCTGGTGGATCTCGCGCTGTCAGAAAAGGCGCCCGTGGTCATCGACATCCGCACCCCGGACCGCACCCTGTTTCATGCCGCCCTGCCCGGCGCCTCACCGGATAACGACCATTGGGCCCGCCGCAAGAGCAATGTGACGCTGCGCATGCACAAGGCCTCACTGCGCGTCGGCGAACTCAACCGCGCCCGTGGTCGCAGCGTGTCTTCCGAAATCGGCCTCGATCCCATGGAATACGCGGACCACGGCGGCAGCTTCCCCGTCAGGGTCGCGGGCACCGGCGTGGTTGCGGCGATCACCGTCTCCGGCCTGAAATCAGAGGAAGACCACGCGATGATCGTGACCGTCCTCGAAGCCTATCTCGGCAAAAGCTGATCGCTGACAGGCTTACGGACGGGCGCCGGCAAACAGGCTGAGGCGCGAGAAGAGATCATTCTCGCGCTCCAGCACCAGAACCGCCGGCAAGGCGTAGGGCCCCTGGTCTCCGGAGGGACCTCCTTCCGCGTCGCGGCGATCGGAGCCGTTGAGCGTACATTCGACCGCAACCCGGAAACCGGCCCGGTCGGTCATGACGACATGGTCCGACAGCGTGATGCCGTGGCGGAGCACATAGGCCGCCAGCGTATCCCGAAAGGACGCGTGCCCGATTACCCTGATACCGTCGGGAAGATCGAGCACCGCCTCCTCCGCGAACATCGGGAGAAGTGCGTCGAAGTCGTGCCGGTTGAGGGCATCGATGACGGCAAGTGTCTGGTCTTCCAATGACATGGGCCTCTCCTTCTTTGTTTTGAACATAGGCCCCGCGTCCGCCGTGGCAAGTCTGGACAAGCCGCCAGAGTGCCTCATCCAAGGGGGCGCAGCACGCCACTCGCGGCCTGCAGCACGGCGTCCGTGACAGGTTTCATCGCCGTGGCTACAGTACGGCTGACATGCCAGTAGAGCGGCACGTCGAGCGGATTTCCGGGTATCAGTTCCCTCAGCCGCCCATCGGACAAGGCGTGAGAGGCCAGGTGCTCCGGGTTCATGCCCCAGCCAAGACCGGCAATCGCGGCATCGACAAAAGCATGGCTCGACGGCAGCCAGTGGGACGGGCCGGCAACGCCCACCCCGAGCGCCTTCTCGGCCCAGCGAGTCTGGAGCCGATCCTTGGCATTGAAGGTGATCACGGGCGCATCCTTCAACTTGGCCGCCGTGACTTCCTCATGTCCGAACCAGCGCTCGACAAAGGCGGGGCTTGCCGTCGCCAGATAGCGCAGCGACCCAAGGGGCCGGCAATCGCAGCCCTGCACCGGTTTCGGCGACCCGCTGATCGCTGCCCGCACATCGCCGCGCTGCAGCCATTCGGCACTGTGATCCTGGTCGTCGATGACGAGATCGAAGAGCACATCGTGCACCGCCGCCATCGCCGGGATGAACCAGGTGGCGAGACTGTCGGCATTCACCGCAAGCCGCAGTGTCGGCCAGGCGCCTATCTCCCCGCCTGTTTTCGATGAAAGGCCAAGATCCCGGCGCACGCCCTGCTCCAGCAGGCGCAACTCCTCAGCATGGCGGAACAGCCTTTCGCCAGCCTCCGTCGCCCGGCAGGGCTGCGACCGGATGATCAGCGACGTGCCGACCTGTTCCTCCAGTTGGCGCACCCGCTGGGAAATCGCCGACTGCGTGACATGCAGCATCTGGGCCGCCCCTTCAAAGCTGCCCGTTCGGAGCACCGCAGACAGGGCAGAGAGCTGGGCCGGGTCAAACATTAGCAACCCTTATGCAGGATTAGGATTATTACCTTTCCTAATGAAAAGGCCCTGGCTAGTCAAAGCGGCATCTCAGGAGAGTTTAACATGGTGCTTGCAGCCACTGCCGGTTTTTTCCTCGGGCTCAGCCTGATCGTCGCGATTGGTGCCCAGAATGCCTTCATCCTGCGCCAGGGGCTGCGCCGCGAGCATGTGTTGCCGCTGGTGCTGACCTGCGCCATCTCGGACGCAATCCTGATCGCAGCCGGTGTTGCGGGCTTCGCAACCGTACTGTCACGCCTCGATTGGCTCGAGCCAGCTCTGCGGTATGGTGGTGCGGCCTTCCTCTTCGCCTATGCGCTGCGCAGCGCCCATTCGGCATGGACGGGTGGCAACAGCATGCGCACCGGCGACACGACGGCAACGGGCCTGCGCACCGCGCTCTTGACCTGCCTCGCCTTCACCTGGCTCAATCCGCATGTCTATCTCGACACCGTCGTGCTGCTGGGCTCGATCTCGACCCGCTATGCCGGCCACGAGGTGGCATTCGCCCTGGGCGCCATGACGGCATCCTTCTGCTTCTTCTTCAGCCTCGGTTACGGTGCCCGCCTCCTCGCCCCGCTGTTTGAAAAGCCCATGGCATGGCGTGTGCTCGATGGGGTCATTGCTCTGGTCATGGCAACGATCGCGGTCAAGCTCCTGCTCTGAGGCGCGCAGCTCCCCTTGGGTGACCCGGCTGATTGATGTACACACCGGGTCGAACAAGGGGAGACGATGCGCATGTTCCTGACCAACCGTGACATGGTGGAGCTTCAAGCCTTCCGGCATGATCTGCACCGACACCCGGAAGTCTCGGGCGAGGAGCGGGAAACGGCGCGCAGGGTCGTGGAAGCGCTGCGTCCTCTCGCACCATCGAAACTCCTGACCGAGCTTGGCGGTCACGGCGTGGCGGCGGTCTTCGAAAGCCAGGAGCCGGGCCCCACCCTCCTCTTCCGCGCCGAACTCGACGCTTTGCCGATCGAGGAAAAATCGCAAGCGGACCACCGCTCGACCGTCGCCGGCAAAGGCCATCTGTGCGGCCATGACGGTCACTCGACCATCCTTCTGGCGCTGGCGACAGGCCTGTCGCGACAGCCGATTGCCCGCGGCCGTGTCGTGCTGCTCTGGCAGCCGGCCGAGGAAGACGGCAGCGGTGCAGCAGCCGTGCTCGCAGATCCGCGATTCGCCGAGATCCGCCCGGACTTCGCCTATTCGCTGCACAACATGCCGGGGCTTGCCTTCGGCACCGTCGCGCTGAAGAGCGGACCAGTGAATTGCGCATCGCGCGGCATGAAGATCCGGCTCTCTGGCAAGACGGCCCATGCCTCGCAGCCGGAAACCGGTCTCTCGCCCATGGCCGCGATGTCGAGACTGATGCCGGCACTGACGGCGCTCTCGAACGGCGCGCCACCCGCAACCGACTTCACGCTCGCAACCGTTACCCACGCCTCGCTCGGCGAACAGGCCTTCGGCATTGCCCCGGGCGACGCAGAAATCTGGGTGACGCTGCGCACCCTCATCGACGATCGCATGGCCGAGCTTTGCGAGAAGGCGGAACAGCTCGTGGTCGAGGCGGCACAGGAAGCCGGACTTGACCACGCCATCAGCTACCACGACATCTTCTTCCACTGCGAGAACGCACCGGAGGCCGTCGCCCATCTCGAAGAGGCATTGACGTCAGAGGGTGTGCGGTTCGACGAAGGAACACTGCCGATGCGCGCCTCGGAAGACTTCGGCCGCCAGCGCGCCATCTGCCCCTCGGCGATGTTCTTCCTCGGCGCGGGCGAGAAGCACCCTGCCCTGCACAATCCCGACTACGACTATCCGGATGACCTGACCACCATCGGCGCCCGGGTCTTCATGGCGGTGATCCGGAAGGGCTTGGGCTAAGCGGCTCCGCCGTCACGTCTCGGGAAAGCCACGCTCGGCCCATTCGGTGCGGGGCACGGTCTTTCCAATCGAGAGCGAGAAGCGCACCACCTGTGTGGCATCGTCATCGACTTCACAGCGCACGGAAATATTGATCCAGGCGCCGTTGATGTCACGGAAGGCCGCGAGCGCCACATCCACCACATTGCCGTCCTTGAGGCGCAGGATCGGCAGGAGATAGGGCACATAGGCCGGGCTGCCGTTGCGAAGCTGCTGGCTGAGTTCGGTGCCGCAAAGCTGATCGCCGCGCTCCTGCCGTGTCAGCCCTGCCATTGCGGTCATCGCAGCCTGGTCGCCGGAGATGGCGGAAGAAAACAGCTCGGTCACCTCGCGCGGCTCAAGTTGCGCCTCCTGGAGCGCAGCCTCGGACGGCAGATCCGACGGCTGCGAGGTAGCCGAGGTTTCCGCTTCGCCGCTGGTCTCACTCGTCACGTCAGCCGCTTCGGCAACCTCCGTCTCGACAGGCGGTGCTTCCGGCAAGGTGATCACCGGCTGCGCGACGGTTGGTGCAACTTCTTGGGTCTCCGCTTCGTCTGGGGCGGTCGTCTCCTCCGCTGCCTCGGGTTCAGCCTCAGTGCCGCGCGAGAGTTCCGGCCCTTGGTCCTGCTCACCGAATCGGACCACCGGCCTCAAAACGGGAATGGGCACCTGGGCTGCATCCGGCACTTCAGGCTCCGGCACTTCTGGTGCCGGGACAGGCGGTTGCGGTTCTGGTTCTGGTTCTGCCTCGGGCTGCGGCTCGACCTCAGGCTCCGGCGCAGGTGGCGGCGCCTCAGGTTCGGGGGCTGCGGCCTCTTCCGTTAGCTCCGGTTCCGGTTCCGGCGCCGGCGGCTCTGGCTCCGGCTCCTCCGGCGGCGCAACCAGCGTCACCTCGATGGCCGGCTCTTCTTCGGCAAGCTCGACGGGGCTGTCGAAACTCAACAGAAAGACCGCCACTGCAAGCGCATGCAGCAGCAGGGAAATCGTCATCCCGCCGCCGAGACGCCGCCAGCCTGTCTTCCTCGTTTCCGTCATGGCGTGATCCATAACGACGATTGCGGCGAAAAGGGAGGAGAAAGCGAATTTCCTGATTTAAACACTGTGCCATCGGCCTTTTATCGCGCAGCACTTCAGGCTACCATGACCATAATTCTAGTCATCTAGTTCAAACGGGTGCAGCGTCAATGACCACTGTCAACATCGCGACCGCCAAGGCGCATCTCAGCGAACTGGTGAGCAAGGCAGAACAGGGCGAAACCATCGAGATCGAGCGGCACGGCAAGCCGGTCGCCAGGCTCATGCCTGCGGAACAGCCGCGCGAGCCCATAGACTTCGCCTGGCTCGACAGTGTGATGAATCAGATGCAGAAAACAGAGGCGGACGGCACCCGCCGCCTCCGCGACGAAGACCGCTACTGATGGTCTATCTGGATACATCGGTCCTTGTCGCTCTCCTGACGCGTGAACCAGCAGCAGACCGCGTGTCTGCATGGCTCAGGCATCAGCAAACCGGATCGCTCCACATCAGCGGTTGGACCATGACGGAATTCTCCTCAGCGCTCTCCCTGAAACTGCGCACTGGCCAACTCGACGTGTCACAGAAGACAAGCGCTCTCGCCGCCTTCAATCACCTCGTTACACGTTCGCTGGTAACCTTGCCGGTTTCACCGTCCGACTACCACGCCGCCGCCCGGCTCTGCGATCGGACCGAACTGGGCCTGCGGGCCGGCGACAGTCTCCACATTGCCATCGCCGTCAGCAACGGTCTCCCGGTGGCAACGCTCGACAAGGTCATGGCCGGAGCCTGCAGCACGATCGCCCATCCTATCCTGCCAATCTGACACAACAAAAAACCCGCCGGATCGCTCCGACGGGTTCTGATAACAAACATCCATGTCCAGCTTAGCTGTCCAGGAAGCTCCGCAGCTTGCGGCTACGGCTCGGGTGCTTCAGCTTGCGCAGCGCCTTTGCCTCGATCTGACGGATACGTTCGCGGGTAACCGAGAACTGCTGGCCGACTTCTTCGAGCGTATGGTCGGTGTTCATGCCGATGCCGAAGCGCATGCGCAGCACGCGCTCTTCACGCGGCGTGAGCGAGGCGAGAACGCGGGTTGTCGTCTCGCGCAGGTTCGCCTGGATGGCGGCATCGATCGGCAGCAGCGCGTTCTTGTCTTCGATAAAATCGCCCAGATGCGAATCTTCTTCGTCACCCACGGGGGTTTCGAGCGAGATCGGCTCCTTGGCGATCTTCAGGACCTTGCGGACCTTTTCGAGCGGCATGGCAAGCTTTTCGGCCAGTTCTTCGGGCGTCGGCTCGCGACCGATTTCGTGCAGCATCTGGCGCGATGTGCGGACGATCTTGTTGATCGTCTCGATCATGTGCACCGGAATACGGATCGTGCGGGCCTGGTCGGCGATCGAACGGGTGATCGCCTGACGAATCCACCAGGTCGCATAGGTCGAGAACTTGTAACCGCGGCGATACTCGAACTTGTCGACCGCCTTCATCAGGCCGATATTGCCTTCCTGAATGAGGTCGAGGAACTGCAGGCCGCGGTTCGTGTACTTCTTGGCGATCGAGATGACGAGACGCAGGTTCGCCTCGACCATTTCCTTCTTGGCGATACGCGCTTCGCGCTCGCCCTTCTGGACCATCGACACGATGCGACGGAATTCCGCGATCGAGATGCCGGTTTCGGTGGCGAGGTTCTGGATCTCACCCCTGATATCGCGGATCGTCTGGTATTCTTCCTTGGCGAATTCCTTCCAGCCACGGCCGGACAGGTTGGCAACCGACTTCATCCAGTTCGGATCGAGTTCGGCGCCCTGATACTGCTCGAGGAAGGCTTCGCGCTTGACGCCGTAGCTTTCGGCGAGACGCAAAAGGCGACCCTCGTTCTGCATCAGACGCTTGGAGATGTCGTAGAGCTGCTCGACAAGGCTGTCGATGCGGTTCTGGTTCAGCGACAGCGACTTGACCGCCGTGATCAGTTGATCCTTCAGCTCCTTGTAGCGGCGCTCCTGGCCAGACGACAGCGTGCCGGCACAGGCGAGACGTGCCTCCACCTGCTGGTCCTGCAGCTTGCGCAGCTTCTTGTAGGTGTCGGCGATGAGGTCGAGGGTCTCCATGACCTGCGGACGCAGTTCCGATTCCATCGCGGCCAGCGACAGGTTCGATTCGTCCTCGTCCTCTTCCTCTTCTTCCGGCGGCATGCCTTCACCGCCGATGGCGGTGATGTCATCGTCGTCACCGGAGGCAGCCTGCGGACGGCGCTTGGCGCGCTCCTTTTCCTTTTCTTCGGCAGCCTTGCGGTCCGCCTCGATCTTTTCAGGAGACTGGAACTGCGGAGCAGCCTTGGCTTCCGGACCGGAATAGGTGGTTTCGAGATCGATGATCTCGCGCAGCAGCGTCGTGCCTTCGTTCAGTTCGTCGCGCCAGATGATCAGCGCCTGGAAGGTCAGCGGGCTCTCACAGAGGCCCGAGATCATCGTCTCGCGGCCAGCCTCGATGCGCTTGGCGATGGCGATTTCGCCTTCGCGCGACAGAAGCTCGACGGAACCCATTTCGCGCAGATACATGCGCACCGGGTCGTCGGTACGATCGGTCGGCTCTTTCTTCTTGGCAGTGGCAACGGCAGTACCGGCGGAAGGTGCGAGCTCGCCGCCCTCGCTTTCGCCGTCCTCGTCATCGCTCTCTTCGGCAGCAGCCGGCTCATCAACGTCTTCGTCTTCGATGACGTTGATGCCCATGTCGGAAAGCATGGCCATGGTGTCTTCGATCTGCTCCGAGGTCACTTCCTCGGACGGCAGAACCGAATTCAGTTCATCCATGGTGACATAGCCGCGCTTCTTCGCGGCTTTGATCATCTTTTTGACCGCGTCATCGGAAAGATCGAGAAGCGGACCGTCCGTCGCGCCGTCGCGTTCGCCGTCGGCTTCTTCGTTTTCTTTGACTTTCGATGCCATTTATCTTGTCGCTTTCCCTGACGTCTGATCATGCTGCTGGTCGCCTGAGGAATGGGAGACGGACCACTCACCCGGGCGGATAGCTGTCACTGACCTAACGGAGTGTTGCTTAATTCCTGATTAACTATGGGCATTGCGGTCACAGCCCCGAAACCTTGATTGTCTGCATGACCGGTCATCATACCAGAGATCCGTCCGAACCCACTTCACCCTTGTGTGCTTGGATTGGTGATTCCCACAATTTTTCCTGACGTCAAGCCTTTCCGCAGGCTGGATCGGGAAAATCAACAAAACAAGCCGTATTACGGCGCCTTTATCACCGATCTTCGCAGATGTAGGACGTGACGCACCAGAAACAAGGGGCAACCGCCCGCAAGCCTGCCGTCAGAGAGAGGCAGCGACCTCGGCCTTCACGCCGGTCAAAAACCAGACTCGCATCGCCCCCTTGCCCTTGACCTCGATATTGCCCCGCAGCTCGAAATCGAAACGGTCCTCAAGCCTCGTCTTCAGACAGTCGGCAACCTGGATGCGGCTGGCCACGCCATGTGATTCCATGTGTGCCGCCGTGTTCACCGTATCACCCCAGACATCGTAAAGTAGCTTGTTCGGCCCAATCACACCGGCCACCACCGGACCCGTGTCGAGCCCGATCCGCACCTCGACCGGCTCGCCCACCTGTTCCGAGATCCTGCGACAACAGGCGAGAAGATCAAGCGCCATCAGCGCCACCGCCGCCTCGTGATCCGGCTGCGGTTCCGGCAGGCCGCCCGCCACCATATAGGCATCGCCGATGGTCTTTATCTTTTCGAGCCCATGCGCACTCGCGATCGCATCGAACTGGCTGAACACGCGGCTCAAGAATGCGATGACCTGCTGCGGTTCCCAGCGTGCGGCTCGCGGCGTGAAATCGACGATATCGGCAAACAGGATCGTCGCAGACGGGATCTGGTCGGCTACGAGTTGCGTGCCGCGATCCCGAAGGCGCATAGCGACGGCATGCGGAAGAATATTCTGAAGCAGCCGCTCGGAAAACTCATGCTCCGATTCGAGCGCCATCTCCGCCTGGGAGGCCTCCTTGAAAGCGAAATAGGACGTCGTGAAGATCAGGAGAAAGGCAAAGGGCACCGTCAGGTAATAAAGCGCATCCAGAAACAGCGGCTCCACCTGGATGAAATCAAGCGGCGCAACAAACACCACCTCTGTCACCAGGAATGCGATGATCGCGACGATCGTCACGCAGGCAGACAGGAAAAGGCGCTCCGGCCCGAAGACCAGCATCGAGGCCGCAGCCCCGGGCAGAAAATAGAAATGCAGGCCGGACTCCCGGCCAAAGAACATGCAGTAGCCGATCCCGAAGATCAGCCAGATGCTACCGAGATAGAGTGCGGCAGATGTTGGCCCGAAGCGATGGAAAAAGGGCGTGACCGCATAGAGCACGATCTGCGGCGAAAACGCGATGATGGCAGGCAAAAGACCATACCAGTCGTAGAAGGCGTAGATCAGGATGTAGGGAATGGTCATCAGGCTGACCATGGCCGAGATCACATTGGTCACCGCAAGCCTGCGGCGCACGCGCGGTGGATAACCTGACGTGCCGATCCGAGCCACCCACCAGACCGCATTCGGCAATCGCCAGAACGATCGGAATTTTCGCCCGTTGCGGGCTATGAAATCGAACTCGTCCTGCGACACTCTTGCTTCCGGCAGCCATGGAACAAGACCTGAATCCCCTATTTGCCGCCGCAGTGCAACAGATTTATGCAAACGATTACATCAGCCGTGTCCCGTCGCCGGCCCCTTGACGCGACCGGACATCACGCCAAAGCCATCGATGATCGCCTCCTGGTTTTCCATTCGCGCAACCTCGAGCTGAACCTCGTGCAGCGCGCTGATCACCTGCTCGATGCGGCCGGCATCGTCTGTCTCGGTCGCCTCGGCGATCTCACGCTCGAGCTCCATGCGCTGGCGCTTCAGCGCCCGCGCCCGCTTGTAGAGGGCAAGAGCCTGGCCATAGCCCTCGCGCGCATCTTCGGAAGCCGCGATCTCGGTTGCGATCCAGAGCCTGGCATTGCGGATCTGCTGATCGAGACCGCGCAGCAGCGTGCCGTGACCATGCGCCTCCAGCTTCTGGATCAGAACCTCGCGCGTCAGCGATGCGCCGGCTTCAGCAACTGCCGTCAGAAGCGATGACCACAGCTTCTGCAAGCCGACATGTTCATAGTCGATGGCAGCGATTTCGTCATACTCATCTTCGAGCAATTGCGGATGGTTTACGATGGTGAGCGCCAGCACGCTCTCGCGTAGGGTCGGCTGGTCGAGCGCACCACGCACAAGCCCGGAGCGCGCCAACCGGTCTGAAATCGCCCCACGACTGGAGGCAACCGGCCCTGGAGGCCGTCCGCCATTGCGGGCGCCCTGCCCCTGCCCACGACCGCCACCCTGGAAATTGCCGCGCTCGCCACGCCCAGGCTGGGCGCTCTGGAAGAAGCCGTAGAGCCGGTCCCGCACATCCTGCTGGTAATGGCGCCGAACGTTTTCGTCGCCGATGACATTGACGATCTGCTTCAGCTTGGCTTCGAGTTCCGCCCGCTTTTCCGGCGTATCGAAACCGCCGCCCTGCGTCTCGCGCATCCAGACCATCTCGGCCAGCGGCCGCGCCTCTGACAGCACCCGATCGAAGGGCTGGCGTCCATCACGCTTGACGAGATCGTCCGGATCCTTGCCATCAGGCAGCATGGCAAAGCGCAGCGACTGGCCGGGTTTAATGTGCGGCAGCGCCAGATCGACGGCGCGGAAAGCCGCCCGTTGGCCAGCACCATCGCCATCGAAGCAGAGCACCGGCACAGGCGTCGTCTTCCACATCAGCTGCAGCTGGTTTTCGGTGAGTGCCGTACCGAGTGGCGCCACGGCATTCTCGATGCCCGCCTGATAGAGCGCGATCACATCCATATAGCCTTCGACGGCAATCAGCGTGTCGGCCCCATCCGCCCCCTGCATCGCCCGGCGGGCGCGCGAGAAGTTGTAGAGCACATTGCCCTTGTGGAAGAGCTCGGTCTCGTTGGAATTGAGATACTTCGCCATGGCATCCGCCGCCATGGCGCGACCACCAAAGGCGATGACCTTGTCGCGGGACGACAGGATCGGAAACATGATGCGATCGCGGAAGCGGTCATAGGAGACGGGAATGTCCGGCCCGTGCACGACAAGCCCGCAGGCCTCGATCTGCTCCTTTGGGACGCCCTTCGACGCTAGATACTCTTTCAGCGCATTGCGGCTCTCCGGCGCATAGCCAAGCCGAAACGTCTCGATCGTCCGGCCAGACAGCCCGCGTTCGCGCAGATAAGCCCGCGCCCTCGCCCCACTCGCCGTCTGTAACTGATCCTGGAAGAACTGCGTCGCCATCTCCATGACGTCTTGGAGCGTCGTGCGCTCACGCTCGCGGCGTTCTGCCTGCGGGTCTGGCTGCGGCATGGAAATGCCGGCCATGTCGGCAACCTGCTGCACCGCCTCGAGGAAGCTCAAGCCTTCGAGATCCGTCAAAAAGCGGAAATGGTCACCGGACACACCGCAGCCGAAGCAGTGATACCGACCCTTGCGATCTTCACAGTGGAAGCTTGGGCTCTTCTCGCCATGAAAGGGGCAGCAGGCCCAATAGTCCTGCCGTGACACATTGGTTTTCTTCCGATCCCACGTCACGCGGCGACCGACGACGGCCGAAATCGGCACGCGGTCACGGATTTCGTCGAGGAAGTCGCTGGAAAAACGCATCTGTATCCCTGGGAAGCTGATCCTCTATATAGGCGCGGCCATCATGAAGCGCCAAGGCTTTCGCGCGCAGTGCCCGTTATTCACAGAGCTGAGATTTGACCGCAAGAACATACGGATGTATATACATATTGGTGGATTGTGCTTACGTTACATCCACCAGACCAGTCCTACCCACTACTAGAGGTTTCAAATTGAGTGTACAAAAGTGCACAAAATTTGGGATCGCCGTAGATGACAAGCGATTTGGTACTGAGAGAATTTGACTGGGACGAAAACAAGCGCAGACTCAACGTTCAGAAGCACGGGATCGATTTTGTCGATGCTGCAAATGCGCTTCGGACCGGTCCGCGGCTTGATATTGCGTCGTACAGAAATGGCGAGTTGAGAACGCTCTCGATTTGCCCAGACACGTTCAAACTGATTGCGGTCGTCTTCACCATGCGTGATGACCTATGCCGCATCATTTCCGCAAGGACGGCACGGAGAGATGAGCAAAGAAAATATCGTCAGATATACAATTGAAGATATCGAGGCCATGATCGCCCGCGGTGAAAGCCAGACCGACTGGGCCCGCGTCGATGCCATGACCGACGAGGAAATCGAGCGCGCCATGCGCGACGATCCCGACTGGAAGGACCACATGGACATCGACTGGTCCAAGGCCAAGATGGTGATCCCGGACAGAAAGAAGGCGATCTCCATCCGCCTCGATCCCGACATCATCGATTTTTTCCAAGCGACTGGCAAGGGCTACCAGACCCGGATCAATGCGGTTTTGCGCCACTTCGTCGAGGAGCAGAAGCGTTCCAAGCCCTGAAACGCAAGACGCCGCCCGAGGGCGGCGCCGCAAAGCGATAGGCAAACAGCTTACTTCAGCAGGTCCTTGACCACGCCCGAAGCCTTGCCGAAGTCCATCTGACCGGAATAGCGTTCCTTCAGCGTACTGATGCACTTACCCATGTCGCGCAGGCCCTGGGCACCCGTTTCGGAAATCACGGCCGCGCAGAGTTCGCGCACTTTTTCGTCGGGCAACTGCTCAGGCATGAAGGACTTGATGATGACGATTTCCTCGCGCTCCTGCGCGGCGAGTTCTGGCCTGTCGTTGTCGGCATAGATCTTGGCCGATTCATCCCGCTGCTTGATCATCTTCATTAGGATCAGCATGATCTCGTCGTCCGTGACGGGATCCTTGCCGGTTCCGCGATTGGCAATGTCGCGATCCTTGATCGCCGTCTGGATCAGACGAACGGTCGAGGTCCGGCGGACATCCTTGGCCTTCAGTGAGTCTTTCAGCGAGTTGGCGAGCGTGTCGCGTATCATTTTCTTCTCCGGGGAAGCGCCGTCTCACCGTCGGTGATTGTGGCTTTTCCGTGTTCGTTAAGTGGTTCTCATAGCCAGACGCGTGCTGCAGTGCAAACGAATTGAGCAAACCATTGAAATGGCTTGGTGGAAATCAGGCCCACAAGCAACTCCGGAATTGACCTCGCCACGCGATATGTCTATTGCTCGGCACCTGCACGCAAATTGTCATCAGGGCTGAAAACGCGCGACTTCGCGCGCCCTCGATCTGCAACATAAATGGTCCTGCGATACCGCTCCGACAAGGGGCCGGGACGCGGGCGAACAAGGAACGACCATGACCGCGACAGCCCCCTGGACGACCCGCAAGCCGACCGCCCTCCTCGTTCTCGCCGACGGCACCGTCATCGAAGGCCACGGTATCGGCGCTACGGGCAAGGTCCAGGCAGAAGTCTGCTTCAACACGGCACTGACAGGATACGAGGAAATCCTTACGGATCCCTCCTATCTCGGCCAGATCGTCACCTTCACCTTCCCGCATATCGGCAATGTCGGCACCAACGACGAAGACATCGAAGACCTGACGCCGGCTGCCCGCCACGGCGCGGTCGGCACCATCTTCAAGGCCGACATCACGGAGCCTTCAAATTATCGTTCCGCAAGCCATCTCGATGCCTGGCTGAAGAGTCGCGGCATCATCGGCCTCTCGGGCGTAGATACCCGTGCGCTGACCGCATGGATCCGCGAGAACGGCGCCCCGAATGCCGTCATCGCCCACGACCCGAACGGCGTCTTCGACATCGAAGCCCTGAAAGCCGAAGCCAAGGCCTGGGGCGGCCTGGTCGGCCTCGACCTCGCCAAGGTCGCGACCTCGGGCCAGTCTTCCGTCTGGGACGAAAAGGCATGGTCCTGGACCGAAGGCCACACGACGCTCGGTGCATCTGATGCAAAGTATCACATTGTCTGCGTGGACTTCGGCGTAAAGCGCAACATCCTGCGCCTCTTTGCCGGCCTCGACTGCAAGGTCACAGTAGTCCCCGCAACGACATCAGCCGAAGACATCCTCGCACTCAACCCGGATGGCGTCTTCCTGTCGAACGGCCCGGGCGACCCGGCTGCCACCGGCGAATATGCCGTGCCGGTCATCCAGAACCTGGTCAAGAGCGACAAGCCGCTCTTCGGCATCTGCCTCGGCCACCAGATGCTGGGCCTGGCACTCGGCGGCACGACAGAAAAGATGCACCAGGGCCACCACGGCGCAAACCACCCGGTGAAGGACTTCACCACGGGCAAGGTCGAGATCGTCTCGATGAACCACGGCTTTGCAGTCGACTCGAAGTCACTGCCGGAAAGCGTTGAAGAGACTCACGTTTCCCTGTTCGACGGCACCAACTGCGGCCTGCGTCTGAAGGGCAAGCCGGTCTTCTCCGTACAGCATCACCCGGAAGCGTCGCCCGGCCCCCAGGACAGCCACTACCTCTTCCGCCGCTTCATCAACATGGTGCGCGAGACGAAGGGTGAACCGGCACTCGCCGAACGCTGAGCCTATTCAATCAGAGTGGAAAGTGGCGGCCCGGGTTCATCCCCGGGCCGTTTGCATTTCATGCCGGACCTTCAGATAGAAGCGCAGGCTGAGCATGACCGCGGCACTGGCAAGCCCGAGGCAGAAGCCGTACCAGATGCCGATGCCACCAATTCCGAGCGGAAAGGCCATCAGCCATGCGAGGAAGAAGCCGATCGGCCAGTAGGAAACGAGCGCGAGGATCATCGGCACGCGCGCATCCTTCAGACCGCGCAACAGCCCGGCCGCAATCGCCTGCAGGCCGTCGACCAGCTGGAACAGCCCCGCGACCATGACAAGCGGTCCGGCATAGGCAAGCACCTCGGCAGCGGCCGGCGCATTCTCGTTGATGAATGCAGCAGACAGCTGGTCCGGCACGATCAGGAAAAGTATCCCGCCCGAAAGCGACAGCAGTCCGGCAATCGCAAGCACCGTGATCGACGCCCGCACCAGTTCCGGATAATTGCCCCGGCCATGGGCAAGGCCGACCCGCACGGTTGCGGCTTGCGCCAATCCGAGCGGCAGCATGAAAGCGATCGACGCAAGCTGCAGCGCAATGCCGTGCGCCGCAAGTTCGATCGTCCCGATCCTGCCCATCAGCAGCGAGGCGGCGCTGAACAGGCTTACCTCAGCAAGCACCGTGACGCTGATCGGCATGCCGAGATGCAGCACCTCGCGAAAAGCCTGCCAGTCGGGCCGCCAGAAACGGATGAAGAGCTCGTAGCGCTTCGTCTCGTCGCGGGTCTGGATGTAGATGACCATCGCCACGAAGCTCACCCACTGCACGATGACGGCGACGATCGCCGCCCCGGTCATGCCGAGCGCCGGCAGGCCGAAATGGCCGAGTACAAGCGCATAGGCGAGGATGGCGTTGAGCACGAGGATGCCGAGCGTGACCCAGAGCACGATGCGTGCCCGTCCCGTCGCGCTGACCAGCGCACGCAGGACCGCAAAAAGAAGCGCGGGCAGCAAGCCCAGCTGGATGATGAAGACATAGCCCGCCGCAAGTGCGGCCACTTCAGGCTTTTGCCCAAGCGCAAGCAGGATCGCCTCGGCGTTGAAGAACAGCGGCATCGTCAGCAGCACGTAGAGGATCGACACCCACATGCCCATACGGATGGAGCGCCGGACCGAGACCACATCGCCACGACCATAGGCCTGCGCCACCATCGGCATGACGGCCATGGAGAAGCCCGAGCCGAAAATGAAGATGGTGAAGAAGAACTGCCCCGCCAGCACCATGGCGGCCAGCGGCACGGCCCCGAGCTGACCGACAATCACGACATCCGTCGTATGGATCCCGAGCTGTGCCAGCTGTGCGCCGATCAAGGGAATGCCGAGCGAGAGCGTCGCACGGATATGCGACATCCAGCTACCGGCACCGGTGGGCGCAGGGCTATGGGTTTCGAGCGAGGCGATGTCGGTGTGCATGGCAATAATCTCAACGAAAAAAGCCGCTTCCAGGATACTGGCGAGCGGCATGTCGCAACGGGATAAGCGCCATCGCCCATTCCAGCAAGATGGAATCACCAAGTTGCAGAATTTTTGCGCGATACATCAGAGATATTGATGGAAAATTCGCCAACGCCTGCAGGCGGCCTCTTCGACATCAGCGGAAAATGCAGGGCCCGAACGGAAGCGGGCCAAACCGCCCTTTTCTGCCTGATCGGAACCCGCCTATGGTTTTCGCTCCTGAAAGCAACAAGAGATTGATCGAGACATGTTGGAACTGGTTTGGCGCGGCGCGATCATCGGCCTTGGAGCAACCGTCGCCATGGATATCTGGGCGATCATTCTCGCCACTGTCTTCAAGCAGCCGAAGGCAAACTGGGCGCCTGTCGGGCGGTGGTTCTACCACCTGAAGTCCGGCCGCATCTTCCACGACACCATCGCGAGTGTCGAACCCTACCGCCACGAACTGGCCCTCGGCTGGATCTCGCACTACGCCGTCGGCATCGCCTATGGCGTGATGCTGGCTCTATTCGTCGGGCAAGCATGGCTCGCGGAGCCGACCTTCCTGCCGGCCTGGATCTGGGGCATCGTCACGGTCGCAGCCGGCTGGTTCCTGCTGCAGCCGGGCCTCGGCATCGGCTGGGCCGCCTCGAAGACGCCGAACCCGACCAAGGTCCGCGCCCTCAATCTTCTGGCCCACACCGTTTTCGGTCTTGGCCTCTGGCTGACGGCCCTGCTGATCCGTTGAAGGGGCCGGCGCGTCAGATCGCGCCGGAGAAGGTGTCACAGGCACCGACATTGCCGCTGTCATAGCCCCGCTTGAACCACTTCATCCGCTGTGCGGAGGTGCCGTGGTTGAACGCGTCTGGCACGACATAACCCTGGCTGCGCTTCTGCAGCGTGTCGTCGCCGATCTGCTGGGCGGCATTCAAAGCCTCCTCAAGGTCGCCGTCGGACAGGATGCCCTCCTTGTCTGCGGACTTAGCCCAGATGCCAGCATAACAGTCGGCCTGCAGCTCGACACGCACGGACATCTGGTTCGCCTCACGCTCGCCCATGGAGCGGCGCTGGCGGTTGAATTCCGGCAGCACGCCCGTCAGGTTCTGCACGTGGTGACCGACCTCATGGGCAATGACATAGGCCTGGGCAAAGTCACCCGCCGCGTCAAATTGCTGCTCAAGTTGATCGAAGAACTGGGTGTCGAGATAGACCCTGCTATCGGCTGGGCAATAAAATGGTCCCGTCGCGGACGATGCAACGCCGCAGGCGGAATTGACCGACCCGGTAAACAGCATCAGCTTCGGCTGTTCATAGGCCTCGCCTGAAGCAGAGAAGATCTTCTCCCAGGTCTTTTCTGTTTCCCGCAACACAACGCTGACGAACTCCTTCGTATCATCGCTGGCCTGGCCCCCAGGACGCTGACCGATCGATTGCTCGTAGCCTGAACCTGCACCTCCGACATTGCCCTCGCCCAGGACCTGCAGCATGTCGATGCCCATGGCCTTGAGCACGAAATAGATAATCACTAGAAAGATGATCGTCCCGATGCTCAAGCCACCGCCGCGGCGCCCACCCATCGGGATCTGAATGCCGGATCGACCGAAGGGATTGCGGCCCAGGCCTCTGCCAGAGGATTGCCCACGCCGGTCCTCGACATTGTCCGACTGCTGACGGCCCTTCCATTCCATGATGCTTCCCCTCTGCGCTCTAGCCCTCACAATGAGAAGATAGCCGAACTGTTCCCTAACACCAGTGATGGCATGACGTTTGCGACGTCATTGCGTCGACCTCAACGCTGGCGGGAGCTAGAACGCCGGAGGCAGAGCGGCCGCTTCAGGCCTTGGCATAACCATATTCCCCACCCCGCGCGAGCGCGCGCTGATAGGCCGGTCGCGCCCGGATGCGCTCGATCCAGCCGCGCAACACGCTCGTGTCCTTGCCTTCGGAAATCCGGGTCAGCCCCGCCTCGACCGGGAAACTCATGGCGATATCGGCGGCGGAAAAATCCTTGCCCGCAAACCAGCCATCTCTGGCAACTTCGGCCATCCACAGGTCCAGATGGTCGGAAAGTTGCGGATCGAGCAATTTGCGCGAGACGCCCTGGCTGATCATCTTGGCCACCGGGCGAATGAAGAAGGGCACCTGCCCCGGGATGCGCGAGAAGATCAGTTTCATCACCAGAAGCGGCATGGCAGACCCTTCGGCATAATGCATCCAGTAGCGGTAGCGCAGACGCTCGTCCGTCCCGGCGGCAGGCCGCAGGCCCTCCCCGCCATAGGTTTCGATCAGATACTCCATGATCGCGCCGCTTTCGGCGACAATCCGGCCGTTGTCTTCGATGACGGGCGACTTGCCCAGCGGATGCACCGCCTTGAGCTCCCTGGGCGCCAGGTATTCCTTCGTCCGATGATAGACCTTGACCTGATAGTCGAGCCCGAGCTCCTCGAGCAGCCAGAGGATCCGGTGGGCACGCGAGTTGTCCAGGTAGTGAACGGTGATCATCAGAAACTGCCCTTCGATTGTCGTTGATTGAACTATCTAGAAGCTGATGCGCTCCCCGTCGAGGCGCAGGTCGCAACTTTCTCAACCACTTCCGACCCGATCACACGTCAGGACCGCTTGGCAGCCCACCTCCCGCATGCAAGTCTCCGCCCGTTGAGCGCTTTGGGAGGAGTGGCACATGAAGGCAATGCGACTGGAGGCGACGGGTGAGCTTTTCACGCGGGAGGTGGACAAGCCTAAGGCCGGGCCGGATGACCTTCTGGTCCGCGTCGAGGCCTGTGGCGTCTGTGGCACCGACCGGCATCTCTTCCACGGCGAATTTCCCTGCACCCCACCGGTGACCCTCGGCCATGAATTCAGCGGCATCGTGGAAGTCGTGGGGACGGCGGTCACAGGCTTTGCGGTCGGTGACCGGATCACGGGCGACCCCAACATCGCCTGCGGCCGCTGCAGCCACTGCGTCAACGGTCGCGTCAATCTCTGCCGGAACCTCAGAGCTATCGGTATCCACCGCGACGGCGGCTTCGCCGATTATGTCGTGGTTCCCCACAGAAAGGCCTTTCTCCTGCCAGCAGATCTCGATCCCATGCATGGCGCCTTCTGTGAGCCGCTTGCCTGCTGCCTGCACGGCATCGATCTTGCCGAGATCAAGGCCGGCGCCTCCGTCGTCGTTCTCGGTGGCGGGGTCATCGGCCTTCTCACGGTGCAGCTCGCAAGGCTGGCAGGCGCGACCACGGTCATCCTTGTGACCCGTCAGGCGAGCCGGCGCAGCCTTGCCGAAGAGCTCGGCGCCACCGCCAGCGTCGATCCCGCCGCCGGCGACGTGATCGCTCAGATTTCAGGTGAGACTGGCATCGTTCCTGGAGGCGTCGATGTCGTCCTGGAATGTGCCGGCGTCGGCGAAACCGTGATCCAGGCAACGAAACTCGTGCGCCCCGGCGGCACAGCGGTCATCCTCGGCGTGATGCCGCAAGGCGAAAAGATCGCAATCGAGCCCTTCGATCTTCTCTTCCGGGAAGTGAAGCTGGTCACATCCTTCCTCAACCCCTTCACCCATCGCCGCGCAGCGGATCTTATCGCTACGGGCAAGATCGAGGTCGGCAAGCTCATCTCGCGCAAGGTCTCGCTCGACGAGGCACCGGAGGTGGTCAGCAACCCGCCACAGCCCGGCGAGGTCAAGGTCCTCGTCGTCCCCGGCCTCTAGCCCCGTCAAAGCCGCGGGCGCTTGTCCTTCCACGGCCGCGCCTGCTCCAACTGACCTGCCAGCGAGAAAAGCGTGTTCTCATCGGCAAAGCGGCCGACGAACTGCATGCCGATCGGCAGGCCCTCGGGCGACCACCCTATCGGCACCGACATGGCCGGCTGGCCGGTGACGTTGAAGACCGGCGTCCACGGAATGAATTCGAATGTCTGGGCTGCCAACTGCTCGGCAATCCCGAGTTTCTTCAAGAGCCGCCCACCACCGACATAACCGAGCACCGTCAGCAGCTTCTTCTCGATGGCACTCGGCTGCAGCGCGCCGATCTTCACCGGTAGCGTCGACAGAACCGGCGTCATCAGGACGTCGACATCCTCGAAAAAGCCGAGGATCGAGCGCGCCGAGAGCGTGAGGTAGCGATGGGCCGTGATAAGGTCGGACGCCGTGAAACCTTCACCCAGAAGGCCCATGCCGAAGGAGGAAGCATCGTAGTCGCCAGGACGGATCTTCACCCCGAAACTCTTCGCCGTGAATTCGATATCGGCGCGCAGTTCCCCGGCAAGCGCCGTCAGGAACGCCATGGAGAAGGCCTCCCGCTCGACGGGCGGCGCAGCCTCGATCACCTCGTGGCCGAGATCGACGAGCAGCTTCACCGTGTCGTCGAAGGCGGAGATCACCTCCGGCGCCACCGCCTTCCCGAGCATCGGTTCCCGCGACACGGCAATCTTCAGCTTCCCCGGCTGGCGCTGCGACGCGGCCAGGAACGTGCCCTCCTGCACCGGCAGCGGATGCGGCGAGCCGCGATCCGGTCCGTGTGTCACATCGAGCACGGCCGCGCTGTCGCGCACCGATCGTGTAAGCACATGTTCGACCGCAAAGCCCGACCACGCCTCGCCGATAAAGGGACCAGCCGGTGTCCGCCCGCGCGTCGGCTTCATCCCGAAGACGCCGCAGGCCGAGGCCGGAATGCGGATCGACCCGCCCCCATCGCCACCGGATGCTATCGGCACCATGCCGGCGGCGACCGCAGCGCCGGACCCGCCGGATGAGCCGCCGGGTGTCCGGGTCAGATCCCAGGGATTACGCGTCGCTCCATTGGCGCCGGGTTCGGTATAGGGTGTGAGGCCGAATTCCGGCGTATTGGTGCGCCCGGCAATCACAAGGCCGGACCGCTCCCATCGCTCGACGAGCTCGCTACTGCCGCTTGCCACCCGCGCCGCCCAAAGCCGGTTGCCGTTGCCCGTCGGCACACCATCGATCTGTGCCAGCAAATCCTTGACCAGGAACGGCACGCCAGAAAAAGCAACCTCCGGCACGCCGGACGCCACTTTCTGGCGCGCCCGCTCGAACAGCGGACGAACGACGGCGTTGAGCTGCGGATTGACCGCCTCGATCCGCGCGATCGCCGCCTCCAGGACCTCCGAGGCAGAGACCTGTCCGCGCCGGATCAGGTCGGCCAGCCCCAAACCGTCATGATCCGCATACTCCGTGAACATCGGCACTCCCCCAGATCGACTCGCCAACTCCCGGTCACCTTCCGGTCAATCGGTCTGCCAATCAAGCAGCGCAGAGCATAACGGCTTCGTCGAATATAAATATCTACTTAACCATGGGCAGCTAAAGTCACCCTCAAAGGCCGGCGCAAATCCGGCGCGGCGGCGGTTGTCCGCTGCCTTGCAGTCATAGGCTCATGAGGGAACGGCCCATGTTATTTAAATCCGCCACCAGCCGGAACATCTTCTCGACCGTCGGATTGGGCGTCGTCACCACGATCGGCGTCGCGGCGACCCTGGTCGGGCTGAGCTACGGGACGATCCGGGGGGCCGGCATCGACAAGATGCAGACGGCCGCATCCGATGCGGCAGCTGAGGTCAATCGAACCCTGAGCGTCGCCCACGAAATGGTGGCTGGCCTCGACTATTCCGTCTCCGCGCTGCGAGAGAAGGGAATTGCCGACCGCGACGTCGTAATGGCCGTTCTGACGAAGACGCTCGAAGGCTTTCCGGGCGCCATCGGCCTCTCGACGGGCTGGGAACCGAATGCCTTCGACGGCAAGGATGCAGACTTCGTCGGCAAACCCGCTCACGATCAGACGGGCCGCTTCGTGCCCTACATCTATCGCGCGGGTGGGACCATCAAGACGGATGTGCTTGTTGACTACGACAAGCCCGGAACGGGCGACTATTATCAACTGCCGGTCAAGACCGAGAAAACGGTTCTTCTCGAGCCCTATGTCTATCCCGTGGACGGCAAAGACGTCCTGATGACCACCATCTCCATCCCGGTGATGGAAAACGGCAAGGCCCTCGGCTATGTCGGCGCCGATATCGACCTCGACAAGACAGCCGCCGATCTCGCCGCCAAACGCCCGCTGGGCGACGGCTATGTCGCGCTCCTGTCCTCTGCCAACGCCTTCGTCAGCCATCCGGACAAGGCGGCCATGGGCAAGGCGCTGAAGGATAGCGGGCTTGACGCCACCGCATGGGAAAGCCTGCTGAAGTCGCCAGGATCTGTTGGCACCATGGTCGACAAGGACGGTGTGGAGCGCATGGCAATCGCGGTGCCGATCGAGCCCTTCCCGGGCGCCGTCTGGAACGTCGTCGTTGCCGTACCGAGCGCAACCGTTCTCGGCGCGGTCTCTGAGAACGTCTGGACCTCGGCCCTCGTCATCGCCGGTGCAACCCTGATCCTGATCGTCGTCGGCTGGCTGCTCGCCCGCCGCTTTATCGGTCGCATCAACCGCGTCATCGGCCAGACGACCGATATCGCAGCCGGCCGCCTCGACGTCGAACTGACGGACAAGGACCGCGCCGACGAACTGGGCGACCTCTCGCGTTCGCTGGCCGTGCTTCTGGAAAGCAACCGCAAGAAGGTCGAGCTCGAAAAGGCGGCCGAAGCCCGGTACGAGCAGGAAGAAGTCGAACGCGTCGAACGCTCCAAGGGCCATAAGGCGCGTGAGGAAGAGATCCGCTTCGTCGTCGACGAACTGCGCTCCGGCCTCGCTCGCCTGTCGGACGGCGACATGACCGTGCGCCTCGAAAAGCCCTTCTCTCCGGCACTCGACGAAATTCGCGGCAACTTCAACGACTCGATCGAGAAGCTGCGCGCCGCGATGATCTCCTTCCGCGACAACGCCACCACCATCGAGAACGGCTCGAACGAGATCCGCTCGGCCGCCGACGATCTCGCCCGCCGCACCGAACAGCAGGCAGCCTCCGTCGAGCAGACCTCGGCGGCCCTCTCCCAGATCACCCGCTCGGTCAAGGAATCGACCCAGCGCGCGGAAGAGGCTGGCCAGCAGGTCAGCCGCACCAAGGAAAGTGCTGAACGTTCAGGCGAAGTGGTCCGTTCGGCAATCGATGCCATGAGCGCGATCGAACAGTCCTCGCAGTCGATCTCCAACATCATCGGCGTGATCGATGAAATCGCCTTCCAGACGAACCTTCTGGCGCTGAATGCCGGCGTTGAAGCTGCCCGCGCTGGCGAGGCCGGCAAGGGATTTGCCGTCGTCGCCCAGGAAGTCCGCGAATTGGCCCAGCGTTCGGCCAATGCCGCGAAGGAAATCAAGGCCCTGATCACCGCCTCGGGCGAACAGGTCAAGCACGGCGTGTCGCTCGTCGACGAGACGGGAGAGGCCCTCTCGGCCATCGTCGCCGAAGTGCAGCAGATCAACACCAACGTTCATGCGATCGTCGATGCCGCCCGCGAACAGTCGACAGGCCTCCACGAGATCAATGCCGCCGTAAACATCATGGACCAGGGCACCCAGAAGAACGCCGCCATGGTCGAGGAGACCAATGCGGCCTCCCATACGCTGGTCGAGGAAGTGCAGTCGCTCTCGGCCCGCCTTGCCCAGTTCAATCTCGGCTCCGGCCCGCGGCAGCAGGCATCATCGGCACCTGCCGCTCGCAGCTTCACCGCTCCGACACAAACGGCAGCCCGTCCGGTCGCCCCGTCTCGTCCTGCAACGGTTGCCGAAACGGCGCGGCCGGTCGCCTCCCCGGCCCGCGCCCTTGCCGGCAAGATCGCCTCGGCCATGGGCGCCAAGCCCGCCCCGAGCGGCGCGGAGTGGGAAGAATTCTGAGATCGTCTCAAAGACGCATGTCTAAAATGGCGGGCCTCGGCCCGCCATTTTTCGTTGGCGACGGCCTCAAGCCGGCTCAAAGACCAGAAGCTCTTCGAAATGGTTCATGTCGTCGAAGGCGCAGAAGGCCGGCGCCCGCAGTTCGATCACCGGAGCGCGGCGGCGAATGTCCGTGGCAACCTCCTGCAGAAACGGGATCCAGGTCTCCAGCGTCTCATCGTCGAAACGCTCGATCATGTACGCAAAGGTGATGTGGAAGGCATAGGTCTCGTGGTCCGGATGCCGGTAGCCGAGGAGATCCGCCAGCCGGTTGCGCCAATCCCTGAGGACGGCTCGATCGCCGTCGGTCACCCCATCAACAACAAGCCCGAGCGGCGTCGCGTGTTTCACCTCGACGGCAAAGGCTTGACCGGCACGGAAATGCGCCAGACGGTCCATGAAGATGCCCGTCATGTCGTCGACCGGCGTCTCGGCCGGCACATCGCCTGGCCAGTATGGCAGCGCCCGTCGCGTCTCGATAATCCCCTGAAAGAGCGTCATATGCAGGCTGGCCGGCGCCGTGAAGGCGAGTTTGTCGGCACCCGGCATCGTCGTGTATCGCGTCCGAGCCTCGAGAATCGCGGCAGCAGGCTCCGAACCCTCGACCAGATGGCACACCACGGTATTGCCGCGCTCGGTCAAAAACCTGCCGGAGCTATCGTAGCGGATCCCATGATGCGGGATTGGCCCGGGATTGAGGCTGCGGGAGGAGAAATGAAGATGGTCGGGGAGTTCCGGAATGGTCATGAGCAGTTCCTTCGGGTCTGATCCGCTTGCGGTAATCGTCCTGCACGAAGCGCGTATGACGGCCACCCCAGGATAGCGCCAAAGTCCCTCCCCAACTTTCCTGTCGGAGGCTGCAAATATGGGGTTCCTTCCCGGCCAACATTTCCCTATAAGCCGCTTCTAGCCTGAAAAGACCATCTCTCTGCGCCCGGCCGGTGACCTCCCTCACCCAGGCCGGTTTTTCGCGCAGGTCAAAGAACGGATAGATCCATGCCCAAGCGCCAAGACATTAAGTCCATCCTCATCATCGGCGCGGGGCCGATTGTCATCGGCCAGGCATGCGAGTTCGACTATTCAGGCACCCAGGCTGTGAAGGCGCTGAAGGAAGAAGGCTACCGGGTTATCCTGGTGAATTCCAACCCGGCCACGATCATGACCGATCCGGGCCTTGCCGACGCAACCTATGTCGAGCCGATCACGCCTGAAGTTGTTGCCAAGATCATCGCCAAGGAGCGCCCAGACGCGCTGCTCCCCACCATGGGTGGCCAGACGGCGCTCAATACCGCGCTCTCCTTGAAGCGCATGGGTGTGCTCGATCGCTACAATGTCGAGATGATCGGCGCTAAGCCCGCCGCCATCGACATGGCCGAAGACCGCGCCCTCTTCCGCGAAGCCATGACCCGCATCGGGCTGGAAACGCCGAAGTCGATGCTGGCCAACGCGACAGAGATCAAGGACGCCGACCGCAAGACGCATGAAGCCGCCCGCAACGAGCTGAAGGCGAAACTGTCCGGTGCCGAACTCGACAAGGCCCTCGACGAACTCGAAAACCAGTGGAACCTCGGCGAGACCGACCGCAAGCAGCGCTACATGGGCCATGCGATGGCGATTGCCGCCCAGGCGCTCGACCATGTCGGCCTGCCCGCCATCATCCGTCCGTCCTTCACCATGGGCGGCACCGGCGGCGGCATCGCCTACAACCGCTCGGAATTCTACGAGATCATCAATTCCGGCCTCGACGCATCCCCGACCACCGAAGTCCTGATCGAAGAATCGGTCCTCGGCTGGAAGGAGTATGAAATGGAGGTCGTCCGCGACAAGGCGGACAACTGCATCATCGTCTGCTCGATCGAGAACATCGATCCGATGGGCGTGCACACCGGTGACTCGATCACGGTCGCACCGGCGCTGACGCTGACGGACAAGGAATACCAGATCATGCGCAACGCCTCGATCGCGGTTCTCCGCGAGATCGGCGTTGAAACCGGCGGCTCGAACGTGCAGTTCGCCGTCAACCCGGCCGATGGCCGCCTGGTCGTCATCGAAATGAACCCGCGCGTCTCCCGCTCGTCGGCTCTCGCTTCGAAGGCAACCGGCTTCCCGATCGCCAAGATCGCCGCCAAGCTCGCCATCGGCTACACGCTCGACGAACTCGAAAACGACATCACCGGCGGCGCGACACCGGCCTCCTTCGAGCCGTCGATCGACTACGTCGTCACCAAGATTCCGCGCTTCGCCTTCGAAAAGTTCCCGGGCGCAGAACCGACGCTGACCACCGCCATGAAGTCGGTCGGTGAAGTCATGGCGATCGGCCGTACCTTCTCGGAATCGCTGCAGAAGGCACTGCGCGGCCTCGAAACCGGCCTGACCGGCCTCGACGAAATTGAAATCCCGGGCCTTGGCCAGGGCGACGACAAGAATGCCATCCGGGCTGCCATCGGCACCCCGACGCCCGACCGTCTGCGCATGGTCGCCCAGGCGCTGCGCCTCGGCATGTCGCCGGAAGAAGTGCATGAAGGCTGCAAGATCGATCCGTGGTTCATCGCCCAATTCAAGGCGATCACCGACATGGAAGCACGCGTGCGCGAGCACGGCCTGCCGGAAGACGCCGAAAACCTGCGCATGCTGAAGGCCATGGGCTTCTCCGACGCCCGCCTTGCCTCGCTCTCCGGCAAGCGCCCGAAGGAAGTCGCCGAACTCCGCAACGGCCTCAACGTCCGCCCGGTCTTCAAGCGCATCGACACCTGCGCTGCCGAATTCGCATCGCCCACCGCCTACATGTACTCGACCTACGAGACCCCCTTCGTCGGCGCGCTGCGCTCCGAGGCTGAAGTCTCTGATCGCAAGAAGGTCGTCATCCTCGGCGGCGGTCCGAACCGCATCGGCCAGGGCATCGAGTTCGACTATTGCTGCTGCCACGCTGCCTTCGCCCTGAAGGATGCCGGCTTCGAAGCGATCATGATCAACTGCAACCCGGAAACCGTGTCGACCGACTACGACACGTCAGATCGCCTCTACTTCGAACCGCTGACGGCCGAAGACGTGATCGAGATCCTGCGCGCCGAGCAGGAAAAGGGCGAAGTTGTCGGCGTCATCGTCCAGTTCGGTGGCCAGACCCCGCTCAAGCTCGCCGAAGCTCTTGAAAAGAACGGCATCCCGATCCTCGGCACGGCACCCGACATGATCGATCTGGCCGAAGACCGCGACCGCTTCCAGAAGCTCCTGATGAAGCTCGACCTCAACCAGCCGAACAACGGCATTGCCTACTCGGTCGAGCAGGCCCGCCTCGTCGCGTCCGAGATCGGCTTCCCGCTGGTCGTGCGCCCATCTTACGTGCTCGGCGGCCGCGCCATGCAGATCATCCATTCGGAATCGATGCTGCAGTCCTACCTGCTTGATACGGTCCCGGGTCTGGTCCCTGAGGACATCAAGCAGCGCTACCCGAACGACAAGACCGGCCAGATCAACACCCTGCTCGGCAAGAACCCGCTGCTCTTCGATAGCTACCTGACCAACGCCATCGAAGTGGACGTCGACGCGCTCTGCGACGGCGAGAATGTCTTCGTCTCCGGCATCATGGAGCATATCGAGGAAGCCGGCATCCATTCGGGTGATAGCGCCTGCTCGCTACCCTCGCGCTCGCTCTCCAAGGCAACGCTGGACGAACTCGAACGCCAGACGGCCGCCATGGCCAAGGCGCTCAATGTCGGCGGCCTGATGAACGTTCAGTACGCCATCAAGGACGACGTGATCTACGTTCTCGAAGTCAACCCGCGCGCCTCGCGCACGGTGCCGTTCGTGGCGAAGACCATCGGCGCCCCGATCGCCAAGATCGCTGCCCGCATCATGACCGGCGAAAAGCTCGACGATGCGATTGCCGCCTATGGGGCCAAGCCCGACCCGCGCAACCTCAAGCACATCGCGGTCAAGGAAGCCGTCTTCCCGTTTGCCCGCTTCCCCGGCGTCGACACGCTGCTCGGACCGGAAATGCGCTCGACGGGTGAAGTCATCGGTCTCGACACCGATTTCGCTCTGGCCTTTGCCAAGAGCCAGCTCGGCGCATCCGTTGAACTGCCGCGTGACGGCACGGTCTTCGTCTCCGTCCGCGACGAGGACAAGGCCCGCGTCCTGCCGGCGATCCTGATCCTGACCCAGATCGGCTTCAAGGTTCTGGCTACCGGCGGCACCCAGCGCTTCCTCGCTGAAAACGACATCCCGGCGATCAAAATCAACAAGGTGCTCGAAGGTCGTCCGCATATCGAGGACGCGATCCGCAACCGTCAGGTCCAGCTGGTCATCAACACAACCGACGGCAACAAGGCGATCTCGGACTCGAAGTCGCTCCGCCGCGCGGCCCTGATGCAGAAGGTGCCCTACTACACGACCATGGCAGGCGCCCTTGCCGCCGCCGAAGCAATCCGCGCACTTAAGGGCGGCCAGCTCGAGGTTCGCCCGCTACAGAGCTACTTCTGAGGCGTCAGCGTCTCGGCGGCTCCAAGGATGGCCCAGGCAAGCGCTGATATGACATTTTCGCCGCATCCTCGGATGCGGCGATTTTTGTTTGTAGGCAATGTGCATTGAGGCCACGGCTAAAGTCCTGATCGCCCCGGCTGGAAATCCATCTCCGCCGCCTATGTAAAAGTGATCGCTCCTCCTGACCGGCAGACGAGACAGGTCCACCGCCATGTTTCTCGACCTCAACAACTACACGCCGCCACCGGACCCGCCGGCAGAACCGGACCGCAGCCCTTCTCTGACACCGCGCCAGCAGAAGACGCTGATGGTGATCGTCGGCTTCAACATCTTCCTGTTGTTCGTCGCCCCGATCGGCGGTGCCACGGTCATCTCGGCACTTCTCGAATTGTTCGGCTGATCGTAGGCCCCCTGGCCCGCCGGCATCAGTGATCGACCACGCGACCCCACGCTCATCTCCACCAGAGCTTGACGCCTTGGGCCGGCCGCAGTAATAAACCATTAAGTTAATTAACCCGATGGCTAATCATGAGCAGTGATCCCCTGTCCCTGACATTGGCCGCCCTGGCGGACCCGACGCGACGCGCCATCCTTGCGCGCCTGTCGACCGGTGAGGCAACGGTGAACGAGTTGGCGGAGCCTTTTGCCATGAGCCTGCCGGCCGTCTCCAAGCATTTGAAGGTGCTGGAGCGAGCGAAGCTGATTTCGCGCGGCCGCAGCGCCCAATGGCGCCCCTGCCGGCTTGAACCTGAACCTTTGAAGGCCGTCGATGGCTGGCTGGGCGACTACCGCAAGCTCTGGGAGCAGCGGTTCGATCGCCTGGAAGAGTATCTGGCGGCGATCCAGAAAGAACGCGAAGACGTGAAGGAAGACGAGACATGACCGAAAAGCTGGAAATCGTGAACGAGCGCCTGCTGCCCGCAGAACCCACCGCCGTGTTCAAGGCTGTCGCCGATCCCAAGACCTTGGCGATCTGGTGGGGACCGCATGGCTTCACCAATCGCATCGACGAATTCGATTTCCGCGTCGGCGGTGACTGGCGCGTGACGATGACCTCCTCCGACGGCACCGATTTTGCCAACCGCTGGACCTTTCACGAGATCGAACCCGCAAGACGGCTCGTCGCCCACCACCATGAACCGATGCATGTCTTCATGCTGGAGATGACATTCGAGGAAGCCGAACAAGGCACGCGCCTCACATGGCGCATGCTGTTCGAACCGACGGATGAGAACCGGGAACTGCAAAAGTTCATCCACGCAGCAAACGAGCAGAATTTCGAGCGCCTCGAACAGGTGCTTCTGGAAGCGGAAGGCTGAGATGGCTACGGAACTGGATCCTGCCCGTATTCTTAGGTCGAGCGACTGGTCGGGGCGCCGATCGATCTCGTCTTCGAGATGTTCACCGACGCGCGCCATCTCGATGCCTGGTGGGGGCCGGACGGCTTCCGCAACGAGACGCACGAGATGGAATTCTCCATCGGCGGGCTGTGGCGCTACACCATGCATGGTCCCGACGGTAAGGACTGGCCGAACTGGATCCGCTATCAGGAGATCACGGCACCCACACGCATTGCCTATGAACACGGTGGCGAGATGGGCGAGGCCGCGCATTTCCACGGCGTGATAACGTTCGAACCTGAAGGCGACCAGACCCGCGTCACCCTCACCCTGATCTTCGCCACGCCTGAAGCGCGCGACGCGACACTGAAACTCGGAGCGGTCGAGGGTGGCAAACAGACGCTGGCCCGCCTCGACGCCTACGCCCGGGATATCAGAGCCTCAAGCTGAGTCGCCCTCTCGGCAGACTGGTTTCAGGCCTGACGCTGCTGCTTTGCGAGAATGGCAAAGGCGATGCCGCCGATGACGAAGGTCCCGGCGACCACGAAATGCAGCGTCAGCCGCTCATCGAGAAATAGGATCGCGCCGAGCGAGGCGATGACCGGCACCGAAAGCTGGATCAGCGCTGCCCGGAATGTCGTCAGACCCCGCAGCGCCCGGTACCAGATGGAGTATCCGAGGCCGGACGCGATGATGCCAGACCCAAGCGCAAGCACTAGCCCTGTCATCGTCGTGGTCTCGTAGAGGACAGCAAAAACCGCGAGCGGTAGACAGAATGCCGAGGCTCGCACGAAGTTACCGGCAGTCTCGCCGACCGGATCCCGGGAACCACGCCCGCGCAGGGTATAGACCGCCCAGGCAATGCCCGATGCAATCATCAGCAGGCTCCCCCCGAGATCAGGACGCCCGACGCCCGGCAGGATCAGGTAGACGAAGGCCGCAAAAGCAACTGCGAAACCGATTGCTTCGCGGATACTGGGCCGGTCCCCACGCAGCAGGCCAAAGGCCAGCATGCTGGCCTGAACGGACGAGAACAAGATAAGCGCGCCCGTCCCGGCACCCAGCGAAAGATAGGCGGCCGAAAACGCGATGGCATAGACAAAGAGTGCGGCCGCTGCCCACCAGTCGCCGGGCAACGCAGCCTGCCCGTCCGGGCGTGACGCAGTTCCGCCACGCCGCATCAGAGCGTAAAGCACAATGGCGCCGGAGACGATCCTGACCGCCGTATACCCGACCGCCTCGATCGACACGGTGCCCAGCGCCTCGCGCGCAAGCAACGAGTTGGCGGCAAAGGCGAGCATCGCCACCGCGGTCAGAACGAATGTCGATTGCAACGAGGGTCTCCTCCACGCCATGCCCGGCACTGACCTGTTGAGGCGCGCCGTGCGCCTGTTAAACGTGAGCTCCCCCGGCTTTACAAGCCAGGACTGCGAAAAAGCTGCCAGCTGGCAAGCGAGATCAAGGACTTCGTCCCAAAACTCCGACGTCAGAACCCCGCCCGCAGCCTCGCCAAATCAAGTTGCGCAATTTTACAAATGCAACCAAAATGACCCGTCGCACGATCACAGGCGCAAGGGGAGAAATGAAATGTCGAAGAACATTGTCATTCTGTTCGACGGGACCTCAAACGAGATTTCCGCAGACCGCACCAACATCCTGCGCCTGTTCGGTTGCCTCAGGCGCTCTGAGGAGCAGATCGTCTATTACGATCCTGGCGTCGGGACCTTCGGCGCCGCCAATGCCTGGTCAAAGATGCATCGCGGAGCCTCCGAAGTCTGGGGCCTGGCCACGGGCTGGGGACTCGATGAGAATGTCAAGGAAGCCTACCGCGTGCTCGTCGACCACTACGATGCGGGGCCCGTCGACAGCGAGGGTCGCCACACCGACCGCGACCGCATCTACATCTTCGGCTTCAGCCGCGGCGCCTATACCGCGCGGGTTCTCGCCGGCTTCATCCATGCCTTCGGCCTGACGAAGAAGATCCACCTCAATCTGCTCGACTACGCCTACCGCACATACAAGGGCATTTCCGAGCACGAGCAAAGGGCGCAGAAACAGGCGACAGGGGACGCCCCTTCCGCCTTCGACAGCATGCGCCTCTATGAGCGGACCCTGCGCAACGACCGCCCGCCGATCCACCTGCTGGGCCTGTTCGACACCGTCGCCTCGGTGATCGAACCCGGAAAGTGGGGCCCGCAACTGAAGACCCATCCCTTCACCCATCGCAATGCAAGCGTCGAAATGGTCCGCCATGCGGTGGCCATCGATGAACGCCGCACGATGTTTCAGCCCGAACTCTGGCCATCTGATCAGCCGTATTGGGGCGGACCGTTTCAGCCGAGAAATCCGGAAACGATCCGGCCGCAGGACGTGAAGGAAGTCTGGTTTGCCGGCGTCCATGGTGACGTCGGCGGGGGAGAGCCCGAGAAGGAAAGCGCGCAGATCAAGATCCCGCTGCAATGGATGATCAAGGAGACGAAGACCACCGGGCTCATCTATCGTCCGCGCATGGTCGAGCAATTGGTCGAGGGCAAAGGCAACACGAAATATGTCGAGCCGGATGCCACAGCACCACTCCACGATTCCATGAAGAAGCTCTGGCCCCTTGTCGAATGGGTGCCGAGAAGGATCCCGGCCACCTCCTGGCGAAACCGCGGCAAGTCTGCCGGAGGTCTCTATCTTCCACGCCAGGATTACCGCCTCATTCCACAGGATGCCCTCATCCACGATTCCGTCCGCCTTCGTCAGGCCGCGACGTCCTACAAACCGCCAAATCTTCCCGCGGGTGTCGTCTTTGTGGAATGATCGCCGAGGCCTTCACGTCTCGTCTCGCGCCCAACGGGCCAGGCTCTGAGCAGGATAGGATCCCGTGCACCCATAAAAACAGCTCAACCGTTCCATCAAAATTTGACGTTTGTCGAAAGCCTGCCGCTACGGCACTCTGCTGCAGTTTGAAACTCGAGATATTCGTATGTCCGTTACGATTGACGCCCCCGCCGAAAAGGCGACGCGGCGGGAGTGGATCGGCCTTCTGATCCTGTCCATCGCCTGCCTGATCTATTCGATGGACCTCTCGGTCCTGTTCCTTGCCATGCCGGCGATCGTGGCCGACTTGGATCCCTCGGCAACCCAGCTACTCTGGATCAACGACATCTACGGCTTCATGGTGGCAGGCTTCCTCGTCACCATGGGGACGCTCGGCGACCGCATCGGCCGCCGCAAGGTTCTTCTGATCGGCGCGTTCTTCTTCGGCGCGGCCTCGGTCTTTGCGGCCTTCGCCAACACCGCCTCGATGCTGATCGTCGCCCGCGCCCTGCTTGGCATTGCCGGCGCCACCATCGCCCCCTCCACGCTCTCGCTCGTCGTCAATCTTTTCCGCGACGAGCAGGAACGCAACCGCGCGATCAGCATCTGGGGCACAGCCTTTGCGCTGGGCGGGCTGATTGGTCCGCTGATCGGCGGCGTGCTCCTGCAGTATTTCCATTGGGGATCGGTCTTCCTGATCAACGTCCCGATCATGGCAGCGCTTCTCGCAAGCGCTCCCTTCCTGCTGCCGGAATACAAGGATGAAAATGCCGGCCGCCTTGACCTCCTGAGCGTTGCGCTATCGCTCCTGACCGTCCTGCCCGTCGTCTACGGTTTCAAGAAGATGGCTGCCGAAGGCTTCGAGCTGATCCAGCTCCTGCCCATTCTCTTCGGTCTCGCGATCGGCATCGTCTTCGTGAAGCGCCAGAAGGTGCTTGAGCACCCGATGATCGACCTCGCGCTGTTCAGGATCCCGGCCTTCACCGCCTCGCTGATGGTCAATCTCGCGGGCGTCTTCTTCATCTTCGGCATCTTCCTGTTCCAGAACCTCTTCCTGCAGCTCGTGATTGGTCTCACACCTCTCGAGGCTGCCCTCTGGTCCATCCCCTCCTCGCTGGTCTTCACCGTCATGTCCTTTCAGGCCTGGCGGGTGACCAATCGGTTGGGGCCGGTGAAAACCGTCCTGCTGGGCCTCGTCGTCAATGCGCTCGGCACCGGATTGATGGCAGTCGCAGCCTGGTATTCGAGCCTCGTCGGCGTGCTCGGCGCCAGCATGATCATGGGCCTCGGCTTCGTGCCCGTGATCCTGACGACAACAGGCCTGATCGTCGGCACGGCACCGCCAGAGCGTGCCGGTTCGGCCTCCGCTATCTCGGAAACCAGTGCGGAATTCGGAGGAGCGCTGGGCGTGGCTGTCCTCGGCAGCCTCGGCACGCTCTTCTATCGATTCGGCATGCAGGAGGCGGACCTCGGCGGCCTTTCCGCGGAGAACCAAACGGCGGTCACATCAGCGCTTGGCACGGCACTCGAAGTGGCGCGCACGACCGGCAACGAAACGGCCCCCTGGATCGTCATGGCACGAGAAAGCTACGCCGGCGGCTTCGCCCTCTGCTGCGCGCTGGCAACCGTCACCTTGCTCCTGCTCGCGGCGATCGCCGCACGGGTCTATGCACGCACGGAACTGGATGAAAGCCGCATTGGCGGGCATTGACGACCGCCGTCAAACTCCAGGCAGTGTCTCATGAAGACGCTTCACGCCCTGCAGGTCGGAGCGGAAGGCCGAGAGGCTGCGCGCCTTCAGATCGGCGTCCGGCATGCGCAAGATTGCAGCGGGGTGCGTGGTGACGAGCAGCATCCGGTCATCCTGCATCGGGATCGGCATGCCGCGCACCTCGGCGATCGGTCGGCTTTCTCCCGTGAGGGAAAGATAGGCCGTCGCCCCCAGTGCCACCACGATGCGCGGCTTGATCACCTCGATCTCCTTGGCCACCCACCAGCGACAATGGGCGACCTCTCCGGCATCGGGGCGCATATGGATGCGACGCTTGCCGCGCCGCTCATATTTGAAGTGCTTGACGGCATTGGTGACATAGACCTCTCCCCGGTCGATGTCTGCCGCCTCCACCGCCTCGTCGAACACCTGGCCCGCCGGGCCGATAAAGGGCCGGCCCGCCAGATCCTCGGTATCCCCGGGTTGCTCCCCGACAAACATGATATCGGCCCGCTCAGGCCCCTCCCCGAACACCGTCTGTGTCGCATGGCAATGCAAGGGACAGCGCGTGCACCCGGCCGCCTCTTCCCGCAACCGCGCCAGTGGTGAGAGATCAGCGTCCCCGCCCTCGTCCTCCCGTCCGCGCCATTGCGCCTGCAACCGCTCGTGAAAGGCCGGCGGCTGGCTCGCCTGCCGCGCCGCCATCTCGGCCACCCGACGTTCGGCACCCGCGATCAGGTCCGGAATGAGCGACGCCTCCGGCATGTTCTTCCAGTATTTCTTCGGCATCTCCGACTGCATGGCCCGGATCTTCAAGCGAGCCGGATTGAAGATATTGGCAAAATAGGTGCGCCAGAGTTCATCCGTCTCATCCTCGGCTTCAGGCCGGGCAGCCGGCTCACGCGAGGTCCTCAGCTCCTCACCGTTCCAGGCCGCCGACCCCTTGGGCGTTGCGATCAACCAGTCCATGTCGGTAAAGCGCCGCTGAAAGAAGCCAGCCGTGCGCGAGACGATGAAATGCTCAGGCTCGAACCAGGCGACGAACCGCCGCCGCCCGGCCTGCACGCCTTCGACCTCGCGGAACCGCACGAAGGCCTTCATCTTGTGGCTGTCACGCCTGACATTCTTGATCAGTCGCATCAGCTGAGAAATGTCGACATCGGATGAGACCTGTAGAAGGATGCGCTCCTCCTGCAGCCTCCAGAGGATCCGATAAAGAAGTGCAAAACGATCCGGATCGGAATGGCAGATTGCAGCTTCCGCAGCCTCGATGAAGCCCTTCGGCACGACAATCTCAGGAGTCCCGCCTTCCTTGGTCGTCGCTTCCGCCATGGATCCGAAAAGATCACCGCCCTGCCCGGATATCTGCCACCGCACCTGATCGGGCGCGACTGCACCGACAAGCAACTGTCGAGCCGCATCCCGCCACTCGCCGAAATCGCCCTGCCCCTCAAGCGTGACCGTGCGCATCAGAAAAGCGACAGCTGTTCGGCGGGCGGCGCGAACACGGCGCGCAGATCGGAGCGGTCGAGGCTATTATGAGGTGACCAGCCTTCAGCCACGATGAAGGACCGCACCTTCTTCAGGGACACGCCCAGCCGCGACAGGTCTTCCAGACGCACACGCCTGTGGCGCCGCGCAGACAAAAGCCCATTCACCGTCTTCGTGCCGAAGCCCGGCACCCGGAGAAGCGTCTCGCGGTCCGCCTTGTTCACGTCGACAGGAAACCGGTCGCGATTGGCAAGCGCCCAGGCGAGTTTCGGATCAAGCTCAAGGTCGAGCATCCCGCCTTGCCCGATCGAGGCGATCTCCTCGACCGAGAATCCGTAGAAGCGATAGAGCCAGTCTGCCTGGTAGAGCCTGTGCTCACGCATCAGCGGCGGCTTGATCAGCGGTAGATTGCGGGAACTATCGGGGATCGGACTGAAAGCAGAATAGTACACCCGCTTCAAACCGTAGCTGCTGTAGAGCCGGGCACTCGATCCAAGAATGGTCGCATCATCGGCGCCATCAGCCCCGACGATCATCTGCGTGCTCTGCCCGCCGGGCACGAACTTCTTGCGACGACCGGTATGCGTCGGCTCGCGTGCTTCGTCGATCTTGAGCCGCAAGTCGGCCATGGATCGGCGAATATTCACCGGCCGTTTCTCCGGCGCGTAGCGTTCCAGCCCGTGATCGGTCGGAAGTTCGATATTGATCGACAGGCGATCGGCATAGAGACCGGCCTCTTCGACCAGATGGGCGGAGGCCTCCGGGATCGTCTTCAGATGGATATAGCCGCGAAAGTCGTGCTTCGTCCGGAGATCCTTGGCGACCTTGACCATCTCGGCCATCGTGTCATCCGAAGACCGGATGATGCCCGACGACAGGAACAGGCCCTCGATGTAATTGCGTCGATAGAACTCGATCGTCAGCCACACCACTTCGTCAGGCGTAAAGCGCGCACGCTCCACATTGCTCGACGACCTGTTGATGCAATAAGCGCAGTCATAGATGCAGAAGTTCGTCAGCAGAATTTTCAACAGCGAGATGCAACGCCCGTCGGGAGCATAGGCATGACAAATGCCCGACCCCTCTGTCGAACCGAGACCACCCGAGGCCGACGAGTCGCGTTTCGTCGTCCCGCTGGACGCGCAGGAGGCATCGTATTTCGCGGCGTCGGAGAGAATGGCGAGGCGTTCTTTGAGCGACTTCTTCATAAGTTCGTTCTCTAAACGTTCTCATGACTTTCGTCAACAATTTCCCCTGCGGCATTCCGTCCGTCCACGTCTCTGACCTCTGATATTGCTTGGTTTTTGGCGCAGGAATGAGCGGTCGGGGATGGCATGTCGAAAACTCTGGAAATTGCGGCGGGCATTCTGCTATAGTGTTGGTCAACCTGATTTGTGACACGGTTCCGCAGCTTTGCTTCGGAACCTGTTTTCTTTTGTGCCCGCGCCTGCGGCCATGAAGACGAAGGATAAAGAAATGGTAGAAAAGGTACCGATGACGCAGAACGGCTTCGCCAAGCTCAACGAAGAGTTGCGCTGGCGCCAGCAGGAAGAGCGTCCGCGCATCATCGAGGCGATCGCAGAGGCGCGCGCCCATGGCGACCTTTCCGAAAATGCGGAATATCACGCAGCCAAGGAAGCCCAGAGCCACAACGAGGGCCGCGTCGGCGAACTCGAGGACCTGATCGCCCGCGCAGAAGTCATCGACCTCTCGAAAATGTCCGGTTCCACGATCAAGTTCGGCGCGACCGTCAAGCTGATCGACGAGGACACCGATGAAGAGAAGACCTACCAGATTGTCGGCGACCAGGAAGCCGACGTGAAGGCCGGCCGCATCTCGATCTCTTCCCCGATTGCCCGCGCCCTGATCGGCAAGGAAGTCGGCGACAACATCGAAGTCGTCGCCCCCGGCGGCTCCAAGGCCTACGAGATCCTCGCGGTCAAGTGGGGCTGATGGACCGGTCCCTGTGATGCCGAAGCGTAAGATTTACGTGGACCCCGCGGGGGTCCACGTCATCGCACCAAACTTCAAGCAGCGCCTGTCCGGCGTCACCTCGACGATCATCCAGCTCGTGCCTGTCCAGAACCGCCTCGGCCAGAAGGTCGCGGTTCTCGGACCGGGCCTCCCGCCGCATCTCCCGCACTTACGTTTCCGCGACCTTTGGAAGCTCTGGCGCGCACCCGAGGGCAGGCAGAACCGTGTCTGGCACGCGCGCCGCAACAATGAAATGCTGGCGGGCCTCATTCTGCGAGACCTGTTCCGCATGCCGCTGAAGCTGCTCTTCACGTCTGCGGCCCAGAGACACCACAGCAGCTACACCCGCTGGCTCATCTCGAAGATGGACGGTGTGGTCGCGACGAACGCCAAGTCCGGTTCCTTTCTTAGGGTTCCGCACCGCGTCATTCGCCATGGCGTGGACCTTGATCTTTTCCACCCGTCTGAAGAGATCGACACCACCATTCCCGAGTATCTGAAGGGCCGCCGCCTCATCGGCTGCTTTGGCCGGGTGCGCCATCAGAAGGGCACGGATATCTTTGTCCGGGCGATGATAGCGCTATTGCCTGATAATCCCGACTGGACGGCCGTGATTTCCGGCCGTGTGACAGCAGAGCATGCCGGTTTCGCCTACGAGCTCAGGGCAGAGATCGCCGCCGCCGGCCTGAGCGACCGGATCCGTTTTCTCGGCGAGGTCGATGACATCAAGCCGTGGTATCGTCGCCTGACGCTCTATGTTGCGCCGTCGCGCAACGAAGGCTTTGGCCTCACGCCGCTTGAGGCCATGGCCTCCGGCACTGCCGTCGTCGCCAGCGATGCAGGCGCCTATGCGGATATGATCCTCGAAGGTGAGACGGGAGCGGTCGTGCCGGCAGGCAACTTCGAACGCCTGCGCGATGCCATCTCGACATTCATGGAGCCGCAGAAGGCGATGCAGGCCGGGCGCAAGGGCCGAGAACACGTGATGGAATCCTTCGGACTGTCGCGCGAAGCCGACCAGCTTGCAGAGGTTTACTCCGGTCTGCTCGGCAATGCCCTGCCCCGCACCAGTGCCAAGACCGAGGAAGCCTGAACCATGGCGCCGCGCGATCTCCTCAAGATCCTCATCGTCAATAAGGACAACAGCTTCGGGCTGACGCGCGACACGAACCTTCTGATGGAGGCACTCGTTTCGATCGGGCGCGCACAAGGCGTGGCTACCAAAGGAATCCGGGCACGCGGCTTTCTGGATTGGCTGTTCGGCCGCAAGCAGGCCAACATGATCATCCATATCGAACGCGCTTTCCCGCACTGGTACAGCGCCGCCCGGCACAATCTGCTCTGCCCGAACCAGGAGCGCTTTCCCCGCCGACACCTCGGCCGGCTGAAAGGCATAGACCTGGTGCTTGCCAAGAGCCGCCATGCCGAACAGATCTTTCGCGACCTTGGCGTTCCCACGGCTTATGTCGGCTTCACCTCCGAGGACCGTCTCGATGAGGGCGTGCCGAAAAACTGGAACAGTTTCTTCCATCTCGCAGGCGGAAGCACACTGAAGGGCACGGAAGACGTCATCGAATTGTGGTCGCGCCACCCGGAATGGCCCGAACTGGTGCTGGTGCAGCGTGATCCGCATCCGAAGGCGGCCGCCATTGCCAATATCCGCGTCGTCAGCGGCTACATCACCGATGCAGAACTCAGGCAGTTGCAGAACAGCTGCGGCATACATCTCTGCCCGTCCCGGTCGGAAGGCTGGGGGCATCATTTGGTGGAGGCTCTCTCTGTCGGAGCGCTGACGGTCACGACCAATGGACCGCCAATGAACGAGCATGTTACGTCAGACTGCGGGTTCGTTTTGCCCTACACGCGCAGAGAACCCCGTCATCTAGGAACGAACTACCATGTCGACCTCAAGGCGATGGAAACCGTCGTTGAGACCCTTCTGACCATGGGCGTCGCTGAAAAACAGGCATTCGGCGTAGTAGCCCGAAGACGTTTTTTGGACATCGACAGAGGTTTTCGTGAAAGACTCGCACAAGCGCTTAAGCAATTTTGAAGCAGAGTAGCAGATCTCCGCTATAACACCTTCGAGGCCTGCAGGACTATGAACTTGGCGAGAATGTCGCCCACTAGGGACATATGTTTGCCCAAAGTTTGACGGTGGCATTCGCGGAAGAGGATGCATTCTGGACCTTGAAAACAGCTCGGGCAACGGATAGCCAGAACGACAATCGGACCAACTACGGTGGTTGCGTGATCCGCCTCGCTTGCACGCACGAGCGCGAAAATGCTACTGCCCCGGCGCGGGCAGCAGGGACCGAGCGGGTTGATGTCGGCGACGATATGACTGGCTTGGAATGGATGGGCGAATGGACGTCAAGATTTACGCAATCAATCTGGATCGCTCCAGGGAGCGATGGGATTCGATCACGCGGCAAGCCGCAGAACTTGATCTGGATGTCGTTCGCGTTCCTGGCCTAGACGGCTCTCTGGTACAGGCTAACGACCGTATTGATTGCGACGATCCGGCGTTCCGACGCAAGAATGGCCGCACGATGTTGCCGGGCGAATACGGCTGCTACCAGAGCCATCTGCAAGCCCTGCAGACATTCGTGGATTCCGGGGAGCCCATCGGGATCATTGCCGAAGACGACGTCGAACTGACGAGGGATCTGCCGGCGCGGGTCGCGGCAGCGTTCGACGCAGTGCCGGCTGCCGATGTCATCAAGCTCTTCAACCACCGGGTGGTCGGCTTCAGGCTCTTTGGCACTTCGTCGCTCGGCGACAACATCGGTCGGGCAACCCACGGCCCCATGGGCTCGGCAGCCTGCTATGCGGTCAGCCACAAGGGGGCGATCAAGCTCCTGAACGGCCTCGCACGCATGGAATATCCCTGGGACGTCGCCCTCGAGCGTGGCTGGGAAACGGGGGCCAGCATCTGCACGGTCAGGACGAACCTGATCATGGCAGGCCGCCAGGAGACCACAATCGCGAGCCGGTCCGTTTACAAGGCCACAAAATTCCCATGGTGGAAGCGATCGAAGACCTATCTGCACCGGATCCTTGAGACCGTACGAAGGGTGAGATATGCGCGCGGCAACTGAAGGTTTGATCCTCGACAACAGGGCGACGATCCTCAAACTGCTGTCAGCCTCGCTTTGGGCCCTGCTCGCCTCGGCGATCCTGGTCGAAAGCGACGTCTATCGTTATGTGACCCTCGCTCTGGTCGCCTTCGTCGCAATCTACCATCGCCGGGAGCTGACGCAGGTCTCGCAGGATTGGCTGGCCCTGCTTTGTTATGGCTGGGCGATATATGCGACCATTCGATTCTCGCTCGGGCTCGTCCTTTATGACGAAAAAGGCGCGTCGGAGTGGCTCTACATCTTCCCCGTCTTTTTTCCCGCCATCGGCGCGGCTCTCTATCTGACGCGCAACCATCTCTATCTTGCCTGCTTGATCCTTCTGACAGCAGGCCTCATCGGGCTCATGGCGACGCTGGACGTCACGCAGGCGCTCGGCGGCGTGCGCAATCCGCCATTGTTCCACAAGAACCCGATCCATGCCGGGGTTGGCAGCGGAATGCTCTTTCTGAGCGCCGTATTCCTGCTGAGCTATGCGACAGAGACCGGCAGGCTGAGCACCCGGTGGAAATGGCCGACCCTGGCGCTTTGCTCGGCAACGGCCCTCCTATCCCTGCTGGCAATGCTCGGGGCTCAATCAAAGGGCGTTTGGCTCGCCCTCGCATGCACGGTTGGTTTCTCTGGTCTGCTGTGCCTGGCTTTGATTCCCGGACGATGGCGCGTGATCGCCCTGTCGGGTCTGACCGTCGCCGCCGTCATCGTAACGATCTCAGCTTCATCCGTCGTAACCCAGGTTGCCGGTTCGACCATTACGGCTATCGAGCGGCTGACATCGGCAGTGGTCTCGACAGACTTGTCGGACGCCATGCAGAAAGCGATCGAAGATCCTGAAACGCCCGGCGCTATGCGCGAACGGCTCATGATATGGTCCAACGCGCTGGAGTTGTTCCATACGGCCCCCTTCTTCGGGCGGGGGAACCTGTGGCTGCAGGACTGGTACAAGACGACCTATGCTGATGTCGGCTACACCCTGCTTCACAACGGCTTTCTGGAGATTGTTGTCCGCCACGGTCTCTTTGGCCTGGCGTTCCTGGCGACTTTCATGGTCGCCGCGCTGCAACGGCTGCTGGCTGCTCGACAGCAAGGCCTGATCGCCACCAGCACGCTCGCTTATATGCTGACGATCACGGTCTTCTTCCTCGGCACCATAGCGACCAATTCGAACAATCGTCTGGCGATCGGCGAGAGCTTCTTCATTCTGGCGGGAGGAGCAGTCTTCGCCGTGACGCTTCTGCTACGGCAGTCAACGGCAAGCCAATCGGGAGCATCTGAGTGAGGGCAATTGCCCTCCTCAGATCTCCACCATACCCAGCTTCTTCACCTGCCGGATCGTCAGCATGGTCCTGACCGTGTCGACATGCTCATTCGCCGTCAGCACCTCGATGACGAAGTCCTGAAAGCGCGTCAGGTTCTCCGCCACGCAATGCAGCAGGAAGTCGCTGTCGCCATTGACCATCCAGGCCTGGCGCACGATCGGCCAGCTGTCGGTGGCCGCGGCGAAGGCCTTGAGATTGGCTTCCGACTGGTGTTTGAGCCCCACCATGCAGAAGGCGACGAGATCGTAGCCCAGCCGGCTAGCGTTCAAGTCTGCGTGATAGCTTTCGATCACGCCCGCCTCTTCCAGCTTGCGCACCCGGCGCAGGCAAGGCGGCGCGGAGATGCCGACACGCTCTGACAGTTCCACATTGGTCATCCGCCCGTCCCGCTGCAATTCTTTCAGAATTCGCAGGTCGATGGCGTCGAGTTCTACCTTGAGCACAGCCGCTCCTTTTAAAGATGTGTCCGTTATCTACTCCAACGATTGGAATTGGCAAGAATCCTCCGCACTCACGCACAATTATTGCGCGCCAGCGCAAAGCTCTGTTGCTAATGCAGCCGAGCGCCTTGATCTGCGCTTCGCTTCGATCCTAAATGGGCGACAGTTGCGCGATGACTGGGTGAGCCCCATATCGAGGCCCCGGTCAAAAAGACGGACCGCGCGTTGAAAGGAAGCGACATGACTGCCCGCCACACCAAGGTGCTGATCATCGGCTCCGGCCCTGCCGGCTACACCGCCGCCATCTATGCTGCCCGCGCCATGCTGAAGCCGGTCTTGATCGCCGGCATGGAACAGGGCGGCCAGTTGATGATCACCACGGATGTGGAGAACTATCCGGGCTTTGCCGATCCGATCCAGGGTCCCTGGCTGATGGAGCAGATGCTCAATCAGGCCATCCATGTTGGCACCGAGATCGTCAGCGATCTCGTGACCGAAGTCGACACTGTCAATCGCCCCTTCACGGTAAAGACTGACAGCGGCCAGGTCTGGACGGCCGACACGCTGATCATCTGCACCGGCGCCAAGGCCAAGTGGCTCGGCATCGAAAGCGAACAGCATTTCCAGGGCTTCGGCGTCTCCGCCTGCGCCACCTGCGATGGCTTCTTCTATCGCAACAAGGACGTGATCGTCGTCGGCGGCGGCAACTCCGCCGTCGAAGAAGCGCTGTATCTCTCGCATATCTGCAAGTCGGTGACCGTCGTCCATCGCCGCGACAGTTTCCGTTCGGAAAAGATCCTGCAGGAGCGCCTCTTCGCCAAGGAGAACATTCGCGTTCTCTGGAACACGACCGTCGAGGAAATCACCGGGGCGCCTGCCAAGCCGCCGATGCCGCCGTCCGTCTCGGGCGTGAAGCTCAAGGATGCCCTGACCGGCGCCATGACCGACATGCCGATCGACGGTGTCTTCGTCGCGATCGGCCATGCGCCTGCCGTCGAGCTCTTCAAGGGCAAGCTGAAGATCAAATCCAACGGCTATCTCTGGACAGCGCCGGATTCGACCGCAACCGACGTGGCCGGCATCTTCGCCGCCGGTGACGTCACCGACGATGTCTATCGCCAGGCCATTACCGCGGCCGGCATGGGATGCATGGCGGCCCTTGAGGCTGAACGCTTCCTCTCGGCCTTGCCCCTCGAGACACAACAAGCGGCGGAATAACCGCCATGAGAGGGGGCGGCATGCCGCTGGACTGGGACAAACTGCGCATTTTTCATGCGGCTGCGGAAGCCGGGTCCTTCACCCATGCCGCCGACAAGCTGCATCTGTCCCAGTCGGCGATCAGCCGCCAGGTCTCGTCGCTGGAGCAGGACATCGGCGTCAAGCTCTTCCACCGCCACGCCCGCGGCCTGATCCTCACCGAACAGGGCGAACTGCTGTACCGCACCGCCCATGACGTTCTCCTGAAGCTGCAGACGGTCAAGATGCAGCTGACCGAGACGACCGAAAAGCCGTCCGGCAAGCTGCGCGTCACGACGACCGTCGGCCTCGGCCAGGGCTGGCTCACCGACAAGGTGCAGGAATTCCTCCAGCTCTATCCCGACATGTCGATCCAGCTGATCCTCGACAACGAGGAGCTGGATGTGAACATGCGCCACGCAGACTGCGCCATTCGTCTGCGCCAGCCGCAACAGTCGGACCTGATCCAGCGCAAGCTGTTCACCGTGCACATGCACGTTTATGCGGCCCCCTCCTATATCAACCGCTATGGTGAGCCGCAGTCGATCGAGGATCTCGACAACCACCGCATCATCACGTTCGGCGAGCCCGCCCCCAACTACCTGCTCGACGTCAACTGGCTGGAGGTCGCCGGTCGCTCATCGGATAATCCGCGCCTGCCGCATCTGCAGATCAACAGCCTCACCTCGATCAAGCGCGCCTGCCTTCTCGGCATCGGCATCGCAATGCTGCCGGACTATATTGTTGGCCGCGACCCGGGCCTGCTGCAGCTTGTCACCAGCGCAGACGTCCCCTCCTTCGATACCTATTTCTGCTATCCGGACGAGATCAAGAACGCAGCGAAGCTCAAGGCTTTCAGAGACTTCATCGTCGCCAAGGCCCGCAACTGGAACTTCTAAGGCAGCTTTTGAGCTGCCTTTTTTGTTGTCCATCAAACAGACTTGCAAGCGATGCATGCCTGACATGCATAAAAAACCATTGTTCACTGCACAAAAAACCACCATATCGCACACAGCTGATGCACATGGTGGCTTTTTCCTCCCAGTTCCACCGCAGCAGCTGTTCCCCTCTGGAGGTTTTTGACCTTCACAATTCAAAGGGCCCTGGTTTTTCCGGTGGCCCTCTTTTTTTGTTTTCTCGATGGAACGATATGTTCCATTTTGCGTTTACGCGTCAGGCAAAACTGGCGCCCTCCGTAAACGAAGCGCGAGCAGCGTTCGGTCAGCCTTAAACTCGAATGACTGTACGAATTGGAGGGGACATGTTCCTTGAGGACGTGATGAAAGCGCTGGCACATCCGGCACGCATGGAAATGCTGATCTGGCTGAAGGACCCGAAGGAATTTTTCGGCGTGCCTAAGGAAGAGGCTGTCGACGGTATAAGCGCCGGGCAGTTCGAGCGATCCGGCCTGTCGCAGTCGGCTGTCTCAGCTCATCTTGCAACGCTGCAGCGTGCCGGCCTGATCAGCTCCAAGCGCGTCGGCCAGCGCGTACTTTATCGTCGCAACGAAGATGCCATCGCTGAGTTCGTCAAGACCTTGAATGGAAAACTCTAACGCCCCACATCGGGTCTCCCAATGACCAATCCTCCCATCATTGGAAGCTTCCGAGAGGTTTTATGTCCAAGCTTTTTGAACCGACATCCGTCGGCACGACCGCCGTTTCCAACCGTATCGCCATGGCGCCGCTGACGCGCAACCGCTCCCCGGGCGCCGTGCCGAACGAACTGAACGTCGAATACTATCGCCAGCGCGCGACAGCCGGCCTGATCATCAGCGAAGGCACGGCGATCACCCATCAGGCACAGGGTTACGCGGACGTTCCGGGCCTCTACAAGTCCGAAGCGATCGAAGGCTGGAAGAAGGTGACCGACGCCGTGCATGCCGCAGGTGGCAAGATTGTCACCCAGATCTGGCATGTCGGCCGCATCTCCCACACGAGCCTGCAGCCAGGCGATGGCAAGCCCGTCGCCCCCTCGCCCATCGCCGCCAAGTCCAAGACCTATGTCTTGAACACCGATGGCTCAGGCGCTTTCGTCGAAACCTCCGAACCCCGCGCCCTTGAAACCGCCGAACTACCGGGCGTGATCGAGGACTACCGCAAGGCCGCCCGTGCCGCCATGGATGCAGGCTTCGACGGCGTCGAGATCCACGCAGCCAATGGCTATCTGCTCGAACAGTTCATGCGTTCGAACAGCAACCAGCGCACGGATCAATACGGCGGCTCGATCGAGAACCGCATTCGCCTGACGCTCGAGGTCGTTGAGGCCGTGACCAAGGAAATCGGCGCCGACAAGACCGGCATCCGCATTTCGCCCACCACCCCGGCCAACGACGTTTCCGATCCGGATCCGAAGGCCGTCTACACCGCGCTGGTCGAGGCACTGGCGAAGTTCGATCTGTCCTTCGTGCATGTCATCGAAGGCGCGACCGGCGGCCCGCGTGACGTCCTGCCCTTCGACTGGAAGGCGCTCAAGGCGGCCTACCGTGATGCCGGCGGCAAGGGTGCCTGGATCGTCAACAACGGCTATGACCGCGCTTCGGCCATCGAAGCCGTCGAAAGCGGCTATGCCGATCTCGTCGCTTTTGGTCGTCCCTTCATTGCCAATCCGGACCTCGTCCGTCGCCTGAAGGAAGACGCAGAGCTTAATCCGCTCGACCAGGCCACGCTGTATGGCGGTGGCGCGGAAGGTTACACGACCTATCCTGCACTCGCCTGAGAAACGAAGGGCTCCCGGCAAACGCCGGGAGCCCTTTCTGCATCCGCCTTTCGCCGAGCGCAGCCTAGATGCGAGACAGAAGGCGCACGGTCAGCCTTGATGCGAGCAATCCCATCAGCAGCCCATTGACCGGATGCAACGCCCCGATCAGCGGCAAGGTCTGGCCGAGCGCCGCGAGCGTCAACTGCAGCAGATAGAGACCGAAGAGCAGGCTCGCCTGGGTCCGATGGGCCCGTAAACTCGTGCGGAACGACATCAGGAAGAGCCCGAGGATCGGCAGCCCCACCGCTCCCCCGGTTGCCGCATGGGCCTCCCATCCAGTCCCTGCCCCGAAGACCGTCATGCCCGCGAGGAAGAATTGAGCGGCGATGCCGCCAAGGGTGAGCACGGCGAAAGCCCGGAAAATCAGCGGAGCCGTGGCCGATATGGATGCAGCAGCACTCATTGTCCGCCTCCCGCGACCAGAGTTGCAGGATTGCGGACTGCTGGAGAGGCGATCTCCGGAAGGCAGCCGAGGCTCCGCAGCGTTGCCTTCACCGCGACATCGATCGGCGTGTGCGGCTCCTCACCCAGGAATTCCACGAGTGCACTGTTGTCGAGGCGGATCGTCTCCCGCCACAGATAGCGCATCTCATGCAACTCCTTCAGCAGCGGCACGAAGCGCCGAGCAAGCCCCGCCAACCTCCAGGGAAAACCGAGCGTGAAGATGCGAGGCCGCCCGACAGCACGCCCGATCGCCTTAGCCATCTGCGTCCCGTCATGATCGTAGAAGCCGTCCATATGGAAGCGGGCAAAATTCGGCAAAGCGGCGGCCCTATCCAGCAGCCGCATGAAGGTTTCCGCAACGTCAGGCAGATAGGCCCAGGCATGGCCCGCCCCCTTCCGACCGGGATTGATGACAAAGTGAACGGGCTTGCCCGGCTGGACCAGCCCCTGCGCGAACCAGTTGTTGCCGGCGTCAGGCCCGAAGAAGTCGCCAGCGCGCACGAGGATCACCGGCACCCCCTCACCCGCTGCCCGCTCGAGGCGTTGCTCCAGCGCCACCCGAATCCGCCCCTTGACCGTCTGCGGCCGCTGGCTGCTCTCCTCGGTGAGCAAAGGAAACGCATCGGGGCCGAAATTGTAGATCGTTCCCGGCATCAGGATGCGCGCGCCAACCGCACGGGCGGCCGCGATCGTGTTGTCAATCATCGGCAGGACCAGCTCGCGCCAGTTCTGATAGCCGGGCGGATTGACGCCATGCACGATGACGCTCGCACCCTCGGCGGCGCGCAGTACATCAACGGCATTCATCGCATCGCCTGAAACCCATTCGAAGCGCGGGCGCGCGGCGATCTGCTGGTCGGCTCGCCGGTGCATCGCCCGCACCCGGTAGCCACGCTGCAGCAGTGCCTCGGCGAGCGCGCCGCCTACCCCGCCGGTTGCCCCGAGAACGAGAGCAATGGGCTTTGCGAGAGCTGCATTGGAAAGATCAGTCATGGTCGTCTCCTGTGTTTGAACTGCGGAGAGACTGCCACTGACTTGAGATATTCAGAATTGCCAAAGAATGTTGATTTGATATACAAAAATGTATGTCCATTGATCAAATCAGCTGGGACCATTACCGCACCTTCCTCGCCGTTCTCGAAACCGGCTCCCTGTCCGGTGCCGCCCGCTCGCTTGGGCTAACGCAACCCACGGCCGGACGCCATGTCGAAGCGCTGGAGGAGGCTTTTGGCGCCCCGCTCTTCCTGCGCACGCCGCAAGGCCTGCTGCCGACGGAAAAGGCGCTCGCCATGAAGAGGCATGCCCGCAGCATGTCCGCCATGTCTGCGGCGCTGGCACGCATCGCATCCGGCGATATGGAGGAAGTCCGCGGCACGGTGCGCATCAGCGCCAGCGAGGTAATCGCCGCCGAGACGCTTCCCGCGATCCTGGCGAGGCTACAAGATGCCAACCCGGCCCTTGAGATCGAACTCTCGGCATCCGATGCGGTGGAGGACCTGCTCCAGCAGGAGGCGGATATCGCGATCCGCATGGTGCGCCCCAGCCAGTCGGCACTGCTAAGCCGGCGCATCGGCAAGATCACGCTGGGATTTCATGCGCACCGTCGCTATCTGGAGCGACATGGCGTTCCCTCTTCGCTAGCCGAGCTGCCCAATCACCGCTTGATCGGCTTCGACCGGCAGCTCGCCTATATCAGGGACATCCTGAAGCAGCGGCCGGATCTGGCGGGCATTGGCTTCGACTTCCGTGCCGACAGCAATCTGGTCCAGCTCGCCGCCATCCGCGCGGGTCTCGGCATCGGCATGTGCCAGCATGCCTTCGCAGCCAGAGATCCAGAGCTGGTCGAAGTGCTCCCCGGAACGCTGGAGATCGCACTAGAGACCTTTGTGGTGATGCATGAGAACCTGAAGACGGTGCCACGCTTCCGCGCGACCTTCGACGCCCTGGTCCAGGGACTCGACGACTGGATGCGCCTGCCAAAGCAGCCTTCCCTACACGCCAGTCAGCCGGAATCATGATGCGAACAAGAGGCTACAAGCCTTTGTAATAACGGCCTATTCTCTACCAGCGATCAGGCGGATGGAGGCTGCTCGCCAACGAAACTGTCGATGATCTCGACCTCCGGTCGATCGCCCCCGTCGCTGTATTCCTCACGCCAGCGACCACTCTCATCCTGATAGCTGATGGTCACCGGCTCATCGCCGACCTGCTGCTCTTCCATCACGATGCGTGCGGCTTCCAGGGCCTGGTCATGGGTCGGAAACGCCTCCGAATAGACGCCGCCGAGCCGGTAGGCCCAACCGCCATCATGAGGAACGATCTCGTAGATGATCTTCACCATGGCCTTCTCCTCCTAGGCTGCGAGGAGTATTCCATCAAAAGTCCCGAGGCGCAAACATGATCGGCCGGGCGGGAACAGCATACCCGTCGGCCCCGTTACCGGACGTCGATCAGCAGAAGGAGAAGCACATGTCGCGCATCAGGCAGGAAAAACTTCTTCTGATCCCCATTTTGGCGGCGATCCTCGCCCTCGCAGTGGAACATGCCGTCCTCGGTGCAGGCCAGGTGGCATCGCTGCTCGGGGCTGCAGCCCTGATCGCCGCCATCGTCGTAGGCTCCATGCGCGTCGCCCATCATGCCGAGATCCTCGCCCACAAGGTCGGTGATCCCTATGGTACGATGATCCTCACGCTTTCGGCCGTCGCCGTCGAGGTGTTGATCCTCGCGATCATGATGAGCAACGGCTCGTCACCCACGCTGGTGCGCGACACCATCTATTCGGCGGTCATGCTCGATATCAACGGTATCCTCGGCCTCGCCGCCCTGCTCGGCGGCCTGAAGCACGGCGAGCAGGCCTACAACGACGACAGCGGCAAGACCTATGGAGTGATGATCCTGACCGCCATGGGCATCTCGATGATCGTGCCGGAATTCGTGCCCTCTGACCGCTGGCAATATTATTCCGTCTTCACAATCGGCGCGATGATTGCGCTCTACGCACTCTTCCTGCGCATGCAGGTAGGCACGCATAGCTATTTCTTCTCCTACAGCTATCCGGGTCGCCAGGCCGCCCGTCCCTGGGATCAGCAGGCCGAGACACCCGCGGACAGTGAGACCCAGGCCGTGGAAGAGGAGCATGAGGGATCGACGCTCTGGTCGATCGGCGTGATCCTGTTCGGCGTGGTTCTGATCGGTGTTCTCGCGGAAGTCATGTCGGTCCTGATGGATGCCGGCCTAGAAGGCACCGGTGCTCCGGTTGCCCTTACCGCAATCCTGGTCGCCGGCATTTCGGCTGCGCCTGAAATCCTGACCGCACTGCGCGCCGCCTTGCGCAACCGGATGCAGGCAGTCGTCAACATTGCGATGGGTGCATCGCTTTCGACGGTCATTCTGACAGTCCCGGTGATGGAGGCGATTGCCCTCTATACCGGCCAGCCCTTCGTCATGGCCATGACCCCGGTGCAGACCACCATGGTTGCGATCACGTTGGTCGCGGCGGCCATCAATCTGAATGACGGCGAGACCAATGCGATCGAGGGCATGACCCATTTCGTGCTCTTCGCCACCTTCATCATGCTCGCCTTTCTTGGCCTCTGAACGCCACTGATTCGCGTGCCTCTGCGACATCCGGGCACGGATCCGTGAGCACTTTTGCGCGGAACTTTTAGGGAAAGCTGCCGTTCCCCACGCACGGATCGGCCCCCATTGGGCCTCCCGCCGCATTCTCAACATGATGCGGATGATGATCGCCGCCGCGGGTCACCGGGGGGCCAACTCGGGAGTCGAACGTGAAGAGATTGGACGTGATCGACGGCATGCGGGGTTACTTCCTCGTCTTCATGCTGATCAACCACCTGGTGTTCACGGGGGGCCTTTGGCTCGTTGAAATCAACCACCGCAACCTTGCCTTCGTCGAAGATGCGCAGGGCTTTGTCTTCCTGTCGGGCTTGCTGACCGGCATGGTCTACAGCCGCAAGATGATGAAGGATGGCTATACCGTCGGCCGCGACAAGATCTGGTCGCGGGCGCTCGAGCTCTATCGTTATGCCATGGCGATCGTCCTGATCGTCCTTGCCCTGCAGCTGATCCTGCCGGGTGCCGTCTCCGCCTGGGAAAACTGGCTGGGCGACGCAAGCCTTCTCAACCCGAGCTCGCTCGCACCGATCGCGACCTTCCTGATCCAGCCGACCTTCATGGACATCCTGCCGCAATACATCGCCTACATGATCTTTGCGCCTGTCGTCATCTGGCTCTGCCTACGCGGCCACTGGCTGGGCGTTGCCATCGGCTCCCTGCTTGTCTGGCTCGCAGCCCAGCTCGGCCTGCACCGCCTCGTTACCTACCCGCTCGACACCTGGCTGGCCGGCGCACCGGATGAAGAAGGCCTGCGCGTTTCCTTCAACCTGCTCGGCTGGCAGATCGTCTTCTTCGCCGGCATCATCGCGGGCACGCTGACCTCCATGAAGAAGATCGGGTGGCAGAAGGTCTTCGACCCGAACCGCACCACGCTCGCCTGGACGGCGCTTGCCATCACCCTCTTCTTCCTGCCGCTCCGCGTCGCGACCGCTCACGGCTTCATGCCGGGCTTCGTGCTGGAGAAGTTCGGCCTCATGGAAGTGCGTGCCGACTTCGGTCCGGTCTATCTGATCAACTTCGCAGCCGTCGCCTATGGCCTTGCCTGGATCCTGATCGCCGGCCCGCGCCATGAAAGCCCAGTCATCCAGAAGATCGCCTCGGCACTGACCAGCCTCTTCACGCTGAACTTCCTTCAGCTGCTGGGTCGCCACTCGCTGCAGATCTATGTCTGGCACGTGCTGATCGTCTATGCGGTCTACTACCTCGACGCCCGCACGCCGGAACTGTCGCAACTGACCAAGACCTTCATCACCATTACCGCCCTTGGCATCCTCGCGCTTCCGGCCTTGTGGCGAGACCGTGAGAAGATCTTCGCCAATGCGCCATATGTCGGCAGCTGGATCAAATCCCCGGCATGACCGGCAGAGCATTGGAGCGGGCCCTCAGGGCCCGCTCTTTCGCTTCAGATCGCGCCTCCTCCTCACCAACAGATAAAGCGAACTTGATCTCACATGCCCTACCGGTCGGGAGCTTTGTGACCACTTGAGGCGTTGAACGGGTCCAATCATTCGACCAGGAGGAACTGATGAAACGACTGCCGCACATTCTCGCCGGAACCATGCTGAGCCTTGGTGTCGCGACAATCCCCGCACTCGCCCAGCAGGCCGGCACTCCGGCGGAGACGCAGGCACCCAACGCGCCGGACCAGCAGCCGGCTTTCACCGGCCAGACCCGCGCGCCCCAACCCGCTCAGGTGGTCGAGATCAAGCAGGAAGTCGTGGCCGAGGGCCTGCCGCATCTCTGGGCGATGGAATTCCTGCCCGATGGCCGGATGCTGGTGACCGCCAAGCAGGGCGCAATGCACATCATCGGTGAAGACGGCAAACCCGGTCCCGAGATCGCAAACGTGCCGGACGTCCTGGCCGATGGTCAGGGCGGCCTGCTCGATGTCGCGCTCGCACCCGATTACGAAACCTCAGGCAAGATTTTCTTCTCGTTTGCCGAACCGCGCGATGACGGCAACGGCACCTCCGTCGCCTCCGCCCGCCTCGTCCCCGATGATCAGGGCGGCGGTTCGCTGGAAGACGTGAGCGTCATCTTCCGCCAGACACCGGGCTATGACGGCAACAAGCATTTCGGCTCGCGCCTGGCCTTCGGGCCTGAAGGCCAACTCTACGTGACCGTCGGTGAGCGTTCCGATGCCGAGCCGCGCGTCCAGGCGCAGGACCTGCAAAGCGGACTGGGAAAGATCTTCCGCATCACCCAGACCGGTGAAGCCCTGCCCGACAACCCCTTTGTCGTCCAGGAGAATGCCCAGCCGGAAATCTGGTCGCTCGGCCACCGCAATCTCCAGTCCGCCACGGTCGACGGCCAGGGTCGCCTCTGGACCGTCGAGCACGGCCCCAAGGGCGGCGACGAGTTGAACCTGCCTGAACCCGGCAAGAACTACGGCTGGCCGGAAGTGACATACGGCGTCGAATACAGCGGCGCCAAGGTCGGCGACGGCGTCACCCAGATGGCTAACACCGAACAGCCCGTCTACTACTGGGATCCGGTCATCGCCCCCTCGGGCATGGCCTATTATGACGCCGACGCCATCCCGGAATGGAAAGGCGCCTTCCTGGTCGGCGGCCTCGTCAGCCAGGGCGTCGTCGTGCTGCACATGGAGAACGACCGCGTGAAGCATGAAGAACGCGTGGACGTCGGCGCCCGAATTCGCGACGTGAAGGTCGGCCCCGACGGCGCCGTCTACGCCGTCACCGAACAGCGCGGCGGCGGCAACTCGACGATCGTCAAGCTGACCAAGGGTTAAGCGAGCTTCTCCGCCCCTGGTCTCGGACGATCAGGGGCGGAACGCCAGGGGGTGATCGACGAGGGCACGATCAACCGTGATCAATTTGAGCCCTTCCACATGACATTGGGCGAGCAACAGCCGGTCGAAGGGATCTCGGGTGGGCGGCTCGGGATCGATTGTGTGAAGAACGTGAGGCATGGAAACGGGCAGGATCGTCGCGCCAATTTTCTCAAGTGCTATGGGAACTCTGTCCAGATCCGTTAAGGGGTAAAGCTTGCCAAGCCTAGACTTGAGAGCAATTTCCCAGACACTCGCCACACTGACAAACCCGAAGAAACCTGGAGCTTGGACTACCCGAGCGGGCCCCGGAAAACGCTCGATCAACTCATCCTGCAACATCGAAATTACGATGTGGGTGTCGAGCAGGCAGCGCATGGTTAGGGAAGCGGCCTGAGCAAGAAGTCTTCGGGCAGTGGCTCGTCAAAATCCTCCGCGATATAATCGAAGGCTTTCGTTACGCCTATTGACCGCAAATACGCCTGCCCAGCTTCGAAATCCAAACCGCCCTTCTTCTCCTGCGCCTCTCCCCCGACATGCGGCACCAGATCCAACACCGGCTTGCCGTCCCGCGTCACGGTCACGACCTCACCCTGCTCGACCGCACGGGCGAGGGCATCCAGATCACGTGTGGCTTCCTGCAGGCTGACCGTCTTCATGAAGGCGAGAATACCACAGGGTCTCCTCTCCCTCAACAAAGCCAGAAAATGCGAAAAGGGCCCGCCTCACGGCGAGCCCTTCCGAAAACCGATAACCCTCGGCGCTTACTTCAGCGAGGCGCAGAACCGCTGGATGCGGCTGCAGGCCTCTTCCAGCTTGGCGTTCGAGGTCGCGTAAGACACGCGGAAGTTCGGGCCAAGGCCGAAGGACGAGCCGTGCACTGTCGCTACACCTTCGGTCGCCAGCAGTTCCATGACGAAATCTTCGTCATTGGCGATGACCTTACCCGACGGCGCCGTCTTGCCGATCAGTGCTGCGCAGGACGGATAAACGTAGAACGCGCCTTCCGGCTTGGGGCATACGATGCCCGAGGCCTGGTTCAGCATCGAGACGACGAGATCGCGGCGCTCTTCGAAGGCCTTCTTCGATTCCGTGATGAAATCCTGCGGACCATTCAGCGCCTCGACGGCGGCCCACTGGGCAACCGAGCAGGCACCAGAGGTCTGCTGGCCCTGGATCATGTCCATGGCCTTGATCAGCGGCAGCGGGCCGGCGGCATAGCCGATACGCCAGCCGGTCATCGCGTAAGCCTTGGACACACCGTTCATGGTGAGCGTACGATCGTACAGAGCCGGCTCGACCTGCGCCGGCGTGTAATAGACGAAGTCACCGAAGACGAGATGTTCATACATGTCGTCGGTCAGAACCCAGACATGGCTGTGCTTCATCAGCACGTCGGTCAGCGCCTTCAGCTCTTCGCGGCTGTAGGCAGCACCCGACGGGTTCGACGGCGAGTTGAACATGAACCACTTGGTCTTCGGCGTGATCGCCTTGTCCAACTGCTCAGCCGTCAGCTTGAAATTGTTCTCGATCGTCGTTTCGACATAGACCGGCGTGCCGCCGCACAGCGCAATCATTTCCGGGTAGGAAACCCAGAACGGTGCCGGGATGACGACTTCATCTCCCGGATTGATCGTTGCCATGAAGGCGTTGAAAAGAATCTGCTTTCCGCCAGTGCCGACGATGACCTGCTCGGGCTTATAGTCGAGACCGTTCTCGCGCTTGAACTTGTCGGCAATAGCCTTGCGCAGCTCCGGGATGCCGGCAACCGGCGTGTACTTCGTCTCGCCACGAGCGATGGCGGCAACAGCCGCGTCCTTGATGTTCTGCGGCGTATCGAAGTCGGGCTCGCCGACGGAGAGCGAAATGACGTCTTTCCCCTGCGCTTTGAGCTCCCGGGCCATCTGCGTGACGGCGATGGTCGCGGAAGGCTTGATGCGGGAAAGGGCGTCGGCAAGGAAAGCCATTTTTGCGTGTCCTGAGCTGATTGAACATCGACCCCGCTGTCCGGGGCCTCAGGTTCAAGCTCTATGGCGAAAGAGCCCTTGGCTTTCAAGCGGAAAGCACCGCTTGTTGAAGAGTTTTGCGTCACCGTGGCAATGGCGGAATTCGCGACGTTTTCGCCTCACCGCCGAAATCACAATTCGGCACGGGGACCGCCACATTTCCGTCGCTCTACCGACGCGATCACGCTGTTTCATGCGGTCAACGCAACGAGACGGAGGTTCTCGCCATGGATTTCGAACTGGAGACATTTCGACGGCCCTCCCGCCGCAGCCGGCCCCTCGCTTGGCTCGCAGCCATCAGTGGCGTCGCTTTGGTCACTTTGGCGCTCGCCAGCACCCCTGCGACCGTAGAACCCGGTTCGATGTCCTTCACTGCGAGCACAGAGATCTCGCACCCCCGCCCGGACGCAATCACCACTTCGAGCATCGCCGCATCCACCACGCCGCTGCATGTGTCGGCCTCGATGGTTGATCGCAACCACCAGACGCCCCTGCCCCAGAGCGAGCGCCACCTGCTGATCCTTATGATCTTCGCCTGCTTCACCGTGATGGCGATCGGTGGTTTTGCACTGTGGAAGCGTGGCTGGCAGGATCTGGTCCAGCGAGCGCGTGGACGCCAGGACGTGTAAAATAGCCTACTTGTTATCTATGTATTTTCGTAGATACTATCTCCCATCAAATGGGAGGAACCGTGATGAAACGCATTGCAGTCCTGGGTGCCGGTCTCGGCGGCACGATCATGGCCTATGAATTGAGAGATCGCCTCGGCAAAGAGGTCGAGATCCATCTGCTCAGCAAGGGAGCGACCTACTCCTTCGTCCCCTCCAACCCTTGGGTCGCTGTCGGCTGGCGCGGACGCGAGGAAATCGAAGTCGACCTCCGCCCCGCCTGCGCCAAACGCAGCATCACCCTGCACAGCCAGGGCGCGACCCGCGTCCATCCCGCCGAGAACCGGATCGAAATGCTCGATGGCAGTTCTCTCGACTATGACTATCTGGTGATCGCCACCGGCCCTGATCTCGCTTTCGACGAGATCGAAGGTTTCGGCCCGCATCACCACACCCAATCCGTCTGCCACATCGACCACGCACTGGCTGCCAAGCAGGCCTTCGACAAGCTTGTCGCCAATCCCGGACCGGTGGTTATTGGCGCAGTCCAGGGCGCTTCCTGCTTCGGCCCGGCCTATGAATTCGCCTTCATCCTCGACAAGGCCCTGCGGGACGCCAAGGTTCGCGACCGTGTGCCGATGACCTTCGTCACCTCGGAGCCCTATATCGGCCATCTCGGCCTCGACGGCGTCGGAGATACCAAGGGGCTGCTCGAAAGCGCGATGCGCTCCAAGCACATCAAGTGGGTCACCAATTCTCGTGTGAACCGTTTCGAGGGTGACAAGGTCGTTGCCGAGGAGATCAATGACGACGGCAGCATCAAGGCCACCCACGAGATCCCGTCCGTCTATACGATGATGCTCCCGGCATTCCGCGGCGTAGAGGCCATCAAGGGCATCGAAGGCCTGACGAACCCGCGCGGCTTCGTGCTTGCCGACAAGCACCAGCAGAACCCGACCTTCAAAAACGTCTTCTCCGTGGGCGTCTGCGTCGCGATCCCGCCCATGGGCAAAACACCCGTGCCCGTCGGCGTGCCGAAAACCGGCTTCATGATCGAATCCATGGTAACGGCCACGGCCCACAACATCGCCAACCTGATCGCCGGCGAGGAGGCCAATGCTCAAGGAACCTGGAACGCCGTCTGCCTCGCCGATTTCGGCGATGGCGGCATCGCCTTCGTTGCCCAACCGCAGCTGCCACCGCGCAACGTCAACTGGTCATCCCAGGGCAAGTGGGTTCACGCAGCCAAGATCGGCTTCGAGAAATACTTCCTCTACAAGGTGAAGCTCGGCAAGTCGGAACCCTTCTACGAAAAGCTGGCGCTTCAGGCGCTTGGCATCGACAAGCTGAAGGCGGTGAGCTTCGACACCTGACGTCACGTCGGCGCCTCTTCACTTTTCGGTCAGGAGGCGCCCTCCGTCATCGCTCTGCCTTGTCGCAGGCACCGCTGTTCCCACATTCTGAGCGGGAGAGCTGCCGGACAAGGAGATGACGATGCCGAACCGCTTGAACCAGACTGCGTGGATGATCGCCCCGCTTCTCGCTTTCTCGATGGCATTGCCCCTCTATGCGCAGGAAACCCGCGAGCATCCTGTCGACAACGTCAAGATCGAGGTCACCAGCATCGCCGGCGGCCTGGAGCACCCCTGGTCTGTCGAGGTCTTGCCTGATGGTGCCTATATCGTCACCGAGCGCCCCGGCCGCATCCGCATCATCCGCGACGGCGAGGTCGGGCAGCCCTTGGGTGGTCTGCCGAGGATCGCTGCCGTCGGCCAGGGCGGCCTGCTCGACATCGCCCTCGCCCCCGACTTTGCTGAAACGCGGCGCCTCTTCTTCACGGCAGCCACACCCGGCCCGGGCGGTCAGGGTACTGGAGTGTTTTCCGCCCGCCTCAGCCAGAACGAAAGGCGGCTCGAAGACGTGCGCCGGATCTTTCTGATGAACAAGCTGACCCGCGCCGGCCAGCATTTCGGCTCGCGTATCGCGATCGCCGCAGATGGCAGCCTGTTCTTCGGCATCGGCGACCGTGGTGAGGAAGATCGGGCGCAGGATCCCGCCGATCACGCCGGCAAGATCATGCGCATCAATGCCGACGGCAGTCCGTCCGCCGCCAACCCGAAGGGCCAGTCCTTGGCGGAAGTCTGGTCGAGCGGTCATCGCAATCCGCAAGGTCTCACCATCGATCCCGCCGACAACCGGCTCTACACGGTCGAGCATGGCGCGCGTGGTGGCGACGAGATCAACGCTCCAGACGCCGGCAACAATTACGGCTGGCCGGTCATCTCCTACGGCAAGCATTACTCAGGCGCCGAAATCGGCATTGGCCAGTCGGCGGATGGCTACGAACAGCCCCTCCACTATTGGGATCCCTCGATTGCGCCGGGCGCGCTAGCGATCTATCGCGGCGCCATGTTCCCGGAATGGGAGGGTGACTTCCTCGTCGCGGCCCTCAAGTACCAGCTTGTTGCCCGTATCGATCGCAGCGCAGACGGCTCGATCGGCGCAGAGGAGCGAATGCTGCAGGGTGAGTATGGCCGTATCCGCGACGTCAAGGTCGCCCCGGATGGTTCGATACTGCTCGTGACCGACGAGGAAGATGGTCAGCTCTTGCGGATTACCCGCAGCGGCGAAAGCTGAGTACCGGCTCAAACCCCTCTCGAAGCCATCAATCGTCCCTTTTAGGGGCTAATTTGCGGCTCTAGCGCCTCTCGTTTCCACGCTGCGCAGAAGCGAACACGGAAAATTTTCATCCGCAATTTTCCGTGTTTGCGCAGGCTTTTCCCGCGATCTCCATCGCAAGCGATGCAAATTTTCGCCAAAACGACGCAAAGCGGGCTTGCCGCCAATTCGAATCACCCTGTTCGCACTGAAAACAAAGGACTCTCCCCTTCGGAAGGGTTAAAACTTTCACTTGCCAATTTCCGCCAAACCAAGCACTCTTCGTGAGTTCGGGCAATTTTGCGAGCATGGGAAGACCTATAAAGTAATGCGCGCCGGGGACGCTATAACAACCCCGGGCAGTCGAACTTGAGAAGATGGAAACATTGACTGGAGTTAGTCTGCGGTAACAGGGCCCCTTTCCTCCAATATCGACAAATGCCTGTCGCTCACCCGCTTGCGGGTACATTGCAATGCTGCCCCGCCGAATACGGGCAGAGAGAAAAGGACCTGACGCATGGCCGAGACTGGCACTGTAAAATTCTTCAATACCGACAAGGGCTTTGGCTTCATCAAGCCCGACAATGGCGGCGCGGACATCTTCGTCCACATCTCCGCTGTTCAGGCATCGGGCCTGTCGGGTCTGACCGAAAACCAGAAGGTCAGCTTCGACACCGAACCCGATCGCCGTGGCAAGGGCCCTAAGGCCGTAAACCTTCAGATCTCCGGCTGATATCATCCGGTTTTCGACGAATTGCGGCCCGGCATTTTTGCCGGGTTTTTTCGTTCAGCCTGCGTTCAGGCGGCGCCTCATAGATTGCAATCATCGCCGGTGGCCCGAACAGACCGCACCGGCCCCTGGTTAGCCAAGGCTGAGGAACAGACGTCATGATGAAATTCGCGCAAAACGCTCTTCTCGCGGCCGCAGTCACCCTGACGCCGATCGCTGCTGCAACGCAGGCCGAGGCCGGTGACCGCTACTATCGCCATCACCGTGGCGATGATGCGCTCGCCCTCGGCGTGATCGGTCTGGCGACCGGTGTGATCGTCGGCTCCGCACTCGCAAATCCGGCTCCGCAGCGCCGCGTCTATATCGACCGTCCGGTCTCCGTCTATGACGACCGCGACTACTATGTCGACGATTATCCGCCGCCGCCGCCGCGCCACACCTACCGCCCGCGCCCGGTCTATCAGCAGCCGCGCCCTGTCGTTCAGTCCTATGGCGTCGAGCCCTGGACCGGCGCCTGGTATGACTACTGCTCGCAGCGTTACCGGAGCTTCAATCCGCGCACCGGCACCTTCGTCGGCTATGACGGTCGCACCCATTTCTGCACGGCCGGCTGAGCCAAGCAGTGCCGCACAAATGAAAAAGCGCCGGTCATCCGGCGCTTTTGTCGTTCAGAGACCCTGAATGAAGGGATTGGAGCGACGCTCGTCCCCAATCCGGCTACCCGGCCCGTGACCGCAGATGAAGCCGACGTCATCGCCGAGTGGCAGGACCTTGTCGCGGATCGAGTTCATCAGCGTCTGATGATCGCCGCCCGGCAGATCCGTGCGACCAACAGAGCCGCTAAACAGCACATCGCCGAGATGGGCGAACTTCTGCGACCGGTTGAAATAGATGACATGCCCCGGTGCGTGGCCCGGGCAATGATAGACCTCGAATACGTGGTCGCCGAACGAAACCGTCTCCCCGTCTTCCAGCAACTGGTCCGGAACGACGCTGCGCAAACCGTCGATGCCATAGGTCGCAGCCTGGGTTTCGATCCGCTGCAGAAGCGGCAGGTCGTCCTTGTGCGGTCCGATGATGGTGAGGCCGGTCTTTTCCTTGAGTTCTGCCGCACCGCCCGCGTGATCGAGGTGACCATGCGTCAGCCAGATCGCCTTGAGCGTGATGGCATTCTCCGCAATCACCTGCAGGATGACGTCGACATCGCCGCCCGGATCGACGATCACGCCTTCGCGCGTCTCGTCATCGAACAGGATGGTGCAGTTCTGCTGAAAAGGGGTGACGGGGATGATGCCCGCTTGAATCTGTCCCATCGGCTGGCGGTCCTTCTCTCGGTTCGGTGAAGCGCCTTAACACGCCTTGGAAACGAGAGAAACCGCAAGCGAAGCGGTACAGAGATCAGCGCGAAAGGCCGTAGACCTGCGACACTGGCGAGGCCGGCAGAATGGAGGCCTGGGCCACCAGGAAGCTCGCAACCATGATCTTTGCGGTAAAGACCAGCACGGCAACAGGGCGCAGGCTGGAAGTCTCGGTGGTCTGCTCACGATCCGTCATGGTGAAAGTCCTCTCTCCTTCGCCAAGCTTCGCCGAATTGGCTTGTCCCGGGCTTGCGCTTGATCAGTGCTGCAGTAACGAGGCTGGTGGCGATAGGTTTCGCATCCCACCCGTAAGCTGTGCGATCTGCGTAAATTTGTTGGAAATTTGCTACACTTGCGCATAGTTTTGCCGGCAATCACCGTCAGTGAGACGTGGATCAATGGCCGACCGGCAAACGGACCGGCCGCGGGGGAAGCATCGACCCTGAGCGATGAGTGGATGAACCGGCGTTCGCGAGCTGACAGTCGCTTGCGCCGGAGGAAAGGAATGACGAGCGTGGCCCGACAGTCTGCGACGAAGACTGCCAAGAAGACCCTGCCGGACCTGCCGGTGGTCGATGACAAGACGATCGACTTCGAAACCATCGAAAGCCTGTTTTTCGCCTATCGCGATTTCGTGTCTGATCCGGATGCCATCCTGGCCAAGCTCGGCTATGGCCGCGCCCATCACCGCGTTGTCCATTTCGTCAGCCGCCGGCCGGGCATGACGGTCGCAGACCTCCTGGGCATCCTGCAGATCACCAAGCAGAGCCTCGCCCGGGTGCTGAAGGAGCTGATCGACAGCGGCTATATCCGCCAGATGGCAGGCCCAGCCGATCGCCGCCAGCGCCGCCTCTACCCGACGCTTGCCGGCCGCGAGCTGTCGCTGGCGCTCTCCGAGCCGCAGTCCCGCCGCATCGCCCACGCCATGGATGGCATGACATCAGACGAGCGCGCGACGGTGCGTCGCTTCCTCGAAGGCATGCAGAAACAGACCGTGACACAGCCCCTCGAGACGGATGGAGCCGACTGACGTGTCGAAGAAGATTGAGCTCACCGATGACGCCCCGCACCTCCTCGTCGTCGACGACGACACCCGCATCCGCGACCTGCTGCACCGCTTCCTGACGGAAAAGGGATTTCGCGTCTCGGTCGCAGCTGACGCTGCCGAAGCGCGCCGCAAACTGGAAGGTCTGAGCTTCGATCTCCTCGTCCTCGACGTGATGATGCCCGGCGAATCCGGCCTCTCGCTGACCCAGAGCCTTTCCGACGAGAAGCGGGTGCCTATCATTCTGCTCACCGCCCGCTCCGAAGCCGACAGCCGCATCGCAGGCCTCGAAGCCGGCGCCGACGACTACCTCGCCAAGCCCTTCGACCCGCGCGAACTCGTGCTCCGGATCAACAATATCCTGAAGCGCAACATGAACCCGGATGCGCCGAAGATCGAGCAGGTCATGTTCGGCCCCTACACCTTCTCAGTGCTGCGCAAGGAATTGCGCAAGGGCGCCGAGGTGATCCGCCTCACCGACCGCGAGCAGGATATCATGTATCTCTTCGCCACCCGCGCCGGCGACACCATCCCGCGCCACGAACTGGTCGGAAACGACGCCGAAGTGGGTGAGCGCACGATCGATGTCCAGATCAACCGCTTGCGGCGCAAGATCGAAGACGACCCGGCCAACCCCGTCTGGCTGCAGACGGTCCGTGGCATCGGCTACCGCCTGAGCATGGATTGAAGCCCTCGGCAACGGCGCAGCATGCGTCGAGGAAAGTGACATGACGCTGTTCGATCAGATCCGCCGCGATCAGGACCGCAGCCCGGCGACCGGCATCTCCGGCATGCTGCGCTGGCTGCGGCACCGTCTGCCGACCGGTCTCTATGCCCGCTCGCTGCTCATCATCATCCTGCCGATGCTGATCCTGCAGACCGTCGTCGCCTTCGTCTTCATGGAGCGCCACTGGCAGCTGGTGACCGAACGCCTCTCCGAAGCCGTCACCCGCGACATTTCCGCCGTGATCGAGCTCATCGAGCTCTATCCGGAGCGGGAAGACTTCGACAAAATCGTCAACGTCGCAGCAAGCCGCCTGAACCTGATCGTATCTCTCGAACCCGGCACCGAGCTCCCCTCACCCCGCCAGCGGCCCTTCTTCTCCATTCTCGACCAGATCCTGTCGGACGAGATCGCCGAGCAGATCCGCCGCCCGTTCTGGATCGACACCGTCGGCATGTCGCGGCTGGTCGAGATCCGCATCGTGCTCGAAGACCAGACGCTGCGCATCTTTGCCTCGCGCAATTCCGCCTACGCATCCAACACCCACATCTTCCTTGTCTGGATGGTCTCGACGGCGCTCGTGCTGATCGTCATCTCGATCCTCTTCCTGCGCGGCCAGATCCGGCCGATCACGGCGCTCGCAAACGCGGCCGAGAGCTTCGGCAAAGGCCAGCGCCCGCCGGAAGGCTTCTCCCCCCGCGGCGCCGACGAAGTCCGCCGCGCCGGCCTCGCCTTCATCCTGATGCGCGAGCGCATCGAGCGCCAGATGGAACAGCGAACTGCCATGCTCGCCGGCGTCAGCCACGACCTGCGCACCATCCTCACCCGCTTTCGCCTGCAACTGGCACTCGCCGGCGACGGGCCGGAACTCGATAGCCTGAACCAGGATATCGACGACATGCAGAGCATGCTCGAAGGTTACCTGGACTTCGCCAAGGGAGAGGTCGAAGAAGATGTCGGCAGGCTCGACCTCTCCGAACTGTTCGAGCGGGTCGAGGCAGACTTTGCGCTGCATGAGCGCGCGCTCACCTGGAAGCTCGACGGCGACCCGCTGGTCTTCGTGCGCCCGACCGCCTTCACGCGCCTCGTCACGAACCTCGCGTCGAATGCCCGCCGTTATGCGAACCGGCTCGACATCGATGCAAGGCATACGGCGAAATGGCTGGTGATCATATTCGATGACGACGGTCCGGGCATCCCAAAGGAAGCGCGCGACGACGTCTTCAAGCCCTTCTACCGCCTCGATGAGGCGCGCAACCTCGACGCTTCAGGCACAGGCCTCGGCCTTGCCATCGCACGCGACATCGCCCGAAGCCATGGCGGCAACGTCACGCTCGAAGACAGCCCGCTCGGCGGCCTGCGCGCCGTCATCCGCGTACCCGTTTGAGGACTTGAGAAAAAGAAAGGGGCCAAAGGCCCCGCAGATCACATCAGCTTCTTGCCGTTGGGCACAGGCTGCTCGACTGCCGCCAACGCGATCGCGCCATTCTCATCCTCGAAGCCGAGGGTCAGCACCTCGGAGCGAAACGGACCGATCTGGCGTGGCGGAAAGTTGACCACCCCCAGCACCTGACGGCCGATCAGCGTCTCCGGCGTGTAATGCACGGTGATCTGAGCCGACGACTTCTTGATGCCGATCTCGGGACCGAAATCGATCTTGAGCTTGAAGGCCGGCTTGCGCGCCTCCGGAAAGGCCTCGACCTCGACGATCGTGCCGACACGGATATCGACCTTTTCGAAATCGGCAAAGGTGATCTCGGTTCCGCTCACTGGGCGAGTTCCTCGGCCCGCTTGCGCGCGGCCTCGATCGCCACATCAAACAGCGGCTGCATGCCGTCCTCGGCCATCAACACAGAAAGTGCTGCCGCCGTCGTGCCACCGGGCGATGTCACGTTCTCGCGCAACTGAGAGGCAGGGTCGGGGGACTGGTGCAACAATTCACCAGCCCCCGCGACCGTTTCTCGTGCGAGACGCATGGCGAGGTCCGCCGGCAGGCCCGCTTTCCGGCCTGCCTCTGCCATGCATTCGACGAGGTAGAATACATAGGCCGGACCGCTGCCTGAAAGCGCAGTCACAGCATTGATGTCTGCTTCGCTTCCCACCCATTCGACCGGCCCTGAGACCTGCAGGAGGCGATGGACGATGTCACGTTGTACGTCTGTCACAGCCGCATTGGCATAGGCGCCGGTAACGCCACGGCCAACCATGGCCGGCGTGTTCGGCATGGCGCGCACCATGGCAGCCTTGCCGAGATGGCCTTCCATCGAGGCGATGGTCTTGCCGGCCGCGACCGAGACGACCGTTGTCTGCGGGCCAACGACGCATGCCAGTCCCGGAAGAACGGCGTCCATCACCTGCGGCTTCACCGCAAGAAACAGGATATCGGCGACCAGCCCCTCGGGCGGCGAAACGGAATGCCGCGCACCCGCTTCGGCGATCATTGCCATCATTGTCTCGGAAGGACCGGGGTCGAGCACAGTGATCGACGCCCCCGGCACACCACTCTTCAGCCAGCCGGCCAGCATCGCGCCGCCCATATTGCCGGCCCCGACGAGGACGATGTGTCCGAATGCGGCATTTGTCATGCTCAGGCTTCTCCGACGGTCTCGAAGAGGACCGCATCCATGGCGCTCTTGGCGTCCATGCCGGACCAGACGACGAACTGAAACGCCTGGTAATAGGCTTCGCAGGCATCGACGGCAGACGAAAGCAAGACCTCGACCTGGCGGTTGGTCGGCTCGGCACCGCCGGCCAGCAGAAGGGACTGGCGGAAGATCACCACGTCCTCGTTCCGCCACAGGTCGAAATGCCCCATCAGCACCTGGCCATTGACGTAGGAGAGAAGCTTGATGACTTCGTTGAGCCGGTTCTCAGGGATCTTCAGATCGAAGGCAGAGGCGAGATGCAGCGCCTCGAACTCCTCCATCCAGGAGAAGGAGACGTGATAGTCGGCCCAACGGCCTTCGACTGTCATCGCGATTTCGTCTTCGCCCGAACGTTCGAACGACCAGTCATTGGTCGCCGCAACAAACTCGATCATGTCGACCGGGTTTGACTGGCGTTCGATTTCGATTTCCATGAGGTTCATGCATCACCTTCTTGACCGGAATGAATACGGGCACCCGGCGAACCGCCGGGCCACTCGGACACCTGAACCGGAAACTACTGAAAACGATTCCGAAGGACCCCAGGGTAGAACACGCACCCTGCCCGAAACTTACGCGGCCCCCGCTCAGAATCATCGTTGAAAATCAGTGTATAATCGTGGGGGGCCAGCACCAGCCCCCTCAGCCACATTTGGCTCAGACGCCTGTGGATGGCGCTTTCAGAATCGCCTTTGCATCACCCCATAAGCGACTCTGCCGATTGGCTTTTTGGGAGATGTCCACAAGCTGCAATTTTTTCGTGAGAAAACACCTTGGCGTCGCCGGTCAAGGCTCTGAAAAGACAAAAAGACCCAAAGCCACAGGCAATGGGTCTTCGATGGGCATGACAGCGAAGCGCAAAGCGTTTCGAAACGAAACAGCGGCCTTACTTGGCCTGGGCCGAAAGCTGTGCTTCCAGCGCCTCGAGACGCGTCTTCAGAGCCTCGTTCTCCTCAAGCGCCTTCAGTGCCAGTTCCCTGACCACATCGAACTCCTCGCGCTTGACGAGGTCCATGCTGTTCAGCCAGCGCTCGGCCTGGGCATGGAAGGCGGTTTCCACCTCTTTGCGAACGCCCTGGGCCGCACCTGCGGCATCGGTCATCAACTTGGCGAAATCATCGAGAATACGGTTGGGGCCGGTCGACATGGAAAACTCCTCTCAAGCAGACAACGGACTGGGATTGAACCCTTGGAAAAGGAGGTAGGACCAGATCCGCCAGCATGCAAGACGGCAGCAGCAGATAAAGGTGGTTGACGGTGTCGCAGACGGCCCGATTCCATCTTGACCGTGTCTATCCGCAACGCCATTTTCCAGCAGCATTAACGAAAGTACTCCATTGTTGTCAGTCCTGGACCTTTTCGCCGCCGTATCCTTTCCCGCGATCGAACCGGTCGCCTTCTCGATCGGTCCGCTGGCGGTCCATTGGTATGGGCTGGCCTATGTCGCCGGCATCCTGCTCGGCTGGATGATCGCCCGCGACTTGCTAAAACGCCCGCATCTGTGGCCGAACGGCCAGGCACCGGCCACCCTGCAGCAGATCGACGACTTCGTCCTGTGGGCCGCAATCGGCGTCGTTGCCGGCGGCCGGATCGGCTACATCTTCTTCTACGATTTCGCCTCGGTCGCCGCCAATCCGATGCGCGCGATCGAAGTCTGGAACGGCGGCATGTCCTTCCATGGCGGCTTTATCGGCGCCACGCTGGCCATGGTCTTCTTTGCCCGCAAGCATCAGATCCGGCTCTGGAGCCTCTTCGATCTCGTGGCGAGTGTCGTCCCGCTCGGCCTGCTCTTCGGCCGTATCGCCAACTTCATCAATGGCGAGCTCTGGGGCCGCCCCGCCGATGTGCCATGGGCGATGGCCTTCCCGACCGGCGGCCCCTTCCCCCGCCATCCGAGCCAGCTCTATGAAGCAGTCCTCGAAGGCATTGTGCTTCTGATCGTGCTGCAGATCCTGGCCCGCGCCTTCGGAGCCCTGGCCGCACCCGGCCGCATCACCGGTATCTTCGTTGCCGGCTACGCCGCCGCCCGCATCTTCGTCGAATTCTTCCGCGAGCCGGACGTACAGATCGGCTACCTCTTCGGCGGCTGGCTCACCATGGGCATGGTACTCTCTTTGCCGATGGTGCTGATCGGGGTTTGGATTTTCGTGCGATCGGGCCGACGCGCCCCCGCGACGCAAGGTTGAGGAGCGCCGATGGCCACACCGCTCGCCGAGAAGATCAAGTCGCTGATCGCAGCCAATGGGCCGATCAGCGTCACCGACTATTTCGCCCTTTGCCTCGCCGACCCCGAGCATGGCTATTATCGCACGCGCCATCCCTTCGGCCGCGCCGGTGATTTTGTCACCGCGCCTGAGATCAGCCAGCTCTTCGGCGAGATGCTCGGCATCTTCATGATCAACGCCTGGCAGCGCCACGGCGAACCCCGGGACGTGCGCCTCGTCGAGATCGGCCCCGGTCGCGGCACGATGATGGCCGACATGCTAAGGGTCATCGCGCGTGCGGCCCCCAATCTCTATGAGACCGCGACTATGCATCTGGTCGAGACCAGCGCGCTCCTCAAGCTCACCCAAATGGAAACCCTCTCCTCGCATGGCGACAAGGTTTCCTGGCACGAGAGCTTCGACGGTGTACCCGACGGTTTCACCCTGCTTGCCGCCAACGAACTCTTCGATGCGATCCCGATCCGCCAGTTCGTCAAGACGCCGAACGGCTTTCGCGAACGCATGGTCGGGCTGGACGAAAACGACGAGCTCTGCTTCACGCTGGGTGTCGCAACGCTGGATCCCGCCATGCTGCCCCAGGGCATCAGCCAGCCGCCCGACGGAGAGATCTTCGAAGTGGCGCCTGCCCGCCAGTCGGTGATGCTGACGATCTGCGAGCGCCTGATCGCACATCACGGCAGCGCCTTGATTATCGACTACGGCCACATGGTCAGCAATTTCGGCGACACGCTCCAGGCCGTGCGCGCCCATGAATATGATCCGCCCCTTGCCCATCCCGGTCTTGCCGACTTGACCAGCCATGTCGACTTCGAGAACCTCGCCCGCACAGCGCTCGCAGCCGGGGTGCATCTCAATGGCTGCATGCATCAGGGCGACTTCCTCGTCGGCCTCGGCATCGAGCAACGCGCCGCCTCTCTCGGCCGCGACAAGGACGAAGCGAAGCAGGCCGAAATCGTCGATGCGCTGCATCGTCTGGCCGGTTCCGGCAACGGCTATATGGGCGAATTGTTCAAGGTGCTCGCGGTCTCCATGCCTGCCGTACAATTGCTGCCATTCAAGCCGAAGCATTGACAGGCGCGGGTGCGATCTGCACGATCGCGCCTGCTCCGAACGGCTAAAATCGACAAAAGCCGATTGAATTCAACACTTTCGCCGCATCTGCATCGCGTACGCGTGATTTGCCAAGGCTCAGGAGACAGATCATGAGCACAGCCGACCAGCCACGCCCCGTCACAGCCAACAGCCTCGAAAATCTCGGCACAGCCGGCATCCGCCATGGCTTCTTCACCCGCGACGGCGGCGTCTCCGAGGGCATCTATCGCGGCCTCAATGTCGGCCTCGGCTCCAACGACGATCCCGAGAAAGTGCGGGAGAACCGCCGCCGCGTCAGCGCCTGGTTCGGACTGCCGCTGGAACGCCTCGCCACCGCCCACCAGGTGCATTCGCCCGACGTTGTGGTGGTGACAGGCGATTACGATGGCAGCCGGCCCCAGGCGGACGCCCAGGTCACGGCAAGCCCCGGCATCATCCTCGGCGTGCTCACGGCCGATTGCGGTCCGATCCTCTTCGCCGATCCTGAGAACCGGGTGATCGGTGCAGCCCATGCCGGCTGGAAGGGCGCTCTTGGCGGCGTCTTGGAAAAGACGATCGAGGCGATGATCGGCCTAGGTGCAAAGCGCGACAACATCCGCGCAACGCTCGGCCCTTCGATCTCCCAGGCCAGCTACGAAGTCGGCCCCGAATTCGTCGATCGCTTCCTCGCATCCAACAGTGACTTCGAAGCCTTCTTCACGCCGTCGACAAAACCGGGCCACGCAATGTTCGACCTGCCGGGCCTCACCGTCCGGCGCCTGACGCAAGCCGGTGTCACCGCCGACAGCGTTGGTCTTTGCACCTATGCCGCCCCTGAAACGTTCTTTTCCTATCGCCGGACCACACATGCGGGCGAACCCGATTATGGGCGGCAGATTTCGGCGATAGCGATCAAGGAGGACTGAGATGGCCCTGCACTTCCCCGAGAGCGAATTTTCCGCCCGCCGCGCCCGCCTGATGGCGCGCATGGCCGAGGAAAAGCTCGATGCCCTGCTGCTCTTCGCACAGGAGAGCATGTACTGGCTGACCGGCTTCGACAGCTTCGGCTACTGCTTCTTCCAGACCCTCATCGTCCAGGCAGACGGCAGCCTCACGCTACTTACCCGCACGCCGGATCTGCGCCAGGCCAAGCACACCTCGACCATCGACAACATCGTTGTCTGGGTCGACAGGCCGAATGCCGACCCCGCCGTCGACCTGCGCAACCTCCTGAGCGACCTCGATCTGCTCGGCATGCGCGTCGGCGTGGAATACGACACCCATGGCATGACGGGCCGCGTCGCACGCCTCGTCGACAACCAGCTGACCAACTTCTGCGAAGCGATCGATGCCTCCTACATCGTCAGCAATCTGAGGCTGGTGAAATCCGCAGCCGAGATTGCCAAGGTCACCCATGCGGCAGAACTCGCCGACCTCGCCTTCGATGCGGCGCTGCCATTGATCGGCGCGGATGCCGACGAAGCTGAGATCCTGGCCGCCATGCAGTCTGCGATCCTGGCCGGCGGAGGTGACTATCCCGCCAATCCCTTCGTCATCGGCTCTGCCGCAGACGCACTTCTCTGCCGCTACAAATCGGGGCGCCGCAAGCTGTCGGCCTCGGACCAGGTGACGCTGGAATGGGCCGGCGTCTCCTCCCACTACCATGCGCCGATGCTGCGCACCGTTCTGGTCGGCGACCCCTCGCCCCGCCACCGCGAACTCTATACCGCCGCCCTCGAAGGCATGCGGGCAATCGAGCATGTCCTGCGCCCTGGCCACACCTTCGGCGAGGTCTTCGACGCCCATGCCAAGGTGATGGATGATCGCGGCCTTACCCGCCATCGCTTCAACGCCTGCGGCTATTCGGTCGGCGCCCGTTTCGCGCCCTCCTGGATGGAGCACCAGATGTTCCATGCCGGCAATCCGCAGGAAATCTCCGCCGACATGAGCCTCTTCGTCCATATGATCATCATGGACAGTGACCGCGAAACCGCCATGACGCTCGGCCACACCTACCTGACGACCGAGACCGCGCCGCGGGCGCTCTCGCGTCATTCACTCGACCTGATCAACTTGTGAGGCCGATGAGCCGGAAAGCGTGAGGTAAAGAGGCATTGCCCGCTTGTTCAGGGAATTGACAGGCTGAGAATGCTAGTCACATTAATTGTGACAGAGTGAAGGGGAAGGACCCGCAGTGGTGAGACGTTCCCGCAGAATGACCACGAGACTGGCCGGAGCCTTCGGCCTTCTCCTCATGCTTGCCGGCTGCAACAGCACGGAAGTGCTGACACCGCCGGCGGAGGTCGGTGACGGCAGCCAGCCTGCCACCTATTCCCAGCAGCTCGCCTCACCGGCAGTCGGCACCCAGCCGGTGCAAAGCGCACCGCTCGGCCAGCCGGGCGGCTATGCAGAACCTGTCCGCGGTCCCCAGAACTCGCTGGAAGCCCAGGCTGCGGCTCTGGCGCAAGGCGGTCGCAACCCCGTCGCATCCGCTCCCCTCGAAGGTGCCGACACCCAGGCCTTTCCCGCCGCCCCGCAGCAGACGGCGGCCCAGCAGCCCGCAAGCCAGTCACAACCCGCCCCGCAACAGGCACAAAGCCAGCAGGCTGCCCTTCCCCCGGCGGCCCAGGCGACCGGCAGCATCCGCTTCCTGCCAATCATCGGGGCACCGGTCCAGGCTGTCACGCCGCTCTCCCGCCAGCTTGGTGCCGAGGCCCGTGCACGCGGCCTCACGATCAAGAGCGCGAGCGACGCCTCCAGCGAGCACATCCTCAAAGGCTACTTCTCCGCCTTCGCCGACAGCGGCAATGTGACGATCACCTATGTCTGGGATATCCTCGATGCGAGCGGCGGTCGTCTGCACCGGATCCAGGGCCAGGAGATAGTCCCCTCCGGCGCGCAGGACCCGTGGGCTGCCGTGCCCGCCTCGGTCATGCAGCAGATCGCCACGAAGAGCATGGCAGAATATGTATCATGGCGGAACAGTCGCGCCGGCTGAGAACCGAGCGATATCCGCCCTGCAAAACCGCAAATCATGCGCCCCATTTGGCGCATCAACCGAAAATATGGGCCTTACCGTCCAAACCTCTTGCATTCAGGGGGAAGGGCGCTAAAAAGCCCGCATCTCAGCATGGTAACAGGCGGGCCAAGATGAAGGTTTTCGCAGGTAATTCGAACCGGCAACTTGCCGAAACGATCTGCTCCTATCTCAACGTACCACTCGGCAAGGCCAGCGTCCGCCGTTTCGCAGACCAGGAAATCTTCGTAGAGATCCAGGAAAACGTGCGCGGCGAAGACGTCTTCGTCGTTCAATCGACGTCCTTCCCGACGAATGACCACCTGATGGAACTGCTGATCATGATCGACGCCTTCCGTCGGTCTTCAGCACGCCGCATCACGGCCGTTCTTCCCTATTTCGGCTATGCCCGTCAGGACCGGAAACCCGGCCCGCGCACGCCGATCTCGGCAAAGCTCGTCGCCAACCTGATCACCGAAGCCGGGGCCGACCGTGTTCTCACGCTTGACCTGCATGCCGGTCAGATCCAGGGCTTCTTCGATATCCCCACCGACAACCTTTATGCCGTGCCGCTTCTCGCTCGCGACATCAAGGAACATTACGACACGAACAATGTCATGGTTGTGTCGCCCGACGTCGGCGGTGTTGTGCGCGCCCGCTCGCTGGCCAAGCGCCTCGACTGTCTGCTCGCCATCGTCGACAAGCGCCGCGACCGTCCGGGTGAATCCGAAGTCATGAACGTCATCGGTGAAGTCTCCGGCAAGGATTGCATCCTGATCGACGATATCGTCGATTCCGGGGGCACCCTTTGCAATGCGGCGGAAGCGCTGCTGAAGAACGGCGCGACCAGCGTGACCGCCTACATCACCCATGGCGTGCTTTCCGGCGGCGCCGTCACCCGCGTGGCCTCGTCCAAGCTCCGCGAACTTGTGATCACCGACTCGATCCAGCCGACAACGGCCGTCCAGTCGGCACACAATATCCGCGTTCTCTCGACCGCCACACTGCTCGGTGAGGCAATTAACCGCACCAGCCAGGAAGAGTCGGTTTCCAGCCTCTTCGACTAAGGAAACCGCGGCTTCGCAAGTTAACTCTAAGCAACGGAATGCAGTGTCAGCGGTGTCACGGCCCCTTGCACTGCGTCTACGCTTTGCATACAGCTTGCCGCGCAATGTTCCATCTTGAAACGGGGCATTTCGGACGACGACACCCTTACGCGTGATTTGATGTCACTCACCGTTGAACAGCTGCTTGCCAATCTGGACCTGCATGAGGCGGTGAGAGACCAGTCGCGGGCACTGCTGCAAGTCAATGAAGAAACCCCTCGCCTGGCAGCCGTTTTCGGCACGCAGCAGCGCTGGCTGCTCGGCCATCTCGCCATGGGTCAGTATTTCGCGGAGGTCGCACGCGGCAATCCCGAACCTGTGATCCTGATGGCCCGCTACCTCGAGCAGGTGAAAACGCTCGGCATCTCCTCGGTCAACACCGCAGATGCCTTCATCAAGGAGATGCTGGTCTACGGCATCGCCCAGCACGGTCAGACGCCTGACCGCCGCAACCGCCCCTTCGTGCCGGCCCCGCAGACCATCGCCGCCACCCGCCGCTGGGTCTCCATTCACCTGGCCACCCTCGACCGCCTCGACAGCGGCAGGAGGCTCGATGGCCTGGAGACGGACGACAGGATCCTGTCGCGCCTGCACCCGGAAATCACGACCCGCGCCATGATCTCGCCGGAACTGCGCAGCCCCACCCAGACCTGGTCGCTGTTCACCTGGCTCAACAATGGCGGCATTGTCATGGATTGGCTGATGGTGGGCGTGGAGCCGGTCGATCCGTCGGTCAAGCGCATTCCGACACAGCTCCGCTCTGTGCCTGAACTCGCCGAAAACTTCCGCCTTTCGCGCACCCACCTCACCCGCAAGCTGCGCGAGGCGGAAGCCATCGGTAGCATCGGCTGGGAGGGCAATCGCGGCCGCTCCGTGATGTGGATATCAAGGGAATTCCTGCTCGAATATCACACGACGCAGGCCTACAAGCTGGCGATCATCGATGCCGCCTGCGAAAAAATCGGCCTGCGCTGAAGCCCGCCCCGATCTTAGCTCCGCTGGAGCGGCAGCGGACAGGCCTCACCTCCTGAAAACAGCCGCGACCGTGTGAGAAACCGCCGCTCGCGGCCATTGTCGAGCGAGAACATCCCGCCCCTGCCCGGCACGACATCGATGATCAACTGCGTATGCGCCCAGACGGCATATTGGCTGCCGCTGATGTAGAAGGGCACGCCGCCAATTTCACCGAGCTTCACATCCGTCTCGCCGACCCGGTAGTCGCTCGCCGGATAACACATCGGCGAAGACCCGTCGCAGCATCCGCCGGACTGGTGGAAGAGGATCTGAGGATGGTCCCTCTGGATTTCGGCGAGAAACGCCAATGCGGCTTCAGTCGCGATGACCCTTGGTTCACCGGGATTGGTGTTCACAATAATCTCTCCAACGAACTCGTTCCTAAACCTGTCGAGGTTCGTGCCTGGAGGAGGCGAAAACGGTCAGGGTCGAGAACCGGAGCGGAGCGTACTAAACGTACGTGAGCACCGGAAGCGCAGACCATGAGCGTTTGCAGCCCCTCCAGACACGAAGATCGGCGGGTTTAGAAGAAACCCAATGCCTTCGGGCTGTACGACACCAGCATGTTCTTGGTCTGCTGGTAGTGGTCGAGCATCATCTTGTGGGTCTCGCGACCAATGCCCGACTGCTTGTAGCCACCGAAGGCGGCATGCGCCGGATAGGCGTGGTAGCAGTTGGTCCACACACGACCGGCCTGGATGTTGCGGCCGAAGTTGTAGCAGGTATTGGCATCACGGCTCCACACGCCGGCTCCCAGGCCATAAAGCGTGTCGTTGGCGATTTCGAGCGCTTCTGCTTCGTCCTTGAAGGTCGTGACGGACACGACCGGCCCAAAAATCTCTTCCTGGAACACGCGCATCTTGTTGTGGCCCTTGAACACCGTCGGCTTGACGTAATAGCCGCCGGCCAGCTCGCCTGCGAGGCTGTTGCGCTCGCCGCCGATCAGCACTTCCGCGCCTTCCTGGCGGCCGATATCCATATAGGACAGGATCTTTTCCAGCTGCTCGGAAGAGGCCTGCGCCCCGATCATCGTCGACATGTCCAGCGGATCGCCCTGCTTGATGGCAGCGACACGCTTCAACGCCTTCTCCATGAAGCGGTCGTAGATCTTCTCATGCACCAGGGCACGGCTCGGGCAGGTGCAGACTTCACCCTGGTTGAGGGCGAACATCGCGAAGCCTTCCAGCGCCTTGTCGAGATAGTCATCGTCTTCGCGCATGACGTCTTCAAAGAAGATGTTCGGCGACTTGCCGCCCAGCTCCAGCGTCACCGGAATGAGGTTCTGGCTGGCATATTGCATGATCAAACGGCCGGTCGAGGTCTCGCCGGTAAAGGCGATCTTGGCGATGCGCGGGCTGGTGGCGAGCGGCTTGCCGGCTTCGAGCCCGAAACCGTTGACGATATTGAGCACGCCCGGCGGCAGGAGATCACCGACCAGTTCGATCCAGACGAGGATCGAGGCTGGCGTCTGTTCGGCAGGCTTCAGCACAACGCAGTTTCCGGCAGCCAATGCCGGCGCCATCTTCCAGGCCGCCATCAGGATCGGGAAGTTCCACGGAATGATCTGCCCGACAACGCCGAGCGGCTCATGGAAGTGATAGGCGATCGTGTCGTGGTCGACCTCGCCGATCGTCCCTTCCTGGGCGCGAATGCAGGAGGCGAAATAACGGAAATGGTCGATGGCCAGAGGAATGTCGGCGGCCATGGTCTCGCGCAGCGGCTTGCCATTGTCCCAGGTCTCGGCCCGGGCGAGCAGTTCAAGATTATCCTCCATCCGCTGGGCGATCTTCATCAGGATGTTGGAACGCTCGGTGGTCGAGGTCCGGCCCCACTTGTCCTTCGCGGCATGGGCGGCGTCGAGGGCGAGATTGATGTCGTGCTCATCGGAACGGGCGATGTCGCAGAGCTTGCCACCGGTGACCGGCGTCGTATTCTCAAAGTAGCGCCCATTCACCGGCTCGCGGAACTCGCCGCCAATGAAGTTGCCATATTTCAGCTTGAACGGCGAAGCCGCAATTGTCTGGACCTGAATGTTCATCTGTCATCCTCCCTGTGAAAGGACCCCTCCTCGGGTCCCGATGGCAGGATGATTGCCGCCTTCTCTCTTGGGGAACAGTGCCGCGAAACAGTGCTGCAGCGCACAGTGTTTCAGTCTTGCGACACATATGGGAGATCAGTGCAGCTGGAAGCGCTTCATCTTCCGGTGCAGCGTTGCACGGCTGATGCCGAGCATCTGGGCTGCCTGCGAGACATTGCCATTGGTCCGTGAGAGCACCCGGCGGAGTGCTGCCCGCTCGGCATCGTCGAGATCGCTGGTGCGGCCATTATGGGTTTCGCGCAGCGCATCGGCGGCCGGCAACCCTTGCGCAATCAACCCGTCATCGAGCTTCAGCGCCACCCGTGCGGCCTTGGTCGCACCGAGGATCAGGTCGTCGCCATCGACGGCGATCAATGCCGAAAGCGACTGGGCCTGCGGCACCACGACAATGCGTGCGCCGGCAAAGGCCTGACGGAAGAGATTGCTTTCCACCCGCGCCGCCGCATCGCGCACCGCCTGAGAGAGTACGGCAAGCGTCATGTCGGAAACGTCGTTGCGGCAGGTGGAAACATCGAGTGCCGCCGTAACACGGCCGAGATGGTCGCGGATCGGTGCGGTCGCGCAGGAGAGCTCGATATTGGCGCTCATGAAATGCTGATCGCGATGGATGACCACGGCGCGCTCGTCGGCAAGTGCAGTGCCGATACCGTTGGTCCCGACACTCGCCTCGCTCCACAGCGTCTGCTGCCAGAGCCCCAGCGCCCGGAATTCGACATCGTCACCCGGTGCACCGCGCCTATCGACCACGATCCCGCTATGATCTGCAAGAATGATGCAGCAACCGGAGCGTCCAACCATCTGGTAAAGCCGATCCACTTCATCGGCGGAGCTGCCGATCAAGCGCTCCATGCGCTCGCGCGCCTCGCGATACGTCGCCTCGTCCACCTGGACGGGCTTTCGCGCCTCTTCCGGCTGCAGGCGATAGAGGTTGAGACACCGGCTCCACGAGGCTGCAACCGGCGAGGTCACCGCCGCGGATGCCTTCTGCGCCGTCGAGTAGACGAGATCGGAATGACTGATATCCTGACGCATCGGCTCCTCCCAAAGCACTGGCGTCAGTATGCGCCATCCGCCTGAAGAGGCAATCGCTCATGTGAGCATCAAATGACCACCCCTCACGGCCGCCCGCAAAGTGGCGCAAATCTGCGACAGTTCACCCAGACAAAGACCAAAGCGCTCAGGCGGCAAGCCCGTCCTTCGTATCATCAGCCACAATCCGCTCATCTGCATCCGCAGGCGCTGCCGGATTGACGATGGCCTGGAGTTCGGAAAGCGGCACCGGGCGACCGTAGAAATAGCCCTGCACCTGGGCGCAGCCCTCGTCCTGCAGGAACCGCAGATGCTCGGCATTCTCCACGCCTTCGGCCAGAACCGGGATATCGAGGCTCTGCGCCAGGATCAGCGTCGAGCGAACGATCGCTGCCGACTGCCGGTTGTCGGCCACGTTGTCGATGAAGCCCCGATCGATCTTGATCTTGTCAAAGGGGAAGAGCTGCAGCGTCGAGAGCGACGAGTAACCGGTGCCGTAGTCGTCCATCGCGATCTTCACGCCGAGCGTCTTCAACTGCCGAATGATCGAGAGCGCGTTTTGCTGGTCAGCGATGATGCCGGATTCGGTGATTTCGAGCTCGAGTCGATCAGGAGCAAGGCCGGTTTCCTTGAGGATATCCCGAACACGCTGCGGGAAGTTGCTGTTGGCGAGCTGCTTCGGCGCGACATTGACGGCGATCCGCAAGGGGTTGTTCCACTTGACCGCAGCCAGGCAGGACTGCCGCAACACCCAGTCGCCGAGCTCCATGATGAAGCCGGTCCGCTCTGCGATCGGAATGAACTCGACGGGCGATACCATGCCGCGCTTCGGATGCAGCCAGCGCAGCAGAACCTCGAAACCGACAACCTCGCCCGAGAGCGTGTTGTTCTGCTGCTGGAAGTAGAGCATGAACTCGCCGCGCTCGAGGCCGGCGCGCATATCCATGGCAAGCGCGCTGCGTTCGCGGGCTGCCTGGTCCATCGACCGGTCGTAGAAACAGATCTGGTTGGAGCCGATGGACTTGGCACGGTACATGGCCGTATCCGCCTGCGCCAAGAGGTCATCGATCGTCTCGGCGCCGTCAGGCGAGACGGAGATGCCGATGCTGGTACCGATCGAGAGTGTCATGTTCTCCCATTCGATCGGCTCGCCGAGATCCTTGACGATCCGCACCGCCATCTGCTCGGCTTCCGAATGCGTGAACAACCGGGACGTCACGGCGACAAACTCGTCCCCGCCGATGCGAGCGACGAACTCACCCTCGCGAAGACGGCGCCCCAGTCTCTCGGCTGCAATCCTGAGAACGTGATCGCCCGCCGCATGCCCATGGACGTCGTTGATTTCCTTGAAGCGATCGAGATCGAAGGACAGGAGATAGACCCGTTCGCCCCCTGCCCCCGGCCGCTCCAGCATGTCGCTCAGTCGCTCGACAAAGGCGCTCCGGTTCGGAAGGCCCGTCAGCGCGTCATGCAGCGAAAGCTGGCGGTAGCGCTCGACGGCCGACTTGGTCGACTGCCGGTCGATCACATAGGTCATCGAACCAATGGAGAGAATTAGGACCGTGACCAACATCAAGACGACGGTCAGCACGCTTTCGGGCAGCATGTCCGCCGGCAGGGCCGCGGATGAATCCGGCACGACAGTGACGCCGGTCATGCCGATGAAATGCGTCGAGGCAATCGCCAGCACCAGGGCCACACCGCCGCCATAACGGCAGAACCGGGTCACGGGCCGTGCCACCCGACTCGTCGCGATCGCTCCGAACAGCGCACCGGCGACGAGCGAAACGGCGACATATGTGCCGTTCCATTCGAGATGCCCCTGCACCTGATAGCCGGCCATGCCGACATAATGCATGGCCGCGATGCCGGCGCCCACCAGCGCACCGCCCGCCTCGATCAGCAGGCTGCGCTGGGTCGCCGCCGCAATCGCAAAGCCGATCCCGGTGACGGTGATGGCAAGGACCAGCGAGGTCAGCGTCGCCTTCGGCTCGTAACCCGCCAGAACGTCTGCTTCATAACCCATCATGGCGACGAAATGGGTTGTCCAGATCGCGGCGCCGCCGATCACGCTGGTCAGCGAGATCCAGCTCGCCCGTGCTACACCCCGCGTGTTTCTCACCCTGCCGAAGAGCCGCATGGTCAGCAGCGATCCGAAGACGCAGATGGAGACAGCCGCGATCAAGGACAGCGGGTCGTGTTCAACAACGATACAGGTAAGAACTTCGAGCATGAAATGGGACCACGTGAAAAACCAGAGCCTGATTTAGCATTGGTCAATTTCGAAGAGCTTGAGCGGCATGGTTACCAAATCGACTTCGCCGCCCTGAAGGCGCTTAATGCAATCACAAATGCGTAATCGGCGCCGGCAGCCCGCAGAACCTTGCTATTGCGGATCATCTGGTCTATAGGCGCCCGATCCGCACAGACACCCTTGGAGGCAATGTGGATGGGACCGGCAACGGTCTCCGGTTCTGGCATGGCATCAAAGCCGCCAGGGCTCTCCAGTAACTTGAAAGGTAAAAGCCATGAGCCACGCTTCTTACGAGCTCAAGGCCGTAGCACGCGAACGGGTAGGTAAGGGGTCCTCCCGCGAACTTCGCCGCAACGGTCTCATCCCGGCTGTCATCTATGGTGACAAGCAGGCCCCGATTGCGATCTCGATCAATACGAACGAGATCACCAAGCGCATCCACGCCGGCGGTTTCATGACCACCGTCGCCGTCATTGAAGTCAATGGCGAAAAGATCCGCGTTCTGCCGAAGGACTACCAGCTCGACGTCGTTCGTGACTTCACGATGCATGTCGACTTCCTGCGCGTCTCGGCCAACAGCCAGGTCCAGGTTCAGGTTCCGGTTCACTTCGTCAACGAAGAGAAGTCCGCCATCAAGACCGGCGCCGTTCTCAACATCGTTCGCCACGAAGTTGAACTGCACTGCCCGGCTTCGGACATCCCGGAAGCGATCACTGTTGACCTCGCCGGCCTCAAGGTTGGTGATGCAATCCATATCTCGGCTGTCAAGCTGCCGAAGGGCGTAACGCCTGTAATCGCTGACCGCGACTTCACGATCGCCACGATCGTTGCTCCGGCTGGCGGCATGGAAGAAGAAGCAGCCGAAGCCTGATCTTCAGCTCGGTTGTAACAATTAAGCCCATCCCTTCACTGGGATGGGCTTTTTGCTGTCCGATAGACTCGATTCCGACCATTTCTCTTTAGTTAGATTTAAAGTATTTCGTGAAAGCCTTCGCCTCGCAATTATTGCGTGAGGGGAGTTTTGAGCATCATGCTGCATCATCCCGCGCCTCCCGAGGCGGACTGCTGATGACACGTTCGGTCGAGAGCCGATTCCTCGCCATTGTGGGGATCACGATCTTTATTCTGGTCGTGCCGCTCTTTGCGCTGTTCCTGTCTCTGGCGACGGAACGGGCCTCCAACGAATTGCAGCAAAACCTCGACATCCTGCTGGCGGCCAACGCCCAGGCCCTGGCAAAACCGCTCTGGGATTTCGACGAGGAAAGCGTCGAGCAGATCACCGCGACCATCGTCTCCAACGGTCCCGTCAGCCGCGTCAACGTCAAGGATATCTCCGGCGGCATCTCGGTCTCCATGCCAGCGCTGCCAAAATGGCCGAAGAACGGCCTGGAATCGATCACGCGTGAGATCTTCTACCGCGCCGTCGAAGGCCCCAAATCGGTCGGGACCATCACCATCTATTATAGCCGGATCGACATGTTCTCCTCGCTGCGCCAGGCAGAGGTCATGCTGATCGGCATCTTCATGCTCGCGGTCGTGGGCGTGGTCGGCGCCGCCATCGTCGGCAACCGGCTGATGGTCATGAAGCCGCTGCTGAAGCTCACCGCAGCCATCGAGGCGACCCGCAGGCTCGGCTCCCGCCACCACGTCGACTGGCAGTCGAATGACGAAATCGGGCGGCTCGCGCGCAGCTTCAACGCCATGCAGATCAAGCTCGAGCAGGAAGAGGCCGAACTTCGCCTCGCCCACCGGCGCTCGACCGATATCTACAATACGACGCCCGCCATGCTGTTCTCCCTCGACGAGGAGGACCGCATCACCGGCGTCAGCGACTACTGGCTCGTCGCCACAGGCTATCAGCGCCACCAAATCGTCGGCCGTCGCTTCATCGAGCTTGTGCCTGCCGAGGCCCGTTCAGGCTATCTGGAGCGCAAGAAAACCCGCTCGATCGCCGACGTGCTGGAGGCCACCACCCAGTTCGTCTGCGCCGATGGATCGGTAATGGATGTGCTGATTGCGGAAGCCAACCGCACAATCGAGGGTGCGCAGGAAGACCTCTCACTGTCCGTCATGACAGATGTCACCGCGCTCAAGCAGTCCGAAGAGCGCAACCATCGCCAGGCGATCACCGACCATCTGACCGGCCTGCGCAACCGCCAGGGCTTCGAAACGGCCCTCGACAGCGAGATTGCCGCGACCGATACCGCAGGCGAGGAACTGGCCTGCATCTTCGTCGATCTCGACCGCTTCAAGTGGATCAACGACAATCTCGGCCATCAGGCCGGTGACATCGTGCTCTGCCGTTTTGTCGAACGCATGAATGATCGCCTGCCGAAGGGTGCGATCGCCGCCCGTCTCGGCGGCGACGAATTCGCCGTTCTCTTGCGCGGTCATGCGATTGAGCGTGTCGCAACCGAGATCAGCCGTGCCCTCTGCGAGATCTTCGTCGACCCGATGACGATCGAAGGCTCGACGGTGCGCCTTAGCGCCAGCATCGGTATCGCCCTCTATCCCCGCCATGCCGCAAATGCCGCCGAGCTGCTGCAGAAGTCGGACATGGCGATGTACAGCAAGAAGCGCGACGGCAAAAACGGCGCGATGCTTTACAATTCGGAGATCCAGGACCACACCCGCCGCCGCGCCGAGATCGAGCACGACATCGAGGAAGGCTTGGCGGAAGACTGGTTCGATGCCTTCTTCCAGCCGATCGTCGAAGTCGGCACCGGTCGCACCGTCGGCTACGAGGCCCTGATGCGTCTCGTTCATCCAGAACGTGGCGTCATCCCGCCGGCCGAACTCATCTGCGTGGCGGAAGAGACCGGCGCGATCAGCCGCCTTGGCGGCCAGGTGCTGGAAAAGGCGCTCTCGAACCTTGCACGCTTGAGTGCCGCGACCGGCGATCACGACGCCTATCTCGCCGTCAACTTCTCGCCGCTGCAATTCGATCAGTCGCTGCCCGTTCGCCTCGCCGCGCTGACCACCCATTTCGACATCGCACCGCACCGCATCGTCATCGAAATCACCGAAGCGACGCTGCTGCATGACAATCCGCAGATCCGCACGATCCTCGACGAGTTCAACCGCTACGGCTATCGCCTCGCGCTCGACGATTTCGGTACGGGTTACTCCTCGCTCAGCTACCTGAACCGCTTCCCCGTCGACATCGTCAAGATCGACCAGTCCTTCATCCGCTCGCTGACCGAGGATGAGGCGGAACTGCGCCACAAGAGCCGCATGCTCGTCGAAGGCATCACCGCGATCTCCCACAAGATGGAATGCGCCGTCGTCGCGGAGGGCATCGAGACCGATGAACAGCGGCAGATCCTGGAAGAATTCGGCGTCGACTACGGCCAGGGCTATCTCTTCGCCCGACCACAGCCGCTGGCCAAACTGATCGAACAAGCCACCGCCACACCGGCCCGCCTGCAAAAGGCCTCCGCCGGCTGACATCAAACGCAAGAGGGAACCGCAATGAAAGTCCTTGGCCTTCTACTTTCACTTGCGGCGGCCCCGGTCGCCGCCGCAGACATCGTCCATTTCACGACGGAAGACTACCCGCCCTATAACTTCCGCGTCGGCGCCGAAATCCGAGGTGCCGGCTATGATCAGGTCCTCCTGATGATGGAGGAGATCAAGGTCCCCTACACGCTCGAGATGATGCCCTGGGCACGCGCCATCGCGCTGGCTGAAACCGAGAAGATGTACTGCGTCTTCACCACCGCCCATATTCCGGAACGCGACAAGAAGTTCAAATGGGTTGAGCCTATCGCCGTCGGCCGCAATTTCATGGTCTCCGACAAGAGTTCGGGCATCAAGGTCGGCAACATCGAAGAGGCCAAGCGCTACATCGTTGGCACCCAGCGCAACGACTACACCCAGACGCTTCTGGAAAACGAAGGTTTCCCCAAGATCGACCTCGCCACCGACCTGAAGCTGACGCTGAAGAAACTGCAGAGCAAGCGCATCGACCTGATGCCGATTTCCGAGCAGCATTATATCGAGCTGCAGGAAAAGGGTGAGGAACTGGAAGCGCAATTCGTCTTCTCGGAGCAGAAATTCGCCATCGCCTGCAACGCGAACTTCCCGGAAGATCTGCTGGCCCGCATGCAGGGCGCGCTCGACAAGTTGATCGCCGACGGCACCCAGGCCGAGATCTTCGACACCTACAATCTGCGCTACTCGAACTTCGGAATGGTAGCCGCCAAACCCTAACGGCTCCGACATCAGTCTTGACTTTCGTGACGTTTCGCTGTCGGGAAAGGCAAAGAACCTCAAGACGGATCTCGGGCAATGATCATCCTGGCCGGCCTCGGCAATCCCGGTGCGCAGTACGCGAAGAACCGGCATAATATCGGCTTCATGGCCGTCGACGCGATCCAGCGTCGCCACGGCTTCTCGCCATGGGCGAAGAAGTTCAAGGCCGAGATCGCGGAAGGCACGCTCGCCGGCGAAAAGGTCATGCTGATTAAGCCGCAGACCTTCATGAACCTGTCTGGCGAAAGCGTCGGCGAAGCCATGCGCTTCTACAAGCTCGGCCCCGAAGACATCGTCGCCATCTATGACGAACTCGACCTTCTGCCCGGCAAGGCCCGCATCAAGACCGGCGGCGGCCATGGCGGCCACAACGGCATCAAGTCGCTCGACGCCCATTGCGGCCTGAACTACAGGCGGCTCCGCCTCGGTATCGGCCATCCCGGCGACAAGTCCAAAGTCCACAACCACGTGCTCGGCGACTTTGCCAAGCTGGACGCCGAATGGCTCGATCCGCTCCTCGAGGCGCTCGCCGACAATGCCGAGATGCTGGTGCGCGGTGAGGATTCGCAACTGATGAACAAGCTGGCGCTCGCAACCGGCGGCAAGGCCGAGGACGAGAAGCCGGCCAAGGCCCCAAAGGCCCCGAAACCGGCCCAGTCCCACATCCACCAGGCCCGCAATTTCAACCAGCCGAAGAAGCTTCCCGAGAGCGGCCCCATGGCCGAGATGCTGAAGAAGATGTTCGGTCCCAAGGGCGACTGACCACACAATCACGGGCGCGCCCTGCCCCGCCATAACCGATAGCCGCGCAAACGACCGGAAGACGACCATGAGCCACGACATCACCACCGACCTCGTCACCCTGCGCGACTACTGGCGCTATGCCATCTCCCGCTTCAACGCCGCAGAACTTAGCTACGGCCACGGCACCCACACCGCCGTCGACGATGCCGCCTTCCTCATACTCGACAGCCTTGATCTGCCGATCGACACGCTCGACCCTTTCCTCGACGCAAAGCTGCTGTCCGCCGAGCGCCGCCTACTGGCAGACCGCATTGAGACGCGTGTCGCGACCCGCAAGCCCTCGGCCTATCTGACCGGCCGCTCCTACATCCAGGGCCTGCGCTTCTTCGTCGACGAGCGCGTGATCGTACCCCGCTCGCATATCGGCGAGATCCTGTTCAACGAATATGGCGGCGAGTTCGGCTCGACCTTCCTGCCCGATCCCTTCGCGGTGGAAAGCGTCGTCGACATCTGCACCGGCTCCGGTTGCCTCGCCATCCTCGCCACGCGTTTCTTCCCGCTCGCCGCAGTCGATGCCGTCGATCTCTCCGCCGATGCGCTGGAAGTCGCCGAAAAGAACCGCCAGGCCTATGGCCTCGAAGACCAGCTGACGCTGCACCAGGGCGACCTCTTCACGCCGCTCGCAGGCCGTAAGTTCGACCTGATCATCACCAATCCCCCCTATGTCGATCACGAGGCGATGGACGCCTTCCCGGCCGAATACCGCGCCGAACCGGTCATGGCCCATGACGGCGGCGAAGACGGCCTCGATCTCGTGCGCACGCTGCTCGCCGAAGCGCCGAAGCACCTGAACCCGGGTGGCGGCATGCTCTGCGAAATTGGCCGCGGCCGCGACATCCTCGAAGCCGAATTCCCCGACTTCGACTTCCTCTGGGTCGAGACGACGGAAGAGGAAGACGCGGTGTTCTGGATCAGCGCGGAAGCGCTCGGCGTGAAGGCGAAGAAGGGCAAGTGAGACCAGAGCCTCACCACTCGAACGTCTCGACCCTGTACCAGAAGAGATCGACGAGCGCTGCGAGGCTCCAGTCGATCCAGTAGGCAATGACTTTCGAGACATCGGGAACGAGCAGCAGCACGACAAACCCGCTCAGCATGGCCCAGCACACCGCAAGTCGTAAGTTATGCAGGCTGTCGAGGCGGTAATATCCCGCATCGTCATACTCGGTCTTGAAGATCATGTCGGTCCAGCTGAAGCCGTCGCTGATCACGAGATCCATGACAGGCCGGTCCGACAGACGATCCGGCAAAAGGTTGAAAACGGCGCGCGAAACATGCCCCAGTGCACCCAGCAAGGCGAACAGAGCCAGCGCCACGGCATAGTGCCAGGTGGCTGCTTCGGCGAGTGTCTGCGGATCGGGCGTCATGGGGCAAGTTTAGCCAGCAGACGTAATGATTTGGTTTCTGGCCTCAGGGCTGGCCCGCCTGGACCGGTCTTGCAAGCAACCCCTCGACAAGCGCCCGAAACGCCTCCTGCGCCCGCGGCAGCACGCTCTCGGGCTCTGCGCTGGCGGCAATCCACATCGCGGCATTGAGCGCCGCCCCGCTGATCAGCCGCGCCGCCGCTTCCGCATCGAGTGGCTTCAGGATCCCTTCCGACATCAGGTCCTCGACCGCCTGACGCGTCACCTGAAGGCAGGAATTCTGGCTCGGCCATAACGAGGGATCGCCGAGCACCGCAGGACCGTCGAGCAGCACGATGCGCTGCACCTCGGGATCAAGCGCCATCTCGATATAGGCCGCCCCTTCAGCCAGCAGCGCATCCCACCCCTCGCCTGCCGCAGCACCGCGCGCCTTGGCCAGCTCGGCCATCTCGCCATCGATCTGCTCGACGACGGCGGCAAACAGCCCCCGTTTGTCGCCGAAATTGTGGTAGAGAGCGCCGCGCGTCAGCCCCACATCTGCGGTCAGCGCATCCATGGAGGCGTCCGCATAGCCCTTCTCCGCAAAGGCTTTGCGCGCAGCCGCGATCAGCTTGCCGCGATTTTCCGCCATGCTTTCCGACCGTGTGCGCTTCACGCCAATCTCCTGACTTCACATACACTGCGTATATGAATTTGACATACGAACCGTATGCGAGTAGACCTACATACGCAACGTATATGAAATTCTCAGCCTGCAGCCAAGCGGTATTTCACCGACCCACCCACGGGCGGAACGATGCCGCATGCCCGAAAGGATACCCATGACCAAGCCTGAACCCGTTTTCCCCGCAAACCGCCACGCCCTTTACGAAGAGCACGGCTATTCCGCCGCGATCCGTACAGGTGACCTGCTCTTCGTCTCCGGCCAGGTCGGAAGCCGTGATGACGGCACACCCGAGCCCGACTTCGAGACCCAGGTTCGCCGCGCCTTCGCCAACCTCGAGGCAACACTCGCCGCCGCCGGCTGCACTTTCGCCGATCTCGTCGACGTCACGAGTTTCCACACCGACCCGGAGAACCAGTTCGCAACCATCATGAAGGTCAAGGCGGACGCATTCCCCGCCCCGCCCTATCCCAACTGGACGGCGGTCGGCGTCAACTGGCTCGCCGGTTTCGATTTCGAGATCAAGGTCATCGCCCGCATTCCGCAGGCGTAGTGAAGCGTGCGCAGGTAACCCTGCCTGAATGAAGAGGACGCGAGCAACGCGTCCTCACTCCTCCGGTTCGGCCGTAAACAACAGCGGCATGCCCGCCTCCTTGGCGAGGTCCATGGCTTCCGTCACCTTCGTCTCGGCGATCTCCCGCGTGCAGACAACGACCACCGCCGAGCCGAACCGGTGCGCCGTCAGCATCACCCGGTTGCCGGTCTCCTCGCTCATCCGGAACACAACCTTCAAAACGATCGTGACGAATTCGCGCGGCGTGTAATCGTCATTGTGCAGCATGACCTTGTAGAGCCTGGGCTTCTCCACCTTCGGCTTCGTGTCGGTCTTCGGTGTCAGCACCGTATCCTTCGCCATGGGTTCCTTCCGGATCTAGAGGCCGCATCAGGCCCGCAACACTTGACCATGTCCCTCCTATACCTCATAGGCGTGGGCAACGAAAATCCATCCCGAGCAGGTATTCAGAGCCATGGGCTTCAAATGCGGTATCGTCGGGCTTCCGAATGTCGGCAAGTCCACACTTTTCAACGCGCTGACCAAGACGGCGGCAGCCCAGGCAGCCAACTATCCCTTCTGCACGATCGAGCCGAACACCGGTGAAGTGGCCGTTCCCGATCCGCGCATGAAGAAGCTGGCGGACATCGCCGGCTCCAAGGAAATCATCCCGACCCGCATCTCCTTCGTCGACATCGCCGGCCTCGTGCGCGGCGCCTCGAAGGGTGAAGGCCTCGGTAACAAGTTCCTCGCCAACATCCGCGAAGTCGATGCCGTGGTCCATGTGCTGCGCTGCTTCGAAGACGATGACATCACGCATGTCGAAGGCAAGATCGACCCGGTCGGCGACGCCGACACGATCGAGACCGAGCTGATGCTCGCCGACCTCGAAAGCCTGGAACGCCGCGTCGAGCAGACCCGCAAGCGCGCCGCCTCCAAGGACAAGGAATCGACCGCCCAGCTGCCTATCATGGAGCAGGTGGTGAAGCTCCTCAACGAAGGCAAGCCCGCCCGTCTTCTCCTGAAGACGCTGGCCCCCGACGAGATCGAGATCCTCAAGGGCCTCAACCTCCTGACCTCGCATCCGGTCCTCTACGTCTGCAACGTCGCCGAAGGTGACGCTGCAACCGGCAACAAGCACACCGAAGCCGTCGCCAAGATGGCAACGGAACAGGGCGCCGAATGCGTCATCATCTCGGCTGCCATCGAAGCCGAAGTGGCCCAGCTGCCGGAAGAGGAAGCCACTGAATTCCTCTCGGCACTCGGCCTCGATGAAGCCGGCCTCGACCGCCTGATCCGCGCCGGTTACCATCTGCTGGACCTCATCACCTATTTCACGGTCGGCCCGAAGGAATGCCGTGCCTGGACCATCGTCCGCGGCACCAAGGCACCGGCCGCCGCTGGCGTCATCCACACCGATTTCGAACGCGGCTTCATCCGCGCCTTCACCATTTCCTATGACGACTACATCGCCTTCAAGGGCGAAGTCGGCGCCAAGGAAGCCGGCAAGGGCCGCGACGAAGGCAAGGAATATGTCGTGCAGGACGGCGACGTCATCCACTTCCGCTTCAACACCTGATCGCGTTTACTGCCTCCGAACGCAACCCAGGAGTGGTTTGATTCGGAGGGTAGATGAACCAGAGACTGAACCGCATTGGCCTGGCAGCCTGCTTGCTCCTGCCTCCCGCAGGATGGGCAGATGCCCGGGCCGAGGAAACGGTACCGGCTGAAGCCCTCAAGAAGGCCTTTGACGCCTTGCTTCCGCTCGGAGGCGAGCTCGCCCGCTTCTTAACCGTCAAACAGACCTGGCGGGGCTACGAATACGAGGTGCGCGTCGATCCGCCTCTCGTGTTTCGGGAATTCGCGCATACCGGCCTGACCGTCTCGGGCCTCGATCCCTTCACTTTGAACCTTACGCGACAGCCCGCAGGCACCTGGGGCTTCGAGCAATACGGTTCCTACAACGTCAGGGCTCAACTGGGCAGCGGCCCCTCCGCGCCACGCTTCATCTACAGAGCTGCAACGACCGCGACAAAGGCGCAGCTTTCGGACGATTTGCGCACCCAGCCGCAGCTCAATTCAACCATCAGCGACCTTGAGGTCTCCCTCTGGACGGAGAGTACTTTCCGCTCGCGCACGGTCGGCACTTTGTATCTCGATCAGACGATGAAGGACGTGACGCCAGAGCATGCCGACGTGGAGATAAACACCACCGAATTGCGCGTGAGAGATGGCGATCGGCTCGGAGAGATATCCGCCAGGAAGATGACCACCAAGGTGGTGGCGACGGATGCTCGCTATCGCGCCGCACAGGACCTCTTTGCTGAATGGCTTTTGCTTTTGCAAGGCAAGCAGGAAGCTGCTGCGATCGCAGATCAGCTACGTCCGGCCCTGCAGTCCCTCATGCCGATTGCAGCAGAGGTGAAGCAAACCGGCTCCGTTGAGGACGCGATATGGGCAGTCGACGGATGGCAAATGGGCGTCGACAAGCTCGACTACAGCGTGGATGCATCCAATCTCGCCGCCGACACCACAATCGTCACAGACGTGAGCGTCGCAGGGATCGATACGCGAGGGCGGCTGACGCCTAGCATGGCAAAGCTTGTGCCCGAACGGGCAAGGCTGTCCTTCACAGTCGATGGGCTGAACTTTCAGAAGCCGTGGGAATACATCGTCGACGGCGCCGATTTCGGTGCGAGACAGTGGCTGAACGAAAACCAGCAACAGCTCGCGATCAATTATCTCGTCCCGAACCGCACGGTCGACGTGACGGTAGATGACATCGAGCTTGAGACGGCGCTCTATCAGGTGGCGGCGACGGGAACGATGAGCTTTGACCGCAACGGCGCGCGACCATCCTTCGCTCTCAGGATAACGACGGCGGACCTTGATCCGCTTGTGAAGTACCTGCAGGAGAATACCAAGCGCTTCCCGCAGTTCGGCCAATATGCGTTCTTCGCCCTCATGGCACAGGGCTTCGCCGGCAGGACGTCAGACGGGGCCATGTCTTGGGATGTCGTATCGGACGCAGATGGTCGGCTCACGATCAACGGCCGCGACTTCACGCCGCCCCGACCCTAACGACAATCCGCGACTGAAACCGGCGGCCACCAGGAATGTCCCGAAAGGCCGCCGATCTCAATGTCTGGCCTCAGGCCCGCTTCACCGGGCAGGTCGAGAGACCCATGATCGAATAGAGCGGGCAGCTCGACATCAGGCCGGTCACGAGCGGCACAACGCCGATCAGCGTGAAGTAGCGCCACCAGGCACCCGGATAGATGAAGAACAGCGACAGAAGCGCGAGACCGGCAACGATGCGCAGGATGCGGTCGAGACCGCCGACATTCTTGGCAAACATGGTGATTTCCCTCCGTTGTTTTGACGATGGGATAACACTAGCGCCGCCTTGCCGCCGCGTCGGTGACTTAGTCACGGGCTTTGCAAAGTCTTAACCGTCTGAAGCCCGCGCCATGCGGGCAAGCTCGGCGCGGTTGATGATGCGGATTTGCCCGCGTTCATTGGCAACCACACCCTTCGAGACGAGCGCCTCCAGCCGCCGCGACACCACCTCGCGTGCCGTGCCGATGATGACGGCAAGGTCATGATGCGTGAGGGCGACATGTCCCTCCTCGTCCGCCCGCTCGAGAAGCGCATACGCCAGCCGCTGCTCCACCTTCACGAAGGCCACCTGCTCCAGCACGAACATCAGGTCGCCCAACCGGTCGGCAAAGGCTCGAAAGACGAAATGGCGGAATGCCACCGAATCCGCCATCAGCCGCTCGAACACGGCAGACGGCACCATGACCGCCACGAGATCACTCTCCGCCACCGCCTCGCCCGAATAGGGCGCACCACCCAGCACACCGAGCGTCGTCTGCACGCAGGTCTCGCCAGGCGTCACGGAATAGAGGAGCAACTCCCGCCCGTTTCGCCCCGTGAGGTAAACGCCGATCCGGCCAGACAGCAGTATGACGAAACTCTGCGCGGCGTCGCCGGGCCGAAACAGCGTCGTGCGGTGAGGCACATGCATCGGCGTCAGCGCCTCCAGCGCCTGCCGTGCCTCTACATCGATGCCTGCCAGAAAGCCGGCCTGATCTGCCCAACCCGCCATGGACCACCTCTCGATTCCCGCTTATGACCATAGCGACTGGCAAGGCATTGGAGAACACGGCGCATGCAGGAAGACAGGCTTCACTACGAGGACTTCACGGAGGGCCGAAGCTTTGCGCTCGGGCCCCGTCTGGTGAGCGCCGAAGAGATCATCGAATTCGCCACCGAATTCGATCCGCAGCCAATGCATCTCTCGGAAGAAGCCGGCAAGGCCAGCATCCTCGGTGGCCTCTCCGCCTCCGGCTGGCACACGTCCAGCCTCTTCATGCGCCTGATGATCGATGCCTATGTGCTCAAAGCTGCATCCGAAGGCGCGCCCGGAATCGAGTTCATGCAATGGCGGAAACCGGTGCTTGCCGGCGACACGCTGTCCGGCCAGTCCGTCGTCGAAGAGGTCCGCGTGATGCGCTCCCGCCCCCATCTCGGCATCGTCACCTTCGGCCATGAATTGCACAACCAGCGCGGCGAAACGGTGCTGAAGGCCCGCAATGCCGTGATGGTGCGCCGTCGCGAGATGTCGGAGGCCACCGCATGAGAATGCTCGAGCTCTATCCCGCCGGCACCCGCCTCGAACTCGGCAGCGTCACCTTCACCGCCGAAGACATCGTCCGCTTTGCCGAGAAGTTTGATCCGCAGCCCTTCCACGTCGATGCGGAAGCCGCCAAGACCTACGTCTTCGGCGCTCTCTGCGCCTCCGGCTGGCACACCTGCGCCAACTGGATGAAGAGCTTCATCGGCTTTATCGGCCGGGAGATCGAACGCCTGAAAGCCGAAGGCATCGCGCCGCCGAAGCTTGGCCCCTCGCCTGGCTTTGCCGAATTGCAATGGCTGAAACCCGTCTTCGCCGGTGACACCATCACCTTCTACATGATCCCGCTGGAAAGCCGTACCGTCCAGGGCCGAAACCGCTACATCCTGAACTCGGCCCTCTCCGAAGGCGTCAACCAGCACGGCGAAACCGTGCTGCGCTTCAAGAGCAACCTGATCGAATTCTTCCCCGACGAGGAGCAAGCCCAATGAGCGCCTACGATTTCACCATGACCGCCATCGATGGCACCGAACGCAGCCTGAAGGACTATGCCGGTAAGGTCTTGCTCATCGTCAACACCGCGAGCGCCTGCGGCCTCACCCCGCAATATCAAGGCCTAGAAGCCCTCTACAAGGCGAACCCCGATCTCGTGGTGCTCGGCTTCCCCTGCAACCAGTTCGGCGCCCAGGAACCCGGCACGGAAAAGGAGATCGCTCTCTTCTGCGAAACCCAGTTCGCCGTCACCTTCCCGCTCTTTGCCAAGATCGAGGTGAACGGTGCCGGCACCCACCCGCTCTACGCCTGGCTGAAGGCGGAAACACCGGGTGCCGAACAGGGCGCCGAGATCGGCTGGAATTTCGCAAAATTCCTCCTTGGCCGCGACGGCCAGCCAATCGCCCGCTACTCACCGCGCACGGCTCCGTCGGATCTTGCCGACGACATCGCCAAAGCGCTCGCTCCCTGAACCGCCATGACCGGCTTCCGCTTCCATCCGACATCTCTCAGCGGCCTGGAAGCGGTCTCGGCCACAAGCGCGCATGTCTTTCCCAAACACAGCCATGACAGCTATGGCATCGGCTTTGTCTCCGCTGGCGGCCAGATCTCGGCCTCCGGCCGGGGTCAGGTGGAAGCCGAAGCCGGCCAGCTAATCACGGTCAATCCGGGCGAAGTCCATGACGGCGCCCCGATCGGCCGGACGCCGCGCAGCTGGCACATGCTGTACCTGACGCCGGCCCTCCTCACAGACAGCGTATCTGATCTGGTCTCCTCGGTCTCGGACCTGGAATTCGAACTTCCCGTCTTCGCTGACAGAGATGTTCTTCATCATCTTACGGCCCTGCATCGCCGGTTCGACCATGGACCGGAAGACCTGCCCGCGGACGCGCTTCGGGAAGCGCTCGTCCTCGTTCTCGGAAAGGCGCTGCTTCGTCGCCGGGAGACCGCGCCTGCCCTGCCCGCCAGCCTTGCTCGTGTTCGCCAACACCTGGACGAGAACCCGACAAGCCTTGCCGATCTCTCGCACCTTGCGCGCGAAGCCGGCCTCAGTCGCTTTCAGCTGATCCGCACCTTCCAGCGCCACACGGGCCTCACGCCCCATGCCTACCGCATGCAGAGCCGCGCCAACCTTAGCCGCCGCCTGCTCATGGAAGGTCTGCCTCCCGCTGAGGTCGCCGCGGCCTGCGGTTACGTCGATCAGAGCCATATGCACCGCGAATTCCGCCGTCGCTTCGGCCTGACGCCCGGCGGCTATCGCAGCGCCCGGCTCGGCTGCAATCCTGTACAAGACCGAAGCGGCTGACACCGGCATGCTCTCTCCAGCAACGCAGGAGACAGTGCATGACCCTCGATTTCCTTCTGACCACCCTGATCATCGTCGCGACGCCCGGCACGGGCGCGCTCTACACGCTGGCAGCAGCCCTCGGCGGCGGACGGCGCAACGCCCTCATCGCCGCATTCGGCTGCACGCTCGGCATCGTCCCGCATATGCTGGCGGCAGCACTTGGCCTCGCCGCCCTCGTCGCCGCCGAGCCACGACTCTTCGAACTGATCCGCTATGCCGGCATCGCCTATCTGATCTGGATGGCAATCGGCCTGTGGCGAAGCGGCCTGGTCCAGGAGCAGACAGCCGAGCCGCACCGCGAGGCCTGGCGGATCATCCGAAAGGCGGTCCTGATCAACCTGCTCAATCCGAAGCTCTCGCTTTTCTTCCTGGCCTTCCTGCCGCAATTTGTCGATCAGGGCGATCCGAGACCACTGGCCACCATGGCGGTCTTGAGCCTCGTCTTCATGGCCGTGACCTTCGTGGTCTTCGCACTCTACGGCCTTACGGCAGCCGCGATGCGCGATGGCCTCGTTGCACGCCCGCACCGGATGCGGATCGTCAACCGGCTGCTTGCAGGTGGCTTCTTGCTGATGGCGGGGAAATTGGCGCTGGCAGAGCGCTGATAGGCCAGCAGAAGGTCGACCGGGCTGCAGCGCCCGGTCGTTATAGAAGGCTCAGTGCCCCTCGAATTCCACAAGCGTGCGCACCTCGACACCGAGCGCCTCGAGCTTCTTGCGGCCGCCGAGTTCCGGCAGGTCGATGACGAAGCAGGCAGACACGACGTCAGCGCCGATCTGGCGCAACAGCTGTACGGCACCGACGGCCGTGCCACCAGTCGCGATCAGGTCGTCGACAAGGATCACCTTCTCGCCGGGCTTGACCGCGTCCATGTGGATCTCCATCTCGTCAACGCCATATTCCAGGCTGTAGGCGATCCGCACGGTCTCGTGTGGCAGCTTGCCCTTCTTTCGGATCGGCACGAAGCCGGCCGAAAGCTGGTGGGCAACAGCGCCACCCAGAATAAAGCCACGTGCTTCCATGCCGGCGATCTTGTCGACCTTCAGACCGGCATAGGGCTGCACCAGCTCATCCACTGCGCGCCGAAACGCCCGCGCGTCACCGAGCAGCGTGGTGATGTCGCGGAAGATGATCCCGGGCTTCGGATAGTCGGGAATGGAGCGGATCGAGCTCGTGAGATAGTTCTGCGTGTCGGGGTTCATGGGGCATCCGGATTGTGTCGGGGAGGTCTTGCGCGGGACCTTACCAAGAATGGTGTGGGCTCCCAATAAAAAAGGCGGCCCGAAGACCGCCTTTTTCCATGAACGTGATCCCTTCGGATCAGTGTTCCTTGTTCGCGTAGACCGACTTCTTCGTCAGGTAGATCAGCGCGGTGAAGATCGCGAGGAACACCATGACCATGAAGCCCATGCGCTTGCGGTCTTCGAGATGCGGCTCTGCAGCCCACATCAGGAAGGCGGAAACGTCGCGCGAATACTGCTCGAGCGTTTCCGGCGAACCGTCGTCATAGGTGACCTGACCGTCGGAGATCGGCTGTGCCATGGCAAGCGACTGACCGGCGATGAAGTACGGGTTGAAGTAGGTGCCTTCGGCAACTTCAACGCCTTCCGGCGGATCCTGGTAACCGGTGAGCAGCGCGTGGATATAATCCGGGCCGCCCTGCTGGTACTGGGTGAAGATGTCGAAAACGAAGGTCGGGAAGCCGCGGGTAACGCCGCGCGCCTTGGCGATCAGCGAGAAGTCCGGCGGAGCAGCCCCGTTGTTCGCCGCAGCAGCCGCTTCCTTGTTCGGGAACGGTGCCGGGAAGTGGTCGGATGCGACGGCCGCACGGGTGAACATCTCACCATCGGCGTTCGGGCCGTCGGTGACTTCGTAGTTCGCTGCGAAAGCCTTAACCTGCGCTTCCGAATAGCCCAGGTCTTCCAGCGTGCGGAAGGCAACCAGGCTCATCGAGTGACAGGCTGCACAGACTTCAGAGTAGACCTTCAGGCCGCGCTGCAGCTGGCCCTTGTCGTATTTGCCGAACGGGCCGGCAAAAGACCAGTCCATCTGCTCGGGCTTCAGGATCGGGTAGTGACCGGTCTGCGCAGCATGATGCGTCATCTCGGCCAGATCGCCACCTTCCGCTGCCATCGCCTGGCCGGAGAACCCGGCCAAGGCGGCGATCAGCGCGATGCTCGTGACAAGCTTTTTCATTGTTATCTTCCTCTCACGTGCTCAGGCTTGGGCAGCAGCGGACTTGCCGCTCTTTTCGAGAACCGCTTCGGTGATCGAGTTCGGGATGCGCCGGGGCGTCTCGAACAGGCCGAGCAGCGGCATGATCACGAGGAAGAAGCCGAAGTAGTAGGCAGTGCCGGCCTGCGACAGGACGACGTAGATACCTTCTGCCGGCATCGCGCCGAGCCAGCCCAGCAGGATGGAGTTGGCAACGAAGATCCAGAAGAACAGCTTGTACCACGGACGGTAGACGGCAGAACGAACCTTGGACGTATCCAGCCAGGGCAGGAAGAACAGCACGATGATCGCACCGAACATCACCAGAACGCCACCGAGCTTGGAGTCGATCGGACCAACGTTGAAGGTGATCGCGCGCAGCATCGCGTAGAACGGCAGGAAGTACCATTCCGGAACGATGTGGGCCGGGGTCTTCAGCGAGTCAGCCGGGATGTAGTTGTCCGGATGGCCGAGATAGTTCGGCATGTAGAAGACGAAATAGGCGAAGACCAGCAGGAAGACCGAAAGGCCAAGCGCATCCTTCAGCGTCGCATAGGGCGTGAAGGGAACGGTATCGGTCTTGGACTTCACTTCGACGCCGGTCGGGTTGGTCTGACCGGTGACGTGCAGCGCCCAGACGTGCAGGATAACCACACCGGCGATCATGAACGGCAGCAGGTAGTGAAGCGCGAAGAAGCGGTTCAGCGTCGGATTGTCGACCGCAAAGCCGCCGAGCAGGAACTGCTGGATGCCCTCACCGATGAACGGGAAGGCGGTGAAGAAGCCGGTGATAACGGTCGCACCCCAGAAGGACATCTGACCCCAGGGCAGAACATAGCCCATGAAGGCGGTTGCCATCATCAGGAGGAAGATCACGACGCCGAGGATCCAGAGGATTTCGCGCGGTGCCTTGTAAGAACCGTAGTAGAGGCCACGGGCGATGTGCAGGTAGACCGCAATGAAGAAGAACGACGCGCCGTTGGCATGCATGTAGCGCAGCAGCCAGCCGTTGTTGACGTCGCGCATGATCTTCTCGACCGAGTTGAAGGCGACGGTCGTTTCAGCGGCATAGTGCATGGCGAGCACGACACCCGTCAGGATCTGCACCAGCAGCATGACGGTCAGCATGCCACCGAAGGTGTAGGCATAATTCAGGTTGCGGGGAACCGGATAGGAAACGAAGCTGTCATACATCAGACGCGGCAGCGGAAGGCGCGCATCGATCCACTTCTCGACGCCGGTGGACGGCTGGTAACTCGAATGGCCACTCATTGTGTCTTATCCCCTCAGCCGATCGTGATGACAGTGTCGGATGTGAATGCGAAGGTCGGCACCGGCAGGTTCGTCGGCGCGGGACCCTTGCGGATACGGCCCGCCGTATCGTAGTGCGAGCCGTGGCAGGGACAGAACCACCCGCCGAAATCACCGGACTGGCCGAGCGGCACGCAACCCAGATGGGTGCATGAGCCGATCATGACGATCCAGTTTTCCTTGCCTTCACCGGCCGAACGCGCGAGGTCCGTCGCATCGGCAGTGGCGTCGACATTGGCGTTACGCGCGACCGGATCCTTGAGATCGGCCAGCTGAACGGCGTTTGCCTCTTCCACTTCCTTGTCGGTGCGGTTGCGGATGAACACCGGCTTGCCGCGCCACTTGACGGTCAGCGACATGCCCGGCTCGAGCGCCGATACGTCCACTTCGATCGAAGCGAGCGCGAGCGTCGATGCGTCCGGACGCATCTGGTCGATGAACGGCCAGGCGAACGAGGCCGCACCGACCGCGCCGGCAATACCGGTCACCATATAGAGAAAGTCGCGGCGCGTAGGCTCGGCCGCATGTTCTGTCGTTGTCTCGTGTTCGCTCACGGTCACTTTTTCCTCTCGCAATCCTGCGACATACCGCATTTGCCCCCGCAGCGGGAATCACAGTTCGGCCACTGTGCAGCCACAGATTCCCCGCCAGATTGGCGCGTTCTAAGCCCGATAATCTATTCTGTCCAGTCTTCCGCAGGCAAGGAGCCACGATGTCGCGGATTTCATGGATACCATCCCCAATTGCTTGATTTATCGCAAGTGTGAGCGACAGTTCATCAAGCGATGCAAATGGTTGCGGGTTCCGCTCGAGAGGGCGAAACAGTCAGGCCGTGGTAAGCTCGGTGCGGGTATCGAGGAAACCGCCGGATTGGCGCGCCCAAAGCTCCGAATAGAGCCCGCCTTGCGCCACCAGCTCCTGATGGGTGCCCTGCTCGATGATACGGCCCTTGTCCATGACCACGAGGCGATCGAGCGCCGCAATGGTCGACAAACGGTGTGCGATGGCAAGCACCGTCTTGCCCTGCATCAACCGGTCGAGATTGGACTGGATCGCCGCCTCTACCTCGCTATCGAGCGCGGATGTCGCCTCGTCCAGCACCAGGATCGGCGCATCCTTGAGCATCACCCGGGCAATCGCGATGCGCTGACGCTGCCCGCCGGAGAGCTTCACGCCCCGCTCGCCTACATGCGCATCGAAGCCCTTGCGGCCACGCTGATCCTCCAGCCGCCGGATGAAGTCGAGCGCTTCCGCCCGCTCCGCCGCCTTCAATAGCAGATCCTCGCTCGCATCCTCGCGGCCGAACAGAATGTTGTCGCGGATCGAGCGGTGCAGAAGCGCCGTATCCTGCGTGACCATGCCGATCTGCGACCGCAGGCTCTCCTGCGTGACGGTCGAGATATCCTGCCCGTCGATCACGATACGACCGCCCTCCAGATCGTAGAAACGCAGGAGCAGGTTGACGAGCGTCGACTTGCCCGCGCCAGAGCGCCCGACAATGCCGACCTTCTCGCCGGGCTCGATCGTCAGCGTCAGATGATCAATCGCACCCTTCTTGCGGCCATAGTGGAAGCTGACATCCTCGAAGCGGATTTCGGGAGACTTCACCTGCAGCTTTGCGGCATCCGGCTTGTCAGTGAGACCAATGGGCTTGGCCACCAGCTCCGCCGAATTCTGGATGGTGCCGATATTGCGCATGATGCCGTTGAGCTGCGTCATCATCCGACCCAGCAGCATGTTGAGGCGCAGCACGAGGCCCAGCGTGAACGCGACGCCACCCGCTGTCACTGCACCGGCAAACCACAAGTCGACGGACAGAAGTGCCACCATCAGGATCATGAAGCCGGACAGGATGGCAAGCGAAGCGCGCACGCCGGTCAGCAGCCGCGCGAACGGGCGCAGCGTGTCCTGGAACCGGTCGAAACCGGCACGGATATAGTGATCGTTCTGCCGCTCGCGGGCGAAAAGCTTCAGCGTCTGGATGTTGGAATAGCTGTCGACAAGCCGGCCATTCAGCATCGACGACGCCTCGGCCGTCTCCCGTGCATGATGGCGGATCTTCGGGACGAAGTACCGGGCAAGCACCAGGAAGATCGCCACCCAGGCGCCGATGATCGCCGCCAGCCGCCAGTCGAGCTGCGCGACCAGCGCCATGGTCGAGATAGTGTAGATCACCATGAACCACACGACCTGCAGCAATGACGTCAGCAGATCCCCGGTCGATTGCCCCGCCGACCAGACCTTGGTCACGATGCGTCCGGCAAAGTCGTTCTGGAAGAAGGAGAGCGACTGTCGCGCCACATGCGCATGCGCCTGCCAGCGCACGAGATTGAAGAAATTGAGGACGATGACTTGCTCTTCGACCAGCGCCCCAACCGTCACCACCAGGAAGCGCCCGATGAGGATGATCAGCGCCATCGCCAGGAGCTCGCCGCCATGCGCCGCGATCAATCCGTCCCAGCCTGCCTCTTTCGGCACCGTATCGAGAAGGTCGACAAGCCGTCCGACGAACCAGAACAGCCCCGCCTCCAGCATGGCGACCGCCCCACCGAAGATTGCCATCAGGAAGAAGGCAAGCTTGGCCTGACGGACATAGAACCACACGAAAGCCCAGGTCTTTTCCGGCGGACGCAGATTGTCCGTCCGGGCGAAAGGATCGAGCCAGTTTTCGAAAAGGCGGGCGACAGCTTGAAACATGAAAAGCGATATAGGCGGTTTGCCCGGGACGGCAAAGCTTTTGCGCTGCAGACCAGATTACATTTTGGTCAGCATGCGGGAAACGTGTCGACCGCGCCTCTGTGGCTCACCGCATCCGGCGACCGTATAAGGCCTCGTAACGGCGGAGCGTCGCGGCATCGGCCGAGACTTCCGCAAAGACCGGCACGAGGCTCTCCGTGAGCTCCGCCCGTTGCAGCGACTGGCGTGCGGCACCATAAAGCTGCGCCGCCAGCACCGGGCGGTGGGTTCGGGCACAGCCGAAATGGCAGGCGAGTTTCGGCATCGACTTGATCGATCGCCGCGCAATGGTTTCGGCATCCGTGACCACCCGCGCGATCTTCTCGCCGAGTTGCGAAAGATAGGTCTCGCTGCTGGCCCCGACGAGCAGGCTGAGTTCGTCCGGGCCGGTCCAGTAGGCCGTATCGCTCTTGTCGATCAGGCGGTGCGTGAAGCGCGCCAGCGTATTCTTCATGTAGTCACCGACCTGGGCGAGCCCGCTGCGGTTCATCGGCTCAAGGCCGTCGATGCGGCACAGCATCAGGCTCACCCCATCCTCCGGCACGCCCTCGCCGAAGATCGATGCAAGCCGTTCTTCGAGCGCGGCATAACCCGGGAGGCCGAAGCTGAGTTGAGCCGCCAGATGCTCCTGGCCTGCTATATCCTGCGGCTCCGGCGTCACCAGTCGCGAGACTGCCTGCAAGGCCTCGATGCAATGGCCGATCTGCCCATCAAGCGCCGCCAGCCGCTCGGTCGCACCTTGATGCGCCTCGGCAACACTCACCGTTCCGCCTTCCAGCGCCTTGCGGAAACTGTCCAGCGCACCAAGCGCCTCTTCGCTCACACTTTTGAGCGTCGCAAACAGGGGGCGCTCTGGCAGAAACTGCTGCGCAACCATCGACAGCGCAGCCTGGCTCACCGGTTTGGGCAGCGCGACGAAGGCTTCCCGAAGTGCCTTGTCCCGGCCCGTCAGCACCTCATAGATCAGCTCGAAATTGCGCGGCGTGAGATCGAGCCGGTTCTTGCTCAGGAATTCCAGCGCCTTGCGGCCGATGATCTCGGCCTCTCTGGCATGCGGGGCTGTGCGATAAGTGAAGTTTGACATGGGATGCACCTCCGTCGGGTGTTCCGGTCAAAACAGGCTACGCCCCAAATCAAAACCGATCGTTTCGGAGATCGCTAAAATGCAACGGGCCTGATACCTCGGCCGTCACCGCTAAACTCACCGCGTATAGCGCGTGAGATAGATGCCCGTCAGGATCAGCCCCACGCCCGCCACCTGGCCGGGATGGAAATGCGCGGTGCCGCGGGCAAGGTCGATGAGCAGCCCGGTGATCATCTGGCCGCCGATGATCAGAAGGCCAGAGCGCGCCGCTCCGATCCGGGGAAAGACATAGGAGCTGATCACCACGAAGCAGGCCCCGATGACGCCGCCGACCAGATAGAAAAACGGCACGTCGGCAAGCAGCGGCAGGCCGACCCGGTGGAAGAGCAGGATATAGACCGAGAGCAGCAGGAAGCCGATCCAGTGGTTCCAGGCCGACGCCGTGAAAGCTCCGCGGTCCATGGTCAGGCGCCCGTTGATCGAGCGGCTCATGCCAACGGCGGCACCGCCGATGAGCGCGATGAAGACGGCTCCGAGCATCTCAGGCCCCCTTCGAGAAGATGAGCAGCGCGCTGCCGCCGATCACGCAGATCGTGGCGAGAAAGTCGAAGCGGTTCAACACGCGCTTCGGCGTGCCGAAAAGGCCGAACTGATCGGAAAACAGCCCGAACAGGATCTGCCCGACGAGAAGCAAGGACAGCCCGCCGGCCAGCGCCAGCTCGGAATTGACGGCAATCGAGCTCAAGGCCACCGCGAAGGCACCCGGCGCGCCACCGAGATAAGACCAGAGCGGTGCCTTCCCATCGGCAGGCATCCGGCCAGCCCGCCTTGCGACGGCGCCGTTTGCGATCAGCAGGAAGAATGCCGCCACGCCACCGACGCCATGCACCACCCAGGACGCCGTAAACGGCGTCGTGAGCGCTGCGAGCCCGCTGTTGATGGTCACCATGACCGCCAGCAAGGCGCCGGCAAGCACAGCCCATATCCAGTCGATATATTTCAGCATGACGCTCCTGACCGGGCCTGCGGGACCTCGATCGATCAAATCGGCTCCGGATGGCCGAAGGCACCGCATAGCCGCCCGGCCATCCAGCCGACAAGCCAATTCGGCAAATGAACCGATCAGCCCCGTGAATGGAGAGCCGATCGCAAAACGCAAAACGCAAAACGCAAAACGGGGCATCCCTGCCCCGTCTCAATGTCAAATGCTTGCCGCCTGCGGCAATCAGAATTCCGACCACTCCGAGGCAACCGCCGCATTGCCCTTGAAGGCACCGGCGATCTTGCGGCCGAGCGCCCGCGCAGGCGAAGCCTGCGGCCGGCTGTCAGGCTGGGCCATCCGCGGCGCGACCATGCGCTGCGTCTCCTCGCCAAGGCGGAACTGACCGAGCAGCTGCATCAAGGCGGTTGCCTGCTGCGCCAGACCATGGCTTGCAGCCGTCGACTGCTCGACCATCGCCGCATTCTTCTGCGTGCCCTGATCCATCTGGTTCACGGCCATGTTGATTTCCGCAAGCCCCGTGGACTGTTCGCGCGCCGAGGTAACGATCGCCGTGACGTTCTGGTTGATCTCCTGAACCTCGCGCACGATGGCTTCAAGCGCCTTGCCTGTCTCGCCGACAAGCGCCACGCCGTTGCGCACCTGCTCGCCGGACGTGTTGATCAGCCCCTTGATCTCCTTGGCCGCACTCGCCGAACGCTGCGCCAGTTCGCGAACCTCCTGGGCGACCACGGCAAAGCCCTTGCCGGCCTCGCCCGCACGGGCCGCCTCGACACCGGCATTGAGTGCCAGAAGATTGGTCTGGAAGGCGATCTCATCGATCACGCCAATGATGTTGGAGATTTCCGACGACGACTTCTCGATCGCATGCATGGCATCCACGGCACGACGCACCACTTCGCCGGAGCGCTCGGCACCCACCCGCGTCCGCCCGACCAGCGCACCGGCTTCCTCGGCGCGCACCGCGCTGTCCTTGACCGCCGTCGTCACCTGCTCGAGCGCAGCAGCGGTTTCCTCGACGGACGCTGCCTGCTGTTCGGTGCGCTTGGAAAGATCGTCCGCCGCCGCCAGCATTTCGCTGGCACCTGCGTCGATCGCCCGGGCATTGTCGCCCACCGCCTGCATGGCGTCACGCAGCCGCTCGACGGAATGGTTGAAGTTGACCCGCAGCGGATCGAGATGTTCGGCAAAGCGCTCGCCGATCTCGACCGCGAGGTCGCCATCCGAAAGCTTCTGCAGACCGCCGGCCAGCCGCTCGACGGCAAACTGCACCTCCGCCGCCTCGCGCGCCTTCTGCTCTTCCCGATGCATGCGCTCGGTTTCGCTGAGGCTGCGGCTTTCCTCAGCCTGGCGCTCCAGAGTGGCGCGTTCGATCGCATTGTCGCGGAAGACGGAGACGGCTGCCGCCATCTCGCCGATCTCGTCACGGCGGTCGGCAAACGGGATCGCCGTTTCCGTGTCACCGGCAGCCAGTGTGCGCATCGAACCGGTGATCGTGGAGATTGGACGGGCAACGCGCACCACAGAGACAATGGCCGCACCGAGCGCCATCAATGCCGCAAGGATAACGGCGGCCAGCGACAGACGCATCGCGAGCGTGGCCGAGGCATCGGCCTCCTGGCGAACCTGGACACCGGTTGCGCGGTTGATCTCGATGATCTCCTGCAGGCTCTTCCCTGCGGCGTCGCCAAGCGGCACCATCTGGGCGATGGTTTCCTTGGCCTGGTAGATCTTCGAGGCCAGCGCCTGCTCGACGAAGCTCTCACCCAGCGTGCCATAGTCGGCGACGGTTGCCTTGAAGGCATCGAACCGCTGGCGCACATCCGGGAGGACGATCACCGCATCGAACTGCGTGATCGCCGCGTTCAGCCGCTCGCGAGCGCCTGCAAGAGTGTCGATCAGCGCCTTCTTCTCCGCCGAGGTGGCAGCCGTCAGGATCATCAGGTTGAGACGGCGAACCTCGCCGAGAACGGAATCGATATCCGCGATCATGATGGACCGATCGAGGCGTCCGCCGAGCGCTTCCATCTGGCCGTCCATATCAGAAACCGAGCGGACGGCGATCGCGCCCTGGCCGAGCGACACAATCACCATCAGGCCGAAAAGGAGCGGCAGGAGAAGTTTGATCTTGAGATTTTGCACCACTGAAATCCTGAATTGAAATGGAAGTAGGCGATCGGAAAAATACCGACAGCCTCCATGCCAATCCTAATTCTAACAAAGCCTTACGGTCCGAAGGGCAATTCTCGCCTCGTCCACAGGCACCCGGTGCGGCGACCAAACAAAAAAGGAGGAGCATCGCTGCCCCTCCCTCTCTCATTGTCGAATGCGAATGATCAGAATTCAGACCACTCGGCAGCGACAGCCGTATTGCCCTTGAAGGCATTGGCGATCTTGCGGCCGAGCGCCCGGGCGGGCGACGGCTGCGGCTGGGCCGAAGACGTCGCCGGCGCTACGCGCGACGATGCCTGATAGCCGCCCTCGTCCGTCTTGAACTGCGACATCAGCTGCATCAGCTGGCCCGCCTGCTGCGCCAGCCCATGGCTTGCAGCCGTAGACTGCTCGACCATGGCCGCGTTCTTCTGCGTCCCCTGGTCCATCTGGTTGACCGCCATGCTGATTTCCTGCAGGCCCGTCGACTGTTCGCGGGTCGAGGTGACGATGGCCAGAACGTTCTGGTTGATCTCCTGCACTTCGCGCACGATGGTCTCAAGCGCCCGGCCGGTCTCATCGACCAGGCTCACACCGTTGCGAACCTGCTCGCCGGACGTCGTGATCAGCGCCTTGATCTCCTTCGCCGCATTGGCAGACCGCTGGGCAAGCTCGCGCACTTCCTGGGCAACGACGGCAAAACCCTTGCCGGCTTCACCCGCACGAGCTGCCTCGACGCCGGCGTTCAGCGCCAGCAGGTTCGTCTGGAAGGCGATGTCATCGATGACGCCGATAATGTTCGAGATTTCCGAAGACGACTTCTCGATCGCCTGCATGGCAGAAACGGCGCGGCGAACGACCTCGCCGGAATGCTCGGCCCCTTCCCGCGTGCGGCTGACCAGCTGGCCTGCCTCGTCGGCGCGGATTGCGCTGTCCTTGACGGCCGTCGTCACCTGCTCAAGTGCTGCGGCCGTTTCCTCGACGGACGCCGCCTGCTGTTCGGTGCGCTTCGACAGATCGTCGGCTGCTGCCAGCATCTCGTTGGCGCCGGCATCGATCGACCGGGCGTTTTCGCTGACGGCGCGCATTGCCTCCTTCAGGCGGGCAACCGACTGATTGAAGTTGAGACGCAGCGGATCGAGGTGATCGGCAAAGCGTTCGCTGATCTGGGCGACGAGGTCACCGTCCGACAGGCGCTGCAGACCGGATGCGAGCTGGTCGACTGCAAACTGAACCTCGGCTGCTTCGCGGGCCTTCTGTGCCTCGCGTGCCTGGCGCTCGGTTTCGCTCAGCGAGCGGTTTTCTTCTGCCTGACGTTCCAGCGCAGCACGTTCAATCGCATTGTCGCGGAAGACGGCGACGGCAGCGGCCATATCGCCGATTTCGTCGTGACGGCCGGCAAATGGGATCTCCGTCTTGGTGTCGCCGGCGGCAAGACCGCGCATCGAATCGGTGATGGCGGAAATCGGACGGACGACACGGGCAAAGCTGAAGAAGGCAGCACCGGCCGCAATCAGGCCGCTGATGAGAACGGCAAGAATGGTAATGTTGATCGCGGACGACGAAACCTGGTCCGCCTCGGCGATGGCGGCATCGCTCAGTTCGACATTGGCCTTGATCGTTTCATCCATCACGCTCACGAGTTCGCGGGCGCTGGCAGCCATGGAGCCGGTAAACAGCGCCTTGGCGGCAGATTCGTTGCCCGCACGCTTCAGTTCGACCATCTGAGAGGCCAGACGGTCATATTCGGCGAGCGCCACCTTCATCCGGTCGAAGCGTGCGCGCGTCGCCGGCATGCTGATCATCGGCTCATAGGCAGCAAACGCTGCATCACGATCTGACAGCGCTGTCTTGGTGGCCGCAGAAATAGCGTCCAACTCGTCAGGTGCAGCACTGAGAAGCATCGAGTAGTCACGGCGCACTTCGGCGAAAGTCGCGTTCATCCGCGCCACTGCCAGCGTTCTCGGCAGGCGCTCGCGGCCGATGATATCCACCTGTTCCTTGACGTTTTCGATGAAGGTGACGGCGAGGATGCCCTGGCCGATGCCGAATGCCAGCACGACAGCAAACAGCAGCGGCAAGACGACTTTGATCTTGAGATTGGACATGATTGGTCTCCGGAGAGGAAAAAGCATTCCCAACCCGGCGTGGGAGGTCGCCAGGGTGTAAGGACAAGACATCGTCCAATAGGTCGGGATGAAACCGTTCTAAAGAATCAACAATGAATAAATTACTTAAATTGCACGCAACCTTTGATGGCGCAGGCAGGGAGCCAATCGCGAATTGGCTGAGACCAAAAAAAGGGCGGCGGCGGATTGCTCCGCCGCCGCCAAGTCTCGAATGATCCAACGAGCAGGTATGTCTCTCGTTACTCGGCCGCCTCATCGGCGGCATCGCCAATCGCCCGCGCCTCGGCTTGCGCACGGCGCGTCTTCTCCAGCTCCTGCTCCGGATCTGTCTGGTCCGGCAGGAAACCACCCGACTGGCGGTTCCACAGATCGGCATAGATGCCGCCGGTCTGGACCAGTTCCTGATGCGTGCCCTCTTCGACGATCCGGCCCTTGTCGAGCACGATCAGCCGGTCCATCTGCGTCAGCGTCGACAACCGGTGCGCAATCGCGATGACTGTCTTGTCCTCGATCAGCTTGAACAGGCTTTCCTGGATCGCCGCCTCGACTTCCGAGTCGAGCGCCGATGTCGCCTCATCGAGAACGAGGATCGGCGCATCCTTCAGGAAGACGCGGGCGATCGCGATACGCTGCCGCTGGCCACCGGAGAGCTTCACACCCCGCTCGCCGACATGCGCCTCAAGCCCGTTGCGGCCCTGCATGTCCGACAAGCCCTGGATGAAGTCCCAGGCATTGGCCCGCTTCGCCGCCTCGATGATTTCGGCATCGGTGGCATCGGGGCGACCATAAGCGATGTTGTCGCGGATCGACCGGTGCAGAAGCGAGGTATCCTGCGTGACCACGCCGACGAGCGCCCGCAGGCTGTCCTGGCTGACCGCAGAGATATCCTCGCCATCGACAAGGATCTTGCCCTTTTCCAGATCGTAGAAGCGCAGGAGCAGGTTCATCAGCGTCGTCTTGCCTGCACCCGAGCGTCCGACGAGACCGACCTTCTCGCCTGCCTTGATCGTCAGTGAGAAGTCCTCAATCACGCCCTTCTGCTTGCCATAGTGGAAGCGCACGGCGTCATAGACGATTTCACCCTTCGGCGCGGCCAGTGCCTTTGCCTCCGGCTTGTCGACGATGTCGTGGCCCTTCGTCATCATGCCCATGCCGTCGTAGACTGTGCCGATGTTTTCGAAGAGCGCTGCCACTTCCCACATGATCCACTGCGACATGCCGTTGATGCGCATGGAAAGACCGATGGCAACTGCGATTGCCCCGACCGTGACCGTGCCGTTCAGCCAGAACCAGATGCCGAGTGCTGCAACGAAGAACTGCACGATGGCATTGTTGATGTCGACGCAGATGTTCAGCAGCGAGATCTGCCGCATCTGCCGGTGAACCGTGCCGAGAAACGCATCCATGCCCTCACGCGCATAGACCTCTTCACGACCCGCATGCGAAAACAGCTTCACCGTCGCTATGTTGGTATAGCTGTCGACAATCCGGCCGGTCATCATCGAGCGGGCATCCGCCTGCTCGCTCGAAAGCTTGCGCAGCTTCGGAATGAAGTAGCGCAGGATCAGCGCATAGATGATCAGCCACAGGACCAACGGCACGCCGAGCCGCCAGTCGACAGAGGCGACCAGCGCCAGCATCGAGACGAAGAAGGTCGTCGCATAGATGAAGACGTCGATGATCTTCATCACGCTTTCGCGGATGGAGAGCGCCGTCTGCATCACCTTGGTGGAGACGCGGCCCGCAAACTCGTTGGCGAAGAAGGTCATCGAGTGACGCAGCAGGAAGCGGTGCATCTGCCAGCGCGCGATCATCGGGAAATTACCCGCCAGCACCTGATGCATGGTGATGCTGTGGATGGCCCCGATCACCGGCAGACCGATCAGCAGCAGGGCCGCCATCCAGGCGAGCGTACCGCCCTCCGTCTGCAGGAAGGTGGAGCGTTCGGCCGTCGACAGCCAGTCAACGATATTGCCGAGGAACTGGTACAGAAACACTTCCGCGACCGCGATGAGACCCGAGCACAGCCCGAGCAGAACCAGCCACCAGCCCGCAGGTTTGGTGTAGTGCCAGCAAAAGGCGATGAGCCCCTTCGGCGGCAGGCTCGGTTCATCGACCGGATAGGGATTCAGGCGGCTTTCGAACCACGAGAACATGGAAAATCTCCAGAAATGGCGCGCAGGCGACACCGGCAAAAGGTGACGCGGACACGCGAATATTCAATGATTGAGGCCACTTATGGCCGCAGGATGAATCAGTTTGGAAAAAGACGCGAGGGTTACGCCGTCAGGCGGCAGCAGCCATAAATCGGGGCTGGCGCGAGATACCGAATAGATCCATCGATGGCCCTCCCTGGTGCGTGTGGAACAAGAGCCTCGTTCTAGCGGGCGCGCGCGTTTTTTGCCAGCCGGCTTTTCCCGCGAGCGCGACATTCGGCGCCAACTGTTGCAGACCGATCACAGAGCAAACCCGTGGTATCTCGCCATGCTTGAGCGTCCGCCGGGGATCGCCTATGAGCCTTGCATGTCCGACCTTCGCATCGCCCTTTACCAGCCCGACATCCCCGGCAATACCGGCACCATCCTGAGGCTTGCCGCCTGTCTCGGGCTGAAAGTCGACATCATCGAGCCCGCAGGCTTCGTCCTCTCCGACAAGAACCTCAAGCGATCCGGCATGGACTACCTGGCGAGTGTCGCCATGACCCGGCACGTCAACTGGGAGCGCTTCGACGCCTGGCGCAAGGCCGAGGGCCGGCGCCTGATACTTGCATCCACCAAGGCTGCCCTGCCCTATACGGCCTTCGATTACGCGGCCAACGACATCCTGCTCTTCGGTCGCGAGAGCGCAGGTGTTCCCGATCACGTCCATGACGGGGCCGACCACCGTGTCATCATCTCCATGATCGAGGGCCAGCGGTCGATCAACGTCGCGATGTCAGCTGCGATGATCACCGGCGAAGCGCTGCGCCAGACTGGCTTCTGAAGCCCACCGTCCCCAAACAGACAGAAGTCAAGGCGAGAGGCTCTACCATCGGATAGGATGGCTGGGCCGGACCGCCTGAGGCTTGTCCAGCGGCAATTGCTAATTCATCCGGAACACGATATGCTGCATTGCAGCAAAATGGGAGATGGAGTCATGTTTGAGACAGCATTCGCCCTGGGCCTTACCCAGTTCGCCCGATCCTTGAGCTTCCCCGAGCGCGTCCGGCATCGCACGATGCGCAACGCAGCGCTCGAACCCTGGCGGCTCCGCAACACCGGTATCGACGCCCTCTACTATGACGTGAAGGCGCTCACAGCCGACGAAACCTTCTACATCAGCGACAGCATCGCCTCCGAAGGCCTGATCATGATCGTCCCGCCCACAGGCGGCGGCATGCTCACCCTGTGTGACAGTGTCGAGGAATTCCGCCTGCGCGGCGGTCGCAACGTGCGTGCCATGGCAGTTGCCGGCATCGGTGGCTCGGCCATCGGGGCTGCCGCCTTCGCCCGCAACGTCGCGGACGCAATCGACGCACCTGTTGCAGCCGTCGTCTCCGGCTACGGCCTCGGCGACATCGTCAACGAGGCAATCGGCGGCGCCTTCCTCTTCGGCTGGCTCGGCCATATCAGAAGCAATCTCGAAGTGATTGACGACGTCGTCGGTCGCCCCAAGCTCGGCGCCTATGGCACGCGCGACGAAGACACCGATACCGAGCGCAAAACCGGGCTCGATACCGATACGGTGGCAACCCTGCTCGCCGATCCGACCCTTTCCTTTAACCTGATTGCCGGCCATTCCCGCGGCAACCGCGTCATCGCGGATGCCCTCCACGCAATCAAGGCCAGCGATCCGGGCCGGCTTGAAACCCTTGTGAACACCGCCCGCGTCGTCACCTTCGGCGGCCGTATCAAGATGCCGGAAGCCTTCACCGAGGTCATCGACGTCGTCGGCGAACTCGACTGGTTCGGCGAGATGAATTCGCGTCCGAAAATCGCGACCGACATCAAGGTCCCCCTTTGCGGCCACTCGACCAACACCGACATGCCGACGGCGCTCTCCGTGACCAAGATCCTCAGCGAGATCCTGAAGGGCGATGCGCCAGTTTCGACAGCAATGCCTGAAACCATCGTGGCTGAGCCTATTGTGCCGGAGACAATTGCGCCCGAACCCGTCGTCGAAACCTTTGTGGAAGAGGCAGTCCCCGAACAACTAGCGTCACAGGCCGAGCCGGTTGAAACAGCGCCTGCGCCTCCAATGGTCGAGGAGGCCCCGCTACCGGTCATCATCGAATCCGAACCGTCAATGCTACCCGAAACGGAAACGCTGCCGACAGAGCCAGCGATCGGCGCAGCGGCACCGGACGCCGCAGAAGCGGAACCTCCGCCGACCGCGAAAGCCGCGCCTGCCGCAAAAGCCCAGAAGGCGGCGACCCCGATCATGGTCCCGCTCCCGCGCGGCAAGACCAAGCGCCCCCGGGCCAAGACCTGAACACAGGACCGACAGCAAAAGGCCCGCGCAAAGCGGGCCTTTTCGATTCCGGATCAGAGAGATACGCTTAGAGCCTCAACCACGACGTCATCGAGACATTGGCCATGTTGAGCGACGAGGCTTGCAACTGATCCTGCACCTTCTCCGCCGTCAATCGCACGCTCTGTTCGTTGAGTTCCGTGTCCACCAGGCGGCTGACGCCGAGCTCAGTCGCCCCCTGCAGCCCTTGCGCAAGCACGCTGTCACCCGTCACCTGGTTGCGGGTCGCACTCACTTCGGCACTCGCACCGACCATGTCGATCATCACCCGGTTGAGCGATGAAATCATGCCGTCGATCTCGTCACCCGTCGTCTGGCTGTCGATCTTGATCTCGCGCGCACCCGGCTCGTTCGGTTCGCGCGACTGAGCGTCCATGAGGTAATAGTTGTAGGGAACGCCACCAAGGCTCGTACCGGCATAGGCCCGCGTCAGCGTGCCGTCCTTCGCCTCTTGGCGCGAGACCAGCGTCGACTTGGCCGTGTCGAAATCCACCATGTTGATCGACAGGCCGCCATCCTTGTCCGTCGTGACGGACGCGAGCAGCGAGGCGACCTTGGGCCGCCCGCCGGCCTCGACTACCAGCCAGTTGTCGCCGTTGAACGTGCTGTCCTCGACAACCGCTGCGAGATCCATCTTCATCTGCGAAATGTCGGCATTGATCGCATCGCGATCGGCGCCAACGGTCTTGGCGAGCACGAGCTTCTGCTGAATGCGCGCGACGATGTCGGTTGCCTGCTCAAGCCCGAGAGCGGCGGTATCCGTCACCGCGGCTGCAATCTCGTTCGCCTCCTGCACGCTGCCCATGGACAGGCTGCCCGCGCGCATCGTGGTGGAAATCGACCAATAGCTGGAGGAACTCGGATCAGTTTCGACAGCCGGCTTGGCGGCGGGCTGCTTCGTCACCTGGTCGAGCGCGGACGCAGACGCTCCCGCCATCGAAGCGCCACCGGCAACGGACGGATTGAGCCAGACTGAACTCATGAGAAAACCTTGTGTCGCATGTCATGTCGATCCAAAGCCGGCATCATTCCGGCTGTATGGCGATCACATTAGAGAGCAGGTTTTGTAATTGGCTTTCTGCCAAAGTTAGGATTTTAGCGATTGGCGTTTTAAAGCCTCAAACGTCCACGCCGCTCAGTCCGCCGAAGGCAGCCGCCGCATGGTGAACTCGATCTGGTCACCGTCGAGCTGCCGCCAGCTCTCGACCTCGGTCCAGTAGGCGGCCTTCGGGAAGGTATCGAACCATTCGCGCGCCTTGGCCCGCGCCTCTTCGCGCGTCAGGCAATAGGTCTCACGCACGTACTGCCCGCCCACGCGTCCGGCGGTCCCGGCTCTGTGGTCGGCGATGCGCTTCTTGAGGCCGTTGAACGATGGCGGGCCAGGCATCTTCATCATGAAATCCCTCGCATACCCCAAGATTAATGCAGCTAAAACCGGAAGGCGAGTCGAATTTCCGGGGACACCCCCGCCCCGATATGGTCGCCTGCGATTTCACCTGATATTCGTTTGTCCTGAGAGAGTTGCGTGAGGACGTGGAGGGGGACGACATGGAGCGACCGGTACTGGCGAAAGGCCTGCCCGAGGACATCGAGGAAAAGAAGACGGCTGCGCGTGCCTGGTTCGAAAGCCTGCGCGACACGATCTGCGCCTCCTTCGAAACCCTGGAGGACGAACTGTCCGGACCGATGGCCGATCGCGAGCCTGGCCGCTTCACTGCCAAGGACTGGCAGCGTGAGGAAGGCAAGGGCGGCGGCGGCCGCATGTCGATGATGTATGGCCGCGTCTTCGAGAAAGTCGGCGTGCACACGTCCACGGTCCACGGCGAGTTCTCGCCGGAATTCCGCAAGCAAATGCCGGGCGCCGAAGAGGATCCGCGCTTCTGGGCCTCGGGCATCTCGCTGATCGCCCACCCGGTCAATCCGCATGTGCCGACCGTGCACATGAACACCCGCATGGTGGTCACCTCCAGCCAGTGGTTCGGCGGCGGTGCGGACCTCACGCCGGTGCTCGACCGCAGACGCACCCAAGACGATCCGGACACCCGCCTCTTCCACCGCGCCATGGAAGTCACCTGCGAACGCCATCCGGCCGTCGCCGACTACACCGCCTACAAGAAGTGGTGCGACGAATACTTCTTCCTGCCCCACCGCAACGAAGCCCGCGGTATCGGCGGTATCTTCTTCGACTGGCTGACGGCAGACGAGGAAAAGGGCGGCTTCGACGCCAATTTTGCCTTCGTTCAGGACGTCGGTCGCGCCTTCAACCTCGTCTATCCGAAGATCGTGCGCGCCAATTTCAACAATCCCTGGACGGACGAAGACCGTGAGGAACAACTCGTTCGCCGGGGGCGCTATGTCGAGTTCAACCTGCTCTACGACCGCGGCACGATCTTCGGTCTGAAGACCGGTGGCAACGTCGAATCAATCCTCTCCTCGCTGCCTCCGCTGGTCCGCTATCCCTGATCCCAGGGGTTACCGCTGACATAGGTTATGCACAGCTTGCTCACGAAAAAGAATGAGCGGTGATTCCCGCCGCTTACGACAATGTGTGTCGTTTACTTGACAGTTTGCATTGCGCTCCGCCGACGCCCGGACCATTCTGCGGCCTCACGCAGTATCGAGGAGGAGATTGCGATGACCCCATCCAGCTCAGTATCCGTGTCCCGCGTCAGTGAACCCGCAGACCGCGCGCTTCAGGCGCCCGAACTCATCGATCGCCTGGCCGAACAGATGCGCCAGTCGAGCGATGTCGACCTGCCCCATTCCTATTTCGTCGAGCAGGTGCGCCTCGGTCTGGCCGGCAAGGATCTAGCCGACCGGCTTGCCGCCAACGACATCGAGAGCGGCGCCCACCGCGGCAAGCGCCAGCCCGCGCGCTCCGTTTTCCACGCCTGGGCCATGCCCGACTGAATATTCCTATCCACCGCGTCGGTTGCCTCTGCCCGCACCTGGTGCGGGCATTTTTTTGACCTGGACGCAGAACAAAAGCCGATACCTCGTGTTTGATCCTGCATCATGACACGGGAGGAAACGATCATGAAACGCTTCGAATGTGGCACCCTGGTCCCCGGCTGCGAATGGCACACGCGTGCCGAAGACGAGGCAGAAGTGGTGCGGCGCGCCGTCGAGCACATGCGCGGCACCCATGGCGAAGAGGTCATTCGCCCCTCGATGGTGCAACACATCAAGGAACGCATCCTTGACGACCAACCGGCGGCAGCCGCCAATCAAGGCTGATCTGACCTGGCAAGATGCGGAGCCCGACGAACAGGCTCCGCGTAAAGCTAGGCTCAGCTGCTCGGCAGCATGACCTTGTCGATGACGTGAATGACGCCGTTATCCGTGCGGATATCGGCAGACACGACGTTTGCGCCGTCCACGGTCACGCCCGCGCCCGACTTGGAGACGGCAAGCGTCCGGTCACCACCACCCTTGATGGTGCGGACATGGATTGTCCGGCCCGGCAGCATGGTCGAGGTCAGTTCGCGACCCACCACATGGTAGCTCAGGATAGCGGCAAGCTGGTCCTTGTTTTCAGGCTTGAGCAGGTTCTCGACGGTCCCGGCCGGAAGCGCGGCAAAGGCTTCGTCGGTCGGCGCAAACACGGTGAGCGGGCCGCCGCCGGAGAGCGCGTCGACCAGGCCTGCAGCCTGTGCCGCGGCGAGCAGCGTCTTGAAGCTGCCGGCCTGCTGGGCAGTCTCGACAATATTGGCGGACTGCGCCGAGGAAGCGGCGACCGTCATGCCTGCGGCGACAATTGCAAATGCGATGCGTTTCATGGAAGTCCCTCCTCTGATAGGCCAGACCGACGTCATGTCGATCATGTGAAGCCGAAAGGGATACGCGCCCCACCTCGCCCTTGGATCGCGCAGCTTCAGACACTCTTTGTTGAGGGCCGCCCGCAAATCCGATGGCGAAATCGAACGTATCGGCTCATTCCGTTTTCATGAAACGTCAGGACTTGGCGAGCGTCTCGATCCGCGCCAGCAGATCCTCACGGCTGAGGATGAACTGCGAAGCGATCCAGCCTTCTTCCAGCTTGCCGAGGATCTCGCCCACCTTGGGACCTGCCGCGATCCCGGCGGCGAGCACATCGGCACCCTTGATCGGCAGCACGGGCCGCACGAAGCCCTCGGCTCGCTTGAGAAGCGCAAACAGCCGCGCACTTCGGGCCATCGCCTTCGGGTCGCCCTCGGCACGCGCACGGACAGAAGCAAGCTCCAGCTTCAGCACAGAGATCATCCCATCCTTGCCGAAGCGGTAGAGATCGCGGTCGAAGGCGACATCTGTCACCGTCTCCTGCGGCTTCGGCGCCCGGGCAAAGCGATCAAGCGCCAGCGCCTCGGCATTGGAAGGCTTGAGCCGCTCAGACAACGTCACCAGCCGTGCTGCGTCCTTCGGCACGATCGAGCAAAGCCGCAACAGCGCCTCCGGCTCCCAGCCGAGCGCCTGTTCGGCTGCGATCAGCCCGGGGATCGCATCGATCCCCCACTTCTCCGTTTCCGGCAGGATTTCGGTCAACACACCCGACTGCCGCATCCAGAGCAGCGCCCGGCCCGGATCACGCGCCGACAACAGCTTCTTGATCTCGCTCCACACCCGCTCCGCCGACAGCGTCTTGAGCTGCGTCCGCGCCCGCGCACAGGCCTTCAGGCCATCCGTATCCGGACGGCCGCTGCCATAATGGGCAAAGAAGCGGAAGAAGCGCAGCACGCGCAGATAATCCTCCGCGATGCGCTGCTCGGCATCGCCGATGAAGCGCACGGTCTTCGTCTCGATATCCTTCAGGCCCCCGACAAGATCGACCACCTCGCCATGCGCGCCAACATAGAGCGCGTTGATGGTGAGATCGCGCCGATCCGCATCCTCCTGCCACGTCGCACCGAAAGCGACCTGCGCATGCCGTCCGTTGGTCTCGACGTCACGCCGGAGCGTCGTCACTTCGTAACCCTTGCCGTCGATGACGAGCGTCACCGTGCCATGCTCGATGCCCGTCGGCACCGCCTTGATGCCCTTCGCCGCCGCCCGTCCGCTCACCTCTTCCGGCAGAAGCGTGGTGGCCAGATCGATGTCGCCGACGGCAAGTCCCATCAGGCTGTTGCGCACCGCGCCACCGACCACGCGCGTCTCCGCGCCGCCACTGTTGAGCAGCATCATCAGCTTCTGCAATCCGGGCTCCTGGAACCAGTCGCGATCGGCAAGATTGGTCATGCATAGAGCCTTTCGTAGAGCGTGCGGATGATCCCCGCCGTAATGCCCCAGATATGTCGTTCCCGATAGGGCATCACATAGAAATGCCGGACGGCACCCTGCCACATCCGGCTGTCCTGCCGATGATTGGCCGGATCCATCAGAAAGGACAACGGCACCTCAAAGACGCTATCTACCTCATCTGGATTGAGCGTCAGCGAGAAACCGGGCTGGATGACGCCGAGCACCGGCTGGATGCGGAACCCGGTCCCCGACAGATATTGCGGCAGGCGCCCCACCGTCTCCACGAAACGCCGGTCGAGCCCGATCTCCTCCTCGGCCTCACGCAGCGCCGCCTCTTCCGGAGAGGCGTCCGTCGCATCGATGCCGCCGCCGGGAAAGGCGATCTGGCCCGCATGCTTGCGCAGCTTGTCGGTGCGTTGCGTGAGAATGATCCGCGCTTCGTTGCAATCGTCGACCACGCCGATCAGCACCGCCGCATCCTTCAGCTTCAGCTGTTCGTATTGGAGGATGGTGTCGGGGTTCAGCACATGATCGCCATGATCGCGCCAGGCATGCTCAAGCGGCGCTCCCACCTGTTCGAGCGCCCGGCGGCGGAAATCCTCGGCGGTAAAGGTCATCAGGCTCACCGGGACAGTCGATCTAGTTCGTCGGCCGGCATGACGGGGAACACGATACCACGCGAGCGGATCACGAACATCGCCTTGCCCTCGACATCGAGAACTTCCCCGCGCTCGACGAGATCATACATGACCGCGCGTGACACCAATGCCTCCAGCCGGCCGCGCACGGCAAGATAAGGCTTGAGCTCGTGGTTCTCGCCGACAACCTCGAAGCGGAGCTTATGCCCCGGCCCCGCCTCGACCACATCGCCGACATTGGTGCGAAACGTCAGCACCGACTCACCCGCCTCTTCCGTCACACTCATCTCGACGGCGACAAAATGCGCATCCTGAACGCGGATGCCGACCTTTTCCACAGGCGTGACGAGATAGGTTTTCCCGTCCTCATCCTTGCGCAAAACGGTCGAAAACAGGCGCACCAGAGGCTCCCGACCGATCGGGGTCCCCATGTAGAACCAGGTGCCGTCGGCCCTGATTTCCATGTCGAGATCCCCACAGAACGGCGGTTCCCAGCGTTCCACCGGCGGTAGTGATGCCTTTCCGCCCGATGTTTGCGCTGACGCGCGCGAAATCAGCGCGGCAAGCCCTGCCGCATCCGTCGTCGCCTTCAGCGTATCGCTTGCCATTTTTGCGTCCCGGTTTTGTCTTTAGCCTATAACAGTCACGAGATAGTCATTCAAAACGTCCTTGTCAGCCGTCCTCTCGCCAATAAGTTAGTTTCAGTAACATGCACCTTCGCGCGTCCGTTCGATTCTCCGGACCAGGCCAAACCAATTGGAGCAGACCATGGGCATGATGCCAAATCCTGATGTCGCACTGGATGAGAAGGCGATCGTCGTGGAGGCCGAAAAGGCCCTCGCCGACATTGCCACGATCCGCCAGGAAGTGGCGAAGGTGATCTTCGGCCAGGAAAAGGTCGTCGAAAACACCCTGCTCGCAATTCTCTCCGGCGGCCATGCGCTCCTCGTCGGCGTGCCCGGCCTTGCCAAGACGAAGCTCGTCACCACGCTCGGCACCGTTCTTGGCCTCGACGCGAACCGTATCCAGTTCACCCCCGACCTCATGCCCTCGGACATCCTCGGCACCGAGGTCATGGACCAGGACGACACGGGGCGCCGGTCCTTCCGCTTCGTCAAGGGTCCCGTCTTCGCCCAGCTGCTGATGGCCGACGAAATCAACCGCGCCAGCCCGCGCACCCAGTCGGCGCTTCTGCAGTCGATGCAGGAATATCACGTCACCATCGCCGGCCAACCCTACCAGCTGCCCGCCCCCTTCCACGTGCTTGCTACCCAGAACCCGCTGGAGCAGGAAGGCACCTATCCGCTCCCCGAGGCGCAGCTCGACCGCTTCCTCTTGCAGGTCGACGTTCTCTATCCGGAACTTGCCGCCGAGCGGCAGATCCTGCTCGAAACGACGGGTGTTAGTGACCGCCGCGCAAGCGCCGTGATCTCCAGCGAGCGTCTCCTGGAAATCCAGAAGCTCATTCGCCAGATGCCCGTTTCCGACACGGTCGTCGACGCGATCCTCACGCTCGTCCGCTCCGCCCGCCCCGGCCATGGCAATGCGTCCACCGACAAGAATGTGGCCTGGGGTCCGGGCCCGCGCGCCGGCCAGGCGCTGATGCTCTGCGCCCGTGCCCGTGCCCTCTATGAAGGCCGCCTCGCACCCTCGATCGACGACGTCTATTCGCTTGCCGAGCCTGTGCTCGAACACCGCATGGCGCTGACCTTCCCGGCCCGCGCCGAGGGCATGACCGTTCGCGACGTCATCGCGAGCCTCGTTTCCGACCTGCGCAAGTAAGGGAGGCCTTAACCGCGTGGCATCGATCGGCCAGATCGTCGAGCAGACCCCCGGAAGCGAAGTGCTGAAGCGCGCGCGCCAGCGCGCCGTGCTGGTGCCCGACTGCATGGTCGAGGCAAAGCGCATCGCCAACACCGTGATTGCCGGCTGGCATGGCCGCCGCAAGCGCGGCATCGGCGAAAACTTCTGGCAGTTCCGCCCCTATGCCGATGGCGAGAGTTTTGCGCGGATCGACTGGCGCCGATCGGCCCGCGACGACCACATGTATATCCGCGACCGCGAATGGGAGGCCGCCCACACCGTCTGGCTTTGGGCCGATATGTCGCCGTCGATGATGTACAAGTCGACGTTCGCCTCCGTCTCCAAGGAAAGCCGCGCTCTCGTGCTGATGCTGGCGCTCGCCGAAATCCTAGCCCGCTCCGGCGAACGCATCGGCTGCCCCGGCATCATGGAGCCGATCTCCGCACGAAACGCCGCCGAACGCCTTGCAACGGCGATCATGCATGCCCCCATCACCGAAGGCCTGCCCGACACCCGCATGATCCGGGGATCGAGCGACATCGTGCTGATCGGTGACTTCCTCGATGATGCCGACCGGGTGATGGAGCGCATCACGCCGCTCGCCCGCCGTGGCCTGCGCGGCCATGTGGTCGAGGTCGCCGATCCCGCCGAAGAAACCTTCCCCTATACCGGCCGCACCGAATTCACCGATCCCGAGACGGGTGAAAAACTCACCTCCGGCCGCGCCGAGACGCTTCGCGACGACTACCAGCAGGCCTATCTCGCCCGCCGCGACTCGATGTCCGATCAACTCCGCCGCATGGGCTGGAGCTTCACCCATAACCGCACCGATCGCCTCGCCTCCGAGGCCCTCGTCGCTGTCCACATGCACCTGTCGGGCATGCCGCCCGCTGCCATCAGGAGTGCGGGCTGATGTTCGGTATCCCCTTGGCCTTCGGTGCCCCCGCCATTCTCGGTGCCCTGCTCGCGCTACCGCTGATCTGGTGGCTATTGAAGCTCACGCCTCCGCGCCCGAAGGCAGAAATCTTTCCGCCGCTAAAGATCCTGGCCGGCGTCTTGAAGCGTGAGGAAACGCCTTCGAAAAGCCCGTGGTGGCTGACGCTCCTGCGCATGCTGATGGCCGCCATCGTCATCTTCGCGCTGGCCGACCCCGTGCTCAATCCGCGCAACTCGACACTCTCCGGCGACGGCCCGCTGCTGCTCGTCGTCGACAACGGCTGGGCAACCGTCGGCGACTGGGAGCGTCGCGTCGAGACCGCAACAGCCCTGATCAGCGACGCCGCAGACCGCAGCCTGCCCGTCTCGATCGTCTTCACCGCAGACGCGACGCATGACGCGATCCCAGGCACACCTGCCGTGGCTTTGGAAAAGCTCGCCGCCGCCACGCCCCATCCGCTTCGCCCAGATCGTGTACGAACCATCGAGGCCCTGCGCACCACCTTTTCCTCGGAACGCCCCGGCACGCTCGCCTATGTCTCCGACGGCATTGCCCGCGATGCAGAAGACCCCTTCCTTTCGGATCTCGCGAGCCTCTCACCCGCCGAATTCCGTATCGTCGAGGGCGATGGCGCAGCCAGCGTCGCCATTACAGGTGCCAACAACGGCTCGGATGCCCTGACCGTCACGCTCTCGCGCCTGAACGCCTCGGAACCTCGCAGCCTTATTGTCGATGCCCAGGACCGTCAGGGTCGCGTCATTGCGTCCGGCCAGGTCGATTTCGGAGCGGGCACGTCAGAAGCATCTGGCGAGATCGCCGCCCCCTTCGAGCTGCGCAACGATTTCGCTCGCCTGTCGATCGCAGGTATCGCCTCCGCTGGCGCCACCCACTTGCTCGACGACGGCTTCCGCCGCCGCAAGGTTGCGCTCGTGTCGGGCGACAGCGGTGACGGCTTCCAGCCGCTCCTTTCGCCGCTTTACTACATCGAACGCGCGCTCGGCCCCTACGCGGACGTGGTCAAACCCGGCCAGACGGATCTCGCCGTCGCCATTCCTGAGATCCTCAACCAGAACCCGTCCGCGCTCGTGCTTGCCGATGTGGGCCGCCTGCCCGCCGATGTCTATGATCCCCTGCAAGCCTGGATCAACCGCGGCGGCACGCTCATCCGCTTTGCCGGCCCGCGCCTAGCCGCCGCCCCCTCGGACGATCCGCTCGTGCCCGTCATCCTGCGCCAGGGCGAACGCGCGCTGGGCGGCGCCCTCTCCTGGGCCGAGCCACAGCCGCTTGCCGATTTCCCGACCTTTGGCCCCTTTGCCGGCATGCCGCGCCCGGAAGGCATCCTCGTCAAGCGCCAGGTGCTCGCCGAACCGACGCCTGACCTCGCCGCCCGCACCTGGGCAAGCCTTGCCGACGGCACGCCGCTGGTGACAGTCGAGGACAACGGCGCCGGCCGCATCGTGCTCTTCCATGTCAGCGCCGAGGCGACGTGGTCCGACCTGCCGATCTCCGGCACCTTCGTCGAAATGCTCCGTCGCATCGTCCAGCTCACCCGCGTCGGCGCCGCCGAAGCGGAAGGCAGCCAGGCGACCGCCCCTTCGCTTCCGCCCTTCCGCCTGCTCACCGAACGCGGCGCGCTGACAGCTGAAGCCGGCACGGCAAAGCCGCTCTCGCTCGGCCCCGACCGCCCTGAAGCCGCGACCTTCGACAACCCGCCCGGCCTTTACGGCACTGAAGACGGCTTCACTGCGCTCAACCTGTTGCCCGCAGATGCGACGCTCCGCCCGCTCCCCTCGCCGACAGGCCTCACCGTGACCCGGGATCCCATGGCCGGAACCGCCGCAACGCCGCTGAAGCCAAGCCTCTTGACCCTCGCCTTCCTGCTTCTGGTCATCGACAGCCTGATCGTGCTCTTCATGGGCGGCGCCTTCTCGCGTATGCAGAAGCGTGCGCCCGCTGCCGCCGCCTCGATCCTGGCACTGGCTCTCGCTCTCGGCGTCTCCACCGCTCCAGGTCAGGCGCTCGCCCAGTCGGCCGATGCAAAACCCGGCGACGAGCAGATCCTCGAACGCCTCGACAACACCCATCTCGCCTATGTCATCACCGGCGAACAGGATGTTGACCGCATCTCCGAACAGGGATTGGCTGGCCTCACCGATTTCCTCACCTACCGAACGACGCTCGAACCCGAGCCGCCTGTCGGCGTTGACATCTCGAAGGACGAGCTCTCCTTCTACCCCATCATCTTCTGGCCGATCTCTGCCTCCGCCCCCATGCCGTCGGCGGCCGCCATCAGCCGCATCGACGCCTACATGCGCGCCGGCGGAACCGTGCTTTTCGACACCCGCGATCAGGGCTCGATGCTGGGCGCGGACTCTGGCGCCTCGCCAAACGGCGAACGCCTGCAGGCGATCCTTGCCAATATTGACATCCCGCCACTGGAACCCGTCCCCTCCGACCACGTCCTGACCCGCGCCTTCTACCTGCTGCAGGGCTTCCCCGGCCGCTATAGCGGCAGCCCGCTCTGGGTCGAGTCCCGCCAGGAAGCTCAGTCGAGCAACAGTGCGGTCGCTTCCTCCGGCGATGGCGTGACGCCGATCATGATCACCGGCAACGACCTGCTCGGCGCCTGGGCGATCGACGCAAATGGCGCAAGCGTCCTGCCCGTCGTGCCTGCTGATGAGATGCAGCGCGAAATGTCCTTCCGCTCCGGCGTCAACATCATGATGTATATGCTGACCGGCAACTACAAGGCAGACCAGGTCCACGTGCCTGCCCTGCTCGAACGACTGGGGCAGTGAGACCATGACGCTCGAATTCGCCCCCTTCATTCCATGGATCGCCATCGCCTCACTCGCGGTGCTCGCGGTGATCCTCTCCGTGCTCGGCTTCCTGCGCAGCGTGCGCGGCACGACCATCCGCCTTGCGGCTTCAATCGCCGTCTTGGCTGCGCTTGCCAACCCTCTGTTACTACAGGAAGAACGCGATCCGCTGACGACAGTCGTGCCTGTCATAGTCGACCGCAGCCAGAGCCAGCAGATTGCCGGCCGTGTCGAGCAGACTGACCAGGCGCTGCAGGGCATCCGCGACCGCCTTGGCCGTTTCCCGAATATCGAGCCTAGGATCATCGAGGTCACCGACCCCGGCGACAGCGACGCCCCCTCCACCAAACTCTTCGAAGCCTTGGCCGCCGCGACCACCGACGTGCCGCCGGCCCGTGTCGGCGGGGCAATCTTCGTCACCGATGGCCAGGTGCATGACATCCCCGGTGAGAATCAGGCGCTCCCCTTCGACGCGCCGGTCCACTCCCTGATCACCGGCAAGGCCGACGAGTTCGATCGCCGCATCGAAATTCTGCGCGCCCCGCGCTTCGGCATTGTCGATGAAGAGCAGGAACTGACCTTCCGCGTCTTCGATGACGGCGAGGCGTCCAACGAGCCGGCAGACGTCTCGGTCAAGATGAACGGCGAAGACTTGGGGCTCGTCCCCGCCGTTCCCGGCGCAGAAACCTCGTTTGCCTTCCGCGTGCCCCGTGGCGGCAACAATGTGCTGGAATTCTCGGTCGCGGCGACACCGGGCGAAGTCACCGACGTGAACAACCGCGCCATCCACCTGATCGAAGGCATCCGCCAGAACCTGCGCGTGCTTCTCGTGTCCGGCGAGCCGCATGCCGGCGAACGCGCCTGGCGCAACCTCTTGAAATCAGACGCCTCGGTTGACCTCGTGCACTTCACCATCCTTCGCCCACCGGAAAAGCAGGACGGCACCCCGATCAACGAGCTGTCGCTGATCGCCTTCCCGACCCGCGAACTCTTCGTCGAAAAGATCAATGATTTCGACCTGATCATCTTCGATCGCTACCAGCATCGCGGCGTGCTGCCGATCCTCTATTACGACTACATCGCCGAATATGTGCGCAATGGCGGTGCGCTTCTGATCGCCGCCGGCCCCGAACATGCCGGCCAGGATTCCATCGCGCTCACCCCGCTCTCCTCGGTTCTGCCCGCGACGCCAACCGGAGACGTGCATCAGGCCGGCTTCTATCCGCGCCTCTCCGACCAGGGCAAACGCCATCCGGTCACGCGTGGCCTCGATGGCTCGGCAGTCGAGCCGCCACAATGGGGCCGCTGGTTCCGCAGCGTCGATGTTGGCCGCACCGACGGCGAGACGGTCATGACCGGCGACGGCGATCGCCCCCTGCTCGTCCTCAATCGTGCCAATGAAGGCCGTGTCGCCATGCTGCTCTCCGACCAGGGCTGGCTCTGGGCGCGCGGCTTCGAAGGCGGCGGCCCGCATGTCTCGCTCTATCGCCGCATCGCCCACTGGCTGATGAAGGAGCCGGAACTCGAGGAAGAGGCGCTGAAGGCCCGCGCCACCGGCCGGACGCTGGAAGTCACCCGCCAGACCATCGGCGACGCCCCCGGCCCCGCTACGATCACCACGCCTTCGGGCGAAACGATCGCTCTCAATCTCTCGGAAATCCAGCCCGGCCTCTATCGCGGCGAACGCCGCATGACCGAGACGGGCCTCTTCACCATCACCAATGGCGACTTCTCCACCCTCGTCCATGTCGGCGCCGTCGACGCGCCCGAATTCCGCGCGATGATCTCGACCACGGACACGCTGTCCCCGATCAGCGATGAAACCCGTGGACTCACCGCCCGCCTCGACGACGGCGACGCCTCCGTCCGCATCCCCGACATCCTGCCAGTGCGCGGCGAAGTCCGAGTCGCTGACGACCGCCGCATGCTGATCCGCCTGACCGACGAGACCGTGCTGAAGGGTGTCAACACGCTGCCGCTGTTTGCAGGTTTTGCAGGACTGGGGATCTTGCTGCTCGCGGTATCAGCTATGTGGTGGCGCGAGGGGCGGTAGCCCTCACACCTCAACCGTTGTGAAATCGGCGCGTTGACGAAGCTACCTAGGCAGACGCCTTGGCATAGTGGCGATAGACGAGATCATCCGGCGAAGGCCGCGCGGCAGCCTGATCAAGAACAGCACCGAGCCGCATGGCAAGACGTGCTGATCTCACGTTCTCAGCATCGACATAACTGACGAGGCTCGGGAGCCGCCGGACTTCTTTTGCCCAATGAAGCATCGCAGCGGCGGCTTCATGTGCGTATCCCCATCCTTCGAACTCCGGATACACGAACCAGCCCAGTTCAAACTCCGGAAACAGTGGACCTGCATTGATCCCGACCTGCCCGACACATGCTCCGGTCGCCAAATCATCAATCATCAACGCACCACAGCCGAACAGGTCCCATTGCGCATGGTCACTGCAGAACATGCCCCACGCAATTGCCTCGGAAAACGGCCCGCCCATGAAGCGAGCTCGGTCCGTAGACATGATCTGCTTGTAGCGGGGCCAGTCCTCGGCTCGCATCCCCGCAAGATGAGGCGTGAGGTCGTGAGTGTCGGGATCAGTTGCATCAATATGTCTCTTTGAGGCGTCGGTGACCGGTTTAAGCTGATGGAGGTGAAGAGTGTGCGGACGCTGACCATGCACGATTGCCTTGTAGGCCACAAATACCGGCTTACTTGTTCTCTCGCACCGCTCGTGTCGCCAGCGGGTCCGACCAACTTGTAGCGAGAGATATGGCCCGGCCCTATCTGGACACACACACCTACCCTTCACTAGTCTTCTGGCCATGACCCAGCCACTTACCCTCTCCGACACCGTCTCCGAAGCCGCCCGCGACGCGATCCTCGCCGGCATCAAGGCGCACAATGACAGCCTGCTCGGCCCGACCGACCGACGTGACCTCTTCATTCCGATCACGACAGACGACGGCGCCATCGATGGCGGGCTTGTTGGCTATACCGGTCGCGGTTGGCTTTATGTGGAATTGCTCTCGGTCCCGGAGCGCCTGCGCGGTCAGGGCATGGCCGGCCGATTGCTGGCAAGCGCCGAAGAAGAGGCGAAGGCGCGCGGCTGCATCGGTGCCTATATCGACACGATCAATCCCGTAGCCTGCCGTGCCTATGAGAGCGCCGGATACACGGTCTTCGGGAGGATTGAGAATTTCAGTCAGGGCCAGGATATCTGCTGGCTGATCAAGCGGTTCGATATCGATCTTGAATCGGGACAGAAGGACCAGTCGTGAAAAGGGCCGCGTATCCTGCGGCCCTCATCCAACTTAGAAAATCAGCTTGAACAACAGGACCACCACGATCAGGCCGATGAGGAAAATAGCGCCGATCGTACCACCGATGAATTTCAGCATGTCAGTCTCCTGTTTCATTCGAATGCGAATTGGACAGGGAAAACTGATCGAAGCCCACTTGGTTCCTTAGACAATCGACAGCGGCACTCAGGCCGATGCATAGGCCTTGCTTAACGCGAGATCATCAACAGGCGATGTTTCGGCATTTTCCGCCCCGCACGCCCGCCAGGCAATCACGCCCTTCAGCCACGCATGCACGTCGTCGCCGAGCGGCACAATCAGCACCCGGTTCGGATCAACAGGCCCTGGAAAATCCAGCGCCTTGTAGGCCACCTTCTCGAAACCGAGCGGCATGTAATAGGGCGGGTCACCGATCAGGATGACGCCTTCCGAACCCTTGCGCCGCGCTGCCTCGATGGCGATCCGGACGAGTTCGCGGCCGATGCCCCGGTTCTTGTGGGAGGGGCGCACGGCAAGCGGTCCGAGCAGATGCCCTTGAACGCCGCCGGCCAGCACCGGCGTCATCCGCACGGAAGCGATTGTCTCGCCATTGTCGGCACAGATGAAGGAAAGCGAGCGGTCATGCGGTCCCTGCTCGCGAATGCGCGCTGCCGCACGGGTGTGCCGGCCGGGACCGAAAGCTTCTTCATTGATAAGTTCGATGACCGCGTCGTGCGACGCATCCTCGGTGAGGTAGACAAGGCCAGAGTGAAACATGGATGACCGAAACCAGAAGACAGACAGCAATAGGGTTCACGCGCACGGATGTCGTGCGTTCGAGAGCTTCAGCGTCGTCGTGGGTTCCGTGCGATGGTCATCGGGGCCTTCAAATCTTGAGTTTTGTTCCGATAGCAGCAAATTTTCCGCTCGTCCAACGGAAAACGCACTGTTCAATCGTCAGCCCCTCGCAATCCCAGCCAACAACCGTATTTTCCGGATCAAGTTCAAACGAGAAGGAAGCGACCATGGGCAGACTGGTGGATGGCGTCTGGCAGGACGTCTGGTACGACACGAAATCGACCTCCGGGCACTTCAAGCGGGCTGACTCGAGCTTCCGCAACTGGGTGACCGCAGACGGTTCCGCCGGCCACTCGGGCAAGGGCGGCTTCAAGGCCGAGGCCGATCGCTACCACCTCTACGTCTCCTATGCCTGCCCCTGGGCGCATCGCACCCTGATCTTCCGCGCCCTGAAGGGTCTGGAAGACCTGATCTCGGTATCCGTCGTCGATCCGCTGATGCTGTCGAACGGCTGGGAATTCCACGACCGCGAGGGCGCCACGCCCGACCATCTCTTCGGCTCGGATTTCCTCTGGCAGGTCTATGTCAAAGCCGACCCGAACTTCTCGGGCCGCGTCACCGTGCCGGTCCTTTGGGACAAACAGGAGGGTACGATCGTCTCGAACGAGAGTTCGGAGATCATCCGCATGTTCAACTCGGCCTTCGATCACCTGACCGGCTCGAGCCTCGACATGCACCCGGAAGACCTGCATGCCGAGATCGACGAGGTCAACAAGCGCATCTACGACACCGTCAACAACGGCGTTTACAAGGCCGGCTTCGCCACCACCCAGGAGGCCTATGAAACCGCCGTCTACCCGCTGTTCGAGACGCTGGACTGGCTGGAAGAACGCCTCACGACGCAACGCTATCTCTTCGGCACCCGCATGACCGAAGCTGACTGGCGGCTCTTCACCACGCTCGTGCGCTTCGACCCTGTCTATGTCGGTCACTTCAAGTGCAATATCCGCCGCGTCGCCGACTATCCGGCGCTGTCGGCCTATCTGCGCGACCTCTACCAGACACCTGGGATCGCCGAGACGGTCGAGATGCGCCACATCAAGCACCACTATTATCGCAGCCACACCATGATCAATCCGACAGGCGTAGTCCCCGTCGGTCCGGCTGAGGACCTGATGGCACCCCATGGCCGGGAGAAGCTGGGCGCCTGAGCCTACCAATAATGCGCGGGGGAGATCTCCCCGCGCAGCTCCGCGATCCGCCGGCGCGTCGCTACGGTCGTGCCGTCAGGCAGCGCGTCGAGAGCGAAAAACCCGCATTCCGCGATCTCCCGATCCGCTGGGCGTTCTGCGGTCTGCCGGACATCGACGCGGTAGAGCAACACATGGTCGCGACCGCTCACTCTGGCATTGAAATAGACTTGGAGGAGCTCCGGCGTCCCGAGCGCTTCCAGGTTGCCCTCCTCCCGCATTTCCTTGAAGAGTGCCTCGATCGCGGTCTCGCCGCGCTCCACCCCGCCACCAGGCATATGCCAGCCCGGCACATAGGTATGGCGGACGAGAAATATACGTCCCGCCTCATCGAAACAGGCAGCCCGCACCCCGAGCGTCATGCCGCGGCTCAATGCGAAATACACATGCAGCAGACGAACAAGGAACCTCTTCGGCCATCCGAGCCTTTCGCTATCGGTGCCGGTCCCGGCACCATCCGCTGGCGTCATTTTCCTTGCCCCTCGGTTTTAGCGTCGTTAAGAGAAGCGCCATGTTCAAGCTCGCCCACATCTCCGACGTGCATCTCGGCCCGCTGCCGAACCTGACGATCCGGGAATTGGCCTCGAAGCGGATTACGGGCTATGTGAACTGGCATCGCAACCGCCGCAAGCACCTTTTCCCCAATGCGCTGGAAATGACACTGAAGGCATTGCGCGCCGAAAACCCCGATCACCTCGCAATCACCGGCGACCTCGTCAACCTCGCCTCCAAGCTTGAGGTGAAGCTGGTGGCAGAATGGCTGAAGGAAGCAGGCGCGCCGCTCGACACATCCGTCGTCCCCGGCAACCACGATGCTTACGTACCCGGTGCCCATGAACGCGTGGTCCAGGCCTGGTACGACTACATGCGCGGCGACGACGATCCGCTGATCTTCCAGGACGACCACAAGCTCTTCCCCTACATCCGCCGCCGTGGGCCCGTCGCCCTGATCGGCTGCTCGACCTCGATCGCCACCCCGCCCTTCTCCGCCCAGGGCTATTTCAGCGGCCGCCAGGCCCGCGAAACGGCCGCACTTTTGAAGGCCGCCGGTGAAGAGGGCCTCTTCCGGGTTGTCATGATCCACCACCCGCCGATCCGCGGAGCCGCACCACAGCACAAGCGCATGATCGGCATCCGCCGCTTCGCGGCCGCGATCCGCACCGGCGGCGCGGAACTCGTGCTGCACGGCCATACGCATCTCAACACGCTCTACTGGCTGGCCGACCGCGAGAAAAAAGTCCCCGTCGTCGGCATAGCCTCCGCCAGCCAGGGCCCCGGCGCCAAGAAGCCAGCCGCCGGTTACAATCTCTTCTCGGTGGATGGCGAAGCGGGCAATTGGCAGCTCGACTGGCAGCGCTACAAGATCGAAAGCGAAGACGCACCCCTGAAGCTCGACCACAGCGAGCGCCTGCTCGGCGGCTGAGTTCAGCCTGCCTCAACGGCAGCAGCAATCGCCGAAGCCACCGCCTCCGGCGCCTCCTCGATCAGCATATGCCCGGCACCTTCGAGCAGAGTTACCTCGGCACCGGTCCAGATGGTTTTGGCTTGCGTGACCGGCAGGATCGGATCCTCCGTACCCCACAACAGCCGCGTCGGAACGCCAGAGCTCTCAAAAGAGGTGAGCGGCAGCGTCCCCTGCCCGATCCGACCATCCGTCTCCACGAGGAAGGAACGCAGGATCTCCATCAGCCGGTCAGTTGCTCCGGAAAGACGACGAGCCTCTGCAAGCCGATCGAGACCCGCTGGGTCAGGCACGCTCCCGGAAGCAAACATCGCAGCCAATGCCAGTGCGAGTTCGTCGATCTCCACCGCCGAACCATATCGCCGCAGCGCCTCGTGATTGATCTCGGGCCCGAAACCACCCGGCGCCAGAAGCGTGAGCGAACGCACACGATCGGCGGCTTTCAGCGCAATCAGGCTGGCAATCGCCCCGCCCATCGAATGTCCGCAGAGATGAAAGCTGGATATCCCGCGCCGATCGATATCGCCGAGAATGGCTCTGGCCATCACACCGGCATGTCCGACGCCGTCAGCGTCGAGCGAGCAGCCATGGCCCGGCAGGTCATAGACGACCAGCGGCAGGTCTGGGTCAAGCCGGCGCAGAACCGGCTCCCATGCTACTCCGATCCCGCCGAAACCATGCAGCAGCACAAGCGGGGCCTTCGCCGAGGACAGATGTCGAACCTCGGCGAAGAGTGTCATGGCGATTAAGCCTTCTTCTGCTCGTCGAGCACGCGGTTGGCGGCCGAGACGATCGCCTCCAGAGAGGCCGTCACGATGTTTGTGTTGATGCCGGCCCCGAACAGCTTGCCGCCGGCATGCGCCATCTCGACATAGGCGATTGCTGCCGCATTCGAGCCATGCTGCAGGGAGTGCTCGGAATAGTCCTGAACCGAGAGGTCGATGCCGAGATAGGTCGAGAGAGCATTGACGAAGCCGTCAATCGGGCCCGTCCCCTTGCCCTCGATCCGCTTTGTCTCGCCATTGTCGGTGATTTCGGCCGCAACGACACGAATGCCCTTCTGATCCGTACCCGCCGGATAGGTGTGGTGGTCGACGAATTTCAGGCGCGCGCCGGTCTGGTCGACATAACGCTCGATGAAGCGCTCATAGATCTTCTTCGACGGCAGTTCCTTGCCTTCATCATCGGTGATCCGCTGAATGTCCTCGCGGAACTCGATCTGCAGGTTGCGCGGCAGGTTGATGCCGTAGTCTTCCTGCAGGATATAGGCGATGCCGCCTTTGCCCGACTGAGAGTTGATCCGGATGATCGCCTCATAGGTACGGCCGACATCCTGCGGATCGATCGGCAGATAAGGCACTTCCCAGATCGGCGAATTCGCCGTCTTGATCGACTTCATGCCCTTGTTGATCGCATCCTGGTGCGAGCCGGAAAAGGCCGTATAGACCAGTTCGCCGACATAAGGATGGCGCTCGGGAATGACCATCTCGTTGGAATATTCGTAGACCGACTTGATCCGCTCGATATCCGAGCAGTCGAGCTCGGGATCGACCCCTTGCGTGAACATGTTGAGCGCCAGCGTGACGATGTCGACATTGCCGGTGCGCTCGCCATTGCCGAACAGCGTGCCCTCGACGCGGTCGGCACCCGCCATCAACCCGAGTTCGGTTGCCGCAATCCCCGTGCCCCGGTCATTATGCGGGTGCAGCGAAATCAGCACATTCTCGCGATTGTCGATGTTGCGGCACATCCATTCGATCTGGTCGGCATAGATGTTCGGCGTCGCCATCTCCACGGTCGACGGCAGGTTGAGGATCAGCTTGTTCTCAGCCGTCGGCTTCACTTCGGCGATGACGGCGTTGCAGATCTCCAAAGCCACTTCCAACTCGGTGCCGGTAAAGCTTTCCGGCGAGTATTCAAAGCGATAACCGCCACCGGCTTTCGCCGCCATATCCATGATCATCTTCGCCGCATCGACGGCGATCTGCTTGATGCCGGCGACATCCTTGCCGAACACCACGCGACGCTGCAATTCGCTGGTGGAATTGTAGAAATGGATGATCGGGTTGGTCGCGCCTTCCAGCGCCTCAAACGTGCGCGTGATCAGCTCGGGCCGGCACTGCACCAGCACCTGCAGCGATACATCGGCGGGCACGCCACCTTCTTCGACGCACCAGCGGGCAAAGTCGAAATCCGTCTGCGAAGCCGAGGGAAAGCCGATCTCGATTTCCTTGAAGCCCATGTCGAGCAAGAGCTGGAACATCCGCGCCTTGCGGTCATGACCCATCGGGTTGACCAGCGACTGGTTGCCGTCGCGCAGGTCGACAGAGCACCAGATCGGCGCCTTGTCGATCACCTTCGACGGCCAGGTACGGTCCGGAATGGCGATTTGCGGATAGGCGCGGTACTTCTGCGAAGCGTCCGGCATGCCCTGCTTCACGGTATGGGTCTTCAAAATCATCTTCTTCGTCTCTTCTCGTCCTCGGGCGGCTGCCATGGCTGATAACAAATCAGCGGAGCTTTGGCACGCGCGTACAGACCCTTTTCAAGGGATGGATAACATCAATTGGGGAGTTTTCGAGGAGCAATCGCCAAACGGCTAACCCGGCCGCCGGGCGCTCCTCAATGGACCCGGCAACCGCGGATAAGGCCGAGAAGAAGAAGCGAGTTTGGCACCGACGCGACGAAGCAGGCCGCAGCGCGGGCCGTCATCTCAGTCGCAGCAATGGTCGTGCCGTTGATCTTCATGGGATCAGGAATAACGCGATGAATCGAATCGCGCAAGGATGTTATTCGGCGGCGGATTTCGGGGGCTGCTTGAGGCGCTCGCGTATCCATAGCGAAACCAGCTTATGTCGCGAGGTATTCAAACGCGCGGCCTCAGCGTCGAGCGCGGAAAGATCCTCCGTCGGCAATTCGAGTTCGACCAGCTCGTGCTCCCAGTTGACGCGCCGTGCATTCGCCCAATCGAAATGCTCGCTGACATCTTCTCCATCGTCGAATTTTTGGTCCAGTTCAGCCGCTGTTATGGTCTTCATAATACCCAATCTCCGCCTTTCTGGCCCTGCGAACAGAAATGATCCGGATTTTGTTGTACCGGAGCGTGAAGTATCCCACCCAGAACTTGTCATCGATCAGACCGATAATACCATAACGAACCTCATCCTGCGAGCGGGCGTCGACGGTTAGCCCATTCCCCGGGCGCCACAACTCCTGCGCCGCCACGAAATCGAATCCGTGCTTCGCCTTGTTCGCCTCGCTCTTGGCCGGATCGAATTCGAACTCCATCCGCAAAACCTAGCGCAACCCTTGCGATTACACCAGATCCGACACACCCCGTCTACCGCCGCCCGAACTGTGCGATCAAGGCCGCAGCCAGGAAACCAAGCGCGATGACGCCCCACACCATTCCAGCATCGGTGACATTGCTGCCGTCAGGCGTCAAACAACTCGACTGCGATGCGGCGATGCAGTCGCGCCAGATCCAATACCGGGTGTAAAAGACGAAGCCGAAAAAACCTGCCGCAAAGCCCAGGAAAATCGCGCGGATGCGTATCCGCCTCATCCCCTTGCCTTGGCGAGCTTCACCAGCCCCAGCATCGCCACCCCGGCAATCAGCCCCCAAAACGCCCCCGAGATCCCGAGGATCGAAATCCCCGACGCCGTCACCAGGAACGTCACGGCTGCCGCCTCCCGCGTCTCCGGCACCTGGAACGCCGCAACCGAAGACCCCGAAAACGCCCCGATCAGCGCGAGACCCGCAACCGATTGAATGAGGATCGGCGGCGCCAGCGACACGAAGCCGGTCACCGCGCCGGCTGCGAGCCCCAAGAGCACATAGCCAATGCCGGCGATGATCGCCGCCCAGTAGCGCCTGGCAGGATCCGCATGGGCATCCTCGCCCGCGCACATTGCCGCCGTGATCGCGGCTAAATTGACCGCATGCCCGCCAAACGGCGCCGACAGCGCGGAAAACAGCCCCGTCACGGCAAACATCGGCCCCGGGTTGGGCTCGTATTTGTTGACCTTGAGGATCGCGATGCCCGGAATGTTCTGTGAGGCCATGGTGACGATGAAGAGCGGCAGCGCGATCGAGATCAGCGCCGGCAGCGTGAATTGCGGCGCGACGAACTCCACTGGCGGCGCGAGCGACGCAGCCCAGCTCGCCATGGCACCCTCCGGCAGGTCGACGCCGAAGACGATGACAACCACGAAGGTCAGCAACGCAGCCGGCACCGCATATAGCCGCTTGAAGGCCGCGACGACAGCCCAGACGACGAGGATCGGCAGACCGAGAGCCGCATCGAAGGCGACCGCATTGAACGGCGCAAAGCAGAGATTGAGGATCACGCCGGCCAGCATCGCATTGGCAATCGGCGCCGGGATCGCCGCCACCGCCCGCCCGAAGGGCCGGATGAGGCCTGCGAGTATGATCAGCGCCGCGCAAACGAGGAACGCACCCACCGCTGCCGGAAAACCGCCGAGCGGAATGCCCGCCGTCGCCATCAGCGCCGCGCCCGGCGTCGACCAGGCAACCGAGACCGGCAGCTTCGTCCAGACACTCAAAACGATACCGCAGATCCCCATGGCGAGCGACAGCGCCATCAGCCCGGATGCCGCCTCGTAATCGGTCGCGCCCACCCCCTTCAGCCCCTGCAGCACGACGGCAAAGGAACTGGCAAAGCCGACAAAGGCGACGAGCACGCCCATGAAGGCAGCCTGGGGGGAAAAGTCTTTCAGCATGGCAGGACTCACAGCACCGGTCTCGATAGACAAAAGCCGAAACAAATTTACGTCCATCTGGCAAGGCAGGCGCGGCCACCGCAAGACCTGCAGCCGGTGTTCAGGCGCCGGTCGCGGTCATTATGGCGCCGTCCCACGAGGCTTGCTCTGCCGGATCAGGCTCCTCGTAGAACCGCACGCGGTTTCGCCCCGCCCGTTTCGCCACGTAGAGCGCATGGTCCGCCCGCGCCGCAAGCCGCTTGGTCGACATCTCCTCCGTTGCCACCGAGGCACCGGCACTCAGCGTCACGGGGATCGTCGCGCCTTCATAGACGACGCTGAGGGCTTCCACCTCTTGGCGAAGCATCTCGCCGATCGACAGCATCTCGTCTTCGGAGGCGCGGGGCAGATAGAGGCCGAATTCCTCGCCACCCGTCCGGGCAAAATAGGCGCCCTCGCCCAGCCGTGCCGCCATCGCCTGGGCGGCACTCTTCAGCACCAGATCCCCGGCCAGATGCCCGTAGACGTCGTTCACGCGTTTGAAATGGTCGAGATCGATGACCATGAAGCCGCTACCCTTGGGGGCGAGCTTGGGCAGCCGATCCATCAGCCAGTAGCGATTGTGAATGCGCGTAAGACTGTCCGTCTCCGTCAGCGCGATAAGCCGCTGCTCTGCCCGCTCCTGCACAAGAATGAGAACGAACATGGCGATCGCAAACTGGCAAAGGATCAGCACCAGAAAGGTCGCTGCCGGCGGAAAGCGAACGATCTCGGGGGTCACGATCCCCGCAATCGTTGTCAAGGCGATCAGCGCCTTGAACGCCAGCGCAGCGGCGAGCCCATACCGGCTGCCAAGCCTTTCCTGCTGCGGATCCGACAAGGCGAAGGCGGCGCTGCCAAGGGCATAGAGCCCCATGGCGGTCAGGAATGCCGAAGCGCGGTAGAGATTGACCAGGTGAAACTGCGTGACGAGGGCCACGACGGTGAGCACGGCAGGCGCCAGCATCAGCCACCACCAGCGCCCGGCCGGTCGCTCTGTCAAAAGATTTGCGAGGCCAATGAAGAATAGCGTGTAGGCCAGGGGCCCTGTGGTGAAGGATACGAAGGTCCAGGTCGCGTAATCGACCACGCCCTGCTCGCCAGCCCCGGCGATCAGCGATCCGAGCGCCAGAACCAGAAAGGCAACCGCCATCTTACCAAGCCCCCGGTTTCGACGCGACCGGTAGCGCAGATAGAGGAAGCACAGCGCGCCCACCGTCAAAGAGAGCGGATGCAGGATCAGAATGGTCGCGAGGTCGAGATGCATGACGTGTCCAGGGCATAACCGTTACCTCTGCAAGTAACAGCGCAGAGATTTCCGATTGCTGAACACTGCCCGTCGCCCAACGCATGGCTGCACTCGCAGGAATGCAAGGCGGCAGACCATCGCAAGGCCAACCCGCTGCGTCATCTGCCCTTCATGAAAATCGGGCAGGCAATCTCCGTGCCGAAACCCTGAGCTTCCGCTTGCCTTTTCACCCCCTTTTGCCTAAGGGACCCCTCCGACGCATTCGGGGCGTCCCGTTCACTTCCGCCTGATATGGCTGGGTTCACGAAGGATATGGCCTTGATCCAGACTCCCTATTATCTCATCGACAAGTCGAAGCTCCTGCAGAACATGGAGAAGATCGCGACATTGCGCGAACTCTCCGGCGCAAAAGCCCTGCTGGCGCTCAAATGTTTCGCCACCTGGTCCGTCTTCGACTTCATGCGCGACTACATGGACGGCACGACCTCGTCGTCGCTCAACGAAGTCCGCCTGGGCCATGAGCGTTTCGGCAAGGAAACCCATGCCTATTCGGTCGCTTACGCCGATTACGAGATCGACGAGGTCGTCTCCCATGCCGACAAGATCATCTTCAACTCGATCGGCCAGCTGACACGCTTCGAGAGCCAATCCCAAGGCATCATCCGCGGCCTGCGCCTGAACCCCGGCGTATCCTCTTCCAGCTTTGATCTGGCTGATCCCGCCCGCCCCTTCTCTCGACTGGGCGAATGGGATCTGAAAAAGGTCGAGCCGGTCATGGACCTGATTTCTGGCTTCATGATCCACAACAACTGTGAGAACGGCGATTTCGACCTTTTCGATACTATGCTCGGCGATATCGAGCAGAAATTCGGCCCCCTCCTGAAGAAGGCCGAATGGGTCTCGCTCGGCGGCGGCATTCATTTTACCGGCGAAAACTATCCGCTGGAAAAATTTGCAGAGCGCCTGAAGCGCTTCTCCGGCGAGTTCGGCGTCCAGGTCTATCTGGAGCCCGGCGAAGCCTCGATCACCAAGTCGACCACGCTCGAAGTCACCGTGCTCGACAAGCTCTATAACGGCAAGGATCTTGTCGTGGTGGATTCGTCCATCGAAGCGCATCTCCTCGATCTCCTGATCTACCGGGAAAGCGCAAAGGTCCACCCCAACCAGGGACCGCACCGGTACCAGGTCTGCGGCAAGTCCTGCCTCGCGGGCGATATCTTCGGCGAGTTCAATTTTGAAGCAGAATTGAACATCGGCGACCGCATCTCGCTGCAGGACACCGCCGGCTACACGATGGTCAAGAAAAACTGGTTTAACGGCGTGCAAATGCCGGCAATCGCCATCCGCGAACTGGATGGCAGCCTCAGGACGGTCCGTGAGTTCGACTACACGGACTACGAACAAAGCCTGTCTTGAAATCCTTCAAGCCCAGGTTCTGACGATTGGACATAGGAGTTGGTCCCATTATGAAGAAGAACGTGCTCATCATCGGCGCCGGCGGCGTCGCGCAGGTGGTTGCCCACAAGTGTGCGCAGAACAACGACGTGCTCGGCGACATCCACATCGCCTCGCGCACCAAGGCGAAGTGCGACGCCATCATCGCTTCCGTGCATGAAAAGAAGGCGATGAAGCAGGAAGGCGTTCTCGAAGCCCATGCGCTCGACGCCCTCGACATCGAAGCCACCAAGGCCCTGATCACCAAGCTCGGCACCGAGATAGTCATCAATGTCGGCACCGCCTTCCTCAACATGTCGGTGCTGCGCGCCTGCATGGACACCGGTGTCGCCTATATCGACACCGCGATCCATGAAGAGCCGAACAAAATCTGCGAGACCCCGCCGTGGTACGGAAACTATGAGTGGAAGCGTGCGGAAGAATGCGCGACGAAGGGCATCACCGCCATCCTCGGCGCCGGCTTCGATCCGGGCGTGGTCAACGCCTATGCGCGTCTCGCCAAGGACGAATATCTCGACAAGGTGACCGATGTCGACATCGTCGACATCAATGCCGGCAGCCACGGCAAATACTTCGCCACCAACTTCGACCCGGAAATCAACTTCCGCGAGTTCACCGGCGTCGTCTATTCCTGGCAGGGCGGCGAATGGCAGGTCAACAAGATGTTCGAGATCGGCAAGGACTATGACCTGCCGGTCGTCGGCACCCGCCGCGCCTATCTCTGCGGCCATGACGAAGTGCATTCGCTGGCCAAGAACATGGACGGCGCAGACGTGCGCTTCTGGATGGGCTTTGGCGATCACTACATCAACGTCTTCACCGTGCTGAAGTCGATCGGCCTCCTCTCCGAACAGCCGGTCAAGCTCGCTGACGGTTCTGAAGTCGTGCCGCTGAAGGTCGTCAAGGCCTGCCTACCCGACCCGTCTTCGCTTGCCCCGGAATACGAAGGCAAGACCTGCATCGGCGACTATGTGAAGGGTCTGAAGGACGGCAAGGAAAAAACCGTCTTCATCTACAACGTCGCCGACCATAAGGAAGCCTACAACGAAGTGGGCAGCCAGGGCATCTCCTACACCGCCGGCGTCCCCCCGGTCGCAGCCGCCATGCTGGTCGCGACAGGCGAATGGGACGTGAAGAAGATGGCCAACGTCGAAGAACTGCCGCCCAAGCCCTTCATCAACCTCCTGAACAAGATCGGCCTGCCGACCCGCATTCAGGACGAGGATGGCGATCGGGCCGTGGAGTTCTGAGAGCAGGCGTAAGCCGCTTGAAGATTAAGGAAAATGATGACCCCGCCGGAGCGATCTGGCGGGGTTATTACTAGTATTTTTAAAGACCTAGTGCGCAGTCCTTCGTATTTCGGCCGACAACTCGCCGACCTCTTCCAAACGAAATAGCTTTGAACCTACTCTTTCAAAATCTTCACGAAGGTTATCTACGAACCGGTTTGGTTGATTTCCAAAATCACCAACCACGATCAAGCGCTTACCAATCATCTCCGATAGCGCTTTACCTTCCAGAACGCGCTTTCCCGCTTCAGCCAAGCCACGCTGGGGATTGTCAAACCTTGCTGCATCGATGAGATTATAGACACCGTTTTGATATCCGTAGTCTGCCTGCAGCGTTACTCCGTACTGATCTAGGTGAATCGGCTCAGGGCGCCTGTCAAGAAGTGAGAGGACTCCAGCTTCGCGAAATGCACTAGTCAGAAGTGTGTTTATGCGTTCAATCTTCCTGGGGTGCGCTTCCCAAATAACTAGTTCGCCGAAAAGTCTGTCCGCGATCGAATCCACATCGGACCCTGCTACAGCATTCAACGACGTCAGACGGAAAAGATCGGCCCGTTTGGAGTTAAACTCCTCAATCTGAGACTGCGACGACATATCCGATTTATGAAAACGCAGACTTACTCGCTCAGAAAAATCATGAAGGGCGCTTTTCAGAAAAACTGCGTTGATATCGCCAAAGAATTTCTTCACGCGAGAAAAGTCGTTCGACAACTTTATCGACAACCTCTTCTGTGCTGCATCGAATACAATCACACCGACGTTGACGTATTCGAACCGATCTGGAAACGGGCTAAACTGCACGATCGAGTACATTATTTTTACAGCTTGCATCTCATGCCTCCTTCCCGTTGAAATCTAGTTCCATTTGATCAAATACGGCGTCCGCGAACCACGTTTTCATCAAGTGCGCCCGTTCGACCAGAAGATCGCCCAAGCGGCGTGCCAAAGCTGCGCCAAATCCCCACTCCGGCGGAGCCGACGCGCAGATACCTCTTATCTCGTCAATGGGTACAGCGCATATGATATCCAAGGCCGATTGTACATCATGCCGCGTCAGCATTGGGGCGAACTCATTAAACAATCCGTAAACATTCTGTTCGGTCGACCAATCTGCCGTAATCTCACCTTCCAACGTCGTCTCAGCAAACGCATGGCTGTGGTCGATCACCAAGAGTTGAGTCTTGCGCTTATCAGGCTTGAACAAGAGATTGTCATAGTTGAAGTTGCCGCCATAAGGATCTCCAGTAAAGCGGTCTTTGTTCCGGATCCACGTATCGAAGACCACAAGCAGGGAAACTTCGCTAGGAGCCCGTAGCTGTGCCAAAAGTTTGGAATTCGGTGCCAATGACGCGGCTTGCTCCCAGCGAGAGAAGAAGGCTGGCCCCTCCTGAACATCTACAAAAGGATCTAAGACCTCAATATGCGGGATCCGCACGACTGCAAATTTGGGCGTGAGCAAGCCAATACGATTGGCCAGCTGTGCTGCGACCAGCTCGCTTATGAGTGCATCATTCCCTTGAGGGTTACCAAGATACTTCACGAGGGCGGTGCCAGCATCAGTCGCCGCAAGCAAAGGCTTGGTACTCGTCCCAAGCACTCTGTTTACGCGATTTATTCGCGTTGGCTGCCACTTGTCACCCGTCGCCATTTCGCCCCCCATCGCAAAACTGGTATCTCAACGTCGGAACAACTTCAACATTACGACCACATCTCTTGAATGATGAAGGCCCTTCCTCGGTCGGCCCGAAGTGGACACGCTGGCAGGCTCCACCCATGCCAAGGCCATGCAGGCCACCCAGCAGGATGTCGCAGCCATGGCCGGCATGACGCAGAACACCTTCTCGAAGATCGAGCGCGCTGAAGACGTGCTCCTCTCCTCCGCCGTCCGCCCCATGCGCTCCATAGGCGGCGGCGTCGAACTCGTGTCGAAGACCACCGATGGCAAGGAAAGCCGCGTCGATCTCACGCCGGAGGCGAACTGAGCATATCCACCCCGCCCCCACCATGCTACGAGGCCGCCACACGCCACCCCATACTCGCCGAGACGCCCGATGCCCCCTACCCTCCACACCGACCTCACCGCCGCCCTCCGCCCCCTGCTGACCGAGCTCCACCAGTCCCCCGACCTTTTCCAGACCTGGGACGCCCATCTGGAGCTGGTCGCGGCCGGCGGTCTCGTGGTGGTGAAGTCGAATCGGGCCAAGGGCGTGGTCGACAGCCTGTTCTGGGGCCGCGCACCCAATGCGCAGGAAAACAAGCAGCTGCCGGAAGCGACTGCCTTTGTCGCCATCGACCGGTTCCTCGGCCTCGGCGCCCATCTCGCTCTGTCAGACGCGCTGCCCGAAGGCGCCGTGCTCGACGCGGCCTATCCCCACTGCGCGGTGAAGCTCTCCTATCGCAAGAAGGGCGCCCCGAAGGCGAGGTCGCTGTCGATGATCTTCATCGGCTTCAACGACGAGGCAGAGGCGCTTGTCCATGCCGAGCGTTCAGGCGAAACACTGCCGCTGGTCAGCACCCGGCCGCTGATGGGCGAACGCCTGCACGAATGGCGCTGAAACAGTCGCTCTTTGCCTGAGACAAGGGAACTTTTGGGCGTCCACGGGCTTTCTCCGCCACGACAACGAAGGAGTTTCCCCATGTCCGCCAAGTTCCTGCGCGCAGCCCTGGTCACCACGCTTGCCCTCGCCGGCCTTCCGCTCGCCGCGCCCTTTGCAGCCACCGCCTCGGCGCAGGGCGTCGAGTTTCGCATCGGCCCGGATGGCGTACGCCCGATCATCCGCGAGCGTGAAGTCGACCGCCGCGACCGCAACCGTGGTTGCAGCCCGCGCGAAGCCCGTGCCGCTGCTGCCGAAGAAGGCCTGCGCCGCGCCGAAGTGGTGCGCGTCACCGATCGCAGCGTGACCGTGCGCGGCTTTACCCGCCGCGGCCCCGAGCAAATCCGCTTTGCCAATCGCCGTGGCTGCCCGATCATCTGATCGCAGCCTCTGAAGTCCAAGATACGAAAAAGCCGCCGGATCGCTCCGGCGGCTTTTTTGTTTGGTGTCGGGCGAAAGCCTCAGCCGATGTCGGCGTGGCTCTCGATGATCCGGCCGACCAGGCCATAGGTGACGGCGTCTTCGGCGGAAAGCCAGTAGTCGCGGTCGATATCCTTGGCGATCTTTTCCTGGCTCTGGCCAGTGGCCTTCGCGTAGATCTTGATCAGGCGCTCGTTCATCTTGATGATTTCGCGGGCCTGGATCTCGATATCCGAGGCCATGCCGCGGGTGCCGCCAGACGGCTGGTGCATCAGGAAACGGGTGTTCGGCAGGGCCAGACGGCGCTCCTTCGGAACCGCGACGAAGATCAGCGAGCCGGCAGATGCCGCCCAGCCGGTCGCGATGATGAAGACCTTCGGCTTGATGAAGCGGATCATGTCATGGATCGCGTCGCCGGCTTCGACATGGCCGCCCGGCGAGCAGACGAACACGCGAACGTCCTCGTCGGAGGCGGCAGCAAGTGCGACGAGCTGCGTGCAGACTTTCTGCGCCAGCTCCATGGTGATCCCGCCATAGATGAAGATCGAACGCGACTTGAAGAGGTTCGCTTCCGTTTCCTTGCCGATCGGCAGTTCCTTGCTCTTGTCGTCTTCGTCTTCGTTCATCACAGGGGACAGTCCTCGTTGGTTTGGCTCATCCGCACATAGTGCGTCTGCAGGCTTAAGACAATGCGGGAAAAAGACAAGCATGGAAGCAGTGAACAGGAGGTTGCCATTGCAGACGATTCGTATGTGAGAATATCCGAACTATCTACGGCCCCTTAACTCTTAGGGGTTAAATCTGGCGGCGACGGAGATACAGATGCTCGCACAGATTCGCCTCGCCGAACTCATAGGCGCCCTCAGCCATGCCCTCGACCTGACCGGCGGACAGATTGCCGGACACTGCATTCGCACCGCCCATATCGGCACGGCCATAGGCCGCCGCCTGGGCCTGTCGGAAGCGCAGATGCACGATCTCTTTTACACCCTGATGCTGAAGGATCTCGGCTGCTCGGCCAATGCCATGCGCATGTGCGAGATCTTCGATACGGATGACACCCGTTTCAAGGGCGATTTTCGCCGTGTCGATGGCACGCTGCCGAGCCTGCTGCGACAGGTTTTCCGCCATGCCGGCGCCCGTCGCAGCGTGGCAGGAAGGGCAAAGGCCATCCTCAAGGCGTTGCGCGCCCGCAAACATGCGGCGCAACTGGTGGATATCCGCTGTCGCAGGGGCGCCGAAATCGCCCGCCAGATGCGATTTTCCGAGGATGTCGCGGCAGGCATACGCCATCTCGATGAACACCATGACGGCACCGGTCGGCCGGAAGGCCTTAAGGGGGAAGAGATCCATATCTTCGCCCGCATCGCACTGGTGGCCCAAGTGGTCGATGTGCACTCCGCCCATGGCGGCCCGAAACAGGCCCTGCGCCAGTTGCGGGCCCGACGGGGAAACTGGCTTGATCCCGAAGTCGTGGATGCCTGTCTCGCCGTGCTGGCACAACCCGGTGCCTGGAACGATCTGAAGGCACCGGATCTGGACCAGAAGGTTCTCGCCGCAGAGCCCGGCCAAACGATCATCCTGGCAGATGAGGACTATCTCGACGACATCGTCGAAGGTTTCGCGCGCGTCATCGATGCCAAGAGCCCCTATACGGCCGGGCACAGCGACCGGGTGGCGGAGATCACCGTCATGATCGCCAAGGAACTCGGCCTTTCGCCGGCTGAATGCCGGATGCTGCGCCGGGCGGCCCTGTTGCATGATATCGGCAAGCTCGGCGTCTCCGCCCGCGTCTTGAACAAACCCTCCGGTCTCGATCCGGAAGAATGGGTCGAAATGCGCGCCCATGCCGCCCATTCCGAGCTTATCCTTGCCCGCATTCCGGCCTTCGCAGAACTGGCGGAAGTCGGCGGAGCCCATCACGAACGGCTCGATGGCCGCGGATATCCGCGCGGCCTGGCAGGCGATGAAATATCTCTGGCCACCCGGATCGTCGCCACGGCCGATGTCTTCGACGCCCTGACGGCCGAAAGGCCCTACCGCGCTCCCATCCCCCCGGCGCAGGCGCTCGCCATGATCCGCGAAACGGCCGGTGCCCATCATGATCCGCTCTGCGTCGACGCTCTGGAGAGGGCATGGCAGCGGGAGAGCGCACCAGCGGCAGCCTGACCAGCTCGCGCTGCGTCGACCAGCGTGCCGGACACCCGTTCTTAATCCCCATCTGGCAGGATGGTGGGAGGAGAATGCGATATGACCGAGACCATCCGGCTAGCAGAAATCATTGAAGCCCTGAGCCATGCGCTCGACATGACGGAAGGTCAGCCCGCCGGCCATTGTGTCCGCTGCTGCTTCATCGGCACGAGAATCGGCCAGGCCCTTGGCCTCGGTGAAGAGGCGCTGCGCGATCTCTATTACACGCTGCTCTTGAAGGATCTCGGCTGTTCCTCCAATGCCGCTCGCATCTGCGAACTTTATCTGGCCGATGACCTGAAGTTCAAACACGATTTCAAGCTGGTCGACGGCTCCTTCCCACAGATCCTCAAATTCGTGCTCTCGCACACCGGTATGGAAGCGGGGCTGGCCGAACGCTTCCGCGGCATTCTCAACATCTTCAAGAATGGCGGCGAGATCTCGACCGGCCTGATCCAGACGCGTTGCCAGCGCGGCGCTGAAATCGCCCGGCAGATGCGCTTTTCCGACGAAGTTGCAAAGGGCATCCTCGATCTCGACGAACATGTCGATGGCGGCGGCCAGCCACAAAGGCTGAAGGGCAAGGAAATCCACCTCTTCGCCCGCATCGCCCTCATGGCGCAGGTCATCGACGTCTTCTTCGTCCACCAAGGTCCGGATGCCGCCCTCACGGAAATCCGCAAGCGCGCCGGCGGCTGGTTCGATCCCGAGATCGTCACTGTCTTCGAAACGCTGGCCACGCCCGTCTTCTTTGCCGAGCTTGGTTCGGACAATCTGGAAGCCTATGTGCTGGCGCTCGAACCCGGCCGCCAGGCGATCCTGGCAGACGAAGATTATCTCGACGACATTGCCGCCGGCTTTGCCCGCGTCATCGATGCCAAGAGCCCCTACACGTCAGGCCATAGCGACCGCGTGGCCCTGTTCACCGACCTGATCGCCGAAGAACTCGGCATGCCCTCGGCAGAGCGCCGCCGCCTGAAACGTGCCGCCCTCCTGCATGACATCGGCAAGCTCGGCGTCTCCAACAGCGTGCTCGACAAGCCGGGCCGGCTCGAGGGTGAAGAATGGGAGCAGATGAAGCGCCACGCGGAATTCTCCGAGACCATCCTCTCGCGCATCGCAGCTTTCGCCGATCTCGCTTTGATCGGCGGCGCCCACCACGAAAAGCTCGATGGCTCCGGCTATCCGCGTGGCCTCAAAGGCGACGAGATCTCGTTTGAAACCCGCATCGTCGCCACCGCCGACGTCTTCGATGCGCTGACCGCCGACCGCCCCTATCGTGCGGCCATGCCGGTTGCAAAGGCGCTTGCCATCCTCTGGGAAGGGGCCGGTCGCCACCACGACGAGACCTGCATCGAGGCCCTGGAACGGGCGCTTGCTCGGGCAGAACTCAAGGCAGCGTGACAGAGCCCAAGCCAATTAGGGAATTGCCGATATTCCTGGAGGCGTGATCTGGGAGTGCAGACCGGTCGTGACCTGCAGAGTAAAGTGATCGGTCCCCTGTTGTGGCTCGTCATTACCAAGCCCGATCGAAAGAACCGTCGAAGACTGCTGCCACTCGGCCACGATCTCCAGACCACCCTCGCGCGATGGCTGGATATGGCCACGCCACTGCGTCTCCGTGGGACAGTCGGCCACGCCATTGCGCCAGCTCACCTGAAAGGCGATCGTCTCGTCCACCATGCGCCCGCTGAGTTCATAGGGAATGCCGCGACAGCCTTTGCCGGGTGCGTTGTTGACGAAATAGCCCTGCAGCAACCCGTCGCGTCCGCGATCCAGCACCATCACCGAGCCGTGCCGATTGACCCAGGTCGAGGTGCCCGCGGCGACATCGAGAGGCAAGCGCCCCTCGCCAAGCGGCGCCGCCAGCAAGACGGTCGGCCAGAGAACCGATGCAAACAACAATGCAACCACTGTCATGCCAACCCTCCCTTAGTATCCGCGAATCTATATCAACACATGGTTGATTAAGAATTTATGGATATAATGATGACTTGGTTGCTTTTCACCGGGATGTCATCGGGCGATGCGCGTCGACAGGATGATCGACGACAGGGTTCTCTCCACACCCGACAGCTCACCGATCCGGTCGATCAGGCGATCGAGCTCCGAGATAGACGGCGCAGCGACAATCGCGATCAGGTCATAAGGGCCATTGACGGAATAGAGGGCGGACACCTCGCGGATCGCGTTGAGCTCCGCAGTGACCGTGGACAGCGCCTTGGGCGCAATCGTGATCATCACATGCGCCCGGATCAGCCCGCTCTGATAGGCATCAGACAGCCGCACCTGATAGCCCGCAATCACCCCCTGCCCCTCCAGGCGCTCGAGCCGGGCCTGCACGGTCGTGCGCGACAGATCGAGCCGCCGGGCAAGTTCCGCCACCGGCATCCGGGCGTTTTCTGAAAGCAGGGACAGCAGCTCACGATCTTTGTCACTTATTTGCATTTCGCCCAGTCCTTACGTCGATCTGTTCATATGGATACTGCATATTGGGCATATCGTCACTTGGAATCGACATGCGCCGCAGCCACACTGCTCTGATTAGCGAAAACAGGCTCGTGTCACACGGGCTCTCATGCATGCGAGGGGCAATCCATGAAACACGTCACCATCATCGGCGCCGGCAAGATTGGCGGAGCGATTGCGCGCATGCTGGCTGAGACCGGCGACTATCAGGTCACCGTCGCCGATCGCAGCGCCGAACAGCTATCCAAACTCGACGCCCATCCGGCCGTCAAGACTGCCGAAATCGATATCGCCGATGCAGCCTCCCTCGACGGCCTGCTCTCCGGCCAGTTCGCCGTGCTCTCCGCCGCCCCCTTCCACCTGACCGGCGCGATTGCCGAAAGTGCGGCCCGCACCGCGACCCACTATCTCGATCTGACCGAGGATGTGGCGACCACGCGGCATGTCGAAGACCTCGCGCGCGGCAGCCGTTCCGCCTTCATCCCGCAATGCGGCCTTGCCCCCGGCTTCATCTCGATCGTCGCGCATGATCTCACCAAGCATTTCGACACGCTGGACACGGTCCGCATGCGCGTTGGCGCCCTGCCGCAATATCCGTCGAATGCGCTGAACTATAACCTCACCTGGTCGACCGACGGGCTGATCAACGAGTATATCGAGCCCTGCGAAGCGATCGTCGAAGGCAAGCTGTCTGTCGTGCCGGCCATGGAAGAGCGCGAGGAATTCTCCCTCGACGGCGTCACCTACGAGGCCTTCAACACCTCGGGTGGCCTCGGCACGCTGGCCAAGACACTCGAAGGCCGGGTGCGCACGATGAACTACCGCACCATCCGCTATCCAGGCCACCAGGCGATCATCAAGGCGCTGCTCAACGACTTCAATCTCAAGAACCGTCGCGACGTGCTGAAGGACCTCTTCGAAAACGCCCTGCCAGCCACCATGCAGGACGTCGTCGTCATCTTCGTCACCGTCTGCGGTTGGAAGGACGGTCGTTACCTGCAGGAAACCTATGCCAACAAGGTCTATGCCGGCGTGGTCGCTTCCACGAAGATGAGTGCCATCCAGATCACCACGGCCGCCGGCATCTGCACGGTGCTCGACCTGCTCGCCGACGGCACGCTGCCGCAGGCCGGTTTCGTGCGCCAGGAAGAAATCGGCCTCGAAGCCTTCCTTGCGAACCGCTTCGGCCGGGTATATGACCCCGAGGTGATGAAGGTCGCTAAGGCGGGCTGAGAATTCTCCGGGGGGAGGCAGGACCGGAAGGTCCTCGAGGGGCGGTTCGTCTGACGGCGGACCGCCCCAATCGCGTTCCCGGCACAGCATCCGCCACCCACTACCGTCGAAACAAGTTGAACATCGAGATACACCGTTTCTTTAGCCACCTAAGTTAGGATATCCTCATTCTTGGATCTCCTGTCGTGGCGCGGCGCAGAGGTTCGATCCAGAGCCTGTGGGCACGATTGGGCGGCATATGATCGGAAAGGGCAGTCAGGAGCACAAGGTCGCTCGGGTGATCCGCGTCTATCAGGCCGTATCGCTCGCAGTGGCTGCCTTTGCGCTCTTCTGGACCGTCATCTTCTTCGTCAATGGTCGCCCGATGATGGCGCTCGCCGAACTCTTCCCCGTCGTAGCCGCCCTCATCTGCTTTGCTTTGGTCACCCGAGGCCGGCTCGATCTCTTCCTGCTCGTTGCACAATTCAGCTTCCTGATCTTCGTCATCGCCTTCTGCCTGATGTTTGACGTGCCGCAGAATGGCGCACCGCGCGTCACCCATCTCTTCCTGCCGGTGCTCGGCATGCTCGCCTATATCAACCACCTGCGCCGCCCCTCGCGCCTGCAGCTGTCGGTCATTGCCGCGAGCCTCGTGGCCTTCGTCGTCCTCCATGCGGCAGACCTCCGCCTGCCCTTCGCCCAACCGATCCCGCCGGAGCTTCATCGCTACGGTATGTGGCTCAACCCGGCCATGGCCGCCCTGATCTTCTGCGGCGCGATCTATACGCTGCAGCGACGTCTCTCCGCCCCGCGCGGCATCGCCCGCGATCTGCTGGCCGCCCTTCGGCATGGCGAACTCACGCTCGCCTATCAGCCGCAGACCGATCGGCAGGGCAAGGTTCTGGGCGCCGAAGCCCTGCTGCGCTGGAACCACCCGACCCGCGGCCCCATCTCCCCCGCCACCTTCATTCCAGCTGCCGAGGAAATGGGCCTGATGCCGATCGTCGGCACCTATGTGCTCGAACAGGCGCTGGAAACCCTCGTCCGCTGGCAGGCCGACCCGCAGCTCAGCCCCCTCCGGCTCTCGGTCAATGTCAGCGCCAGCCAGTTCAACGAGGATGATTTCGAGGAGACGCTGCGCGACCTCACCACCCGCTACAGCATCGATCCGACAAGGCTGAGGCTCGAGCTCACCGAAAGCGTGCTGATCGCCGGCCTTGAACCGGTCGCGGAAAAGATGATGGCGCTGAAAGGGCTCGGCCTCACCTTCTCGCTCGACGATTTCGGAACCGGCTTCTCATCGCTCGCCTATCTGCGCCGCCTGCCGGTGAGCGAGCTGAAGATCGACCGCAGCTTCGTCGCTACGGTCGCCGAGAACGATCGCGATGCAGCCCTCGTCCGCTCGATCCGGGCAATCGCCACTGACCTTGGCCTCGAAACCGTGGCGGAAGGCGTGGAAACCCCAGCCCAGCTCGCCTTCCTCGAAGCAACCGGCTGTCGGATCTTCCAGGGCTATCTGTTCGGCCGTCCCATGCCGCTTGCCGATTTCGAACTTTCCGTCGTCGCGCCTCAGCCGCAAACCACGGCACAGCAGCGCCCGTCCCCGCGCCTCGCCGCCGGCTGATCGGCGGCAACGCATATCGTCAGCCGAACCGCCCCAGCAGCTTCAACATGAAACTCGCCATGCGCCCATAGGGCGGATAGAGGAACTTCACGCCCGAGATCGCCGACTGCTTGAGAACCGGCTTCTCCTTGCTGAGCGCCAGGAACCCCGCCTCGCCGTGATAGGCGCCGTAGCCTGAGGCTCCGACGCCGCCGAAGGGCAGATCGTCCTGGGCGAGATGCAGGATCGTATCATTGACCGTCACGCCACCGGCGATCGTGCCGGTCAAAACCCGCTCCTGCGCCTGCTTGTCGTCGCCGAACCAGTAGAGCGCCAGCGGCCGGTCGCGATAGTTGATATAGGCGATCGCCTCGTCCAGCGTGTCATAAGGCACGATCGGCAGGATCGGCCCGAAGATCTCCTCCTGCATCACGGTGGTGTCGTCGGGCGCGCCGATCACGGCCACCGGCGAAAACACGCGGGCGTCGGGATCATGCGGACCGCCAAGATCCACCACCTCGGCTCCCTTGTCGCGAGCCTCGTCAACGAGGCGGGTGAGCCGCGCATAGTGGCGCGGGCTGATGATCGAGGTGTAATCGGCGTTGCGCGGCAGGCCAGGATATTGCCGCGCCACCTCCGCCTTCACAGCGGCGAGGAAGTCCTGAACCCGCTCGCGCGGCACCAGCGCATAATCGGGCGCGACACAGGTCTGGCCGGAATTCAGAAGCTTGCCCCAGACGAGGCGCGGCACGGCCTTGTCGAACTGCACGGAGGCATCGAGGATAACAGGCGACTTGCCGCCGAGCTCGAGGGTAACAGGCGTCAGGTTCTTCGCCGCCGCTTCCGCCACCTTGCGGCCGACAGCGGTCGAGCCGGTGAAAATCAGGTGGTCGAAGGGGGCTGATGTAAAGGCGGTCGCGACTTCAGGCCCGCCGGTCACCACGGACACTTCATCCTCGGAAAACGTCTCGGCGACGGCCTTGGCCAGCACCTCGGAAAAGGCGGGCGTCAGTTCCGACGGTTTCAGCATCGCCCGGTTGCCGGCCGCAAGCGCGCCGGTCAGCGGCGAGAGCATCAGGTTGAGCGGATAGTTCCAGGGCGCGACGATCCCGACCACGCCGAGCGGCTGGCGCAGAATGACGGCCGAGGCTGGCTTGCCCGTCCAGGCGAGCGACACGTTTCGCGGCCGCATCCAGCGCTTCAGTTGCCTGCGCGCATGTCGGATCGCGGCGCGCACCGGCACGACATCGGTGAGTTCAGTGACCACAGCCGGCCGATTGCCGAAATCCTCCGAAATCGCGGCGGCAAAGCGCTCCTGCCAGGCCTCCACCATCCGATCGAGCCGCGCAAGGCGATCGTCGCGGGTGGTATGGCTGGGCGTGACATCGATCGCCCACGCCGCTTTCTGGGCGGCAAGCAGGGCGGCGATTCGAGTCGCGGGATCGGCAGCCTCTGCTTTCGGCGATACCTGTCCGTCCATGGCGGTTTCCTCTCGTTTTTTCTTCTTGTCCAATGTGGGCAGTTTACGCCTGTTTGTTCAAGGGAGAACAAATGATTTTCGTTTGCTTGGTCGCGATCAACCTACTTGCGCGGCCCTCATGCTGAGGTGCCCGCGAGAAGCGCGGGCCTCGAAGCATCCTGCGCTGGTGGCCTCGTGCTTCGAGGGTCGCTTCGCTCCCACCTCAGCATGTGGGGTGGCGGCTTGGCCTCGCCCTTCGAGGCCCGACGAGGTCGGGGCACCTCAGGATGAGGGCCTCGCGAGGCCCATCCCCTTGCTTGGGCAGAGGGAAAGAAAAACCCGCCGGCCTCACGACCGACGGGTCCATAACTCTCAGAGCGAACCGCCCTGCATTTAGCTGCGCGGCTTCAAGTTCTCCGGATCATACAGCGGCTTATACCCCACCGCAGCAACCTCGACCGGGAAGCTCTCGGCAAAGTACTCGACATTGAGCTTCCGCCCCACTTCGCAATACTCCGCCGGCAGATAGGCCAGCGCAATGTTCTTGCCGATCGTCGGGCCATAGGCCACCGACGTCGTGTAGGAACGGCGGCCAAGCGCGTCGATCAGGACTTCGCCGGTCGCGGGGTCCATGACCGGCATGGAGCCGACGGGGTAGCGGGCGACACCCGACTTGTCGACATTGTCGGTCATCACGAGCGTGCAGAGCATGGCGGGCTGCTTGTCACGCGCCTTGTATTCGAGATGCTTGGCCTTGCCGCGGAAATCGGCTTCCTTGACTTTTGGACGGGCAAGATCGGCTTCGATGAGGTTGTACTGGGTGAGGAGATCGCCGTTCTGCAGGCGCAGGCTCTTTTCCATGCGGCGCGAGTTGGCATAGGTCTCGACGCCGAAGGCCATGACGCCGGTGGCGCGCAGCGCATCCCAGACGGCCAGGCCGTCTTCGTATTTCATGTGCAGTTCCCAGCCCTGCTCGCCGACATAGGATATGCGGAAGGCAGTGACGGACTTCCCGGCGATTTCGATCTGCTTGATCGCGGCGAAGGGGAAGTTTTCGGGGTCGAGACCGGCGGGGTCGGCGACGGCCTTTTTCAGCGTGTCGCGGGCATTCGGGCCCCAGATGCCGATGGTGATGTATTTCTCCGACGTGTCGGTGATGGTGACATCGAGGCCGCGATCCTGGGCGACGCGCTTCATATAGTGGAAGTCGCGCGGGCCGGCATCGGCACCGTTCACCAGGCGGCAGCGGTCGGCGAGCCGGAAGACGGTGAAGTCGGCGCGCACCATGCCCTCGTCGTCGAGGAAGTGGGTGTAGATGCCCTTGCCGATATTCGCGTCACCGCCGATCTTGGCGGCGCAGAGCCATTCCAACAGCTCGACATGGTCAGGGCCTTCGATGTCGACCATGTGGAAGTGGCTGAGGTTGACGATGCCGCAATGCTCACTCATCGCCAGATGTTCTGCGTTTGAGACGCGCCAGAAGTGTCTGTTATCCCATTCGTTTTCACGAACCGGAACGCGATCGCCGTATTTCTCCAGAAGGTGCTCGTTGGCGGCGTAGCCATGCGCACGCTCCCAGCCGCCGAGTTCCATGAAGTGGCCGCCGAGTTCGACTTCGCGCTCATACATCGGCGAGCGCTTGGCGCCGCGACCAGACGCATAGGGTTCGCGGGTGTGAACGGCCGGGAAATAGATCTTCTGGGCGGCCTCGTAGCAACGGCCGGCGATGAAGTCTTCGGTGAGCTGGTGCGGGTAGAAGCGTGAATAATCGATCGAGTTGTGGTCGATCTCGGTGCGGCCATCGGTCATCCAGTCGGCAATCAGCTTGCCGTAACCGGGACCGTCCTTGACCCAGATGGCGACGCAATACCAGAGGCCGCGCACCTTCTGGCTTTCGCCGCAGGACGGGCCGCCGGCGGCGGAAACCTGAAGAAGGCCGTTGAACGAATGGCTCTCGTTATAGCCGAGTTCGCCGAGGATCGGGGTCAGCTCCATGGCGCGCTCGAGCGGCTCGAGGATCTGCTCCATTTCGAGATCGCGCTGCGAGGGCGAGAGGCGCGCCTCATGCTTTTCGAGCAATTCGCGCGGATGGCACATGCGCGGATTGTGCTGCTCGTAATAGCCCCATTCGATCTGGCCGCCTTCGGAGGTCTTCGGGTCGCCGGTGTCGCGCATATAGGCGGAGTTGCCCTGGTCGCGCAGCAGCGGATAGCCGATATCCTTGCCGGTGCCTTCGAACTCGTTATACGGACCGAAGAAGGTGAGCGGATGATCGACCGGCATGACCGGCAGGTCCTCGCCGACCATTTCGGCAATCAGGCGGCCCCAGAGGCCGGCGCAGACCACTACGTGGTCGGCCATGATCGTGCCGCGATGGGTGACGACGCCCTTGATGCGGCCGCCCTCGACGATGAGGGACTGGGCCGGGGTGTTGCCGAACATGGTGAGCTTACCGGACTTTTCAGCCGCATCGACGAGCTTGCCGGCAACCGTCTGCGAACGGGGAATGACAAGGCCGGCATCGGGATCGAACATGCCGCCCATGACCTGGTCTTCCTCGATCAACGGGAAGAGCTTCTTGATTTCGGCGGGCGAGACATAATGTGCGCGGGTGCCGAAAGCCTTGGCGGAGGAGAGCTTGCGCTTGATCTCTTCCATCCAGATGTCGTCGCCGGTGCGGGCGACTTCGAGACCGCCGATGCGGGCGTAGTGGCCCATCTTCTCGAAGAAATCGATCGAATACTGCGTGGTCCAGACCGAGAGATAGTCGTGGGAGGTAGTGTAACAGAAGTCCGAGGCATGGGCGGTCGAGCCGATGTCGGTCGGGATGCCCGACTTATCGATGCCGACGATGTCGTCCCAGCCGCGCTCGATGAGATGATGCGCGATCGATGCGCCGACGATGCCGCCTAGACCGATGATGACGACTTTCGCCTTGGTCGGAAACTCTGCCATAGCCTTGTGAACCCTGATGTCTGGGAGTGAATGATGTGGCGCCGATCTTAAAAGCCCGGGCGGGGCATTTGCAGCCTGTCTGCGACATTCTGCAAGAGACCCACGACCACTTGTCCACGCCCTGATCTGCCGGATCGCGGCGAGAGGGTGGCTTTGCATGCCGCAGAGAGAACAAAAAAGGGCGCCGGTTATCACCGACGCCCGTCTTCTCCGTTGCCGCATGGCGCTTTTGCGTCACGCGGCGATGTTGCGATCCGTCAGAGCCGGATGGTGCCGATATCCTCGCCATCCCAATACTGAACCGTATCGGCATGGACCTTGATCAGCACCAGGCCCGGCGTCGCGGTGCCCTCGGGAAACCAGCGATCGAGATCGGAATTCCAGTGGGCTTCAAAGACGGCCTGATCGGCAATCAGGCTGGCGCGGCCTTCCGCGGCGATGAAGACCCCGGGCTTGCCGAGCAGGCTGGGCGGCGCGGTGAAGCTGAGCGTCACGGTGGAATCGGCCGTCAGCTCGCGGATCTTGGCGGTGTCGGTATAGGAAAAGAAGTAGCTGTCGCCGTCATATTCGACGTCGCCATTGTTGCTCATCGGTCGACCGGCGATGGCGCCGTCTTCCGCCCGGGTGAGCATCATGCAGAAATCGATCTTCTGCATCTTCTTGGCAAGTTCGGGGAGAGTGAGTGTCATGGGTGCCTCCGGCTTCTGATGTCCGGGACAAGCCCGGAAGCGACCATTTGTTCCGGCGTGGAAGGTGCCGCCCGCGATCGTCGGGATAGGCCGATAAGCCGGTGGATCGCCATTTTGCGGCCTATCTTCAGCCTCAGTTGGATCAATCTTTGCCGATAGGCGTTGTTCCACGCTGCCTGAGAAGCCGAAAACGGCCACCCCTCCCCGGCAGCCGAACATGGAAGGAGAATTGCCATGAAGAAAATGCTCATCCTGAGCCTCGCCGCCCTGCCCGTCTTCACGAGCGCCGGCATCACCGCAGCGGCCGACATGACGGCTGCAGCCCCTGCTCCCGCCGTCATCGAGAGCGACCGCGTCGGTGGTGTGCGCATCGGTTACCTGGATTGCCAGATCGGTGGTGGCCTCGGCTACGTGCTCGGCTCTGCCAAGACCGCAGACTGCGCCTTCACCTCCGTCATCGACGGCGAACCGCTCGACACCTACACCGGCTCGATCAAGAAGTTCGGCGTAGACCTCGGCTTCACCACCAAGAGCCGCGTGATCTGGGCCGTCTTCGCCCCGACCGCCGGTTATCACAAGGGCTCGCTCGGCGGTCTCTATGGCGGTGCGACCGCAGAAGCGACTGTCGGTGCCGGCATTGGCGCCAACGTCCTCTTCGGCGGCACCTCCGGCTCGATCCATCTGCAGCCGGTGAGCGTCTCCGGCCAGATCGGCCTGAACATCGCGGCGACCGGCACATCGATGACGCTGCAGCCGTCGGCGATCTGATCGGCCTCGAAAGTCAGACAATGGAAAAGACGCCTCGCAAGGGGCGCCTTTTTTCATGTCGTCCGGGATGAGAAACCTGAAGGCTCAGCCCTCCGCTTCCAGAAACCCACCCGATTGCCGCGCCCAGAGGCCGGCATAATGGCCGCCGAGAGCTAGCAGTTCGGCATGTGTGCCCTGCTCGACGATCCGGCCCTTGTCGAGGATGACGAGGCGATCCATGGCGGCGATCGTGGAGAGCCGGTGAGCGATCGCGATGACCGTGCGGTCCTGCATCAGGCCTTCGAGGCTGGTCTGGATCGCCTGCTCGACCTCCGAATCCAGTGCCGAGGTCGCCTCGTCGAGTATCAGGATCGGCGCGTTCTTGAGGATCACCCGGGCAATCGCGATGCGCTGGCGCTGGCCGCCGGAGAGTTTCACCCCGCGCTCGCCGACATGGGCATCGAAGCCGGTGCGACCGCTCCAGTCGGACAGCTGCTCGATGAATTCCACCGCATGCGCCTGGCGTGCTGCCTCGATCACTTCGGCACGCGTGGCCGAGCGGCGGCCATAGGCGATGTTGTCGTGGATCGAGCGATGCAGCAGCGAGGTGTCCTGCGTCACGACCGAGATATTCTGGCGGATGCTCGCTTGCGTCGTGTGCGCCACATCCTGACCGTCGATCGTGATGCGACCCGATTCGAGATCGTAGAAGCGCAGGAGCAGGTTCATCAGCGTCGACTTGCCCGCCCCCGAGCGGCCGACAAGGCCGATCCGTTCGCCGGGTTTGATGTCGAGCGAGAGGTTCTCGATGATGCCGCCCTTGCGGCCATAGTGGAACGAGACGTCGTCGAAGCGGATCGCGCCCTGGGTGACCACCAGCGGCCGGGCAGCGGGCGTGTCGGTGAGGCCGATCGGCTTGGCGATCGTTTCCATCGCCTCGTGCACCGTGCCGACCTGATCGGAGATCTGGGTGATTTCCTGCGCCACGCGGGCGGATGTACCGGAGATCTGCAGTGTCATAGGCAGAACCATGGCTACGACATCGATGCCGATGGCGCCATCGACCCAGAGCTTAACGGCAACCCAGGTGGTGCCGGCGATTAAGAGACCGGAGAGGATGGCGAGGCCGATGGAGAAGAGCGACAGCCAGCGATGCTGGGTGATCATCCGGCCGGTATGTTTGTCGACGCTTTCGCGCACAAAGGCATCCTCTTCCTCGGGGCGGGCGAAGAGCTTCACCGTCATGATGTTGGTATAGCTGTCGACGATGCGGCCGACCATTTCCGAGCGCGCATAGGCAATCGCCTTCGAGCCGCGGCGGATCTGCGGCACGATCAGGATGAGGAAGCCGATATAGGCGATCGTCCAGAGCGCCACCGGCAGCACCAGCCACCAGCTGGCGGCTGCCAGAAAGGCCGAAGTGATGACGCCAAGCGCTGCGAGATACCACACGACCGAGATGATCGAGACGACCGAGCTTCGAAGCGTGTGGCCGATTTCCAGGATGCGCGAGCCGATGCGCCCGGCAAAATCATTCTGGAAGAAGGAGATGTTCTGGCGGATGACATGCCAGTGGCTCTGCCAGCGGACCATGTTGGTCACACCCGGCGCAATCGATTGGTTGAGCACCAGCCCCTGCAGCGTCGTCACCAAGGGGCGGACGACGAGGACCAGGACAATCAACCCGAAGATCAGGCCGGAAGCTTCGGAAAACACCTGTTCTTTCGGCGTCGAGGTCAGCACCTCCACAAGCCGCCCCATCAACACCGGGATCGCGGCATCGGCAATGGCGACCAGGAGGCTCGCGAGCAACAGTGCGATAAACAGCCCCTTCGCCTGGCGCACGAAGAACCAGTAGAAATTCAGAAGCCCTTCCGGCGGATCGCCCGGTGTTTCCCGAGCGGTAGGAACGATGATGGTCTCGAAATAGCGGAGCATGAAATTGTCTCTGAAAACGGGAGGCGGCGGGTCAGTGCAGACGGGGGGACTCAAGTGAGCACTGGACTACAACTCCTAGCACTCCACGCTTGCAATGGGACAATTTCGCGACGGCGCTCAGACCGTTTCAGACCGACACCAGTCGCTCATCGCCCACCAGGGCGCGGATCCGATCTGCGACCTCGGGATCGACCGGCGTATAGACCATCAGGTTGAGATCAACCCGCCCGTCGACGGCGAAAGCGGAGTATTCGAGATCGATGGTGCCGAGGACAGGATGCGCCAACCGCTTTGCCCCTTCCCCGGGAACACTGATCTCGTTCTCGGCCCAGATCCGACGAAAGTCGGCGCTCACTTCGGAAAGCTCATCAACGAGGTCGCCGATCTGTGACACCGCGCCGGCCCTGGCGGCATCGGCTCGAAAGGCAGCGATCGAAAAGCGCACAATCGCCTCCCAGTCATGTTGCTTGGCGCGAACCTCGGGATTGCGAAACAGATATCGCAGCATGTTGCGCTCGCCCGGCGGCAGCTTTCCGTAATCGGAGAGAACGATGGTGGCCGCGCGGTTCCACGCAACCACATCCCAGGTTGCGGTCTTCACCACGGCAGGACAGGTGTCGACCCGGTCGATGAAGCGCTGCAAGCGCGGGCTGACGCCGTCCACGGACGTGTAGCGCGCCTCGGGCGGACGCCCCAGCCCCAGCATGAACAGGTGCTCGCGTTCCGCTTCCGTCAGCAGCATCGCCCGAGCGATGCGGTTGAGCACATCGGCGGAGGGCGCACCACCGCGCCCCTGTTCGAGCCAAGTATACCATGTGGGACTGATATTGGCTCGCTGGGCAATTTCCTCGCGCCGCAGACCCGGCGTGCGACGGCGCCCGGACAGGCCAAAGGTCGCCGGGTCCAGCCGCGTCCTGCGGTCGCGGAGAAAACTCGCCAATGTCGTCGCGGCCATGAAGGACTACCTATCCTGAGAGGAATTATACCATGATAAAGTCACTACTTTAACAGGATAACAGATCTGCCATTGCTTGTCCCATTCACTGGAAAGGATACAGGCATGCAAATCTTCATCACGGGAGCCACCGGCTTTATCGGCTCGGCCGTCATTCCCGAACTGCTCGCTGCCGGACATCAGGTGCTGGGCCTGACCCGATCGGAACAAGGCGCCGACAGGCTGCGGGCGATGGGCGCGGAGGCGCATCAGGGCACGCTTGAGGACTTGGACAGCCTCTCCCGCGGAGCCGACAGGGCGGATGCCGTCATCCATCTCGCCTTCGACCATGATTTCTCCAACTACGAGGCCAATTGCCGGAAGGATGCCGACGCGATCGAAGCGCTTGGCAAGCCGCTCGTAGGCTCCGACCGGCCGATGCTGATCACCTCGGCAATTGGCATGGGCATCGCAACCCCAGGCGAATTGGCCAAGGAAACCGTACTCGACCTCCAGCATAAGAACCCGCGCATCGCGTCCGAAAAGGCGGGGCAAGACCTGCTTCAGGCGGGCGTCAACCTCATCACCATCCGCCTCTCGCAAATTCACGATATCAGGCGCCAGGGCCTGGTGAGCTATCTCATCGACGCGGCACGTGCGCGAAACTCGGCAGCTTACGTCGGGACTGGCGACGCCCGCTGGTCGGCCTGCCATGTGAGCGATGCCGCCCTACTCTACCGGCTGGCCCTGGAAAAGGGTGAACGCGGTGCGCGCTACCACGCCGTCGATGAGGAAGGCATCAGCCTTCGCAACATCGCTCACGCGATCGGTGAGCGGTTCAAGCTTCCGGTGCAATCCGTGACGGAAGAACAGGCCCCGGATTATCTTGGTGCGATGTCGGGCTTTGCGACCTTCGACATGCCGGCGTCCTCAGTGCTGACGCAGGCAGCACTGGGCTGGAAACCAACCGGTCCCGGCCTCCTGGAGGATATCAGGGCCATGCCACGCGAAACCTGACGCGCGAAGCCCCAATCGCCTCACGTGCCGCAGAACGTCCGCGTCACCCGCTCGTCCGGCCTTGGCGGCACGCGCAGATCGGCGGTATCGGGATCCTCTGCATAGGGATTGGCAAGCGCCTCGACGAGGCGATGGAAGAAGGAGAAGTCGCCATAAACAGCAGCGGCAATCCCCTCTTCGATGCGGTGGTTGCGGGCAATGAGGGCCGGATTGACGGCCTCCATCGCTGCCTGACGCTCGGCCACTGACCTGTTGTCGTCGATGCGGGCATGCCAGCGGGCGAGCCACTCGGAGAGACCCGGCTGCGGGACCGTAAAGAGACCGGTCAGCGTTTCCACGGCTGCCCCGCCGGCGACTTTGGAGAGCGCGCGGAAGGTCAGCGTGAAATCCGTCTCGCCCTGATGCATCAGTTCGAGGAACTCGGTGACGAGCTGGCGGTCGTCTTCACCCTCGCCCGTCACGCCGAGCTTCGCCGCAAACAGCGCGAGCCATTCGGCCTGGAAGACATCACCAAAGGCCTTGAGCACGCCGTTTGCTGCTTCCAGCGCCTTTTCTTCGTCTACATCGAGGAGCGGCAGCAGGCATTCGGCGAGCCGTGCGATATTCCACTGGCCGATACCGGGCTGGTTGGCATAGGCATAGCGGCCGCGCTGGTCGATCGAAGAGAAGACCTTGCGCGGATCATAGTCATCGAGGAAGGCGCAAGGGCCAAAATCGATCGTTTCGCCGGAGATCGCCATATTGTCGGTGTTCATCACGCCATGGATGAAGCCGATCGACAGCCAACGGGCAATCAGCCGCGCCTGCCGTTCCGCAACCAGGGTCAGCATGGCGAGATACGGGGTCTCGCCCCCCCGCGCTTCCGGATAATGTCGGTCGATGACGTGGTCGGCGAGCATCTGGACGCCCTCTTCATCGCCTTGTGCGGCAAAGAACTGGAAGGTGCCGACGCGGATGTGGCTGGCAGCGACGCGGGTGAAGACGGCGCCCGGCAGCATGGTCTCGCGCATTACGGTTTCGCCTGTCGCAACCGCCGCAAGCGCCCGCGTTGCCGGTACGCCAAGCGCGGCAAACGCCTCCGACACGATGTATTCGCGGAGCACTGGGCCGAGGGCCGCCATGCCATCGCCATTGCGCGAAAACGCAGTTGGCCCCGATCCCTTGAGCTGAATATCGCGCCGGCGCCCAACGCGATCGACGACCTCGCCGAGAAGCAGCGCACGCCCGTCGCCGAGCTGCGGGTTGAAATGGCCGAACTGGTGGCCCGCATAGGCCTGCGCCAGCGGCTCGGCGCCAACCGGGATCACCTGCCCGCCGAACAGCTGGGCGAGACGCTCGCTATCCGCATCCGCAACATCGAGCCCCAACTCCTCCGCCAGCGCCTGGTTGAAGCGGATCAGCTGCGGTGCGCGGGCGGCGGCAGGTTTTGCCGGTCGGTGGAAGCGCTGCGGCAGGCGGGCGTAACTGTTGTCGAAGGAAAACAATGGGCACTCCTGGTCCGGCAGCAGGCCGGACAATGTCTTGGGTATGATCCAGATATGGGATCACCCGGCGGCGAGACAAGCAAAACCGCAGCGCATGACCGGGTTTCGGCCTAAGCCAAAGCTTTGCGTTCGGCGGCGAGCGGAGCGCTGGGCAGCAGAGGCGCATCGAGACCGGCAAAGGGATCGGCCCAGACGGGCAAGGCCTCCAAGCGCCGATACCAGGCCTCAATGGCCGGATAATCGCAAAGCGGCAGTCCGGCCACATCATTGAAAGGCAGGAAGGACGCCATACGAAAATCGGCATAGGAGAGGCCGCTGTCGAGCAGGAAGGGGCGCTCAAACAACTCCGCCGCGAGAAGGACGGCGGAGCGGTGGAAGGCGGCAAGCCCCTCCTCCACCAGTGCCGGATCGACCGGGCCGATGCCATAGCGCTGCTTGGTGCCGAATTCGAAATGCACCATGTCGCAGGCATGGACGAAATTGGCCTTGCCCCAGCTCAGCCAGCGGATCATCTCGGGTTCTTCGTCGTCGATACGCCAGAACCCCGCGCCGGACAGCCGCGATAACCGGCAGGCGACGGCGTCGGCCTCCCAGAGGCTGCGCCGGCCCTCTTCCTCCAGGATCGGGATCGAAAGGCCTGGATTGAGCGCCCGATATTTCTCCGCCTGTCCGGGCGAAAAGGGCGATGCAAAGACGAAGTCGACCGGCGAGTCCAGATGACGGGCCACGGCAACGGCAAGGCGTGGATTGGGATTGCGACTGTAATGCAGCTTCATGATAGTCCTCCCGCCTCGTCTGGACACGGGCAGCACATGCCGCCTCACACAACCGATCCACAGGAAGCCACGGAACCGCAAGGTGGTCCAGCCTTCTGCCGCGCATGCCCGGATTTGGCTGTTGGTCGAAGCCATCGCGCAGTAGCGATCCCTTGCGGGCAAATGACCGGACGCGCTACGATCGGCGATGAAGTCCCGGAAGGCCAAGCGGCCTCTCTGGCCAATGCCTGCGAGACCCCGATGCGCCCTGCCCGAAAGCTGATTGCCGCCCTGATGCTCCCTCTTGCGGCACTTGCCGCCTGCACGACGACCGAAGACGCCAATCGCGCGCTGCAATCCCGCTGGATCGGCCAGCCAGCCGAGCGCTTCTTTGCGGCCTATGGCCCGCCGATCGACGAATATCCGCTGTCCTCGGGCAAGATCTATACCTGGCGCGGCGGCGACAAGACACGCTACATCCCGCCGGTCTATTCGCGTCCGGAACCAGCCCGCACCATCGTGCGCACCGAAACACGCCAGGACGGCTCGGGACAGACGGTGACCCAGACCCGGGTCATCACACGCGACCCCTTCTGGGAGCCGGAAATGATCACACCCGGTCGCTTCGAGCAGCTCTTCTGTGAATTGCAGATCAACACCGACGCATCAGACGTGATTTCGACGATCCGCGCCAGCAACGACACCACCGGCAACGGCTTCAGCCTGTCGCGCTGCGCCGAAGTGCTGGGCGTCGAGAAGTGATGATTTTAAAGTAATTCTGAAAGCAACAACTTCGGAATTAAGATTAGAAACAATACATCGCTTGAACGAACGATCCGGCGATGTCTGTTTCTGAGCCAGGATTGAACGCGACCAATCGGGCGCGCTGAGGGGCATCAGTTGATCGATGCGACCTCAGAAGCCATCGCGCGGTCATCCTGGGAGGCCTGGGGCAGAAGCGCGTCGCAGGCGCCCTTGTGGCCGGTCAATTCCTTGACGAGGTCATAGGTCGCGTCGGCGAGCGTCCAACGGACGGCAGCCTGCAAGCCTTCCTGCGATTTGCTGCCGATCTTGATGTCGAACAACTCGTCGGAGAAGAAGCGGAAGACCGAGGCGAAGACTTCGCGACCGACTGCCTGCTTCGAATAGGAATTGGCCTTGATGATGCGGGTGGACTTGGTGTCCGTGACCCGGATATCGACCGCGGCCGTTACGGCAAACCGTCGGGCACCAGCACCGGCACCACCAACGCTTGCCTCAAGGCCACCGGAATAGGTGTTGAAGTCGAGCTGGGTGATCACACCGTCGATGACATAATCGGAGCCCCGCAGCGCGCCTTTAACCAGCGGCCGGAACGGCAGGCTCTCGTCACCGACCACGACATTGCCGCCATCCCCCAGGATCTGCTCGCGAGCACGGGCGATTTCCCATTCGGAGACGGCCGTATTCGACCGATTGACCTGCTTCACGCCCGCCTTCTGCAGGAGGGACACCATCATGCCGGCACTGTCGCGCGGCAGATAATTGCCGGTTTCTTCAGACGAATAACGCCCGGTTTGATCGGTGATGACATGCACGGCGAATATGCGCGGATAGCGCTGAACCTCAGGGGTCTTGCTCAGACATTCCAGGGCTGCATCGACAGGCGTACGTGTCGCAATCGGAACAGGACCGAGGAAGGGTTCCTTGGGGGCTTGCTCCGCCGTTTGCGATTGGCAGGCGGCGAGAAAAATGACCGGAGCAAGCAGGAGGCCACGCAATTTACCAGAAGTCATGCCTCGGGCCTCAATTGTTCAGGATCGAATTGTTGCTGTCGGTCTGGGTGATCGTCTGGGCACCCGAATTGGTCTGGGTGGTGGTGATCGTGTTGCCGGATCCGTTGATCGTGATGGTCGTGGCATTCCCGGTCTGCTGCGTGCCCAATCCGGCCGCCGAACCGACGCCCGTCGCGGGGAATTTGCCCTGCAATTCCAGACGTGTGCGCTCGAGATTGAGAAGGACCTGGCGCTCATTGGCCGAGCGGAACTGATAGGGCCGATCTTCACCAAGACCATTCGCGACCGCCGCCGAGGGCGCCACGACAGCGAGCATCAACAGCCCTGCAGCATATCTAGAAATGACCATAACACCCCCCTACAATTCTACAGTTTACTAGCCTCTTCCAAGCCGTATCCGAAGGATGGGATAGCACTAAAGGCAGCCGCAGACAGCGAAAATCCACTGCGAAAACAAATAAGCGGACAAGACATCTCCCATTCGTTGCCTAAAGACAACACCATGACACAACAACGGATAAACCACTGACGACCCTGGACAATAGAAGATGGATGCCGCAACAATCATACGACGCAACGCGAATGTATAGGTCACTTCCATGCGCATATTTATATCTATGACACTTACTATCGGTCTAGCTGCCTCGCCGGTGGCGGCAGAGACGAACACGGTCGAGAATTTTGTCCGCGCCATGGTGGAGTTGAAGCGCACGGGCGCGACCTGCGAGCCCTATTTACAAGGCTCTCCGCTCAGCCTGATGGCTGGCATCGACGCCTATTTCGTTGCGTTGAAACAGCCCGTTCCGAACCCCGTGGACGAGCGAACCAGGGACAGCATCGGCAAATTGATCAAGCAGCACGCGGCTTACATTTGCTCGACGAAACTTGTGAAGGCGCAGAACAACTACATCACTGCTGCCGGGAATTACATGAACAACAAGCCGGCAGAATGGCCGGACGCGCCCTGGATCGACTTCCCGCAATGGTGTCAGGACCCGGCCTGCGCGGAATACTGACATCCGGTTCTCTAGCTGCACTCAGACGAAGTTGACGCCTCATCCGAGGGAAACTCCTCAGCGTTCGATCACGACCGCATTGCCGGTCTGGGACACGGCGCCCGAATTGGCACCCTGCACGGACTGGCTGTATTCGGCCGACTGCACCACGTCGACTGCCTGGGACGAGCCCTCTTCGGCCGTCGCTTTCAGGACAATCATGTTGACATAGTTGTTCGAGTTCTGCGTGATGTTCGGCGAGGTGATCTGTGTGATCTCCTCGAGCGTGCCGTCCGGACCATTCTTCAGCGTGACCACCTCGACGCGGTTATTCACGACCTGCTCGCCATTGCTCGAGGTCTGCTCCAAATAGCCAATGTTCTCGGCCTCGATGTAGTTGGCGATATTGGTGCCGTTCTGGCTGATTGAACCCCAGCGCGCACCATCCTCCAGCCGCACGACATTGTTGATGATCTGATCGCCAGAGAAATCGCGGATCACCTCGTCGACATCGCGCGCGACGATGATGTTCCCGAGATTGCTCCCCTCCTGCACGATCGCACCGGCACCACCCGCACCCGTGACATCAATATGGTTGTCGACACGCTGCTCCGCCTGCTTGGTGAAATTCTGCGAGCTGAGCGCCACCGACTGCTCGGAATAGACCAGGTTCATGGTGTTCGTGCCCGACTGGCGCAGAGTGCCCGGCAGGTCGGGCAAAACAAGGTTGTTCTTTGCGTGCTGGACAGAACCGTCGGCGAAATACTGCTCGACATTGCCGATATCACCGCCGACGACGGCGTTACCGGTGTTGGACACCTCCTGCCCGATCGTCTCGAGGGCCGAAACGGCGTTCAGGATGATGTCATTGGCGGAGAACTGCTGGCCCTCGAAATCCTGGCGCACGCTGTCGAGCGGCCGGCCGCTGACATCGATGATGTTACCGGCATTACCGGCAGTCTGCCGCGCCGACTTCGCGATGGACACGTTGCTCCAGCCGAGCGACTGACTTGCATCCTGCTGCCCTTCGAAGCTCTGGACGATCTGCGCCGACCGAACAAGCTCCTGCGTCGGAATGAGCGCAAGCGGCTCAGCGACCGGAAGACCGGGCCAGGCAACCAGAACCGCACATGTCACAGCTAAGGAAACTCGATATCTCCAGGACATCGGAATCATCACCTTGGCTCATCATGAGCCAGGCCCCCACACATTCATCGAAAGAAATGAAAAGGCCAGGCTGACGGATCAGCCTGGCCAAAGGTCCGATCAGTTCAGGTCGCCGATCGAGTTGGCAACGTTGGTTGCACTCTGCACGACAGCCTCGACGGTGCCATTGGCATCGATCAGGTTCGAAGCGTTCTGAGAGACGAACGCGACCTGGTCTAGCTCAAGATCGCCACCGATGGTGCCGATCGAAACCAGGTTCGTCGCGTTGACGGCCGTCTGGTTCAGATCCCAGACCTTCGACGACGAGCTGACGGAGTCTGCAACGTTGCGAGCCTTCTGAGTGACATCGGAGAACTGAGCCAGAGTGGTTCTGATTTCCGGCGCAGAAACGCTGTTGATGACGTTCGTCGCGCTCTGGCTCGACGGAACGACGGCACCATCTACAATGGCGTTGCCGTCAATCCAGTCCTTGAACTCGATGGTGTTCAAGGCCTCCTGATTGCCCCATGCCGTCTGGGAGACTTCACCGAGATCAGCCAGATCCGACGTGATCAGGTTGGTGGCGTTGACCGCTTCCTGAGCAACGTCTTCCGCCGTCAGCGCAACCTTGATGTCGTTCACTGCGGACTGATCGACAGAGGCATACTGGCTCACTTCGTCAAGCATCTCGCCGGTCTCACCAGTCTCACCCAGAGAGATCGAGTTGGCCACGTTGGTTGCACTCTGGGTCACATCGGTGATGACGGCGCCATTCCGGTATGGACCAGTCCACCAGCTCCAATTCCAGCCAGTGTCGATCTCGTTGATCGCTGTCTGCTCACCCATGGACTTCTGCTTGATCTTGTCGATCGCACCGGCATCGACAGACAGCGTGACGAGGTTGGCCGCATTGACTGCCGTCTGCGCAACAGTGTCTGCAAGATCCGCATCATCGATTTTGTTCATGGCAAACTGGTCGCCATAGGACTTCTGCTTGATCTTTTCGAGAGCATCAGCAGCACCCGTGCCGTCATCCTTGCCGAAGCTGATCGAATTCGCAACGTTCGTTGCTTCCTGCACAGCACCGACGACGTCGACCTTGTTAAACTTGGGCGGCACAATGCTGTTGACGGCGATCTGCTCGACCACCGACTTCTGATAGACTTCGGTCAGATCACCGGCATCGACCAGCGAAACGAGGTTGGCCGCATTGACGGCTTCCTGCGTGACATCGGTTGCCGTCTTGACGTCCTCGATCTCGTTGAGCGCCTTCTGAATGCCGATCGCAAACTGGCTGATATCGGCATCCAGGTCCGTCGCAAACGCCGACGTCGACGCCATCAGCGCCAATACTGAAGCTGCGATTACACTTTTCATAGTCTCTCTCCTCTGCTTCACCTATCGCCCCGATTTCAATCCGTACTCAACCACCTCAGACAGAGAATAGGTCGTACCAGACAACAGAGCTTCTCACTCCCCCAGAGTCATTCTGGAGAATATCAAATAAATTCAACGATATTTCTCAGCCATACAGAAGATACGCGGCTTTTCTGATTACAGAACAAGAACGTTCGCACTCGCAGCAATGACGCAGCCACTCAATACAGCAATCAAAACATAGCGATATTTCAATGGTTGCGTAGCAATACTAGTGGCGAAACAGATTTCTGTCATTAAGATACAAGCACGCCTTATTTGCTTGCGTCAATACTGTATTAACACAAAATTAATGACGATAAATGACACTGGATTGCCGGTTTATTTCGTTTTCGAATCAGCCGCTTGAATATCTTTAGTTGCACGAGCGACTGAATGTTCCGCCAAAACACCCCAAAATTAGCGTGGTTTCGGCGTGCAAAACGAGCGCGTCGAGGGCTGCGCGACCATGCGTGCGGCGCGGTCGCGAAGTATCCGTCTGTTCTACTGTCGGTCCTGCACAAGGCTCCGCCGCAGACGCCATCGCCCACCCCCGGCATTCGACGTAGGCTTGTTTGAGCCTTTGCCGTGGACATCCGCGGACGGGTTACGGTAGGTTCACGGATGGTTTAAGGGGACGATCGGCGGGACCGAATTCCGGCCGCCTTGAGTCGACCAAATAGAGGGACGAAAAAGACATGTTGAAGCGCCTTTCATTCACCGCCGCCCTGCTCTCGCTGGCAGCAAGCCCCGCCTTCGCGCACCTGGATCCGGCAGCCCATGGCTCGCTGATGGCAGGCATCTCGCACCCGCTCTTCGGCGCCGATCACATCCTGGCCATGGTCGCCGTGGGTGTCTGGGCAAGCCAGATCGGCGGCCGCGCGCTCTGGGCTGTTCCGGCTGCCTTCGTCTCGATGATGGCTGTCGGCTTCGGCCTCGCCGTTGCAGGCGTCGACTTGCCCTTCGTCGAGCCGGCGATCCTTGCTTCGGTCATCGGCCTTGGCCTGCTGGTCGCAGCCGCCGTGCGCCTGCCGGTCGCAGCGTCGGCCGCCGTCGTCGGCATCTTCGCCCTTTTCCATGGCCATGCCCATGGCGGTGAACTGGGTGCCGCCGGTGCTCTCTCCTTCGGCCTCGGCTTCCTGATCGCAACCGCCGCCCTGCATGGCGCCGGCATCGCGCTCGGCCTTGGCGTCACCCGCTTCGGCCCGGCTGTCGCACGGATCCTCGGCCTTGCAACCGTTATCGGCGGTGCCGCGATCGCCTTCGGCTGACACCACCCTTCGGGCCGCATAACGGCTCTTTCATTCGACCGCCGCGAAGCCCGGTTCCATGCCGGAACCTTCGCGGCGGTTTTGCGTTTCGGTCCGCCGACAGACCGCGCCAAGCCAAGCGACGAAGGCTGAGAATGAGCAAAATATTCTCATTTGCCCATTTTATTTGCTCTTTTCTCTCATCCCTCAGGGGCTGCGATCTGCGAAGACGGCGACACCGAATTATGCAATGAAAGGACCTTCCGATGCGTTGGCTCAAGACGATCGCAGTCGCTGCAACCCTGCAGACCCTCATTTTCCCGCAGGCCTTCGCCGGCGAGAACCTCGACCAGATCAAGGCGGCAGGCGTCATCAAGATCGGCACTGAGGGCACCTACGCGCCCTTCACCTTCCACAATGCCGACAACAAGCTTGTTGGTTTTGATGTCGAAATCGGCGAAGCCGTCGCCGCCAAGCTCGGCGTCAAGGCAGAATTCATCGAAGGCAAGTGGGATGGCCTGATCGCCGGCCTCGACGCCAACCGCTATGACGCCGTCATCAACCAGGTCGGCATCACCGAGGCGCGCAAAGAGAAGTACGACTTCTCCGATCCCTATATCGTTTCCAAGGCCGTGCTGGTCGTCAAGAACGACAATGAAGAGATCAAGAGCTTCGAGGATCTAAACGGCAAGACGTCTGCCCAGTCACTGTCCAGCAATTTCGGCAAGATCGCCGAAGCGGCCGGCGCCGAACTCGTCGGCACCGATGGTTTCGACCAGTCGATCCAGCTTGTCCTGACCGGCCGCGCCGACGCCACGATCAATGACAGCCTCTCCTTCCTCGACTTCAAGAAGCAGAAGCCCGACGCGCCGGTGAAGATCGCCGCCGAAAAGGCCGAAGCCGATGCCTCCGGCATCATCGTGCGCAAGGGTGACCCGGAACTGGTCGCCGCGATCAACCAGGCGCTGGCAGACATCAAGGCCGACGGCACCTATCAGAAGATCGCCGACACCTATTTCGGCCAGGACGTCTCGAAGTAATCTCTACCCTCCCCTCGAGGGGAGGTGTGAGAACGCCACCGGTCGCAGCGGCTTAGCCTCTCGGTCGGGGCAAATACATCTTAATTGTCCAATGCGGCAGGGGCGCTTTTCGTCCCTGCCGCAAAATCGTTTCGGTTCCCGTTCTCAAGGATACCCCCAATGCCGCACTGGCTCGACCTGATGCTGACCTCGCTGCCGACTCTGCTATGGGCCGGGGTGAAGTTCACCATTCCCCTGACGCTGCTATCCTTCGCTTTTGGCATCACGCTCGGCCTGATCACAGCGGTTACGCGGCTGTTTGGGGCGCGTCCGTTGGTGCTGTTCGCGCGCTTCTATGTGTGGGTGATCCGTGGCACGCCGCTTCTCGTGCAGCTCTTCGTCATCTTCTACGGTCTGCCAAGCGTCGGCATCCTGCTCGATGCCTTTTCCGCCGCGCTGATCGGCTTCACGCTGAATGTCGGCGCCTATACCTCCGAGATCATCCGCGCGGCGATCTCGTCCGTGCCGAAGGGACAATGGGAGGCGGCCTATTCGACCGGCATGACCTGGGGTCAGGCCATGCGCCGCACCATCCTGCCGCAGGCCGGACGCGTCGCAGTGCCACCGCTGTCGAACACCTTCATCTCGCTGGTGAAGGATACCTCGCTTGCCGCCGCCATCACCGTGCCGGAGCTCTTCCAGTCGGCCCAGCGCATCGTCGCCACGACCTATGAGCCGCTCATCCTCTACATCCAGGCGGCCCTCATCTACCTGGCGCTGAGCTCCGTCCTGTCGGCGCTGCAGGCGCGGCTCGAAACCCGCTTCGCCCGTTATGGCGGCATGCTGGAGGTCAACCGATGATCACGCTCTCCCATATCGTCAAGCGCTTCGGCGAGGCGACCATCCTCAACGACATCTCGCTCTCCATCCCCGAGGGCAGTGTGACGGCGCTCGTCGGCCCCTCCGGCGGCGGCAAGAGCACGCTGTTGCGCTCCATCAACCTTCTGGAGCAACCGACCTCCGGCAGGGTGCAGATCGGCGCCCACGGGATCGACTTCACGCCGGGCCGCAAGGTTGCCTTTGCGGAACTCCAGAAGATCCGGTGCGAGACCGGCATGGTCTTCCAGAATTTCCAGCTTTTCCCGCATCGGACCGCGATCGAGAATGTCATGGAAGGTCTGATCACGGTGCAGAAATGGTCGCGCGACAAGACCCATGCCCGCGCCACAGAGCTTCTGCAAAAGGTCGGCATGGCCCACAAGGCCGATGCCTGGCCGTCGGAACTGTCAGGCGGCCAGCAGCAACGCGTGGCGATCGCACGCGCCCTTGCGCCTTCACCGAAAGTCCTGCTCTGCGACGAGCCCACCTCCGCACTTGATCCGGAACTGGCCGGTGAAGTGGTCGATGTATTGAGCCAGCTGGCAGCCGAGGGCACGACCATGGTCATCGCCACGCACGATCTTCGCCTTGCCTCGAAGATCGCAAGCCAGGTGGTGTTCCTGGAAGCCGGCGTCGTGGTCGAAACCGGGACCGGCGAGCAGATCTTCCGAAATCCAGTGCGCGAGCGCACGAAGCGCTTCGTCTCCTCGATCAGTGCGGCCCAGGCCTTATGATCGACGGCGCTCGAAGCGCCGCGTCGAAACGGAAATACGAAGAAGGGCGGCCCGAGGGATCGCGCCGCCCTTCCTCATCTGTTGGATCGGAGCTGATCCGGTGGATCAGAACTCCTGCCAGTCGCCATTGACCGCGGCATTGCCGTGGAAGGCGGTGGCAAGCTTGCGCCCCAGCGCCTTGGCCGGCGACGGTCGATGGGTCTCTGCAGCAGTGGCCGCACGGGGACGCGACCCAACCGGTGCGCCGTGGTCCACCACCCGGAACTGGGCGAGAAGCCCGTTCAGGGCCACGACTTCCTGCGCCAGACCGTAGCTCGCAGCCGTCGTCTCTTCGACCATGGCGGCATTCTTTTGCGTATCCTGGTCCATCTGGTTCACAGCCGTGTTGATCTGCTGCAGGCCCGACGATTGCTCCTGGGCAGATTCGACGATGGCAAGCACATGGCGGTTGATTTCCTGGACTTCGGCAACGATGGTTTCCAGCGCCTTGCCGGTATGGCCGACCAGCTGCACGCCTTCCTGAACCTGTTCGTTGGAGGTCGTGATCAGCGACTTGATCTCCTTCGCAGCCGTGGCAGAGCGCTGAGCAAGCTCACGCACTTCCTGGGCAACGACGGCAAAGCCCTTGCCGGCTTCGCCAGCGCGGGCAGCCTCGACGCCGGCATTCAGCGCCAGCAGGTTGGTCTGGAAGGCGATTTCATCAATGACGCCGATGATGTTGGAGATCGACTGCGAGGACTGCTCGATCTTCTCCATCGCAATGACGGCGCGGCGGACGATATCGCCGGATGCCTCGGCACCCGACTTGGCACGCGAGACGAGCTGCCCGGCTTCCTGGGCGCGCTTTGTCGAATCCTTGACCGTGGTGGTGATTTCCTCGAGTGCTGCAGCCGTCTCTTCCACGGCGGCAGCCTGCTGTTCGGTGCGCTTGGAGAGATCGTCTGCGGCCGACTTGATCTCGTTCGAGCCGGAATCGATGCCGCGGGCATTGGCGGCGACCCGCGATAGCGTATCCTCGAGCTTCGAGGCAGAATTATTGAAGTCCGTGCGCACGCCGTCGAGCGAGGCGACAAAGGGCTGCTGGATGCGGAAGGAAAGGTCACCCTCGGCAAGCTTCGACAAGGCGAGCGCCAGATTGTCGACCGCAAACTTCACGTCCTCGGTTTCCCGCAGCGACTGCTCCTGGCGGGCCAGGCGCTCCTGTTCGCTCATGCTGCGATTGGCCTCGGCCTCCTGCTCCAGGCGAACGCGATCCTTGGCATTGGCGCGGAAGATTTCCGCCGCCTGGGCGATCTGACCGATTTCGTCCGACCGATCGAGGCCGGGAATATCCTCCTCGACATTGCCGGCAGCGAGAGCGGCAAGACGGGCGCGCAGGCGAAGCATTGGCCGTGTGATCCCGACCTGGGAGATGTAGAGCGCGACGGCAAAGGCGATGACGAGGCCGATGGCGACACCGGCCACGCTGGACCAGGTGGTCGACTGAACGGAAGCCCCGAGTGCGGCCGTGCCATCGGTCAGCAGTGCCTGCATGGCCTGATTGTGATTGCCGCTGAGCGTCGAGAGCTGGCCGAAGAGCTCTTCATGCTGGCTCTGCAGTTCAGCGACCTTCGCCGTATCGCCGGCTGCGGCAGCGGCCAGCATCTGATCGAGATTGTCCTTCAACTCGCCGACAAATCCGATCAGTTCCTTCATGGCATCCGCCCGGCTCGGCAGTTCATTGCTAACCCGGCCGTAGCGCTCATAGGCGGTCTTGAAGTTCTTCTCGTAGCGCTCGCCCAGAGCTGTGTACGCTTCGGACTTCGGATCCATGTCGGCCATGCGCAGCGACATCGAGACGGAGGTCCAGATGGCGGCGGAGGCGCGTGCACCGAGGATCGTCAGATCGGTCTCGCGGGTGAGCAGGCTCTGATAGCTCTGGTTCGTGGAGTTGAGGGCGACCGCCAGCCAGGCGGAGGTGGCGGTAGACATGATTGCCAGAACGAGCAGGGCGCACAGCACCTTGCTTCTGATTGTGAGCTTTTCCAACATGAAGTGTTCCTTTCGGGCACGAATAACATGGAGCCAGGGCGCAGGACGTCGCGCCGCCGCCGCATGTGACTGCAGCGCCGATCGGACACCATTCGCAGGTAAGGCTGCGCTTTTGACGCCCCTGAACCACAAATCGAAAAAAGTTGGGAAGCCCATTCATTGGGCCAAAGAACGAGACCTGCGGTGACCGGAAGCACACCGCTCGACAGGATCTCACAAGTGAAAACCCGTCACGACCGGCATGTCCCTCGGAGGTCAACCGCGGAGAACAAGGACTGCGCAGAAGACAATTTCATCCGCGACCATTTGTCGAAAATACGAATATCGAGATATCGTGAACAAATGGTTAGAACCGGCACCGCCGGTTGTGTCCAGAGTAGCACTCGCCTTCTAGATATCACACCGGCGGGTCGGTCACGAAAGGCATGATATCGACCCCATCTCCGGGAAACACCGTGATGTGCGGATGGTCGACGAAGAGCCGGGCAGCGGCCTCCGCCGTATCGGCCTCAACGATCAGATAGCCGCAGATGGCATTCGCCGCCGGCGAGACGCCGGCCCGGGTGACCCGTGTTGTCCTGCCGACCATGCCGCCTCGATTGACGATGGCCGACGCGTTGCGCTCTTCCCATTCGATCCATTGCGGAATGCCGGCGGCATCGATGGCATCCTGCTCGGCCTTGGGCAGGTTGCGAAAGCGCGCGAAATCCTCGTGCTTCATCGTGTAGACGGCGAGAAATTTCGGCATGTCGGCTGCTCCGGGTCGGTTAAGGACATGCCGGAGGCTATCGCTTCGGGGGACCGAAGTCACCCGAAGCCTTGGCGATTAGCCGCGACCGCGATAGGTGGCGACACCCTGCTCCGGCAGCCAGACGCCCTTGGGCGCCTCGCCGGTCTGCCAGAAGACGTCGATCGGGATGCCGCCGCGTGGATACCAGTAGGCACCAATCCGCAGCCACTTGGGATCGAGCAGCTCGACGATGCGCTTGGCTATATAGACCGAGCAATCCTCGTGGAAGGCACCGTGATTGCGGAAGGCAAAGAGGAAGAGCTTCAGCGACTTCGATTCCACCAGCCAGTCGCCGGGAATGTAATCGATGACGATATGGGCAAAATCCGGCTGGCCGGTCATCGGGCAGAGGGACGTGAATTCGGGTGCCGTGAAGCGCACGACATAATCCGTGCCGGCATTGCCATTCGGCACGCGTTCGAGAACGGCGGTTTCGGGGCTGGTCGGCGCTTCCACGCTCTGGCCGAGCTGGGTCAGCCCGGACGTATCAGTCTTGCTCATGGGATATCCTTTTATTCTCAACGGCCGAATTCGATGCCGGCGCCATGCGCCACTTCGTTTTCGGGCTCTACATGAATGGTGACGCGCGTGCCCGGCACTGCCTTGTGCACGGCCATTTCCAGCCTGTCGCAGATCACATGCGCGTCGCGCACGGTCATCTTCGAGGGCACGACCAGATCGAAGGCAACGAAGGTCGCGGCCCCTGCCCGGCGCGAGCGCAGATAATGCACGCTGAGCGAGCCTTCGGAATTCTCCTTGATGGCCTGGCGGATGGCCTCAGCCTCGTCCGGTGACACGGCGATGTCCATCAGGCCTGCCACCGACTGCGCAATCACCTTCCAGCCCTGCCAGATGATGTTGAGGGCAACGAGGATCGCGAGAACCGGATCGAGAATGGCATAGCCAGTCGCCAGCACCAGAAGGAGGCCGATAATGACACCGATCGAGGTCACCACGTCGGACATGATGTGCTGGCCATCGGCCGACAGCGCCGGCGAGCGATGGCTGCGCCCGACCCGGATCAGGAGCGTTGCCCAGGCGGCATTGATGATGGCGGCAAGGCCATTGATCGCCAAGCCGAGGAACGGCGCTTCGGGCAAAGTGGGGTTCTGCAAGGCCGGGATCGCCTCGCGGATGATCAGCAAGGCTGCGACCACGATCAGCACGCCCTCAAGCACCGCCGAGAGATATTCCGCCTTGTGGTGACCATAGGGGTGATCGTCATCAGCCGGCTTCTGCGCATAGCGGATGACGAAATAGGCGATGAAGGCGGCAATCACATTGACGGTCGATTCCAGACCATCGGAGAGCAGCGCAACCGAGCCCGTCACCCACCAGGCAAGAAGCTTCAGCCCCATGACCCCGAAGGCAAGCGGAATGCCCCAGAAGGCGATGCGCCGCACCAGATTACTGTCTTCAGCCGCCATGGCCATCTTCCCTGCAGATGCGAGTGAATTGCAGCAGCAATTCCAAAAACGACAAAACCGCCCGGCAAAGCGGGCGGTTCGTTTGAATGTCGGCAGTGTAATGGCGAAGGGTTAAGGCGAGGTCAAGGCGAAAGGGCGGGTGTGCACAGGGGGATGCGCATTCAGGTATCTGGCAGCGACGGGCAAATATCTCTCAGGAATTTCCGAAGGATCTCGGCACTCCTCTGGCCGCGTGCGTCTCGAATGTCGATGACAAGGACCTCGTCAGGGGTCATCGCGTAGAGCAGCGAAAACGGCGTGCCACGAATGTGATACTCTCTAACCCTATCGAGATCTTCGAAGCGTGCGGCGCTCTCCGGATAGGCCAGGATGGTTTGCTCAGCCAGGGCAAGGGCAGCAGATACCGCGACGACATCGAGTTGCGGGTGGCTCCGATAGTAGCGGCGCATCCAGCGAAGGCCGAGTTCGGAGGTCGGCAGATAGCGGAGCCGCATCGCCTTCAGCGTCCCTGCGGGAAATCGTCCTCATCCGAGAGAAGCCACTGATGGATCGCAGCGCTGTCGACCGCCTTTACATTACCGGCATCGATGAGACCTAGGCCGTGATGCAGCAGTTCGCGCGTGGCCATGCGTTCTTCCACGAGATTGCGGATCGCCTGATCAGCGAGGTCGGCCGGAGAACGGTTGTCGAAGCGCGCAATCTCTTCCAGCGCCTCGTTCAGGCCGACGTCGATTTCAGTTGTTACAACGACCTTGTTCATCGGATCATGGCTCCTTGGCAACGTGGCGCAAAGAAACTCTGCAACGGAGTGCGGGGGCTGTCAAACAGAGCTTCGGGGCGCCGAAGCGCCCCACCCTATCCCCTCAAGCCGCCTTCACCTTCTTCCGCTTCGCGAGCTTCTCGACCACGTTTTCGATCATGCGCATTCCGGCGTCGCCGCCGAGCGTCATGATCGATTCCGGGTGGAACTGGACGGCGGCGACCGGTTCCTTCGCATGCTCGATGCCCATGATTGTGCCGTCTTCGCTTTCCGCCGTGATGACGAAATCACGGTGGAGCGTTGCGGGATCAGCGAAGATCGAGTGGTAGCGGCCGACGGTCACTTCCTTGCCCAGGCCTTCGAAGACGAGGCCGGGTTCGAGCACGCGGATGCGCGACGGCTTGCCGTGCATGGGAACAGCCAGTTGGCGCAGGTCGCCGCCATAGGCTTCGGCGAGCGCCTGCAGGCCGAGGCAGACGCCAAAGATCGGCAGCTCGCGGGCTCGCGCCTTCTTGATCGTCGCCTTGCAATCGAAATCCGTCGGCGACCCTGGACCGGGCGACAGGACGACGAGATCCGGATTGAGCCGATCGAAGATCTCCTCCGGCACCGGCGTGCGCACCGTGTTCACGGTGGCGCCGGTCTGGCGGAAATAATTGGCCAGCGTGTGGACGAAGCTATCCTCGTGGTCGACGAGCAGGATGTTCACGCCCTCGCCCACGCGCGCCACGCCGCGCTTGGACTTCGGATCGGACTTGGCGTCGCGGATGGCGGCGATCATGGCGGAGGCCTTCAGTTCGGTTTCGGCTTCTTCTTCATGCGGGTCGCTGTCATTGAGCAATGTGGCACCGGCGCGCACCTCGGCAATGCCGTCCTTGATCCGCACGGTTCTGAGCGTCAGGCCCGTGTTCATGTCGCCGTTGAAGCCGACCATGCCAATCGCACCGCCATACCAGGCACGCGGGCTCTTTTCGTGCTTCTCGATGAAGCGCATGGCCCAGAGCTTCGGCGCACCGGTGACCGTGACGGCCCAGGCGTGCGACAGGAAGCCGTCGAAGGCGTCCATGCCATCGCGCAGGCGGCCCTCGATGTGATCGACCGTGTGGATCAGTCGCGAATACATTTCGATCTGGCGGCGGCCGATAACCTTGACCGAGCCCGGCTCGCAGACGCGGGACTTGTCGTTGCGATCAACGTCAGAGCACATGGTAAGCTCGCTCTCGTCCTTCTTGGAATTCAAGAGCTTCAGGATCTGCGCCGAATCCTCGATTGGGTCGGCACCGCGCTTGATCGTGCCGGAGATCGGGCAGGTCTCGATGCGGCGACCATTGACCCGGACGAACATCTCCGGCGAGGCGCCGACGAGATATTCCTGGTTTCCGAGATTGATGAAGAAGGAGTAGGGCGACGGGTTGATTTCCTTCAGCCGCTTGGAAATCTGCGACGGCTTCGAGTCGCAGCGTTCCATGAACTTCTGGCCGGGAACGACCTCGAACAGGTCGCCCTTGCGGAAGCTCTCCTTCGCCTTGGTGACGAGTTCGGCATACTCGTCCGGACGATGATCGCCGCGCGGCGGGATCGTATCGGTATGCTGGAAGGGCTCCGGCGCGATCTCTTCCGCCTGGCCGACGGTCGTCACATCGCACTTGGTGAAGTCGTAGCGGTCGATCCAGGCCTTGGCAGAATAGTGGTCGACGACGAGGATCTCATCGGGGAGGAACAGCACCATGTCGCGCTGGTCGTCGGGACGGGTGAGCTTCAGGTCGATGGCGTCGAACTGGAAGGCGAGATCATAGCCGAAGGCGCCGAAGAGGCCGATGGCGGCGTCTTCTTCCGAATAGAAGAGTGCGGTGATGGCGCGCAGCACGGTGAAGACCGTCGGCATCTTCGAGCGCTCTTCTTCGGTGAAGACGCGGGAGGGCTGCTTCACATCGAGATCCAGCCGTGTCGCGGTGCGAGCCCCCAGCGCCAGGTCTTCGACGGAGGCCAGAGCCTCGGCGATCATGGTCAGCAGCGCTTCGCCGCGGCCGTTATAGGCCTCGATCCAGACCTTACGGCCGAAAGAGGAAATACCGAGCGGCGGATCGACGATCGCTGTGTCCCAGCGGGTATAGCGACCCGGATATTCGTAGTTAGACGAGAAGACAGCACCACGTCGCTCGTCGAGCTTGTCGACATAGCTGGAAACGGCATCGGCATAGGGCGTCGGGCGGCGCTTGCGCGAAACGGTCACACCGCCGCGCGTCTGATAGGCTTCCGCACCGTCTTCCTGCAAAATCGTCGACATGTCAGTCCTTTTCCGTTCTTCGAGGCCCTCTCCCGGCGCCTTGAATACAAAAAAGCCGCCTCAGGAGTGTGTCCGGGCGGCTTTGGGGTCAATCGTCTGAAGACATGACTGGTCAAGGCCGCGTTAGCGTGCCCACCACCATGCAAAGGTCTTCGATACGATCTTCATGGGCGATTTGATAACCCGAGGCGCATCCGCGCGCAAGCGGGATTTCAGCCGAGAAAAATCGAACCTTTTGCGGCTCGCGCCGTTGTCGCCACGGGGCCAAGCATGGGAGCGGCGATGAGGACTGTAACGCGCCTGACACTGATATGGCTTGCAGCAACCGGCGTGACGCTGCCGCAAACCGGTCCGGCGCCTGCGCTGAAACCCGTTGAGCCGACGGTCGAAAGCGGATCCGAGACCGTGACCAAGCCGGACGACGGGAAAACGGCATCCGAGCCCGGCGAGCAACCCGCCCTTCCCTCCGACAACGCGCCCAAACCCTTGGCCGACCCACGCGACGAGGCCGATCAGAAACCCGAAGCGAAACCTGAGACACCGAGCCCTGATCCGGCGCAGGACGGGCCAAGTCCTGACCAGGAGGATCCCGAAGCCGAGGTGAAGGAAAGCCCGGCGCAACCAGAGGCCGCAACACCGCCGCCCCCTCCCGACCCCGCTCCGGTCTCGGAAACGCCGGAAGACCTGGCGCTCTGCTTGAAGGACCTGAAGGCGATTGGCGCTGATTTCAGTCAGGAAGAGACAATCGACGGCGAATTCGGCTGTGGCATCGCCCATCCGGTCACCGTTCGCCGCATCCTGCCCGAGGTGGCCCTGGAGCCGGAGGCCACCCTTCGCTGCGAGACGGCGCTGAGCCTCGCCCGGATGACGCGAGACCTGCTGATCCCGGCAGCAGCCCGCGCCTTTCCGGACAAGCCAATGCTCTCAGGCGTCAGCCAGGCGTCTGATTACGTCTGCCGAAACCGCAACAGCGCCGACGACGGCAAGATTTCCGAGCACGCCTATGGCAACGCCCTCGACATCGCGGGTTTGAGCTTCGGCGATGAAAAGATGCCGGTGATGATCGCGAGACAAGACGACGGCACGGCGGAAGCGGCTTTTCAACGAGCCTTCAACGCCCTCGCCTGCCTGTATTTCACCACGGTTCTGTCACCCGGCAGCGACGCGACGCATCAGGATCACATGCATCTGGATGTGATCGAGCGGAAAAACGGGTTTCGGTATTGCCGCTGAACGAAGAACGGCGGCGCCCGGATAGGACGCCGCCGCAGGCGGTGGAATAGGGCTTTGGTTAGAAGGTCTTCGTGATTGAGATCTTGAAGTGTCGACCGGGCTCCGAATAGAAGGCCAGCGGCTGGTTGGTGTTCGAGTTCGACGGTGTCGAGGTGCTCAGATCGCGATAGGCGACACCATCCCAATACTGCTTGTCGAAGATATTGTAGATGCCAGCCTGGATGCGTAGCCCCTCCAACTGCTTTGGCTCCCACCAGGCCGTCAGATTGGCGATACCGTAACCCGGCGCATTGAACACGTTGGCCGTTGAAGATTCCCGCATGGCGCTGCCGAAGATACCGGTCAGGTCGGCACCCCAGCTTTCCGCGCTGTAACCGATGCCGGTGATGGCACGGAAGGGAACGACCGTACGGACATACTCATCCTCATCCACATCCTTGGCGCTAGTGTAGGTCAGAGATCCGCTGACATGGAAGCCATTGGCGAACTCATGCGAGCCGCCGATTTCGACACCTGCAATCCGCACGTGGCTTCGGTTGTAGTATTCAGTATAGCTCGAATAGCTGCCGACCGGGCCGATATCACGGCTGTCGATGAAGTTGCGGTAATCGTTGTAGAAGCCGACGACGCGCAGCTTGCTGGAGCCGCTGTCATAGTCGGCGCCAAGTTCGATGCCCGTGCCCGTCTCCTCCTTAAGGTCAGGGTTGCCTACTACCGCATAAGCACCGCTAAAGGGGCTTGATCCAGTGTAACGTAGGTAGAGTTCATCGACAGTTGGCGCACGATAGGCCATCGACACCTGACCGAACACCTGCAGGTCCGGCGAGACGTCATAGCCGAGAAGCAGCTTGGGCGAGAGGCGGTTCCCGCTGCGGGCATCCGGCAGTCCGGCATAACCGGCATTGTCTTTATACCCGTCGGTCTCCTGAGGATTGTAATCAAACCAGTCGAAGGAGAGCCCGGGCGTAACGAATAAGGCGGAATCGCGTAGGCGCATCTCATCGTCGACCCGGACTGACAACCGGCTGCCGGTGACATCGGGCATGTCGGATTGGTCCGCATGGAGTGAGTTGCAGGCGGTGCCAACGTAGGTTCCGGCGATGCAGCCATCCATGCCGTCGGTGAAGGATTGGGTCCAGAAATAGGAATAGCTGCCCGCGACTGTGAGCTTGTGGGTCAGGTCGCCCGTGTCGAAATCCTTGTCGAGCTTGCCACTGATACCGACCGACTCCTCTTCAAGCGCATTGTTGCGGTACCAGTAACCCGTCGGGTTCGCGAGGCGCGTGCCCTCGTTGCCGGCTTCCCGCTGGACTTTCTGCCAGTATAGCGTTGACTGGACCGTATCGAAAAATGCGCCGCCATTGGCGAAATCGTAGTCGAGCGAAACGCGGTCACGGCGGCTGTCTTCGAAGCCGACGAGCCCGTTGTACCCGCGCGACGATGTGGTCCCACCGGCGATCGTTTCGAGGTCCGTGTCGAGATCACGGTTGTAGTGTTCCGCAGTCACACCGATGCGATGGCCGCCCTCCAATTGCTGACGGAGTTTGAACAGCAGGTTCCGCTCGGTGAAATCAGCTGGATTTGCCTCGTCGCGGTTAAAGCCGATACCCGCTGTGTCGCCGGTGCTCTCTGTCTCATGGCCCTTCGTATAGGAGCCCTGCAGCAGGATGCTGGTGTTACCGGAACGGCCGGCAACCGCGAGGCTGCCACCCATCGACCGGTTGGAGCTGTCATAGGTCGATTTGGCAATGCCACCCCAATTGCGTCCCGTACCAATCAGGTCCTCGGGTTCCAGGGTGCGAAGAACGACGGCACCGCCGAGCGCACCAGAACCCGCACGGCTGGAGTCAGCACCCTTGACGATGTCGACCGACGAGAGCGCATTGAACGAGAAGGTTGTCGCGCCACCGTTCGCATTGGTCGAGGTGGACGGCCCACCGGCGCGCGCAGAGTTCGACAGATAGGGGATCGGAATACCGTCAACAAGCGTGGTGACGCGATTGCCTTCCATGCCGCGGATGACGAAACCCTTGTCCGTCGACGAATACTGCACGCCTGTGTCGATCTGCTTAAGGTCTAAAACGGAATTCACCTCTTTCTTGCGCAGCTCCTCTGCCGTCGTTTCCGTCGCCAGCGGCGTATCGGCCACCGAGCCTGCCTTCACCCGTTTGCCCTTGACCACGATCGTCTGCAGCTGCGTCTCGTCGCCCGTGGTCGTCGTCGCCGGCGTGGCGTCCTGAGCGAATGCGGGGAGGATGGCAGAGCTGGCCACAAGAGCCGTGCAGGCAAGCAGGAGGGGGCGGAGAGACCGGGAGCCCATGCGAATGTCCTTTCAAAAGGCCAGCAGAAACTGATCCCGCACCCGGGGTTGGGGTGCAGGCTGGCCGAACGTGATTGCGTCAAAATCGGGGCGGAGCTGAAATTTCCGCCGTAATCACGCCGTATAAAACATGATTATCTGAGTCAACATATAAAACATGATTCTTTTAATCATGAATTGTGATCTGCGTCACCGTGGCGGAAATATCACAAATACCCGTTAGTTTCCGGAGGCTAGAAGAGTCCCTCGATCGCCCCTTGGGCGTCAAGGCGGATACGCTCGGAGGACGGCACGCGCGGCAGGCCCGGCATGGTCATGATCTCGCCGGTGATCGCCACGATGAACCCGGCACCAGCGGAAAGCCGGACTTCCCGCACATGCACGGCATGGCCCTCCGGCGCACCGCGCAGGGTGGGATCGGTCGAGAAGGAATACTGCGTCTTTGCAATGCAAACCGGGAGATCGCCATATCCCTGGCGTTCCCAGTCGGCGAGTTGCTCGCGCACCGCCTTGTCGGCCGTCACCTCGCCAGCCCGATAGATCTCGGCGGCAACCCGCTCGATCTTGGAAAAGAGCGGCATGGCATCCGGATATAGCGGATGGAAGCTGGACGGGCTGTCGGCGATCCGCACCACGGCCTCGGCAAGATCCGTGATGCCGGCGGAGCCATCCGCCCAATGTCGGCAGAGCACAGCCTCAGCACCGAACCCCTTGGCGACCGCCTTGACGGCGGCAATCTCGGCGTTTGTATCGCTGGTAAAGTGGTTGATCGCGACGACCGCCGGCACGCCGAACTTGGCGAGGTTCTCCAGATGCCGCGCGAGGTTCACAGCGCCCCGCTCGACGGCGGCGACATCCTCGTGAGAAAGATCCTCCTTGGCGACACCGCCATTCATCTTCAGCGCCCGGACCGTCGCGACGATGACGACGGCGGAGGGTTTGAGGCCAGCCTTCCGACATTTGATGTCGAAGAACTTTTCAGCCCCGAGATCAGCACCAAAACCGGCTTCGGTCACGACATAATCGCCGAGCTTCAGCGCCGTCTTCGTCGCGATCACCGAATTGCATCCATGGGCGATATTGGCGAAGGGGCCGCCATGCACGAGCGCCGGATTGTTTTCGAGCGTCTGCACGAGGTTTGGCTGAAGCGCCTCCTTGAGCAGCACGGCCATGGCGCCGTCGGCCTTGAGGTCGCGGGCAAAGACCGGTGTCTTGTCGCGCCGATAGCCGACGATGATCGCGCCCAGCCGCCGCTCCAGATCGTCGAGATCGGTCGCGAGACAAAGGATCGCCATGACCTCAGACGCAACCGTAATGTCGAAGCCGGCCTCGCGCGGGAAACCGTTCGAGGCGCCGCCGAGCGAGGTGACGATCTGGCGCAGCGCCCGGTCGTTCATGTCCATCACCCGCCGCCAGGTGATGCGGCGCGTGTCGATCTCGAGGTCATTGCCCCAATAGATGTGATTGTCGATGAGGGCCGAGAGCAGATTATGCGCCGAGGTGATGGCATGAAAATCGCCGGTGAAATGGAGGTTGATGTCCTCCATCGGCACGACCTGCGCATAACCGCCGCCCGCCGCCCCGCCCTTTACCCCGAAACAGGGCCCGAGCGAGGGTTCGCGAATGCAGATCACGGCCTTTTTGCCGATCCGGTTGAGCCCGTCGCCGAGCCCGACCGTGGTTGTCGTCTTGCCCTCGCCTGCCGGTGTCGGGTTGATGGCGGTGACGAGGATCAGCTTGCCATCCGGCCGGTCCGCGAGCGACTGGATGAACGGCGCCGAGATCTTTGCCTTGTCATGGCCATAGGGAATGAGGCTTTCGGAGGGAATGCCGAGCTTGCAGCCGATCTCCTGGATCGGCCGCTTGGACGCCGCACGGGCGATATCGATGTCGGATGCTACGGTCATGGTTCCCCCTGCCTTCTGTTGGCCGGAGGATCGGACGGCGCGGCCCAACTGGCAAGCAGGTAGGCGGACTTTATTCACAGCGAAACCGATTTGCCCAAAACCGACATGCCGCAAAAATCGCCCTCTTGCCTGGGAAGGCAACGATGTAATATTTGCGCTGCAATATTGACCCCCGAGAGGATGCCTTGATGAAATCGCTGGAACTGCTGATCGAGAAAATCATCCTGTCGAGCCGCTGGATTCTGGTGGCCTTCTATCTCGGCCTGGTCGCAGCGCTGGCCGTCTATGCGCTGTCTTTCGGCTACAAGTTCCTGAAGATCGCCCAGAATGTCTTCGTCTACGAAGACTTCGAGATGATCCTCGCCATGCTGGCCCTGATTGACGCGGCGCTCGTGGCGAGCCTGATCGTCATGGTGATGATCTCCGGCTACGAGAACTTCGTCAGCCGTTTCGACGAGGCCGATGATCAGGTTTCCTTCCTCGGCAAGCTCGATGCCGGCAGCCTGAAGATCAAGGTCGCCTCCTCGATCGTCGCCATCTCCTCGATCCACCTGCTGCAGGTCTTCCTCAACGCCAACCAGTATACCGACGGCAAGCTGATGTGGCTGACGCTGATCCACCTCGCCTTCGTCGTCTCGGCTGTGATGCTGGGCTATCTGGAAGTGATGATGAACGGAAAGAAGAAGAGCAGCGACGCCGACAAGATCTGAGGCCGACTACCCTCCCCTTGAGGGGGAGGGTCGGAGCGAAGCTCCGGGGTGGGGTGACGGCTGGGAGCTAGCCCCCAGCCTCTCGCATCGAACTCGTGGTGTTGTTCACCCCCACCCGCCGCTTCGCGGCGACCTCCCCCCTCAAGGGGGAGGTGGAACTCCCCTCACCCCTCGCCGATCGCAATCAGGCTGGCATTGCCGCCGGCAGCGGCCGTATTCACCGAGATCACCTGCTCGACAGCAAACCGGCTGAGGTAAGCCGGACCACCCGCCTTGAAGCCGGTGCCGGACATGCCGGAACCACCAAATGGCTGGGTGCCGACAACGGCGCCGATCATGTTGCGGTTCACATAGATATTGCCGGTGTCGAGCGCTTCTGTGACCGTGCGGATCGTCGCCTCGATGCGGCTGTGCACGCCAAGCGTCAGTCCGTAGCCGGTCGCATCGATCGACGCGATGACCTGGTCCAGCGCCTTGGCCTTCCAGCGCACGACATGCAGCACGGGGCCGAATATCTCCTTGGTCAGCGCCTCGGGGCCGTCGAGCTCGACGATATGCGGAGCGAAGAAATTGCCGGTCGCGGGCACCTTTCCGGCATAGCGCACCTTCTGGCTCCGCTTCATCTCGGCGATATGAGCCTCGAGCATCGCCTTCTGCTTCTCGTCGATGACAGGGCCGATATCCGTGGTGATCTCGAGCGGATTGCCGAGGTTCAGCTCGCGGGCAGCGCCCTCGATCATCTCCAGCATGCCATCGGCAATGTCTTCCTGCAGATAAAGGATGCGGAGCGCCGAGCAGCGCTGGCCGGCCGATCGGAAGGCGGAAAGCACGACATCGTCGGCCACCTGTTCGGCAAGTGCTGTGGCATCCACGATCATGGCGTTCAGACCACCGGTTTCGGCAATCAGCGGCACGATCGGGCCGTCCTTGGCGGCGAGCGTCCGGTTGATCGCCTGGGCGGTCGCCGTCGAGCCGGTAAAGGCGATGCCCGCAAGCTTCGGATGGGCGGCGATCGCGGCGCCGACGTCGCCGGCACCGGGCAGCAGCATCAGCACGTCTTGCGGAACGCCAGCCTTGTGGAAGAGCTTCACAGCCTCAAACGCGATCAGCGGCGTCTGAGGGGCAGGCTTCGCGACAACGGCATTGCCGGCGACAAGCGCTGCCGAGACCTGACCGAGGAAGATGGCGAGCGGGAAATTCCACGGCGAGATGCAGGCGAAGACACCACGGCCGCGCCAGGAGAGACGGTTGAGTTCGCCAGTCGGGCCGGGCATGACCTCAGCCTCACCGAACTGACGGCGCGCCTGGTCGGCATAGTAGCGGCAGAAATCGACCGCCTCGCGGATTTCGGCCACGCCATCATCCAGCGTCTTGCCGGCTTCAAGCGCCAGCAGCGACAACAGACGATCACGATCGGCCTCCATCAGGTCGGCCATCTTGTCGAGCGTGGCAGCACGCTCCTCGATGGGCAGGCGCGACCAGCCGGCAAAGCCCTTTCGGCCAGCGGCAAAGGCACGATCGACATCAGCGGGCGTCGCGTTGCGCACGGTGCCAACCTTGCGGGAACGATCCGCAGGCGAGAGCACCGGCTCTTCGCTCGTCGCGCCGGTCGCACCGGGCACCAGCGGATGGGCAGCGATCTCGGCCAGCGGCTGGCCAATGCGGGCCATCAGCTGATCCAGATTGTCGCGATCGCCGAATTCGAAGCCGGCGCTGTTTTTGCGGTCGCCGTAGAGACCCAAGGGCATCGGGATCTGGCTGTGACGGGCGCTCTGGCCATTTCCGAGGCCGAGCTTTTCCGTCGGACGCTCGAGCAGCGCCGAAACCGGGATATTCTTGTCGCCGGCAACGGCCACGAAAGACGAGTTCGCGCCATTCTCAAGCAGACGACGGACGAGATAGGCGAGCAGATCGCGATAGCCACCGACGGGCGCGTAGATGCGGCAGGCGATGCGGTCATTGCCGGAGAGAAGCGTGTCGTAGAGTGCCTCGCCCATGCCATGCAGGCGCTGGAATTCGAAGCCCGAGCGGTCAGTGCCGGCCAGTTCGATGATGGTCGAGACGGTGAGCGCATTATGGGTCGCAAATTGCGGGAAGATGCGGGCGCGCTTTTCCATCAGCTTGGCCGCGCAATGCAGATAGGAAAGATCGGTCGCAGGCTTGCGGGTCCAGACCGGGTAGTCGTCGAGACCACGCTCCTGGGCGCGCTTCACTTCCGTATCCCAATAGGCGCCCTTGACCAGACGCACCATCATCCGACGACCATACTGCTGGCAGAGGGTGTCGATGTAGTCGATCACCTGCGGCGCGCGCTTCTGATAGGCCTGGATGGCAAGCCCGAAGCCGTCCCAGCCGGCAAGCGATGGGTCGGCAAAGACGGCAGCGATCACGTCGAGCGAGAGTTCGAGACGGTCAGCCTCTTCGGCGTCGACGGTGAAGTTGAGCTGATGTGCCTTTGCCATCTGTGCGAGCTTCAGGAGATCAGGCACCAGCTCACGCATGACACGATCGCGATGGGTTGCGAGATAACGCGGATGGAGTGCCGACAGCTTGACCGAGATGCCCATGCGGTTGGGCAGCTGCTGGCTCTTGCCGAACTTCGCCATATGCGCGCCGATCGCCTCGATGGCGCTTGCATAAGACTGGAAGTAGCGCTGGGCGTCTTCTGCCGTCCGGGCGCCCTCGCCCAGCATGTCGAAGGAATGGCGATAGCCGCGCTCTTCGCTCTTGGCTGCACGGGACAGCGCATCCTTGATGGTTTCACCCAGCACGAAGTGATGGCCGAGGAAGCGCATCGCCTGCTTGGTGGCAGAGCGCACGGTCGGCAGCCCAAGGCGCTTCACGAGGCCGCGCATGACGCCCTCAGGCGTCTCGCCCGGCCGGATGACGCGGGCAGACAGACCGAGCGCCCAGGCCGAGGCCGAGACGAACCAGCTGTCGCCATGCGCCTCGTGTTCGCTCCAGCCGCCCTCTTTCAGCTTGTCCTCGATCAGCCTGTCCTGGGTCAGCGCATCAGGCACGCGCAAGAGCGCCTCTGCCAGCACCATCAGCGCCAGCCCTTCACGGGTGGACAAACCATATTCGCGCAGAAAATCCTCGACGCCGCCGATCGAGCCGGAATTATTCCTGATGGCATCGATATAGGTCGTGGCGCGGCGGTCGATCGCGCCGTTCTGGCTCTCCGACAGCGTCAGGCGTGACGCAAAATGGCGCATGAACTGGTCGTCGTCGCCGGCATAGGGGGCTTCGAAACGCGGAAAATCTGTCGTGGCTGGCTTGATCATTGTCACCTCCGTGGTATCCGCAACATATCTTCGGGTTTGCCGCTTTTCTCGCTATTCTTCATTCAATTTTCTGGCATATTCACTACGGAACTGGAGTCGAGTAGAGAATGAGCAAAGAAATCGACCGCCTCGACCGCAAGATCCTGCGCGCCTTGCAGGCGGAGGGCCGGCTGACCAATATCGAGCTTGCCGAACGCGTGAACCTCTCGGCCACCGCGACCGCCGAACGGGTTCGTCGGCTGACGCGGGAGGGCTACATCACCGGCTACATGGCCATGCTCTCACCGCAAAAGCTCGGCCGCAACCTCCTGGTGTTCATCGAAGTGAAGCTGGACCGCACGACGGCCGACGTCTTCGACACCTTTGCGGCGGCGGTGAAGCGGTCGGACGATGTAATGGAATGCCACATGGTGGCCGGCGGCTTCGATTATCTGGTCAAAGCGCGGGTGGCCGGCATGGAAGCCTACCGGCAATTCCTGTCGGAAGTGATTCTGCCCCTGCCCGGCGTGCGCGAAACTCACACCTATGCCGTGATGGAAGAAGTGAAGGCTGTCTCGGCTTTGCCCGTATGAAGATCACGATAATAGGCAAATGCCATTTTGATCGGCAGAGGTCAGACATTAGTCATATTAATAGTGACAAGCCCCGAAAAACTGCTAGCTTTTCGACCGCACTGATATATTGGTCATAAACTTCCGATTTGTTGTCAACTTTCGAAATTGATAAAATGTTGTCAGAACGACAGACGCTCTTGAGCCAGGACATCGGGGGCTGTCAGAACCGCGCCGATTTGATGGATTGCTGGTCACGAGCGACGCGTGAATACGGCCTCGACTATGTAACCTTGGCGGCGGCACCGACCTCGCACGACAGGCTGCTTGGGCCACTGGTGCGAGAAACGACCCTGCCGACCGAGTATTGCCGTGAGTTCGACCGGCTGGAATTCTTGCGGCAGTGCCCGACCGTCCCGCATATCAGCAAGTCGATCATGCACAACCAGTGGACGATCGGCTCCGACGGCCAGACGCCAAGCTTTGATTGTCCACCCGAATTTGCCGCGCTGATGCGCAAATTCCGGCTGATTTCGGGCATTCTCTTCTCGATGAATTCCGTCGACGGCAGCCGCTTCGTGGTGCGTTATGACGGCGATCGCGGCATGCTGAACATGCCGGAGATCAACGAACTCTCGATGCTGAGCATCCAGGCGTTCGATGTCTTCGATCGCCTGCGCCGCACGGCGACAAGCACCAACGTCCTGTCTGCACGCGAACTGGAAGTGGTCCGCTGGACCGCCCAGGGCAAGACCTCGCTGGAGATCGGCCAGATCCTCTCGCTCTCCGACCACACGGTCAACGCCTACATGACCAATGCCATCCGCAAGCTGGACTGCGTCAACCGCACCCAGCTCGTGGCCAAGGCCATCAGGATGAAGATCATCAGCTGAGGCGGACGACGCCTCAGTACATCGTCTGACGGTAAGCGACCTCGAGATTTTCGTCCATCCGCGTCATCGCCTCGGGGTCATCAGGCGCACCCGTGGTATCGTCGAGGATCATCTGCATCAGGGACGGCATCTCGCTGCGATCCTGCCGGCTTCCCGGATCCCAGAGATGCGAGCGCCGGAATGCCTTGGCGCAGTGCAGGAAAACCTCGTCCACCTCGACCACGATGGCGAGTTTCGGGAGCCGCTCCCCGACCGCCATCTCTTCGAGCAGATCCCGCTGCGTCGTCAGCCGCGCCCGCCCGTTTACCCGCAACGTCTCGTCATATCCCGGGATCAGAAACAGCAGCCCGACCGATGGATTGGCGATGATATTGTCGAGCGTATCGAGCCGGTTGTTGCCCGGTCGGTCCGGAATGGCCAATGTACTGTCATCGAGAATACGGACGAAGCCCGCCGCATCACCCCGCGGACTGACATCCGCCCTGCCCTCGCTGCCCTGCGTGCCGATGCACAGAAAGGGCGAACGGCGGATGAAGGCTTGAGCGTTCGGCCCCAGCGTGTGGCGTTGCTTCTGCAATGCCAGGGCATGGGTCGACTCGTAAAGATTGCGAAGCGAGGCCGCGTCCTTGATCAGAAAATCCGGCTTAAGTTCAAATATCGACATCACGGCGCCTCCCACGCAGCGTTGACACACCTCATCACAGCTGGCCCGCATTGGCGATCGTCAGCCTTGCGGATGCGCAATGAGGTACGTACCTCAGCAAATCTTTAGCGCATTTCCCGAGTGGCAGCAAGCGGACTTGAACGAGATAGTTGAGCGTGAAACAGCAGCGACAACCTGAGCTCGCCCGGCAGCCGGAGGAGCGGGCGAGCGATCAGGCAGGTATCAGCGATCGAGGATGGACTGGATTTCCACCATGTTGGAGCGCACCCGCAGGATGTAAAAGCCCATGGTCGCGAGATGGGTCGGCATGATCCAGCCGTCCTCGCTGCCGTTTGAAATGATCGCCGGCTGGATGCGCAGCGCGCCCTGCAGCTGGCGTTCCATCTCGGTCCAGATGGCAGTCAGGTTACGCTCGCGGATGACGCCGCTGAAATCGGCGCGCGTTGCCTGCAGCAGGGCATACTGGGCGTAGAGCTGGCCATAGGCGAACCAGAAACGGTCGTCGGCACGCGTGTCAAACCAGCCGGCATTGTACTCTTCCGAGCGGCGGCGCAGGATGTCGGAGGTATTGCCGAGATCGCTCGCCATGCCGTCCAGCAGCTGCAGCAGGTTGTCGGAACGCGTGTCGAAGATTGCATCACAGCTGGCAAGCGAGGTGTTGAAGCGGTTCCAGCTTTCGACCGCCGCCCGGTAGTAGCTCGGGGTCGGTGTCTTGAAGCCAAAGGGGTCGGTGCCGAAATACCAGGTGCTCTCGTCGAACTGGATGTTGCCGCGCGCGTCCTGGAGGTCGTTGTTGATGCCCGAGGTCCCGCGCACGCGACCGAGATTGTCGGCGAGCTGGATGCCGGTACGGCGCACCACCTGGTTCACGCCGCGTTGAAACGAGGCCTTGTTGTCCATGTAGGGCGTGTTGTCCCAGTCGATCCCGAACAGACCCAGCTTGTAGAGCAGCGTCGAGGAGATCCAGACATTCTGATTGACGTTCTGGTCGGTGAGCGCGGCACTGATCATCACCACCGCCGAATCCTGGCAGCGGTTGGCCTCGCCGGGCAGCGCGGTCCCGGCCGGCACCGTGCGTTCCTCGAACTTGTAGGCCTGAACGAAGGCCGGATCGAAGGCATACCAGACCTGGGTGCGATAGATGAACTGCCCGTAGAACAGCACCAGCAGCACGAGGACGGCGAGGATCGGCCCCTTGATGACCCAGCTGCGATCGCGATACCAGCCATGGGCGGCGAGGAAGGGCCAGAGGAACCACGCGACCACCATGCCGATGCCGCGCCCGATGGCGGCAAAGACGCGCTGGAAGAACGCGATGATCGGGTCAAGCATGGTCATCTCCTAGTCCATAGAGGCGTTTGCGGAAGGCAGCCTTGTCCTTCAGATAAGTGTCGGATAGGCGGGATACAACATAATCGCGATAGGCTTCCGGATACTGGTCATAGGCCCGGTAGAAGCCCTGCTTGTCGAAGACGAAGCGTGAAACGAAATCGTCTGCCGTCAGATGCGCAATCAACCTGTTGGTAAGCCACTGGTCGGGATGGCCGGGCTCGGCGCGCACGAGCCAGAGCCTGAGCTTCGGATCGATATCCGCCATCCGGAGATTACCAGTGCGCGCCAGGGTCCTGAGCGCCTCCTGGAGCAGCGGATAGACCCCGCGCTCGTTGATCGCCTTGGCATTGCGATGCAGGAAGGTCTGCATCCAGACCGCATCGATGCGGCTCAGATCCGGCACCGGATCGAGGGTGGCTGCTACCGACAGCAGCGCCATTTCCAGCCGGTGGGCAAACAGACCCGAACTCTCGACCCAGCTTGCCCGCGGCAGCTCGAGACGGTTCGTGCGCGCCAGGAAGTCGCCGACCTGTGCCCCGTCATGGATCGAGATATAGCTGACCTGCCAGGGCCGCGACCGGCGGAAACCGGGGGCTTCGGGATCGCAGATGACGGTGGTGATCTTCTCGTCGACAAACACGAAGACGCCACCGAAATGATCGGCCCAGAAGGCATCGTGGCGGAAGACGAGTTTGTCCGGCACCAGCGTATTCTGCCGGATATCGCCGGTCTCTTTCGCCAGCGACACCATGCGCTCCAGCATGGCGTCATCGCGCCAGGCATCCGGGCTTGTGACCAGCGCATCGCAAAGCTGCCGAAGCTGCCCCGCCTTGCCGAGCAGATCTTCCGCCGAGAGCACCTTGAACTTCACCTCGTTGATCGACAGCAGATCGTCGAGCGTCTTCACCTCGGAAACGCTGTCCTCGATCTCGCCATAGAGCGTGTCCTTGAGCGTGATCGCATGGATGGCGCGGGCATTGGCCGCGAAGAATTCATGCATCAGGCCGGCGGTGTTGGAAAAGCTCGTATGCACCACCGGCAGGTTGTCCTGTTCCGGGGTCAGGATGATGAAGCGGCGGTTGACCTTCAGCGGATCAAGATAGTCGGGATCGCCGAGCTCAGCCGCCACCTGCGGCGAAAAACCGGTGATGTCGATGTTGAATTCGGTGAGCTTAGTCGCCGGCAGCCCGAAGGCGACCAGCGCCTTGTTGTAGCGCGCAACGAGATGCGGCTCGCGAATGGGCAGCAGGCGGCCATAGATGAGTTCGGCTTCGAGGAGGCGGTTCATGAATTTACCAATTCCCCTCCCCCTTCATCCGCTCGATCTCGCCGATCGCCCGCTCGCGCTGGCGCTCACGTCGGATGATTTCCGTAACCGCCGCATCGTCAGACTTGTCGGCATAGCGGAATTCGCTGTCAGCGTAGCGGTTGATCTCCTGCAGGATCATCTCCATCGTCACGGGGCCGCGCAGTTCGGAGATCATCGCCTTCTTCTCGTCGTAGCTTTTGTGAACGAAAGCGTCAGGCTTTTCGAACCAGGCGTCGGGCAGTTCAACATCCATCGCCCGCATCTTCACGGCATCGGTGATGTTCTTGATGGCGCGGCCGGTAAACCGCGGTTCGGCGAGCTTGATCGCATGCAGATAGGCACCGACATCGGCCAGCGTCTCGATTTTGCCCTCGGCCTTCTCGTAGCGTTCCCAGACAGCAACAAGCCCGTCTTCCTTCGGACGATCATGCTCGCCATAGGAGCGGCTGACCGCTTTCTGGATCTCCTGGCCGGCGAACAGCTGGTGTTCGCCCTGCGGGATCGAATGGTTCTTGCCGACCAGCAGCGAGAAGATGTCGATGTAATCCTCGCGGGTCTGCGGCCCGTCAACCAACCAGCGGGCGCCTGCGCGCTGGCGCAGTGCATCGTCGACATTCTCCGGATAGTTGGAGAACATGCCGAAGGTGGCATTGCCGCGCACCACGGTCGAGGCACCGGCAAAGCTCTCCATCAGAACGGCCGTCACCTCGTGCTGGCCGGCCGAGGCACGGTCGTCGGAGCGCTTGGCCGTCACCTGGTCGACATCGTCGATCGTGCCGAAGCCGATAACGCGCGGGTTGAGCACGTTGTTGACGAAGCTCTTGCAGTTCTGGCCCGACTTGCCCTGATAGGATGAGATCTGGTCGACGCCGAAATTCTCGTAGTGGAAGGCGTAGCCCGCCATCTTGCAGTAGTCGTTGAGCAGACCCGCAAGCATCTGGATCAGGATCGTCTTGCCCGTCCCCGGCATGCCGTCGCCGATGAAGGTGAAGAGGAAGCCGCCGAGATCGACGAAGGGGTTCATCTGCCGGTCGAAATCATAGGCCATCAGCATCTTGGCGAGCTTCAGCGCCTGATATTTGGCAATGTGGTTGCCGATGATCTCTTCGGGCTTCTTGAAGCTCATCGAGAGCGGCTTCGACTTGACGCCCGGCACGCCATCGAAACCGTCGAGCGTGAAATCGTCCTGATCGACGCGGATATGGGCGTTTTCGAAGACGCCCAGATGCTCGAAGCGCGCCTTGCGGGTGAGAAGCCCGTCGAGCGCAAGATCGGCAAGGCCGCGGACCCGGCCGATCAGCGTTGTGTCGTCACCCGCACCCTTCACCGCCGTATCGATGCCGGCGACCATGCTCTTGAGCGCGTCCTGCGCGGTGTCGAACAGGAAGTCCGGCTCGCGGATGCCGTCGAGTTGCTCGCCCTCGCCTGATACCGTGGACTTGAGATAAGCGGCAAACGCAAAGGCCGCGACATAGGCCTGGGAGGCAAGCAGCGCCTTGAAGCGGGCCGCGTCCTCGCCCTGCAGCGGCGCGCTGATGTTGCGGGCCTGCAAAGGCTCAAGCTCGCTCTGCCGGGCAAAGACATCCGATATCGCAAGCGCCACCTGCGCACCGCGCCTGACGCGGTAGAGCACAGTATGCTGGGCGGGCGTCAACAGCGGGTCGGCAGTCCCGGTCGCCTGGATGGTCTTCGTGAGTTCGATCTCGCGGGTCCGGCGCACAGAACCCGTGGACACGGTCGAGACGAAACGCCGCCCCGTGCCGGCAATCGGGGCACCGGCTCCGCCCTCGCCCTGATCGAGCACCACGACGCGTGTGACCAGTCCCTGGGCGACAGCCATATGCTTGGCGATGTCTTCTTCACGCAGCGTCGTCAGCCCTGCCGTCAATTCACTCATGCTCAGACCTCACTAACGACCTGGTTGCCGGAAATCACATGCACCTTGAAATTGCCGAAGATCGGCTTGATCTCGCCGGCGGCATAGAGCGCCTGATAAGCGTCATGCGGCACCAGCGCGTGCTTCTCGTAGGTCGACACACCCATGCGCGCGGCTTCAAGATCATGCGTCTCGATGTGGAATTCCTGGGTGGCCGGCGTCGACGAAAAGAAACCCTTCACCGCCGGTTGCTCGCGCTTGGAGAACACCTCCTGCACGGTCCAGGTCATCACCCAGGCGTTCTCAGGCTTGCGCACCCGGTCGAGGATCTCGGTCACGCGGCCGGAATTCTGGGTAAGCCCCGTGGAATAGAGCGGCCCGAGCACCACACGCCGGATCGACTTCGGATGCAGGGTCGGGAAATCGCGGTCCATGTTGGTCGCGATCGTGGCCGGCGTCAGGGAGTAAGCCGAGTTCTTGGCGCAGAAATCGTCGAATGTGCGGGCAAGCTCCGGATTGAGCAGACCGCCAACCGGAAGCGGGATATCGACCTCGTCGTTGAGCTTGCCGTCTTCGGTCACCAGGATCTTGGTGACGTTTTCGGAGGAGTCCTCGATCGTCGCGAGATAGATCATCGGCAGCGTGCTCACGCCGTCGAAGGCGGCCCAGCTGACGAGATAGGAGGGGCGACGTGACTGCGGATTGACGCTGACGGCAACAGTTGTGGGGAGTACGAAGGGCGAGAAGATCTCACCGGCCTGAACCTGCTCCAGATAAAGCCGCTCGGCGATCTGCTGCTGCAGGGCGGCTGGAAATTCCTTCTGCCGCAGGATGAAATCGACCATCTCGGCGCGCAGCTTGCCGACATCAGGGATGGTGGAAAGTCTGGATGCGGCTCCTGCGCGATCGTTTTCCAGTTCCAGCACGTTCTGGAAGATCGGAAAGCCGCTCTCTGCCTGCGCGATCTTGAACTGGCCGGTAAAGCCGATGCGATTCTGCCAGGAGGTGAACGAGTTCCGCAGACGATCGAGATAGGGCAGCAGATGCAGCGTCGGCGGTCCCTTCTCGCCGAAGCGGCGATCGGACTGGCCGAAGAACTGCTCGAGGCCCGCGAGCGCCGAGGCCATGGTGGTGAAATAGTGCGTAACGGCACTGTTGCGATCGACGACGTTCATGCCCCTCCCCCCATCGACAGGACCGCGCACCGCAAGAGCGGCACGCGGCCTGATGGCCGCGTCCACGTCATGGGCACGATCAAGGCTTCACGTAGTTGGCCGCATTGTGCTTGTCGAGAACCGACTGGAAGCGACGCGCGAAAGCGTCGTCGGCAAGCTTCTTCCGGCGCTGGATGTCCTGCGTCGAGAGCATGTTCTTCTCGTGCAGTTCCAAGAGATCGCCGATATGCCGCTGGGCGGCGGCACCAATGCCGGCCATCGTTTCTTCGGCAGCCGTATCGACCTGCGAACCGAGCGTGTTGATCCGGTGGGCGACCTCCTGCTGGGCAGCCGTCTTCAACGAATCTTCCAGCGCCTTGTAGAGAACGATGCGCTGCTCGGTATCGATCGTCAGCTTGTTGATCAGCGTGTTCTGGGCAGCGATCTGGTTGTTCAAGCTGTCGACGAAGGTCTGGAACATCGAGGTGTAGCGTTCCAGCGTCTGGCTTTCGGCAAGAAGCTCCTGCTCGCGGGCCTGCGCCTGATTGTAATCGGTCGCAAGCTTCGAGCGTTCGGCTTCGAGATCCGTGCGTTCCGAGGTGTCTGTCGAAGCGGCGATCTTGTTTTCGATGTCGAGGAGCGCCGGATTGAGCGTTTCGATGCGCTTCTGGGTTTCCTCCAGATTGGCGATCGTCTGCTTACGCCGCTCGATAACCTGCACGAGGCTCGCCTCGGAGGTCTTGTAGCGCTCTTCGAGAACCGTCTTCTGTTCCTTGAGAATGCCGACAATGCTGTCGGACTTGGCGAGCAGTTCCTGCAGATTGCCGGCAAGCGACATGTTGCGGACGCGCTCGGTGCGCATGCTCTGGGCCTTCTGCTTGGAAAAGATCCCAATGAACTTTTCCATGCCGGTCAGGCTCTTCATGCTTTCGAACTCGGCACCAAAGACATTGGTCGCGTCTTCCAGCCCGATGATCAGGTCGGCGATATTCGCCTCCATCACCTTCTGCTGGTTCAGCACATCCGAGATCCGGGCATTCTCGATATCGAAGTCCTGACCAACGAGCTTGGAATCGCTCTTGGCGAGCGTATCCAGCACCACACCAGACTGTTCGATCTTGCCGCGCATCTCCGACACGATCTTGCGCGTCTTCTCGATCTCGCTGTCGAAGGATTGCAAAGTCGCCATGTTCTCTCCCTGTCCCTCATGCCGGCGGCGCGCCGGAATCGTTGCCTACCACCATAGCGCGTTTCCCGGTGCGGGAAAGTATCGCAGCGCACAGGAGCAATCGCTATCATCCGATATGGATGGTCGCAGCCCCCACACAAGAGGCGCTATCAGAGAAATGCGACAGCCGCGAAACGGCTGCCGCATCGGGGAGTTGTGTCGGGATCACTGGCCGCCGGCAGCCGGGTCCTTGAGATAGGCGATGATGTTGGCGAGATCATCGTCCTTCTTGACGCCGGCATAAGCCATCTTGGTGCCCTTCACGACGGCCTTCGGCGCCTTCAGATATTCGGAGAGGAGCGCTTCATCCCAGACCTTGCCGGCACCGAACTCGGTCATGGCAGGCGAATATTTGTAGTCGGCGATCGAAGCGACCGGACGACCGACAACGCCCTGCAGCGTCGGGCCGACCTTATTCTTGGCTTCGGTCGCGATGTGACAGGCCTGACAGGCCTTGAAGGCCTTGGCGCCGGCAACCGGATCACCATCTGCAAAAGCGGGAAACGGTGCTGCGGCAAGCGCGAGCAGCATAACCAAGGATGACGTCTTCATCGGAACTCCTGTATCCAAACAACGGGCGCGGAGGCGCCGCATTCATCGCATCACCAATTCGCATGGCACGCAATCCAACACTTTGACGGCCATCAAGATCCCGAACTTTTTTTTGAAATGCGGCTGCCCCCTGCGCAGAAAGGGCCTCAGGTCGCAAACAGGGCCACTCCTGCGACGCAAACGCGCGGGCATCCTTGCATTTCTCCGGTATTGAATGTTGACTTGGGAACATCATAAAAAACCGGGAGCCTGCAAATGACGTATCGTACCTCTTGTCGCCGAACACTCGTAGCCGCCGTTTCGCTGATCGCGATCAGCGCGGTGCCTCTCTCCGCCCAGGAAGCAGCGAGCTGCTCGACCGTGCGCTTCTCCGACGTCGGCTGGACCGACATCACCGCGACAACGGCTACGGCCACCGTCATCCTGAAGGCTCTTGGCTACGAGCCGACGACCACGGTCCTCTCCGTCCCGGTCACCTATTCATCGCTGAAGAACAAGGACATCGACGTCTTCCTCGGCAACTGGATGCCGACCATGGAAGCCGACATCGCCCCTTACCGCGAAGAAAAGTCGGTCGAAATCTTCGGACCGAACCTCGAAGGCGCGAAGTATACGCTGGCCACCAATGCCAAGGGCGCCGAACTCGGCATCAAGGACTTCGCCGACATCGCCAAGAACAAGGATGCTCTCGAAGGCAAGATCTACGGCATCGAGCCAGGCAATGACGGCAACCGCCTGATCCTCGACATGATCGACGGCAACAAGTTCGAACTCGGCGATTTCGAAGTCGTCGAATCCTCCGAACAGGGCATGCTCGCCCAGGTCGCCCGCGCTGAAAAAGATGGCACGCCGGTGGTCTTCCTCGGCTGGGAACCGCATCCGATGAACGCCAACTTCAAGCTGACCTATCTGTCGGGCGGCGACGATGTCTTCGGCGCAAACTTCGGTGGCGCGACCATCTTCACCAACACCCGCGCCGGCTACACGACGGAATGCCCGAATGTCGGCAAGTTCGTCACCAATCTCAAGTTCTCGCTCGCCATGGAAAACGAGATCATGGGCAAGATCCTGAATGACGGCCAGGATGCCGAAGTGGCAGCAAGCGACTGGCTGAAGGCCAATCCGGCGGCTGTCGACCCCTGGCTCGCCGGCGTCACCACCAAGGATGGCGGCGACGGCCTCGCAGCGGTGAAGACGGCCCTCGGCCTCTGATCCCTGTCCATCGATCGTGGAACCGCGCGACCGGAAGGGGGATCCGGCCGCGCGGCCTCCCAGGCATTAAACCTGTGGCCAATCGGGGACATCAATGGATTTTCTGACCGACAACAAGCTGCCCATCGGGCCCTTGTCGAAAAGTTTCGTCGATTGGCTGACGGCCAATGTCGATTTTGTATTCGATTTCATCGCGACCATATTGAGCGCTTCCATCAACGCCATGCTCTTCGTGCTGCAGGCGCCCTTTCTCAAGGGAACGCCGGTGGAAGCCTTCTATCCACTGTTCATGATCCTGGTGTTCTCGCTGATCGCCTGGGTGATGCGCCGCTCTCTGGGCGTCACCGTCTTCACCTTCCTCGGCCTGCTCCTGATCTATAACCAGGGCTACTGGAAGGAAACGATGGAGACCCTGGCGCTCGTGCTCGCCGCGACTGGGGTCTGCATGGTCATCGGCGTGCCGATCGGCATTGCCTGCGCCCGCCGTCCCTGGCTCTATGCAGCCGTGCGGCCCGTGCTTGACCTGATGCAGACGATCCCGACATTCGTCTACCTCATTCCGGCGCTCATCCTCTTCGGTCTCGGCATGGTGCCCGGCCTGATCGCGACCGTGATCTTTGCGATCGCAGCCCCGATCCGCCTGACCCGCCTCGGCATCATCTCCACCCCGCCTTCCCTGGTGGAAGCCGCCGTCGCCTTCGGTGCGACACCGATGCAGGTGCTGCGCAAGGTGGAGCTGCCCTTCGCCACGCCGCAGATCATGGCGGGCCTCACGCAGACCATCATGCTCTCGCTGTCGATGGTCGTCATCGCGGCACTGGTCGGCGCAAGCGGCCTCGGCGTGCCGGTCGTGCGCGCACTCAACACCGTCAACATCGCCCGGGGCTTCGAGGCAGGTCTCTGCATCGTCATCCTCGCCATCATCCTTGACCGGATCTTCCGCATTCCCGGAGAAGACACATGACCGACGCCGTCATCTTCGACAATGTCGACATCGTCTTCGGCGACAACCCGCAACGCGCGCTTGATATGGTCGACCAGGGCAAGACCCGAGACGAGATCGGCGCCGAAACCGGCCTCGTCCTCGGCGTGGCCAAGGCCTCGCTTGCGGTCAAGGAAGGCGAGATCCTCGTCCTCATGGGCCTGTCCGGCTCCGGCAAGTCGACGCTCCTGCGCGCCGTCAATGCGCTCGCCCCTGTCGTTCGCGGCAATGTCAGCGTTCGCACCGAAAGCGGCTATGTCGACCCCTACAAGGCGTCCGCCCAAGTGCTGCGCGATCTGCGCATGCACACGGTCTCCATGGTCTTCCAGCAATTCGGCCTCCTGCCCTGGCGCACGGTTGCCGACAATGTTGGTTTCGGCCTTGAGCTCGCAGGCGTTCCGGAACACGAGCGCAAGGAACGGGTGGCGGCACAGCTGGAACTCGTCAATCTGTCGAAATGGGCCGAGCGCCGGGTCAACGAACTCTCGGGCGGCATGCAGCAGCGCGTCGGCCTTGCCCGCGCCTTTGCGACCGGCGCCCCTATCCTTCTGATGGACGAACCCTTCTCGGCGCTCGACCCGCTTATCCGCACGCGCCTGCAGGACGAGTTGCTCGAATTCCAGGCCCGGCTGAAGAAGACCATTCTCTTCGTCAGCCACGATCTCGACGAAGCCTTCCGAATCGGCAATCGCATCGCCATCATGGAAGGCGGACGCATCATCCAATGCGGCACTCCACAGGAGATCGTCCAGAACCCGACGAACCAGTATGTCGCGGATTTCGTCCAGAACATGAACCCGATCAACATGCTGATCGCCTCCGACGTCATGCGCCCCGGCGTCAGCGGCGAGCAGGGTCAGGTGACCGGCACTACGGCACCGCGCACGCCGCTCGTCGACGTGCTGGATGCGCTGGCACGGCAGCCCGGGACGATCGGCGTCGTTGACAATGGCGTCGTCATCGGCACCATCGATGCTCAGGATGTGGTGAGCGGACTGACGAAGCACCGCCGCAAGGCGTGACAGCCTAGGCCCCGCATCGAAGACAGACGCATGCGGGAGACGGACATGAACGACAAGCCCCAGGTCATCAGGGACACGGACGACGATGCGCGCCGACAGGCGCGCATTTTGCTGCGCGGCGCGCGCTTTGCGGCGATCGGGGTGATCGAGCCCGAGACAGGCTTTCCCTTCGTCAGCCGCGTCCTGCTGGGCACGGACACGGACGGCGCAGCCGTCATCCTCGTCTCCGGCCTCTCGGCCCATACGACTGCCCTTCTCGCCGATCCCCGCGCGTCGCTCCTGACCGGCGAACCGGCCAAGGGCGACCCACTTGCCCATCCCCGCCTGACGCTGCAATGCACGGCCGAAAGCGTCGAGCGGGACTCGGCAACCCATGCGAGACTGCGGAGCCGCTTCCTTGCTCGCCACCCCAAGTCGCAGCTCTACATCGATTTTCCGGACTTCCGCTTCTTCCGATTGAACCCAGAACGGGCGAGCCTCAATGGCGGCTTCGGACGTGCCTACCATTTGAGCAGCGCCGACTTTTTCATACCGAAAATGGACGATGATTTGCTCGGGGACGAGGAAGCGCGACTGCGAGATTTAGGGGGTCTCCATCCCGATCTCGCATCCCATATCGCTATGACAATTTATGGGGCGCCGGAGGGCGGATGGCGCATTTCCGCCATTGATTCGCATGGATTGGACATTGTTTTCAAAGACTTGCTCATTCGGCATGAATTTGTGACGCCCATCACAAAAACAGAAGATCTGCTATTAGAGTTACCTAAATGAGTATACGCAGTACCTTAAATTTAGGCATATACAATTTTGATGATGCTGGTAGAGTTTGATTTCCAGTTAAGTCATGGATTTTTCAACGACTGCCACCCCCCCCACGGCACTCGACCAAGGAAAGTTGAAGTGAGATGAAAACAAAAGCATTGTCCGAACAATCGACCGTCGCAGCCGGTTTGCTCTCCGCCATGGCAAACCCGAAGCGACTGATGATCCTCTGCAGCCTCGTTGAGGGAGAGGTTCCTGTCGGCGTTCTGGCGACCCAGGTGGGCCTGAGCCAGTCGGCTCTGTCGCAGCATCTGTCCAAGCTTCGCGCCCAGAAGCTGGTCAAGACGCGTCGTGACGCCCAGACCATCTACTATTCCTCGACCTCCGAGTCGGTGATCAAGATCCTTTCCACGCTGGAAAGCATCTATTGCCCCCCGGCAGCGAGCAAATCTGCCGCCTGATGACAGCGCTCCCAAAGGCGTGACGATCGAGGGTGGGGAGCGATCGGCGAACACTCGCAACCGCGGGTGGAGCCTTTGATGCACGACAATTTTCAAAGCCCCGGACGGCAAATGCCTCCGGGGCTTTTCGTGACCTGCGGATGAAGCCGCATAGGTCCTGCCGCGCGATACCGCCGCCCATCACCGGAATTCGGCAATCCATGACCTTTGTTGATGCGGCCCCGGCCATGGCTTGACCGTGCTTTGGTCCCTGCTAACGTGACGGCGCATTCAACAGATCTCGGCGCCTGCGCCGACAGCCGGGAGAATGGCCGCCCGCGACCAAAGGGCCATGGAGAACACGATGTCTAACCGCCTGAATTCCACGCCGAACGACCTGCGCGCCTTCTGGATGCCGTTCACTGCGAACCGCCAGTACAAGAAGGAGCCGCGCCTTTTCGTCGGCGCCAAGGACATGCACTACACCACCCATGACGGCCGCCAGGTGCTCGACGGCACTGCCGGCCTCTGGTGTGTGAACGCCGGTCACTGCCGCCCGCTGATCACCGAAGCGATCCGTGAACAGGCTGGCGAGCTCGATTACGCCCCGGCCTTCCAGCTCGGCCACCCCAAGGCGTTCGAACTGGCAAACCGCCTGATCGACATCGCCCCCGACAACATGGCGCATGTGCTCTACACCAATTCCGGCTCGGAATCGGTGGAGACCGCCCTCAAGGTCGCGCTCGCCTATCAGCGCGTGAAGGGACAGGGCTCGCGCACACGCCTCATCGGTCGCGAACGCGGCTATCACGGCGTGAATTTCGGCGGCATCTCGGTCGGCGGCATCGTCTCAAACCGCAAGATGTTCGGCACGCTGCTGACCGGCGTCGATCACATGCCGCACACCCACCTGCCGGCCAAGAACGCCTTCACCAAGGGCATGCCCGAGCATGGCGGCGACCTCGCCGACGAGCTGGAACGCATTGTTACCCTCCATGACGCCTCGACCATCGCCGCTGTCATCGTCGAGCCGGTCTCCGGCTCCACCGGCGTGCTGATCCCGCCGAAGGGCTATCTCCAGCGTCTGCGCGAGATTTGCACCAAGCACGGCATCCTGTTGATCTTCGATGAAGTCATCACCGGTTTCGGCCGCCTCGGCGCCCCCTTCGCGTCGCAGTATTTCGACGTGAAGCCCGACATCATGGTCACCGCCAAGGGCCTGACCAACGGCGTCATCCCGATGGGTGCGGTCTTCGTCACCGCCGAAATCCACGACGCCTTTATGCAGGGCCCCGATCACATGATCGAGTTCTTCCATGGCTACACCTATTCCGGCAACCCGATCGCTTCGGCTGCAGCACTCGGCACCCTCGACACCTATCGCGACGAGAACCTCTTGACCCGCGCGGCCGAAATCGCGCCCTACTGGGAAGAGAAACTGCATTCGCTGCGGGACTGCCCGAATGTCATCGACATTCGCAATCTCGGCCTGATCGGCGCAATCGAGCTGAAGCCGATCGACGGCGAACCGACGAAGCGCGCCTTCAACGCCTTCCTCGAAGCCTATAACGACGGCCTCTTGATCCGCACCACCGGCGACATCATCGCGCTCTCGCCGCCGCTGATCATCACAACGGAGCAGATCGACGAACTCTTCGACAAGCTGCGCAAGGTGCTCGAGCGCAACATCTGAACAAAGCCTCGGCTCACAGAGAAAGGCGGCCTTCACCGGCCGCCTTTTTCGTAGCTTGCGCGAAGCTGACCATGCGCGCCAGCCTCGCTTGTCGACCGATTAGGCTTCCCTTATTGTCGAGAGAATCGCACGTTCGATCCTGGCGCAGATGACCGCGAAAGGCCCGACCGACGACACAGGCACATCCGCAACCGTCATCACCGACATCACGTCGCGAAGGCCGCAAGCGGATCAGGTCCCGGGAGGAAATCCGTGGTCGACCTCTTCAAGCGCATGTTCGGTAAAGAAGCGTCCCCCCAAATGTCAGCCACGCCGGCTCCTGTCGAACCGGCAGTCCATGCAGCCGCCCGCGCTGACGAAGCGCGTCTAGCTGCCCGCCGCGCGCAGATCAGCAATGATCTATTCGAGTTGCAGCAGATCGCCATGGCAGAGCTCGCCTTGCGCCGCGAGCAGGATGCCGCAGCTGCCAAGGCTGGCTTCGAGGCGGAAGACGGCGTAGGCGGACGCGTGCTGACCGTCTGACCTTATCGCCTGAACATCTACCGACCTGCTCCGACAAAGCTGTGGCGTCTTCGCGCACCGCAGCATCGGGTCTTTTGCTGCTCTTCGTTTTTGGCTAAAGCCATGCCGGGGAGCAACAAAAGAACCCGAATGGCGTCCAAATCGACAGAGATCGATCGCGCCGACCCAAGGAGCAGGACATGAAATTTCAACTTCTCGCCAGTGCGGCCCTTGCAGCACTGATCGCCACCGCCCCCGCTGCCCGTGCCGAAATCTTGCTCGGCCTGATGGCGCCGCTGACCGGCCCGCTGGCCGCCGTCGGCGCGCAGATCAAGAATGGCGCTGAAACCGCCGTCGAAGAAATCAACAAGAAGGGTGGCATCAACGGCGAACAGCTGAGCCTGAAGATCGCCGATGACGCTGGCGAACCGAAGCAGGGCGTCTCCGCCGCAAACCAGCTCGTCGGTGAAGGCGTGCGCTTTGTCGTCGGCCCAGTCACCTCGGGCGTCGCCGTCCCCGCCTCCAGCGTTCTTGCCGAAAACGGCGTGCTGATGGTCACTCCGACCGCAACCGCACCTGATCTCACCGCCCGTGGCCTGACGACGGTTCTGCGCACCTGCGGTCGCGACGACCAGCAGGCCGATGTTGCCGCGAAGTTCGTGCTCAGCGCTTACAAGGACAAGAAGATCGCCATCCTCGACGACAAGGGCCAGTACGGCAAGGGTCTCGCCGATGCCTTCAAGGCAGCCCTGAACGCCGGTGGCGTCACAGAAGTCTTCAAGGATTCGCTGACCGCAGGCGAAAAGGATTTCGGCGCGCTCATCACCCGTCTGAAGTCGGAAGGCGTCGAAGTCATCTATTTCGGCGGCTACCACCCGGAGGCTGGCCTCATGGTCCGCCAGATGAAGGATGCAGGTCTTTCTGCCCAGCTCATCGCCGGTGACGGCCTGTCGAACAACGAATACGTCACGATCGGTGGCGACGCTGCCGAAGGCACGATCTTCACCAATGCTGCAGACGCCCTGAAGAATGCCGACAGCAAGGCTGCCGTTGACGCGCTCGCCGCCAAGAACATCCCGGCAGAAGCCTTCACGCTGAACACCTATGCCGCCGTCGAAGTCATCGCCGCCGGCATCGCCAAGGCCGGAAGCACCGACGACGCGGAAGCCGTGGCAGCAGCGCTCAAGGACGGCTCGGAAATCCCGACCGCCATCGGCAAGCTGACCTATGGCGAAACCGGCGACCTGACCTCGCAGAGCTTCGCCGTCTACAAGTGGGAAGCCGGCAAGACGGTTTCGGCTGAGTAAGGCTCGGCAATAGCTGACATGGAAAAGGCGGCCCGCAAGGGTCGCCTTTTTTTGTTTTAAGGGAGTGTATCGGCGGTCAGCCCTCATCCTGAGGTGGGAGCGAGAGCGACCCTCGAAGGACGAGGGCGAGTGGTAAATTCCGGGCCTGGATCCTTCGAGGCCTGCTGACGCAGGCACCTCAGGATGAGGGGAGCCCTTCAATTACTCCACGTAGATCATCTTCCGCGACATGCCGCCGTCGAGCGTCAGCACCTCGCCGGTCACGAAGCCGGCGCTGGCCAGATAAAGCACGGCCTTGGCGACATCCTCCGGGCGGCCCACGCGGCCTGCCGGATGCTGATCATGGTCTTCCGGTCTGAGGTCCGCGTCCCGGGTGATCCAGCCGGGGGCTATGCCGTTCACCCGGATCTTCGGGCCGAGACTGACGGCAAGCGCATGGGTCAACCCGAAGAGACCGCCCTTCGATGCCGCATAGGCTTCCGTGTTCTTTTCCGACATGAAGGCGCGGGTGGAGAGCATGTTGACGATTAAGGCCCCCTCGCCCATCAGCGGCACGGCAGCGCGTGTCATCAAGAAGGCGGCGGTCAGGTGGCTGTCGGTCACCATGCGCCATTGGTCGAGCGAGAGATCGGTGATCGGCCCGAAATCGGGGCTGGCGATGCCGGCATTGTTGACGAGAAGATCGAGGCTCTCCCAGCCGAGATCGGCAAAGCCCGCTGCAACGGCGGCCTCGTCCGAGACATCGCAGAGAACCGAGCGTATGCCGGCCGGTGCCTGCCGGATATCGAAAGAAGCGACCTCGTAATCGGCCATCTGGAGGGCGGTGCAGAGTTCTGCGCCGATGAGGCCGGCGCCACCTGTGACGATTGCGTGTTTCAAGGAGTTCTCAACGGCGGCAGGCGAGGAAAGTTTCAGCCAGGCCCTAAAGCAGCCGATCGCGATATTCCGGCGCGGGCAACCAGCAGCTCTCACGCTTACCAAAAATCCGGTAGCGGTTGCGCGCAATCAGAAGATAGAGCGGATCGCGGATTGCACGCGGTATCAGCCGGAAGACGGTGAGCGCCTTCCAGGGCCAGCCGAGACCGCCATAGATCGAGAGAACCGCATCGCTGTCGCGCAGCATATGCTCGCCATCGACCACGATGATGCTGTCCGGATTTTTGGGATCAATGCCGAAGCGGCGGTAGAGGGCAGAGCCAACCTCGCCCTGCATCGAGGCGAGGCGGAAGAGTTTCTTACGATCGTTTGAAAGCACGAACTGCGCATTGGCCGAACACAGAATGCATTCGGCATCGAAGAGGATGATCGGGCCAGCGGTGTCGGGTTTGGCGTCCATGTTTCGAAGCTAGGCTTTCGGACCCATCGCTTCAATGGGACAAAGCGTCCTTTCGACCAAGGCAGGTCGTGACACACGGGATTGAAGGATTAGGATAGCAGGGCTTGCAGAGCCGAAGCGAGGATCGATGATGAAGAAGGGTTACAAGGACTTGCTGGCGGAAGCCGAGGCGATGGTCGAGGCGGTGGATGTGGCCGAGGCCGCCCGCCTGCACGGCCGCGACAATGTTGTCTTCGTCGATCTGCGCGACCCACGCGAGCGAGAGCGGGAAGGCACGATCGCAGGGGCCTTTTCCTGCCCGCGCGGCATGCTCGAATTCTGGATCGATCCGGAAAGCCCCTATCACAAGCCTGTTTTCGCCGAAGACAAGCTCTTCCTCTTCTACTGCGCCAGCGGCTGGCGCTCGGCGCTCGCCACCAAGACCGCCCTGGAGATGGGGCTTGAAAATGTCTGCCATCTCGAAGGCGGCTTCACCGCCTGGCGGGATCAAGGGCTGCCTGTGGAACCGGTCGTGGCGAAGACGAAGGGGTGAGCATTGCCCCTCCGGCGGGCGGCCCCGGCGGCAATCGCTTGAACCCGGGGGAAAACACCCCATGTAAGCTGTGACAGTCGCACGACTGCAACCGCTGTGCATGATGCCCACCCGGTGAGGTCGATGAAGTGCAACAGTCCGCCGGTGCCGTGTCGATGACATCAAGTCGTCGAGACCGGACCCCGGACCGGTCTCGTCAGGAGACATTCATGGTCGAACGGATCAGCCGCATTTCCCGCAGTGACGCCACCTCCCCGACAGACGTCGGCCACACTCTGAACATAGGCTCGGACGCCGACAATGCCTGGGTCGCTGCGCGCCAGTCGCAGATCAATCACGACATCGAGGAGCGACGAAGGACGATGCTGGAGGAGAAGGCGGAGCATGGCACGCTCGACGACGAGCAAGCCGGCAACGAGGACGGACCACCATCGGATCCAGGTGTGGAGACCTCAGGCACGGATGAGACAGCGCAAGACGACGCTGAAGAACCACGCCTCTCCGGCGAAAGCGAACGCATTGGCACCCAGAACTTCGACGAGGACACGCCCTTCGGCGACCGCACCCTGATCGTCTGAAGCAGCAATCCACATGCGCTGTGAACCTGCGCTTCGACACATCCGCGTCGCACTTTGCCGGCAATCACTCTAGACTGCCGCAAACCAGACGAGGATGGCCCATGACCCAGACGATTCGCATTGCAAATTCGGAGCTCGCCGTCGAAGTCACGACGCTCGGCGCGGAGATGCAGTCGCTGAAGACGGCGGATGGCCGCGACTGGCTGTGGAATGGCGATGCCACCTGGTGGACGGGGCGCTCGCCGATCCTCTTTCCGATCGTCGGCAAGGCGCCGGGGGACCTGCTGGCGGTCAGCGGCAAGACCTATCCCATGGCCCAGCACGGCATCGCCCGCCGCCGTGAATTCGCAATCGTCGAGCAGACGGCAGCCTCCTGCCTTCACGAACTGGTTTCCACCGACGAGACCCGCGCGGTCTATCCCTTCGACTTCCGCCTGACGCTGGAGCATCGCCTCGAGGGCCACACCCTTTCCGTCACGGCCACGGTGGAAAACACCGGCGACAACCTACTGCCCTTCGGCATTGGCTTCCACCCGGCCTTCCTCTGGCCGCTGCCCGGTGCGGAAGGCAAGGCACACCACGTCGCCCTCAACAACGGCGCCGAACCCGGCGTCATCCAGCTCGAAGCCGGCCTGATCGGCGAGACGCTGCCGACCTCCCCCTTCAAGGCGGGACGGCTAGAGCTCGCCCACAGCCTGTTCGACAACGATGCGCTGATTTTCCCGGAAGGCGCCGGCAACGCGCTCAGCTTCGGCGCAGACGGCGGCCCCTCCCTCCATTTCACATTCGAGAACCTGCCCAATATCGCGCTCTGGCAGAAGCCCGGCGCGCCCTTCCTCTGCGTCGAGCCCTGGCACGGCATGGCCGCCCATGCCGGCGGCACGGCCGAGCTCGTGGAGCGGCCGTTCACAGTAGCGCTGCCGGCTGGCGACACTATGCGCTTCGGCTTCACCGTGGAGATCAAGGACTGAGGAACGGGCGATGGCGGTGAAGACGGTTGCTGGCGCCAAGTCCTTGCCTAATGCGAAGGCCCCGACATACGCCACCAACTTGATGGAAAACCATTCTCCGCAGACGGCGCCGCCTAGCAAGCGCGGCCCTTGCCGATGCCTGCCCTTCGGCTACTCTCCTCACGTGGATGTCCACGTGGAGAGGGTAGAAACATGTGCAATCATTGCGTGATCGAGAATGTAAAGCAGAACATGCTGTCGCGGCGTTCGCTGTTCAAGGGCATGGCATTTGCGAGCGCGGCCGTCGCCGCCGGCGGCATGGCGAAGCCGGTGCTGGCGCAGCAGAGCGCGAGCAAGGTGGTCGATCTGACCCACGCCTACGACGAGACCTTCCCGACCTTCGACGGCAAGCCGGGCATCGAATACGAATGGGCCGTGGAATTTGCCGGCAATGGCTATCAGTTGCACAAGCTGACGATTTTCGAACACACGGGCACGCATATCGATGCGCCCTTCCATTTCAGCGCCGACGGTAAGAGCGTCGATCAGATCGAGCCGGGACAGCTGGTCGCGCCGCTCGCCATCATCGACATCACCGACCGCGCCAAGGACGACGCCAACGCGACGGTCGAGACCGCCGATGTCGAGGCCTGGATCAGCGCCAATGGCGAGATCCCGAAGGGCGCCGTCGTGGCGCTGCGCTCGGGCTGGGCAAAGAAGGTGACCGATCCCTCCTTCCGCAATGACGGCGAAGGCAAGTTCGCCTTCCCGGGCTTTGGCAAGTCAGCGACGGACCTGCTGGCGACCCTCGATGTCGCGGCGATCGGCGTGGACAGCCTCTCGCTCGACCCCGGCAATTCCGCCGATTTCGCCGTGCACAACAGCTGGCTGCCGGGCGGACGCTACGGCATCGAATGCCTGAACAATCTAGAGGAACTGCCGGTCAAGGGCGCGACGATCATCGTCGGCGCGCCGAAGCACAAGCGCGGCACCGGCGGGCCGGCCCGCATCCTGGCGCTGGTTTGAGGACGGGCACCGGATGGCTGTTCTCCCCCTGTTGAACGATGAGGAGGCGAGCGCGGAAGCGCTCGCCGTCTTCGAAGACATTCGCGCCAAACGCGGCACCGATTACGTCAACAACTTCTGGCGAGCGCTCGCCCATGATCCAGACGAGCTGAAATCCGTCTGGGACCGGCTGCAGACGGTGATGGCGCCGGGTGCCCTCGATCCGCTGGTGAAGGAGCTCCTCTACATCGCGGTCTCGGCAACGAACGGCTGCGCCTATTGCGTTCATAGCCACACGGCCTCAGCCAAGGCCAAGGGCATGACGCCGGAGATGCATGCCGAACTCCTGCAGGTCATCGCCATGGCGAGCCGCACCAATGCGCTGGCACTGGCGCTTGGCGTGCCGGTGGATGAACGCTTCGAGGCAGAGGTGCAGGCGAAAGGACAGTAGAGCATCGGAGTAGCGCCCGCGATCATGCACTCCGTTTCCCTTCGGCTCCGCCAATCGATAGAATACGGTTGGAACAACAGAATCGGAGACGCCGCATGACCGACCTCGAACGCCGCATCGATCAGGGGACCGGCCGTGAGCCGGCGGATATCGTGCTGAAAGGTGGGCGCTTCTTCGATCTGGTCACGGGCGAACTGGTCGCTTCCGACATCGCGATCTGCGGCGAGACGATCATCGGCACCGTGGAGAATTACGAGGGCCGCGAGGTCATCGACATCACCGGCAAGATCGTCGTGCCCGGCTTCATCGACACGCATTTGCATATCGAAAGCTCGCTGGTCACGCCGCATGAATTCGACCGCTGTGTGCTGCCTTATGGCGTAACGACCGTGATCTGCGATCCGCACGAGATCGCCAATGTGCTCGGCACGGAAGGCATCCAGTTCTTCCTCGATTCGGCCGAACAGACGATCATGGATATCCGCGTCCAGCTGTCCTCCTGCGTGCCGGCAACGCATCTTGAAACCTCCGGTGCCGATCTGCCGATCGAACGTTTGTTACCCTTCCGCCACCATCCCAAGGTCATCGGCCTTGCCGAATTCATGAATTTCCCCGGCGTGATCTACAAGGATCCGATCTGTATGGCGAAGCTCGAGGCCTTCCAGGACGGCCATATCGACGGCCATTCGCCGCTCTTGTCGGGCCGGGATCTGAACGGCTATCTCTCCGCCCGTATCCGCACCGACCATGAATGCACGACGGCCGCCGAAGCCATGGAGAAGATCCGCAAGGGCATGCATATCCTAGTGCGCGAAGGCTCGGTGTCGAAGGACCTGCACGCGCTGATGCCGATCCTGACCGAGCGGCTCTCGCCGTTCCTGGCGCTCTGCACCGACGACCGAAACCCGCTCGACATCGCCGAGCAGGGCCATCTCGACTATCTGATCCGCGAGGCGATCCGGAACGGCGTCGAGCCGATCGCCGTCTACCGCGCCGCTTCGATATCGGCTGCCCGTGCCTTTGGGTTAAGGGACCGTGGGCTCGTGGCGCCCGGCTGGCGGGCCGATCTTGTTGTCGTCGACAGCCTTGAAAACTGCAAGGCCGAGATAGTTTTCGCCGCCGGCCGCCGCGTGACTGACGACCTCTTCGCTACCCGCAAGCCGGTCGCCCCCGTCGGCCTCGACAGCGTCAAGGCAAGGCTGGTGAAGGCTGCCGATTTCGGGGTGCCGGTTGCCGAAGGCGAAACGCCCGTGATCGGCGTCATGCCCGGCAAAATCATTACCGAACACCGCCGCTACCGCCTGCCGACCTCCGGCAACCAGACCGCCGTCGATCTCGAAAACGATATCATCAAGGTCGCGGTCATCGAGCGGCACGGCAAGAACGGCAACCATGCCAACGGCTTCGTCCAGGGTTTCGGCCTGAAGAAAGGCGCGATCGCCTCGACCGTTGGCCATGACAGCCACAATATCTGCGTCGTCGGCGTCTCCGAAGAGGACATGGCGGCTGCGGCCAACCGGCTGGGCGAGATCAAGGGCGGCTTCGTGGTGGTCGAAGACGGCAAGGTCACCGGCGAGATCCCGCTGCCGGTCGCCGGCCTGATGAGTCTGGAGCCCTATGAATGCGTGCGCGACACGCTGCATGACTTGAGAAAAGCGGCCTATGCCCTTGGAACGACTCTCGAAGAACCCTTCCTGCAAGTCGCCTTCCTGCCGCTCCCGGTCATCCCGCACTTGAAGATTTCCGACAAGGGCATGGTTGACGTCGACAAGTTCTGCCTGATCGGGTGAGGATTGGCAGAGGGCATCGGCAAGCCGGAGCCATTGAAAGCCACGATAAAGAGCATGTGGTCCCGCCGCATCACCTAGGAACACCGGATCGTCTACGCCGTTGTCGGCAAGGACGAAGACCAGACACTGGTCATCCCGCAGCAATGCCGCCACCACGACTGACGAGGCTCTATGGCATCCCAGACTGAAAGCACTCCATCCAAAACCCTCCGCCAGCACCTCGCCCGGCTCTATTACGGCCGCGACACCGCCGCCATCCGCTTCCAGTTCGCGCTGATGGTGATCGATCTCGCGATCATCGGCTTCTTCCTCGCCGGCCCCTATATTCGAGACCGGCCGAGCTATCTCATTCTGGACTACGCCATCGCCGCCTGGATTGCGGTCGAGATGCTGGCCCAGTGGGGTGCATCGCGCACGACGCGCGGTTTTCTGATGCGACCGATGACCTGGGTCGACCTCTTCGTGCTCGGCACGCTGCTCTTCCCGCATCTCCTGTTCAACTTCGCCTTCCTGCGCGTTGCGCGCATCTGGGCGGTGGCACAGCGGCCGGTCTTCAAGCTGATGCTGAACCGGCTTGGCCTGAAGGAGCAGACGGATGTCGTCACCGCCTTCATCAATCTCTTCGTCTTCCTCTTCCTGGTGACGGGCTTCGTTTACACCTTCTTCTTCTATGCCGAAGATGCCGGCACCGGCTTCATCGATGCGCTCTATTTCACCGTAGCCACGGTCACGACGACAGGCTTCGGCGACATCACCCTGCCCGGCATCTCGGGCAAGCTGACCTCGATCGTCACCATGATCATCGGCATCTCGCTCTTCGTGCGCCTCGCCCAGGCGATCGTCCGGCCCTATAAGGTCAGCTTCCCCTGCCCTGAGTGCGGGCTGCAGCGCCACGACGCGGATGCCGTGCACTGCAAGGCCTGCGGCCATGTGCTGAACATTCCCGACGACGGCATGTGAGCGGTCAGAGCGTTCTTCGGAAGTAAACGACCCGCTGCGTTTCCTCGAAACCCAGTGTCGCATGCATGGCGTGCGACACCGTGTTGTCGACATCCGCATCCGAGGCGAGTTCGCTCAAGCCCTTTGACCGGGCCCAGTCGCTGACGGCCGTAACCAGCAGGCCGGCAACGCCCTGTCGCCGCATTGCGGGATCGACCACGATGCCTTCGAGAAAGGCCACCGGCGAGGTTTCGCAGCCATTGACATAGTCGGAGCGGATAATCGCCTCCGCAAGACCGACCACAGTCCCATCAGGTGTCACGCACAGGAAGGCGATCAGCCTCTGCGACTGCGCCAGCGCGTCGACGATCTCTGCCTCGTGCTCTTCCAGGGAAAGATGGGGCCAGAGCTGGTGGCGCAGCCCCGCCCAGGCGCCGAGATCGTCCGCTGTCGCAGCCCTCGCAGCCAGCGCCGTCATCGCGTTACAGCCTCGCGCAGAAGCCGTCGAGCGGCCCGAGATGGATTTCGCTTCCCGCCTGCCGCCCGGACAGGCCGGGCATCAAGATGCTTTCCTTGACCTTCAGGCCTGCCGGAACCGAGATCTCCTGCGGGCCGCGGCGGAGATTGAAGACGAAGAGCAGCCGTTGCTCACCCTTGGAACGGGTGAAGGCCAGCACGTCCTCATTGGTCGCCAGGAACTCCATGTCGCCGTCAACAAGGGCCGGATGCGCCTTGCGGAAGGCAAGTGTCGCCCGGTAGTGGGCAAGCACCGAAGCCGCGTCGGCTTCCTGCGCATCCACGGCCAGCGCCTGATGCTCAGCCGACACCGGCAGCCAGGGCTTCGCCGTCGAGAAGCCGGCCTGGTCCTTGCTCTTGTCCCAGACCATTGGTGTGCGGCACCCGTCGCGACCCTTGAAGGCTGGCCAGAAGCGAATGCCATAGGGGTCGCGCAGATCCTCGAAGGAAAGCTCCGCCTCTGGCAAGCCCAGTTCCTCGCCCTGATAGAGGCAGATCGAGCCACGCAGGGTCGAGAGCACTGAGATCGCCAACCGGGCAACGGCTTCGCGTTCCTGCGGCTGCTGGACGAAGCGGCTCACATGCCGCGTGACATCATGGTTGGAAAAGGCCCAGCAGACCCAGCCATCCTTCACCTGTTTCTGAAAACTCTCGACGCAGTGGCGGATATGGCTCGGCGTGAAGTCGGGTCCGAGCAGGTCGAAAGTGTAGCACATATGCAGCTTGTCGCCGCCGGAGGTATAGGCAGCCACTGTCTTCAGCGAGCGGGCTCCGTCCCCGACTTCGCCCACCGTCGTGCGATCCGGATACTGGTCAAGCAGTGCCCGGAAACGCTTGAGAAACTCGATATTCTCCGGCTGGGTCTTGTCATAGAGGTGGCTCTGCATACCGTAAGGGTTGACGTCGGGTGCATCGAGGCCGGCATCGTCGCTGTCGGGCGCATGGGGCGGATTGTCCCGCAGCTCCTTGTCGTGGAAATAGTAGTTGACCGTATCGAGACGGAAGCCGTCGACGCCGCGATCGAGCCAGAACTTCACGGCATCGAGCACTGCGTCCTGGACCTCGCGATTGTGGAAGTTGAGATCCGGCTGTGAGGCGAGGAAATTGTGCATGTAATATTGCTTGCGCACGCCGTCCCATTCCCAGGCGGGGCCGCCAAAGACGGAAAGCCAGTTGTTCGGCGCCGTGCCATCGGGCTTGGCTGCGGCCCAGACGAACCAGTCGGCCTTGGCATTGTCGCGGCTCGCCCGGCTTTCCTTGAACCAGGGATGCTGGTCGGAGGTGTGCGAGATCACCTGGTCGATGATCACCTTGAGGCCAAGACGCTTGGCCTCTTTCATCATCGCATCGAAGTCGTTGAGCGAGCCGAACATCGGGTCGACGTCGCAATAGTCGGATACGTCATAGCCCATGTCGGCCTGCGGCGAGGTGAAGAAGGGCGAAAGCCAGATCGCGTCCACCCCAAGCGCTGCGATGTAAGGCAGACGCTGGATGATGCCCTTGATGTCGCCGATGCCATCGCCATCCGTATCCTGGAAGGAGCGCGGATAGACCTGGTAGATCACGGCGCCCCGCCACCAGTCGGCAGTTTTGGCGTGGGCGGCCTTGGCGGGAGCTTTGGTCATGGGGCGGGTCCTTCGGCGGGAATCGATCTCGATGGGCGTCAGCCCCTAGGCAACCGACTTGTGCCGGTAATGTCAAACGGGGGGCGGTCCCCCGACTGACATCAAGCTGTAATGTTCCGCTTCGATAAGGCGTGCAGAGCTTGTGAAGCAGAATCGCCGCTCCGGCGGCCGTTCGGATGAGGGCGGACGCGCCATGCCGAAACTGACCATCGTAACCGATGCCTGGCACCCGCAGGTGAACGGGGTCGTCCGATCCATCGAGACCACCAATCGCGAGCTGAAGAAGCTGGGCGTCGAGGTCTCGATGATCACGCCCGAGCCCTTCCGCAGCATTCCGATGCCGACCTATCCGGAGATCCGGCTGTCCCTCGCCTCGCCCGGCCGCATCGGCCGGATGATCGAAGCCCAGCAGCCGGACTATGTGCATATCGCGACGGAGGGACCGCTCGGCCTGATGGCGCGCCACTGGTGCATCCGCAACAAGCGCCCCTTCTCCACCACCTATCATACGCGCTTTCCGGAATATGTGGCGGCCCGCCTGCCTGTACCACTCTCCTGGCTCTATGCCTTTGTCCGCTGGTTCCACAATCGCGGCGGCGCTTGCATGGTGGCGACGGAGAGCCTGCGCCGGGAGCTTTCAGCGCGTGGCATCAACAATCTCTGCCTCTGGAGCCGCGGCATCGACACTGCCCATTTTCACCCGCGCGAAAAGTCGGAAAAACCCTTCGGCCTTGCCCGCCCGATCTTCATGACGGTCGGCCGTGTGGCGGTCGAAAAGAACCTGCCGGCCTTCCTCGATCTTGATCTGCCCGGCTCGAAGGTGGTGGTGGGGGATGGCCCGGCACGGGCCGACCTGCAGGCGCGCTATCCGGACGTGCTGTTCACCGGTGTGAAGCATGGTGAAGATCTCGCCCGCGCCTATGCGGAAGCTGATGTCTTCGTCTTCCCGTCAAAGACGGACACCTTCGGCAACACGATCCTGGAAGCGCTGGCCTCGGGTGTTCCTGTGGCTGGCTACCCCGTGACCGGCCCGATCGACATCATTCCGGCCGGTTCAAACGCCGGCGCGCTCGATCACGACCTGCAGATCGCCTGCATCGCAGCGCTACAGGCATCGCCGGCGTCCGCCCGCAGGTTGGCCGAAACCTATTCCTGGGAATCGGCGACCGAGCAGTTCTTCGACAATGTCGTGGAAGCCAAGGAGCAGCGCCGCAAACGGGGCCTCAGGCAGCGCTTCGGAACTCGCCCGGCAGAGCTGGACGCCCACGGACGTCCTGCCACCGAATGAGCCGCTGAAATCAGCGGCGTCTCTTGCGACCCTCGAACGGGTTCTCGCCCGCCTTGAAATGGATGCGGATCGGCACGCCCGGCATGTCGAAATCGGCGCGCAGACCATTGGTCAGATAGCGAACATAGCTTTCGGGCAGCGCATCGGGGCGTGTGCAGGAAATCATGAAGGCCGGCGGGCGGGCCTTCACCTGCGTCATGTATTTCAGCTTCAGGCGACGGCCGGAGACAGCCGGTGGCGGATGCTGGGTCGTCACCGCATCGAGCCAGCGATTGAGCTTGGCGGTCGAGATGCGCTTGTTCCACACCTTGTCGGTGTCGATGATGTTCTGCATGAGCTTTTCCAGCCCATAGCCCGTCTGGCCCGACATCGGCACGGCGCGAATACCGCGCGCCTGCGGCAGCAGCCGTTCGGTCTTTTCGCGGAGCTCAGTCAACAAGGCCTGTGGGTCGTCGACCAGATCCCACTTGTTGAAGGCCAGCACCGCGGCGCGGCCTTCGCGCAGGCAGAGGTCAACGATCTGCAGATCCTGCTTTTCGAAGGGAATGGTCGCATCAAAGACGATGACCACCGTTTCGGCAAAGCGGATGGCGCGCAGCGCATCGGCGACGGAGAGCTTTTCGAGCTTCTCCTGCACGCGCGCCTTCTTGCGCATGCCGGCGGTGTCGAACATCTTGATGGTGCGGCCGCGCCAGTCCCACTCGACCGAGATCGAATCGCGCGTGATGCCGGCCTCTGGGCCGGTCAGCAGACGGTCTTCGCCAAGGAAACGGTTGATGAGCGTCGACTTGCCGGCATTCGGGCGACCGACGATCGCCACCCGCAGCGGCTTGGTCTCGTCATATTCCGGTTCGGCCTCGTCTTCCTCGCCTTCGAGGTCGCCGTCTTCGGGAAGAAGGACATCCGTCTCGGCAACGTCCTCTTCCTCGGGGAATGCCCGCTCCTCGCCGATGGCCTCGACGATCGCGTCGCGCAGGTCGATCATGCCCTGGCCGTGTTCAGCCGAGATCGGCACCGGTTCGCCGAGACCCAGCGTATAGGCATCGTAGAAGCCGGCATCCGAGCCACGTGCTTCCGACTTGTTGGCGACCAGCACCACGGGCCGGCCACGACGGCGCAGCATTTCGGCGAGCGTCTGATCGACGGGCGTCAGGCCGAACTTGGCATCGACAACGAAGAGCGTCAGATCCGCCTCGTCGATCGCCATCTCCGTCTGGGCGCGCATGCGGCCTTGCAACGTCTCCGGCCCTGCCTCTTCGAGACCGGCGGTATCGATGATGGTGAAGCGCAAGTCCACGAGCTTGGCATCGCCCGGCCGACGGTCGCGGGTAACACCCGGTGTATCGTCGACTAGCGCCAGCTTCTTTCCGACCAGACGGTTGAAAAGCGTGGACTTGCCGACATTCGGGCGCCCGACGATGGCGACTGTGAAACTCATGGGAACGCTAGCTTTCCGGCCTTGATGGCCTTGTTGTTACGGAGCCTTGCCGGAGGCCTTGATGTTGTCGAGCAGCATCTGGGCACGGTTGGCAACATTGCGCGGTGCCTCCGCGTCTTCGACGATCTGCTCGAACCACTCGCGGGCGCGGGTCATGTCGCCGGCCTTGTAGGCGGCGAGACCGAGCGCTTCGCGGGCGGCATGGCGCATGGCATTGGTCGGCGTCGCCATGGCTTCCACCATGGCCGAGACCTCCTCATAGGTGCCGGTATCAACCAGCAGCCATGCGGCGCGCACCTTAGCAGTGTTGCGCACGGCTTCCGGGATTGAGGCATCATCGCCGATCGTCTTGAACGAGGCAACGGCGCCAGTCGGATCACCCTTTTCGGCGAGAACAGAGGCGGCACGGAACCGGGCGAGGATGCCATAGGCGCCGTAGCCGTCCTGTTCGAGCGCCTGCAACGCGGCTTCTGCCTCATCGCGCTTGCCCTGATCGGCCAGCGTCAGTGCTGCAAGGAACTTGTCGCCGGCATCCGAGGCCTGGGTGGAGTCCCAATGGGTCCAGAGGCGATGGCCAGCCGTGCCGAGGACGATGACCACGGCAGCACCTATGATGATGCGGCTGTAGCGCTTCCAGGCATTGCGCACCTGGTCGGAGCGGAGCTCCTCGTTCACTTCGCGGATAAAGCTGTCGTTCTGATCAACCATTCATATCCCCGGACAATGCCGGCCTTTCGATGCAGTCTCATGCGTGAGCGGCCTTCTAGCCGATTTTTGCCCGCTTGTAAGGGGAAAACCGCGAAAAGCCTTGAGTGCTCACATCGCGAGCGGCGCAACCCCGATCAACAGTTTGTGCAGCCACATGGTGATGACGGCCCAAACGACGATGCCACCGACCACGGCGATCGCATCCCAGCGTGCCGATACGAAGGGCTTGAGCACAAGCTCGCCTGACCGCACACGGCGCTTGTAGCTGATGCGCAGAACAACACCCCAGGCCAGAAGCGCCACGAACAGCAGAACCGAGGCGAGGTCGCCATTGGCGAGCAGGTGGGCGGCAGCCCAGATCTTGATCGACAGTACGATCGGATGCTTGGTCTTGGTGGCGATATGCCCGGCCGGCAGGAAGCCGGCGACCAGACAGATCATGGCAAACAGCATCAAGGTCGTCGTCAGATGGTTCATGCCCATGGGCGGGAACCACAGATTGATGACGGGTGCTGTCGCATAGCCCCAGATCAGGACCACCAGCGACACAAGGCTCATCACCGAGTTGATGACCCGCCAGCCGGTCTCGCCGAAGCGACCGATCATCGAGACCCGAAAACCGGGCGCGACGACGCGGATCAGATGGGTGGCCAGAAACAGGATGATGCCGAGAATGAGAAGTGTCATGAGTGAGAACCTTTCGGGTCGAGTTGCCCAAAGCCTTACTGGTCTGACGTTCGAATATCCAGCCTGTTCAAAGCTTCGCCGCATTTGGATGGGAGGCAACACACCGAATTGATTGCCGGGTGTTTGCTGATGTTTCGTTCTTTGATTGCCGTTTCCCTTGCCCTTTCCGCCACGACTGCGACCGCGCAAGAGCCTGCCCCTGCGGCAAAAGGCGGTGACGGCACAAAGCCGAGCCAGATCCTGATGGTCTCCTTCGACGGTGCCCATGATGTGAGGCTTTGGGCGCGAAGCCGCGCGATTGCCGAGCGTGCAGATGCCCATTTCACCTATTTCCTCTCCTGCACCACCCTGATCCCGCGCGCCCGCGCCAGCGACTACAAGGCGCCGGGCATCAAGGCCGGCCGCTCGAACATCGGTTTTGCGACGGATGCGAACGAGGTTGCGGTCAGGCTCGACCACATCTGGAACGCCAGAAACGAAGGTCACGAAATCGCCAGCCACACCTGCGGACACTTCGACGGCAAGGACTGGACGAAGGCCGAGTGGCTGACGGAATTTCAGACCTTCGACCGGGTTCTGCTGAACGCCTGGAAGGACAATGGCCTTAGCGATCGCGAGCCAAAGGACTGGGCGAACTTCGTCAGGAACGACATCACCGGCTTTCGCGCGCCTTATCTCTCCGCCCCCGACAGCCTGTTCCAGGCCGAGCGCGAGCATGGCTTCCGCTACGATGCGAGCGTGGTGACCCATGACCCGGCGCTGCCGGTCAGGAAAGGCGGGCTTGCCCGCTTCGGCCTGCCGCTCATCCCGGAGGGACCGAAGGCACGGCGCATCATCGCCATGGACTACAATCTCTTCATCCGCCATTCGGCCGGTATCGACCATCCGTCGAAGGGCGATGAATTCGCCGAGCGCAGCTACAAGGCTTTCAAGTCAGCCTTCGAGGCCCAGTACAATGGTGACCGCATCCCTCTGCAGATCGGCTTGCACTTCGTCACCATGAACGGCAGCGCTTATTGGGCGGCGATGGAGCGGCTGGTGGCGGAAGTTTGCCCGCGCCCCGATGTCGCCTGTGTCACCTATTCGGAAGCGCTCGACATGCTGGAAGACCGGGGTGACGCGGCTGCAGGAACGCCCGGCGCGATGTGATCGCATGACGCATTTACTTGGAAGCCGCGACACCCGATATGGACGGGTAAAACCTCGGGGTAATCCATGAAGATCCTTTTCCTCCTCGCCTGCGCCTGCGTGATCGCCGCAACCATCGGCGCCGTTGCCATCGGCCTGTCGCTCTTCACCCAGCCGGAGGCCTATGCGGCTTTGCCGGTCAGCTTTGGCTCGTCGGGTGAGATGATCGCTGGTCTCGCCTGACGAGACATGCAGATATCAATGAGAAAGGCCGCGCTGGTTTCCCGGCGCGGCCTCATTGTTTTATTGCAGGCGGCAGTCCTCAGTAAGGACGGTCGGCAGCAATCTCTCCTTCGGCAGCTTCACGCTCCAGATAACGCTGGTCGATCGCCGGCAGCGGGTCGCCGTCGATGGCAGCCTCGAAAGCAGCAAGACGCTTGTGGATCGACAAAAGCTCGATGATCGTCGACCAGTAGCTGACGAGATACTGGAAGCTGTCGGTCACCTGACCGAAGGCGGTGGCGATCTGCTGCCAGAGACCCATGGTGATCTTGCCGGCAACGATGGTCGGGATCAGGATGAAGGTCAGGAAGATCGCGTCGAGCTGGCCATAGGTATACCGGGCGACGTTGAAATAGGTGTAGTGCCAGTACATGCGGAAATAGTTGCGGCGAACGTTCGAGAAGAGCTCCCGCACGGTCACGGGCTCTGCACGATCCGCATTGTCTTCCCCGTAGACGAGTTCCTTACGGAAGGCGGCTTCGACGCGCTGGTTCCGGAAGTTGAGGCCCGGCAGCTTGATACCGGCGACCATCAGCAGGATCGTGCCGAAGGCGGACCAGAAGATCGCCAGCCAGAACAGGGCATGCGGCACGGCGCCGATGATCGGCAACTCGCTGACATTTTCCGACATACGGAACAGGATCGGCAGGAAGACGACCAGCGTCATGACCGAGTTGATCAACGCAACGCCAAGGCCTTCGAGGATATTGGCGAAGCGCATCGTGTCTTCCTGAACACGCTGCGAGGCACCTTCGATATGGCGAAGCTTGTCCCACTTCGACATGTAGAAGTCGTTCATCGCGTTGCGCCAGCGGAACACGTAGTGGTTGGTGAAGAAGGCCGTCAGGACCGAAAGCGTGACGCCAACCATACCGATTTCGAGGAAGCGCAGCTGCAGCTCGTAAAGCTGGCCGGCCGTCACCGTTCCATCCCCGTTCAGCGCCTTCTGGAAGAGGTCGAAGAAGGGGCCGCGCCAGTTGTTGACGGCAACCGAGATCTGCACGCTGAAATAGGCGATGAAGATGATGAAGGCCGAGCCCCAGATCGACCAGTTGGTCCAGGGATGATCCTTGGCAATCACCTGCCAGACGGCACCGAAGATCAGCACGAAGATCGTGAAATAGATGTAGAACCAGAGATTGTCGGGTGTGAAGAAGAAGGCGAGCCCGACCGGCGGCGTCTGCCCTTCAGCCAGCGGCGGCATGCCGAGGGCAGCACCGATCTGCGGCCCCACGGTATACCAGACGATGATGCAGACGAGGGTCCAGAGCGCGGCGGAGGTGAAGAAGAGCTTGGGCCGCGGGAAGAAGGAATGAAACACGGGGGGAAACCTTCGTGAAGGAGAAGTCCTGTAGAACCTGGCGGAACCTAGGGCAGAAGGTTCCGTCCAGCAATGGCATCGCCAAATTGTGGCAGAATTACCCCCGCGAAAATTAAGGGTTTGTAAGATTAGGGAGAGCCTGGAGATTTACGCTTCCCTTGCCTCCTGCCCAAAAATCGCTAGGGAAGTCGCAAAGCTTTTTCAGGAGTGCCCCATGAGCGACCTCAGCCTTCAGCAGGCCATCGACAACATCTACACCTCGATCAACAACGACAACGAGGACATCGACCTTCACATTGCAGCCCTGAAGGCAGCGATGGCCAAGGAAGGCGTGAAGGAAGCCGTGTTCGAGCCGTCAAAGCTCGCCCAGTCGAACCGCCAGGGCCGCAAGATCATGCAGTCCTATTTCAAGAAGAAGGGCGTCGCCGTCGCCTTTTCGAAGGCCGACTAACGAACCGTCTCACCGCCGCACAGTCTGTTCCAGAATTGCCCCGGGGGTGGCGAAAATGGTGATTTCGAGAACCGGAGCGGAGCGTACATTCGGTACGTGAGCACCGGAAGCGCAGAAATCGCCATTTGCAGCCCGCCAAGGGGAATTATCGAACAGACGCTTAATCGGCGAGCGTCAACACCAGCGGGCCGTTCTTCGTCACCACGATCGTGTGCTCGAACTGCACGGTTGGCGCACGCGGCTCGCTGTAGAGCGTCCAGTTGTCCTTGTCGCCATCCTCGGCCCATTGCCCGCCGAGCGAGAGAAACGGCTCGACGGTAAAGACAAGCCCCTCCTCCATGATCCGCGTCTCGTCGGGATCCGGCCAGGTCGAAAGCTCGGTCGGTTCCTCGTGCAAAGAGCGGCCGACGCCGTGGCTGGCGAGATTGGTGATCAGCGTGTAGCGGTTCTTGCGGGCGAAGGCGCCGATCGAATTGCCGATATCGGCAAGCGGCCGCCCTGTTTTCACCTGATTCAAGCCCACCCACAAAGCCCGTTTTCCGTCGCGCAGCAGCCGTTCCTGCTTAGCCGTGCCTGGCGGCACGATGAAGGACGAGCCGGTATCGCCGAAGTAACCGAGCTTTTCCGCCGAGACATCGATGTTGACGAGATCGCCCGCCTTGATCACCCGGTCACCGGGAATGCCATGCGCGATCTCCTCGTTGACCGAGATGCAGGTGGCGCCGGGAAACTGGTAGCAAAGCTCAGGCGCCGACTGCGCGCCATTGTCTTCGAGCAGCTTGCGGCCGATGAGATCCAGTTCGCGCGTCGTGATCCCCGGTTCGAGTGCCGCCGCCATGACCTTGACGGCGGTCGCACAGATGCGGCCGATATCCTTGAGACGGACGAGGTCCTCTTCGGTTTCAACGATCATCAGGGGTCCTCGCAGTCTTCGGGGCGCAGGCCCTCAGGGCAGCAGCCCTCGGGGGCAAGGCCGCTGCTTACGCAGCCGACGCCTTCTCCGTCAATGCCTGGCGAACCAGCGGGGCTACTTTCGTGCCGTAAAGCTCGATGCCGCGCATGATCTCGATATGCGGCATCGGCCCGATCGCCATCTGCATCAGGAAGCGATCATTCTTGAAGATGCCGTGCATGGCGACGATCTTCTCGGCCACAGCTTCCGGATCGCCGACGAAAAGCGCACCGCGCGGACCGCGCGAGGCATCGAACTGTGCCCGATTGGTCGGACCCCAGCCGCGCTCGCGACCGATCCGGTCCATCACCACCGCCTGCGGCGCGTAGAAGATATCGGCTGCCGATTGTGTCGTGTCATGGATGAAGCCATGCACGTTGATGCTCGTCTTCAGCAACGCAGGATCGACACCGGCCTTGGCCGCACTCTGGCGATACAGATCGAAGAAGGGCGCAAAGCGATGCGGCTCGCCGCCGATGATGGCAAGCGCCAACGGCAGGCCGAGATAGCCAGCGCGTGCCGCCGACTGCGGCGTGCCCCCGATTGCGATCCACAGTGGAAGCAAATCCTGCAGCGGACGCGGATAGACGCCTCTCCCCTGGATGGGCTTGCGGGTCTGGCCTTCCCAGGTCACCACTTCGTTTTCGCGGATCTCCATGAGCAGTTGCAGCTTCTCGGCAAACAGCAGGTCATAGTCCTCGAGGTCATATCCGAAAAGCGGGAAGCTCTCGATGAAGGAGCCGCGGCCAACCATCAACTCGACACGACCGCTGGAGAGCAGGTCGACCGTCGCATATTGCTGGAAGACGCGAACCGGATCATCGGAGGAGAGAACCGAGACGGCGCTGGTCAGCCGGATATTTTTGGTCTGCACGGCAGCCGCTGCGAGGATCGTCGCCGGCGAGGACGCCATATAGTCAGGGCGGTGATGTTCGCCGAGGCCGAAAACATCAAGGCCGACCTCATCCGCCAGACGGATTTCCGCCAGCAGCTCGTCGACACGGCGCTTCGCATCCGCGCCCTTGTTGGCGGCGTTGGGATCGACATCGGCAAAGGTATAAAGTCCGAGTTCCATGGGTTTCTCTCGCTGTAACGTTGCGTCAGAGATAGAGGTTCGCGCCGCGTCATGCAAACCGCGCCGGGGTGACGCAGTGTTTCGGAGCGGCGAACAGAGGCACCGCTGCTTCTGATTTTATGCGTCTTGGCGAAGCACCCTTGCGCCAAAATCACGATTGCCAGTGCTCCACCTTTGGGCATAACCTCCGCTGATGTATTGCGTCGCAGCAGGACTGAGACAAGGGAGAATGGCATGACAAGAACCGTCGTCGTCACCGGATCGACCAGTGGGATCGGGCTCGGCATCGCCAAGGCGTTTGCGGCTGAAGGCGCGAACCTTGTGATCAACGGCTTCGGCCCGGCTGACGAGATCGAAGCCAACCGCAAGGCGCTCGAAGCCCATGGCGGCAAGGCGATCTATCACGGCGCTGACATGACCAAGCCTGAAGAGATTGCAGACCTGATCGCGACCGCCGAGAAGACCTTTGGCGGTGTCGACGTGCTCGTCAACAATGCCGGCATCCAGCATGTCTCTCCGGTCGAGGACTTCCCGATCGACAAATGGGACCAGATCATCGCGATCAACCTGACGAGCTCCTTCCACACGATCCGCGCCACTGTTCCCGGCATGAAGGCAAGCAAAAAGGGCCGCATCATCAATGTGGCATCGGCGCATGCGCTGGTCGCCTCGCCCTATAAGTCGGCCTATGTCGCCGCCAAACACGGCATCATGGGCCTCACCAAGTCTGTCGCCTTGGAGCTGGCGGAATTTGGCATTACCATCAACGCCATCTGCCCCGGCTATGTGCTGACCCCGCTCGTGGAAAAGCAGATCCCCGACACGGCCAAGGCACGCGGCATTTCCGAGGAGCAGGTGAAGACCGACGTGATGCTGCGCCTGCAGGCGACGAAGGAATTCGTTGCCATCGAAGAGGTCGCGGCAACAGCCATCTTCCTTGCCAGTGACGCCGCAAAGCAGATCACTGGCACCTCCATTTCGATCGACGGCGGCTGGACCGCGCAGTAACGCGGGTTCAGCACAAAAAAGGCAGTTCATGACCAGCATTCGTTTCATCCTGAACGGCGAAGACATCGCCCTTTCCAGCCTCGACCCGACCGAGACGCTGCTCGACTTCCTGCGCCTGAAGCGCCGGCTGACAGGCTCGAAGGAAGGCTGCGCCGAGGGCGATTGCGGTGCGTGCACGGTGCTGGTCGGGCGGCTCGTCGGCGACAAGCTGAGTTATGAAACGGTCAATGCCTGCATCCGCTTTGTCGGCTCGCTGAACGCCACCCATGTGGTCACCGTCGAGCATCTGGCGGCCAAGGACGGCACACTGCACCCCGTGCAGCAGGCCATGGTCGACTGTCATGGCTCGCAATGCGGCTTCTGCACGCCGGGTTTCGTCATGTCGCTTTACGGGCTTTGGCTGACCTCGGAGAACCCCAGCCGTGCCGAGATCGAGCGCGCATTGCAGGGCAATCTCTGTCGCTGCACAGGCTATGAGCCAATCGTGAAAGCCGCCGAACAGGTTGGCCACATCAGACCCTCTGCCCTATTCGACCCGCTGGAGCGTGAACGCGCCAATATCATCGCGCGGCTTGAAGAGTTGGCGACCCGCGAGACCATCGCGCTATCCGGCCCCGACGGACGTAGGCTCGTCGTGCCCGGCAGCGTCGAAGGCCTGGCCGAGACACTCGCCGCCCATCCCAAGGCAACAGTGGTTGCCGGCGCGACCGATGTCGGGCTCTGGGTCACCAAGCAGATGCGTGTGCTCGACCCTGTCGTCTTCATCAACCACCTGGAGGAATTGCAGAAGATCACCGTCACGCCCGAGGGCATCACCATGGGCGCCGGCGTCAGCTATTCCGCAGCCCTCGACGTCCTGCGAAAAGAAATTCCCGCCTTCGGTCGCCTGATCGAGCGCATCGGCGGCCAGCAGGTGCGAAACATGGGCACGATCGGCGGCAACATCGCCAATGGCTCGCCGATCGGCGATAGCCCGCCGGCCCTGATCGCGCTGTCCGCCACCGTCACCCTGCGCTCGGCCTCCGGCACCCGCACCATGCCGCTCGAAGACTATTTCATCGACTACGGCAAGCAGGACCGGCAGCCGGGCGAATTCGTCGAAAGCATGCTTGTGCCGCGCCCCAAACCGGACAGCCACGTGGCCGTCTACAAGATCACCAAGCGCCGCGACGAGGACATCTCGGCGCTCTGCGGCGCTTTTCATCTGGAAACCGATGCTGCCGGCACGGTCACCCATATCCGCATCGCCTTCGGCGGCATGGCGGGAACGCCGAAGCGGGCGCGGTCGGTCGAGGCGGCGCTCTACGGGAAACCCTTCACCCAGGCGACCATAGAAGCCGCCCGTGACGCCTTCGACCTCGATTACAAGCCGCTCACCGACTGGCGCGCCACGGCGGAATACCGCCAGCTGACGGCGAAGAACCTGCTGACACGGTTTTTCCTCGAAGTCTCGGGCACACCGCAGGAACTGCAGCGCTTCGCGACGGAGGAGGCGTGATCATGGACAAGGCGACCTACGAGACGACGAAATACATCAAGGGGCCCATGCATCAGTCGCTCCGGCATGATTCCGCGCACAAGCATGTCGCCGGAAGTGCCGAATACATCGACGACATTCCGGAACCCGCAGGCCTCCTGCATGGCGCGCTCGGCATGGCGGACCGTGCCCATGCAGAGATCTTGTCGATCGATCTTTCGGCGGTGAAGGCCTATCCCGGCGTCGTCTGCGTGCTGACGGCCGACGACATCACCGGCGTCAACGACGTCTCATCCGGCGGCCGCCACGACGAGCCGCTGATTGCGACGGACAAAATCGAATTCCATGGCCAGACGATCTTCGCCGTCATCGCCGAGACCCGCGACGCGGCCCGGAAGGCCGCGCGTCTGGCCAAGGTCGAATACCGGGACCTGCCCTTCTGGACCGATATCGATGGCTCCTTGGAAAACGGCGCACCGCTGGTCACGCCGGGCATGACGCTGAAGCGCGGCACGCCGGAGACCGAACTCGACAAGGCCGCCCACCGCATCCAGAGCTCGATGCGCATCGGCGGCCAAGAGCATTTTTATCTCGAAAGCCACATTGCACTCGCCATCCCCGGCGAGGACGACGACGTCACCGTCTGGTCCTCGACCCAGCATCCCTCGGAAATCCAGCACATCGTCGGCCATGTGCTCGACATCCCCTCCAACGCCATCACCGTCAACACACGCCGCATGGGCGGCGGCTTCGGCGGCAAGGAAACGCAGGGCAACCAGTTTGCAGCCCTCGCCGCCCTCGCTGCCAAGAAGCTCAATCGTGCCGTCAAATTCCGCCCCGACCGCGACGAGGACATGGGCGTCACCGGCAAGCGCCACGACTTCAAGATGGATTTCGACGTCGCCTTCGACGATGACGGAAAAATCCACGCGATCGACGCCAACTTCGCAGCCCGTTGCGGCTACTCGTCCGACCTCTCCGGCCCGGTCACCGACCGCGCGCTCTTCCATGCAGACTCGAGCTATTTCTATCCGCATGTGAAGCTCACCTCGCAGCCCTTGAAGACCCACACCGTTTCCAACACCGCCTATCGCGGCTTCGGCGGCCCGCAGGGCATGCTTGGGGCAGAGCGGGTGATAGAGGAGATCGCTTATGCGTTGGGCAAGGACCCGCTTGAGGTCCGCAAGGCCAATTTCTATGGCGAGAAGGGATCCGGCCGAGACGTGACCCCCTACCACCAGCAGGTGGAGGACAACATCATCCTGAAGGTCGTCGAGGAACTCGAAACCTCGGTCGACTACCAGGCGCGCCGCAAGGCGATCATCGACTTCAACACGACGAGCCCGGTCATCAAGAAGGGTATTGCCCTCACCCCGGTGAAATTCGGCATCTCCTTCACCATGACCGCCTTCAACCAGGCAGGCGCACTCGTCCATATCTACCAGGACGGCTCGATCCACCTGAACCATGGCGGCACCGAGATGGGCCAGGGCCTCTACACCAAGGTCGCCCAGGTCGTCGCCGACTGTTTCCAGGTCGACGTCGACACGGTGAAGATCACGGCCACGACAACGGCCAAGGTTCCGAACACTTCGGCGACGGCCGCCTCCTCCGGTTCCGACCTGAACGGCATGGCCGCCTATGATGCCGCCCGCCAGATCAAGGAAAGGCTGATCGCCTTTGCATCCGAGAAATACGGCGTGTCCCCCGCCGAAGTGGCCTTCCTGCCGAACCGCGTGCGCGTCGGCGAGCAGATCTTCACCTTTGGAGAATTCGCAAAACAGGCCTATTTCGCCCGCGTTCAGCTCTCCGCTGCCGGCTTTTACAAAACGCCGAAGATCCACTGGGATCGTGCCGCCGGGCGCGGCACGCCCTTCTACTACTACGCCTATGGCGCTGCCTGCACGGAAGTCTCGATCGATACGCTAACTGGCGAATATCTGATGGAGCGCACCGACATTCTCCACGATGTCGGCAAGTCGCTGAACCCGGTCATCGACATCGGCCAGATCGAGGGCGGCTTCGTCCAGGGCATGGGCTGGTTGACGACGGAAGAGTTGTGGTGGGACGGCAAGGGACGCTTGAGGACCCACGCCCCCTCGACCTACAAGATCCCGCTCGCCTCGGACCGCCCGAAGATCTTCAACACGCGGCTCGTTCCATGGTCTGAGAACGCCGAGCCGACCATCGGCCGCTCCAAGGCCGTCGGCGAACCGCCCTTCATGCTGGCGATCTCGGTGCTGGAGGCACTGTCGATGGCGGTCGCCTCAGTTGCCGATTTCCGCCTCTGCCCGAGGCTCGACGCACCGGCGACGCCGGAGCGGGTGCTGATGGCCGTGGAGAGGCTGAAGCGAGCCTGAAAGGCTCAGCGCAGTGCGGATCGCATCAGGTAAAGCATGGCTGCCAGGATCAGGATCGGCAGCACCAGCAGCTTGACCAGATAGGCCGTCGCGATACCGATCGAGGCGGAAAACAGATCCGTCGAGATCGCAACGCCATCGCGGATGACCTGCGCATTGGCCGCCGCCGTTGCCGCCATGTCGGAGGCGGCCTGTAGTGTGCCTGTGAATGCCGTGCCGAGACGGTCGAACATGCCGTCCTCTGCCGGCGGGATCCTGTCGGTGGGTGTAAGGGCGCCTGCCGTTGTTGCGGCCTCATCGACACCGGCAAGCGCATGCTGACCCTGCATGCGATCGAAAACTTCGGTCGCATGGGTCCAGGCCCGATCGGTGATCGCATCTCCAGCGTAGAAGGCGATGGTATAGGATGCCGGTAGCAATACGGCGCCGAGAATGCCGAGCACCATCACCGACCGCGTCAAGCGCTCCAGCATCGGCGGCACGCGCCGGGCGGTCAGCGTCATGCCGGCGCAAAACAGCGCGCAGGCCGCAAGCCCGATGGAGGCGACCTTCGCCACCGGCACCAGGAGCAGCGACAGGATGCCGGATACGATGGCAAGCCCGAACAGCAGGTCGACCATGCGCTCGATCGTGTTGATCACCGGCTGAAGCAACTGGCCGGGGCTGGCGGTGACCGAAGCCACTCCGACGCCGCCGGTAACATCGGCATCGCGTGCAACGCTCATCACGGAATTGGCCACCCGCAAGGTCGTGTAGAGCGCGCCGCTACCGAGCGTAACGTCGCGGCTAAACTTGGCCGCGATATCCGCCAGCGGATTGACGAGGAAAAGCCCCCCGGCGAAAGCCGCCACGAGCAGCCAGACGATCAAGCCTGTGGTTCTGGTCATTCCCGCTCCTGAGCTTGCCATGCCGGACCATAACACGGCAGACATGTTACAGGCGCGGTGAAACCTTGGTGGATTAACCCCGAAGCCCTGCTGTCCAGTTCCCACTGCCTAGTGCTAGGATCAGCCCATCATGACCGCTGCCACCCTCCCCGCCTTCCTAGCCGCCCATCCTGACGCCATCCTCGTCGAAGTCGTCGAGGCCAAAGGCTCGGCGCCGCGCGAGGCCGGCACGCTGATGCTGGTGGCTGAAACCGCGCTCTGGGGCACGATCGGTGGCGGATCTCTTGAGTTCATGGCGATCGACCGCGCCCGTAAACTTTTGGCAGGCGAAAGTGTGCAGAGCGAACTCGATGTGCCGCTGGGCCCTGAAATCGGCCAATGCTGCGGCGGGCGTGTACGCCTATCGCTCCGCAGGATCGATCCATCCGTCCATGACGCACTTTTGCAACGTCTCGCGGACGAACGCGCCACTTTCCCGGAAGTCATGCTCTTCGGCGCCGGGCATGTCGGGCTGGCGCTGGCTCGAGCGCTTACCCCCCTACCGCTCGCCGTCACGCTGATCGACTCGCGCCTGGAAATCGACGGCGACGTACCGGATGGCATCAGCTTCCGCCGCGTCGCCATGCCCGAAGCGGAGGTCGCAAAGTTGAAGACCGGCGGTGCCGCCGTCATCCTTACCCATGACCATGCATTGGATTTCCTGATTGCAAAGGAGGCGCTCGCCCGAACCGACCTCGCCTATGTCGGCATGATCGGTTCGAAGACCAAGCGCGCCACCTTCGCCTCGTTTCTGGACCGCGAGGGGATTGGCCGGGCGGCAATCGACCGCCTGATCCTGCCCATTGGCGGCAGCGCCGTGAGGGACAAGCGTCCGGCGGTGATCGCGGCGGTGGTCGCGGCAGAATTGTTGGGCGTATTGCTCAGCTGAAGCGGCATGCGAAGACGCGGAATCAAACTTGAAAGGTTCTTCGCTAAGATTCTGGTTTGGATAACCTTTCCTCACATCACCCCTGGCCGCGTGAGATCAAGCAGCCGCTGGCCGGCAAGCTCCCGACCACGCAAGGCGTCGTCTTCCATTTCTAGACCTATGTCACGGCGCAGGTCCGCCGGCAGGTCTTGCAGGCGCAGTCGCCGAGGGCCTCTACCCCACTGGAAGGCCTCCCGGAGCCATTGCAGGATGCCCCAGGATTTAGACGTGAGTCGTTCTGTCGCGGATATCATCTCTGCCTCCACGCGTCTGTTATCGTTCTGGTTTGATGAGGCTTTTATGGCCGTGGTTGCGAGCCCGATCCAATTCAATTACGCTACTCATGGATAAAGAGAGCTAATCCATGAAACTGTCGCGACAATTTCCGCTCAATGCCCTGCGCGTCTTCGAGGCGGTCGGGCGCCTCAACAGCTTCACGCGCGCAGGCGAAGAGCTGGGCATGACCCAGACGGCGGTCAGCTATCAGATCAAGCTCCTGGAGGAGCATGTCGGCGAGCCGCTCTTCTGGCGCCGCCCGCGCCAGATCGGGCTGACGGAAACGGGTGAGCGCCTGCATCCGAAAGTCGCCGAAGGCTTCGATCTTCTGGTGGATGCCGTACAGCAGGCAAAGCGCAGTGCCGTCGAGACACTCGAGATCCACTCGGTGCCGACCTTCGCCTCGAACTGGCTGGCACGCCATCTCGGCAGCTTCCAGCTCGCCCATCCTGATATCGCGGTGCGCCTGCTGCGTGTCAGCAAGTTCGAGGACCTCGCGACCAAGAGCGCCGATGTGGCGATCCCCTGGGGTGAAGGGCCCTGGCCGGGCACCATCGCCCATCCGCTGATCCGGCTCGACTTCACGCCGATGCTGAGCCCGAAACTGGCGGAAACCATCGGCGGCGTGCAGGAACCGGCCGACCTCTTGAAGCTACCGATCATCAGCCCCGGCGACCCCTGGTGGCCGCAATGGTTTGCCGCCGTCGGCATCCACAATCCCACCCTGATCGACACCAAGCTGCACAGCTACGAGGCGCAGGATCTGGAAGCCAATGCCGCCATCGCCGGCTATGGCGTTGCCATCATCAGCCCCTTCTTTTTCAAGGAGGAACTGGCCTCGGGTCGCTTGATCCGGCCCTTCCCGCTCGCCTGCCCGGCCAATGCGCCGATCCAGCTGGTCTATTCCCACTCCAGACGCAACGCGCCGAAGATCAAGGCCTTCCACGCCTGGATCACGGCAACGCTGGAAGCCGAAAAAGCGCTCTGATTTCACCGGCTTCTGCGGAAGAAAAGAATCTCTGCATAAATCGACATCAGGAGCCCTCGCCGCACCGCTGAGGGCTTCCCTTGCAGCGCAATATTTTCCACACTGTCCGGCCGGGAGGACGAAAGGGGAATTCTCGAATGTATGAATATGCGATCGCCTGGGAATGGCTGAACTTCGCAGTCCGCTGGCTGCATGTGATCACGGCCATCGCCTGGATCGGCTCGTCCTTTTACTTCATCGCGCTCGATCTGGGCCTCGTAAAGCGCCCGGGGCTTCCCGTCGGCGCCTATGGCGAAGAATGGCAGGTCCATGGCGGCGGCTTCTACCATATCCAGAAATACCTGGTTGCGCCCGCCTCGATGCCGGAGCATCTCACCTGGTTCAAATGGGAAAGCTATGCCACCTGGCTCTCGGGCTTCGCGCTGCTCGCCGTGGTCTATTACGGCGGCGCCGACCTCTTCCTCATCGACCGCACGGTGCTCGACCTTGAACCCTGGCAGGCCATCTGTCTGTCGCTGGCGTCACTGGCTGTCGGCTGGATCCTATACGACCTCTTGTGCAAGTCGCCGCTCGGAAAAAACACCTGGGGCCTCATGGCCTTTCTCTATGTCGTGCTGATCGCCATGGCCTGGGGCTACACGCAAGTATTCACCGGCCGCGCCGCCTTCCTGCATCTGGGCGCGTTTACCGCCACCATCATGTCGGCCAACGTCTTCTTCATCATCATTCCCAACCAGAAGATCGTCGTCGCGGACCTGATCGCGGGCCGCACGCCCGATCCGAAATACGGCGTGATTGCCAAGCAGCGCTCGCTGCACAACAACTACCTGACGCTGCCCGTCATCTTCTTCATGCTGTCGAACCACTATCCGCTGGCCTTCGCGACGGAGTTCAACTGGGTGATCGCGGCGCTGGTCTTCCTCATGGGCGTCACAATCCGCCACTGGTTCAACACGACCCATGCCCGCAAGGGCAAGCCGACCTGGACCTGGCTGGTGACGGTGCTCATCTTCATCGTCATCATGTGGCTGTCGACAGTGCCGAAGGTGCTGACGGGCGAGGAAGAACAGGTGAGCCTTTCGACCCGTGAACAGACCTTTGTTGCAAACGGCCATTTCGAAGCCGTGCGTGATGTCGTACAGGGCCGCTGTTCGATGTGCCACGCCGCCGAACCTGTCTGGGAAGGCATCGCGCGAGCACCAAAGAACGTGAAGCTTGAGACGGACGGCGAGATCGCCGCCCATGCCCGTGAAATCTACCTCCAGGCCGGCCGCAGCCATGCCATGCCGCCTGGAAACATCACCGATCTCTCGCCCGAAGAGCGCAAGCTGCTCGTCGCCTGGTACGAGACGACGGTCGAAGGCAAATGATGACAATTGAGACCCTGATCCGCGGCCGCCTCCTCTCCTTCCACCGTGCACCTGAGCATGCCGGTGACAAGGAAAGCTATCTCTACGAGGAAGACGGCGCGCTGCTGGTCCGCGATGGCAAGATTGCCGCTGTGGGCAGCTATTCCGATGTGAAGCTGAAGGCCGGCGCGGAAACGACCGAGATCGACCACCGCCCGCATCTGATCCTGCCCGGCCTGATCGATTGCCACGTGCATTTCCCGCAGATGCAGGTGATCGCCTCCTACGCCGCCAATCTGCTGGAATGGCTTGATACCTATACCTTCCCCGAGGAATGCCGCTTTGTCGAAAGCGCTCATGCCGAGCGGATCGCCACGCAGTTCTTCGACGAATTCCTGCGCCAGGGCACGACGACTGCGGTTGCCTACTGCTCGGTACACAAGGCCTCAGCCGATGCCTTCTTCGCCGAAAGCCTGAAGCGCGGCACGCTGATGATCGGCGGCAAGGTGATGATGGATCGCAATGCGCCGCAGGGGCTGCTCGACACACCGCAGCTCGGCTACGACGAGACCCGCGCGGTGATCGAACAATGGCATGGCAAGGGCCGCAACCACGTCGCCATCACCCCACGCTTTGCCATCACCTCGACGCCCGAGCAGATGGCGATGACGCAGAAACTGGCGGAAGAATTCCCCGACCTGCATATCCAGACGCATCTGTCTGAGAACCACGACGAGATCCGCTACACCTGCGAACTCTATCCTGACGCCACTGACTACACGGACATTTATGCCCGCTATGGCCTGCTGCGGAAAAAGGCGCTCTTCGGCCATGCAATCCATCTGTCGGACCGCGAGGCGGATGCCATGGCCGAAAGCGGGGCAGTCGCGGTCCACTGCCCGACCTCGAACCTCTTCTTAGGCTCCGGCCTCTTTCCGTTGAAGGCGATCCAGCGGCGCGAAAAGCCTGTCACCGTCGCGGTCGCCACTGACATCGGCGGCGGCTCCAGTTATTCCATGTTCAAGACCATGGACGAGGCCTACAAGATCCAGCAATTGTTGGGCGAGCGTTTGAACCCGCTCGAAAGCTTCTACCACATGACGCTGGGCAATGCCGTGGCGCTCGAGCTCGCGGACCGGATCGGCACGCTGGACGAAGGCACGGACGCCGATATCGTCGTGCTCAATGCCGCCGCGACCCCGGCCATGCGGCTCAGGATGGAAACGGTGACCTCGCTCGGCGAAGAGCTGTTCCTGCTGCAAACGCTCGGCGACGACCGCGCCGTGGTCGAGACCTATGTGGCGGGCAAGGCTTCGAAACCCGGCAACTGACCAAGCAATTTGACATGCGGCGACAGGCCTCTATCGGCCCCTCGCCTCCGCCAGGGCTTCACTGAGCTCTTGATAGGGCTCGCATTGCACTCCGCAGATGCGTCCGATCTGGATGAGTTCGGCCTCTGCATCTTCGATCCGCCCGAGCATCAGATAGGCCTCACCGAGATATTCCCGGGCCTCGGCATAATAGGGATCGAGGATCAGTGCGCGACGATAGTAAACCAGCGCGCCCTCTGGGTCGCCGAGCTTGCGGGTGACGAAGCCGCGATAGTTGAAGTAGCGGGCCGAGTTCTTCTGGCTCACGGCATCGAGCAGCAAGCGTGCCTCCTCAAACCGCCCCTCGTCGATATGGCGTCTGGCATTCGCCATCCGGTCGGCATCGGTCAGCCGTCTCATGTCGATAACGCACTGCGCCGCGCCGCTGTCGAACGCCTGACCCGGAGGGCATTCCGGCACCGGGTCGACCTCTAGAATGACCGCGAGTGACGGGCTCGCAGCCGCGGCAAGGCCCCAGGCGAGCAAAACGACGGTCAGGACGCAATTCCTTGCTACAGCCACAACACGATCCTCACTTCTGCCCTTGATGAGCCTATTGCCGCTCTACAAAAGGTCGATGACAAACCGAGCATTGACACACCGGCCCGAAGCCGACGATGCTCCACCTCTCGTCGACCCACACGACACGGAACGCTGCCGACGCTGCGACTTTCGGGGAAGGTTGTGCCACTCATGAGCGAAAGCGGCTACTCCGGCACTCCGCTTGCCAAGAAGCTCGGATTGAGGCCTGACCTTGCCGCGCTCTTCATCGGCCTGCCGCAGGACCTCACCCATCTTGCCGACGACTTGCCCATTGCTCGCCGCATCGAAAGCATCGGCGAGACTGATGGCAGGGAGTTAGACTATCTCCATGTCTTCGAGACGGATCGTGCTCACCTTGAAGACCAAGCCGAACGTCTGAAGGCCATACTGAAACCATCAGGCATGCTCTGGATCTCCTGGCCGAAGAAGGCATCGAAGGTCCCAACCACAATCACCGAGGATGTTCTGCGCACCATCTTGCTGCCGACAGGCCTCGTCGATGTCAAAGTCTGCGCCGTCACCGAAATCTGGTCCGGTCTCAAATTCATGATCCGCAAGGACCTTCGCTAAAAACAGAGTCATCCGGAGGACGATGCACCATGCTGGCCACCAATCTTGCGCTGGGCACCCTGATGATCTCGCTGACGGTGGTCATCCACACCTTCGGGCTGATGGGCGTGACCCATGTTATGAGCTGGGTGACGGATCGCATACGCCTGCATGGCCATCGCAGCCGAATGCTGGCCATGAACACCGTCGTCATCGGGGTCTTCGCGGTGCTGACCGCCGAAGTCTGGCTCTGGGCGGCGAGTTTTACGCTGATCGGCGTCGTCGACGATTTCGAAACCGCCCTTTATTTCTCGACCATCACCTTCTCCACCGTCGGCTATGGCGACGTCGTGCCCCATCCGGAATGGCGCATGCTGGCGGCGCTCGAAGGGGTCAACGGCTTCCTATTGATCGGCTGGTCGACAGCCTATCTGATCGCCGCCGGTATGCGTGTCGGTCCCTTCAGGTCTGGCGAGCACTTCTGAAGAACCCAAGAGGTAAAATTATCTTACCTCTTTCGCGCTCCCCCTGTTCACAGTCGACCGAGTGGCATGATATGCCGAGACAAAGACATTGGCGGAGAGAGAGACAATGGGGCCGATCCTTGAAATTTCCGATCTGAAGAAGCTCGCACGCAAACGCGTGCCAAAACTCTTCTTCGACTATGCCGACAGCGGCTCCTATACCGAGAGCACCTACCGGGCGAATGAGAGCGATTTCTCCAAGATCAAGCTGCGCCAGCGCGTGCTCGTCGACATGAGCGGCCGCACGCTGGAAACCACCATGATCGGCGAAAAGGTGAGAATGCCGGTGGCGCTCTCGCCGACGGGCCTCACCGGCATGCAGCATGCCGATGGTGAAATGCTGGCGGCCAAGGCCGCGGAAGAATTCGGCGTGCCCTTCACGCTCTCGACCATGAGCATCTGCTCGATCGAGGATGTCGCCTCGGTCACCAAGCGCCCCTTCTGGTTCCAGCTTTACGTGATGCGCGACCGCGATTTCGTCGTGAACCTGATCGAGCGCGCCCGCGCCGCCAAGTGCTCGGCGCTGGTGCTAACGGCCGACCTGCAGCTGCTCGGCCAGCGCCACAAGGATATCCGCAACAGCCTCTCAGCCCCGCCGCGACTGACGCCGAAACACCTCTTCCAGATGGCCATGCGCCCACGCTGGTGCTGGAACATGCTGCACACCCAGCGCCGCACCTTCCGCAATATCCACGGCCACGCCAAGAACGTTTCCGACCTCGCCTCGCTCGGCGCCTGGACCAACGAGCAGTTCGATCCGAAGCTCTCCTGGGACGACGTCGCCTGGATCAAGAAGCAGTGGGGCGGCAAGCTGATCATCAAGGGCATCCTCGACGTCGAGGACGCCAAGATGGCTGCGGAAACCGGCGCCGACGCGATCATCGTCTCCAATCATGGCGGCCGCCAGCTCGACGGCGCTCATTCCTCGATTGCCATGCTGCCGAGAATTGTCGACGCCGTCGGCGACAAGATCGAAGTCCATCTCGACGGCGGCATCCGCTCCGGCCAGGATGTGCTGAAGGCGATCGCACTCGGCGCCAAGGGCACCTATATCGGCCGCCCCTTCCTCTATGGCCTGGGCGCCATGGGCCAGCAGGGCGTCACCAAGGCTCTGGAGATCATCGCCAAGGAGATGGACGTGACGATGGCGCTTTGCGGCAAGCGGCAGCTCGCCGATGTCGACAAGTCGATCATCGCGGAAAGCCCGTTCTGAGCGACCTCAGGAAATCCAGCCGCTAGAGAGCGCGCTGACCCAATCCATCATGCCATGGCGGCGCGCAAGCTCTGCCATGGCGAGATTGTCGTAACGCACCTGCCGAAAGCTCGGCTGCCAGCCGCGCGGGCTCTTTTCGAGGATCGCATAGCTCGCAAACGGCGTTCCCGCCTGAGCCTTGTGATAGACGGGCACGTCATAGTCAAAACCAGGGCAGCCGACGCTGCCCGGATTGACGATCAGTCGGCCGTCAGAAAGCTGCACGGCACGCGGAATATGGCTGTGACCGCAGAGGATAAGTGGCGTGTCTATCCCCTCCGCCAGCGCCTCGATCTCGGCGAGCGGCTTCAGGTGAAAGATCCCGTCAACCGACAGCGTCTCGGTCCAATAGGTATTATCTTCCTCAGGCGTCGCGTGGCACAGAAACACCTCGTCGCCCAAACGCGCCGTTTCCGGAAGATCGCGGATCCAGTCGAGCTGGGAACGCGACAATTGCGGATAGCTCGGCTTTTCCCAATCGCCCATCTCCTCGAAAGGTCGATCGATCAGGGCACGATCGTGATTGCCCCGCACGGTCAGCGCGTCGAGCGGCATCAGCAGATCCGCCGTCAGGCCCGCCTCGAGCGGCCCCGAAAAACAGTCGCCGAGGTTGACGATCTGATCGATCCCCTCTGCGCGGATATCGGCAATGACCGCCTCAAGCGCCAGATGGTTGCCATGGATGTCGGCGATGGCGGCAAAACGCATGCTCAGCTTCCCCGGTAGGTCGAATAGCCATAGGGCGAGAGCAAGAGCGGCACGTGGTAATGCGCCGTGGTGTCGGAGATCCCGAAACGGATCGGGATCACGTCGAGAAAGGGTGGCTCGGTGAGCGCAAACCCCTTGGCCTTAAGATAATCGCCGGCATGGAAGAGCAGTTCATATTGCCCGACCTGAAAGGTATCGCCGATCAGCATCGGCCCGCCATCGACCCGGCCGTCATCATTGGTGAAGACGGTCTTGATCAACTCCGCCTCCTCGCCATTCATCCGCATCAGCTGGATGCGAAGCCCCTGGGCGGGCTTGCCGAGAGCGGTATCGAGGACATGGGTGGTGAGACCGGTCATATCAGGGGCTCCCGAATCATGAAGGGGGTATCGAAGAAGAATTCCTCGAGATTGTTGCCGGGTCCGTCACGATCCACAACCAGGAAATCACTCACCTCACCGATCGCCATCAAGGGATGGTGCCAGGTGTTGCGCCGATAATTCACGCCCTGATGCGGGGCAGCAAGAAACACCTGCGGCTCGCCCGGCTTGCCTTCTTCATCCAGAGAAACGGCGACAAGGAACTGCCGGCCCGACAGCGGCGAAAAACTCTGGCTGCCGAACGGATGGCGCTCCATCATGCCGATCTCATAGGGAAAGGCGCGCGGCTGGCCGCGAAAGATATTGACGATCACCCTTGCGCCCTCGCCGGCAATTTCAGGCGAAAACAGCGCATGGAAACGCTCGGTGGTGCCGCCATTTATCAATCGCATGGTCGAAGGATCGGCTTCGATCACCTCGCCGAAAGGCGCGAAACTTTGAGCCGTCAGGGGACGGATGGGAAGTTCGATGGGCAAAGGGGGTTATTCTCCCTGGATATGCGGATGGCGGCGTGGATTGCACCATGAACAACCTCCCGCCTCAATGGACAATCAGAAGATCAAGCCTCGCTGCGCCTGCGTCAATCGACAATGCGTGTCAGGCTTTGGAATCTCCACACCAGAGCAAGCGTGGCGAGCGCCAACGCTGACAGGAAGCCGAGCCAGATGCCCTGCGGCCCGAGATCCAGCGGAAAGGCAAGAGCCCATCCAAGAGGAATGGCCACGGGCCAATAGGCAAGGATCGAGATCACTGACGGTACTGCGGTGTCGGACAGGCCGCGCAGAGCACCCACGAGCGTCGACTGAAGACCGTCGACGACCTGGCTGAGCGCAAAGACGAAGAAGAGTGCGGAAGCCAGTTCGATCACGGCAGGATCCGAAGAGATGAGCGCTGCAACCTCGGCCCCGTAGAGACCGAGCACCAAGGCCGCCCCGGTCAACCAGATTGTCCCCATCCCGAGGGCTGCGAAAGTGACGCTCCGCACCCGATCATACCGGTTCGCACCGGCCGCCTGGGCTACACGGATGGCCACCGCTCCGGCGATCCCAAGCGGCACCATGTAGAGCAAAGTACCGACTGAGAGCGCCACCTGGTTGGCCGCGAGCGCTACCGATCCAAAGAGGCCGATGAGCATGGTCGCAACCGCCATGGCGGCCGTTTCGGCAATATACATCAGGCCGAGCGGAGCGCCCTCCCGCACGAGAGACACTGTATCGACAGGGCTGCGTTGGCTTCGCGTCCGCAACCGGACGGTTGACATCGACCATCGCCAGTATGCAAAGGCCGCCAGCAGCGCAATGCTCTCGGCGACCAGTGACGCAACACCCGCCCCGACAAGCCCGAACGCCGGCAAAGGTCCAACGCCGTAGATCATGCCATAGTTGAGGGGAACGTTCAGAACGCAGGCGAGCGCACCGAAACTCACCCCCATCCACGGCCGAGCAATGGCCTCATAGGCCGACTTGAAGATGGTGAGGACCGCATAGGGAATGAGAAAGGCTGCGATCAGGTGCCAGTAGGTAGCGGCCTCCAACAGCACGTCTGTCGGCTGTCCGAAATAGGGCATCAGAAAGAGTGAGGCACTCATCAAGAGCGCCGCGCCAGCCCCCGTAACACCACCGAGCAGCAGACCGGCCCGCAGGTAAGCCGCCACCTGGCGGCCCTGTCGCGCACCAAAAGCCGTACCGATCCGGACGGAAATGACGGACAGAAAGCCGTAGATCGCCGCAAGCATCACTGTCGCAACCGCACCCGCAAGTCCGACTGCGGCCAAGGGCACATGACCAAGCGGCGCAATCATCAGGGAATCCGTCACGGTGATCACGGCGCCGGTGCTCAGGCCGATCACGATGGGAACGGCCAGGCGCGCTATATCCTTCAGTTCAGTCAAAAAGCTTGGGGTCATGGAAAGTGTTCTGTCACGTTAGGAGCATTCAAGACTGCCGCGTGCCTTCTTCAGCAGACGGTCAAGATCTTTGAGTTCATCAGGGCTCAGAGCGCGGGAGATGCGATCTGCTGTTTCGGCATAGATCGACTTTTCTTCTGCAACGAGCGCGCTGCATTTTTCCGTCGGCGCCAAAAGCACAGAACGTCCGTCGGCACTGTCAGAGAGCTTGTCGAGATAGCCACCAAGATGCAGCTTGCGCACCATCACGGATGCGGAGGCCCTGCTGACTCGCATCTGATCCGCCAGATCCGCGAGACGCAGCGGCTTGTCGGCTGCGATCACCACATAGAGATAATCGAGTTCCGTAGCCGTCAGATCCATGGAGCCGCTTTTCTGCGACTCTTCCCGCCATCGGAACCACATATGCCATTGCAGGCAGCGCAGACTTTCTTCCAGTTCCATCGCACCCAACCTATATAGTTAGACTACCTAACTATATAGGTTGGGTTTGTTTCGCAAGCCCCTGCCCTCAAGATGGACTCGAACCAACTCGACAAACGAAAACAGCGCCGGTGTTTCCACCGGCGCTGCAATCTTTATCGCTCAGCCTGAAATCAGGCAGCAGACTTGGCGTAGTCAGCCGTCGGCACTTCGGCGATCGTCTGCAGGACGATGGAAGCGATCTGGTAGGGGCAGCCCTGCGAGTTCGGGCGGCGATCTTCCAGGTAACCCTTGTAGCCGTTGTTGACGAAGGAATGCGGAACGCGGATCGAGGCACCACGATCGGCAACGCCGTACGAGAACTTGTTCCACGGAGCCGTCTCATGCTTGCCGGTCAGGCGCAGATGGTTGTCCGGACCGTAAACGTTGATGTGCTCCTGCCAGTTCTTGGCAAAGGCCGCCATGAGGGCTTCGAAATATTCCTTGCCGCCCACTTCGCGCATGAAGGTGGTCGAGAAGTTGCAGTGCATGCCCGAGCCATTCCAGTCGGTATCGCCGAGCGGCTTGCAATGGAATTCGACGTCGATGCCGTAGGTTTCGCACAGACGGAGCAACAGGTAGCGGGCGATCCAGATCTGGTCAGCAGCCTTCTTGGAGCCCTTGCCGAATACCTGGAATTCCCACTGGCCCTTAGCCACTTCGGCATTGATGCCTTCGTGGTTGATGCCGGCTTCAAGGCAGAGGTCGAGATGCTCTTCGACGATTTCACGGGCAATCGAGCCAACGTTCTTGTAGCCGACGCCGGTGTAGTACGGGCCCTGCGGAGCCGGGTAGCCCTGCTCCGGGAAGCCGAGCGGACGGCCGTTCTCGTAGAAGAAGTATTCCTGCTCGAAACCGAACCAGGCGCCTTCGTCGTCGAGGATCGTGGCGCGGCTGTTGGACGGATGCGGGGTGACGCCGTCAGGCATCATGACTTCGCACATGACGAGAGCGCCGTTCGTGCGAGCCGGGTCGGGATAAATGGCGACCGGCTTCAGCACGCAATCCGACGAGTGGCCTTCGGCCTGCATCGTGGAGGAGCCGTCGAAGCCCCAGAGCGGCAGCTGTTCCAGGGTCGGGAAGCTGTCGAATTCCTTGATCTGCGTCTTACCACGCAGGTTCGCTACCGGCTTGTAGCCATCGAGCCAGATATACTCGAGCTTAAACTTGGTCATGGTGCTCTCTCTTCAGTCTCGCGCCATTCATGCGCAACAGAGGGGTGATTCTCCGGTTCGCCCGGGAGTCGGAGAAGAAAAAGCAGGAAGCGTGCCAGTTTGCCAACGGAGCGCGAAATGCGACCATTTTGTCGCAGGCGATCCTCCAAATCGCGGGCATTGCAGGCCTTTCTTTAACAGATTGAGCGCATACTCATGGAACCAGAGGCGCGTGTCGGGTGTTGTCAGCCCACCAAAGATCACGAAAGCGCTGTGATGATTTTAAATTCATCACTTTTTCTGCTTCTATATTGCCCACAAAATAGGCATTTTGCACTTTTCATGTGCATTTCAGTTTCAGACGTGGTAAGCATGAACCATCGAGACAACACTCGGTGAAACGAGAGGTAGTAGCATGACAACGAACATGGTTCGGGAATCGGCGAAGATCTACGAATTCCCGGTGCGTGACCTGGCCCGGCTGAACGCCATGCGTGAGCGCCAGACGCCGAAACCCGTGATCTATGAGAGCGGTTCGGCAAGCTGGTATCACGAGGAAGCGATCCGCGAAGCCGAACGGGCGCCGAAGCAGTAAGGGCGAAAGCCCGGCAAGAAAGCCGCCCGCAGTGCGGACGGCTGGAAGAATGCGACGAGCGGGCCAAAGCCCGCTCTTTTCGTTTCTACCCTACACTCAGGCCTTGGTGCCGAACAAGCGCAGGCGCATCACGCCACCATCAGGATGCACGCCGATCCGCACATGCGTCACCGGCCCGATCTTCTGGAGCTGGTCGCCTTCATAGAAATGCTCGGCATCCATCTGCATCTTCTGCCGCGTCAGGATCGGCTGCCACTGTTCGGAGGCTGAAATCTCCGCGTCGCTGAAGGTGTCGCCTGCATCCGGCAGATGGGCGCCCAGCAGCTCGCAGGTATCCGGATAATTGCCCTTGTAGAAATGCGTGTCGATCAGCACCCGGTTGATCACGCCTGAATGGCCGAGCCGGATGATCGCCCAGTCATGGCCGGGACCACGGCGGCGCTTGGTTTCCCAGCCGTCGCCCATATTCGTGCCGCGGCCAGGCGACAGGATCTTGTCGGGATGGCCGTAATGGGCATCCGACCAGGCAAGCGACTTGGCGCCATGGAAGATATAGGCGAGATCGATTTCCTCAGTTGCGCCAACCTTCGACCAGTCAAAATGGGCAGCACCATAGACGCGCAGACGCGCAACGCCGCCATCGGGATAGATGTGCAGTCGCAGATGCGTCCAGACCTTCGACGTATCGGAATTGGCAAAGAAATGCTGGGCCGAGGCCCCGAGCGGCGACTTGGCAACCAGTTCGGTCCAGACCGTCGCATCGGTCGGATCGCCGCTTTCAACGAAAGCCGCCTCGATCGAGCCATGCGGCGGGTAGTTGCCGGTAAAGAAGCGGGTGTCGACATCAAAGCCGAAGATGCGGCCCGGCATGGCAAGGCGGATGATCGCATAGTCATGGCCCGGCACGCGCTTGCGACGGCTTTCCCAGCCATCCATGTATTTGCCGTTGTCGTCGTAGAGATCCGGATCGAATGCCGCGGGATCATCGTTCAGCATGCGCGACACCGGCGCGAAGAACTCGTCGGTCGAGTAAATGCCCACGGCACCGAGGCGCGCAGACGCAAGGTTTACGGCACCGGCAGCGAAATCCGGCAGAACGACGGTCGAGGTCTCAAGCATGTCAGTGTGTCTCCGGAAGCAGGCTTTCGAGGCGAAGCCTGGCGATTTTTTCCACCTGCTGGCAGGCGGTGTCGAATTCCTGATCGCGGTTATTGGCGATGCGCGTCTCGAAGGCGGCGAGAATGTCGTCCTTCGTCAGTCCCTTGACCGCGATGATGAAGGGAAAGCCGAACTTCTCGACATAGGCCGTATTCAGTTCGGTGAAGCGGGCATGCTCGTCAGCCGACAGGCGATCGAGGCCGGCGCCGGCCTGTTCGCGCTTGCTGTCTTCGGTCAGTTCGCCCGCAATCGCCAGCTTGCCCGCGAGATCTGGATGTGCGCGCAAAACGCCCAGCCGCTCATCCTGGCTTGCTGTGCGAAACATCGCCGCCATCGCATCATGCACGTCGAGCGCCGTCAGCGGCTCCTCTATCATGCCGGCATCGAAGGCCCGTTCCGCAATGAAGGGCGAATGTTCGAACACTCCGCCGAAACGCTGAACGAAGTCCGCTCTGTCCATGCCGTCAATCCAGTATCATGTAAGGCCACAGCTGTCAGAGCAGCGGCAAGAAGGGCCCGCCCGCGCATGCCGCGAAGCAGTTGATGACAAGGATTAGCCGAGCCCCCTGGACTTGTCGAGTTTCCGAAGGCGACAGGCACTTTCAACGCAATTGCCATGGTCCTTCGCTTGCAGCGGCCCCGGATCGGCCTATCTACAGCTCGCTTCCCCCATGACTTTTGAAAGGATACCCCATGCCGATTGCCAAAGGCTATGCCGCAACGGATGCCTCCAAGCCATTGGTTCCCTTCACCTTCGAGCGTCGCGAACCAAACGCGGACGACGTGGTGATCGAGATCAAGTTCTCCGGCATCTGCCATTCCGACATCCACCAGGCCCGCAACGAATGGGGCAACTCGACCTTCCCCATGGTCCCCGGCCACGAGATCGCCGGCATCGTGACATCGGTCGGCTCGAGCGTTTCGAAATACAAGGTCGGCGACCGCGTCGGCGTCGGCTGCTTCGTCAATTCCTGCCTACATTGCGAACGCGATCTCTACCGCGAGCAATACATGCCGGGCCTCGTCGGCACCTATAACTCTACGGAAGTCGACGGCGTGACCCCGACGCAAGGCGGCTATGCCGACTCGATCGTCGTGCACGAAGACTATGTTCTCAGCATTCCGGACAACCTGCCGCTCGACAAGGCAGCACCGCTGCTCTGCGCCGGCATCACGCTCTATTCGCCGCTCAGCCACTGGAAGGCCGGCCCCGGCAAGAAGGTCGCAGTCATCGGCATGGGCGGTCTCGGCCACATGGGCGTCAAGATCGGCGCCGCCATGGGCGCTGACGTCACCGTGCTCAGCCAGAGCCTGTCGAAAAAGGAAGACGGCCTCGCCTTCGGCGCCAAGGAATATTACGCAACCTCGGATCCGGAGACCTTCAAGACGCTCGCCGGCTCCTTTGACCTCATCCTCTGCACCGTCAGCGCCGAGATCGATTGGAACGCCTATCTCAACCTTCTGAAGGTCGACGGCACCATGGTTCTGCTCGGCGTGCCGGAAAACCCGGTCCCCGTGCATGCCTTCGCCCTGATCGCTGGCCGCCGCTCGCTCGCCGGCTCGATGATCGGTTCGATCCAGGAAACCCAGGAAATGCTGGATTTCTGCGGCAAGCACGACATCACCCCGGAGATCGAGATCATCGATATCGCCCAGGTGAACGAAGCCTATGAGCGCGTCATCAAGAGCGATGTCCGCTACCGCTTCGTCATCGACATGGCGACCCTCGACAAGGGCTGATCTTCGAAGACAGAATGAGAAGGGCCCGGCATCGCTGCCGGGCCCTTTGTCGTTTCACACCTGCAACTGATACCCATTCCGCTCCGGGAACGGCCAATCCGCGAGCAAGGCCATATCGGGCCGGTAGATTTCCACCTTCAACGGATAGCACTTGGCCACATCGCTCGAATGGCTGGTGCTGCAATCGCCACCCGGGCAGGCAGAAAGCGCGCCAAGCAGATCGATCTCCGCAAACATCTCCAGGAAATCGCCAGGACGGACGGGGCTCGCCTTCATGAAATACTGCTGCGTGTCTCGTGTGAAACCCGTGCACATGAAGACGTTCAACACGTCATGCACATGCGGCTCGACTGCCTTGATGTCGGTTCCGGTATGATGGGCCAGTGCCCGGCAGAGGTTGGAATGGCAGCAATGATGGTAGTCGCTGCCTGAGAGCAAACGGTTGGTGTATGGATCGCAGCGCGTGCCGATCACGTCATGCACGCCGCCGCCGAATTCGTCGAAACCGTACCAGCCGAGCGTATCATGGCTGATCGTCGCCATGGGCCGCAGCGACGGGAGATTACTCCAGAGACGGTTGCCGGTTGTCACATGCGTCGCATGCAGCGCCCGCGTCTTGCCGGAGAAGAAGCGCTCAGACAGGTCGTTGGCGTTCCAGAGGTTCAGGTCGCCCACCTGCGGCCCCTCGACGCTGACGATCCGGAAGAAATGCCCCTTCGGCACCTCGAAGGTATTGCCCTCGCGCGGCGGCACGATCACCTCGCCGACCTTCTCCATGGTCGCCCGCGCCCGATCCAGAATTCTCATGTCAGGAGCAACAAGCGACTCAACCGGATAGCAGACGACAGGCTTCATGGCGCGGCGGGCAGCCGCATCGGCAGGAACGGGGATATGGGCGTTGAAGGGCGACATGGGCGGCTCCGGGGATCGGCAAGGAGATGAGACTTGCCGCAAGGTGCCCCACCTACCCCATCAAGACAACTGCCTCTCTTCTTGCCCCATGGACAAGTCTGGCTTAGTCATAAAGCCATGAAATTGCCACCGCTCCCCACACTCCGTGCCTTCGAGGCCGCCGCCCGTCGCGAAAGCTTCCTGCAGGCCGCAACCGAACTCGGCATGACGGCAGCGGCCGTGAGCCAGCATGTGAAGGCACTGGAAGACTGGCTGGGTCTTGCCCTCTTCGAACGCCGCCCGCGCGGCGTGCGCCTCACCGCCGACGGACGCGAGCTCGGCGCCGCCTGCTCGGAAGGCCTCGGCCACATCGCCCGCGCCGCAGAACTGCTGACCGCCCGCAAATCCTTCGCCCGCGCCAGCCTCGCCTGCATGCCCTCGGTGGTCACCCACTGGCTCGGCCCCCGCCTGCCCCGCTTCCGTGCCGAACATCCTCAGATCCAGGTCTCGATCGTCTATCCGCTAGGGGCACTCACTCCGGACGAAGCCGGCGCGGATCTGCTGATCTGTCACGGCACCCGCCCGCCAGGTCGGGCGGACCGCATCCTGGACGCCGCCACCCGGCCCACCTGTGCGCCGAGCTATCTGGATCGACATGGACCGATCAACAGCCCGGCCGACCTCCTCAATCATGACCTGTTACACGACGCGACCGAAGCCGCTTGGTCTAAGTGGCTGGCCGCACGCGGTATCGAAGGCCCGACACCCCCAGGACCGCTTTATGCCGACTTCAATCTACTGGTGAGTTCGGTGCTCTCAGGCCTCGGCATCGGCCTATGCCCAACCGCCCTGATCGCCGACCATCTGGCAGCGGGAACGCTGACAGTGTTGTTCGATGAAGCTGCCGACGAGGACAAGGCCTATTGGCTGTTGTCAGGCGGGGATCTGTCAGAGCCAGCCGCAATCTTGCGGGATTGGCTGCTGGCGGAGGCAGACGGCTAGCCACCTCACCAAGCCGGCTTGTGATACTTGTGCCAGTGCTCGGCAATCTCGATGCGCTTCGGCACCCAGACCTTCTCGTGGCTGGTCACATAATCAATGAACCGCGCCAGCGCCGCCGCGCGTCCCGGGCGACCGACAAGGCGGCAGTGCAGGCCGACGGACATCATCTTCGGGCTGCCGTTCTTTCCCTCATCGTAAAGCACATCAAAGGCGTCCTTGAGATAGGTGAAGAACTGGTCGCCGGTGTTGAAGCCCTGCGGCGTGGCAAACCGCATGTCGTTGGTCTCGAGCGTGTAGGGAATGATCAGGAAGGGCTTGCCCTCCAGATCCGGCACCCAGAACGGCAGGTCGTCGGAATAGTTATCGGAGGAGTATAGGAAGCCGCCCTCCTCCATCACGAGACGTAGCGTGTTGTCCGACGGCTTGCCCTGATACATGCCGAGCGGATGAGAGCCGGTCAGCTCCTTGTGCAGCCGCACCGCTTCGCGGATGTGCTCGCGTTCAACGTCTTCTGGAAAATCCTTGTATTCGAGCCAGCGATAGCCGTGGCTGGCGATCTCCCAGTCCGCCTCCTTCATCGCTGCAACGGCTTCCGGGTTGCGCGCCATGGCAAGCGTCACGCCGTAGACCGTCACGGGCACCTTGCGCTCGGTGAACATCCGCCAGAGCCGCCAGAAACCGGCGCGTGAGCCGTATTCGTAGATCGATTCCATGTTGAGATTGCGCTGGCCAGCCCAGGGCTGGGCCCCGACGATTTCCGACAGCAGGTTTTCCGAGGCAGAATCCCCATCGAGAATGCAGCTTTCGCCGCCCTCCTCGTAATTCACCACGAACTGCACCGCGATCCGTGCATCACCGGGCCACTTCGGATCGGGAATGTCGCGGCCATAGCCGATCAGGTCGCGGGGATAAGGAGCAGTCGTCATCGGTTCACCTCTCGTGTTTTGACGCGAGGCTATTGGCGAGGGCGGCGCCTGTCGAGATGGAAAACGCGGAATTTGCTGCAGCGCAAACCGGTCAGGCAATCTTGCGGCTGGAAACCCGCCCCAGAGGATGCAGCGAATGCACGGTAAACGGCGCGCCCCGCTCAGTCTCGACGAACAGCGCGAGATTGGTCACCACGACAGGCTCAGCGAGAACGGGATCGAAATGGGCTTTCAGTCCCTGTTCTATGCGCGGGAAATCCCGCGCCAGAAGCGGCCCTGTCAGCGTCATGTGAAAGCGAAACTCGTCCATCACGTAAGGATGTCCCCAGCGGCTGAGATTGCTGAACTGCGGTGCCGACAGCCGCTCGGGATTGCGCCGCTCGATCTCGACTTCGGAAAGCGGGGCGCGGAAACCGTCAAAGGCCTGAACGATCGAGGCTGCGAGATAGTCGACCGAGGGGCAAGGCCGCTCCAGAATGAGGCCGTAGACGTCACCGATGCGACCGACCGTCAGTCCCTGCAGCATAACCGGCTCCATGCGACCGGCAAAATGCATCAACTCCCGCAGCAAAGCCGGTTCGGTGGATCCTTCGCTCAGACGGAATGGCGCCTTGAAGGTGGCATGAAAGCCGAAGCGACGGGGCAGCGCCGTGTGAAAGGCAATCTCGTGCACGCCGAGACCTTTCAGCCCCGGATGCTCTTCCGCCTCGCCGGAAAACACGTTGCGACCGAGCCAGCGCGCCGCTGCATCGGCAAGCGGATCACGGGCAGGCGGCGTAAAGCAGATGGCATAGCGCATGTCGAGCACCTCACACTGGCTCGCTTCGGAACTTTAGCAGTTTCCGTTACAACCCGGTGGATAGGTGATTTGCATGACAGTATCACGAAGCGGGCAAAAGGATTTTCGGCCTTTGCACAGCAGGAATCCGCGTGATTTCAGGGTATTTCGGTAAATTCCTCATCGACTGGTCGGCCAACAGCCACCGAAACGTGATGAGAAAGCGAGAAGCCGTGAGGCAGCGGCAATGCCTGCCCGGCAATCGCATCGAGTGCAGCATCGGCCAGCAGATGGGCAATGCCGAAACTCACCTTGAAGCCGCCGGTCAGCGCATGGATATGCGGATGATCCGGATGCGGACCGACCATCGGATCCCGGTCCACCGCCTTGGGGCGCAGCCCCGCCCAGCGCTCGACAACTTTGGCTCGCTGCAGCACCGGTGCAAGCTCCCGCGCCTCGGCGATCAGGGCATCCAGCTGCGCATCCGTTGAGAACGGGTCATCGAAACTGTTTTCGCTGGTACTGCCGATCGCGACATGCCCGCCCTCATGCGGCACGACATAGAGACCGTCGAGATAAACGAGGGGAAGATCGGCAGGAAGGTCGACCTTCAACAGAGCCGCCTGTCCCTTGACGCCTCGGCCAAGCGGTTTGCGGACGGACGGACCGATCAATTGAAGCACCGGAAAGGAGCCGACGCCAGCCGCGACCAGCAGATCACCGAAACCGACAGACGCCCCATCGGCTGTCACCACCTGCCGCGCGCTGGCATCGATCGACTTTACGGCAACCCCTTCGAGGATCCGCACACGGCCCGTGCGCTCCAGGCGCGCTCGGATCGCCGCAGTGAGCGCGCGTGGCGATACCCGCCCCGCGAAACGGTCATAGACAAGGCCAGCCTCTGTGAAGCGCTGCGATGGCCAGTCGGCAAACGGGCTTTGCTCAATGACGGACCACTCGAAACGCCTGCCCTGCTGGTTCCAGTTGGTTTCCGCCTCCAGCGAATGCCGCTCGGCGATCGGCCGCAAATGCGGCTTCGGCAGCGGGATCAGCCGCCCGCAGCGGCGATAGCCGGCCGAAAGACCGGTCTCGGCTTCAAGCTCGGCGATCTCCGCCTCCAGAGACAAGAGGCCGTCGAACTGCAACTGCTTCTTCTCGTTCCAGCGATCCGGCATATGCGCCATGAGCGCACCGAGCAGTCCGCCGCTGGCCCCGCTTCCCGTTTTGTCGCCGTCGATCAGGATCGTCTCGATACCCCGACGCTCGGCTTTCAGCGCCCCCCAGAGGCCCATGATGCCACCGCCGACGATCACGAGATCGGCGCGCAATTGACCTGACATCGCTGCCGATTTATCGGACATGGCCATGACCCATTCAAATTATCCGCCAGGCACCGGCGACACCCAGGCACCGCTCGCCTGGCACGACGGCGATATGCCCTTTTCCACCGCCTTTGGCGATCACTTTTATTGCCAGACGGACGGCCGGCTGGAATGCGGCCATGTCTTCCTCGCCGGCAACGGCCTGCCGGAGCGCTGGCAAACGGCAGAGACCTTCACCATCGGCGAACTCGGCTTCGGCACCGGGCTGAATGCCTGCGAGACCTGGCGCCAATGGAAGGAGCATCGCCGTACCGGTGCCAAACTCCATTTCGTCTCCTTCGAGCTATTCCCCATGCAGGCGGAAGAGATCGACCGCGCCCTCTCCCGCTGGCCGGAGATCGATGCCGAGCGGCAGGCGCTGGTCTCGCTCTGGCCGGCAGATCCCTCCGGCGTGGTCACGGTTGGCCTCGACGCACAGACCCGGCTGTCCGTCGTCTGCGGCGATGCCCTCGAAAACTTGACGGCAAGCACGCTGACCTTTGATGCCTGGTTCCTCGACGGCTTTGCGCCCTCGCGCAACAGCGCCATGTGGTCGGCGGAACTGATGCAGCGGGTCCACGACACGACGAGAGAGGGCGGCAGCTTCGCGACTTACGCCGCAGCGGGCTTCGTCAGGCGCAATCTGACCGCCACCGGCTTTGATGTCGAACGGCGCCCCGGCTTTGCGGGAAAGCGTGAAATGCTCTGTGGTGTCAGGCGTCCGGCCTGATCAACCCTCGGCGCTGGCCGCAGCCGCGACCGGCCTGCCGCTCCACTGCTCGATCTTGCGCATCAGGAGCTCCGGCGAAATCGGCTTGGAGAGATAATCATCCATGCCCGCCGCAAGGCAGGCCTCACGGTCGCTTTCCAGCGCATGGGCGGTGACGCCGATGATCGGAATGCGATAACCGCCGCGACGGGCCTCTTCGCTGCGGATCATGCCCGTTGCCTGATGGCCGTTCATGACCGGCATCGAGACATCCATCAGGATCAAGTCCGGTGGCTCGCTGCGCCAGGCCTCGACGGCCTCCTCGCCATTGCCGACGATGCGATAGGCGATGCCGCTGCCGGTCAGGATCTGCCGAAAGACGATCTGGTTGACCGGATTGTCCTCGGCGATCAGGACCCTGAGTGCGCTGTCATCATGAAAGACTGGGGCCGCAGGAACGGGTTCAACCGGCAAGGCCGGCCGAACAGCAGCAAGCGAAGCCGAAGGTGACATGGGACGCAGGCGGGCGGAGTTCACCCCGTGCACGCGAGCGGTACGCACAACATCAATGATTGCACCACGCAACACATTCGCCCGCGCCGGCTTCATCAGATGCGCCTGGATCTTCAGGCTCTCGAACAGCCGGTCGTCGCCGACCATGTCCATCGACGTCAGGAACACCAGCGCGATGTCGTCATAGCGCCTGTCGCTGCGGATCGCCTTCGCCACATCAATGCCGTTGATGTCGGGCATCTGGTAGTCGATGACGACGACGTCGATCGACAGTCCTTCAGCATGGGCAGCTTTCAGAATTTCGATCCCTGTCGGTCCATCGGGAACCGCGAGCCCGTCAAAGCCCCACATGCTCAACTGCTCGGTGATGATCCGGCGATTGACGGCATTGTCGTCGATGACGAGCACCCGCGCATCCTTGACCGTCGCCGGCAGCTCCTTTTGCCCCCGGCGTTCCGCAACGATCGCAAGCGGCAGCTCGACCGTAAACGCCGAACCCCGGCCAACTTCTGATTCGACATCCAGCTTGCCGCCGAACAGACGGACAAGACCAGCCGTGATCGCGAGACCAAGACCGGTTCCCTCGTGACGGCGGGTCGAAGAGGTGTCCACCTGGGAGAATTTCTCAAAGATCTTCGCCTGCATCTCCGCCGGAATACCGATGCCGGTGTCTTCGATGCGCAGTTTCAGGATCGCCTGACCATCCATGACAGTCTCAGCGGAGACCTCGACATGCACATGTCCCTTCTCGGTGAACTTGATGGCGTTGCCGAGCAGGTTCGTGACGATCTGCCGGAAACGGCCAGGATCACCCATGAAGGTGTGCATCACCTTCTGGTCTCCGGAGACGACCAGTTCGATATCCTTCTCGGCGGCAGCGGCAGACAGAAGCGTTGCCACATCCTCGATCGCTTCGACCGGATCGAAGGGCGACTTCCGGAGCTTCAACTGGCCAGCATCGATCTTCGAGAAGTCGAGGATGTCATTGATGATGGTGAGCAACGCATTGCCCGATTTCACCATGATGTCGACGAAGGTCTTCTGCCGGCTGTCGAGCTCGGATTTGGACAAGAGTTCCGCCATGCCGAGCACGCCATTCATCGGGGTGCGGATTTCATGGCTCATATTGGCGAGGAAGTCGGACTTCGCCTTGTCGGCAGCTTCGCTGCGCGCGAGCAGCACTTCAAGCTCGGCTTCACGGGCCTTGAGCTCGGTGAAATCGGTGAGCACGACCACGCAGCTTCGATCACGCCCGAAGGTCGCTTCCAGCTTGACCCAGGTCTTGCCCGCAACGAGGAAATTCGTCGAAACCGAGTTTGCGTTTTGCAGCGCCGATTGCCACTGCTGCAGGACCGCCGGCGCGTCCGCACCGAAATCGCCGCGCGCCGCGCAATATTCGAACACCGGCCGCCAGCTTTCACCCTCGACCAGCAGGCCGTCGGGCAGATCGAGGATGCGGCTGAACGAGGGATTGACCTCGGCAACCCGGCCCTGTTCGACCATCATCAGGCCCTGGGACATTAGGCGCATGGATTCCTGGACGAAGAGGCCGAGCCGCTCCAGCTGCTGCTGCGCCGCCGTGATGTCGCGCTCGCGCTGGCGCATCTCCGTGAGGTCTGAATAGGTGAGCAGGATCTTGCGGTCATGCAGGCGGGTAATCGTCGCCAGCACGAACTTGCCATCGTCATAGGCGAGTTCGTTGACATGCGAGCCTTCAAGCGCTTCGAACTGTGCGATGCGACGCCGGAAGCCTTCCTCGAATTCGATGCCGGGCCAGGCATAGCCGAGCTTGTGGTTCTGCTCGCAATAGGAACGGAAGCTCTGCCCGCTCAGGGACACATCATCCGGCCAGTGCCAGATTTCCCGGCATTTCTCATTGGCGAATTCCACCATGAAGTCGGAATCAATGATCACCACGCCGACAGGCATGACCTGCAACATCGACACGATATCGTCGTAGAGCGACTCGGCACGCGCCTGGGCTTCGACGAGCGCCTGCTGGCCCTTCTTGAGGTTGGAGATATCGTTCACCGAACCGACGATGTAATGCTTCTTCTCGGCGGTGGTGATCCGGCTCAGCCGCGTGATGACCGAGATTTCCTCGCCGTCGCGGACGACGACCTCGCGGTTCTTCTCGACCAGTTCGCCGGTTTCCAGGATGCGGAGGTTCTCCTCCTTCATCACCTGGCCGTCTTCCGGCCAAAGTTCTTCTTCGGTCAGACCGTAAATATCTTCCCGCCGCTGGCCGTGCAGTTCCTCATAGGCGGTATTCACATAGATCATCCGCCGGTTGATATCGCGAATGAAGACCGGCACCGGCATCTGCTCGAGCGTCGCGCGGTAGAGGAGCGTCTCCTCCTCGCGCTGGACCATGTCGGAGACGTCGGTGAAGGTGATCAGGATGCGGCCACCCTCGATCTTTCGGCTGCCGCCGGCCAGGGCACGACCGGAGGGAGTCTTGACATCGATCAGCGGCCCTTCGGCAAGCGCTGTGACCTGCTCGATGCGGTAGGAAATGCGCTCCTCGATTTCTTCAGGCCGCATACGGGAAATGCTACGCGCCATCGTCCGCATCAGCAATTCCCGGTAGTTCATGCCTTCCACCGGCACAGGCGGATCAAATTCCAACATCTCGATCGCAGCCGGATTGGCAAAGGATATCCTCAGATCCGGGTCAAGCACGAAGATGCCGACGGGAAGAGAGGCCATCAGGCTTTGCAGCTGCAATTGCAGCGCTTCCGACTCCTGCCGCGCGGCCTTCAGCCTCTCCTGCTCCAGCCTGAGCGGCGAAAGATCGGTAATGGACCCGACGATGTAGCGAGCCCCGTCCGGTCCTGTCACGGCGCCGGTGCGGGCAAGGGCTGGCACGGATGTACCGTCGGCGCGAATGAAGCTATCCTGAACCTCTTCGGTGACGCCGCGTTCCAGAACCCGACAATTGCCTTCGTAATAGGCCTGTCCGAGTTCAGGAAAAATCTCCTGCTCGGTGCGGCCAAGCAGCTCTTCGATCGGCCGCCCGACCATCTCGGCATATGCGCGATTGGCAAAAAGCAGCCGGTGGTCCGCCCCGCGAAAATAGGTGGCAATCGGATATTGTTCGAGTACGGCCTGATAGACCTCGGCTGAAGGCGGTGCCGAGGGACCTGTCATCTCAGGTGCGACCGCAGCCGCTCGCTCTTCCATGAAGCCGAAAAGATACATCCGGTCGTCATCGTCGAAAAAACGCTCGATGTGCAGGATGTTCAAGGGGCCGCCGGATACGGGGCGCAGATGCAACTGCTCCTCTTCGCCGAAGACCAAAACGCGGCGCTCGCGGTCGTCGCGAAGTCCATCCGGATCGACACCCAGGATTTCCCGGTCGCTGCGTCCGATGAAGCTTTCAGGAGCAAGATTGTGAAGCCGGGCGAAGGGCGCATTGACCGCGACATAACGCAGCTCGCTGTCCTTGACATACGAAGGCAGGTCAAGCGCGGCAATCTTGTCGCGGACTAGCTCGAGCAAGTCGCTTCCCCGGATCAAATCTTTGTTCACACTTCGATCAATGACTGGTTTTGGTAAACAGGGGGTAAGCAAAGCGCCACAAGGCGCTTTAAAAGCAAATGTTGATGAATGCCTGCCGCATGAAAACTTCTTGGTTCTTCCACTGTTCCAGATGAGCCGGTTTTTCGTCGCAAACGGCAATGCCTTTTGGTCCGTGAACCTGCGAGACTTAATGTCGAGATTGACACAATGGATCGACCATGAGCGACATTATCAACACCGCCTTGTCCGAGACTGAACCCCAATCCGGTGGTGGCGAGCGCCGCAGGCGCACCGGCGGCCGCGGCGGTGATCGCAGCCGCACGGGCGTGGCGGGCAAGTATCGCAACCTCGTCAATCGCCTGACCAAGACCGAACTTCTCGATCCCGCCGCTCTCGACGACATGCACGAGGCGTCGCTGACGATCCTGGAAGAAATCGGCATGGACATCATGCTGCCGGAGGCCCGCGCCATCATGAAGGCGCATGGCGCAGAGGTGACCGAAGGCTCCGACCGCGTCCGCTTCGACCGGAACCTGATCATGGACATGATCGCGTCTGCCCCGCGCGAATTTCAGATGTTCGCCCGCAATCCCGAGCGCAACGTCAAGATGGGCGGCAACAACCTCGTCTTCGCCCAGATCGCCTCCGCGCCCTTCGTCGCCGACCGCGAAGGCGGCCGCCGCGCCGGCAACCAGGAAGACTTCCGCAAGTTGGTCAAGCTCGCCCAGTGCTACGACGTGATCCACACGACCGGCGGCTATCCGGTCGAGCCGATCGACATTCACGCCTCGGTGCGCCACCTCGACTGCCTCTCCGACATGGTGAAGCTAACCGACAAGGTCTTTCACTGCTACTCGCTCGGCAAACAGCGCAATCTCGACGCAATCGAGATTGCCCGTATTGGCCGTGGCATCTCGATGGAGCAGATGGAGAACGAGCCCTCGCTCTTCACCATCATCAACTCGTCCTCGCCGCTCCGTCTCGACGGACCGATGCTTCAGGGCATCATCGAAATGTCGTCACGCGGCCAGGTCGTCGTGATGACACCGTTTACACTGGCCGGCGCCATGGCCCCGGTCACGATTGCCGGCGCTGTCGTCCAGCAGAATGCCGAGGCGCTGTGCGGCATCGCCTTCACCCAGATGGTCAAGCGCGGCGCCCCTGTTGTCTATGGGGGCTTCACCTCGAATGTCGACATGAAGACGGGCGCACCTGCCTTCGGCACGCCGGAATACATGAAGGCCGTCATCGTCGGCGGCCAACTCGCCCGCCGCTACGGCATCCCCTACCGCACCTCGAACACCAATGCCGCCAACACGCTGGACGCCCAGGCGGCCTATGAAAGCGTCTTCTCGCTTTGGGCACTGACGCAAGGCGGCGGCAATTTCATCATGCATTCCGCCGGCTGGACGGAAGGCGGCCTGACGGCCTCCTTCGAGAAATTCATTCTCGACGTCGACATGCTGCAGATGGTGGCCGAATTCCTGACACCACTCGACGTTAGCCAGGACGCGCTGGCGCTTGACGCCGTCCGCGAAGTCGGCCCCGGCGGCCACTTCTTCGGAACGGCCCACACGCTCGCCCGCTACGAGACAGCCTTCTATTCGCCGATCCTCTCCGACTGGCGCAATTTCGAGACCTGGACCGACGCCGGCCGGCCGACAACTTATGACCACGCCAACCGCGTCTTCAAGGAAAAGCTCGCCACCTACGAGCGCCCGCCAATCGACCCGGCCGTAGAGGAAGAGCTCGATGCCTTCGTGGCGAAACGCAAGGCCGAAGGCGGGGTTGCGACCGACTTCTGAGGCGCCGGATCCAGCCCGTCGACGCAGGCTCCAGCCAAAAAGCAAAACGCCTCGACCCGCAAAGGTCGAGGCGTCTTAGTTTCACGGCTTTGAGATGGCCTGCGGAACATACCGCGCCTTATGCCGATCGGCGCATGGCAGCCGCATAGCCTCTGTCTGTCTGACCAGCGGCTTTCCCTGCGCTGATCTCGAAACGCTGGACCAATTGGCGAAGGCGGGTGCTTTCCGTTGCAAGTCCCGCACTTGCCGCATTCGTCTCCTCGACCATCGCCGCGTTCTGCTGCGTGAACTGATCCATCTGATTGACCGCGGTGTTGACTTCGGCAAGCCCGGTCGCCTGCTCTTTCGCCGCTGTTGCGATCGCGTTCATCTGGACATTCACCGTCGTGATGAAGCTCTCGATCGTCTTCAGAGCGGTGCCGGTGTCACTGACCAGCTTGACGCCGTTTGCGACCTCTTCGGTCGAAACCCTGATGAGGTCCTTGATCTCCCTTGCAGCCTGGGCCGACCGCTGCGCGAGCTCACGCACCTCCTGGGCGACGACCGCAAAGCCCTTGCCCGCTTCCCCGGCACGCGCGGCTTCCACGCCAGCATTGAGCGCAAGCAGATTGGTCTGAAATGCGATTTCGTCGATCACGCCGATGATGTTGGAAATTGACTGGGAAGACTGCTCGATACGGCCCATGGCCGCGACTGCGCTCGCGACGACGGTGCCGGAAGTCTCGGCACTGTGCGCGGCATCCGATGCTGCGGCACGGGCCTCATCGACACGGTTCGAGGCGTGACGGACGTTGACGGTGATTTCGTCCAGTGCTGCCGCCGTTTCTTCAAGCGAGGCAGCCTGCTGTTCGGTACGACGCGAGAGATCATCTGTGCTGCCACTGATCTCACGGCTACCGTTGTCGATCGACGTCGTTGCATGCGCGACGGCCGAGAGCGTTTCGGCAAGTTGGGCAACAGCTTCGTTGAAGTCATTCCGCAGGGTTTCGAACTCCTCGGCAAACGGCTGTCCGAGGCGAATTGTGAGATTCCCCTTCGCAAGTTCTGCCAAACCACCGGCAAGCGTTGCGGTTGCCTGCGTCATCGCTTCAGAGCGAGCTTCGTCGAGTTTCGCACGAGCAGCCCTTTCGGCCTCCGTCGTCGATTGCTGCAGCTTCGCATCAGCCTCCAGCTTCAGCGCAGCAATCGCATTGGCCCGGAACACTTCGACAGCGCCGGCCATCGAGCCAAGCTCATCCCGGCGCTCCATGGCCGGGATGTCGATAGATGTATCGCCTTCCGCCAGCTTCCGCATGGCCAAAGTCATGCCTCTCAGGGGCGCGGCAAGGTTGCGTGTCAGCAGGATACCCATGGCAACGGCAATGAGCGCGGCCATGATCCCACCGCCGATGAGGGTCATAGTCCCGGTCTGGAAGGCGGCGTTTAGAGACGCAGTTCGCTCATCGGCAAGTTTTTGATTCGCCTCGTCGAGCGCGGTCAGCGCTTTGCGGATATCACTCAGGCGCGCCGTCGTTGCGATATTGCTCCGCGTTTCCTCGATCTTCGCGGGATCACGCGCATTGGCGACGGTCGCGTCGAGCTGCGAATAGAATGTTTGCATCGCCTGCCGGACTGGCGGCAGATAGGTGTCCGCATCGGACTTTTCGAGCTTCTGTTCAAGCTGCGCCATCAAGGGTGGAACGGCGTCGCCGTGCTTGGCCATACGCTCGATGAACTCCTCGTTCAGGCTCGCCACAAAGCCGCGCATGGCGTTCTGATGTTCAACGAGCGTCGCGAGGATCTGACCAGACAGTTTAAGCACCGACTGCGTCTGCTGATTGGCAATCGTGGCTTCGTGGATCCGCTGCATGGACACAAATGCAACGGAACAGAAGGCGATAACAACGAACAGGACCGAGGCGAAAGCCAGGGCCAGCTTGCGGGAGACTCTCAGGTTTTTCATAGGCGTCTTTCAGAAGTTGCTTTCGTGCCTCCACCTATTTGCTCGAACCCCTTAATTTTTAGGGAAATTAGGAGATCGGCATAAAAAGAATTTTGCTGCGCAGCGAAAAACTCAGCTGAGCTGCTTCAGATACGCCTGATAGGTCTGATGCGGCTGAGGCTCGAAGCGATCCTGCATTACCTTCCAGTCCTCGACCCTATCAAGACGGAAGTCGCGAAACCCTTGGCGCATCTCGCACCAGGCGGTCATCACCCAGATCGCACCGAAGGCGGCCAAGCCGAGCGGCCAGACGACGCGCTGGCTGCGCTCGCCGGGCAGCGAGTGATAGGCGATCCAGACCTTGCGCTTGGCAGAGAGTGCCGAGCGTACATCGCCCAGACAGTCCGGCACCACCGGTTGGGCCGATGAGCGGAAGGCGTGGATCGGGGCGGAGATCAGCCGTTCGGCATGCTCCTTCGGCAGCATCGCCAGCATCTTGTCCTTCGCCTCCCGCGCCGCCTGACCGAGCCTTGGATCCCCCAGCATCTCGACGGCACGAAGCCCGAAGGCGAGCGCCTCCAGCTGCTCGAAGGTGAAGGTGAGCGGAGGCGCATCGAAGGCCTCGCGCAGCATGTAGCCGACGCCGCGCTCACCTTCGATCGGGGCGCCCGAGGCAATCAGGTGATCCATGTCGCGGTAGATGGTCCGCGGCGCGACTTCCATCTTCTCCGCAATCTCGGCGGCCGTCATGGCACGGCCGGTGGAGCGCATCAGCTGGATGATCCGGAACAGGCGGTCGGCGGGGCGCATGGATGCCTCCTTCGAAGGTAATGGCCAGAAGGTTGTCAGTTGGCCCGTGCTAGGTCAAGCCGTGATCAACCACGGGAGAGCCAGATGACCACGAACACCATCCTCGAAATCGCCGTCTGCACAGTCGCCGACAGACCGGCGGCAGATGAGGCACGACGTGCCGCCATGGCGGCGGCCAACACCTATCCCGGCTTCGTCAGCTGGCGGGCGCTGAACTCTCTGGACCAACGCGACATGATCGTCGATCTCGTCGAATGGGCCGACAAGGAAAGCGCCGATGCGGCAGCCGCGAAAGTTCAGGCCGACCCGGCCTTTGCCCCTTACATGGCCGCGATCACGGGTGTTACCCTGATGCAGCATTTCGAAACCAAGGGAACGATCTGAGCGATCATGGCCGAGCCGCTGAAACACCTGATCGGCCCACACACCGCCCGCGATACGGCTGATGCCGTGGCGCGGGCCTGGGGCCCCTTCGATCACGCCGCCCTCCTCGCCGATATCCTGCCTGTCATCGATGGACTGGAGCTGATGCAGCGCGGCCAGTGCATCGCCGACGCGCTGCGCCGTCACCTGCCTGAGGATTTCGAGCAGGCGGCAACGATCCTGCACGGCTGTCTGCCGGCAGCTGATCGGACGGGCCTCAGCGGCTGGGCCCTCCTCTCCTTCAACCAGTATGTTGCCGCCCATGGCCGAGGCCATCTCGAAACTGCCCTCGACCTCCTGAAGGCGCTGACGCCGCATTTCACCGCAGAATTCGGCATACGCCCCTTCATCGCCGAGGAACAGGATGCAGCACTTGCGATCATCGGCGACTGGGTCACCGACTCGAACCACCATGTGAGACGCCTCGCCTCGGAAGGCACCCGCCCCCGCCTACCCTGGGCCATGCGCCTGCCCGCTCTGGTGAAGGACCCCACATCGATCATGCCGATCCTCGAAGCCCTCATCAACGACCCCGAGGATTATGTCCGCCGCTCCGTCGCCAACAGTCTGAACGACATAGCCAAGGATCACCCTGATCTGGTCGCCGATTTCGTCGAGCGCCACGCGCAAGGCGCCTCGAAGGACAGGCTCTGGCTGCTCAAGCACGCCTCACGCACACTGATCAAGAAGGGCCATAGCAAGGCGCTCGCCAATTTCGGCTTTGCGCCGCTCGACGACGTGACTGCGAGCCTCACGCTCAAGAGCCAGCAGATCGACTTCCCCGGCGAACTCGCCTTCGAGGTCCTTCTCTCGAACGCGGGCAAGGACATGCGCACGGTGCTGGTCGACTACGCCATCCATCACCAGAAGAAGGACGGATCGCTTTCGCCCAAGGTGTTCAAGGGCAAGAGTCTTCCGCTGAAGCCAGGTGAAAGCGTGACCATAGTGAAGCGCCATGCCTTTCGACCGATCACGACGCGTGTCTATCATCCAGGCCGCCACAGGCTTGAGATCATGGTGAACGGGGTCGTGCAGGCAGGCGCGGATTTCAATCTCGGCGCCTCTGAAAGTCGCGACAACTAAGGCCAGCGAGCATCGCCGACATGAGCGATTGAAACGCAAGAGGCCCGCGGGAAGCGGGCCTCGAACAGGTAATAAACTGTCGCCAGACTCAGTCGTCGTTTTCGATCTTCAGCAATTCCCCCGAGACCGGATGAAAGGTCGCCTCGACATGGCGCCCGTCGCGCATGCCTTTCACCTCGTAGCAGCCGTCATCGACCACGATCTCCTGGGCCGTGACATTCTCGGTCAAAGCCCGCTTTTCCATATCACCAAGCGACATGCGCGCCTCGACCGTCACATCCCGGCATGCCGGATCGTCATCGGCCCGAACCGATCCAATCGAGGCGGCGAGGATGAGGGCTGAGGCTGCAGTTAGGGTCTTCATGGCTGTCTCCGTATATCATTGATCATTCGACGCAGGCTCGCCGGGCAGATTTCTCTGTCGCAGAAGCCGGCCCGGATCGGGCACCGTCATGGGCGAAACCCCGCACTTGGCGCTTTTGTTCACCTCACAAACCCGGCATCCGGGCGAACAAGCCGCCTCGCCAAATGCCGATTGTGCAGCAGGCGCCGGGGGCTGATTTGTGCATTGCACTTGACTTCCGGCGCAAACTGGCCCATTTGCAATCCAGCTTTTACCTTCCGGCCGCCGCGTGAGCGTGCCCAGCGACATCTGAGACGCGACGAAGGATAAGGCGCATGACATCCGGGCGGACATTCCGCCGATGCGCTTGGAAAGCTTTTTTCCAACTTACAAGTTCCCAAATCACGCGGGGTTCTTGACGCCAATGCCAACCGGCTCGCGAAGAACGCGTTCCGGGGTTTGTGCATTTGGCGCCCCGAAAGGTATGACTTTGACAACTTTCGATGATCTTGGCCTCTCCAAGAATATCGTCGCGACGCTGACGACGCTCGGCTTCACGACCCCGACCCCGATCCAGGAAAAGGGCATTCCCGTCGTCCTCGGTGGACGTGACCTGATCGGCCTCGCACAGACCGGCACCGGCAAGACCGCTGCTTTCGGCCTGCCGATGATCGAGATGCTTCTCAAGGATGAGAAGCGCCCCGACAATCGCACCACCCGCGCTCTCATTCTCGCCCCGACCCGCGAACTGGTAAACCAGATCGGCGACAACCTGCGCAGCTACCTGCGCCGCCTGCCGCTGAAGATCAACCAGGTCGTCGGTGGCGCCTCCATCGGCAAGCAGCAGCTGCAGCTCGAAAAGGGCACCGACATTCTCGTCGCGACGCCTGGCCGCCTGCTCGACCTGATCGCCCGCAACGCGATCTCGCTGCGCGCCGTGCGCTACCTCGTTCTCGACGAAGCCGACCAGATGCTGGACCTCGGCTTCATCCATGACCTGCGCAAGATCTCGAAGATGGTCCCGCCGAAGCGCCAGACCCTGCTGTTCTCGGCCACCATGCCGCCGTCGATCGCCGATCTCGCAGCAAGCTTCCTGACCGACCCGCTCAAGGTCGCCGTGTCCCCTCCGGGCAAGGCTGCCGACAAGGTCGAGCAGCATGTGCATTTCGTCGCCGGCCAGAACGCCAAGACGGAAATGCTCAAGAAGATCCTCAACGACAATCCGGATGGCCGCTCCATCGTCTTCCTGCGCACCAAGCATGGCGCGGAAAAGCTGATGAAGCACCTCGACGCCACCGGTTACTCGGTCGCCTCGATCCATGGCAACAAGAGCCAGGGCCAGCGTGAGCGGGCACTGAAGGGTTTCCGCGACGGCGAGATCAAGACGCTGATCGCCACTGACGTTGCCGCCCGCGGCATCGACATCCCGGCCGTTTCTCACGTCTTCAACTACGACCTGCCGGAAGTTCCGGACGCTTACGTCCACCGCATCGGCCGTACGGCCCGCGCCGGTCGCGACGGCATTGCGATCGCATTCTGCGGTCCCGATGAAGGTCGTCTGCTGCGCGACGTTGAAAAGCTGATGGGCATCGACATCCCGGTCGCCTCTGGCGAACCGCCGGCAAACCTCGCACGCCCGGCCCGTCCGCAGCGTCGCGGCGGCGGCGGTGGTGGTGCAGGTGCTGGCGGCAACAACCGCAATCACCAGGGCCAGGGCCGTGGCAAGTCCGAAGGCGGCGCCAAGGCTGATGGTCGTCCGGCCAAGTCCGGTCACCGCAAGGGTGGCAATGGCGGCGGTCAGAACCGCAGCGCCAATGGCGGCCAGGGTCGTCCCGGCAATGGCAGCGGCCAGGGCCGTCCGGCCCGCTCCGGCACAGCCGGCGGACGTCGCCGCGAAGCCTGAGTTTCGCACTGAGCGATGAAATCACACATCAGATGGCGCGGTTCCCACCGCGCCATTTTTCGTATCGTCAATCTTTCACGATGATGGGCTCGACCGCGCTCTTCCGGTTGATCAGATAGACGCCGATCATGACCACGCAGGTGCCGATCATCATCGGCACGGTCAGCTCCTCCCCGAACGCAATCGCTGCCTCAAGTGCGGCAAGCGGTGGCACGAGATAGATCAGGGACGCCGCCTTCGACACGTCGCCGCGACGGATGAGATAGAGCAGGAGCGCAATCGCCCCCATGGATATCCCCACCACCGACCAGGCAAGCGTTGCGAAGAAGCCGAGGCTCCACTCGACGTGAAGGTCCTCCAACAGAAGGGCGGCCGGGATGGTGACAATCAAGGCGCCGATATATTGAAGCGTCGCCACCGCCCGCAGATCGCCATCCTTCACCAGTCGCTTCTGATAGAGCGTGCCCGTGGTAACGCAAGCCATGGCCAGCACATTCACCGCCACGGCATAGGCCGGAATTGTCGAGGCATCGATGACGAGCACCTTCGGCAGGACAGCAATCGCCACGCCGACGAAGCCGACAACGAGCCCCACCCGCTGGCCGGTGTTGAGATTCTCGCCGATCAGATAGGCGGCGGCGATCCCGGTCATCAGCGGCTGTAGTCCTGCGATGATCCCGGACAGGGCCGCCGGCACCCCCTGCCCGATCGCCCACCAGACCATGCCGAGATAGAGCCCGTGCAGAAACACGCCTGACACGATCGCATGCAGCCACCCGGCCCGATCTTTCGGCCAGGAGACACCGCCGATGCGACAGACGATGTAGAACAGCACGACCGCGGTCCCGTAGCGCACGACGAGAAAGGTCAGCGGATCGGCAAAGAAGGTCGCGTATTTGGCCGAGACCCATCCGGTCGACCACAACAACACGAAGAGCACGGGAGCGAGACGGGCAAGGGTCATAAGCGGATTCGTCTTTCGAGGACCGGATCGCAAGCCGCCGGCTGCCCGTCTCGATAAAGGCCACCCCGCCCGCGGTCAAAAGAGTTTTCCTGCAACTGCCGTTGAATTCCGCTCACATCAGGCCTCGCGACAAAAAACATTGCGAAGCACCTGCCTAAATCTTCAGCAGAAACTCAAGCCTCATATGCGCTACGCCTGACAAATGCGAAACCACCGCCCGACAGAACCGCAGAACCGGCGAAAGACAAAGGCAGAATTGCACAAACTTTGCGCCAATGCCGCCCATACAGGCAAAGGCAGATATTTCTAATTCTACGCGTACAGCCTGCGATGCAGCTTGCATTGCCCAAATGCTTGTATTCAAATGACCAAAAAAGGGGATGGCGCCATTGGCATTTGATGAAATGATTGGTGCGGACGGTGCTCCGCGCGGACCTTATCAGAACTATTTCGATTGGTATTCCAGCCAGGACCCGGCAAGGCTTCTGGCCAAGTCGAGAGATGCGGAGAACATATTCCGCAAGACCGGCATCACCTTCGCGGTCTATGGCCATGCCGACAGCGCCGAGAAGCTGATCCCCTTCGACATCATTCCGCGTATCATTTCCGGCCGTGAATGGCGCAAGCTCGCCCAGGGCATCGAACAGCGCGTGCTGGCGCTCAACGCCTTTCTCGACGACATCTACCACAAGCAGGAAATCATCAAGGCCGGCCGCATTCCCCGCGAGCTGATCGAGAAGAACGTCGCCTTCCTGCCCGAGATGATCGGCTTCCGCCCGCCGGGTGGCGTCTACACCCACATCGTCGGCACCGACATTGTCCGCACGGGGGAAGACCAGTTCTACGTGCTGGAAGACAATGCCCGCACGCCCTCCGGCGTCTCCTATATGCTGGAGAACCGGGAAACCATGATGCAGATGTTCCCGGAGCTCTTTCAGCTCAACAAGGTGCAGCGCGTCGAGGATTACCCCTATCTGCTACGGCAGTCGCTCGCTTCGCTTGCCCCTCCCGGCTGCAAGGGCAAGCCGCGTGTCGCAGTCTTGACCCCCGGCATCTACAATTCAGCATATTACGAGCACTCCTTCCTGGCCGACATGATGGGCGTGGAGCTTGTCGAAGGCTCGGATCTCCGCGTCATCGACGGCAAGGTGAAGATGCGCACCACCCGCGGCTACGAGGCGATCGACGTGCTTTACCGCCGCGTCGATGACGACTTCCTCGATCCCCTCACCTTCCGCCCCGATTCGGCACTCGGCATTCCCGGCATCATGGACGTCTACCGCGCCGGCAATATTACGATTGCCAATGCACCGGGCACCGGCATTTCCGATGACAAGGCGATCTACTCCTACATGCCGGAGATCGTTGAGTTCTACACGGGCCGCAAGGCGCTGCTCGAGAACGTGCCGACCTGGCGCTGTTCGGAAGCCGACAGCCTGAAATACGTGCTCGAACATCTCGAAGAGCTCGTGGTCAAGGAAGTCCACGGCTCCGGCGGCTATGGCATGCTGGTCGGTCCGACCGCATCCAAGAAGGAACGCGCTGACTTCGCCGACAAGCTCAAGGCACGCCCCTCGAACTATATCGCCCAGCCGACGCTGTCGCTCTCGACGGTGCCGATCCTCGTCAACAAGGGGATCGCGCCCCGCCACGTCGACCTACGTCCTTATGTCCTCGTCTCCGACAAGGTGCAGATCATTCCCGGCGGCTTGACCCGCGTGGCCCTGAAGCAGGGTTCGCTCGTGGTCAATTCCAGCCAGGGCGGCGGCACCAAGGACACCTGGGTACTGGAGGACTGACATGGTCATGCTCGGAAGAACTGCCAACGGCCTCTTTTGGATGTTCCGCTACATCGAGAGAGCCGAAAACATCGCCCGTCTTGTCGATGCGGGCCTGCGCATGTCGCTCACCCGCTCCGGCGCCTCGGACGAGGACTGGGACGCCGTCCTGAAAAGCGCCGACGTGCGCCCGCTCTTTGCCGAACGCCACGGCAAGGTGACGGCCTCCGACGCCATCGACTTCATGCTGCGCGACACTGCCAACCCGTCGAGCGTCATGTCCTGCATCGACGCCGGCCGCAACAATGCCCGCATGGTGCGCACGGCACTCACACGCGAGACTTGGGAAGCCACCAACGAATGCTGGATCGAGCTGAAGCAGATGCTCGCCCGCAAGCTGAAGTCGGCCGACTTGCCTGAGGTCATCGACACGGTGAAGCGCCGGGCCGGCCTCATCCGCGGCGCCTTCCATGGCTCGATGTTGAGGAACGAGATCTACAACTTCGCCCGCATCGGCACCTTCATCGAGCGCGCCGACAACACCAGCCGCATCCTCGACGTGAAGTACTACGTGCTCCTGCCGGCGATCACCCATGTCGGCTCTTCGCTCGACAACATGCAGTGGGAATCGATCCTACGCTCGGTCTCCGCACATCGCTCCTATCGCTGGGTCTATGACGGGGAATACAAGGCGGCCAACATCGCCGACTTCCTTATCCTCAACGGCCAGATGCCCCGGTCGCTGGCCTATTGCTACGAGAAGATCACATCGAACCTCGGCTATCTCGCCAAGGATTATGCGCACCGGCTGCCGGCTCACGAGACCGCCGACAGTGTCGCCAAGACGCTGAAGTCGACCACCATCGGCACTATCATGGACCAGGGACTGCACGAATTCCTCGACGATTTCATCGCCAGCAACAACAAGCTGGGCAATGAGATCACCGAGGGTTACCGGTTCTACAGCTGAGCAGGATTGAGCGCATGCGTCTGCGGATAAGCCATACCACCGAATATCGCTATGACGACCCGGTCCAGTATTCGCTGCAACGGTTGCGGCTGTGCCCGCTCGACAGCCCCGGCCAGAAGATCGTCTCCTGGAATATCGCTGTCGACGGTGCCAATGTGGAAGCCGGATTCAACGATCAGTTCGGCAACCATACCCATCTGGTCTCGACAGAGGGCGACAGCCACAGCGTCCACATCGTCGCCTCCGGCGAGGTCGAGACCGAGGATCGCTCCGGCGTATTCGGTCCGCATCAGGGCTATGTGCCGCTCTGGCTCTATCTGCGCGACACGCCGCTCACCAAGCCGGGCAAGCTGATCCGCGAGCTTTCGCGCAGCCTCTCCGGCGACAACGAGCTGGCGAAGATGCATGACCTGATGGGCAAGCTCAACGCCCAGATCGCCTATGAAACCGGAACGACCGGCACGGAAACCACCGCCGAACAGGCTCTCGAAGCCGGCCGCGGCGTCTGCCAGGACCATGCCCACGCCTTCATCGCCGCCGCCCGCCTGCTCGCCCTGCCCGCCCGCTACGTCTCGGGCTACCTGTTGATGGACGACCGCATTGAGCAGGTCGCGACCCACGCCTGGGCTGAGGTTCATCTGCAAGGTCTTGGCTGGGTGGGTTTCGACGCCGCCAACAACCACTGCCCCGACGCTCGCTATGTCCGCATCGCAACCGGTCTGTGCTACCCCGATGCCGCCCCTGTTTCAGGCATGCGGATCGGGATCGCCGGCGAGGACCTGACGGTCAAGCTGGTGGTCGAGCCATCTCAAAGCCAGAGCCAGTCGCAGAGCTGAACCGCCAGGCCATTGGAGCAAAACGAGAGGTGGCGCCGCACAAGCTCCGCACCACTTCGGCATGATGTTGTGCGCCTAGGCGCGGCACGGCCGCAGCGGAGGTCGGTATACGCATGCTGTTTGGAAAGTCCGTCTTCCAGTCGGTCGTCGACAGGCTAAACGAAGAGGCTGAAGAGCAGACCCCGGCCGAAGAGCCGGCCTTCCGCATCAACGGGCTTCCCGCAAGCTTCGTCCCTGAACCGCCCGCATTCTCTTCTGAACCTTCGCCCGAGGCCATGGACCAGCGCCTCGATGCCTACCTGTTCATGATGCCTGAAGAGGTCGAGCAGCCGGAACCAGAGCCCGAGACCCCGCCCCCACCACCGGCCTGGCTGGAGCGTCTCTCCCCCGCCGAAGTCGCCGAGGACCTCGGTATCGAGGCATCCGACGATCGTGATCGGCTGCAGGAGCGCCGGCGCCACTTTGCAAGGGAAAACCACCCGGATCGCGTCGCGGCGGACTATCGCGACGCTGCAACCATGCGCATGAAAATCGCCAATGGGCTGATAGACGAAGCGATCAGCCGCTATGATTTAGGCATAGGGCGATGAGGATCAGTCGTAGAGCCGCTTGAGCAACTGGTTGACCGTGTCGCGTTCCGCCACACCGCCCAGTTGATCCAGAACCCACTTCTCATGATCGATCCAGATCGGCATCAACTCTTCCAGATAGGCCTCGCCGGCGGGTGTCATGTAGAGCGACTGGACGCGGCGATCGGTCTCCGACTTGCGGCGCTCGATGAAGCCCTTGTTTTCCAACCCGTCGACGATGGCCACGAAATTCGCACGCTGGATGCCCAGCGCCTCGGCCACCTCGCTCTGCTTGGCACCCTGATTATAGGTCAGAAGCAGCAAGACCGCGAAATCGGTCGGCCGAAGGCCCTTCGATGAAAATGCCTCATTGAAATGCTGAAACACGGCAAGCTGCGCCCGTCTCAAACGATAACCCACAGCATCGTCCATGACTGAAAAGTCGAGTTTCGACGCATTGGGTACGAATTCATCCATTATAAGTTCCGGCATATCCCCGCCATAGCCAATACAGACCCCTCAAAAGGTCGCCCGCTTGCGCGAACGCCTACCTGTAACGATACTATCTGTTTAAACCGATGCCACAAGGGCGCAACCGCAACCGTTGCCGCACCAAACGACGTTTTTGAACGCTCGCCGTTCATTTCCCCCAGGATTGGTTTATCTCCGCAAAGACAATACCGAGCAATTGACCTCCATTCCACCATTCTGCCCGCCTCCCGTCTGCGCGGCAGAATTACAGAGGGGCGGCCGATCTTTTCGGATTGAAGCGCGCGAGCGACTGCGCTATGACCGCTTCTGGAACGGCGAGTCAACCCGCCGTCGGAAGCACCCGTAGCTCAGCTGGATAGAGTGTTGGATTCCGATTCCAAAGGTCACAGGTTCGAATCCTGTCGGGTGCGCCATTTTTCCAAATTCCCATTGCCCTTCCTCATGCACCACGCTGCGGCGTGACACGCTCTCCGACCGCCTCCAATCCAATAACGCGGACGTGATGGGATTTCGCCCCGGCAACCCCACCTCGGACGCCTTCGAGGCCTCGCAAGCCCCCGAAATCGCTGGACTTTGACCAGAGACAATTCCATCCTTTCCCTCGTTCAACGGCTCCCGGAATCGCAACTGCGCCCGGAGACCTGAACGATGAAGCGCCGAAGAGCGCTCTGGGGGAGGAAACATGGAACACATCTTCACGCCGCCACGGCCGTGGCTGGCGGCCTATGGCACAAGCATTCCGCAGGAACTGGGAGAGCTGCGCTACAGGAGCATCGCCGATCTGGTCGATCAGTCCTGTGCTGCAAACGGTCCGCGCAAGGCCTTCACCTGCGTCGTGCCAAACGGCATGAACGGCAGCCTGACCTATTCCGAGGTCGGCGAAATGTCGGATGCCTTCGCCGCCTTCCTACATCATGATTGCGGCCTGCGCGCCGGCGACCGGGTCGCGGTGCAACTGCCCAACGGTCTGCCCTACCCCGTTGTCGCCTTCGGCGTCTTCAAGGCAGGCTGCATCCTGGTCAATACCAATCCGCTCTATACCTCGAGCGAGATGATCCACCAGTTCAACGATTCCGGCGCCAAGGCGCTCGTGATCGTCGACATGTTCGCCGGCAAGCTGGCCGAGGTCGTGCCGAAGACCGGCATCCAGACCGTTGTGATGGCAGGCGTGCCTGAATTCTTCCCCAAGCTGCCGGAAGTGATCATCAGGGGCGTCCAGAAGCTCTGGAGCAAGGTTCTGCCGCCGATCCCTCCGCTGAGCATTCCCGTGGTCAGGATCAAGGAGGCGCTTGCCAAGGGCCGCGTGCATGGCGCGGACGTGAAGGCCATGTGGGCAGCATCCGGTCCCGACGACCTCGCGCTGCTGCAATACACGGGCGGAACGACCGGCGTCGCCAAGGGCGCCATGCTGACCCATGGCAATATCCTCACCAATCTCGACCAGGTACGCGCCGTGTCCGGAGGCGTCATGGCCCGGGAGGACCAGGTGCTGACGGCGCTCCCACTCTACCACATCTTCGCCTTCACCGCGAACCTGATGACCTTCTTCGAACTCGGCGCGCGCAACATTCTGATCCCCTCGCCGCGCCCCGTGCAAAATCTGCAGCGTGCGATCGAGAACTATCCGATCACCTGGATCACCGGGGTCAACACGCTGTTCAACGGGCTGATGAACGAGGAATGGTTTGCGGCCTATCCGCCCAGGAAGTTGCGCGCAGCGATCGCCGGCGGCACGGCCCTGCATGAGGCGGTCGCCACCCGCTGGCGGGTGATGACGGGAACGCCGATCGCCGAGGGCTATGGCCTCAGCGAAACATCCCCGCTCGTCAGCTTCAATCCGCTCGATGACCGTGCGAAGGCCGGCAGCATCGGCATTCCGGTGCCGGGCTGTGACGTCATCCTCGTGGATTGCGATGGCAAACAGGTCGCCTCAGGCGAACCGGGCGAGCTTCTGGTCCGCGGACGCCAGGTCATGCTCGGCTACTGGCAACGTCCGGAGGAGAGCGCAAGCGCCTTGCAGAACGGCTGGTTCGCGACAGGCGACATCGCCGTGATGGACGATCAGGGCTTCCTGAAGATCGTCGACCGCAAGAAGGATCTCGTCTTGGTCTCGGGCTTCAACGTCTATCCCAACGAGGTGGAAGACGCGCTCGCCAAGATGGACGCGGTTTTGGAAGCGGCCGTCATCGCCATCCCCGACGCTAAGACCGGCGAGGCCGTGCGTGCCTACGTCGTGAAGAACCCGGACCACGAAGGAGACCTGACCGAGGAGGCGATCCGCGCCCACTGCCGCACTGTTCTCAGTGACTACAAGGTTCCGAAATCCATCGTCTTCCGAGACGCCCTGCCCAAGACGCCGATCGGCAAGATCCTGCGTAAGGATCTGAAGGCCGAAGTGCTGGTCGAATTCAAGAAGTGAGCGAGGGCAAATCCACATGTTGACGGAACTTGAAACCACCCTGCTCGGCATCATGATGATGGTGATCATGCTCGGCATGGGCGCCTCGATGACCTGGCGCGACTTCTTCATTGCCTTCCGCAAGCCGAAGGGCATTCTGGTCGGCCTTTTGAGCCAGTATATGATCATGCCATTTCTGGGCTATGCCCTGGCGGTCATCCTCGGCCTTCCCGCTGGAATGGCGGCCGGCCTGATCCTGATCGCCTGCATGCCGGGCGGCACAACCAGCAACATTTTCACCTATTTCTCGAAGGGCGTGCTGGCGCTGTCGATCATGATGACAACGGTCTCGACACTGGTTGCCGTCGTCATGGTCCCCTTCCTGCTCAGCTTCTACAGCGGACTGGCGGGACTTGGCGGAGACTATGTCATTCCGGCCGGCAATGTCGCCCAGGTCCTCGTGGTTCTCCTCGTCCCCACGGTACTGGGCATGTTCCTGCGCAAGATGAATGCCAATGCCGGCGCCACGATCGAGATGATCGGCTCGATGCTCGGCGTTGTCGTCATCCTGTTCCTGATCGGCTCCTGGGTCCCGCGCAACTATCAAATGCTGCTCGACACCCCCTTCCCCGTCTATATCGCCGCGATCGGTATCGGCCTGACCGGCATGCTGCTCGGCTACTGGCTCGCCCGCGGCCTGCGCCAGGACAGCAACCGAGCCCGCACCATCAGCCTCGAAACCGGCATCCAGAACGGCCCGCTGGCAGCGCTGATCGTGACGCTGTCCTTCACCGGCATTCAACAGCAGGAAGTGCTGTTCATTCCGATCCTCTACAGCCTCTTCATTGTCATCACCTCCTCGATCATCACCGTCTGGTATCGACGCAGCGCGACGGAAGAGGCCTTGGCACGGGATGCGGCGAAGGTTCGCGTCTGAGGACCAGGGATACTCCGCAACAGCCATTCAGCCACGCAATTGAAGACGCCGCCTCAAGATCTGGGGCGGCGTTTTCCTGTTGCGGCATGGCTCTGCACTACGAAAGCCCACCTCGGCTGAGCTAACCTGATGGAGAGCGGCGAGCATAGCTAGCAAATGATCGCGACAAACTTTGCCCAAACGAAAAACCCCGCCGGCAAGGGCGGGGCTCTTCAGCGTGTCGGTGGTTGGGGCGCGAGACGCGCCCCTACCTATTAGATCGACTGGTACTTGGCGATGATGGCCGCGACCTGGTCGCTGTTCATTGCCTGAACCTGAGCCGTGGTAACAGCCTGCGCCTGCTGAGAGGTCAGGTTGCTGATATCGTCGGTCGAGAGGCCGGCGATGGCAGAGGTCTTGATCGCTGCGATGTCGTCGGTCGAGAACAGAGCCAGATCCGCGCTTTCAAGGGCGCTGATCGCTGTCGAGCTCAGGGCTGCGACCTGCGTCGAGCTGAGAGCTTCGATCTGACCCGTGGTCATGGCCACCAGCTGATCGGTCGACAGCGAGCCGACGACCTTAGAGCTCAGTGCCGCAACCTGATCGGTCGAGAAGGACACCAGACCAGCGGTCGAGAGGCTCGCCGCCTGGGCAGTCGTCAGGGCCGCGATCTGGGTCGTCGAGAGACCGTCGATCTGGGTCGAAGTCAGACCACCGATCTGGCTCGATGTGAGACCTGCGACCTGGCCTGGGGTCAAGCCTGCAAGCTGCGTCGAGGTGAGCTGAGCGAAGTTGCCTGTCGAAAGGGCGGCAATCGTCTTCGTGTTCAGCAAGGCGAGTTCGGTCGACGTGAAGGTCGCCATGTCCTCGGTCTCAAGACCGGCAATCGCTGCCGAGCTCAAGGCTGTCAGCTGACCGCTCGAGAGAGCCTCGACCTGCGCCGACGTCAGTGCCGTCACCTGACCTGAATTCAGGCTGGACAGGACCCGGGTACCGATCGCCCCAATCTGGCTGGTCGTGAAGGTTGCCAGGTTCTGTGTCGACAGTGCCCCGAGCTGTGCGCTCGTCATGGCGCCAATCTGACCCGTGGTGAGGCCGCCGATATCATCGGTGGACAGGACCGCGATTTGCGCCGTTGTCAGTGCGGCCATCTGGCTGCTGGTCATGCCGGCGAGCTGTGCAGACCCGAGAGCCGCAAAGTTCGTGGTCGACATGGCGGCCAGTGCCTTCGGGCTGAGGGCTGCGAGATCCGTCGGAGCGAAGGTCGCAATGTCCTCAGTCGTCAGACCGGCGATACCGGCGGAGCTGATCGCTCCGAGCTGAGCCGTCGAGAGATAGTCGAACTGGGCGGATGTCAGTGCCGCAATCTTGTCAGAAGACAGGCTTGCGATACCGCTCGTTGCCAATCCAGGCAGCTGAGCCGAAGTCAGAGCCGCGAGACTGTCGGTCGACAGGGCCGCGATCTGGTTGGACTTCAGCGCCGCGATCTGGGCAGAGCTGAGACCAGCGATCGTCCCGCTGTTGAGCGTTGCAAGCTGGGCGGTCGTCAGCGCGGCCACCTGGCCGGTCGTCAGGCCACTCAGCTGTGCCGAGCCCAGAGTTGCGAACTTGTCGGAGCTGAGAGCCGCAATCGTGCGGGTCTGGAGCACTGCAAGTTCAGCGGAGTCGAGCGTTGCAAGGTCTCCGGTCTCGATGCCGGCCACTGCTGCCGAGCTCAGCTGCGAAAGCTGGGCGGTAGAGAGGGCGGCAAACTGGGCCGTCGTGAGGGCACCGACCTGCGCCGAGGTCAGTGAACCAAGAGCGCGGCTCGAGATGGCAGCGACCTGACCAGTTCCAAGTCCGGCGATGGCATCCGTCGACAAGCCGCCGATCGCCGCAGAGGAGATCACTGCGATTTCGTCGGTGGTGAAGGTCGCGATGTCAGCGGAGGAGAGGGCTGCCAGATCGGCAGAGCTCAGGGCTGCAATCTGACCAGACACCAGCGCTGCCACCTGGGCCGTGCTCAGTGCATCGAGCTGGCCAGAGGAGAGTGCGCCGACCGCCCGGGAATTCAGGGCCGCAACCTGCTCGGTGGAGAGCGAGGCGATGTTGTCGGTGGACAGGGCCTGGATCTGTACTGAGCTGAGGACTGCGACCTGCGTCGATGTCAGTCCGTCAATCTGCGCGGAGCCGAGGGCCGCGAGCTGAGCCGTGGTCAGAGAAGCAACCTGCGCCGTCGTCAGACCGCTAAGCTGCGTGCTGTCCAGCGAAGCGATGTTCTGCGTCGAGAGGGCAGCGATGGCTCGGGAGTTCATGACTGCGAGATCCGCCGAGTCCAGACCGTCGAGGTCTTCGCTCGTCAAACCGGCGACCGCAGCGCTGGTCAGCGATGCCAGCTGGCCGGTGGTGAGGACCCCAACCTGGGTGGAGCTGAGGGCAGCCACTGCGTCAGAGCCGAGGGCAGCGATTGCGCGGGTGTTCACCGCAGCGATCTGTTCGGTGGAAAGCGAGGCCAAGGCATCGGTCGTCAGTGCCCGGATCTGCGAGCTCGACAGCATGGCCACAATGGCCGTCGTCAATCCGTCGATCTGGGTGCTGACCAGGGTCGCGACCTGGGCAGTGGTCATTGCAGACATCTGGCCGGTGGTCAGGCCCGCAAGCTGCGTCGAGTCGAGAGAAGCGATGTTCGTCGTCGACAGGGCTGCAAGAGCTCTGGAGTTCAGAGCAGCAAGGTCGCTCGAAGCGAAGGTATCGAGGTCGTCGGTACCGAGGCCGGCAACTGCAGCACTCGAGAGTGCAGCGATCTGGTTGGTCGTGAGTGCGGCGATCTGGCCGGTGGTCATTGCTGCGATCTGTGCAGAGCTGAGAGCACCGAATGCGCGGCTGCTGATGGCAGCGACCTGATCGGTCGAGAGCGAGGCCACTGCGTCAGTCGTCAGGACGCTGACCTGAGCGCTGGACATCAGGCCGACGAGACCGCTGGCAAGACCATCCAGCTGATCGCTATCGAGAATGCCAACCTGCGCGGTCGTCAGGGCGGTTACCTGTGCAGAGGTGAGGCCAGAGATCTGGGCCGAGTCGAGCAGGGCGACGTTCTGGGTCGACAGAGCGGCAATTGCGCGGCTGCTCAGGACTGCGATTTCGGCAGAGTTGAGGGTTCCGATGGCAGAGGAGTCGAGGCCGCGGATGGCAGTGGAGGTCAACTGTGCGAGCTGCCCGGTCGAAAGAGCATCGAACTGGGCCGAAGTGAGCGCACCAAGCTGATCGGACTTCAGCGCACCGATGGCACGCGTGGTGATTGCGGCCAGCTGGGCGGTGTCGAGCGATGCGATGGCAGCTGTCGTCAGTGCAGCAAGCTGGACGGAGGACAGAGAAGCAATCTGGCTGGTGGTGAAGCCGTCGAGCTGCGTGCTGTCGAGCGTCCCGATGATGGATGTCGACAGGGCCGCGATCTGGCCGGAGGTCAGACCGACGAGCTGGGTCGAAGTCAGCGTTGCGAACTTGTCGGTGGTGAGAGCTGCGAGCGAACGAGACTGCAGGGCAGCGATGTCTGCCGAGTCGAAGGTCGCGAGATCTGCGGTTTCGAGTGCACGGACCGCAGCGGAGCTCAAGGCGCCGATCTGGCCGGTGCTCAATGCAGCGACCTGAGCGGAAGTCAGGGCAACAACCTGGCTGCTCTCCAGAGCGGCCACAGCCTTGGAGTTGAGGGCAGCGATTCGGTCGGTCGTCAGGCTGCCGATGACTGCGGAGGTGATGCCGCGGATGGCGGCGGAGCTCAGGCTTGCAAACTCGGCGGTCGTGAAGGTGTTCAGATCTTCGGACGAGAGAGCAGCGAGGTCGCTGGAGGACAGAGCTGCGATCTGGGCAGAGCTGAGGGCCTCGATCTGGCCAGTTGTCATGGCATCGAGCTGGGACGTCGTCAGCGCGCCGACGGCGCGGCTGCTAAGGGCTGCCACCTGCGTGGTCGACAGGGAGGCCACATTGGCGCTTCCAAGTGCCACGACCTGTGCAGAGCTCAGAGCGGCCACCTGGTTTGTGCTAAGGCCGGTCAGCTGCGCGCTGCCGAGAGCGGCAACCTGCTGCGTGGTCAGCGAAGCAACCTGTCCGCTGGACAGAGCGGTCAGCTGACCCGAGGTGAGAGCTGCAATGTTGTCAGTCGAGAGCGCAGCAAGGGCACGGGAGTTAAGCGCTGCAAGCTCGGTCGACGTGAAGGTCGCGACGTCAGCGGTTTCCAGACCGCGGATCGCGGTGGAGCTGAGAGCAGCAAGCTGCAAGGTCGAGAGACCTTCAATCTGAGCGCTGCTGAGTGCGGCGACCTTGGCAGAGGTCAGCGAACCGATAACCCGGCTGCTGAGACCTGCGATCTGATCGGTCGTCAGCGACGCCAGGGTATCGGAGGACATTGCGCTCATCTGAGCGCTGGTGAGGCCGGCCAACTGGGTCGACGTCAGGCCATCGGCCTGTGCGGAGGTCAGCAAAGCAATCTGCGTGGTGGTCAGAGTGCCGACCTTTGCAGAGGTCAATGCAGCCAGCTGGGTCGAGTCGAGAGAAGCAAATGCGTCGGTCGACAGAGCAGCAAGGCTCTTCGATGCGAGAGCCGCGATCTTGTCGGAGGACAGGCTGTCGATATCGTCGGCGCCGAGGCCTCGGACGGCCGAAGAGGTGAGGACTGCAAGCTGGCTCGTGGTCAGAACACCAACCTGGGTGCTCGAGAGAGCAGAAACCTGTGCGGAAGAGAGGGCTGCAACAGCGCGGCTGTTCAGCGCAACGACCTGTTCCGTGGAGAAGGTCGCGAGATTGTCAGACGACAGAGCCGAAATCTGGCGCGAGGTAAGAGCCGAGATCTGGGTCGAGGTCAGGCCGTCGATCTGCGTGGAGGTCAGATTGGCGATGACGGCTGTCGAGAGCGAGGCGATCTGACCGCTGGTCAGGCCGGAGATCTGGCTGCTGTTGAGGGCTGCGAAGCTGCCGGTCGAGAGGCCAGCCAGTGCGCGCGTGCTGAGGACCGAGAGTTCTGCGGAGGTCAGCGTCGCGATGTCATCGGTCTGGAGGCCGGCCAGACCCAGGCTGCTGATGGCGTTAAGCTGCGAGGTGGAGAGCGCTTCGAACTGGTCAGAGGTCAGTGCAGCGACCTGCGTGGACGTCAATGCTCCGAGCTGGCGGCTGTTGAGGCCGGACATCTTGGCGCTATCGATGACTGCGAGCTGGTCAACTGTGAGTCCACGAGCGGCGACGCTCGAGATCGCACCGAGCTGGCTGGAGCTGAGGCCGTCGAAGTCGTCGGTCTGCAACGCGCCGATCTGAGTCGAAGAAAGAGCCGCAACCTGAGCTGTGCTCAGTGCGGCAATGTCGGAGCTCGTGAAGTTGGCGATCGTCGCGGTAGACAGCGTTTTGATCTGGTTGATGCTCAAAGAAGAGATAATCGAAGTCATTTGACGCGCGCCTTCAACGTTTGCGGTTGGCCGTTGCATTCCTTGCCACCGATCGGGGGAGCACAGCCTGTGCATCACCGTCTCGACCCCGGGAGCATAATGCGCCCTAAGTGGCTGATATCCGTCTTCAGGCGATTGTCTGTTGACGCCCTACAACGGTGTCCTCACGGACGAAAGTCTTTGGAAAACATGGCTCGACCGAGCCTGGCGTTGGAGAGGGCATCATGCAGCAGAGCTAATCTCTGCTTCCCACACCACCTAGGTCCGCATCCCGATCCGGACACGCACCTTGCCTCACCGATTCGTGTACAAACGAATGTGGTGAGACGAGTCTTGCCCAAATGATTAGGCCGCACACTCTAATTTTCTATTAACAGCCTATGCGGGAAGTAACCCGTCTATTCTTGTTGGCCAGTTACGTACATGCAACTTTCCTTCGATGCTATCACCAAGACGAAGTGATTTGGCAAGCTTCAAGATGTGAGCGGGCGGCAGAACGCAAGCCCAAAGCAAGCTAGGCCGAATAGGTGTTCCCTAGACGCCTCCGCGCGGGAACGTAACCTGGCCAGCCCCATGGCCGACAACAGATGTGATGTCGATGGTGATACATACAGCATTCGCCCCGGAGCAGAACGCCCAGCTCGCTGCCGCAATGGACAAGGCCAGAAACCAGAAGCTCTCCCTGATTGAGTTGCTGCAGCTCGCAGAACACTGGGGCGCCTCGGGGCAGTCGGCTCTCGCGGCAGAGCTCTACAAGACCTGGACCGCATTCAACGACCAGAGCCCACTGCTTCATCTTGCCTTCTTCAACTATTCCGTCGTCCTGAAGGCGCTCGGCGACACCGCCGGTGCGATCAATGCTTTGAAGGCCGCCTTGAGGGCGGCCCCGATGATGGGCCAGGCTCACATCAACCTCGGCCGCACCTATGAGGATTGCGGGCTCGGCGCACTGGCGATCCAGCAGTGGCGCAGCTACGTCGAGCAGACATCGGAAATCACCCCGGACAAGTCGGTGCATCGACTGATGGCCCTGCAGCATATCGGCCGCGTGATGGAAGGCGCCAGCCTCTATGCGGATGCGGAGACGGCCCTCTGGCAAGCGATCGAGCTACGCCCCGACAAGCCGGAAGCCGGCCAGCACTGGATTTCGGTCCGCCAGCATCAGTGCAAGTGGCCCGTCGTCCAGGCATCGGAATACGTCACCAAGAAGCAGATGCTGGACTCGATCTCGCCGCTTCCCCTCGCCTGCTATTCCGACGATCCGCTCTACCAGATGGCCAAGGCCGCTCGTTACTTCAAGATGCTTGCGGGTCGTCCGGATCCGGCTCATCTCAACAGGCTGGAACCCCGCAAGAAGGTCGGCACCGGTCAGCGGCTCCGCATCGGTTACGTTTCGTCCGACCTGCGCGATCACGCCGTCGGCTTCGCATTGAGCGAAGTTCTGGAACTGCACGACAAATCGTCAGTCGAAGTCTACGCCTATTATATCGGCGATGCCCGCACCAATGACGCGACGCAGAACCGGATGAAGGCCGTGATCGACGTCTGGCGTGATGTCACTGCGATGTCGGACCTTGAGGCAGCCAAGCTGATCATGGCCGACGAGATCGATGTCCTGATCGACGTTAACGGCTATACCAAGCTTGCCCGCACCAAGATCTTCTCCTACCGCCCGGCCCCTGTGATCGTGAACTTCTGCGGTTATCCGGGCACGATGGCGAGCCCGGTGCACCAGTACATCATCGCCGACGAGCAGATCATTCCGCCGGGCAACGAGCTCTACTACACCGAAAAGGTCCTCCACATTCCCTGCAACCAGCCGGTCGACCGCAAGCGTCTGATCGGCCCGCGCCCGACGCGCACGGAAGCCGGCCTGCCTGAAGACGCCTTCGTCTTCGCCTGCTTCAACGGCATGCAGAAGATCACCGCCGGCGTGTTTACCCGCTGGATGGCCATCCTGACGGCGACGCCTGGCAGCGTGCTCTGGCTGCTTGGCGGATCGGATGTGGTGAACCAGCGCCTGCGCGAGCTGGCGACCTCTGCCGGCGTCGACCCTGCCCGGATCTATTTCGCGCCCAAGGCGGCAAACCCGAACCACCTGGCCCGCATTGCGATCGCGGATCTGTTCCTCGACACCTTCCCCTATGGCGCCCATTCGACGGCATCGGATGCCTTGACCATGGGGCTCCCCGTCCTCACCGTTCCGGGCAAGAGCTTCGCCTCGCGTTTCTGCAGCAGCATCGTGAAGTCGGCTGGCGTTCCGGAACTGATCTGCACCTCCCCGGACGAATATGTCCGCAAGGCGGTGGCGCTCGCCAGGGACCCGGCCGCCCTCGCGCAGATCCGCAATTCGATACAGGCCCAGCGCGAGACCTGCGCCCTGCGTGACATTCCGCGCCTCGTGGGTCGCCTCGAAGAGCTTTACTGGCAGATGCAGGGTGAGCGCGAACGCGGCGAGACCCCGGTTCCGGACCTCTCCAACATGGAGATGTATTACGAGATCGGCACGGACGTCGTGCTGGCGGAAGTCGAGTTCGAAGACGAGGCCGCCTATCGCAAGCGCTACCAGGACCGGATCGCCGATTGGCATGCCTTCCATCCGGTCCCGCACGACACGCGTCTGTGGCCTGCAAAGCCCGCCTGACCCGGTGAATACGGGGCCGCCGAAACGGGCGGCCTAGTGGCAAAATGAATCGACCAGCGCGTGACCGCCGGTCTTCAACAACAGGGCGAGACGCGGCAGGCCTGAAAGCTGGAACCGCACCGCCCCTGAAAATCGAGGAACACCCAGCGGATGGCACAGGGTCAGAAAATCGGAATTGTCGGCGCAGGTCTGTCCGGCGCCGTCATCGCACGCGAACTGGCAGAGGCCGGCTTCGAGGTCGAGGTCTTCGACACGCGCCCGCATATCGGCGGCAACTGCCACACCGAGCGCGATGCCGACACCGGTGTCATGATCCACATCTACGGCCCGCACATCTTTCATACCGATGACGCGGAAGTCTGGGACTATGTGAACAGCTACCAGACATTCCTTCCCTACAAGAACCGGGTGAAGACCACGAGCCAGGGCCAGGTCTATTCCCTGCCGATCAACTTGCACACGATCAACCAGTTCTTCGGCAAGACCTTCCGCCCGGAAGAGGCCCGTGACTTCATCGAGGAACAGGCCGACAAGACGATCACCGACCCGCAGACCTTCGAGGAGCAGGCGCTGCGCTTCGTCGGTCGCGATCTCTACGAGGCCTTCTTCAAGGGCTATACCGAAAAGCAGTGGGGCTGCTCGCCGACCGCCCTGCCGGCCTCGATCCTGAAGCGCCTGCCCGTACGCTTCAACTACGACGACAACTACTTCTTCCACAAATTCCAGGGCATGCCGGAAAACGGCTATACCGACATGATCGAAAAGATCTTCGACCATCCGAAGATCAAGGTGACGCTCGGCCAGCACGTCGATCCGCGTGCGCCGCATGACTATGCCCACCTTTTCTATTCCGGCCCACTCGACGGCTATTTCGGCTACGAATTCGGCCGCCTGGGTTATCGCACGCTGGATTTCGAGCGCTTCACCTATCAGGGCGACTATCAGGGCTGCGCTGTCATGAACTATGGCGATGCCTCGGTGCCCTACACCCGCATCACCGAGCACAAGCATTTCTCGCCCTGGGAAAGCCACGAGGGCTCGGTCTGCTACCGCGAGTTCTCCCGCGCCTGCGGCGAGGACGACATCCCCTATTATCCGATCCGTCTCGTCGAGGAGAAGGCGCAGCTCGCCGACTACGTCGCTCGGGCCAATGAGGAAAAATCCGTTACCTTCGTCGGCCGTCTTGCGACCTACCGCTACCTCGACATGGACGTAACGATCCGCGAAGCGCTCGACACCGCCCGCCTCTTCCTTTCGAAGTCGAAAGAGCAGGCAGCGATGCCGGCTTTCGTCCACGCGCCGCTCTGATCGAGAAACAGCCATGACTGCCACCCCAATCCTCGTTGTCGGCGGCGCCGGCTATATCGGCTCCCACACCTGCCTCGCCCTCTCCGAGCGCGGCTACCTGCCCGTCGTCTACGACAACTTCACCTCGGGTCATCCGGAATTCGTCAAATGGGGCCCGGCCGAACAGGGGGATATCAGGGACAAGGCGCGGCTGAAGGAAGTGCTGGCCAAATACCAGCCGAAGGCGGCCATGCACTTCGCCGGCCTCATTGAGGTTGGCCAGTCCTTCAAGGAGCCGGAGCACTTCTACGACGTCAACGTATCCGGCACGCTCAGCCTCCTGCAGGCCTTGAGCGATGCCGATATCCGCAACTTCGTCTTCTCCTCGACCTGCGCCACCTACGGCGCACCGGAATACCTGCCGCTCGACGAGAAGCACGGCCAGAAACCGATCAATCCTTACGGCCGCACGAAGCATATCGTCGAGCAGGCGCTGGGTGACCTCAACCTCTGTGGCCGCATGCGTTCCGTCATGCTGCGGTACTTCAACGCCGCCGGCGCCGATTTCGAAGGCCGCATCGGCGAGTGGCATTCGCCCGAAACCCATGCCATCCCGCTTGCAATCGAGACAGCACTCGGCCGCCGTGAATTCTTCTCGATCTTCGGCGAGGACTACGACACCCGCGACGGCACCTGCATCCGCGACTATATCCACGTCAACGATCTCGCCGACGCCCATATCCGCGCCGTCGACTATCTGCTGAAAGGCGGAGAGACCATCGCCATCAATCTCGGCACCGGCAACGGCACGACCGTCAAGGAACTGATCACAGCGATAGAAACCGTGTCGGGCCGCCCCATGCCGATCAAGCGCACCGAGCGCCGCCCCGGAGACCCACCGGGCCTCGTCGCAAGCAACACGCTCGCCCGCGAAGTCCTCGGCTGGGATCCCAAGCTCGGCATCGACGACATCATCCGCTCGGCCTGGAAATGGCACTCGACCTTCAACGGTCATTCGACCTGAGCAAATCCCGTTTCCGAACATCAAAAAAGCCCGAGGATCGCAATCGAACCTCGGGCTTTTTTACGTCTTCATAGCTGTTGAACCTCAGCTCCTGAGACCTGGCGCCTCGTGGCCGGTGCGCTCCACATATTCCGTATAGCCGCCGCCATACTGGAAGACGCCTTCAGGCGTGATCTCGAGAACACGGTTCGACAGGGCTGCGAGGAAATGGCGGTCGTGGCTGACGAAGAGCATGGTGCCTTCGTATTGCGACAGCGCCTTGATCAGCATTTCCTTGGTGTCGAGGTCTAGGTGGTTGGTGGGCTCGTCTAGCACAAGCAGGTTCGGCGGATCGAACAGCATAATCGCCATGACCAGACGCGCCTTCTCGCCACCGGAGAGTACCCGCACGCGCTTGTCGATATCGTCGCCCGAGAAGCCGAAGCAGCCGGCCAGCGCGCGAAGCGGCGCCTGGCCTGCCCGCGGGAAGGTCGTTTCCAGCATTTCGAAGATCGTCATCTCGCCATCGAGCACGTCCATCGCATGCTGGGCGAAATAGCCCATCTTGACGCTGGCACCGATCGACACCGTGCCTTCGTCCGGCTTCGAATCGCCGGCGACCAGCTTCAGAAGCGTCGACTTGCCAGCACCGTTGATGCCCATGATGCACCAGCGCTCGCGGCGGCGGACCATGAAGTCGAAGCCGTCATAGATGACCTTGTCGCCATAACGCTTGGAGATGTTTTTGACGCTGACGACATCTTCACCCGAACGCGGCGCCGGCTGGAATTCGAAGGCGACGACCTGGCGGCGCTTCGGCGGCTCGACCCGGTCGATCTTTTCCAGCTTCTTCACCCGGCTCTGCACCTGGGAAGCATGGGACGCGCGCGCCTTAAACCGCTCGATGAACTTGATTTCCTTGGCAAGCATCGCCTGCTGCCGCTCGAACTGCGACTGCTGATGCTTCTCGTTCAGGGCACGCTGCCCCTCATAGAAGACATAGTCGCCGGAATAGCTGTTGAGCTGGCCGGCATCGATCTCGATGATCTTGTTGACGATGCGGTTCATGAACTCGCGGTCATGCGAGGTCATCAGCAATGCCCCTTCGTAGCCTTTGAGGAACTGCTCCAGCCAGATCAGGCTTTCGAGATCGAGATGGTTCGACGGTTCGTCGAGCAGCATCACGTCCGGGCGCATGAGCAGGATGCGGGCCAGCGCCACACGCATCTTCCAGCCGCCCGAGAGCGCGCCGACATCGCCGTCCATCATGGCTTCCGAGAAGGAGAGACCGGCCAGCACTTCGCGGGCCCGGCCGTCCAGTGCATAGCCGTCGAGCTCCTCGTAGCGCGCCTGCACCTCGCCGTAGCGCTCGATGATCGCGTCCATCTCGTCCATGCGATCAGGATCGACCATGGCCGCCTCGAGTTCGCGCAGTTCGGCGGCGACCTCGCTGACCGGCCCTGCCCCGTCCATCACTTCGGCGACGGCCGAGCGGCCGGACATCTCGCCGACATCCTGGCTGAAATAGCCGATGGACACGCCCTTATCGACGGAGACCTGGCCCTCATCCGGCAGCTCGTGGCCGATGATCATGCGGAAGAGCGAGGTCTTGCCAGCACCATTCGGCCCGACAAGGCCGATCTTCTCACCACGATTGAGTGCTGCCGAGGCCTCGATGAAGAGGATACGGTGGCTGAGCTGCTTGGAGATGTTTTCGATGCGGATCATGGATGAGGGCGCCTGCTGGAAATCGGCGCCCTTATGGCATGGTCAGGGCCACATGTCCCCTGCTTTTGTTGCAAGGCGGCACCGCGACTGCGCCGGATTGCCACGGAAGTCCCTGCCCCGTTGCAACACGCCGTCGAAAGCGCGAAAAGACCTCACTCGAGGACGACAGCATGAGCGATGAGACGATTACCCTATATGAAGCAATCGGTGGCGATGCGACCGTGAAGGCGCTGACGCGCCGCTTCTACGAACTGATGGACACGCTGCCCGAGGCGGCCCACTGCCGTGCTGTCCATCCACCGGATCTCACCGGCAGCGAAGAGAAGTTCTACGACTACCTGACGGGTTATCTCGGTGGCCCACCGATCTACATGCAGAAGCGCGGCCATCCGATGCTCAGGCGTCGCCATTTCGTCGCAGAAATCGGTCCGGTCGAGCGGGACGAATGGTTGCTCTGCTTCCGCCGCGCGCTGGACGAGACGGTCGAGCATCCCAAACTGCGTGAGATCATCTGGCCGCCGATCGAGAAGCTCGCCTACCACATGCAGAACAAGGAGTGAGCCGGATGGCCATCATGCGCGACAACAGATGGGCAGCCGTTGCAGCCGGACTGATCGGAGCAGCAGGCGTCGGCCTTGCGGCCGCAGCAAGTCATGCCGGCGGCGATGCATTGCTGCGCCCGGCCTCGACCATCTGCCTCGCCCATGCGCCGGCTCTCGTGGCATTGGCGCTTGCGGGCGACAGGATCCGCCTCGCGGGTCTCGTTGCATTGGGAATGTCGATTGGAACTTTGCTGTTTGCAGGCGATCTCGTCGCCCGGCATTTCCTCGGCACCGGCCTGTTTCCGATGGCAGCCCCGACAGGTGGCATGACGCTCATCGCATCATGGCTCGTGCTCGCCATCGGTGCGGTCGTGCCGCCGCGAAGCTGAGGCTCCACTGGAAGTCGAGCAGGCCTCGCTAAGTCAGCGAAAATACTCAGTGAGCGAGGGCGGCGGAACCCATGCCCGAGAACATCAGAAGATTGCCGTGCGGGTCACGCACGTGGAAGCGGATGTCTTCACCCTGAGCGTCGGACGGGCGGATTGCCTCAATCCCACGGTCACAGAAATCGCGATAGATCTCGGTCGGCGTATCAGCCCGGAAGAACACCGAGCTGTTCTGGCACTGCATCGGGTCGTCGCTCAGCCAGAAATGCAGCTCCATCCCGCCACGCCGAACGACCAGATAGTCGAGGCAGTCGAGACCGATTTCTTCAAAGCCGAGATATTCCACATAGAAGTTGCGGGTTTCTGACAAGTTGAGGGAAGGCAGGATAGGCACGGCGTTGAGGATCGTCTTCGCAACCGGTTGCTGAGCGTTCATGCGGAAAGTTCCTCTGCTTCCCGAATGAGAATGGCTGACGAAACGACTACGACCTGGCGTTGGCGTTCCGCTGCCACCTTGGCGCGGGAAAATCGATGATAAGGGCGGGGGCCCGGTTCACTGCTGCGTACATGGTAGCCGATTTGCGTTCGTTCAAGCCCGGCAAAGTGACGATTTCGCAATTCGTCACTTCACTTTCCTGCGAGCGTTGCAAGATTGCCTCGGCAAGCTCCGGAAGGAGCCCCTCGCCGCGCTGTCGTGCAAGCTCGTGAAAAGCACTCATGCCACCCGTTTCGAAACCGTCCCTGCTCATCCGTCCGTATTCCTTTCATTCAGCGTCTGCAGCGCGCGCTCGAGACTGGATTTCGAGCCATTTCGCAGCGGAATGAAAGTCTTACCGAACTTCTTACAACCGCTCTTCACGCGCAGACACGCATCGTGACTGATACAGTCGATAGGGCAGAAGACGCAGTCGACGGAGGGTAGCACCGTGTCGATTCGCGATACCGCTTCCCGTAAACCCCCATCATGGTGGATAAGTTCCGCACCAAAATTACTGGCGATCTGCCGGAGATGCGCGACCTGGCAATCCCGCCCGCCGACATAGAGAAAGCTGCGCACTTCTGCTTGTGCCTTCGGCGTCGTTACAACCGAGGAGGCCTCCGCCCCCGGCTTCTTGCCCGCCTGCTTTTTCTTCTTCGCCATGCTGTCCCGTCTCCCAGAAAATCGATCGGAGGCCGCGATGGTCACGCCGCCTGAGGTGAAGCCATACAAAACATGACAATTCGAGTAAAGTATATAGTTGAAGCTCACACTCATGTTTTTTTCACCGTTCATTTCGCGGCGTATGTCGGGAGGATCAGGGATTGATGAAGGTCAACTCTCCAGCATTCTCAGGGCTTGCGGCGCCAAAAATCCAATTTTTTACCGTTTGATAAAAGTTTGAACCTGCGTTACGCTTCCCTGCATCGCTTCGAATATAAAAGAGGGAACTGCGATGCGAAGACTGGAACCAGGCCTCAAGGCCGGGCGGCTTGACGCTGCTGATTATGCGAAGAATTTCTCCGACCTGCATCCCCGCCTCGGCGGCCATGAGGCCCTTGTCGCCTCCGACAGATGTTACTTCTGTCACGACGCGCCCTGTATGACGGCCTGTCCCACCGCCATCGATATCCCTATGTTCATCCGGCAGATATCGACTGGCAATCCGCTCGGCGCCGCCAAGACCATCTTCGACCAGAACATCCTCGGCGGCATGTGCGCCCGCGTCTGTCCGACGGAAACGCTCTGCGAGGAGGCATGTGTGCGCAACACGGCCGAAGAGCGCCCGGTCGAAATCGGCCGCCTGCAACGTTACGCAACTGACATCGCGATCGAAGAAGGCCGCCAGTTTTATTCCCCGGCGGCCTCCACCGGCAAAACGGTCGGTATCGTTGGCGCAGGCCCCGCAGGCCTCGCCGCCGCCCATCGGCTAGCCATGCACGGCCACCAGGTGACGATCTACGAAGCCCGCGAAAAGGCCGGCGGCCTCAACGAATACGGCATCGCCGCCTACAAGACCCCCAACGACTTCGCCCAGAAAGAAGTCGACTACATCCTCTCGCTCGGCAACATCGACGTGCTGGACGGCCAGGAAATGGGCATGGACTTCAAGCTTGCCGATCTCCAGTCCAAGCACGACGCCGTTTTCATCGGCGCCGGCCTTGGCAACGTCAATGGCCTCAATATCCCAGGCGCCCAGATCAATGGCGTGACGGATGCCGTAGACTTCATCGAAAGGCTGCGCCAGGCCGACGACAAGGCCGACGTGCCTGTCGGTCGCGACGTCGTCGTCATCGGCGGCGGCATGACCGCGATCGACGCTGCCGTGCAGGCGAAGCTGCTCGGCGCCGAGAACGTCACCATCTGCTATCGCCGCGGCAAGGAGCACATGAACGCCTCGGATTTCGAGCAGGATCTCGCGACCTCCAAGGGCGTCCACATCCGCCACTGGCTGCAGCCGAAGGAAGTTGCCCACCACAGTGGCCACTGTTCGGCGATTGCCTTCGAATACACCCACCTCGAAAACGGCATGATGAAAGGCACCGGCCACACGACCGAGATCAAGGCGGACCAGATCCTCGTTGCGATCGGCCAGAAACTCGACGCCCAAGGCCTGGACGGCCTCAAGATCGAAGGTGGCAAGATCGCCATCGACTCAGAGGGCCGCACATCGCTTCCCGGCGTTTGGGCTGGCGGCGACTGCGCCTTCGGAGGCCAGGACCTGACGGTGTCTGCCGTCGCCATGGGCCGCGACGCGGCCGAAAGCATCAACCGCTCTCTCGCCGTCATGACGGCGGGCGCATCCGCAGTCGCATGACGCACCGCTCAGAGAGGATTTGAACAATGGCTGATCTCAGGAACAATTTCGTCGGCATCAAGTCGCCCAACCCCTTCTGGCTGGCCTCGGCCCCGCCGACCGACAAGGCCTACAATGTCGAGCGCGCCTTCAAGGCGGGCTGGGGCGGCGTCGTCTGGAAGACGCTGGGCTCCGAGGGGCCACCCGTCGTCAACGTCAACGGCCCGCGCTACGGCGCGATCTGGGGCGCCGACCGCCGTCTCCTCGGCTTGAACAACATCGAGCTGATCACCGACCGTCCGCTGCAGATCAATCTGCAGGAGATGAAGCAGGTCAAGATGAACTGGCCGGACCGGGCGCTCGTCGCCTCGATTATGGTCCCTTGCGTGGAGGAAGAGTGGAAGGCGATCCTGCCGCTGGTCGAAGAGACCGGGGCTGACGGCATCGAACTCAACTTCGGCTGTCCGCACGGCATGTCCGAACGCGGCATGGGCGCCGCCGTCGGTCAGGTGCCGGAATATATCGAGATGGTGGTGCGCTGGTGCAAGCAATACACCCGGATGCCCGTCATCACCAAGCTGACGCCCAACATCGCCGACATCCGCAAGCCCGCCCGCGCCGCCAAGGCCGGCGGCACGGATGCCGTGTCGCTGATCAACACGATCAACTCGATCGTCTCGGTTGATCTCGACAGCTTCGCCCCCTCGCCCACCGTCGGCGGCAAGGGCACCCATGGCGGCTATTGCGGCCCGGCGGTGAAGCCGATCGCGCTCAATATGGTCGCCGAAATCGCCCGCGATCCGGAAACCTATGGTCTCCCGATTTCAGGCATCGGTGGCGTCACCACCTGGCGCGATGCGGCCGAGTTCCTCGTACTCGGTGCCGGCAATGTCCAGGTCTGCACGGCGGCCATGACCTATGGCTTCAAGATCGTCCAGGAGATGATTTCGGGTCTCAATGACTGGATGGATGCCAAGGGCCATCGCAGCCTTGACGACATATGCGGCCGTGCGGTGCCCAACGTCACCGACTGGCAGTATCTCAACCTGAACTACATCGCCAAGGCCCATATCGACCAGGACGCCTGCATCAAATGCGGCCGCTGTCACATCGCCTGCGAGGATACCTCGCACCAGGCGATCACCAGCATGGTCGATGGCGTCAGGCATTTCGAGGTGATGGAAGACGAATGCGTCGGCTGCAATCTTTGCGTCAACGTCTGTCCCGTCGCGAACTGCATCACCATGGTCGAACTGCCAACTGGCGCCCTCGACCAGCGCACCGGCAGGCCTGTTGATCCGAACTATGCCAACTGGACGACCCATCCGAACAACCCGATGGCTGTTCAGGCAGCAGAATAACGTCGGCCAAGCAAATCCGGCCCGGAAACGGGCCGGATACCTTGGCGCCCAATAAATCTCCAACATATCGTCAACCGATTCAGAAATTGTTCAGCGCTATACTCCACGATCGCCTCCGTCGGCCGTGCCCTCCGTTGGCGTCGCGCCAGGCAGACCGGGCAAGGAGACCATGGCTAGCAAGAAAAAGAGTGCAGATGGCGCTTCTTCTCTGAGATCGCGCCTTCAGATTCTGATTCCCAGCGTGATCGTCCTGACCGGCATCGCATTATCGGCATTCTATGCAGACCTGCAGCAGCAGCGCCTGAGCCGCGAAGCAGCCCGCAACACGGTCGAAGAGAGCCTCGGCCTGATCCGCACGAAGCTCGAAGCCAATATCAATGCCAACATCAAACTTCTGCAGGGCATGGTAGCCGTCATCGGCACCGAACCCCACGTGACGCAGCCGCGCTTCAAATCGCTGGCGACGAAGCTGATGGCGATCCCTTCACAGATCACCAATATTGCAGCCGCCCCCAACCTCATCATCACTTTCGTTTACCCCTATGAGGAGAACAAGGGCTTCATCGGCCGCTGGGTAGTGCCACCGCCCAATGGCGAGGCCGCCGCCCGGCAATTGCGCGAAGAGGGCAAGACCATCATTCGGGGCCCCCTCCCCCTCAACAATGGCGACATGGGGCTGATCATCACGCTCCCGGTCACCATGACCAACGACGTCGGCCAGAGCGTCTTCTGGGGTGGCCTTGCAGGCATTGTCGATGTCGCCCGCCTTTACGACGACAGCGGACTGCGCTCACCGGACTTGCCGCTTTCGCTCGCCATCACCAACCAGAATGAAACCACGTCCTCGGTGATCTACGGCGACGGCCATATTCTGAAAAACGATCCCGTCTCCATGGTGGTCAATTTCGGGACCCAGCAATGGCTTCTCTCGGCGATCCCGAAGGAGGGCTGGCAGGGCGCCAGCAGTCAGAGCTTCCCCATTCGCACCATGATCTTCGCCATGGCCGCATTGATGGCGGGAATAGTCATCTGGGTTGCCAAACTCATGCGCGAACGGCAGCGCAACTACGCCGCCTTGCGCCAGCGCGAAGAACAATTGTCCGCAATGTCGAACCGCTTAGGCCTGGCACTAGAGGCCTCGAGCATCGGCATCTGGGAACTCGACTTCGCCACCGGAAAGATACGGTGGGACGAGCGCATGTATCAACTCTACGGGCTCCCGCCTGACGTCGACGCCTGTTACGAGGTCTGGAAATCGCGTGTCCATCCCGACGATATCGGCCCCTCGGACCAAGCGCTTGATGATGCGATTGCCTCAGACAAGACCTACGAGACCCAGTTCCGCATTTTCCGCGACAATGGCGAAATCCGCCATATACGCGCCGTCGGTACGATTTTCCGGGATCCGGACGGGAAGATCAGCGTGCTTGGCGTCAACTGGGATGTCAGCGCTGACGTAACCCTGCAGGAGCAACTGGGCCGCGCCCAGAAAGAGACGGCACAGCGCAACGAGGAGCTGGAAGCGGCGCGGCAGCGGATGGAATACAACTCCCTGCATGACGCCCTGACCGGACTGCCCAACCGCCGCTATCTCGACCAGCGTCTCGAAGAACTCGTCCAGGAAAGCAACACGTCCGGCGAGCGCCTGACTGTGCTCCACATGGACCTCGACCGCTTCAAGGAAATCAACGACACGCTCGGCCATGGTGCCGGCGACGCCATCCTGCGCCATGTCGCACAGGAACTGCGAAACCTGGTCAAGCCCGGCGACTTTGTAGCCCGCATCGGCGGCGACGAATTCCTGATCGCCTGCAAAGGCTGCACCCTGGACAAGGATCATGATGTCGTCGGGCGCGAACTCATCACCGCGGTCAACACGCCGATCGTCTATGAGGGCCACGAGTGCCGTGTCGGAGCCTCCATCGGTATCGCAGACAAGACCGAGCGCGGCTTGTCGTCAGAGCAGTTGCTGGTGAATGCCGACATTGCCCTTTACGAGGCCAAGCGACGCGGCCGCAATCGCGTTGAGCGCTTCAACGACCAGCTCCGCGCCCGCACGATCAACATCAAGCATACGGCCGACGCCATTTTGCGCTCGCTCGGAGATGACGACTTCATCGCCTGGTACCAGCCGCAATTCGACGCACGCACGCTCGCGATCAACGGTGTCGAAGCGCTTGCCCGCTGGCGTCACCCGAAGAAGGGCATTCTGCCGCCCGCGGCTTTCCTCGAGATCGCCGAAAGCCTGAATGTCGTCGCCCAGATCGATGCAAGCATCCTCGACCAGGCACTGTTTCAGCTCGCCCGCTGGCGCGCCGCCAATCTCGATATCGAGCATGTTTCGGTGAACATCTCCGCCCAGCGCCTGTTCGACGATCGCCTCATCGGCCATCTGGATACGCTGTCGCTGAAACCTGGCAGCCTGTCATTCGAACTGCTCGAATCGATCTCCTTCGACGACAAGGTCGATGCCGTCGCTGAAAGCCTCGAGCGCATCCGCGCCCATGGCATCTCCGTCGAGATCGACGATTTCGGCACCGGCTATGCCTCGATTCTCTCCTTGATCAAGCTCTCGCCAAGCCGCCTGAAGATCGATCGGCAACTGGTGGCCCCGATCGTCGACAACCCCGCCCAGCGCCGCCTGATCAGCTCGATCGTCGACATCGGCCGGTCCTTCGGCGTCGGCATTGTGGCGGAAGGCGTCGAGACCATGGAGCATGCCGCGATCCTGCGCGATCTCGGCTGCCATACGCTGCAGGGTTATGCCCTTGCCCGGCCGATGAGCGCCGACGCATTGATGGACTTCGCGCGCAAACACGCGGGCGAACGCGAAACCCTATGGCAGCGGACGGCCTGAAACCCGTCAGCCGAGCAGGCTGTTTCCCGCGGCATAAGCCGCCCAGGCAAGGCCGCCGAAATAGAGAAGCGTCAGCACCACCAGCAGATGCCCTGCCAGCACGACGCCGCCGTCGCGCTGCGAAATGCCCGTCGAGAGCAGCAGGATCGCGACACCGGGCAGCGTGTTGGAAAACGGGATGAAGCTCAAGGGCATCATCAACAGCACGCCGGCAAAAGTCAGCACAAGGCCGTTGATCCGGCTGACCAGACCGCCCGTCGTCAGACCCAGCAGACGCGGCCGCACATAGCGGTCGACCTTGCGCAGGATCGTCAGGCCACGCTCCAGCACCGGCACGAGCTTGCTGCGCTCAAGCTTGCGATCCGCAAGCTTGGACGGCAGCCAGGGGAAACGATTGAACGTGACGGCAATGCCGATCAACACGATCCCGGCGCCAAATACGGTCGACACACCCGGGATGGAAACCGGCACGAGAAACGGCAGGGACAGGAGACCGCAGAGCAGGAGAAGCCCACTTTCGCCCATCTTCTCCAGGATCTGGCGGAGCGTGATATGCTCCGCGTCCATGGAACGGATCACGTCCTCCAGCACAGCACTTGTGCTCTTGTCCGTGTCGGTGAAGCCGATCGTCGTTGTCATCAGGTCCGCTTTCGATTAACTGCCGTGGCAAGATCTGTGAAGGGCCATGCCGAGCGGCACGACCACCCGCCGCAGATGAAGGAGAATACCGGCCTGGTCAAGTCACGCCCCCACAAGGACGGTCGAGGTCGGTCCTCATAAGGCAGATCATGACAGACCAAGCCGAGCCCGCCGCTTCCCCCATCAATCGCCACACGATCCACGCCACGGGGCGCGAGAAGCTGAAGGCCCATGCGGCCATGCTGCTCTTTGCCGCCCTGATCGCGGGATCCTTCTCCTTCGGCGGCATGGCGGCCCAGCATCTGGAGGCCGGCCCCCTCACCCTCTGGCGCTACCTGATGACCATGGTGGTCATGGGCATCATGACCTTCGGGATCCTGCGAATACCCTTCGCCAAGCCGCGACGCGTATGGCGCTATGCGCTGCTGGGCGGCCTGATCGCCATCTACATGCTGACGATGTTCGTAGCGCTCGAATTCACGAGCCCGGTGCAGACAGGCGCGGTCTTCACTCTGATGCCGCTGATCTCAGCCGGATTTGCGCTCATCTTCATCGGCCAGAAGACACGTCCCGACGTTCTGGCTGCCTTGGTGATCGCCGCCCTCGGCGCGATCTGGGTGATCTTTCGCGCCGATATTGGCGCTATCCTCTCCTTCGATGTCGGCCGCGGAGAACTCATCTATTTCATCGGCGTGATCTGCCACGGCGCCTATGTGCCCCTGATCCGGCGATTCGGCCTGGGCGAAAACCCGGTCGCCTTCGGCTTTTGGGTCGTGGTCTTTACCATCCCTTGGCTGCTCCCGACCGGCGCCATCCCGCTTGCCGAAACGGATTTCATCAACCTGCCCGGCACCGTCTGGGCAACGATCGCCTATCTCTCGATCGTGACGACCGCGATCACCTTCATGCTTCTGCAATACGCATCCATGCGCCTGCCGGCCCCCAAGGTGCTCGGTTACGGCTACCTGACTCCTACCTTCATCATCCTGCTGGAAGGCCTGCTCGGCCATGGCTGGGCAAGCCCCGCCGTCTTTATCGGCGCTCTGGTCACGGCGGCCGGGCTGCTGGTAATGGGGCTACTCAGGGACTGACGCCAGAACCAGAACTGATGGCCGGCTTGACGATCAGGCCGCTGACGAAGAGACCTTCGAGGAAACGCGCCGCCTCTTCGAAGCGGTCCGCGCCGTCGCGGCCGCTTCCGAGCACAGCCTTCACCTGCACATCGAAATCCGCGTAGTGCTGGGTTGTCGACCAGATCGAGAAGATCATGTGATGCGGATCGCAATCGCGCACCTTGCCAGACGCGATCCAGGCCCTGATGACCTCCGCCTTCTCGTCGACCAGCTCCTTGAGCGGGCCATCCAGCACGCCCGCGATATGCGGAGCCCCCTGCAGGATCTCGTTGGCAAAGAGCCGGCTTTCGCGCGGAAACTCCCGCGCCATCTCCAGCTTGCGCCTGATATAGGAGCGGATCTCCTCCTCCGGATCGCCATCGGCATCGAATGCCTGCAAGGGCTCGAGCCAGTTCTCCAGCACCCGGTCGATCAGCGCCCGGTGCATGGCCTCCTTGGTGCGGAAATAATAGAGCAGGTTCGGCTTCGACATGCGTGCGACCTCGGCGATCTGGTCGATCGTCGAGCCATGAAATCCCCGCTGCGAGAACACCTCCAGCGCCGCCTCCAGGATGAGCTCCTCCTTCTCCTCCTGGATCCGCGTCCGCCTCTGGGTTTGCGCCGCTCTCGGTATCGCCATCTTAGAGTTGTTCCCTGCCTAAGATACTGAACTCACTCAGCATTATTGAAGCCCAAAATCTGGGCATCTGCTTTAATTTTTGTCGCAGAATTTTGCCGATTTCGTCTTGAGTGCCGTGATGGAAGTTGTAATGTTTTACCAGTCGGTCAAATTATTGGACAGATGTCAAATAAAGGCAACTGCCGATACGACAGCGGAAAAGACAAAGACAAGCCGCTGTCGCTGACCCCGGGAACAAGGGGAACGGGCGGAAGATCCGGATCCCCGAAAAACAGGTGAGGATCTGCAATGACGGCGCAACCCGGCACGAACCTTCGCGTGAACGGCGATCGGCTGTGGGACATGCTCATGGACATGGCGAAGATTGGCCCCGGCGTGGCGGGTGGCAACAATCGCCAGACCCTGACCGACGAGGATGCCGAAGGCCGCCGCCTCTTCCAGCGCTGGTGCGAGGATGCGGGGCTCACCATGGGCGTCGACACCATGGGCAACATGTTCATGACCCGCGCCGGCACCAATCCCGACGCCCTGCCCGTCTATATCGGCTCCCATCTCGACACCCAGCCGACCGGCGGCAAGTATGACGGCGTGCTCGGCGTGCTCGCCGGTCTGGAAGTCGTGCGCTCGATGAACGACCTCAACATCAAGACCAAGCATCCCATCGTCGTCACCAACTGGACCAACGAGGAAGGCGCCCGCTTTGCGCCTGCCATGCTCGCCTCCGGCGTCTTTGCCGGCGTGCTGACGCAGGATTACGCCTATGGCCGCAAGGACATGGACGGCAAAACCTTCGGCGACGAGCTGAAGCGCATCGGCTGGGTGGGCGACGAAGAGGTCGGCGCCCGGAAGATGCATGCCTATTTCGAATACCACATCGAACAGGGCCCGATCCTCGAAGCCGAGGAAAAGCAGATCGGCGTCGTCACCCACTGTCAGGGTCTGTGGTGGCTGGAATTCACCCTCACCGGTCGCGAAGCCCATACCGGCTCGACCCCGATGAACCTGCGCGTCAATGCCGGCCTTGCCATGGCCCGGATCATGGAAATGGTGCAGGAGGTGGCGATGAGCGAACAGCCCGGCGCCGTCGGCGGTGTCGGCCAGGTGAAATTTTCGCCCAATTCCCGCAACGTCCTGCCCGGCACTGTTGTCTTTACCGTCGACATCCGCACGCCCGAGCAGGCAAAGCTTGACCGCATGCGGGCCACGATCGAAGCCAAGGCCGCCGAAATCTGTGCAGCGCTCGGCGTCGGCTGCGTGGTGGAGGCCGTCGGCCATTTCGATCCGGTGACCTTCGACCCGACACTCGTCGCCTCCGTCCGCAAGGCCGCTGAAGACCTCGGTTATTCCCACATGAACATCATCTCCGGCGCCGGCCACGACGCCTGTTGGGCCGCCAAGGTGGCGCCCGCAACCATGATCATGTGCCCCTGCGTGGGCGGATTGAGCCACAACGAGGCGGAGGAAATTTCCAAGGAATGGGCGTCTGCCGGCTGCGACGTGCTGCTGCGGGCAGTTCTGGAGACGGCGGAGATTGTGGGGTGATGGCACGCTCGCTCCGCGCCCCCTCATCCCCGGTGCAACGCGTTGCACCTAATCCTTCGGACCACCTTCTCCCCGCTGGGGAGAAGCGGGAGCGCGTTGTGACATCGCCGGTAACCATCAACATTCTGACGAGCCAGATCGGAGCATTGAACGAACCGAGCGCAAAGCGTCAACGTCACCTCTTCTCCCCAACGGGGAGAAGGTGGCGCGTAGCGCCGGATGAGGGGGGCCGAATGGCCATGACACACCCGCAAGACCCGACAAAACGCCTGCCAGGCAAGACACATCAAGCCCGGAGCCTTCGCACCAACGACACCGAAGCCGAATACCGTCTCTGGGGAGACATGCGCAATCGGCAACTTAACGGCTACAAGTTCAGCCGACAGATACCCCTCGGACCCTACATCGTCGACTTTGTTTGCCGCGAACAGCGCCTTATCGTCGAACTGGACGGCAGCCAGCATGCGGAGAACACGCATGACGAACGTCGAACCGAGTGGCTGAACCAGCAGGGTTATTCAGTCCTACGCTTCTGGAACGCCGAGGTCTTGCAGGAGCGCAGCGCCGTCCTCGATACAATTCTTGCCGTTCTGCAAGGCCAGATCGTTGAGCGTTGCGACGCGATACGGTTCTCGCCAGCATCACGAGAGGACCGGTAATCGCCATGCTGCTTCAGCCTTCGCTCCGCGCCCCCTCATCCGGCCCTTCGGGCCACCTTCTCCCCGCTGGGGAGAAGAGGGAGCGCGCCGCGGTCTCGCCGTACCACAGGAAGCTCTCCGGTCGCCGCAAAGTAGCAGCAGGAAATCGGGGCGCACAATGCCTGCGTTACCTCTTCTCCCCATCGGGGAGAAGGTGGCGCGTAGCGCCGGATGAGGGGGCGCCGAAGGCGAATGCAGCGCAGGCGCACACGCCGCACTGGGCGGGCAAGCTTGCCCGAGAGCGCGTGAATCCAACCATCAAAAGAACGACACGGGGAGAGAGCATATGACCAGCACAGTCATCAAGGGCGGCACGATCGTCACCGCCGATCTCAGCTACAAGGCCGACGTCAAGATCGAGGGCGGTGTGATCGTCGAGATCGGACCGAACCTCTCCGGCGACACCGTGCTGGATGCGGCGGGCTGTTACGTCATGCCCGGCGGCATCGATCCGCATGTGCATCTCGAGATGCCCTTCATGGGCACATACTCCGCCGACGACTTCGAAAGCGGCACCCGCGCCGGCCTTTCCGGCGGCACGACTATGGTTGTCGATTTCTGTCTTCCGGGCCCTGACCAGTCGCTGCTCGAAGCCTTGCAGATGTGGGACAACAAGACCTCCCGCGCCACGGCTGACTATTCCTTCCACATGGCAATCACCGGCTGGAACGAGCGCGTCTTCGACGAGATGAAGACGGTCGTCCAGGATCGCGGCATCAACACCTTCAAGCACTTCATGGCCTACAAGGGCGCGCTGATGGTAAATGACGACGAGATGTTCGCCTCCTTCCAGCGCTGCGCAGAACTTGGCGCCCTGCCGATGGTCCATGCCGAAAACGGCGACGTCGTTGCCTCGATGACGGCAAAGCTGCTCGCCGAAGGCAATAACGGTCCGGAGGCCCATGCCTATTCCCGTCCGCCGGAAGTCGAGGGCGAGGCGACCAACCGCGCGATCATGTTGGCCGACATGGCCGGTGTTCCGCTCTATGTCGTGCACACCTCCTGCGAACAGGCCCATGAAGCCATCCGCCGCGCCCGTCAGAAGGGCATGCGCGTCTATGGCGAGCCGCTGATCCAGCACCTGACGCTCGACGAAAGCGAATATTTCAATGGGGATTGGGACCATGCCGCCCGCCGCGTCATGTCGCCCCCCTTCCGCAACAAGCAGCACCAGGATTCACTCTGGGCAGGCCTGCAGTCGGGTTCGCTCTCGGTCGTCGCCACCGACCACTGCGCCTTCACCAGCGAGCAGAAGCGTTTCGGCGTCGGCAACTTCGCCAAGATCCCGAACGGAACCGGCGGGCTCGAAGACCGTATGCCGATGCTCTGGACCTATGGTGTGGCAACCGGTCGCCTGACGATGAACGAATTCGTAGCGGTCACCTCGACCAACATCGCCAAGATCCTCAACATCTATCCGAAAAAGGGGGCCGTCCTCGTCGGCGCCGATGCCGACCTCGTGGTCTGGGATCCCAAGCGTTCCAAGACCATCTCCGCCAAGACCCAGCAATCCTCGATCGACTACAATGTGTTCGAGGGCAAGGAAGTGACCGGCCTGCCGCGCTACACGCTGACCCGCGGATACGTCGCGATCGAGGAAAGTGCGGTGAAGACCCGCGAGGGCCACGGCAAGTTCGTCAAGCGCGAGCCGTTTACCGCCGTGAACAAGGCACTCTCCACCTGGAAGGAACTCGTGGCGCCGCGCAAGGTGGAACGCACGGGCATCCCCGCGACGGGAGTGTGAGCGTGGGGCCAGCGAAGAAGACATGGTTGCTCAGGACTGCCCGCTTCGGCGCAGGCTATGCAGCCGCCGTGTTTGTCGGCGTCATCGGCATCTGGGCAACACTTGAAGTGACAGATGCGTTCACTTACGGCCGCCTGCCGCGCTTCATGCACTTTCCGGGTTCGATCCTGCCGGTCCTTCGGCTGACCCTGGAGATCCTGCCGGTTGCCTTGTTGCTCGCTGCCCCCTTCACTTTGCTGGCGACCTGGGTGCTGCTGCGAATGCGCTGGAACCGTTGGTGGCATTTCGCCATCGCGGGTGCTGCGTGTCCTCTGTCCGGCATCGCCCTTTTACAATTGGCGACCTGGGGCCGCTTCTTTCATCAGAACGCGGCCTCGATGGCCTTGTCGCTGGTGCCGACTGGCATGGTTTGCGCGATCATCTACTGTCTGATCGCTTTCCCGAGAATGGAGAGCCTGGCCAGATGAACCCGACGTCACACCTCAACCAGCCCATCCAGTTCCGGCAGCAACACGACGCTCTCCTGCTCGTTCGGGTCAGTGCGCGCGATGATCGCCGTGCAAGGCGCGTTCGACAGGTTCGCCGGCAGATGCGGCACGCCGGCCGGAATGTAGAACAGCTCGCCCGCATGCACGACGACGTGGTTCTCCAGCCGGTCGCCATACCAGGTATGTGCCTGACCGGAGAGCATATAGATCGCGGTCTCGTGGCTCTCGTGCAGATGCGCCTTGGCCCGCGCGCCGGGCGGCATGGTCAGCACATGCATGCAGATGCCCTTGGCACCCACGGTCTCGGCAGCAATGCCCTCAAAGTAACTCAGCCCCTGCTTGCCCTCATAGGTGTGGCCGGGCTTCACGATCCGGCAGGTGGGCTTTGCTGATGCGTCCATTGTCCCGTCCTCTTCTCACCGGCGGCAGGCCCGCCTCTCCCGGCCCGCTGCTCCCGAGCGGCCGCATGTCAAAAGAATGCAAGAGGCAGACTGCCTTTGCAACAAACGCGATTGGTCCTAGCGCATGAATGCACCCTACTCCGTCGTCTCGGCCAGGAACCTGAGCCTCACCTTCGAGACCAATGACGGCCCCGTCCACGCCCTGTCGAATGTCGATCTTGAGGTGAAGAAGGGCGATTTCGTCTCCTTCATCGGACCCTCCGGCTGCGGCAAGACCACTTTCCTGCGCGTCATTGCCGATCTCGAAAAGCACACCGCCGGTGAGATCACCGTCAACGGCATGACACCGGAAGAGGCCCGCAAGGCGCGCTCCTACGGCTATGTCTTCCAGGCAGCGGCCCTCTATCCCTGGCGCACGATCGAGAACAACATCGCGCTGCCGCTCGAAATCATGGGTTACAGTGCGGCGGAAAAGAAGAAGCGCATCGAACAGACGCTGGAGCTGGTGAACCTCTCGGGCTTTGCCAAGAAATATCCCTGGCAGTTGTCGGGCGGCATGCAGCAGCGAGCATCGATCGCCCGCGCGCTCGCCTTCGACGCCGACCTGCTGCTGATGGACGAACCCTTCGGCGCGCTCGACGAAATCGTCCGCGACCACCTGAATTCAGAGCTCCTGAAGCTCTGGGACCGCACCAACAAGACGATCTGCTTCGTCACCCACTCGATCCCCGAGGCCGTCTACCTCTCGACCAAGATCGTCGTCATGAGCCCGCGTCCGGGCCGGGTGACCGACATCATCGAGTCGACACTGCCAAAGGAGCGGCCGCTCGATATCAGGGAGACCCCGGAATTTCTCGAGATTGCGCATCGCGTGCGCGAGGGCCTGAAGGCGGGGCATTCTTATGAGGAATAGTCTTGTGATTGAGAGTAAAACCCCATGAACCCCACCTTCCTCCTCTGGCTCGGTGCCGCCATGGCGACCTTCCTGGGTGCCGCCACCGTCTCCCGCGCCTATGTCGACAACGGCAAGCTCTGGGTACTCGTGGCCTCACTCGCCCTCTACTGCATCGGCAATCTGATGATGGTGAAGCTGATGCGTGAGGGCGGCTTGGGTCTGGCTATCTCCGCCTCGGCCATCGCCCAACTGGTCCTCATCAACGTTATTGCCTTCTTCCTCTTCGGCGAACGCCTGAGCGCCATCCAGACCGCAGGCGTGGCGCTCGGTGTCGTGTCCATGGCCCTCATGCTCTATCCCGCAAAAGGAGGTGCCTGATGAAGGCCGCCCCCTCTCACCTCCGCGACCGCGTCCTGCCGGTCCCGACGGTCCTCTTGGCGATCTTCGTCATCTGGCATGTCTTCGTCGTCTATCTGAACGCGCCCTTTGTCCGCGATCAGGCCGCCCGCGCCAATGAAGAGATCACCTTCTCCCAAGTCGTCGAGCGGACCTTCGCCCAGGAACGCCCGATCCTGCCGGCCCCGCACCAGATCGTCGCCGAACTCTGGGACACCGTGTTCAACAAAGCCATCACCTCCAAGCGCAGCCTCGTCTACCACGCCTGGATCACGCTCTCGGCGACGCTGGCGGGCTTTGCCATGGGCACCGTGCTCGGCATCGTGCTTGCAATCGCCATCGTCCATAACCGGGCCATGGACAAGTCGCTGATGCCCTGGGTGATCGCCTCCCAGACGATCCCGATCCTTGCGATTGCGCCGATGATCATCGTCGTGCTGAATTCGATCGGCATCTCCGGATTGATGCCCAAGGCGCTGATTTCGACCTATCTTTCCTTCTTCCCGATCGTTGTCGGCATGGTGAAGGGTCTGCGCAGCCCCGACATCCTGCTGCTCGACCTGATGCACACCTATAATGCCAGCCCCTCCCAGACTTTCTGGAAACTGCGCTGGCCGGCCTCGATGCCCTATCTCTTTACCTCGCTGAAGGTAGCCATCGCGATCTCACTGGTCGGCGCTATCGTCGGTGAGCTACCGACGGGGGCCGTCGCCGGTCTCGGCGCCCGCCTGCTGTCCGGCTCCTACTACGGCCAGACCATCCAGATCTGGGCCGCCCTCTTCATGGCGGCAGGCTTGGCTGCCCTCCTCGTTTCAATCGTCGGCATGGCCCACACACGGGTTCTCGCACGCATGGGGGTCAAGCCATGAACGGTTACCTCGTCTTCGCCTTTGTCTTCTGGCTTGGTGCCTGGGGTCTGAACCAGTGGCTGGTGGCTCAGCGGCCGAAGGATCCATCCACCCGACGTGCAATCAGCCTCGCCGTCCCCCTGATCTTCGGTGTGACCCTGCTCGTCATCTGGGAATGTGCGGTGCACGGCTTCGAGATCCCCTCGATCCTGCTACCGGCCCCCTCGATGATCTGGGCGCGCATCCTCACCTCCACCCACATCCTCTGGGCGGATTTCCAGCAGACCTTCCTGAAATCTGTCATCACGGGTTATGTCGCCGGCTGCGGCCTCGGCTTCCTCGTTGCGATCCTGATCGACCGCTCGCCCTTCCTGCAGAAGGGCCTGCTGCCGATCGGCAACTTCGTCTCGGCCCTGCCCGTCGTCGGCATCGCCCCGATTATGGTCATGTGGTTCGGCTTCGACTGGCAGTCCAAGGTTGCCGTCGTCGTCATCATGACCTTCTTCCCGATGCTGGTGAACACCGTGCAGGGATTGGCCGCCGCGAGCCACATGGAGCGCGACCTGATGCACACCTATGCCGCGTCCTGGTGGCAGACGCTGGTGCGGCTCAGACTTCCCGCCGCCTGGCCTTTCATCTTCAATGCGCTGAAGATCAATTCCACCCTCGCGCTGATCGGTGCGATCGTGGCAGAGTTCTTCGGCACCCCGATTGTCGGCATGGGCTTCCGTATCTCGACCGAGGTTGGACGCTCGAATGTCGACATGGTCTGGGCCGAGATTGCGGTCGCCGCACTCGCCGGCTCGGTCTTCTACGGATTGGTGGCACTGGCAGAACGCCGGGTCACCTTCTGGCATCCGTCCGTCCGTGGTGGACGGTCGTGAACTGAACCAACAAAAAAAGAGGGAACTGAAATGACAATCAAACTCGCATCCCTGCTGCTGGCTGCCGCGGTCTCGTTGACCGCCATGCAGGCCGCCGCCGCCGACAAGGTGACCCTCCAGCTGAAATGGGTAACCCAGGCCCAGTTCGCCGGCTACTACGTCGCGAAAGACAAGGGCTTCTACGAAGAAGAAGGCCTCGACGTCGAAATCAAGCCGGGCGGCCCTGACATCGCACCTCCGCAGGTTCTGGCCGGTGGCGGCGCAGATGTCATCGTCGACTGGATGCCGTCGGCACTCGCAACCCGCGAAAAGGGCGTGCCGCTCGTCAACATTGCCCAGCCCTTCAAGTCCTCGGGCATGATGCTGACCTGCCTCAAGGAAACCGGCATCACCAAGCCGGAAGATTTCAAGGGCAAGACCCTCGGCGTCTGGTTCTTCGGAAACGAATATCCCTTCCTGTCCTGGATGAGCACGCTCGGCATCAAGACCGACGGCTCGGAAGGCGGCGTGACGGTTCTCAAGCAGGGCTTCAACGTCGACCCGCTCCTGCAGAAGCAGGCCGCCTGCATCTCGACCATGACCTACAACGAATACTGGCAGGTCATCGATGCCGGCATCAAGGCCGAAGACCTCGTGACCTTCAAGTATGAAGACGAAGGCGTGGCCACGCTCGAAGACGGTCTCTACGTGCTCGAAGACAAGCTCGCCGACCCGGCCTTCAAGGAAAAGATGGTCAAGTTCGTCCGCGCTTCGATGAAGGGCTGGAAGTATGCCGAAGCCAATTCGGACGAAGCTGCTGAAATCGTGCTCGAAAACGACGCCTCAGGCGCCCAGACCGAAGCCCATCAGAAGCGCATGATGAGCGAAGTCGCCAAGCTGACGGCCGGCTCTGCCGGTGCGCTGGACAAGGCCGACTACGATCGCACGGTGAAGACCCTGCTCGGCGGCGGTTCGGATCCCGTTATCTCCAAGGAGCCGACCGGCGCCTTCACGACCGAGATCACCGACGCGGCCCTGAAATAGTCTTGGCGGACCACAGCGAATACAGGACACGGGGAGCAATCCCCGTGTCTATTTGTAGGTTTTACTGATCATTTTCAGTCGCCGGGACTGGCAAATCGGCAACACCATCGTTCTATATTGAACTATTTTCACGAGCGCATCGCAAATGGCCTTTAAGCCTCTTGCAAGCGGTTTTGCGATCCCCCACCTCTTCATCTGGGTTCAGATGCCGAAAAGTTGAAAACAGCGTATGAGTGTCGTTAGCATCGACGCTGTGAGCCGATCCGGCTGACAAGACGTAATGCTTTCAAAACTGCTTTTATCATTCTCTGGGAAGGGTCTCATGTTTCGAAACGCGAGCGCGAAGTCCGTGCTGATCGCTGCCACTCTGTCGCTGGCGGCCTCGGTCGCCATTGGCCAGGAACAGCCGGCGGCACCAGCGCAGAACCTCCCGGCCATTATCGTCACAGCGGCTGAAAGCCGTGACCTTGTCGACAGGGTCGTCTCCACCGGCACATTGCGCGCCGAGGAAGAGGTGCAGATCCAGCCCCAGGTCGAGGGTCTGCAGATCCAGTCCCTGAACGCCGATGTCGGCGATACGGTTCAGGCCGACGCGGTGGTCGCGAAGCTGAGCGAAGACACCCTCCTCCTTCAGCGCAGCCAGTACCTCGCCAACCGTGCAAAGGCTGAAGCCGCCCTTGCCCAGTATCAGGCTCAGCTGGTGGAAGCCGAAGCGAGCCTCAACGACGCGCAGCGCCAGTTCGAGCGTGCAACGCGCCTGGTCTCATCAGGTTCCGTTTCCACCTCACAAAAAGAGCAGGCCGAAACGTCGCTCGCCAGCGCGACCGCCCGGGTCGAGACCGCCCGCCAGGCAATCACTGTCGCCGAAGCGGATATCAAGGTCGTCGACACGCAGATTGCCGATACCGATCTCCGCCTCGCCCGCACCGACATCAAGTCGTCGGTCACAGGCACTATTTCGGTGCGCAACGCCCGGATCGGCGCCATCGCAACCGGTGCTGGCCAGCCGCTCTTCACGGTCATCCGCGACGGGCAGATCGAACTGGTGGCGGATGTCCCCGAAAATGATATCCTGCGCCTCAAGCAGGGCCAGAAGGCAGCCGTGACGATTGCCGGCAGCACGCAACCCCTGACAGGGTCTGTGCGCCTCATCTCCCCGGTCGTCGATCCGGTCACCCGTCTGGGCGCGGTTCATATCGCACTCGACGACGACCTGGCCGCCCGGTCGGGCATGTATGGCAGCGCCGCGATCATTGTCAGCGAAGCAAAAGGGATCGCCCTTCCTCTATCTGCGATCACCACCGAAGGCGGCAAGACGACGGTCCGCAAGGTTCGCGACGGAACCGTGCAGATGGTCGAGATCAAGACGGGCATCCAGGACGGGTCCTACATTCAGGTGACCGAGGGCCTCGATGAAGGCGACAAGGTCGTAGCAAAGGCGGGCGTGTTTGTCCGCGACGGGGACAAGATTAACCCCGTGGAAGACACCAGCAGCGTTTCCAACTGAAGGGCGACGACGCCATGAATTTCTCTGCATGGTCCATCCGCAATCCGATTGCGCCGATCCTGGCCTTCTTCCTTTTGATGGTCGTCGGCATCCAGTCGTTTTATGCGCTGCCGATCACCCGGTTTCCGAACATCGACGTTCCCCTGGTGGCGATCACCGTCGGCCAGAGCGGCGCCTCCCCGGCTGAACTCGAGAGCCAAGTGACGAAGGAAGTCGAAGACGCCGTGGCCTCGATCACCGGCGTCGACGAAATCAATTCGACCGTTACGGACGGACAGTCCCAGACCGTCGTCATGTTCCGCATGGAAGTGCCGACCGAACAGGCAGTGCAGGACGTCAAGGACGCGATCGACCAGATCCGCGGCGACCTGCCGGCCTCCGTCGATGAACCCATCGTCACCAAGGTCGATGTCGAAGGTCAGGCGATCCAGAGCTTCGCCGTCTCCTCGCCCAACATGAACCTCGCCGAACTGTCCTGGTTCGTCGATGACACCGTCAAGCGCGCCCTCCAGGGTCAGCCCGGCATCGGCCGTGTCGACCGTTACGGCGGCGCCGACCGCGAAGTGCGCGTCGAGCTTGATCCCGACCGTCTCGATGCATTGGGCGTCACCGCATCCGACATTTCGAGCCAGCTCAAGGGCACCAATGTCGACCTCGGCTCCGGTCGTGGACAGGTAGCGGGGGCCGAGCAGTCGATCCGCACCCTGGGCGACAACCGCGATGTCGAGAGCCTCGCCAATTCGACGATCGCCCTCCCCGGCGGCCGCTTCGTCAAGCTGTCCGAAATCGGCCGTGTCACCGACACCTATGAAGAGCCGAAGTCCTTCGCCCGCCACGATGGCAAGCCCGTTGTCTCTTTCGCCATCTTCCGCGCCAAGGGTGCAAGCGAAGTGACGGTTGCCGAGACCGTGGCCGAAAGCCTTGCCACGGTGCGTGCCGAGAACCCCGACGTCCAGATCGAGATGATCGACGACTCGGTCTACTTCACCTACGGCAACTATGAAGCGGCCATGCACACCCTCGTCGAGGGTGCGATCCTCGCCGTCATCGTGGTGCTTCTCTTCCTGCGCAACTGGCGCGCGACGCTGATCTCGGCAGTCGCCTTGCCCCTCTCGGCCATCCCGACCTTCTGGGTCATGGACATGATGGGCTTCTCGCTGAACCTCGTCTCGTTCCTGGCACTGACGCTCGCGACCGGCATTCTCGTCGACGACGCGATCGTCGAGGTGGAAAACATCGCCCGGCACATCAAGATGGGCAAGACGCCGTATCGGGCGGCGATCGAGGCGGCAGATGAAATCGGCCTCGCCGTCATCGCGACGACCTTCACGATCATCGCGGTCTTCGTGCCGGTTTCCTTCATGCCGGGCATTCCCGGCCAGTACTTCATACAGTTCGGCCTGACGGTAGCCTTCTCCGTCTTCTTCTCGCTGCTTGTGGCGCGCCTCATCACGCCGATGATGGCCGCCTACCTGATGCGCGCAGAAGACGCGATGGACGACCATCACGACAACGACAGCCTGCCGCTCAAGATGTACACCCGCATCGTCCGGGCAACGACCGGCGGCTGGGCACCGCAGTTCCTGCGGAACTGGGGTGAACGCGTCGAGCGCCAGAGCGAAAAGTCGGAAACACCGGCCGGCAGGTTCGTGCATTTCATGTTCGCCCGCGTCGGCTTTGGCTGGGTATCCCGCCTGCTGACGCTTGCCGCAGCCATCCTCTTCCTGATCGGCTCCATCGTCCTCCTGTCGGGCGTCCCAGGCAGCTTCATTCCGCCGGAAGATGCGGGCCGTATCGTGCTCTCGGTCGAGCTGCCGCCAAACGCGACGCTAGAAGAAACCGAGCGCAAGACGGATGCGATCTATGCCGCGATCCAGGATGTGCCAGACGTCGCCAGCATCTTCATCCTCGGCGGCTCCTCGCCGCGCGGTGATCTGGAGCTTCGTCGCGCCAGCGTCACGATGAACCTCGATCGCATCGAGCATTCGCTTGCCAAGACCCTCGTCAACAAGGGTCTCGGCGGCCTGCCGCTGATCGGCGAATATCTGCCGAAGCTGCCCGAAAACGGCCGCGTGCGTCCTCAGTGGGACGTCGAGGAAGAGGTTTTCGCCAAGCTCGCTTCGATCCCGGACATTCGCATCACCAAGCTCAATGACCGCGGCGAACGCGACATCACCTTCAACTTCCTGTCCAAGAACGAGGAAGAGCTGAACCAGGCCGTCGGCATCCTCGAGGCCAAGCTGCGCCAGGTGCCGGAACTCGCCAATGTCAGCGCCGACGGTGCCCTGCCCCGTCCGGAACTGCAGATCCGCCCGCGCGCAGACGAAGCAGCCCGCCTCGGCATCACCGCTCAGCAGATCGCCCAGACGGTTCGCGTTGCCACCATTGGTGACGTCGATGCCGCGCTACCGAAGATCTCGCTCGACAACCGGCAGATCCCGATCCGCGTCCAGGCGTCAACCAATCTGCGCACCGATCTGGCTGCCATCCGCTCCTTGAAGGTGCGCACCGCAAGTGGTGCGACCGTGCCGCTCTCGAGCGTCGCCGATATCGACTACGCGGAAGGCGTCTCGTCCATCAAGCGCAACGACCGCAACCGCGTCGTTTCGATCGGTGCCGGCCTGCCGCAGGGCGTCGCACTCGACACCGCGACCAACGCCTTCCGCGACACCGTGGCAAGCGCCGAGATCCCGGAAAGCGTGCGATTGGCCGAAAGCGGTGACGCCAAGATCCAGGCCGAGATGCAGCAGAGCTTCGTCAACGCCATGATCCTCGGCCTGCTTCTGGTGCTGACGGTGCTGATCCTGCTCTTCAAGGACGTGATCCAGCCCTTCACCATCCTGTTCTCGCTGCCGCTTGCGATCGGCGGCGTGGCAGTGGCTCTGATCCTGACGAACAACGCGCTCTCCATGCCCGTTCTCATCGGCATCCTGATGCTCATGGGCATCGTGACGAAGAACGCCATCCTGCTGGTCGACTTCGCCATCGAAATGCGGCGTCAGGGCATGCATCGCCTCGAAGCCATGGTGGAGGCAGGCCGCAAGCGCGCCCGTCCGATCATCATGACCTCGATCGCCATGTCGGCGGGCATGCTACCCTCGGCACTTGGTGTCGGCGAAGGCGGCTCGTTCCGTGCACCGATGGCAATCGCCGTCATCGGCGGCATCATCGTCTCGACGGTGCTGAGCCTTGTGGTCGTACCGGCCTTCTTCCTTATCCTCGACGACGTATCCCGCCTGCTCGGTTGGATCTTCAGCCGCTTCGTCGGCAAGAAGGAAGAAGAGGAAGAGCCTCTGACGCCGGAAGTCCTTTCCTTCCTCGCCCGCAAGAACGTGGCCGCGCTGGAAGCCGTTGAAAAGCGGGTCTCTGCCGTCGAACGCAGTCAGCCGGTGAGCCGCAAGAACGACGGCAACGGCAACGTCATCAACCTTCCGCCGCTCGCAGCGGAATGATCAGACAAGACCGGCCGCCGCATATCGGCGGCCGGTCTCGAGTGCCCTAGGGCACCGCACAGCCTCAAGTCACGCACAAGCCCGATGATGCAACCTCTAAGCATTGTTGCTATTGCAGATTCTGAGGATTGCCTTGAGACCTTTCATCACGATCACCTTTACCCTGCTCGCCGGCACAGCATCGGCTGGCGACGCCATCAGCACGCCGGCGACCTATCCCGTCGCCGCGGACGTCGAAACCACGCCCTATGACTGGAGCGGTCGTTACGCAGGCATTGCCGGCGGCTACGGCTGGATGGACGGCTACTTCGAGCCTCCGGCAGGCTATCCACCGACAGAAGACCCGCTTAACGGCACGGTCCTCGGGGCCTTTGCCGGCATCAACGCGCAATTCGACAACAACCTCGTTCTCGGCATCGAAGGCGACGTCGAATACAACATTCAGGATGTTACTGTGACGGCGGCGTTCGGCACCTTCACCGGCGGCGCGGACTGGCAAGGCTCCGCCCGCCTGCGCCTCGGTTATGCCTTCGACCGCCTGCTGATTTATACGAGCGCCGGCTGGGCGGCCACGCATCTGGAAGCGGAGTATATCGGCGTGTCCACCACGACCGCCAGCTTCCACGGATACACGCTCGGCGCCGGTATGGACTATGCAGTCACAGACCGTATCTTCGGCCGCATCGACTATCGCTACAACGACTTCGGTACCGGGGAACTCGACTTCGGCGCAGCCTCGATCGGTGCCGAGCTCACCCAGCACACCGTCAAATTCGGTCTTGGCGTGAAGTTCTGAGACCCATCCGCAATACAACTGTTCTCCATGAGCGGGCGCTCCGGCAACGGAGCGCCCGCGGTCATGTCGGCGATCTGCATTCGACAATCGTCATATGCCCATGGGGCTTTGATCGAAATCAATCCGAACTTGCTGGCACCGCGATAATGTGAATCGACTGGGAAGGGCAAAGATATCAGGACCTGCAGGAGATGCGCCGGTCCGATGCAGGGCCTTGACCCAATTCGGGTGAAAGAAGGCGCGACGATTGCAGCGCTGCATGCCCGGACACCGTGATGGATGGGGAGCCGTGAAAACCGTGAACAAGATGCTGAGACTGAACTCGCGAGACAAGAATACGCTCCTGCGGACGTCCTTCTTGTCACAACTTGGCCCGACGGCCATGGCCTCGATGATGGAGATCGCCAATATCTCCAATTACGAGGCCCGCGACGTGCTGTTCCGCGAGGGAGAGCCCGCCGACTGCTTTTACAGTGTACTCAGCGGCTATGTGCGGCTCTACCGTCTCAACAAGGACGGCCGCGAGGCTGACATCCGCATCTGTGGCCCGGGAGACACCTTCGCCGAATGCCTGCTCGCCCTCGGCGACAAGTATCTCTACAACGCCCAGGCCGCCGAGACGGTGACGCTGGCCCGCTTCGATCTGCAGCGTGTCCGGGCGCTCGCAGAACATGAGAAGGATGTGGCGAAATCGATCATCCGCTGCCTGTCGGACCATCTGCGCGCGACGATGGATTGCATCGCCAATGACCGTCTGCAAACTGCTCCGCAACGTGTGGCCCATTATCTTCTGACCCATTGCGAAACCGAGGGCGGCCCGGCCGCCATCCGCCTGCCCTTCCAGAAGAGCCTGCTGGCCGGCAAGCTCGGCCTGGCACCCGAGGCGCTCTCGCGTGCCTTCTCGACGCTACGCCGCGTGGGCGTCATCGTCCGTGGACGGACGATCCACATCAGCGACGTGAGCGCACTCAAGCAGATCTGAGCGCGCCTCGACCCTGAACCTTCTGCCGTATGCTCAGAGCCCCCCGCTCTCCTGCAGGAAGCTGACGATCCGGTCGACGCCAGCACCGCGCTTGAGGTCCGTAAAGACGAAGGGCCGCTCGGAGCGCATACGGCCCGCATCCCTCTCCATGACGTCGAGATCGACACCGACATGCGGCGCGAGGTCGGTCTTGTTGATAACAAGCAGATCCGATCGCGTGATCCCCGGCCCGCCCTTGCGCGGGATCTCCTCGCCCTGGCAGACCGAAATCACATAAAGGGTGATATCGGCGAGGTCAGGCGAGAAGGTTGCCGCGAGATTATCGCCACCCGACTCGATGAAGACGATGTCGAGGTCCGGGATCCGGGCATTGAGATCGGCAATGGCTTTCAGGTTGATCGAGGCATCCTCGCGGATCGCCGTATGCGGACAGCCGCCCGTCTCCACGCCCACCACCCGGTCCGACGTCAACGCCTGCATGCGGATCAGCGCATCGGCGTCCTCGCGCGTGTAGATGTCATTGGTGACGACCGCGACGGAATAGTCGTCGCGCATTGCCTTGCAGAGCTTCTCCGTCAGCGCCGTCTTGCCGGATCCGACCGGTCCGCCAATACCGACGCGAAGGGGACCATTCTTCGATTTCATGATGTTCGTCCTGTGTGAGCGCTTTCGCTTAGGATTGGAAAAGTCGGGAATACTGGATCTCGTGCCGCATGCTGAGCGTATCCGCAATGATTGTCGCCGAACCGAGATCGTCGAGACCGAGCCGCGCATAGGACGAAGCCGCAGCAAGGATCGGCGCCTCCGATCCTGCCAGGATCGAGACACCGCGGGTCTGGCCGATCACGCCGAGGCGGATCGCGACGGAGACATAGTGCGAGATCTGCGCATGTAAAAATGCAGCGATTGCATCCATTCGGTCAACGCCATGCGCTGCCGCCACGGCACCGACGGCTACACTATAGGGCACGGGCCCCGAAAGCGCATCGATCACCGGGTGGGGCCAGGCAGAAGCAGCCTGTACGAAGGCCTCGCCGAGACGGGTGATCTCCGCATATCGCTCTGCCGATCCGGCAAGTGCCGTCGCGAGCGACACGATCTGATCAAGCGCTTGGCTATCGCTCTGCAGTCGGTGCGCCTCGCCAAGCAGGATTGCATCATTGCGCATCCCGCCATCGCTAAGCAGCACCAGAAGCCAGGCCTCGAGATCATCACCACCGGAGACGTGACCTTCGCCGACGGCACTCTCCAGGCCGGCAGAATAGGAAAACCCGCCGATGGGAAAGGCAGGCGAAAGCCAGGCCATCAGCCGGAGCAGCGCCTGGCGGGCGGCAAGACCGTCTGCCGCCATCTCAGCCATGGCCATGTCCGGCCTCGTGATGGGCACCGTGACCACCATGCGCATGATAGGCCCCGCGCACCGGCTGGAACGGCTCGACAACCTCAGTGACATCGGCCCCGAGACCGATCAGCATCTCGCGGATAACGTGATCGCGCTGGATCAGAATACGGCCGGTTTCGATCTGAGCCGCGAGATGCCGGTTGCCGAGATGCCAGGCGAGCTCGATCAGGTGCTGTCCGTCACGTGGACGGATCTCGAACAGCCGCTCCTCGGCCGCCTGGATCTCGATCGTCGTACCATCATCGAGCACAAGCCTGTCGCCGTGGTGGAAAAGAACCGGCTCCTTGAGGTCGAGCATGACCATCTCGCCATTGTCGAGATGCAGGAGCTTGCGTCGCAGATGGCGCCCGTCATGGGGAAGGACAACGGTGCCTTCCGGCGCATCGGCGACCGAACCGGCAGGTTTGAAAGATGTCGCGCGCTGCATGAAAACTCCCGGCATGACTGTTTTTTGAACCATGCACAGGAATGAGGCATACGGCAAGATCGTTCTTCAGCCGCGCCGTCCGATCGCAGCGAAAAGTCGAGCATCATCAGGAGCATGCTCGGCCAGCACGGGATCGCCGATCGACAGCGATTGCTCGTGAAAAACCCTGTTGCGACCGCTATCCTTGGCGAGGTAAAGCGCCTTGTCCGCCCAGGCATAGACAATTTCGGGACGCTTGCCGGGTTCAAATTCGGCGACGCCAGCGGAGATGGTCACACAGAGTTGAGCCTGATGGTAACTCGCGCTCATTTCGGCCACCCGCAGGCGGGCCTGCTCGACCAGCGCAAGGCGCTCAGCAAGCGTGCCACCTTTCAGGATCACCCCGAACTCCTCCCCGCCCAGACGGGCGACGAGGTGCCGATCGCAAAACACCTCTTTCAACACCGTTGAGATCGCCTGGATCACCCGGTCGCCGGCCTGGTGTCCGAAGCGATCATTGATCGACTTGAAGCGGTCGATATCGATGATCGCCAGTGAAGCATCCTCCTCCACGGCAACAAGGGCTTCGTTGAAGGCCCGCCGGTTTGCGAGCCCTGACAGCGTGTCTGTCCGGCTCAGGCGTTCGAACTCTGTGCGCGACAGCATGAGGTCACGGATGACATGCCCGGCGACGAAGGCGAGAGCGCCGGAGACGACACCGCCAAACAGCCAGGAGAAGGCCACCATCAGCCTGACCGTCTCCTCAAACGGGATCGTCAGGAGATCAAGCGCATAGAGGAGCGGCAAGGCGGCCAGGCCGGCAAGACAGCTAATGATGACGGAGCGAAAGCTGACCCGGAGAGCAAAGCTCCAAATCCCATAAGGCCTGTCAAAGCCCTTGAGATCGATCTGCTGCCACGGCCGTTTGCCGATGAGAATCACCGCCTGCTCCTTCATGAACATGCTCATGGCTTAGGCGGCGTCGGTTGGCCTATTCCTAAAGGAATCACTCAAATGCGATCGATCTCGGGATTGAAGGAGGAACCACCTAAAAAGGACGAGCGAAACCCAATCACGGCATTGGGAGCGCAACCACAAGGGCCAGCGAAAGCCAATCCGCACCCATCAGGCGCCGTGATGGAGATCGATGGAAAGGTCCAGCAATTGCGGCAAGGGCGTCCACCAGCCGGTGCGAACCCCGGCACTGCGCAGCATGGACGCTGTCCAGGTGTTGCAGCCGACAAACGCGTTGAATGATCCTTCCGCCTCGAAGAATGCATCGTCCAGCCCGTAGGCAGCCCCAGGGATTGGCACCGGTTCGCCATTCTCCCGAACGAAACTCGCGCGGATCGCAGCAATCATCCGGCTGCGTCCCTCCTGCGTGATATCAAGGGCGCGCACCGAGGGATGGTTCTCATCGATCGGGCCGGCGACCGAGGCATGCAGCACCGAACGATCGACCGTCAGCGCCTTCAACACCGGCAGCGGTCGAATATCGCCCCAGGTCGGCGTCTCGATATAGAAGGACCGCCCTCCCCAGCCGATGATCAGATACTCGACGCCGGGCATATCGATCGGCAGCCCCGCCGGAATGAGATCGGCGAAAGCAGCCCGCACCTCGTCATCGAGCGGCAGCGCGATATCTGTATGGATCGGATTGGCGAGAAGCAGGATCTGGCTGGTTGAACCGATGGAGGCTGCCGCCGGCGACGTTAGCGGGCGAGGCACGAGAGTGCCGAGAGCCAGTGAGACAAGCAAAGCGGTCAGGAGGCCGCCCAGACATTTCACCAGCCGAGCAACTCTGCCCATCAGAACAGGAAATACCGCTGCGCCATCGGCAGCTTGGTCGCCGGCTCGCATGTCAGCAGTTCACCATCGGCGCGCACTTCGTAGGTCTCCGGATCCACTTCCACATGCGGCGTCAAGTCGTTGTGGATCATCGACTTCTTCGAAATGCCACCACGGGTATTCTTGACCGCGACGAGTTGCTTGGCGACGCCGAGACGGTTGCCGAGGCCGGCATCGAGCGCGGCCTGGCTGACGAAGGTCACCGACGTGTTGGTGCGCGCCTTGCCATAGGCACCGAACATCGGGCGGTAATGCACCGGCTGCGGCGTCGGGATCGAGGCGTTCGGATCGCCCATCGGGGCGGCGGCAATCATGCCACCCATCAGGATCATGTCGGGCTTCACGCCGAAGAAGGCCGGGTTCCAGATGACGAGATCGGCGCGCTTGCCGACTTCGACCGATCCGATTTCATGGGACACCCCATGGGCGATCGCCGGGTTGATGGTATATTTCGCGATATAGCGCTTGGCGCGCATATTGTCGTTGTCGCCGGTTTCCGACGGCAACGCACCGCGCTGGCGCTTCATCTTGTCGGCCGTCTGCCAGGTTCGGATGATGACTTCGCCGACGCGGCCCATGGCCTGGCTATCGGACGAGATGATCGAGAAGGCACCGATATCATGCAGGATGTCTTCCGCCGCGATCGTTTCCTTGCGGATTCGGCTTTCGGCAAAGGCGATATCCTCAGGGATCGACGACGACAGGTGATGGCAGACCATCAGCATGTCCAGATGCTCGGCGATCGTGTTCACGGTATAGGGCCGCGTCGGATTGGTCGACGACGGGATAACGTTCATCTGGCCGCAGATCTTGATGATGTCAGGTGCATGGCCACCGCCCGCCCCTTCCGTGTGGAAGGCATGGATGGTGCGGCCGCGGATGGCATTGACGGTGTCCTCGACGAAGCCACTTTCGTTCAGCGTGTCCGTATGGATCATCACCTGCACGTCGTATTGATCGGCAACCGAAAGGCAGCAGTCGATGGCAGCAGGCGTCGTGCCCCAGTCCTCATGCAGCTTGAGCGAAGTGGCCCCACCGAGCACCATTTCCTCGAGCGCGCCGGGCAGCGAAGCATTGCCCTTGCCAGCGAAGGCGAGGTTCATCGGGAAGGCATCGGCGGCCTCGATCATCCGCGCAATATGCCAGGGACCCGGCGTGCAGGTCGTGGCAAGCGTGCCATGCGCCGGCCCCGTGCCGCCGCCCAGCATGCAGGTGAGGCCGGACATTAGCGCTTCCTCGATCTGCTGTGGGCAGATGAAGTGGATATGCGCATCCATGCCACCGGCCGTGACGATCTTGCCTTCGCCCGCAATCGCTTCGGTGCCGGGACCAACGATGATGTTGACGCCGGGCTGCGTGTCCGGATTGCCGGCCTTGCCGATCGCAACGATCCGGCCGTCCTTCAGCCCGATATCGGCCTTCACGATCCCCCAGTGATCGAGGATCAGGGCGTTGGTGATCACGGTATCGACGGCGCCGTTCGCGCGCGTCACCTGGCTCTGGCCCATACCGTCGCGGATGACCTTGCCGCCACCGAACTTCACCTCTTCGCCATAAGTGGTGAAATCCTTCTCCACCTCGATGAACAGTTCCGTATCGGCAAGACGCACCTTGTCGCCCGTGGTCGGACCGAACATCGAGGCATAGGCGGCGCGGGACATCTTGAAAGACATGGGTCTCAGGCTCCTTGGGAGAGGGCGGTTGTCTTGGGAAGGGCGCGGATGAGAGACCGCGTCATGCTGGCAAAGTCATTGGCAACAAAGAGACGCTCGGCGGGGCTCACGAGAAACTCATCGGAGAGATCACGGAACAGCCGAAGCTGGATGCTAACACCGCCCTCGGCGCTGTCGTGGACTCGGCTGTACTCATAGCGGTAGCCGGCAGTCTCGGCAGCACTGACCACATAACTCAGCCGGCTCTTCATCTCTTCGTCATCGAGGGACGCGCAGTCGAGAAAGTACGAAACGACCATACGTTTGACATTGACCTGCACATAGACCCGCTGCGCGGTCCCGTACGCCTCGATGATGTAGTTGCAGTAATGAGTATCCCGGCTGTGCCGGATCTTGACCACGACCTTTGAGCTGACAGGCGGGGCCTGATAATCACCGTCGATCTCGACGAAGTCAGGTTCCTGATACTCGATGATTTCCATCGCCGTCGGCAATTCAGCGGTCAGAAATTGCGAGTTCCGGCGCTTGAGATCAGAAATGTCGACCGTGAACTTCGTGTAGAAGATGATGGCAATAACGGAGAGTCCGGCGACTGCGGTTTGAGCGAGCGTCAAGGCCGTAGAGACAGCTCCGTTCTTGTCGATATCCCGCAGGAACAGCAGCACAACGAGAACAGATGCGCAGAACACACAGAGCGCGATGACGGTGATCGCGATCTTTGCTTTTCTCGGAATGAAGAGCAGGTGTTCATGCGTCATCAATAGCTCTTTCAGGCACCTTCTGCGTCACATTCAAAAACCACGGGCTCAATTGTTGTAGAACGATCCCAGGCGCTTCAGTTCTTCCGTACGACGCGTCGTCAACTCAGCGAGGCATGACGAGACGATCAGCGGCTGCATCGAACCGCCCTCGACCGAGTAGCCTTCGACATCGCAGGTGGCATCTCGATAGGCGAGCCAGGAGCGCTGCGAAGCCAGAAGCCGCTTGGCGGCGCCGTTATTGTCGGAGACTGGCGATACCTTGTCCCATGCGAGCATGGCCGCACGCGTCTCCGCCCATTGCGCATTCATCGCGGCATCGGCTTTGCGATAGTCATAAGCCGCACACTGGTTCATGTCGGCCTGGGTCTGGGCATTGCTGCAGTCGACGGGTCGCACGTCCTCGCTCGATGCCGGCGCGTCCTTGAGCAAGACGCAGCCGCAGAGCATCAACATCATGCTCCAGTTCATCGCTCGCCCCATGGCCACGCCCCCGATCGCTGCATGTCAGAGGCCGCCCATGACCTGCTGGCGGAAACCATAGACTTCGCGTTTGCCGGAGAGCGGGATCAGCGTCACCTGCCGGGTCTGCCCCGGCTCGAAGCGCACGGCAGTCCCTGCCGGAATATCGAGCCGCATGCCGCGCGCCTGTTCGCGCTCGAAGATCAGCCCGGCATTGGTCTCATAGAAATGATAGTGGCTGCCGACCTGCACCGGCCGGTCGCCGCTGTTGGAGACTTCGATCGTCACCGTCGGATGGCCGGCATTCAGTTCGATTTCGCCAGTAGCTGCAATGATTTCACCGGGGATCATCGATCTCTCCTTGAGCAGGTTCAGGCAGCGCGCGAAGGCTGGCAGCCCTCGGCCTTGAGAACACGTTTGGTAGACGCCGGATTATTGGCAAGCTTGGCGGCAGGCCGGATCGGCCGGCGCACCAGTTCACCGCCGCAATTCGGGCAGATGCCGGCAAGCGTGGTTTCGGCGCAATCGGCGCAATAGGTGCATTCGAAGCTGCAGATCATCGCCAGGCTCTCCGGCGGCAAATCCTTGTCGCAGCACTCGCAATTGGGTCGAAGTTCCAGCGCCATGATCCTAGTCCTCAGCGGATGGGTTCGTGCACGGTCACGAGCTTCGTGCCGTCGGGGAAGGTCGCTTCGATCTGCACGTCGTGGATCATCTCGGCAATGCCCTCCATTACCTGGTCGCGGGTGATGACATGGGCGCCCGCCTCCATCAGATCCGCCACCATACGCCCGTCACGCGCGCCTTCGACGACGAAGTCGGTGATCAGCGCGATCGCTTCCGGATAGTTGAGCTTCACGCCCCGTTCCAGCCGACGACGGGCCACTATGGCGGCCATCGCGATCAGCAGTTTGTCCTTTTCCCGCGGCGTCAGATTCATGCGTGCTCCAATGGCGTGATCGTCAGAGATTCCAGACTTTTGGCACAGACGCGCCCCCGCGCAAGGCCGAAATGACAGGCAACAGGATTTTTCTCAAGGCAAAGCCGTCAGGGGCGGCCACACGGGCAACAAGCTTGCCTTGCCAATGACTTACGCCGCCCATTTCTTCACCGATATGCTTACGAATTGGGCGGATCAGGGCTTCGGCACGTGGGCTGACGAGGATCAGCGTGGCGAAGGCAACACGCCCGGCCAACACAGCCGGAGACGCCACAAGGTTTGCGACATTCCCCTCAAGCTTCAGCTCTTCGGCATGCAGAAGCTGGCCTCCACGGCGGATCCGCCAGCGGTCACCAACAAGACCGGCACTCATCGCCTCGCCCATGGCCTTGCGCCCGAGCAGGATAGCCTCGACTGCCAGGAATTCGGCGTCCTCGGCGAGGTCGACCTCCAGCCGGCGCGTCAGCGATGCGTTGTCGAAGAGAATGCTTTCCTGCGGCAGCCAGTGCATGCGGGCGCCCTCGCCCACCTCGATGCGTGTGGTGATTTGGCCAGTGCCGGCAGAGGCCTTGTAGATCTTCTCGCAGGCCTGCGTGGTCGCGGTGAGGAAGCAACCGGGACCGGCCCTGAAATTCCAGTCGAACTGGTCCCCACCGGTGATGCCGCCGGCGGTGTTGATGATGACGGCCTCAAGCTCGTCGCTGAAGGTCTCGGGCAGGCGGATCTTCGCCGCCCCCTCCTGATAAAGCTCGGCGATGCGCGTGCGCCCGCCGAGCGACTTCGTCACAAGTCGTCCGACACCAACGGCGCGTTGCTGTCTGGTTTGCTGGATGGGCTGCACCTTGTCCCCTGCCCGCCATCGCTGATCGCGGCGGTTTTCTGTGTGTCGCCGCAGGCATTCTCGACCGCGACTGTCGCAATCATCTCGCCGCCCGAGGCCTTGAAGAACTCCCACATTCTATCGGTCGCATCAACCTCGCGGATCGCTTTGTCGCCATTGGAAGCGAGGCGGAAGCGGACCGTGCGGGCTGGCCAGGCGTGGTCGGCGCTGGCAATCACATAGGAGACGACACTGGTGCCGGCACGGCAGCCTGCATAGGTCGCTACATCGGCATTCTCACCTGTCTCAAGCGAGGCTCGCGTCTCGCAGCCATTCAGCTCGGCCCAGCGGTTGAGCGCCACTTCGCCACCATAGCGCCAATAGGCCCGGCCACCGCCTTCGAACGGATTGACGTGATCCTTCTTGCCGGAAAAGGCGATGATCGACACCGGCCGGCTCGGCTGGCAGCTTTCTCGCCGCGGCTGCCAGACACCGTTTTCCTCGACCGGGGTGCCGGCGCGCAGGCCCATGACGAAGCCGGCAGCGGCAAAGTCACCGAAGCCATTGCAGATATACTGCGACAGCATGCGCCCGCCGCCGGAATAACCCGAGGCATAAACCTTGGTGGCGTCGATGCAGAGCGTCTCCTTCACAAGCTTCAGAAGCTCGCGAATAGCGGCGGATTCATCTGCCCCCTCACCCGCGGTAACACCGGGCACGTTCCAGGCATGCGTATTGGGCAAGTCGCCCTTCAGGCTGCCAGCGAGCGCCATGACCACGAAGCCCTCGCGCTCGGCAACCTCGTTCCAGTGGCTGCGGCCAAGCTGGACCTTGGGATTGCTGTTCGATCCGTGGAAATCGAGAACAAGCGGAACCTTCTTCTTGCCCGTATAGCTCGACGGAATGACATAGACCGCCTGGCGCTCCACGCCACCGGACTGGAAAGTGAAGCCGTACTGGCCAGGCTCGATCGGGCTGCCGCAAGTGGCAGCCTGAGCGGCAGCGGTCGAGATACCAAAGAGAAAGAGCCCCGCGACCACGCGCAATACGCCGCGTGCCCGCACGTGTGGGAATACCGTGCTGGTCGTCATGGATGTGCCTTCTGTTCGCAGATGCGCGTTTAATACCACGCGTGCCCCCAGCATCAACCCGACTTCGCTAATAAATCATCAACCCTGTCTTGCAAAATCACACGGTCAGGTGACGCCGCGCTTCCGGCGTATCGAGCGTCTCGGCCGCCCCCTGATGCACTATCTCGCCGCGATCCATGATGTAAACGTGATCGGCGAGCTCCCGGCAGAAATCGAGATACTGCTCGACCAGCAGGATCGCCATACCGGTGGTGTCGCGTAAGTAACGGATCGCCCGACCAATATCCTTGATGATCGACGGCTGGATGCCTTCGGTCGGCTCGTCCAGCACCAGGATCTTCGGCCGCGTCACCATGGCCCGGCCGATCGCCAGTTGCTGCTGCTGCCCACCGGACAAATCGCCGCCGCGTCGCGACAGCATCGTATCCAGCACCGGGAAGAGCGCGAAGATATCATCCGGGATGAAGCGGTCCTTGCGCTCCAGCGGCGCATACCCGGTCTCCAGGTTTTCCCGGACGGTCAGAAGCGGAAAGATCTCGCGCCCCTGCGGCACATAGCCCACCCCTGTCCGCGCCCGGTTGAACGGCGCCATGCCGTTGAGCTTTTGGCCGTTGAAGGTGATCGTGCCCGCCGACACCGCATGCTGGCCCGTGATGGCGCGCAGAAGCGACGACTTGCCAACCCCGTTGCGACCGAGCACGCAGGTAATCTTGCCCATCTCGGCATTGATGGAGACGCCGCGCAGGGCTTGCGCTGCACCGTAATGGAGATTGACGTTTTCGACTGTCAGCATGGGTTTGTCCCCCGAATGAGCAAGAAAAATACCCCCTCTGGCCTGCCGGCCATCTCCCCCACAAGGGGGGAGAGACCGAACCGATAGCGCCCGCACCAATCTCCGAGCCCGAAGGCGGAGACAGCCCCTCCCCCTTGTGGGGAGGGGTTGGGGAGGGGAAAAAGACGCCTGAGCATCACCGCCCCAGATAGTTCTCGATGACCTTCTGGTCATTCGAGACGAAATCGATCGAGCCTTCCGCCAGCACCGAGCCTTCCGCCAGACAGGTCACCTTGACCCCGAGGTCACGGATGAAGCCCATGTCGTGTTCGACGACGACGACCGAGCGGGTCTTGGCGATTTCCTTGAGGAGAATGGCCGTCTCCGCCGTCTCGGCATCCGTCATGCCGGCGACAGGCTCGTCGACGAGCAGAAGCTTCGGCTCCTGGGCAAGCAGCATGCCGATCTCCAGCCACTGCTTCTGTCCATGCGAAAGGTTGGCGGCCAGCTCGTCCTTGCGATGCGTCAGTCGCACCGTCTCGAGGATCTCCTCGATGCGCGCCTTGTCTTCGGACGACAGGCTGTAGAACAGCGTGGCAAAGACACCGCGCTTGCGGTTGAGCGCCAGTTCCAGATTGTCCCAGACGGTATGGCTTTCGAACACCGTCGGCTTCTGGAACTTGCGGCCGATCCCGAGCTGAGCGATCTCGGCCTCATCCTTCTTGGTGAGGTCGATCTTCCCGCCGTCGAAGAAAACCTCGCCGCTATCGGGCCGGGTCTTGCCGGTGATGATGTCCATCATCGTCGTCTTGCCGGCGCCGTTCGGGCCGATGATGGCGCGGAGTTCCCCGGGCTCGACAATGAAGGACAGCGAGTTCAGCGCCTTGAAGCCGTCGAAGGAAACGGAGACGCCGTTGAGATAGAGCAGGCTGGACGTGGTCTGGTCGCTCATCACATCACTCCGCAGCCACGGGGGCCGATTGGGGTTTCACGTCGCTGTTTGCCGCGTCCTTGTCCGCCTCGCGGGCATAGTCCTTGCGCTTGGCAAGATAAGCCTGGACGGTGCCGACGATACCCTTGGGCAGGAACAGCGTGACGAAGATGAAGAGACCGCCCAGCGCAAACAGCCAGAGGTCGGGGAAGGCACCGGTAAAATAGCTCTTGCCGACATTGACAAGGATCGCGCCGATGATCGGCCCGATCAGCGTGCCGCGCCCGCCGACAGCCGCCCAGACGACCACTTCGATCGAGTTGGCCGGATCGAATTCACCAGGGTTGATGATGCCGACCTGCGGCACGAAAAGCGCGCCGGCAATGCCCGCCATCATCGCCGAGACGACGAAGGTGAAGAGCTTGATGTTCTCCACGCGGTAGCCGAGGAAGCGCACGCGGCTTTCAGCGTCGCGCACGCCGACCAGCACCTTGCCGAATTTCGACCGGGTAATGCCTGACGCAATCACCAGGCAGAGCGCCAGGAAGATCGCCGACAGCGCAAAGAGCACCGCACGCGTGCCATCCGCCTGAACGGAGAAGCCGAGGATCTCCTTGTAGTCGGTGAGGCCGTTATTGCCGCCGAAACCCATGTCGTTGCGGAAGAAGGCGAGCATCAGCGCATAGGTCATCGCCTGGGTGATGATCGAGAGATAGACGCCGTTGACGCGGGAGCGGAAGGCGAACCAGCCGAAGACGAAGGCGAGCAGGCCGGGCACGATCAGCACCATCGCCATGGCGACGGGGAACATGTCCATGCCGTACCAGAACCACGGCAGTTCCTTCCAGTTCAGGAAGACCATGAAGTCGGGCAGAACGGGATCGCCATAGACGCCACGAGAACCGATCTGGCGCATCAGATACATGCCCATCGCATAGCCGCCGAGCGCGAAGAAAGCGCCGTGGCCGAGCGAGAGGATGCCGCAATAGCCCCAGACGAGATCGAGTGCCAGCGCCAGCAGCGCATAGCAGAGATATTTGCCGAGCAGCGACATCACATAGGTCGGCACATGGAGAGCGCTGTCGGGCGGGGTGAGCAGGTTGAGCGCCGGGATCAGCAGTGCGAAGGCGATGAGGATGCCGGCGGCAATGAGGATCTTGCCTTCGAGTGCGCGCAGAATGAAGCCGGTAATCATGCTTCCACCGCCCTTCCCTTGAGCGCGAACAGGCCGCGCGGTCGTTTCTGGATGAAGAGGATGATCAGGACGAGCACGAGGATCTTGCCGAGCACGGCGCCGACCGAGGGTTCGAGGAACTTGTTGAGGATGCCGAGCGACAAGGCGCCAACCAGCGTGCCCCAGAGATTGCCGACACCGCCGAAGACCACGACCATGAAACTATCGATGATATAGGCCTGGCCGAGGTTCGGAGAGACGTTGTCGATCTGGCTAAGCGCCACCCCGGCAATGCCGGCAATGCCCGACCCGAGCGCAAAGGTGAAGGCATCGACCCAGGGGGTGCGAATGCCCATGGACGAGGCCATGCGACGGTTCTGGGTGACGGCGCGCATCTGCAGACCGAAGGCGGACTTCTTCATCAGCGCGAGCAGCGCAAAGAAGATGGTGAGCGAGAAGAGCACGATCCACATGCGGTTCCAGGTGATCGTCATGCCGCCCAGCGCGAACGAGCCGGACATCCAGGAGGGGTTTCCGACTTCCTGGTTGGTGGGTCCGAAGATCGTGCGGATCGTCTGCTGGAGGATGAGCGAAATGCCCCAGGTGGCGAGCAGCGTCTCGAGCGGCCGGCCATAGAGGAAGCGGATGACGCCGCGCTCGATGACGAGGCCGATCGCGGCCGTCACCAGGAAGGCAACCGGCAAGGCGATGGCGAGCGACCAGTCGAAGAGATCGGGATAGCTGGTGCGGATCACCTGCTGCACCATGAAGGTGGAATAGGCGCCGATCATCACCATCTCGCCATGCGCCATGTTGATGATGCCCATGACGCCGAAGGTGATGGCAAGGCCGATGGCAGCCAGCAGCAGCACCGAGCCGAGCGAAATGCCGTACCAGACGTTCTGCGCGCCATCCCAGAACAGCAACTGCCCCTCGAGGCCGGTAATCGCCGCGTCGAGATCGGGCTTCAGGCTTTCATCGATGGTGGAGGAAACCGACATCAGGATGCCGATCGCCTCCCGCCCGCCGAGCGAGGCAACGGTGTCGATGGCGGCACGCTTTTCGTCGGCGGAACGGTCGGACGCAAGCACCGAAACGGCGCGTGCTTCTTCCATACGCGCCTTGACTTCCCGGTCCTGTTCGGTGGCGAGGGCAGCCTCGACAAGGTCGAGGTTCTCGGCGCCCGGCGATTGAAGCACCGCCTGTGCAGCGGCCAGCCGAACACTGCGATCCGGGCTGAGCAGCGTCAACCCGCCCAGCGCCGAACGGATCGCGCGGCGCAGGCTATTGTTGACCTTGACCTTGGTAAAGGCGCCCTTTGGCTCCTCTCCAACAGTCTCGCCTGTCAGGGGATCGATCGCGGCAAGATTGCTGCCGGCAGGCTTGGTGATGAACACCTGATTGTCCGACTTGCGGACATAGAGATCACCCTCTGCAAAAGCTTCGAGCGCCGGCACGACCCGGGGATCGGCGGTGGCCGCGATCTGCCCGAGCAATTCTTCGGCCTGCTTGAAATTGGCTTTTCCGAGAGCGTTGATGAGATCTTTGGGATCGCTCTGCGCGAAGGAAGGCGCAGCGAAGGAAAGGAATAGGAAGGCGAGTGTGATGAAACGGCTAAGCATTCTGTTGTCCCCCGGTTGGCGGGGCGGCGGAGCTCGAAAAGCCCCTCATCCGCCTGCCGGCACCTCCTCCCCGCGAACGAGTAGAAGGGGTAGTTCCGCTATGGGCGGTTTGCGAACACCCTCCCCTTGTGGGGGAGGGTCGAACCGAAGGTTCGGGGTGGGGTGAGACCTTGCATGCGATCACCCCACCCATCGCTGCGCGATGACCTCCCCCCTCAAGGGGGAGGTGGGAGAAAGCCGATCAGCTACCCTTGCCGCCGCACTTGCCGGTGGCGACGTTGAAGTTGCCGCACTCCATCGGCTTGCGCCAATCGGAGATAAGGTCCTTGGAGTCGGGCAGGTAATCCGACCATTCGTCACCGACGACAGACGGGGTCTGCTGCACGATTTCGAACTGGCCATCGGCCTGGATTTCACCGATCAGGACCGGCTTGGTGATGTGGTGGTTCGGCATGACGGTCGAGGTGCCGCCAGACAGGTTCGGAACGGCAACGCCGATGATGCTATCGAGAACGGCGTCGGTTTCGGTCGTGCCGGCAGCTTCGACGGCAGCAACCCAGGCCTGGAAGCCGATATAGGCGGCTTCCATCGGGTCGTTGGTCACGCGCTTGTCGTTCTTGGTGAAGGCATGCCAGGTCTTGATGAACTCGGCATTGACGGGAGCATCGACGGACTGGAAGTAGTTCCAGGCAGCCAGATGGCCGACCAGCGGAGCCGTGTCGAGGCCGGCGAGTTCTTCTTCACCGACGGAGAATGCGACGACCGGAATGTCTTCGGCCTTGATGCCCTGGTTGCCCAGTTCCTTGTAGAAGGGAACGTTCGCGTCACCGTTGATGGTGGAGACGACGGCGGTCTTCTTGCCTTCCGAGCCGAACTTCTTGATGTCGGAGACGATGGTCTGCCAGTCGGAATGACCGAACGGCGTGTAGTTGATCATGATGTCTTCTTCGGCAACGCCCTTCGACATCAGATAGGCTTTGAGGATCTTGTTGGTCGTCTGCGGATAGACGTAGTCGGTGCCTGCCAGAACCCAACGCTCGACGCCTTCGTTTTCGGCGAGGTAATCGACGGCCGGGATGGCCTGCTGGTTCGGGGCGGCACCCGTATAGAAGATGTTGCGCGAGGATTCTTCACCCTCGTACTGGACCGGGTAGAAGAGGATCGAGTTCAGCTCTTCGAAAACAGGCAGAACGGACTTGCGCGAGGACGAGGTCCAGCAACCGAAGACGGCCGCAACCTTGTCCTTCTCGATCAGTTCGCGGGCCTTTTCGGCAAACAGCGGCCAGTCGGAGGCCGGATCGACGACAACGGCTTCGAGCTTCTTGCCGAGAACGCCGCCCTTCTTGTTCTGCTCTTCGACGAGCATCAGCATGGCGTCTTTCAGCGTCGTTTCAGAGATCGCCATCGTGCCGGACAGCGAATGCAGAACGCCGATCTTGATCGTGTCTTCCTGGGCGAAGGCGCCGTGGAAGGCCGTCGTCGACAGCATGGCGCCGAGCAGCGCGCCTGTCAGTTTCATCTTCATGGACATTGTTGTGATCCCCTCTTCTTGGTCGCAACCGGTCGGTTAATGAGTGTTAACCGTTGCTGAAGGGGACTATCCGATGCCGCAGTGCAAAACCGTATACGTCGTTTGACGTAGGTCAGGGGGTAAAAGTGGGAACAGGACCGCAGCCGGGCATGTTCAGCCCTGCATCGCCGATGCCCGATACGATGACGGCTTGTTCGGCGCTGTGGCGACATCGTATATAAGGGACGATCGAATAAAGGAATTCCTATGCAGCTGCCACCCCGTCGAGACGCCCTGAAACAGGCGACAGCAAGTGCCCATGCCGCACTTGATGAGATGGTGGGTGGCTTCGCGACGGTCGCCGACTACCGCCGCTACCTTCAGGGCATCGCCGCCTTCCGGTTGCCCGTGGAGGCCTGGCTTTCGACAAACGCCCTGCCTCAAGCCTTTGACGACTGGCAGCCCGGCCTCGTCCACGAGGAACTGAAGGCAGACCTTTCCGACCTCGACACGCCAGAACCTGTTGTCGACCGCCCGTTTTCTCCGCCGGAGGGTGAAGGCGTAGTCGGTCTTCTCTATGTGCTGGAAGGCTCATCGCTCGGCGCCCGGCTTCTCGCCAAACGGGCCGAGGCACTTGGCTTCTCTGCAGATTTCGGCGCCCGACATCTTTTTTCGCAAGCGCGGAACTTTTCGAACTGGCGCGCGTTTTCGGATCGTATGGAGAACGTGCGTGGATACGACGACCGAGCCGCTGCGCGGTGGGCAAACACCGCTTTCGACTATGCCCGTGATGCTTTCGAAAGCGCGATGAATGTTGACCACGCCTGCCGTCGATCTAACTAATTGCGATCGCGAGCCGATCCATATTCCCGGATCCATCCAACCGCACGGCTGTCTTCTCGCCTGCGATTTGCCGATCACGACCATTCGTCGCCACTCGGCCAATGCGTCTGAGATGCTGGGCGGGCCCAGCCGTCTGAACGGTGTGTCGATCATCGAGCTTCTCGGTGAAGACGTCACGCATGACATCCGCAATGCGATCGCGTCAGCACCGGATGCGAGCCGCCCAGCGGTCATCGCGCATTTGCCCTTGCCGAACGGACGCTATTTCGACGTTGCCGTCCATCGCCAAAAGCAGGGCGCCATCCTGGAATTCGAACCCTCCCTGAGACGGACCCAGCCTCTTCAGCTCGCACGCGAGATGATCGGTCGGATCAAGGATATCAACGATATCGACCTTCTGATCACCGCATCAGCGAAGCTCGTTCGCACGGTGCTCGGCTACGACCGCGTGATGATCTACCGCTTCGAGGACGATGGTTCGGGCAAGGTCGCGAGCGAGGCCAAGCGCCACGACCTGGAGAGCTTCCTCGGCCAGTACTTTCCGGCGACCGACATCCCGCGCCAGGCGCGCATCCTCTACATGCAGAACCCGATCCGCGTCATCTCGGACGCCCGTGGACTGCGGGTGAACCTGGTGCCCGAAGCAGACGAGCAAGCCGCACCGCTCGACCTCTCCTTTGCCCACCTGCGCAGCGTCTCGCCCATTCATTGCGAATACCTGCGCAACATGGGTGTCTCCGCCTCCATGTCGATCTCGGTGATTGTCGACGACCGCCTGTGGGGCTTGATCGCCTGCCATCATTACGCGCCGAAAACACTGACCATGTCGGAGCGGATCGCGGCGGAAATGTTCGGCGAGTTCTTTTCGCTGCATCTCCTGGCACTCAAGCAGAAGCGCAAGCTCGACATCGCGAATGAAGCACGCCGGTCGCTCGATCGCTTCCTGCAGGCCGCGTCGCACCACGTTGACCTCGATGACATCCTGAAAGCAGCCCTGCCCGAGTTTCAGACGCTCTTTGCCTGCGATGGCGTGGGCATGTGGATGAACGGGCGCTGGACCGCGATTGGCGCTGCCCCACCGCCGGGGCGTGAGGTGGATCTCGCTCACTTCATCCGCGATGTCGCCGACGGCCGGATCTGGTCGACGAAGACACTTTCGCACGACTATCCGCCGGCGGCCGACTATTTCGAGGACGTATCCGGCGTCATGGCGGTTCCGCTGTCGCAGATCCCGCGCGATTATCTCTTCTTCTTCCGCAAGGAACGCCTTCAGACGCTGAACTGGGCAGGCAATCCGGAAAAGACCTATGAGACAGGCCCTCTCGGCGATCGGTTGACGCCGCGCAAGAGCTTCGCCCTGTGGAAGGAAACCGTTCAGCGGCAGGCGACGCCATGGCGCGATTCCGACCTTGAGATCGCCGAAGCGATCCGGTCGGCCACCGTCGAGATCGTGCTGCGCCACAACGAGCTGATGGAAGAAGAACGCAGCAAGTCGGACGTGCGCCAGCGCATGCTGAACGAAGAGCTGAACCACCGCGTGAAGAACATTCTGGCGGTCATCAAGTCGCTCGTCACCTGGCCATCACAGGATCAGGTTCCGATCGACGACTATATCGGCTCCCTGCGGGGCCGCATTCATGCGCTCTCCCACGCCCACGACCAGCTGACCCGCGGTGGCGGCGGTGGCACGCTTGGCGATCTTCTCGACGCGGAGCTCCTGCCCTACCGCGCCGGCCGAAGCACAATCACGATTGCCGGCCCCGCGGCCACGCTGGATGCCCGTGCTCATGCGGTGGCGGCACTCGTCATCCACGAATTGTGCACCAATGCCGCCAAATACGGTGCCCTGTCGCGCGATGGCGGCGCCCTCGACGTGACCTGGCAAGAGGTCGAGGATGGCGATTGCATCTTGCATTGGCACGAAAATGGGGGTCCAACGATTGGACTGACCGGGCGCAAGGGTTTCGGAACTGCACTGATCGAGAGAAGCATCCCTTACGATCTAGGCGGCACGAGCAGCCTCGACTACCGACCGGGAGGCCTATATGCAGAGTTTCGCCTGCCCGGCCGGTTTTTGACTTGGGAAAGCGAACCAACGCGTTCGGAGAAGGGTCAGGCCATGGATATCCAGTCAGCGGTTGAACCCGTCAGCATCGCCGGCCTGCCGGTCCTGCTCGTGGAAGATCAGGTGCTGATCGCCATGGATGCGGAGATGATGCTTGCCGACGCTGGCATCGATGTCATCGTGACCGCAAGCTCAAGCACCGACGCGCTGAACCGCCTGAAGTCCTTCACACCCTCGATTGCCATTCTCGACATCAATCTCGGACGCGACACCTCCGTGCCCGTAGCCGAGGAACTGGTCCGACGCGGCATCCCCTTCGTCTTCGCCACCGGCTATGACGACCGGTCCGTCGTGCCCGACGAGCTTTTGTCGATCCCGGTTGTGCGCAAGCCCTATGATGCACTCGCCCTCGTCAAGGCGCTATCGGACCGCCTGCAGGATAGCTGACAGCATCCCTAACCGGTGAACCGCTAAGCATCCGCAGTTCGGGGGGAACGAACCGAACCCCGAACTTGCGCTCGACTTGCGACGCAAAACCGGCATAGACCCGCTCCCTGTGAACCGGCGAGGCGAATTGCCGTGCCGAGGTATTGTAGAGATATTTCAACATATCAAGTGCCCCCTCCGGGCCGCGTGCGGTGAGCACGGCATCGTGCTCGGGCCTGAGCGGGTCATCGGGTCCGCCGAGAAAGATACCGACCGTATAAAGCGTCTGGGGTGAGAGCCGGTACAACGCTTCGGCTTCGCGCTCGAGCTGCTCGCGTTGCCCCGATGCCAGGAACATCGAGAGCCTCAGGACTGCAATGTAGATGTGATACTGCGAGCCGATCTCCGCCGTGCGCAGCGCATGGTCAAAGTAGCGCAGCGCATCCGTGAACTCGCCGCGCAGGGCTCGCAATTGGCCCAGGAGCGGATAGACGACCGAGAGTTCGAGATCCGGGCTTTCCAGAATCTCGCGCACCAGGCTCTCGGACAAATCGAGATGGCGGCGGTCGACGAAAAACAGAAGCTTTGCGATACAGGCCCGCAAAACCGGACTGTTTCGAACGTCTGGCAGGCAAGCCAGGCACGTCGCCTCGATTTCTCGCTCGATCTCCTCCCGCCGTTCATCGGTGAGCCCGAAGGTGACAGGTCCGATGACAAGGATCGCATAGAGATGGGACGCCCACATCACCGCCACCTTCGCATCGGAAGGATCTTCGGCCCGCTTTCGGGCGAGCATCTCGCCGCTGTCCAACCATCCCTGATCCGGCATCCCGAACATCCGGGCGGCCTCATGCATGCTGAGCTCCAGCGGTATGGCGCTGGCTTGCGTACCCCGGTCTGAGGCATGGAAGACCATCTCGTCGATCACTTCATTCGCGAGCGCCGCGATCCCCTGATCGTTTTCACCTGCGAGCAGCCAGTCGATCAACAGCTTCGACACCTTGACCGTCTGCCAACTACGCGCAGACCTCAGCACAGCCCGGGCGTGAAGCTTGTCTCCATCCCGGAGGAATGCCAGCTCCAGGCAATACTCGGCGCTACGCGCCTGTTGCCGCGGATCCAGGGTGGCTGAAAAGACAACCGTGCGCGGCTTTGCAAGCCGTTCAGAAAGCAAGTGGCAAAGGTGGTGGATGACCTCGCGAACCTGAGGTTCAAAGGCCTCCCCGTCCAGACCATAGACCGGGCCGACCACGAGGAAGACGTCGCTCAGATCGACCTCTTCAGGCTGCGCTATCCAGACATAACCTTCGCCATAACGCGTGGCGAGAAAGCGCGGCTGCTTGACACTGTCCCCGAGCTTGGCGCGCAACCGTGTGATGACAAAGTCGATATTGCGGTCGGAGCGATCGGAGCCGGTGCCTGAAATCGCATCCAGCAAAGCAGCCCGCGTCAGCACGCGCCCCGCCTTTTGCGTGAAGGCCTCAAGCAGCAAACGCTCATTCTTCGTGAACCGGATCAATTCCCCATTTCGTTGAGCCGAAGTCATGTCTTGATCGAAAAGCAGATCGATATAGCGCTTCATTGGTCCCACCAAAGATGAAATCAAATAATTCTGCAACAAAGGCATTGCATGAACTGACCCTCGGAATGAAGGGCCGCGACGTTCAAAGACGGCTCGCCGATACCAGTAGATAGGGATCGGCATCCAATTGAAATTGGCGGAGGGACATAAACATGAAATTGCGAACAAGAATATTTTCATCGCTCGTAACGGCAGCGATTGCGACGGTTGCTTCACCGTCAGCGGAGGCGAGGCAACGGTCGACCGTGGATACTGCGATAGTGCTGGCCGTTGAAAATTCTATATATGTAACAGCTGTAGAACGGGAAGCGCAGATCAGCGCCCATGTCGCTGCACTTAAGTCACCGGCATTCGTCGATCGGGCACTTTCCAACGATCGGTGCCTGGGTCTGCACTACATGGAATGGTCGGGCGATGGGCGCGCACAAACCATCCTCCCCTGGATGGTGATCTGCTCTGCGGACAAGGCGCGCGAAGCCGCCGGAATGATCGAAGCAGCGACGGCAAAGGCCGAAATCCCGGTGTCCAATGTATCAGCCTCGCCGGTTGACGCCATCGACCTCGCCCATGAAGCCATGCGGACGATGCCCTTTGCCGCAAGGAACAAGATCATCAACGTCTCGACTGTTTACGCGGATGAAGGCATGCAACCACCGAGCGGGACGCGGAGCCGGTATGAGCGGGAGGACTACACGATCAACGCGGTGGCATTTGCGCCAGATGGCGCAGACATGACGGGCGCTGCGACAGACTATCTGAAACAGCACATCATTACAGGCAAGGGCGCCTTTGCTGCCGCCTCGCCCGGCATCAGCACCTATCCCACGCTTGTGCTTCAAAGCATGCTGCTGGCGGCGGGGGAACGCGGCGGCAGACGATCGACGTTTTGAAGCAATGCCGGTGTGAACCCGCTGTAAGACTTGCCCGGTTAGGCACAGATTAGCTCGAAACCCCCTGTCGAGGCAGGGTTGTCAACGGCGACCGGCAACTTTAAGTTCCCTCTTTGTTCCAAGGGCAGAGAGAGAATCGATGCGCGCACTCGAACAGTTCATCGTTGACGCAAAGGCCGCGTGTTATGTCGGCGGCAAAGCCGCGGAAACGCAAGGCTCACGTCTGGCGGCCCATGATCTGCGCTACGAATGCGGTCCCTTCCGCTATCTCGACAGCTATTTCGGCGGCACGGATTTCATCGGCCAGGAAGTGGTCTGGAAGGATGGAAGCCCCGTCTGGGCGCTCAACTACTACGGTCGCATCATCGATCCCGACCGGCTCGACGCGGAGAAGGCGGGCTCCATCATCAAGCAGGCCCTGATTGCGCTTTATCAGCAGAACCGCTTTCTCGGCGGCTTCAGTTTTCAGCATGCACTTGGCGAATATATCGATGAATCCATCGGCGACGTGGCGAGTTTTCAGGGCGTCGAACGCATCCTCGTCAACGACCGGCTCGCCTATCGTCTCGACTATCATGGCGGCCTCATAGAGCCATGACATCAACTGAGGACTGGCCCTTTCTCTGCCCTTGCTATTCTGGACAATCCCGTGAAAATGCCTAAAGGAAAGCCAATCCAAAAAAGGCGCTAGATTTTAGGCATGCCGGCACGCCAACGCATCATCCCCGTCCGTCGCGAATACAATCGCTGGGTCGCGAACCAGACGCTGGAAGACTATGCGCTGCGCTTTACCGCCAAGAGCGCCCGCAAATTTTCCTCAAGCCGCATTTCACAAACGGCAATCGGCGCGATCTCGTTTCTGGCGCTGGAGGCTATCGGCGGCACGATCACCATTGCCTATGGCACGACCAACGCCTTCTTCGCCATCATCGTCGCCGCCATCCTGATGCTGCTGGTCGGGATACCGATCAGCAAATACGCGATCCGCCACGGCGTCGACATCGATCTGCTGACCCGGGGGGCCGGCTTTGGCTATATCGGCTCGACCATCACCTCGCTGATCTATGCCGCCTTCACCTTCATGCTCTTTGCCATCGAGGCATCGATCATGACCAAGGCGCTGGAGCTCGCCTTCGGCATTCCGCTCTGGCTCGGTTACATCATCTCGGCGATCGTCGTCCTGCCGCTTGTCACCTACGGCATCCGGATGATCTCGAAGTTCCAGCTGCTCACCCAGCCCTTCTGGATCGTGCTGAACATCCTGCCTTTCGTCTTCATCGCCTTTCTCGACTGGGAAAAGATCGATCTCTGGCGCGCCTTTGCCGGCATCAACCATTCCAATGCGCATCTCGGTCAGGCAGCCCCTTTCGACCTCCTGGAATTCGGTGCGGCCTCCGCCGTGATCCTGGCCTTGATGCCGCAGATCGGCGAGCAGGTCGACTTCCTGCGCTTCCTGCCACCCGAGGGTGCCCGCAAGCTACATCACCGCATCGCGATCTTCCTCGCCGGCTCCGGCTGGGTCGTGCTCGGCGTGCCCAAACTGCTCGCCGGCTCCTTCCTCGCGGTCCTTACACTCTCGACCGGCGTCCCGATCAGCGAGGCGGCCGACCCAGCACACATGTATGTGGCCGCCTTCGGCTATATGCTGCCAAACGAGACCGCAGCCATGCTGTTGATGGCTGGCTTCGTGGTCATCTCGCAGCTCAAGATCAACGTGATGAACGCCTATGCGGGCTCGCTCGCATGGTCGAACTTCTTCTCGCGCCTGACCCACAGCCATCCAGGCCGTGTCGTGTGGCTCGTCTTCAACGTCGCAATCGCCCTCCTGTTGATGGAACTCGGCATCTACGGCCTGCTCGAAGAGACGCTCGGCATTTTCTCGATCATCGCCATGAGCTGGCTCTGCGCCATCTCCGCCGATCTCTTCATCAACAAGAAGCTTGGCCTTTCACCACCCGGCATCGAGTTCAAGCGGGCCCATCTTTACGACATCAACCCGGTCGGCTGCGGCACCATGGCGCTGTCGGCAGGCCTCGCGCTCGCCGCCCATTTCGGCGCCTTCGGCGACCTCATGGCGTCGCTCTCAACCTATGTCACCCTGGTTGCCTTCCTCATTTCGCCGCTCATCGCCTGGTGGACGGAAGGCAAATTCTACCTTGCCCGCAAAGCCCGCCACAGCTGGAAGAGCCAGACGGGCATCACCTGCTCGATCTGCGAGCATCCTTTCGAGCCGGAGGACATGGCCTGGTGTCCCGCCTACGCGGCACCGATCTGTTCGCTCTGCTGCACGCTCGACAGCCGCTGCCACGACATGTGCAAGCCGCATGCGAAGATCAACGCTCAGGCGGCGACCGTGGCACGCGCCTTCCTGCCCGAGGCGATGCTCGAAACCTTCTCGACCCGTCTCGGCCGCTATGCGCTGACCGCCATGGTCTCGATCTCCGTCATCGGCGGCATCCTGGCGCTGATCGCCCATCAGGTGAACGCCGCCACGCCCGACATGACCGACGTGGTCAACCGCACGGTGACCGTCGTCTTCTTCATCTTCGCCATCATCGCCGGCATCGTCTCCTGGTTCTACGTCCTCGCCCATGACAGCCGCGTCGTCGCCGAGGAGGAATCCTCCCGCCAGAACACGCTGCTGCTCAAGGAGATCGCCGCCCACCGCAAGACGGACGCGGCACTTCAGAACGCCAAGGAAACCGCCGAGGCCGCCAACCGCGCCAAGAGCCGCTATGTCGTCGGCTTGAGCCACGAGCTGCGCACACCGCTGAATGCGGTGCTCGGCTACGCACAGATCCTCGAGCGCGACGAGACGATCCCGGTGCCGCGCCAGTCGGCGATCAAGGTCATCCGCCGCTCCGCCGACCACCTGTCGGGCCTGATCGACGGGCTCCTCGATATCTCCAAGATCGAGGCCGGCCGCCTGCAGGTCTTCTCCAACGAGGTCAACATCCAGGATTTCCTCGACCAGCTGATCGACATGTTCGCCCCCCAGGCCGCGGCCAAGGGCATTGTGTTCGAGCACCAACGCTCCCGCAACCTGCCGCTTTATGTGCGGACCGACGAACGACGGCTGCGACAGATCCTCGTCAACCTGCTCTCAAATGCGATCAAGTTCACAGATGAAGGCACCATCCGGTTTGGCGTAGACTATCGCAGCCAGGTGGCCACTTTCACGGTCAACGACACCGGTCGCGGCATTTCGGAAAAGGACCTGAACCGGATCTACGAACCCTTCCAACGCGGCGAGGCCGACAATGTTCGCCCGATGCCGGGCTTGGGTCTCGGGCTGACGATCACCAAGCTCCTGACCAACACGCTCGGTGGCGAGATCTCGGTCACCAGCGAGCGCGACAAGGGCTCGACCTTCAAGATCCGTCTGATGCTGTCCACCATCGACCGGCCGAACACGGCGCCGGCCCCGGAACGCAAGATCGTCTCATACACCGGCCCGCGTCGCACCATCATGGTCGTCGACGACAACGAGGATCACCGCGAACTGATGCGGGAGGTTCTGGCCCCGCTCGATTTCGTCGTGCTGACCGCCGCCGGTGGCCCGGAATGCCTGACCCTCGTCGAAGGTGTGAAGGCAGACCTCTTCCTCGTCGACATCTCCATGCCGGGCATGAATGGCTGGCAACTGGTCGAGAAGCTGCGCGATGCCGGCCAGAAGGCACCGATCCTGATGCTGTCTGCCAATGTCGGCGATGCCCCGGCCCCAGGCGGCGAAGGTCATGACGACGCAATCACCAAACCCGTCGACATCACCCGGCTGCGCGACAAGCTCGCCCGCTTCCTCGGGCTGGATTGGATCTATGCCGACGATCCGCGCCTGCTGCTGCCGGCAACCCTGCCCGACAAGCCGGTATCTCCGGGCCCCGGCCATATCGAGGAGTTGATCAGCCTTTGCGATATCGGCTATGTGCGCGGGATCGAGGCAAAACTCGCCGAACTCGGCGGGCTGGGGAACAACACGGCCTTCGTCGACGCGGCCCGCGCTCACGTGCAGGCCTTCGATCTTGCAGGCCTTCGCGGTTTCCTGACCTCCTTTGAAACCGGCAGGGAGCCGATCCATGGCTGAGGCGAACCGCCGCGATATCGTGCTTCTCGTGGACGACAGTCCCGATGCGCTCGGCTTTCTCACCGAAGCCCTGGAAGCATCCGGCTATTCCGTGCTGATTGCGACCTCCGGCCACGGTGCGCTCTCGATCGTCGCCCGCATCAGCCCCGACCTCATCCTGCTGGATGCCGTCATGCCGGGCATGGACGGCTTCGAGACCTGCCGCACACTGAAGGCCGATCCGGTTGTCGCCCAGGTGCCGGTCATCTTCATGACCGGCCTGACGGAAACGGAGCACGTCGTCAAAGCCCTGGAATCCGGCGGCGTCGACTATCTCACCAAGCCGATCAACATCGACGAGCTGCGCGCCCGCATCCGGGTTCATCTGTCCAATGCCCGCTCGGCCCAGAGCGCCCGTGTGGCGCTCGATGCCGCCGGTCGCCACCTGCTCGCCATCCGTGGCGACGGACAGGTCCATTGGACAACGCCGCAGGCAAACCGGCTGATCGAGACCGCGACGGGCCATGCCGACGGCATCGGCGATGTCGCGAAGGCCGCCGCCGCCTGGCTCTCCGTCCGCCGCGCCGGCAGCACCGCGCAGGGCGAGTCCAGCTTCGCCTATCCTGGCGCCACCGGTCTGCCGCTGACGCTCTCCCTGCTCGGCACGATCGGTGCAGACGAATATCTCTTCCGCCTCACCTCCGCCAACCGCCAGAGCGAAGACGAGATGCTGCGTGAACGCTTCGCCCTCACGCATCGCGAAAGCGAAGTTCTGCTCTGGATCGCCAAGGGCAAGGCCAACCGCGACATCGGCGAGATCCTGGGCTTGTCGTCACGCACGGTGAACAAGCATCTGGAGCAGATCTATTCCAAGCTCGGGGTGGAAAACCGCGCCTCGGCCGCCGTGAAGGCAGCAAATGTGCTGCGCGAGACGTAACCGTCCAAAGCGCTGCCCCGCCATACCTTCAACACAGAACCTGACCTGTCACCTGCGCTCCGCAGACGGTTGACCATACGGTGACGACGCCGGTGAAGGCCGTTGCCGGCCAATCACAAAACTTAGAAACCAGAGGAGGCATGACCATGGACAACTTCGTTGTAATCACCGGATGTTCCGGTGGCGGCAAGTCCACGCTCGTCCGGGAACTGCTGGGCCGAGGCTACAACATCGTCGAGGAGCCGGGACGCAGAATAGTGGCACAGCAATTGTCCGATGGCGGCAAGGCCCTGCCATGGATAGACCTTGCCGCTTTCGCCGAAGCGGCAATCAAACTCGCGACCGAAGACCGTGTCCGGATGGGCGCCGAACTGGACTGGGTCTTCTTCGACCGAGGCCTGGTCGATGCCGCATCAGCCTATACGGTCGCGACCGGGGATGAAGGACCGCTTTATCGCCTGATCAAGGAGCAACGATATCACACGCGTGTCTTCGCTCTCGAACCATGGCCCGAGATCTACGTCCAGGACGCAGAGCGCCGGCATGGCATCGAGCAAGCAATGGAGGAGTACGATCGCCTGGCCAGTCTCTATCCAAGGCTTGGCTATGAGTGGATCATTGTGCCCAAGTTACCGGTTGAGGCACGCGTCGACTTCATCCTGCAGGTCTTGCCGACTTAACCATCCCCCCAAACGCAGAAAACCCGGCGCGAGGCCGGGCTTTCCATCAAACCGCGATGCGGATCGATTACTTGTTCTGGAAGTACGAGTACTTGCCGTCCTCGCCCTTCTTCCAGGTGTACATGACGTAGTCCGGACGGGTGATGTCGCCCTTGGCGTCGAAGCCGAGTTCGCCGATTACGGTCGTGTACGGACCCTTTTCCTTTAGAGCCGTAGCAATGGTTTCCGGGTCGGAAGAAGCAGCAGCCTTGGCAGCTTCTGCGATTACCTGCAGAGCAGCGTAGGAGTACAGCGTGTAGGCTTCCGGCTCGAAGCCAGCGTCGCGGAACTTCTTCACGGCGTCGGCAGCGTTCGGGTTCTGGCGCGGATCCGGCGGGAAGGTCATCAGGGTGCCGTCAACTGCGTCACCGGCGATCGAAGCAAGTTCGTTCGAGGTGATGCCGTCGCCAGACATCAGGGTTGCTTCCAGACCCTGGCTGTCCATCTGACGCATGATGAGGCCAGCTTCGGTGTGCAGACCGCCGAAGTAGACGACCGATACGCCGGCTTCCTTCATCTTGGCGATGAGGGCCGAGTAGTCCTTTTCGCCGGCAGTGATGCCTTCGTAGATGACTTCGGTAACGCCGAGTTCGTTCATTGCCTTCTTGGTTTCGTCGGCAAGACCCTGGCCGTAAGGCGTCTTGTCATGCACGACAGCAACCTTGGCGTCCTTGAAGTTGTCGGAGATGTACTTGCCGGCAACTGCGCCCTGCTGGTCGTCACGACCGCAGGTGCGGAAGGTGTTCCACAGGCCGCGCTCGGTGAAGTTCGGGTTGGTCGAAGCAGGCGTGATCTGCAGGATGCCGTTTTCGGCATAGACTTCAGAAGCCGGGATCGAAACGCCCGAGTTGAAGTGACCGACGACGAACTTGACGCCGTCAGCGACGAACTTGTTGGCGACCGAAACGCCCTGCTTGGCGTCCGAGACGTCGTCACCGAGAACGACCTTGATCATTTCGCCGTTGATGCCACCGGCGGCGTTGATGTCGGCAGCAGCCTGCTCGGCACCCTTCTGGAGCTGAGCGCCGAACGCAGCGTTCGGGCCAGTCAGCGGGCCGGCAACGCCGACGAGGATTTCGGCGTAAGCGTTGCCGCTGAAGGCAACCATGGCCGTCAGCGCAACTGCCGAAAGAAGAGACTTCTTCATATTGTGACTCCCAAGTTTTTTATGCGGGTTAGGATTAAAAACCCTGCGCAATACCCGCTGTGACTGCGCCGGAAAACTGTTCCACTCTTTGTATACGGCCGAGGCCTTGTCTTATTGCAAGTCGACGCCCTCTGTCGCCAATCTGCGACAGAAAACAACAGCTTGTCAATCTTTGTTCTTCCACGAGAAATACGAGGTTCTCTCATAGAGCCAGTAGTAGTTATCGACCATCTGCGTGGTGCGGCGTGACTGGAAACCAGCCACGGCAAACACCATCAGGATGACCACGTCGAGGACGTAGAAGAAGGGGCTGACGAACGGTCCTGCAAACAGCGAATAATGCAGGAAACGCATCGCGAACCCCAAGCCCAGCACGTAGACGAACACCGTGCCGTAGCCGTTCCAGCCCTCGGCTGCAGCCTTGCCGGTCCGCCAGGCGGTCCAGAAACCCAGCAGCATCACGAGGAACCGCAGCACGAGGCGAACGGTGGTGTCGCTTTCGAAAAACAAACCTTGCATGTCAAATTCTCCCCGCGCTCAGTGATGGCCGCCTTCGAGATAGGCCGCGCGGACCGACGGATCGGCCAGCAGTTCCTTACCCGTGCCACTCATCGTCACCTTGCCGTTGACCATGACATAGGCACGGTCGGACAGTTTCAGTGCGGCGAAAGCGTTCTGCTCGACGAGGAAGACGGTCAGGCCCTCTTCCTGGTTGAGCCGCTTGATCTGTTCGAAGATGCCCTTGACGATCAGCGGCGCAAGGCCGAGCGAAGGCTCGTCGAGGAGAAGCAGCTTCGGGCGCGACATCAGCGCACGACCGATGGAGAGCATCTGCTGCTCGCCACCCGACAGTGTGCCGCCGCGCTGGCTCTGGCGCTCCTTCAAGCGTGGGAACATCGTGAAGATCTTCTCCACGTCTTCCTTGAAGTATTTCAGGTCATCAAGGCCGGCACCCATCTGCAGGTTTTCGAGCACCGTCATGCGTGGGAAGATGCGGCGACCTTCCGGCGACTGGGCGATGCGGCGACGGGCGATCAGATGGGTCGGGACCTTGGTGATGTCTTCACCGTCGAAGATAACCTGTCCGGAGCGCGCCTGTGGGCTGCCGCAGATGGTCATCATCAGCGTCGACTTGCCGGCACCGTTGGCACCGATCAGCGATACGATCTCGCCCTTGTGGACCTCGACGTCGACACCAGCGAGCGCACGGATGTTGCCGTAATAGGTTTCGACATTGGAAACCTTGAGAAGCGGTTCAGAGGACATCAGGCTTCCCCTCCGGCAATCGCTTCGACTTCGTGGATCACTTCTTCCAATTCTTCATCCTCGACACCCAGATAGGCCGCGATGACCTTCGGGTCGTTCTTCACGTGATCAGGCGTGCCATCGGAGATCTTCTGGCCATATTCCAGAACCACGACGTGGTCGGAAATCTGCATGACGACGGACATGTCGTGCTCGATCAGGAGCAGCGACGTGCCTTCATCGCGAATGCTGCGCAACAGCGTGTTGAGCGCCAGGGATTCCTTCGGGTTCAGACCGGCTGCCGGCTCGTCGAGGCACAGGAGTTCCGGCCCCGTGCACATGGCGCGGCAGATTTCCAGACGACGCTGGGCGCCGTAAGGCAGGTCGCCGGCCGGGTCGTCGGCGCGATCGGTGAGATCTGCCTTGTCGAGCCAGTAGCGGGCCTTCTCGATCGCATCGTTTGCCGCCTTCTTGTAGGCCGGCAGTCCGAGGAGACCGAGAACGGTGTAGCCCGACGCCTTCATCAGCGCGTTGTGCTGGGCAACCAGCAGGTTTTCGAGAACGGTCAGACCCGAGAAGAGCCGGATGTTCTGGAAGGTACGCGCAACCCTTGCCTTCTTCGGAATTTCGAAGTCCGGCAGGCGCTCCAGCAGATACTGGTCGCCCGACTTCTGGGTCAGCGTGATCATGCCCATCGTCGGCCGATAGAAGCCGGTGATGCAGTTGAAAACGGTGGTCTTGCCGGCACCGTTGGGGCCGATCAGCGCGGTAATCTCGCCGCGCTTGGCTTCGAAAGAGAAGTCGTTGATGGCCATCAGACCACCAAATCGCATCGACAGATGCTCGACCTTCAGGATGGTGTCATTGCTCATTGTCGTGTTCCCGGAAGTCATCAGCCGTGACCTTCCTTGGTAAAGCTGCCCGAGACGGCCTTGCGTTCCTTGAGGAAGGCCGTCGGCTCTCTGCTGCCGACGAAGCCGCGCGGCTTGAACAGCATGACCACGACCATGGCGAGGCCGAAGAGGATCATGCGGTACAGTTCCGGCGTGAAGTCGGGGCCGAAGATATGCTTGAGGAACTCCATTTCGCGCAGCGCTTCCGTGCCGCCGATCATGACGATTGCCGCAATCGCAATACCCGTCAGCGAACCCATGCCGCCGAGAACGACGATGGCGAGGATGACCGCGGACTCGAGGAAGACGAAGCTTTCCGGCGAGACGAAGCCCTGGCGGGCCGCGAAGAACGAGCCGGCAAAACCACCGAACATCGCACCGATCGCAAAGGCGGTCAGCTTGGTCGTCACGGTGTTGATGCCGAGCGAACGGCAGGCGATCTCGTCTTCACGCAGCGCTTCCCACGCACGGCCAATCGGCATGCGGCGAAGCTTGATCGTGACATAGGCCGTCAGGCAGCACAGCGCCAGGATCACGTAGAAGAGGTAGATCTTGTAGTAGGCGGAGGACATCGGCAGGTCGAAGGTCTTGGCAAAGCCGTCAGCCGAGGCATTGAACTCGATGCCGAAGAAGGTGGCCTTCGGAATGCTGGAGATACCGAAGGTACCCTTGGTGACATCCTGCCAGTTGATCAGCACCAGTCGGATGATTTCCCCGAAGGCGAGCGTCACGATGGCAAGATAGTCACCCCTGAGCCTCAAAACCGGGAAGCCGAGGATGATGCCCCAGAAGGCAGCCAGAATGCCGGCGAGCGGCAGAAGCAGCCAGAAGGACAGGCCGAAGTTCTGGGCGAGCAGCGCGTAGGAATAGGCACCGACCGCATAGAAGGCGACGTAGCCGAGGTCGAGCAGGCCGGCGAGACCGACGACGATGTTCAGACCCCAGGCCAGCATGACGTAGATCAGGATCTGGATGCCGAAGTTGTCGACATATTTCAGCGAACCCTGAACGCCTGTCAGAGCGAGAATGACCGGCGGGTAGAGAATGAGCGCCAAGAGCGCGATCTTCAGGAAATGCGTCTTGAAGAAGGACGGCTTGGCATCGATGTCGTGCACCGGCACGGCCGCCGACTTCTTCTCCTTGCGGGCAGCGATCCACGGCGCAATGAAGGCGACCATGGCGAAGCGACCGAAGGCGGCGATGAGAACGAAGATCGCCAGCAGGCCGGGACGCGTGTACCAGACCAGCTCGTTCGCCATGTTCTGATCGGTCTTGATGCCGATGTAGAGGACGAAGAGACCGAGCGAGATGACACCTGCGAAGATGCCTTCCTTGATGGCGCGCGCGAGCGTGCCGGACGACGCGGCACCGTTTACGTTTGCATTAGTGGTCATGGGATCAAACCTTCTCGACTTCCGGACGTCCGAGGATGCCGGTGGGCTTGAAGATCAGCACGAAGGCCAGGATGCCGAAAGTCGCGACGTCCTTGTAGGCGATGCTGAAATAAGCGGACCAGAGCGACTCGATGAGGCCGATCAACAGGCCACCGAGAACAGCGCCCGGGAGCGAGCCGATACCACCGAGAACCGCGGCCGTGAAAGCCTTGACGCCCGGGATGAAGCCGTCGTGGAACGAGGCAACGCCATAGTACATAAGGTACATCGTACCAGCGACAGCGGCGAGTGCTGCACCCATCACGAAGGTGATGGAGATCGTGCGGTCGACGTCGACACCGAGCAGAGCTGCCATCTTGCGGTCCTGTTCGGTCGCGCGCTGAGCGCGTCCAAGCGGCGTCTTGTTGACGAGGTACCAGAAGGCGGCAAGCAGGATGGCCGTGATGACGACGATGATGACCTGCTTCACGGCGATGGTGACATTGCCGAAATGCAGGACGTCGCTGACCAGCGGCGGGATCGGCTTGTTGCGCGGACCCTGCGAGATCTGGATGAAGTTGGACAGAACGATCGACATGCCGATCGCGGTGATCAGCGGCGCGAGGCGGAATGAACCGCGCAACGGCCGATAGGCAACCCGCTCGATCGTCCAGTTCCACAGACCCGTCATCAGCATGGCAATGATCAGCATGATCAGCAGCGCAAGCGCCACCGGAATGCCGGCAAAGAAGGATGTCAGGATGAGGAAGACGATAAGAGCGGCGAAGCCGCCAAGCATGAAGATATCGCCATGGGCGAAGTTGATCATGCCGATGATGCCGTAGACCATCGTATAGCCGATAGCCACGAGGCCATAGATGGATCCAAGAGTCAGCCCGTTAATGAGCTGCTGGATGAAGTACTCCATATATTATCCCCCGGACGCGCCTGATTGTTGCGTCTCATTTTGTTGTCCCTTTCGGGCATAGGCGTCGGAGGATTCCATATCGCTTTGTCCGAAAATGTGAAGCCAAAAAGGCATCCGTCAGACAAAATGTTACTGTTAACAGGCGCTTTGACCCGGGAAATGACAGGTCACACAAAAAAGAAGCAGAAAAAGCTTAGGAAATCAGCAGGTCGCGCGAGGCGACCCGCCGTTCATTCTCGGGAACTAATGCAAGCCCACTTTTGTGGAAAACGGTTCAGTTTCTCATTCGCGACCCGTTCGCGTCAAAAAGCGACTGAGGCTGCAGACGGGCGGGCAGGATTTCCCCAAGAATTTCCACGCCCCAGCCCTCGATTTCGTCAGCAATCTCCTTCGGAACATAGCCGATGGCGACCGACACGCCGCTAGGATGGGCAAAGCCCCCCGAGGTCACCCAGCCGCGCACCTCGCCATTGAACGAGATCGGTTCATCACCGATGACGTCGGCATCCTTGGCCTCAACGATGAACGTGCGCAGCCGGAGCGTGCCGCCTGAAAGCTTCTCTTCCAGAGCCGCCTGCTTGCCGATGAAGCTAGCCTCTTTCTTGAGCGCCACGAAACGCGACAGCCCGGCCTCGAGCGGCCCGTAGAGCGGGCGATATTCGCGCGACCAGCTGCCGAAGCTCTTCTCGAGCCTGAGCGCATTGAGGGCTCGCAGACCGAAGAGCGAGATGTTGAATTCGGCACCCGCCTCCATCAGCGTATCGAAGACATAACGCTGGTATTCGGGCCGCATCCAGATCTCATAGCCGAGATCGCCGGTATAGCTGACGCGACCGAGCATAACCGGTGCCATGCCGAGATCCATCTCGCGGATCGCCATGAAGGGCAGAGCCTCGTCCGAGACATCGAGATGCGTCAGCTTGGCGAGCACCTCGCGGGACTTCGGCCCGGCAATCGACAAGCCCACGAGGCTCAGGTTGAGGGCCTCGACATCAACAGAACCATCGTCCGGCAGATGGCTCTCGAACCACCGCATGTGATAATCCTCGGCAATGCCGGAACCGATAATCAGGAAATCCTCGTCATCGAGATTGGCGACCGTGAAGTCACCGATCAGCTTGCCGGCCTCGTTCAGCATCGGTGCCAGCGCCATGCGCCCGACTTCGGGCAGCTTGCAGGCGAGCATCCGGTCGAGCCAGGCCCGAGACCCCTCCCCGCTCACCATGTATTTGGCAAAGCCCGATGTCTCCATCAGGCCGACGCTCTCGCGCACGGCCTTGGCTTCCCGACCGACCGCCTCGAAATCCGTCGAACGACGCCACGAAAACGCGTCTTCGACACCTTCAGGCGCAAACCAGAGCGGCGTTTCCAGACCATAGGACGCACCGAACACGGCACCGGCCGCCTTCAGCTTGTCATAGACAGGCGTCGTCAGCAGCGGGCGCGCGCCCGGCAGCTCTTCGTTCGGATAGCGGATCGAGAAGCGGCGGGAATAGTTCTCGCGCACTTTGGCATTGGTATAGGCGAGCGTCGCATAGTCGCCGTAACGGCAGACATCCATGGCGAAGACATCGAAGCCCGGATCGCCCTCGATGATCCAGTTGGCAAGCGCCAGACCCACGCCGCCGCCCTGGCTGAAGCCTGCCATGACAGCACAGGCCGACCAGTAATTCGTCATGCCGCGCACCGGACCGACGAGCGGGTTACCGTCAGGCGAGAAGGTGAAGGGGCCGTTGATGATCTTCTTGATGCCGGCATTGTTGAAGGCCGGGAAATGCCGGAAGCCGATTTCCAGCTCATTGGTGATGCGCTCGAGGTCTTCGGCCAGAAGTTCATGGCCGAAGGTCCAGGGCGTGTCGATCGGCGACCACGGACGGCAATCCTTCTCATAGGTGCCCATCAGCATGCCGTTGCGCTCCTGGCGGATATAGATCTCGCCGTCGAAGTCGACGCAGTGCATGAGTTCCTTGCCGGTGGTCTTGTTGAACTCGATGACCTCCGGCATGTCCTCGGTGATCAGGTACATATGTTCCATGGCAAGCACTGGCAGTTCCAGCCCGACCATGCGACCGACTTCGCGCGCCCAGAGACCGGCCGCGTTGACGACATGCTCGGCGCGGATCTCGCCCTTGTCGGTGATCACGCGCCAGGTGCCGTCTTCCAGCTGCACCAGATCCTCGACCTTGGTGTGCAGATAGATCTCCGCACCGTTCTTCTTGGCCGACTTCGCATAGGCGTGGGTCGTGCCATAAGGGTCGAGATGGCCCTCATGCGGATCGAAGACGGCGCCGACGAACTGCTTGGGGTCAAGCAGCGGCATCATCTCATAGGCTTCCTGCGCCGAAATCAGCGTCGCCTCGCCATTCGCATACTTGCCCTTGGCAAGCAGCGACTTCATCCAGTCGAAGCGCTCCTTGGTGGCAGCCAGCATCAGGCCCGATGTCATGTGCAAGCCGATGTCCTGGCCGGAATACTCCTCGATCTCCTTGTAGAGCTCGACCGTGTATTTCTGCAGCTTGGCAACGTTCGGATCGCCGTTAATCGTGTGCATGCCGCCCGCCGCATGCCAGGTGGAGCCGGAGGTGAGCTCCGAACGCTCCAGAAGCACAACATCGGTCCAGCCGAACTTGGTCAGGTGATAGAGGACCGAACACCCGACGACACCCCCGCCGATGACGACGACACGCGCATGGCTCTTCATGGAAAACGCTCCCTTGGCGGCAAAGATTGATCCGACAAAGCTAGATTGCCCGCATGAAAGCCAGAAGACCATGCTGCGACGAAACATGTCGCATGAGTGACAGGCAGTGTTCTCTCGGCGGCGTCGCGGTTGCGACTTTTGTGTCAATCAAACACGACACACAGCTGTCTTTTTAAGAGTTCAGTAAGTTAGCAATTATAATCGTATCATATCGGCCCAATCCCCCGCCGCCGCCCCAAATCAGAGATCCGCATGTCATTTTTCGCCTTCGGCAGCGATGCCCGCTCTATTCTGAACGCCCTCGAAAAATCCCAGGCCATCATCGAGTTCGACCTCGAGGGCCGCATCCTGCATGCCAACGACAACTTTCTGAAAGCGATCGGCTACCAGCTGAGCGAAATCGTCGGCCGGCATCACCGGATGTTCGTCACCCAGACCGAAGCCAATTCCCCCGCTTACCAGCAGTTCTGGCGCCATCTGGCCGCCGGAAACTTCGACCAGCGCCAGTACAAGCGCATCGCCAAAGGCGGCCGCGAGATCTGGATCGAAGCGACCTACAATCCCGTGTGCAAGGGCGATCGCCCCTACAAGGTCGTCAAGTTCGCGACCGACATCACGGCGATGAAGCTGAAGTCTCTGGATGCCGAAGGCAAACTCACGGCTCTCGACCGGGCACAGGCCATCATCGAGTTTTCGCCCACCGGCGAGATCCTGCATGCCAACGAGAACTTCCTCGGCGCCATGGGCTACGCGCTGTCCGAAATCGTCGGGCGCCACCATCAGATCTTCTGCGACGGGGACTACGCTTCATCGGCAGAGTATCGCGACTTCTGGCGCGAACTGGGTCAAGGTCGTTTTGTCTCCGACCAGTTCACCCGCTTCGGCAAGGGCGGCAAGAAGATCCACATCCAGGCCTCCTACAACCCGATCATGGATGCCGACGGCAAGGTGCTGAAGGTCGTCAAGTTCGCGAGCGACGTCACGGAACGCTTCCGGGTCATCGAAGAACTCGGCGCAGGCCTCGGCCGCCTTGCGGACAGCAATATCCGCATCACGCTCGACCAGCCCTTCGGCGCGGAGTTCGAACCGCTGCGGCGGGACTTCAACGCCTCGATCGGCGCCTTTCAGCAGACCCTGTCCGGCGTCCTCGACCAGACGCACGAACTGGCGCGCAATGGCAGCGCGATGAAGAATTCTGCCGAAGAACTGTCCGACAGAACCCATCAGCAGGTCGTCGCACTTGAACAGACGGCAGCGGCCCTGTCCGAAGCAACGACCAAGCTGCGGGCGGCAACCGAGCGAACCCGCGAAACCCGCCAGATGGCAACGGACGCCCGTGCTGCCGCGACTTCGTCCGTCGCCGTTGTCCGCGACACGGTCAGCGCCATGGAGCGCATCGAAGGCGCCTCAAACGAAATCGGCAAGATCATTGGCGTGATCGACGAGATCGCCTTCCAGACCAACCTGCTCGCGCTCAATGCCGGTGTCGAGGCAGCGCGCGCCGGCGAGGCCGGCAAGGGCTTTGCGGTTGTCGCTCAGGAAGTGCGTGAGCTTGCCCAGCGCTCGGCCAATGCGGCGAAGGAAATCAAGGCATTGGTGAACACCTCTGCCAATGAGGTGCAGGAAGGCGTACGCCTCGTTGGTGAGACGGGCCGCGTGCTGGAAGAGATCGAAAAGTTCGTGTCGGCCATCGACAAGAATGTCGACCGCATCGCGACCTCTGCCGCTGAAGAGACGGCAGCACTGGAAGCGATCAACGGTGCCGTGACCGATGTCGATGGCATGACCAAGGCGAACGCCGCCATGGTCGCCCAGTCGACCGAAATCAGCCGGGCAGTCTCTGATGGAGCAACCGTGCTTGCCGATCTCGTCAATCGCTTCAAGCTCAACCGGCGTAACGGTATCCGCGAGGACGGCAAGGAGGTCTGGACGCCGGCCGAGCGGGCAGCCCGTCTGCGCATGCCCTACCGCGCTGCATCCTGACGCCTGCAGCGCACGCCCTACCGCGCTGCATCCTGACGCCTGCAGCGCAAAGCCTTCGCAACGGAGAACGCCTCCGTTGAAACTCCAAATCGCCCGCGCTTCCTAGTGCGGGCGGTTCTCATCTCCCCTGCCCGAGACTCAGCGCGCCGGCAAGCTCCGGACAATCAGATCCATCACCAGCGGCACCCGCCCGCGCAATTCCTCCTCCAGGGCTTCGCGGGACAGGTTGAGCATCAGAGCGCGCAGATGGATGGAGCCGAGCAGCGTCGAGACGAGCATGTCGGCGAAGGTCTTGTTGTCGAGGCGAGGCGGCAGGCGGAGTGACGGATCGCTGGCCAGAGCGTGCGCCACATGGCTCATCGTCTTCTCGACGCAATCCCGGTAGAAGCGCTGCGCAAGCTCCGGGTACTTTATTGACTCCGCGATCACCAGCCGTGTGAGCGTGATTTGCCGGGGCGAGAGGATCGCTGCAGCGACATCCTCCAGGAGCCGGACCAGACGCGCCTCCGGCTGCTCTTCACCCGTCGCAGCGCGGCTGTCGATGACAGCCACATCATGGCTGTCGACCAATGCGCCGAAAAGCGAGGCCTTATCCGGGAAGAACTTGTAAACCGTCTTCTTAGCCATGCCGCAGGCGCGCGCCACCTCTTCCATGGTTGCATCACCATAGCCCAGACTGTCGAAAACGGTCTCCGCCGCCTGCAATATCAAGGCCTTGCGGTCATCATCCGCGAGGCTTGGGGGCCGTCCCACTGTTGCTGAAGCCGTCGTCATGCCTGCCATCCCACAAGATTCCGGTTGACAATAAGAAACGATTTCGTTTCCTATCTCCTCAAGGAAACGATAGCGTTTCCAATTGCGCGTTTCAACCCCCGCCGCTGAAGAGACAAGGACCATGCAGAACAAGAACACCGCACTTGCGATTGCGCTGGGAGCCGTCTGTGCTCTCGGCCCCTTCGCCACCGACATGTATGTCGCCGCCATGCCCCGCATGGCAGAAGACCTCGCCACGACGGATGCCAACATCCAGCTGAGCATGATGACCTATTTCACCGGTTTCACACTCGGCCAACTGTTCTACGGTCCCGTCTCCGACAAGACCGGTCGCAAGCCGATGATCTATCTGGCGCTGATGATCTTCGTTCTCGCCTCGATCGGCTGCGTACTCTCCACCGGCGCCACGGAACTGCTCGTCTTCCGCTTCCTTCAGGGTATCGGCGGCTCGATCGGCATGGTCATCGCCACCGCCTCGATCCGTGACGTGCATACCGGACAGGCCGCCGCCCGTCTGATGTCCATGGTCGTGCTCGTGCTGGGCATTGCCCCGGTTCTCGCGCCCCTGCTCGGCAGCCTTGTGCTGGAGGTCGGCGACTGGCGCATGATCTTCGCGCTCCTTGGCGCCCTCGGCGTCGTCGTCGCGGTCATCACCGTCACCATGCTGCCGGAAACGCGCATGCCCGAACTGCGCGCCATGAGCCGCCCGGGCGACGCCCTGCACTGGTATGGCCGCCTGCTCTTCACCCGCAGCTTCATTCCCTATGCCGGCGCACTCGCGCTCGCCCAGGGTGGCTTTTTCGCCTATATCGCCGGCTCGTCCTTCGTGCTTATCAATGTCTATGGCCTGTCGCCACTCGCTTATTCCGTGATCTTCAGCCTGAACGCGATCGGCATCGGTATCGGCGCGCAGCTCGCTCCGCGCCTTGCAGAGCGGATCGGCGTGCGCGGCGTGGTCAAGCTGAGTGCCAGCGTCTATGCGGCAGCCGGCCTCATTCTGCTCGGCCTGCAGCTTGCTGGCATCGCCTCGCTGATCCCGGTCTGCATCCTGCTGTTCATCATGGTCATGGGCGTCGGCGGCATCATGCCCACCTGCAACATCCTCGCCATGGAATCCCATGGCGCGATCTCGGGCACGGCAGCGGCCCTCATGGGTGCCCTCGGCTTCGGCGCCGGCGCGCTCTGCAGCTTCGCCATCGGCGTCCTCGACGATGGGACTGCCCTTCCCATGATCGGCGTCATGGCCGCCTGCGCCATGGCAACGGCTGCGATCGCCATCTTAACCTTCGGCCCGTCCCGGGTGATCAAAACAGCAGCCGCCTGACAGGACGTCCGAAAAGCATCAGCCGCCGGTCAAAAACCGGCGGCTGATGCTTTTTCGTTTGTGATTGTGAATGGCCTACATCCGCCGCAGCGTGAATTCCGTCAGCTCCGCCGGCACCCCGATCCTGAGTGCAAAGCCCGGCCAGAGGCCCGTGCCATTGTTGACATAGAGCTTCATGTCGCCGACCTGGTAGAAGCCGGAGACATAACCATTGTTCGCCCGAGCGACGATCTGGTCGAGGCCGCGCACCATGCCACCATGGGTGTGGCCGGAGAGTTGCAACGCAACGCCCCTCTTGGCGGCCCGCTCTGCCATCCGCGGCTGGTGATCGAGAAGGATGATCGGCGCGCCCGCAGGCGCGTTGCTGAGAGCAGCCCCGAGATCCGGCTCGAGCGAACCCGTCGAGCGCGCCGAAAGATCGGTGACACCGGCAATCACCAGCCGGCCCTCGCCGCGCTCGATCACCGCATGCTCATTGGCGAGAATGCGCATGTTGAGTACGGGGAAATGCTTAAGCCACCGATCGACCTCGAAGAAATATTCGTGATTGCCGGGCACGGTGAGCACGCCGTCACGGGCGCTCAAACCCGCAAGCGGCGCGACGTCTTCGCGGCGTATGTCCAGGCTACCGTCAATCAGGTCGCCGGTGATGACGATGAGATCGGAATCGAGCGCATTGGTTTTCTCCACGACGGCGCTGGCCCAGCTTCCGGTGAAGAGACGGCTGATATGCAGGTCGGTCAGCTGCACCATCCGGTAGCCATCGAATTCTGGTGCGAGCCCAGGGATTGCCACTTCGATCTTTTTGACCGGCGGCACGCGGATCGCCTGGCTGATGCCAAAACTAGCCAGCACCAGAGCCGCAACACCCATGGTGTAACGCACTTCGGCCGGCACCACCGGAAACGACCATTTGACGGCGAGGATCAGGATGCTCACGAGATCCAGCACCACCTGCATTGCGGCCAAGAGCACTATCGCCCCGAAGAACAGGTTGAACCCGATCACCAGCGGACGCGGGAACTCCGGCGCGAAGACCGATCCGGACGTGAAGCGGCTGAACAGATGGTATTGCGAAGCCAAGAGCAGGAAGGCGGCAAGCAAAAGCTTTACCATCCAAGGCCACGGCAAAGGGGCGATGAAGCGGGTTGCCACGATGAGCCATGGCAGGGAAAACATCAGATGAAACATGCGGGCGGGGGATCCTTTGCTTCGATAACGGCGAAAAGTCCCTGCCGGTTCACATCTAAAACGATCTCTGCACGGAGAGTGTCACGCAAACCCCGCCGTCAACGCAAACTCCCGCCCCATCTCGCGAACCTCGTCGAACAGGAAGCCCGCAAAGCTGCGCATCACGATGATTTCGAAGCTATCCTGACCCGTGCGGGCGAGGTTGGCGGCGACATGGCAGATCTGGCAGTTGGTCGACTGGCCGATTTCGAACAGGTCGGCATGCAGGTCAAGCGCCGTGCATTTGGCGAGGATCGATCGCACCTTTGGTCCGTGAATCCGCAGCACGACGCGCCCGTCGCTCTGATCGACGAACGACGCGCGGCTCGCCCCTAGGTCTGCCAGCTGCCGGGCAATCGTATCGGCGGCGACCGTCTCGCTGAGCACGAGCCACTCGCCGGGCCCGCAGACGCGAACATGCACATCTTCGAGATTGGTCAGCGCCTCGTCGATATCGGCCTCATGGCCCGGATGGGCGAGCACGGAAAAGACGGAGACCGCGCGCAGAATGGCGAGATGATGCGGATTGGGCGTCGCCTCGAAACCGGAAATGTGGTCCTCGAGCACGTGACGGGCGGCATAGGTCACCGGCATGGCAGGATCCTCACAGGTTCAGTTTCTTGTTGTCGGGGTCGTAGAAGACGGGGCTGACGACCTCGGCCAGCACTTCCCCGCCGCGCAAGCCATCCCAGACCACGACCTTTTCACCCAGCCGTTCGCGGCCGGATTTCAGGAAGGCAAGGCCGATCGTGTGCCCGAGCGTCGGCGAATGGCAGACGGACGACACCCAGCCCTGGTCGTTCAGCGTCGACGGCTTGACGTTTTCCTTCAGTAGATGCGCGCCGGCGGCGAAACTCTTTTCGCGATCGACAGGCTTCAGGCCGACAAGCTGCGGACGGTCGGCAGCGGTCAGGCCGAAACGGCTGGACAGCCGCTTGCCGATGAAATCCGCCTTCTGCGTCGAGAACATCTTGCCCAAGCCCACATCGTCGGGCGTCGTGCGCCCATCGATTTCGCTATGGGTGATGAAGCCCTTCTCGATCCGCAGCACGTTCAGCGCCTCGACACCGTAGGCGCAGATGCCATGTGGCTTGCCGGCGGCCATGATCGCATCGGCGACCGCCTCGCCGTAATTCGCCGGCACCGCCACTTCGAAGGCGAGTTCGCCGGAGAAGGAGATGCGGAACAGCCGCGCTTTCAGTCCACCTTTGAGCAGCACTTCGCGGGCCGAGAGGAAGGGGAAAGCCTCGTCGGAGATATCGTCTTCGATGATCTGTTCGAGGATGATCCGCGCCTTGGGGCCTGCAACCGACATCTGCGCCCACTGATCGCTGGAGGAGACGAAGCGCACATCGAGATCCGGCCAGAGAACCTGGGCGCAGAATTCCAGATGCGTCATCACCTCGCCGGCATAGGCCGTCGTCGTGGTCATGAAGAAATGCTCGTCCGAAAAACGGCTCGTCGTGCCGTCGTCATAGATCATCCCGTCTTCGCGCAGCATCAGGCCATAACGCGCCTTGCCGACCGGCAGCTTGAGGAAGGCATTGGAATAGATCCGGTTGAGGAATTCGGCGGCGTCCTTGCCGAAGATCTCGATCTTGCCGAGCGTCGAGACATCGCAGATCCCGGCATTGGCCCTGATATTCAGCACTTCCCGGTCGACCGCCTCGCGCCAGGTCTTCTCGCCGTCGCGCGGGAACCAGGAAGAGCGATACCAGAGGCCGGATTCGACGAAGACGGCACCGTTGCGCTTCGCCCAGCCGTGCAGCGGCGAGGTGCGCACGGGCCGCGAATTTTCGCCGCGCGAGGTGCCCGCCATCGCCCCGAAGGAGACGGGCGTGTAAAAGGGCCGGAAGGTAGTCGTGCCGATCTCGGCTGGCGAGACACCACGCATACCGGCCATGATGCCGATCGTTGCGACATTGCCGAGTTTGCCCTGGTCGGTCGCCATGCCGCCGGTCGTGTAGCGCTTAGTATGCTCGACATGGCCCATGGCCTCGCGCTGGGCAAGGCTCAGGTCCTTCACATGCACGTCGTTCTGGAAGTCGACGAACGCCTTGGACTTGGCGCCCGGCACATACCAGAGCGGCGCAAAGCTCGCATCGAATTCACCCTCGACCTCGGGCACGTCGACCGTGCCGACAAGCCGGCCGAGATCGCTGATCGCCTCATGCGCCTTGTCAGCGCCATCGCGCAAGACGGCGGCAAGCGAGGCGTAACCGGCAGCCGAGCCGGCGATGCGCAACCCCTGCCCCACATCGGGCGCCAGAAACGCCTGATGCTCGTCCGACCAGGTGGGCTTTGCGCCGCGCTGGCAGGCGAGATGCACGATCGGGCTATAGCCACCGTTCATCGCCAGCGCATCGCAGGCGATCTCTTCCTGGTGGCCGACGCGTTCTGCAATCAGTCCCTTGATCCGGTAGGTGCCCTTGGTGTCGATGACGGAGCCACCGCGGATGACCCGCACGCCTGATGGCGCAACATCCGAAGACTGCGCACGCCCGTCGATGATGGCAGCGATACCAACACCGGACGCGACAAGATCGGCCGCTGTGCGATAACCCGCACCACCATTGGTGAAGATGGCGACGTTCTGGCCTGCGGCCACGCCATAGCGATTGAGATAGGTCCTGACAGCGCCTGAGGTCATGACGCCCGGCTTATCGTTGCCGCCGAAGACCAGCGGCCGCTCTTCCGCACCCGACGCCAGGATCGCCCGCTTGGCAACGATGCGCCAGACGCGTTCCACTGGCAGCTCGCCCGACGGCTGCGCGACATGCTTCTGCACCTTTTCGACGGCGCCGAAGACATTGTCGTCATACCAGCCGAACACGGTGGTGCGCGGCATCAGCGTGACGTTGGAAAGGCTCTTCAGCTCCTCGATGACCGAGGCCGCATACTCGGCCGCCGGCACGCCGCCGACGGTGACGCGCTCGGACAGCAGGGAACCACCAAGGCGGAACCCTTCATCCGCCAGAATGACGCGAAGCCCCGCGCGCGCCGCAGCCCGCGCCGCCATCAGGCCAGCCGGACCGGCGCCGATCACCAGCAGGTCGCAATGCGCCCAGGCCTTTTCGTAGCGATCGGGATCGGCGATGAACGGCGTCTTGCCGAGGCCGGCGGCTTTCCGGATGATCGGCTCGTAGAGCTTTTCCCAGAAGGCCTTCGGCCACATGAAGGTCTTGTAGTAGAAGCCGGCCGAGAGGAACGGCGACAACAGGCTGTTGACCGCGCCGATGTCGTATTTCAGCGACGGCCAGCGGTTCTGGCTATTGGCTTCGAGCCCCTGATAGAGCTCAGCGACGGTGGCGCGCGTATTCGGCTCGGTGCGCCCTTCGCTGCCGATCGTGACCAGCGCATTCGGCTCGGCAGAACCTGCCGTGACGATCCCGCGCGGACGGTGATACTTGAAGGAGCGCCCGACCAGCAGCTGATCATTGGCGATCAGCGCAGAGGCCAGCGTATCGCCCTCATAGCCGGTATAGGTCTGACCATCGAACGAGAAGGAAAGCGTACGGGCGCGATTGACGAGCCCGCCGGAGGAAAGCCGGTAACCGGTCATCGCGAGGCCTCCTTCGCGTAATCGCTCGCATCGGTCACGCTATAGACCTCGTGGCTCGCAGCATTGTCGCGCTCCACCACCAGCCAGCGGCGGCAGCCGGCCGAATGGTGCCAGTGCTCGGTAATCCGGCCCTTCGGATTGTCACGGATGAAAACGTAACGATACCAGGCATCGTCAGGCGCGCCGGCGGCCGGGCGGACCGGGCTGGCATCACCGCGAATGCTGAACTCTTCCTTGGGACGGACACCGCAATGCGGACAGGTGATCAGGCTTGCCATGGCGATGTCTCAATGCAGGTTCGGTTGGGGGCCCTTGCCGCCTTCGTCGACGGCAAAGCCGCGTTCGAAGCGATCAAGGCGCAAGAGGCGGGCCACGGGATGGGCTTCGTTCTTCGCGATCAGATGGGCAAAGCAGAAGCCGGAGGCCGGCGTCGCCTTGAAGCCGCCGTAACACCAGCCGCAATTCAGGTAGAGATTGTCGATTGGCGTGCGGTCGATGATCGGCGAGCCATCCATCGACATGTCCATGGCGCCACCCCAGGACCGCAGCACCCGAACGCGAGAGAGACCGGGGATCAGCGACACGCCCTCCTCGATCGTATGCTCGACGGTCGCGAGATTGCCGCGCTGGGCGTAGGAAGAATAGTAGTCGATGTCAGCGCCGAAGACCAAGCCGCCCTTGTCGGACTGCGAGATATAGAAGTGCCCGGCACCATAGGTGATGACGTTGTCGATCACGGGCTTGATGCCTTCCGACACGAAGGCCTGCAGCACATGTGTCTCGATCGGAAGGTCCAGCCCCGCCATCTTGCCGGTGACGGATGTGTGCCCGGCCGTGGCGAGCGCCAGCTTGTTGCAGCCGATGAAGCCCTTGGTCGTCTCGACCCCGGTGACCTGGCCAAGCTCGTCGCGGCGGATGCCGGTCACCTCACAATGCTGGATCAGATCGACGCCGCGCTCGTCCGCACCGCGCCCATAACCCCAGGCAACCGCGTCATGGCGGGCCGTCCCCCCGCGCTTCTGCAGGAGGGCACCCAAGATCGGGAAACGCGCATGGTCGAAATTCAGATACGGCATCATCTGGCGCACCTGCTCGCGGTCGAGCAGTTCGGCAGCCACCCCATGCATCATCATCGCATTGCCGCGCCGCGCATAGGCGTCCCGCTGGCCATCGGTATGGAAGAGATTGACGATCCCGCGCTGCGAAACCATGGCATTGTAGTTGAAGTCCTGCTCCAGGCCTTCCCACAGCTTCATCGACAGTTCGTAGAAGGGCTCGTTGCCCTCCAGCATGTAATTCGAGCGGATGATCGTCGTGTTTCGCCCGACATTGCCGCCGCCGAGATAGCCCTTCTCGATGACAGCGACATTGGTGATGCCAAATTCCTTGGCGAGGTAATAGGCGGTGGAAAGACCATGTCCGCCGCCTCCGACGATAACAACGTCGTAATGCGGTTTCGGCTGCGGCTCACGCCACATCGGCGCCCAGTTCCGGTTGCCGGAAAGCGCCTGGCGGAAGATCGAAAGGGCGGAATAACGCATCGAACAACCTCTGCAAATGTCGCGTCACATTCGCATAGGCGTCACAAAGAGCAAGCGCGATCAGGACAAAAACTATGCTGTTTGAGACATGGAACACAGGTTTGCTCGCAGTGCAGCACAGAAACATCAGCCGGCTTTGCCGTGCTGCGGCAAGGCGCACTTCCAAACGGCGGGCCATGGCAGTAAACCGGAGTGTGACATGATCGGGAGCCCGGTTCAGGTGCATCAGACGACAGACATTCTGAGACTGTTCGAGGAAAGCGCGATTGCCGCTGGCCGCGTGATTCTCGACATCTACCGCGCCGGCGCAAAGGTGCGCATCAAGGGTGACAAGTCACCTGTGACGGAAGCAGATGAGGCCGCAGAACGGCTGATCCTCGAAGCGCTCGCCCGCGATTTGCCAGACATACCCGTGGTCGCAGAGGAAGAAGTCGCCGCCGGCCGTATCCCCGATGTCAGCGGCGGGCGCTTCATCCTGGTCGATCCGCTCGACGGCACCCGTGAATTCATCGGCGGCCATGACGACTTCACGGTCAACATCGCGCTGATCGAAAACGGCACCCCCACCCTCGGCGTGGTCCATGCCCCGGCGCTCTCCACGCTCTATCTCGGAGGCTCCGGCAAGGCCGAGAAACTGGTGATAGACGATCTGGACCGCGTCTCCGCCCGCTATCCGATCGCTGTCAGGCAGAAACACGCCTCACCCTCGGCACTCGTTTCCCGCTCCCACAATTGCGATGCGACCGACGCCTACATCAAGAAGGCAGAGATCCTGGAGCGCAAGGCGGTCGGCTCTTCGCTCAAGTTCTGCCTCGTCGCCGAAGGCGTGGCCGACATCTATCCCCGCTTCAGCCCCACCATGGAATGGGATACGGCAGCCGGCGATGCCGTGTTGCGGGCCGCAGGCGGCATGGTGGCGACCGAGGACGGTGCACCGCTCACCTATGGCAAGCGCCTGATGGGCCTGCGTCCCTTCGAAAATCCGGCCTTCATTGCAACTGGGCGCCCGCAAGAGCGGGGATGAATTTCAGGAAAGAGTGAGCAAATTCAACGGGGGCATGCGATTTTCGTCCCCCGCCTTCAGGCATGCCCGAGAATTCTCCCTTCGAACCCGCGCTGCACCTGGCAGCCAAACGAAAAGGAGAGACGATGTCCGATACGACCACCAAGCTCGCTTTGCCCTTCATCATGCCCGCACAGGCGCAGAAGCATGTGACCCACAATGAAGTGCTGCAGCGCCTCGACGCGCTCGTGCAGCTCGTCATCACCAGCAGCCTCTCAAGCCCGCCGACAGATCCCCTGGATGGCCAGATCCATTCGGTCATCACTCCCGCAACCGGCGCCTGGAGCGGCCGGGAAGGCATGCTGGCCCTCTTCCAGGATGGCATCTGGATTTTCATCACACCGCGTGCCGGCTGGACCGCCGTCTTCCTGGATGAAGAGAGACTGAAACTCTTCGACGGCAGTGACTGGATCGAGCAGCCCCTCCCCTCTGAGGCTCAGTTCGAGCGGCTGGGCATCGCCGCCACGCCGGACAGCTATAACCGGCTCTCCCTCTCCTCGCCTGCAAGCCTCTTCAACCATGCCGGCGACAGCCACCGCCTGACGATCAACAAGTCGGGCACGGCTGAGACCGCGAGCCTCATTTTCCAGTCGAACTGGCAGGGTCGTGCCGAAATGGGGCTTGCGGGGGAAGACCGCTTCTCGCTCAAGGTGAACGGCGACGTGACCGGCTGGCGTCAGGCCGTCAGCATCACGCCGGAAGGTTATGTCCGCCACGATCAGCGCCCTCACGCCCGCGCCTCGCTCAACACGGCAACACTCACCCCGGCGGCCGGCAGCTTCACCGGCTTCGATGTCCTGCATCTCTCGGGCGGCGATATCGCGCTCGGCTCTCCGCTTGCCTCCGGCAATGGGCGGCCGCTCGTGGTATCGGCGTCTGGTCTCTATCTTCTGTCGCTGACCGTAGACGCCAACAGCACCGGCACCCACACCGTCCATGTCAGCCGCAATGGCTCGATCGATGTTGCAAGCCATATCGGCGGTGCAGGTGTCTCGAGCACGGTAGCTCTGGTCTGGCTCGACGCAGGCGACACCCTCTCACTCCGCCATCTTGGCACGATCCAATATGACTTCGGCTACGGAAAAACGGAGCTCAACCTGACCCTGCTCTGACACCATAAACGACGAAAGGCGCCACAGGTCGTGTGGCGCCTTTTGTCAAATGCAGAGATCCGCTCTCAGAGCAGCCTGTAGCGGCAGGCACGGGCCACCGCCTGCATCCGGTTGACCGCTTCGAGCTTGCGCATGGCGCTCTTGAGGTAGCTGACCACGGTGTGGCTGGATATGTCGAGAATGATCGCGATCTCGTCGCTGCTCTTGCCCGCCGCCGACCAGCGCAGACATTCGATTTCGCGCGCGGAAAGCTTTTCCTTCGGGCCGAGCCGTGGAACGAGCGCCTCGACGCCGGCATCGAGCAGCTCCATCAAGCTCAACTGCAGTTCAGCAATCTCTCTGCGGTCGGGGGCGCTGGCACGTCCGGAAAGGACCAGCACATACTGGGTCTGGTTCCGGTCATGCAGGCTGTAGACCAGGAGAGCGCCAAGCTCGAACTGCTGGAACACCGGCGCCACAGGCTGCCGCGCTTCCGAACCTGGCGTACCGAGGAAGAGGTTGTCCTCCGTGTAGATCGGCAGGATCGACTGCTTGATGCGCGCAACGAGCTGGCTTCCGGCGTAGACTTCGGCTGCCTCATAAGCCAATCGCAGCTCGTCTGGCCAGGTGCAGACGATCAGATTGGCCGCAAATTCCGGGCTGTCAGCCTTCGGAAACCTGGCAAGAAGACAGTGACGAAACCCGTGGGCACGACCCAGCGAAAAGAGATCACGCCCCCACGATCCCGTGGAGAGCGCTTCACTCTGAAAAACGGCAGCGCCGTCACCAAGATTGTGACTGTGCGTCACATCGGTTGGCCTGAACATACAACTCCTTTCGACCGAACATTCCGTCCGATCGGGATCTGAATATTTATGGACATTGAGTCGTTCCATGAAGGAACGGGTATCAGCTGGGCCTGTCGCCGATCTTGCGGCTCAAAAGAGAGCCGACTTGCGCGACAGTTGCCCTTCTGGACGACGGATCGTCCTCGGCATGGATATTGATGAGCGCCCAATGCCACAGATGCGCGACGCGCACCAGTCGCGCCGTTCGCATAACTCCTATGCAATTGCCGCAAGTTTACTCAAGTTGCAGCAAAAAGGGCGAATCCCGGCGCGGCTGCGTCGCTAAAATTATTATCAAATGCTTACAATGGGCTTAGGCAAATTTTAAAGCATCGGTCCTAGTATGCGGGTGTGTGGTCTTGAGTTTGTATAGAGAGTCCAATGACCGAAATGATCCGCCCACGAGTGAAATATGTCATCGGCCCCGATGGCAGCCCCCTGACGATTGCCGATCTTCCGCCGGCCAATACACGCCGCTGGGTGATCCGCCGCAAGGCTGAGGTTGTCGCGGCAGTGCGTGGCGGCCTGCTGAGCCTGGAAGAGGCCTGTGAACGTTACACGCTGACGGTCGAGGAGTTCCTCTCCTGGCAGTCTTCGATCAGCGACCACGGCCTGCCGGGCCTGCGCACCACCCGAATCCAGCAGTATCGCCATTAGTACCTTTGGTGCCGGTTCTCCGGCACACTAAGTTTTTTGACAAGACCCATCCTGAACCGGCACGGCCCAGCCTGCCGGTTTCATGCTTTCTGGGGCATAGCCCTCCGGCCGAGCGCACTCAAGGCAACCACCGCCAGGCTCGATCCCGCATAAAACCAGAGACCCGGCTGGGTAAACGCCTGCGCCAGCCCGCTCGTTTTTGTCGCAAAGATGACGATGGCGACGAGCAGCACATCCATCATCGACCACTTCGATAGCACCGGCACCAGACGATCGAGAAACCCGATCTGCTGAAGGCTATCTTCGACCACCTGTTCGGCGGCGACAAGCAGAAGCTTGGCGAGCGGAAAGACGATGGAAACCAGGCCGACAAGCACGGCGAGTGCCGCATCCCCGCCCGTCCACAGAGAGACAATGACCTCGACCAAGGAGGCATCGGTCGAAAAAACGTAAAAGCTCTCAAACCGCATCAGCGGAAGTGTGACCCCAAGGGCAAAAAATGCCGGGGCACCGACAAGGAGAAGCGCCTTCAACCAGACCAGCAATGAGGTTCCCCTTGCGATATCGAACACTGCGTGTCCGGCTCTATCGTTGCCGGTTAGCAAGCGCCGATGTTAAGCAGAAGCAGGAAACAACGGCAACAGGAGGCCAGGATGCACATCACCAGTGAGGAAGCAGGATCCGGCGGACGCTATATGGGCCGCGTCGATGGCTTAGCGGAACCGGCACTCATGACCTTCTCCCGCGCCTCCCCCACTCTGATCATCATCGATCATACCGAGGTGCCGGGCGAGATGCGCGGAACCGGCGCCGGTCAGGCGCTTGCCGCACATGCGGTTGCCGAGGCGCGCAAGAGCGGCTGGAAAATCATCCCGCTCTGCCCTTTCATGAAGGCGCAGATGGACCGCCATCCGGACTGGAATGACGTTCGACAGGGGTGATCCCTTGGGCCATAAACGAACGAAGGCGGACGCAGAGTAACCCGCGACCGCCTTCCTTTTCGAAATCTCAACCAGACTGAATAGCGTTATTCAGGCCCGGACACGCATCTGGCCATCGCGCTCTTCGAGAGCCGCCGCCTTCTGGTATTCCGCTTCTGCCTCTTCCAACGCCAGTTCTGCTGCTTCCTGCTGGACCTTCAGTTCCCGAATGGAGACCTGAAGATTGTCCGCGCGCTGGCGAGCTGCCTTGGCGAAGGTGGGATAGGCGAAATGATTGGGATCAGAGATACCCGACTTCTTTTCCTCGATGCCGATCTGAGCTTCGAGCTCCTTCGCCATCCGTTCGAACTCGGACATCATCGACTGCAACTGCTGCAATTGCCGACGCTTTTCGGTAACCTGAAAACCTTTCAGGCGTACCAGGCTCTCACGCGACTTCATACGCAATACTCCCGTGATGCGAGATCCCCCGCCACACTTGCTACTCAACACGCCCGCCACCGATTCGTCCAAAAAAAGTCCGCGGCGTTAACAAAAAGCTACCTTTGGTAACCTTTCGTTTACGGGCATCGTTAATGATAAGCCCGATCACTTAAGGGTCAGTAAATGCCAGAGCCCGAAAAGAGCTCCCGACAATGATGAGTCAAATGAATCGGTTACAGGGTTTTCCTGAGGCGCAGATTCAGGTGTGGCGATGACCGAAACACATGAAGAATCAGGAGGCTGAAATCTTTGCTTAATAAATTCGATACACCTTGCCAGAGGGAATCAGAATTTGTTAACCAATTGGTGGCAGCCTTCAAATCAGGCAACGACTGGATCCGTATCGCGTAGGGGGCCATCTTGACCTTTCGGCGGCGGTAAAGGGGATAAATATGCGGGTTCTACTCATTGAAGACGATAGCGCGACGGCGCAGAGCATCGAACTGATGCTCAAGTCCGAGAGCTTCAACGTCTACACCACCGATCTCGGCGAAGAAGGTGTCGATCTCGGAAAGCTCTACGACTACGACATCATTCTGCTCGACCTGAACCTGCCCGACATGTCCGGCTACGAGGTGCTGCGCACCCTTCGCCTGTCGAAGGTAAAGACGCCGATCCTGATCCTGTCCGGCATGGCAGGCATTGAAGACAAGGTCCGGGGCCTCGGCTTCGGCGCCGACGACTACATGACAAAGCCGTTCCACAAGGACGAGCTGGTTGCCCGCATTCATGCGATCGTCCGCCGTTCCAAGGGCCACGCTCAGTCGATCATCATCACGGGCGAACTCATCGTGAACCTGGATGCCAAGACGGTCGAAGTCGGTGGCCAGCGCGTTCACCTGACGGGCAAGGAATACCAGATGCTGGAGCTGCTTTCGCTCCGCAAGGGTACGACACTGACCAAGGAAATGTTCCTGAACCATCTCTATGGTGGCATGGACGAGCCTGAACTGAAGATCATCGACGTTTTCATCTGCAAGCTGCGCAAGAAGCTCGCAAATGCCGCCGGTGGCGCAAACTACATCGAAACCGTCTGGGGCCGCGGCTACGTGCTGCGCGAGCCGGATGGCGCAGAATACATGGAAACGGCATAAGCCTTTTCCCAATCCCCTTGCCGGAGGCCCGCGTTCATGACGCGGGCCTTTTGCGTTGGGGGCTTTACCCTTTACCCTGCCGCAGCGGCGTCGCGGATTGCGGCCATGAAAAAAGGCGGCACCGATGGGTACCGCCTTTCAGATATTTGCTTCAGTTCCTGGGAGATCAGGCAGCGATTGCCTTGTCGCCGAACGTCTTGGTCAGGATCTCGCGATCGAAGGGCTTCAGCAGGAAGTCGTTCGCACCGGCACGCTTGCCGGCCATCATCACCTTCAGCTCCGCCTCGACGACGCAATAGTAGATCTTGACGGCCTTGCCGTCGGGAAGCGCACGTACGTTGGAAATCAGGTCGAGCGCGTCGTCCATGCCGGCATCGACGATCATGACATCGGGAAGCTCCCGTTCGCAGCGCGTCAAACCCTCACGCCCGGAACCAGCTTCCGTGACCTGGTAGCCAAGCTCCGACAGGATCTTTTTGCCGACCTTGCGAACGATGTCCGAGCCGTCTGCGATCATCAAGCGCTTCATGGTCAACTCCCCTCCCCTCAAAACCGGGGAATACAATTTTAACCGCCATGATACCGGGCCTGACCTAAGGAAAGGTTACCGGTTGTAGCAGCCCATCGTCCCGGATCGGGACAGCTCAGGCGATCAGTTCTGCGGTGAAAGCGATCTCGCCTTCGCTCGGCACGCATTTCAGTTCCATGCCGCACTCATCCGCCAGCAGAATGGTGTAATAGGGCTGGATGGTATGGGCATCGACCGCCTCTTCCAAGTGGCCCGAGAGGATTTCCTGATACTTCGGCGGCACGCGCAGCATGCGGCCCTTGGCGACGATCTTGAACTTTGCGTCCGTCTCCGGGTTCTCGAGCGAGATATCGAGCGAGCCGCCACGCGGGATGGCGCCATAGGCGACCAGGAAGAGGTTGAGGAGCAGCTTGACGCGGTTCTTGGCGATGATGGCGCGCGGACCGCTCCAGGTCACCTCGGTCTTCTTTTCGGCCTGAGCGAAGTCCTTTGCAGCCTTCTCGGCCTCACCAGTGTCGATCGAGGCGCCGACAGAGCCGGAAGCGCCAAAGGCAAGACGGGCAAACTTCAGACGAACCGAGGCATTCAGCGCGCTGGTGCGGATCAGATCCATAGCATCGGCGTCTGCACCGCCCTCGTCGAGCAGTTCAAGGCCGTTGTTGATCGCGCCGACCGGCGAGATGACGTCGTGGCAGACGCGGCTGCAAAGCAGCGCCGCGAGGTCGGGACCTGCAAGCGTGAGGTTGGGGTTCTTCGCCATGGTCGTCTCCAGAAGATGTGGACCCTGAGCGCAACAGGCGGACACACGTCCGCAGGCCGCGACTTGGTCGGATGCCGTTCGGCCATAATGACACCATATTTGGTAAACCGATTATTAAGACGATGCCCGCTAGGTTTAATTACCCCCAAGGAAGACGCCGAATCCGTCGGCTTCGCATTCAGGAGGCACCATGATTCCCTCGTCCATTCGCTCCCTGCCGGTTCTGCGATCGCTGTTCCTGGCCACCATGGCTATCATCGGCATTGCGATCAGCGAACGGCCAGCCGCGGCTGCCGGAGAATACACGATCCAGGAAGTGGTCGATGCCGGTCACGGCTTCTTCGGCGAAACGAGCGGCGCCCTGGCAAAGGTAATTGAACAGGCCTTCGAACAGTATGGCCTGCCGAACGGCTATATCCTGGGCCAGGAAGGCTCCGGTGCCCTGATCGCTGGCCTCACCTATGGCGAAGGCACGCTCTACACCAAGAATGTCGGCCAGCACGATGTGTTCTGGCAGGGTCCATCCCTCGGCATCGATTACGGCGGCAATGGCACGCGCGCGATGATGCTCGTCTATGACCTGCCCGATGTCGACACGCTCTATGCCCGCTACGGCGGCGTGAGCGGTTCGGCCTATATCGTGGCTGGCGTCGGCATGACGGTCCTCAAAAGCCGCGATGTGATCCTGGTGCCGATTCGCACCGGCCTCGGAGCACGTCTCGGCGTGAACGTTGGCTATCTCAAGTTGACCCGCGCGCCCACCTGGAACCCCTTCTGAGCCCACAGCTTGCGTGGCTCAGGCTCACGCAAGCTCGATCTGGTCTGTCGTTAGTCATATTCGTGGAAGGTACCGGCCGGGTCCGTCGTTCCGCTTGCCGCCTGACGGCGGCCATGCTTAACTAACTGCTAATTCTTCAAGAGTTCCGTGGCGCGACCGTGATTGAATATGCCCTGATTTTCGCAATGGGATTTATGGCTGCGGCGCTGCTGGTGATGCTTGTCGCACCGGCAATCCATCAACGCGTAGTGCTCTACACAGAGAACCGGCTGAAGGCGACCATGCCGCTGAGCCCGCAGGAGATCCGCGCCCAGAAGGACATGGTGCGCGCCCTCTATGCTGCAGAAAATGCTCGGACCCAGCACGAGCTCACCCGCGAACGGGAGAAGTCGATAGGCCTCAAGCTGCAGAACGAGACGCTGAGCGGCGACGCTGCCAGACTGCTGTCCGACAGCAAGGACCTCAAGGTTCAGATCGAGGAGATGAGCACGGAAGCGGCTGATCTTCGCTCCAGGCTGCGCCGCAGCGACGTCGAGATGGGCTCCATCCGCGAGACGCTGAAGCGCGTCGAGATCGCCGCAGCCGCCAAGGATGTCGAACTCGAAGAACGCGCCCATCGGATTGCCCGCGTCATCAGCGACATGGACACGATGCGCATCGAGGCGATGAGCCGCGACACCGAGATCGACACGCTGAAGACCCGCATCCAGGGCATGCGCGACGAGCGCGAAGAACTGCGCCGCGAGACCAAGCTGCTCGGCAAGCGCGCCAAGGACGCCGAGCTGCGCCTGGCCCAGGAAGAGCACAAGGTTCTGCGGCTTGAGGATATCCTCGCCCGCGACGCCGCCGAACGCGCCGATGCAAGCTCGCTCGTGGAACGCCGCACCCGGGAACTGACCGATCTGCGTGCCAAGTTGAAGACGGCCAATGCCCAGCTGCGCAATGCGCAACGCGCGCTGCGGGAAGCCGGTATCGCCCTGCCCGACACGAAAGAGCCGTCCATGGTCGAAGACGAGATCGCGAATTCCAACCTCGCTGCCGACCCCGTCGTCCTCGAAAACGACATCCGCCGCAGCCAGACGGTCCTGACCGAACGCCTGCTCAAAGCCAAGGCATCGACCGAAGACGATGCGCTGCGCGAGGAACTGGGCGACATCGCCGCCAAGATGATCGTCTTGACCGCAGCCCGCGAGGACGAGCGGTCTGTCATCACCGACCTGATCGGCAACCAGCCCAAGGGCGGCGAGAAACAGAAGAGCCTTGTCGACCGGGTTCTCGCCATGGATCCGTCGATCGGCCGCGCTTCCGGCATGGCAACGCCAGCCGAATGACGCAACCGATCCGCTTCCGAGAATTTGAAACTGCGTGTAGCGCAACGCCTCAGCCGAGCCGCCCCATGGCGCGGGCGATGGCGTAGAGCGCGATCCCGCTTGCGGTGCCGACATTCAGACTATCCAGCCCCGGCGCCTGCGCGATGCGCGCCGAGCGGAAGCGATCAAGGATCGCCGCCGGCAGTCCCTCGCCTTCCGTGCCCATGACCAGAGCCACGCGCCGCCCGGGAGCGATGGCGCCGATCTCGACAGTGCCTGAAGGCGAGAGCGCCCAGATCTCGAAACCAGCCTCCGCGAGGGTGCCGAGAACTTCCTCCGCGCTGCCGTGGCGCGCATAGGGCACAGCCAGCACCGCGCCGACGGACACCCGCAGTGCCTTGCGATAAAGCGGGTCGCAGCACGTCTCGTCGAGCAGGACTGCATCGGCAGTAAAGCCGGCGGCATTGCGAAACAGCGCGCCGATATTGTCGTGATTGGAAATGCCACAGCCGACCAGCACGAGCGCGCTTTCCGGCAACGCGGCGATCAGGCACCCGAGATCGGGCGGGGTAGCACGGCTGCCGAGCGCAAGCACCCCGCGATGCAGATGAAAGCCGGCAATCGCATCCAGCACAGAGGCCTCCGCGACGTAGATGGGCAGATCATCCGGAAACTGCCCGATCAGATCGGAAAGCCCCGCCACGCGGTTCTTCAGGAGCAGGAGCTTTTCCGCCCGCACCGGGCCGGATCCGCCATGCGCCTTGGCGAGCATCGACAAGACAACCGTGCCTTCGGCAATGAACTGGCCCTGGCGGCCCGTCAGATCGCGCTCGCGGATCGCCGTGAACTCGGCGATCCTCAAATCGCCGGGATCGGTAATCTCGATGAAGCGATCCGGCCCCACGCCGTCCTCAGTCGCCGGCAAGCGTCACGTCGGCGATGATGCGGCCGAGCGCGAGATCGAAGATAAAGGCCTTGCGTTCACCGGCGGCCGTTTCGCCGTAGATCAGCATCTGGCTGCCCGAGAGCGAGGTCTGGACTACGCGGAAACCGGCCGGCAGATTGGCAGTCAGGCTGAGCGGTTGGTCCGATGGAACGGCGAAGGTCGACGACGACGTCGCGGCCACAGGTTCGGCGCCACCCTCATCGCGGGTCAGCTTGTAGAAGATCGACACCAGCACGGCGAGGAAGAGCACCGCCATGATGCCGCCGGAGATCAGCTGCAGCTTGACCATCTTGCGGCGAACGCCTTCCATGACCGGATCGAGCGGCTTGTCTTCCTGGTTCTCGTCGTCGATATGCGCCATCGCTGCTGCCGTTTCCCATCGTGTTCGCCCTGATCCCGACGCTCTCCCCGGGGCGAACAAACCGGAGAAAATCGCCGGGCGAACCGGCTGTCGATTGTCGAAGCCTCCGGTCTGTGCCAAATGGCAGCGACAAGGGCCGCAGCATCGGCCGCCGTGAGACGGGATGACATGATGACCGACCCCTTTAACGAAGCCGCCGCAGCAAGGAAAGAGCTGATTGCCGAACCCGATGCCTCGGGCCGCATCGACGCCTGGCTGACGGCAGCCCTCGGGGCCGAGTTCTCGCGCAATCGCGTCAAGGCGCTGATCGAACAGGGCGCGGTGCAGCTGAACGGCACGCCGCTCGACAGCCCCAATCGCAAGATTAAGCCGGGCGACACTGTGGTCATCGACTTGCCCGAGCCCGAGGACCCGCAGCCGAAGGGCGAGGATATCCCGCTGGAGGTTCTCTATGAGGACAAGGACCTGATCGTGATTGCCAAGCCGCCGGGCCTCGTTGTCCATCCGGGCGCCGGCAACTGGAATGGCACGCTGGTCAATGCGCTGATCTATCATTGCGGCGACAGCCTCTCAGGCATCGGCGGCGTAAAGCGCCCCGGCATCGTGCATCGCCTCGACAAGGATACGTCGGGCGTGATGGTTGTCGCCAAGAACGATATCGCGCACCGCCATCTCTCCGACCAGTTCGCCGACCATGGCCGTACCGGCCCGCTGGAGCGCGCCTACCGCGCCGTGGTCTGGGGCCGCCCGCGCTCGCTGGCCGGCACGATCGATGCGGCGCTGGGCCGCTCCGGCGCCGACCGCACCAAGCGCACGGTCAAGCGCGAGGACACCGACGACGCCCGCGAGGCGATCACCCATTACACGGTGCTTGAGCGTTACGGCGAGAAGCCTGACGCCACCTGCCTCGCCTCGCTGGTCGAGTGCCGCCTGGAGACGGGCCGCACCCATCAGATCCGCGTCCACATGGCCCATATCGGCAATCCGCTGATCGGCGACCAGGAATACGGTGCCGCCTTCAAGACAAAGGCGAACCTTCTGACCGAGGACGCCAAGCGCGCCGTCAACAAGTTCCACCGCCAGGCGCTGCACGCCTACCTGCTCGCCTTCGAACATCCGACCACGGGCAAGACCATGCGTTTCGAGGCTCCCATCCCGGCGGATCTTCAGAAGGTCATCGATGCGCTGAAGGTGATGTAACCAAACCCCTATCCGGCGCTACCGGTCGATCGACAGCACGGCCACCACCGCTGGCGCATTGCGCGCCAGCAGCACGTGACTGACGACGGCCGCCAGCACGACCATGCCGCCGATCAGCGTCGTCGATGCCGGCACGTCGCCGAGGAACAGCCATACCCAGAACGGTGCAAGCGGCGCATCCAGCGCACCGATGAGTGCTGACTCCACCGGTGGAACGTCGCGGGCACCAATCGTCAGCAGCAGGAAGCCCAGCGAGAAGGCCAGCACACCGAAGCCGAGAACCACCAGGAGGTCGTGCGACGAGGCGGCCAACGGCGTCGCGAAGGGCAGCGCCACGGTCGCGCTCAGGAAGCAGGACACCACGGTGCAGGGCAGTGCAGGCTTGTCCGGATACCGGCGCACAAGCACGGTCCAGAGTGCCACCATGGCGGTCATTGCGAAGGCCAGCAGATCCCCGAACAGCGTGCCTTCCTCACCACTGCCGATCATCACCGCCACGCCGGCCATCGCCACCCCGCTGGCAATCAGCGCCACTCTGCCCGGCCGTTCGCCAAGCAGCAGGAAACCAAGGCCGGCGGCGAGAAACGGGCATGTTGCAAAGATGATCGCCACATGCGCGACGGAAGTGGTGTAGAGAGCGCCAATGAACAGGACGGCACAGGCCGCCGATGTTGCGCAAATGAGAAGGCCGGGCCACCCGAGCCGGACGAAATCGGCGATGACCCGGCGTCGTGCGGTAACCGCCAGCACGGCAAGCAGGAAGACCCCGGCGATCGTTCCGCGCAGGAAGAGAAGCGTGGGTCCATCGATCGACACCAGCCGGGTCATGAGCCCTGCCGTGGACAGTGCCACGGTGGCGGCACTGACAGCAACGAGCCCGCGCGAATAGGCAGACAGGGACATGGGAGAACCTTCGGAGAATCGACGATAGACGCTTATAACATTCTGCAACTGACACCATATCGTCATCAGCCGACATTGCCTGGCGCCCGAGCCGTGTCATTGAATCGCGAACACTCCGTCACGGCCTCGTGAGGGAACAGAAGGCTTGTATCGCCGTTTTGCCATACTTATCTGTCATATGGATTTCCGTGGGGAAGTGAGATCCACGGAGATCGGGCTCGCCGTTGCTTTGGGAGCCCAGTAGGAAAAGGGGGTGCTTTATGGCCCGCAGCAGTTTGCCATCGATCACAGCCGGCGAAGCCGGCCTCAATCGTTATCTCGATGAAATCCGCAAGTTCCCGATGCTGGAGCCGCAGGAAGAATATATGCTCGCGAAGCGTTACGCCGAGCATGGTGACCGCGACGCCGCACACCGCCTCGTAACCAGCCATCTGCGCCTCGTGGCGAAGATTGCCATGGGTTACCGTGGCTACGGCCTGCCGATCGGCGAAGTCGTCTCGGAAGGCAATGTCGGCCTGATGCAGGCTGTAAAGAAATTCGACCCCGAGCGCGGCTTCCGCTTGGCGACCTACGCCATGTGGTGGATCAAGGCCTCGATCCAGGAATACATCCTGCGCTCCTGGTCGCTGGTGAAAATGGGCACGACCGCCAACCAGAAGCGCCTGTTCTTCAACCTGCGTCGCCTCAAGGGCAAGATCCAGGCGATCGAAGAAGGCGACTTGAAGCCAGACCAGGTCACCGAAATCGCGACAAAGCTCAAGGTGTCCGAGGAGGAGGTCATCTCGATGAACCGTCGCCTCTCCGGCGACGCCTCGCTCAACGCACCGCTGCGCGCCTCCGAAGGCGAAAGCGGCCAGTGGCAGGACTGGTTGGTCGACGACCACGAGAGCCAGGAAGCCGTGCTGATCGAACAGGACGAGCTTGAGACCCGCCGCAGCATGCTGAAGCGCGCCATGAGCGTGCTGAACGAACGCGAGCAGCGCATCTTCGAGGCCCGCCGTTTGGCCGAAGATCCGGTGACGCTCGAGGAGCTGTCCGCAGAGTTCGACATCAGCCGCGAACGCGTGCGCCAGATCGAGGTTCGTGCCTTTGAAAAGGTCCAGGAGGCCGTCCAGAAGGACGCGCTCGAGCGGGCCAAGGCACTGCGGGTGGTCGAGGCTTAAGAGCCATCGAGTCCCACGACAACTGTTCAAGCCGTCCGGGCAACCGGGCGGCTTTTCCTTTGGGGGATGCGGCCGCGCGTTACTCCGCCGCCAGTTGCTGTCGCGAGAAGACCGCAACTCCAAGTCCCGTCAGGACGCAGAACCAGCTCACGAGGACAGTGACGCCGATCAACGCTGCCATCGACGCCCCTCCCGCCAGCAACCAGTCCCGCAGCGCCTGGGCCGCATAACTCGGCAAGGGCAGCCTGTCCGCATCCGCTCCCAGATAGAGCTGCAGCAGTGTCGAGCCGATCGCCAGCAGAAAGGCCGGAATAACGGCTGCAATCATCGACCGGAAGACAATCACGAGCAGGCCAGCGAGCGCAGCCAGCACCGCAAGCTCGAGGAATGCGATGCCGAACGCCGCCACCAGCGCAATCAGCGAGGATACGGAGAGATCGAGAGCTTGGCCCTGCAACACGCCAAACAGCACACTCAGCACCATGTCGCCAACCGCGGCCACCAGCAGGGCCAGTGCGAGCCAGGCAAGGCAGACGAGCAGCTTGGCGGCAAAGAGCTGCACGCGCCCATGCCTCGGCACCAGCAGCCTCCAGGTCGAATAGCGATATTCGAGAAAGAAGACTGTGGCGATCCCGAGTGCGAAGAGCAGGTGCCCCAGCGAGTTGCCGGAGAGACTGAGGCTCTTCGCCGCCGACAGAAAAACATCGACATCGCCGGACTGCCGCCCCAGACGCAGATAGACGAAGCCTGCGATGACCAGCTTCACCAGAAGCGCAGCCAGCGGCACGGCCACGAAGCCCCAGAACAGAATCCCCGGCTGACGGACAAGCTTGAGCATTTCGGCAGAAAGAAGCGGCCTCATGAGCGGACCTCCCGCGTCTCCGACAGGAAGACGGTTTCGAGATCCGGCTTGATCCACTTGGCCTCGTGAATACGAACGCCTGCATTGGCGAGCGACAGGATGAGGTTGGGGACCTCCGTCCGCTCGACGCGCACATAGACCCCACCATCGGATTCCTCGGCCGCATCTCCGAGACGGCCAACCAGCGCATCCGGCGCGTCCACCTTCAGCCAGAAGCGTCCGTCACGATCGAGCAGATCGGCAACAGCACCTTCGGCGACCAGCCTCCCCCGCTGGAGGATCGCCACCCGGTCGCAGACCCGCTCCACCTCGTCCAGCAGATGGCTGGAAAGAAGCACAGTCAGCCCATCGCGATGCGCCAGATCGTGGATCAGGGCACGCATTTCCAGAATGCCGTCGGGATCGAGCCCATTGGTCGGCTCGTCAAGGACCAGCGCCTCCGGCTGGCCGATCAGCGCACAGCCGATACCGAGCCGTTGCTTCATGCCCAGCGAGAAGCCAGACACGGCCTTGTCCGCCGCCTTCTCAAGCCCGATGCGCTGCAGGACAGGCTCCACCAGCGGCAGGGTGCCGGGTGCGCGCGCCAGCATCTGCAGATGCTCGCGGGCCGTCAGAAAGGGATAGAAGCTCGGCGATTCGATCAGCATGCCGAGACGGCTGCGCTGGGCAGGGCCTGCTGCCTCACCGAAGATACGGGTCTCGCCGCGGTCAGGCCGCAGCAATCCGGCAAGAATGCGCAGAAGCGTGCTCTTGCCCGCGCCGTTCGGGCCGAGCAGGCCGTAAACTACGCCCCGGGGGATGGAGAGGCTCAAGCCATCCAGCGCCTGGACGGCACCGCTACCGCGCCCGAAACCCTTGCTGACGGAGAGGAAGGCGATGGCCGGGTCACCGCCCGGATCCGCAGAGGGTATGGTCGAAACTCGCTGCGCCTGTACTGACATGACGTCTTCCCTGCCCTTGGTCCTGCATGGGTCGCCGGCGGATGATACGTCCGGCGCACAACCCTCAACTCGAAAAGAAAAATCCGCCGGGAAATACCCGACGGATCCTTGGAAAAGCGATAGGGACGAACCTCAGTTCGCCGGTGCGGCGGGCGTCAGAGCCGCCCATTCGCGCAGCACCTGCTCGAAGACGTTTCCGCCCGTCGTGCCCTTGTCCAGCGTGATCAACGCACGACGACCATTGCGATATGTGACAGGAATGTCGATCCAGCCGCGGGTCGAGAGAAGCTCCATGTTGCGCTTGACCACATCCTCGAAGTCGTTGAGCGCCACGAGGTAGGTGTCGTCTGTCACCTTGGCCGTGACGGCCACGAGCGGGTCGCCACGGTCCTGCTCGGTGCGCTTCATCGCGATCCGCTGCAGGTTTTCGATGGCCCCGCCTTCGAAATCTGCGGGGACGGAGAAGACCACTTCGATGATGTGGCTCGCCGGCAGCGAGTTGTCGGTGTTGCGCTTGATCGTCAGCAGCGCCGAGATGCCACGCTCCGGCACGTTGATGCGTCCCTGAATCTGCGGGTCAGGCCGGCCATCAGCACCGTTCTCGCGCACGGCAGTCCAGCTGATCGAACCGGGGACGGCAACCGGCGTCGCCTGGCCGATACGCTCTTCATAGAGGAACAGCTTTTCGCCACCGGCAACCGGCGCCGTATTGGCAGCCGTGCCCGGTGTCTGGGTCGTGGCCGTGCCGCTTGCAGCCGGCGGAGCATCAGTGGGTTCAACCGTCGAGGCAACCGTCTGGGCCGAGACCGAGCGTCCTTCGGCGGGTGCACCGGTGATCGGTGCGGAACCCGCACCTTCATCGACTTCCGTGCCATCGGCGCGCAGCCGCTGGGTAAACTTCTGTTCGGCTTCACCATTGGCAGCGGCAGGAGCGGCTGCGGTTTCGACTGCCGGTGTCTCGGTCGACGGCTGCGGATCGGCAGGGGTCGCGGCCGGCGGGGCGGTTGCTTCTTCGGCAGGCGCGATTTCGCCGGTCAGATTGGCGACCATGCTGCCGATATCGTCCCGCATGCTCCAGGCCAGATACCCGCCACCGGCGAGCACGACGAGGACCAGAGCGCCGACGATCAACGGCGCGAAATTGCGACGCTTCTTCGGCTCCAGACGATAGGCTGGCTGCTGGCCGTAGCCGCCAACCAGCGCTTCCATGCCATCGGCCTGGTTGCCCAGGTCGACCTGTGCGCCCTTGGCACTCGGCGCAAAGCTGTTGATGTGGTCATCCCATTCGGTCGAAGGGATCGAAGCGCCCGCAGCAGATCCAGCCTCGGCATCGCGTGGCGGGGTCCCGTCCGCATGCTCCTGGAACCACTGGCTGAAGTCGTCGGCATCGACGGATGCAGCAGCCGGAGTGGACGCAAGTGCGCCAAGCACCACCGGATCTGCGGGTGGCAGCTCGAGGCCCTGCGGCGCGACATAGTCGCGGCTTGCTTCGACATGCACTGGTTCTTCATAAGCCGGGAACTCGTCCGTCGGCGTACAGGAGATGGCAGTCGGGCCCGGTTCGATTTCCGGCAGTTCCGGCACGCGGTTCGCGGCAGTTTCCGTGGCGACCGGCATGTCCCAGCTCGCCTGGGGAATGCTGGGTGCCGGATCGAGCGCACGGCTTTGCAGCCAGTCTTCGACCGAATCGACCCGGATGCCCAGTGCTGGCGCTTCCGGTTCAAGATGGGCCTCGACCTTCGGCTCCGCGACGGCTTCAGGCTCGAACACCATCGGCGCGACTTCAACTGCCGGCGCGATATCCCATGCCGGCTGAGCAGGCTCTGGCTCTTCGGCCCGGGACCAGTTCTCCTCGGCCGTTGGCGCATTGCTGAACGTCGCATGCTCGACGCCCGGTTCAAACGCATCCGCGGACTGCGGCGTCGGCTCCTCGACGATCTCAGGCTCGACCTGCGGCGGCTCCGCCATTTCAGGCTCTGTCCGCGTCTCGTAGATGCGGGCGAAATCAGCTTCGGGAGCATCATGGCCGAAGGTCGGCTCGGTCCGCCAGGAAGTCTCCTCCGATGCGGCCGGTACGATGGGCTCAAGATCGTCCTGCGGTGCAGCGTCGACCTGATCTACCTGTTCGGGAGCGTAGGGAGCCTCGAAAGCAGGCTCCTCCTGGTACGCATCGGCGGTCTCAGCCTCGGGCGCAGACGTCGCCGGCTCCGACATATGGGCATCGGCCCAGTCGTCCCCTGTCACGGCAGGTGCAGCCTCGACCGGCTCCATCTCGGCAGCCTGGACTTCTTCCTGAGGAGCGGCCTCTACCGGTGCTTCAGGCTCCCGCGCAGGCTCGGCCCATGCGGGTGCGGCGGCAGCAGCGGCAACCGTTGCTGCAGCAACAGCCGTTGGCATGGCGACCGGCGGCGCATCGTCGAGCGGCGCCAAGGCTTCCGCATGCTCTGCCTCGACCTCCAGGATAGCCGCATCGAGCTTGTCCAGCTGGCGCTGAAGCATGTGCTCGGGCGGGCGCGGTGACATGTTCTCGAGCTGCCGAACGACAGCGGCGCGAGCCTTTTCATAGACCCGCGCACGCATCTCCGGGGTATTGTTCGAGAGCCCGTCAACGGCCCGTCGAATCACTGCGATAAAGTCAGCCATCAGCACTTTCTCTAAGGCGCCGGCCCGCTGAGGGCCGGCAGAAATTTATTAAATTCCGAGATTAGTCCTCGAAGGGGTCCGTCACAAGTATTGTGTCGTCGCGTTCGGGACTTGTCGACAAGAGGGCGACCGGCGCACCGATCAGTTCTTCGACCTGGCGGACATACTTGATCGCCTGAGCCGGCAAATCTGCCCATTTGCGGGCGCCGACAGTCGATTCTTTCCAGCCTTCGAGCGTGATGTAGATCGGCTCGACTCGCGCCTGGGCGGCCTGGGCTGCCGGCAGATAATCGATTTCCTGGCCGTCGAGCTTGTAACCGACGCAGATCTTCAGCTCTTCGAGACCGTCGAGAACGTCGAGTTTGGTCAAAGCGATGCCGGTGATTCCATTGGTTGCCACCGACTGGCGCACGAGGGCGGCGTCAAACCAGCCGCAGCGACGCTTGCGGCCCGTGACCGTGCCGAACTCATGGCCCTTCTCGCCGAGGAACTGGCCGATCTCGTCGTGCAGCTCGGTCGGGAACGGGCCTTCACCGACGCGGGTCGTATAGGCCTTGGTGATTCCGAGGATGTAACCGAGCGAGCCCGGACCCATGCCGGAACCGGCAGCGGCCTGACCGGCAACCGTGTTCGACGAGGTGACGAAGGGATAGGTGCCGTGGTCGATGTCGAGCAGCGAGCCCTGAGCACCCTCGAACAGGATGCGCGAGCCCTTGCGGCGCTCCTTGTCGAGCAGCACCCAGACCGAATCCATGAAAGGCAACACGCGATCGGCGATCGAGGTCAGTTCCTCCATGATCGTCTTGTGCTCGATCTCGGCAACGCCGAAGCCGCGACGAAGCGCGTTGTGGTGGGTGAGGATGCGATCAACCTTGCCGTCCAGCGCATCGAGATCGGCGAGATCCATGACGCGGATGGCGCGACGACCGACCTTGTCTTCGTAGGCCGGGCCGATGCCGCGGCGAGTCGTGCCGATCTTGGTGCCGCTATTGGAGGCTGCGTCTTCGCGCATGCCGTCGAGTTCGCGGTGCAGCGAGAGAATCAGTGTGGCGTTCTCGGCGATGCGCAGATTGTCCGGCGTCACTTCAACGCCCTGGTCCTTCAACCGGCCGATTTCAGCGATCAGCGCATGCGGATCGACGACGACGCCATTGCCGATGACAGCCTTCTTGCCGGGACGCACAACACCCGAAGGCAGAAGCGAGAGCTTGTAGGAAACGCCGTCGATGACGAGCGTATGGCCGGCATTGTGTCCGCCCTGGAAGCGAACCACGATGTCCGCACGTTCGGAGAGCCAGTCGACAATCTTGCCCTTGCCCTCGTCACCCCATTGCGAACCAATCACCACGACATTCGTCATCACATAATCCTGTATATCGCGCAGCGTCTGCGCCCTACCCAAACCCGCGCATCTATACTGTGTTGTTTTTGGGAAATCGACCCGTCTTGACGGGCGATTTGGCTTTTTGCGTGACAAAGCATGCCCCCTCGCCTATTTCGGAGGCAATTCGCGCTGAGCCGGACCGGGAGGAAACGGGTTCGAAGACCGGTGCCAGCCTGCAGGGAAGAGACGCCTTTGCCCATTCGCGCATACAGCTTTCTCGTCATCACCACATTGCTCTGGGGCGGCAACACCATCGCCGGCAAGCTGGCGCTCGGCCACGTGAGCCCGATGGTGCTGAGCTTCGGACGCTGGGCGCTCGCGACCCTGGTCATCGCGTCGATCGCGATTCCGCAGATCCGCAAGGACTGGGATGTCCTGAAAGCCAACTGGAAGCTGCTGATTTTCTACGGCGCCGTCGGTTATGCCGCCTTCAACGGTTTCCTCTACACAGCACTGAAATACACGAGCGCCGTCAACGGCGCGATCGAACAGGGCGCGATCCCGGTCCTGATCTTCGTCATCAACTTCCTGCTGTTCCGAATCCAGGTCTCTGCCATCCAGATCCTCGGCTTCCTGATCAGCTTCGTCGGCGCGGCCGTCACCGCCTCGCATGGCGACCTGCAGACGCTGCTGACGCTGACCCTGAACTACGGCGACCTGTTGATGCTCTTTGCCGGCATCTCCTATGCTATTTATACGGTCTCGCTGCGCTGGAAGCCGCCGGTGCACTGGAAGAGCCTGATGGCCGTGCCGGCACTCGCCGCCGCCCTCACCTGCCTGCCACTTCTCTGGTGGGAAGCCGGCCGCGGCGAACTGATCCTGCCCGATACGCGCGGATGGCTGATCATTCTCTATGCCGGTCTGTTCCCATCGCTGATCTCGCAGATCCTCTACATCAAGGGCGTTGAAGGCATCGGCGCGAACCGCGCTGGCCTCTTCATCAACCTGGTGCCGGTCTTTGGCACCCTGCTCTCGATCACCATCCTCGGCGAGACCCTGGAAGTCTTCCACATCGTGGCCCTCGTTCTGGTTCTCGGCGGCATCGCGATTGCTGAATGGGGCAAGCCTGCAGCCGACAAACCGGCCAACTGACCGGATCAATCTTCCGCCTCTGCCTCGCCTCCAACCGACAGGATCGTGACCTCGCCGGACAACAACCGCGCTGCGGTCAAGCGCCCCGTGCGATAGCAATGGGTGTCGAGGCTCACCCGATCCGGACCGACATGCGGGATCCGCATCGCCGTGTGGCCATGGAAAACCCGGACAGGCAGCCCCGGCCCGAGATCGAGGAAAGATCGCCGAATCCACATCAGATCGTCGTCGCTCTGCTCTGCAAGTGGACGCCCAGGCCGGATGCCGGCATGGGCAAAGACATCCGTTCCAACGGTCAGCAAGACCGGCAGCGTTCGAAGAAACGTCAGATGGCTATCCGGAACAGCGGCGCGGATGGCCGTGCGTAGCGGATGAATGGCGCGGGGACCATCGGCATCGAACTCAACACCATAAGACTGAAACGTCTCCGCAGCGCCATGATCGAGGACCCAGTCACCGGCCGGATCTCCTTCGAGGAAGGCGAGGAACGCGTCATCATGGTTGCCACGCAGGCAGACCCGCTCAAACCCGGCCGGGGGCGCGGCAATGAGGTGATAAAGGACGGTGGCTGACTTTGGCCCGCGATCGACATAATCGCCCAACATCACGATCAGCTTGCGCCCCTCGATGGCGTCGGCATCTTCGACAATCCGCTTCTCAAGTTCGAGCAGGGCATCGAGACAGCCATGCACATCGCCAATGGCATAGATTGCAGCATAGTCCGACGGCTCCGCCATGAGGCGTGCAGCCCGTATCCCGTCAGCGGAACTGAGCTCTTCCATCATGATCAATCCCCTCGGTGCCAACATCTCGGAGCAAAGCCCAGCCACACGAAAAAGGCCAGCCCCCAATGGGGCTGGCCTCTTTGAGTATGCCTTCTCAGATTAAGGCGTGGTTGTCGGCGGCGTAGCCGGAGCCGGAGCCGGGGCAGCCGGAGCAGTGCCGGTAGCCGGCGGCGTGGTCGGAGCCGTGTCGGTGGCCGGCGGTGTTGCCGGAGCAGCCGGAGCAGCCGGAGCCGTGTCGGTCGTCGGCGGCGTTACCGGAGCGGCAGGCGGCGTCGCTGGCTCTGCCGGCGCCGTCGTGCTGGTCGCCGGGGTCGTTGCCGTATCGGTGTCGGCGCCACCGCCGAATACGAAGAAGGCACCGGCAGCGATCACGACAACCAACAGGACGGCGATGCCCCAGGTTGCGCCACTCGAAGTGGTCTGCTGGGTTACGTTCGGACGCTGGTCAATGCGGGGATCGGGACGTTGGTCCATGATATTTCCTCCTGGATGGGCCGCCAACCGCTATGCGGCTGGCCGCGAGTTCATGTTTTCATGCAAGTCTTGGACAATCCGTTTTCGGATCGATTACTGGACGATGCCGACAACCACATAGGTCTGCGGATCGACGATCACGCGCTGGTTGTTGACCACCGCATAGGCATAGGTCGGATCTTCAGGGATGGTCGTCAGAACGACTTCCTGCGGGATTGGTTCACCGACAACCACCTGGCGTTCGATCACGACAGTCTGCGCCGGGACCGGCTGCTGCTGAACATAGGTGACGACTTTCTGCGGCGGCGGATCAATCGCGGTGCCGGCAATCGCGCCGACAACGCCGCCCACGGCAGCGCCAACAGGACCACCGACAATGGCACCCGTAACGGCACCACCTGCAGCGCCCGTGACAGTGCCTTCCTGCGCCACAACAGGCGAGGCCACGGCACCAATGATAATGGCTCCAAGAGCAATGATCTTCGTCTTCATGGCTGGATCCTTTCCGTTGTCTGCCAGTGACGGAAAGAACGGGCATCACAGGAAATTGTTCCACGAGCGCCTATAGGGCCTGTGCTGCAAGCGACTGGAAAAATAGACAAAATTGAGGCAGGCATGCAGTTTATGGCCTACGCTTTACTTCAAGCTGCAGACGAAGACTTGCAGAGCGGCGGTTAATTCGCGGCTCAGCGTCAGCGCTAGTCTTGCTCCTGCGGGCGAGGAGCCGAGGGGCCGGCTGGTGGCTATCAACCCCAGCCGACAATGCCCTTGATTTCGAGGAAATCGTGAATGGCCCAATCGGCATATTCCCGACCATTGCCCGACTGCTTGTAGCCACCGAAGGGTGCCGCAGTATCCCAGTCCGGGTAATTAAGATAGACGGACCCCGCCCGCATCCGCGCGGCCACGCGCCGCGCATGTTCGATATCCTCGGACTGCACGTATGCCGCCAGACCATAGACGGTGTCGTTGGCGATCTCGATCGCCTGCTCTTCCGTCTCATAAGGCATGATGGACAGGACAGGTCCGAAGATCTCTTCCCGCGCAATCGTCATGTCGGGCGTCACATGGCCGAACACGGTCGGGCGAACATAGTAGCCACGGTTGAGACCCTCAGGTCTGCCCGGCCCGCCGGTGACGAGCAGCGCGCCTTCCTCGATGCCCATTTCGATGAGCCGCTGGATCTTGTTGTACTGGACCTCGCTGACCACAGGCCCGAGCACGGTGTCCTCGGCCTGCGGGTCGCCGACCTTGTGGGTCTCTGCCGCCTGCCTTGCGATCTGCAAGGCCTCGTCATGGCGATCGGCTGGCACCAGCATGCGCGTCGGCGCATCGCAGGACTGACCGGAATTGCCGAAACAGCCCTCGACACCTTTGCTGACAGCCGTGACCAGATCCGCATCCGGCAAGATGATATTGGCCGACTTGCCGCCGAGTTCCTGCGCCACGCGCTTGACCGTATCCGCCGCCGTCTTGGCGACCACGATGCCGGCGCGCGTCGAACCGGTGAAAGACACCATGTCGACATCGGCATGCCCCGCCATCACCTGGCCCACCTCCGGACCCCGGCCATTGACGAGGTTGAAGACGCCCTCAGGTGTGCCCGCAGCTTCCATGACCTCCGCGAAGATCAGGCCGGAAATCGGTGCGATCTCGGAGGGTTTCAGAACCACGGTGCAGCCCGCGGCAATTGCCGGCGCAACCTTGCAGACGATCTGGTTGAGCGGCCAGTTCCACGGCGTGATCAGGGCACAGACCCCGATAGGCTCCCGGACAATGTGGGTCGTACCGCGCTGTTCGGAGAATTCGAAGGATTTGAACGCAGCGATGGTGGCTTCGAGATGTGCCCGCCCGGCCCAGGCCTGCGATTCCCGGGCGAAGGAAAGCGGCGCACCCATTTCCCGGCTCACCGCCTGGGCGATATCCTCAAAACGCTCGTTATAGGCGGCAAGGATACGCTCGAGCAGAGCCAGCCGCTCGGCCTGGTCGGTGACGGAGAAAGTCGCAAACGCACGCTTGGCGGCAGCGACGGCCCGATCGACATCGCCCCGGCTGCCGATCGAGATCGTCGTGAAGGCTTCTTCGGTGGAGGGATCGATCACATCGAGAAGCGCCGGTTCCACCGGGTCGACCCACGCACCGCCGATGAAGAACTTCAGATACTTGGACATGCGGGCTCCGACGGAGAAAGAGGTGATGTTTCGGCACTATTCGCCACATGCAGGAACTCGGCAAGCACGCAAGGGTATGCGGACCGCCTTTCCCCAACCAGAATGGGGAGATCAGCGCTCCAGGCCATCGAGCAACCGGTACCAGGCAACATGGGCCGCCACGCCCAATCGCTTGAATTGATGCAACGGTATGGCATGGATGGGTGTGATCGGCAGCGGAAGCGCGGCGGGATCGCCACCCGCAAGGTATCGCGCAAGCGGCTCACCGAGCGACACCATCAGCCCGATGCCCCGCCCCTGGCAGCCGGCGGCAATCACGAGGCCCGGCTCGGGCTCGTGCAGATGCGGCAGATGATCCGGCGTCATGGCGACCCGACCGAACCAGCGATGCGAAATCCGGACGCCTGAAAGCATCGGATAGAGCCGGTGCAGCGCCCGCTCCAGATGCGCCCAGTCTTCCTCGGAGCGGGGCGGACGCATCGGCCCGCGACCGCCCAGAACCAGACGCCCATCCGGACTGCGGCGATAATAGACGAGTATCCGGCGGCTATCCGAAACCGCCTGGCCACTCGGCAGAACGAGGTCGAAGTCCGTCGGCAGCGGCTCGGTGGCGATCTGGAAGGAGTGAAGCCAGACGAGACTTTGGGCAAGCTTCGGAACGAGCCGACCGGAATAGGCATTCGTCGCAACGAGCACCTTCGTCGCCCGAAGAATACGTCCGCTCTCGGTCCCAACGCGCCAGTTTGTCCCGTCACGGACGAGCTCTGTCACCGGATCGTGGGTGACGAGCCGCGCGCCGGCCTCCGTCGCGACCCTCGCCAGTTCATGCACCAGCGCAAGCGGGTTGACGACGCCTGCCCGTCGATCGAGGAAGCCACCACGATAGCCTTCGGCACCGGTCAGCAGCGCGATCTCCGCAGGGTTCAGCAGCGCGACATCGGCCCCTTGAGCGCGCCATTGGCGATTGCGTTGCATGGCCGCCTGCATGGCGGTCTCGGTATGCGCTGCCTGGATCCAGCCGCAGCGCATGTGCTCGACGTCGAGCCCTTCCCGCGCAATCAGGTCGAAGACGTTATCGGCGGTCTTTGCCGCAAAGCGCGTCAGCTTCTGTCCCGCCTCCTCACCGAACAGGGAGATGAGCGTGTCGGGATCCTGCTTCAGCCCCGGGATCACCTGACCGCCATTGACGCCCGATGCGCCTGCGCCGATGTCTCCGGCCTCAATCACCTGAACCGACAAGCCCGCCCGTGCAGCATGAAGTGCGGTCGAAAGCCCCTGATAACCCGCGCCGATGACCACCAGATCGACGGTGTCATCGGCAAACCGACAGAGGATCGGTGAAACGGGCCGTCGCCAAACAGGCGAAACCGCTATTGGGGGCTGCATGAAGCTTAGACCTGCGTCGCGATTGGAAAGATCGGCGCGCAATCTGCATGGCGTGAACAAAAGAGACAATAAACGTCAGGCTGTATTTTGCCGAGACGGTAGAGTGACAATCTTCTTACTTAAGAAGAACACGAAAGAAACATCACGGATAGAGATTAAGGTGTTTCGGGCAATTGCCATTCAATGGAGTTTCTGCCCTGCGCAGTGAGATAATCATTCGCCTGGGAGAAATGCCGGGAGCCGAAGAAGCCGTTATGCGCTGACAGAGGCGAAGGATGCGGCGCCTTGAGGACCAGATGCCGCGACCGGTCGACAAAGGCCGCCTTCTTCTGCGCATAGGAACCCCAGAGCATGAAGACGACGTGCTCGCACTCCTCGTTGACCGCGCGGATGACCGCATCGGTGAACTGCTCCCAGCCCTGCCCCTGATGCGAGGCGGCCCTCGCTTCTTCCACCGTCAGCACGCTGTTGAGCAGCAGCACACCCTGCCTTGCCCAATGCTCGAGAAAGCCATGCCGCGCCGGCGGAATGCCCAGATCGCTCTGCATCTCCTTGTAGATGTTCACCAGCGAGGGCGGAATGCGCACGCCGGGCTGCACGCTGAAGCACAGACCATGCGCCTGCCCTGCCCCGTGATAGGGATCCTGACCGAGGATGACGACCTTCACCTCATCGAGCGGCGTCAGATCGAGCGCGCGAAAATACTCAGACCCCTTCGGAAAGATGTGCTTGCCGTCGGCCTTCTCCCGCTGCAGGAAGGCCTTCAGCTCGCCCATATAGGGACGGCTGAACTCCGCTCCCAGCACCGCCTTCCAGCTGTCTTCGAGCCTGACTTCCGCATCCGCCATTGCCGCTGCTCCGCGTTCTCGCTTACATGGATGCGGACGATAGAAGCTGCAGGCCGGGATCTGTCAACCTTCAGACAAACGGAGCACACAAGAGAACCGTGAAGCCCTTCCTCAGACTGTGGCGCCGTCACCGCATCCTCACCTCCGCCTTCGTGCTGGCCATGGCACTTGCGCTCTTCTTCGCCGGGCGGACGATCTTCTTCGTCGCCTACTGGAGCGATCCCGCCCGCCAGGACCTGCCGCCCGAACCCTGGATGACGATCGGCTACGTCGCCCATTCCTGGCATGTGCCCGTCGAGAAGCTCGCCCGCGACCTCAACCTGCCACCGCCGCCGAAGGATGGCCCGCGCCCCTCGCTGGATCGACTGGCCGAAGACCGTGGCCAGGACTTCGAAGAATTCAAGGCAGAGATCGAGGCCTCCCTTGCGGAACTCCGCCGTCTGGGTCCGCCGAAATGACGCTGACGGAGACGCTGCTCGCGTCGCTTCCATCCTATGGGCTCTCGCTGCTCGGCATTGTCGTCTGTGTCAGCTGCCTCGGCGCGCCGCTACCCGCCTCGATCGTCATGATGCTGATGGGCGCGCTTGCAGCCGCCGGCGACTTCACCCTCTGGATCGTCATCGCCGTGGCACTGGCCTCCGCCGTCGGCGGTGACCAGCTCGGCTATATCCTCGGGCGCACTGCCGGGCGGCGGCTCGTGCCCATCGTCGCCCGCAATCCGGCGCGCCGAAAGGCGATCGAGCGGGCGGAACGGGAGATGGACGAGCGCGGCAATGTCGCCGTCTTTCTCACGCGCTGGCTTCTGTCGCCGCTTGGCCCCTATCTCAACCTGATGGCGGGCGCCTCCGGTTTTTCGTGGGCGCGTTTTACGCTGGCCAGCATCCTGGGAGAAGCCGTCTGGGTCGGCCTCTATACTGGCCTCGGCGCCACCTTCAGCGACAGCGTCACGCAGATCGCCGAGATCAGCGGCAGCATCAGCGGTTTCCTGGCGGCCGGCGCGGTCGCCGCGATCCTCGGCTACAAGCTGCTGCAGGCCGTGAGAGCCAAGGACTGACCACCCCGCGCCGTCCGAATTCTGGGCTTCGCCGAACTGTCACACAGCGGTGCTATCCGGAACGGAAAATCCGGAGACTCGCCATGACTTTTCTGATCTGGTTCTCAGCGATCGCGCTTCTGGTTCAACTTGCAAGCATCGCCTTCGTCATCTCCGTCAAGCAGCGCCACCGCAAGCGCGAGAACGGGCCGGCACCCCGTCCGCCGGTCACGCTGATCCGCCCGGTCTGTGGCCTGGAAAACAATCTCGAGCGCTGCCTCGCCTCATCCTTCAGGCTCGACTGGCCGGCATACGAAATCCTCTTCTGCGTCGCCAAGGCAGATGATCCCGCAGCGTCGCTCGTGCGTCGCCTGATGGCCGAACAGCCGCAGATCCAGGCGCGCCTTCTGGTTGGCGAAGACCTGTTCAGTGCCAATCCGAAGCTGAATAATGTGGTCAAGGGCTGGCGCTCCGCCCGCCACGACTGGATCGTCATGACCGACAGCAACGTGCTGATGCCACCAGACATTTTCGAAAAGATGATGGCGCGCTGGGACGGCCAGACCGGCCTCGTCTGCTCGCCACCGGCCGGCACCGAGCCGGAGAATTTCGGCGCCTGCCTCGAAAGCGCCTGGCTCGACAGTTTCCAGGCTCGCTGGCAGCTCTTCGCCGATGCCGTCGGCTTCGGCTTTGCCCAGGGCAAGTCGATGCTCTTCAATCGGCAGTTGATCACCAAGCTCGGAGGCTTTGAGCGCCTCGGCGACGAAGTGGCCGAAGACGCAGCAGCCACGCTTCTGATACGCGGTGCGGGTCTCAAGGTCCGGCTTGTCCACGAGCCCTTCCCGCAGCCGCTCGGTGCCCGCAAGATCACCGCCGTCTGGAAGCGCCAGCTCCGCTGGGCCCGCCTGCGCCGTGCCTCCTTCCCGCTTTACTTCCTGCCGGAAATCTTCACCGGCGCTGCCCTGCCCGCAGCGGCGATGATTGCGCTTTCTGCGACGGGCACAGTGCCGCCTCTCGCTCCGCTTGCCTATCTTGCGATCTGGTATGCTGGCGAACTCGTGCTCGCCCGCGCCTATGGCTGGCCGAGCGGCTGGCGCATCGTGCCGGCCATGATCGCCCGCGACCTGCTTTTGCCGGTCCTCTTCATCGCCGCCTGGTTCGGCAGCGGCTTCGAATGGCGCGGCAATGCGATGACGGTGGCGGACAACGACAATGGCCGCACCGCCCGTCTTCGCCAGGCCGTCTTGCGGACACGCGATAAGGCCCGCGACAAGGCCCGTGCGCTGGTCGCCGCCCGCAGCCACTGAGCATCGCCGTCCCACGAAAAAGCGGGCAGGACCGCTCGTCGCGATCGCTGCCCGCAGGAGGGAGGTAGTCTTGCCGCTCAGATCGTGCCTTGGCCCATCTGTTCGGCGATGTAATCCGCCTGGCGGATCGCAAGAGAAACGATCGTCAGGGTCGGATTCTCGGCTGCCCCGGTGGTGAACTGGCTGCCATCGGAGACGAAGAGGTTGCTGATGTCGTGTGTCTGGCCCCACTTGTTGACCACACCGTCCTGCGCCTTCTCGCTCATGCGGTTGGTGCCGAGATTGTGGGTCGACGGATAAGGCGGCGTCGGGAATGCACGGGTAGCACCCACGGCCTCGTAGATCGCCACACCCTGCTTGTAGGCGTGGTTGCGCATCGCCTCGTCGTTCGGGTGGTCGGTGAACCAGACATCCGGGATCGGCATGCCGTATTTGTCCTTGAGCTCGGCATGCAGCTTCACCGCATTCTGCTCCTGCGGCATGTCTTCACCGACGATCCAGAGACCCGCCATATTGGCATACTGGTCCATGGCGGAAGCAAACGAGCGACCCCAGCCGCCCGGGTCGAGGAAGGCCGCCATGAAGGGGATGCCGAGCGCCAGTGTCTCGAGCTCATAGCCGCCAACGAAGCCGCGCGACGGATCGTGCCGCGCCTCGTCGCGGATGATCCCGGCCATGGTCGTGCCACGGTAGAAATGCACCGGCTTTTCGAAGACGGCATAGACCGAGCCGGTCGTGTGGCGCATGTAGTTCTTGCCGACCTGACCGGAGGAGTTCGCCAGACCATCCGGGAACTTGGACGAGGCGGAGTTGAGCAGCAGGCGCGGGCTTTCGATCGAATTGCCGGCGACGCAGATGATACGGGCCTTCTGGCTTTGCAGATTGCCATCCTTGTCGGCATAAACAACGGCGGTCACCTTGCCCGTGTCATCATGCTCGATCTTGACGACATGCGCGTTCGGCCGAACCTCCAGCTTGCCCGTCGCCTCGCCTTTGGGGATCTCGGTATAGAGCGTCGACCACTTCGCGCCCCATTTGCAGCCCTGGAAGCAGAAGCCCGTCTGCTGACAGCTCATCCGATCATCGCGATCGGCCGAGTTGATCGCCATGTTGCCGGTGTGACAGTCCTTGTAGCCGAGCTTGTCGGCGCCGGCCTTCAGGATCTTGAAGTTGTTGTTGCCCGGCAGGCCCTCGATCCCGTTGGTGCGGGTGACACCCATCTTGTCCTCGGCCTTGGCATAGTACGGCTCCAGATCGGCATAGCTGATCGGCCAGTCGAGAAGATTGGCGCCTTCCACCTTGCCATAGTGCGTGAGCGTCTTGAATTCATGCTCCTGGATGCGCAGCGATGCGCCCGCCCAATGGGTGGTGGTGCCGCCGACCGCCTTGACGATCCAGGCCGGCAGGTTGGGGAAGTCTTTCGAGACCCGCCAGCCGCCGCCGGTGGTGCGGTTGTCGAGCCAGGCGAGCTGGGAAAAGCTCTCCCATTCGTCATTGATGAAGTCCTCGTATTCGATGCGGGCGCCGGCTTCGAGCACGACCACGTCGATGCCCTTCTGGGCAAGCTCGTTGGCGAGTGTGCCGCCGCCTGCACCGGAACCGATGATGACGACCACGCTGTCGTCGTTGAGATCATAGGGCGCTGCCATGTTTTCCTCCCGGGAAATCGGTCAATTTGGGTAAGCGCCGCCGTTCCCATCCGCGATGGGCCTCCTTCCGGCGACGATGAATGCGTGTCTGGGGTAGCTCAGAGCCAGGTAATGTCGTCGAACCCGCGCTCGATATAGCCGCCCTTGGAATAGGACTCGCCCTCGTAGCCGAAGATCGGCCAGATCTCCTTCTGGTTATAGAGGCTGACCACGAGGTCGCCGCGCACCGCCTGGAAGAAGGGTGTCGTCTCGATGTCGCGCAGGATCGCCACGCGATCGTCCTCCCAGCCGAGGCCGCGATAGCCGCCGGCACCCGCTCTGCTGTCGAGATCGGCGATGCCGTCCTCGATCAGCGCCTTGTGCTTGTCATCCTTGCCCGCCATCGTGTCCTGACCCTTGACCGCTGCCGCATAGAAGCGCTCGGCGAGCTGGTCATGCGGGTAGATGTCGCGCGCCATCTTGATGAGCGTCGCGAGCGTGTCCGGCTTCAGGGCGGTCGCCTCCAGGCCCCAGGCCTGGTCGGGACAGATCACCGCTGTCCCGGTGACCATCAGCACGGCACTCGCCGCACCAGTCTTCAGAAGCTGGCGACGGGACATGCCCCCGGTCTTGTCGAGTATCGTAACCACGTCATTCTCCTCCCATGAGATGAAGTGCGACGGCTTTGGCCGCCACCCCAGGCAGGCGCGAAGATCGCGCCAACCGTCTGCGAAACAGGAAAGGCCGGGAACTCCTCTTCCCCGGCCTCCCGATCATTTGTACCGACCGTGCCGCTGCAAGACCTCGATCTTGTAGCCATCGGGATCGGTGATGAAAAAGAAGCGGGCGAGCAGCGCTCCATCCCGGTTGAACTCGACGATCTTGTTCGGGTTCAAGCCGAGATCGGTCAGCCGCTTGTGCTCCGCGTCGAGATCCGAAACGCTGACCGCCAGATGGCCGTAGCCATTGCCGAGGTCGTAAGCCTCTTCACGGCCCTTGTTGACCGTCAGCTCCAGCTCGAATTCGCTCTCCGAATTGCTGAGATAGATCAGGGTGAAGGTTTCAAAATCGAGACGTTCCGCGATCTTCAGCCCGAAGGCTTCGGTGTAGAAGGAGAGCGAGCGCTGCTCCTCCAGGACGCGGATCATCGAATGGATCATTTTCGCCAATGGGCTGCTCCTCGCATGCTGACAGATGTCATGGAGAGAGGATGTCGCGATTTGCCGGAAGGCTGGTAGCAGCCCATTACCGCAGCCGATTTTTTTCGCCGACGGATGTGTCCATTCTTAGCACCCGGGCGAGGCAGTTTAGAAAAGACGGAAATTGACCGAAGCCACGGCGCGCAACATAATGCCCCAAAAGACTGCAGACCGAAAAAACTTAAAATCAGGGAGGAGCATGCCATGTGTGAAGTCTTCGCAGGACAGGATCCGGGTCGCTATCGTGCGGTCAACCGCTCCGTCCGCATCGGTGGTCATTCCACCAGCATCCAGCTTGAAGCCGCCTTCTGGGTGCTGATCGACGAGATCGCCGCCAGCCAGAATTTCTCGACGTCCCGCTTTCTGTCGACGCTCTACGACGAAGCGCTTGAGATCAACGGCTCGGTGTCGAACTTCGCGTCGCTGCTGAGAACGAGCTGTCTCATCTATCTGATGAGCAAGGCGCAAAATCCGGGCACACCTCAGGAATTCCACATCATCGCCGCCGAGTAACCGCAAACAAAAAGCGCGGCCCGACAAATGCCGGGCCGCGCTTCAGTTCCGATCGCCGTCTTGGGTCGGCGCGGAAGTATTACTCCGCCGGCTGCAGTTCCGGCTGGATGTCGTCCTCTTCGAGAACCTTGCCACCGAGCGCGGCATGGAAGAGCGTCTGGTCGAGTTCACCCTCCCAACGCGCGACGACCACGGTTGCCACCGCATTGCCGATGAAGTTGGTGAGCGCCCGGCATTCCGACATGAAGCGGTCGATGCCGAGGATCAGCGCCATGCCGGCAACCGGCACTGAGGGCACGACCGAAAGGGTCGCAGCCAGCGTGATGAAGCCCGCACCGGTGATGCCGGCAGCCCCCTTCGAGCTCAGCATCGCAACGGCCAGCAGCAGGATCTGGTCGCCGAGCGGCAGCTGGATATCCGTCGCCTGGGCGATGAAGAGCGCCGCCAGCGTCATGTAGATATTCGTGCCATCGAGGTTGAAGGAATAGCCGGTCGGGATGACCAGGCCGACGACCGAACGCTTGCAGCCGGCCTTTTCCATCTTGTTCATCAGGCCCGGAAGGGCTGCTTCCGAAGACGACGTCCCGAGAACGAGCAGAAGCTCTTCCTTGATGTAGCGGATGAGGGCCAGGATCGAGAAGCCGTTGTAACGGCAGACGGCTCCGAGGATGACCGCCACGAACAGGAAGGACGTGAGGTAGAAGGTACCGATCAGCATGGCGAGGTTTGTGACCGAGCCGATGCCGTATTTGCCGATGGTGAACGCCATGGCGCCGAAGGCACCGATGGGTGCTGCCTTCATCAGGATGGCGACGAGCTTGAAGACGGGCGCAATGACCGCCTGCAGGAAGTCGGTGACGGGCTTGCCGCGTTCGCCGACCAGCGCCAGCGAAATGCCGAACAGGATCGAGAAGAACAGCACCTGCAGGATGTCGCCATCTGCAAAGGCCCCGACGATTGTCGTCGGAATGATGTTCATCAGGAAGCCGACGATCGACGAGTCATGCGCCTTTTCGGTATAGGTCGCCACAGCCGCCGCATCGAGCGTCGCCGGGTCGATATGCATGCCCGCACCGGGCTGCACGACATTGGCGACGACGAGGCCGACGACAAGCGCCAGCGTCGAGAAGGTGAAGAAGTAGAGCATCGCCTTGCCGGCGACGCGACCGACCTTCTTCATGTCGCTCATGCCGGCAATGCCGGTGGCGACCGTCAGGAAAATCACAGGCGCGATGATCATCTTGACGAGTTTGATGAAGGCATCGCCCAGCGGCTTCAACTGCGCGCCGATCTCGGGATAGAAATGGCCGAGCAGGATGCCGGCAATGATGGCCGCCAGGACCTGGACATAGAGATGCTTGTAGAAGGGCTGCCGGCCCTCGGGCGCGTGCCCTGCGGTATCGATATGCATGCTTTCCTCCATTATCGCCTTGACGGAACGAATTCCGGCCTCCCGGGCGGTTGCTGATCTGAATGGGGAGCGGCGCGGCCGCTTGGGAAAAAGGTCAGCAAGGCGCGTGCCAGTTCGAAAAGACTCCCTCAAACCATTGAATTTAAACGTCTCTCTCGCCGATCACACTTGATTCATCACATGAACCAGTGTGATTTTCCGCACAGTTGTTTTGTGCTATAGTGCGATTTCACGCACAATCGCCGACCTGACCGAGGCCATCACCCATGCTGAAACCCCGCCGCAACGGACGAATTCTCTGGCTCGCCTATGCGGCCTTTGCGATCACCGTGCTTGTTGCCGGCCTCTTCTATGCCGGCGAGCGTGGACAGGCCTCGGCACTTGACGCCTTGGCGGAAGATGCGGGTTCAGATGCCGCTTTGAAGCAGGCGCTACTGCTCACCGCCCTCGACCGATCGCGCACCTTGCCGCTGGTCCTGGCAAGCGACGCCGAGCTGGCGGAAGCGCTCGAGACACCCTCTCCGGGCGCCATCACACAGCTCAACGAAAAGCTCGAAGCGCTGATCCCCGGCACCGGCGCTTCGGTGATCTACGTCGTCGGCCTCGACGGCACCGCGATTGCCGCGAGCAACTTTCGCCAGACCGACAGCTTCGTCGGCAGCAATTACGCCTTCCGGGAATATTTCACCGGCGCCCTGACACGAGGCACCGCGGAACATTATGCCCTGGGCAATGTCAGCCGGCGGCCCGGCCTCTACCTGTCTCGCCGCGTCGAAGACGAGACCGGACGAGCGCTGGGCGTGGTGGTCGTCAAGGTCGAGTTCGAGGCACTCGAGCAGAACTGGCAGCGCTCCGGACGCATCACCTATGTGACAGATCCCAAGGGCATCGTGCTGATCACCAGCCGTCCCGAATGGCGCTTCCTGACCGTGACGGACATCCCCCAGGAGGAGCGGATCGCGATCCGGGAGAGCCTGCAGTTCGGCGAAGCCCCGCTTTTGCCCATTCCCATCTGGTCGCTGGAAGATCTCACCGGGCACACGATGGTGGCGACCGACACATCCGGCACGGTCCCGCACCAGCCGCATTTCGCCCAGGCGCTGCCGCTACCGGGCACACCATGGACGCTGCACATCCTCACCCCCGCCGCCCCCGCCATGGATGCCGGCATCCTGCAGGATCGCCTTGCATTCCTAGCCATCGCCCTGCCCCTGCTTGCAGCTGCCGGCCTGCTGCTCCACCGCTTCGGTCGCGCCGCCCGTCGCGGGGCCGAAGCGAAAGCCGCCCAGGCCGAGCTGGAGCGGCAGGTCACACTGCGCACCGTCGAACTGACCGAAGCGCGCGACCGCCTCCAGGCCGAAATCACCGAACACCGCGCAACCGACAGCCGCCTTCAGGGCGTGCAGCAGGATCTCGTCCAGGCCAATCGGTTGGCGATCCTTGGCCAGGTCGCAGCCGGCGTCGCGCATGAGATCAACCAGCCGGTCGCCACCATCCGCGCCTATGCCGACAATGCCAAGGCCTTCCTCGATCGCGGCAACGGCGAGACGGCGAAGGAAAACCTTGGCCTGATCGCCGAGCTCACGGACCGCATCGGCGCGATCACCGGAGAGCTGAAGGGCCTTGCCCGCAAGGGTCGCCAGGCCGCCGAGCCTGTCGATCTCAAGGCCGCAATCGACGGCGCGCTGTTCCTCTTGAAGAGCCGTTTCGCCGGCAGCGTTGACCGGCTTGATATCACCGACATCCCCTCAGGCCTCGCCGTGCTCGGCCAGCGCATTCGTCTTGAACAGGTGCTGATAAACCTCCTGCAGAACGCGCTCGAAGCCATTGACGACAAAGCGAATGCGACCATCACCATCGCGCTTTCCCGCCTGACCGAAGACGAAGTCGATCTCTCGGTCAGCGACACCGGCCCCGGCCTGCCGGATCACGTCAGGGACAATCTCTTCATCCCCTTCACCACCTCCAAGGAGGCAGGCCTGGGCCTTGGCCTGGTGATCGCCCGTGACATCGTTACCGAATATGGCGGCCGGCTTTCCGTGGAAACCAGCAAGAACGGCACCACCTTCACCATCACCCTGAAGAGGGCCAGCGCATGAGCATCGACATCATCCTCGTGGACGACGATCAGGCGCTGCGCCGCGCCACCCGCCAGACGCTGGAGCTTGCCGGTTATGCCGTGCGCGATTTCGGTGCCGCCCCGCAGGCCCTCGCGCAGTTGTCGCGGGAAAGCGAGGCCGTCGTCGTCACCGACATCCGCATGGCCGGCATGGACGGGCTGGAACTCTTCGCCCGCCTCCGTAGCCTCGACCCGGATCTGCCGGTGCTGCTCATCACAGGTCATGGCGATGTCGACATGGCGGTCAGGGCTCTCCACGACGGCGCCTATGATTTCATCGCCAAACCCTTCCCCGCCGACCGCCTCGTCCAGAGCGTCGCGCGCGCCACCGAGAAGCGCCGGCTGGTCCTCGAAAACCGCCGCCTGCGCGAGGCAGCCACCACGACGCCGGACGACCTGCCCCTCATCGGCCAGACGCCTGCGATGGAGCATCTGCGCCAAACGCTCCGCCAGATAGCCGACACCGATGTCGACGTGCTGATCGCCGGCGAAACCGGCAGCGGCAAGGAAGTGGTCGCCACGCTCCTGCATCGCTGGAGCCGCCGTGCACGCGGTAACTTCGTCGCCCTGAACTGCGGCGCCCTGCCCGAGACGGTCATCGAAAGCGAACTCTTCGGCCACGAGCCGGGCGCCTTCACCGGCGCCCAGAAGAAGCGCGTCGGCCGCATCGAACATGCAAGCGGCGGCACGCTCTTCCTCGACGAGATCGAGAGCATGCCGCTCTCCACCCAGGTGAAGATGTTGCGGGTTCTGGAAATGAGGGAGGTGAGCCCGCTCGGCACCAACGAAAACAGGCCCGTAGACTTGCGCGTCGTCGCCGCCGCCAAACTCGATCTCGGCAATCCCGCCGAGCGCGGCGAGTTCCGCGAAGACCTCTATTATCGCCTGAACGTCGTGACGATCTCGATCCCGCCGCTTCGGGAACGCCGCGCCGACATCCCGCTGCTCTTTGCCCATTTCGCCACCCGCGCTGCAGAGCGCTTCCGCCGCGAGATACCGCCCATGACCAGCGAGGTGCGCCGCCATCTCGAAAGCCACGACTGGCCGGGCAATGTCCGCGAACTCTCGCATTTCGCCGAACGCGTCGTGCTCGGCATAACCCCGCCGCCAAAGCCGGCCTCACAGGCTGCGGGACCAGGCCTTAGCCTGCCGGCGCAGATGGAGAGCCACGAAGCTGGCCTCATCCGCGAGGCACTGACTGCCAACAAGGGCGACGTGCGCTCGACCATCGAGACCCTCGGCATTCCGCGCAAGACCTTCTACGACAAGCTCCAGCGCCACGGCATCAACCGCGCCGATTACGAATAGCCGCCAGCACCCTTGGCAGGGCCAGACGGAGCACCGCCTGTGTCCCGCATCTCGGCCGCCATAGTGGCGGCAGCGCGCGCCAGCAGCCCCGTATCCGTGCCGTTGGCCATGAAGCGCACACCGGCGCGGCGCGCGAGCGCGATCATCTCCGCGTCGCCCGTCATGATGCCAGCCGGCTTGCCAGAAGCCTTGATCTTGCCGATCAGCGCCTCAACCGTTTCCATTACCTCCGGCACCGTCGCCTTGCCGCGATAGCCCATGTCGGCGGAGAGATCGGCAGGCCCGATCAACACGGCATCGACGCCTTCGACAGCCAGGATCGCCTCGGCATTCTCGACGCCGAGCCGGCTCTCGATCTGCGCGATCAGGCAGACCTGATCATTGGCCGTATCGGCATAGTCGCTCACGCGGCCGAAATCGGACGCGCGCCCGAGGCTTGCGCCCATGCCGCGAATGCCGAAAGGCGGATAACGCAGGGCCTTGGCCAGCATCGTGGCCTGTTCAGCCGTCTCGACCATCGGGATCATCAGCGTCTGCGCGCCGATATCGAGCGCCTGCTTGATCATCCAGGGCTCGCCGACCGGAAGCCGCACCACCGGATGGGCGGCATGGCGCGTGACGGCCGCAAGCTGCGCTGCGATCAGCGGAATGTCGTTCGGCCCGTGTTCGGCATCGATGAGGATCCAGTCGAAGCCAGCCCCGGCGCAGATCTCCGCCGAATGCGGATTGGCGAGCGCCACCCAGAGGCCGGTCAGGAGACCGGTGTCTTCACGGAGGGCTTTCTTGAACGGGTTCACGGGGGCGGGCATGCGGCTTCTCCTCAGGCAATCATGAACCGGCAGCATGGCCGGAGACCACAAGCTATCCCCGGAAGCGATGGAGACCGCAAGTCTCGTTCTCTGTCTCCGGTACGCTCGCGACATTGAACCTGAGGGCGTCGCCGTGATACGGGGCAGCCACAAACCCACGCGCAGGAATTGAACCATGCTCCCCTGGATCCAGCTCGACACGGCCAAGATACCCGGCGGCGGCGAATTGCGCCTGAAGAGCCGGGGATCAGAATTCTCCATCATGCTCGGCACCAACGAGCTGATGAACAGCCGGCTCAGCGGCTCCGAAGAAGCGCTCGCCACCCTCGCCTTCGAGCGGATCGCCACCCACAAGCGCCCGCACATCCTGATCGGCGGCCTCGGCATGGGCTTCACGCTGCGCGCAGCCCTCGCTGTCTTGCCAGAGGATGCCAAGGTGACCGTCGCCGAACTCGTGCCCGCCGTCGTCGACTGGGCGCGCGGCCCCATGGCCGAGATCTATGCCGGAAGCCTCGATGACCCGCGCGTGGCAATTCACGTCGGCGATGTCGGCGCGCTGATCACCAAGTCGAAAGGCCAATTCGACGCCATCCTGCTCGACGTCGACAACGGCCCCGACGGACTCACGCGGGAAGAGAACGACGGCCTCTATTCCCATGACGGCTTACGCAAATCCAAGGCAGCGCTGACCCGCGGCGGCGTTCTCGGCGTCTGGTCGCAGGGGCCAGATCCCTACTTCACGCGACGGTTGAAGGACTGCGGCTATGGCGCAGAAGAGATTCCCGTCCGCGCCGGGAAAACGGGGCGCGGCAAGAAGCATATGATCTGGATGGCGAAGAACGGGCCGTTGGCTCCGAAGGGCTGACGTCAACCCCACAACGCACGCGGCGGCAGCGGCATGATGGCTCCGTCATAGGCAATCGCCGGCTCGCGATCCCGCGCCAGAAGCAGCGGCCCATCAAGATCAACAAACGCCGCCCCCTGGCCGATCAGGAAGGCCGGCGCCATGGCCAGTGAGGTGCCGACCATGCAACCGACCATGATCTCGAAGCGGCTTCTACCGCCGCATCGCGCATCAGCAGCGCTTCCGTCAGCCCGCCCGTCTTGTCGAGCTTGATGTTGACGGCATCATACTTGCCCTTAAGTGCGCCAAGCGACGCAGTGTCATGGCAGCTCTCGTCGGCACACACAGGCAAGACGCGATCGAGGCCGAGAAGAGCATCATCAGAACCCGCCGGAAACGGCTGCTCGACCAGCTTGACCCCGAGATCGAGAAACACAGGCGCCAGCGCCTTGTATTGATCCAGGCTCCAGCCCTCGTTGGCATCAACGATGATGGCAGACTTAGGCGCGCCAGCCCTGACGGCCCGGATCCGCTCCACATCCCCATCGCCGCCGAGCTTGACCTTCAGCAGCGGCCGCGAGGCCTCCTTCTCCGCCGCCGCCTGCATGCTCTCAGGCGTGCCGAGCGACAGCGTATAGGTGACCGATAGCGGCTTCGGCTCTTGTAACTTGAGAAGTTGCCAGACCGGCAGCCCCGCACGCTTGGCTTCCAAATCCCAGAAAGCGCAGTCAAGCGCATTGCGCGCCGCCCCCGGCTTCAGCCGGCTCTGCAACCCCTTGCGGTCCAGCCCCTGGGCCACCTCAGGCACCAGCGCCGAGAGCACTTCGACGACACTCTCCACCGTCTCGCCGTAACGCGCATAGGGTACGCATTCGCCTTGGCCCACATGAACGCCATCCGTCAGCCGGACCGTAACTACCTTCGCCTCGGTCTTCGACCCGCGCGAAATCGTGAAGCTGCCCGCAATCGGGAAGCTCTCCGGTGTGACGGTCATCTGGACGGGCATGGGGAATCTCCTCTCGCGGGCAATCCCCGCGAATCGCTGCTCTTGCACGAAGATGCAATCCTTTCTATATCCGTCAACTAAAGGACCGGTACCGGCAGCGGGCCAAAATCCCCGCAAAGCCTGACTTAGATCCCCGCAATGGGCGGGATGAACGGTCGCATGAAGCACAGAGACGAAGCCCGTGAACACGCTGGATTTTGACAAGAGACCGGAAGATACGCGCGTTGTCGTCGCCATGTCGGGCGGCGTGGATTCGTCCGTCGTAGCCGGCATCCTGAAGCGCGAGGGCTATGACGTCCTCGGCATCACACTGCAGCTTTACGACCATGGCGCTGCCGTCCACCGCGCCGGCTCTTGCTGCGCCGGCCAGGACATCGACGACGCCCGCCGCGTCTGCGAAACGCTCGGCATTCCCCATTACGTGCTCGATTACGAACAGCGTTTTCGCGACACCGTGATCAACCCGTTCATGGAAAGCTATGTTGCCGGCGAAACGCCGATCCCCTGTGTCGCCTGCAACCAGACGGTCAAGTTCGCCGATCTGCTCGCGACCGCTAGGGAACTCGGCGCCGATGCGCTGGCGACCGGCCATTACATCCGCTCGAAGTCGGTGCCGCTGGCCAATGACGCCGGCCACCGCGCCCTCTTCCGCCCGATCGATAGCGAACGCGACCAAAGCTACTTCCTGTTTGCCACCACGCAGGAGCAGATCGACTATCTGCGCTTCCCGCTCGGCGCCATGTCGAAGGCGGAAGTCCGCGTGCTTGCCGAGGAGATGGGCCTCGTCGTCGCCCAGAAGGCCGACAGCCAGGACATCTGTTTCGTGCCCCAGGGCAAATATGCCGATGTCATCAACAAGCTGAAGCCGAATGCAGCTCTGGCCGGTGAGATCGTGCATCTCGATGGCCGCGTGCTCGGCAATCACGAAGGCATCCTGCATTACACGATCGGCCAGCGGAAGGGTCTCGGCGTCGCTACCGGCGAGCCGCTTTACGTCATCTATCTCGACGCCCGCTCGCGTCGCGTCATCGTCGGCCCGAAGGAAGCGCTGGAAACCCACCGCGTTTACCTGCGCGACATCAACTGGCTTGGCGACCGCACGCTTGCCGAAGATGCCGCCGAAGGCATGCCCTGCTTCGCCAAGGTGCGCTCCACCCGCCCGCCGACGCCAGCCGTCCTTCATACTGACGAGCGCGGCGTCTATGTCGATCTCGAAATCGGCGAAGCCGGTGTGGCCCCCGGCCAGGCCTGCGTGCTCTATTCGGCAACCGGTGCGGACGCCCGCGTCTATGGCGGCGGCTTCATCGAGCGCTCGGAACGTTCAGGGACAGCAGAAGCCTCGCTGAAGGCGCTTCTGGCAAGCCCTGTCGCGGCCTGAAGCCTGAGCTTTAGGGCCGCGTGCAAGGTCTTGGCTCAAGCCGGTGGAAAGCCACACTGTTTTTGGCCAAACCGCGCTTGACTTTGATCGGAGCCTCGCCTTATAAGCCGCCCATCGCTTCGGACGGGCTGCCACGGCCCATCAGGTTTCCGAATGTGTGGCGGGATAGCTCAGGTGGTTAGAGCGTGGGATTCATAACCCCAAGGTCGGCGGTTCAAGTCCGCCTCCCGCTACCAAAACTCTCCCAGATTGAATAGAATAGTTCGGTAGTCATCGGCGCAGCCAAGCTGCATACTCGCTACCTAATGTTGGACCAATTCTACTATGAAGTGCTGCAACCTTGGCTTCGGCTCGAAGAACGCGCCGGGCAGAATATCTGTGTGCCACATCATTTCAGCGATGTAGTGTCACTTGGAAACGAAGCTGCAATCGCGGCCTACCATCACTGGGAAAAGGTTCACCGAGCGAACGGGAGTTCGTCCGTTCCGCCAATGACGTCCGCACGAGCGGAATGGCTACGTCAACGACTTGGAGAACTGAGCGATAGTGCTAAACATGGAACCCTGAGGAGCAAAGAACAACAGACTGCGGTAAAGACAGCGCTCGGATTTGAATTCAACGCCAGTGGAAAATTCCGCTTCCTTCGGACCATTTTGATCGCAGCCAATAGAAATGCTGGCGAGTTCGACGTGGCAGAAACCATAAGAGAATACCTTCAAACTCTTTGCGTCGAGCTCAAGTACAACGTCGAGATTGCCTCAGCACCACCGACATCGGAATTTATCGATGCGGCCGTAACCTACTTTTATCCTCAGCCTTTCATAACTATTCCCACGACCAGCTTGTCCTTTTTCACGCGGAGAGCAGATGGAAAACTGGAGCGGGCCGATCCTTCTGAGGTAAAGTTTGAGGTCCGGGAGGTGCGAAGTTAGTCGTTCTTACCAGCGAGGAAAGGCAGTCACCGAGCCGCCCAAACCAGTCCCCGCCGCACAATCTCCCGCATCTGCGGCACCTCGAACTCCGCCGCCTGGTGGCCGAGCGACGAATAAAACACCCGTCCCGCCCCATACCTGCGCTTCCACACCACCGGCATCACATGCCCGTCAATCCAGGCATCGTGCTCGCCGGTAAAGGTCGTCGTCGCCAGCACCTCGTTGTTGGGGTCGACATGCATGTAATACTGCTCGGAGCGATAGGGGAAATCGCCGATCCCGGACACAAGCGGATCGTCCGGCTTCGTGATCTCGACCGTGTAATCGTAGATATTGCCGGGATGGGCGACCCATTGGCCGCCGATCATGTATTGATACTGGACGCAGTCGCGAAAACTGTCGCCGGCCTGGCCGTGGAATCCGCCGAGGCCGACGCCGCCGCGGATGGCGAGTTCCAGGTTCTCGATCTCGGGCTTCTCGATCTTGGTCATCGTCAGCATCGGCACGATGAGGCTGTAGTCGCGGATCGCGGGGTCGGCGAAGGCTTCCGTGCCCGCTTCGACGCGAACGGAGAAGCCTTCGGCCTTGAGCATGTCGGAGACGACGGCGGCACATTGTTCGGGCTGATGTCCGTCCCAGCCGCCCCAGCAAATCAGAACCTGGCGCATGTAAACTTCCCTGTTGTTGTCTTCAGCGGCCGATCAGGCCATCGATGAGCGACTGTTCGAGCGGCGCCGGCCGCTCCACGCTGGTGGTGATGCTGACCGTCTCGCCCCGGTCGGAGGCCGTCTGGAAGGCTTCCATGACCTCGAGCACATGCAGCGCCAGGTCCCCGTTCGCCCGGTGCGGCCGGTCGGACAGGATGGCATGCGCCATGTCGGCCACGCCGAGCGAGCGCCAGTTGCCGTCAGCATAAGGCAACGTCACGGGCTTGCCTTGCGCTTCTCCGGTCAGCGGCAGGACGAAGACGTCGCCGCCGAAATGATTGGGATCCGGCACGATCAGCGTACCCTCGGTGCCATAGACCTCAAGCGGCTTGTGCCAGTGGGCGGCGACATCGAAGCTCATCGATATCTGCACCACAGCGCCATTGGCAAAGGACATGAGGCCCGCGACATGCGTCGGCACAAACACGGGGATCGTCTCGCCCCGGCGCGGCTCACTGCCGATCTTCCTGGTGTCACGCACCTTGGTGGCAAAACCCGCAACCTTCTCGACCGGGCCGAAGAGATTGACGAGATCGGTGATGTAGTACGGGCCCATGTCGAGCATCGGCCCGCCACCGGCCTCATAGTAGAAGTCCGGATTGGGATGCCATCGCTCGTGGCCGGGGCACATGAAGTAAGCCGTGCCGCCGATTGGCTGGCCGATCACGCCTTGGTCGATCAGCCCGCGCGCCGTCTGATGCGCGCCGCCGAGAAAGGTATCGGGAGCGGAACCGACCCGCAGGTTGAGAGACTTTGCCGCCTCGACCAGCCGCTTGCCCTCGGCAAAGGTCACGCCGAGCGGCTTTTCCGAATAGACATGTTTGCCGGCCTGGAGCGCTTTCAGCCCCACCTCGACATGCGCCTTGGGAATCGTCAGGTTGACGATGATCGCAACCTCGGGATCGGCATGGAGTTCGTCGATGGTGCGCGCCGGCACGCCGAATTCCGCGGCTCGCGCTTCTGCAAGCGAAGCGCTGAGATCGGAAATGCCGCAGACCTTGAGAATGGGAAAATGCTGGAGCGCCTTCAGATAAGCGCCTGAAATATTGCCGCATCCGATGATGCCGATGCCGACCTGCTGCATGTATTGAAGATCCTCGCTCCGGGACGAATGTCCACCTGCGACCGCCGGGCAAGAACGCAACCGTTCCTCCTCGCTGCCTTGCGACCGCCCGGCAGACTGGTGGCAAATGCGACTGACGTCAACGCCTGTTTCTCGCCAGGCGAGCATGCCGGGCCGCCCTCCACCGGCATCACCACCCCTGATCGGGGGATGCAAGATCCGGGGGCGGTTAAGAAAACCTTTCGTTAAATTTTAATAAATAGAATGGCGGGCCTGTAGCGAGGTTTTGTCATGCGTACCGCTCTCATATCCGCCCTCGGCGTCATGCTGACGCTGTCGGCCTGTGCCAAGCCGCCATCCCAGACCCGCAATGCCTGCGCGATTTTCGAGCAGCGCGACGGGCTGTTCAACAACTGGCGCCGCGCCGCCGTCGATGCCGAACGCGAATACGGCGTGCCGGTCCCGATCCTGATGGCGACGATCTATACGGAATCGAGTTTCCGGCATAACGCCAAGCCGCCGCGCAAGATGATCCTGGGCTTCATCCCCGGCAAGCGTCAGTCGAGCGCCTATGGCTATTCGCAGGCCCTTGACGGCACCTGGGAACGCTACCAGCGCGAAACCGGCCGCTGGGGCGCCCGCCGCACCGATTTCGCCGACGCCATCCGCTTTATCGGCTGGTATCACCGCGAGAGCGCGACGAAGGTCAACATTCCCTTGAACGACCCCTACAAGCTCTATCTCGCCTACCACTCCGGCCACACCGGCTATCTGCGCGGCGCCTACAACAAGCGCCCGGAGGCTCTGCGCGGAGCGAAGCGGTTCACCGACATCACGTATACCTACGCCAAGCAGTTGCAGCAGTGCCCGGGTTAAGGGTGGCGCGCCTGATCAAACCAATGCACTAGAACGAAAAAGCCTCCCCACCGTGACCGATGGGGAGGCTTCTTGCATTCAGTACCGCAGAGGTCAGTTGGCGCTCTGGATCGCCGAGATCTGCCACTGGGTGGACGGACGACGAGCGAAGGTCCAGATCTCGACCGATTCGACCGGCGTATTCGGATCGCCCTCGACAACGTCGCCGCTCTGGCGGTCGACCACATAATCGATCGCTTCGTAGCGCATAGCCACCGTCGCATATTCCATCTTGTCCTCGGCCCAGCTTTCAGAGACATCGCCCTGGACGAGATGAACGTCACGCACCGTATTCTTCACACCCTTGGTCGCGTTCTCGCTGAGCTCTTCGGCGAGATAGGACATGGCTTCCGGCGTGGTGATGCGGCGGAGCGCGCCGTAATCTTCCTCGGCATAGGCACGCTGCATTTCCTGCAGCAGCTGTTCGAAACGCTCGAGATCCTTCGGAGTTATGCCGAGTTCATCGGCAGGACCCGAACGGGCGGCAGAGGCACTGGCCGCAGCACCGCCGCCAATCTTCGGGATCTGGAAGCTCGGACGCGGCTGGTCACCGCTCTGATTGTCGCGCGCCATGCCACCAAAGCCGCCGAAACCGGGGCCGCCGCTTAGGCCGCCACTGGGGCCGGAAGCCGGCGCCTGGCGATTGGCGAACATGCGCATCGCAAAGCGGATCAGGAAGAAGATCAGCAAGCCCTGCAAGAGCAGGCCGAGGAAGCCGAAGCCGCCGCCGAAGCCCGTGCCCATCAGCATGCCGAACAGGCCGCCGAGCAGAAGGCCGCCCATGAGACCGCCGGCGAGACCGCCGAACAGGCCACCCGGACGCGCTGCCTGGTTGGCCGCCGTCGACTGGGCCGCACCCGGCTGGGTCGCATTGGTGCGCGGCGTCATCGTCCGCTCGATCGGAGCAGCCGGTGCCGGCGCCGTGCGCGTGATCGCCGGCTGATTGAAGGTGCGCGTGCCACGGCTGCCGAAGCCGCCTGAAGCGCGACGGGCTTCAGCGAAATCGACGGCCACGAGCGTGACCATCATGCCGAGCGCGAGCGTCGCTGATATCTTTGCGTATTGCCGCATGGGTGTTTCCTGTCCTCCTCGAAACAGTCTCTATGCCCTTTTGAGGGCTTGGCTCCCATATGGAGAGAGCTCACCCTCTTTTGAAGAGTGAGCCCCGCAATTTCCATTGAATTTCAAGTGATCGGGATCAGCCGTTGAGCCAGAACTTGATGATCAGGCCGACGATCGTAATCGCAAGGACCCCGCCGGCCCAGAGGCCGACAAACCATAGGAGACGGCTGGCAATCAGGCGCTTGTCCATCAGTGATAGCCCTCGTCCGGATTGAGCTTGCCGCGGAAAACCCAATAGGCATAGGCCGTGTAGCCAAGGATCATAGGCACCAGGATGACCGCACCGTAGAGCAGGAAGGCGAGGCTCTCATCGGGTGCGGCAGCCTCCCAGATCGTCAGCGAGGACGGCACGATATAGGGATAGAAGCTGATACCAATCCCGGCATAACCGAGCACGAAGAGCCCGAGCGCCGCGATGAATGGCCGCGCGTCATGTCCCGCCTTCAGCCCCGTGACGATCAGGTAGAGACAGCCAAGCACCAGAGCCGGCACGATGACGGAGAAGATCATCGTCGGGTAACCGAACCAGCGCTCGAAATAGGGCGTTTCCAGGAACGGCGTCCAGAGGCTGAAAATCCCCATGGCCCCGACGGTTGCGAAGGAGAGCGGCAGGGCGAGAGAGCGGGCGCGCCTGCATATCTCACCCTCCGTCTTCATGACGATCCACGTCGCCCCGAGAAGGGCGTAGCCGATGACCAGCGCCACGCCTGTGGCCACCGAAAACGGCGTCAGCCAGTCCCACCAACCGCCAGAATAGGCGCGGTTCTCAACCGGAATGCCCTGGACCAGCGCCCCGAGCGCCACGCCCTGGAAGAAGGCTGCGACGAGCGAGCCGCCGGTAAAGGCCCAGTTCCACAGATGCTCCGCCCTTTGCGTGCGCCAGCGATATTCGAAGGCGACGCCACGGAAGATCAGGCCCAAGAGCATCAAGATGATCGGCGCATAGAGTGCCGGCAGGATCGTCGCATAGGCGAGCGGGAAGACGGCAAGCAGCCCTCCCCCACCGAGGACCAGCCAGGTCTCGTTGCCATCCCAGACGGGTGCCACCGAGTTCATCATCAGGTCCTTCTCGTGCTTCTCCGGAAAGAAGGGAAAGAGGATCCCGACGCCCAGGTCGAAGCCGTCGAGGATGACATAGGCGAGCACCGCAAAGGCAATGATGCCGGCCCAGATGAAAGGGAGATCAATGGGCATGTTTGCCTCCATGGTGACCGGGCTGGGCAGCCGGCGTGATGCCGGAGGTGCGGATCGGGCCGTCATCGAGATCCGGCATCGGATCGCGCGGCAGACGGCCCATCAGGCGCAGGATGTAGAAGGTGCCGGCCCCGAAGACGATGAAATAGACCACGATAAAGGCGATCAGCGAGGCCGCCACAGCGGGTGCTGCGATCGGCGATATCGAGTCCGCCGTCAGGAGATGGCCGTAGACCGTATAGGGCTGGCGGCCGACTTCGGTGGTGATCCAGCCGGCCAGCACCGCGACGAAGCCGGAGGGACCCATGATGAGGGCAGCCCTGTGCAGCCAGTGATTGGAATGCAGCGTTCCCTTCCAGCGACACCAGAGCGAGAAGAGGCCGACGCCAAGCATGGCAAAGCCGATCATGATCATCACACGGAACGACCAGAAAACGATGGCAACCGGCGGCTCTTTGTCGTCGGGGATCGTATCGAGGCCCGCGAGCGGGGCGTTCAGATCATGCTTCAGGATCAGGCTCGACAGCTTGGGGATCTGGATCGCGTAGTCGATCCGCTTCTCTTCCGTGTTCGGAATGCCGAAGAGGATCAGCGGCGCTCCCTCCGGATGGCTGTCGAAATGGCCTTCCATGGCCATGACCTTGACCGGTTGATACTCAAGCGTGTTGAGGCCATGCATGTCGCCGGCCGCAATCTGGATCGGCGCGACGATCGCCGCCATCCACATCGCCATCGAGAACATCACGCCTGCACGGCGCGGTGCGGTGCCCTTGAGCAAATGCCAGGCGCCGACCGCACCGACGACAAAGGCGGTGGTGAGATAGGCGGCGATGACCATATGAACAAGGCGATAGGGAAAGGACGGATTGAAGACAATCTTCCACCAGTCGACGGGCACGAACTGCCCGACATCATTCATCGCGAAACCGGCGGGCGTCTGCATCCAGGAATTCACCGAGAGGATCCAGGTGGCCGAGATCAGCGTGCCGAAGGCGACCATCAGCGTGGCGAAAAAATGCAGCCCCGGGCCAACGCGATTGCGACCGAAGAGCATGACGCCGAGGAAGCCCGCTTCCAGGAAGAAGGCGGTCAGCACCTCGTAGCCCATCAAGGGACCGATGACCGGTCCGGCCTTGTCGGAGAACACCGACCAGTTGGTGCCGAACTGGTAGGACATCACGATCCCGGACACGACCCCCATGCCGAAGGCGACCGCGAAGATAGTCTTCCAGAAGTCGAAGAGCTCCAGATAGACCTTGTCCTTCTTCCAGAGATAGAGGCCCTCGAGCACCGCGAGATAGCTCGCAAGCCCGATGGAAAAGGCGGGAAATATGATGTGGAACGATACGGTAAAGGCAAACTGTATGCGTGCCAGGAGTTGCGCGTCGAAGTGCTCGAACATGTGATGTCCTTTCCTTCTCTCCTCCCGGAGATGATAAACATCAACTATACCCTCGCATCGCAGAAGCAATGCGACAACCCGCCATGCGTCAGTTCAACGCATAATATTTTTCATATGTTTCTAATCTAAACCTGCCACCTGCGACAAACGCAAACGGCGCGGGTTTGATCCCGCGCCGTCTTTGTCGATGATATCTAGAACGTCGATCAGTCGACGTTGAACACCAGCGGCTTGGCCTGCTTGACCGCCGGATTGGCGGTGAGCTGGTCGAGAACCGCCTGCTCCACCGGGCCATCGACGTAAAGAAGCGCGATCGCGTCGCCACCTTCCTTGTCGCGGCCGAGCTGGAAGTTTGCGATGTTGACCTTGGCGTTGCCGAGCGTGGTGCCCATGAAGCCGATCATGCCGGGAACGTCGGTGTTGGAGATGTAGATCATGTTCGGACCGACATCGGCATCCATGTTGATGCCCTTGATCTGGATGAAGCGCGGCTTGCCGTCGGAGAAGACGGTGCCGGCAACCGAGCGGGTCTGCTTCTCGGTGGTGACGGTGAGCTTGATGTAGCCGTCATAGACGCCGGTCTTGTCGCGCTTCACTTCCGAGACGATGACGCCCTTTTCCTTGATCATGATCGGGGCCGAAACCATGTTGACGTCGGCAACCTGCGGGCGGATGAGGCCGGCCAGCAGCGCAGACGTCAGCGCCTTGGTGTTCATGCCGGAGGTCACGCCGTCATAGAGGATCTCGATTTCCTTGATCGGGTTCTCGGTCATCTGGCCGGCAAACGAGCCGAGCACGTCAGCGAGACGGATGAACGGCTTCAGGATCGGCGCTTCCTCAGCCGTGATCGACGGCATGTTGATGGCGTTCGAGACGGCCCCCTTCATGAGATAGTCCGACATCTGCTCGGCAACCTGCAGAGCAACGTTTTCCTGGGCTTCCGTGGTCGAGGCGCCAAGATGCGGCGTGCAAACGACGTTGGGCAGGCCGAAGAGCGGGCTTTCGGTCGCGGGCTCGACTTCGAAGACGTCGAAGCCGGCACCGGCGACATGGCCGGACTTGATGGCGTCGGCAAGGGCTGCCTCATCCACGAGACCACCGCGGGCGCAGTTGATGATGCGCACGCCGGGCTTCGTCTTGGCGATGTTGTCCTTGCCGAGGATGCCGCGGGTCTTGTCGGTCATCGGCACGTGCAGCGTGATGAAGTCTGCGCGCGGCAGGAGTTCGTCGAGCTCGACCTTTTCGACACCCATTTCCTGGGCGCGTTCGGTCGATAGGAAGGGATCGTAAGCGATGACATGCATGCCCAGGCCGATCGCCTTCTTGCAGACGATGCCGCCGATATTGCCGGCGCCGATGACACCAAGCGTCTTGCCGGTGATTTCGACACCCATGAACTTCGACTTTTCCCACTTGCCGGCCTGGGTCGAAGCATCGGCCTGCGGCAGCTGGCGGGCAACCGCGAACATCAGGGCGATGGCGTGTTCTGCCGTCGTGATCGAATTGCCGAACGGCGTGTTCATCACGATGATACCGCGCTTGGAGGCAGCCGGGATATCGACATTGTCGACGCCGATGCCGGCGCGGCCGATGACCTTGAGGTTGGTCGCAGCAGCAATCAGCTTTTCCGTCGCCTTGGTGGCGGAGCGGATGGCGAGACCATCGTAATTGCCAATGATTTCGGCGAGCTTTTCCTTGTCCTTGCCGAGCTTCGGCTGGAAATCCACTTCAACGCCGCGATCACGGAAGATCTGGACGGCGGTTTCAGACAATTCGTCGGATACGAGAACGCGAGGTGCCATGACGAGGCCTCCTTCAGAGAGTTCGTTTGAATGAGATGAGGAAATTTCGGGGCTCCGCCGCTGTGGCGGAGCCGAATTGATCAAGGATCAGGCGGCAGCCTTGGCCAGAGACGCCTTCTGCGTCTCATAGGCGAAGGAGAGCCACGGCATCAGAGCCGCCATGTCGGCAGTCTCGATCGTGGCACCTGCCCAGATGCGAAGGCCGGCCGGTGCATCACGGTAAGCGCCGATGTCGAAGGCGACACCCTGCTTTTCGAGAATGCTGGCAATACCCTTGGCAAAGGAGGCCTGGGCATCGGCATCGAGAGCGGTGACTTCTGGATCGACGATCTTGACGCAGACAGAGGTGTTCGAACGCGTCGCATCGTCGACGGCGAGATTGGCAATCCAATCGTTGGTCTCGATGAAGTCGAAGATCACCTTGGCATTGGCGTCGGCGCGCGCGATCAGGGCTTCGAGGCCACCGATCGACTTTGCCCACTTCAGCGCATCGACGTAGTCCTCGACGCAGAGCATCGACGGCGTGTTGATCGTCTCGCCCACGAAGATGCCCTCGATCAGCTTGCCGCCCGAGGTCATGCGGAAGATCTTCGGCAGCGGCCAGGCCGGCACATAGGTCGTCAGACGCTCAACGGCGCGCGGGGAGAGGATGATCACGCCGTGACCGCCCTCGCCGCCCAGAACCTTCTGCCAGGAGAAGGTGGTGACATCGAGCTTGGAGAAATCGAGGTCCTGCGCGAAGGCTGCCGAGGTGGCGTCGCAGATGGTCAGGCCCTTGCGATCAGCCGGGATGAAGTCGGCATTCGGAACGCGAACGCCCGAGGTCGTGCCGTTCCAGGTGAAGACGACGTCGCGGTCGAAATCGACGGCGGCGAGATCCGGCAGCAGGCCGTAATCAGCGTTGAACTTGCGGACGTCGGCAAGCTTCAGCTGCTTCACCACATCGGTGACCCAGCCGGCGCCGAAGCTTTCCCAGGAGAGCATGTCGACGCCGCGTTCGCCGAGCAGCGACCACATAGCCAGTTCAACGGCGCCCGTGTCGGAGGCCGGAACGATGCCGATGCGGTAGTCAGCGGGGACGTTGAGAATTTCGCGGGTCAGGTCGATGGCCAGCTTCAGCTTTTCCTTGCCGACCTTGGCGCGGTGCGAACGACCGAGCGGGGCATCGGAAAGCGCATCGAGCGACCAACCGGGACGCTTCGAGCAGGGGCCAGACGAAAAATGAGAGTTTGCCGGACGCGCGGCGGGGGCGATCACATCAGCCATATAGATACCCTTCCAGGTAATTAGCCTCTCGTTGGGGAGAGGTGTCCCGCCGTCGGAACTACTCCTGTCGCCCATGTCAGTCAAGCGGGTCCACGTCGCGCAAAGCAAAATTTTTGTTCCGTCCGCGCCAGAGGTGGCGCGGCCCGGCACCGACGACTGTCATCAATCCGTCATCCATCGGGCGCATCTGCCTCAAGGACCCACCGCCTCCAGTCCCGCCACCACGGAGCCCGCATCGATGTTTCCCCTGAGTAGCGCCATTCCGGGCCTCGTCTGGGCCTACCGGATCACCCCCGGCATGCGAAGCGAACGACTGCCGGCGGAATGCTCGATCGAGCAGGCACAGCCGGGGGATGGCTTCATCTGGCTCCACCTCAACCTGGCGGACGGACGCGTGCCAGCGTTTCTCGAACAGTTCCAGCCCCTGACACCCCCGGCGATCGCAGCGCTCACCACCCATGACACGCATGCAGCACTTTCGGTGGACGAGGGCCTGCTGTTCGGCACGTTGATCGATTTTCAGCGCGAATTCGATTCGACCACAAGGGACATCGGCTGGCTGCATTTTGCCCTGTCCGGAAACTTCATCATCACGACCCGGCTGCAACCGATCCGCTCGGTCGACAAGGTCCGCACGGCGGTCGAAAAGAACGCTGCCCGCTACACCTCGCCGCTTCAGATCTTCGAATTGCTCGTGGCCGAGTTTCAACGCGGCCTGATCGCCGTGGTTCTGGAACTGACAGAAGAGCTGAACCAGATCGAAGACCATGTCTACGGGACGGAAATGCGCGACGAGCGCCGACGGCTGACACCCGTGAGGCGACTGATCGTCAGGCTGCACAGACACTTGCGCACCATGCTGCTGGTCATGCGCCGGGCCGCAGCCGCCGATGACGAGGACTTGCCAGAGGAGATGGAAGACAGCCTCGCGCGTCTCGCAGCAAGGCTCGAAGCCGTCGATCAGGATGTCTATGCGCTGGCGGACCGGGCGCGGCTCCTGCATGAGGAACTCGATTCCAAGCAGAGCGCCGAGACGAACCGGCATCTCTACATTCTGTCGCTGATGACGGCGCTGCTTCTGCCGCCGTCACTGGTCACAGGCTTCTTCGGCATGAACACCACCGCCCTACCCTTTGCGGAAGGTTTGCACGGCACGGCCTATGCCTTCGGCTTCATCCTGATCTCGGTGATGCTCTCCTGGTGGATCCTGCGCAGAACCGGAATTCTCTGACCTCAAACGCGCGAAAGGGCCCGATCGGGGCCCTTTCTGATCTGTGATGTTGGACGTCCGTTTCCGGCTTACTTGTAGACCGGCAGTTCCGGCGGCGGCTCGTAGGCGACGGGTGTTTCGCAACCACCGAAGACATAACGTGCGCCAGCATGGACGCTGTGGCTGTAGAAGCCCTTGTCGTAGCCCGGACCGCCGTTCGAGGCGTAGCCGAACATGTCGCCACCCATGGTGTGGCGGAAGCGGTAGCCGAGGTCGGCCTTGACGTTGCAGGTCACGTCGATCGAGGCACCAGCCATGAGCTGATAGGCGAAGCGCCAGCTGCCCTTGCCGCCGTGTTCGACGGTAGGATCGCAGTTCGACGGATCACCGGTTTCGCAGGACGTGTTCCGCAACTTGTCCCACTTGACGTAGGAGCCACCGATACCGCCACCGATGTATGGCGTGAAATAGGCGTAAGTGCCGAGGTCAACGTAAGCATTGGCCATCAGGGTGTAAGCCTTGAGGGCAGCCAGATCGGTCGACGTGCACGCTACGGCAACACCGCAGGAACCCGTCGTCGAGCCCTTGAAGTCAGACTTGAACATGTAGTCGAACGTCAGGTCGGTGCGCAGATAGCTGTTGACCTGGTAACCGACACCGCCGCCGACCCAGAAGCTGTCCTTGATGGAGGACGTCGTAAAGTTGGCTTCATCAGCATTGGAGCCCTGGAAAAACTTGGCGCCACGCAGCTTGTTGAAATTGTAGCCGAGATCGCCGCGCAGGTACCAGCCAGACGCTTCCGCAACAGCAACTTCCGGTGCATCGACATAGGCCGGCTGCGGTTCGGCCTGATAAACATCAGCGGCATAGGCGGCCGAGCTGGCAAGCAGGGCAGCCGTGACCGCGGCAAAAATGGTTTTCGTCATGACAGGATACTCCAAATCCCAGCGTTGTCGCGTCAGGGCGTCCCAAGCCAGACATCCTGAATTGGGACGGATAATGGAGTGGAAAGGTTAAGTTGCGATTAACTACAGATCTTAACTCTAACCCTTATCCATTTGCTTACCTTGATACTTGCAACCAGATTGAGAGCAAAAAGAAAGGGCGCGGCTCCCTGGAGAACCGCGCCCTGACTTATATCGAATAGGCTCGCCTTACCGCCGCTCAGGCGGCGTGGCGCCCCTGACTGGTGCGCATGGCACCGAGATTGAACAAGCCCAGCCGCTGATCCATTTCAGCAGCCTCACCGGCAAGCCGGTGAATGGCGGCGGTCGTTTCCTCGACCATCGCGGCATTCTGCTGGGTCATGGCATCGAGCTGGTTCACCGATGTGTTGATATCGACGAGCGTCTGCGCCTCTTCCCGGGTCGATTCCATGATCTCGCCGATATGGCTGTTGATCGACAGCACGTGTGAACCGATGCCATCCAGCGCATTGCCGGCCCTCTCGACCAGCTTGACGCCATGATCGACTTCGCCTCGTGACTTCGACAGCAGGTTGGCGATCTCCTTGGCGGCATTCGACGAGCGCTGCGCAAGTTCGCGCACCTCCTGTGCCACCACGGCAAAGCCCTTGCCACTCTCGCCCGCCCGTGCCGCCTCGACACCGGCATTGAGCGCCAGAAGGTTGGTCTGGAAAGCGATCTCATCGATCACACCGATGATGTTGGAGATCGACTGCGACGATCCCTGGATCGCCTCCATTGCAGCGATCGTATCGCGCATGATGAGACCCGACATCGCGGTATCGTCCTTCGCTGCACGGGCAATCCGCTCGGCTTCTTCCGCACGCGCGATCTGCGTCTTGACGGCGCTGGTGATCTCCTGGATCGCCGTGGCGGCCTGCGAGATGGCAGCCGCCTGGCGCTCGGTCCGCTCGGCAAGCTGATCGGCGCCCGCGCGCATCTCCTCGGATCCCTCGCGAACCGCGACAGAATTGCCGCCGATCCCACCAAGCGTCGTGCTCAGTGTCTCGATTGCCTTGTTGAAGTTGGAGCGCAGACCTTCGAGATCAGCCGGGAAGCGGCGCTCGATCCGGAAGGCGAGATCGCCGGCAGCCAGCCGGTCCAGCCCCGTATCGAGGGTCTCGACGACCTCTTGCAAGGTCCGGGCTTCAAGGTCCCGCTCTGCCATACGCTGCCGACGCTCCTCCTCGGCGCGGGCCCGTTCGTCACGACGCTCGGCAGACTGCCTCTGTTGCTCGATGAGCGCCTGGCGAAAGCGCTCAAGCGCCCGCGCCATGCTGCCGATCTCGTCACGACGGTCCTGGTTCTCGACCGGCTGCTCGATCGCGCCATCGGCAACGGCACCGGTGAAGGCGACGAGCCGGTCGAGCGGCGCAAACAGGCGGCGGGTGAAAACCCAGGTGGCAGCAGCGAGAATGGCAAGAGCGATCAGACCAGTGATGATCAGGATCGTCGCAATGCGGATCGAACCGGCTTCCAGTTCTGCCTTGGTCAGGCTCTCGGTCACCACGAAATCCTGGCCGGCAAAGCTGATCCGGCGGCCATAGATCACCGCGGCACCCTCAGGACGCTGACCGTCCTGAACGGCGATACCATCGCCCGAGATAGAGAAGTCCGCACGGACATCGGTCAGCTTGCCCGAAGCGTCGAGCGCAATGCCGGCCCCATTGCCCGAAAGAATGGCCGCCGTCTGGCTGCTGCCGGCAATGATGCCCTTGGACAACAGATTGACGAAGACCTCCGCCTTCACCTGGAACATCAGGCTGCCCTTGAAGCCGCCAAGCTTCACAAGGGGAACGGCGAAATAGATGTCCGGCGCACCTGAATCGGCACCGACGGAAAGGCCTGAGAAATTGACGCCGACGACATCGTCGACGGCCTTCGCCGCAGCCTCGGCGGACTGCTGGTAAACGTGCCCGAGCCCGGTCGCCGCGAAGTTGCCCTCCTTCAGGTTCTCGCCGAAGGCTGGGCCCTTCTCGAAGGAATAGACGACATTGCCGTTCTGGTCGGCGATCAGCATGTCGCTGAAGCTCGTGCCTGCGAGATAGGCGGCAACCTGGGCCTGGGTCGTCTCATGGGTGGAATAGTAGAAGCCGCTCGGCCCCTCCGGCTTGATCAGCTTCTCGCGCTCGCCTGCCGGATGCGGGTTTTCGGTGACGAAGATGCGCTGCAGTTCCGCCTTGGCATCGCCGGTGCTTTTCGAAATCGTGTTCCAGCCGCTCTTCAGGCCCGTCAGCGACTGCTGCAGTGTCTCGATCTTGGCGATCGATGCCGCCTGGTTTTCCAGCGCCTGCAGCTTCTCCGTCAGGAGGTCCCCGCGGAAGGTGAGCGTGCTGGTCATCGCCTTTTCCGTTTGCTCACCGAACAGCTGGCTGGAACTGCGATAGGCAAAGACATTGAGCAGAGCGATGGTGATGAGCGTCAGCAGCAGAAAGACGGCAATGACTTTGAACGAAAGCGAATGGATGCGAGCTGTCATGGTTTTTGTTCCCGCTGGCCGGCCGGACAAGTCCGATCGCGGTCAGAATTTCGATCTGCTGCGAAACACAGCAGATTCCCCTTTTATCCAGGAACAATCACTCTCCGCCCTTAATTGGCCGTAAAGATATTAGGCGAAACCCCGTAATACCAAGGGGTTCAGGCAGGCTGCGCCACGTGCTGCCGGAGGCCCGCAAAGAGCTCGACGGAACGCAGACGGGCGTTCAGATCGTGGACCGGCGTCGAGACGATGACTTCATCGGGTCGCACCTCGGCGACAAAGCGGCCGAGCTTGTCCGCAGCCGTCTCCGGCGATCCCACGATCGCATAGCGCAGTGTGTGCTCCACACCGATGCGCTCGATATCCGACCAGAAGCCTTCCATCGCATCGACAGGACGCGGGAACGGCCGGCGGACGTTGCGGCGAAGGTTGACGAACTGCTGCTGGGCGGACGTGAACAGGCGTTCGGCCTCCCGATCCGTCTCCGCGATCGCTGCCATGGTGCCGACCATCACATAAGGCTTTTGCAACGCAGCTGACGGCTGGAACCGCTCGCGATAAATCTCGACCGCGTCAAGCAACTGATCCGGCGCAAAATGCGACGCAAACGCGTAAGGTAGCCCAAGGGCGGCAGCGAGATGGGCGCTGTAGAGGCTCGACCCGAGGAGCCAGATCGGCACGTGGCTGTTCATGCCGGGCACGGCGATCAGACCGCCTTCTTCATCCGGCTCGCCCATCAGTCTTTGCAGCTCGAGAATGTCGTGCGGGAAGCTCTCTGCACCTGCATCCATATTGCGCCTGAGCGCACGTGCTGTGCGCATATCCGTTCCCGGCGCACGGCCAAGACCGAGTTCAATGCGCCCGGGATAGAGCGCTTCCAGCGTTCCGAACTGCTCGGCAATCACGAGCGGCGAGTGATTGGGCAGCATGATGCCGCCGGAGCCGACGCGGATCGTCTCTGTGCCTGCCGCCACATGGGAGATCACCAGTGCCGTGGCCGCACTTGCAATACCCGGCATGCCATGATGCTCGGCCAGCCAGAGGCGGCGATATCCGTTCTTTTCCGCCACCTGCGCAAGCTTGCGCGACGCATCCAGCGCCTCGCGAACCGAATGTCCCTCGGAGATGGGAGAAAGATCGAGAATGGAAAACGGTATCATGGCGGCGGCCCTGTTCTATGTACCTCCCTCATGTAGTCAGGCCCCACCGAAGTCCCAAGAGGTGACGATCATAAATTATAATCACTTCGGTTGTTTTCGGTTTGTTCACATTTGACTGGCACACCAGCCCGCATCTGCATTAGGGTTTGGCATGACATCCACGATTCGCATTATCGGCATAGATCCGGGCCTCCGCCGCTGCGGTTGGGGCGTCATCGAGACGCTCGGCAACTCGCTGCGCTTCGTCGGATCGGGCACTGTCACCTCCGACGGCGACATGGATCTCGCCTCCCGCCTGTGCCAGCTGCATGATGGTCTGGCCGAAGTGGTGCACGCATACAAGCCCGACGAGGCAGCCGTCGAACAGACCTTCGTCAACAAGGATGCGGTCGCCACCCTCAAGCTCGGCCAGGCCCGCGGCATCGCCATGCTGGTCCCTGCCCGCGCCGGCCTGCCGGTGGCGGAATATGCGCCGAACGCCGTAAAGAAAGCCGTCATCGGCGTCGGCCACGGCGAAAAGGCGCAGATCCATATGATGCTGAAGATCCTGATGCCAAAGGCCGAATTCAAGGGCAACGACGCCGCCGACGCGCTCGCCATCGCCATCTGCCACGCCCATAACAGGGGCGGCGACCGCATGCGCAAGGTGTTGGCCTCAGCCTGATTTGTTCTTGACTTGTTCCATTGGCGAATATAAGTAATACTTCAGAGGTATTACCATGCGCGTCACCGAAAAAGGCCAAGTCACCATCCCCAAGGAAATCCGCGATCGGCTTGGCATCAAGCCAGGTTCGGAAGTGGAATTCGTTGTTGCCGAGAAGGGCGTCATGCTCGTCAAGAATGGCGACGCAACGGATGCATTCAAGGACTTCGACGCCTGGGCAAGAAGTGTCCAGGGTGTCTTTGACACGAATGGAATGACAGCAGACGAGTATGTCGATTGGCTGCGGGGACCGCGTGATGACCTCGACCGTCATTGACACCAATGCGCTGATTGATGTGCTGGGGCCGGGCAGCGAAACGCGTGCTTGGTCGCTTGATGCTATGAAGCGCTGCTTCCACGAAGGCCCTTTGGTGATTAACCCGGTCATCTGGTCGGAGCTTGCCGCTTCCCCTTTGAGCGAGCTGCAACTCAGCCAGGCGCTCGATTGGCTCGACCTGAAGAGGGAGCCACTGTCCTACGAGGTTGGCTTCCGCGCTGGCAAGGCGCATCTGCTCTATCGAAGGAATGGTGGCCAGCGCGACCGCACCCTACCGGACTTCCTTATTGGGGCGCACGCAGCCGTGAGGTCTCACCGTTTGCTGACTCGGGATGCGGCGCGGTATCGCAGCTACTTCCCAGACCTCGACATCATCTCTCCCGAAACCCATCCCCTGTAACGCGACGGACTTATCCATGATCGGCAAACTCAAAGGCACCATCGACGAGATCGGCGACGACTACGTCCTCGTCGACGTCCACGGCGTCTGCTACGTCGCCCACTGCTCCTCGCGCACGCTTGGCCGCATCGGCTCTGCTGGGGAAGCAGTGGTACTCTTCATCGAGACCTATGTGCGCGAAGACCAGCTGAAACTCTTCGGCTTCATGAGCGCGCTGGAGCGGGAATGGTTCAACCTCTTGCAAAGCGTGCAAGGTGTGGGTGCCAAGGTGGCGCTTGCCGTCCTCTCCACCCTCACCCCGTCGGAACTCGCGAACGCCATCGCGCTACAAGACAAGGCCGCGATCTCTCGTGCGCCTGGCGTCGGGCCGAAGGTAGCACTTCGCCTCGTGACCGAACTGAAGAACAAGGTTCCCGCTTTCGCAGGCGAGGCCTCCGCCAATATCGGCCTCAAGCAGGAACTCGGCGAAGGCGTGGCCTCCGTCCCGGTTGCCGATGCCGTCTCGGCACTGACCAACCTCGGCTACTCCCGCGACCAGGCCGCCAATGCCATCGCAGCAGCGCTTAAGAACGGCGGCGAAGGGGCAGACAGCGCCAAGCTGATACGGCTGGGGTTGAAGGAGCTGTCGCGGTAGGAATTGGTGCAAGAACGAAATACTGATATGCTTCTCGTAAGAATTCCTTGAGGAGGTAAGACATGGGTGCATTTACCACTATGACCTCCAAAGGTCAGATTACGATCCCGAGTGAAGTGCGAGATGCGCTGAAGCTGGAACCAGGCACAAGGTTCTATGTCGCGGCTCGCAATGGCCAGGTGGTGGCGATCCCGAAAAACAAGAACCTTATGGATCTCGCAGGAGTCTTCAAGCTGCCTCAGGAGGTAAGCTTGAGCCTGGAAGAGATGGAGGCGTCTGTGGCCGAGGCCGCAGCGGAAGACGATAACCGCATCCTGCGCGAAACGGCAGAGCGATTGAAATGATCGGCGTCGATACCAACGTGCTCGTCCGATTTCTTGTCGAGGACGATCCAAAGCAAAATGCACTTGCGCGCGATTTCTTCTCGAAACGAAGCTCGGAAGACCCGGCTTTTGTCAGCGCGATTGTTCTTGCAGAAACTGTTTGGGTTTTACGTCGGAATTTGAAGCTGCCCTTGGCAACCGTGAGCGACCTCATTCAAAATTTGTTGGCAGCGGATCGCCTCGTGGTGGAATTTACCGAGGAACTCGACGCACTCCTCTCTCAGGACACGCCACAATCAGATATCGCCGACTACCTGATTGCCTGGTCGGCCAGGCGTGCCGGCTGCAAGGCGACCGTAACTTTCGACAGAACCTCGGCTGAGGCGATACCCGGCATGGAACTTCTCGCATGATGACCAACAACCCGATCCTAACCCCGGAAAAGCGCGGCGAAGACCTGGATGCGGCCCTGCGCCCGCAGACGCTCGACGACTTCACGGGCCAGGCCGAGGCGCGTGCCAATCTGAAGATCTTCATCGAAGCGGCCAAGAACCGGGGCGAGGCGCTCGACCACGTGCTCTTCGTCGGCCCGCCCGGCCTCGGCAAGACGACGCTTGCCCAGATCATGGCCAAGGAGCTCGGCGTCAACTTCCGTTCGACGTCAGGCCCTGTCATTGCCAAGGCCGGCGATCTCGCGGCTCTTCTCACCAATCTCGAAGAGCGCGACGTGCTCTTCATCGACGAGATCCATCGCCTGAGCCCCGCCGTCGAGGAAATCCTCTATCCGGCCATGGAGGACTTCCAGCTCGACCTGATCATCGGTGAAGGCCCCGCCGCCCGCTCGGTGAAGATCGACCTGTCGAAGTTCACGCTCGTTGCCGCCACCACCCGCCTGGGGCTTCTGACGACGCCGCTGCGTGACCGTTTCGGGATCCCGGTTCGGCTGAATTTCTACACCGTGGAGGAACTGGAATCGATTGTCCGCCGTGGTGCTCGCCTCTTGAACCTGCCGATGACCGAAGACGGCGCCCGTGAAGTCGCCCGCCGCGCGCGGGGCACGCCCCGCATCGCCGGCCGCCTCCTCCGTCGTGTCCGCGACTTCGCCGAAGTGGCTCGCGCTGAGGCCGTCACTCGCCAGATCGCCGACGAAGCCCTGACGCGGCTCAACGTCGACAATATGGGCCTCGACCAGCTCGATATGCGCTATCTCTCGATGATCGCGGTGAATTTCGGAGGCGGGCCTGTGGGCATCGAGACCATCGCCGCAGGCCTGTCGGAACCACGCGACGCCATCGAGGACATCATCGAACCCTACATGATCCAGCAGGGCTTCATCCAGCGCACCCCGCGTGGCCGTGTTTTGACGGCCACCGCCTGGAAACACCTCGGCATGACACCGCCCAAGGATCTCGAAGCGGCGCAATTCCGGCTCACGCTCGAGGATGATTGACGCCGTGTCCAAACGCACCCTGATCACCATCAAGGATGGCAAGCGGCGCTTCAACCACCGTATCGCCGGCCTCGCCTTCCGCGACGATCATGTGCTGGTCCACCGCGCGACCCATGAGACCTTCTGGACTTTCCCCGGTGGCCGCGCCGAGATCGGCGAGACCTCGACGGAAACGCTGGTCCGCGAGATGCAGGAAGAACTGGGCGTGGCGGCCGTCGTCGGCCCGCTGCTCTGGATCGTCGAGAACTTCTTCGATTACGAAGGCAAGGCCTGGCACGAACTGGGTCTCTATTACCGGATGGAGATCCCGAACAGCTTCCCCTTCCACCCGACCGACATCATCCACCGCAATGAGGACGGCAAGAATTCTCTCGAGTTCAAATGGGTAGCGGCGACGCGGCAAGCGCTGAAGGCCCTGGATATCCCGCCCTATTTCATCGCCGAAGAAATCGAAAACCTGCCGGCCTCCCCGAAACACATGGTCTGGCACGATGGGGACCTGGACACGCCATGACAGAGGCCACGCGGTTCATCCGCAAGCTCGCCTATGCCAATATGCTGGCCAACGACCGCCTGCACGAGACCGTCTCGCAGCTCGAACCCGGAGAATTCGAGGCACCCCGCACGAGCTTCTTTCCCTCCCTCATTGCCACACTCAACCATATCCTGATCATCGACTGGTTCTACATCGACGCCCTCGAAGGCGGTGATCTTGGCCCGAAGGCCTGGGCCAATCAGATCCCCTTTCCGGATCGCGCCGACCTTCGCGCAGCACAATTGGCATCCGACCGGCGCCTGCTCGCCTTTTGTCTGGCCCTAGACGATGAAAACCTCGACCGCCCTGTGAGTATCCATCGCACGGGCCGCATCCAGGTAGAGCGCTGCGACGACGTGCTCTCCCACCTCTTCCAGCACCAGACCCATCATCGCGGCCAGGCGCATGCCATGCTGGCTGGCACCACCATCAAGCCGCCACAGATCGACGAGTTCATCGTCGCCGACGACGCGGCAAGCCGTACGGATGTTCTTCAGCGGCTCGGGATGACTGAAGCCCAGGTCATGAACCTGGACCAAGCCTGACAAGCCGCTCGCGCCGCATCTGCCGAGCGCATCCATCAGACAATCTGCATATCATAATGACGCCACATGCCAGCCCCTTTTCCGTCCAGATACGCCAGTAATGAGGCGGCGGACCTAAGGTTAAGTGCGGCCCCTTAAGTCGACGCAATGAGTAATTCCTAATTTCACAGTCAGCATACGCCCGGCGTTTGCGGAAATGGTTCCGCGCGTCTGTAAAACTGGACAGAAGGAGGAAGTGGGGGCCTCGCACAACCTGAAGGATTCCCGTTATGGGTCTCATGTACCTTATCGATACATTACGCCTCGATCCCGTCGCATCCATCAAGACGGGGTTGCGTATCGTCCACTTCATAGGCCTTGCCTTAGGACTCGGGGCAGCAACCGTTCTCGACCTGATGATCCTCAAGTTCTTCATCAGAGGCAAGGTAACGAGCGACCAGTGGAATATCTTCCATTTCGGCTCCCGCATAGTCAATGCCGGCTTGATCCTTCTCTGGATCACAGGGCTTGGCTTTCTCGCCTATTACAGCGCCTTCGATCCGATCCGGCTCGGCAATGAAAAGGTCTGGGCCAAGATGACGATCGTCCTAATCCTGACGATCAACGGGATCTTCCTGCACATGGCCGTGCTTCCCAAGGTGAAAGCGCAGATCGGACGTTCGCTGCTTGACGGCATGTCGACCGGACAGCGCAGCCTGTTCTTTGCCTCAGGCGCCCTGTCGGCCACCTCCTGGTACGTCCCACTGTTTCTCGGCGCGATGCCGCAGCTCAATTTCGTCGTTCCAATGACGACGATCCTGCTTGCCTATGCACTGCTGCTGACGCTTGCCTTGCTGGCAACGCAGATCGTCCTTCTGGCACTCGGAGACGACCGGCGCTCTGAGCTTCCCTCCAGCCTGCGCGATCGGTCGGAACCGGTCATGGGGCTTGCCTGATCAAGACTGAACAGGAAGGCTGGCGCGTAAGGGCCGGCCTTCCAAGCAGCCGCAGTGCATGGCTGAGACGCGATCCCGGTTTGCGAAGCTCCAGCACTTTCTGCTATGCGCCTCAAGACAAAATCACCGGGCCAGGCACCGAGCAGTGCCGCCCATGCAGGACCAGGGACGGCAATGTCTTCGATGGAAATTTCGCTCTCCGGCAGAGTGACAGCGGGTGGCCATCACCTGACCCAGCGCGTCTACTACGAAGACACCGACTTCTCCGGCGCCGTCTATCACGCCCGCTACCTGCATTTCATGGAGCGTGCCCGCACGGATTATCTGCGCTGCCTCGGCGTCGAGCAGTCCACGCTGTTCCAGACCTCGGATGAAGGCCTCGCCTTCATGGTCCATCGCATGGAGATCGACTTCAGGGCCCCTGCCCGCATGGACGACATCATCACGGTCGTGACCGTCACCGAAAAGGCCGGTGGCGCCAAGATGATCCTGCAGCAGGAGATCCGCCGGGGGGAGCAGATCTTGATCGCCGCCAAGGTGGTGATCGCCGTCGTCAACCGCGCCGGTCGACCCAGACGCCTGCCGGATGCTCTCGCCAAACAGTTCCTCGCCTGAATTCACGAAGCCCTGATCGAGGCCCTTGGTAACCCCTTTTTAACCTTAATCGGGTCTTACTCGGCGCTTGGAAGTTTGTGCAGCGCACGCCTTCCTTTGACCAAATTTTCATACCAGAAGCACTCTGGGAGCTAAGGCGGGAAAAGGGTTTCGGCGGCTGCGACCGCACAAGTTTTCCACCAGTAAAGCTCATGTCGCCGCCCGGTCCAACCCACCGGGCGTTTGGATTTCGGGGAATTGAAGGCGATGGAACAAGTTGGAATGGCTGCTGCGACCCATGACGTGAGCCTTTGGGGCCTCTTCATGCAGGCGGGCCTGATCGTCAAGCTCGTCATGATCGGCCTGATGGCTGCCTCCGTCTGGACCTGGGCGATCGTTATCGACAAATATCTGAGCTACGCCCGCGCCCGCCGTCAGTTCGACCAGTTCGAGCAGGTCTTCTGGTCCGGCCAGTCGCTGGAAGAGCTCTATCGCACCCTCGCCGAACGCAACAACACGGGCCTTGCCGCCATCTTCGTCGCCGCCATGCGCGAGTGGAAGAAGAGCTTCGAGCGTGGCGCCCGCTCGCCGATCGGCCTTCAGATGCGTATCGACCGCGCCATGGACGTGACCATGTCACGCGAATCCGAAACGCTCGAATCGCGCCTGTCCTCGCTCGCCACGATCGGCTCCGCCGGTCCCTTCATCGGTCTCTTTGGTACTGTAATCGGCATCATGACCTCGTTCCAGGCCATCGCCGGCTCGAACAATGCCAGCCTCGCGGTCGTCGCACCGGGTATCGCCGAAGCACTGCTCGCAACCGCAATCGGCCTGATCGCCGCTATTCCCGCGGTTATCGCCTACAACAAGTTCTCCGGCGAAGCGGGCAAGCTCTCGTCGCGCATGGAAGGCTTCGCAGACGAGTTCTCGGCCATCCTGTCGCGTCAGATCGACGAAAAGCTGCAGCCGCGCCAGGCGGCACAGTAAGGCCCGGAAGGCAGGAGACGCATCATGGGTATGTCGGTCGGATCGGGTAGCAAGGGTGGCGGACGCCGCGGACGTCGCGGTGGCAAGAAAGCCCTCGTCAGCGAAATCAACGTCACGCCCTTCGTCGACGTCGTGCTCGTGCTCTTGATCATCTTCATGGTTGCCGCTCCGATGATGACGGTTGGCGTGCCGATCGACCTGCCGCAGACGCAGGCCAAGGCGATGAGCAGCGAAAACCAGCCGATCACCGTCTCGGTCAATCCGGCCGGCGAGATCTATCTGCAGGAAACGGCGATCCCGATCGAGGAAGTCGTGCCGAAGCTGCAGGCGATCGCCACCACCGGCTACAATGAACGTATTTTCGTGCGCGCCGATACCGCCGCCACCTATGGCATTGTCATGCAGGTCATGGCGCGGATTTCGTCGGCCGGTTTCACCAATATCGGTCTCGTGACCTTGCAGGAACAGCAGAATTGATCGGACGGACATGAAGGGCAGCCTCTTCACATCCTCGTTTCTGCACACACTGGCGCTCTCTGCAGCCCTGGTGAGCCTCGGCTCGCCTGAAAAGCTGGAGATCGCCCCGATGGAAACCCTTCCCGTCGACATCGTGCCGATCTCGGAATTCACCCAGATCCAGCAGGGCTCCAAGACGGCACCGATGGCGGAGACATCCGCACCCGTGCCGACGAAAAAGCCGCCGATCGCCGAACCGGCTGAAAATTTCGGTGACAACGAAGTCGACCTGAAATCCCCGCCGACGCCCTCGCAGCGTCCGGTCGAGCAGGAAGTCGCGGCTGCACCGAAGAAGGTGGAAACGCCGGCACCGACCCCTGATCCGGAAGTAAACGAGGTGAAGGAAGTCGTGCCCGAAGAGACGGCACCTCCACCGGAGCCGGAACCGAAGCCGACCGAAGAGGCCGTGCCCGAAGAGACGGTTGCCGAAGAGATCCCCCTGCCCGAGAAGGCGCCGATCCCGGCTGCCCGTCCGCAGCCCGAGATCGCCAAGCCGGCAGAAAAGAAGCCGCCGAAGCCTGACGCCAAGAAGGACACCAAGGCCCAGGAAACGGCAAAGTCGAAGCCGCAGATGGAAAGCGACTTCAACGCCGACGACGTGGCGGCCCTGCTCAACAAGACAGACGCAGCCGGTGGCGGCGCGAAGCGCTCGACAGCACCTGAGGCTCTCGGCGGCAGCACAAACACCGGCGGCTCGACGCTAAGCCAGAGTGAACTGGACGCGCTGCGCGGCATCATCCAGAACAACTGGCTGATCACGCCCGGCATGGCCGATGCCGCCGATGTCCGCGTTCGCGTCACCTTCCGCCTCGACCAGAATGGCGAACTGGTCGGCGAGCCGGAGGCGACCGCGACCGGCGGTTCACCGTCGGCTCAACAGGTTCTCATGAGCGGTGCCGTGCGCGCCGTTCGCAAGTCCGCCCCGTTCACCAATCTTCCCCCGGACAAATACGACGCTTGGTCTGAAGTTGTCGTCAATTTCGACCCCAGCGAACTGATGTAAGAGCTGAAAGGCTTGGTAAGCATGAAAACTCTCCTCCTCCGCATTCTGCTGGTCTGTGCCGGCATGGCAGGCGCCTTCGTGGCACCTGCAAACGCAGCCGTTGAAATCAACATCAACCGCGGCAACGTTCAGCCGCTGCCGATCGCGATTACCGACTTCATCTCCGCTGATGGCATCGGCGCCCAGATCTCCGCCGTGGTCGAAGCCGACCTGAAGCGTTCGGGCCTCTTCGCCCCGGTCAGCCGCGCCGCCTTCATCGAAAAGATCTCCAATCCCGACCAGCCTCCGCGCTTCGAGGACTGGAAGGTCCTGAAGGCAGAAGCCCTGGTGGTTGGTCGCATCGTCCGCGAGCCGGACGGTCGCCTGCGCGCCGAATTCCGCCTCTGGGATACCTTTGGTGGCCAGCAGATGACCGGCCAGCAGTTCTTCACCGACCCGAAGAACTGGCGCCGCGTCGCCCATATGATCGCAGACGCCATCTATGAGCGCATCACTGGCGAAAAGGGCTATTTCGACACCCGCATCGTTTTCGTCTCCGAAAGCGGTCCGAAGACCGACCGCAAGCGCCAGCTCGCGATCATGGACCAGGACGGCGAGAACATGCGTCCGTTGACGAGCTCGAAGGACCTCGTGCTGACCCCGCGCTTCTCGCCGAACCGCCAGGAAATCACCTACATGTCCTTCGAGGGCGACCAGCCGCGCGTCTATCTGCTGCAGCTGGAAACCGGTTCTCGTGAGGTTGTCGGCAATTTCCCCGGCATGACGTTTGCGCCGCGCTTCTCGCCGGATGGCCAGCGGGTCATCATGAGCCTGCAGCAGGAAGGCAACGCCAACATCTACACGATGGACCTGCGCTCGCGCACCACGACCCGTCTCACCTCGACAGCGGCCATCGACACCTCGCCATCTTACTCGCCTGATGGCAGCCAGATCGTCTTCGAAAGCGACCGTGGCGGCCGCCAGCAGCTTTACATCATGGGTGCCGATGGCTCCGGCCAGCGCCGCATCTCCTTCGGCGACGGTTCTTACTCGACCCCGGTCTGGTCTCCCCGCGGCGATCTGATCGCTTTCACCAAGCAGTCGGGCGGCAAGTTCTCGATCGGCGTGATGAAGACGGACGGTTCGGGCGAGCGCATCCTGACGACGGGCTTCCACAATGAAGGCCCGACCTGGGCACCGAACGGCCGCGTATTGATGTTCTTCCGCCAGAACGCTGGCGCCGGTGGACCGCAGCTCTACTCGATCGACCTCACCGGTTATAACGAGCAGCTGGTCAAGACGCCGTCCTTCGCGTCTGACCCGGCCTGGTCGCCACTGATGGAATAGTGATCGGAAAGAGGCGCATTTGCGCCTCTTTCTCGCCTTAAACGACCTGCAATCGCCATCTTCGCCATGTGATTTGACAGTTTGTTAACCATGATTGTTTGAAGCCGGTTAACCGCGATTGGTTAAGGTCCGGCAACCCTAACAGAGAATTCAAGGAGACCGGCGATGAGCCGCATTCATTCCCCGGCCACGAGCCGTCTGCAGAAAATGGCAACCAACCCGGCCATGATCGCATTTGCCGTGGCTCTTGCCCTCGCAGGCTGCGCCAACAAGAAGAACCTGCCCAACAGCGCTGGCGAACTCGGCCTCGGCGCCGGTGGCGCTGGTGCCGCAACCCCGGGTTCGGCCCAGGACTTCACCGTCAACGTCGGCGACCGCATCTTCTTCGACACTGACTCGACCTCGATCCGTGCCGACGCCGCCCAGACGCTCGACCGTCAGGCCCAGTGGCTCGCCCGCTACCCGAACTACGCGATCACGATCGAAGGCCATGCCGACGAACGCGGCACGCGCGAATACAACCTGGCCCTCGGCGCACGCCGTGCTGCCGCCACCCGCGATTATCTCGCGCAGCGCGGTGTTCCGGCTCAGCGCCTGAAGACCATTTCCTACGGCAAGGAACGTCCGGTCGCCGTCTGCGACGACATTTCCTGCTGGTCGCAGAACCGCCGCGCCGTCACCGTTCTCGGTGGCGCCGGCATGTGATCCGGTACACCCGGCAATCACCAGCACGTGAAGGCGGCCCCTGGGCCGCCTTTTACTTTTCTCCATACTTTGGCCGAACTTGGTTGCTTTTTGCAGGCAATTGGGAAAACTCCTGTCGGCGCTGGTTCGGCGCAATTCGCCGCGAAAACAGGAAAAAGGAACATGAACAAACTTGTGATGGCCGCTCTGCTTGCGACGGCCTCGCTCATGGGACTGCATGGCAGCGCGAACGCGTTCCAGCTGTTTCCAAACGTCCCGTTCGGCCAGAAGACTGCGCCCGAACATTCGCCGAAGGCCGAGGTGCATCTCGCCCAGGCAACAGACCCGACCCTGCGTGTTCAGCAGCTTGAGGAAGAGATTCGCGCCTTGAACGGCCGGATCGAGGAAATGAGCTTCCAGCTTCTCCAGATGCAGGAAACCATCCGCAAGCAGCAGGAAGACAACGAGTTCCGCTTCCAGGATCTCGAAAAGAAGAGTGGGTCTCTGACCCGTCCCGTCCAGGGCGGGCAGCAACAGGATTCCGTTGCCGAGATCATCACCGAAACACCGGACGTCGGCGCAACCGCCGACGCTTCCGCCGCGGGCCAGGCACCTGGTAGCGCGCCCGCCGAACAGACCCTCGGCTCGATCGCGCTCGACGAAAGCGGCATGCCGGTCACGGCAACGCTCAACCAGGATGCCCTCGACAATGGCTCAACCGCCCTGCCCGGCGTGGACTCCGGCGTGACGGCTCCCTCGACCACCGGTCAGGCCGCGCCCCAGCAGACAGCCTCGCTGAATTCAGAAAGCGACGTCTACCAGGTAGCTTATGCCCATGTTCTCTCCGGCGACTATTCGCTGGCCGAGAGCGAATTCCGCGATTTCATCGCCGCCTATCCGAGCAGTGCCAAGATCGCAGACGCCAACTTCTGGCTCGGCGAGGCCCTCTACTCCCAGGGCAATTACAACGAGGCGGCCAAGACCTTCCTCAACGCGCACCAGACCTACAACACCTCTCCCAAGGCACCTGAAATGCTGCTGAAGCTCGGCATGTCGCTGGCTGCCCTCGACAACACAGAGACCGCCTGCGCCACGCTGCGCGAAGTCTCCAAGCGCTACCCCAAGGCTTCCCGCGCCGTCGTTTCCAAGGTCGCGAGTGAGCAGAAGCGCCTCGGCTGCTGATGGCCGCGCGCCGCGCGGCAGGGTCCCCTGTGCCCGACCTCTCGCCCGAAGCGGCGATCGAAGATTTCCTCCATGCCCTCCGCCGCCCGACGCGCCTGTTGGTCGCCATCTCCGGTGGCAGTGATTCGACCGGCCTCCTGCTTTCCCTGCAGCGCGCGATCAAAACGCAAAGCTTTCCCCACCACCACACCCTGACGGCCGCAACCGTCGACCATGCTCTGCGCCCCGGTTCAGCCGACGAAGCGCGCGCGGTCGCCACCCTTTGCGAAACCGTTGGCATTCCCCACCGTATTGCGCGCTGGTCAGACGCAAAACCTGAGCACGGTCTACCTGCGGCCGCCCGTCAGGCGCGCTATCGTCTGCTCGCGAACGAAGCCGACGCGCTCGGCGCCGATGCAATCGTGACTGGCCATACGCTCGACGACCAGATCGAAACCGTCGCCATGCGTGCCGATCGCTCGACAGAGGGCGCCCTCGGCCTTACCGGCATGGCACCCGCTACGCTCTACGGTGGCCGTCTCTGGATCCTCCGCCCTTTTCTGCGGACCCGCCGCAGCGCGATCCGCTCCTATCTCGATGGTCTCGGCCAAAGGTGGATCGATGACCCCAGCAACGAAGATCCCCGTTATGAACGCATCCGCATTCGGCAGTTGGCCCCGACAATCTCACCCTCGGCAATCGAAGAGACTGCTCGCAAACGGGAGGCTCTCTCCCTCCGTGCGGCGCAGTGGCTTGAAGCATCGGCAGAGTTCTTCACCGGTCCCGTTGTGAAAATCGGGCTTTTGGGCGACGCGACACCATCAGCCGAAATCCGCGATCACGCACTCGCGGCACTGACAGCCAATCTCGGCGGCAAACCGCACCGGCCAGCGGCGGCGAGCCTTGCGCGTCTGGCCGATGCACTCGACGCTGGCAACGATTTCCGGCTCACAATGTCGGGATGCCTGATGCTGCGTCGGGGCAAGGACCTCTTTCTGCTCCGGGAAAGGCGCGGTTTTTTGCCGCTGTCCGTGCCGCCATCCGCCGCAATGGTTTGGGACGGGCGCTACCTGATTGAGAACCAAAGCAGAGGCGAAGTGACCATTACCGCCGGTCCGGCCGCCCAAATCATCCCCGAACTTCCCGGCGCAGTGCGCTCCGCCCTCGCCGGAAACTGCCCGCAAGCCATTGTAGAAAAAGAGCTTTCAGGGAAGATCGACGACCAGATCACCATCACGCCACGCCTCTCGCTCTTCGCAGACTTCCTGCCCGGCTTCGACCAGCCACTGGCCGATGCTATAGGTCGCCTTATCGGCGCGGAACGGACGCCCGCCTCGCCCATTTAAGACTTATTGACGGAAAACGATCTGCGAGGGTGCGTTTGCCTTGGCAAGGATGCGCCACACTCCTATGTTAGGAGATAATTCTGCGGGGCTCCGTCCCGCACCACAGGTTCGGGGAGTTCAATGAACCCAAATTTTCGCAATTTCGCGCTCTGGGCGATCATCGCCCTTTTGCTGATCGCGCTGTTCAGCATGTTCCAGACGTCGCCGTCGCAGACGGCCTCGAGCGAGATCCCCTATTCGCAGTTCCTGCGCGAAGTGGACGCTGGGCGCGTTCGTGAGGTGACGGTCACAGGCAACCGCGTTCTCGGCAAATATGCCGAATCCGGCACCGCCTTCCAGACCTATGCGCCCGTCGTTGACGACAACCTGCTTTCCAAGCTGGAAGCAGAAAACGTCATGATCGTCGCGCGTCCGGAAACGGACGGATCCTCTGGCTTCCTGAGCTATATCGGCACGCTCCTCCCCATGCTGCTGATCCTTGGTGTTTGGCTGTTCTTCATGCGCCAGATGCAGGGTGGCTCGCGCGGTGCCATGGGCTTCGGCAAGTCTAAGGCAAAGCTCCTCACCGAAGCGCACGGACGCGTCACCTTTGACGACGTCGCAGGCGTGGACGAAGCCAAGCAGGACCTGGAAGAAATCGTCGAATTCCTCCGCGACCCGCAGAAGTTCCAGCGCCTCGGCGGCAAGATCCCGCGCGGCGTTCTGCTGGTCGGCCCTCCGGGTACGGGTAAGACGCTGCTCGCCCGCTCGGTTGCTGGCGAAGCCAACGTCCCCTTCTTCACCATCTCCGGTTCTGACTTCGTCGAAATGTTCGTCGGCGTTGGTGCAAGCCGCGTCCGCGATATGTTCGAGCAGGCGAAGAAGAATGCGCCTTGCATCATCTTCATCGACGAAATCGACGCCGTCGGTCGCCATCGTGGTGCCGGCCTCGGCGGCGGTAACGATGAACGCGAGCAGACGCTGAACCAGCTGCTCGTCGAGATGGACGGCTTTGAAGCGAACGAAGGCATCATCCTGATCGCCGCGACGAACCGTCCCGACGTTCTCGATCCGGCCCTTTTGCGTCCGGGCCGTTTCGACCGCCAGGTCGTCGTGCCGAACCCTGATATCATCGGCCGCGAGCGCATCCTCAAGGTGCACGCCCGCAACGTGCCGCTGGCCCCGAACGTCGACCTCAAGGTCCTCGCCCGTGGCACGCCCGGCTTCTCCGGTGCGGACCTGATGAACCTCGTCAACGAAGCCGCCCTGATGGCCGCGCGCCGCAACAAGCGCGTCGTCACCATGGCAGAATTCGAAGACGCCAAGGACAAGATCATGATGGGTGCGGAACGCCGCTCCTCCGCCATGACCGAAGCTGAGAAGAAGCTGACCGCCTACCACGAAGCCGGCCACGCCATCACTGCTCTGCAGGTGCCCGCAGCCGACCCGCTGCACAAGGCAACAATCATTCCGCGCGGCCGTGCACTCGGCATGGTCATGCAGCTCCCCGAGGGCGACCGCTACTCGATGAGCTACAAGTGGATGGTCTCGCGCCTCGTCATCATGATGGGCGGCCGCGTGGCTGAAGAGCTGACCTTCGGCAAGGAGAACATCACCTCTGGTGCATCCTCCGACATCGAGCAGGCCACCAAGCTTGCCCGCGCCATGGTCACCCAGTGGGGCTTCTCCGATGTGCTCGGCCAGGTCGCTTACGGCGAAAACCAGCAGGAAGTCTTCCTCGGCCACTCGGTCTCCCAGTCCAAGAACGTCTCGGAATCGACCGCCCAGAAGATCGACATGGAAGTTCGTCGCCTGATCGACGAGGCCTATACCGAGGCCCGTCGTATCCTGACCGACCACCACGACGCCTTCGTCGCGATCGCGGAAGGCCTGCTTGAATACGAAACGCTCTCGGGCGAAGAGATCAAGGCGCTGATCCGTGGCGAGAAGCCGTCGCGCGACAGCGGCGACGACAGCACCCCGAGCCGTGGTTCGGCCGTGCCCTCGACAGGCCGCAAGGACGCCCCGAAGGGTGGCGAAGCCGAAGGCGGTCTGGAACCACAGCCGCACTGAGCGCCATACGGACTCAAGATCAAGGCCACCCCATCGGGTGGCCTTTTTCGTTTCAGATGATCCTATCAGTAGAATTTAGTGGACGACCGGGTACCCGGTAACGCCGTGTAATCGTTTTTAGCGCTATTTTACGTGTCCTTTACTGCGTTCTGTGGCATGAGCAGCCAACAAGGGATCCCCGCGCGATCGCTCACGAATGATGACGTTCCAAAGCGGCTGAGATCCATAGGACTTGAAGGAACACTTGATGACACGTCGTTACTTCGGCACGGACGGCATTCGCGGCCTCTCCAATCGCTTCCCCATGACACCGGATCTCGCCATGCGGGTCGGCATCGCTGCCGGTACGATCTTCCGCCGCGGCGGCCATCGCCACCGTGTTGTGATCGGTAAGGATACGCGCCTGTCCGGCTACATGCTTGAAAACGCCATGGTCGCCGGCTTTACCGCCGCCGGCCTCGACGCCTTCGTTCTCGGCCCGATCCCGACGCCTGCCGTCGCGATGCTGACACGCTCTCTGCGCTGCGACCTCGGCGTGATGATCTCGGCCTCCCACAATCCCTTCGCCGACAACGGCATCAAGCTCTTCGGCCCCGATGGCTACAAGCTCTCGGACGAGCTGGAGCTGCAGATCGAGGACATGCTGGAGAAGGACATCTACGGCCAGCTCGCAGCGCCGAACGACATCGGCCGCGCCAAGCGTATCGACGGCGTGCATGACCGCTACGTCGAGTTCGCCAAGCGCACCCTGCCCCGCGATGTGACTCTGCATGGCCTGCGCGTCGCGATCGACTGCGCCAACGGCGCCGCTTACAAGGTGGCACCCGCAGCCCTCTGGGAGCTGGGCGCCGAAGTCGTCACCATCGGCAACGAGCCGAACGGCACCAACATCAACCTCGAATGCGGCTCGACCCACCCGGAAACGCTGCAGAAGAAGGTGCATGAAACCCGCGCCGACATCGGCATCGCGCTCGATGGCGACGCCGACCGCGTCATCATCGTCGACGAGAACGGCACCGTCATCGACGGCGATCAGCTGATGGCGGTCGTTGCCGAAACCTGGGCGCAGGACGGACTGCTGCGCGGCAATGGCATTGTCGCGACCGTCATGTCGAACCTCGGCCTGGAACGCTTCCTCGGCGACAAGGGCCTGACGCTCGCCCGCACCAAGGTCGGCGACCGCTATGTCGTTGAACACATGCGCAGCCACGACTTCAACGTCGGCGGCGAGCAGTCCGGCCATATCGTGCTTTCTGATCACGGCACCACCGGCGACGGCCTCGTAGCCGCTCTGCAGATCCTGGCCGCCGTCAAGCGTACCGGCCGGACGGTCAGCGAGCTCTGCCATCGCTTCGAGCCCGTGCCGCAGCTCCTGCGCAATGTCCGCTTCTCTGGCGGCAAGCCGCTGGAAGACGCAGTCGTGAAGCAGGCGATCGCTGACGCCGAAGCCGAACTCGCAAAGTCCGGTCGTCTGGTCATCCGCCCCTCCGGCACCGAGCCCCTTATCCGCGTCATGGCAGAAGGCGACGACCGGGAGCAGGTGGAGCGCATCGTCAACGAACTGGTGGACGTCATCGGCAGCGTGCGCAGCGCCGCCGCCTGAGCCGACGCGAAATCCCTGAAAAGCAAAAAGCCCGGCTGCGATGCAGCCGGGCTTTTGTTTATCCATCGGGTCTGACGATCAGGCTGAAAGCTTCGCCATGACTTCGTCGGAGACTTCGAAGTTCGAATAGACGTTCTGCACGTCGTCATCGTCTTCCAGCGTGTCGATGAGCTTCATCAGCGAGGTCGCCTTTTCCTCGTCGACTTCGATCGTGTTCTGCGGCTTCCAGATCGCCTTGACCGATTCCGCGCCACCGAGCACGGCTTCGAGCGCCTTGGACACTTCGTTCATGTCTTCGAAGGCGCAGTAGATCGTATGACCATCTTCATCGGACACGACGTCTTCGGCACCGGCTTCGATCGCCGCTTCCATGACCTTGTCGGCATCGCCGACAGCAGCCTTGTAGGTGATCTCGCCGACATGGTCGAAGGAGAAGGATACCGAACCGGTTTCGCCGAGCGCACCACCGGCCTTGGAGAAGGTCGAGCGGACGACCGAGGCCGTGCGGTTACGGTTGTCGGTCAGCGTCTCGACGATGACGGCGACGCCGCCCGGACCATAGCCCTCGTAGCGGATCGCATCATAGGTCTCGGCATCGGCACCCGAGGCCTTCTTGATCGCGCGCTCGATGTTGTCCTTCGGCATCGACTGCGCCTTGGCGTTCTGCACGGCAAGGCGAAGGGCCGCATTCATGGTCGGGTCAGGCAGACCGGTCTTTGCAGCAACGGTGATTTCGCGCGCAAGCTTGGAGAACATCTTGGAACGGATACCGTCCTGCTTCCCCTTGCGGTGCATGATGTTTTTAAACTGTGAATGGCCAGCCATGGCACCCCTGATCAGGTCTGTATGTTGGGAATGGGCGCCTTATACGGGCGAAATCCGCCCGGTTCAAGGGTCATCAGCCCTCTGCAAAGCGCCGCTGGGTGAGGAACATCTGACCTTGAACTTCGTTGCCTCCACGGCAAAACCGAAGGAGACAAAAGATGGCAAGCTTCACTGAAGCCAAGGAAAATCCCGTAGAACAGCTTTGGGAGGAAATCGACGACGTGCATGCCGGCATGCTCGGTCTCGTCGGCTCCGATCTTCTCATGCGGCCCATGGCACCGCAGGCGGATCGCTCGACACATATCATCTGGTTCTACACCAAGACCGACACCGATCTTGTGAAGGCACTTCGTCAAGGCAGCCGCGGCCAGTTCTGCGTCGTCGGCAAGAACCACGACTATCATGCCTCGCTGACCGGCAGCCTGACTGTCGTCAAGGACCAAGCCAAGATCGACGAATACTGGAACTCGGTCGTGGCAGCCTGGTATGAGGGCGGCAAGTCCGATCCCCTCCTCACCATGCTGGCGCTTTCCCTCGACGAGGGCGAGATCTGGGCCTCAACGGGCAGCACCATCAAGTTCGGCTGGGAAATCGCCAAGGCGAACCTCAACCCGGAAAAGATGCCTGACGTCGGCGTCCACCGTCACGTCCGCTTCGCCTGAGGCGAAGGGAGTCGGGTCAGACCCCCTGAAGCACGAGGATCAGCGGCTTCTTCGGCAATGTCCGCATGGACACGGTGAAGCCGCGGTTTTCCGAGATCTGCGTATCGAAACTGTCGTCGAACATCGACAGGAAGGTTTCGATCGGCGGACCTCGGCGATGCATGGGCAGGATCACGGCGGATCGTAACCGTTTGACGATCCGGCTCATGCTGTCGGCGCCGAGCGTCAGTCCACCGTCGACAGGCACCATCAGAATATCCAGGCGGCCAATCTCGCCATAATGCGTATCGGTGAGCTCATGATGCAGATGGCCGAGATGCCCGATGCAGAGACCCGCCACTTCGAAGATGAAAATCGAATTGCCGTTTGCCTCCATTGATCCGCCCCAGTCGCGGATATCCGTCGGCACGTTGCGGATATACGCGTCCCCAACCACGAGGCGATGCTCTACGGGCTGTCCGGGCTGCGTCTCGTTCCAGCCCTGCAGAACAGCACCGATCGCAGGATCCGGATTGAGCGTGTAATGGCTTGAATGCGCCTTGTTCATCGTCACGACATCGGGCGTGCGCGACGTCCTCAGCCATCCGTTGAAGTCAGTGGCAATCGAAATGCCGCCGGGCGTATCGATCTGGAAGGTCGAATGTCCGACGAAGGTGATGACAACGTCTTCCTGCACCTGCGCAAGTGTAAGGGCCGGAGCACCCGATGCTGGCGGGGTGAAATTGGCATATTGAACATTCGGGATCTTCTCGGCGATCAGCTGACATTGGCTGACCTGTGGCCGATTGGCTTCCTGTGCAAACACGCTGCCGGCCAAAGCCGTGAGCGCCATCGTGGACAACACCAGTCTCAGCATCATGCCGCTCCCTGCACCGTCTTCCCTGCGGCTCAGAATGCGGGAGCGTCGGGAAAGCGTAAAGCGGCCTCCCCGTCTGCGAGCGTCACAATGGCGTTATCGCGGGACGCTCAGGCCCAGAACGGCGGGATCGTCTCGGCGAGGCGCGGTCCGAGCCGGAGCGGCGCGATCTTCTCCGCAAGGCCTGTCGCATCGGAAATCTCGACGCCAACGCCGCAGATCGTGGCCGGACCGCTCGCCGCCTCAAAACGCCCCTTCGGCATTTTGGAGATGAAGCGGTTGAGTGGCTCTTCCTTCTCCATCCCAAGCGACGAGTCATAGTCGCCGCACATGCCGGCATCCGACATATAGGCCGTGCCACCGTTCAAGATCTGGTGGTCGGCCGTTGGCACGTGCGTATGGGTGCCGACGACAAAGCTCGCACGGCCATCGACGAAATGCCCGAAGCACTGCTTCTCGCTGGTCGCCTCCGCGTGGAAGTCGAAGACGATGACGTCTGCCTGCTCCTTGAGCGGACAGGCCGCCAGGATCGTTTCGGCCGACTTGAAGGGATCGTCGAGCTCGGGATGCATGAAGACGCGGCCCATGATGTTGGCGACAAGCACGCGCGCGCCGTTCCGGGCATAAAACAGGCCGGAGCCCTTGCCCGGTGTGCCGGCGGGATAGTTTGCGGGGCGCAGGAATTGGTCATGGCGCGTACAGAAGGAGACGGCCTCCTTCTGGTCCCAGACATGGTTCCCGGTGGTAACGACGTCTGCCCCGGCATTGATCGTCTCGAGATAGATGTCCTCGGTGATGCCGAAGCCGCCGGCAGCGTTCTCGCCGTTGACAATGACGAAATCGAGCTTCAGGTCGGAGATCAGGCCCGGCAACCGCTCCCATACAGCCGTACGTCCGGTCTTGCCCACCATGTCTCCGAGGAACAGAAGTCGCATTTTCGTCCAATCACTCCATGAATCTTTTGAGGCCGCTTTCGGTCAGCACGGCCTCTAGCCGGACATCATGGGCCTCGAAGGGCACTTCTGCCACCTCCTGACAGTCGAATGCAATGCCGATCAGCCGCGGATGCCGGCCTTTTTCCCTCAGACGAGCGATCGCGCGGTCATAATGGCCTGCACCATAGCCGATCCGGTTGCCGCTCGCATCAAAGGCGGAGAGCGGAACCAGGAGCAGATCCGGGTCGAGAACGGCAGCCTCCGGCCCCGGGCCACGGGTGCCGAAGCCGGTATTGACGAGTTCTGCACCGGCCACGAGTTCGCGAAAGACGATCGTCTCCTTGTCCATGACGACGGGCAGGCAGAGGCGCGCACCCCGTGCCTTGAGCCGCGCCATCAGGGGGCGGATATCCGCCTCGGACCGGATCGGGAAAAAGCCGGAGACAACGATCCCCGGCTCCATCTCCAGAGCGTCGCCGGCATGCTCTGCCATTGTGAGGCTGTGCTCGAGCCTCAGCTCCGCCGGGATCGCATCTCGGACCGCCAGTCGCGCCTTGCGGATTTCGGCCTTCAATTCCCGCTTTTCCACCACCTGCGGCCCCTTTCTTCGCAACCTCGCCAAATATGGGGAGGCCAGACACCAGAAAATCGTGTTTTTGCCCTTCGTCAACTTGATTTGAAAATACCCTAAAAAACCAAGGATTAACTCAAAGCGCTTAGACTAAGGATCAAGACAACGTTCAAGGGGCATTCCTATGCAGTTCTTTTCGCGCTTCGGCATCACGAAAACAATCACCGCGACGACGGTCATGATCCTGATCGCGGCGCTCGGAGCCGTGGCGTGGGTCATCTCCGGCAGCATTGAGACGCGCATCCAGCAGCAGGCGATTGCCGGCCAGGACGCAAGCCTTCGTACAGCCGCGACCATCATCGAGCGCGACCTGCCGGGCACCAAGGTGACCTGGGCGAAGGACGGCAATGTCGAGCGGATTGTGATGGAAGGGATCCCGAAGGAATTCACCGAACACACGATGATCGACACGATCGGCCGCATGACCGGCCAGACGGCGACGATCTTCGCCTGGGACGCAGAGAGCAAGGACTTCTGGCGCCGCACCACCAACATCATCAAGCCTGACGGCAACCGTGCGGTTGGCACGGCACTCGGCCAGACCGGCGCCGTCTATCCCTTCTCGGTCAAGGGCCAGATCTATCGCGGCGAAGCCGTCATCCTGGAAACGCCCTACTACACGATCTACCAGCCGATCTTCTCTCCGGCCGGTGACGTGCTCGGCATCCTCTATGCCGGCGTTCGCAAGGCCGACATCAACAGCATTGCCACCGAGATGACCTATGCCATCGGCACGACCGCCCTCATCGTGCTTTTGATCGCGGCCACGCTCGTGGGACTGCTCGTTCGCCGTATCGTCGGTTCGCTGCCCCGCCTGACCGCCGTTGCCGACCGCCTGGCTTCCGGCCAGCTCGAGACCTCCGTTCCGGATCAGCATCTGCACAACGAGATCGGCGCCCTCGCCCGCTCGATCAACGTTTTCCGTGAAAGCGCCATTCAGAAGATCGAAATCGAGCGTCGCGCCGCAGAAGCAGCCGCTCAGGGCGAACGCGACCGTGCAGAGAACGAGAAGGCGAAGGCCGAAGACTCGCGCATCGTCCAGGAAGCCGTCGACGTACTCGCCGACTGTCTGAACCGTTTGAGCGATGGCGACCTCACGGTCCGCATCGATCGCACCTTCACCGGCAACCTCGACCGTCTGCGCGTCGACTTCAACGCCTCCGTCGAGAAGCTCAGCAGCACGCTTGCTGAAATTCGCGTGGAAACCAGCGGCATCGAGGCAAGCTCTGCCGAAATGCGCTCTGCCACCGACGATCTCTCGAAGCGTACCGAGCAGCAGGCTGCCTCGCTGGAAGAAACCTCCGCCGCCCTCGAACAGATCACTTCGACCGTCCGTGGCTCCTCTTCCAAGGCCGACGAAGCGGCGGCCATGGCAACCAAGGCGCGCCAGAGCACCGAGAATTCCAGCAAGGTCGTCTCCAACGCGATCGAGGCGATGAGCCGCATCGAGCAGGCATCCAGCGAAATCTCGAAGATCATCAACGTCATCGACGAAATCGCTTTCCAGACCAACCTCTTGGCGCTGAACGCCGGTGTTGAGGCCGCGCGTGCCGGTGAAGCCGGCAAGGGCTTTGCCGTCGTCGCCCAGGAAGTCCGCGAACTGGCTCAGCGTTCTGCAAATGCTGCCAAGGACATCAAGGCGCTGATCAACAAGTCGGGCGAAGCCGTCGCCGGCGGCGTCTCGCTCGTCCAGCAGACCGGCAACGCGCTGGGTGAGATCTCCAGCCAGGTGGCCGTCATCAACGACCACATCACGTCCATCGCGTCTGCTGCACGTGAACAGTCGACCGCGCTCAACGAGATCAACGGCTCCGTCAACCACATGGACCAGTTCACCCAGAAGAACGCCGCCATGGTGGAAGAGGCAACCGCCGTCACGCACCGCCTTGCCGACAGCGCCCGCAACCTCGCAGGCCTCGTCTCGCAGTTCCGCATGGCCGGCGCGGCAACCTCTGCCGCCCGCTCGTCTGCTGCACCGACCTACTCCGCATCGGCACCTGCCTACCGCCCGGCCGCACGCCCGGCTGCTGCTGCAGCCGAAACCCGGCCCGTTGCCTCCCCGGCCCGCAAGATGGTCGGCAACCTCGCCAAGGCATTCGGCGGCGGCAACACAGCCGCAGCCGCATCGCAGGACAACTGGGAAGAATTCTGATCCCAGCCGCCCAACCAACAAAAAGCCGTCGCGAGCGATCGCGGCGGCTTTTTTGTATGATCTCGATGAGATGAAAAGGTGCGATCCACGGCAACCGGTGGATTTTTACGATCCTGGGTGCCTACAAACGTAGGTGGGCGCCATATGTCCGAGCCCACGGGCCCGGCCAGGGACAGCTCCCTTTGGATCGAGTATGGCCCCAGGGATTGTGGTTCCTGTCGTGAGGCGCAGACCGCAATTCAGATATAGGCGCTTCGCGGGCAATGCGCCAGTGGCCTTGGCAAATAGTCCTCAGGCCTGAGGCTGGGGCGCGGGCCGCTGCGTGAGTTTGCGGGTAATGCCGTTCAGACGCTCTGCAAGGTCTGATATCGCATGCGCCACGGCTTCCTCGCGGTGATGCACACCTGACAGGACCGTATCGCGCCCGTCGCGAAAACCGGCAAGCTCGGCTTCGGCGGCCGCCAGACGGCGGTTGATCTCCGCCATCTCGTCCATGACCATGATCCCGGCCATGACGGTGATCCGGAGATCGCCGATTTCGCCGAACTGTCCCTTGAGATGGCCGACATAGCGATCGAACTGGCTCGCAAGCTCGGTGAGATGGGCCTCCTGGCCCTCCTCGCAAGCCATGCGATAGGCTTTTCCGTCGATCGTGACTGTCACCTGCGACATCGGCCTTCCAACTCTTTCTCACGCGCGGCGTTCTGACGCCGGAAGCAACTAACGCTATTGTCGACCGTTCAGCGGTCGAGCACCGCCCGGATCGTTTCCATCGCCGTGACAAGACGCCGGGAAACCTCGCGGTTGACTTCTTCGAGGCGGTTCGCCCGAAACTCCGACTGATCGAGCTCCTGGGCAAGCCGCGCCCGGTCGGCATGAACCCGCCGAACTTCACCGTCGATCTCCGTGCTCTCGCGCTCCGCTTCGAAACGCATGTCGACGGCGTTCTCGAGCCCGGCGACAGCTTGCCGTAGCGCTGCGAGCGCGGCATCAACCGAATTTTCCGCCGGCATTCGTTCGCCCCTGCCTCAGTGATGTCTGTTCGCTACACGAATCGTCGTGGCCGCCCCGACCATGTGTGCCGGGACAGTAAGCCCCGGGCTTGCCGCGCGTCAATAAAGCGCGGGCCGTTGGAAGAAGCCAATTCTGTGGAAGACTGTCCCGATTTGCTGCTCCCGAAGTCATCTTCGGAACTCGCACAGGAAAGAGGCAAAGAGATGTTTTCTTGATCCCAGAAACGCCCGAAGCCGGCCCATTTGTTGACTTGCGCGATGCACCTGATAAGGATCACCCCCGTTCAGACGGCCCGTCCCGGCAGGCCGTATCTCGAAGCCCCGGAACAAGCGGATAAGCCATGATTTCTCCCGAAAAACATCAGCGGATGGCGAATGCGATCCGTTTCCTCGCCATGGATGCAGTGGAAAAGGCCAATTCCGGCCATCCCGGCATGCCCATGGGCTGCGCCGATGTCGCGACCGTTCTTTTCACCCGCTACCTGAGCTTCGACCCGAAGAACCCGCTCTGGCCTGACCGCGACCGCTTCGTGCTGTCGGCCGGCCACGGCTCCATGCTGATCTACTCGCTCCTCTATCTAACCGGCTATGAGGACATGACGATCGAGGACATCAAGTCCTTCCGTCAGCTCGGTGCCAAGACTGCCGGCCACCCGGAATATGGCCACGCCTCCGGCATCGAAACGACCACCGGTCCGCTCGGCCAGGGCATTGCCACGGCCGTCGGCATGGCGCTCGCCGAAAAGAAGCTCGAAAACGAGTTCGGCGCCGAACTGCAGAACCACTATACCTACGTGCTTGCCGGTGACGGCTGCCTCATGGAAGGCATCAGCCAGGAAGCGATCACGCTCGCCGGCCACCTGAAGCTCAACAAGCTGATCGTCTTCTGGGACGATAACGGCATCTCGATCGACGGGGCGATCTCGCTCGCCGACTCGACCGACCAGCATGCCCGCTTCCGCGCGGCAAACTGGAACACGATCGCCATCGACGGCCACGATCCGGAAGCGATCGCTGCAGCCATTGAAACGGCCAAGAAGTCCGACAAGCCGACCATGATCGCCGCGAAGACCGTCATCGGCTTCGGCGCGCCGAACAAGGCCGGCACCCACAAGGTTCACGGTTCGCCGCTCGGCGCCGATGAAATTGCCGCCACCCGCAAGGCGCTCGGCTGGAACGAGGAAGCCTTCTCGATCCCCGCTGACGTGCTCGACGCCTGGCGCCTCGCCGGCCTGCGTTCGACCAAGACCCGCAAGGACTGGGAAGCCCGCCTCGCTGGTGCCGACGCCGAAAAGCGCGCCGAATTCAACCGCCGCTTCGCTGGCGAACTGCCCGGCACGCTCGCCGGCGCCGTCGACGCCTACAAGAAGAAGCTCGCTGAAACCAAGCCGACGGTCGCAACCCGCAAGGCTTCGGAAGATGCCCTCGAAGTCATCAACGGTGTCGTCACCGAAACGCTCGGCGGCTCCGCCGACCTGACCGGCTCGAACAACACCAAGACCAGCCAGACCAAGTCGATCACCCCGACCGACTTCTCCGGCCGTTACATCCATTACGGTATCCGCGAGCACGGCATGGCGGCTGCCATGAACGGGATTGCGCTGCATGGCGGCCTGATCCCCTATTCCGGCGGCTTCCTGATCTTCTCCGATTACTGCCGTCCGTCGATCCGTCTGGCCGCGCTCATGGGCATCCGCGTCATCCACGTCCTGACCCATGATTCCATCGGTCTTGGCGAAGACGGCCCGACCCACCAGCCGGTCGAGCACATGGCAGCGCTCCGTGCCATTCCGAACCTGATGATGTTCCGCCCGGCTGACGCCACGGAAACGGTGGAATGCTGGCAGGTTGCGCTCGAAACCAAGGATCGTCCGTCCGGCATCGCGCTGACGCGTCAGAACCTGATCCCGGCCCGTACCGAATATGAAGAGCGCAATCTTTGTGCTCAGGGCGCCTATGAGCTGATCTCGGCCAGCGACGCCAAGGTCTCGATCTTCGCCTCCGGTTCGGAAGTTGAGATCGCGATGAAGGCCCAGCAGCAGCTGGAAGCCAAGGGCATCTCCGCCCGCGTCGTTTCCGTTCCCTGCTTCGAACTCTTCTTCGAGCAGGACGCTGACTACCAGGAAGCGATCATCGGCAACGCGCCCGTCAAGATCGCCGTCGAAGCCGGCATTCGCCAGGGCTGGGACGCGATCATCGGCTCCACCGGCACCTTCATCGGCATGAAGTCCTTCGGCGCCTCCGGTCCTGCCAAGGAACTCTACAAGCACTTCGGCATCACAGCGGACGCCGTCGTGGCCGCCGCCGAAGCCAAGCTTGCCTGACACAATCCCGCCAGGGCGTCCCCTGGGGCGCCCTGACATTGCCCAAGAGCTCAATATTCAATCGGGAGTGCACCAATGACTGTGAAAGTTGCCATCAACGGCTTCGGCCGTATCGGACGTAACGTTCTCCGCGCCATCGTCGAATCCGGCCGCACCGACATCGAAGTCGTCGCCATCAACGATCTCGGCCCGGTCGAGACGAACGCGCATCTGCTGCGTTACGACTCGATCCACGGCAAGTTCCCGGCCACGGTCAAGGTCGAAGGCGACACGATCATCATCGACGGCGGCAAGCCGATCAAGGTCACCGCGATCAAGGATCCGGCAACGCTTCCCCACAAGGAACTCGGCGTCGACATCGCCATGGAATGCACGGGCATCTTCACCTCGCGTGACAAGGCTGCCCTTCACCTTCAGGCTGGCGCCAAGCGCGTCATCGTCTCGGCTCCGGCCGATGGCGCCGACCTGACGGTCGTCTTCGGCGTCAACCACGACCAGCTGACCAAGGACCACCTGGTCATCTCCAACGCATCCTGCACGACCAACTGCCTGGTTCCGGTCGTCAAGACGCTGGATGACGCCGTCGGCATCGACCACGGCTTCATGACCACGATCCACTCCTATACCGGCGACCAGCCGACGCTCGACACCATGCACAAGGACCTGTACCGCGCTCGCGCCGCAGCCCTGTCCATGATCCCGACCTCGACGGGTGCAGCCAAGGCCGTTGGCCTCGTGCTCCCGCACCTCAAGGGCCGTCTCGACGGTACCTCGATCCGCGTGCCGACCCCGAACGTCTCGGTCGTCGACTTCAAGTTCGTCGCCAAGAAGAATACCACCGCGCAGGAAATCAACGACGCCATCATCGCCGCCTCCAACGGCGCGCTGAAGGGCATCCTCGGCTACACCGACGAGCCGCTGGTTTCCCGTGACTTCAACCATGACAGCCACTCCTCGATCTTCGCGCTCGACCAGACCAAGGTTCTCGAAGGCAACTTCGTCCGCATCCTGACCTGGTATGACAACGAGTGGGGCTTCTCCAACCGCATGTCGGACACGGCTGTGGCGCTCGCCAAGCTCATCTGATCAACAGGACATCATCTCTGAAGAAGGCGGGCCAGCAATGGCCCGCCTTCTTTCGTTTCGGAGATGAGGAACAAGGCTCGAGAAAAAATCGTCCCGGTTGGGAACAATCCGGCACGTCAATGGTTGCCCCTTCGAATTGTGGCGCAAATGCGGCTGTTTCGGCAGACCTGCGCCCCTTCCTGGCGCGCGTTCCGCGCCGTCTTCGGGGCCTTGGCCCCACCCATTCGAAAGGATACCGGACCATTGGCCATAACAACCACCGATCCCAATACCGCTGTCGCCGAAGAGGCGATCCCGGCGCCAGAAGGGCGCACCGAGATCATCGACACGACCTATGAGATCGGTCAGGACAACATCAATTTCCGCCGCCGCTTTGTCTTCGAACTCGACATCCACAATGTCGTCTTCAGCGTCTCGGCCCTTGCTATCGTCGTTTTCACCTTCCTGACGCTGACCTTTCAGACCACGCTCGAGCCCGCCTTCACTGGGCTGCGCGACTTCCTCACCGGCAACCTCGACTGGTTCTTCCTGCTGACCGGCAACGTCTTCGTGATCGTCTGCATCGGCCTCATCGTCTCGCCGCTCGGGCGGATCCGCCTTGGTGGCCCCGATGCGAGCCCCGACTACGGCAATCTCTCCTGGTTCTCGATGCTCTTTGCCGCCGGCATGGGCATCGGCCTGATGTTCTACGGCGTCTCCGAGCCCATGGGCCACTTCACCGCCGCCCTTGGCGGGCCGGTCTTCGAAGATGGCGTGCGGACCGACTGGGCACCCCTCAATGGTGCGGTCGGTGACCCGGAAGCTGCTCGTCGCCTCGCCATGGCCGCGACCATCTTCCATTGGGGCCTGCACCCCTGGGCGATCTATGCCGTCGTGGCACTGTCGCTCGCACTCTTCTCCTTCAACAAGGGCCTGCCGCTCACCCTGCGGTCGATCTTCTACCCGATCTTCGGCGAACGCGTCTGGGGCTGGCCGGGCCATGTCATCGATATCCTGGCGGTCTTCGCCACCATCTTCGGCCTGTCGACCTCGCTCGGCATCGGTGCCCAGCAGGCGAGTGCGGGCCTCGAATTCCTCTTCGGCATTCCCTCGACCCAGACGACGATGATCCTGCTTGTGCTCGCCATCACCTGCATCGCCATCGCCTCTGTCGTGGCCGGCATGGACAAGGGCGTCAAACTCCTGTCCGAGATCAATCTCGGCCTCGCTGCCTTGCTGCTCGTCTTCATCATCGCGGTCGGCCCGACCATGCAGATCATCCAGGGTTTCTTCCTGAACCTGAAGGCCTATGCGACCTATCTGCCCGCCTTGGCCAATCCCTTCGGCCGTGAAGACACCAACTTCTCACAGGGCTGGACGGCCTTCTACTGGGCTTGGTGGATCAGCTGGTCGCCCTTCGTCGGCATGTTCATCGCCCGCGTCAGCCGTGGCCGCAGCGTGCGCGAGCTTCTGACGGCAGTTCTGTTAATCCCCTCGCTGGTATCCGTCCTCTGGATGACGGCGCTCGGCGGCACGGCAATCAGCCAAGTGGTCAATGACGGCCTGACCAGCGTCCAGGACGCAGCACTTGAACTGCAGCTATTCGAGATGCTCGCCCATCTGCCGCTCACCGCCGTCACCTCCTTCATCGGCATCGTGCTCGTAGTGGTCTTCTTCGTCACTTCCTCCGACTCCGGCTCGCTGGTAATCGACACGATCTCGGCCGGCGGCAAGGTCAATGCTCCCGTTCCGCAGCGGGTGTTCTGGGCGACCTTCGAGGGCCTCGTAGCCATCGCGCTGCTGCTCGGCGGTGGACTTGTGGCTCTCCAGGCCATGGCGGTTTCCACCGGCCTGCCCTTTGCCATCGTGCTTCTGGGAGCAAGCTACGCCCTGATCCGGGGACTGCTCTCCGAACCCCGATAAAATTTCGTAGGGCGGATTAAAGAATTTAAATCCGCCCTACTATGATCATGATCTTGTTCCATTTTGCGCAAGCCGTTCGGCACGCATCTCATTTTCCGGTTTGCAAGGATTGCCCGTCATGACGACGGGAAGCCACCACCTTTCGGTTTGACAGCCGGAGAGAGGGACCGGACAGTGGTGGGCGCTGTCGATCGGCCGGCATCGGGAAAGGGGAAGAGGATTGAGTGAGTTTTACGCGGTCACGTTGGTTGCGACGGCCCTGGTTTTCCTGGCCGCTTTTTCGAGCCTCATCGCTTTCCGCTTCGGCGCGCCCCTCCTTCTTCTCTTTCTGACCATTGGCCTTGGCGCGGGTGTCGACGGCCTCGGCATCGACTTCTCCAACTTCCCCCTCGCCTATGTAATCGGCTCGCTTGCCCTGGCAGTCGTGCTTTTCGATTCGGGCTTCGGCACATCGCTGCAATCATTCCGCCTATCGGCCGCCCCCGCCTTGACGCTCGCGACCTTCGGCGTGCTGCTGACGACTGTTCTGCTCGGCGTGGCAGCCCATTTCCTCTTCGGCTTCAGCTATCTTGAGGGCCTGCTCCTCGGCGCGATCCTCGCATCGACCGATGCGGCTGCCGTCTTCTTCCTTCTGCGCATCGGCGGCATCAACATCCGTGATCGCGTCCGCTCGACGCTGGAAGTCGAATCCGGCACCAACGACCCGATGGCGATCTTCCTCGCCATCGCCCTGGTCGAACTCATTTCCAATGGCAGCGGCTCGGACGGTCTGTCTCTCGAACTCCTGCGCCTCTTCGTCGAGCAGATGGGCATCGGCCTGATCCTCGGCCTCGTCGGCGGCGCAATGATCGCCTTCATCCTGCGCAAGCTGCAGATCGAGCAGGGTCTCGCCCCGATCTTCATGCTGGCGATCGCCTTGATGATTTTCTCTTTTACCGGACTGATCGGTGGCAGCGGCTTCCTCGCCGTCTATGTCGCTGGCATCTATGCCGGGTCGCGCAAGCTGCCCTCGACGGTGTCGATCAAGCGCTTCCAGGACGGCATGACCTGGCTTGCCCAGATCGTCATGTTCCTCGTGCTCGGCCTGCTCGCTACGCCGTCGCAGTTTCCGCAGATCCTGCTGCCCGCCGTTCTGCTCGCCCTCTTTCTGGTGTTCATCGCGCGACCGCTCGCCGTCTGGCTCTGCCTCCTGCCCTTCGATTTCACCCAGCGTGAAACGGGCTTCATCGCCTGGGTGGGCTTGCGCGGTGCGGTCTCCATCCTGCTCGGCATCGTGCCCGTCATCGGCAACATGGAAAACGGCGAGGCCTTCTTCAACACGGCCTTCATCGTCGTGATGATCTCGCTGGTGCTGCAAGGCTGGACGATCAAGCCGCTCGCCAAGCGTCTCGGCCTTATCATCCCGCCGCGCATCGGTGCCATCGACAAGGTCGAACTCGACCTGCCGGGCACCGCCAATCATGAACTCCTCGCCTACCGCGTCGTCGCCGGCAGCCCTGTGCTCAACGGCGAGCGCATTCCGCGCTGGGCCATGCCCTCGCTCGTCATCCGCGATGGCAAGTCGATGCGCTATCAATATGCCGGCCGTCTGCGCGAGAATGACCAGGTCTACCTCTTCATCGCGCCGAGCTATTCCAAGCTGCTCGACCGCCTCTTCGCCACCGAGGCCCCGGTGGCCGAGGACGACGGCGAATTCTTCGGTACATTCGCCATCGCCCCCGCCAGCCATGTGCGTGATATCGACGAGGCCTATGGGCCGCTGTCGATCTCCGACAGCGAGCGCGGCAAGACGGTCGCCGAACTGATCACCCAGCGAGTCGGGGGCCGCCCGGACTATGCCGACCGCGTTCGTCTCGGCACCATTGTTCTGATCGTGCGCGATATCGACGAGCACGGCCACATCGCCTCGGTCGGCGTCTCGATGGAACCAGTCGAGCCTGCGACCACCTGGCCGATCTTCCTCAATATCCGCGAACTCGCCCATGCGACACGCGATTACCTGCGTCGCAAACGCGGTGCAGCAACCGTCGATCGCAGCGCCGAAAAATGAGCCGGCGCGCCTTGCGCCGTCACACGAGCGGTGTAAGGTCCCGCCCGCAAGCCCAATTCCAACAGCATTCAAGACGGGTAGACCCATGCCGGCTTTCAAGACACTCGACGATCTCACCGACATCGCAGGCAAGCGTGTGCTTGTCCGCGTTGACCTCAACGTCCCCGTGACCAACGGCAAGGTATCCGACACGACCCGCATCGAGCGTGTTGCGCCGACGATCCTCGAACTGTCGGAAAAGGGCGCCAAGGTCATCCTGCTCGCCCATTTCGGTCGTCCGAAGGGTGAACCGGTCGCAGACCAGTCGCTGTCTCTGATCGCGCCTGCCGTCGAGGAAGTGCTCGACCAGCGCGTCGCCTTCGCCTCCGATTGCATCGGCGCCCCGGCTGCAGACGCCATCGCCAAGATGGAGAACGGCGACATCCTGCTTCTCGAAAACACCCGCTTCCACAAGGGCGAAGAGAAGAACACCCCGGAGTTTACCGCCGAACTCGCCATGAACGGCGACATCTACGTCAACGACGCCTTCTCGGCCGCACACCGCGCCCATGCCTCGACCGAAGGCCTTGCCCACCACCTGCCCGCCTATGCCGGCCGCACCATGCAGGCTGAACTGGAAGCGCTGGAAAAGGGTCTGGGCCAGCCAACCCGCCCGGTCGTCGCCATCGTTGGCGGCGCCAAGGTCTCGACCAAGATCGACCTGCTTTCCAACCTCGTGACCAAGGTCGATGCCCTCGTCATCGGCGGCGGCATGGCAAACACCTTCATCGCCGCCCAGGGCATCGATGTCGGCAAGTCGCTCTGCGAGCATGACCTCGCCGACACCGCCCGTTCGATCATGGAAACGGCGAAGACCGCCGGCTGCGCCATCGTGCTGCCCGTCGACGGCGTCGTTGCCCGCGAGTTCAAGGCCAATGCCGCCAACGAAACCGTCGACATCAACGCGATCCCCGCGGATGCCATGATGCTGGACGTTGGCCCGAAGTCCGTAGAACTGATCAACAGCTGGATCGGCAAGGCCGCCACCCTGGTCTGGAACGGCCCGCTCGGTGCCTTCGAAATCGCGCCCTTCGACAAGGCGACCGTATCGGCGGCCCTGCATGCCGCCGAACAGACCAAGGCAGGCAAGCTCGTCTCTGTTGCCGGCGGCGGCGATACCGTCTCCGCCCTCAACCATGCCGGTGTCGCTGACGACTTCTCCTATGTCTCGACGGCAGGCGGCGCCTTCCTCGAATGGATGGAAGGCAAGGAATTGCCGGGCATCGCGGTCCTGACCAAGGGCTGATCACGCCGACCCACCGATCGCAACCACAGTGAACCGCGTGTCCCAAGGCACGCGGTTTTTTCGTGCGCCATGTCATTTGGCTGCCGGGCCTTCGGTGTTAGCATGGTGCAACGGGAACCTCGGTCCGCCCGGCGGGTTGTTCCCCTTGAAGCCAGATATGCAGTCTGGCGGTGAAACGACAGCAATTTCCGTGCCGATTGAAACGCATTTAAAAATCTTTGAATTTTCAAACGATTGAAATGATTTCAATCGTTTCAATAGGTTAGCTGCCCATTTTCCCTTTGGAGAAGTTCTGTTATCGCCGAACTCATCTCGGTCTTCGAAGGCCGAAAGGCTCAAGGGAATGACCCGGACGACCACATCGGTCCGTCGAAAGAGCAAGAGAATAGTCCGGCGCGACGGCGCCATGTTCAGGGATAGGAGTGAGATATGGTGGACGCGAAGATGTTGGACAAAATGACCTCGGCACCCGGCTTCATCGCCGCGCTGGACCAGAGTGGCGGTTCGACACCGGGCGCTCTGCGTCTCTATGGCATCTCCGAGAGCGGCTACCAGGGCGACGAAGAAATGTACCGCCTGATCCACGCAATGCGCGTGCGCATCATGAAGGCGCCCGCTTTCACCGGCGACAAGGTCATCGGCGCAATCCTTTTTGAGCGCACCATGGACGGCGATGTCGATGGCGAGCCCGTCCCCTCCTTCCTCTGGGAAAATCGGGGCGTGGTCCCGTTCCTCAAGATCGACAAGGGTCTGATGGAGGAAGAAAACGGCGTTCAACTGATGAAGCCCATGCCGGACCTCGACGCGCTTCTGATCCGCGGCCGCGAAAAGGGTATCTTCGGCACCAAGATGCGCTCCGTGATCGCCCATGCTGACAAGGCCGGCATAACCGCCGTCGTGCGCCAGCAGTTCGAGGTTGCCCGCCAGATCATCGCCCAGGGCCTTGTGCCGATCGTCGAGCCGGAAGTCTCGATCAAGAGCCCGAGCAAGGCGGAAGCCGAAGCCATCCTGCGGGACGCAATCGCCGCCGAGCTCGACAAGCTACCTTCAAGCGACAAGGTCATGCTCAAGCTGACCATTCCGACCGTTGCCGACTTTTACGCACCGCTGATGAACCACGCTTCGGTCGTCCGTGTCGTGGCCCTCTCCGGTGGCTATTCGACGGTCGACGCCTGCGAAAAGCTGCGACAGAACCACGGCATGATCGCGAGCTTCTCGCGTGCGCTGGCCGAGAAGCTGCGTGTCACCATGAGCGACGCCGAATTCAACAGCAGCATCGCAGGGACGATCGAGCAGATCTACGCCGCAAGCGTCGCCAAGGTCGGCGCCATCGCGGCCGAATAATCGGCTCCACGCCTCCTAAAAGTAAGACGTGACCACTCACGTCAAACTTGTCATCAGGACACGAAAGCCCGGCCACGCGCCGGGTTTTCTGCGTTATGGGAGGGCAATGGAACATCCGGAGCCTGCATGAAAACCGTCCCCTTCGTCACCGTCGATGTCTTCACCGAAAGCCGCTTTGCCGGCAATCCGCTCGCCGTCATCACGGATGCGCGGGGCCTCACCGACAGCGAGATGCAGCAGATTGCGGCAGAGTTCGGATATTCGGAAACGACCTTCGTCCTGCCTGCGAGTGACCCAGCCAATACGGCCGAAGTCCGCATCTTCACGCCGGTAACGGAAGTCCCCTTCGCCGGCCACCCGAATGTCGGCACTGCGCATGTGCTCGCAACCGAAGGGACCAACTTCGGAAGACCGGTCGGCGAGCACCTTCGCTTCGAGGAAAAGGCGGGCCTCGTCGAAGTTTCAGTGCAACGCGATCCGGACGGCAAGGTGACGGGAACCACGATCCGCGCTCCAGGCCCCCTCACCACCGGTGCCCGCATAGCGGCTGATGTCATGGCCCCCTGTATCGGCCTTGCCGAAGCCGACATCGAGGTAAGCAGGCATGAACCTGTCTTCGCCTCCGTCGGCCTCAAATTCATCCTGGTCGAAGTGAAGAACCTGGAAGCCCTGGCCAAGGCGGCCTCGCAGCTTGAGCCGCTGACCGCGCTTCGCGCAACCTTTGCCGACGAGGACTGCGACTGCGCTACCTTCCTCTACACCTGGGTCGGTCCGGACCACATCCGCGCCCGCATGTTCGCCCCCTTCGACAACGTCGCAGAAGATCCCGCGACAGGAAGCGCCTCGGCGGCACTCGGTGCCTTCCTCACCACTCTCGGCTCCGCTTTGCCGGAGCGAGACTTGCTGATCGAACAGGGCGTTGAAATGGGCCGGCGCAGCCTCATCCGCTTGCGTGTGACGACAAACGACGGGAAGTTCGACCAGGTCGAGATCAGTGGCAGCTCTGTCCTCGTCACGCGCGGCGAACTCCATGTGTGACTGAGGGGCAACCAGGCCTCCGATAACGCTCAATCCTTGTGCTTTTGCTGAAAATATCGGCAAACAATCCTTGCCGCCTCAGGCCTCCGGGTCTATATCACGGCTCGAGGACGACCTCCCCATTTTGGGACCGATAGCACTGCGGGACGACCCGCTTGTTTTCCCGGAGGGAAGAACATGCGCACTGCCGCAGACCGCATTCGCCACGCCATCAGCTTCGAGCTCATTGGCCTCGCCTTGATCATACCGCTGGGCAGCTGGGCCTTTTCAGTGCCGGTCACCGACATCGGCATCGTCGGCGTGGTCAGCGCGACCCTCGCAACGGCCTGGAACTATCTCTACAATCTCGGCTTCGACCACCTTCTGCGTCGCCATGCCGGCACGACGCTGAAGACCGTGCCGATGCGCATCATTCACGCCATCCTCTTCGAGGCCGGACTGCTGATGGTCCTGATGCCGTTCATTGCCTGGTATCTCGGCATCAGCCTGTGGCAGGCCTTCGTCATGGACGTGGCATTTGCGCTCTTTTACCTAGTCTACGCCTTCATCTTCAACTGGGCCTATGACCGCCTCTTCCCCCTGCCGGAATGGCAGACGGAAAAGGCTGCCGCCGCGAACTGACCCGCGATCGGGTCAGGGTCGGATCAGCAGCGTGATCGACCAGGTGACGAAGGCGACAACCGCGAGCTTCCAGAAATCGCTGCGTCGCCTCAGGCCCGGAATACCGATCGGCTTGATCACCTGAACGATCATGGCAAGAATCAAAAAGGCGGAGATGGCCTTGGTCATCGAATTTCCTTGTGGAACCCGCGCGGGATGCCGCGCTGGCGGCATGCGATGCGGTGCGCAGCCACATCGCTGTCACTTTTGCCCGCCAGAAACTTTTCCTGCAAGCGCCAAGGTCGCATTCAGACAACGGTAGGAACATCCGTCTACTGTAACCGCGTCGTACCGCCCGCCCTCGGGTGCCATCCACACCAATCGACAAGAATGCCATGAGACGTAATCTTCTGCCGGTAATGGCCCTGCTTCTGGGCACGCTCTTCCTGTTCCTCGGAAACGGCCTGCACGGTCTGTTGCTACCGGTCCGTGGCGCCGCAGAAGGCTATTCGAACGAAGTGCTCGGCCTGCTCGGCACGACATGGGCGGCGGGCTTCGTGCTCGGCTGTTTCGTGGCGCCGAAGCTGGTCATGCGCGTCGGCCATGTCCGCGCCTTCTCCACCTTCGTCTCGCTGATCTCCGTCAACGCGCTGCTGACCGGCATCGTCGTCGATGCCACCTGGTGGGTGGCACTGCGCGTGATCACCGGCTTCTGCACGGCAGGCACCTCGATGATCATCGAAAGCTGGCTGAACGAGCGCGCGACGAACGAGAGCCGCGGCATGATCTTCTCGTTCTACATCTCGATCACCCTGATCGGCGTGGTCGGCGGACAGATGCTGGTCGGCGTCTTCGACCCTGCCACCACCATCCTCTTCATGATCTGCGGCATCGTCTACGGCTTCGCCGTCCTGCCGACGCTGATGTCGACCGCAGCGACGCCCCAGCCGCTCCGGTCGATCAAGCTCGACCTGCCACTGCTCTACCGCAACTCGCCCGTCTCCTTTATCGGCATCCTGATGATCGGCATCGCCAACGGCGCCTATGGCACGCTCGGCGCCGTCTTCGGCGCGCGCACCGGCCTTGATGCCTCAACCATCGCGCTGCTTCTCTCGGTGACGATCTTCCTCGGCGCTGTCATGCAGTTTCCTGCCGGCAAGCTCTCCGACCGGATCGACCGCCGTTACGTGCTGGCGGCACTTTCGGCACTTGCCGCCTTCGCAGCCCTCGGGCTCGTTTTCCTGACGCCCACAGATCCGCTCTGGATCTTCATTTTCGTCGGCATCTACGGTGCGGCCGCCAACGCGCTCTATCCGATTGCCGTCGCTCACGCGAACGACTTCGCCAAGCCGGATGAGTTCGTGAAGGTGTCCGGCGGCCTCCTCCTGCTCTTCGGCATCGGCACCATCATCGGCCCCACCCTCGGCGGCCCTGTCATGACGGCAGCCGGACCTTACGCGCTGTTCGCAGTCACCGCCGTCTCGCACCTGCTGATTTCGGCCTATGCCATCTACCGAAGCCGCACCCGCGCCGCGATCCCGGCTGCCGATCGCGAAAACGTGCCGAACCTGCCGATCTCGGCTTCGCCGATGAGCAGCACGCCGGAGGGCCTGAGTCTCGACCCGCGTGCGGCCCCATTGCCGGACCAGGAACCCTATGACGAACAGGACAAGAGGGATTCGCGGGAATGATCACCGACGAAGAACCCCGCAAGCGTGGCACCGGCCACGAGCTGGGCTGCGACATATCCGCCATATCGGCAGACGAGTTGCGGCATCGAATCACCTTGCTGGAAGGCGAGATCGAGCGTCTGAAGGGTGAGATCGACCGCAAGGAGGCAGGCCGAAAGGCGGCCGACAGCCTGTTCGGCCCTAAAGTATAGAGCTGGGATCTACAGACCCGCCTCCGAAAGAACCACTTTTCAATTTTCCGTTTACTTCACGTTAAGCCTTTTATCCGAAACTGTGGTCATCCAGAGCTCCTGGGTTCAGGCATTTTCCTTTATTTGGGGTGGCTTGATTTTCTCCCTGTTTTACCTTGAGAGCCGCATTTGCGGCTCTTTTTTTGTCCAATGGGGCAAAGGTTTCACGAAATTGTGGGAATTAACCCTTCCTTAAGTTTCGCCTTGCGGATTTGGGCTATTGGTAGCATCGTAGCCTCACAAAATGCGACAGGAACAAGTTCGTAGCGCTGTCGTTACATGCCTAAGTGATGCGTTTACAGGGAAACATCCATGTCTGAACTCGGTGTGAATACGGTTAGCTTTGCCGGTCGTGTGGCAGCGTCCAGCCAGTTCAAGTCGACCTATGCCGAAGGCATGGGACTGGTTGAAGAAACTGCCGCTTACCTCGACGGCCCCGGCCGCGCAGCCGCCAAGGTTCTGCCGCGCCAGGCTTCGGTACTGTACGCGGCCGAGTCGATGCGCCTGACCACCCGCCTGATGCAGATGGCCTCCTGGCTTCTCCTGCAGCGCGCCGTGAACAATGGTGAGATGAGCCGCGACCAAGTTCTCTCCGAGAAGAGCAAGGTTCGCCTCGACGGCTTCAATGTCGACCGTGCTGCACCGGGCTGGAACGACCTTCCGGAAGCCTTCCGTGATCTCGTAGAGCGCTCGCTGCGCCTGCAGAACCGCATCGCCCTTCTCGACCGCGAAATCTATCGTCCAGCCAGCGAAGAAGAATTCCAGCCGGACAATGAAAACAGCGTCCAGGCCCAGCTGAACCTTCTGCGCACTGCCTTCAACGCAGGCTGATCAAGTCGTAAGCACCACCTTCAACCCGGCCAGCGAAAGCTGCGCCGGGTTTTTTCATGGCCGGATGCGCCGAGGCTCTAGAATTATGGACAACAAAAAGCCCGGCACGAAGGCCGGGCTTTTTGTTGAATTCGGATCGTTCGAACGATCAGAGGCCGAGGCCGCCGAAACGCTTGTTGAACTTCGAAACGCGGCCGCCGCGGTCCAGCAGCTGCTGGTTGCCGCCGGTCCATGCCGGGTGCGAGCTCGGATCGATTTCGAGGTTCATGACGGCGCCTTCCGAACCCCAGGTCGAACGGGTCTCGTATTCGGTACCATCGGTCATGACGACCTTGATGACGTGGTAGTCGGGATGGATGTTAGCCTTCATCGCTCTATTCCTGCTGTGCCGAGCGGTCCATTTGCCGCAATTGCCTCGGCAGAACCTATTCAATAGATGAAGCCGCAGTCCGTCTGGGCTACGGCTTCCCAATTCGATGCCGTGCCTATACATGAAGGACGCAGGGATAACAAGTGCCAAGGCGCGAAAGCCCATGTGCACTGAAGGAGCATGACAGAGTGACCTCGGAAGCTGAAAACACAGACAAGAAACGCCGCTCTCTGAAGCCCCTGACAAGCCTCTTTCCCTATCTAGGGCGCTATCGGGGTCTGGTCGCTGGTGCGCTGATCTTCCTGTGCCTGGCGGCCGCCACAACGCTCGCGCTGCCGATCGCCATCCGTCGCATGCTGGACCACGGTTTCCAGGCATCCGACAGCGCCTTCATCAACAAATACTTCGCCATGATGATCGTCATGGCCATCGTTCTCGCGGTCGCGAGCGCCCTTCGATACTACTACGTCATTACCATCGGCGAACGCGTGGTGGCAGACCTGAGACGTGACGTATTTGCCCATGTCACGCGGCTCTCTCCCTCCTTCTTCGACATCAACCAGTCGGGCGAGATCGTCTCGCGGCTGACGGCCGACACGACTCAGCTGAAATCTGCCGTCGGCGCGACGGCGTCGCTTGCGCTCCGCAACACCATCCTCTGTCTCGGCGCCGTCGGCATGATGATTGCGACCAGCCCTAAGCTGTCGATCATGGTGCTGGCCGCTATACCGGTCATCGTCTTCCCTCTGGTCGGCTTTGGCCGTTCCGTGCGCCAGCGCTCCCGCGCCGCCCAGGATACGCTCGCGGAAGCATCGTCCTATGCCGGCGAGGTCATTGGAGCTGCCCGCACACTTCAAGCCTTCAATGCCGAAGAGGCCGCACGTGGTCGATATTTCTCCTCCGTCGAGAGCGCCTTTGAGGCCGCACGCTCCGCGATCCGCTCCCGCTCGCTTCTGACAGGCGTCGCCATTGCCCTCGTCTTCGGCAGCGTCGTCGGCGTGCTATGGTACGGTGCCCAGAGCGTGCTTGCCGGCACGATGAGCGGCGGCACACTTGGCCAGTTCCTGCTCTACTCGCTGATTGCAGCCGGCTCGCTTGGCACGCTCTCGGAAGTCTGGGGCGAGCTTTCGCAAGCCGCTGGTGCAGCGGAGCGCCTGCATGAACTCCTCGCCGAACATCCTGCGATCGCAGCACCTGCCAACCCTAAGGCTCTGCCCGAACCTGCCCAGGGCAGCATCACCTTCGACGACGTGCAGTTCGTCTATCCCTCCGCCAAGACGAAATCGGCCCTGAACGGGCTCTCCTTCTCCGTCGCGCACGGCGAAACGGTTGCGATTGTCGGCCCGTCCGGTGCGGGCAAGAGCACGATCTTCTCCCTCATCCTGCGCTTCTATGATCCATCCTCCGGCGCCATCCGGCTCGACGGTGTCGACATTCGCGAAGCCGATCCGCAGGCCGTGCGCGAACGCATTGCCATCGTCCCTCAGGATACGACGATCTTCGCCTCCTCGATCCACGACAACATCGCCTTTGGCACGCCGGACGCCTGCCGTGGCATGGTGGAGGCGGCAGCAGAAGCTGCCCAGGCAAGCGAATTCATCGGCCGCCTGGAGAATGGCTTCGACACCATTGTCGGCGAGCGTGGCGTGACGCTTTCGGGCGGCCAGCGCCAGCGCATTGCGATTGCCCGCGCCCTCCTGCGTGACGCCCCTCTCCTGCTGCTCGACGAAGCAACGTCGGCGCTCGACGCCGAAAGCGAGACACTCGTCCAGAAGGCACTGGATGGCCTGATGCGCGACCGCACCACGATCGTGATTGCCCACCGGCTGGCAACCGTGCTGAAGGCCGACCGCATCCTGGTTCTCGATGATGGCCGCATTGTCGAGGAAGGCACGCACCAGAGCCTCATCCAGCAGGGTGGCCTCTATGCCAAGCTTGCCCGTCTGCAGTTCGAGACGGGTGGCCGTGATTTCACGGCCGCTGCGCAGTAAGCGCCTTCACTGACTCTTGATGGGTGGACGTCCACCCATCAAAATCGCCAATTGGGTGAATTCTCACCCATTCCCCTCCCCGATTACGCCTCCTTGGACACCGGCATGCAGCCTGCCGTTGAATGGCCTCGCGCGCCTGCCACACTCGCCACATCCGAGAAGCTGGAGGAGCAGCCGCTTCGGACATTCGACATTGGATGGAGGAGTACTCATGTCGTTCTATAAATCCCTTTTTACCGGCGGTCTGGCCGCCGGATTGCTTGTCGCCGCCCAGGCGCAGGCTGCCTTTCCCGAGCGTCCCGTGACGCTTGTTGTGCCCTTTGCCGCTGGCGGCTCGACCGACGTCGTCGCCCGCGTGATCGCCGAGAAGATGTCCGCGGATCTCGGCCAGCAGGTGATCGTCCAGAACGTGGCAGGTGCCGGCGGCAGTCTCGGCGCCGGCAATGTCGCCCGGGCCGAGCCGGACGGCTACACGATCCTGATGGGCACGGTCGCCACCCACGCGCTCAATCCGCTGATCCTGAAGAGCAAGCCCTATGATGCCGAGGCAGACTTCACGCCCATCTCGCTGCTGGTGCTCGTGCCCAACGTGCTCGTCGTCAATCCCGAACTGCCGGCAAAATCCGTCGAGGAGCTTCTGGCTCTGCTGAAGGCCGAACCGGACAAATGGAGCTACGCCTCCTCTGGCAATGGCACGCCGCTGCATCTCTCCGGCGAGCTGTTCAAGTCGATGGCAGGCGTGACCATGGAGCACATTCCCTACAAGGGATCCGGCCCGGCACTCAACGACGTGCTCGGCAACCAGGTGTCGATCATGTTCGACAACCTCCCCTCGTCATCCGCCCATATCAAGGCCGGCACCTTGAAGGCTCTCGCCGTCACCACCGCCGAGCGCGCGCCATCCTTCCCGGATATCCCGACGATGGCGGAAGCCGGTTTGCCTGGTTACGAGACCTATACCTGGAATGCCCTCTTTGCCCCGAAGGATGCCCCGAAGGATGTGGTCGACCGGCTGAATGCCGCAGCCGTCAAGGCCATGGCAGATCCTGGCGTCGCTGAGCGGATGAAGGAATTCTCCGCGACGATCGTCGCCTCCAGCCCCGAAGAGCTTGCCACGCATGTGAAGGCCGAAGTCGCGAAATGGACGCCGGTAGTGAAGGACGCGAACGTCCAGATGGACTGAACCGACCTTACCACAAGTAAGAAAGGGCGGTGTCACCACCGCCCTTTTTCAATGCCGCTATCGACTCTATCAACGCCCGACGCTACGACCCGCCACCCGACCGGAGAACAGGCAGCCACCGAGGAAGGTCCCCTCGAGCGCATTGTAGCCATGCATGCCGCCACCGCCGAAGCCGGACACCTCGCCCGCCGCATAAAGCCCGGGCACCGGCTTGTTCTCGCGGTTGAGCACCCGGCCTTCGAGATCCGTATGCAGCCCGCCCAGCGTCTTGCGCGTGAGGATATGCAGCCTGACGCCGATCAGCGGACCTGCCGCCGGATCAAGCAGCCGGTGCGGCTTTGCCGTGCGCATCAGCTTGTCGCCGAGATAGTTGCGGGCACCCCGGATGGCCACGACCTGCGCATCCTTGGAGAAGCTGTTGGTCATCTGCCGGTCGCGCGCCTCGATCTGGGCACGGACATGGTGCACGCCGAGACGGTGTTCGCCCGTCAGCTCGTTCATGCCGGCCACGAGATCCTCGAGCGTATCACGCACGACGAAATCCTCGCCCTTGTCCATGAAGGCCTGTACCGGACCCGGCGGGTTCTTGCCGAGACGCTTCAACAGGAGCGGGATGTTCTTGTCAGTAAGGTCAGGGTTCTGCTCGGAGCCTGACAGGGCAAACTCCTTCTTGATGATCGCCTTGTTGAGGATGAACCAGGAATAGTCATGACCGCGCGCGCGGATGGCTTTCAGCGTGCCGAACGTATCGAAGCCCGGCATCGCGGGTGCTGGGAAACGGTTGCCGTCAGCATCGCACCAGAACGAAGAAGGACCCGGCAAAATGCGGATGCCGTGGTTCGGCCAGATCGGATCCCAGTTCTTGAGGCCCTCGGTATAGTGCCACATCCGGTCGCCATTGATGATCTCGCCACCAGCGGCCTGGGCAACGCCCAGCATGCGTCCATCGACATGCGCCGGCACGCCGGCCACCATGTGCTTCGGCGCAGGCCCCAGGCGATCGACAGGCCAGCTCTTGCGGACGAGATCGTGATTGCCGCCGATGCCCCCGGACGCAATGACCACGGATCCGGCCTTGACCTCGAAATCTCCGACGACATTGCGAGAGCTGGTGCCGCCGCGCGGCGTCGCGTCGCCCGCCAGAAGCTGGCCGGTGACACCCATGACGGCGCCGTTTGTTACGACAAGCCGATCTACCTGGTGGCGAAAGAGAAGGGTCAGTTTGCCAGCGTCTGCAGCCGCCTTGGCGCGCCGGACGAAGGGCGCCAGCACTCCGGGACCAGTCCCCCAGGTGACATGGAAACGCGGCACGGAGTTTCCGTGGCCATCGGCATGACCACCGCCCCGTTCGGCCCAGCCGACCACGGGAAACCAGCTGACACCTTGGGCTTTCAACCAGCTGCGCTTTTCGCCGGCGGCAAACTGCAGATAGGCTTCAGCCCATTGCCTTGGCCAGAAGTCTTCTGTCCGATCGAAGGCGGCCGAGCCCAGCCAATCCTGGCGCGCCAGCTCGATGCTGTCGCGGATCCCCATTCGACGCTGCTCCGGGCTGTCGATCAAGAACAGGCCACCCAGCGACCAGAAGGCCTGGCCTCCGAGGTTCTGCTCGCCTTCCTGGTCGATCAGGCCAACCTTGAGACCGCGATCGACAGCCTCCGTGGCGGCAACGAGACCGGCCAGCCCTCCTCCGATGACGATGACGTCGAATTCCTGCATGCCACCCTCCCAAAGCGCATTTCTTACCTTTACGCGCACGTAATACAGCACGCAAGTTGTCTGGAGGACAAACAATTACGGATGAACTTAGCGCTCGGTGAGCTTGAGTTCGATACGGCGGTTCTGGGAGAGGACGTCGGGCGTTTCTCCTTCGGCAATGGGCTGGAACTCCCCGAAGCCGGCAGCAACCAGGCGGTTCGCAGGCACGCCCCTCGAGATCAGGTATTTGACGACCGAAGTGGCACGCGCCGACGAAAGCTCCCAGTTGTCGCGGTACCGTCCTGTGCCCGTGAGCGGCGAAGCATCGGTATGCCCATCGACCCGGAGCACCCAGTTGATCTCGGCTGGAATTTCCTGCGCCAGTTCGAGCACGGCCGCCGCCAGCTTGTCCATCTCCGCCTGACCGGCACCATCGAGATCGGCACCACCAACGGGGAAGAGTACCTCAGACTGGAAGACGAAGCGGTCGCCAACAATGCGGATATTCTCGCGATCCGACAGGATTTCGCGAAGACGGCCGAAGAAGTCGGAGCGATAGCGGTTGAGTTCCTGGACACGCTGCGCAAGCGCCACGTTGAGACGCCGTCCGAGATCGGCGATGCGCGTCTGCGATGCCTGATCCTTGGCCTCGGACGCCTGAAGCGCCTCTTCAATGGCCGCGATCTGCGACCTGAGCGCCGCGATCTGCTGATTGAGCAGCTCGATCTGGCTCATCGCCCGAGCGCTCACCTGCTTTTCCGCATCGAGTTCTTCCGTCAGCCGGCCCATCTTGGCATTGGCGACATCCGCCGACCCTGCGCCACTGTCGAGCAGCTCCTGCAGGCGGGACCGTTCGGTCTCCGACGAGGCAAGCGACGATTGCAGCGACGCCAGCATATCCTCGAGATCCTGCTTGCCGCTCTTCTCAAGCGCCAGAAGCTGGGTAAGTTCGGCGATCTGGCTGTTCAGCCGGTTGAGCACCTCATCCTTGCCCGAGATCTCCCGGCCGAGGATGAACTGCGCGACCACGAAGACCGTGAGCAGAAACATGATCGCCAGCAGAAGCGTCGACAGGGCGTCGACGAAACCCGGCCAATAGTCGATCCCGCGCTCGCGGCGACGGTTGCGCCCGAGCGCCATTTACTTGTTGCTCCCGCTGATCTTGTCGTTCAGCCGGTCGAGCGTCTTACGCATGGCGCGAGCATCCTCCTGCTGCGCCTCGATCCAGTCGCGCAGCATCTGCTGTTCGTTGCGCATGTTCTTGACCAGTCCCTGAATGCCCTCGGCCAGACCCGCGATCGCAGCGACAGAGCGGTCATTGCCCTCGCGGTTCGAGAGCTTCTGGATTTCCTCGACAAGGAGACGAATGTCGTCACTCGCGACGGCGGCAGACGCCTCGGATACCGTGCCGCGCTCTGAGTCCACATCGGTGACGGAGGACAGCCAGTTTTCCAGTTCGATGTAGAACCGGTTCTGCGCACGCCCTGCCTGCAGGTCGAGGAAGCCGAGGATCAGCGAGCCCGAGAGACCGAGCAGCGAGGACGAGAAGGCAGTGCCCATGCCGGCAAGCGGCGCGCTAAGGCCCGACTTCAGTGATTGCAGCACATCATTGCTGTCGCCGGAGGCCGGATCGAGCGAAGCGATCACCTCATTGATCGAACCGATCGTGCCAAGCAGACCCCAGAAGGTGCCGAGCAGACCGAGAAAGACGAGGAGGCCGATCAGATAGCGGCTGGTGTCGCGCGATTCGTCGAGGCGTGTGCCGATCGAATCGAGGATGGAGCGCAGCGCGGTCGTCGAGATCGCCATCGAGCGGCGACCGCCGATCAGGGCGCGCATCGGCGCCAACAGCTTCGGGTCGCGGCCGACCAGCGTCGCATTATCACCGGCGGCACGGAAGGAATTGAACCAGCGGACTTCCGGTCGAAGGGCCAGCACCTGGGCAAAGACAAGGATGATGCCGACGCCGAGAACGCCGAGGATCAGGCCGTTCAGGCCCGGATTGGTGATGAAGGCCGCATGCGCCTGGCGATAGAGGATGGCGGCGATGAAACACACGATGATTAGGAAGATCACCATCGTCGTGAAGAAGGGCATCGGGCTGGAGAGCTTCTGGCCGTATGCTCCCGGACGGGTTTCTCCCACCTCGAGATCCTCCAACTTCACTTTCGCCATGATACGCTCAACCTCCGGGGAATCTTGGACCCGGAGGCTAGTGCAAAATTGAGACGAATTGAAGCCGAGGAGGTTGGGAAAATTTTCCCTATACAGTAATCAGGCCTGCGGCACCGGGCGGTTGACGACCTCTTCCAGCGCCTTGCGGATGTATTCGTTGCCGGCAAGTACGGTGCCGTTTTCGAACATCTCCTGGCCGCCCTTCATGTCGGAAACAAAGCCACCGGCTTCCTTGATCAGGAGAATGCCGGCTGCGATGTCCCAGGAATTCAGCTGCGCTTCCCAGAAGCCGTCGAGGCGGCCGGCAGCAACATAAGCGAGGTCGAGCGCAGCAGCGCCCATACGGCGAACGCCCGAGACTTCGCCCATCACGTGGCGCAGTTCGACGAGGAACTTGCCGTGCTGGCCGCGACCGAGATGCGGCACGCCGCAACCGATAACGCAGTCGGACAGCACCTTGCGCGCGCCGACGCGGATGCGGCGGTCGTTGAGGAAGGCGCCGCCGCCCTTTTCCGTCGTGTAGAGTTCGTCGGTCGCCGGGTTGAATATCACGCCTGCGACGATCTCGCCATTGCGCTCAAGCGCGATCGAGACCGCAAACTGCGGGATACCGTGCAGGAAGTTGGTCGTGCCGTCGAGCGGATCGACGATCCAGCGATGCGCGCCATCGGTGCCCTTGATCTCTTCGCCTTCCTCGCCGAGGAAGCCATAGGTCGGACGCGACTTCAGCAGCTCTTCACGCACGATCTTCTCGGCCCGGAAATCGGCCTGCGAGACGAAGTCGCCTGGGCCCTTCACCGAAACCTGCAGGTTCTGCACTTCGCCGAAATCGCGCGAAAGCGACTTGCCGGCCTTGAGGGCAGCCTGGACCATGACATTGAGAAGGGCGGAGCGGGCCATTGATCGAAATCCTTGAAACTGGGAGGCGCCGGAGGGCGGCGACCGGAGCAGCACGCGATGGCGGCGGCATTTGGCCGGTTCAAGACCACAAATGCCGCCGGAATTCAAGGGGGATGGCTATTCCCGCCCATGCACCAGCGTCAGATGAGCCCTGCAGCCAGCGTGACGATCACGCCCGAGCTTATGGCGAGCAAAGTCGCGGCCGCTAGTCGAGCAGCAAAGCCCTTGGTGCCGATCGCAGCCGCATAGACGACCTTGGCGACCATATTCGAGGCGATAGCAATGCTGACGGCAATGGTCGCAACCTCGACCGAGAGCGTCGGGAGCATGCCGGCAACCGTCACCGTAGCCGCATCCACATCCGCCAGGGCCGTCAGACCCGACACAGCATAAAGGCCGGCATCGCCGAAAATCTGGCTGGCCGCCCGCGCCAGAAAGGCAATGACGGTGATCATCAGCGCCATCTTGAGCACCTGCAGCAGTTCGAAAGGATTGGTCGGCAGCGCAGCCTCTGAAGTGGCGCCTCTGCGTGCAACGAGTGAGACGGCCACCACCATCATCAGCGCACCGGCAACCAGAAGGCCCCAGAGAAGCCGCTCCGCAAGGGCAGGTGCCAGCGCAAGCAGAAGCAACCCAGTGCGCACCAGCGACACACTCCCGGCCGCAATCGCTCCGGCGGCCGGCCCTGCAGAGCCATCTGCGACCGCTAGGCTTTGCCGCGCCATGGCAAGCGTGCTGGCCGTCGAAGAGACGAGGCCACCCACGGCTCCGGCCACGAGATCACCGCGCCCACCGCCGATGAGGCGCACCGCGACATAGCCGACGAAGGAGATCGAGGCGAGCATGATGACCAGGATCACCAGGCTGCGCGGGGAGACACCGCCGAAGGGACCGTAGGGGCTGGCCGGAATGAGCGGCAGAAGCACGAACCCCATGGCCAGGAGCACCACGGCCGAGCGCAATTCCACCCAGGTGAGCCGCCGGATCGCGCCATGCAGGAACTCGCGACTGGCAAGCACCGTGACCATGGCGGCACCCGCCGCAGACGCCGCCGCCATGTCGCCCAGCACAGCAAGCGCCCCAAGTCCGAAAGTGGTGATGCCAGCGATAACGGTCGTTGCGCTGAACGAGCCCTCGGCACGGGCCTCCATGAGGCCGAAACGCAGCATGACCATGGCGACCGCGAGCAGGAAGCTCGCGACAACAAGACCGGACAGGCCATCCGGGGTCAGACCCTGATCCAGCAGCCCGGCGATCCCGCCCGTCATGCCGATCAGCGTGAAGGTGCGGATACCGGCGATCCGCGCGCCATCCGGCTCGTCACGTTCGCGCCAGTGCCGTTCGACGCCGACGGCAGCACCGATGGCGAGTGCCAGACCGAGACGTTGGAAGATATCGATGAGATACATGGCCGCCGCCCTCCCCGTGCTTATACGTTCCTCGTCGAGACTTGGTATAGAGCGGCAGAGCGGGCTGCGTCAGGTTCGCCGGAACCTGTTGGCGAGATCGATCGCCTGTTTCTGCTGCTCTTCGTTGAGACCGAGATAGAAATCCTCGAGCCCCGGATCCTTCAGACCCGCACGGCGAGACAGCACATACCACTTCGCCGCCTCGACCGGATCGGGCTTTGTCCCGAGCGCATTGATGTAGAGATGGGCGATACGGTTCTGCGCCACCACATTGCCGCGCGCAGCCGCAATGCTCAGCCAGCGATAGCCGGCCTCATAGTCCCGCGGGCCATTGTAGCCGTTGACCAGCCAAAGTCCGATATCGAGCTGAGCGGTATCGAACCCCGCCCGTGCGGCGCGCATCATCCATTCCCGCGCCCGCGACTTCTTCTCGTCCGGCACGTCCTTCAGCGCCGAATAGACCTGCGCCAGCGCATATTGCGCGTCGGCAATGCCCTGCTCGGCAGCCTTTTCATAATAGGGCATGGCAGCCGTCAGCCCGCGCACGCCGGGTGTGCCGGCAACCAGGATCTGCGCCCAGTTGAACTGGGCAGATGCATTGCCAGCGTCCGCCGCGCGGCGCATATAGTCATCCGCCTTTGCCTTGTCCTGCGGGACTTCGCGGCCCTCCATCAAGAGCAGGGCATATTTGAACATTGCGGCGGGATCGCCGCCCTGAGCGGCCTGGCCATACCAGAAGGCAGCGCCCTTCAGATCACGCTTGACGCCAAGGCCGCGGGACATGATCTCCGCCAGCAGCGTCTGTGCTGCGGGATCACCGAGCTGCGCACGCGGCAAGGCCTTGTCGACGGCCGTGAGAAACAGCCCGCGCTGGAAGGCGCCGTAAGCGTCGTCAGGCTTGCCTTCATAAGCCTTTTCCGCCGGCACGTCCGGCAAGGGGGCGCCCATGCGCAGATAGATATTGATGCCCTGCAACTCATCGGGCTTGTCGCCCGCGGTCGGCTTGGCACCCTTCGTCACCGGCAAGGTGGAATCCAGATCGCCACGATCGAGCTTGTTGGCATCCCCGGTACTGCTGCTGTCGCGCGCGCCGCGTTCGATCTCGCCCGCATCGGATGGATCCGCCGGCAGGATCGCCGGCTGCTCACCGATCGCGATACCATCCTCGCTCTCCTGCGCGCCGGCAGGCGTGCCCAACGCAAGGCATGCCCCGGCGAGTGCGGCGAGAATCAGACGGTGGAGGGACGAGTTTGAACGCATGAGGCGGTTCAAGCCTCAAACCGTGGCGCTTTTTCGTCAAGCTCTGCATTCACACGGGTCACGATTGCGGCAGCCTGAGCAGGATCGGCAAACACGGCCTTTCCGAGCGCCACAAATTCCACACCGCTTTCGGCAACGACGACCGCCGAGGAAGGATCGCTACCGCCCATGACGATGGCCGGAATCTCGATCATCGACGACCACCATTCGCCAAGCGCGATATTTTTCGAATGGGCTTCCGGCTTGATGTCACCGTCGATCTTGCCGAAGAAGATGTAGTCCGCCTGGATCTCTCCCATCTCCAGCGCGTGGTGACGGTCCATGGCATTGCCGCCACCGACGATCAGCTTCGGCACGTGCTTCTCGACCGCCTCGGCAAGTGCAGCGGCATTGCCGGAGATGTGCAGGCCATCGGCCTTGACACGCCCGGCGACACGGCTGTTGTCGACGATGAGCGCCGCCGCCCCCGCTTCCTGGATGACCGGCACCAGCATTTCCGCATGTTTCTGGAACACGGTGTCATCGAGTTCGTATTGCGGGATGATGACCGAGGCCACGTCGCCGCCACGCAAGGCGTTGCGCAGCACCTCCGTGCGCTCGGCAGGATCAGCGATATCGGGAACGATGAGGACGAGGCGGCAGCGGTCTTCGGTCATGCGCGGTGTTTCCGTGTGCGGGACGGCTCCGTTTCTGCGGATTTCGTCCTCGTTTTCTCTAGACAAATCCGATAGACCGCTCTTCCGAAAGGATCAACCGCGCAATGCTGACAGACCCGAACTTCTATGCCGTCGCCATTCCCGCTGTTGCCCTTGTCGGCCTGTCGAAAGGTGGTCTCGGTGGCGCTTTCGCGCTGATCGGCGTGCCGCTGCTGGCCTTTGCCGTACCGCCGATGCAGGCGGCCGCAATCTTCCTGCCGATCCTTCTGGTCATGGACGCCGTGGCACTCTGGGCCTGGCGCCATCACAACAACCGCGCAACCCTGATTGCCATGCTGCCGGGCGCCGTGATCGGCATCGGGCTCGGCTGGGCCACCTCCACCTATGTCTCGGCAGACGCCATGCGCCTTGTCCTCGGCGCAATATCGGTCGTCTTTGCGCTCAAATACTTCGTTGAAAGCTGGTTGGCCTACAAGGGAAAGGAAACTGAAGCGGTCGGCGAACGGCCTGTCGCCGGCTCCTTCTGGGGTTCGCTTGCAGGCTATGCGAGTTTCGTCGCCCATGCCGGTGGACCGCCCTTCCAGATCTATGTCCTGCCACTGAAGCTCGATCCACTCACCTATACCGGCACCTCGACGCGCTTCTTCGCCATCCTGAATGCGATCAAGGTCATCCCCTATTTCGCGCTTGGCGAACTGGATGCGACCAATCTCAGTCTATCGGGCGCGCTCCTGCCGGTCGCACTCATCTCGACGTTCGCCGGCGCGCGCCTCGTGCATTACCTGAAGCCGCAGCTTTTCTACCCCCTGATGTACGGCATGGTGCTGATCGCCGGCAGCAAGCTTCTCTGGGATGGAACGAGCGGACTGACCGGCATTTGAGGCAGACATCCGTGTTGGCAAAGCCTTTGCTGCGCCGCACATCTGCGCTTGCCGCCGAGGGACCTTTGACATAACCTTTCAGCCATGACGAACGCAGACCCGTTCATGGCGATCGCAGACCCGAACCGGCGACATATCCTCGAGGATCTGCGGCGGGGGGAAAAGACCGTGAATGAACTGGCGGGCCAGCTGCCGATCAGCCGCCCGGCCGTCTCCCAGCACCTGAAAGCCTTGCTCGACAGCGGTCTGGTGCATGTGCGTTCCGAAGGCACGCGCCGCATCTACTTCATCAATCGCCCGGGCTTTGACCGGATGAACATGTGGCTCGACCAGTTCTGGTCCTGAGCCCTCTCTGACCTCCAGCCAACACACAAAATAAAAGCCCCGAAGTCCTGTGAACTCCGGGGCCAAGGGTGGGATATTGGCTGCTTCATGAATACATCGGGATCGGTCTTTGGGTCCGCCTGATCCCGGCGCAGCCGGAAGGGTGGTATCAGTGGCGTGTGGAAGCCCTCAGGCGTTCCATTTCATCCTTGAGGCGCAGTTTCAGGCGCTTCAGCTCGGCAATGTGCCGGTCATCAACGGAGGGAGATGCAAGTGCGTCATGGAGTTTGTCCTCCAGGGCTCCGTGCTTCTTCTGCAGCGATTCAAGATGAGCCTGTATGGTCATTTGATGCGTCCTTCCTTCTCGCCTACCTCCAGCCCTCATCCGCTGGAGTTTCAGGCTTTGCGAAGATAATGTGACACGAGAAATGCGGTTTGTCGAAGGCGAACTGGGCAAAAACGACCATCAAAAACCAAGACAGGGATAACTTCCCGTTACCGGTATTTGGTGATAGGAGCTTGCGCGAATCTTCCGGTCATCCTTAAAGGATGGGCAAAACGGCGATATGGGGAACAAGCATGGCCGATCAGGAACAGGCTGACGTCAGGCTCTCGTTGGCGCGGCTCCGCCAGGAGCATGAAGACTACGATGCTGCGATCAACGCCATGATCTCCGTCGGCTGCGACGCCCTGCGAATTCAGCGCATGAAGAAGAAGAAACTGTCCATCAAGGACAAGATCACGGCGCTTGAAGACCAGATCATCCCCGACATCATTGCGTGACACAGAAGGATCCGAGATGACCGCTGAGTGCCCGCCCGTCGCCATCATCATGGGAAGCCAGTCCGACTGGGAGACCATGAAGAACGCCGCAGACACGCTCGACGCACTCGGCGTCTCCTATGAAGCACGGATCGTTTCGGCACATCGCACGCCCGACCGCATGTATGCTTTCGCCAAAGGAGCCCGCGACGAAGGCTTCAAGGTGGTGATCGCAGGGGCCGGCGGCGCAGCCCACTTGCCCGGCATGGTCGCGTCCCTGACCACCCTTCCCGTCTTTGGCGTCCCCGTTCAGTCGAAATCGATGTCCGGCCTCGACAGCCTTTACTCGATCGTCCAGATGCCGGCCGGCATTCCCGTCGGTACGCTGGCCATCGGACGCGCAGGCGCCGTCAATGCCGCCCTGCTCGCCGCCCGTGTTCTGGCCGTCTATGACGACGAACTCGCTGACCGCCTCGACGAATGGGTCGAGCGCCAGACGGCATCCGTCGCCGAATATCCCGTGGACGAGGCCCCATGACCATCCGCACCATCGGCATCATCGGTGGCGGCCAGCTCGGCCGCATGCTGGCCATGTCTGCCGCCCGCCTGAACTTCCGTACCGTGATCCTCGAGCCCCAGGCCGACAGCCCGGCCGCACAAGTGGCAAACCAGCAGATAGTCGCTGCGTATGACGATCCGGCAGCACTTGCCGAGCTCGCCCGCCTCTGCGACGTCATCACCTACGAATTCGAAAACGTGCCGGTGACCGCCGCCGAGACGCTTGCCGCAAGCGTGCCCGTCTATCCGCCACCGAAGGCGCTTGAGGTTGCTCAGGACCGCGTGACGGAAAAGCGCTTCCTCAACGCCTCGGGTATCGAGACAGCCCGTTTCCACGCCGTGGACAGTCAGGCCGACCTCGAAGCAGCCCTCGCCGACTTCGGTGGCGAAGGTGTCTTAAAGACCCGCCGCCTCGGTTATGACGGCAAGGGTCAGAAGGTCTACCGCAAGGGTGAAGCCGCCGACGGCGGTTATGAAGCCCTGGGCTCCGTCCCGCTGATTCTCGAAAGCTTCGTGCCTTTCGTCCGCGAGATCTCGATCATCGCCGCCCGTGGCACCGATGGCGAAGTCCGCTGCTACGACCCGACCGAGAACGTGCACCGCAACGGCATCCTGCACACCTCGACCCAGCCCGCCGCCATCACGCCGGAGACGGCCAAGGCCGCCCGTGAGGCTGCAACCAAGCTGCTCGACGGCCTGGCCTATGTCGGCGTGGTCGGCATGGAGTTCTTCGTGCTGGAGGACGGGAGCCTGATCGCCAACGAGATCGCGCCGCGCGTCCACAATTCCGGCCACTGGACGGAGGCCGCCTGCGTCGTCTCGCAGTTCGAGCAGCACATCCGCGCGGTCTCCTCTCTGCCGCTCGGCGACACAGTGCGCCATTCCGATTGCGTGATGACGAATCTGATCGGCGACGACATCGATTCTGTCCCGGCCTGGCTCTCAAAGCCCAACGTGCTCGTCCATCTCTACGGCAAGACGGAAGCCAGACCCGGCCGCAAGATGGGCCATGTCACCGAAATCCTGCCGTTTCGCGACTGATTTTCCCGGTTTTTTAGCCTGATGTGCCCCGCATTTTCCGCCGGGCATGTTGACATCAAGGCCTCCCTCGGGCTAATTGCCGCCAACTCTTCAGGGGCGCGCCCAGCGGCGCGCTTTTGATTGTTTGAACACAGTGGGTGAATGACACATTCCCCGACAATCGTTGTGGACCAGAAAAATGAAGATCAAGAACTCGCTGAAAGCGCTTAAGGCCCGTCATCGCGACAACCGTCTGGTTCGCCGCAAGGGCCGTATCTACATCATCAACAAGCAGAACCCGCGCTTCAAGGCTCGCCAGGGCTGATGCCCCGGGATCTCAGGATCCCATGAGCCGGAAGTACTGCCCGCCGCATCTGCGGCGTGTTGATATCGGAAATTTGAGTTTGAAAGACGGCGCTGAGGGACTACCTTCCCTGTATGCGCCGTTTTTCTTTGCGACTCGCCCTTAGCCACCTGCTCGTTCCCGCCCTGCTCGCAGCAGGCTCCGTCTCCGCGCAGGCACCCGAAGAACAGGGGGGCGCGCAAGCGACCCAGGCCCCTGTCGAACAGATCCCGCTGAAGCCACCGGCCAAGCCCAAGACTGTCGATGACCTGCTGGCCGAGCTGAAACGGGAGCGCAATCCCCAGGCCGCCCGCCAGATCGCCAATTCCACGATGGCAACCTGGAGCGAATCGTCGAGCCCGACGATCAATCTGCTGATGCAATGGTCTGCCAAGGCAGCTGGCGAAAAGCGCAATGCAGCGGCCCTCGACTTCATCGACCAGGCCATCATTCTCAAGCCGGATTTTGTCGGTGCCTGGAACCAGCGTGCGACGCTGCACTTCACCATGGGCAATTATCAGAAGTCCGTCTCAGACATCGAGAAAGTCCTCGACCTCGAGCCTCGCCATTTCGGCGCAATCGCCGGCCTTGCGGGCATCCTCACGGAGCGCGGCAGCAAGGATGCGGCATTGAAGGCCTGGGAACGCTACCTGGACATCTTCCCCGCCGATCGTGAGGCCCAGGAGATCGTCTCAAAGCTCTCGGAAGAACTGGCCGGCCAGCGGACGTAATTCTCCCAACGAAGAATTGCTTCAGCCCACCACCTTCGCGACCAGATCGGGATGCTGGGCAATCACACGCACATAGGCAATGGCAAAGTCTGGCGCAGTTGCCCGTGCCTGCTCCCAATCTCTCAGCGTCCCCACAGGCACGCGAAAACGTGACGCGAACTCCGTCTGTGACAGACCTAGCGCTGTGCGTGTCCGTCGGATCAGTCGCGCACGCTGCGCCCGATCCAGCGCATCCGAGGAGACATCGAAGTCCTCGTTGTCGGTTGGATCAGCCAGTATCGCGATAGGCACGCTCTTCTCCACGATTGCTCCTTCGAACCGAGATAAAGCGAGGCTGTTCGCCCCGCCAAACAAACACTCCGGTGAACAGTCGGTCTTCCATCGTACCTATGACCTTATACCGCTCCTCACCGTCACGTTCGCGGAACGAGGGGATGATGAGATGATCGATGTCATCAAAGATACGATCTCCAAGGACCAGCGAAACGCCATGCTTCGCCTGATTGATCTGGTCCTTCTCGGGATCGAACCGCTCATTCATGCAGGCAGTATACGGAATTTCCGTAGCGACAACAACTCTCCTCCCTACGCTTCCGCTGCAAACCGAGCAAAACCTTGACGAACGGCACTGCAGCACGATCTTGTTGCTATATCGTCCAGCTCGGAAGCTTCGCTCTTGCTCCTCCCCCGTATCGGTCTCGCCTTGCTCGTTATCCTCTTCATCCTCATCGCCGTGCTCGCGGCCCTTGCCATCGCCACACAACTCCGCGCGCGCGCCATCGAGACCGAGACGCCGAATGTCGGCGAGCTGACCGATGTCGGCGGCTTCAGCCTGAATGCCCTCCACGTGCCCGCAGGCCCCGACGCAGACCTGCCACCCATCGTCTTCATCCACGGCGCCTCCGGGAATCTCAGAGACCAGGCAGGCGCCTTCCTGGAGCCTTTGCGCGGACGTGCCGAGCTTCTATTCGTCGATAGGCCTGGGCACGGCTACTCGGAGCGTGGCGGGCCGGAGAACGACACGCCGGACGGCCAGGCGAACGCGATTGCGCGGCTGATGGAAAAGAAGGGGATCGAACGAGCGATCATCGTCGGCCATTCCTTCGGCGGCGCGATCACCGCAAGCTTCGGCGTGCTGCATCCTGATAAAGTCGAGGGCCTGGTATTGCTCGCGGCCGCAACCCATCCCTGGCCCGGCGGCGTCGACTGGTACTATCACCTCGCCTCCGCCCCGGTCATCGGCCCGATCTTCTGCCATACGCTGGCTCTGCATGCGGGCATGATGCGCATAGAGGCGGCGACGGATCATGTCTTCGCGCCCAATCCACGTCCCGACACCTATCTAGAAAATACCGGCCCGGCCCTCGTCCTTCGCCCCTCGACCTTTCGGTCCAACGCAAAGGATGTCGCCGGCCTGCATGCCTATGTGAGCACCTTCGCCGCGCGCTACCGCGAGATCGCCAAGCCGACGGTGGTGATCACCGGCGACGCAGACGAAATCGTGCTGGAGGAAATCCATTCGAAGGGCCTCGCTCGCGACATCGCAGGCTCTGAACTGGTCTGGATAGAAGGCCTTGGCCACAAGCCGGATTATATCGTGATCGATATCGCGATCGCGGCCCTCGAGAAGATTGCCGGCGAGACACGCGATCTGCAGGCCATGGCGCGCGCGGTGGAGCCGCGGCTCGCCGCGACACGCGTGGAAACGGCGGGTGAAGCCCCTTCCCTTCAGGCTGGCCAATAACTGCCATGAAAAAAGCCGCCCGGAGGCGGCTTTTCCAATCCTAGTATTGAAGCGGGGATCAGATCCCCGTCTGACCATCCGAGCCAATATAGGCAATGCGCAGCATGTTGGTCGAGCCAGGCGTGCCAAGCGGCACACCGGCCGAGATGATGATGCGATCGCCAGGCTTGCCGAAGCCTTCGTCCACGACGATGCGGCAGGCACCGTTGACCATCTCGTCGAGATCGGTCGGCTCCGAAGACACGACGCAATGCAGGCCCCAGACCACCGAAAGACGACGCGCGGTCTGGATGACCGGCGACAGCGCGATGATCGGCACTTCCGGACGCTCGCGCGAGGCACGCAGACCGGTGTTGCCCGAAGACGTATAACAGACGATCGCCTGAAGGCGCAGCGTCTCGGCGATCTGGCGGGCAGCGAGCGAAATGGCATCAGCGCCCGTCGCTTCCGGCTGGGCGCGCTGGGCGTAGATGATGCCCGGATAGTGCGGCTCGCGCTCGACCGTGTGGGCGATAGACGCCATGGTGGCGACGGCCTCGACCGGATACTGGCCGGAAGCCGACTCGGCAGACAGCATGATGGCATCAGCGCCTTCGAAGACGGCGGTCGCGACGTCAGAGACTTCCGCGCGGGTCGGCACAGGTGCCGTGATCATCGATTCCAGCATCTGGGTCGCAACGACAACAGGCTTGCCTTCGCGGCGGCAGGCGCGGATCAGCTGCTTCTGGATGCCAGGCACACGCTCAAGCGGCATTTCAACGCCAAGGTCGCCACGGGCGACCATGAGGGCGTCGGAGAGCGCGATGATCTCGTCGATGCGCTCGATGGCCTGCGGCTTTTCGATCTTCGACATCAGACCCACGCGGCCCTTGGCGATCTTGCGGACTTCCGCCAGATCTTCCGGACGCTGGATGAAGGACAGCGCCACCCAATCGACGTCATTGGTCGCGAGCACGGCGTCGAGGTCGGCGCGGTCCTTGTCGGTCAGAACGCCGGTGGCGAGGATCGTGTCGGGCAGGCTCACGCCCTTGCGGTCGGAAATCTTGGTGCCGGAGACGACTTCGGTCACGATCGTCTTGCCATCGCATTTGACGGCCTTCAGGTGGAGCTTGCCGTCATCGATCAGCAGTCGGTCGCCCGGCTTCACCGATTCGAGAATTTCTGGATGCGGCAGGTAGACGCGGGTCGCGTCACCGGGCGCTTCGTTGCTGTCGAGTGTAAAGGTCTGGCCTGCCTTCAGCTCGACAGTGGTTTCGGCAAACTTGCCCACACGCAGCTTAGGTCCCTGCAGGTCGGCGAGGATGCCAATCGGGCGCCCACAGGCTGCCTCGACACTGCGAATGCGCTGGATGAGCGTCCGCAGCATCTCATGGCTCGAATGGCTCATATTGATGCGGAAAAGATCAGCCCCGGCTTCGTGGAGCTTCCGGATCATCGCTTCGTCGGAAGATGCGGGACCAAGCGTGGCGAGGATCTTTACTTTGCGGTTTCGCTTCATCAGTTCTGGCTTTCCTGGGTGCCCGACGTATCGGACAGCTGGACCATCCAGCTCCCCTGTCTGCCGGTGTCGTATTCCTTGAATCCCATCTGCTGATAACCGCGTGCGAAGCAGTCCTTCACGCCAACGATCTTGAACTCGTTTTCGGCGACACACATGTTGATGTCACCAGTCCAGCGACCACCGCGAGCGGCATCCTCAGCATAGAGATAATAGTAACGCGATTGGAGTTCGCCCTCGATCAGTGTGGCGCAGGTGCCGGCCGGAACCTGCCACCAGCCTTCCGTAATCCAGCCCTCTTCCGCCCGGTAGCCGACGGCGACGCCGACAAGGTTCGGTGTGCCGTTGCAGACACGGAACTCGGCATGGGCGGCATCGGCTGCCAGCAGTGGCGAAAACAGCGCACCCGCAATCAGGAGGGGCTTCAGAAAACGTGCCTTGGCACGGTCAAAAGTCTGTCTGATCGAGTGATGCACGATTGCCGCCGGAACTCCAAAAATGCGCATGGGATGCCTTCTTGCGATGCTGACCAGAGAATGTCAACGCAACTCTAATCGATTATATTTTCTGTCTTTGGTCAGTACTGGAACCTATATGTCCGATCTTGGCACAAACGTGACAGCCATGAAAGCTTGCGCTCCCCCATTCCCCATGCGATCAAGCGGCTGTAGCAGACGATGGCTTCAAACTGATGAATGTTTCCCCCGTTTTTGAGATTTTAGAAGGCCGCCTCGATGCCGGCGTCGTGCTTCTCGCCGACCACGCCACAAACATTGTTCCCGAGCCCTATGGCCGCCTTGGCCTGCCGGACAGCGCCTTTGGCCGTCACATCGCCTATGACATCGGTATCGAGCCACTGACCCGGCAGCTTGCGGCACGCCTCGGTGTTCCGGCGGTTATGTCACGCTTCTCCCGCCTGCTGATCGATCCGAATCGCGGCGAGGATGACCCGACCATCATCATGCGCATATCGGATGGCGCCATCATTCCCGGAAACCATCCGATCACGCCGGAGGAATGGCAGCACCGCATCGCGACCTATCACCGCCCTTATCACCAGGCCGTCTCCGAGGTCATCGCCAGCGTCGCCGAAGCCTCGGGCAAGGCGCCGCTTGTGCTGTCGCTGCATTCCTACACGCCGGCCTGGAAAGGCGTGCCGCGGCCATGGCACGCAGCCGTTCTCTGGGATACCGACGAGCGAGCCGTGCGCCCACTGATCGATGGCCTTGAAGCATCGGGCGACATCCTCGTGGGCGACAACGAGCCCTATGATGGCGCCTTGAAGGGCGACACCATGTATCGTCACTGCATGGTGACAGGCATCCCGCATGCGCTGCTGGAGGTCCGCCAGGATCTGATCGCCGACGAGTCAGGCGTCGCCGCCTGGGCTGATCGCCTCGCGCCAATCTTCGAACGCCTCAATGCCGACCCGATGCTGCACGAGTATCAGATCCATGCCTCGCGCACCGGCCCTTACCCTATCCAGCCAATCGCGCCCTGAAGGAGGACTGCATGACGCTCCCCACCAAGGACCAACAAACCGAACTCGAAGCCGCCGCCTTCCGTCGGCTCGTTTCCCATCTGCGCAATCGCCCCGAGGTCCAGAACATCGACCTGATGAACCTCGCCGGCTTTTGCCGAAACTGCCTGTCGAACTGGTATCTGGACGCCGCGAAGGAAACCGGCCTCGACCTCACAAAGGACGAGAGCCGCGAGATCGTCTACGGCATGCCCTATGAAGAATGGAAGGCGCTGCACCAGCGCGAGGCAAGCACCGATCAGCAGCAGGCTTTCGAGAAGAACCGCCCGAAGGAATGATCACGTCCCCGAGCTTTGGGGCTTGACGCGGACGCCGCTTCGCGGCACGTGATCGCCACGAAAACCCACCTCAAGAATGCCATCCCTGCAATGAAGGAGATTGCCCATGTCTGATGCCGCTCACGGCGTCGCCCGCGACCAGCTCCGTGCCTTTGTCGAACGCATCGAGCGCCTGGAAGAAGAAAAGAAGACCATCGCCGACGACATCAAGGACGTCTACGGCGAAGCCAAGTCGATGGGCTTCGACACCAAGATCCTGAAGAAGGTCATTGCGCTGCGCAAGAAGGATGACCAGGAGCGCATGGAAGAGGATCTGATCCTCGACACCTACCTGCACGCGCTCGGCATGATCGAGAGCCCGCCGGAAGGCTGAGCGACCTCTGGAAAGCCAACAAAAAAACCCGCCAAACCGGCGGGTTTTTTATTGCCTATCAGCTGGCTGATTTGACGATCATGGAGCGCCGAAGCGGCTCGGGTCGATGGTTGTCGCATCGAGGCGGAAGCCATCGGGAACCGCCGTGGCAGGAGCTACCAGCGAACGCGACACGACGCGGGGCGCCTTGACCGGCTTGGAGACGGCGTCGAACTTGCCCTGGTTCAGAGCCCACTGCTCGATCATGCCCTTGGTGAGCTTGGTGCCACCATACATGGCCATGTGCGCACGTTCTGCATCTTCCTGGCCCGGGCGACCGCCCTTCTTGGGCAGCGAGGCATCGGCATTCGGCACGGCGTCGGACGGAGCGTCGAACATGTCGCCGAACTGCGTCGTGGTTTCCACGGCCGTCGTTTCCTGCGGGATCGACGCGACCTCGACGGGCTTCTGGGCGGGAGCCGGAGCCTGCTCGGGAGCCGCAGTCAGCTCAGCCTGGACAGGCGCGCTCGACGGGATCGGGGCTGCCATCTCCGGAATGGTGCTGTCTTCAAGTGCGGCGGCCGCTTCCGGCGACAGGATCGCCTGCTCGACCTCGTCCACCTCGGCTTCGGCTTCAGCCTGCGAGGAAGCAAGGAGCGCCTCGGCCACCTGCGGACGCGCCGCGGGAACCGGAACAGCCATACCCTCGGCCAAAAGCATGGCTTCGGAACTCGGGTCGATCGAGGCGGTCATGACGCCCTGCTCTGCGCCGCCAGCCTGCGGCCGCGGATTGAGAAGGGTCGGCACTGGCACGGTGGTCAAAGAGGCAAGATCGGCGAACTCATCTGCGGGCGCAGAGGCCGGAACCGGAACACCGCTTGCGACCTGCTGGAGGGCATCCTCAGCCGCGTTGCGCGGCGGCTGGTAGAGAGCCACGGCGAGGCTGTTGTCAGCCGGGCGCAGTGAAGGCCGTGCCTGCGGAACCGGCGCATCGGCAGCATCCACACCCGGAAGCGCATTGGCGACCATCACAGGCTCGGAAGCGGTTACGACGGGCTGCTCGCGCGGTGCGGCGGGAGCCTGCTGCGGCTGTGCCACGGAAGGACGCGCTGCGGGTTCCGGAACATCCTCGACTTCATCCTCGTCACCACCGCCGAACAGCATGGCGAGGAAATTGCGAGGACGCGAAGACGACTTTTCCTCAGCGATCATGACGGTATTGCCGGAGGCAACGCGGCGCTTGTACTCGGCGAGCGCCTGCTGATAGCCCGGCAGCGGCTTGCCGTCAGCGGGAATATGCACGGTCTTGCCGTCCGGGAAGAGGCGGACGAGATCCTGGCGGTTCATGCGCGGCCAGGCGCGCACGCCTGCAACGTCCATGTGCACGAAGGGCGAACCGGAATTGGGGTAGTAACCGACGCCACCGGCCTGCATCTTCACGCCGAGTTCGCGCAGGGTCTTGAGCGGGACACCGGGGATGTAGAAGTCCATCGCCGTGCCGCGCATGTGCTGGCTTTCCTTGGCAACACCCTTCGAGCGCGAACGCAGCATCGAATTGGTGGCCGGAGAGCGATAGGCGGAGACGACCTTGATGTAGCCCTTGGCGCGCGACTGACGATAGACTTCCCAGACGAGGTCGAAGAGGCGCGGGTCCATCTTCGTCGGCTCGTTGCGACGCCAGTCACGGAGAATATAGTTGAGCTGTTTCAGACCCTTGGGGTCATAGCGGCCATTGCGCTTGAAGGTGATCGACGCGCGTTCGCCGGTGTGGACGAATTCGATATTGAGTGTGCGGCTTTCGGCATGTGCCGAACCGACGCTACCCAGAAGTCCACCGAAAGCCATCAGAAGGACGGCAGACAGCGAAAAAAGCAGCCTCGCTGCCAACTGCGCGGACGCAAGCCGGGTTTTGCGCCCGCTTTGCGTATGGAGCGCGCTGATGTCCTGCGATGCCTGCAATGCAATCCCCGTCCGAAAGACTACGTCCCACGCCAACCGAAATGAACGTCAAATGCGGTCATACCATGGCAAATTTGCCACATCCGCACAAGCGGTCCATTTATAGTGAACGCTTGCCTAACAAATGCTTAGCCCTTTGGTAGGCGATTAAGCTTACCCCAGAGTTAACATCGAACGGTTGAGGCAAATCAAGCAGCATCCTTCTGCGGATCGTCGGGATCGATTCCGTAATCCTTGAGCTTGCGGTAGAGCGTCGAGCGCCCGATGCCCAGCTTTCGCGCCACCTGGCTCATCTGGCCCCGGTAGAATTTCAGCGCGAAACGGATCAGTTCCTCCTCGATTTCAGCGAGCTTGCGCACATTGCCGGCCTCGTCCGTGCTGACGATGACATTGCCGGATGCGCCGCTGCTGAAACCTGTGGATGGAGCCGAATAATTGCCGACAAGACCCGCCGCCCGCTCTGCCAAAGCAGCCTGCACCTTGGCAATCGGGCTCTGCTCCTGAACGGATGGCTGCGCATCCGGACCGGTCATGCCGCTGCGATGGTCTTTCATCTGGGCCGAGATCTGCGGGAAATCCGCCTCGCGAAGGCTCGCACCATCAGCCAGCACGACGGCGCGGAAGATCGCGTTTTCGAGTTGCCGTGTGTTGCCTGGCCAGTCGAAGGAGGTGAGCAGCGCAAGCGCCGGTGATTCCACCTGAAGCGTCCTCGGCAGACGTTGCTCCAGCGAGAAACGCTCGACAAAGGCCCGGATCAGATGCGGGATGTCTTCCTTACGTCGGCGCAGTGAGGCGATGGTGATCGGGAAGACGTTGAGACGGTAATAGAGGTCCTCGCGGAAACGCGCGGCCTTGACCTCTTCGATCAGGTCCTTGTTGGTCGCAAGGATCAGTCGGACATTGGCCTTCACCGAACGCTGTTGACCACCACCATGGACTTCGCCCGTCTGCACGAGCTCCAGCAGCCGCATCTGGCCGCCGGGCGGCAACTCACTGATTTCCTCAATGAAAAGCGTGCCGCCTTCGGCCTCGGAAAGCTTGCCGATCTGGCTTTCGCTGCCGAACAGCACCTCTTCGATCTGGGCCGGAGAAATGGAATTGCAGTTGAAGCCGACGAACGGACGCGACGAGCGATCGCTTGCGGCATGAATGGCACGCGCGACCAGTTCCTTGCCAACACCCGCCTCGCCTTCGAGCATGACGGGGATGGTCGATTGCGCCGCTCGGCGGCCGAGTTCGACGACGCGGGACATGGCGGCACTTGCAGCAATCACATCGGCGAAACTGACAGACCCACTGCGGGCCCGGCGTGGCGCCCTGCCCTGCAGGCTGGTGCGATGGATCTTGAGCGCGGATTCGATGGCGCCGATCAGCCGCTCCTGGGCGATCGGCTTGACCAGAAAGTCGAAAGCGCCGGCGCGGACCGCATTAAGCGCCGTCTCCGTTGCACCTTCAGCAGTCCCGACAATCACAGGCACAGCCGCGTTGATCTCGGCCAGCATGGGGATGATGTTGGGGTTCAGGCCCTCGGCGGATGCCGCGTCGATCACAACGACACCTATGGCGTCGCGATGGCGGCGGAAAAGATCAATGCCGGCATGCGCCGTATCGGCAACATGGACGGCGTGGCCGTGCGCCTCGATCGCAGCCTTCATGCTGCGGCGCTCGGTAGCATCTTCATCGATGAGTAGAATCTGTGCGGTCAACTTGCGCTCCCCGGGGCTGTTTCGGCGCATTCGCGCTCCTGGGTTATCGCGGGGAGACTGCCAGAAAGGCCTGAAGATGTTCTTGGGAGAAAGCCTCGCATTTTAACGGTCCTTAACCGTTTCTGGCACAATCCACAGGTGTCTCGGTGCGTGCGAACACGGATGTCGCACCATGGCGGCACACCCGGCTGCTTGCCGATCCGCAGGCGACTGACTACATCTCCGGAACGAAGAGAAGAAAGGACATCGCCATGACGATCGACCGCCGCCCCATCCTGAGCCCCGCCCACCCGGCTTCCGCCAGCGGAAATCAGAACCTCGGCGACCTGCCCGTCTGGAAGCTGGACGATCTTTATCCGGGTCAGACCTCGAGCGAATTCCTCGGTGCCGTCGAGAAGGCGGGATCCGATGCGCTTGCCTTCGAGACCAAATGGAAGGGCAAGCTTTCGATTGCGCTCGAGACTGTCGGTGAAAACTCGCTGGCCCAGGCCCTGCGTGAGATGGATGCGCTCGAAGACCTGCTTGGCCGCATCGCTTCCTATGCCGGCCTCACCTATTATTCCGACATGACCAATCCGGCGAACGGCAAGTTCTTCGGCGACATCCAGGCCAAGCTCACCGACATGTCGGCCCGGCTCCTCTTCTTCCCGCTCGAAATGAACCGTCTGGCCGACGATGCCGTCGACGCCGCCATGGATCGCGACCCCGCACTCGGCCATTTCCGCCCCTGGATCGTCGATCTGCGCAAGGACAAGCCCTTCCAGCTCGACAACCGCATCGAGCAGCTATTCCTTGAGAAGTCCCAGACGGGTGCCGCCGCCTTCAACCGCCTCTTCGACGAGACGCTGGCTTCGCTGCGCTTCAAGGTCGGCGACGAGGAAATGCCGCTTGAGCCGACACTGACGCTTCTGCAGGACGCCAATCCGGAAAAGCGCCGCGAGGCAGCCGAAGCCCTGTCGAAGACCTTCAAGGACAATATCCGCATCTTCACCCTGGTGACCAACACACTCGCCAAGGACAAGGACATCTCCGACCGCTGGCGCGGCTTCGACGACATCGCCGATAGCCGCCACCTCGCCAACCGCGTCGAACGCGAAGTCGTCGATGCCCTGGCCGAGGCCGTACGCGAGGCCTATCCGCGCCTGTCGCATCGCTATTACAAGATGAAGGCGAAGTGGCTCGGCATGGACCAGATGAACTTCTGGGACCGCAACGCCCCGCTGGCCGAGACGCCTGACCGCCTGATCTCCTGGGACGAGGCCAAGGACATGGTACTCTCGGCCTATGGCGGCTTTGCGCCTGAAATGGCAGAGATCGCCGGCCGCTTCTTCGACGGCGGCTGGATCGACGCGCCCGCTCGCCCGGGCAAGGCGCCGGGCGCCTTCGCTCATCCGACGGTGCCGTCCGCCCACCCCTATGTTCTCGTCAACTATCTCGGCAAGCCGCGCGATGTCATGACGCTGGCCCATGAACTCGGCCATGGCGTGCACCAGGTGCTGGCCGGCGGCCAGGGCGCGATGATGTGCCAGACACCTTTGACCCTCGCCGAAACCGCATCCGTATTCGGCGAAATGCTGACCTTCCGAGCTCTCCTCGACAAGACGACCGACAAGCGCGAACGCAAGGCCATGCTTGCCCAGAAGGTCGAGGACATGATCAACACGGTCGTGCGCCAGATCGCCTTCTACCAGTTCGAGCGCAAGATCCACACGGCCCGCAAGGAAGGCGAACTGACGGCCGAAAAGATCGGCGAATTGTGGCTCTCCGTGCAGCAGGAAAGCCTCGGGCCGGCGATCAAGATCTCGGAAGGCTATGAGACGTGGTGGGCCTATATCCCCCACTTCATCCACTCGCCCTTCTATGTCTATGCTTATGCCTTCGGCGACTGCCTGGTGAACTCGCTCTATGCCGTCTACCAGAACGCCGATCAGGGCTTCCAGGACAAGTATTTCGAGCTGTTGAAGGCTGGCGGCACCAAGCACCATTCCGAGCTTCTCGCTCCGTTCGGGCTGGATGCGACAGATCCGTCGTTCTGGGCCAAGGGTCTGTCGATGATCGAGGGGCTGATCGACGAGCTGGAAGCACTAGATAAGGCAGCCTGAACCGGAGCCGCCGATATCCCATGCGTGACCACACGCCCTATGCGCTCTTCCGCGACGACCGCGCGGGGACGAGCCTCGTTTTTGCCGAGCCGGAGACGATCGTCGTCGCCCGGACGGCAGACGAGGTCGAGCCTGCGCTCGCCAGGTTGGAAGCGCACCGGAAAGCCGGCAAATGGCTGGCGGGTTATCTGTCCTATGAAGCGGGCTTCGTCTTTGAGCCGAAGCTGCGTCCGCTGCTGGAAGACGGGCGGGAAACCCCGCTCATCGCCATGGGGGTCTTCGCCGCCCCCGCACCGGCCGAACACCCGCTGGCTGAAGCGCCCTCGAACATCCCGAACGCCCCCTTGCTTACCGAACCCAGAGCGGGCTGGGATCTCGACACCTACCGCACCCGCTTCGATCGCCTGCATCACCATTTGCGCAAGGGCGACTGCTACCAGGCCAACCTGACCATGCCGGTCGAGGCCCGCTGGTCCGGCGATCCCCGTGCCGCCTTCTGGTCGCTCGTTGGGCGCCAGCCGGTGCATTACGGAGCACTGATCGATTTCGGCGATCCGGTCATCCTGTCCCGCTCGCCCGAACTCTTCTTCTCCGTGGACGACGACGGCTGGCTCGAAACCCGCCCGATGAAAGGCACGGCTGCCCGGGGTGCTACCCCGGAGGAAGACGAGGCGATCATCGCGGCCATGCTCGGCGACGAGAAGACGCAAGCCGAAAACCGCATGATCGTCGACCTCCTGCGCAACGACGTCTCCGTCATCTCCGAGGTCGGCACATTGTCCGTCCCCAAGCTCTTCGCCATCGAGACCTATCCGACCGTCCACCAAATGGTGAGCTATGTCAGGGCAAAACTCTCGCCCGGCATCGGCCTGGCCGAGATCATGGCCGCCCTCTTCCCCTGCGGATCCGTGACCGGCGCACCGAAAATGTGGGCGATGCGCATCCTGCATGAACTTGAGGCAGGCCCGCGCGATATCTATTGCGGCGCGATCGGCTGGTGCGATCCGGCCGGCCCGATGCGATTTTCGGTTGCGATCCGTACGATCTCCCTTTTCAACGGGGGCCGCGCCGTCTTCAATGTCGGCGGCGGCATTGTCTTCGATTCGAAGGCGGAAGCCGAATACGAGGAATGCCTGTTGAAGGCGCGCTTTGCCGTGGGAGACGAATGGATTTCTCGCTAATCGAGACATTGCGGTGGCAGCCGGACGCAGGTTTCCTGCGGCTCGACCAGCATTTGCGTCGCCTCTCCCGCTCGGCCGATGCGCTCGGCTTCCGCCAGCCGCAGGACGCGAAAGGCAAGCTGGAGAAGGAAGTCTCCGGCAGCAAACCTTTGCGCGTCCGCCTGGTCATGACCTATCGCGGCAAAATGGAAGTGAGCGCCACGCCATTCGAGCCGGTGCCGGAGGAAAGCGTCTGGCGATTGAAGATCGCCAAGACGCGGCTGCAATCCGAAGACAGCCTCTTCCGCCATAAGACCACCCGTCGCGAACCCTATGAGGCAGCGCGTGCCGAATTCTCGAAAGACGAGGCCGACGAGGTGATCCTGCTCAACGAGCGCGGCGAGGTCTGCGAGGGCACGATCACCAACATCTTCGCCGAAGCTGCCGACGGCATGCTGCTCACACCACCGCTCACCAGCGGGCTTTTGCCCGGCGTCTTGCGCGCCGAACTGATCCGCGAGCGAAAGGCGCGCGGCGAGGTGCTGAAACTTGACGACCTGCGCCACCGCAAACTCTTCGTCGGCAATTCCCTGCGCGGCCTGATCCCCGCCGAACTGGTCGAATAGGCACGGCAATGGCAGACCCCCTGCCCCCGAAAACAGCCGTTCCCGAAACCTCAAATGCCGCCACAGCACTCATGGGCCTGTCCCTTGTGGCGCTCTTCCTCCTGCCCGCATTTCTCAATGGCTTCCCATGGGTGATGGACGATTCGATCGCCTATTCCGGACAAGGCGTGAACTGGATGCGGGCCAAGACGGCTGCGGTCCTCATTGCCCCGCTGCATGGCCTCATCGGCTACTGGGCACTGCCCGTCTTCAACGCCGTGGTGAATGCGGTGGCCTGGCTGCTGCTGATCCGCAGCTTCGACCTGCGCGGCTACTGGCTCATTCTGCCGCTGGCCATGCTCGCGCTGCAGCCGCTCTACACGAGCGCCGTGCTCGTGGATTCCTGGTTCTTCGCAGCCATCGTTTTCCTGATCGTCTCGATCAGAAGCAGGAGCGCGTTTCTCGCTTTGTCCGCCGGCATCCTCTTCTCCGGCCACGCCAGCGGCCTGATCCTGGCGAGCGTGCTGGCCGTGCTGGTGGCGCTGCTCTTCGGCTTCCGAAAGGCAATGGTGATGCCGGTTCTCGCCATTGCCACCACCATCGGCGTCAGCAGCTTTCTGGATGCCAAATACTTCCCCGATACCCCGTCTCTAGGACGCACGTTCCTGGCGGCGCGGCTCTTCTCCGTCCAACCCGAACTGCTGCGGGGAGAGTGCGAGCGCAGCGCTGCAGATGTTCTATGTGACGCAGCCAGCTTGATCGAGACGATCCGGGAGCGTCCGGAGAATGCCGGTCGGCGCGATTTCTTCTGGGATCTGATGCGCGCGTTTCCCGACAGTTTCGAACTCGCCGCCTTCGAACGCGACCATGCCTGGCCGATCATCCGGGCCGCGATCACGCAGATGCCGCTCGAAACGGCTGATATCATCCTCCGGGATTTCTTCAGCTTCTACGGCACCGGAACGCGCCTCGATTTCATCGCGCGCCTCAACGAACCCATGCCGGAGCCGTTCTCGAGTTCCTGGCAGGCACAAGGCATCTGGCAATCGGATGCCAACCTCGCAGGTCTGACCGGACTGCGGTGGGTCCTCTATGCAAGCCTTGCTGTAGCCTTGATGGTCGGCTGGCGCGGGACCGGCGCCGAGAACAGGCGCTGGCTTTTCATCCTGCTGTTGATCTGCCTTGCCAATGACAGCCTGTTCGCCGTGGTCTCTGGCCCACCCGACCGCTACCACCACCGCATCCTGCCGCTACTCGCGGCAGCAACATGCCTCCTCGTTCTGGCGCGGCAGCGCCGTGATGCCGAGACCTCGGCCCAATGGAAATAGTCGGATGTTCATTCTCTCCCTCACCTATGTGAAGCCCACCGAAGAAGCCGACCGCCTGATGCAGCCGCATATGGACTGGGTGAATGCCGGCTATGACAGCGGAATGTTTCTCGCCTCCGGCCGCAAGAACCCACGCACCGGCGGCGTGATCCTCGCCCAGGGCGATCAAACCCAGATCGAGGCCTATGTCGCAGCCGATCCCTTCGCGGCAGAGGGTGTTGCCGTGTACGAGGTGACGGAAGTGGCTGTGACGCGAACGGCAGCCGGGCTGGAAGGGTTGAAGGGATGAAACCTCAGACTTCGTCTTCCGGGCCGATGGTCCGAGGTGCTGCGCGCCGTCCATCGAAGACCTCAAGGACCTCGATGCTGGTAGCTGCCAACCGATAGTAGATTACGTAAGGTCCGCCTGGCACGACCAGTCTGCGCACACCCACCAGTCTTGTCCTGGTGCCCAGTTCCGGATGTCTGGAAATGCTGTCGACCGCTTCAACGATGTGGATACCCACGTTGCGCGCCGCCTCGGGGTGAAACCGGGCAATATAGCCTCGGAGATGAACGAGGTCGTGGCGTGCAGTCGTGGACCAGACGACTTTCATCTGGCTTACCGGCTGAGATCAGCATCTGGAGCTTGGACTTCTTCTGTCGTCCCCCAGCTCTGAAGCCAGGCTTTCATGGCATCGTGTGAAATCAACCCGTCCGCGCTGGCCAGAGCCATTCCTTTTTCGACGGCAGCCAGCTCCATCTCGTGTCTATCGAGATACTCGACGACAGCTTCCTCCAGCAATTCGTGTTCGTCACGTTGGCTCTGGGCCGCAGACGACCTTAACCGCGAGATCGTCTCATGCGAGAGGGCAATTCGCTCCAGCTGTCCTGACATTGACGAAACTCCCCGATTCAAACGGCGTGGAATACACCGAGGCATCTTGTCATCATGATAGCAAGGCGGCAGGCTGACAGCAAACAAGGCTGACTTCTCCATGTCCTCATCACTCACCCACACCCCCTATGCCGGCCCGACACGCCCCTTCACCATCGGCCTCTCGGCCCTTGATCCAACCCGATGGATCGAACCCGACAGCGATCTGACCCGCTATCTCGCCGAGAAGCGGGACCTCGCAGCGTCCCGCTTCCCCGAGATCTTCCGCGCGACAGACGACAGCCTTGCCGCTCAACAGGAATGTCTGACCGAACTTGTCTCGCATCTGGAGACACATCATCAGGAGCTTTACCGCAGCGACGGCAACCTCATGCATGTCGTTGGCCAGCCCCTCGACCTTTCCGACGAAACGCTCCCCCCGCTGCTGCGCGCCGGCATGCTCGTGCAGGACGACCTCGTCATCATGATGAGGCGCGAGGCGGGCTGGTACATCGCCGCGGCCCATCTCTCCTTCCCCTCTTCCTGGTTGCTTGCGGAAAAGTTCAACCGGCCGATGGAGGAAGTCCACGAGCATGTGCCAGGCTTCGAAGGCGGCACGCGCAATGCCGCGATGATCAACCGCATTTTCGACAATCTGGCGCCCGGCCTGCCCGCCGAGCGCTTCAACTGGTCGATCAACTGGAAGCAAAAGCTCTTTCACCCCAAGACAGGCCGCAACGACGCTGCTGACCCGGACGAGGCAGTCGTGCGGGTCGAGCGCCAGACCTTGACGAAACTGCCCGAGACTGGCGCGATCGTCTTCACAATCCGCATCTATCTCGATCCCGTCACCCTGTTCGAAAAACATGCGGATGGCCGGCGGCTCGCCCTGGCACTCGCCGAGCAGCTGGAGGCTCTGAGCGAGCCTCAGCTTCGCTACAAGGGCCTTGAGCGACAGCGAACCAGGCTCGTGGCGCGGCTGCGGCAAGATGCGACGTCCGAAAATCGCAGCTAGGACGCCTCTGCCCCTCGCCCGCACTCTTTATTGTGTCAGAGTTTTGTGATCTAGAACCGCCAGTATCGCTCTGGCCGTAAATCACAGGCCGGAAACATGGCCCGGGCAAAAGAACCGGGCCTCCAAGGAGACAAGAATGAGCGAAAAGACCTACCCGGTTTATGGCGAGATCACCGGCCCGATCGTGATGATCGGCTTCGGCTCGATCGGCCGCGGCACCCTGCCGCTGATCGAACGCCACTTCAAGTTCGACAAGAGCCGGATGGTCGTCATCGATCCCCGCAACGACGAAGCGGAGCTGCTGGCCAAGCACGGGATCAAGCACATCCAGGCCCATGTCACCAAGGACAACTACAAGAAGCTCCTGAAGCCGCTTCTGACCGAAGGCGAAGGCCAGGGCTTCTGCGTCAACCTCTCGGTCGACACCGGCTCGCTCGACCTGATGAAGTTCTGCCGCAAGCTCGATGTTCTCTACATCGACACGGTTGTTGAGCCCTGGCTCGGCTTCTACTTCGACAAGAACATGAAGAATTCCGAGCGCACCAACTATGCACTGCGCGAAACGGTCCGCCAGGAAAAGGCGAAGAACCCGGGCGGCACGACGGCCGTTTCCACCTGCGGCGCAAACCCGGGCATGGTCTCCTGGTTCGTCAAGCAGGCTCTGGTCAATGTTGCCAACGAACTCGGCATCAAGTTCGACGAGCCGGACCAGAACGATCGCGAAGGCTGGGCCAAGCTGATGAAGAAGGTCGGCGTGAAGGGCGTACACATCGCCGAACGCGACACCCAGCGCACCAAGAACCCGAAGCCGCTCAACGTCTTCTGGAACACCTGGTCTGTCGAAGGCTTCATCTCGGAAGGCCTGCAGCCCGCCGAACTCGGCTGGGGCACCCATGAGAACTGGATGCCGAAGAACGCCAAGAAGCACAAGAAGGGCTGCAAGGCCGCGATCTACCTGGAGCAGCCGGGCGCCAACACCCGCGTTCGCACCTGGTGCCCGACGCCGGGTCCGCAATACGGCTTCCTGGTCACCCACAACGAGTCGATCTCGATCGCCGACTACTTCACCGTCGAGAAGGATGGCGAAGTCACCTACCGCCCGACCTGCCACTATGCCTACCATCCGGCCAACGACGCCGTGCTGTCCCTGCACGAGATGTTCGGCAATGGCGGCACACAGCAGCCGGTCCTGCACGTCCTCAACGAGGATGAGCTGGTCGACGGCGTCGACGAACTCGGCGTGCTGCTCTACGGCCACGACAAAAACGCCTACTGGTACGGTTCTCGCCTCTCGCTCGAAGAAACCCGCGAGATCGCGCCTTACCAGAACGCAACCGGCCTGCAGGTAACCTCTGCCGTGCTCGCCGGCATGGTCTGGGCAATCGAGAACCCGAAGGCCGGCATCGTCGAAGCCGACGAGATGGACTACAAGCGCTGCCTCGAAGTGCAGTCGCCTTATCTCGGCCCCGTCGAAGGTCACTACACCGACTGGACCCCGCTCGACGGCCGCCCGGGCCTCTTCCCGGAAGACCTCGACGAAAAGGATCCGTGGCAGTTCCGGAACATTCTGGTCCGCTGAGCGATTTACGCACGCAATGGAGGCCCGTCGCTCGCGGCGGGCTTTTTGCCATGCAGAGCAAGCCCGGGATAACCCCGACAACGCAGGGCTATCGCCTTGCTTTGACCAAGGCTTCGCGGCATGTTTTGATGACAATGCAGAAGGCGGGCGGCACAGCCGAACCGCCGAGTTGGTGGGAGACAAGAATGAAAACCAAGTCCCTGGTCGCCGTAGCAGCAGCGAGCCTCGCGCTCACGTCCTGCTATTCGAGCCCGCCGCGCCAGTTGCCGGCTGTCCAGCAGGGTCCCTCCATCGAGGGTGCATGGGTTGACCCGAACGGGATCACATCCACGTTCCAGGGCGGCACCTTCACCACCCGCACCACCGACTCGAACCAGATCCTTGCTTCCGGCACCTATCTTCTGGTCAACGATCGCCTCGTCGAGATCAACATGACTTCGCTGGTTCGCAACACCAGGCAGAAGGTCAATTGCGCGCTCGTCACCCCGACGCAGCTCAACTGCACCTCCGACAGCGGCGCGCAGTTCTCGCTCGCCCGCAGCAGCGTCTGATCAGACCCGATTTGATGATGATTTCGAAAGCGGCCCCCACGGGCCGCTTTTGTCGTTCTACAACCACTAACATATGGGCAGCGACGGATTTTTACTTGCCCTGCCCCGGCCTTGATGAAAACATCCGCCATCCGAATTCTGGCATGCGGCTGTCATGATTGCGTGCCAGATGGGTGTGATGGATTGGAACAGGAGAGACACAAGATGTTCAAACACTTGAAGATTGGCCTATTCAGCGCCTCGGTGCTGGCCCTGACGGCCGGAACCGCTCTGGCCGATTTCGAACTCAACATCCTGCACATCAACGATCTGCATTCACGCATCGAAGCGATCAGCAAGTCCGATTCCACCTGCTCGGCAGAAGATGCGGCCGCCAATGAATGCTTCGGCGGCATTGCCCGCGTGAAGACCGCAATCGACGCCCGCCGCGCAGAACTCTCCGGCAAGAACGTGCTGACGCTCGACGCCGGCGACCAGTTCCAGGGTTCGCTCTTCTACACCACCTACAAGAGCGCCCCGATCGCCGATTTCATGAACGGCATCGGCTTCGACGCCATGGCGATCGGCAACCATGAATTCGACGACGGCCCGGAAGAACTGGCAAAGTTCATCGACGCGCTGAAGTTTCCGATGATCTCGGGCAACACGCTGGCCGGCCTCAACTCGCCGGTGGCTGACAAGTTCAAGCCCTACATCGTCAAGGAATTCGGCGAAGAGAAGGTGGCGATCGTCTCCGTGCTCGCGACCGATACCGATGAAACCTCCTCTCCGGGCGATGCAGTCCTGTTCTCCGACGAGATCGGCTACCTCAAGGAAGCCGTGAAGGAAATCGAAGGCCAGGGCATCGACAAGATCGTGCTTCTCTCGCATGTGGGCTACGTCAAGGACCAGGAAATCGCAGCAGCCGTTGACGGCATCGACGTCATCGTCGGCGGCCACAGCCACACGCTGCTCTCCAACACCGACGAAAAGGCCGCCGGTCCCTACCCGACCATGGTGAAGAACCCGGCCGGCAAGGACGTGCCCATCGTCCAGGCCTATGCCTATTCCAAGTATCTCGGCGATCTCACGGTCGTCTTTGACGATGCCGGCGTCGTGAAGACGGCAACCGGCGAGCCGAAGCTGCTCGATGCATCCGTCACCCCGGACGCTGGCTTCGTCGCCAAGGTCGCAGAACTTGCAGGCCCGATCGAAGAGCTGAAGCAGAAGGAAATCGGCGCGACGGCCGAAGGCGTCGATGGCTCGCGCGAGACTTGCCGCGCCATGGAATGCACGATGGGTAACCTCGTCGCCGACGCCATGGTTGATCGCCTCAGCGATCAGGGCATCACCATCGCCATCCAGAACGGTGGCGGCCTGCGCGCATCGATCGATGCCGGCACCGTCACCATGGGCGAAGTCCTGACCGTCCTGCCCTTCCAGAACACGCTCGCTTCGTTCCAGCTGAAGGGCTCGGACGTCGTGGCGGCACTGGAAAACGGCGTGAGCCAGGTTGAAGAGGCCGCCGGTCGCTTCCCACAGGTCTCCGGCCTGAAATACACCGCCGACCTCACCAAGCCGGCCGGCAGCCGCATCACCTCTGTCGAGGTCAAGGAAGGCGATGCCTTCGTCGCCATCGACCCGAACAAGGTCTACGGCGTTGCGACCAACAACTACATGCGCTCCGGCGGTGACGGCTACAAGGTCTTCGCAACCGGTGGCCAGAACGCCTACGACTTCGGCCCCGGCCTTGAAGCTGTCCTTGCCGACTACATCTCCAAGAACAGCCCCTACAAGCCCTACACCGACGGCCGCATCACGGTGATCGCCGCCACGGCGCCGCCAGCGGGCGAAACGACGGAAACCGCAGCCGCCGCAACGGCACCCGCAGCGCCGGCTGCCGAGGCTCCGGCCCCAGCATCGACGGCCACGGAAGCGGCAGTCGTGACCGCGGCTACCGTGTACAAGGTGGTTGCTGGCGACAGCCTCTGGAAGATCGCCGAGGCCACCTATGGCGACGGCCTGATGTGGAGCAAGATTGCGGAAGCCAACACGCTGCGCAATCCGAACGTGATCTCCATCGGCCGCGAATTGCAGCTGCCGGCGAAGTAAGACCGTTTGACGCACGGCAAAAGCCGGTCCGGGCTTCCCCGGGCCGGCTTTTGCTTTTATCAGATGATCTCAACAAGCCTCCATGACGTATCGGTCGAGATCTCATCACCAGGATAACAAGATGAATGCACTTCCCGCCCATTGGCCTTCCGACCATCCGCCCGTGAATTTCGGCAAGGTCGGCGTCTTGCTCGTCAACCTCGGCACACCAGACGGCACGGACTACAAGTCCATGCGCCGCTATCTCGAGGAGTTCCTGACGGACAAGCGCGTCATCGAATGGTCACGCTGGTTCTGGTATCCGATTCTCTACGGCATCGTCCTCAACAAGCGTCCGCAGAAAGTCGGCAAGGCCTATGAGGAGATCTGGAACAAGGATCTCGACGAGAGCTACTTGCGCACCTACACGCGCAGCCAGGCGGAAAAGCTCGCAGTCGCCCTGAAGGACCTGCCAAACGTGCATGTCGATTGGGCGATGCGCTACGGCCAGCCGGCCATCCAGGCCAAGATGAACGAGATGCAGAAGGCAGGCTGCGAGCGCATCCTCGTTTATCCGCTCTATCCGCAATATGCAGCCGCAACGACGGCGACGGTCAATGACGAGGCCTTCAAGGCCCTGCTCAAGATGCGCTGGCAGCCGGCACTTCGCACCGTTCCGCAATATGCCGACGACCCGGTCTATATCGCGGGACTGGCCAACTCGATCAACAACCACCTCGCCTCCCTCGACTGGGAGCCAGAGCTGGTGATCACCTCCTATCACGGCATTCCGAAGTCCTACTTCATGAAGGGCGATCCCTATCACTGCCAGTGTTACAAGACGACGCGCCTGCTGCGCGAGCATCTCGGCTGGGAGAAGGAGAAGCTGATGGTCACCTTCCAGTCCCGTTTCGGACCGGAAGAATGGCTGCAGCCCTATACCGACAAGACGGTCGAGAAGCTCGCCAAGGAAGGCGTCAAGCGCATCGCCATCCTGAACCCGGGCTTCGTTTCGGACTGCCTGGAAACGCTGGAAGAAATCGCTGGCGAAGCGGGCGAGGACTTCCTGCACAACGGCGGCGAAAAGTTCACGCATATCCCCTGTCTCAACGACAGCGAGGACGGCATGCGGGTGATTGAAAACGTCGTTCGGCGGGAATTGCAGGGCTGGGCCTGAACCGTCTTGAGCCATGGATTTTGACACACGGCCGCCGCGAGGCGGCCGTTTTCGTTTCAGCAGGCCCTCATATTTCACCCGCAGGCCGTCTCATTTCAGCGCGGCTGCATGTATGCAACCAGAACGTCTTACCGCTCACGATAAAATGAAGCGGGTACCAGGTTGCAACGTGGTCCGCGCAAGTTTTGCCATTCTTTTTCATCTGGTTAGTGCAGCAATCCGCTCCTCCTTGCGCGTTCCCGAGGCAACCTCGGGCTGTCGGGTTTCCGCCTCAAAGATTGCGGGAAACCGCATAAATCATTGGATTTAAATATAATTTTACGGGAACGATTTCTTATATTAACGGTCCGTTTAATAATGATGCCTAGAATTAGGGCATCAAAGGAGAGCACCCATGCATCACTTCCGTATGACCCTGGCATCCGCCCTTGTCGCGATGTCGTTCATGCCGGCCCATGCCCAAACGCCGGAGCCGGACGTCAACAAGCTCATTTCACCGGCACTGATCGAAGAGATGCGCGGTTTCATCAACGCCGAAATCGTCCAGGTATCGGTCGACGCCCAGAACAAGCGCCTGACGAACATGACGCAGGAACAGATCGATGCGCTCGACAACCAGTGGAAGGCGGAGCGCGAGGCAGCAGACAAGCCGCTGATCGCAGCAACCCTCTCCAGCCCCTTGTCCGTTTACCTCGCCCGCATCCAGGGCAAGTCGCTCGGTCTCTATGCCGAAATCTTCGTCATGGACCAGAATGGCCTGAACGTCGGCCAGAGCTCTGTAACCAGCGACTTCTGGCAGGGTGACGAGGACAAGTTCCAGAAGACATTCGACGTGGCAGACGATGCGATGTTCGTTGACGCCGCCGAGTGGGACGACGAGGCGAAGATCTGGCGCAACCAGGTCAGCTTCACGCTGCTTGACGCTTCCAAGAAGAAGATCGGCGCCGTGACCGTCGAAATCAACCTGACTGAGCTTGAAAGACGACTGCTGGCCGCGTCCTAAGCGGCCTGCTGCGGAGCCATGATGGCGTTCGCTTGACCAATTTCTGCTGATCACTTTGAACGTTGAGGCTGCTGAGCGCCATGCTGAACAATATTTCCGTCACCACGAAGGGCTTGATCGCATTCAGCCTTCTGGCGACGATCGCAATTGCGAGTTCCATCTTCATCTACAACAGGACTGTTGTTGCGAACCAGCTCGTCATCGAAGCTGACAACATTCAGGCTCTGGCAGAGGCCGTGGCGGAATTCAGCGACGACATCTATGTCGCCGACCTCAAGCTGAAGACCTACTTGCTGACGGGTAACCGCGATTTCGCAGAAACGACCCAGGCGCGCCTCGATGAAATTGCCAAGGATGTGACTGATCTCACGAAGCTGTTCGGAGAGCAGGCACCCGGTGAACTCCCCGCATTGCAGGCGAGCTTCGCAATATTGGCGCAGTGGCAGACAGAAATCGTCCAGCGCCAGATCGACCTGATGCGTGTTCCGGACACAGTCGACCTTGCGCGCGCCATTGAAGTCGGTGGCAGAGGTGAAGCTCTGGTTGAACAGGCCCAGCAGAGCCTGCAGGCGGTCATGCAGCAATTCGCAACGCGCAGCGCCGCCGCCAAACAGCAGCAAGGTGCGGCACTGGCGATGGTCGAGAGCATCGCGCTGGCCGCGGCCATTACGGTCGCTCTGGTCGCAGCCCTGATGGGCTTCCTCAACTACCGCCTCGTCTCGCGCCCCTTGTCCAGGCTGGCAACGGCGACCGACCGGCTCGCCAACGGCGACCTCAATGTCGAGATCGTGTCGGGCGGCAAGGACGAGATCGGCCAGATGGCAGCGTCGATGCAGATCTTCCGCGAGGCAGCGATCGCCAACAAGCGTCTGGAATCGGAAGCCGAAGGCAACCGCCAGCGCGCCGAAGCCGAGCGTATCGCTACCCAGCAGCGTGCCGAGGCTGATGCAGCCGAGCGTCTGCGGATCGCGACCTCCGGCCTTGCTACCGGCCTGAAGCGCCTCGCAGCCGGCGACCTCGCCTTCCAGATCAACGAAGCCTTTGCAGCCGATTTCGAGGCCCTGCGCCACGACTTCAACCAGTCGGTCCGCCAGCTGAACCAGACCATGGCCGGCATCACCAACAGCGTTTCGACCATGGAGACCGGCACCCGCGAGATTGCCTCCGGCACCGATCACCTCTCCAAGCGCACCGAACAGCAGGCCGCAGCCCTCGAACAGACGGCAGCCGCCGTCGAGGAAATCACCGCAAACGTCGTCAACTCGACCAAGCGCACCGAAGAAGCCCGCTCCGTTGCGGCTCAGGCCAACACCTCCGCGACCCAGTCGTCCGACGTTGTTGCCAAGGCCGAAGACGCGATGCGCCGCATCGAAGGCTCCTCGCAGCAGATCTCCAACATCATCGGCGTGATCGACGAGATCGCCTTCCAGACCAACCTGCTCGCGCTCAATGCAGGCGTCGAAGCGGCTCGCGCCGGTGAAGCCGGCAAGGGTTTTGCAGTCGTCGCCCAGGAAGTTCGCGAACTTGCGCAGCGCTCTGCCAATGCCGCGAAGGAGATCAAGGCGCTCATCCAGAACTCCTCGACGGAAGTTGCAGGCGGTGTGGACCTGGTTCGCAAGACCGGCGAGGCGCTTCGCACGATCGGCGGCTTCATCACCGAAATGAACACCCACATGGATGCCATCGCCATCTCCGCCAAGGAGCAGGCAACCGGCCTTTCGGAAGTCAACCACGCCGTCAACTCGATGGACCAGACGACCCAGCAGAACGCTGCGATGGTGGAAGAATCCAACGCTGCCTCCGGCGCCCTGGCAACGGAAGCCGCCAAGCTGCGTGACCTGATCTCGCACTTCACCATCGACGGCGTGCAGCAAACGCAGGCATCGGCGCTGCGCGATACTGCCCGCACCATGGCGCAGCCTTCCGCCCATCGCACTCCGGCACCGCGTGCGGCAGAGCCCGCCCGCCACGCCGCCCCTGCCCCGCGCAGCCACGGCAACGCAGCCGTCGCGCAGGACAACTGGGAAGAGTTCTGAGACCAGACCAAATCCGACAGGAACAAAAGGGCGGCGGGATCAATCCCGCCGCCCTTCTGCTTTTAGGCAGGCCCCCATCCTGTGATGATCGACCTCTGCCTTCCCCGGCTGTGATCACTCACCCTTGCAATTCCCCTGTCACCCCACGATGTTAGCGCATGGGGGCGCGATCGTTTCTCGCGTCATTGCTGGAGGAATTCATGCCGATCACCGGTCCTGATATCGTCGTCATCGCACTTGTCGTGCTCGTCATCCTTGTGCTTTTTGCCGGTATCAAGACGGTGCCGCAGGGATATCGCTACACCATCGAGCGTTTTGGCCGCTACACGCGCACGCTCGAGCCGGGCCTCAACCTGATCATCCCCTTTTTCGAGCGTATCGGCGCCAAGATGAACGTCATGGAGCAGGTCCTCGACGTACCCACCCAGGAGGTGATCACCAAGGACAACGCGTCGGTCTCGGCCGATGCCGTGGCCTTCTACCAGGTACTGAATGCCGCGGAAGCTGCCTACCAAGTGGCCAATCTCGAAAACGCGATCCTGAACCTCACCATGACCAATATCCGTTCGGTGATGGGCTCGATGGATCTCGACGAACTTCTCTCCAACCGCGAGGTGATCAACGATCGCCTGCTGCGCGTCGTCGACGAGGCCGTCCGTCCCTGGGGCATCAAAGTCACGCGCGTCGAGATCAAGGACATCCAGCCGCCCGCCGATCTGGTCGATGCCATGGGCCGGCAGATGAAGGCAGAGCGCGAGAAGCGCGCCCAGGTTCTCGAAGCCGAGGGCTTCCGCAACGCGCAGATCCTGCGCGCCGAGGGTGCCAAGCAGTCTGCCATCCTCGAGGCTGAAGGCCAGCGGGAAGCCGCCTATCGCGAGGCAGAGGCCCGCGAACGTCTGGCCGAAGCCGAAGCCAAGGCAACGCGCCTGGTGTCTGAAGCGATCGCCGCCGGTGACGTCAACGCCATCAACTACTTCGTCGCCCAGAAATACACCGAGGCGATGACCGCGATCGGCACGGCCAACAATTCCAAGATCGTCCTGATGCCGATGGAAGCAACCGCGCTGATCGGCTCGCTCGGCGGCATCGGTGCCATTGCCCGCGAGGTCTTCGGCGAGGACAAGCGCCCTGCCCCGCCGCGTCCGGCAACGCCAGTCCGCACCACACCGCCGATCTCCTCCTTCAACCCGAACGGCGAGTGATGGCCATGATCGGCCGCATCATCGCAGAACTCGGCCCCTGGAGCTGGTGGGTGCTCGGCATGCTGCTTCTGGCGGCCGAACTGGTGATGCCCGGCGTCTTCCTCGTCTGGATCGGGCTCGGCGCAATCCTGACCGGAGCAGTATCGCTGCTGCTCTGGGATGCCGGCTTCTGGACATGGCAGGTGCAGTCGCTCGTCTTCGCCGCCAGTGCCGTGATCTTCACCCTGGCGGGCCGCCGCTACTTTTCCAGCCTCGAAATCGAAAGCGACGAACCGCTCCTCAACCAGCGGGGCGCAAGCCTTGTCGGTCGCACGGCGGTGCTCGCCGAACCGATCCGCGAGGGCCGTGGCCGTGTCCGCCTGGACGACACCTTCTGGCTGGTATCAGGCCCCGACCTGCCGGGTGGCGCTCGTGTACGCATCGTCTCCAGCAACGGACGCGATCTGGTGGTCGAAGAGGCGTAAGCCTGCTTCAGGCCACGCCGATCCTGAGCAGGTCGTGGAAGTGAATGAGCCCGATAGGCGCATTGTCTTCATCGACCACAATCAGCGCGCCGATCCCATGCTTGTTGATCATGGCGGCGGCAGTCGTCGCCAGCGCATCGCCCTTGATCACCTTGGGATTGCGGGTCATCACGTCCTCGACGTTGAGGATCGAGAGATCGCGGGCGAGATTGCGTGCCATGTCGCCTTCGGTGACGATGCCGCAGAGTTGGCCGGCCTCATCTGTAATGCCAACACAGCCGAAATGCTTGTGCGACAGCGTCTTCACCGCCTCCGGCATTGACGTGCCGAGCGGAACGAGCGGCACGCGGTCGCCGGTATGCATGATGTCGCGCACATGGGTGAGTGCCGCACCCAGCTTGCCGCCCGGATGGAAGGTGCGGAAATCCGAAGGCGAGAAACCCCGCGCTTCGAGTAGAGCGATCGCAATCGCATCGCCGATCGCCAGCTGCAGAACGGCAGACGTCGTTGGTGCCAGCCCATGCGGGCAGGCTTCCTGAACCTTCGGCATCAGCAGCACAACATCGGCATTGCGCGCGAGCGTCGAGTTCTCGCCGGCGGTGATTGCAATCAGCGGGATCGAGAAGCGGCGGGAGAAGGCGAGAATGCCCTGCAACTCCGCGGTTTCGCCACCCCAGGAAATGGCAAGGATCGCGTCGTCCTGCGCAATCATGCCCAGATCGCCGTGATTGGCTTCCGAGGGATGCACGAAGAATGCAGGCGTACCGGTCGAGGCGAAGGTCGCCGCAATCTTCGAGCCGATATGGCCACTCTTGCCGACGCCGGTGACGATGACCCGGCCGCCGATATCGCCGATGGTCTTCACGGCATTACAGAAGGGCGCGGCGAGCGGACCCGCCAGCGCCTCCTCGAGAACCCGCAATCCTTCGCGCTCGGTTGAGATGACCCGGAGAGCGGATTCGGTGGCACTGGCTTCGACGAGATTGACTGCGCGCTTGATCATGCCGTCCCATACTGCGTTTGAGGGCTGGTGTAAATTCTTGAGCGATGCGGCGGGCTGCTGACGACCTGGAGGGAGTCCACGCGAGGGCGTCGAAACCAAACATTAACCATCAGGCTTTACGTTTGGGTAAGCATTGTAGATTGCCGGGCGCAGGGATGAATTCAATCGAAAATCAGGACACGCGCGGCACAGGCCGCCTCGGGCTGCGCGCTTTTGCAAGCGTGCTGGCTTTGTCCGTGCTCGCGCATCCGTCCCTGCTGGCAGCACAACAGACCCAAACGACGACAGCGTCAGCGACCGCCTCTTCCGTCTCCCTCCTGCCGGCGGCAGGGCAGACCACCGCCGGAACCACCGCGGCCAATGGCGCATCTGCATTGACGGACGTCGGGGCCTCCCCCTCGGCAGCAGCCGATCCACTGGCGACCGGCTCTGTCGTTCCCGCCACCCAGACCCTGGAGCCGCTCGCCGACACCGACGCCATCCCGGTCGACGAAAGCCTGGGGCGCCAGAACCTCCGCGAGACCCGCCTCGACAACCCCACAGCCGACCGCATCAGCCGCGAACTCGATTCCGAAGAGAACAGCGGCATCCGCCTCGGCACGCTCATCCTGCGACCCTCGATCAGCCAGAAGCTGGGCAGTGAAACGGAAAAGAGCGGCGGCGTGAAGGAAGACAGGATCTTCTCGGAAACCGGCCTCAAGGGCACGATCACCTCCGACTGGTCGCGCCATGAATTGTCCGTGGGCGCCGAAGGTGCCTGGCAGGAAACGCTGTCGGGCGACGGCACCGACAAGCCGCAGGCCGACATCGACGCACGCCTGCGCCTCGACCTTGCCGACGACACCATCGCCACCTTGTCCGGCTCTTACAGCTTCAGCCGCGAAGACACGGATGATCCGAACGCGGTATCGGGCGCGCGGGTCCAGTCCGGCGTGAATGAATATGGCGCCGGTGCTTCGATCGAACGCGACTTTGGGCTAATCCGCGGCTCCATCGCCGCTGACATCACCCGCTACCAATACTCCGATGCCGAACTCTCGGACGGCTCGACGCTGGAGCGGAGCGATCGAAACCGCAACCGCTACGCCTTGAGCACCCGCATCGGCTACGAACTCTCGCCGGCTCTCATTCCATTCATCGAAGGCACGATCGGCAAGATCGACTATGACGATGCCGAGGATTCGGCTGGATACCGCCGTTCTGCCGATCTCTATGGTGCGAAAACCGGGGTTGCCGTGGATCTCGGCGAAAAGCTGCGCGGCGAAATCGCGGTCGGCTACGAACACCAGAAATACGAAGACGCGCGCCTGGAAGAACTCTCCGCACTGACCGTGGACGGCAACATCTTCTGGTCACCGCGCGAGGGCACCAGCATCGACGTGACCCTCGACACCAGCATTGACCCGTCAACGACAGCAGGCGTCAACGGCGCCACCATCCATCGCGTGACGGCGCAGCTTGCGCATGACCTCCGCACGAACCTCGTCGCCCGCCTGACCGGTGGTACGACCTTCACGAATTATGATGGGGACGCGGCGTCCAGTGATACGACCGCCTATCTCGCCGGCGCAGGCCTGACCTGGAAGGTCAACCGCTATCTCGATGCGACGGCGGATCTGAACTACGAGCGGACGAACTACAAGACCGGCAGCGACAATGACAGCCTGACGGCGCTGGTAGGCCTGACCGCCAAGCGCTGAGCCCGGCGGTCAGGAATGCAAGTCACTTCAACGCTGCAAGCAGTGCCTTGAGCTGATCTTCAATGGCCGGACGGATGTCGGCACGCTCGATGGCGAAGGCGACATTGGCGAGGATGAAGCCATCCTTGGCGCCGCAGTCGAAGGTCTCGCCCTTGAAGTGGTAACCGGCGAAATCTTGCGCCTGCGCGAGCTTCAGCATGCCGTCGGTGAGCTGGATCTCGTTGCCGGCACCACGTTCCTGGGTCGACAGGATCTCGAAGATCTCCGGCTGCAGGATGTAGCGACCGTTGATGAAGAAGTTGGAGGGCGCAGTTCCCTTGGCCGGCTTCTCAACCATCTGGGTGATCTTGAAGCCACCTTCGAGCGTCTCGCCGACGCCGACGATGCCATACTTGTGGGCCTGTTCGGGCGCGCATTCCTCGACGGCCACGATATTGCCACCGGTCTTTTCATAAAGTTCGACCATGCCCTTGAGGCAGGCCTTCTCTCCGCGCATAATCATGTCAGGCAGAAGAAGGGCGAAGGGTTCGTGCCCCACGATGTCACGGGCGCACCATACGGCGTGTCCGAGACCCAGCGGCTCCTGTTGGCGCGTGAAGCTGGTCTGGCCTGCAGTCGGCTGCAACGAATCGAGCAGCGACAGTTCGGCGTTCTTGTTGCGGGCTTTCAGCGTCTGCTCAAGCTCGAACTGGATGTCGAAATAATCCTCGATGACCGCCTTGCCGCGGCCTGTAACGAACACGAAATGCTCGATGCCAGCCTCGATGGCCTCGTCAACCACATACTGGATGACCGGCTTGTCGACGACTGTCAGCATTTCTTTCGGCACGGCCTTGGTGGCGGGCAGAAAACGGGTGCCGAGACCGGCAACGGGAAACACGGCTTTCCGGAGCTTTTTAGACTGAACCACTCATCCCTCCTCGAGGATATAATCGATTAACGCCTTCATCACGCGGTCACGGCCAGTAACATACAATTGCTTCAAATTGGCAAAGACTAAGCTTGGGCGGACAACGTGGTAAAGGGTTTGTTGACTGAACAGCATTAACCTGTGGTGAACAGCCTTGTTCCGGCTGCCAACACGAGAATGCACGGGAGATGCCCATGAAAAGACACCGCCCCAGCCTGCTCGGCGCGATCGCCTTGACGCTATCGACGGCGCTCATCCCGCTGGATGCCTTTGCAGACGCCGGTTTCCAGAAGTGGATCCGAGACTTCTATCCAACGGCCGCCAAGGCCGGCATCACCGAGCGGACCTATCGCCAGGCCTTCAAGGGTGTGAGCGAACCAGACCAGTTCGTGCTCGAGAAAGCGGCTTACCAGCCCGAATTCAAGTCCCAGATCTGGGACTACCTCGACAGCCGCGTGAACCCCTATACCGTCAAGATCGGCCAAGAGATGCTCTCCAAGCATGGCCGCCTGCTGACGGCACTGGAAAACCACTTCGGCGTCGACAAGCATGTCCTGCTTGCCATCTGGTCGATGGAATCCAACTACGGCGCAGCCCTTGAGCGTCCGGACCGCCTGCACAATGTGCCGCGTTCGCTGGCAACCCTCGCCTATGCCGACAAGAAGCGGGCGAAATATGCACGCACCCAGCTGATTTCGGCGCTGAAGATGCTGCAGAACGGCGACGTGTCCAATGACAATCTGATGGGCTCCTGGGCCGGCGCCATGGGTCACACCCAGTTCATTCCGTCGAGCTACCTGCTTTACGGCATCGACGCCGACGGCAATGGCAGCAAGGACATCTGGCACTCGATCCCGGATGCTCTGGCAACGGCCGCGAACCTGCTGGCCAAGAACGACTGGCAGACCGGCCGCACCTGGGGCTACGAAATCGTCGTCCCGCGTGGTGGCAACAAGTTCGCAGGCCAGACAAAGACGCTCGCTCAGTGGCAGGCGCTCGGCTTTGCCCGTCCGACCGGCAAGGGCTTCAAGAACGGTGCCGAACGGGCCGAACTCAAGATGCTGGGCGGCGCGAACGGACCGGGCTTCCTGATGACCAAGAACTTCTTCGTCATCAAGCGCTACAACGCGGCCGACAGCTACGCGCTTGGCGTTGGACTGCTCGCCGACGAGATCGCCGGTTACGGCGGCATGAAGCAGCGTTGGCCCCGTCCCGATGGTTCGCTCGACATCAAGGAGAAGTTCGAGTTGCAGAGCCGCATGCAGGCGCTCGGCTATTACGACGGCAAGATCGACGGCAATTTCGGCTCCGGCTCGAAGGCGGCGATCACGGCCATCCAGCAGCGCCTCGGCATGGCTACAGACGGCCAACCGTCGCGCGTCCTGCTCGATGCTCTCCGCAACTGATCGCGACCGCTCCACTCGACGGACGATTGACTTGCCCTCCGCCGCGATCCAGAAACATGGGATCGCGGCGGATTGTTTTTGAACCCTGCCGCGACGACGCCGAAGGAGTTTGACGTGAAGAGCCCCCGCGGAACCCTTGCCCGTTTACTGTGCCTCGGCCTGGCCGTGTTGCTGGCCGCAACGACCTTCCTTGGTTCGACCGCAGAAGCGCAGCAACCAGAGCGGCGGCGCACCCTCTTGGACATGCTCTTCGGCCAGCGACAGCCGGCCTATGTGCCGCCGCAGGACGTTCAGCCGCCGAGGGAAGGCAAGACCCGCAAGAAAAACAGTGGCAGCGTCACCACCATCAAGACCCGCACCCCAACGACACGCACCGCGGCCGCTCCGCCGCCACCGCCAAAGCTCGAGACGGCCAAGAAGGTGCTGGTGGTCGGCGATTTCGTCGCAAATGCGCTCGGGGATGGCTTGAAAGCGGCCTTCGAGGATTCGCCGGGCGTCATCGTCGAGAGCCGGGCCAACGGCTCTTCCGGCTTGGTCCGCGACGATTTCTACGACTGGCCGGCGGCACTGCCTTCGCTTGTCTCGGAGATCAAGCCCAGCGTGTTGGTCATCCAGATCGGCGCCAATGACCGCCAGCAACTGGTGACCGCAGAAGGCCGCCTCGATTTCCGCACCGATCCCTGGTTCACCGCCTATGGCGAGCGTGTGGCCCGGCTGGCGACGGTGGCTTCGGAAACGCGCGTGCCGGTAATCTGGGTCGGCCTGCCGGCCTTCCGCCCGCAGAACATGACGGCGGATGCGCTGCGTCTTAACACCATCTATCGATCGAGCATCGAGAAGGTCAGTGGCGAGTTCGTCGACGTCTGGGAAGGCTTCGTCGACCAGGAGGGCCGCTTCATCGTCACGGGCTCCGACATCAATGGCCAGCCAGTGCGCCTTCGCGGCAATGACGGCATCAACTTCACCGGCCCCGGCAAGCGCAAGCTCGCCTTCTATGTCGAGAAGTCCGCGCGCCGCTATCTCGGCGACATGACGAGCCCGGATCTCGTGCGCCTCGATGGCAGCAATCTACCGGAGCTGCTGAGCCTGCCTCCCTCGGAAAGCAAAGCCATCGTCACCACCGCGCCGATCGACCTCTTCGATCCAGAGCTCGACGGCGCGGACGAACTGCTGGGAGGCACGCTCCCGCCCTCCTCCAGCTTCCCCACGCCCCGCGACCAGCTCGTCCAGAACGGTCGCCTGCCAGACCCGCCGGTGGGCCGTGTGGACTATGTCAAACGTGTGCCGGCCACCGCAGCGACGACGACAACGCCGTCAACGGCCACGCCTTAAGCTCTCGACAAAACAATCCAAAATCAAAAGGGGCCGCTCGAAAGCAGCCCCTTTGTCGTTTCTCGATGCTGCGCCTTATCAGCGCGGCAGCACGCTCTCGCCCATCAGGGCCTCGTCGATGGCGCGCGCGGCCTGACGTCCCTCGCGGATCGCCCAGACGACCAGCGACTGGCCGCGACGGGCGTCGCCGGCAACCCAGACCTTGTCGACCGACGAGCGATAGTCCTTGTCATTGGCTACGACATTGGTCGAGCCGCGACGGTCGGTGTTGAGCTCCAGCTTGCCGTCGAGATCCTTCAGCACGCTGTCGGTGAACGGACCGGAGAAGCCGATGGCGATGAAAGCGAGATCGGCCTTGATGATGAACTCGGTGCCCGGGATCGGCTTGCGGCGCTCGTCGACCTGGCAGCACTTCACGCCGGTCAGCACGCCGTCTTCGCCAACGAATTCGAGCGTTGCCACCTGGAATTCGCGGTTGGCACCTTCGGCCTGGCTCGACGAGGTGCGCATCTTGGTCGCCCAGAAGGGCCAGATGGCGAGCTTGTCTTCCGTCTGCGGCGGACGCGGGCGGATGTCGAGCTGGGTCACCTTGACGGCGCCCTGGCGGAAGGCGGTGCCGACGCAGTCGGACGCCGTATCACCACCACCGACGACGACGACATGCTTGCCGCCGGCGAGGATCGGATCGGCCGGCCAGCCGACGCTGTCGATGTTTTCGCGACCAACGCGACGGTTCTGCTGCACGAGATAGGGCATGGCATCGTGGACGCCATGGAACTCGACGCCGGGAATGCCAGCTTCGCGCGGGGTTTCCGAACCGCCGCAATAGAGCACGGCATCATAGTCCGCGCGCAGCTTCTCGACGGTCACGTCAACGCCGACATTGACGCCGCAATGGAAGGTGACGTTTTCGCCCTTCATCTGCTCGACGCGACGATCGATGAAGTTCTTCTCCATCTTGAAGTCCGGGATGCCGTAGCGAAGCAGGCCGCCGGGCTTGGATTCGCGCTCATAGACATGCACTTCATGGCCGGCGCGGCCGAGCTGCTGGGCAGCAGCGAGACCCGACGGGCCGGAGCCGATGACGGCAACGCGTCTTCCGGTGTGGATCGTCGCCGGCTGCGGCACGATGAAGCCAAGTTCATAGGCCTTGTCGGCAATCGCCTGTTCTACGGTCTTGATCGCAACCGGCGTGTCTTCAAGGTTCAGCGTGCAGGCTTCCTCGCAAGGTGCCGGGCAGACGCGACCGGTGAATTCCGGGAAGTTGTTCGTCGAGTGGAGGTTGCGGATCGCCTCCTCCCACTTGTTGTTGTAGACGAGGTCGTTCCAGTCAGGGATCTGGTTATGCACCGGACAGCCTGTCGGACCATGGCAATAGGGAATGCCACAATCCATGCAGCGCGCTGCCTGCTTGGTGACCTCAGCATCCGACATGGGGATGGTGAATTCGCGGAAATGGCGGATGCGGTCGGAGGCCGGCTGATACTTCGCCACCTGCCGGTCGATTTCCATGAAACCTGTAACCTTGCCCATGTCTACTTTCCTCAATCTCCGCCGCTATCGCAGCCAGTTCTCGATCTGCAATCCCGGAACCCGGGAAAACTCACTTTCGTTGTTCGTCACCAGCACGGCGTCGAGCGCCAGCGCATGTGCCGCGATCCAAAGGTCGTTTGGACCGATATTCTTGCCCTGCCTCAGCGCCAGCCGAACCTCGGCATATCGTTGGTCAGTCGGCAGTTGAAGAGGCGCCACGTAAAGGCGCCGCGTCACCGCTGACACCTTCTGCGAAAGCTCCTCGGAGCCATTCTTCTTAACGCCGTACCAGATCTCACCATGGGTTATGATGCTGATTATGGCGTTCTCCTCTCCAACCTCAACAAGCCGTTCGAAGACCTTTCCACGCGGATCCCTCACGATCGCCGAAACGATGTTGGTATCGAGCATGTACCGCATCAGATCTCGACCTCATCGAGCGGCGCCAGATCATCGTCATTCTCGACGAAATCCTCTCCGCTCCAGGCTTCCGCCTGCTTGAGATACTCGATCAGTCCGGCAGTCACTGCCGTCCGCATCAGGATCGAGCCATCCGGTTGCCGCACCATGACGGCGCGATCACCTTCAAGATCGAACTCCTTGGGGATACGAACCGCCCGGCTTCGACCGTTCTTGAAGATGGCGACTGCAACCTCGCCACCTTCACCTGCGTCTTTCACATGCTCGTTCATGTCGGACCTCATGATCGTGATATGCCGGAAGCATATCACAACAATCGGACCGTTAGAACTTATTCCGCAGCCACGCCCATGCGCATGCGTTCCATTTCCTCAAGCGCACGGCGGTATTCCACCGGCATGACCTTGCGGAACTTCGGACGATACTCGGCCCAGCTGTCGAGGATCTGCTTGGCACGGTTGGAACCCGTGTAGTGCAGATGGTTCGAGATCAGCTGGTAGAGGCGCTCCTCGTCGTGGCGGGTCATGTCACCCGACACGTCGACAAGGCCCTTGTGCATGAGGTCGCCACCGTGATGGTGCAGCTTCTCCAGCATGTCGTCCTCTTCCGGAACCGGCTCGAGCTCGACCATGGCCATGTTGCAGCGCTTGGCGAAATCACCGCTCTCGTCGAGCACGTAAGCGACACCGCCGGACATGCCGGCTGCGAAGTTGCGACCCGTTTCGCCGAGCACGACGACGACGCCGCCCGTCATGTATTCGCAGCCATGGTCACCCACGCCCTCGACAACGGCGATCGCACCCGAGTTACGGACGGCAAAACGCTCGCCGGCCACGCCACGGAAATAGCACTCGCCGGAGATCGCACCGTAGAGCACGGTGTTGCCGACGATGATCGAGTTTTCCGCGATAATGCGGGTGTTTTCCGGCGGGCGCACGATGATGCGACCACCCGAGAGACCCTTGCCGACATAGTCGTTGCCGTCACCCACGAGGTCGAAGGTGATGCCTCGCGACAGGAAGGCGCCGAAGGACTGACCGGCCGTGCCGTTCAGCGTGACATGGATGGTGTCGTCCTTGAGACCCTTGTGGCCGTAGCGCTTGGCGACTTCACCAGAGAGCATGGCGCCGGCCGAGCGGTCGACGTTCTTGATGTCGACGTCGAAGACCACAGGCTGCTTGGCTTCGAGCGACGGCATCGCCTTCTCGATCAGCTTGCGATCGAGAATGTCGATGATCGGGTGGTTTTGGCGCTCGGTCCAGTAAGTGGCGGACTTCGGTGCGTCGACCTTGTGGAAGATCTTCGAGAAATCGAGCCCCTTGGCCTTCCAGTGAGCGAGCATCTCGTCCTTCTCCAGCAGCTCGGAAGCGCCGATGATCTCATCCAGCCGGGTGACACCCAGCGAGGCAAGGATCTCGCGCACTTCTTCGGCGACGAAGAAGAAGAAGTTGATGACGTGCTCCGGCGTGCCCTTGAAGCGCTTGCGCAGCACAGGATCCTGGGTGGCGACACCAACCGGGCAGGTGTTGAGATGGCACTTGCGCATCATGATGCAGCCGGCCGCGATCAGCGGAGCGGTCGCAAAGCCGAACTCGTCGGCGCCGAGAAGTGCGCCGATGATGACGTCACGGCCGGTCTTCAGGCCACCGTCGACCTGCAGCGCGATGCGCGAACGCAGACCGTTCAGCACCAGCGTCTGCTGGGTCTCGGCCAAACCGATTTCCCAAGGCGAACCCGCATGCTTCAGCGAGGTGAGCGGAGAGGCACCCGTGCCGCCATCGAAGCCGGAGACGGTGATATGGTCCGCGCGCGCCTTGGCAACACCGGCGGCAACCGTGCCGACGCCGACTTCCGAGACGAGCTTGACCGAGACATCGGCTTCCGGGTTGACGTTCTTCAGGTCGTAGATCAGCTGTGCCAGATCTTCGATCGAATAGATGTCGTGATGCGGCGGCGGCGAGATCAGGCCAACGCCGGGCGTCGAGTGGCGGGTCTTGGCGACTGTGGCATCGACCTTGTGGCCTGGCAACTGACCGCCTTCGCCGGGCTTTGCACCCTGGGCGACCTTGATCTGCAACACGTCTGCATTGACCAGATACTCCGTCGTCACGCCGAAGCGGCCGGACGCGATCTGCTTGATCGCCGAACGCTCGGGGTTTGCGGAGCCGTCCGCCAGCGGCAGGTAACGATCGCTCTCTTCGCCGCCCTCGCCGGTGTTCGACTTGCCGCCGATTCGGTTCATGGCCACGGCGAGCGTCGTATGCGCCTCGCGGCTGATCGAGCCGAAGGACATGGCACCGGTGGAGAAGCGCTTGACGATGTCGACGGCAGGCTCAACCTCGTCGATTGAGATCGGCTTGCGGCCGAGCGCTTCCGCCGACTTGATCTTGAACAGGCCGCGAATGGTGTTCATCCGCAGATTGCTGTCGTTCACCATCTCGGCGAATTCTCGGTAGCGGTCCTGGCTGTTGCCGCGCACGGCATGCTGCAAGGACGCAATCGAGTCAGGGCTCCAGGCATGGTTTTCCCCACGCATGCGGTAGGCATATTCGCCGCCGATATCGAGCGTGTTGGCGAGAACCGGGTCCTTGCCGAAGGCCGAAGCGTGGCGGGTGACGGTTTCCTCGGCGATTTCGGAAAGGCCAATGCCCTCGATCGTCGTCGCGGTGCCGAAGAAGTACTTGTCGACCAGCTCGGACGACAGGCCGATCGCGTCAAAGATCTGCGCGCCGCAATAGGACTGGTAGGTCGAGATGCCCATCTTGGACATGACCTTGAGGATGCCCTTACCCACGGCCTTTATGTAGCGGTAGACGACTTCGTCTTCCGACACTTCCTTCGGGAATTCGCCATGCTTGTGCATGTCGAGCAGCGTGTCAAACGCGAGATAGGGGTTGATCGCCTCGGCGCCATAGCCGGCGAGACAGCAGAAGTGATGCACTTCGCGCGGCTCGCCCGATTCCACAACGAGACCGACCGAGGTGCGCAGGCCCTTGCGGATCAGGTGGTGATGCACGGCAGCGGTCGCCAGCAGCGCCGGGATTGCGATGCGGTCAGGACCGATCTGACGGTCGGAGAGCACGATGATGTTGTAACCGCCGCGCACGGCCGCTTCCGCCCGCTCGCAGAGACGGTCGAGCATTTCCGGCATGCCTTCGGCTCCACGCTCCACATCATAGGTGAAGTCGAGCGTCTTGGTGTCGAAACGGTCTTCCATGTGACCGATGGAGCGGATCTTTTCGAGATCGCCATTGGTCAGGATCGGCTGGCGCACTTCCATGCGCTTGGCGTTCGCCATGCCTTCATGGTCGAGGATGTTCGGACGCGGACCGATGAAGGAGACGAGGCTCATGACGAGCTCTTCACGGATCGGGTCGATCGGCGGGTTGGTGACCTGGGCGAAGTTCTGTTTGAAATAGGTGTAGAGCAGCTTCGACTTGGTCGACATTGCCGAGATCGGCGTATCGGTGCCCATCGAGCCGATGGCTTCCTGGCCCGTGGTCGCCATCGGCGACATCAGGATCTTGGTGTCTTCAGTCGTGTAGCCAAAAGCCTGCTGGCGATCGAGCAGCGACACGTCGCGGCGAAGAGCGCGCGGCTCTACCGGCTTCAGGTCTTCCAGGATCAGCTGCGTGCGATCCAGCCATTCGCGATACGGATGGCTGCCGGCAAGCTGCGACTTCACTTCCTGGTCGGAAATGATGCGGCCTTCGGCCATGTCGATGAGCAGCATCTTGCCCGGCTGCAGGCGCCACTTCTTGACGATCCGCTCTTCCGGAACCGGCAGCGTGCCGGCTTCGGATGCGAGGATCACGCGGTCGTCGTCAGTGACGAGGTAACGGGCCGGACGCAGACCGTTACGGTCGAGCGTGGCGCCAATCTGCTTGCCATCGGTGAAGCAGACGGCGGCCGGACCATCCCACGGCTCCATCATCGCGGCATGATATTCGTAGAACGCCTTGCGCTCAGGCGACATCAGCTGGTTGCCCGACCATGCCTCGGGGATCAGCATCATCACGGCATGCGCCAGCGAATAGCCGCCGCGCTGCAGGAATTCGAGCGCGTTGTCGAAGCAGGCCGTGTCCGACTGGCCCTCATAGGAGATCGGCCAGAGCTTGGAGATGTCGTCGCCGAAGAGTGGCGAAGACACCGACGCCTGACGCGCCGCCATCCAGTTGACGTTGCCGCGCAGCGTGTTGATTTCGCCGTTATGGGCGACCATGCGGTAGGGGTGCGCTAGCTTCCAGGACGGGAACGTGTTGGTCGAGAAACGCTGGTGCACGAGGGCAACCGCCGACTCGAAGCGCGGATCGGCGAGGTCCTTGTAATAGGCGCCGACCTGATAGGCGAGGAACATGCCCTTGTAGACGATCGTCGAGGACGACAGCGACACGGGATAGAAGCCGGTTTCCTGACCGCCATACTGGTCGTAGATGCGGTTGGAGATAACCTTGCGCAGCAGGAACAGGCGACGTTCGAACTGGTCCTGGGTGGCTGCATCACGGCCAGCGCCGATGAAGACCTGGATCTGGCGCGGCTCGGTCGCCGCAATCTCCGGAGCCTTCGACAGCGAGGAGTTGTCGACCGGCACATCACGATAGCCGATCAGTGTCTGGCCTTCGGACTGACAGACTTCTGCGATGACCTGCTTGAAATGGGCGATCTGCTGTTCGTCCTGCGGGAAGAAGAAGTGACCGACGGCATATTCGCCGGCCTTCGGCAGGGTCACACCCTGAGCCGCCATCTCCTCGCGGAAGAAACGATCGGGGATCTGCACCAGGATACCGGCGCCATCACCCATCAGCGGATCGGCACCGACAGCACCGCGGTGCGTCAGGTTCTCCAGGATGAACAGGCCGTCCTTGACGATCTGATGCGACTTCTGCCCCTTCATATGGGCAATGAAGCCGACGCCGCAGGCGTCATGTTCGTTGCGGGGATCATAGAGACCCTGTTTCGGAGGCAGACCGGTGCGCGCAATCGCCGTCTCAGCGACTGCTTCCGCACTGGCGGACCGCATGATCTCTTCGGATGACGGAACCTTCGTCATGACCTTTACCTCCGTTGAAGCCGGACTGGCCGGGCTGATTGGACCATTTCAGGCGCCGATGGGCGCCAGCGATAGCCTCGCCATCCCTATACGGATTGCTTGACCACCCCATGACGCCCGAAAACTTGCCGCCTTCGAAACCGGAATTAGGTCAACTAGTCTGACCTAATTTCTGCTTTTCCTATGACAGAAAGTAAACGCTCATGCAAGACACGCCCAGGAAAATTAACCGGGCAAAGGACGCGAAATTACGACGACCCTCTCCGATGCGAAATTTTATTACGCACGCCTGCATCATTCTTTCGGCTTCTTGCGGACTTGATCTCCACGGGCGCCTTGTCCACCGGGCCGGATTGATAGCGAGGCGGAAGTGGCTAAAGTCCGCACACCCACCTTCGCCTCAGGAAAGATGCCCATGCACTTCGCTTCAGACAACTGGTCCGGCGCCCATCCCAAGATCGCCGAGAGCCTCACCCGCCATGCTGCCGGCTTCGCCTCCGCCTATGGCACGAGCGATCTGGACAAGGCCGTTGAAGACCGGTTCAGCGCCATTTTCGAACGCGAAGTCGCTGTCTTCTTCGTCGCCACCGGCACGGCTGCCAATTCTCTGGCGCTCGCAAGCCTCGCTAAGGCGGGTGGGGTGAGTTTCTGCCACGCCGATGCCCACGTCAACGCGGACGAAGGCGGCGCGCCGGAATTCCTGACAGGGGCGACGCGGCTCTTTCCCGTCGAAGGCAAGGAGGGCAGGATCGACCCACGGGCGCTGGACGCCGCAATCGCCCGCTTCGAACCGGTCTCCCCACATCACGGCCGCGCCATGGCAGTGACCGTGACCCAGGCGACCGAAGTCGGCACCGTCTATTCCCTCGCCGAACTGGACGCGATTGCAGCCGTCGCCAAGTCGCGCAGCCTGCCGGTCCACATGGACGGCGCCCGCTTCGCCAATGCGCTCGTATCGCTGGGCGTGACACCGGCTGAAATGACCTGGAAGCGCGGCGTGGACATCCTCTCCTTTGGTGGCACGAAGAACGGCTGCTGGTGCGCAGAGGCGATTGTCTTCTTCAATCCGGACATGGCAGCCGACATGCCCTTTATTCGCAAGCGCTCGGCCCAGCTCTTCTCGAAAAGCCGCTTCATCTCCGCACAGCTCGAAGCCTATCTGGATAATGGCCTATGGCTCGATCTGGCCAGCCACTCGAATGCCATGGCGGACCGCCTGCGTGCGGGCCTTTCGGCCAAGAATACTGCGCGCCTCGCCTGGGATACTTCGGCCAACGAAGTCTTCGCCGTGATCGAAAAGTCGGCAGCCGAGCGGGCGAGAGACAAAAGCGCGAGATTCTACGACTGGCAGCCGCCACAGGGCTGGCTGCCCTTGCCGGCTGAGAATGAAACACTAGTTCGACTGGTAACGAGCTTCGCGACGACGACGGATGAAGTCGATCAATTCATAGAAGTCGTTTGAGGGAACCGTTTCTTACAGTCGAAATGCGCAACTCTGCTACAAAAAACCTTGATTTTTCAAAGTTTAAACTCTTCGACATGATGTGTTTGCCAGCCCCGACGAGGGCTGGACCAACAACGCGCATCACGATCCGAGGAGAACTTTCATGACCAAGACCACCCTCAACACCGCCGCCCTTGCTGCCGCCGTCACCATGGCCATCGGCAGCGCCGCCCTCCTGTCCGGCCCGGCAGTGGCCCAGGAAAAGGAAAAGTGCTTCGGCGTTTCCATGGCCGGCAAGAACGACTGCGCAGCCGGCCCCGGCACCACCTGCGCCGGCACCTCGAAGGTCGACTTCCAGGGCAATGCCTGGACCTATGTCGCCAAGGGCTCCTGCACCGCCATGGCACTTCCCGATGGCCGCATGGGTTCGCTTGAAGCCCTTGACCGCGACCTCCCCAAGGCCTGAGTGGACACGGCATCTGCGGCAAGTCCGCAGGTGCCGTCCCGCTTTTCTTTCCGAGATGAATGCTTGAGGAGCCGGCCGTGTCTGTCCATCCCGCTTTAGAGATCACCCGTTCCGACAGAAGCCGTCAGGGCACTGCCGCCCGCCTCCCCGACCGTGCAGGCGCCGGCTTCAAGCCTCAGCATGCCGACGCAATCCTTGCAGATGAGTTCCGCATCGGCTTTCTCGAAGTCCATGCCGAGAACTACATGGGCGCCGGTGGCCATCCGCACCGCATCCTGACCCGCATGCGCAAGGATTTCCCGCTCTCGATCCACGGCGTCGGTCTTTCCATCGGCAGCCCGACCGGCCTCGACCCCGAGCATCTCGCCCGCCTGAAGACGGTCGTCGGCCGCTACCAGCCGGAACAGGTCTCCGAACATTTGGCTTGGTCGACCCATGACAGCCATTTTCTCAACGACCTGCTCCCGGTCCCCTATGACCAGGCAACCCTCGACAGGGTCTGCGACCACATCGACCAGGTCCAGGAGGCGCTTGGCCGCCGGATCCTCCTCGAAAATCCCTCGACCTATCTCGGCTTCGAAGCCTCGACCATGTCAGAGACGGATTTCATCCGGGCGATCGCCCGTCGCACCGGCTGCGGCCTGCTGCTCGACATCAACAATGTCCATGTGTCGGCCACCAATCACGGCTATAGCGCTCGCGACTATCTCGCCGATTTCCCCCTCCTCTGCGTCGAGGAAATCCATCTGGCCGGCCATGCCGAAGATATTGACGATGCCGGCCTGCCGCTCCTCATCGATAGCCATGACCGCCCGGTCGACGATCTGGTCTGGGATCTCTACGACCATGTCATCGCCAAGCTCGGTCCGCTGCCAACGCTCGTCGAATGGGATAACGAAGTGCCGGACTGGCCGGTGCTGAAGCGCGAGGCGCAGCGCGCCGATGCCATTCTCGACCGCCACGCCATTGTCGAGCTGGGACGTCGCCATGCGTCCTGATCCGGTCCAGAGCGGCGCCTTTGCGAAGGCCCTCTTCACACCAGACCTCCCGGCACCGGATGGGCTGGCAGGGCGCGATCAAGTGCGGCCGGAGCGGCGTTTCGCCGTCTACCGCAACAACGTCACCGTTTCGCTGATCGATGCCATGGCCTCGATCTTTCCGACCGTCCAGAACCTTGTCGGCGAAGACTTCTTCCGGGCGATGGCGCGGCTCTATGTAACCGCCCATCCGCCAACCTCGCCTCTGCTCTTCACCTATGGCGAGACCTTTCCGGCATTCCTCGAAAACTTCCCCCCAGCGGCGGACCTTCCCTTCCTCGCCGACGTGGCGCGCGTCGAGCGCCTCTGGCTCGACGCTTATCATGCGGGGGATGCCCAACCGCTCGATCCAACGGCCCTTGCACAGGTCCCAGCGGAAGAGCTGGCCGGCATCCGCTTTCGCCCGCATCCCGCCACGCGCCTTGCACGCTTGACGTACGCAGGCGGCACCATCACCCGCCGTGACAGGGCCGGCACCTCGCTTGAAGGTGTGGACCCCACGGCGCCGGAAGCAGTGCTCATCACCCGCCCGGACTACGACGTGGCAGTCGAACTGCTGCCGTCAGGCGGCGCCACCTTCTTCGAGGCACTCATCGCCGGGCAAACGCTCGGCGAAGCCTTTGCCGCCGCCGCAGGCGGGGAAGACACTGATATCGCCGGATTGCTTGGCCTCGCATTATCCAGCGGCGCATTCAGCGCAATCGACATCCATCACGAAAGCCCGACCCCATGACCTCTGCCGTCTCGCTCATCGAATTCTATCGCCAGGCCGTCCGCGGACTGGAAACTGCGCTCGACCGCTGGTTCCTCGGGCTCCTCGCGCGCCTCGTCTTCCTCGCCGTGCTCGTGCCCTATTACCTCAACTCCGCGCTCACCAAGTTCGACGGCCCCTTCTCGATTGCAGACGGCGCCTACTACCAGATCGCACTACCGGCCGTAGATGCGGCAGGCGGCGATGTGTCCGCCGTCTCTTTCTTCCCCTGGGGCCTGATGGTGTTTCTCGGATCCTACGGCGAGGTCATCCTGCCGCTTCTCGTGGTCGCTGGGCTCTTCACCCGCTTCGCCGCCCTTGGCATGATCGGCTTCATCATCGTCCAGACGCTGACCGACATCCTCGTACACAATGTCGACGCCACCACGATCGGCGCGCTCTTCGATCGCTTCCCCGATAGCGTCATCCTCGACCAGCGCCTGCTCTGGATCTTCCCGCTCGTTTATCTGGTGGTGAAAGGGGCTGGCCTCGTCTCGCTCGACAAGCTGCTTTGCACCGTGTGGACGCGCCGCATGACCACCCAAGAAAAAAGCGGCCGGCTTGCGCCGACCGCCTGACTGGAAGCTGGTTACAGCAACAGTGATCAGTTCACATGCGCCTCGATGGCCTTCGGTGCCGTGCCGACAGGTTCTGCGGCAATCGAGATCCGGCGGGGCTTCATGGCTTCCGGAATGTTGCGCAAAAGGTCGATGTGCAGAAGGCCATTCTTCAGCGAAGCGGCGGTCACTTCCACATGGTCGGCAAGCTGGAAGCGGCGCTCGAAGGCGCGCTTGGCAATGCCGCGATAGAGGAATTCGCTCTGCTCGGTCTTTTCGTCTTCGGCCTTCTCACCCTTGACGGTCAGCACATGCGCATGCGCCTCGATCGAAAGCTCGCTTTCGTCGAAGCCGGCAACGGCCATGGTGATCCGGTAGAGGTTCTCACCGGTGCGCTCGATATTGTAGGGCGGATAGCTCTGGGCCTGTTCCGGCTGACCGAGGCTGTCCAGCATGGTGAACAGGCGGTCGAAACCGACGGTGGAACGGTAGAGCGGGGAAAAATCGACGTGACGCATGATGTCCTCCTTGAAGCGACGTTGGCGTTTTCTATGCCGCGCGCATCCCGCTTGGGGCGATGCTGGCGGCGGTTCGCGGACCCGTTTGGCGTCCGCAATCCCGATGTGGGAAATGCCCGATGCGAATTCAAGATCGTCCGTTTCGCGGCCTGACCGCCGCGATGAATAGTCCGTGAACGCATGGTTCAAGCCGCATTCAAACGATCGGTCCTAGTGTCCATTCATCGGTTGTCTCGACCGACCAGGCCGGAGATATCGTCCCTTCCACTTCGGCCAGGCTTCGCCGGAACCGCGTCCCTCCGTATGCGGTTCCGGCTTTTTTCTTTGACTTCTGCGGGGGCTGCATCCTATCCCGGAGAAACCCGAGGCGCTCTCAACCGACAGGCAGTTGCAGGCATGGATGCCATTCTTCACGCCACCCCCGGCAACCCTATTCCAGGGAACCCGCTTGTCGGCTTCTTCGAGGGACATCGCGGCGTGAAGCTGCGCTACGCGGTCTTCCGGTCGAGTGCCGCCAGGACCAAGGGCACCATCGTTCTCGTGCATGGGCGCAACGAGGCCATCGAGAAATACTTCGAGACAATCCGCGATCTGAACGATCAAGGCTTTTGGGTAGCGACCTATGATTTCCGCGGCCAGGGCGGCTCCGAGCGCCTGCTCAAGGACGCGCGCAAGGGCCATGTCGGCCGCTTCGATCATTATGTCCGGGATCTCGAGATCTTCCTCGAGCAGATCGTCCTGCCGGACACCCGCCTGCCCTTTTTCCTGCTTGCCCATTCGACCGGCGGCCTGATCGCCCTGAAGGCAGCACCCAGGCTTGCCAACCGCATCGAACGCATGGTGCTGACGGCGCCCTTCGTCGGCCTCGGCGGCCAGAAGACCTCGCCGGAAAACATTAGGCGGATGGCGACGCTCGCCTCCTTCACCGGCTTCGGCAAGATCAACCTCAACAAGGACGAGCCGCTGAAGCCTTTCGAGGGCAATCCGCTGACGACGGACGAATTCCGCTTTGCCCGCAACCAGAAGATCCTCATCGAGCATCCGGAACTGGCGCTCGGGCCACCGACGGCACGCTGGCTCTATGAGAGTCAGAAGGCGATCGACGCCATCAGGCGCCCGGGCCATCTGGCCTCGATCACGGTCCCGACCGTCATCATCGCCCCCGGCAACGATCCGATCGTGCCCTACCATTTTCAGGAATCGCTGGCGCAGTATTTCCGTGCCGGACAACTCGTGCCCGTGCCGGGCGCACGCCACGAGATCCTGCAGGAACAGGACCGCTATCGCAAACAGGCGCTGGCAGCCATCTTCGCCTTCATGCCGGGCGGCGAGCCCGACGAGGCAGATCCTGTCGGGGAACTGACCGATTCGGCACTCGAAGCCTGAGCTATCAGCGGAGCGAACGCCTTAGCGGCGCTTCAGCATCTCCATCGCCTCCGCATGCACGGCCTTTGAACCAGCCGCGATGATCGAACCGCCGGCTTCCGGACGTCCGCCGTCCCAGGTGGTGATGATACCGCCCGCTTGCTCGATGATGGGAATCAGCGCGCCAACGTCATAAGGCTTCAGGACCGTCTCGATGACGAGATCGACATGGCCGGCGGCCAGCAGGCAATAGGCGTAGCAGTCGACGCCGTAGCGGAAGAGCTTGACCTTGTCCTGCACGGCCTGGAAGCGCTCGACTTCCCAATCCTTGAAGAGATGCGGCGAGGTGGTGAAGAGGATCGCGTTTTCGAGGCTGCCGCAGTCGCGCACCTGGTTCTGGCGCTCGCCATCAGGACCTGAGTACCAGGAGCGCTCGCCATCGGCATAATAGCGCTCTCTGGTGAACGGCTGCTCCATCAGCCCCATGACCGACTTGCCATGTTCCTGGAAGCCGATCAGCGTACCCCAGACGGGCACGCCGGAGATGAAGGCGCGCGTGCCATCGATCGGATCGATGACCCAGAGCTGGTCGCTATCCATGCGGATGTTCTCATGCTCCTCCCCGAGAATGCCATGGGTCGGAAACTCGGCCTCGATCAGCTGACGGATGGCGATCTCGGCGGCCTGGTCACCCTCGGTGACCGGATCGAAACCGGCCTTCTCCTTGTTGACGACGGAGAGGCCCGAACGAAAGCGCGGAAGGGTCTCGGCCTTGGCGGCGTCGGCAAGGCGGAAGAAGAATTCACGGTCAGGGCGCATGGGAAAGTCCGTCGTCTGGAGGGAGATCACGTCTTAAAGCCAGTTGCGCGGAAAGAAAACATCCGAACGCGACGGATCGCTGCCCGCACGCCCTTCAGGCGACCGCCAGGAGCGAAACTGCGTAAATTTTGGCCTTGCTCAAAAAAGCACCAAAAATTGACTTGACAATGGTGCACCGCAACATCTAACGTCTCACTTACAGTCTTTTGACTGTAAATACCCTCCTTGGGTGTTTCCTCCCTAGACTTAGCCGCGCCACGAGCGCGGTTTTTTTTGCCCGCTGCAATGCAAGGGCCTTTAGGAACAAGGTTGATTGGAAAGCCTTACTCGGCCGCGAGCGCCTGATCGATCGCGTAATCCGAGACGAAATCCGCCATTTGCTGCATGAACACGGCAATCGAGCCGGCAAGGGCATCGAAATCGGCCCGCTTCTCCAGCGTCGTCTCGTCGATATAGATCGAACGATTGACCTCGATCTGCAGCGCATGCAGCCCACGCGCCGGACGACCGTAATGCTCGGTGATGAAACCACCGGCATAGGGCTTGTTACGCACAGCCGTACAACCGAGTTCTTCCAGGAACTGCAGCGCCGCCTGGCTGAGATCCGCCGACGCGCTGGTGCCATAGCGATCGCCGACGATGAAGTCGGGCTTCAAGCCGCTGCCCGCGACGCGAATGTTCCCGGGCATGGAATGGCAATCGATCAAGACGCCGAAGCCGAACATCGCATGGGTGCGGGCAATCAGCCTTCGCAGGCAGGCATGATAGGGCTTGTAGCAGCTCTCGATCCGCTCCATGGCGACGGAAAGCGGCATGCGACGCTGATAGATCTCCATGTTTTCGGCAACGATGCGCGGAATGGTGCCAAGCCCGCCGGCGACCCGCGCCGAATTGCTGTTGGCAAACGGCGGCAGCGGATCGGAAAACATCCGGGGGTCGAGCTCATACGGCTCTCTGTTGACGTCGACATAGGCGCGCGGGAAATGTGCAACGAGCAGCGGCGCACCGAAGCCGGGCGCCGCCGAGAAAAGCTCGTCGACATAATGGTCTTCCGATCGGCGAATCGAGACATCATCGAGTCGCGACTCATCCAGGAACGACGACGGGTAGCGACGGCCGCTATGCGGGGAATTATAGACGAAGGGAATGGTCTGGATCGCGGGCTCTCGAACCTCGAACAGCTCGAATTCGTTGGTCATCCGCTTCCCAGGGCCTCTTCTTTACCAAGTCACAAACTTGTTGTGTTCGCCATGTTGCCAGTTGGCCGCCGGGAAGTCCATACTGCCGGAAATGGCGGAGCAGGCTCACTTTTTCGTTGTTCACCGGTTCTTTACTGAGCCGACCCTAAAGTGAGCGACTGCGAGCTTCCCTATGCAATCGAGTACAGCGGTCCCTAAATGACTCAGAAAATCCTTCTCGCCGAAGACGACAACGACATGCGCCGGTTCCTGGTGAAGGCGCTGGAAAAGGCGGGGTATAAAGTTTCCTCCTTCGACAACGGCGCCAGCGCCTATGACCGCCTCCGGGAAGAACCCTTCTCCCTTCTATTGACCGACATCGTGATGCCGGAAATGGATGGCATCGAACTGGCGCGCCGCGCCACCGAACTCGATCCGGATCTGAAGGTCATGTTCATCACCGGCTTTGCCGCCGTTGCCCTCAACGCCGATTCGAAGGCGCCAAAGGATGCAAAGGTCTTGTCCAAGCCTTTCCACCTCCGCGATCTCGTCGACGAAGTGAACAAACTCCTTGCTGCGTAAGGCCTGCCGAAGGGGTTGAAAAAATCTCTTCACAAAACTGCAAAATGCCTATTGACGGGCGAACAGGTTTTGTGGTCTTAAGCCGCTCATCGGATGGGCGTGTAGCTCAGCGGGAGAGCACTACGTTGACATCGTAGGGGTCACAGGTTCAATCCCTGTCACGCCCACCATTCGAATTCTTTCAAGGGCTTGCCGGAAACGGCGAGCCCTTTTTAGTTTCGGCTGGGGCGACGGCGCGTCCGCGCGAATCACCGCAACTCACCCCTTCACCACCGAAACCTCTTCCCCCGCATAAACCACCACATATCCGCCCATTGGCTTCAGCACGCGCGCTCGCGCCTCAAGCCAGCCGAGATACGGCGCCTGTCGCCAAATCGCGGCCGCACCGGGCTCCACCAGCACAGTCAATTGCGGCCCCTGCCCGTACATCATCATCCGGCTCAGCCTAGGCTCCCATTCGTCCCCGAGCGTCGGATCGGTGCGCCAGAGGCAATGGAAGTCGCGGCAGGTCGAAGGCCTGACCTCATAAGCGTCGCAGCCGCCGCCGGGCAGACAGTGGCGGCAAGGCTCGTTCGCCGGTTTGTCGAATTCCGCGATATCGGGAAGGATGCAGCAGAGCGAACAGCTGCTGCAATCGCGGCCCGGCACCAGCACCGGGCCCTGCCCTTGCCCCGAGAAAGCCATGTCAGGCCGCCGGGCCAATCGTGACGGTGATCGGCGAAAGGCCTTCGACAGCGCCTTCAAGCCGGTCGCCCGGCTGGAGCGCGCCGACACCAGACGGCGTGCCGGTGAAGATCAGGTCGCCAGGCGTCAGGTGATAGTAGCGCGAGAGATGGCTGATCATCTCGGGCACCGACCAGATCATGTCGGAGAGATGCCCTTCCTGGCGCAGCCCGTCATTGACGAGAAGCGATATCCGCTGCGCCCCGGGCTCGAAGGCCGCGGCCGGGGTGATCGCGCCGATCACGGCCGAATCTTCGAAGGCCTTGGCGATATCCCACGGCCGCTGTTTTTCCTTCATCGCGTTCTGCAGGTCGCGACGGGTCATATCGAGGCCGACGGCATAGCCATAGACCGCACCCATCGCCTCATCGGCAGAAACGCGGAAGGCCGGCGCGCCGATCGCGATCACCAGCTCGATCTCATGGTGATAGTCCTCCGTTCCCGGCGGATAGGCGATGGTGCCACTCTCGAGAACGAGGCCGGTCGGGGGCTTGGTAAAGTAGAAGGGCGCAACACGGTCGACGGTATTGCCGAGCTCTGCGGCATGCGCAGCATAATTGCGTCCCACACAGAATATGCGGTGGATCGGAAAACCTTCATCTAGCCCCAGGATCGGAACGAGTGGGGCTGATGGTACGGAAAACAGCGGACGGGATGCGGACAAGGCACACTCTCTTCGGATGAGACACTTAAAGATCGCAGCAGGACGCTGCGATACAGCCAGCATAGCGCCCGCCAGATCGTTACGCATCATTGATAATGGCGCAATGTTGGCGGAAAGCGATCCGCTGAGCGGGCTTGGAACATCGGCCCAAACATGTAACAAAACCGCCGCGACCGCGTTGCATAAAGCGTGAAGAAGATCCGTCGAACAGGGCGAAGGCAGAAGGTTTCTCGTCCCGGCAAGACATCGAAAGGCAAGAATATGAGCATCAAGATCGTGCCGGTCATCATGGCTGGCGGCAAGGGAACCCGGCTCTGGCCGCTGTCACGCGCAGCCGCCGCCAAGCAGTTCATCCGCTTCCTCGGCGACGAGACGCTGCTGCAGAAGACCCTGGCCCGCGTCTCGGACGCCGCGATCTATGACGCACCGATCGTCGTCACCAATGAGGACTTCCGCTTCCTGGTCGCCGAACAGGCCCGCGAACTGGGCGTCAAGCTCGACGGCATCATCCTGGAGCCCGAGGCGCGAAACACGGCAGCCGCCGTCGCCGCTGCCGCGGTCATCGTAAGCCAGCGCCATGGCCGCGATGCCCTGATCCAGATCCTGCCCTCCGACCACGAAATCACCGTCGACGACACCTACCGCGCCTGTGTCGCCAAGGCCGCCGATGCGGCCCGCAATGGCAAGATCGTCACCTTCGGCATCACGCCCACCGAGCCCGCCACCGGTTACGGCTATATCGAGATCGGCGAGGATCTCGGCAATGGCGTGAACAAGGTCGCGCGTTTTGTCGAAAAGCCGAAGGCCGACGTCGCGGAAAAGATGCTGGCGAGCGGCAATTATGCCTGGAACTCCGGCATGTTCGTCTTCTCCGCCGGCCAGATGATCTCGGAGCTACAGACCCTGGCGCCGGAAGTACTCGCAGCTGTCGAACAGTCGGTCGAAAACGCCAAGGGCGACCTCGACTTCACCCGCCTCGACGCGGAGAGCTTCGCTGCAAGCCCGAGCATCTCGATCGACTACGCGGTCATGGAAAAGACGCCGAACGCCGCGGTCGTCCCATCCCCCATCACCTGGTCGGACCTCGGCAGCTGGGATGCCATCTGGAAGCTCGCCGAAGGCGATGAGCATGGCAATGTGGTCAACGGCAACGCCACCGTCTCTGACACCACCAATTCGCTGATCATGTCCCGCAACGCCCATCTCGCTGTGCAGGGCATGGAGGGCGTTGCCGTCATCGCCTCGGAAGACGCCGTCTATGTCGGTCGACTCGACCGCAGCCAGGATGTCGGTAATCTGGTGAAAATGCTCGCCGCCGACAAGGACACGGCGCATCTGACCGAAAACCATCCGACGGCGCTGCGCCCCTGGGGTGGTTACACCTCGATCCTCAACGGCGACCGCTTCCAGGTGAAACGCCTCTTCGTCCATCCGGATAAGAAGCTCTCTCTGCAGAAGCATCACCACCGCGCCGAACACTGGGTCTGCGTGCGTGGCACGGCGGAAGTAACGATCGATGATAAGGTCACCGTGCTGCATGAGAACCAGTCGATCTACATCCCGCAAGGCTCGGTCCACCGTCTCGCCAATCCCGGCAAGATCCGGCTCGAGGTGATCGAGGTCCAGACCGGCTCCTATCTCGGCGAAGACGACATCATCCGGCTGGTCGACGAATTCGGCCGCAGCTGAGACAGCATCATCCACTGCACACGCGCGGCCCGGCGGCTTCCACCGTCCGGGCCGCTTGCTTTATGGCGCTGCATTGCACAAGATCGAAGCAAGCCGGAAAAAGCGGCAGGGCGAACAGCGAAGCGGTAAAGAATGGCGATCAAGGCAAGCATCTATCATCTCACCCACTACATCTATGACAACCCGGTCCAGCTCGGACCGCAGATCATCCGGCTGAAGCCTGCCGCCCATTCCCGCACCAAGGTTCTCTCCCATTCGCTGAAGGTCACGCCCGAAAATCACTTCGTCAATCTGCAGCAGGACCCCTACGGCAACTACCTCGCCCGCTTCGTCTTCCCGGACCCGGTGACCGAATTCAAGATCGAGGTCGACCTCGTCGCCGACATGACGGTCTACAATCCCTTCGACTTCTTCACCGAGGAAGTCGCGGTCAAATGGCCCTTCGACTATCCGGAAGATCTGCGCGACGACCTCAAGATCTACATGACGCCGGAACCTTCGTCCCTGGCGCTCGACGCCTTCATGGCGACCGTCGACACGACACCGGGCCAGGGCACAATCGACATGGTGGTGGGCCTGAACGCTCGCCTGCAGAACGACGTGGGCTACGTGATCCGCATGGAGCCGGGCGTCCAGACGCCGGAGGAAACGCTGACCTCGGCGCGCGGCTCCTGCCGCGATTCGAGCTGGCTGCTGGTCCAGATCCTGCGCCGCCTCGGTTTTGCAGCCCGTTTCGTCTCCGGCTATCTCATCCAGCTTGCACCGGACCTGAAGGCGCTTGATGGACCCTCCGGCACCGAGGTCGATTTCACCGACCTGCATGCCTGGACAGAAGTCTATATACCAGGCGCCGGATGGATCGGCCTTGACCCGACCTCGGGCCTCTTGACCGGCGAAAGCCACATCCCGCTGGCCGCCACGCCGCATTACAAGAATGCCGCTCCGATCTCCGGCGGCTATGTCGGCCAAGCCAATACCGAATTCGCCTTTGACATGCAGGTGAAGCGCGTCGCCGAGCACCCGCGCATCACCAAGCCTTTCTCGGACGACAGCTGGGATGCCCTGAACGCCCTCGGACAGAAAGTCGATGCCGACCTGAAATTCCATGACGTGCGGCTCACCATGGGCGGCGAGCCGACATTCGTGTCGATCGATGACTTCCAGTCCGCCGAATGGAATACCGATGCCGTCGGCCCGACCAAGCGCGATCTCGCTGACAAACTCATCCGGCGTCTGCGCGAGCGCTTCGCCCCCGGCGGCTTCCTGCATTACGGCCAGGGCAAGTGGTATCCGGGCGAAAGCCTGCCGCGCTGGACATTCTCGCTCTACTGGCGGAAAGACGGCAAGCCGATCTGGCATGATCCGGCGCTGATCGCAGCCGAACACAAGGACACCGGCGTCACCCACCAACAGGCCGAAGCGCTGATGGCCGGGATCGCGGCCGAGCTTGAGATCGAGCCGGATATGATCATCCCGGCCTTCGAGGATCCGGCCGAGTGGATCATCAAGGAAGGCAGCCTGCCTGAGAACGTCGACCCCTCGAATTCCAAGCTCGAAAGCGCGGAAGAGCGCGCCCGCATCGCCAAGGTCTTCGAACGCGGCCTGACGACCCCGACCGGCTACATCCTGCCGGTCCAGGCTTGGAACGCCAGGGCCAGCGGCCGCCGCTGGGTCAGCGAGAAATGGCGCACACGGCGTGGCAAGATCTTCCTCATCCCCGGCGACAGCCCGATCGGCTTTCGCATGCCGCTCGGCACCCTGCCTTACGTGCCGCCGTCGCAATATCCCTATATCCACACCACAGATCCCTCGATCCCGCGCGCACCCTTGCCGGATTTTGGTCCGCAGGTCCGCGAGGGCCGCGCCATGCCCGAGGCCTCTCGCAAGAGCGGCGAAGCCCAGCAGGATCGCAACGAGCAGAACATCACAGGCTCTGTCGGCGACATCCGGGGCGCCGTGCGTACGGCCATGAGCGTCGAGCCCCGCGACGGTCGCCTTTGCGTGTTCATGCCCCCGGTCGAAGCCGTCGAGGACTATCTCGAACTGGTCGCCGCCGCAGAGACAGCCGCCCGCGGACTTGGCCTGCCGGTCCATATCGAAGGCTACGCCCCGCCTCAGGACGAGCGCATCAACGTTATCCGTGTCGCCCCGGATCCGGGCGTCATCGAGGTCAACATCCACCCGGCCTCCAGTTGGGATGACTGCGTCGCCACGACGAATGCCATCTACGAGGAGGCGCGCCAGACCCGCCTCGGCGCCGACAAGTTCATGATCGACGGCCGCCACACCGGCACCGGCGGTGGCAACCATGTCGTGGTCGGCGGCGCCAATCCTGCCGACAGCCCCTTCCTGCGCCGTCCGGATCTGTTGAAGAGCCTGATCCTGCATTGGCAGCGCCACCCGGCGCTCTCCTACATGTTCTCCGGCATGTTCATCGGCCCGACCAGCCAGGCGCCACGCTTCGATGAAGCCCGCCACGACAGTCTCTACGAGCTCGAAATCGCCTTGGCCCAGGTGCCGATGCCGGCCAGTGGTGCGGCAGCCCCCCTGCCCTGGCTCGTCGACCGCCTGTTCCGCAACCTGCTGATCGACGTCACCGGCAATACGCACCGCTCGGAAATCTGCATCGACAAGCTGTTCTCGCCGGATGGTCCGACAGGCCGCCTCGGCCTTGTCGAGTTCCGCGGTTTCGAGATGCCGCCGAACGCCCGCATGTCGCTTGCCCAGCAATTGCTGGTCCGCGCGCTGATTGCCCGCTTCTGGAAGAACCCGATCGGCGGCCGCTTCGTCCGCTGGGGCACGAGCCTGCACGACCGTTTCATGCTGCCGCATTACCTCTGGCTCGACTTCCTCGAAGTGTTGGCGGATCTCCGCGAAAACGGCTTCGACTTCAAGCCGGAATGGTTTGCCGCCCAGCTGGAGTTCCGCTTCCCCTTCGTCGGCGAAGCGACCTACGAAGGATCGAAGCTGGAGCTTCGACAGGCGCTCGAACCCTGGCATGTCATGGGTGAAGAAGGGGCTATCGGCGGCACCGTCCGTTATGTGGATTCCTCCGTCGAGCGCCTGCAGGTTCAGCTGGAGACAGCCAATCCCGAGCGTTTCGTCGTGGCCTGCAACGGGCGCCAGGTGCCGCTGCGCAAGTCGGACGTGAATGGTGTCGCAGTCGGCGGCGTGCGCTACAAGGCCTGGCAGCCGGCCTCCGGCCTGCATCCGGTCCTGCCCGTCAATACACCGCTAACATTCGACATCTATGATACATGGTCTTCCCGGTCGATCGGGGGCTGCGTTTATCACGTCGCCCATCCCGGCGGCCGGACCTACGACACTTTCCCTGTGAATGGGAATGAAGCGGAAGCCCGTCGGCTTGCACGTTTCGAGCCTTGGGGCCATACAGCCGGCTCCTATCCCCTATGGCCCGAAACCGTGTCGCCGGAATTCCCGCACACTTTGGACCTGAGACGACCGCAAGGTATCTGATCTGATGGCACAGAAGACGGCAGCGGAGCTATCCCCGCCAGAGGCGCCGATGAGCGAGGCCCGCACGGCCGGCTATCGCGCGCTGGCGGGCGCCGCCGACGAGATGCTCGACAACAAGGGCAATGTCCGACCGGTCTGGCAGGCCTTGGTCTCCGCCATCGACACGATGCCGGAAAACGAGCTGCACGAGCGTTTCGCGAGGGCCGATCGCTACCTGCGCGACGCCGGCGTTTTCTACCGCGCATATGGTTCCGGCGGATCGAGCGAACGGGCCTGGCCCTTCTCGCATATCCCGGTGATGATTTCCGAAGCCGAATGGCAGGTCCTGGCCGACGGACTGGTCCAGCGCGCCGACCTGCTCGAGGCCGTCGTTGCCGACATCTATTCCGAAAACAAGTTGGTTCAGGAAGGCTTCCTGCCGCCACAGCTGATCGCCTCCAATCCCGAGTTCCTACGCCCACTGGTCGGCATCAAGCCGGCAGGTGGCCACTACCTGCATTTCTGTTCGTTCGAAATCGGCCGTGGCCCCGATGGCAACTGGTGGGTTCTGGCCGACCGTACGCAGGCGCCCTCGGGCGCCGGCTTTGCGCTGGAAAACCGCGTCGCGACCGCGCGTGCCTTCTCCGACATCTATGCCGAGACGCATGTCCATCGGCTGGCTTCCTTCTTCGGCGCCTTCCGCAAGGCGCTGCAGGCGAGCACCCGCAGCAGTGACGAACGCATCGCCGTCTTGTCCCCGGGTCCGGCCAACGAGACCTATTTCGAACACGCCTATATCGCCCGCTATCTCGGCATCATGCTGCTCGAAGGCGAAGACCTGACCATCGTCAACGGCAAGGTCATGGTCCGTACCGTGGCTGGCCTCAAGCCCGTGAGCGTGCTCTGGCGCCGCCTCGATGCGGCCTTCGCCGATCCGCTGGAACTCGACCAGAACTCCTATATCGGCACGCCCGGCATGGTGCAGGCACTGCGCAATGGCGCGGTCACCTTCGTCAATGCGCTTGGCTCCGGCATTCTGGAAACCCGCGCGCTTCTTGCCTTCATGCCCACCCTCTCTCGCCACCTGCTGGGCGAGGAACTGAAGCTGCCCTCGATCGCCACCTGGTGGTGCGGCCAGAAGGCCGAGCGCGAGCATGTCGCCGCGCACCTCGACCGCATGGTCATCGGCTCCGCCTTCTCGCGGCTGCCGTTCTTCGATGATGGCGGGCGCTCGGTCATGGGCTCTCGTTACAAGGACCCTCAGGGCCAGACCACGGCCGAATGGCTTGAAACGGAAGCCGGAAATCTGGTGGGCCAGGAAGTCGTCACCCTGTCGACGACACCCGCAATCGTCGACGGCAAGCTGACGCCACGCCCGATGTCGCTACGCGTCTTTGCCGCCCGCACGAAGAACGGTTGGCAGATCATGCCGGGCGGCTTCGCCCGGATCGGCAGCGGCTCCGACGTCTCCGCAATCGCCATGCAGGCAGGCGGCAGCGCCGCCGATGTCTGGATAGTCTCCGACAAGCCGGTTGACCGCACGTCGCTGCTGCCGGCCGAGGAGACCTTCACCCGCAACATGCCGGGCAGTCTGCCGAGCCGTGCCGCCGACAATCTCTTCTGGCTCGGCCGGTACATCGAACGCGCCGAAGGCGTGTTACGCATCCTGCGCGCCTGGCATGCGCGCTATGCCGAAAGCGCCAATCCGGACCAGCCTCTGCTCGCCTTCGTCAGCGAATACCTCTCCGACATCGACGTCGACACGAAATCGGGCGTGCCGGAAAGCCTGTTGCGTAACATCGACAGCGCCGTCTATTCGGCAAGCAACATTCGCGATCGCTTCTCACCCGACGGCTGGCTGGCGCTGAACGACCTGTCGAAGACAGCCAAGCGCTTCCACGAGAAGGTCAAGCCCGGCGACGACGCGGCGCATGCCATGACCATCCTGTTGCGCAAGCTCGCGGGCTTTGCCGGTCTCGTGCATGAAAACATGTATCGCTTCACCGGCTGGCGTTTCCTGACAATCGGCCGCTTGCTGGAACGCGGCCTGCACATGACCCGCCTGCTCGGCCACATGACCGGTCCCGACGCCCCCGACGGCGCGCTCGACATGCTCCTGGAGATCGGCGACAACGTCATGACCCACCGCAGGCGCTACAATGTCTCGACGGCGCGGTTGACGGTCACCGACCTGCTCGCGCTCGATCCGCTCAATCCGCGCTCGATCCTCTTCCAGCTGAACGAGATCCGTATCGAAGTCGAGCAACTGCCGAACGCCATGGTCAACGGCCAGATGTCCAGCCTCTTCCGCGAGGCCATGCGCCTGCATTCGGGCCTGGCCGTGATGACGCCGGAAACCATGTCGGCCGAGGTCTACACCAATCTGGAACGGGAATTGGAGAAACTCTCCGACATCCTCGCCCAATCCTATCTGAGCTGACGCCATGCTCTATGACCTCTCGCTCCATATTGGCTATCGCTACGAAGTCCCGGCATCGGGCGCTCATCACATGCTGCGCCTTCTGCCGCTCTCCCTGCCTGATCGCCAGCGCCTCGTCGCCGGTGCGATCACCGTGTCGCCGGAGCCGGACGAGATCTCGACCTTCAGCGATTTCTTCCACCATCCCGCAAGCCACGCCATTCTCCGCGGCCCCCACGAGAAACTCGATATCCGCATGCAGGCCCGCGTCATGGTTCAGGCGCAGCCGATGACCGCCGACTTTTCGCCCCTGCTCGACCGCCTGCCGCAGGAGATCGGCGAGACCTGGTCGCTGGACGCCGAGTCACCACATCATTTCCTCGGCACCAGTCCACGCCTGCCCCGTGACAAGGAAATTGCCGCCTATGTGCGCAGCATGCTGAAGCCGAGCATGACCGTGCGCCAGATCGCCGAAACGCTCTGCAGCCGCATCTACAAGGACTTCAAATACGACGCCGAAGCGACCACCGTGGATTCGACGCCGGCGGAAGCCTTTGCCAAGAAGCGCGGCGTCTGCCAGGACTTCAGCCACGTCATGATCGTCGCCCTGCGCAGCCTCGGCATTCCTGCGGGCTATGTCAGCGGCTTCCTGCGCACCATCCCGCCGCCGGGCAAGGAACGCCTCGAAGGTGCGGACGCAATGCATGCCTGGGTTAGGGTCTGGTGCGGCAAGCTGAGCGGCTGGCTGGAACTTGACCCGACCAACGACATCGCTGCCGGCACCGACCATATCGTCGTCGGCTATGGCCGCGATTATGCAGATGTGGCGCCTGTGATCGGTGTCCTGAAGAGTTACGGCAGTCATCAGACAGCACAAGCGGTCGATGTCATCCCGGTCAAGCAGTAGAACCAGTTTCCATCGAATTTTAGCGACCGGATTAAACGGATCGCAATACGCTTGATCTACAACCATCCAAACGCTGCTTTTGGATGGACATGATGACTACGCCTCACAGCCCCAAGAAATCTTTGTTTTCCCGCCTCTGGCACGACCGCGCCGGCAACTTCGGCATGGTGACCGCAATCATCCTGCCAGTCGCCGCAGCCACCGCCGGTGTTGCTTTGGACCTCAACAAGATGATCCAGGTGCGAGCCGCATTGCAGGAATCGGCCGACTCTGCAGTTCTGTCGGCGGCGAACGCGCTTGCTCGGAATGACGCAATGTCGGACGAGGAAGTCCTCGACTTCGCCCGCAAGTTCATGAAAGCGCAATTCGCCAACGTCGTGGCCGGCGAGGGCAGCGATGAGTCGGACGAAGAAGTCGAAGAGGATCCACTGGCAGGTGCCGTCGGCAACGTTGAGCGAGACCTGGGCCCCAGCGGCAAATCCGTAGAGGTCACCCTGTCGCCGGAATACACCATGCCAACCAATGGCATGACCGGCCTTCTCGGTTGGGATGAAGTCACGATCAGCGTGACAGCGACCGCGCAGTCGACGCCCGAAAGCGGCGCGGCTGTGTCTATGTATCTTGTGCTGGACCGCTCTGGCTCGATGTCATTCACCACGGATACCGTAGATACATCTGTCACAAGCTGCGTGAATTACAGCGCGTCGAATTGGGCCTACAAAGATTTAGGAACCCGTGACAAGAACTACATCAAGCCGACGAAGCCATGCTACGTGAAGAAGATCCAGGCGCTGAAGACGGCATCGGCGATCATGATGAATGAGCTGGTGACAGCAGATCCTGAAGCCGATCTCATTCGTGTTGGTGCAGTGTCCTATAATGACAGCACCCAGTCGCCTTCCGGCATGGCATGGGGTGTGACAACCGCTTCCAACTACATCACCGCTCTGCCATCTGTCCCGACCGGTGGCACCAACGCCTCGGGCGGCATGAAAGTGGCATACGACGCGCTGACAAAAGGCAATGAAACCGAGAAGAGCGCCCATGCGGCGAAACGCAACTCGGGCTTCAGCCGGTACATCGTCCTGATGACGGATGGCGAGATGACCGGCAACAGCGCAACCTGGAACCCGACCATAGACGGCCAGGTTCTTGATTACTGCACCCTTGCCAAGAACGACGGTATCCAGGTGTTCACAGTCGCCTTTATGGCCCCTGCGAGAGGCAAGGCGCTCTTGTCCGCTTGCGCGACATCCGACGACCACTACTATGAGCCGCAGAAGATGAGCGATCTAGTCGATGCTTTCGGTGAGATCGGCAAGGCTGCGGCAATGGCCTCGACACGCCTCACCAACTGAAACATCCAAAACGTTTTGGATTTTCCACGCAATTCGACCGCAGCCTCTATGGCTGCGGTCTTATCGTTTCTGCTCATGTCAAGATAAGACAGTCAGAACAGACACTTATTTGCGCCTCCTGGATTGGGAACAATTTTCCGCACGCCGCGTCCCGCCTGTTGCAACTGTCTCATTTCGATGCGTAAACTGGCATTCACGGAAGCGGCACCGTCATCGCATCGGCGCCGCCCGGAGACACGAACAACGCCAGGCGGACCGATGATCAAGACTCCCCACAAAGTCGACCTTCCCCTTCCCAAGCGCGGTGTTTCCGATCCGGACGCCTTGGCCGCCGAGATCATGGATAAGCTGACCTACAGCATCGGCAAGGATGCCAAGGTCGCGACCCCGCATGACTGGTTGACGGCAACCATCCTCGTGGTCCGCGACCGCATCATCGACACGTGGATGGAATCCACCCGCAACACCTACATGAACAACGGCAAGCGGGTTTATTACCTATCGCTCGAATTCCTGATCGGCCGCCTGCTGCGCGACGCCATGTCCAACCTCGGCCTGATCGACGATATCCGCGAGGCGCTGTCCTCTCTGTCAGTCGAATTCGACGTGATCGCTGGCCTGGAGCCGGACGCAGCGCTGGGCAATGGTGGCCTTGGCCGTCTCGCCGCCTGCTTCATGGAGAGTATGGCAACCGTCAACATCCCGGCCTATGGCTACGGCATCCGCTATGTGCACGGCCTCTTCCGCCAGCAGATGGCCGACGGCTGGCAGGTCGAATTGCCGGAAAGCTGGCTTGCCCACGGCAACCCTTGGGAATTCGAACGCCGGGAAAGCTCCTATGAAGTCGGCTATGGCGGCACCGTTGAAACCGTCGACGGCCCAGATGGCGAACCACGCTATGTCTGGAAACAGGGCGAGCGCGTCATCGCCACCGCCTACGACACGCCGGCTGTCGGCTGGCGCGGCGAGCGCGTCAACACACTGCGCCTTTGGTCGGCCCAGCCGATCGACCCGATTCTGCTCGATGCCTTCAATGCCGGCGACCACATCGGCGCGCTCCGCGAGAGCAACAAGGCCGAATCCCTGACTCGTGTCCTTTATCCGGCCGATGCGACGCCTGCCGGCCAGGAACTGCGCCTGCGCCAGGAATTCTTCTTCTGTTCGGCATCCCTGCAGGACATCGTCCGCCGCCACCTGCAGCAGGGCAACACGCTCGCACAAATGCCGGAAAAGGTCGCGATCCAGCTCAACGACACCCACCCGGCTGTCTCCGTCGTCGAGCTCATGCGCCTGCTGGTCGACGTGCACGGCGTCGCCTTCGACGAGGCATGGGAGATCTCTTCCAAGACCTTCTCCTACACCAACCACACCCTGCTTCCCGAAGCGCTGGAAAGCTGGCCGGTTCCGCTCTTCGAACGCCTCCTGCCGCGCCACATGCAGCTCGTCTACGCAATCAATGCCAAGGTGCTGCTCGATGCCCGCAAGAAACGCGGCTTCAACGATCATGAAATCCGCCAGATCTCGCTGATCGACGAAAGCGGCGATCGGCGCGTGCGCATGGGTAACCTTGCCTTCATGGGCTCGCACTCGATCAACGGCGTCTCTGCACTCCACACCGAGCTGATGAAGGAGACGGTCTTCTCCGATCTCCACAAGCTCTACCCGACGCGCATCAACAACAAGACCAACGGCATCACCCCGCGCCGTTGGCTGATGCAGTGCAATCCGGATCTCACCAACCTGATCAAGGAAGCGATCGGCCCGGAATTCCTAGACGACGCCACCAAGCTCAAGAACCTGGACGCATTTGCAGACGACGCAGCTTTCCAGCAGAAGTTCGCGGCGGTGAAGTTCGGCAACAAGCAGAAGCTCGCCAGCCTCGTCGCCAGCCGAATGGGCATCAAGCTCGATCCGCATGCGATGTTCGACATCCAGATCAAGCGCATCCATGAATACAAGCGCCAGCTTCTGAACATCATCGAAACGGTCGCCCTCTTCGACCAGATCCGCTCGCATCCGGAACGCGACTGGGTACCGCGCGTGAAGCTTTTCGCCGGCAAGGCAGCGCCGAGCTATCACAACGCCAAGCTGATCATCAAACTGGCAAATGACGTTGCCCGCGTCATCAATACGGATCCCTCTGTCCGTGGCCTGCTCAAGGTCGTCTTCATCCCGAACTACAATGTCTCGCTGGCCGAAGTCATGGTGCCGGCGGCCGACCTCTCCGAACAGATTTCGACCGCAGGCATGGAAGCCTCCGGAACCGGAAACATGAAGTTCGCGTTGAACGGTGCACTGACCATTGGAACGCTTGATGGCGCCAATGTCGAAATGCGCGATCATGTGGGCGAGGAGAACATTGTGATTTTTGGAATGACCGCAGACGAGGTCGGACGCGTGCGAGCGGATGGACATAATCCCCGCGCCGCGATCGATGCCTCGCGCGAACTGCAGCAGGCCCTGTCGTCGATCGCATCTGGCGTGTTCTCGCCAGATGACCGTGACCGCTATGCCGATCTGATGCAGGGCATCTACCAGCATGACTGGTTCATGGTCGCCGCCGATTTCGACGCCTATGCCAAGGCGCAGCGTCAGGTCGACGACATCTGGACCGATACCTCGGCCTGGTATTCTAAGACCATCCGCAACACGGCCCGCATGGGCTGGTTCTCGTCGGACCGCACCATCCGGCAGTACAACGCGGACATCTGGAGAGCTTGATGGCAAAATCACCGAAGAGGAGCGGTGACGTAGCGAAGCCGGACACACCGTCGGCAGCAGAAATCGAAGCGATCATTCAGGGGACCCACGGCGATCCCTTCGCCTTTTTAGGCGTCCATGAGGCTGGCACAGGCCATGTCGCACGTTGCTTCATCCCGGGTGCCGAGACCGTGGTCGCCTATAATCTCGCAGGCGAACAGATCGGCGAACTCGGGCGTCTGCACGATGCCGGCTTCTTCTCTGGCTCGGTGAAGCTCGACGGCGTCCTGCCTGTCCGCTACCGCGCCACCCGTGGCGATGCCGAATGGACGGTGACCGACCCATACAGCTTCTGGCCGATCCTCGGGCCCATGGACGATTACTTCATCAAGGAAGGATCGCACCTGCGCCTTTTCGACAAGATGGGCGCTCATCCGATCAAGCACCAGGGTGTCGATGGCTTCCACTTTGCCGTCTGGGCGCCGAACGCCCGCCGTGTCTCGGTCGTCGGTGATTTCAACGATTGGGACGGCCGCCGCCACGTCATGCGCCTGCGCCGCGACACCGGCATCTGGGAAATCTTCGCGCCTGATGTTCGCGCCGGTGAAACTTACAAATTCGAGATCGTCGGTTCACATGGTGACCTCCAGCCCCTGAAGGCCGACCCCTACGCGCGTCGCGCCGAACTGCGCCCCAAGAACGCGTCCATGACCACGCCGGAACTGGAGCAAGTGTGGGACGACGAAGCGCATCGCAAGCATTGGTCGAGCATCGACCAGCGCCGCCAGCCGATCTCCATCTACGAGGTTCATGCCGGTTCATGGCAGCGTCGCGACGACGGCTCCATGCTGACCTGGGACGAAATGGCCGCGCGCCTGATCCCCTACTGCGTCGACATGGGCTTTACCCATATCGAATTCATGCCTGTGACCGAGCACCCCTATGACCCGTCCTGGGGCTACCAGACGACGGGCCTTTACGCCCCGAGCGCCCGCTTTGGCGAGCCGGAGGGCTTTGCCCGCTTCGTCAATGGCTGCCACAAGGTCGGCCTCGGCGTCATCCTCGACTGGGTGCCCGCGCACTTCCCGACCGATGCCCATGGGCTTCGCAACTTCGATGGCACGGCGCTTTACGAACATGCCGATCCACGCCAGGGCTTCCATCCTGACTGGAACACGGCGATCTATAATTTCGGTCGCCAGGAAGTCCTGTCCTACCTGATCAACAACGCGCTTTACTGGGCAGAGAAATTCCATCTCGACGGCCTGCGCGTCGATGCCGTCGCCTCGATGCTGTACCTCGACTATTCCCGCAAGGAAGGCGAGTGGATCCCCAACGAATATGGTGGTCGGGAAAATCTGGAGGCAGTGCGCTTCCTCCAGCAGATGAACCACCATGTCTATGGCAGCCACCCCGGCATCATGACCATCGCCGAGGAAAGCACCTCATGGCCCAAGGTCTCGCAGCCCGTCCATGAGGGCGGCTTGGGCTTTGGCTTCAAGTGGAACATGGGCTTCATGCACGACACCCTGAGCTATTTCGCCAGGGATCCGATCTACCGGAAGTACCATCATCAGGAGCTGACCTTCGGCCTGCTCTACGCCTTCTCGGAGAACTTCGTTCTGCCGATCAGCCATGATGAAGTCGTGCATGGCAAGGGTTCGATGATCGCCAAGATGCCGGGCGACGATTGGCAGAAATTCGCCAATCTTCGCGCTTATTACGGCATGATGTGGGGCCATCCCGGCAAGAAGCTCCTCTTCATGGGTCAGGAATTCGCCCAGTGGGGTGAATGGTCCGAGGAGCGTTCCCTCGACTGGAACCTGCTCGACTACGCCCCGCATGAGGGCATGCGCCGCCTCGTGCGTGATCTCAACTTTACCTATCGCTCCAAGGCCGCGCTACATGCCCGAGACTGCGAAGGCGAGGGCTTCGAGTGGATCGTCGGCGACGACCAGGAAAACTCCGTTTTCGCCTGGCTGCGCAAGGCACCCGGCGAGAAGCCGATCGCCGTTATCTGCAACCTAACGCCGGCCTATCACGACAGGTACGAATTGAGCTTGCCTGCCGCCGGTCGTTGGCGTGAGATACTAAATACCGATGCCGAGATTTATGGCGGCAGCGGCAAGGGTAATGGTGGACGCGTGGAGGCGCATGCCACAGGAAGCGGATGGGCAAAGGCGGGTCTGACCCTTCCGCCGCTCGCCGTGATCATGTTGGAATTGGAACAGTAAGGGGAGGAATTACATGACCGAAAAAACGGCAAGAAGCCTGTCGCGCGATGCCATGGCCTATGTTTTGGCCGGCGGGCGCGGCAGCCGCCTGAAGGAATTGACGGACCGCCGGGCAAAGCCCGCCGTCTATTTCGGTGGCAAGGCACGCATTATCGACTTCGCCCTCTCCAACGCGCTCAATTCCGGCATTCGCCGTATCGGCGTTGCCACCCAGTACAAGGCACACTCGCTGATCCGCCACCTGCAGCTCGGCTGGAACTTCTTCCGGCCGGAGCGCAATGAGAGCTTTGACATCCTCCCCGCCTCTCAGCGCGTGTCCGAGACCCAGTGGTACGAGGGCACGGCAGATGCCGTCTACCAGAACGCTGACATCATTGAATCCTACGCGCCGGAATACATGGTCATCCTCGCGGGCGACCACATCTACAAGATGGACTACGAGCTGATGCTGCAGCAGCACGTCACCTCGGGTGCAGACGTAACCATCGGCTGCCTGGAAGTGCCGCGAATGGAAGCCACGGGCTTCGGCGTCATGCATGTCGACGCGACAGACCGCATCATCGACTTCGTCGAAAAGCCGGCCGACCCACCGGGCATTCCGGGCAATCCGGACCTCGCGCTCGCCTCCATGGGCATTTACGTCTTCCACACCAAGTTCCTGATGGAACTTCTGCGCCGAGACGCCGCAGATCCGGAATCCAGCCGCGACTTCGGCAAGGACATCATCCCTTACGTGGTGAAGAGCGGCAAGGCCGTCGCTCACCGCTTCGCCCAGTCTTGCGTCCGCTCAGACTTCGAGCGCGAACCCTACTGGCGCGACGTCGGCACGATCGACGCCTACTGGCAGGCCAATATCGACCTGACTGACATCGTTCCGGAACTCGACCTCTACGATAAGACCTGGCCGATCTGGACCTATTCGGAGATCACCCCGCCCGCCAAGTTCGTCCATGACGACGAAGGGCGCCGTGGCTCGGCCATCTCCTCGCTCGTCTCGGGCGACTGCATCATCTCCGGATCGTCGCTTTACAAGAGCCTGCTGTTTACTGGCGTGCGCGCCAATTCCTATTCCCGCCTCGAGGGCGCAGTGGTCCTGCCGAAGGTACAGGTTGGCCGTCATGCGCGTCTCACGAATGTCGTGATAGACCATGGCGTGGTGATCCCCGAAGGACTGATCGTCGGGGAGGATCCGGAAATGGATGCCAAGCGCTTCCGCCGCAGCGAAAACGGGATCTGCCTCATTACACAGGCGATGATCGACAAACTGGGTTAGCCAATTCGATGAAGGTCCTTTCGGTCGCCTCCGAACTTTATCCGCTGATCAAGACCGGAGGCCTCGCCGATGTCGCGGGCGCGCTGCCGATCGCGCTCGCCGCCCATGGCGTCGAGACGAAGACGCTCATTCCCGGCTATCCCGCCGTGATGAAGGCGATCAAGAAGGCGAAAAAGGTCCACGAATTCGAGGATATCCTCGACGAGCGGGCGACACTTCTTGAGGTGAAACACGAAGGCCTCGACCTCCTGATCCTCGACTGCCCGCCGCTCTACGAACGCTCGGGCGGTCCCTATCTCGATACCCAGGGCCGCGACTATCCGGACAACTGGAAACGGTTCGCGGTGCTGTCCAAGGTGGGAGCAGAGATCGCGGCTGGGGCTGTTGCAGGTTTCAAGCCGGATCTCGTCCATGTGCATGACTGGCAGGCAGCTCTGGTGCCCGTCTACATGCGGTATTCCGAGGCGCCGGAGGTCCCGAGCCTCATCACCATCCACAACATCGCTTTCCAGGGCCAGTTCGGCGCAACGCTCTTTCCCTATCTCGGCCTGCCCACGCACGCCTGGCACGAGGCGCTCGAATATTACGGCACCATCAGCTACCTGAAGAGCGGGCTCCTGACATCCCATGCCCTGTCAACGGTCAGCCCCTCCTATGCAGAGGAAATCCTGACACCCGAATTCGGCATGGGCCTCGATGGCGTCATCGCCAGCCGCGCCTCCGACCTCTATGGCATCGTCAACGGCATCGATGCCGATGTCTGGAATCCGGCCAGCGATCCGCTCCTGCCATCGGGCTATTCGGCCACGACGCTCAAGAAGCGTGCCGGCAACCGCGCAGCCCTCGTCGAACGCTTTGGCCTCGATGGTGATGACGGTCCGATCTTCTGCGTGATCTCCCGCCTCACCTGGCAGAAGGGCCTCGACCTCCTGCCCGAGGTGATCGACGAAATTCTCGAAGCAGGCGGCAGACTGGCGATCCTCGGGTCGGGCGAAAGCGGCATCGAAGCGACGTTGCAGGGGGCGGCAGCCCACAACCGTGGCCGGATCGGCATGGTGCTCGGATATGACGAGAAACTCTCGCACCTGATGCAGGCCGGGTCGGACATCATTCTCGTCCCCTCGCGCTTCGAGCCCTGTGGTCTGACCCAGCTCTACGCCCTGCGCTATGGCTGCGTGCCACTCGTCGCCCGCACCGGCGGCCTTGCCGATACCATCATCGACGCCAATGAAGCGGCTCTTGCCGCGGGTGTCGCGACCGGTATCCAGTTTGCCCCGGTGACATCAGAAGCCCTGCGTCGCGCCATCCGCCGCACGCTTCGCCTCTACAGTGACCAGCGTCTCTGGTCGCAACTGCAGAAGCAGGGCATGAAGTCCGACGTCTCCTGGGATAGGAGTGGCGCGACCTATGCCGATCTTTATCAACGCCTCGTCTCGAAAGGCCAGTAATCGATGATCTCGACCGTCTCCACGAAACCCTATGCGGATCAGAAACCGGGCACATCCGGCCTACGCAAGAAGGTTCCGGTCTTCCAGCAGGAAAACTATGCGGAGAACTTCATCCAGGCGATCTTCGACAGCCTGGAAGGCTTTGAAGGTCAGACGCTGGTGATCGGCGGCGACGGCCGCTATTACAACCGTGAAGTCATCCAGGTGGCGCTGAAAATGGCCGCCGCCAATGGCTTCGGCAAGGTGATGGTCGGCAAGGGCGGCATCTTGTCGACGCCGGCCGCCTCGCATGTCATCCGCAAATACCATGCCTTTGGCGGCATCGTACTCTCTGCCAGCCACAACCCCGGCGGCCCGACCGAAGACTTCGGCATCAAGTACAATATCGGCAATGGCGGCCCGGCACCGGAAAAGATCACCGACGCGATCTTTGACAGAACCCGTACCATAGACAGTTACAAGATCGCTGACGTCGCCGATATTGATCTAGACACCGTCGGCAGCTTCGACCTTGCTGGCATGACCGTCGAGGTCATCGACCCGGTCACCGACTATGCCGACCTGATGGAAACCCTCTTCGATTTCCCCGCCATCCGCTCGCTGATCTCGGGCGGCTTCCGCGTGGTGATCGATAGCATGAGCGCCGTCACCGGCCCTTATGCCGTCGAGATCCTCGAAAAGCGCCTCGGCGCGCCCGCAGGCTCCGTGCGCAACGAAGTCCCCCTGCCCGACTTCGGCCACCACCACCCGGACCCGAACCTCGTCCACGCCAAGGAGCTCTATGACGACGTCATGAGCGCCGACGGCCCGGACTTCGGTGCTGCCTCCGATGGCGACGGCGACCGCAACATGGTCGTCGGCAAGGGCATGTTCGTCACGCCCTCCGACAGCCTTGCGATGATCGCTGCCAACGCGACCTGCGCCCCCGGCTATAAAAATGGCATCGCCGGTATCGCTCGCTCGATGCCAACAAGTGCTGCCGCCGACCGCGTTGCTGAAAAGCTCGGCATCGGCATGTACGAGACGCCAACCGGCTGGAAGTTCTTCGGCAACCTGATGGATGCCGGCAAGGTCACCGTCTGCGGCGAAGAAAGCTTCGGCACCGGCTCCGACCATGTTCGCGAGAAGGACGGCCTCTGGGCGGTGCTCTTCTGGCTCAACATCGTTGCCGCCCGCAAGCAGAGCGTGAAGCAGATCGTCGAGGCCCACTGGGCCGAATACGGCCGCAACTACTATTCCCGCCACGACTACGAAGGCGTGGACACCGACAACGCAAACGCCCTGGTCGCAGCCCTCCGCGCCAAGCTCGACAGCCTGCCCGGCACCGCAATCAACGGCCTGACCGTCAGCGCCGCCGACGACTTCGCCTATCACGACCCGATCGACCACTCCGTCTCGAAGAACCAGGGCATCCGCATCCTCTTCGAAGGCGGCAGCCGCATCGTCTTTCGCCTTTCCGGCACAGGCACCTCGGGCGCGACGCTTCGCCTCTATGTCGAGCGCTATGAGCCCGATGCCAGCCGCCACGGCATCGAAACACAGGCGGCCTTGGCCGACCTCATCGCGGCAGCCGAGGAAGTGGCCGAGATCAAGCGTTACACCGGTATGAACGAGCCGACGGTCATCACCTGATCCGATCGAGACCTTCCCTCGCGCATCGAACCCCGGCGTCTTCGACACCGGGGTTTTTCTTTGCCAGCGGCATGACCCCGATTGACTCCGCCATTATATCCACTATTCTGGATTTATGGATGAAAAATCGACGATCGCGGCGCTTGCCGCTCTGGCCCAACCGACCCGCCTGCAGACATTTCGCCTGCTTGTGGCGCATGAACCCGATGGCGTTCCCGCCGGCGAGCTCGCCCGCCTGATCGGCGTGCCGCAGAACACCATGTCGGCGCATCTGTCGACGCTCTCGCAGGCCGGCCTGGTCACCGGCGAACGCCAGAGCCGCTCGATCATCTACCGCGCCGATCTCGATCGCTTCCGCGCCGTTGCCCTGTACCTGCTCAAAGATTGCTGCGGCGGCAATGCCAGCCTCTGCCAGCCGCTGATCGACGATCTCGCCTGCTGTTCCCCCACCCTCGAAGTCACCCGCCCCAACTGAGAGACCGGCCATGTCCGACAAGATCTACAACGTGCTCTTCCTCTGCACCGGCAATTCCGCCCGCTCGATCATCGCGGAAGCGCTCCTGAACCGTCTCGGCCAGGGCAAGTTCAAGGCCTATTCCGCAGGCTCTCAGCCGAAGGGCGAAGTCCACCCCTACACGCTGCAGCTCCTGAAGGGCGTGAACTACGACACGAGCTTCGCCCGCTCGAAGAACTGGGACGAGTTCGCTGTCCCCGGCGCGCCCGAGCTCGATTTCGTCTTCACCGTCTGCGACAACGCCGCCGCCGAGGCCTGCCCGGTCTGGCCGGGCCAGCCGATGACCGCCCATTGGGGCGTGCCGGATCCGGCCGCTGCAGAGGGTACGGATAGCGAGAAGCATTTCGCATTCGCTGAGGCTTATCGAATGCTCAATCACCGCATCTCGATCTTCGTCAGCCTGCCGATGGCGAGCCTCGACAAGCTCTCGCTGCAGAAGCGGCTGAACGAAATCGGCAGCAGCACACAGACGGTCGGCTGAAGACCATGGTCGATCTTTCTCGCCGCCTCGCAGCCGAGGCGCTTGGCACCGCCATGCTGGTCGCAACCGTTGTCGGTTCCGGCATCATGGCGGACCGCCTTTCCGACGATGTCGCCGTCTCTCTGCTCGGCAACACCATCCCGACAGGCGCCATCCTCTTCGTGCTGATCACCATCCTGGGGCCGATCTCCGGTGCCAATTTCAACCCGGTCGTGACGATGGTCTTCGCTCTCCGCAAGGAGTTGGAGGCCTCCGCCATCCTGCCATACGTGCTTGCCCAGATCCTTGGCGGCATCGCCGGGACGCTGATTGCCCATGCGATGTTCGAGCTACCGATCTTCCAGGTCTCGGAGACCGTTCGATCAGGCTCGGCCCAGTGGACGGCCGAAGCGGTAGCAACCTTCGGCCTGCTCCTGACCATTCTCGGCGGCCTGCGCTTCAAGGCGGACGCAATCCCGATGCTGGTCGGCCTCTACATTACGGCCGCCTACTGGTTCACCGCCTCGACCTCCTTCGCCAATCCAGCCGTGGCGATTGCCCGCAGCCTGACCAACACGTTTGCCGGCATTCGTCCCCTCGACCTGCCGGGCTTCATCATCGCGCAGATCGTCGGCGCAGTGCTGGCGTCCATGCTCGCCGCCTGGCTGTTTGCCGATGAGCGCCGCGCGACCCAAAAGACAAATTCTCAAGGAGCCTGATGACCATGACCGTCACCATCTACCACAACCCGGCCTGCGGCACCTCGCGCAACACGCTCGACCTCATCCGCCATGCCGGCATCGAGCCCACGGTCATCGAATATCTGAAGACCCCGCCGAGCAAGGGGCAGCTTGCCAAGATGATCGCCGACTCCGGCCTCTCGGTACGCGAGGCGATCCGCGAAAAGGGCACGCCCTATGAGGAACTCGGCCTGGCCGACCCTGCCCTGACCGACACTTTGCTGCTGGATGCCATGATCACCCACCCCATCCTGATCAACCGTCCACTTGTTGTCACCGAGATGGGCACGCGCCTCTGCCGCCCGTCCGAAGTGGTGCTCGACATCCTCCCCGCCGACGCCTTCACCTCCGCCTTCGTCAAGGAAGACGGCGAAGCCGTGCTCGATGCGGAGGGCAAGCGCATTGTCTGATGTGAAAATAGACCTGCCCGCCGCCGATCTCGACCACCTGCGCATGCCGGATCTGCAGGCGCTTCGCCGCCCCTTCTCGACCCACAAGCCGCGCATCCTGATCCTCTATGGCTCGCTGCGTCAGGTGTCCTTCAGCCGCCTTCTGGCAATGGAAACCAAACGCCTGCTCGAGCATTTCGGCGCCGAGGTTAGGGTTTTCGACCCTTCAGGCCTGCCGCTGCCCGACGATGCACCGGTGAGCCATCCCAAGGTGCAGGAACTGCGCGACCTGTCCCAATGGTCCGAGGGCCAGGTCTGGGTGAGCCCTGAGCGCCACGGCACGCTGACCGGCATCATGAAGGCGCAGATCGACTGGATCCCCTTGTCCGTCGGCGCGGTGCGCCCGACCCAGGGAAAGACGCTCGCCGTCATGCAGGTCTCCGGCGGGTCGCAGTCGTTCAACGCCGTCAACGCCATGCGCCTGCTCGGCCGCTGGATGCGGATGATCACCATCCCCAACCAGTCGTCCGTGGCCAAGGCATACCAGGAATTCGACGGCGAAGGCCGGATGAAGCCATCCTCCTATTACGAGCGCGTCGTCGATGTCTGCGAAGAACTGGTGAAGTTCACGCTTCTTACCCGCGACGTCTCGGACTACCTCACCGATCGCTACAGCGAGCGCAAGGAAGAGGCGGTGAAAGCGGTGAACCTCAAGGCCATGTAAGCGCAACCGCTCTGGCCGAAGATCGCTCGCCTGCTATTGTTCCATCAGGCGAGCGAATCAACCCGACCACGAGGCGAGACATGACGGATGCGATGCTCGGAGCTATCATCGGCAAGACCGGTGCCGATTTCCGTCTGTGGTCGCATCATGCCGAACGCGTGGAGCTCTGCCTCTTCGATGAGCGGGGCGAGACCGAACTCGCCCGCATCTCCATGAGCCGCGGCGAAGGCGATGTGCACCATGTCTTCGTCGAGGGCATCAAGGAAGGCGCCCGCTACGGCTTCCGCATCCACGGCTCCTATGATCCTGGGCAAGGGCACTGGTACGATCCGGCGAAGCTGCTGGTCGACCCCTATGCAACCGAGCTCGATCGCCCCTTCGTCTACGATGTCAGGCTCGGCCAGTTCGGCGTCGACACTGCGGATCTCATGCCGAAGACGATCCTCAAGGCGCACAAGGCGCTGAAGCCGATGATGCCGCTCGGCGACCGCGCCGGCTTCATCTACGAGGTCAACGTCAAGGCGCTGACCATGCTGCATCCAGAGGTGCCGGAGACACAGCGCGGCACGCTCTCCGCCCTCGCCCATCCCGCCATTCTCGCGCATCTGCGCCGCATCGGCGTCGACATGGTCGAACTGATGCCGATCACCGCCTGGATCGATGAACGGCATCTGCCGCCGCTCGGCCTCACCAACAGCTGGGGTTACAATCCCGTGGCCATGATGGCGCTCGATCCGCGCCTCGTGCCCGGTGGCGTCAAGGAACTCCGCGAGACGGTCGCCGCCCTGCATGCGGAGGGCATCGGCGTCATCCTCGACCTTGTCTTCAACCACACCGGCGAAAGCGATGTGCACGGCACGGCGCTTTCGCTGCGCGGCATCGATAACCGCTCGCTCTTCCGACATGTCGCTGATGATCCCGGCACGCTGGTCAATGACACCGGCTGCGGCAACACGCTGGCCTGCGACCATCCCTTCGTGCGGCAGCTGATCGTCGATACGCTGCGCCACTTCGTTCTCTCGGCCGGTATCGACGGCTTCCGTTTCGACCTCGCGCCGATCATGGGCCGTCACTGGGATGGCTTCCATCAGGATGCCCCGACGCTGAACGCGATCCTTGAAGACGAGGTGCTGGAAGATCGCATCCTGATTGCCGAACCCTGGGATATCGGGCTGGGCGGATACCAGCTCGGCCGCTTCCCACCCGCCTTCCTTGAATGGAATGACCGCGCCCGCGACACCTTCCGCCGCCACTGGCGTGGCGATGGCGGAACGACAGGCGACCTTGCAACGGCGCTCGCCGGCTCCGCCGATCTTTTCGCCCATGACGGCCACGGCCAGACCCGCGGCGTCAACTTCATCGCCGCCCATGACGGCTTCTCGCTCTACGACCTCGTGTCCTACGCGCACAAACACAACGAGGCGAATGGCGAGGAAAACCGCGACGGCCACAACGAGAACCATTCCTGGAACAATGGCGTCGAGGGCGAAACTTCTGACAAGGCGATCCTCAAGAAGCGAAGGCAGGATGTCGAAGCGCTGCTTTCGACCCTCTTCGCCAGCCGGGGTGCCGTGATGCTGACGGCAGGCGACGAATTCGGTCGCAGCCAAGGCGGCAACAACAATGCCTATTGCCAGGACAATGCGCTCACCTGGCTCGACTGGTCGAAGGCGGATGAAGAGCTGATCGCAACGACCGCCCGTCTGGCCGCCATGCGCCAGCGCTTCTCCTGCTTCATGGACACCAGTGTCCTGACCGGCGACGGCGACGTCAGCTGGCTGAACACTGACGGTCTGCCCATGACGGTCGCCGATTGGGAAACGCCCGATCTCGGCGCCTTTGCCATGGTGCTCGCCGGCATCGACCGCGAAACGGGCAAGGAGTGCCGCGTTGCCGTGCTATTCAATCGATCACCTGAGCCGAGGGACTTCGCGCTCCCCGCACACGACAAGCGCAAATGGCGCCGCCTCGAGACGAGCCGGAGCGCCGCCAAGCTGGCGGTGAAAGCGCGCAGTGTCGATTTCTGGATCGAAACTTGAGTTTTTCCCCACCAGTGACTTTAGCCTCTTCCTCATGACCTCAAGCGGCTGTAGCCTGCGGGAATTATTGAAGGATCAGGTTCTTTTCATGCCGCAAGAGATTTCGCTCAAGGACGTGCCGGGCCTCGTTGGAACCATCGTCGGCGTATCCGACTGGATTACGGTCGACCAGCCGATGATCGACGCCTTCGCCGGCGCCACCATGGACCACCAGTTCATCCACACCGACCCCGTGCGGGCTGCCGCCGAGACGCCCTTCGGCGGCACCATTGCCCACGGGTTCCTCACCGTCTCGCTGCTCTCCGCAATGAACTACAATTGTCTGCCCAAGATCCGTGAACAGACGCTCGGCATCAACTACGGCTTCGACAAGCTGCGCTTCATGTCGCCGGTGAAGACTGGCAAGCGGATCCGAGGCTCGTTCAAGCTCGCGGAAGCCCGCTTCCGCGGCGCCGGCATGCTGATGAACACCTATGAAGTGACGGTCGAAATCGAGGACGAGCGTAAGCCGGCGCTCACTGCCAACTGGATCACCATTTCCCAGTTCGACCCCAAGGACCGTCCGGAAGACGTTTGACACGAGAGGCACTGCGACGATGAGTGACGACCGCAGCGAGCTCATCCGCCAGAGTTTCCTCCGTCAGGCGAAGGCCTGCGCCGATCTCGGCTCGCCGTTCACCGCCCGTCTATGCACGCTCGCGGCAGAACGGCTGACGGATGAGACGAGGGTCGGCGCGGTGATCCTCGGCTGGCTGGGAAATCCCGACGGTACCGGCGATGCGCTCGCCCTGCGGCTGGCAGGCACGCTGCATGCCCTTGTGCGATCCGGCCAGGACCGCGCCCTGGCCACGGTCTATCCGCCACACGCTGCCGATGACGACACACTCTGGGCCACCATCGAGGCCGCCCTGCGTCGAGACGAGGCCTTCATCCTGGAACGCCTGAAATCCGCCCCGCAGACCAACGAGGTGCGCCGCTCCTCCGCTCTGCTCCCAGGTTTCCTGACGATCGCTGCGCTGACCGGAAAGCCGCTCATCCTGTCGGAAGTTGGGGCCAGCGCCGGCCTGAACCTGCAATGGGATCGCTACAGCTACCAACTGGGAGACTTCCACTGTGGCAAGGCCTCGGCTGTCGAACTCGCCCCGCGCTGGGAAGGCCCGCCGCCACCCCAAGCTGCAATCGAGATCGCAGAGCGCGCCGGCTGCGACCTGAACCCGCTCGACCCTGCCTCGCAAGACGACCGCCTGCGGCTCTTCTCCTACATCTGGGCCGACCAGCAGGACCGCCTCGACCGCACGGCAGCAGCACTTGAAATGGCAACCGAAAGCAGGCTGAAGGTGGAGAAGGCCGACGCCATCGACTGGCTGCGGCACCGGCTTGCGACGCCACGCCCGGGCATGACCCATGTGATCTACCACACCATCGCCTGGCAATATCTGCCACCGGCGCTGAAGGCCGAAGGTGAAGCGCTGATCGCCGAAGCGGGCGCCCGCGCGACAGAAGCCGAACCGCTGGCCCGCCTGCAGCTTGAAGCCGATGGCAAGCCCGAAGGGGCGGCGATCTTGCTCACGCTTTGGCCGACAGGGGAGACGCGCGAGATTGGACGTGCGGATTTTCACGGGCGATGGGTGAAATGGGTTGGGTGGGAAGGTTCAACTGCCTAGTTGAACAAGGGCGGTCTTATGTCCGCATTCGGCCCGAAGCGGACATCCAGGTTCGAAATCCTGAAGGCAGGTAGCGGCCATCACGGGCCGAAGGAATAAGGGCAGCTTCGCGCCTTCATTTGCGTCATTCACTATGAACGGTTTTCCAAAAGCTGCCGTCGATTCAGAGTGATGCGAGTTAACCAATAGGCTGGAAGTACACCTTCGCCGCGGTGTCAACTAGCGACAGCTATGCGGGACGAAGTGGACCTTTCCACCGAGGCGCTCAGCGACCACTTTTCTCAACTCAGTTGACGTCATATACATTATACATGGCCAACCGTGATGACTTTAGAGCTTCTGTAATCAGGATAATTGCGCAACGTGCAGGTTACCGTTGTTCAAATCAGACCTGTTTGCGTCCGACCATTGGACCGGACGGCGCAGACGAAAGCGCCAGCATTGGTGTTGCCGCGCACATTACGGCCGCCGCTGAAGGTGGGCCTAGGTATGACCCTACTTTGACTACCGAGGAACGAGCCGCTGCCGAAAATGGTATTTGGCTCTGTCAGACATGTAGCAGGCTGGTAGACGTGGATGTCTCCAGCCATTCGATTGATAAGCTTAGGGAGTGGAAAACCCTAGCTGAGATGCGCGCGTATCTAGGCATTCGCGGATTTGCAATTGTTGTGTCCCGGAGCTTTCAAAAGCTTGAAGACAAGATGCCTAGGCTTGTAGCGGAAATGCGGGACGATATAGCTCGAGAGCCGTTCATTCGTGAATTCATCATTATTTCCAAGAAATGGTCTTACAACAGCGATCCAGAAAATCCCATCTTCTGTTATTTCTTCGAAGATCACGACAGTTTGAAGCCGATGCTAAAGGTAATGCAGAATTACGGCGCGATCCTTGAGACGACTTATAACAATGTTGACCGGTTTGAATTTACTGAAGATTTTGTTGAATACCTTCAGTTGCCCGTTTAGATTTTTCACACGAGGTTCCGATTCTGCCTGGGTAGGCTTGGCGTAAATTTTGCTTTCAAAAAGCGGCCTCTAGTTGCCCGCAGAATAACGGCAGAGAGGGCTCAAAGCCGCCATCTGATCTGCCACCCGAGTCACGTGCTACCTAGCACTGCCGTCACCGCACTTGCGCCCGATCAGCAATCAAACGCAAAACGCACGAAGGCCGGGTCACCCCGGCCTCCTCAAACATCTGCGCAAACACCCGCCCCTCAGAGCGAGGCATCCTCCGCGCCCTCGGCGAGCATGCCGAAAGCATACTCCGCAAACGACCGCCAGCATTCGACGCGGAAGGTCTCTTCCTCGACGCGGTAGAGGATGATCTCGATCTTGCCGAAGACGGTGCGCGTGACGGCGCCCACCGGGAAGGCGGCAAGCGAGAGGTCGAGCGGGCAGGCCGCATTCAGCGTGTCGGCAGCAGCCGGACCCGAAACGATGATCGCGGTATTGCGGTGGGAGATGTCCGTCGCGGAATGAACGACGCCGGAGGCGGCGCAGTCGGCCATCAGGGCATCACCCTTCTCATCGATCAGGAACCACTCGTCCGGACCGATCCAGAAGGCCGTGCGCCCCTTGGCCAAGACGGACGTCTTAGGCTTTGTCGGCAGCTTGAGACCGAGCGTCTTGGAAAGGCCGGCCACGGCATCAGCACCAGCGCGCAGCGAGACCCGGGTGGCCGGAAGCGCCGGGGTCAGGCGCACCTTGGCGCTGCCGCCGTGGAAGCCGGCAAGAACGGTCTTGCGTTCTGCAACAGACATATCAGCCATGGATGCGGCCTCCTTCCTTGTCAACGAACACCATGTCGGTCACTTCGACCGCGATGGTCTTGTCCTTCATCGGCACGTAAAGCGTCTCGCCCATGCGGGCACGTCCACCGGCGACCATGGCGATCGCAATCGAGCGCCCAAGGTTTTCCGACCAGTAGGACGAGGTCACGTGACCGAGCATGGTCATCGGCTTCGGCTGGTTCGGATTGGCGACGATCTGCGCGCCCTCTTCCAGCACTTCGTTCGGATCCTTGGTGAAGATGCCGACGAGCTGCTTGCGGCCTTCCTTGACGAGGTCAGGCCGCTTCATGCCGCGAATGCCGACAAAGTCGGTCTTCTTCTTCGACACCGCCCAGGAGAGGCCGGCATCGTCAGCCGTCAGCGTACCGTCGGTGTCCTGACCGACGATGATATAACCCTTCTCGGCGCGCAGCACGTGCATGGTCTCGGTGCCATAGAGGCAAGCACCAAGTGATTGCGCGCGCTCCCAGATCTGGCGGAAGACGTCAGCGCCGAAATCGGCGGGCACGTTGACTTCGAAGCCAAGCTCACCGGTGAAGGACACGCGGAAGAGCCGTGTCGGCACGCCGCAGAACTTGCCCTCGGCCACGCTCATATGCGGGAAGGCCTCGTTCGAGATGTCGATGCCCTCGACGAAAGGCGCGATGATGTCGCGGGCCTTCGGACCCTGGACGGCGATGACCGCCCACTGTTCGGTGGTCGAGGTGAGCCAGACCTTCAGATGCGGGAATTCCGTCTGCAGATAGTCTTCCATGTGATGCATGACACGCGGCGCGCCGCCGGTCGTGGTGGTCACGTGGAAGCGGTCTTCCGCCAGACGACCGACGACGCCATCGTCATAGATGAAGCCGTCTTCACGCGTCATGATGCCATAGCGCGCCTTGCCGGGCTTCAGCGTATCCCAGGCGTTCGTGTACATCAGGTTCAGGAACTGCGCAGCATCAGGGCCGACAACCTCGATCTTGCCGAGCGTCGAAGCGTTGAACACGCCGGCTGCCTCACGCACCGTCTTGCCTTCGCGGTTAACGGCGGCATGCATGTCCTCGCCCGCCTTCGGGTAATACCAGGCGCGCTTCCAGTTGCCGACGTCTTCATAGACGGCGCCTTGGCTGACTTCATAGGCATGCATCGGCGTCTTGCGGGTCGGATCAAACAGCGCATCGCGCGAATGGTTGATCAGCGTGCCGAAGGTGACAGGCGTATAGGGCGCACGGAAGGTGGTGAGACCAACCTGCGGGATCTCCTTGCCAAGCACTTCGGCGGCGATGGCGAGACCATGCATGTTAGAGAGCTTGCCCTGGTCGGACGCCATGCCGTTCGTCGTGAAGCGCTTGATATGCTCGATCGAATGCATGCCTTCGCGCACGGCGAGCCTGATATCCTTGGCGCAGACATCGTGCTGGAAGTCGACGAAGGCCTTGACGTTGTCTTCGCGTCCGGCCCCTTCGGCAGCGCCGATCATGCCACCGGTCCAGGCATGGGCATTGGCACCTGATAGCGAGATGGAAGCCGTTTCACTAGCACCCGCAGCCTTGGCCGAGGAGAGACCGGCAGCCGTTGCCTCATCAAGCAGTGCCTGCAGATCGTCGGTGCCGTTGCAGCCGCCGACGGAGACGCAATCCTGCACATAGACGTCAGGCAGGAAGCGATCGTTTGCGGCATCGTATTTCAGCTTGCCGCGCGACTGCGAGAACATGTGCACAGACGGTGTCCAGCCGGCCGACATCAGAAGCGCATCGACCTCGATCTTGCGCGTGGAGCCGCCGCCATTGCGGCGAACGGTGATCGAGCGGACGCGCAGGCGGCCGGACGTATCGACCACGCCGTGGCCGGTCAGCACTTCGATGCCGAGCGCACGCGCCTGGGCGAGAACACCCTCACCCGGCTTTTCGCGGGCGTCGACGATGACAGGAACGGAAACACCCGCCTTCTTCAGATCGATCGCCGCCTCATAGGCCGAGTCATGCGCGGTGTAGACGCCGACCTTGGCACCGACGGCCACGCCGAAATGGTTGAGATAGGTGCGGCCGGCCGAAGCGAGCATGATGCCCGGACGGTCGTTGTTGGCGAACACCATGTGGCGTTCGATCGAACCGCTGGCGATGATCACGCGCTTGGCGCGGACCTGCCACAGCCGCTCGCGCGGCTGGTCCTTGGATGGCTTGGCGATATGGTCGGTGACGCGTTCGACCAGCGCCACATAATTGTGGTTGTGATAGCCAAACGCCGTCGTGCGGGAGAGCACCGTAACGTTGGACATGGCCTTCAGCTTGGCGACGACACCTTGCGCCCAGTCCCAGCCGCTCTGGCCGTCGACGGTGGCGCCCGTATCGAAGTGGAAGGCGCCGCCCATTTCCGGCTGTTCGTCCACGATCATAACACGCACGCCCGTCTGGGCGGCAGCCATTGCCGAGGCGAGACCGGCGGCACCGCCACCGATCACCAGCACGTCGCAATGGGCGTAACGGTTGGCGTAATGATCAGGATCGGCTTCCTTCGGCGCATGGCCGAGACCGGCGGCGCGACGGATGAAGGGCTCGTAGATCTGGTGCCAGGCAGCTTTCGGCCACATGAAGGTCTTGTAGTAGAAGCCGGCGGCGAAGAAGGGCGACAGCAGATTGTTGACCTCGCCGATGTCGAGCGACAGCGACGGCCAGCGGTTCTGCGTCTCGATCTTCATCCCGTCGAAGACTTCCTGCACGGTCGCCCGCACATTCGGCTGGCGACGGGCAGCGTCACGCGAGACGTCGAGCAGCGCGTTCGGCTCTTCCGGACCAGCGGTCAGGATGCCGCGCGGACGGTGATACTTGAACGAGCGGCCGGCGAGATGCATGCCGTTGGCGATCATGGCGGACGCCACGGTATCGCCTTCGTAAGCGGTCAGCGTGCGGCCATCGATGGTGAAGCGGGCAGTCAGCGCCGGGGTCAGGCGGCCCTTGCCGGGAATACGGTTGGCAGCACTCATGCCTTTTCTCCCTTCGATGCAGATGGGGCAACCAGAGTTGCGGGATCGGGCATGGGTTCACCGGCCTTGTAGGTCAGCAGGATCTTGTCGGAGATCGTGTCGCGGGCCGCGTTGAAGAAGCGACCGCAGCCATGGATATGGCGCCAGCGTTCGAAGATCAGACCCTTCGGGTTGTCGCGCAGGAAGAAGTAGTCCGCGAATTCCTCGTCGGTGATCGAGGCGATGTTTTCCGGGCGCGCGATATGCGCTTCACCGGCGGCGCGAAACTCGAGCTCTGCACGCTCTTCTTCGCAATAGGGGCATTTGATGACCAGCATGATGGACGATCCCTAATTCAGTGCGCCACGGCAGCGGCGGCTGCCTCGTCGATGAGGCGGCCGGTGCGGAACCGGTCGAGCGTCAGACCCTGGGCCAGCCGGTGCGGCTCGCCCTTGGCGATGAGATGGGCAAACAGGTTCGCTGAACCCGGCGTCGCCTTGAAACCGCCCGTACCCCAGCCGGCATTGACGAACAGGTTCTGAACCGGCGTGACACTCTGGATCGGCGAACGGTCGGCCGTGTTGTCGGTGATTCCGCCCCACTGGCGCATCATCTTCACACGACGGAACATCGGGAAGAGCTCGCAGATCGCGTCGAGCGTATGCGTGATAATCTGCATGCCGCCGGTCTGGCTGTAGGAATTGTACTGGTCGGTACCGGCACCGATGACCAGCTCGCCCTTGTCCGACTGCGAGATATAGGCATGCACGGTGTTCGACATGACCACGCAGGGGAAGATCGGCTTCAGCGGCTCGGAGACGAGCGCCTGCAGCGGTGTGGAATGCACCGGAAGGCGAACACCCGCCATGCCCATGACGACGGAGGAATGGCCGGCCGCGGAAACGCCAACCTTCTTTGCGCCGATGAAGCCCTTGGTCGTGTCGACGCCGGTCACTTCGCCATTCGGGCCACGACGCAGGCCGGTCACTTCGCAGTTCTGGATGATATGCACGCCGCGATCCGACGCCGCACGGGCATAACCCCAGGCAACCGCATCGTGACGCGCCGTGCCGCCGCGACGCTGAAGAGCAGCACCGTTGATCGGGTAGCGGGCGGTCTTGGAGATATCGAGCGGCGGGCAGAAGGCCTTGGCCTGCTCCGGCGTCAGCCACTCATTGTCAATGCCATAGAGATTGTTCGCATTCACATGGCGCTTGAACGACTGCTGATCATGCACATTGTGCGACAGCATCATCACGCCGCGCGGCGAATACATGACGTTATAATTGAGATCCTGGCTGAGGCCCTCCCAGAGCTTCAGCGAATGCTCGTAGATGTCCATGCTCTCTTCATAGAGATAGTTGGACCGGATGATCGTCGTGTTTCGGCCGGTATTGCCACCGCCGAGCCAGCCTTTTTCAATCACTGCGACATTGGTGATGCCGTGTTCTTTGGCCAGATAATAGGCCGCGCCCAGGCCGTGGCCACCGGCACCGATGATAATGACGTCATAGGACTGCCGCGGCTCGGGAGAGACCCACTGAGCCTCCCATCCCTTGTGGGCACGCATGGCCTCACGGACAACGGCAAAGACCGAATATTTGCGCATTCGCCTTAAACTCCTGTGGTTCAGGCACTGGGGTAGGACGATACACCTCGCAGATCAACCCACGTCGTGACGTCCGTTTTGCGACGCATTATCATCCGTCTTTCGACACCCTGTCAGAAGGGCACTCATCGACGCAAAATTCTTGGCCAGAAGCCTTGCGCCATATGGACTTCATCCGCTTGTTCTGGTAATTCGCACCCCAATCGCCGGACTCACTTGGCCGGGCGAACTTTTATGCTGTTTCCGTTGATGTGACCTCCATCGGCGGAAGGACCAACTCAAAGAACCAAAGGAACGGGATAAACGTGCAGGTACTAGTCCGCGACAACAACGTTGACCAGGCGCTCCGCGCTCTCAAGAAGAAAATGCAGCGCGAAGGCATCTTCCGTGAAATGAAGATGCGCGACTTCTTCGAAAAGCCGTCCGAGAAGCGTGCACGCGAAAAGGCCGAAGCCGTTCGTCGCGTCCGCAAGCTCGCACGCAAGAAGATGCAGCGCGAAGGCCTTCTGCCGGCTCCTGCTCGCGCTCGCTGATCAGCCTAGATTTAGACGTTTTCCTATGAAATGAGGGCGGGGGCGAGACGAATCGCCGCCGCTCTTTTGATATGAAACACCAACTTGCGCTGTCTGAAGCCTGATGCGGCGCAGGCAGCGGCCGGACGATGCGCCTCATGACGAAAACCTCCGTGCTGACGACTGCCTCCCATTCCGACCGCAAGCATCGCCTGGCATCCGCCGTGGCCCTGCTCGCAGCCATGACACTGGCAGGATGCGCCACGACCACGGAGACGACCGACGTCATCCGCATCGATCGCGCCCAGGGATCCGACGAAAACATTGCGTCGCTGACTGCCGTCATACAGGCCAATCCGCGTGACCCGGAGGGTTACAACGTGCGCGGCTCCGCCTATGGCCGCTCGGGCCAGTTCAAGCAGGCGCTCGACGATTTCAACACGGCGCTGCAGCTCAATCCGCAGTTCTTCCAGGCCTATGCCAACCGCGCCCTCGTCTATCGCAACATGGGCAAGCCGGTCGAAGCCGCCGCTGACTACAATATGGCGCTGAAGATCAACCCGAATTACGACGTCGCCTATATCGGCCGTGGCAATATCTACCGCCAGGCCGGCCGCGTCGACGAAGCGTTTGGCGATTTCAACCGCGCCATCCAACTCGACACCACGGATGGTCGCGCCTTCCACAACCGTGGCCTGATCTATCAGCTGCGCGGTGACCACGCGAAAGCGATCGATGACTTCTCGAAGGCCATCTCGCTGTCCTCGCGCGCACCGGAACCCTATAACGGTCGCGGCGTCTCCTACATCGCGCTCAATGACGACGAAAACGCGTTTGCCGACTTCAACCTCGCCATCGAGCTCAACGGCAACATCGCCGAGAGCTGGGCCAACCAGGCGCTCGTCTACGAGCGTCGCGGCGACAAGGCGCGCGCGGCAAAGTCCTACAGCCATGCGCTCCGGCTCGACCCGAAATACGAACCCGCCAAGCAGGGCCTTGCCCGCACACGCGGCACGACCTGATATTCACTCAGGCAAGCAGATCAGAACGGCGGGGCAACCCGCCGTTTTTTTATGGTCGATCAACACTCCGGTTGACGGCAGCACCAAATGAAAAAGGCGGCCCGTTTCCGGACCGCCTTTTGTGCATGCAAACTGTGACGCGGCTCAGCGCATCATGAAGACGCCGGCAACCGACAGAACGATCCAGATGAAGAAGCCACCGAGCAGACCTGCACCGGCAAAGAAACCGGCAGCCATGGCGATCATCAGGGCGACCAGAAGTGCGGTGCCATACTTGGTACCCGCGATGAACAGGTCGTAGGTCTTCTCGTGTTCCTTGTAGTCCATCGAAGCACCGGTTTCGACCGGACCGGAATGATGTTCGCTCATGTTCGATCTCCCAAATCGTAGGACTGGCGGCACCAAGGCAGAATCACGCAGGACGCAGCCGTGGGCAAAATTTCATCTTTTTCCCGCATACACAAACGCCAGCCCGAGTGCAATCGCCTCCGGAGTTCGTGGTCAATAATCCCGACCGGCAATCGCGCCCGTGATCTTGCCATCCGCCACCAGTCGCGCCGAAGGCAGAATGGTCAGCGGCGTTGTCGGCAACGTCCCTACTCCGCGTCCAAACATCATTCGCCGCTCGTGCACACCCGAATCGAAGAAGGGATAGCGCTTGAGGAGCTTGGTCCCGGTCGTGTGGGTATTGGTCGCCATGAGGGTGAGCTCCCGGCCATAGATCTCCGTCATTCGGCGGTCGACCACTGTCTCGGCATAGAAGACACGCTTGTAGAAGGCAGCATGCGCGGGACGAACGGGCTGGAGAACCCTGTCGGCCTTGAAATAGGCGGCCGCCACGATGCTCGGCCGCAGCGTGATATAGGGAAGAACCGGGACCTCGGCTGCAAAGGCTGGATCCACAGCGAAACGCGCAGGATCGATGATCGTCAGCCCTGCATCCAGATAGGCTTGCATGATGTCAGGGAACACCTGAGCCGACTGCGACAGCCGATGATCAGGCGTCACGTGGTGAAGCCTGATGGTGCTGACCAACTCCTCGAAATAATAGATTCCAAACACATAGGCGTGCGGATCGAAGTCGGCCTCGTCGATCATGCTCGGAGCAGACCGCGGTATCATGTCGGCGGCCTTGTAGGTCTTGTAGCGGAGTTGCTCGATATCCTCGAAGTCCTCCTGCGTCTCAATTCGACGGTACTCGATAAAGTCGAGATGCCGCATCAATCGCTCCGAAAAGCCTTCCAATTCCATATTTTTGCCGCCCATCATGGTTAACACCATGTGAACGGGTATCACGCATTCCGCACCCTCGCTCCCCCGAATATTAATAACAAATTAACACTCCATAAGTTAAGGTTAACAGTATCGTTTGATACCACCAGGCCCAAAACGGGCTGCTCACTGGACCTTCGAGACAAGGGGATCAGGTGGAATTCAAGCCGCAGCGTCAGGCAACGCCGACACGCTCGGCAAGTCCGGTCGCCGCCGCTTCTTCCGCAAGCGCTTCGATCGCATGCGCAGCGATCGGCATCGAGAAGACATAGCCCTGGATCAGGTCTGCGCAGTTGTGCTTCTTGATGAGTGACAGCTGCTCGCGCGTTTCCACGCCCTCGACGACGATGCCGATGTCTAGACCGCGCGTGAGGCTGACGATGCCTCGAAGCAGCTTCAGACGACGGGTATCCTCCCCGATATTGCGCACGAAGGAGCGGTCGATCTTCACGATATCGACCGGAAGCGTATCGAGGTAGCTCAGGCTGGAAAAGCCGGTGCCGAAGTCATCGATCGAGATGGTAATGCCGAGGGCTCTGAGGCGGTCGAGCACGGCACGCGCGGCAGAAAGCTCCTCGATCAGGCTGCTTTCCGTCACTTCAAGGTGCAGCCGTTTGGCCGAAAGTCCGGTCTCATTGAGGATCCCTGCGACCGTTGCGGCAAGGTCCCCGTGACGGAGGTCGTGAACGGAGAGATTGACGGAGACACCGATCGGCTCCGGCCAGGCCCGGCAATCGGCACAGGCCTTTCGCAACACCTGATGCGTGATGTCAGTAACGATCCCCATCTCTTCGGCAATCTGGATGAAGATATTGGGTGCAATCGGCCCCTTCTCCGGATGATGCCACCGGGCAAGCGCCTCGCAACAGGCGAGCACGCGGCCATCGGGTGTGAACATGGGCTGATAGACGACGGTGATGCCGTGGTCGTCCACAGTCGCTCTGAGGTCTGCCTTCAGCCGCTGGCGCTCCAGATAGCGGGCATCCATTTCCTTGGCGAAGAGCGTGAACTGTCCACGGCTGCGCGCCTTCGATTCAAACAGCGCAATGTCGAGCTTGACGGGCCACTCGTCCATCTTGACGTCTGCGCTCTCAAGCAGCACCGCGCCGGCCGAGAAACTGACGGTAATGATGGCCCCGTCGACCTCGAAGTTGCTGCAGGCGGCCGCGTGAAGGCTGCGCATCTCCTCATCCAGATCCTCCCGCCCCTCGACATTGGGGAAGAAGCAGATGAAGTGATCCCCGACCTGGCGGCCGACGACGGCCTTGCCGGCCGCAAGCTCGGTCAGCCGGGCAGCGATTGCCACCAGCAGCTTGTCCCCCGTCAGATGACCCTTGAGGTCGTTGACATGCTTGAAGTCGGTCACATCAAGGATCATCAGGCCGACCACGGGTCCAAACTCACCGGGCCGCTCCAGACGCTCGCGTACCAGTTCGGTGAAATAGCCACGCTGCGGCAGACCCGTCAGGCTGTCGTACCGCGCCATGTGAAGGATCTTGCGGTCGGCACGCACACGCGCGGTCACGTCTTCGAAGATCAGAACCACGCCGCCCTCATCCCGCCGCTTGGCGGAGAATTCCAGCACCAGATCCTCGGAGAAATGCATGACGGCACGATTGGAAAGTCCCTGCGTCAGCTGCGCGAGCTGCTTCTGCAACAGGCTGGGCATGGAGCCATCGATGAAGGTATGGCGCACGCCATAGCGCAGCACCACGTCCAGATCACAGCCCGTCAGGCGCCGTCTGTCGCCGAGGCTCAAGAGTTCGCAGGCCTTGCGGTTGACCACCTCGATCCGGTTGTTCGGATCGAGCATCAGGAGACCATGGGTCATGTTGCTGAGCGCGGTATCGAAGCTGTCGGCAATCTTGGCCATCTCGCGCGAGGCGATGACATTTTCGTAGAGGAAGTCGCGCACACCATTGGCCATCGCGCGGGTCGTCAGCCAGAACGGGATCAGCATCAGCGACAGCAACGACTTGAAGATGTCCTGCGCCAGAAGACTGCCGATCACCATGGGCGCGCAACAGGCGAGCGTCTGCAGATCCACGGCCAGACGCGAGCCGTAATTCCGCCCGACGATCGAAACCATGGTGGCCATGGCGACCGAAATGCAGGCGAGTTCGGCAAACGTGTCCTGGAAGGCCAGCATCGCATAGCCGCTGCCAATGCCCAGAATGGCCGTGGTCAATGCGCCGCCCAGAACATAGCGCCGTTCCCAGGCCGCAATCTGCTCGCGCGTCAGCTTCGCCTTGTCCTCGCGGTCGAACAGGAAGAAGGAGTGCAGCCGGAATGAGAAGACCAGCACGAAGCAGGCGCAGAGCAGAAGGTAGAAGGAGGCACCCGTCTGCACATAGACGGTGACGAAGGTCAGGATGTGGACAACCATGCCGGTGAACAGCGTGAAGCGGTTGTCAAACAGAGAGCTCACGAACGACAGATATACATCCGTGGGCACATTATGGTCATGCCCCTTGGCGGCCCTCATAATCTGCCCTCCCGGCGAGGTTGGACTCGAAACCTCAGGTGTCAAATGATGTCTCTTCCAATCCTTGGTCCCGTTTCCGGGGGCAAAATGCATGTTCTAAAACGTCACAGTAATGCGCAATGCGAAGCAAATGCTAAAATGCACTGCTTCGAAGCGGGACGCAAACAAGTAAGTGAGAACCTGTTAAGGCCGGCATAGGGAAACCGGTAAAATGCGACCAAAAGGCGAAACGGCAAAGCATGACGAGTTCTTCCGAGACAGACCGCACCGAACCGCAAACCTTCGACTTTGGTATGCCTCACGGGAGGACAGGTGCTGTCCAGTTGCGCGCGGTTTACCATTGCTCTAAGCACAAAAAGACAAGGGGAGAATAAACACAATGACAATCCTGTTGGCTGTTTCCCGGGTGATCGACGCGATCAACGGGGCCATCGGGCGCTGGGTTTCCTGGCTGCTCCTGGCCGCCGTTCTGATCAGCGCCGGCAATGCCGTCATCCGCAAAGTCTTCGACATTTCATCCAATGCCTGGCTCGAGCTGCAATGGTACCTTTTCGGCACCGTGTTCATGCTCGCCGCCGCTTACGCTCTGCTCCGCAACGAACACATCCGCATCGACATCCTGTCGAGCGGCTGGAAGAAGAGGACGCGCGACTGGATCGACCTGATCCTCCACACCATCTTCCTCGTGCCCTTCGCGGCTCTGATGGCCTATCTCGCCTGGCCGTGGTTCTGGCTGTCCTTCCGTTCGGGAGAGATGTCGTCGAGCGCCGGTGGCCTGATCATCTGGCCCGCCAAGGCAATGGTCCTGCTTGGCTTCATGATGCTGACGGCGCAGGCCTTCTCCGAAATCATCAAGCGCGCCGCCGTGCTGATGGGCCGGATCGAGGAGCCGAACGCAGTCACGCCTGAGCCAGAAACTGAGACCGAAGGCAGGGAGGCCTGAGATGATCGACCTTATCGCCCACAATCTCGCGCCGATCATGTTCACGACCGTCATGGCCATGCTGCTGCTTGGCTATCCAGTCGCCTTCACACTTGCAGCCGGTGGTTTGATCTACTTCGTGCTCGGCGTCGAACTGTCGATCTTCTCGTCCGAGATCCGCCTCTTCTGGCCGCTGCTCCAGTCGCATCCGGAGCGCATCTACGGGATCATGTATAACGACACGCTGCTGTCGATCCCGTTCTTCACGCTCATGGGCATCATTCTGGAACGATCGCGCATGGCAGAAGACCTGCTCGACACGATCGGCCAGCTGTTCGGCCCGATCCGTGGCGGCCTCGCCTATGCCGTCATCCTCGTCGGCGCGCTGCTTGGCGCCACCACCGGTGTCGTTGCAGCCTCGGTTATGGCCATGGGCCTGATCTCGCTGCCGATCATGCTGCGCTACAAGTATAATGGCCCGCTGGTCTCGGGCACGATCGCGGCCTCCGGTACGCTTGCCCAGATCGTTCCGCCTTCGCTCGTTCTGATCGTCATGGCCGACCAGCTCGGCCGCTCCGTCGGCGACATGTATGTCGGAGCGCTCTACCCGGCCCTGATGATCATTGCAGCTTACTGCGCCTACATCTTCGCGGTCACGATCATCAAGCCGGAATGGGCACCTGCCCTTCCCAAGGAAGCCCGCACTCTCGGTGATGGCGTAACCTCGCTTCTGGTGATGATCGCCATCGGCACGGGCCTTTACTTCCTCGGCTATCACATCCTGTTCACCGGCATCGCAAGCGCCGAGTGGCAGTTGGTGGCAGCACTCGCCTTCGGCGTCATCTCCGTCTACGTCTTCGCGCTCGTCAATCGCGGTATGCAGTTGAACGTGATCTCGCGTCTCGCCCAGGAAGTCATCATCGTCATGGTGCCGCCGCTGGCGCTGATCTTCCTGGTGCTCGGCACGATCTTCCTCGGCATTGCAACGCCGACAGAAGGCGGCGCCATGGGCGCGACAGGCGCACTGATCATCGCCGCCGCCAAGGGGCGTCTGAACCTCGCCATCCTGAAGAATGCCCTCGACGCCACCACGCGTCTCTCGGCCTTCGTCATGATGATCCTGATCGGCGCCCGCGTCTTCGGTCTGACCTTCTACGGCATCAACGGCAATGTCTGGGTCGAAGATCTGATGCTTGCTCTGCCGGGGGGCGAATACGGCTTCCTGATCGTTGTCACGATCATCGTTTTCATCCTCGGCTGCTTCCTCGACTTCTTCGAGATCGCCTTCATCATGGTGCCGCTCCTGGTCCCGGTCGCACAGAGCCTGGGGATCGACCTCGTCTGGTTCGGCATCATCCTCGGCATCAACCTGCAGACCTCCTTCCTCACGCCACCCTTCGGCTTCTCGCTCTTCTACCTGCGCTCGGTCGCGCCGGAGGGGAGATGGAGGGACAAGGTCACCGGCCAAATGCAGGACGGCATCAAGACGCTGGACATCTACAAGGGTGTCCTGCCCTTCATCATCATCCAGTTCCTGGCGATCATCACGGTCATCGCCTTCCCGGGTCTGGTGATGCACTACAAGGGCGACGCGGTGGTCCAGGATCCGAGTACGATCCAGATCACAATCCCGCAGCCGACCGACGGTGGCGGCATCACCATGCCGTCCTTCGGCCTGCCACCGCTCGGCAGCGAGGTACCGGCTGGCGGTGCTGGCCAGCAGCCGGCACTCGGTCTGCCACCCCTCGATCTCGGCCAGCCGCCGGCCATCCAGCCGCCAGCAGGCGCGGCACCCGCCGCCCCTGCCCCGGCGCCTTCGATGGACCTGAGCCAGCCGCCCGTTATTCAGTAGCGGGGGCTTGAGCCCCACAGAACGACGATAGATCCGCAGAACCCCGGCCTCGCGCCGGGGTTTTGTTTTGCCCGAAGGCGCACGAAAAAGCCCCGGTCGCAAGGACCGGGGCTACTGACTGTCGAGATGCAATTGTTGATCAGAGCTTGTTGGCGCGCTGCTGCATCATCATGAAGGTGTCGAAGGTGTAATCCGGCAGCTGCATCCAGAGATAGGCGTCCTTCTTGAACGCCAGCTGGCTGTCGTAGATCTTCTTAAAGGCAGCGTTGGAAGCGTTGATCTCTTCATAAGTCGCCAGCGAGGCTTCGTAGCAGGCGGTCAGGATTTCCTGGCTGAACGGACGCAGCACGGCGCCGGAGCCGACGAGTTCCTTGACCGCGACCGGGTTCTTGACGTCGTACTTCGCCAGCATGTTGGCGTTTGCGAAGGCGCAGGCGTCATGCAGGATTGCCTGATAATGGGCCGGAAGGCTGTTCCACTTTTCCAGGTTGACCATGGCATGCAGCGTAGCGCCACCTTCCCACCAGCCGGGATAGTAGTAGTACTGCGCGACCTTGAAGAAGCCGAGCTTCTGGTCGTCATAGGGACCGACCCATTCGGTAGCGTCGATCGTGCCCTTTTCCAGCGCCGGGTAGATATCACCACCAGCGATCTGCTGCGGCACAACGCCGAGCTTTTCGATGACCTTGCCGGCGAATCCGCCGATACGCATCTTCAGACCCTTGAGGTCATCGAGCGTATTGATCTCTTTACGGAACCAACCACCCATCTGCGCACCGGTATTGCCGGCCGGCAGGCCGTAGAGGCCCTGGGTTGCGAAGAATTCGTTCAGCAGTTCGTTGCCGTTCGCCTGGTAGAACCAGGCATTCTGAAGGCGGGCATTGAGACCGAACGGGACGGCTGTCGCCAGGGCGTAGGTGGGGTCCTTGCCCCAGTAATAGTAGTTGGCGGTGTGCGACATCTCGACCGTACCGGCGGCCACGGCGTCGTTGGCCTGAAGGCCGGGCACGATTTCACCCGCAGAAAAGACCTGGATTTCGAAGTTGCCGTTGCTGGCGGCCTTGACGCGTTCCGCGACGTCGTTGGCAGCACCGAAAATGGTGTCGAGCGCCTTCGGGAAAGACGAGGTCAGGCGCCAAGTGATTTTCGGATTTTCCTGCGCGATGGCGGGTGCTGCCAAGACGGCAGACGCAGCGGCGCCTGCACTGGCCACGCCAGCCTTCTTGATGAATGAACGACGATCCATGAACTACCTCCCAGTTGTTGCCCCACCGGCGGGCATCGTCGGCCCCTCCCGGCAGCGATGCGCGAGCTAACCATTTTGTCCAAAGCCTTTCAAGCGCTTGGGAGCTATTCTTTTGGATGAGAGCTTTCACTTGCGCGTGCCAATTTTCATCAACCGCGATGTTAGCGCGAACACGCACTTACTTCACGGAGACCTGCAACCAGCGCGATCTGCGAGCAATCTCTACAAGGACAGTTTCGACCGGTGACGGGCACGCTCAGGGCAGCATGAGGAGCGCCAGATCAGCATCCGGCGCGTCTGTTGCCTCATAGGAAAAGTGCTGCCCGCGCACGAGCGTCAACACGGTCGCCCCGGCGGCATCGCTGATCGTCACGCTGCCGTCTTCGTTCTGCGTCCAGTTGCTCGCACGCGTGAGGCCGGGCCAGACTTGCTCGCAATCGGGTGGCGCAAAGAAATCCCGGCTCCGGCTGGTCAAGGCCGCTCCGCGTTCGACGAGACAGACCGTCCGGCGGGTAAAGTTGGAGACCGAAAAGATGGCCGGCGGGGAAACGGTACCCGCCTGCAGCGAGGCGGACAGTCCAGACGGCGAAGCGCCCGGCGTCGGGATCGTCCCAAGCACGATCGGATCTGCCACGAAGGACTCGGAGGGCTGCGGCATGGCCCAGAAACCGAGCCCGGCAGCCGAAACACCTGCACACACCAGTGCCGTCGTCACGATGACGAGAGAGGCGTTCATCGGAGCATCCTTCCGCTCGAAACCCCATGTCCGAACAGGATGCTCCCTCAAGCTTGCGGAAGGCTGAACTGCCGAATCAGTCAGGCTTGTGTGGCGTCTCCGGCACCGGGGTCAACGGTTTGCCGGTCTGAAACCAGGCAATGAGATTGTCGACAACGAGGTCCGCCATCGCATCGCGCGTCGGCACGGAAGCCGAGGCGACATGCGGCAGCAGGGATACATTGGGCAAGTCGATCAGCGCCTGAGGCACGCGAGGCTCATCCGCAAAGACATCGAGGCCGGCTGCAGCAATCGTCCCCTTCTGGAGCGCCGCGATCAAAGCTGGCTCGTCCACCGTCGAGCCACGTCCGACATTGATGAGCACGCCCTTCGATCCAAGCGCTTCCAGCACCTCGGCATTAACAGCGCCATTGGTCTGAGGGGTCGAGGGCACGATCGAAATCAAGATATCAACGGCTGCAGCCAGTCCGACGAGGCTGTCGTGATAGGTATAGGGCACATCCGTGCGCGGTCGTCGCGTGTGGTAGGCGATCTCGACTTTGAATGGCGCAAGCCGCGAGGCGATCTCCATGCCGATCCGACCGAGACCATGAATCCCGACCTTCCGCCCCTTGAGCGACAGGGGCGACAACGGAAATGCGCCCTCCTTCTCCCAACGCCCGTCACGCAGGTAGCGCTCTGCGAAGAAGAACTGGCGCAGGGTATTGAGGAGCAACGCGATTGTCGTATCCGCCACTTCATCGTTCAGGACGTCAGGCGTGTTGCTGACCACGACACCGTGTCCAGCCGCAGCCTTCACATCGACGCCGTCATAGCCGACACCAAAGCTGCCGATTACTTCGAGTTTCGGCAGGCGTTCGATGAGCGAGGCCGGGAAACGACCCGATACCGCGGCCCCGCGCACGCGCGACAATTGCTCCGGCGTCGCCTCTGTCGCCGACGCGTCAGCGACCTCCAGCAGTTCAAACGTTTCGGCAAGGCGGGAACGCACCCGCGAATGAATGCGACCGGGGATCAAGACGAGGGGGCGATCGGACATGACTGTCTCCTGGCAGGCAAGGATGGAGAGCGGCCGGAGTGAACAACCGGCCGAAGCTCAGCGGCGGATCGGACCCGTCGACTGGCGGATGCGCATCTCTGGCTTGATCAGGTGAATGCCGTCAGGCTCATGGCTGCCGGCAAGCTTGTCGAGAAGCGCGCGGGCCGCAAGCCGCCCGACTTCCGCCTGACCGTTCCAGACCGTGGTCAGCGACGGTGTGGCGATCGAGGCTTCCTCGAGGTCGTCATAACCGGTGACGGAAATGTCCTGGCCGGGAATGAGCCCCGCACGCGCAATGCCGTTCATCAACCCGATGGCGACCAGATCGTTCCAGCAGACAGCCGCCGTCGGCTTCTGGGGGAGCGAAAGGAAATTCACCGCTGCCTCGAAGCCGCCCTGCTTGGTGCGTGGACCTGGAATGCGCAAGCCAGGATCGACCTCGATGCCGGCCTTGCGCAGCGCGTTGACATAGCCCTGATAGCGGTCGCGCCCGGTAGAAGTCTGGTCCGTACCGCCGATCATGGCAATCGAGCGATGGCCGAGGCCGATCAGATGGTTGGTGGCGAGAGAAATGCCGTAGGTATCGTCACCGCGATAGATCGGAACGTCGAGACCCTCCATCGAACGCGCGATAAAGATCGCCGGCATTCCGTTGTTTTCCGCCAGCAGCACGTCCTCGGGCGGCGTGCCGATCGCCGGCGACATGATGACGCCATCCCCGCCGAGCTGCAGCAAAGTCTCGACGAACATCCGCTGCTTGTCGACGCTGTCGTAATGGTTGGAAAGAATAAAGGTGTGGCGGCTGCGGTCGAGTTCGGTCTCAATGGCCTTCAGGATTTCACCGTAGAACGGGTTCATGATGTCATGCACCACGACGCCGATGATCCCGGAGCGCGAGGTGCGCAGGCTGGCGGCACGACGGTTGTAGATATAGCCGAGGGCGCGCGCTTGTTCCTTGATCTTCTCGCGGGTATCGGCGGCGACAAGCGGGCTGTCACGAAGCGCAAGCGAGATGGTGGCAGTCGAAAGACCGAGCGACTCCGCAATGGTCGAAAGCTTTACCTTTTGTGCCACGTTTCCTCCCTCGCAGCAGAACGGCGGGCGTTTCATCGCCCTTAAAAGTTTTAATTAAACAATTTAAGGAGGCGTTTCAATCGTCTTCCTCGGCCTCGTTCGAAGGTCGTATGACCACGTTGCCGGAGAGATTGCCCTCGATAAGAGACAAGAGCTTCACCAGCGTCTTCAGCTCCTTGCCCGACAAACCCTGAACCGCCTGCGTCTCACAGGCTTCCATGGCGCCTGCGATACGGGCAACGCTGCCCCGGCCTTCATCGGTCAGATAAACCTTGGTGAGCCGGCCGTCGCGATCATCGGTGCGACGCAAAACAAAACCCTGTGCCTCCATGCGCCCGATCGTGCGGGTCATGGTCGGTGCCTTCACGCCAAGCTGATGAGCGAGTGCGCCAGGCGTCTGCCCGTCTTCCTGGGCGAGCAATTGCACGACGCCGTCCTGCCCGGGATAGAGGCCGCTTTCGGCAAGACCATGGGAAAGATGAGTGCGCATGGCGCGCGCAACCTGGGTAACGCTGGCACACAGAACGCCGGAGCCTGGCGGCTCCTTCTTCTTGCCCTTCTTCTTTTCGCCGCGGTCCTTGTCGGCCTTGTCCTTTTTCGCCATGACTCTCCCCGAACGACACACGCTGCGGTCGCCACTTCATACACGCAGCGATGGCTGCAATGCATAACGAAGATCAGGAGCTTAGACCAGATGGCGAAACCAGCCCCGTGGTTCAAGGATAACGATCCGGAATTGACTGCCGCAGATCGGCACGACTGGATCGCCGTCCTGCCGCTCGGCGCCCACGAGCAGCACGGTCCCCACCTGCCGTTCGAGACCGACACGATCATTGCCGCCGGCATCACTGAGCGTGTCGTCGCAGCACTTCCCGAACACCTGCCGGTCACCATGCTACCGGTCGAACCTGTCGGCTATTCCATCGAACATATGGACGTTGAGGGCACGCGCAGCCTCGCCTTTGACGAAGCCATCAATCGCTGGCTCGGGATCGCCGAGGAGCTCCATCGCGAGGGGATCCGCAAGCTCGTCCTGCTAAATGCCCATGGCGGCAATTCCCCTCTCCTGACCATTGTCGCGACGGAAGCCCGCGTTCGTTTCGACATGCTGGTCGTCGCCACCAGCTGGACCCGCTTCGGCCAGCCAGAGGGCTGGATTAGCCCGGAAGACAAGGCTATCGACATCCATGGCGGCCACATAGAGACATCGGTCATGCTGGCGCTGACGCCTGAGAAGGTCGACATGAGCAAGGCCGAATCCTTTCCCTCGCGCCAATCCGAGTTTGTCTCCCGCTACAAACATTTACGCGCCTATGGCCCCCACGCCTTCGGCTGGAAGATGTCGGACCTCAACCCCGACGGCGTCGCCGGCAACGCGGCGGCGGCAACCGCGGAACGGGGGGAGCAACTGATTGCGCATGCCGTAAGGGGCATTTTGGAACTGCTGGATGACGTGCATCAGTTTGATGCGGCAACATTGACGTGAGCTTGCAGGCTTAAGAGGTAAGGCGCATATTGCTCCGGATAGATCGTGAGGAAGACGCATGCGTGTTTCCATGGAGCAAGCAGCCGCAAGGGTCGAAGAACTCGTAGAACGAGCCGAACGCGGAGAGCCCGTCATCATCACCCGCGACGGGCAGGATGCTGTCGTGCTGCAACCGGTTGAGGCACAGAACTCCGGACATCCTCCAGCACTTTCGCTTGAGGAGCGGCGGGCCATTATCCAAGACATAATGGCGAGGGCCCCTCCCCGGGTCCCTGGCGAGCCACTGGCTGATAGAAGTCATGATTTTCTGTATGACGAGAACGGCCTTCCGGCGTGATCGCAGTCGATACATCCGCCTTGATCGCGATTGTTAAGAACGAACCGACCGCGGCTAGATGTGCTGCGGTTTTGGAGATTCCAAACAGGCCTCTGCTGTTATCGGCTGGCACCTTACTTGAGTTGAAAATCGTAGCGCTCCAAAAGAAGTGCTCCGATGGATTGTTTCGCCTTATAACTTCGCTCGACTTCAAGATCATCGACGTCACGTCATCACGCGCGGAACTCGCTGCCGCAGCCTACCAGCGGTTCGGCAAGGGCTGTCACCCCGCAGCCCTCAATTTCGGCGACTGCTTTTCCCACGCCACCGCCAAAGAGTTCGACTGCCCTCTCCTCTATGTCGGCGACGATTTCGCCCGCACCGATATCCGCTCGGCACTGTCCACCGCCTGACCACACGAAAGCCTTTGAACTGGCAAAGCGGAACGCCTATATGGGGGTAACACCATTACAGCCGCACCGCCCGGCGCCCCCTGACATCAGAGGCTTTCATGACCGAAGCATCCGCGAAACCGACACCCGTCACCGTGCTCACCGGCTACCTCGGCGCCGGCAAGACGACGCTGTTGAACCGCATTCTCTCCGAGAACCACGGCAAGAAATACGCTGTCATCGTCAATGAGTTCGGCGAGATCGGCATCGACAACGACCTGATCGTCGAGTCGGACGAAGAAATCTACGAGATGAACAACGGCTGCGTCTGCTGCACGGTGCGCGGTGACCTCATCCGCGTCGTGGAAGGCCTGATGCGCCGCCCCGGCCGCTTTGACGGCATCATCGTCGAGACCACGGGCCTCGCGGACCCGGTTCCCGTCGCCCAGACCTTCTTCATGGACGACGACGTTCGCTCCAAGACCGAGCTCGATGCCGTCGTCGCTCTGGTCGACGCAAAGCACCTGCCGTTGCGCCTCAGGGACAGCCGCGAAGCCGAAGATCAGATCGCGTTTGCCGACGTTGTCGTCATCAACAAGGCCGACCTCGTCAGTCACGACGAACTGCACCAGATCGAGCACATCGTGCGCGCGATCAATCCTTCGGCCCGCATCTATTCGACGACCCGCTCGGGCGTCGATCTGTCGAAGGTCCTCGACCAGGGCGCCTTCAACCTGGAGCGCGCACTGGAAAACGATCCGCATTTCCTCGATCACGACGACCCAGAGCATGTCTGCGGCCCCGACTGCGATCACGATCATCACCACCACGGCCATGACCATCATGACCATGATCACGGGCATGATCACCATGACCATGGCCACCACCACCACCACCATGACCACGCCCCGTCTGCCATCCACGACGTGACGGTGACCTCGGTCTCGCTGCGCGGCGGCGAGATGAACCCGGACCGCTTCTTCCCCTGGATCCAGAAGGTGACCCAGACGCAAGGCCCGAACATCCTGCGCCTGAAGGGCATCATCGCCTTCAAGGGCGATGAGGAGCGCTATGTCGTCCAGGGCGTGCACATGATCGTCGAGGGCGATCACCAGCGCCCATGGAAGGATGGCGAGAAGCGCGAAAGCCGCCTCGTCTTCATCGGCCGCGAGCTCGACCGCGAGAAGCTGGAAGCAAGCTTCAAGGCCTGCGAAGCCTCTTCCTGAACCGAACGAGCGGGGCGCGCCAGCGCCCTTCTCCGCCTGACCTCTGCCTGAAAGAAAGCCTTGTAATATGCCGACAGTCGCCCCTCTCGATATCGAAGGTCATGTTGTCTCGACCCATTTCCTGGGAGACATCCCGGTCTTTGCCGCCGCGACGGGCGCCATCCATCGGCTGGACGGCGGCGAGAAAGTGACGGAGGCCAATGCCGGCCTCCTCACCTGCGTCAAGGATGCCGCGAGCCAGACGCTGCTGACCGGCGGCGAAGACGGCCGCGTGCTGCGCATCGCCCATGACGGCACCGTCACCGAACTTGCCCATGTGCCGCGCAAGTGGATCTCTGTTGTGGCGCCAGGCCCGCAAGGGGCCGTGGCGTATGCCCATGGTAAGTCGACCTTCGTCCGCCTCGCCGATGGCACGACGAAGGAATTCACCGAGGAGCGCACGGTCGAAGCCGTCGATTTCGCGCCCAAGGGCCTGCGCATCGCCGTCGCCCGCTACAATGGCGTCACGCTCCACTGGGTCGGAACGGCAGGTGCTCCCGTCGATCTCGACTGGAAGGGCGCCCATACCGGCGTGACCTTCTCGCCCGATGGCCGCTTCGTCGTCACCATGATGCAGGAATCGGCGCTGCACGGCTGGAAACTCGACGGCAAGGCCGCCGACACCCGCCACATGCGCATGACCGGCTACCCTGCCAAGGTAAAATCCCTGTCCTGGTCGCCCAAGGGCAAGTGGCTCGCCTCTTCGGGCGCACCGGCCGCAATCGTCTGGCCATTTTCCGGCAAGGACGGCCCGATGGGTAAGGCTCCGTTGGAGCTCGGCACCCGCGCCAACATCCTTGTCACCCACGTCGCCTTCCATCCGATGGAAGAGGTCCTGGCGATCGGTTTCATCGACGGCATGATCCTCGCAGTCCGCATCGCCGACAACAAGGAGGCGCTTCTGCGCCGCCCGGGCAAGGGTGCGATCACCTCGCTTGCCTGGAGCAGCACCGGCAAACTGCTCGCCTTCGCCTCCGAAGCGGGCGACTGCGGCGTGGTCGACATCACCGGCTGATTGCTGAAAATCACGCCTCAAAGCGTTTTAGTTGCGTGTAAAGGCGCGAAAAATCGCGCCTAAGGTCAAATAGTATAAAAATTTGCCCTGTCTCGTTCATCAATTACTCACCTTAACCATGTGGTAGTAATTACCTCCCTAATTTGAGGGAGGACGAGCGAGAGACAAAACAGCCGCGTCTCGTCGGGACTGGGAATCATTCCAACATAGCCTATTCAATTCTTCTTCAACCACGGCTGCCTGGCCGCGGGCGCTTCTCCATGCGCCGCGCCGACGGGCGGACTGCGAACGGACGCAACATGAATCTCAACCTGAAAATTGTGGTGACGGCAGCGGGTCTTTGCCTTGCAGCCGGGATAGTCGCCGTCGCGGGTGTTGGTGCCCAGACGCTGCAGACGCTCAAGGTCAACGGCCCGATCTATAAGCAGATCGTGGACGGCAAGGATCTGATCGCGGACATCCTCCCGCCGCCGCTCTACCTGATCGAATCCTATGCGCTGGCCAATGAGGTCTTCGTCCATCCGGATACGGCAGGTGTAAACCTGCCCCGCTTCGATCTGCTCAACAAGCTCTATGATGAGCGCCGGGAATACTGGAAAAACTCGACGCTGCCCGAAAATCTGCGCGCCAAGCTCTATAACGAGGTCATCGCCAAGGGTGATCTCTATTGGGCCACGTTGCAGAACGACCTCAAGCCCGCACTTGTTGCCGGTGATGCCAGCGCTATCACACCCATCCTCTCTAAGCTCAAGCTCGAATTCCATGACCACGAGACCTCGGTGAACGAGCTCGTCACGATGGCGAGCGAGTATCTGGTTGATCGGGAAGGGTTTGCGGCAGCCGAATCCGCAAGCCGCGAGGCTCTTGTCCTGACCCTCGGCCTGCTCCTGATTGCGACAGCACTCGGCAGTGTCTTCTTCATCCACCGACGCGCGTTGAAACCGCTCGGGGAAATCACCGACTTCATGACCAACATGGCCTCGGGCGACTTTACCGCCACCGTCCCGCACGCCAACCGCCGTGACGAAATCGGCCACATCGCTGCAGCCGTCGAGGTCTTTCGTCAGTCAGGCCTCGAAAATCAGCGTCTGCAGGCCGAAACGGAGTCGGCCCGCGCAGAAGTCGACCGGGAACGCAACCTGCGTGACCAGGACCGCTTGATCGAGGCCGAAGCGCTTCGCTTCGTCATCGAGGCGCTCGGTGCCGGCCTCCACCGTCTTGCGGAATGCAATATCCGTATGACCCTGGACGATGCCTTCGATGCCCGCTTCGAACCCTTGCGGCAGGACTTCAACCATTCGATCGCCACCTTCCAGGCGACGCTGGAAAAGGTCATGGAGGAAACCCGCCGCCTGCTGGAAAACAGCCAGGAGATGCGCGAGGCCTCCAGCAATTTGGCAAACCGCACCGAACAGCAGGCCGCTGCACTCGAGCAGACGTCTGCCGCACTCGAACAGGTGACGGCAACGGTGCGTGCTTCTGCGCAGCGCACCAGCGATACACGCGAACTGGTGCGCGAGGCCAAGAACTGTGCCGTCGCCTCAGGCGGCGTCGTGCGATCGGCCGTGTCGGCCATGGAGCGGATCGAAACGGCCTCCTCCGAGATCGGCCAGATCATCGGCGTCATCGACGAAATCGCCTTTCAGACGAACCTTCTGGCACTCAACGCCGGCGTCGAAGCGGCTCGTGCCGGGGAAGCCGGTAAGGGCTTTGCGGTCGTTGCCCAGGAAGTACGGGAGCTCGCCCAGCGCTCGGCCACCGCTGCACGGGACATCAAGGGGCTGATCCAGAAGTCCAGCATCGAAGTCTCGTCCGGCGTGCAACTCGTCGGCGAGACGGGGAGCGCGCTCGACCAGATCGGCGAGTTCGTCAGCCGGATCGACACCAATGTCGACGCGATCGCAACCGCTGCCCGCGAACAGGCGGTTGGCCTGCAGGAAATCAGCACTGCCATCAACAGCATCGATCAGATGACGCAGCAGAATGCCGCCATGGTCGAGGAAACGACGGCGATCAGCCACACTCTGGCGGAGGGAGCGGTGCAGTTGACCTCGCTGGTCAACCGTTTCCAGCTGAACCGGCGCAACGACATCAGGGCAGAAGGCACCCGCCAGATCGACCACCGCGCAGCCTGACCACTGTCCAAAAACGAAAAAGCCCGGCCTCCTTGCGGAAGCCGGGCTTTTCTATGTCATATCGATCGGATCAGAACTTGACCGCGAGGCCGACGTTAACCGTGTGCTGGTCGAAGTCGACGTCGTTACCACCGAGATCGCCGCTGCCGAAATCGTTGTAACGATATTCGATGCGGGTGAACATGCGATCGGTCACGGCGTAATCGACGCCACCACCGATGGTCCAGCCGTGCAGCGTGTCGTCGAAGCTACCAGCAGCGGTGTTGGCTTCAATGTTGGTGCCGGTGTAGCCACCAGCAACAAAGAGAAGTGCACGATCCATAGCGTAGCCCATACGAGCGCGGGCAGACCAATTCAAACCGCTCTCGACGTCAGCCAGACCGGCGATGTTCTCGTCGTTCCAGTCATAGTTCAGATCGCCCTCGACACCGACAACCAGCTGGTTGCCGAGATCCCAGTTATAGCCTGCGAAGCCACCGAGGCGCGCGCCATCGAAGCTATCGCTGCCGAAGCCGACCAGTTCGCCGTCACCCCAACCGTAGCCGGTCAGGATACCTGCATAGCCACCTGCCCAGGAAAACTGCGGCACGGTTTCGACTGCTACCGGCGGTTCTGCCGGAGCTTCGTAGATTGCGTCAGCCGCAAAAGCCGAGGTCGAAATCGCCAGAGCGGCGGCAGATCCGAGAAGGATGCTCTTCATCATGTTTTTAACTCCTGTGTTACAAGGCCACTTATAACGCCATCTCTGGTTAAAGTATGTGATGATTATACAACATAACCATCAAAACCCAACCGACGCTTTTGTTCCCGCCCGTGCGAAATTCTCGCGCCGGACCCCGCAGCAAGAAGCTCCAAGCAGGAAAATGGTTCCTTGGTATGGCGGAAAAAAGATCCACTGTTTCAGGAAGGCGTGAGGAGTGCGTGAGATCTGCAACACTAGCCGTTGAGACACGGAAGCTGAGAACCGAATATCAGATGGCCAAGTGTCTGGCGTTGCAGCAGATTTCGGTTAAAGGCTTCCCGCTGGAGCAAACGGCAAGGGGCGGCCGCCATCGGCAACCGCCCCTCAAAGAAAACTTGGTCCAGAAGGCAATTAGAACCGGTAGGTAATACCCGCACCGATAAGCCACGGATCAAGCTTCGCCTTGCCCGAGACGGCAGAACCGTTGACGGTGGCATCGAAGTCGGCCTTCAGGAAGAGTTTCTTGACGTCGAAGTTCACGCCCCAATGCTCGTTGACCATGTAGTCGGCACCGATCTGCAGCGCAGTACCGAATGTGTTCTTGACGTCGAGGCTGCTCGCCGCATCGCCCTTCTGGCTGTAGAACATGGTGTAGTTCACGCCCGCGCCCACATAGGGCTTGAAGGCGCCAAAATTGGTGAAGTGGTATTGCACCGTCAGCGTCGGCGGCAGCACCCAGGTCTTGCCCACCTTGCCGAGGCTGGCCAGACTGCCTTCACCATAGATATTGGCAGAGGTCGTGCCGAGGATCAGTTCGGCCGCGATATTGTCGGTGAGGTAGTAGCTGATATCCAGCTCGGGGATCACGCTGTCGCTATAGGACAGGCCCGAGCCGGCAGCACCGTCGACAAAGCCCGAATCATGCGTGACGACGCCGAGGCCGCGAACGCGGATCTGCCAGGGGCTGGACGAAGCCACCGTCTCGGTCGCCGCCTCTGGTGTCGGTTCCATGAGCGGCGCCATGTCCGCGGCAAAGGCAGCCGCAGCGAGCAGAAACAGTGTGGCGGTCGCGGCAAGAGCGCGGGTCGAGGCAGTCCGGACGGTGGTCATCATTCTCTCCTTGAAACAACTTCTGGCGTTGAGCCAACGCCAGCTAGCAGCCCGGGAAAGACGAGCATCTTGAGCCAGATCAATAGGTTAGAGCTTAATTATATAAAAAAACCATCGCCCGTGTCACTGTGACCGGCGCGACACAGCCAGAGTTGACGATTGAAAAACACCGCAGAAGCGCTGTGCAAAACAGAGCGCAAAGGAAAGGGCCCGGAGCGACGAATCGCTGCCGGGCCCTTCAGCGAGCATCCGGGAGCCTTGTTCAGGCTGCGCGGCGCAGGACCGTCGGCTGCGACAGCTTGCGACCGGACGCGACAACCATGCCGGCGGCTCCTTCGAGCCAGCCATGCACGAGTTCCAGCGCCAGGAAGCGGTCGCGCGCAAACGGACCCGGCATCACCAGATGCTGCGTCTTGTCGGCAAAGAAGCCGAAGCGCTCGTAGTAAGCGGCGTCACCAACGAGAAGCACGGCGCCATGTCCGCGCTTGCGGGCTTCGAGAAGCGCTGCCCGCATCAAGGCGCCACCGATGCCCTTGCCCGCATGCGCCTCGTCGACCGCAAGCGGGCCGAGCAGAAGGGCGTCGATCGCCCTGCCCTCACGGCTGATGCCGGATTCGACGTTCCACAGCCGCACGGTACCGATGACATGGCCGGCAGCGTCGCGGGCCACCAGCGCAAGGCCCTCGGCCGGAATCCTGCCGCTGCGGATCTTCTCCGACGACTTCTTCCGGCGATCCGTACCCATGGCGCGGTCGAGCAAAGCCTCGCGTGCCACGACGTCGGCCGGCGTTTCATGATCAATGACGAATGCAGGCGCCGGCGCGAAAAGCGCGCGCATGCTGGTCAGAACAGCGGCCATTCTGGCCTCCTATCCCAAGCGATGACGATGATTGTGAAGGTCCGTGCCGGTTGGCCGGCACGGGAGACGTCAGATGACGTAGGACTTCAGCGGATCGAAGCCGTTGAACGCCACCGCCGAATAGGTGGTGGTGTAGGCGCCGGTGCCCTCGATCAGAACCTCGTCGCCGATCGAAAGCGAGATCGGCAGCGGATACATGTTCTTCTCGTACATCACGTCGGCCGAATCGCAGGTCGGACCGGCTAGAACGCAGGGCTCCATCGCGTCGGCGTCATGGGCGGTGCGGATCGGGTAACGGATCGCTTCGTCCATGGTTTCGGCGAGACCGCCGAACTTGCCGATGTCGAGGAACACCCAACGGTGCTCGTCATTGTCAGACTTCTTCGAGATCAGCACGACCTCGGCCTTGATCACGCCGGCATTGCCGACCATGCCGCGGCCCGGCTCGATGATGGTCTGCGGGATGTTGTTGCCGAAGTGCTTCTTCAGCGACGCCTTGATTGCCTTACCATAGGCCTCTGCCGACGGGATGTCGCGCAGGTACTTGGTCGGGAAACCACCACCCATGTTGACCATCTGGAGCACGATGCCCTGCTTGGCCAGCGAGTTGAACACGCGCTTGGCATCGGCAAGAGCGCCGTCCCAGGCATCGACCTTGGTCATCTGCGAACCGACATGGAACGAGACGCCGAAGGATTCGAGACCGAGCTGGTGTGCGTAGACCAGAACGTCGACGGCCATCTGCGGCACGCAGCCGAACTTGCGGGAAAGCGGCCATTCGGCGCCTTCGCCGTCCGTCAGGACGCGGCAGAATACACGGGCGCCGGGGGCGGCACGCGCGATCTTCTCGACTTCCTCATGGCTGTCGACGGCATAGAGGTTGACGCCGAGTGCGAAGGCACGCGCGATGTCGCGCTCCTTCTTGATGGTGTTGCCGAAAGAGATGCGCGAAGCATCTGCACCGGCATCGAGCGCCATCTGGATCTCGGCAACGGAAGCGCAGTCGAAGTTCGAGCCCAGCGAGGCCAGGAGCTGGAGGATCTCCGGCGCCGGGTTCGCCTTGACTGCGTAGTAGATGGCGCTGTCCGGCAGGGCATGACGGAAGGCACCGAAATTGTCGCGCACGACGTCGAGGTCGACCACGAGGCAGGGACCTTCAGGACGTCGGGTGTTGATGAAGTCGAGGATGCGAGCAGTGGTCATCGATGTAACCTTCCAAATTCCAGCGATACCCGAAGCTGCCAAGCTTCGGATGGACAAAGGACGGCGAGACATCGCTCGAAACCAGTCGGTGGAGACACCGGTACCGTACGAACGCTCGACGCGCGAAACGATGGATCAACGCACTCTGGAAACGAGTACAATAATCCGCTTTGTCTGCCATGGATTGGAGGGAGACCCTACCGCACTTCCGGCAATGATGGTGTGCCTCTGAAGTAACTCCAGCTGATGGAAAGCCGGAAGAGACTAGAAAGGCCCGCACCGTCGTTGCTTCGTATGTCCTCGCATTTTCCGGTTGGCCGGAATAGCGACTGGAGGGGTTAGTTCCAGGTACCTTACCGATGACCTCACCTTAGGGATTAATCCCCATTCGAGGGTCGGCGGACACACACGGGCACGTGCGACTTTGGGCTGAACACGAGATAAGAAATGTGTCGGTCATAATCAAGAGGTTTTTTCGCCCCTGGTTAATTTTGCCGACTTGGACACTTTTCTTTGAACAATTTCCTCCATACGTTCACAAATAGCGGTAAATTTTGGGGGATTGGGATGGACACGCTCACTCGTATTCGTGCCTTCATCGATGTGGTCGAAGCCGAGGGCTTTTCCGCAGCCGCCCGCAAGACAGGTCGCTCCAAGGCACTTTTGTCCAAATATGTCAGAGAGTTGGAGGATGAGCTCGGCGCTTTGCTGCTCAACCGCACCACACGGCAATTCTCGCTGACTGAGGCCGGCCACACCTATTTCCGGACGGCTGCCGACATCCTGAAGGAGATCGACAACCTCGCCGATCTCGTGCGCGAGAATAATGCCGACCTCAAGGGCAAGCTTAAAGTGACGGTCCCCCGCACCTTCATCGATGCCGATGTCGGCCAGTCGCTCATCGATTTCGCCAAGGAGAACCCGCTGATCTCGCTTGAGATCGTCGCGGAAGATCGATTCGTCGACCTGATCGAGGAGGGTTTCGACCTCGGCATTCGAATCACCAAGCTCGACGATTCCGGCATGATTGCCCGCAAGCTCTCCGACTTCCGCGTCTATGCCTGCGCCACGCCCGCCTTCATCGCCGAGAATGGACCGCTGACACATCCGAGCGAACTCTCGCGCATCCCCTTCCTCATCGACACCAACTCCCGCTCACACAACAGCCTGCGCTTTCTCGATACCGATGGCGACATGATATCGGTCAGCGTGACAGGCCCGATCGAGGTGAACAGCCCGCTTGCAACCCTCAGGGCCGCCCGCGCCGGCATGGGCATCGCGATGATCCCCGACTTCATCGCCCGCCCCTATCTCGCCTCCGGCGAACTCGTCTCGCTCTTCGACGACTTCATCGCCAAGGATCGCGGTATCTATGCCGTGTACCCGCATCGCCGCTATCTGCCGGCAAAGGTCCGCGCCTTCGTCGACTACCTTCACGCATGGTTCAAGCGCTATTCCTGAGCCATGGAGCCGGCACGGGGTCCCACTTTTGTCCCAATCATCGGACAGGGAGTGACCACTAGCTGGAATTCGGGAAGGGTATCTAAAGCATGCGGAAGAGCCTCGGTTACTGCGCGGCCGGAGCGGTCATGGCGTTTGCATCGCCGGCCCTCTCCCATCCGCACATCTTTGCCGAGGCCCGCGTTGAGATCGTCGCGACAGACGACGGCATGCTCAAGGAGCTGCGCAATGTCTGGCGCTTCGACGACATCTTCTCCTCCAGCGTACTCATGGATTTCGACAAGAACAGCGACCTGAAGCTCGACCACAGCGAGCTCAACGAGATCGCCAACACGATCCGCGATTCCCTCGGTGACTACAGCTATTTCACCTTCATCTCGAAGGACGGCGCATCGAGCGAGATCGCAAAGCCCGAGATCTTCAATGTCGACTTCAAGGACAACCAGCTTCTCGTCTTTTTCGTCGCCAAGCCCAAGACACCCCTGAAGATCGGCGGCCGCATGACCTTCGGCGTCTATGATCCCACCCTCTACACAGCGATCGACTTTGCCAAGGACGAGGACATGGTGGTCGAGGGCAAGCCTTTCGAGGCCTGCACGCACAAGGTCGTCCGCCCTGATCCCGACCAGGTGATCGCCCAGAACCAGTCCAATCTGACGGAAGCCTTCTTCAATGATCCTGCCGGCACCGACATGGGCAAGCTCTTTGCCACGCGGCTGGAGGTGACATGCTGAAGATTGCCGGGCATCCGTCCCTCGCACGCTTCGCCGTCGCCGCCCTTCTTTGCTTGCTCCTCGCCGGCTTCGCGCATGCAGCCTCCCCGCTCGGCATCGGCACGGCCGAACCGACCTACCAGCCGACAGGCGGTCCCTTCGCCGAGCTGCTGGTCTGGATCAACACCCATCAACAGGCCTTCTACCGATCCTTGACGAATGCCCTCAAGGCAATGCGCGAGGATCCCTGGAGCCTTGTGACCCTCGTCGGCCTCTCCTTTGCCTATGGTGTTTTCCATGCCGCAGGCCCCGGCCATGGCAAGGCGGTAATCTCGTCTTACCTGCTTGCCAATGAGATCGAGCTCCGCCGCGGCATCCTCGTCTCCTTCGTCTCGGCCTTCCTGCAGGCCTTGGTCGCGATCACGGTCGTCGGCGTGACCTATCTGCTGCTGCGCGGCACATCGATCAGCATGACGGACGCGACCCGGACGCTCGAAATCGCAAGCTATGCGATGATCGTCGCCTTTGGCATCTGGCTCCTGGTCCGCAAGCTGAAGGCATCCTTCGCCAACACGGTACAGACCGCAGGCACCGGTGCGCTGTTCGGCACTCCGGAAACACCCACCACCGGCAGCGTAACAGCCTCCCTCTTTGCCGAACCGGCGACGACAGCGACGCCCCGCGAAACGGGTGGCTCGCGTTTCCGCGCCATGGCAGTCGCCCATGGCCATGATGCACTGGCACCAGGCTCCGTCTGCCATGAATGCGGGATTGCCCATGTGCCGGATCCGAGCTTGGTCGGCGGCAGCACATTCAGCCTTCGGGATGCCTGGTCGGCGGTGATTGCAGTCGGCATGCGCCCCTGCTCCGGGGCGCTGCTGGTCATGACGTTCTCGCTGCTGAACGGCCTGCTGCTCGGCGGCATCCTGTCCGTGCTCGCCATGGCGCTCGGAACGGCCATCACCGTCTCAGTGCTGGCAAGCCTTGCCGTCGGCGCCAAGAGCGTCGCTCTCAGGCTCTCCGGCCCCGGCTCCCGGCGGGCCGGCATCGTCGCAAGCGCGATCGAAGTTGGCGCTGCCCTGCTCGTGATCCTGCTTGGTGCGCTGCTCCTGGCTGCAAGCCTGACCGCCTGAAGCGATCAGCCCTCGTCAGCCTCATGGCTGCGCTGATGGCGCGAGCGGAGCCAAAGGATCAGGAAGATCGCCATCAAGGCGACGGCACCGACAAGCGCGCCGAGTTCCGGCGAGTAGCGGCCGAGCCATAAAACCACTGTCGGCACCACGAGCATCAGTCCAAAAATGACCGCGACAACGACAGCCGCCTGTTTCGTCTGAGAGCGCGGGGACAGCTCAACACCGTCTTTCCGGACAGCCTTCTTCGGCTCCGGCAAAAAGCGGAAAGCATAGACCACGAGACCGATCGCCACGCAAAGACCGACTGACCAGGCAACGGTCGCGCTCTTGTAGCTCGCGTATGCGAGTGCGGCGACGACCACAGCCGTGCCGACATTGAGGATGATGCTGAAGATGTTCGGCTTCACGGTGTCATTTCCTATCAGGTCGCGGAGGCTGCGATCTCGGCCCGCAGCTCTTCCAGCCGACGCTTCTGGCGTCCGGCATCGTCGAAATTGTGAGGATCGAGCCAGGCCTCGAAGGCGGCTCGGATGAGTGGCCATTCGCCATCGATCATCGAGAACCAGGCCGTGTCACGATTTTTGCCCTTGGACAGCATATGCTGGCGGAAGACGCCCTCGAAGCTGAAGCCATAGCGCTTGGCCGTGACCTTGCTCGGCTCATTCTCGTTGTGGCACTTCCATTCGTAGCGGCGATAGCCGAGATCATCGAACACATGCCGCGCGAGCAGATAATGCGCTTCTGTCGCAAGTGGCGAACGGCTCATCGCGGGACCATGCGCCACGCCACCGACCTCGACCACGCCATTTGCCGGATCCGGCCGCATATAATTGGCCATGCCGACGACGTTCCCGGTCGCCTTGTCCCGAAACACTTCCGTGACCCATCCGCCTTTCTGGACCGCGCTCAGCCAGGCATCAAAATCCTCGATGCCCTTGAAGTCCGGCTGCGTGAAATAGGTGAGCAGCGGGTTGATCGCCATGCCGCCCAGGCCATCCCAGAGGGCTTCGAGATGAACAGCACGCTCATAAGGCTCGACCACAACAAAGCGACCCTCCAGCCTGACGGGCTGGGGAGCCGGACATCCCTTGAAGCTGGATAGGTCACGCATGGCAAAGTCTCGGGCTCAAACAATTGCCCGAGGCTTAAGTCACGCAGGCGGCAAAGGCAACCGCCGAGGCGGACACCCGGGTGGACCGGATGCCGCAGACGACTTTGATCAAAGGCTGATCTTGGCAGAGGCGACCGTCGCCTCGATGTGGTCGACCAGCGCATCCGGAAGCCCAAGGCGGCCGGCGAGCATGTCGAGATAGCCGCGCTCCGTGCGGGTATCCGGCTCGATGGTCAGGCGCGAGGCAGTGTAGATCTCGACGCGCTGCTCTTCGGTCTTCGCCGAAGCCACCAGCGTGTCCAGATCGATCGGCTTGGCAAGCTCGGCCTCGATGAAGGCTTCCGCCTCGGCGCCGAGGCCCGACAGATGGACCTTGTCCATGATCCGCGCCCGTTCGCTCGCATCGATATGGCCGTCGGCCTTGGCGGCGGCGATCATCGCGCGCACCAGCGACAGGGCAAAATCATCGGAGACTGCCTGCGGCTCGGTGCTGAAGGGCGAATCCTTCGGCGGCGGCAGGAGTTCAGGCAATGCCTGGGTCGGTTCGGGCTTCTGACCGGCCTGGTAGTTCTTGTAGGCCTGATAGCCGAGACCGGCGATAACGGCGAGGCCACCGAGCTTCAAGGCATTGCCGCCGAGCGAGCGTCCGGTCTTCGTGCCGAGCAGCACGGCCGCAAGCGCACCGCTCTTCCAGGGATTGGCCTTGGCCATACCCAGGAGATCGTTCCCCTTCTGGCCGAGCGAGCCTGATGCTCCCGGCATCTGCGATCCCAGAAATTGATCCAGCAGCTTCTTGGCGTCGAACATCGCGGTCTCCTTGTTGTCTCTGTCGCTCCCTAGATAGGAAGCGACTTCGACATTACAAAGAGGATGGCGATGAAGCTGGCGTAAATGTCAGCCCTTGAGGGCTGCAGCTTCGCTGGCAAGCTTGGTAATACCCGCCCAGTCACCGGCAGACACCAGCTCCTTCGGGGCAACCCAGGAGCCGCCGACGCAGACGACGTTCGGCAGCGACAGATAATCCATGGCGTTCTTCAAGGAGATACCGCCAGTCGGGCAGAACAGTGTGCCGGCGAGCGGCGAAGAGAGGGCCTTGAGATAAGCGGCGCCACCGGCCTGTTCGGCAGGGAAGAACTTCAGAACCTTGTAGCCCTCTTCGCGCAGCGCCATGACCTCGGACGCGGTCGCCGCACCCGGCAGAAGCGGAATGTCGGACTGACGCGCAACGTCGAGCAGTTCCTGCGTCGTGCCGGGGCTGACGATGAACTGCGAGCCGGCATCGACGGCTGCGGCATAATGAGCGGCGTTGAGGATGGTGCCGGCGCCGACCACGGCACCTTCGACTTCCTGAGCCACAAGGCGCACCGCTTCGAGGGCTGCTTCGGTGCGCAGCGTGATCTCGATTGCCTTCAAACCGCCAGCGACAAGCGCGCGCGCCAGGGGCACGGCGGTCTTGGCATCTTCGATGATCAGGACCGGCACGACCGGCTGCAGCTTCAGGGTGGAGAGGAGCTTTTCGGTTTTGTCGCCCATGGCAGGACCCTCTTTTAAAACGATTAGATCGGGACACTACCTAGCGCGGACGCTCCGGGATGTCGAGCCGACAGAATGCACCGAATCTTTACAGTTTCCTAACAGAAGGAGCTCCGCTATGGTGTATTGCGGAATTTCTCGGAGCGCGTGTGTATGGCGAAAGAAATCGAACGCAAGTTTCTCGTCCGGACCGATGGCTGGAAAAACGCCGTCACTTCCGAGACGAGAATCCGGCAGGCCTATATTGCAGCCGAACCGGATCGTTCGGTCCGCGTTCGTACACGCAACGACCAGACCGCCCAGCTGACCATAAAGTTCGGCAAAGGCCATCTCATCCGCGACGAATTCGAATATCCGATAGCCCATGACGATGCGCTGGAAATGCTGGCCTTCTCGATTGGTAACGTCATCGAGAAGACCCGCTACACGGTCGACTTCGAAGGCTTCACCTGGGAGATCGATGTCTTCGAAGGTGTCTATCGCGGGCTCATAACCGCCGAGGTCGAGATGGCATCCGAAGACGACGCCCCGGCACTCCCGACCTGGCTCGGCCGGGAGGTGACAGGCGACAAGCGCTATTCCAACCAGGCCCTTGCCACCGAGCGCATGCGGCCGGAGCTGGTGCATGCCATATCGCATTAGGCCGGACCGGCCTCTTCTTGCCGAAGTTCGGCTTGTTGCCCGCCAGGAGCTGGACAAGGCGATCGAAACGCTGGAGGCGAGACCGGACGGTCTGCACGAGGCCATCCACGCCGCCCGTAAGAAATTCAAACGCCTGCGCAATCTCTACCGTCTGATCGCGAGCGGCGACAAGCCGTTTCAGAAGGCGGAGAACGCGAGGCTGCGCGATGCAGCCCGCAGCCTGTCACGCATGCGCGACGCCACGGCCCTGATCGAAACCGTCCAGCACCTGACCAATCATACGCTGACCGAGGATGAGGCCGAAACGCTGTCGGCCGCCCGCGAAGTGCTGGCTCTACGCCGTGACGAAATCGCCGAGACGGAAAGCGATCTAGAGGCCAAGGTGGCCGCCGCGGTCGCCGAATGCAGGTCGGGGATCGAGGCTCTTGAGGGCCTGTCTCTCCCCTCCAAGACGGGTCACGCTGCCCGGCTCATGGCCAAAGGCTGGCGCAAGGGGCTCGACGAGGCCCGCAAATCACTCGAAATCTGCAAAGGCGAAAGCCATGGCGAGGCCTTTCACGACCTGCGAAAGGCAGCGCAGGCCTACTGGATGAACCTTTCCCTCCTGCGCGACCTCTGGCCAAGCGCCTTCGATGCCAAACGACAGGACGCCAAACAACTCGTCGACCTTCTCGGCCACGAGCACGATTTGACCGTGCTGACGACGCTGATCGATCATGAACCCGAGACCTTCGGCGATGGCGAGGGTCTGTCCTTCCTCCTCGCCATCATCATCCGCCGCCAGCAGGACCTGCGCCGAGAGGCACTTGATCTGGCCGACCAGGTTTTCGCCGACCCCGCGAAGAGCGAGGCCGGCATCATCGAGGCATTGTGGATGCGAGCGGCGACCTAGAGGCCGCCAATCTGCACCTGCCGATCGCAGGTTTTCTCGATCATTGCAGCATCATGGCTGACCAGCAGCATCGCGCAGTTGCGCTCCCGTGCTAGTTCCGTCAGCAGATCGATCGTCTCCTGCTGCGTGATCAGATCGAGACGCGAGGTCGGCTCGTCGGCGAACAGGAAGACCGGATCGAGCAACAGCACACGCAAGAGTGCGAACCGCTGCAACTCGCCACCGGAAACTTCCGTCGGCAGCCGGGTCAAGAGTACCGGCGAAAGCCTGAGACGCTCCATCAGCGGATGGACACGGGATGCGTCGAGCCGATGCAGGCGCACGAGATCTGTAATCGCCTCGCCGAGCGTGATCTTCTGCGGGAAGGCCGAGGGCGGATCCTGATAGAGCTTCTGATAGCGAACCGGCTTTGCCTGCGGCAAGCGTGTCACCTGCCCGGCATCGGCCTTCAACAGCCCCAGCAGAACGTCACCGAGCGAACTTTTGCCCGATCCGCTCGGGCCGGTGATACCGACGATCTCGCCGGGACGAAGCGACAGGTCTTGTTCCGAAAAGAGCAGCTTGCCGCCCCGCGTCTTGGCGAGGCCTGAGGCGATCAGGATCGGGTCGGTATCCTCAGGTGCTGCGGAACTCCTGGCAGCCCAGTTTTCCGGCTCCGCCGCGATCAGTCGACGGGTATAGTCGTGCGACGGAGCGCCAAGCACGTCCGCTGCCTCGCCCGCCTCGATGATCTTGCCCTCCAGCATAACAGCCAGATCGCCGCCCATCTGCCGTGCGAGCGCCAGATCATGGGTGATGACAAGTACAGTGCCGCCGGCCGCGACCTCTTGCATCAGAAGCGCGATCACCTCGTCGCGCCTGCTGACATCAAGCCCCTTGGTCGGCTCGTCGGCGATGATGATCCGGGCACCGCCGGCACGCGCAGCGGCAAAGGCGACGCGCTGCGCCATGCCGCCGGAGAGCTGTCCGGGAAGCTTGGCCTCCGCATCGAGCACGCCCAGCGCTTCGAGATCGGTACGAGCGGCGGAGATCGACTCGTCTTCTCCCAGACGTCCGAGATAGCGATGCCCCTCGGCAACCTGCTCGAGCGCCACCATGGTCGGATCGAGCGCCAGCCATGGCTCCTGTGGCAGAACCCCGACCTTGCGGCCCCAGAGCGGTCGAAACAGCTTCGGCTCGGCAAGCGAGAGCGTCTGCCCCTCGATCGTCACAGATCCCGTCGCGGTCAGCCCCTCCGGGAGAATGCCGATGATCGCCTGGGCGAGCAGGCTCTTTCCCGAGCCGGTTTCGCCGAGGATAGTGAAGGGCCGCCCGGCTTTCAGGGAAAACGAGACCGGGGCAACGATCTCGCCGGTCACGGCAGAGACAGAGGCCGCTTCAACGGAAAGAAGAGTGGTCATGGCTTGTCCTTTCCGCCGATCAGCTGCAGCGCGAGCACCATTAGGAAGATCACGGCAATCGGCTGCAACAGCGCATGCGGCGCTTCCTGGTAGTAGGGCAAAAGCTCGATCATCATAGAGCCGAGTTCCGGCGTCGGCGGACGAACCCCGACGCTGACGAAGCCGAGGGCCGCAATCGCCATGATCGCGGAGGCGGCCCCATAGGCGGCAACCGTCAGCAGCATCGGCGCCAGTTCCGGCCAGAGATGCCGGCGCAGGATATAGGCGGGACCGAAACCGAGCAGCCGCGAGGCTTCCACCGCCGGCGACAGCAGCAGAGGCCGCGCCATGGCCCGCGTCAGGCGGAAATACTCGACCCACAACACCAGCGAAATGCCGATGTAAAGCATGGCCGGATTGTCAGGCACGATTGCCGTCAGCATCAACACCAGCAGCAGCCCCGGCAGCGCGAGGAACGCCTCCGACACCGCGCCGACGGCACGGTCGGCAAACCCACCGCGCCAGGCAGCGAGAACCCCGAGCAGCACGCCGGGGATCATTGCGGTGAAAACGGAGAGCAGTGCCAGCCCGAGCGAGAGGCGAAGCGCTGCCGCGAGCCGCGCCTGCATCGAGCGACCGAGATGGTCGTAACCGAACCAGTCGGCAAGGCTCGGCCCCTGCAGCGTCAGGCGCAGCGTCTGCTTCAGCGGATCGGTTCCACCGATCACCAGTGGCAGAAAGGCAAAGGCGAGCAAACCGCCGAGGATCGCCACACCAACAAGCCGGCGAAGCGGCCAGCGCGCGGCGCGCGGTGCTACATAATCGAACGTACTCATGCGCTGCGCCTCCTCGGATCCACGCCATGGCAGAAGAGATCGACCAGCGCGTTGAGCGCCACGAACATCAGCCCCATGACGAGCGCCGTCCCCTGGATCATCGGCACGTCCCGCCCGAAGATCGCATGCACCAGCGCATGCCCGATGCCCGGCCAGGCAAACAGCGTTTCGACGACAACAACGCCTTCCACGAGATAGACGAACTGCACACCGAGATAGGTGACGATCGGCACCGCGACATTGCGCAATCCATGTCGCAAAAAGACCTGCCATTCGGAGAGGCCCTTGGTGCGGCCGAAGGCGTAGTAAGGTGACCGCGATACGGCGACCATCGCATCGCGTGCCACGCGGTTGAAGACCGCCGCCAGTCCGAGCGCCAGCGTTAATGCCGGCAGCACCAAGTGCGCCCCATGGGTGTGCCCCGCCGCCGGCAGCACATTGAGCGTGATGCCGAAGACAATGATCAGGATAAGGCCCACCACGAACTGCGGCAGCGCCCGCAGCCCCGTCGACACCAGCATCAGCGTCCGGTCGAGCACGCCGCCGGGCCTCAGCCCCGCCAGAATGCCGAGCGGCGGACCGATGAACAGCGAGAGCACGATCGCGGCAAGCGACAGCTCGATCGTATGGCCGAGCTGCATGCCGATCTCCTCGATCACAGGCTTGCCGGTGACCAGCGACGTTCCGAGATCGAAGCGCAGGAGGTCGGTCATCCAGTCGAAGAGAGCGACGATGGCCGGCTTGCCGAGGTCGAGTTCGGCAGCCACCTTGGCCGCCGCCGCACTATCAACGACGTCAAAGCCATAGCGGCCGGCAGCGATACGGTAGGCGAGGTCACCCGGAAGCGACCTCGTCATCACGAAGCAGATGAGCCCCACCATGAACGCGACCAGAGCCGCCTGAATGAGGCGGTTCAGGATGGCCTTGCTCATTTCGCCCACCGCATGGTTTCCAGACCGAAGGAACGCTCGAACGGGTCGATCGTGGCGCCTTCCAGTTTTGGTGAGAAGGCCACCGTCTGCTGGTACCAGGCAATCGGAATGACCGGCAGATCGGCTTGGATGGCCGCCACGGCCTGATGGCGAAGCGTCTCGCCCTCAGCGGGATCCGTGACGCGCGTGAGATCATCCAGCGCCTTTTCGAAGCCGGCATTCGTCCAGTTCATCGCACCCCAGTCACCGCCCCCTGGGCCGTAGTCGGAGAGCATGGTGCCAATCGGATCGGGAACCAGCGCGAAGTTGCGCGCCATCAGCGCAAGCTCCAGCGAACCGTCCTGATGCTTGGCCGGAATTTCCGAGGAATTCGTCGAGTTGATTGTCAGCGCCACGCCGATTTCCTTGAGCTGGTCCTGCAACACAGCGGCGATCAGCGGCAGTTCGGGGCGATCGGGATAGGTGGTCAGAGTCAGCGCGAAGGGCTTGCCGTCCTTCTCCAGGATGCCGTCGGCGCCCGGCGTCCAGCCGAGTTCGGCCAGAAGCGCCTTGGCCTTCTCAGGATCATAGCCGAGTGGTGCCAGATCGGCATCGTGCCAGATCTTCAGGATCGGCGGGAAGAGCTGCGTGGCGGCCGCCGGGTAACGCAGGATAGCAACGGCAAGACCTTCCCGGTCGATGGCAAGGCTCAGCGCTTCGCGTGCCTTGACGTCGGCGAGGAAGGCATGGCCGGCATTGACCTTGAGCAGCACGCTGCGCGGGATTGACACCGACTGCAGCACGACCTTGTCGCTCTTGGCCAGACGCGTGCGGCTCGCGGGATCGAGGTTGAAGACATAGTCGGCATCGCCGCTCTCGGCCATCAGCGCGCGGGTCTCGGCGCGGCTCACCGAGAGATAGGTCGCCTTTTCGATCTGCGGCTTCTGGCCCCAATAATCGGTGAAACGTTCAACGACGAGGCTCTGCGGCGCCTCGAGCTTGGTGAGCTTGAAGGGACCCGTCCCGATGATCGCCTTGACGTCCGCACCTTCATAGGCAGCCGGCGCCAGGATCTGGGCGCGGTTTTCGGCAAGGAAGGCAAGCAGAGGAACGAAAGGCTTCGATAGCGAGACGACAACTGCCCCTTCCCCGTCAGTCTTGATATCCGCGATCGGCGCCTTGCTGAGAAGTCCGGCCTTGGCCCTGGCGATGTTGAGTGCGGAGGCAGCCGCCTCGGCCGTCAGCCCCGTGCCATCCTGGAATTTCACGCCGGTCTGCAACTCAAAACGCCAGGTGAGGCCGTCTTCGCTCACCGTCCAGCTCTTCGCAAGCGCTGGAACCGGATTGCCGTCCATATCTGCTTCGACAAGCGTTTCGACGATCCCCATGCGCAGGAAGATGTCGCCGGACTTGGCGGGATCGAGACCGGTGATTTCGAAGGGCGCGACGATATCGACGACACCGTCGGTCGCCATTGCGGGCGCCGAACCGGCCAGCAGGGTCACGAGCGAGGCAGCAATGAGATTGCGAGACATTAGGAGCACCTTTAATGTTATAAAGTTACATCCGTCTAGCCAAACCGATCCGCGCTGTCCAGTGCTGCAACGCACTCGCCCACAACCCTCACCTCACTTGACGATTTTCAAACTTGGCCCGGAAAGCGGAAATCCGTTGCACGGCAGGGGCCGAGGCGGTATTTCGCAGGCCATGACAGAACATTCGACAGCCCCCCGCCCCGAGACAAGCGGCGCCTTTTGCGTCGCCGCCCTCTATCACTTTGCCAAGTTTCCGCGTTTCGAGAGCTTCCAGGAACCGCTGGAGACTCTCTGCAAGGCGGAAGGCGTCAAGGGCACGCTGCTCATTGCCCATGAGGGCATCAACGGCACGATCGCCGGCACCGATGCCGCGATTGCAAAGGTTCTGGCCTTCCTCCGCAGCCAGCCGGAATTCGTGAGCCTGGAGCACAAGGAAAGCCGGGCATCGAAGATGCCCTTCCTGCGCATGAAGGTCAGGCTGAAGAAGGAGATCGTCACCATGGGCGTCGAGGATATCGACCCCAACGAGATCGTCGGCACCTATGTCGACCCGAAGGACTGGAATGAACTGATTTCCGATCCCGAGACCATCGTCATCGACACCCGCAACGACTATGAAACGGCGATCGGCATCTTCCGCGGCGCCGTCGACCCGAACACCAAGACATTTCGCGAGTTTCCCGACTGGGTGAAGAACAATCCCGGCCTGCACAACAAGCCGAAGATCGCCATGTATTGCACCGGCGGCATCCGCTGCGAGAAGGCGACAGCCTTCATGAAGAGCCAAGGCTTTGACGAGGTCTACCACCTCAAGGGCGGCATCCTGAAATATCTGGAGGAAGTGCCGGAAGAACAGAGCCTCTGGGATGGCGCCTGCTTCGTCTTCGACGAGCGCGTATCCGTCACCCATGGCCTGAAAGAGGGCGATCACAAGCTCTGCCACGCCTGCCGCAACCCGATCACCGCAGAAGAGCTGACCCATCCCCATTACGAGGAAGGTGTCTCCTGCAGCCATTGCTACGAGAGCCGCACCGAAGCCGACCGTGATCGTTACCGCCAGCGCCAGCTACAGATCGCGCTCGCCAGGAAGCGCGGCGAAAGGCACATCGGCAGCTGAGCACCGGGCATTGCTGCCGGCTTCCCTCAGGACCTCACACCAGCACCCCACCATCGCGGCTGGCCGCGAAGGCAAGTTCGGCTGCCTTGGCGCGCAGCTCCATCGGCCGCATCATTAATTCGCCAATCTCGCGCGGTGTTTGCGGCCGGCCAAAGAGGTAGCCCTGCAACTGGTCGCAGCCGGCCAGTCGCAGGATGACGGCCTGCTGTTCGGTCTCCACACCCTCAGCGGTCACGGGGATGCCGAGCGACCGCGCAAGCGCCACCGTCGCCTGCAGCATCTCGACGGCGCGATGCCCCCGGTCAAGCGACTGGACCAGTGAGCGATCGATCTTCATGCGGTCGAAGCCGAACTGCCTGAGGTAACCAACACTCGAGAACCCGGCACCGAAATCATCGAGCGCAATGCGGAGCCCAAGCGCCTTCAGTCGTTCGAGTGCAAGACGTGCTCGGTCCGGGCTTTGGATGAAATAGGTCTCGGTCATTTCCAAAACGACCCGGCCCGGCTCGATATTCGCCTCCTCGAAGAGATCGGCCACGCGATCGACGAAGGCGGGATCGCGGAACTGTCCGGGAGAAACATTCACTGACAGCTTCAGTTCGGGCCAGTGCGACAGCTGCGCCAATGCCTGGCTCAGCACGCAAAGCCCAAGCTGGTCGATCAGCCCGCTCGCTTCGGCGATCGGAATGAAGACATCGGGCGAAACAGGTCCATGCCCCTTGCGGGTCCAGCGCGCCAGCGCCTCGACACTCACAAGCGAGAAGGTCTTCGCATCAACGACCGGCTGGTAGACGACGGTGATCTCGCCGCGGGCGATCGCGCTCCGGAGATCGACTTCCATCTGGTTGCGGGTTTCGCGCTCTTCGTCCATGCGCGGGTCATAGATCGTCCACCGCCCCCGCCCACCGTCCTTGGACGAATACATGGCCATGTCGGCACGACGCGTCAGCTCGCCGCCTTCCACCTCGCCGCCTTCGGAAACACAGATGCCAATGCTGCAGCCGACGACGACGGTGCGTTCGCCAAGAAGCACGGGCTCGTCGAAGAAGGCGATGATCGAGGAGGCAAGCGTATAGGCGCGTGCCTGCGCATCCTGGCCCGTCAGCACGATGCCGAATTCGTCTCCGCCAATACGGGCAAGACCCGCCCCCTCACCCACCAGAACCGCAAGACCAGCGGCCACGGCTCGGATCAGCCGGTCACCGGTGGCATGGCCATAGGCGTCATTGATCTCCTTGAACCCATCCAGATCGAGATAAAGCAGGACCACGTCCTCGCCCACATCGCGCCCATGGCGAACCGTATCCTCGAGCAGCTGGTTCAATCCCGCACGATTGAGAAGGCCGCTCAGCCGATCGGTCTGCGCAAGCTTGACCGCATTCGCCTCATCTCTCCGGACGCGGCGCATCTCGGCATTGCCGATGACCACGAGCAGGAGGGCATAGATCGTGACAATCACCAGAGCGGCCTTGATCAGCGGCTTCACCTGTTCGCGGCTCTGGTCGCCCGGCGCGCGCGGTGTCCAGGCAAGCGACGCGATCGCCTCTCCGGAGGGCGCGGAAATGGTGACGGAGGTCTGGTTCGTCGATGGCGGCACGAGAGCGAGGCCCGGCAACACATAGGCCTCCGACAGCCGTTCGACCGTCGATGAAGACAGATGCCGGATAAAGGCGAGGTAAACGTAGTTTTCGCGCGGCTGTCCGATCTCCCCGGATTTCGGGCGGATCAGCGCCACCCCTGCCGAGCCGATCCCCTTTTGCGTCCGGATGAAGCCGAGCGCCTGCGGGACGAGGCCGCTCTTGCCACTCTGGACCGTCTCGAACAGCCCCATCAACGCCGGCGTCAGATATCCTGTCACGCGTCCTTCGAGGGGCTGGCCATCGGAATAAGCCATCTGCGGACGCCCTTCGGCATCGAGCACGATTGCCACATCGAACAGGTCGCTGTCGAAGGTCATGTCGCCGAAATTGCTGATCATCCACGCCATGTCGGGATGGTCGTAAGCATTGGCGGCGGCATCATCCCAGGCGGTGTAGTCGAGAAGTGTCGCGCCGAGTTGATGTTCGAAGGTCTGGACCGCACCGACCAGCGTCTCGCGGGAGCGTTCTTCGTCGAGATGATTGGCATAGCTTGCGACACGGTCGAGCGCCGTCATCACAATCGAGGCGACCATCATCGCCATGGTCGCGAACACCACGAGCAACACCGCAACCGCCACGCGGCGGGTCGCAAGAGGCCGAAGCCGTCTGTCCAAATGCTGAAGCCGCATACACATTACCCAAGGCTGAGGCGCCACCTTGCGGCAGAATGTGTTCAATTTGACTTAACATACTGAACAGCATGCAGAATAACGAATGATCCGGTTAAACGAATATTCGCTCAACGAAAAAGGGCTCCGGTTGCCCGGAGCCCTTGGCAGGCCGGCCTGGAGGCACCGGCCACTCATGTGTCGATCAGGCGACGACGGATACGAATTCGTCCTTCGGACGGCGCACCTTCTTCAGGCCAGCAAGCCAGTCGCCCTCAGCCGCACGATAGCCGATCGGCAGGATGGTGACCGAGCGCAGGCCCTTTTCGCGAAGGCCGAGGATCTCATCGAGCTTGGCAGCGTCGAAACCTTCCATCGGGGTCGCATCGACGCCCTCAAATGCGGCAGCCGCAACAGCCATGCCGAAGCCGATATAGGCCTGGCGGGCGGCGTGCTCGAAGTTCACCTCCGCATCGCGGCCCGGATACATGCCGAGCAACATCTGGCGATAGTTTTCGAAGCCTTCGTTCGTGAAACCGCGCTCTTCATTGGTGAGGTCGAACATATGGTTGATGCGCTCTACCGTGTAATTGTCCCAGGCGGCGAAAACGAGCAGATGCGAGCCTTCGGTGACCTGCGCCTGGTTCCAGGCGATCTCCTGGATCTTGGCGCGAACGTCCTTGTTCGTCACCACGATCACTTCGAAGGGCTGCAGCCCGCTGGAGGTAGGCGCAAGGCGAGCCGCTTCGAGAATGCGCTCGACCTTGTCTTCGGAGACGGTCTTGGCCGGGTCCATTTTCTTGGTGGCGTAGCGCCAGTTCAGCTTTTCGATAAGTGCGGACATGGTGTCGATCCTGGTTGGACCCGGCAGCGCGCCAGTGGGAGTTGGCATCGCAAACGAGGTCTGGTATCAATTCGTAACCAGGCCTAGATATGTAACCGGTAATTTTGTGCAAGAAGGCACATTTTTGATACCAGGTTACACCGATGGAACGATTGGACCCGCCATGTGCGACAATTATGACCCGACCAAGTGCCAGACCGTCAGTGAAATGCTGGCCCGTTTGGGCGACAAATGGACGGTTTTGGTCATCATGATGCTCGGAGACGGCCCCCAGCGCTTTTCCGATCTGAAGCGATCCGTGGTCGGAATCTCGCAGCGCATGCTGACATTGACACTGCGTTCACTGGAGCGGGACGGCATTGTCGAACGCACGGTGCATCCGACCGTGCCGCCCAAGGTGGAATATGCGCTGACAGATCTCGGCCGCTCCTTCGGCGAGCCGATCCGGGCGCTGGGTGGCTGGGTCTTCACCCATCACGACCGCATCCAGACGGCCCGCGCCGAATTCGACCGCCGCACCGAGGCCGATGCCGGCAACAAGCTGATCAAGCTGGGCTGATCGCACCAAGGCGCTGGGGCAAGCCCCCCTACCCGGTCAATCCGCCTTGAAGTTCCCCTTTGGAAATTCGAGCGCGAGATCCCGATACCACTTGCCGCTCTTCTTGATGGTGCGGACCTGCGTGTCGTAATCGACATGAACAAGACCGAAGCGCATCCGGTAGCCTTCCGCCCATTCGAAATTATCCATCAGCGACCAGGCGAAATAGCCCTGCATCGGATAGCCATCGGCGATCAGGTCGGCGACCTTGTCGAGATGTTCGGCGTAATAATCGAGCCGCGGCTGATCCTCGACCTCGCCACCCTCGACCTCCATGTTGTAGCAGGCGCCGTTCTCGGTGATGTAGCAGGGCGGCAGATCGTAGCGGGCGTAAAGTCGCTCGACGAGCGACTTCAGCGCCGGCGCATAGACCTCCCAGCCGATATCCGTCTTCACGTCCGATACAGGCGCCGCATTGACGGTCGCCGGGAATTCGGCACCGGGCGTCGGATCGTCTGCGACACGCATCGGCGTGTAGTAGTTGAGACCCCACCAGTCGAGTGGTTGGTTGATGATGGCAAGATCACCGTCTTCGATCTTGGGCATGCGATGGCCGAGCGCCGAGAGAAATTCGGCCGGATATTCGCCCTTGAAGACCGGATCGAAGAAGACGCCATTGTGGAACTGATGCGCGCGCTCGGCAGCGGCGAGATCGGCAGCACTTTCAGAGCCCGGCAGCGTCTCATGTGCATTCAAAACCAGCCCGACCGGCACCTTCGGCGCTACATCGCGGATCGCCTGCACCGATAGACCATGGGCCAGATTGGTGTAGTGCAACGCATGAAGGGCCGCATCCATGCTACGCTCACCCGGCGCATGCACGCCGTAGAGATGGCTGAGCCAGACCGAACACCACGGCTCGTTGAAGGTAGCCACCGCATCAAGCCGATCGCCGAGGCGCTCCATCACCACCTTGGTGTAGCGCTGGAAGGCCTGCGCCGTGGACCGCGCCGTCCAGCCGCCCTCGCCCATCAGCGCCAGCGTCAGATCCCAATGGTAGAGCGTCGCATAGGCCTTGATGCCGCGCGCCTTCAATCCGTCGACGAGGTTGTCGTAGAAATCGAGGCCCTTCTCGTTGATCGGTCCTGTCCCCTCAGGCAGCACGCGCGGCCAGGCGATCGAGAAGCGATAGCCGGTCACGCCCATGTCCTTGATCAGGTCGAGATCGCTTTCCCAGCGATTGTAATGATCGCATGCCATGTCGCCATTATGCCGCCCGAAGACCCGGCCCGGCATGTTGGAGAAGGCATCCCAGATCGACGGCTTCCGCCCATCGGCTTTCGATGCCCCTTCGATCTGGAAGGATGCGGTGGCCACACCGAACAGGAAGTCACCGGGAAAACGCGAGGCGAGCGCCTTGGGATCGATCATCAAACATGTCCTTCGTCATATCAGGGCGAACAGGGGCGCCCGATGTCAGTGACAAGCGATTTAGAGCAATCGCGCGACGCGGTGAAGACGCAGGAAACAAAAAACTGCAACGTTGCAGGAAATCCACCCTCCCGTAGGACAAAGGGTCGGAGGGCAGCTGCAGGGTGGGATGACCGCTGGCGTCACCTCCTCTCCCCTCGGGGAGAGGGTCGCCGAGCGAAGCGGAGGCGGGATGAGGGGGCAGGATCGGCGGGGGATCGGCGGGGCATCTGCATAGCACATGAACCATGCCCCTCATCCGCCCTTCGGGCACCTTCTCCCCGCAAGCGGGGAGAAGGCCTCGCCGCTGGCCAAACATTCCTCCCTCTCCCCGCCTGCGGGGAGAGGGTAGGGTGAGGGGCAAGTTTACAGGTTCACCTCCACCCGCGCGTGCCGCGCGACCTTCCCCCTGAAGGGGAAGGTGAACCTTACACCTTCACCCAGCCACCATTCTGCTTCGACGACGCGATGCAGGCTTCCACAAAGGCGACACCCTTCACGCCATCATCAACCGTCGGGTAGATCACGGCCGCATCAACCGCAGTCCCGGCCTTCGCCGCATTGATGGCATGGGCCGCCTCCGTATAGATCGTCGCGAAAGCTTCGAGGTAACCCTCCGGATGCCCCGACGGGATACGCGTCACGCGGCCAGCTGCGGCATTCGCCCCTGCCCCGCCGCGCGTGATCAGTTGCTTCGGCTCGCCGAGGCGCGTGAACCACAGGTAGTTCGGATCAGCCTGCGTCCATTCGATGCCGGCCTTGGTGCCGTAGATCCGGACCTTCAGCCCGTTCTCATTGCCGGTCGCCACCTGGCTGCACCACAACAACCCCTTGGCACCGCCCTTGAAGCGCAGCATCACATGGGCATTGTCATCAAGACGACGGCCCTCGACAAAGGTGTGCACGTCGGCCGCCAGCTCATCGAGTTCGAGGCCGGAGATGAACGAGCCGAGATTATAGGCATGCGTGCCGATGTCGCCGGTCGAACCACCCGCACCCGACTGCTTCGGATCGGTGCGCCAGGCGGCCTGCTTCTGGCCGGTCTGCTCGATCGGCTCGGCCAGCCAATCCTGCGGATATTCCATCTGCACGAGACGCAGATCGCCAAGCTCGCCGGAGCGCACCAGTTCGCGCGCATGCCGCACCATCGGATAGCCGGTGTAGTTATGCGTCAGGATGAACAGCGCCTTCGCCTTGTCGGCAACGGCCTTCAGCGCCTTGGCATCTTCAAGGTTTGAGGTCAGCGGCTTGTCGCAGATGACATGGATGCCGCGCTCCAGGAAAGCTTTTGCTGCGGGGAAATGCACATGGTTCGGCGTGACGATCGACACGGCCTCGATGCCATCGGGGCGCGCCGCTTCCTTCTCCGCCATCTCTTCATAGGAGCCGTAGCAACGGTCCGGGTCGAGCCCGAGCTCGCGGCCGGACGCCACGGACTTTTCCGGCGTCGAGGACAATGCGCCGGCGACGAGATCATACTGGTCGTCGAGACGGGCTGCCATGCGATGCACGGCACCGATGAACGCGCCAGCGCCACCGCCGACCATGCCCAGCCGGATCTTCGGTGTCCGTTCGCCCGATTTGCTTGCTTCGATCGCCATGATGCGTCCTCCTTGTATGAGCTGCGTCTGGAGTTCACGCTCCAGATCCGTTAGACTGGCATCCGAGAAGAAGGATGCCCTGACAGTGAACATCTGAGATCCGCCTCTTCTGAGGCAAAGCGAACAAGCCCGCGTCAGCGATCACCGCGACGCTGAATGGAAGCTTTTGCAAGGATCTCAACCATGCCTTTTCTCGACCCGAGACAACCCTATCCGATCACGCTCGCCGATGGCACGCCCTATCGCGAGACCGTTCAGCTTGCTGCCGTCATCGATCATCCCCGAATGGAGATCGGCGACTTCAGCTACTTCACCCATTCCGGCACGGCAGAAGAAACGGCAGCGGCACTCGCGCCCTATCTCTACCCCTTCAGCCAGGAACGGCTGGTAATCGGCCGCTTCGTGCAGATTGCCCGCGAGGCGATCGTCATCACCAGTTCGGCCAACCACGCCATGTCGGGTGTGACAACCTATCCCTTCCGCGTCTTCAGCCCTGACACAATCGGCGGCTATCAGGACCTGCCTTTCCAGGACACCATCATCGGCCACGACGTCTGGATCGGTCATGGTGCAACGATCATGCCGGGGGTCACGATCAGATCCGGTGCCATCATCGCCGCCCGCGCGGTGGTGACCCGTGATGTGCCGGCCTACACCATTGTCGGCGGCAACCCGGCAACCGTGATCCGAAAGCGGTTCACGGACGAGGAGATTGCCGACCTCCTGACACTCGCCTGGTGGGATTGGCCGCTCGACAACATCGAACGGGCCCTGCCCCACCTTGAGAGCGGCGACATCGCCGCCCTCAAGCAGGTCTGACGATCAGAGCCCCAGCATCCGGCGGTTGGCCGCATCGTCGGTCCCGCCGGAAGCGAAGTCGTCGAACGCCTTTTCGGTGACGCGGATGATGTGCGCCCGGACGAAATCGGCTCCTTCGCGGGCGCCGTCTTCCGGGTGCTTCAGCGCGCATTCCCATTCGACAACGGCCCAGCCGTCGAAATCGTTCGCTGCCATCTTGGAAAAAATCGCGCCGAAGTCGACCTGGCCGTCGCCGAGCGAGCGGAAGCGCCCAGCACGGTTGACCCAGCCCTGATAGCCGCCATAGACGCCCTGCCGGCCGGTCGGATTGAATTCCGCGTCCTTGACGTGGAACATCTTGATCCGGTCCTTGTAGATGTCGATGTTGTCGAGATAGTCGAGGCACTGCAGCACGTAGTGCGACGGATCGTAGAGCATGTTGGCGCGGGAATGGTTCTTCACGCGCTCGAGGAACATCTCGAAGGTCACGCCGTCATGCAGGTCTTCGCCCGGATGGATCTCGTAGCAGACGTCGACGCCCTGCTCTTCGGCATAATCGAGGATCGGCAGCCAGCGGCGGGCAAGTTCGTCAAAGGCAGTTTCGACGAGACCGGCCGGGCGCTGGGGCCAAGGATAGATATAGGGCCAGGCCAGCGCGCCCGAGAAGGTTGCATGCGCCTTGATGCCGAGATTGCGCGAGGCCTTCAGCGCGTACTTGACCTGTTGAACCGCCCATTCCTGGCGCGCCTTCGGATTGCCGCGCACTTCGGGTGCTGCAAAGCCATCGAAAGCCTCGTCATAGGCCGGATGAACCGCGACCAGCTGGCCCTGAAGGTGCGTGGAAAGCTCGGTGATCTCGACGCCGTTCTGGCGCGCCACACCGGCGAGCTCGTCGCAATAATCCTTGGATTCAGCCGCCTTTTTCAGGTCCATCAGCTGGCCGGCCCAGGTCGGGACCTGCACGCCGACATAGCCCATTTCGGCCGCCCACTTCGTAATCCCATCCCAGGTATTGAACGGTGCGGCATCACCCGCAAATTGGCCGAGAAAGATCGCCGGTCCCTTGATCGTCTTCATGAATTCTCCTCCCTGAGTATTCCTGCAACGTTTCCGTGAACGATTACAGGAGATGGAATTTCGACACAACCGCAATGATCGTCACAGCGGAAATCTGCCCGGGAAAAACCCGGGCAGACCATGGCGTTGAAGTCCTACGGATCAGAACGGCGAATCCGGGAAGTAGTAGTTCTTCGCGTTCTCAGGCGTGATCAGCGTCGCGTCGAGCGTGTAGGTGCCATGCACCGGAACGCTGTCGTAGAGGGCAGCAGCCGTCATTTCCATCGCCGTGCCAACCATCGACGGCGGATAGAGAACGTTGACCGGAACCATCTTGTCGCCGTCCATGACCTTCTTGATCATGTCCTTGGAGCCGGCACCACCGATGATGTACTGGATGTCGGTACGGCCAGCCTGTTCGATCGCCTGCAGCACGCCGACAGCCATGTCGTCGTCCTGGCACCAGACCACATCGATCTTCGGATACTTGGTCAGGTAGTCCTGCATGACCTTGAAGGCGTCGTCGCGGTTCCAGTTGCCGAACTGGCGATCAAGGATCTTCACGTTCGAGCCGGCGATGCCCTTGTCGAAACCATCCTGACGCTGCTGATCGATCGGGATCGGCATGCCGCGAATGACGACGACTTCGGCGTCCGGGGTCTTCTCGGCGATGTACTTGCCGGCGACTTCACCGAGAGCCGGGTTGTTACCGGCAACGTAAAGGTCACGAACGGTGTTGTCGTTCACCGACGGTGCGCGGTCGACGAGAGCGACGAACTTGCCGCTGTCCTTGATCTGGCGGATGGCATTGACCAGCGGATCCGGATCCGTCGGCAGGATGACGAGTGCATCGATGCCCTGCGTGGCAAGATCCTGCACGGCATTCGCCTGGCTGGACGGATCAGCGGAGGTCTTGACGACCACGTTGAGGCCCGGGTGACGCTCCATGAGCTGCTTGGCAATACGCTCGGCGTGATAGATGACGCCCGATGTCCAGCCATGCGTCGCAGCCGGGATCGAAACGCCGATCGTCTTGGCGTCCTGGGCCTGCGCTGCGCCAAAGATCGACACCAGCGCGGTCATGGCGACGGCCATACCCATAAGTTTCTTGTGCATTGGTTTCCTCCCAAAGTGACGAGGGTCGAGTGTGAACGAACCGGGCGACCCTCCTGCCCGGTCGTTTCTTCACGCCTTGCGCGCCAGCGACCGCTGGACGAGCATCGCGATGATGATGATCGTGCCCTGGATGGCGCCGATCAGATATTCGGAGATGAAATTCGAGAGCAGCATGATGTTGCCGACGAGCTCGAGGATGAAGGCGCCGCAAATCGTCCCCCAGACACGCCCCGCCCCACCCTTAAGCGCCGTGCCACCGACGACGACCGCCGTAATCGCCTGCAGCTCCCACAGAATGCCTGTCGTGGCGGACGTGGAGCCGAGACGCGGTACGTAGAGCAGCACGGCAATCGCAACACAGAGCCCCTGGATGACGAAGGCGATGGTGCGCACCCTGTCGACGGCAATGCCGGAATAGCGCGCGACATCGCGGTTCGAGCCGACAGCGACGACATGGCGGCCATAGCGGGTGCGGTAAAGCACAAAGGCGGCGATCGCGGTCACCACCAGAATGATGACGATCGGCACCGGCAGACCGAGGATCGAGCCGAAATAGACGGGCCGATAGATTTCCTGCTGGGCCGGGTCGCGCAGCGTGATCGCACCGCCCTGGGAGAGCCAGGTGGTGAGGCCACGATAGATGCCCATCGTGCCGAGCGTGGCGATGAAAGGCTCGATCTTGCCGACGGTGGTGATCAACCCGTTGGCCAGGCCGCAGAGCGAACCGATGATGACGGCGAGCGCCATGGCGGCGGCAATCATCAGGCCGGGATCGGCAATCGCGCCGGAATTCATGAACAGGATCATCAGGCTGGCGACAAAGGCCACCATCGAACCAACAGAGAGATCGAGATCCCCCGAGGAGATGACGAAGGTCGCACCGACGGCGATGATCGCGATGAAGGCAGAGCGTGTCGCGACATTCGCAAGATTGGTGAGGCCGATGAAATTCGGGTTCACCAGCGCGCCAACGATCAGCAGGATCAGAAGCGCGGCAAAGGGTGCCACGGCGCGCATGTCCACATCGCGCCATGTTCGGCGGGCACGGCCAGGGGTGGTCGTTTCAGTCTCGGCAGTCATGTTGTCCCGTCTCCTCCCGCGCACCTCGACTGGAGGTCGCGCACCCTGAAGTCTTCGTTTTCAAGCCCGGTCTTGTTGCCGGGCTGTGCCAATCGCTCAGCTCGCCATCTGCCGTTTCAGGCCGGCGGCGTAACGCATGATCGTCTGTTCGTTGATGTCGTCGCCCTCGAGCATGCCGACCATGCGGCCTTCACGCATGACGGCAACCCGCGTGCAAAGGCCAATCACCTCGGGCATTTCGGAGGAGATGACGATGATCGAGCGGCCCTCGCGGGCGAGCGCTGCGATAAAATGATAGATCTGCTGCTTGGTACCGACATCGATGCCGCGCGTCGGCTCATCGATAATAATGATGTCAGGCTCGACTTCCATGATCTTGGCGAGCAGCAGCTTCTGCTGGTTACCGCCAGACATGCGGCCGACCCGGACCTTCTCATCGCGCACGCGAATGTCGAAACGGCGCTTGGCCCGCGCCATGGCCTTCGCCTCGCTGGCGGGGTCGAGGTAACCATGGCGGACGTGATTATCCATCGACTGCAAGGTCAGGTTTGCGGTCATGCCCTCGCCGAGCAAAAGCCCCTTGCCCTTGCGATCCTTGGTCATGTAGGCGAGCCCGCGTCGGTTTGCCTCGCGAAAATCCTGCTGGTCGAGCACAGTGCCCTTCAGCCAGACATCGCCCGAAAGCCTTGGACGAAGACCCGCGACCGCCTCCATCAGCTCCGTTCGGCCAGAGCCGATCAGGCCGGAAAAGCCCAGCACTTCGCCACGCCTCAGATCGAAGCTGGCATTCCGCACGAAGCCTGTCGTCAGATCCTTGACGGAAAGTACGACCTCTTCATCAACATTCGGTTCATGCTTCGTCGGGTAGAGGCTCGACAGTTCGCGCCCGACCATCAGCTGCGCAATCGCTTCACCATCGAGCGCCGAGGTCGGCGCAGTCTTCACCCATTGGCCATCACGCAGCACCGTGACCCGATCGGTGAGCTCCATCACCTCGTCGAGTTTGTGGCTGACGAAGACGAAACTCGTACCCCGGGCGCGCAGCTTGCGCACCTGATCGAACAGTACCTCCGTCTCGTCCCGCGACAAAACCGCCGTCGGCTCATCCATGAAGACGATCCGCGCCTTGCGGCTGATCGCCTTGGCGATCTCGACCATCTGCTTGTCGGCGACAGCGAGCGAACTGATCAGCGCATTCTCGTCGATCCTCGACCCCAGCTGATCGAGCACGCGCCGCGCTTCGGCCCGCATCACCTTGCGGTCGAGAACGCCGAAACGCGTCACCTCGCGGCCGAGAAACAGGCTCTCAGTGACCGTCAGATGATCGGCAAGATTAAATTCCTGGTGGATGAGCACGATGCCGAGCGCCTCGGCCGAACCATTCGCCGGCAGGATCACCGGCTCGCCGTCGAGCAGGATGCGTCCTGCCGTCGCCTGCTCGAAGCCTGAGAGTATCTTCACGAGCGTCGATTTGCCCGCGCCGTTCTCGCCCATGAGCGCATGGACCTCGCCCGGCAACACGTCGAAATCGACGCTGAACAGCACCTGCACGTCGCCAAATGATTTGGAGATACGCTCCGCCACGAGCACGGGTGTCCGTGCTTCGCCCCCAGCCAATGTCATGCAATCCTCCCGGCGGCTCCTCAACCGCTATGCCATTTGTGTAAACCTTTACATGGCCGATGTAAAGGTTTACATCATCCGATCAAGGGGACAATTTGAGCCCTGCCGGCTTTCGCAGCCGCAACAGGAACGGTAAGGTCTCCAACGATTCCATGCGGATAGGGGGATGGAGCCGCGTGCCGAATTCAGCACCAGCAACGATCGAGGATGTGGCGCGCATCGCGGAAGTGTCGATCGCGACGGTGAGCCGTGCGATCCACACGCCCGACAAGGTGGCGAAATCCACCCGGCAGCGGGTCAACCAGGCCATTGCCATCACCGGCTACACGACCAATGCCATGGCGCGCTCGCTGCGCATGGGCAGGTCGAACATGATCCTGATCCTCGCCCCCGATATCGGCGATCCCAACTTTTCGTCCACGCTGATTGGCCTTGAAAACGAAGCCCGCGCCCATGGCTATGGCGTGCTCATCGGGCACACCCAGAACGACCCCGAACGCGGCCTCGAGTACCTGAAATTCCTCAGTTCCGGCCAAGCAACCGGCCTCGTGCTGTTCACCGGTCACGAGCCCTTTGGCCACCAGGTCCTTGGCCAACGCCTACCGCCGTCGGTCGCCGTGTTCGAACCCGTCTTCGGCTCGAAGATCTCCTATGTGGGCGTCGATGATGTGGCAGGCGCCCGCAAGGCTGCCGAACACCTGCTCTCGGCCGGCCACCGCTCCATCGCCTTCATCGGCGACAGCAAGACGCGGCTCGGCCACCAGCGCCGCCGCCAGGGCTTCGACATCGCGCTGGACGCCGCCCGCATTCCGCCCAATCAACGCTTCGTGCTGGAAGGCGAAGGCACGATCGAAAGTGGGCGCCTCGCCGTCGAACAGCTTTTCATGCGCGACCAGCTGCCCTCCGCCTTCATGTGCGTCAACGATGCCACCGCCGTCGGCGTGCTGAACGGCCTCACCGCCCGCGGCTACGACCTGCCACACGACTTCTCCGTCATCGGCTTCGACGACGTGCCGCAGGCGACCTATGTAAACCCCGCGCTCACCACCATCCGCCAGCCCCGCACGGCGATTGGCCGCCAGGCGATGTCACTGCTGATCAAGTCGCTGGGTGACCGCACAATGGAGCGCCAGGAAATCCTGCTGATGCCGGATCTGATCGTGCGGGGGTCTGTGACGGGGCCTGCTCGGCGATAAGACGATACAGCAGCGCTATTGGATCTGCACGTGGATGTGGTCGTCGTGACGCGCGGCGCGGCACCCCTGGAAGCGGACGGCCGGAGCCGCAACGCCCAGCGCATCCGTGAGATGCGGCTCAAGGAAAACTTTCTCGACCCCATACTCAGCAACGCCTGTCTCCGCGAGCCAGGAAACGGCCGCGCGCATTCGCTCGGGCTCGATCCCGTAGACAGGAAAAAACGGCTGTAGCCATGCAAGATCCCAGCGGGTCGTCAGCCAGTCATGACGCCCGGCACAAGGCTGCGTGTCCGTTGAATTCGGTTGCTCGAAGGCGAAATAGCCGATCGGCGAACGCGTGACGCCATTGAGGAAGCGACCCGCGCCATCACGATAGTAGAACGCAAGATCCAGCTTCCGGCCATCGGCGTGGGAGAGATGCGGCAACAGCGGAAATCCGTCGATGAACGGAAAGTTGGCATCCAGGGCAACAGTGACCGTGCCAGGGAAACGGGCATTCATGTGGTCTGCAAGCCCCTCGGCCATCCGCAACAGGCCGGGCGTGACATAGTTCCGGTTGAGGGCACAGTAGAGGGGTGATCGCACAACGAGATGATCCGCTGACTTGGCAAAGCAGGAAAGCGCTACACGGCCGAAATGCGGTGCGATGAACGTCGCAGCGTAGGTTAAGCCTATGTAGAAGGCAAGGAAAAGGCTGAGCCTTGCAAGCACGCTTCCAAGGCGCAAAACCCTGGCCACACCGAGTGTCGCAATGTAGGCAAGACCTCCGAGCTGTGTCAGCGCTGAAAGCAGAATGAAAAGAATAATCCGGTTCGCGATTTTCGCCATGGAAACACTTAGGTGCTGAAACTGTTAGGAGACTGAGGGAACGCCCGACTGAATGCAACTGCAGCTGTAACTGCACCTCAGCCGGCGCCCGCACTTCTTGGCATACCCGCCAGCTGCCCCTATGTTGGCAGCCCACGATTTATGATCGGAATACCCCATGAGTGTCGCCTTCACCAAAGAAGAGAGTTCGGAAACCGCAGCAGAACTCCATCTGCCGGATCGTCCGATCTCGCATCACCCGAACCTGGTGACGGCCCAAGGGCTGGTGCGGCTTGAGGCCGAGGCCGAGGAGGCCCGCATCGCCTATCTCGCGGCACAGGCGGTCGAGGATGTGAACGAGCGCCGTCGCCAGTCGGCGGTCCCCTATCGTGACCTCAAATACCTGACGGAGCGTCTGCGCACCGCGCAGGTCATCCCGGAGCCCGAAACCAACGCCGTCGTCGCCTTCGGTAGCAAGGTCACCTTCGAGCGAGACGACGGTCGCGTCCAGACCTACCGTATCGTCGGTGAGGACGAGGCCGATCCCAAGGCGGGCTCGATTTCGTTCGTTTCGCCCGTCGCCGCGCGGCTGATGGGCAAAAGCGTCGGTGACGTTGTGACGGTCGGCGACCAGGAGTTGGAGATCACGGCCATAGCTTAAAGGCCGGTCGTCAAGCAACGCCTTCCCCGCCGTCATCATATCCGAGGCCTGCAACGGACGTCGCAAATCCGCCAACGTCGTCATCCTCGGGCTCATCCCGAGGATCCACTGCTGCCTGCTGCAAACTCGACCCTCCTGGCGACCGCGGCTCCCCCAGCATTCCTGAGAAGTCTGAACCGCAGCCACCCGCGGCAAATCCTCGGGACGAGCCCGAGGATGACGACGGTTGAGGAATGCGAAAAGCCGGGACGCTTTCGCGCCCCGGCCCCCAAACGCACTCAAAAGCGTCGAAATCAAACGTAGCGGTTGACCACGTTTTCCAGCAGTTCCTGCTTGCCGGAAACCGGCTTCGGGTTGACGTTCTTGGCTTCAACGCGAGCAGCGATCGCATCGAGGCTTTCCTCGCCGCGCAGCATCTTCTGGTTCTCGGCCTTGTCCCAGCCGGCGTAACGGCTGTTGAGCGGAGCCGACAGCGCCTTGTCTTCGACCATCTTGGCGGCAGCCTTCAGGCCACGGGCGCAGCAGTCCATGCCGCCGATATGACCGATCAGCAGGTCTTCGGCGTCGAGCGACTGGCGGCGCAGCTTGGCGTCGAAGTTGGTGCCACCGGTGGTGAAGCCGCCGGCCTGCAGGACTTGGTAGTAAGCCAGCGCCATTTCCGGAACATTGTTCGGGAACTGGTCGGTATCCCAGCCCGACTGGTAGTCGTTGCGGTTCATGTCGATCGAGCCGAAGATGCCGAGCGCATTGGCAAGCGCCAGTTCGTGCTCGAAGGAGTGGCCGGCAAGGATCGCATGGCCCTGCTCGATGTTCACCTTCACTTCGTTCTCGAGACCGTAGCGCTTCAGGAAGCCGTAGACGGTGGCGACGTCGTAGTCGTACTGATGCTTCGACGGCTCCTGCGGCTTCGGCTCGATCAGGATTGCGCCCTTGAAGCCGATCTTGTGCTTGTATTCGACGACGAGGTTGAGGAAGCGGCCCATCTGGTCAAGTTCGCGGGAAAGATCGGTGTTGAGCAGCGTCTCATAGCCTTCACGGCCACCCCACAGCACATAGTTCTCGCCGCCGAGACGCAGGGTCGCGTCGAGGCAGGTCTTCACCGTCGCAGCGGCGAAAGCGAAAACGTCCGGATCCGGATTGGTGGCAGCGCCCGACATATAGCGGCGATGCGAGAACATGTTTGCCGTGCCCCAAAGGAGCTTCACGCCGGTCTCTTCCTGCTTCTTGGCGAAGTAGTCGACGATCTCGTTCAGGTTCTTGGTGTTCTCGGCGAAGCTGTTGCCCTCAGGGCGAACGTCGGCGTCGTGGAAGCAGTAATACGGCGTGCCGAGCAGCTGGAAGAATTCGAAGGCGACATCGGCCTTCAGCTTCGCAGCATCCATCGTGTCCTTGAACCAGGGACGCTCAAACGTGTTGCCGCCGAACGGGTCGGTGCCCGGCCAGACGAAGGTGTGCCAATAGGCAATCGCAAAGCGCAGATGGTCTTCCATGCGCTTGCCCATCACCACTTCGTCGGGATTGTAGTGGCGGAAGGCCAGCGGATTGGTGCTGCCTTCGCCTTCATATTTGATCTTCTGGATGTTGCCGAAGAAACCTGTGCTCATGGGTAGTCCTCCTTGGTGTGTTCGTTAATTTGTGATGGCACTGGGTGGGGTTCCCCCTCACCCTGCCCTCTCCCCGCTGGGGAGAGGAAGATGTCGGCGCCTGCCGCTTGTCTCTTCTCCCCAGCGGGGAGAAGGTGCCGGCAGGTCAGGCGCAACGTGTTGCGCCGGGGATGAGGGGGCGTCAGCTGCCGAGGGAACGGATCGCCGGATAAAGCGCCCGGTAGCGACCGTAAGCAGTCTCGTAAGCCGACGTCAGATCCTTGACCGGCTCCACCGTCTCCGCCGTCTGCGGTGCCGTGCAGACCGACAGCGGATCCGCCCCGGTCGCCGCGATCAGTCCGAGACGTGCCGCCCCGAAGGCTGCCCCGAAGTCGCCGTCGGCGGGAGTGTCGACCGGCATGTCGAGCGCGGTGGCAATCGAGGACAACCAGTAGCGCGAGCGCGAACCGCCGCCGATTGCCGTGACACGGCTGATCGAGGTTCCCGCGAATTTCAGCGCCTCCAGACTGTCGCGGATCGCGAAGGTGACGCCTTCCAGCACCGCCTGCGTCAGCACCGCGCGGTCGCTCTCATGGCCAAGCCCGATGAAGGCACCGCGGATCTTCGCATCGTTGTGCGGTGTGCGCTCGCCCGAGAGATAGGGAAGGAAGGTCACTCCTGTGGGAGCCTTCAGGGCATCGCCGAGTTCGCCGGTCAGTTCGCCCGCCGATTTAGCGGTCACGCCCGAATGCCAGTTCAGCGCATCGGTTGCCGACAGGATGACACCCATCTGGTGCCAGGTATTGGGCAGAGCATGGCAAAACGCATGCACGGCGCTTTCCGGCTTCGGCAGATAGGAAGCATTGGCCGCGAACAGCACACCCGACGTGCCGAGCGAGACGAAGGCCTGACCTTCGGCAACCGTGCCCATGCCGCAGGCCGAGGCCGCATTGTCCCCTGCCCCGCCGGCAATCACGACGTCGGATCCCAGGCCCCATTTCACGGCAAGTTCGGCACGCAGCGTGCCGGCCCGATCGGTCCCTTCGACCAGACCCGGCATCTGCTCGATGGTCAGTCCCGTGGCGTCCAGCAGTTCCGTCGACCAGGCTCGCTTGCCCGTATCGAGCCAGCTGGTGCCAGCCGAGTCGGACATGTCAGAGAGATATTCCCCCGTCAGCCAGAAGCGCAGGTAATCCTTGGGCAGCAAGACCTTGGCGACCTTGGCAAAGGTCTCTGGTTCGTTGTTCTTCACCCAGGCGAGCTTCGGTGCGGTGAAGCCGGGGAAGACGATGTTGCCGGTCAGCGCCCGGAAGCGCGGATCGGCATCGAGGGCTGCTGCTTCCGCATGGCTGCGCGTATCGTTCCAGAGAATGCAGGGCCGAAGCACCCGCCCCTTGGCGTCGACAAGCGTCGCACCATGCATGTGGCCGGAAAGGCCGATGCCCCGAACCGCTGCCAGCTCCTTGGGATGCGCTGCCTTCAGCGCTGCGATCGCCTCTTCCGTCGCATGCAGCCAGTCGCCCGGCGCCTGTTCAGACCAGCCGGGATGCGGCCGCTGCACGGTCAGCGCCGCATGACCAACGCCGATCACCTGCTGGGCGTCGTTGATCAGCATCGCCTTGATGCCGGATGTGCCGAGATCCAATCCGAGATACATGGGAGTCCTCCATTCCTCTGCCTTCAGGGCAGATTGTCCTTCAAGAATATGTCGATACGAATGCGCTCCTGGTCGGCAACGACCGGCAGCCCATCGGCCTTGGCCTTAAGGACACGGATCGCACTGCGAACCTCGTGTCCCGCATCCTGGTTGAGCACGGCGTCGATCAGCCCCGATTGCAGCGCACCGCGCGTTGTCTCGGTCAATTCATGGGCGATGACGACAGGCCGCCGCTCGGCCGGCACGCTTTCCAGCGCCTTGACCAGGCCGCGATTGCCGGCACCCAGGCTGTAGAGGGCGACGATATCGTCAAGCCCCGAGAAGAGTGCCGCAACCAGCCGCTCGACGACAGCAGGATCGTCACGGCCCTCAAGCACCGGCAAAAGCTCCAGCGTCGGGAAGTCCCGCGCCATGACGGAGGCGAAGGCCTCGCAGCGTTCACGATGGTCTCGCACCAGCATCGAGCCGGCAAGCACCGCCACCTTGCCCTGGGGACCACCTGCAAAACGGCCGAGCAAGCTTGCGGCCGTGCGTCCGGCCGCCGCATTGTCGATGCCGGCATAATGATCGCGCTCCGTGCCGGAGAGATCCGACACCAGCGTGACCAGCGGAATGCCGGCGGCGATGACCTCGGATGCAGCGACCGCCACTTCCGGCGCATCGACGGCGACAAAGGCGATGCCGGCCGGTTGGTCGGCCGCAGCATCTTTCAGCGCCCGTGCAAGCGCTGCTGCGTCAAAGGCCGGCACATCAACCAGGCGGATCGCGATCCGCTCGACCCCCGCGCGGTCGCGCGCCTCGTCAAGCGCGAGCCGCAGGCCCCGCATGAAGGAATTGTCGTTCGAGGGAATGAGGAAGGTCAGCGGATAGGTCCGCCCCTTGGCAAGATTGGCCGCCGCCACGTCGCGCACGAAGCCAAGCTCGTGCACCGCCTTGTCCACCTTTTCGCGGGTGCGCGCACTCACACCCGGCCGCCGGTTCAACACCCGGTCGACGGTGGCGAGGCTCACGCCTGCATGGCTCGCGATGTCGTGGACTGTCGGCTTCATTCTCTCCTCCGGCGCCGTTCCTACACCACCTCATGAGGTACGTAAATCAGAAACTGATGTACGTACCTCTTTTACAGACAAAAAAATGGCCGCCCCAACTTGGGACGGCCGAGATCTGGAGATCGATGTGAAGACTGGACCGCGAAGCTTATGCGGGCATGGAGATGTCAGTGACCGGCGCCTGCGGGTGCAGCACCCTGAGGCTTCTTCAGCAGCAAGACTAGAAAAACCAGTGCGACGAAGAGAACGGTCAGCCCCATGAACACGTCCATGAAGGACAGGAGCCAGGCCTGCTGCGTCACCACGCCGGACAGTTTCTTGATCGCAACGGCAGTGCCATCGAGGCCGTAGCTGTCGTAGTTTGCACCGACACTTGCCAGCCAGTCGAGGGCTGCCTGGTTGCTCCAGGAAAGCTGCTCGGACAGCCGTGCATAATGGTCGTCAGTCCTCTGCGTCAGCATGGTGTTGATGATCGCGAGCCCGACCGCTCCGCCAAGGTTACGGGTCAGGTTGAACAGGCCCGAGGCATTCTTCATCCGCTCCGGCGGCAGCGTGCCGAGCGCCAGATTGTTGATCGGCACCATGCAGATCATCAGCGAGCAACCGCGCAGGATCTGCGGCACGAGCAGCTCGTAGAAATCCCAGTCGGCGGTAATGCCCGTCATCATGTAGGTGCCGAGCGCGAAACCGGAAAAGCCGATCATCATCATCACGCGCGGGTCGAGCTTGTTTGACAGCATGCCCGCGACCGGCGCCGTCAGGAACATAGCAGCCCCCGACACGAACATGGTCTCGCCGATCATCAGCGAGTCATAGCCACGGATACGACCGAGATAGAGCGGATAGAGATAGGTGAGCCCGTAGAGGCCGACCCCCATGACGAAGGAGAAGAGCGAACCGAAGGCGAAGTTGGCATTCGAGAAGGCCCGGAGGTCGACGACCGGCAGCTCGACCTTGAACACCCGCCAGAAGAAGATGGCCCCGCCGATGACCATGGCGACCGTGCCCATGACGATGTGGTGGTCGTTGAACCAGTCCTTGTTGTTGCCCTCCTCCAGCACGAACTCCATCGTGCCGAGGAAGACGGCCATGGAGGCAAGCCCCCACCAGTCAAATTTCTTGAGGAGCTTGAGATCCGGCTTGTCGAAATCGATCAGGCTCCAGGCGGCCGCAGCCACCAGCATGCCGGGAATGACGTTGATCAGGAACAGCCAGTGCCAGGACATCGCGTGGCTGATGTAACCGCCGATCGTCGGCCCGATCGTCGGTGCCAGCGTGGCAACAAGACCGACCATCGGCGAGACAATGTTGCGCTTGGACGGCGGGAAGATGGTGAAGGCCGCGGCAAACACCGACGGGATCATGCCGCCGCCGATAAAGCCCTGGATCGCGCGATAGACGATCATCTGCTCGATATTGGTGGCGGTCGCGCACAGCGCACTGGCAAGCGTGAAGCCGGCCGCGCAGACGGTGAAGAGAACCCGGGTCGACACGATCCGCGCGAGCACGCCCGACAAGGGGATCATGATGACTTCGGCGATCAGATAGGAAGTCTGCACCCAGGCGACCTCGTCGGACCCCGCCCCCAGGCCGGCCTGGATCTCGGCCAGCGACGCCGAGACGATCTGGATGTCGAGGATCGACATGAACATGCCGAAGACCATTGCCAGGAAGGCAAAGACGCGTCTCGGATCCATCCGCTCCTCGGCGGGCGCCGAGGCAGCGATGTCCTGTGTGGTGGTTGCGGCCATGACACGGCCCTTTCGATAACGACTGCCGGTGGTTTACTTCGCGGCAAGCGCCCGGCCGTCAGGGGCCGTGCGGGTGTCGACGTCGACGATGACGCTGAGGCCGGCGCGCAGATGGCCGCCAGCGAGCGCGTCTTCGGGAAGAGCAATGCGAACAGGCACGCGCTGGACGACCTTGGTGAAATTGCCCGTGGCGTTTTCGGCCGGCAGCATCGAGAAGATGGCGCCGGAGGCCGGAGCGATGGAGGTCACCGTGCCCTCAAGCGGCTGATCACCATAGGCGTCCACATGGATCGCAACCTTGGAGCCAGGCACCAGATCAGCGATCTGCGTCTCCTTGAAGTTGGCCTCGATATAGAGCTCGCTGGTCGGAACGAGAGCTGCGAGCCGCTTGCCGGCGGAGACGAGGTCACCGGCCTGAACCGCGAGATTGCCGATCACGCCGTCATAAGGCGCCTTCAGAACCGTGAAATCGAGGTCGCGCTTGGCCTTGTCGATCGCCAGCTGCTGCAGGCGAACCGTGCTCAAGGCCTCTTCGCGCTGCGCCTTCATCAGCGCCAGATTGGCTTTCGCGGAAGAAACAGCCGCCTGCCCGGCCACGAGATTGGCGCGTGCCTGGTCGAGCGATACCTTGGCGTTGTCGAGATCAGCGGTAGTGCCGACGGACTTGGAGGCAAGGTCGCTCGCCCGGTTCGCGGTGATTTCGGCGCCGCGCGCGGCCGCTTCGAGTGCACCGAGCTGGGCTTCGGACTGCGCCACGCTCGCCTCGCCGCCGATGATCTGCGCATCGATGCGCTTCACCGACAGCTCCGCGCTCTCCTTGTTGGCGAGCGCCTGCTCATAGGCAATCTGGTAGTCGCCCCCATCGAGCGTCACCAGCGGATCGCCGGCATGGACGATCTGATCGCTGGTCACATTGACCTTTTCGACATAGCCGGACACCTTCGGCGAGATGATAGCGATATCACCTTCGATATAGGCATCCTCTGTCGACACCATGAACCGACCCTCGGTCCACCAGCCGTAACCATACCAAGCCGCGCCGCCGAGGAGTGCTGCAAGGATCACCGGGAGAACCGGGCTGCGCTTCTTCGCCTTCGGGGTGTCCGAGATGGACGGTGTAGGGACCCCGGTATCCGTTTCAGTTGCGGGCGCGGCCTCATTCCGGTCGACTGGAGTGGAATTGGAACGAAGGGCGGTGGATCTTTGCGTCGCTGACATGATACGGACCGGGGATTGGTTGAATTTATTCGAACTGAACCGTTCGGTTCGATTGACATATAGCCTTTGCTAACGCATATCAAGGCATAGAAACGCGGATTTTCAGCGAAGATCCGATTGGGTTAATAGTCTTGAAGGCAGAATGCCGAGGCAGAGGATGAAACAGGAAGAGATCACGATAGCAGCCCCCGAGGGTTGCGGTGGGGTCGGCCGTTTCGCAGCGGGCGCAGACCCTGTGAAGCGAGGCCAGATCCTGGACGGCGCGAAGCGCGTCTTCATGAAGCTCGGCTATGACGCCGCAAGCATGAATGACGTGACCCGCGAGGCGGGCGTGTCGAAGGGCACCATCTACGTCTATTTCCAGAGCAAGGAAGATCTGTTCGGCGCTCTCGTGGAACGGGAGAAGAGCGCATTCGATGCCGCCATCCGTCAGATCCTTGAAGAAAGCGCCAATGTCGAGGAAGGCTTGCGGCGCTATGCGCTGGCCCACGCGCACTTCATTCTCGACACGGAAATGATCCCGACGATGCGCATCCTTATGGGCGTGCTCGATCGCATGCCGACTCTCTGTCAGCGCTTCTTCGCCTCGTCTCCGACGAACATCAAGGTTCTGCTGCAGGACTATATTGCGGCTGCCAACGACAAGGGCGAACTCGACGTCGAGGACACGGATCTTGCCGCCCGTCAGTTCATCGACATGTCGACGGCCGGCTATTTCAAGAAGCGCCTGTTCAACGACATTCCCGTGCGCCCCGATGACACGGAAATCGCACGCGTGGTGGAGTCGGGCCTTCGCATGTTCATGAACTTCTACGGCCCGAAAAGCACCGAAGCCCGCGGCTGATCATCGACGGAACTTTGTTCCGATCTCGGACTTTAAATCGCTGCTTGCCATTCCCCGGGATATGTCTCATGTCCTAGGTCCCCCATCCGTTTGATCAGCACGGTAGACACTCATGGAAAATATCAGCGTTCTCCTCCAGGACCCCGCCGCCTGGGTCGCACTCGTGACGCTTGTCGTCATGGAAGTCGTTCTCGGCATCGACAACCTCATCTTCATCTCGATCCTGACCAACAAGCTGCCTGCAGAGATGCGCGAAAAGGCCCGCCGCATCGGCATCGGGCTTGCACTGGTCATGCGCCTGGGCCTGCTCGGTACCGTCGCCTGGATTGTCCAGCTGACCACGCCGGTCTTCGAGCTCTTCGGCCACGGCTTCTCGTGGAAGGACATGATTCTGATCGCCGGCGGTCTCTTCCTCGTCTGGAAGGCAACGAAGGAAATCCACCACGCCGTGGACCCGGTCGACAAGGAAGAGGACTTCATCGCCTCAACAGCATCGACCACCTTTGCCAGCGCAATTGGTCAGATCCTGATCCTCGACCTCGTCTTCTCGATCGACAGCATCATCACCGCCGTCGGCATGACCCCGCATGTCCCGATCATGGTCGTCGCCGTAGTCGCAGCCGTCACCGTCATGCTCGTGGCAGCCACCCCGCTTGCCAACTTCATCGAGAAAAATCCCACCATCGTCATGCTGGCTCTGGCATTCCTTATGATGATCGGCACGACGCTGATCGCCGAGGGCATGGGCTTCCATGTGCCGAAGGGTTATGTCTACGCCGCAATGGCCTTCTCGGCCTTGGTCGAAGTGCTCAACATGTTCGCCCGCCGCAAGCGCGAGCGTGACCGCGCAGCCAAGACCGCGGTGCATTGAGCACCAGCTGAATTGAAAAGAAGGCCTGTCGTGAGATGGGCCTTTTTTTATCTGCAGCGATCGCGCCGGAACCGATCGGCTCTTGCCGGAATTGCTGTCAGCGCTTACGCCTTCATCGACCATCCGCATTTGGCCGGAGCCCAATGACATACGAGCAAATCCTCGCCTTCGGCCTCATCGCGGTGATGATGGCCGCCTTTCTCTGGGAGAAGTTTCGCTACGACGTCGTGGCCTGCGTGGCGCTCGTCGCTGCGGTCGTTCTCGGGCTGCTGCCGGCAGCCGATGCCTTTTCCGGCTTCTCCGACGATCTGGTCATCATCGTCGGCAGTGCATTGGTGGTCAGTGCGGGTGTCGCGCGCTCCGGCGTGGTGGATCTCGCCATCAAGCGCTTTTTCCCGGCGCTGACATCGCTACACGGCCAGATGATGCTGCTGCTGGTCACCGTGACCGTGCTCTCGGCCTTCATCAAGAACATCGGCGCCCTCGCCATCATGATGCCGGTCGCCTTCCAGTTCGCCCGCAGATCGAGCGTCCCGCCATCCGTGTTCCTCATGCCCATGGCCTTCTCCGCCTTGCTCGGCGGCTTGATGACGCAGATCGGCACCTCGCCGAACATCGCCGTCTCCCGCCTGCGGGAAGAGCTGACCGGCCAGCCCTTCACCATGTTCGACTTCACGCCGGTCGGCGCGACGCTCGCCGCAGCCGGTATCGTCTTCCTGATCTTTTTCTATTGGCTGGTGCCGCGCCGCGAGAACCAGAATCCCTCGCTGCAGGAGGCGCTCGAAGCCTCGAGCTTCGCGACCGAAGCCATGATCACCCGCCAGTCTCCCTTCGTCGGCAAGACGCTGCATCATCTTCTGCAGACGTCCCACGGCGAGGTGACGGCTTCCGCCATCCTGCGCGGCCAGACACGTCTGTCGCCCTTCCCGGATGTCCTGCTGCACGAGGAGGATACACTTCTCCTTGAAGGACCGTCCGAGGCTTTGGACCGCATCGTCTCTCAGGGAAATCTCAGCCTGTCCGGCAACACCGAAGGCGACCGCAAGCGGCGTGGCGATATCTCCTCCGTCGAGGCCGTCATCGGACGCGGCTCGCCGCTGATCGGCCAGACAACCAGCGAGCTGTCGCTGGTCCACACCTACGGCGTCAACCTTCTGGCTGTCAGCCGCCAGGGCAAGCGCATCCGCGAGCGCCTCGGCCAGCTGACACTTCGCTCGGGCGACGTCGTGGTGCTCCAGGGATTGCGCCAGCAGATGCCGTCGATCCTGACCGAGCTTGGCTGTCTGCCGCTCGCCGAACGCGAAATCCTGCTCGGCACCAGCCGCAACATCTTCATCCCGCTCGCGATCCTCGTCATCGCCATGGGCGCAACCGCGCTCGGCCTCGCTCCCGTCGCAATCGCCTTCTTCGCCGCGGCTCTTGCCATGGTCGCCTTCGGCGTCATCCCTGTGAGCGAGGTCTACCGCGCCGTCGACGGGCCGATCCTCGTCATGCTGGCAGCCCTGATCCCGGTAGCCGATACGTTGCGCACGTCAGGTGGCAGTGACGTCATTGCCGGTTGGCTCAATGCCGCAGCCGGCGGCATGCCGGCCTGGGGTGCGGTCGCGATGATCCTGCTGACCGCCATGGCGGTCACGCCATTCCTCAACAATGCCGCGACGGTTCTCGTCATGGCCCCGATTGCTGCAAGCTTCGCGACCGGCCTCGGCTACAAGCCGGAGGCCTTCCTGATGGCAGTTGCCATTGGTGCAGGCTGCGATTTCCTCACCCCCATCGGCCACCAGTGCAACACGCTGGTCATGGGTCCCGGCGGCTACCGCTTTTCGGACTATCCGAGGCTTGGGCTTCCCCTCTCCATCCTCATCGTCCTGGTCTCGGTCCCGGCGCTGCTGATGGTCTGGCCGGTCAGCTGAGCCGGCCAGTGCGCAGAAATGCGCACAAAGAAAAACCTGCGTCGGCGGACGCAGGTTTTCCTTGGGGGCGGGGACTTGGGGAGAGCGCAGGCCGGACGGTTAAGGGGCTCGCCTGCCATTTCGTTGGCCACGGATAGAAACCGGAAAAACTCCCGTGTTCCCCATATCCCGTCGCGTCCGGTTGGCACGGCCTGCGCTCTGCTCTAAGAACGCCGGATCCGACCCCAGGTTCCGGCTCTCCCAAAAAATTTTTGACGATTTTTTCAGCGCCGCTCGAAAGGCCGGTTTCCGTGGTTTTTCTTGACGCACGGCCCTGAATATGGCCTAAGGCCACCCTGTGGAACAGGCGGCGCCAAGGTGCCGAACTCCGTTCTCACCGGCCCTTACCGGCAGCCTCACAATTTCAAGATCCGGCGCTAAACTGCCGATCATCCGCACGCACCACGAGCTTTACCCATGACCAAGTCCGGCGTCCGCGTCCGCATTGCCCCCTCCCCGACCGGCGAGCCCCATGTCGGCACCGCCTATATCGCGCTGTTCAACTACCTCTTCGCGAAGAAATTCGACGGCGAGTTTATCCTGCGCATCGAGGACACCGACGCGACCCGCTCGACCGCGGAATTCGAGCAGAAGGTGCTGGACGCCCTGAAGTGGACCGGCCTCACCTGGTCGGAAGGCCCCGATGTTGGCGGCCCCTATGGTCCCTATCGCCAGTCCGAGCGCAAGGATCTCTATCGCCCCTACGTCGACAAGATGCTCGACAATGGCGGCGCATTCCATTGCTTCTGCACGCCGGAACGGCTTGAGAGCATGCGCGAAGCCCAGCGCGCCGCCGGCAAGCCGCCGGGTTATGACGGCCACTGCCTGCACCTGAAGGCCGAAGAAGTCACCAGCCGCGTTGCTGCAGGCGAGCCCCATGTCATCCGCCTGAAGGTGCCGAGCGAAGGATCCTGCGATTTCCACGACGGCGTCTATGGCGACGTGTCGATCCCGTGGGAAAGCGTCGACATGCAGGTGTTGCTGAAGGGCGATGGCATGCCGACCTATCACATGGCCAACGTCGTCGACGACCACATGATGAAGATCACCCACGTCGCCCGCGGCGAGGAGTGGCTGGCTTCCGTGCCGAAGCACATCCTGATTTACAAGCATCTCGGTCTCGAACCGCCGGTCTTCATGCACCTGTCGCTGATGCGCAATCACGACAAGTCGAAGCTGTCGAAGCGCAAGAACCCGACCTCGATCTCCTATTACTCGGCCCTCGGCTACCTGCCGGAAGCCCTGATGAACTTCCTCGGACTGTTCTTCATCCAGATCGCCGAAGGCGAAGAGCTGCTGTCGATGGAAGAGCTGATCGCGAAGTTTGACCCCGACAACCTCTCCAAAGCCGGCGCGATCTTCGACATCCAGAAGCTCGACTGGCTGAACGGCCGCTGGCTGCGCGAGAAGCTGACACCGGAAGAGTTTGTTGCCCGCGTACTCGACTGGTCGATGGAAAACGACCGTCTCGTCGAAGGCCTGAAGCTCGCCCAGAGCCGCGTCACCAAGCTTGGCGAAGTCCCGCCGCTTGCCGGCTTCCTGCTCGCCAACGACGTCGGCCTGACGCCCGCCTCCTTTGGCGGCCTGAAGACCAGCCCGGCCGAGACGCTCGAAATCGTCACCACCGTTCAGGCGGATCTCGAAAAGATCCTCGAATGGAATGTCACGACCATCGAGGAAGAGCTGCGCGCGATCTCCGAGCGCATGGAAAAGAAGCTCCGCGTCGTCACCCCGCCCCTCTTCGTCGCCGTCTCCGGCAGCCAGCGCTCGCTGCCGCTGTTTGACTCGATGGCATTGCTCGGCCGCTCGGTCGTGCGCCAGCGGTTGAAGGTTGCGATCCAGGTGCTGACCGCGATGGCGGGTGCGCAGAACTGAGGGTAGCCCCTCCCCCTTGTGGGGAGGGGTTGGGGAGGGGTCTTAGCCCCGAGCAAGACGCTTCCCCTCCCCGTCGCTTCGCTCCGACCCTCCCCACAAGGGGGAGGGTTAACCGAGCCCGCTGCACCGGCGAACTGAAACGAACAAAGCCGTAGAAGGCAACCACACGATGACCGAACAGACCACCGAAACCGCCCTCTCCTCCGACCCGACAGAAGTCCGCCGCCAGAAACTCGCGCTGCTGCGCGAACAGGTCGGTGACGTCTATCCGGCGCATTTCCACCGCACGATGACCAATGCGCAATTTGCCGAGAAATATGCGGGCCTGGAGCTGGACGAGCTGTCGGACGACATCATCACGGTGGCCGGTCGCGTCTATTCCTCGCGCAATTCCGGCATGTTCATGGACATCCATGATGCCTCGGGCAAGATCCAGATTTTCTCCCACAAGGACACGACGCCGGAAGAAGCCCGCGCGCTGCTGCCGATGATCGACCTCGGCGACATCATCGGCGTCAAGGGTCAGGTTCGTCGCACCAAGCGCGGCGAACTCACCATCAACGCCCATGAAATCACCATGCTGACCAAGACGCTGCTGCCCATGCCGGAAAAGTATCATGGTCTTGCCGACATCGAGCTTCGCTACCGCAAGCGCCATCTCGACATCCTCACCAACGAAGAATCCAAGCTCCGCTTCCAGCAGCGCTCGAAGATCGTCTCCGGCATCCGCCGCTTCATGGAGGCCGAAGGCTTCCTCGAGGTCGAGACCCCGATGCTGCAGACCGTCTATGGCGGCGCGACAGCCGAGCCTTTCAAGACCCACCACAACACGCTGAAGATGGACATGTACCTACGCATCGCGCCGGAACTGTTCCTGAAGCGCACGCTGGTCTCAGGCCTTGCCGACAAGGTGTTCGAGGTCAACCGCAACTTCCGCAACGAAGGTGTGTCGACCCGCCACAACCCCGAATTCACCATGCTGGAATGCTACTGGGCCTATGCCGACTACGAGGACATCATGGGCCTCGTCGAGCGCATGTTCGAGACGCTGGCCGTCTCGATCCACGGCACCACGGACATCACCTTCGGTGACAAGGAAATCTCCTTCAAGGGCCCGTTCAAGCGCGTGCCCATGCCCGACGCCGTCAAGGAAGCAACCGGCATCGACTTCCTCAGCATGAAGACCGACGAGGAAGCCCGTGCTGCCGCCAAGGCTGCCGGCTTTGCCGTGGAGAAGGACTGGACCTGGGGCGAATGCCTCGCCTTCATATTCGAGGAAAAGGTCGAGGGCACGCTGATTCAGCCGAGCCATGTTACCCACTTCCCGAAGGACATCTCGCCCTTCGCCAAGGAAGTGCCGGGCGAACCGCGCCTCGTCGAGCGTTTCGAGACCTATTGCAACGCCTGGGAAGTCGGCAACGCGTTTTCCGAACTGAATGACCCGGAAGAACAGCGCAAGCGCATGGTCGAGCAGCTCGAACAGGCCCATTCGCGCGGCGAAAAGGACAAGCAGCTCGACGACGAGTTCCTCGATGCCATCGACCAGGGCATGCCCCCCGCCGGCGGCCTCGGCATCGGGGTCGACCGCCTCGTCATGCTGCTCACCAACGCACCGTCGATCCGCGACATCATCCTCTTCCCCGCGCGTCGCAACCGCAACGACTGAGCGGGTTTAACCTTCACATGCAAAAGCCCCGGCCTTCAAGAACCGGGGCTTTTCTGTTTTTTGGCCGCGAGTGGACGCGCGTGGTGCCCAGGTAATGTCTGCGATCAGTGATCGGCCTTGGCATGTTCGTCACCATTGGCCTTCGCCTTGGGCGGCAGGATCGCTTCGTCTTCCGCGGGTGGATGAGCCTGGGTCGCAGCACCATGCTCTTCCGGCTTCGTTGCCGGCGCGGCAGCACCTGCCCCCTCTGGCGCGATCGGCTGTGCCCGCATCTTCTCCAGCCAGGCAGCCCCGTGGTCGGCGCTCTTGGCACCATCCGAACCCTCGGCGGGCTTGGCTTCAGCGGCAACATCCGCGACGGGCGCCTCTTCTTCGGAGCCGCCAAGCCCAACCATGCTCTTCAGCGATGAGAACCAGCCGTCGCCTTCGGCGGGCGCCTCTTCGGCCACAGGCGCCTCACCAGCAACTGCCTCATGGCCTGCGGCTTGTTCGACCGCACCGTCGTGGCTGCTTTCATCCGCGCTATGGGCGGCAGCCTCATCAACAACAGCGGGCTTCTCTTCGGTATACGCGACCTGTTCTGCCCCATGCTCGGGCGCAGCCGCATGCGCCGCATCGGCAGCCGGTTCTTCAGCATGTGCGGCAGGATCCGTGGCAGCATGATCGGTCGCCGCGTCTCCATGCGCCTCGCCAGAGCCTGCGTCTCCATGGGCGACAGCAGCCGGTTCCGCATGATCCTCGGCCGGCGCCTCGTGACCCTCGGCCACGGCACCATGGCCATCGGCGGGCGCAGCATGGCCATCCGCCGAAGCAGCATGTCCTTCGGCTGGCGCTTCATCGCCACCGAGACCGACCATGCCCATCAGCGAGGCCATCCAACCCTTGTCTTCTTCGGCACCGTGCTCGGCGACCGGAGTTTCCTCACCGTGTTCGCCGGCCGGCGCATCGCCATGACCTTCGGCCTCACCCTTGGCATCCGTCTCGCCATGCCCTTCGGCGGGCTTCTCACCATGGGCATCCTCGGCGCCATGAGCCGGCGCCTCTCCGTGACCATCGGCGGCCTTCTCGCCATGGCCCTCACCTTCCGGCACCAGGCCTTCGGGCTTCACACAATCCGTCTGATCGTTGAGCTTGGCGACAAGCGCCTGAATATCGGCTTCGAGCATATCAACACGCTCGCCGAAGAACTCGCCATTCGGCGCGGCAAGGCCATCGGCATAACGCGCCGTCAGCACACGCGCCGACATTTCCTGAGGCACATGGCTCGGGTCCGGAACGTAGATGACATCAGCCCCGACCGCACGACCGCGCATGCCCGAGCGGTCCTTGGGACCGCTGGCATCAAGCACCACGACCTGTACCAGGTCGGCCTTCTTCGTTTCCTGCAGGGTCTTTGCCACGCGCAGCGCCGTCTTGACGCGGGTCAGACCGTCGCCGGGCTCATTGGTGGTGATGAATTTGCGGACCCAGAAGCGATCTTTCTTCCGGATTTCTACCGTTTTGACTTCGGTGCATTCAAGCCCGTTCAATTCGGCATAGGAGGGGCCGAGAAGCTTGTCCGCACCGATATAGACGGCAGCGGCACCCGTGCCGCCAAGGGTGACCAGCACCCCGCCCAAAATCAGCATGAGCTTTCGTGAAAGGTGGATCTTCGGCACCTTCACGCTTGGAACTCCGCCATGACACCGTCCCGACTGTTTACGCAATACTGAGGTCGACCATAGCCCCCTTCTCCTTGCGGAACCTTTAACCCCGGCTTTCCAGTTCCGGCACAGATCACGGAAAGCTTTTTGCAAATGATTTGCAAAAGCGTTGACATCAGCGCGAAGCGCGATAGGTTTTAATGAGAATGACTTGCAAGAACAGGAATAGACCATGGTCTCAAAGCTTGCCTGCCGTCTTTTCGCCCTGGCGCTCCTGCTGCCAGGGACAGCCTTTGCCGACGACAAGCTGAAGGTCGTCACGACTTTCACCGTGATTGCCGATATCGCCCAGAATGTTGCAGGCGATGCCGCAACCGTCGAAAGCATCACCAAGCCCGGCGCCGAAATTCACGGCTACCAGCCCACACCGCGCGACATCCTCAAGGCCCGCGACGCCAATCTGGTTCTGCGCAATGGCCTTAATCTCGAAGCATGGTTCGAGAAATTTCTCGCCAATCTCGGCGACGTGCCCACCGTCACCGTCAGCGATGGTATCGAGCCGATCGGCATTGCCGGCGGCGCCTATGATGGCAAGCCGAACCCGCATGCCTGGATGTCGCCGCAAAATGCGCTCATCTATGTCGAAAACATCCGCAAGGCCCTTACCGATCTCGACCCCGCAAACGCCGCGATCTACGAGGCCAATGCCAGGACCTATTCGCAGAAGATCAGCGCCGAGATCGAGCCGATGAGGGCGGAAATCGCCAAGATCCCGGAAAACGAGCGCTTCCTGGTGACGAGCGAAGGTGCCTTCTCCTACCTCGCCCGCGATCTCGGCATGAAGGAACTCTACCTGTGGCCGATCAACGCCGACAGCCAGGGCACGCCCCAGCAGGTCAAGGCGGTCGTTGACCAGGTGATCGAAAACAAGATCCCCGTCGTATTCTCTGAGAGCACTGTCTCCGACAAGCCGGCCAGTCAAGTCGCCGCGGAAACCGGGGCACGCTACGGGGGCATCCTTTATGTGGACTCCCTCAGCGAGCCTGACGGCCCGGTCCCGACCTATCTGGATCTCTTGAAGGTGACGGTATCGACCATCGTGAAGGGATTTGCCGGATGATCATGGGATCGGGCGCAAGACGCAATCGCGAAGGGATCGCCGCAGAGGATGTGACGGTCACCTATCGCAACGGCCATACGGCCTTGCGCCATGCGAGTTTCGCCATCCCACCCGGAACCATCACGGCGCTTGTCGGCGTCAACGGCGCCGGCAAGTCCACCCTCTTCAAGGCGATCATGGGCTTCGTGCCGGTGGCCTCAGGCGAGATCCGCGTGCTCGGCATGAGCGTCAAGCAGGCGCTTCGCGAAAACCTCGTCGCCTACGTCCCTCAGGCCGAAGAAGTCGACTGGAACTTCCCCGTCCTCGTCGAAGACGTGGTGATGATGGGCCGCTACGGCCACATGAACTTCCTGCGCATCCCCTCGAAGCGCGATCACCAGCTGGTTGACGAAGCGCTCGCCCGCGTCGGCATGGGCGATTACCGCAAGCGCCAGATCGGTGAACTCTCAGGCGGCCAGCGCAAGCGCGTCTTCCTGGCTCGCGCACTGGCGCAGGAGGGTCAGGTGATCCTGCTTGACGAACCCTTCACCGGCGTCGATGTCACCACCGAGGAGCAGATCATCGGCCTGATGAAGGATCTGCGCGCGGAAGGCCGCGTCATGCTGGTTTCGACCCATAATCTCGGCAGCGTGCCCGACTTCTGCGACCGCACCATCTTCGTCAAGGGCACGGTGATAGCCTCGGGCAAGACCGAGGACACCTTCACCGAGGCGAACCTGAAAACCGCCTTCGGCGGCGCGCTGCGCCACTTTGTGCTCGCCGGCCGCGACCTGCATGATGACGATGACGGCCGCGAAGTCACCGTCATAACCGACGACGAACGCCCCTTTGTCATTTATGGCACGCCGAAACCGGGAGCCGCCGATGCTCGCGACCCTGGTTGAGCCCTTCACCTATGATTACATGCGCAACGCCATCCTGGTGAGCGCATTGGTCGGCGGCGTCTGCGGCTTTCTCTCCGCCTATCTGATGTTGAAGGGCTGGTCGCTGATCGGCGATGCGCTCTCTCATGCCATCGTGCCGGGCGTTGCCGGTGCCTATATGCTCGGCCTTCCCTTTGCTTTTGGCGCGTTTATGTCCGGCGGGCTCGCAGCGCTTGCCATCCTCTTTCTCAACCAGCGGACCAAGCTGAAGGAAGACGCGATCATCGGCCTGATCTTTACCTCCTTCTTCGGCCTCGGCCTGTTTATGGTCTCGATCTCCCCCGTCTCGATCGACATCAAGACCATCGTGCTCGGCAACATCCTCGCGATCACGCCGGCCGATACGCTGCAGCTCGTGCTGATCGGCGGCGTAAGCCTCCTCGTGCTGACGCTGAAGTGGAAGGACCTGATGGTCACCTTCTTCGACGAGAACCACGCCCGATCGATCGGCCTGAAACCCGAACGCCTGAAGGTGATCTTCTTCACCCTGCTTGCGGCCTCCACCGTTGCCGCCATGCAGACCGTCGGCGCCTTCCTCGTCATCGCCATGGTCGTCACGCCGGGCGCCACGGCCTATCTCTTGACCGACCGCTTCCAGCGCCTGATCCTCATGGCGCTCGCCATCGGTGCCGGCACCAGCTTTATCGGCGCCTATGCGAGCTATTTCCTCGACGGCGCGACCGGCGGCATCATCGTCGTCCTGCAGACCCTGATCTTCCTCGCAGCCTTCCTCTTCGCCCCGAAGCACGGCTTGCTCGCCGCCCGCAGCCGCGCACGCGAAGCGCTGGAGCCTATGCCTTCCGCAGGGACGGCAGAACCGCACCGCCTGCCCGAGGAGCGCCCCGCATGAGCGAAACCCTCGAACTCGCGCTCCTGCCCTTCCAGCTGCCCTTCATGCAGTCAGCCTTCATGGTGACGCTGATGATCGCCATCCCCATGGCGCTCCTCTCCTGCCTCCTGGTGTTGAAGGGCTGGTCTCTGATGGGCGACGCCGTCTCCCATGCCGTTCTCCCCGGCGTCGTCATCGCCTATATCGCCGGCATTCCGCTCGCGATCGGCGCCTTCATCGCCGGTCTCGTCTGTGCGCTTCTGACCGGCTTCATCAAGGAGAACAGCCGCATCAAGGAAGACACGGTGCTCGGCATCGTCTTTTCCGGCATGTTCGGCCTCGGCCTGGTCCTCTATGTCCAGGTCCAGAGCTCCGTTCACCTTGACCACATCCTCTTCGGCGACATGCTGGGCCTGCTGCCCTCGGATCTCATCGAGACCGGCCTGATCGCCCTCTTCGCCACCGCATTCCTGGTTGTCTTGCGCAAGGACCTTCTGGCCCATGCCTTCGATCCACAGCACGCCCGCGCCATCGGCCTTTCGGTGCGCCTGCTGCACTACGGCCAACTCGCCGTGCTCTCGCTCGTCGTCGTCGGCGCCCTGAAGGCCGTCGGCATCATCCTCTCGGTTGCCATGCTCGTCGCCCCCGGCGCCATCGCCTTCCTGCTCACCAAGCGCTACGCAACGATGCTGGTGACGGCAGTGATCGTTGCGGCCTCGTCCTCGCTCGCGGGCATCTATCTGAGCTTCTTCATCGACAGTGCCCCCGCCCCGACAATCGTCTTGATCATGAGCGGCATCTTCATCCTCGCCTTCTTCCGCACGCTTTGGCAGGCCCGCAGCGTCAACCGCATCGCCGCAGCAGAAGACGTCTGATCACGCTGCCACTTGGCATGGATCAAGTCTGCAAGGGCAAGACCGGTCTAGGGTCACCTCATCAACGCGAGGATGGACGCCCATGTCGACGATGAAGCTTCTTCAAAATCCCACCCGCCACCTGTTCTTCACCGGCAAGGGTGGCGTCGGCAAGACCTCGCTCAGTTGCGCGACGGCCATCGCGCTCGCCGACCAGGGCCTGAAGATCCTGCTCGTCAGCACCGATCCCGCCTCCAATCTCGACGAAATGCTGGGGCTGCCCCTCGGCAGCAACCCGACACCTGTGCCGGGCGTGCCAGGCCTGTCCGCCATGAACATCGACCCCGAGAGCGCAGCAGAAGACTATCGCCAACGCGTCCTCGACCAGATGGCACCTGATGTGACCGACAAGGATCGCGCCACCGTGCGCGAACAACTGTCAGGCGCCTGCACCACCGAGATTGCCGCCTTCGACGAATTCGTCGGCCTGCTGGCCGATGACAATCCACGCTTCGACCACATAATCTTCGACACAGCCCCGACCGGCCATACCCTGCGGCTGCTCAGCCTGCCCAAGGCCTGGACCGGCTTCCTGGAGGCCAACGAACGCGGCGCCTCCTGCCTTGGTCCGCATTCCGGGCTGAAAATGCAGGAAGACCGATTCCGCACGGCGCTGGAATGCCTCGGCGATCCCGCCCGGACGACAATCGTGCTGGTGACACGCGCCGATCGCGGCGCGATCCGCGAAGCCGCCAGAACGGCCGGAGAACTCTCCGAACTCGGCCTCTCCAACCAGATGCTCGCGGTCAACGGCCGCTTCACGCCGACGGACCCGAACGACCCGGTGGCGAGCGCCTTCGCGGCCGAACAGACGAAGGCGCTGACTGACCTGCCAACCGCACTGGCATCGCTGCCTCGCGACGAGGTTGCGCTTAAACCCTTCGACATGGTGGGGCTTACCGCACTTCGCGGACTGCTGTCCGATACAGCACTCCCGCCTCCTGCAGATACCGCAGACGACACCTTCGAAAGCCCAGACCTCCCGCGTTTATCGACGCTGGTCGACGAAATCGCGGCAAGCGGCAAGGGCCTTGTCATGGTCATGGGCAAGGGCGGCGTCGGTAGAACCACGGTCGCGGCAGCCGTCGCCGTCGGGCTCGCCGCACGCGGCCATACGGTCCACCTCACCACGACAGACCCGGCGGCCCATCTGACCTTCGTCGTCGGTGCCGCCGCCATGCCCGGCCTGACGGTCGACCGCATCGACCCAGAGGCCGAGACGACCCGCTACATCGACAAGATCATGTCGACCAAGGGCCGGGATCTCGACGATGCCGGCCAGGCCCTGCTGCGCGAGGATCTTGCCTCGCCCTGCACCGAAGAAGTCGCCGTCTTCCACGCCTTCTCCCGTGTCGTCGGCGAAGCCCGATCGAGCTTCGTCGTCATCGACACGGCCCCGACAGGCCACACGCTGCTGCTGCTCGATGCGACTGGCGCCTATCACCGGCAGATGACCCGCCACATGGACGACAACGCTCCCGGCCGCATGGTGACCCCGCTGATGCGTCTGCAGAACCCCGCCTATACGCGCGTCCTGCTGGTCACCCTACCGGAGACGACACCGGTCTCTGAAGCATCCGCCCTGCAGGACGACCTGCGCCGCGCCGGCATCGCGCCCTATGGCTGGGTGGTCAACAAGTCGATGGCCATCACAGGCACGCGCGATCCGCTCCTGCGCGCCCGCATCCGGGGCGAAAAGGTGCAGATCGAAAGGGTGAAACGCGACTGCGCAAGCCGTGTCTATGGCCTGGACTTCCGCCATGTCGCACCCGTGGGGCTGGAAGAACTGAAAGAGATCGCTGAGAGGAATGACACCTCCGTAGCGCGTTAGACCCGCGCCTCTTCCTCGGCACGCTTGGTCCGACGCGACACCACCCATTCCCGCCAGACGGTGAAGAGACCCGCACCGACAACGATGACGGCACCGACCACCGTATTCCAGCGCAACACCTCGCCGAACACGGTGACAGCAATCATCGCGCCCAGCACCAGCTGCCAGTAGGAAATCGGCTGGACGATCACGGCGTCGAGGTTTTCATAGGCCTTGATCAGCGCCAGATGACCGACGATGCCGGTGCAGCAGAGGCCGATCATCAGGCCCCATCCAACAGGCGTGAACGGTGTCCAGAAGAAGGGACCGAGCAGGTTCGAGCCGATGAAGCCGACGATCGCCAGATAGAAGAAGCTGGTCGATGGCTGGTCGTCGCGGCTGACGAGACGCGTGGCGATCCCGTAGATCGCGCCGAGCACAGCACAGATGAGCGGCAGCCAGATATAGGAATTGAAGCCGTCGCCGCTGGGTGCCAGCATGATAACCACACCGACGAGGCCGAAGAGGATCGCCGTCCAGCGCCGCCAGCCAACCTTTTCGCCAAGGATTGGCATGGAGAGGAGCGCGACGAAAATCGGCCCGGCTGCGAAGATCGCCTGGCTCTGGGCAAGCCCCACCTGCGTGAAGGCCACGATCGAGATCAGGATCTGCAAGAAGAGAATGAGGCCCCTGAGGATTTGCAGAAACGGCCGCTTCGTGTTGACCGCGACGCTCAGGCCACCGGACGACCGCATCGCCAGAAACAGCGCGAATGCGACGAAGGCCCAGTAGCGCACCATGGCCACCTGCACCGGCGAGTGGGTTTCGCCGAGATGCTTGGAAAGGCCGTCCTGGATTGCAAAGACGGAAAAGGCGAGGAAGGTGAAGATATAGCCGAGCGGCGTCGATTTCATGGGCAATGGGAGCTTTGCACGAGGAGGGATCCGTGGACGAACCAACGGCGCGGGCGTATCGATCCTACACCCTGAGCGGGTCTTGACCAGTGCAGTTTTGCAAACCTGCCCTGCAACCTGACAACCCATTGCCTGTCATGACGAGCGCCTTGCCTCACGGCGGGCGCCATGCTTGAAAGAGCCATGGCCTTCACCCTCCGTCAGTTGCAGTATTTCGTCGCCGTCGCCGAACAGGGATCGGTCACGCGCGCCGCCCAGAACCTCTCGATTTCCCAGTCTTCAGTGACCGAAGCGATCAAGGAACTCGAGGGCGATCTCGGCGTCGAACTCTTCGAGCGCCACCCGCGCGGCCTGACCATCACCTATAACGGCCACCAGTTTCTCCGCCATGCGACGAAGATCCTGGCCGACGTCTCGGACGCCCGCAACGTCTTCACCGAAACCCAGAACAGCACCGGCGGCACGCTCAACATCGGTGTCACCTCGCTCGTCGCCGGCTACGTGCTGTCGGACCTGCTGGCCCGCTATCGCCGGGCCTGTCCGGGCGTCGAAGTCTCGGCGATCGAGGACAACGGCTCCTATCTCGAACACCTGCTGATCGGCGGCGAACTGGATGTCGCCGTCATGGTCATCTCCAACCTGCGCGACCGCATGGCGCTGCAGGCCGAGATCCTGGAAACCTCGCCCTATCGCCTCTGGCTGCCCATCGGCCATCCGCTGGTCTCGGCCGATATCATCTCGATTGCCGACATCACCAAGGAACCGCTGATCATGCTGACGGTGGACGAAATCGAGGAGAACACCGGCAAACTCTTGTCGGCCCTCGGCGCTCGCCCGCATGTCGCCTTCCGCACCCGTTCGGTCGAAGCGGTCCGCAGCCTGGTCGCGACCGGCGCCGGCGTGGCGCTCCTGCCCGATCTCGTCTACCGCCCCTGGTCGCTGGAAGGCGACCGCATCGAAAGCCGCGATGTGTCAGGTGCGCTTCCGGTGGTGCAGGTCGGCATGGTCTGGCGCAAGGGCTCTAGCCTGCCGCAGGCGGCACGGGATTTTGTCGGGATTGCTGAGGCGAGCCGCAGTGGGCGGGTGAGGTGAGCACAGCGTTCAGTCGCTGACAGACAATATTGCCTAGCTCATCGTCTTTTCGGCTCAGCAGGAAAGAGGAGTGTGGGAACTGCAGCGAACAACATCGCTAAAACGAAAACGTACATCCAACCATTCTGGGTTAATGCCCCGCCATCCAAAATAACTACGCCTCTCCACTTCATAGCTATGAAGTCAGAAGCAATAAAGATTACAGCATAGAACGCAAAAAATGACGAGAAATACAATATATAGCTGGCGCATAAATTAAAACGAAAAATGACAACAAAAACCGACACTAGAAATGCAATCGAGAAATTCAAAATTCCTAGCGGGATTATGGTGTAGACACTGCCTTCGACGAAGAAGGATGCGAGAATGAAAACCAACAGAGAATATATCATTCTGAGCACCGTGCGTACGCACGCAGATCTTAGCACTTGAGATGTCCGTGTCTATACAAGCCTGCGAACAGCGAGAGCATTCGGAAAAACCGATACCACCATTCTGACGAATGAATTTGCGAATGCGGTTAATTCGCGGCAACTTTCTCGCCGGGAACATATGGCCGCAAAAACGCGGCCTCAAAAACGGGAGACCTCGCGATGAAATCTCTTCTGAAGTCTTGCACTGTCCTTGCCTCTGTATTGAGTATGACCACCGCCGCTGTTGCCCAGGAGCCGTTGCAGGCACTCGGAGCCGGCGAAGGCGCCCTCTCCATCGTCGCCTGGGCCGGCTATATCGAGCGCGGCGAAACCGACAAGAATTTCGACTGGGTCACCGAATTCGAAAAGAAGACCGGCTGCATGGTCTCGGTCAAGACCGCCGCCACCTCGGATGAAATGGTCGCCCTGATGAACGAAGGCGGCTTTGACCTCGTCACCGCCTCGGGCGATGCGTCGCTGCGCCTCGTGGCCGGCAAGCGCGTCCAGCCGATCAATACGGCCCTCATCCCCTCCTGGAGCACCATCGACGAGCGCCTGCAGAACGCCCCCTGGCACACCAAGGACGGCGTCCACTACGGCACGCCCTATGTCTGGGGCCCGAACGTCCTGATGTACAACACCAAGGCCTTCGGCGACAAAGCTCCCGACAGCTGGAATGTCGTCTTCGAAGAAGTGACGCTCGCTGACGGCAAGTCCAACAAGGGTCGCGTCCAGGCTTATGACGGCCCGATCCATGTCGCCGACGCCGCCAACTACCTGATGTTCCACAAGCCGGAACTCGGCATCAAGGACCCCTTCGAACTCAACGAAGATCAGTACAAGGCAGCGCTTGACCTGCTGCGTGGCCAGCGCCAGCTCGTCAGCCGCTACTGGCACGATGCCTTCATCCAGATCGACGACTTCAAAAACGAAGGCGTGGTTGCCTCGGGCTCGTGGCCCTTCCAGGTCAACCTCTTGAAGGCCGACCAGCCGGTCGCCTCTGTCTTCCCGAAGGAAGGCGTCACCGGCTGGGCCGACACGACCATGCTGCATGCCGAGAGCGAGCACCCGAACTGCGCCTATATGTGGATGGAGCATTCGCTGTCGCCCAAGGTCCAGGGCGACGTCTCCGCCTGGTTCGGCACGGTTCCCTCCGTTCCCGCCGCCTGCAAGGGCAACGCGCTCCTGACCGACGCCGGCTGCACCAACAACGGCTTCGACAACTTCGAGAAGATCAAGTTCTGGAAGACCCCGGTCTCCAAGTGCGAAAGCCAGGGCGAATGCGTCCCCTACCACCGCTGGGTTTCCGACTACATCGGCGTCATCGGCGGACGTTGATCACTTCCCCTTCTCCCCAGCGGGGAGAAGGTGGTCCGCAGGACCGGATGAGGGGGAGGCGAAGCCTCTAGCCTCTCGTGGGGCCTCGTGGCCTTCGGCCCCCCTCATCGCCTCGCTATGCTCGGCACTTCTCCCCGCTGGGGAGAAGAGGCCGCCTATCGGCGGCACACCTCACATACCTCTGGAGTCCCCATGTCCGCAGCCGTCTCCTTCTCGAAGGTCTCGCGCCATTTCGGCAGCGTGAAAGCCGTCGATGCCGTCGACCTGACCGTCGAGCCCGGCGAGTTCTTCGCCATGCTCGGCCCTTCAGGCTCCGGCAAGACGACATGCCTGCGCCTGATCGCCGGCTTCGAACAGCCGACGTCAGGCCATATCGAGATCTTCGGTGAAACCGCTGAAGGCGTGCCGCCCTATCGCCGCAACGTCAACACGGTCTTCCAGGACTATGCCCTCTTCCCGCATCTCAACATTCTCGACAATGTCGCCTATGGCCTGATGGTCAAGGGCGTCGCCAAGGCCGAGCGCCACCGTGAGGCCGAGATGGCCTTGGAGATGGTGAAGCTCCCCGGCTACGGCGCCCGCAAGCCCGGCCAGCTCTCCGGCGGCCAGCGGCAGCGCGTGGCCCTGGCCCGTGCGCTGGTCAACAAGCCCAAGGTCCTCCTGCTCGACGAACCGCTCGGCGCGCTCGACTTGAAGCTGCGCGAACAGATGCAGGAGGAGCTGAAGAGCCTGCAGCGCTCGCTCGGCATCACCTTCGTCTTCGTCACCCATGACCAGGGCGAAGCACTCTCGATGGCAGATCGCGTTGCCGTCTTCAACGACGGCAAGATCGTTCAGGCGGGAACCCCGCACGAGATCTACAACCGCCCCCGCACCCGCTTCGTTGCCGATTTCGTCGGCTCCTCGAATGTGATTGCACCGGAAGCCATGAAGACGCTGGGCGGTGAGGCCCGCTGGACGAGCCTGCGCCCGGAAGCCATCCGCATCGTCTCGGAAGGCGGTGTCGAAGCGACCGTGCGCTCGACCAGCTTCCTCGGCGCCTCGACCAAGCTCTTCGTGGAAACGGCAGTGACCGCTCTCACGCTCTCGCTGCCCGCAGGCCAGGCTGCGCCTCAAGCCGGCGAAAGCATCCGCATCACCTGGTCGGCTTCCGACCCGCATTACATGGAGGCCGGCGCATGACGGCGATCTCCACATCTGCCATCACCCCTGGCCGTCAGGGCCTGATGGGGCGGCTCTCGGATCTGTTCTGGCGGAGGCCCAACCTGCTGCTGGTTCTGATGCTGGTGCCGCCCCTGCTCTGGCTCGGCATCATCTATGTCGGCTCGCTGGTGGCGCTGCTCCTGCAGAGCTTCTTCTCGATCGACGAGTTCTCCGGCCTGATCAATTACGAGTTCACGCTGGCAACCTATGGCGAACTGCTGCGGCCGGCCAATTTCGACATCATCCTGCGCACGCTGCTGATGTCGGCTGCCGTCACGCTGGCGTCAGCGGTGATAGCCTTCCCGATTGCCTATTACGCCGCGCGTTATGCCAAGGGCCGCTGGAAGGCCGTCTTCTATCTCGGCATCATGCTGCCGCTCTGGTCGAGCTATCTCGTCAAGGTCTACGCCTGGAAGCTGATCCTCGCTAAGGAAGGCATCCTCACCTGGATCTTCGCCAAGCTGCATCTGACCTGGCTGCTCGATGGGCTGCTCGCCATCCCCGTCATCGGCGGCAATTCGCTGTCGATCAGCTATCTCGGCACCTTCATCGTCTTCGTCTATGTCTGGCTGCCCTTCATGATCCTGCCGACCCAGGCAGCCTTGGAGCGCGTGCCCGGCAACCTGATCGAAGCGTCAGGCGATCTCGGCGCCGATTCTCGCCAGACCTTCCGTCATGTGCTCTTTCCCCTGGCGCTGCCCGGCATCGTCGCTGGCTCAATCTTCACCTTCTCGCTGACCATGGGCGACTACATCATTCCGCAGATCGTCGGCACCTCGCGCCTCTTCATCGGCCAGGCCGTCTATGCTCAGCAGGGTACAGCCGGCAATATCCCGCTCGCTGCCGCCTTCTCGGTTGTCCCGATCGTCATCATGGGCATCTATCTCACCATCGCCAAACGCATGGGGGCCTTCGATGCGCTCTGACCGCTCCCAGTCATCAGGCCTGCCCTTGAAGATCGCCGCCGGCGCCGGGCTTGCCTTCCTGCATCTGCCGATCCTGCTGATCTTCGTCTACGCCTTCACCACGGAGGAGAAGAGCTTCCAGTGGCCGCCGCCGGGCTTCACCACCAAATGGTTCGCCGTCGCCTGGAACCGCCCGGATATCTGGGAAGCGCTCTGGCTCTCGGTCAAGGTCGCGAGCATCGCAACCGTCATTGCCATGGTACTCGGCACGCTGGCGGCTGCAGCCGTTGCCCGCACCAAGTTCTTTGGCCGGGAGGTGATCTCGCTGCTCGTGATCCTGCCGATTGCACTGCCCGGCATCATCACCGGCATCGCGCTGCGCTCGGCCTTCTCGCTGGCGGACATCCCCTTCTCCTTCTGGACGATCATCCTTGGCCACGCCACCTTCTGCGTCGTCGTGGTCTACAACAACGCCGTCGCCCGCTTCCGCCGCACCTCCGGCTCGCTCATCGAAGCCTCCATGGATCTCGGTGCCGATGGCTTCCAGACCTTCCGCCATGTGATCCTGCCGAACATCGCAACGGCGCTTCTGGCCGGCGGCATGCTCGCCTTCGCGCTCTCCTTCGACGAGGTCATCGTCACCACGTTTACCGCCGGCCAGCAATCGACCCTGCCGATCTGGATGCTGGAAGAACTGATCCGCCCCCGCCAGCGCCCGGTCACCAACGTCGTCGCCATGGTCGTGGTCATCGTCACTTTCCTGCCGATCCTGGCGGCCTATTATCTGACCCGCGATACCGACCAGATCGCAGGCAGCGGCAAATGAACCACCGGCGACGCCTCTTCTTCAGGGGCGTTGTCGCAAATGAAGTCTGATAAAAGGGAGAACGACATGGACACCCAGATGCTGATCGGCGCCAAGTTTGAAGCCGGCACAGAGACGGACGAGAAGATCCTGAACCCCAAGACCGGCGAACTCATCGTCGACCTCCCGGAAGCCTCGGTCGCCCAGGTCGAGGCCGCCGTCGACGCTGCCGAAGGCGCCTTTGTCTCCTGGTCGCAGACGACACCCGGCCAGCGCGCCGGCTACCTGCTCGCGATCGCCGACGCGATTGAAAAAGATGCAGCCGCTTTCGCAGCCCTTGAAAGCCTCAACTGCGGCAAGCCGATCAATGCCGTTCTGAACGATGAAATCCCGGCGATCGTCGACTGCTACCGCTTCTTCGCAGGTGCGATCCGCACGCTGCAGGCACCGGTTTCCGGCGAATACCTCCCAGGCTTCACCTCGATGATCCGCCGCGATGCGGTCGGCGTCATCGGCTCGATCGCGCCGTGGAACTACCCGCTGATGATGATGGCCTGGAAGCTTGCACCGGCGCTCGCCGGCGGCAACACCGTGGTCTTCAAGCCCTCCGAGCAGACGCCGCTGACGGCGCTGAAGCTCGCCAAGGTCATGGCCGACATCCTTCCCGAGGGCGTGGTGAACGTCGTGCTCGGTCGCGGCGAAAGCGTCGGCAACGCGCTGATCAACAATCCGAAAATCCAGATGCTCTCGATCACCGGCGATATCGCCACCGGCAAGAAGATCATGACGGCAGCCGCCAAGACGGTGAAGCGCACCCATCTGGAGCTCGGCGGCAAGGCCCCGGTCATCATCCATGACGATGCCGATATCGACGCCGCCGTCGCCGCCATCCGCACCTTCGGCTATTACAATGCCGGCCAGGACTGCACCGCCGCCTGCCGCATCTATGCGAGCGACAAGATCTACGACCGCTTCGTCGCGGATCTCGCGGCCGCCGTGTCCACGATCAAGTTCAACCAGGCCGACGATGCTGAAAACGAGATTGGCCCGCTGATTTCCAAGCGCCAGCGCGACCGCGTTGAAAGCTTCGTCACGCGCGCTGCCGAACACAAGCACATGGAAGTGGTCGCGGGCGGCAAGCTCGGCTCCGACAAGGGCTTCTTCTACACGCCAACAGTCATTGCCGGCGCTACGCAGGACGACGAAATCGTCCGCCGCGAAGTCTTCGGCCCCGTCGTCTCCGTCACGCGATTCTCTGATGCCGAACAGGCCGTCGCCTGGGCGAATGACAGCGATTACGGCCTCGCCTCCTCCGTCTGGACCAAGGACATTTCCCGCGCCATGCAGAGCGCCGCCAAGCTGCGTTACGGCTGCACCTGGATCAACACCCACTTTATGCTCTGCAACGAAATGCCCCATGGCGGCATGAAGCAGTCGGGCTATGGCAAGGACATGTCGATCTACGCGCTGGAAGACTACACGACCGTCCGCCACGTGATGATCGCGCATTAAGTTCAACAGGGGCCTGCGAGCGATTAGGGGAAGGGGTCACCTCGGTGGCCCCTTCCCTTTTGGCTGTTGGCATTTACCCTGACGCAGCAAAGCGGTGGCGGCATCCCGCAGCCGCCGGTATGATGCGAAGCACTTCAGGGAGCCTCGCATGCACCACCGCGCTACCATGATCATCCTGACCGCCCTCGCCTGCATCGCAGGTACGAGCCTCGTGGCGCACGCTCAAGAGCCGAAGGTCATCCCCGCCCCTGACATCGATGACAGCACTCTGATGGATACCTATCTCTGGCATGTCCGCGGCCTACCGCCTGGCAAGCGCCTCGCCGTCCATTCCGGCGCCGGCCCGAATTTCCGCGTCATCCACGCACTCGATGAGGGGCAACCGATCGAGCGCCTCTCCTGCCAGGATAGCCGTGGCGGCTACTGGTGCCGCATCGCGTCCGTAGACCGCCCCCGCATCTCAGGCTGGGTCGACGGACGCTTCCTGCTTGAGGAAACAGGCTTTGCGCCGCCGGATGACGTGCGCAATCCGTCGTTCGAGCCGGAGATCATCATCGATCCCTTGCCGAGGCCGAGAAGGCCCTGAGGGGCAATGCGTTGTCTGGCAGATCAGATATCCTGATAGGCTGCGATCACCGCCGCGAGCTGGACGTCGTTCATGGCCTGCACCTGCGGGGTCGTCAGCGCGAAGAGCTGCGCAGAGCTCAGATCATCGATGTCCTGGGTCGAGAGACCCGCAATCGCGGACGTGGCAATGGCGGCTATGTCCTCAGTGGCGAAGAGCTGCAGGTCGCCATCCTCCAAGGCACGGATCGCGGCCGATCCGAGAGCGCCGACCTGCGCTGCGGTCAGAGCCTCGATCTGCCCCGTGGTCATGGCAATCACTTGCTCGGTGGATAGCGAACCGATGACCCGCGAACTGAGCGCTGCGACCTGAGCAGTGTTGAGAGCGACGATGCTGCTGGTCGACAGGCTGCGGATCTGTGTCGATGTCAGAGCAGAGAACTGGCTGCTCGTCAGGCCGGCGACCTGGGCCGACGTCAACGCACGGACCTGGGACGTCGTCAGCGCACTCATCTGCGACGTGGTCAGGCCGGCGAGCTGCGCGCTGCCGAGGGCGGCGATATTGGCCGTCGACAATCCGACGATCGCCCGCGAACTGATGGCGGCGATATCGCTCGATTCCAGCGCGCCCAGGTCTTCGGTCGTGAGACCGGCAACCGCCGCACTCGAGAGCAGGGCGAGCAGGGCAGTCGTCAGAGAGCCGATCTGCTCGGAAGACAGCGCGGCGATCTGGGCAGAAGCGAGACCAGCAAAGGCACGGGTGTTGATTGCGGTAATCTGGCTGGTGGATAGCGAGGCAAACGTATCGGACGTCAGCGCCCGCAACTGCGCGCTGGTCAGGGCACCGATCGCGGCCGATGTCAGACCGTCGAATTGCGTGCTGTTGAGGGCAGCGATCTGCGCCGTGGTCAGCGCGGAGGCCTGCCCGGACGTGAGCCCGGCCAACTGGGTGGTGTCGAGAGTGGCGAAGGCGGATGGGGCGATGGAGGCAATCGTTCGGCTGCTCAATACGGCAAGTTCCGACGAGGTCAGCGTATCGAGCTGGGTAGAGGCGAGCGGCGCACTTCCAAGCGCTGCAAGTTGCGACGTCGAAAGAGCGGCAAATTCTGCACTTCCGACCGCAGACCAGAGAGTGCTGCCAAGGTCAGTGAGCGCACGCGTGCTCAAGGATTGCATCTGTTCGCTCGACAGGGATCCGAACTGCTCCGGTGTTAGCGACCGAACCTGGGCGCTGGTGAGACCGGCGACGGCGGCTGTGGACAGCGCATCGATCTGAGCGCTGGTCAGGACGTCGATTTGCCCTGATGTCAGTGCTGCGACCTGAGCGGCAGTCAGGCTCGAAATCTGGTCGGATGTCAGCGCCGCGATGCCGCTGCTTGAAAGCGCGGCAATGACACGAGACGGCAGGGTGGCGATCTCGGAAGATGTGAGGGTACCGATGGCACCGGTGGTCAGGGCGCGAATAGCCGATGAACTCAACGCACCCAGTTGCGTGCTCGTCAGCGCATCGAAGGTTGCGGTGTTCAGGGCAGAAATCTGTTGGGACGTCAGAGCCGCGATGCCACGCGTGCTGATCGCCCTGATCTGAGCCGTGTCGAGCAATGCAAGTGCGGTGCTGGAAAGCGCCGCGATCTGGCTCGACGACAGCGTCGCGATCTGGCTCGTGGTCAGGGCGTTCAGCTGAGTGCTCTGCAGCGAGCCAATCACGGCGGTCGAGAGAGCTGCGATCTGGGCGGAGGTAAAGGCGACCAGCTGGCTTGAGGTCAGGCTGGAGAACGCACCGGTCGTCAGGCCGGCCAGCGACCGGGACTGCAGAGCGGCAATGTCGGCGGAATCGAAGGTGGAGAGGTCGTCGGACCCGAGCGCTGCGACCGAACTCGACGACAGGGCAGCAATCTGGGCGCTCGACAGACCGGCGATCTGCGCCGAGGTCATGGCCGCAACCTGCCCTGAGGCGAGAGCCGCCACGGCCCGCGTGTTTATCGCGGCGATCAGCGTGGTGGACAGGGTGCCGATGACAGATGTGGAGATGCCACGGATGGCAGCAGAGGTGAGTGCGGCGAACTCGTTCGTGGAGAATGTCTCCAGGTCGCTTGCCGAGAGTGCTGCGACGTCGCTCGACGAGAGCGCAGCGATCTGGGCCGACGTCAGCGCCGCGATCTGGTCACTGGTCATCGCATCGAGTTGGGCGCTGGTGAGCGCGCCGATGGCACGGCTGTTCAGTGCGGCGATCTGCTCGGTGGAAAGCGTGGTGATGTTGACGTTTCCGAGGGCAACAATCTGGGCGGAACCGAGCGCCGCGATCTGGGCGGTGCTCAAACCGTCGATCTGACTGCTGTTGAGTGCCGCCACCTGGGCTGTCGTCAAGCTCGCAATCTGGCCGCTGGAGAGCGCCGTCAGCTGAGCCGAGAGCAGGCTTGCGATCTGGACTGTCGTCAGCGCCTGCAGCGCACGGGAGTTCAGGGCCGCGAGTTCAGTCGACGAGAAGTTCGCGAGATCGTCGGTCCCCAGCCCGGCCACGCCCGACGAGGACAGGGCAGCTAGCTGCGAGGTCGAGAGGGCTGCGACCTGCGCGCTGTCGAGCGCGGCGATCTTGGCCGACCCGAGCATCGCGATCACCCGGGTGGTGAGACCACTGATCTGCAGGGTGCTGAGCGAGAGCAGCGTTCCGGAGTTGAGCGCATTGACTTGAGCGCTCGACAGACCGGCAAGCTGGGCTGACGCAAGGCCATCGACCTGATCCGATGTCAGGGACGCGATCTGCGCCGTGGTCAAGGCCGCGATCTTGGCCGAGGTCAGGCTGGTCAGCTGTGCGGAACCGAGCGAGGCAAAGACGTCGACCGAAATACCGGCCAGAGCGCGCGTCGAAATGGCAGCCACATCCTCTGCGGAGAGCACATCGATATCATCGGAACCGAGGCCCTTGATCGCCGCGGAGCTGAGCGCCGCAAGCTGGCCGGTCGTCATCACATCGATCTGCTCGGTCGAGAGTGCCGCCAGCTGTGTCGAAGACAGGGCAGCCACCGTACCGCTCCGCAAGGCTGCGATCTGATCGGTCCCAAACGAGGCAAATTTGTCGGTGGTGAGCACTGCGATCTGGCGCGAGGTCAGGCCTGAGACCTGAAGCGCGGTGAGACCATCGATCTGGCTGCTCGTGAGGCCGGCGATGACGGCGGTGGACAGAGAGGCAATCTGCGCCGTGGTGAGACCAGCGAGCTGACTGCTGGTCAGTGCGGCAAAATTGGTGGCGGACAGACCGGAAAGCGCCCGCGTGGACAGCGCGGAAAGCTCGGCTGCGGTCAGCGTCGCGATATCGTCCGTGCCGAGCCCGGCAAGCGCCACACTGGTGAGCGCGCTCAGCTGGGACGTCGTCAGGGCATTGAACTGGTCGGCCGACAGCGCTGCGATCTGGATAGAAGAAAGCGCCCCGAGCTGACCGCTCTGCAGCCCAATCATCTTGGCACTATCGATGACGGCGAGCTGATCCATGGTCAATCCACGCACCGCAGCTGCCGAAACGGCGCGCAACTGGCTGGATGACAGACTGTCGAAATCATCCGTCTGGAAGGCCGAGATCTGCTTCGACGACATTGCGCCGATCTGAGCGGAGCTCAGCGCATTGACGTCTTCGCTGGAGAAAGCCGCGATCGTCGATGTCGCCAGCGTCCTGATCTGAGTGATGCTCATCGAAGGAATGATCGTAGCCATCAACGCCCGCCCTAAAGAAATGTGGATCAAATACGCATTGCGACCCCACACCAGGCGCGCGTCTCCCCCGGGTTGACGCGCTAGCCCGGCGGCTCCTGCAAGGCGCGCGTTGAACAACGGGCGACATCTGGCAGTGCGGCTGCGGACGCAATTTTCAGTGGAAACATGGCTCTGAAGAGCCTGGCGTTGGATCGGGCATCATGCAGCAGAGCTGGTCTCTGCTTCCCCCGCCATTGCAATAACGCCAGGCGAAAAATCTCGCCCCTCGCCTGCGCGAATCCCATGCGGATTCGGAGGCTCGTCATTTATGCGATATGACGCAGAAATTAACCCTTCGTCAATCTTTAAGGCAGCACTTCCTGCAGCCCTGAGTCGGGTCAGAACGACATTGCCCGCAATTGATGCGATGGCGCCACAGCGGAAAACCGCAGTTTCCCGCAGACCCCGCCGCTTCACTCCGCCTCACGCCCCTCAGCCGGTCGATCCCGCTCGTGGCGCTCCCCCACCGGAAACTCCAGCAGCCAGCCCTCCCGCCGGATCGTCCAGAGTTCGTAGCTCGGCTGGAACACATTGATGTCGTCGAGAGATCCCAGATGAAGCTCGACCTCGCCGCCGCTGCGATTGAAGACCCGCGAGCCGCAGGTCGGGCAGAAATAGCGGCCCTCATACATCTGCGCCTCGCCGGTGATTCTCACCTGCGTGTCCGGATAGATGGCCGCGGCGTAGAAGAGCGCGCCGTGATATTTGCGGCAATCGAGGCAATGGCAGATGCCGACTCGATCCGGCTCACCCTCTGCCTCAAACCGCACCTTGCCGCAGGCGCAACCGCCCGTGATGATGGCCATGTCCGTTCTCCCTTCAACAATGCCAGCACTTTGGCACAAATCAAAAATGGCCGCAGCTTTCGCCACGGCCATCCTCAAACTCGATATTGGAGAATTAGTTGCCCGATCAGGCAGCCAGTGCCTTGGCGATCTGGCCGCGCAGCGTATCCATATCCTTGGCAAACCCGCGAATGCCTTCAGCAAGCTTCTCGGTCGCCATCGCATCCTGGTTCATTGCCCAGCGGAAAGCCTTCTCGTCGAGCGAGACATGCGGCTCGGCCTTGACCGTTTCTGGCGAAAGCGCGCGGGCAAGCGTGCCCTCGTCCGCATTCAGCTCGTCGAGCAGCTGTGGGCTGATCGTCAGACGGTCGCAACCGGCCAGCGCTTCGATCTCGCCGGCATTGCGGAAGGAGGCGCCCATGACGATCGTGTTGATGCCGTTCGCCTTGTAATAATTATAGATCGAACGGACCGAGACGACGCCCGGATCGGTCTCGGACGTGTAGTCCTCACCGGTCGACTTCTTGTACCAGTCGAGGATACGGCCGACGAAGGGCGAGATGAGGAAGACCTTGGCTTCTGCGCAGGCAATCGCCTGGGCCTTGGAGAAGAGCAGCGTCAGATTGCAGTCTATGCCTTCCTTCTGCAGCACTTCGGCAGCGCGAATGCCTTCCCAGGTGGAGGCGAGCTTGATCAGGATGCGATCCTTCTCGATGCCGCGCTCCTTGTAGCCGGCAATGATCTGATGGGCCTTGTCGATCGATGCCTTGGTGTCGAAGGAGAGGTCGGCATCGACTTCGGTCGAGACGCGACCCGGGACGAGTTCAGCCAGAGCGGCACCGACGGAAATCGCCATCCGGTCGGCAATTGCGCCGATCACGGCATCATCCTGACCGCCCTTGGCCTTGCCCCAGGTGATTGCTTCCTGGAAGGCATCCTTGAACGCATCGGTTCCGAGCGCCTTCAGCACGATCGACGGATTGGTGGTGCAATCGACCGGCTTCAGGCGGCGGACGGCCTCGATGTCACCGGTATCGGCGACGACGGTCGTCATGGAACGAAGCTGTTCGAGTTTCGATGTCATCAGATCATCCTTCGGCTGCGCGAAAAGGGTTAGCGACCGGCAATAGCACGCCGGTCTCGTTGCCCGGACTATCACCGTCAGAAGACGGCAAAGTCAAGACATATGTCCTTTGAATTTGACATAAGTACCACAAGAACGGATAGTGCCCGCAGGAAGTTCCCCATTCGAGAGAGATCTTGACCAAGCTCCGCCGCGAGACCCACAGCACCCTTTCGGACGCAGCCGCGCTGCGTATCCGCGCCGCATGGCTCTATTACAACGAGGGCCTGACGCAGAAGGATGTGGCCGACCGTCTTGGCATCAGCCGCTCGACGGTCATCCGCATGCTGGAGGAGGCGCGCAAACGTGCCGAAGTGCAGATCTGGATCAGCGATGGCGTCGCCGATTGCGTCGACCTCGCTGTCCGCCTGGAAAAGGCCTATGGCCTGGACGAGGCTGTGGTCGTTCCCTCGCCGGACAGCCAGGATGCCGCCTCGATCGCCAAGGCCGTCGGCCTTGCCCTCGGGCAGTTTCTGACCGAAGCCATCACCAACGATATGACGATCGGAGTCGGCTGGGGCCGCACCATGACGGCGTCGCTCGCCGGTTTCCGGTCGCCCGGTCGGGAAAACTGCAAGGTCGTCTCGCTACTCGGCGGCATCGTCGCCGTCCGCCAGACCAACCCGATCGACTATACCTGGCGGCTGGCAAGTCAGCTCGGCGCCGAATGCTACATGTTCCTCGCACCACTGCTGGTCGATTCCGTCGCCACCAAACGTGCGCTGATTGAGGAATGCGGATTGAAAGCGATCTACGATCTCGCGGAAAACCTCGACCTCGCCATCGTCTCTTGCGGCGACATCGGCCCTCACTCGACCTCGCTCTCGGAAGGCTTCATCAGCCACCAGACATTGATGGAACTGGTAGCCGCAGGCTGCGTCTGCGACACCATGTTCAACTTCTTGGATGCCGACGGAAACTCCGTCGCGCATCCGATCAACGAACGGGTGATGTCAGTCGATTTGGACACGCTGAAGAAGGCCAAACATATCGTGTTGTCTTCAGGCGGCGCGCATCGCGCCAAGGCCATCAGGGCGACGATCCAGCGGATCGGGTGCAACACGTTGATCACCGATGAGGCTGCGGCGCGGGAGTTGTTGGGGCTGGCAGGCTAGGGCTGCTCCGGCCAAGCGCGGGCGCCATGCTGGACGAAGAGAACTTCGACATGATCGTCCCGCACGTAGTAAGCGACGATGTATCCAAGATCGGCCAGTACCAGTTCGCGTGTACCCTCGATCTCGCCGCGTCGCCCGAGGAAAGCATTCTGTGTCAACAGGCGCAGCGTCCGCCCGTGGATTGACCGCACGATGCGGGCAGCAGCCGCAGGATTGCGCTCGAAGAGGTAATCGCCAATGGCCGCGAGTTCTCGAAGATAACGCCGCGTCCAGACGATACGCATGGTTTCAGGAAGAGCCGTACTTGTTCAACACGGCTTCAATCTCTGCCTCGGTGGCAAACTCTCCACGCTCGGCCTCAGCCAGCCCCTCAAGCACACCGGCAACATACTGCTCCTGCCAGGCGAGCGAGCGGCCCTGTGAAAGCGCATCCTCGACGATCTGATCGCGAGACAGATTGCTCCGCTCGACCAGACTGTCGATCCGGCGGCTGATATCGTCAGGGAGTCGAACCGTGTTGCGCATGGCTTATCCTCTCACAGAAGCAGCCATCCGAAAAGCGCCGCCGTTTCACCCCTTCCCCGCCTCCCAGCCGAGCATGGCACGCTTGCGGGTGAGCCCCCAGTGATACCCCGTCAGCGCACCGCTCTTGCCGAGTGCCCGGTGGCAGGGCACGACAAACGAGATCGGATTGCGGCCGACGGCTGCACCCACCGCGCGACTGGCAGTAGGCTGTCCGATTTTCTGAGCGATGTCGGAATAGGTAACAGCCTTGCCGAGCGGGATCTGCAGAAGGCTTTCCCAGACGCGGACCTGGAAGTCCGAGCCGATCAGCACGACGCGCAAGGGCTCGTCCGCAGACCAGCGCTCCGGATGGAACACGCGTGCCGCATAAGGCTCCGTCGCACCGACATCCTCGACGTAAAGCGCATTCGGCCAGCGCTGTGCCATGTCATCGAAACAGGCGAGCTCGCCGCCGACATCGGCAAAGGCGAGCCCCGCCAGCCCGCGCTCGGTGATCATAACGAGCGCCAGCCCAAACGGCGACGGGTGATAGCCGTAGCGGATGGTCAGCCCTGCGCCGCGTGCCTTCCACTCCCCGGGGCTCATCGCTTCATGCGTGACGAAGAGGTCGTGCAGGCGACCGGGGCCGGAAAGCCCCAGTTCCAACGACGTCTCGAGCAGAGGCAATTCCTCGCGCCCCAGCAGCCGTTTGGCGTGGTCGAGTGTCACGGCCTGCAGGAAGGCCTTAGGGGAAAGGCCCGCCCAGCGCGTAAACGTCTTCTGCAACTGCGTTGGCGACTGGCCCAGCCGCTCGGCGATCACCTCCAGCGAAGGCTGACTTTGATAATCGAGCGTCAGCATCTCGATCACCTGCCGCACGGTCTCATAATCAGAGCCATCTGGCGTGATGTCGGTGGTGCGGGAAAGGTCGATCTGTTGCGCAAGCGTCATGGCGAAATCCTCAATCTCAACAGGACTTCACCACGGGCAAGCCCTCGGCGCCACCCGTTTCTTGCGCTGATGTCTGATGACTCAGATCCGTTGCTTGGCGGTCGCGAGTGCTCCCGTAAGGGCCTTGGCGAAGCTCTCCCGATCATCGGGGTTAAGGAAGGAGCCGACTTCCGTGCCACGCCCCTCGCCGCTCACCATCATCGACGTGATGCCGAACTCCTCGTGCCGCTGGACGAAGAACCGCGCCCAGAGCGTCTTGAAGGTGTGCTCGGTCATCCGGCCAGCGGGCGTGAACTTGCGGATCGAGAGGCTGGTGCGCGACACCGTTACCTCTTCTCGCGCCCGCGCAGAACGATAGTTCAGCCAGAAGGCGCCATAGAGCAACAGGAAGTCGAGGCCCAAAAACAGGCCGATCGGCCATGCGCCGGTTGCCATGAAGAAGATTGCATGCAGGAAACAAACGGTGCCGGTCACCGCGAACAGGATACGATACCCCTTGCGGCCAAGCGACCGATAGGGCGTCAGTTCCGCTGCGAAAATCGGCTGGTCTGCCGCCTGCTCGAGATTGCCTTCCATCACCACGCCCGATTATAGGTTTTTCATGACTGAAGCGAAGCCGAAATCCAGCACCCAAACTTTGAAAAAGTCAAATCCTGCGACCCGTCGCAAGCCAGCGGCACGCCGTCGCACGGCTTACAACAGGGCCGAACTGGAGGAGATTTTCCGCCGCTTCTCGATCCAGAGGCCGGAGCCCAAGGGCGAGCTGGAACACGTCAACCCGTTCACGCTTGTCGTTGCCGTGGCGCTCTCCGCCCAGGCAACCGACGCAGGCGTAAATAAAGCGACGCGCGCCCTCTTCAAGGTGGCTGACACGCCGGAAAAGATGCTTGAACTCGGCGAGGAAAAGGTCCGCGACTACATCAAGACGATCGGGCTCTACCGCAACAAGGCGAAGAACGTCATCGCGCTGTCCCAGAAGCTGGTCGACGACTTCGGCAGCGTCGTGCCGCGCACCCGCGAGGAACTGGTGACGCTGCCGGGTGTGGGCCGCAAGACTGCAAACGTCGTGATGTCCATGGCCTTCGGAATCCCGACCATGGCCGTTGACACGCATATCCTGAGGATCGGCAACCGCATCAAGCTCGCGCCCGGCAAGACGCCGGATGAGATCGAGGACATCCTGATGCGGATCATCCCGGAACAATATCTCTTCCACGCCCATCACTGGCTGATCCTGCATGGACGCTACTGTTGCAAGGCGCGGCGCCCCGAATGCGAGCGCTGCGTCATCGCCGACATCTGCAAGTCGCCGGAAAAGACGGTGGATGTACCCGCCCCGCTCGTCGAACTGCCGCAGCAGGTGATCGGCGAGGTCGACTGACGCTCAACGCTTAAGCGCAACATCCCGTGCCGTCAGCGCCTTGTGCAGATGCACCATCAAGCCTGCGGCAAAGAGCGGCGTGAGCAGGTTGACGATCGGCACCGCCAGGAACAGCGCAATCACGAGGCCGGCCATGAACACCGTGCCGGAGTGGCGCGAGCGCAGGAGCTTCGCCTCTTCGGCACTCCGGAAGCGCATGCCGGCGAACTCGAAGAACTCGCGGCCCAGCAGATAGCCGTTCACCAGGAAGAAGGCGATGATGTTGATGCCCGGGATGAAAAGCAGCATCAGCGCGAAGAGATTGCCGACGATGACCACGCCGAAGAACTTGATCGAGGCGATGATCGCCTGACCCATCGGCATCGCCGTGCCGGGCGGATCGTTGGGATAGTCCCGCTTCTCGACCACCTCGGCGACGTCGTCGAGGAAAAGACCGGCGATGATCGCGGTGACGGGCGACAGCAGCAGTGCCAGTCCGAGCGCCAGCCCTATGCTGGCGAGAATCCCAAAGATGAAGGTCAGCCACCCAGCCCAATCCGGAAGCTCGGGAATGAAGCCCTGGAGCAGCGGCATGATGAAAGCCATGAAGCTCTCGCGCAATCCGAACCACAGGCCGATGAGCACGAGGATCGTCAGGCCAAGCGTCTTCCAGAAGACGGTCCGCGTCTCGGGAGCGAACAGGTTGCGCAGCGACAACGCGGCAGCGTCAAAAATCATCGGGGTCTCCTTCATCTGTCACCTGATGTAGGAGACCCGGGCGCCCGCTGCAATGCGGGGCGTCAGCCCAGACGATAGAGGCCGGGCCTGCGATCTATCAGATAGGGGTTCTGCGCCTTCGCGTCGTCGTATGCCTTGGGGTCGATCTCCGCGACCAGCAAGGTTTCGCGCATGCCGGCCCGCGCCAGTTCGTCACCGTCAGGACCGAGGATCACCGAACGACCGCCATAGGAAAGCCCGTTCTCCTTGCCGCAGAGATCGGCATAGACAAGGAAAACGCCGTTCTCGAAGGCGCGTGTCGGCACCACCGTATCGGCGACCCGACGGCTGATGATGCCTTCAGGCAGTGCTGTCGGCACCAGGATCAGTTCGGCACCGGCAAGTGCAAGCGTGCGGACATTTTCCGGAAATTCCACATCGTAGCAGATCAGCATGCCGGTCTTGATGCCGTTGAGATCGAAGATATGCGGCGGCTCGGCGCCCGGCACGAAGGCCGCCCGCTCCCCGTCGCCGTAAAGATGGCTCTTGCGATAGAATTCCGTGCTGCCGTCAGGCCTAATGAGCACCGAGGAATTGAACACCTGCTTGCCGTCCCGTTCGGGAAAGCCCGCACAGATGGCAAGACCGCAATCCGCAGCGATCTCCGTCAGCGCTCCGATGATCGACCCGTCACGCCCCTCCGCGACCTCCTCGAACTGGGCACCGAGCGCATAACCGCTCGTGCCGAGCTCCGGCGTCACCAGCAGTTCCGCCCCCATTTCCGCCGCCGCCATCGCCGCCTGCGCGATCTTGCCGATATTGCCCGGGACGTCGCCGGAAAGCGGCTGCATTTGATAGAGCGAAATCAGCATGATGCACCTGTCTGGGTCGGAGGTTGAGCTCGAAGGGTAGTGCTGCATGCCTAGCGCAGACAAGCGGCAACTCCAAGGCAGGCATCTGTGGTTGCCTTTCCGGTCCACGCCCTTATCTTCAAGGGATGGATCATGAAATCGAAGCCAATCTGACGTGATGGCATTTGTCGTCACCGCCGCCGTCGCCCTGTTGCTGATCGAGCTTTTCCTCAGGCGCCGTCCCTGGGCGATTGCGCTGACCGCTGCGATCGCCGTTATCGCCACGATCGTCTGGCTCTTCAGCGATGGCCAATCCCGCCAGCAACAGAATGCCGTCTCGGCGGTCACCGTGGCGGTGGCTGCCGACAGATCCGTTTGCGTTGACCCGGCCCTTCCGATTTCCGCGACCTTGGCCAACAACTCGGATGCGATGGTGAACCGCTTGTCTTTCGATCTTGTCGGACGGGAGGAAGGCCGAACGGCGATCGCCTATCGCGGCACCCTGCGCCATGATCGCGCATTGGCTCCCGGCGAAACCCTTACCCGGTGCTACGCCCTGCTCTATCACGGCTTTTCACATCCGCGTCCGCAGATCATCGACGCCACGAAGTATAAATGGACCGCGCACGTGTCGCTGGTCGGCTTCGGCAACGCACCTGTCGAGCAGTAGTCGAAACCAGCCTCGGTATCGGGACTGGCACCATGCCTCACATCTGCACGAGGTGACCTTCACTCACTTCCCGGTACTGGCGCACCGGTGGCTGGAAACCTACGGGACGGATGGGGCTCTTGATCTCGTCGGTCGACAGATTGCGCTTCAGCTTGCGACGCGCCGGATCCGGCACCGGCACCGCCGCCATCAGCTTCTTGGTGTAAGGATGCTGCGGATTGTCGAAGACCGCCTGGCGCGGACCGATCTCGACGATCTCCCCGAGATACATCACCGCCACCCGGTGGCTGACCCGCTCGACGACCGCCATATCGTGGCTGATGAAGAGATATGCCAGATTGAAGCTCTGCTGCAGGTCGAGCAGAAGATTGCAGACCTGCGCCTTGATCGAGACGTCGAGGGCCGACACTGCCTCGTCCGCCACGATTATCTTCGGATCGAGCATCAGCGAGCGGGCAATTGCGATGCGCTGGCGCTGGCCGCCTGAAAACTCGTGCGGATAGCGCGGCATCATCTCGGCGGACAGACCGACGCGTTCGAGAAGATCGGCCGCCTTGTCACGCGCTTGCGCCTTCGAGCCAAGCTTGTGCTCGACATAGGGCCCCATGACCGCATGTCCGACGCTCATGCGCGGGTCGAGGCTGGCAAAGGGATCCTGGAAAACCATCTGGATGCTACGACGCATGGTCCTGAGCGCCGCCTGGTCGAGCCGCCCGACATCATATCCGTCGACGGCAATATGGCCGGAAGTCGGCTCGACAAGCCGCGTGATCGAACGTCCCGTGGTCGATTTGCCGCAACCGGATTCGCCGACCAGCGACAAGGTCTCGCCGGGCCTCAGATCGAAGGAGACATTCTCGACGGCATGCACGGCCCCGCTCTTCCGCCCGAACAGACCGGAACGAATGTCGAAGCGGGTCGTGAGGTTCTTCACCTCCAGAAGCGGGCGGCTCCCGGCTTCCGGGATCCCGGCTTCCGCCTCCGGCACCAGCGTATCGCCGGTCTTGATGTCGATCACGGGGAACCGCATCGGCCGCTGGCGCCCGCCCATCGAGCCGAGCTTCGGCACCGCCGAGAGCAGCGCCCGCGTGTACGGGTGTTGGCCGCGGTTGAAAATATCATCAGTCGTGCCGGTCTCCACAGCTTCACCGCGGAACATGACGATGGTGCGGTCCGACACTTCAGCGACGACACCCATGTCATGGGTGATGAAGAGAACCGCCATGCCCTCCTCGTCCTGCAGGGTCTTGATCAGGTCGAGGATCTGGCCCTGGATCGTGACGTCGAGTGCCGTCGTCGGCTCGTCGGCGATCAGCAGCTTCGGCCGTGACGCAAGCGCCATGGCGATCATCACGCGCTGGCGCATGCCGCCTGAAAACTGATGTGGATATTCGTCGAAACGGTTCTTCGCATTCGGGATCCGCACGCGATCGAGCAGCCGCAATACCTCCGTCTTCGCATCGGCGTTCGAGATATCGCGATGGCAGGTAATGGCCTCGGCGATCTGCTTGCCGATCGGGAAGATCGGATTGAGCGAGGTCATCGGCTCCTGAAAGATCATCGAGATCTGGTTGCCGCGCACCTGGCGCATCTGCTCGGCATCGAGCGTCAGAAGCTCGCGCCCCTCGAGCTTGACGCTGCCTTCGATGCGGCTGGTGATCTGCGGCAGGAGCCGCATGATCGAAAGCGAGGTGACGCTTTTGCCGGACCCCGATTCGCCGACGATCGCGACCGTTTCACCGGCCGCGATATCGAGGTTCATGTTGCGCACAACAGAGCGCCACTCGGTGCCGATCCTGAAGGAGGTCGTCAGACCTCGCACGGAAAGCACCGGTGCCCCGCTCGTCTCTTTTCCCTGTTCCACCGCGGCCATATCCCGTTCCCCTGTTTTTATCTGTATCGAGATGTGGTCGTTTGATCAGGCGGCGAGCGCCGTCTCGGCGAGCGTCACCCAGTAGCTGATGCCATAGGGGATGACCTCGTCGTTGAAGTCATAGGCCGAATTATGCAGGTTCGCCGTGTCACCATTGCCGATGAAGACGAACGAGCCGGGCCGCGCTTCCAGCATGTAGGAGAAATCCTCCGCACCCATGGTAGGCGGGAAGGCATCGCTGACGGCATGGTCGCCGGCGACCTTGCGCATGATATCGACGGCGAAGTCGGTCTCGGAGGCGTGGTTGAAAGTGACGGGATAACCGCGGTGATAACGCAACGTTGCCTTGGCACCCATGGCCATTGCCACACCGCTGGCGATTTCGCCGATGCGGGTCTCCGCCATCTGGCGCATCTCCGGCAGAAGCGTGCGCACCGTGCCCGACAGCTTCACCATATCGGGGATGACATTATAAGCGTCGCCACCATGGATCTTGGTGACCGTGATGACCACAGAGCTTAAGGGGTCGGCTTCGCGCGACGCGATCGACTGCAAGGCGACGACCACCTGGGAGGCGGCGAGCACCGGATCGACGCTCTTGTGCGGCATGGCGGCATGGCCGCTGCGGCCCTCGATCTCGATGTCGAACTGGTCAGCGGCTGCCATGATCGATCCCCGGCGGGTGGCAAAGGTGCCGACCGCCATGCCGGGATGATTGTGCATGCCGTAGACTTCCTTGATGCCGAAGTTTTCCATCATGCCGTCGGCGACCATTTCGCGCGCACCGCCACCGCCCTCTTCGGCCGGCTGGAAGATGACGGCAATCGAACCGCGGAAATTGCGGGTTTCGGCGAGGTATTTCGCAGCCCCCAGCAGCATGGCGGTATGCCCGTCATGGCCGCAGGCATGCATCTTGCCAGGCGTCTTTGAAGCCCAGGCCTTGCCCGACATCTCATGAATCGGCAGGGCATCCATGTCGGCACGGAAACCGACGACCGGGCCATCGCCGCGATTGCCCTTGATGATCCCGACAACGCCGGTGCGACCGATCCCCGTCTTCACCACGTCACAGCCAAATTCCTTGAGCTTCTCCGTCACGAAGGCGGCCGTGCCGTGCACATCGAAGAGAAGTTCCGGATTTTGGTGCAGATGGCGGCGCCACTCCGCGACTTCGGGCTGAAGTTCGCTGGCGCGGTTGAGCACTGGCATGAAAGGACCTCTTTTTGTCGTTGTTCCCCGCGGGATTTCGCGCATACTGTGCTGCGATGCGCAGCTTTGGCAAGCCGCAAAATTCCATCTTGCATGGAAAATAGGCTTGTGTTTACATGGCCTAAATTTTAGCCAACCCGACAGATGCTGCGCTGTCCGGGAACGCCTGTCGCGACTCCGATATTTGCCGGATGCGCCTAAATTTTCCTGAAATACCAAAAAGATAGGTGGTTGACATTTCTTGAATGCGCTGGCCACATCCCGGGTCGGCAGATCGGGTTACCATCATGCCTGCTAACAAAAAATAATGGGGAATGAGCACATGAACACTCGCAAACTGATGCTGGCAGCGTCTGCTGCCGCTTTTGCGCTGACGGCAGCGCCGGCAATGGCCGAACGCGGCACCGACGGCGACCTGAAGATTATCTTCTGGCAGGCCGTCTCGACGATGAACCCGTATCTGTCGGGCGGCACCAAGGAAGTCTACGCAGCCTCGATGGTCATCGAGCCGCTGGCCCGTTACGACGAGACCGGCGCGCTGGTGCCGATGCTCGCCACGGAAATCCCGACGGTAGAAAACGGCGGTGTCGCGGCCGATTTCAAGAGCATCACCTGGAAGCTGAAGCCTGACCTGAAGTGGTCGGACGGCTCGGCCGTGACGGCCGAAGACGCCATCTTCACCTGGAAATACTGCACGGCACCGGACGGCGGCTGCGCTCAGGGCGCCTATTTCGAAGGCGTGACCAATGTCGAGGCGATCGACGCCTCCACCATCAAGGTCTCCTTCGCCGATGCCAAGCCTTATCCCTACAGCGCCTTTGTCGGCGCGCAGGCCCCGATCATCCAGGCTGCCCAGTTCAAGGATTGCCTCGGCGCCAAGGCACCGGAATGCACCTCGGCCAACTTTGGCCCGATCGGCACCGGTCCCTTCGTCGTCAAGGAATTCAAGCCGAACGACGTCGTGACTTTCGAAGCCAACAGCAATTACCGCGATGCCGCCAAGCCGGCCTTCGCCTCGGTCACCCTGAAGGGTGGCGGTGACGCCGCTTCCGCAGCCCGCTCGGTTCTCGAAACCGGCGAATTCGACTACGCCTGGAACATGCAGGTCGAGCCTGAAATCCTTGAGCAGATGATGGCGGCCGGCAAGGGCAAGATCGAAGTTGCCTTCGGCACCCAGGTAGAACGTATCGACATCAACCCCTATGGCGTGGACGCCGCGCTCGGCGACAAGCGCTCGACCAAGGAAGCCGGCCCGCATCCGGCCCTGTCCGACCCGGCCGTGCGGCGCGCGCTGTCGATCGCCATCGACCGCGAGATCATCGACGAAGCCGGCTACGGCCCGAACGGTCAGCCGACCTGCAACATCCTGCCCGCTCCAGACATCTATGTCTCGACCGCCGTCGACTGGTGCCTGAAGCAGGACGTGGAAGGCGCCAACAAGCTGCTCGAAGACGCCGGCTGGAAGATGGGCTCGGATGGCATCCGCGAAAAGGACGGCGTCAAGCTCTCCTTCCTCTACCAGACCTCGACCAACTCCGTCCGTCAGGGCACCCAGGCGCTGGTCAAGGACATGTGGAGCCAGATCGGCGTATCTGTCGAACTGCGCAACATCTCGGCTTCCGTCTTCTTCGGCGGTGACCCGGCCTCTCCGGACACCTTCCAGAAGTTCATGGCCGACATCCAGATGTACACCAACAACTTCGACGGCACCGACCCCGAGAAGTACATGGCCGGCTGGATGTGCGACAAGATCCCGAGCCCGGCCACCGGCTGGCAGGGTGAGAACATCGTCCGCTATTGCAACCCGGAATATGATGCGCTCGTCAAGCAGCTCGGCACCACCGGTAAGCTCGAAGATCGCGCCACCATCGCCAAGCAACTGAACGACATGCTCTCCAACGATGTCGCCCAGATCCCGCTCATCCATCGTGGCCAGCCTTCGGCTGTCAACAACACGCTCTTGGGCGTCAAGATGAACGCCTGGGACTCGGAACTCTGGAACGTCGCCGACTGGTCGCGCGCTAAGTAATGCCATAGGTGCCGGGCCTGCCCTGTCGGCAGGCCCGGCATCAGCATTTTCTGTGACAGTCTGGAGACCAGCCGATGTTTACCTTCACCGTCCGGCGACTGCTGTTTGCAGTCCCGACGCTACTGGCCATCAGTTTCATTATTTTTGCCCTGCTCGACCTCTCCCCAGGGGATCCCTTAAGCGACCTGCCGCTGACCATTCCGCCTGATGTGCGTGAGCAGATCCGCGCCGCCATGGGTCTCGATCAGCCCTTCCTCATCCGCTATTTCAAATGGCTGCAGCAGTTCTTCATCAATGAACCGCTCAATATCTTCGAACAAATCACCGGCATCACCGTCGGTTCCGGCGAGCGCATGCGCGTGCTCTCCTGGGCGACACGCAGCCCCGTGGTCGACCTGATCGTCCAGCGCCTGCCGCAGACGCTCTGGGTCGTTGGCCTGTCCTACCTCTTCGGCGTCTTGATCGCGATCCCGATCGGCGTCATCTCGGCCTATCGCCAGTATTCCTGGTTCGACCAGATCGGCACCTTCATCTCGATGGTCGGCTATTCCGTCCCGACCTTCTTCACCGGCGTTCTGCTGATCGTCGTCTTCTCGTCCTACCTGCAGTGGTTCCCGTCGATCTACGACACCACGCTGGTGGTCAACAGCTGGGACAGCTTCGTGCTCCAGGTGAAGCAGATGTTCCTGCCCGTGCTGGTGCTGACGCTCTTCAACGTCTCGCAGATCAGCCGCTTCGTGCGCGCCTCCATGCTCGATAACCTGAACATGGATTATGTCCGCACGGCGCGCGCCAAGGGCGTCAAGGAAAAGGTCGTGCTGCTCGTGCATGTCCTGCGCAACAGCCTGATCCCGGTCGTCACCGTCATTGCGCTTGGCGTGCCCACGATCTTCTCAGGCGCCATCATCACCGAACAGGTCTTCCGCGTGAATGGCCTCGGCCAGCTGCTGATCACCGCGATCCAGGGCGCAGACATCCCGCTCGTGCAGACGCTGACCTTCATCTTCGCGATCCTGATCGTGCTCTTCAACCTGATTGCCGACGTTCTCTACGGCATACTCGATCCGAGGATCCGCTATGAGTGACGCCGCCATCGTGACCGCAACATCACCGCAGACAAGGCCCCAGAGCGGCGGCTTCTGGCCCATGCTCTGGCGCCAGTTCCGCGCCCACAAGGGCGGCGTCGCCGGCCTGATTGTCTTCACCTTCATCGTGCTGGCCGTGTTCATTGGCCCCTATATCCACACGATCGACCCGAACAAGATCGACATCCGCGCCAAGAACCAGGGCCCTTCCTGGGAACACCCCTTCGGCACGGACAATCTCGGCAAAGACATGCTGGCCCAGGTGCTGGCCGGCGGGCAGATCTCGCTTGCCGTCGGTATGACCGCGATGTTGCTGGCGCTGGTCGTCGGCACGCTGATCGGCGTGCTCTCGGGCTATTCCCGCAAGCTCGACGGTCCGCTGATGCGCATGACCGACCTCTTCCTCGCGCTGCCGCTTCTGCCGCTGCTCTTGGTCATCATCATGCTCTTCCGCGACACGCTGCGGGCAGCATTTGGACCGGAAACCGGCATCTTCATCCTGATCGTCTTCATCATCGGCATCACCAGCTGGATGCACACCGCCCGCATCGTTCGCGGCGACGTGCTGGCGATCAAGAGCCAGGAATTCATCCTGGCGGCCAAATCGAGCGGCATGCGCGAATACCGCATCATCATCAAGCACATCCTGCCCAATGTGATGTCCTCGATCATGGTCTCGGCAACGCTAGGCATCGCTACCGCCATCATCACCGAATCCGCGCTCTCATTCCTCGGCCTCGGCTTCCCGCCCGACTTCCCCACCTGGGGCCGCCTGCTCTTCGACGGCGCGAACTTCCTGCAGATCAACCCGTCCCGCGTATTGTGGCCGGGCCTGGCGATCTCGCTGACGGTGTTGAGCGTGAACTATATCGGCGACGCGATCCGCGATGCGCTCGATCCGAAGGCGTTGAAGCATTGAGATAATCGTAGCGGGCGCGTCAGCGCCCGCTCGGGCTCCCCAAAACCCGCCTTGCCACGAACCAGCTCCCGCACGCCCAGACCATGCCTGCCGCCCAGCCGCCGAGTACGTCGGTCGGATAATGTACGCCGAGATAGATGCGGCTGAGGCCTATGATCAGCGTCAGCACCACTGCGACCAGCGGGAAGAAGTAGCGCAGCGATGCGCGCTCCTCGAGCCGCGACAGCATGGCGCCGAGCGTCAGATAGGTGATGGCGGACAGCATGGCATGGCCGCTCGGAAAGCTCATATCGGTGACTTCGACCAGATGCTGGACCACCTCGGGCCGCGGCCTTGCGATGCCGAGCTTCATGGCACTGCTCAAAGCCCAGCCGCCGAGGATGGAGGCCGTGACGAAGAGGGCGGTCCGGTATTTCTGGCGGAGTGCGAGATAGACGACAACAAGGGTGACCAGCAGTGTCAGCACGGTGACGCCGCCGAGTGCGGTAATGTCCACCATCATCTTGGTGAGCCAGGCAGGCCCCCGCGGCATGGCCGGATCGGCAGGGTCGCGCAACATCAGAAGCACGCCCTCATCGAAGGCCCGCGTCTCACCCTCCAGCACCTCGCCCGTCAGCTCGAACAGGAAGTAGGCGACCAGCGCTGCCACCAGCGCGGTCAGCCAGACACGCCGTTCTGCCGCCGAGGCGATGCGAGTGAGATGGAGCTTGATGCGATGCATGGGCTGGTTCCTGATCAGTGGCGTTGAAGGTACATCGCGTCGCAAGGCGCGTGCGTCAACCGGGACGCGGGAGGCAAATGTGGGCGGGTCTCGGTTGTTCCATACGACTAGTCCAGCGGCATCGTTTCCCCGCACGGGAAAGGGTGGACGCGATGATTGCGCCGCGCCCGGAGTTTTGCCCCTCACCCGACCCTCTCCTTAGCTGCGGGGAGAGGGAGCCACGCGCGGTGGCCGTCTCAGCCTTCTCCCCGCTTGCGGGGAGAAGGTGCCGCCCTTCGACAGGCTCAGGAGGCGGATGAGGGGCTCTAAAGCGGCAAGGCAGCAGTGCCAACTGTTCCAGAATACAAAACCGCATCTACCCGGTATAATTGCCCACCAAACCGGAGCCCACAACTTGTCCTTCGTCAGAGCCCTCATCACGCCCCTGCTGTCAACCATAGCTGCCGTCTGCTTCACGGCTGCCGCCATTCTGGGCTTGGCAGGGCTCGCCGCATGGGCGGACTATCAGAACCTCCACTTCCCTGGCGCATACCAATGCAGTGATGCGGCCTCTACTATCTGGGTCGCAGGCATAATGGCACCGCTTTCGCTCATACTGGCCGTCGGCATCGTTTGTTTCAGATGGAAGAGAAGCGCCTGGCGCGCTTGATCTTCGTCCCCGCCCCCGCCACTCTCCGCCCACCCATCCGGAGACTCTCCCATGCCCCACGGCCCCCTCAACCTCCTCACCGACATCGCTGGCCTCTCCGTCGGGCATGCGACCGACCTTGCCCTCGGCTCCGGCGTGACGGTGATCGTCTTCGATGAACCCGCGACCGCCTCGGGCACCGTGCTCGGCGGAGCGCCAGGCGGGCGGGATGTGACGCTCCTTGATCCGTCGATGACGGTGCAAAAGGTCGATGCCTTCGTACTGTCAGGCGGCTCGGCCTTCGGGCTCGATGCCGCAGGCGGGGTGCAGTCGGGCCTGCGCGCCGCCGGTCGCGGTTTTGCCGTCGGGACGGTGCGGGTGCCGATCGTGCCGCAGGCGATCCTGATGGATCTCCTGAACGGCGGCGACAAGGATTGGGGCCTGCATGCGCCCTATCGCGACCTCGGCTATGAAGCCTATCGAAACGCCGCAAAGGGCGCCTTCCCGCTCGGCACCGTGGGCGCGGGAACCGGCGCCACGACGGCCAACTTCAAGGGCGGCCTGGGCTCCGCGAGCGCGGTCTCGTCTTCAGGCCATACGATCGCGGCACTCGTTGCCGTTAATGCCATGGGCTCGGTCGTGATCGGCGACGGCCCGCATTTCTGGGCCGCCCCCTTCGAAGAGGGCCAGGAATTCGGCAGGCTCGGCCAGCCTGCCCAAGTCAGCGCCGACGACCGGGCTCTGCGCATCAAGGGCCTGCGGCTGACGGCAACGACCATCGGCGCCGTCGTGACCGATTGCACCCTGTCAAAAGCCGAGCTCCACCGCCTGTCTCTGTCAGCCCATGACGGTCTGGCCCGCGCCGTGCTCCCCGCCCATCTGCCGCTGGATGGCGACACGATGTTTGCAGCATCGACAGGCAAGCGTGACAGCAATGGCACGGCGGACTTGATGGAACTCTGCCATCTGGCAACGCTGGTGACCGCGCGCGCCATTGCACGCGGGGTGTTCGAGGCCGTGGCACTGCCGTACACGGACGCGCAACCGGCATGGCGCGACAGGTGGGCGTGACTTCTTCTCCCCCTTGGTGGGGGAGAAAGCGATTTCGATGAATTAGTCGTGGCGCGAGCCACGGCTAAACATCAGAAATCGCAAGTGAGGGGGTCCGTTCATCGTGCCACCATCACCGATCCCCTCACCGGGAAAATCTGAAGTTTAGGCGGCTTGCGCTCGCCTAAGCCTTCGATTTTCCATCCTCTCCCACAAGGGGGAGAGGCGCCCCTCCTGCACCCCCAAGACTTTCGTCCCACCGCCCCTTGACCCAAGTCAAGGACAGCCCACCCTACACCACAGAGATTGCCCCTCAGGGTTGGCCATGCTGACGAAGCAGACCGACCGCAGGATGAACGGATCGGGGGAGGACGGTTCGACAATGGAAGACGAAAGCGACATGGAAAGACCAGTCCTCACCAACCGCACCTTCGACGAGCTGAAGCTCGGCGATGCAGCAAGCCTGACCCGCATCATCGGTCCTGATGATATCGAGCTCTTTGCAGCACTGTCCGGCGACAACAACCCGGTGCCGCTCGGCCAGTCGCTGATCCCGGCCGGCATGATCTCGGCGGTCCTCGACACGCGCCTGCCCGGCCCAGGCACCGTCTATCTTGGCCAGGATCTGGAATTCTGGAAGGACATCGCGACCGGAGACCGGATCACCGCGACCGTCACGCTGATGACCAAGGAAAGCGATGGCCGCACCCTGATCTTCGACACCCGCGCGGTGAACCAGCATGGCGAGCCGGTGCTCGCCGGCAAGGCCCGTGTACGCGCGCCGACCGAGCGCATCAGCTGGTCGGAAAACCTTCCGCCCGATGTCTCGCTTCAGCGCCACGACCGCTTCGACGCCATCGTCGCCGAGGCCCGCAGCCTGCCGATGGTGAAGACCGCCCTCGTCCACCCCTGCTCACCGGAAGCGATCGAGGCGGCCGTCGAGATCCGCGACGAAGGCCTGCTGGAGCCGATCCTGATCGGTCCGGAGGCCAAGATCCGCGCGGCGGCTGAACAGGCGGGTATCTCGATCGACGGCTTCGAGATCCTATCGACCGAACACAGCCATGCGGCGGCGGCCCTTGCCGTCGAACTCGCCATCGCCGGCAAGGTCGGCTCTGTCATGAAGGGCAGCCTGCATTCCGACGAATTGCTCGGCGCGGTCGTCGGCAGCGGTTCTGGGCTTAAGACCGAACGCCGAGTCAGCCATGTCTATGTCATGGATGTGCCTGCCTATTCCAAACTCCTGATCGTGACGGATGCCGCGATCAACATCGCTCCGACGCTGGAGCACAAGCGCGACATCTGCCAGAACGCCGTCGATCTCATGCATATGCTGGGCGTGGCCGAGCCCAAGGTCGCCGTGCTCGCCGCCGTCGAGACGGTCAACGACAAAATGCCGGCGACACTGGAGGCGGCAGCTCTCACGGTCATGGCCGCCCGTGGCCAGATCAAGGGGGCCAAAGTCGACGGTCCGCTTGCCTTCGACAATGCAATCAGCATGGAGGCTGCCCGCACCAAGGGCATCATTTCGCCCGTCGCCGGTGATGCCGACATCCTGTTGGTGCCGGATCTCGAAGCCGGCAACATGCTCGCCAAACAGCTGCTCTATTTCGCCAATGCCGATGCCGCAGGCCTGGTGCTCGGCGCCCGCGTACCGATCATCCTGACCAGCCGCTCTGACAGCCTCAGGGTCCGCATCGCCTCGGCAGCCCTGGCGAAGCTGGTCGCTGCGAAGCGTGCGGCAGCGCTTGGTGGCAAGGCATGAGCCAGAAACTGCTGCTAACCTTCAATGCCGGCTCTTCCACGGTGAAGATCGGCATTTTCACCCGCGAACAAGCAGGCGCCAGACGCATCGGCAAGGGCGTCATAGACTTCCGCGCCGAACCACTCACCTTCCATCTGGTCGAAGGACCCGCCGTCTTCGACGTGCCCCTGGTGGCAAAGACCGACGACCTGTTGCACGACGTTCTTGAAGAGGTCTTCGACTGGCTGTCCGAGCACTACGACCTCGACGCCGTCTCGGCCGTCGGCCACCGCGTGGTGCATGGCGGCGATCTCTTTGCAGATGCCGTCAGGGTCGATGACACCAGCCTCGCCGGCATCGAGAGCCTGGTGACGCTCGCGCCGCTCCACCAGCCGCAGAACCTCCGCCTCATCCGCGCCATCGCCGAGCTAAAATCCGGCCTGCCCCAGACCGCATCCTTCGACACCGCTTTCCACCGGACACAATCCGATACCGTGCGCCGCTTCGCCATACCGCGCGAGTGGTTTGACAAGGGCGTCAAGCGCTATGGCTTTCACGGCCTGTCCTATGAGTATGTCGCGGGCGCCTTGAAGACGCTCGAACCGGAAACGGCCGGCGGCCGCGCCGTCATCGCCCATCTCGGCTCCGGTGCCAGCCTCTGCGCACTCGAGAATGGCGTGAGCCGCGACACCTCCATGGGCTTTTCCACCATCGACGGCGTGCCCATGGCGACCCGCTCCGGCGCGATCGATCCGGGCGTGCTGTTCCACCTGATCGAGGCCCATGGGCTGAGCATCAGGCAAGTCGAGGACCTGATCTACAAGCAGTCTGGCCTGCTTGGTCTCTCAGGCATCAGTGCCGATAGCCGGGTTTTGCTGGAGACCCCGTCGAAGGAGGCCCGCGAGGCGATCGACGTCTTCACCTTCCGCATCGCAGGGGAAGTGGCGCGGCTCTCGGCCACGCTCGCCGGCCTGGACACGCTGGTCTTCACCGCCGGCATCGGCGAGAACCAGCCGGCAATCCGCCGATCGGTGGTTGAGCGCCTTCGCTTCCTCGGTCTGCTGCTGGATGGCGAGGCGAACGACCGCAGTGAAGCAGTCATTTCGCGCGAGGAGAGCCGGGTGAAGATCCGCGTGATCGCGACTGACGAGGAACAGGTGATCGCCGACGATTGCCTGAGACTCGTCGGCTGAGAAGATCCGCCAGCACTGACACCAAAGCGTCATGAAACGCGCCTAGAGACGCCTCGACGAGAGCGGATGGAGATGCGGTCATGCTGAGACAGACGAATGCCACGGGTGAAACCCATGAATCAGCGCGCGGCGAGGCACTGGTGCTCTCCAATGCCCGCGTTGTTACACCAAGCCATGTCCTTCATGGCTCGGTGGTGATTGAAAACGGGAAGATCACGGAGATCCATGAAGGCCCGTCGCGCCATGCCGACGCGCTCGATTTTGCCGGCGACTACCTGTTACCCGGCCTTGTCGATATCCACACCGATCATTTCGAGAAACACCTCTATCCCCGCGCCCATGTGCGCTGGGATTTCATGCGCGCGGCCCTGGCCCACGACGCCCAGATCATTGGTGGCGGTGTCACCACCGTCTTCGACAGCCTCTGCGTCGGCGCGACCACCGACAATCCGGAACGGGCCGAAATCCTGAAACCGATGATCGAGGCGCTTGAGCAGGCGCAGAACTCCGGCATGCTGCGCGCCGAACATTTCGTTCACCTGCGCTGCGAACTGACGGACCCGGTGACCCCGCAACTGACAGCCGACAACATCGACCGTGAAATCGTCCGCGTCATCTCCATCATGGAACACCTGCCCGGCATCCGCCAGAGCCGCGACATTGAGGCCTATGTCGCAAGAGCCTGCAAATCGACCGGCGAGAGCCCCGAACTGGTGCGCGAGAAGATCAAGGTGCTGGTGGCGGAAAAGAGCCATATCGCCGCCACGACCCGGCCTGACATCGTCGCCCTTGCCCGCGCGCGCTCCATGCCGCTGATGAGCCATGACGACACCGATATCGCCCACATCGAGGAAGGCGTGGCGGAGGGCGTGTCGATTTCGGAATTCCCCTGCTCGATCGAAGCGGCGCAAGCCGCAAGGGCGGCAGGCATGTCAATCGTTGCCGGTGCTCCGAACCTCGTGCGCGGCGGCTCCCAATCCGGCAACATCGCCGTGCGCGACCTGCTAGCAGCAAGGCTCGTCGATATCCTGGCTTCAGACTACGTCCCGCGCTCCATGCTCGATGCAGCCTTCATGATCTCAGCCGATCCGGGTCTGGACTACGACCTGCCGAGCGCTGTTGCCATGGTAACCCGCAGCCCGGCACTCGCCGGCGGCTTGACGGATCGCGGCGCAATCGAAACCGGCTTGAAGGCCGACCTGATCCGCGTCAACCTCTACGATGGCCATCCCTTCGCCAAGTCGGTGTGGCGCTCCGGTCACCGCGTCGCCTGAGCGGAAACGACCTCCCCGCGTTTACTCGTGCCAGGCAGAAGCCAGCACCCGCAACCAGTTTTCTCGGCAGATCTTGTCCAGATCGGAAGCCCCGTAGCCGCGCTCCTTCAGCGCGGTCACAAGCCGTTGGTTGCCGGCAGCATCGCCGATAACATTCGGTATCGTCGCCCCGTCGAAATCCGACCCCAGCGCCACGCAGTCGATCCCCATGCGCTCGACAAGATAATCGATATGGCTGACCATGGTGGCGAGCGACGTCTCGGCATCGTCGCGCCCGTCAGGCCGAAGCATGGTGACGGCATAGTTGAGACCCACAAGCCCGTGGCTTGCCTTGATCGCCTCCATCTGCCGGTCCGTCAGGTTGCGGGCGACGGGCGTCAGTGCATGCACGTTGGAATGGCTGGCGATCAGCGGCTGGTCGCTCAGCCGTTCGACGTCCCAAAAGCCCTTCTCGGTGATGTGGGCAAGATCGATCAGAATGCCGAGCCGGTTGCAGGCCCGGATCAGATCCTCCCCGGCGCGGGTCAGGCCCGGTCCCGTATCGGGCGAGCTCGGATAGGCGAAGGGCACGCCATGGCCGAAAATGTTGTGACGGCTCCAGACCGGCCCGAGCGAACGCAGGCCAGCGGCGTAGAAAACCTCAAGCGCATCGAGATCGGCATCGATGGCCTCGCAGCCTTCCATATGCATCACGGCGGCAAACACGCCATCATCAATGGCTTGCCGGATGTCGCGTGTCGAGCGGCAGAGCCGCCAGCTTCCGTCCTGATCGAGGCGATGGGCGATGGCCGCCATTTCCAGCGCGATGTCCAGGGAAGCCTGGCGATCAAGCGGCGGATCGAGCGGTGTCGCATAGTGTCCGTTCGCATCCGGCTCGCGCAGCGTGAAATCATGCGGCGACGGAATGTAGATGGCACAGAGACCACCGGCGAGACCGCCGCGCTTGGCCCGGGGTGCATCGATATGCCCGGCGCTGGTACCGTTGCGGAATTCGGCCACTGGGTTGCGACCTTCCGTTCCGCTGCGCCAGAGGCGGAGGAGAACATCATTGTGGCCGTCGAAAACGAGGTTCATGCAGGCAGTTCCAGAAAATGGCATCCAGGTGTGGACCCGGACGGGAGGGGATGGCTGGGCGTCGAAGCAAAACTCTTTCGGAATCGTTGGACGAAATCATGTCGCGCTTCAAGTCGGCCGACGATTTTACCGGGAAGAAGCGTTCAAGAGAGCGACGGTATTTGTGTGAGCCATTCGGTGGCGGCCTCATAAGCGGCTGCAACAGACAGAACCTGCGCATCCGCGCGGGGTTGGCCAATCAGCTGGAAACCGGTGGGCAAGCCCTGCGGCGAAAACCCGGCCGGAAGGGCGGCGACCGGCAGACCCGCCATGCTCGGGCCAATCACCACCTCCATCCAGCGATGATAGGTATCCATATGTTTACCCGCGATCTCGCGCGGCCAGGGGATATCGGCATCGAAGGGGAAGACCTGGGCGGCGGGCGCGATCAGGTAGTCATGGGTCTCGAAGACCTTCGACAGCGCCTGATACCAGGCCGTCCGCACCGCTGACGCCTCGTAGACATCCGCAGCATTGATCCGCAGGCCCGACCGGACCTCGTAGAGGATCTCAGGCTTCAGCGAACCGCGTCGGCCGGGATCCTCGTAATAGTCCCGCATGCTGCCGGCGGTGAAGAAGCTGCGGAGCGTCGTCCAGGCCCACCAGAGCCTGTTCATGTCAAAGTCGATCTTGATCGTCTCGACGGCGTAGCCCAGCCCCTCGAAGACACCCAACGCCTTTTGGTTGAGATCAAGCACACCCGGTTCGAAGGGAAGATGCCCACCGAAATCGCCGAGCCAGCCGATCCGCCCGCCCTTGGCCGCAAGCGCGCGGTCTAGGGTAAGCGGCCCGCTCTCGAAGGAGGAAGGATCGCGCGCATCGAAACCGGATTGCACGTTGAGGAGCGTCACCACGTCCTCGACGGAGCGCCCCATCGGCCCGAGCGTCGCAAGCTGGTTGAGATAGGCATCGCGACCGGGAAGCGTGGGGATGCGCCCGAAGCTCGGACGGAAGCCGACCACGTTGTTGAAGGCCGCCGGATTGCGCAGTGAGCCCATCATGTCGCTGCCATCGGCGATCGGGACGAACCGCGCCGCAAGCGCCGCCCCTCCCCCACCGCTGGAGCCACCGGCCGAACGGCTCAAGTCCCAGGGATTGCGCGTCACACCGAAGACGGGATTGTAGCTATGCGAGCCGAAACCCCATTCGGGCGTGTTGGTCTTGCCGATGATGATGGCGCCGGCGGCGCGAATGCGCTCGACCTGGATGTCGTCGAAATCGGGCACATAGTCGTGGAACAGCGGTGAGCCATAGGTGCAGAGAATGCCCTTCGCCTCGCTCAGATCCTTGATCGCAATAGGCACGCCATGCAGCGCGCCAAGAGCAGCGCCCTGCTTCCGTTCAGCATCCCTGGCTCTGGCTTCGGCGATGAGAACCTCGCGCGGTCTGAGGCTCACAAGGGCATTGATCTTTGGATTGAGCCGGTCGATCCTGCCGAGACAGGACACCATGAGCTCTTCGCAGGTCATGCGCCCCGTATCGAGGGCGGCGAGGAGTTCGGTGAGGGACAGGGAGATCGGATCGGACACGCATGGCTCCTGAGGGATGGGCCGCTCGGGCCGGGCAGTTGCCAACGATGGAGCCCCCGCCTGAGCTCTGTCAAGCGCTGGGCCGAGCGCCTCACGCAGGCCTGCCATGCACATCCGGAATTCTTGGGACCTGCCGAAAATAAAAATGGTCAAACGACCAAATTAGAGGCAACATGCCACAAAAGAGGAAGATGCAGAGGCCGTCGAGCTGCATCTCCGAAATACGGGAACCTCGACGAAACAAGGCAAAAGCCGGCAAATTCCCTGTTTTGGGATCCTGTTGCAGGCTCAGCCGCAAGGGGAGAGCTCAGCATGCCGAAAAGCTGGCACGTGACTTGCGTGACATCATCTGCGCCACCCCGTGACCGGCATCCTCTGCCGACCGACGGGTCGACCAAAGCACATCGCGCATAACCCGAACGCCAGGGGGCACGGCTTGAGTTCCGCATCAGACAAGGCAGCCATCGAAATCCGCGGCGTCAGCCGCGTCTATGGAACCGGACCCGACAAGGTCACAGCACTCGACGGGATCTTTCTCAAGATCAAGGAAAACGAGTTCTTCACGCTGCTGGGGCCATCCGGCTGCGGCAAGACCACGCTTCTTCGCCTGATCGCCGGCTTCGATTTCCCCACCACGGGCGAAATCCTGCTGCACGGCGAAGACATCGCACCGCTGCCGCCCTTCAGGCGACCGGTCAACACCGTTTTCCAGTCCTACGCCCTCTTCCCGCATATGTCGGTCGCAGACAACATCGGCTTCGGCCTGAAGATGCTCGGCAAGCCGAAGGCGGAGATCGAAGCGCGCGTCGCCGAGATGCTGGAACTCGTGCACATGATCAAGATGCGCGACCGCCAGGTGAGCCAGATCTCCGGCGGCCAGCAGCAGCGCGTGGCGCTCGCCCGCGCACTCGCCCCGAAGCCGAAGGTCCTGCTTCTCGACGAGCCGCTGTCGGCGCTCGATTACAAGCTACGCAAGGAAATGCAGATCGAGCTGAAGCGCGTGCAGGCGGAGACCGGCATCACCTTCATCTTCGTCACCCATGACCAGGAAGAGGCTCTCACCATGTCGGATCGCATCGCGGTCATGTCGACGGGAAGCCTCCGCCAGGTGGGTTCCCCTTGGGACATCTACGATCGTCCGGCCGAGCGCTTCGTCGCCGACTTCATCGGCGAGACCAACTTCCTCGAGGTAGAGGTCGCCTCCGTCACCGGTGATCGGGCGAGCGTCCGGCTACGGTCCGGCCGCGAGATCCCGGCGACCTTCCCGGACAACACGACCCCTTCGGGCAAGGTAACCATCGTCATCCGCCCCGAACACGCCAAGATTGTCGCCCCGTCACCCGAGGCAACGCTGCAAGGCACGATCGAAAGCATCGTTTATCTCGGCACCGACACCAACATCAACGTGCGCCTGGACGGCGGATCGCTCTTCAGCGTCCGCCAGCAGAACAGCCGTAGCGGCAGTTGCGGGGTGAACGAAGGCGAGACTGTCGGCATCCTCGTCAGCGACGATGTCGCGCAGATCCTGAGGGATTGATCATGAGCGCGATGAAAACGGCCCCCGAAACTGCCAGATCGCGCGATGTCAAAAACCGTTGGTTGCTCAGCCTCCCGGCCCTCGCGATCATCTTCGTCGCAGCACTCGGGCCACTGCTGGTCATGGTGCTCTATTCCTTCCTGGAGAAGGGCGACTATGGCGACGTCAAGTTTGGCGTCTTCTCGCTCGAAGGCTGGACCTCGGTTTTCATGCAGCGCGATATCTTCGATGACACCCTGGGCATCGCCGACGCGCATCTGGCGATCTTCTGGCGGTCCATCAAGCTGTCGCTCTACACGACCCTCTTCACCCTGATCCTGGGTTTCCCGACCGCCTATTTCATCGCGACCCGGCCGGCCCGGACCCGCGAGATCTGGGTCTTCCTGATCACCATCCCCTTCTGGACCAACCTTCTGATCCGCACCTTCGCCATGCAGCAGGTGATCCGCAACGAAGGCATCCTCAACAACCTGCTGATCTGGCTCGGCATCATCGATACCCCCCTGCAGATCATCTATACCGACACGGCCACCCTGCTCGGCATGACCTATGTCTACCTGCCGCTCATGGTGCTGCCGCTCTATGCCTCGATCGAGAAACTCGACTTCAGGCTGGTCGAGGCCGGCTACGACCTCTACGCCAACCGGCTGCAGGTGCTCTGGCGCATCGTCATCCCGCTGGTGAAGCCCGGGCTGATCGCAGGCTCCATCCTGGTGTTCATCCCCTCGCTCGGCGCCTATGTCATTCCGCGCGTGCTGGGCGGCGGTAAGAACCTGATGCTGGGCAACCTGATCGAACTGCAGTTCGGCTCTGGTCGCAACTGGCCGCTCGGGGCCGCAATGTCCATCACACTGATGGCCCTCGTGATGATCGCCCTGCTCTTCTATGTCCGCAACGCCGCAAAGTCGGGGGTGCGTCATGGCTGAACGTCGCTTCGACATCCGCTCGCAACCGGGCTTCGGCCTGATCGCGCTATTCACCTTCTTCGCGCTCTATCTGCCGATTGCGACACTCGTTGCCTATTCCTTCAACGCCAATGACTCCCTCTCGAGCTGGGGCGGTTTTTCGCTCCGCTGGTTCGCGTCCGCCCTGGAGAATGGTACGGCCCAGGAGGCGGCCCTGCGTTCGGTGATTATCGCCCTCTGGGCAGCGGGGCTCGCAACGATCGCCGCCACCATGGCGGCCCTTGCCACCACGCGGACCGAACCCTATCGCGGCCTGACGGCGAAGTATGCTGTTATCAACCAGCCGCTGATGATCCCGGAAATCGTCACCGCCGTGGCGCTCCTGATCGTCTTCTCTCGCATCAAGGTCTGGACCGGCTATTCCGGCCTCGGCTACCTGATCATGGCGCATACGGCCTTTTGCATTCCCTTCGCCTACCTGCCGATCCGGGCACGGCTGGAAAGCATGGATCTGACGCTGGAGCGGGCGGCAGCCGATCTCTACGCCACGCCCTGGCAGGCCTTCCGCTTCGTGACATTTCCCCTGCTGCGGCCTGCGATCATCGCCGGCTTCATGCTCGCCTTCGTGATCTCGCTCGATGACGTCGTCATCACCGAATTCGTCAAATCCGGCGGGCAGGACACGCTGCCCACCTACATGCTCGGCCAGATCCGGCGCGAGACGACACCCGAAATCAACGCCATCGCCACGATCTTCCTCGCCGCCTCGACGGTGCTGATCGTGATCTTCTTCTTCATCAACCGGCGCAAGCCGCAAGCATAACGACAACCAAAAGAGAGGAACGGAGAATGACAATGAAATGGATGACGACCACGGCGATTGCCGCCATCTCGGTACTGGGTTTCGCAGGCGCGGCCTCGGCCGCTGGCGAACTCAACATCTACAACTGGGGTGACTATACCAGCCCCGAGATGATCAAGAAGTTCGAGGAGCAGTTCGACGTCAAGGTGACGATCACCGACTATGACTCCAACGACACCGCACTGGCCAAGGTTCGCGCCGGCGGCCATGGTTTCGACATCGTCGTGCCCTCGGCCAACTACATGCCGATCTGGATCAACGAAGGCCTGCTGCTCGAAGCCCGTCCCGACCAGATGGAAAACTTCAAGAATGTCGACCCGCGCTGGGCGGATGTCGAATGGGATCCAGGCCGCCGCTACTCGGTTCCGTGGCAGTGGGGCGTGACCGGCATCGGCGTCAACACCAAGTTCTACAAGGGTGACATCAACACATCCGCCATCTTCCTCGATCCGCCGGAAGAGCTGGTCGGCAAGCTGAACGTCACGCCCGAAATGAACGACGTTCTCTTCGCCACAATCAAGTATTTTGGCGGCGCCTGGTGCACGACCGACAAGGAAGTGCTGATGAAGGTCCGCGACAAGCTGGTCGAAGCCAAGGCCAAGTGGCTTGCCATGGACTATAGCGTCACCGACAAGCTGCCGACCGGCGACTATGCGGGCGTCTACTACTGGAACGGCGCCATCATGCGCTCGCGCCTGCAGAACCCCGAGGTCAAGTTCGGTTATCCGAAGGAAGGCTATCCTGTCTTCATGGACAGCGTCGTCATCCTCAAGGATGCCAAGAACGTCGACAACGCCAAGGCCTTCATGAACTTCATCATGGCTCCGGAAAATGCGGCCATGCTGTCGAACTTCGCCAAATATGCCAATGGCATCAAGGGTTCGGAAGCCTTCATGGACAAGGAAATGCAGGGTGCGCCGGAACTGGTGATCCCCGCAGAGCTGGAGAGCGCCGGTGAGTTCCTGCTGAGCTGCGAACCCGACGTGCAGCAGCTTTACACACGGATCTGGACCGAAGTTCAGAAGTAACCTCGACCCAAAACAAAATATAGAAACGGGAGGGCCAATGGCCCTCCCGCAGGAGGAGCACACCCTGATGACGACGCAGTTTGCCGAGGCCTATGGTTTCGAAAGACGGGACGTGACGCTTGCCAACTGGCGCACGGCCCCTTTCAGCCGTTTCAGCTTCGGCCATGCCGAGGAGGTGGTGCCGAGCGCCAGGATCTCTGCAGGCGCCGAAGAGCCCGAGGGCTCGCCGGTGGTCTCCAACCTCATGCGCCAGTCACTCCCTGAGGGGCTTGCCGGACAGCCTGATGTCGGCGCCTATCTCGACTATGCCCACACCGATGCCTTCGTCCTGATGAAGTCGGGCCGCATCGTCGCCGAACACTATGCCCCGCATGCCGGCGTCGACCAGCGTCACATCGTCTTTTCGATCAGCAAGTCGCTGACCGCTCTGGTGATCGCGACCCTGGAAGCCGACGGGCTTATGGATCCCGACGCCCCGGTCACCAGTCTCCTGCCCGAAGCGGCAGGCTCCGCCTATGGCGACTGCACCATCCGCAACGTGCTCGACATGCGCGTCAGCCTCGCCTTCGACGAGGCCTATCTCAACACCGATGGCGCCTATGCCCGCTATCGCCGCGCCACGCTCTGGAACCCGGCCGATCCGTCCCAGCCGGACGAAGCCCTGCTGGCATTTCTTCTGACGCTGAAGAAAGACGCCCATCCGCATGGCGGCGCGCATTTCTATGCTTCACCGAATTCCGACCTTCTCGGCATCCTGATCGAGCGCGCAACCGGCGAACGCTACGCCGATGTCTTGTCGACGCGCCTATGGAAACCGCTCGGTGCGAAGAACCATGCCAGCGTCACCGTTGACGCCGAGGGCACGGCGCGGGCGGCAGGCGGCATCTCGGTCACAGCCCGCGACCTCGCCCGCGTCGGCGAGATGCTCCGCAATGGCGGCATGGTCGCCGGCAACCGCCTCATCCCCGAGGCGTGGCTCGCCGACATGCTGACAGCGGGCGACCACCAGGCCTGGGTGGATGGCAAATCCAACTTCTTCCCCAAGGGACGCTATCGCAGCCAGTGGTACCAGTCGGGTGAAACGGATGGAGCCTTCTGCGCCATCGGCATCCATGGCCAGTGGCTCTATGTCGATCCATCGACCGAGACCACAATCGTCAAGCTCTCCTCCCAGCCCAACCCGCTGGACGACGAGCTGAAACACGACAACTTCGCCTTCTTCCGCGCGCTCAGCGCCTGGACCGCATGAGATCAGAGGAGCCTGAAATGGCAACCACCGCAGACATCATCATCACCAATGGCCGCGTCCTCACCATGGACAGCGCCGCCCCGCGCGCCGAAGCCGTCGCCCTTGCCGGCAACCGCATTCTCGCGGTCGGTAGCGAAGCCGAGGTGAAGGCTTTGGCCAGCGCCGAAACCAAAGTGATCGACGCCAAGGGCGCGACAGTGATGCCGGGCTTCAACGAAGCCCACATGCACATCTTCCCTGGCTCGGTATCGCTGCGCCAGCTGAACCTGCATGGCATCCAGGGCTTCGAGCCATTGAAGGCCGCCATCCTCGACTATGCGGAGAAGAACCCCGACGAGCCGCTTCTGATGGGTTTTTCCGCTGACTATTCGATCATCTCGCTGACCGAACCCTGCACCCGCCACCATCTCGATGCGATCCTGCCGGACCGCCCCTTCATGATGTTCGCGCCCGACCATCACACCGCCTGGGCCAACACGGCAGCACTGGAGAAGGCGGGCATTCTGCAGGGCAAGGATGTCGGCATCGGCAACGAGATCGTCATGGGGCCCGACGGTCTGGCCAATGGCGAGTTGCGCGAAGGCAATGCCTTCGGTCCCGTCTCCGCACTCGCCTCCACAGGCGGCCGCGAGGAACTCGGCATGGTCACCGGCATGGACCCGGAAAACGTCACGCCGGAGCAATTCGCCCTCGACCGCGCCATCCTGAAAGCCGGCCTCGACTACTGCGCCTCCTGGGGCGTCACTTCGATCCAGAACTTCGATGGCAATCACTACCAGCTACGTCTGATGCGTGACCTGGAGCTGGCGGGCGAACTCACCTGCCGCATCCGCATCCCCTACCACATGAAGAACTTCATGGCGCTGGAGGACCTCGAAAAGGCTGCAGCGTGGAAGAAGGAGTTCGCCACCGACATGCTCCGCGGCGATTTCGTCAAGGTCTTCATGGACGGCGTGCTCGACAGCCAGACGGCCTATATGCTCGACGGCTACGGTGACCGGCCAGGCTATACCTATGAGCCGCTGTTTACGCCGGACGCCTTCGACGCCATCGCCACGAAGGCCGATGCACTCGGCCTGCAGGTCGCAGTCCATGCGATCGGCAGTGCGGCGATCCGCCAGACACTCGACGGCTATGAGGCGGCGGTGAAGGCGAACGGCAAGCGCAACAACCGACATCGCATCGAGCATATCGAGCTCATCCATCCGGACGATATCCCGCGCTTTGCCAAACTGGGCATCGTCGCCTCGATGCAACCCGTCCACTACCCCGGCGGCACCTGCTTCCCGGCCGAGCCGACGACGGCGAAGATCGGCGAGGATCGCTGGGACGAGGCCTATGCCTGGCGGACGATGAAAGAAGCTGGAGCCCCCGTCGTCTTCGCCTCCGACTGGCCGGTCTCACCCGTATCACCCTTCCAGTGCATCCAGGATGCATTGACTCGCAAACCCTGGAAGGACGGTCTGAAAGACCAGCGCTTCTCGCTGATGGAAGCGCTCGAAGCATACACTTCGATCGGCGCCTGGGTGGAGTTCATGGAAGACCGCAAGGGCATGCTGAAAGCAGGCTACCTCGCCGACGTCGTGATCCTCACCAGAGACATCGAAGCCGTCGAACCCGACCAGATCATGGACACCGTCCGCCCTGCCGTCACCATCTGTGACGGCCACATCACCTTCCAGGCTTGAAGAAAGAGCATCCCATGAGCGCCGAGATCGTCATCCACAACGCCCGCATCCTGACCATGGATGACGAGCATCCGCGCGCAGAGGCAATTGCCCTCACCAGCAACCGCATCACCGCTGTAGGCGACAATGCCGAGATCCTTGACCTCGCGGGACCGCAGACCCGCGTCGTTGATGCCGGTGGCGCAACGGTGCTGCCGGGCTTCAACGAAGCCCATATGCACATCTTCGGCGGCTCGGTATCGCTCGGCGAACTCTCGCTCTTCGGCGTCAGTGGATTCGACGCCCTGTCAAGAGCCGTGCGGGACTATGCGGATGCCAACCCGGACCTGCCGTTGCTTGTCGGCCAGACGGCCGATTACACCATCCTCTCGGAAACCGAGCGGGTCACCCGCCACCATCTCGACCGCATCATCGCGGATCGCCCCTTCATGATGGTCGCCCCCGACCGGCACACGGCCTGGGCCAACACCATCGCACTGGAAAAAGCCGGTATCCTCCATGGCCGCGATGTCGGCGTGGGCAATGAGATTGTCATGGGCGAGGACGGGCTGGCAAACGGCGAGCTGCGCGAAAGCAACGCCATGCGTCCTGTCGCCTCGATGAGCGTGACGGGCGGTCGAGAAGGCCTCGGCGTCGGCACCGGCGGTGATCCCGAACACGTCACCACGGAAGAGCGCGCGGGGGATATCGAAGTGCTGAAGAAGGGACTGGCCTATTGCGCCTCGCTCGGCATTACTTCGTTCCAGAACATGGACGGCAATCTCTATCAGCTGGAAATGCTGGATGAGATCGAGAAGACCGAAGGCCTGCCGGTACGCGTGCGCGTGCCTTACCACATGAAGAATTTCATGCCGCTCTCCGATCTGGAAACGAAGGCTGCCGCCTGGAAGGCCCGCTTCGACACCGACAAGCTCCGCTGCAACTTCGTCAAGCTCTTCATGGACGGCGTCACCGAAGGCGAGACGGCAGTCTTTGTCGACGACTACGCCCACAAACCCGGCTGGAAGGGCGACCCACTCTTTTCCGGTGAAGCCTTCAACGCGGTCGCGACCGAAGCAAACCGCCTCGGCTTATCCGTCGCGGTCCACGCGATCGGTGACGGCGCAGTCCGCATGGTGCTCGACGGCTACGAGGCCTCGATCAACGCCAATGGCCGAAAGGACATGCGCAATCGCGTCGAGCATATCGAGGTTGTCCATCCCGACGACATCAAGCGCTTTGCCGAAACGGGCACGATCGCCTCGATGCAGCCCACCCATCCGCCGGGCTCTGCAGGTCTGCCGCTCGAACCCTATCTCACCTATATCGGCCGTGAGCGCTGGCCTCTCGCTTTCGCTTGGAAGACGCTGGTGGATGCAGGCGCCACGATCGTCTTCGCCACCGACTGGCCGGTCTCGCCACTGCCGCCGCTGAGCTGTGTTGGCGATGCCATGACGCGAAAACCTTGGGCAGACGAAATGCCGGACCATCGCCTGAGCCTTCAGGAAACGCTGGCCGCCTATACCCGAACCAGCGCCTGGGTCGAATACATGGAAGACCGCAAGGGCGTGTTGAAACCGGGATATCTCGCGGATCTTGTCGTCCTCTCCGGCGACATCGAGGCGACCGACCCGGCGAGCATCTCCGCGCTTTCTCCCGTGCTGACCATCTGCGACGGCCGCGTCACCTTCGAAGCCGGGGGAGGCCGATGAGCGAGTCAGCGGACGCGACGCAGGAGAAACCGGTCAACGCCCCGGGACGTGGCCGCCCCACAGGCGCCACCCGCAAGGGGCTGGAAACCCGCGTCCGCATCATCAAGGGTGCCCGAGAGGCGCTGGAGGAAGGCGGCATGGAGGCGCTGACGACACGGCGCATCGCCGCCTCCGCCGGCGTCAAGCTCGCGACACTGCACTACTATTTCGACAGCAAGGAAAGCCTGCTGCTTGCCGTGCTCGAAGACCTGATCGCGGAGATGGACGAGGCCTACCGGCAGGATGTCGCTTTGCCGAAAGCCCCGGAAGATCGGGTGGAGGCCCTGATCCGGGCCAGCTGGCGCTACATCCAGCGCACAAAGGGCAAGCAGATCGCCCAGACGGAACTGACGCTCTATGCGCTCAGGACCAAGGGCTCCGAATGGCTCGCGGCCCGCCAGTACAATGCCTATATCGACTTTTATGGCCACCTCGTCTTCGAGGACGACAGGGATGAGGAGCTCCGCCGCATCGGCCGCGCCGTCGCCCGCCAGATGCTGATCGGCATCGACGGCATCATCCTGCAGAGCTACGCCCTCGAAGATCTCTCCGCCTCGAATGAGGACATCGAGGCGCTCATCATTGCGATGCGCGGCTATCTTCGCCGCCTGCTCGCCGAGCGGGACAAGGGGCGTTAAAGCCTCCAGATCCTCCTGGCATTGCCGGAGAAAAGCCTGTCCTTTTCCTCGATGGTGCAGCCATGCAGCAGCGCCTGCGTCGTCGCCACCCAGGTCGAGAGCCCGCCACCCAGCGTGCAGACCGGCCAGTCCGACCCCCAGATAGCCCGATCGAAACCGAAGGATGCGATCGTGTGCTGGAAATAGGGCTTGAGGTCTTCGAGCGTCCAGTTCTCCAGATCGCCATAGGCCGGAATGCCGGAGATCTTCACCCGCACGTTTTCACGTTTGGCGATCTCGGCAATCCCGGTCGTCCAGGTATCGTAGCCATGCCCCTTGATGTCCGGCACGCCGCAATGATCAAGGATGAAGGTGACATCGGGCGCGAGATCGATCAGCACCTTCGCCCTGTCGACCTGATGCGGCAGCATGCAGAGATCGAAGGTGAGGTCCGTGCCGGACAGCCGCTTCACGTTTTCGCGGAACAGCGCGCCCTCGGACACATCATCGGGCACAACATGCAACACGCGGCGGAACCCCTTGACGAAGGGATTGGCAAGCTGCGCTTCGAGATAGGCGGCGAAATCAGGCTCTTCCGGCCGACAGGAGGCGATCACGCCGCGGATCAGGCTATCAGGCGCCCGCGACAGGTCCTGGACCATCTCTGTTTCCCGGGCAATGTCCTGGGGCGCCACATCCACTTCCATATGCAGCACGGAGGAAATTCCAATCCGCTTTGCTTCCCGCGAATAGGTCTCCCAGGTGAAGTCGGCATCCAGTGCCGGCACATCCTTCAGCCAGGGATAGCCGAGCCGATCGCGATAGATCAGATGCAGATGGGTATCGATGATCATGGCAGGCCCCTCCCAAGGCCGTTGAACTCAATTCGTATCCGACGCCTCTGCCCCCAGACCGGCTCCGGCAAGCACCGAGATCCGTCGCGCCGTCTCCATCAGCGCCTCGATGGTGCGGGTGATATGGGGGGCCTCAGGCGCGTTGATGATGGTGATATAGGGCACGGTGAGCGCGCCCAAGGCCTCGCCATCGGCGCTGACGATCGGCGCGGAGAGGTTGACGACGCCAGCCGTTTGCGCGCTCGGCATCATCTCGTAGCCGCGCGCCCGGATCTGGTCGAGCCTGCTGATGAAGGCCTCTGTCATCCGACCTTCGGGACCACCGCTCGCCAAATGCTCGGCGACCATCATCGCCCGCACCTCCGGACTGCGGAAGGCGAGAAGGATATGGCCGGAACCGGTGTCGAACAGCCCCATGCGCGAGCCGACGCGGATCGAGATCCCCCAATAGCCCGGCGCCTCCAGCTGCGCGATGACGACGGGATGGCCACGGTCATAGACGACGATGTGGTTTTCCTGCCGGGTGATCTCGGCCAGTTCCCGCATCAGCGGCATGGCAAGCGAAGCCAGCCGTCGCGTTGGAGCATGCAGTTGTGCAAGGCCAAAAAGCTTCAGCGTTAGCACGTAGCGATCACCGTCGAGCCGCGCGACATAGCCACGCTTCACCAGTCGGTCGAGCATCCGGTAGAATTCGTTGGGGCTGCGGTCGAGTTTCTTTGCGATCTCCGCCTGGCTCAAGCCCCCGTCTACGCCCGCCAGAAGCTCCAGAATGTCGAGACCCTTGTCGAGCGCCGGCGCCCGGTAGCGGTCCTGATCGAGGTCATTCACGTTTTTCTCTCCCTGAAGTCCTATGACTGACCTTGACGTTCATGAATAAATGTTTTGCATATGAATGATGCTCACATCGACCGTGGGAATATGCAAGGGTCGAGTGACGAGGGATCGGCTGGAGGAGCCAAGAAGATGAACCTTGAAAAGAAGCATGTGCTGGTAACGGCAGCTGGCCAGGGCATCGGCCGCGCCAGCGCCATCGCCTTCGCCCGCGCCGGCGCGACGGTGGTCGCGACCGACATCAACACCGAAGCGCTGGCAAGCCTCGAGGGCGAGACAGGCATCATCACGCGCCAGCTCGACGTCCTGAACGACGACGCAGTCAAGGCCGTGGTCGCCGAGACAGGGCCCTTCGATGTGTTGTTCAATTGCGCCGGTGTTGTGCATGGCGGCACTGTGCTGGACATGAATGACAAGGATCTGGACTTCGCCCTCGACCTCAATGTCCGCGCCATGATCCGCACCATCCGAGCCGTGCTGCCGGCCATGCTGGAACGCGGCGACGGCTCGATCATCAACATGGCCTCGGTCGCGAGCGCCATCAAAGGCGTACCGAACCGCTTCGCCTACACGGTCACCAAGGCAGCCGTGATCGGCCTCACCAAGTCGGTCGCTGCCGACTACGTGACGCAGGGCATCCGCTGCAATGCCATCTGCCCGGGCACCGTCGAAAGCCCCTCGCTGCAGGACCGGATGCGCGCCCAGGGTGACTATGACGCCGCCCGCGCCGCCTTCATCGCCCGCCAGCCCATGGGGCGCCTGGGCACCCCGGAAGAAATTGCCGACCTAGCCGTCTATCTCGCCGGCGCCACCTATACCTCGGGCCAGGCCTATGCCATCGACGGCGGCTGGACGATCTAATTTTCAGGAAGGAACAAGACCATGAAACTGATGCGCGTCGGCCCGCTCGGCCAGGAAAAGCCTGCGATCCTCGACAAGGACGGCAAGATCCGTGACCTCTCGGCCCATGTGACCGATATCGGCGGCGCTGCCATCTCGCCGGAGGGTCTGGCCAAGATCGCCGCTCTTGACCTCTCCTCGCTGCCGGAAATCGCTGCCAACCGCATCGGCGCCTGCGTCGCCGGCACCGGCAAGTTCATCTGCATCGGCCTCAACTATTCCGACCACGCCGCAGAAACCGGCGCTGCCGTTCCGCCGGAGCCTGTCATCTTCATGAAGGCGACGTCTGCCATCTGCGGCCCCAATGACGATGTCCTCATCCCGCGCACCTCGGAAAAGACCGACTGGGAAGTCGAACTCGGCGTCGTCATCGGCAAGACCGCAAAATATGTCTCCGAAGCCGACGCCATGGACTATGTCGCCGGCTACTGCGTCTCCCACGACGTGTCAGAGCGCGCCTTCCAGACGGAGCGCGCGGGACAGTGGACCAAGGGCAAGTCCTGCGACACCTTCGGCCCGATCGGCCCATGGCTCGTCACCAAGGATGAAATTGCCGATCCGCAGAACCTCAAGATGTGGCTCTCGGTCAACGGCAAGATGATGCAGGACGGCTCGTCGAAGACCATGGTCTACGGCGTCGCCCACCTCGTCTCCTACCTCAGCCAGTTCATGAGCCTGCATCCCGGTGACGTCATCTCCACCGGCACCCCTCCAGGCGTCGGCCTCGGCATGAAGCCGCCGCAGTTCCTCAAGGCGGGCGACGTGGTGGAACTCGGCATCGAGGGCCTCGGCACGCAGAAGCAGACGTTCAAGGCGGATGTCTGAGTTGAACTTTTAGGACCGAGTTTGACCCCGCCCTTGTGGCGGGGTCCTCAGTTGCACGCAGAAGCGGTCAAGAATTCAGCCAGTCTCGATGAGCGCGCTAAGCTACGTCCTTCACACGGATCTCGATCTCGAGCTTAGCCGCTGATGCGATGTTAAACAGTGCATCGAGTGAAAATTTCGAGAGCTTGCCGCGTAGCAGATCATTGGTGCGCGGACGGGTCAGCCCGAGTCGCTTGGCTGCCTCATCCTGCGAGAGCCCCCATCCGAGGACAGCATTACGGATTTCGAAAAGCAGAGCGGAACGCGCCTTGAGATTGGCCGCTTCCTGCTCGGTGTCGGAGAGGGCGTCCCAGACGCTGACATAAATCTCTTCGCTCATATTTCCTGCTTCCATCGCTTCAGCCTCTGAATGGCAAGATCGATATCTTTCTTAGGTGTAGCCTGTGTCTTCTTCTGGAAGGCATGCAACACCAGAACCCTGTCCTCTAATGTCGCCAGGTAGACGATCCGGAAAGCCCCGGAAGCTTCACGGATTCTGATTTCCCGGACACCGGCACCGATAGTCGGCATCGGTTTCCAGTCATCTGGATCCAATCCTCGCTGAACGAGTTCCAGCTGCCAGCCGGCATCGATCCGGGCGTCGTCGGGAAACGCACGAACATCCGCTCTGCTACTTCCAAGCCACTGGATCAGCTTCATTCAGCTAATGTATCAAAACGGGTACAGTGCTGCCAATAAAAAAGCCGGGCATGACCCCCGGCTTTTACTTTCGATCGCTGTCTCACCACCCTGGTCGTTCAGATCAGAAACTGTAATTCACGCCAACCCGGAATAGGTGGCTTGAAGGGTCGGACTTGTAGCTATCAGTCGGGCTGACTGTCCCGACCGGCGAGGTGCGCGACTTGTAGTCGGTGTAGAGATATTCAGCCTTGAAGCTCAGCGCGTCGGTCATCGCATATTCGGCACCGACACCGGCGACGTAGCCGAAATATGTCTGCTGGTCTTCGCCCACAATCGCGCCGAGGACCGGGTCAACACCGCCCTTGCCACCGGCGACCGCAAGACCACCGGTCACATAGAGCAGCGTCCGGTCGAAAGCGACACCGACGCGAGCACGTGCCGTGCCCTGCCAGCCGAGTTCGAAACTGCAGTTCTGCGAGGGAAAGCCCGCGCAGGCCTTGTCGCCCTTGATCTTCGCCCAGGAAACGTCGGCTTCGACGCCATAGACCATGTTGCCGTTCTGAATGTTATAGCCCGCCGTCACGCCGGCAAGCCCACCGCGCAAGGGCGTTTCGGAAAACAGCGTGCCAGAGCTGGTCTGCGTTTCCATTTCGCCGACGGCACCACCGCCGACAACACCGACATAGCCGCCGCCCCAGTCGTGAATGATATCAGCGACATCGCCCTGCGGCGGCAGCGGTAGTGGTGCATCAGATGAATTGAGATCGGCTGCCGTCGCTGCCGTTGCGATAAACCCGGCGGAAATGCCGGCAAGAAACACCCTGATGCTCACGAAAACTCCTGCGGTCACACTGGCCACCATCTAAGTGGCTTATGGTTAACGTCCGGTTTTCCTGGCAACCCATGGAAGAAAAAAGCCGGGCGTCACCACCCGGCTTTAAAGATTTGGTCTGATCCGAAGCTTACTTGATCAACGGCAGGATGCTGTCGATCGACTTCTTCGCGTCACCGTAGAACATCCGCGTATTCTCCTTGTAGAACAGCGGGTTCTCGATGCCGGAATAGCCGGTGCCCTGGCCGCGCTTGGAAACGAAAACTTGCTTCGCCTTCCAGACTTCCAGAACTGGCATGCCGGCGATCGGCGAGTTCGGGTCTTCCTGGGCGGCCGGATTGACGATGTCGTTGGAGCCGATGACGATGACGACATCCGTTTCGGGGAAGTCCTCGTTGATCTCGTCCATTTCCAGAACGATATCGTAGGGCACCTTGGCTTCGGCGAGCAGCACGTTCATGTGGCCCGGCAGGCGACCGGCGACCGGATGGATCGCGAAACGCACCGTCTTGCCGGCAGCACGCAGCTTGCGGGTCAGTTCCGACACCGTTTGCTGCGCCTGGGCGACCGCCATGCCGTAGCCCGGAACGATGATGACGCTGTCGGCATCGTTCAGCGCGTTGGCAACGCCGTCGCCGTCGATGGCGATCTGCTCGCCCACGACTTCCATCTGCGGTCCGGTCGTGCCGCCGAAGCCGCCAAGGATGACCGAGACGAAGCTGCGGTTCATCGCCTTGCACATGATGTAGGAGAGGATTGCACCGGACGAACCGACCAGCGCACCGACGACGATCAGCAGATCGTTCGACAGCGAGAAGCCGATGGCAGCCGCCGCCCAGCCGGAATAGCTGTTGAGCATCGAGACGACGACCGGCATGTCGGCACCGCCGATGCCCATGATCAGGTGGTAGCCGATGAAGAGCGCCAGAAGCGTCATCAGGATCAGCGTCCAGCTGCCGGCACCATTGAAATAGAGCACCAGCAGGATCAGCGAGCCGAGCGCCGCACCGGCGTTCAGCATATGGCCGCCAGGCAGTTTCTTAGCCTTGCCATCAACCTTGCCGGCCAGCTTGCCATAGGCGACGACCGAACCGGTAAAGGTGACAGCCCCGATGAAGACACCGAGGAACACCTCGATCTTCAGCACGGCGATCTCGGCACCGGTCTTTTGTGCAATCTTGAGCGCGAAGCCGGCGAAATCGCCAAACAACGTCGCCTGACCGGCCTGGGCTGCACAGGCCACAGCACTGAGCGCTGCATCACAAGATGTCAGGCCGGCATCGGACAACGTGCTGGCAATCCGCCACATCTCGATTTCTGCATTGAAGCCGATGAAGACGGCGGCGAGACCGACCAGCGAATGCATAGCGGCCACAAGCTGCGGCATCTCCGTCATCTGCACGCGCTGGGCAACCACCCAGCCGATACCGCCGCCAATGGCAATCATGACGACCGAGACGAGCCACTTACCGGCACCGGGGCCGTAAAGCGTCGCGACAACCGCGAGCCCCATGCCGACGATGCCATACCAGACGGCGCGCTTGGCGCTTTCCTGGCCCGAGAGCCCGCCGAGCGACAGGATGAAGAGAACGGCTGCGACGACATAGGCCGCTGTGGTGAATCCGTATTCCATGAGTGTGTCCCCTCCCCTAACTCAAGACTTCTGGAACATGGCGAGCATGCGCCGTGTCACCATGAAGCCACCGAAGATGTTGATGCCGGCCATCAGGACCGACAGCGCACCGAGGATGATCACCAGGAAGTTGCCTGATCCGATCTGCATCAGGGCACCCAGAATGATGATCGAGGAGATGGCATTGGTGATCGCCATCAGCGGCGTGTGCAGCGAATGGCTGACATTCCAGATGACCTGGAAACCGACGAAGCAGGCGAGCACGAAGACGATGAAATGGCTCATGAAGCTGGCGGGTGCATAGAGACCGGCGAGCAGGATCAGCGCACCGCCACCGGCAAGCATGCCCACCTGGTTGCGGGTCTGCGTCTTGAAGGCGGCGATTTCCTGCGCCCGCTTTTCTTCGGGCGTCAGCTCCTTCACCTTTTCCTTCGGCTTGGCAGCAGCGATCGCCTGGATCTTCGGCGGCGGCGGGGGATAAGTAATCTCGCCGTCCTTGGTGACCGTGGCACCCCGGATGACGTCGTCTTCCATATTGTGCAAGACGACGCCGTCCTTGGCCGGCGTCAGGTCCGTCATCATGTGGCGGATGTTGGTCGAGTAAAGCGTCGACGACTGCGCGGCCATGCGGCTCGGAAAGTCGGTATAGCCGACGATGGTGACGCCGTTCTCGGAGACGATCTTCTGGTCCGCGACGGTCAGGTCGCAGTTGCCGCCGCGTTCTGCGGCGAGATCGATGACGACGGAACCGGGCTTCATCGCGGCCACCATGTCGGCAAGCCACAGCTTCGGCGCATCCCGGCCCGGGATCAGCGCCGTGGTGATGACGATGTCGATCTCGGGCGCCAGTTCGCGGAACTTGGCGAGCTGCTTCTCGCGGAATTCCGGCGAAGACGGCGCGGCATAACCACCGGTCGCGGCCCCATCCTGGGCAGCTTCGAATTCGAGATAGACGAACTGCGCACCCATGCTTTCGATCTGCTCGGCCACCTCAGGACGAACGTCGAAGGCATAGGTGATGGCGCCGAGCGAAGTGGCCGTGCCGATCGCGGCAAGCCCCGCGACGCCTGCACCGATGACCAGTACCTTGGCCGGCGGCACCTTGCCGGCAGCGGTCACCTGGCCGGTGAAGAAGCGGCCGAAATTGTTGCCCGCCTCGATGACAGCGCGATAGCCGGCGATGTTTGCCATCGACGACAGTGCGTCCATCTTCTGGGCGCGTGAGATTCGCGGCACCATATCCATGGCAACGACGGTCGCGCCCTTGGCTTTGGCCTGCTCGAGCAGGGCCGAGTTCTGGGCCGGATAGAAGAAGGAGATCAGCGTCTTGCCGGGGCCGAGACGATCGACTTCGGATGTCTCCGGCGGCCGCACCTTGGCAATGATGTCGGCCGTCTCGAAGAGCGCGGCAGCCGTCTCGACGACGGTCACGCCAGCGGCGCGATAGGCGTCGTCCGACAAGCCTGCGGCCTTGCCGGCGCCGCTTTCGATGACACACTCATAGCCGAGTTTCTGCAGTTGCGTGGCGCTGTCCGGCGTCATCGCGACGCGGGCCTCACCGGCATAAATCTCCCTTGGCGATCCGATCTTCAATCCCATCTCCCTAACTCCGTTCGAACGGGGCAAATCTCAGTCCCTCGCCTAAAGTCGAAGGACACTCCAATGGCGGACACGAGCAGAAGCGAGGTCGCCTGTCTAGTCCAGCTTTCAGAACAAGTGACGGTTTTAGGCGATGGCGCGTCGGCTTAAACCGATTTTTGTTGCACCGCACAAAATCAGACCTTCGCCGCAGTAGGGAACAATTGCGGCAAGTCACTGTTTCCCCATGGAACATTGCAAGGGAGACACGCATGCTACAATGGATCCTCATCCTCCTTCTCATCGCCGCCGTGGCGAGCCTTCTCGGTTTTCGCGGCGTGGCCGGCGCCTCCGCCGGCATTGCGAAGATCCTGATCTTCATCGTCCTGATCGTCATGATCATTGCGCTCTTCACCGGCGTTCTGATCGTCGCCTGACATCCGCGAGACAAGACGAAAAAGCCCGCCGCAAAGCTTTCACGGCGGGCTATTCTTTGGCTGGCAATCCCTGGCCCACGGCCAAGGCTAGATGAAGGGACGGATCCGCGGCTCTCCCGGCGTCCAGCCAGCGATGTCCTCCAGCCCGCGCGCATCGAGGATCTCGCACCCGCGGTCACGCCACAGGATCAGGCCTCTATCCGAAAGCTTCTTCAGGGTCTTGTTCGTGTGCACGATCGAGAGCCCCAGCGTATCGGCAAGGTGCGTCTGCGTAATCGGCACATGACGCTGCCTCTCGTCGACAACGCCGGCCACGCGTCCACGCTCGAAGAGGAACGCGAGAAGATAGGAAGCACGCTCCAGCGCCGAGCGTCGGCCGACACTGAGCAGGTGCTCGTCGAGGATCGTCTCTTCCCGCGCGGCAAGCCAGGTCAGGTCGAAGCCAAGGCCAGGATGGCGCTCGAAGAGAGAGAACAGTCGGCTACGTTCGAAGACGCACAGCGTCATCGGCGTCAGGGCCTCGACCGAATGCTGCATTTCCGCCATCACGGCGCCCTGCAGCCCGATCATGTCACCCGGCACAACGTAATTGAGGATCTGCCTGCGACCGTCTTCGAGGATCTTGTAGCGGAAGCCCCAGCCGCCGAGGACGGTGTAGAGATGCGCGCTCTGCGCGCCCTCGACCAGCACGGTGGTGCCGGGATCGGCCTGCAGCTCCCCCCGCTTGAAGTTGGAGACAAACTCCAGCTCAGCCTCCGTGAAGGGCCGGAACTGCTTCATCCGCCGAAGTGGACATTCGTAACAACTGACGCGAACTGGATTGTGGCGCGGCTCCGGTGCCATGCGATCACCTCGTTTGGCTGCCATCATGTTCCCGCGTGGAACAACCATGGCATCGACATGTCTTATTTAAATGACGGCCATCAGGGGTGGACCCATAAAGCGCGCCTGACAGAAGGAAGTCCCATGAACACATCGCCACCGCGCGTCCTCATCGCTGAAAACCAATATTTGATCGCGATGGAGGTGGAGCGGATCCTGCAGGAGAGCCTGGTTTGCGATGTGAAAATCACGCCAGTTTCCGGGCTTGCGAATGAACTCTCTGCCGGAGAGTTCGATATCGTCATCATCGACGTTGCATCTTCCGAACCACTCAATGTGGAGCGGGCGACACTTGTGCTGTCGGCCGGTGCGATGCCGGTCTTCCTGTCGTCCTATGATCATTTCCCCGATGCCGGCACGATCGTTTCGTCCTACCCCATGCTATCAAAACCGCCGCAGGCAGACGAGCTGGCCGCGGCGGTCGTCGACGCGATGCGTCGTAAGTGGTTAAACAGCGAAGGCCTTCTTGATGACCGCTGAGCTGTGCGCGTCCGGGCCGTAGTCACCTTCGCCGCTCACGCCGAGGATTTCCTGCAGCTTGTTGCGCGCGCGGTTGATACGGCTTTTGATCGTGCCCACGGCGCAACCGCAGATCTCGGCGGCCTCTTCATAGGCAAAACCTGACGCGCCGACGAGAATGATCGCTTCGCGCTGGTCACTCGGCAACTGGTCGAGTGCTCGCTTGAAATCCTGCAAGTCGAGCGAACCATATTGCTGCGGATGCGTTGACAGCTGCGACGTGAAGATGCCGTCCGTATCGGAAACTTCGCGACCGCGTTTGCGCATCTGCGAATAGAACTCGTTACGCAGGATGGTGAAAAGCCAGGCCTTCATATTGGTGCCGGGCTCGAAATGATCCTGCTTGGCCCAAGCCTTCATGATCGTGTCCTGAACCAGGTCGTCCGCTACATGGTGGCGACCTGTGAGCGACACGGCAAAGGCGCGGAGGTTTGGGAGCGCGGCCAGAAGATCGCGCTTGAATGCTCCGTCGATCGACTTGTCGGCAACGGTCATCGAGCAGTGTCCTTCATGCGAGTGTCATCGCCGGCCTGGCGCTCTGCCATATCCAGCCGTTCGAGAAGCTGGAGAAACCGTTCCGGTATCCCCTCTTCCTGCACCGACTGATAATATTCCCGCAGTTGCGCCGAGACGCCAGGATGGAAGGCGCCCGTTCCAGGCAGACCGTTCGAAACCGGCGCTTTCTTTGAATGTTCTGTCATTGGGTCCAACGGGTTTGAAAGAGTGTCGCCTGACAACGCCGAGATCCCCATAAGGTTCCACGCGACATCAGATTTTTTAGCCGTCTTTTCGATGGCTGTCGAAGGTGCTCTCGAAGCCGTGATCGGCATGGAACAAAGTCATTAAATCGACGTTTTCCAGCCATCGAAACTCGGAGAACCAAAATGCTTTATTACGCTCTCGTCTTCCTCGTCGTCGCCCTGATCGCCGGCGTTCTCGGCTTCGGCGGTATCGCTGGCGCCTCTGCCGGCATCGCCAAGATCCTGTTCGCAATCTTCATCATTCTCTTCATCATCTCGCTCGCAATGCGCCTGTTCCGTCGGGCGTAACGGGAGACTGGAAGCGGATACAAAAAAGGCTGCGCTGAGAGGCGCAGCCTTTTTTTTCGTTTGGGATGATTGGGCGAAGAACTATCAGAGAATGATCCAGACCATGACCGCGATCAGCAGGCAAAGCATGATCAGGAGCGTTGTGCCGGTGAAAGAGCCATATCGGGGTGGAACCTGCGATTCCAGATCCTGATCGAGCCCAGCTTCTTGTGCTAGGTGGCGATTCCGCGCGTCGATTTCGGACGACGGCTGGCGGTCGTGAGTGGAGGGGCTCATTCGACGGCTCCATAGCGATCAGCCGGGATCGGTGCGATCAGCGCCTGCGCCTCTGCCGGACCAGCAGTGACGACCGGGGCGTCGAGAGCAGCAAGCTTGCCGGGATCGATCGTCTGGCGAATATCACGACCTGCAACCAGATCGGCACTGACGGGGAAGCAATCACCATAGATGATGTCCGCCATCGCCCGGGCGCGACGCAGCTCTTCCGGCAAGGCCTGATAGCAAGCCTGATCCGTTTCATAAGAAATCACGGCGACCGGATCCTGAAGACAGGTGGTGTCTTGGGGGTGGCAGGCCACGATGACCAATAAGGCAGCCATACTGTTCATGATCAGTCTCCGTGTTACTGGAAGGTTAACGCGGAGACTTGATCGATGTTCCGGGAATTCGGCGGCTGTCAGGAGAAGCGCAAGATCAGGAGCGGATCAGCTCATGAATATAGTGAAGTTTGGCAATGACGGGCTCTGACAGGACGAAGGGGTAAAGGTCCTGCTGGCCCATGCTGCGGTTGATGCTGTTGATCGCGAGCGTCAGCGGAACCCAGGCGCGGATGAGCGCCCCTGCGCTGCCGGCACTGTAACTGTCGAAGGTCCGCTTCAACTCGATCGCAGGCACATCGGCCTCGACATCAGGGCTCGTTCTGAGGCCGAAGGCATCGGCGGTATCAAGCGCATCCACCATGTGGAAGTAATGCGCAAATGTTTCTGCGAAGTCTTCCCAAGGATGACTGGCAGCATAGGCGGAGATGAAAGTGTTCTCCCAGCCGGGAACAGGTCCTTCGGCGTAATGCCGCTTGAGAGCTTCGGAATAGTCAATCCGTTCGTCACCGAAGACAGCACGGAATTCCTCGAAAGCACCTCGGTCGCGCACCAGGACATTCCAGTAGTAATGGGCAACCTCGTGGCGGAAATGGCCGAGCAAAGTCCGGAAAGGTTCGCCCAAGGCCACACGACGGGCCTCCCGCTCAGCGTCGGAGCCCTCCGCGATGTTGAGCGTGATGAGGCCCTCAGAATGCCCGGTCAGCACCGGCCCCTCCCCATCGGGAGCGGCGGGGTCATCAGCCAGAAACTCAAAGCCGAGCCCTCGCTCGGGATCTGCAGTGCGGGTGACGAGCGGCAGACGGAACCTCAGCAGCGAATAGAAAAGGCCGCGCTTGGCAAGCTCGATCCGCTGCCAGTTATGCAGGTTATCCGGCACGGAGAGATCGGGGATGGTGACATTATGCCGGCAGGCGACACAGAAGCCGCTGTCGTCACCATCATCGGCAAGCCAGTTGCAGCCGCCCATTGCGGCGTTTGCGCACGGGTTGACCGGGACCGGTTCCGTCTGGCCATGATCGAGAATGTGGGTGCCCGAGGCATCGAGCGCGACCATATCCAGGCTCGTCGCCCGGAACACCAGACGCGCGCCGCAAGTGACGCAGCCGTCGTTTTCGAAATGCACGACATTCGTACAGTTGCTGCAACTGAACAGGCGCATGATCTCGTCTTTCTATGGGGGCGACACCGGGGTGTCGGAGGGGTCAGTCGAAGATCTCGAGCGGGAACCGGAGCATGTAGCGCACCTGCCCGTTTTCGAGTTTGTGGGTGGCCTCGCCGTTGACCGAAGAGGGAACAACGCGCTCAAGCACAGTGCTGCCGAAACGCGCCGCTTTCGTTTCCTCGCCGACCTGCGCCGTGAATGGCTCGTTCCAGCCAATCTCGACGACAGGACCATCAGGTGTATCGATCTTGCGGCAGGTCACCTCGATTGGCAGACGCCGCTGCAGGAAATCGCCGTGGCTCACGGCATTCACGACCAGTTCATGCAATGCCAGGCCAATATGCAACGAGGCATTCGGTGTCAGAAGCACATCGTCGCCGGAGACATGAACCAGATCTGCATTCTCCTGAACGTAACGATCGACCTGCTGTTTCAAGAGGTCGCGGAAATAAGCGCCGCGCCAGCTTGAGTCCGTGATCAGGTCTTGCGACTGCGACAGCGCATGAAGCCGGCCGCGGAATTTTCCAAGGAACATGTCCAGTGTGCCGGAGTAACGCGCCGTCTGAGAGGCAATGCTCTGGATGATCGCAAGCAGGTTCTTCGAGCGGTGGCTTACTTCGCGCAAAAGCGCCCTTAAAAGACGCTCACGCCGACGGTCCTCGGTTCGGTCGATCACCACGGTGATCATGTGCAGATCATTATCTGCCATTTCCACCATCCGGCATCGGAACTCGAAGAAGGTATCGTCGCCCGCCTCGATCTCCAGCTCGACCCGATCGCCGGCATTCACGAGACCCGACTTCAGCTCCGCAAGCTTCTGTCCGATCTCGGGCCCGAAGACCGTATCGTCGGACGGCTTGCTACCTACCGGCAGACGCCACCGCGCCGGAAGCGAGGTGATGCAGACATAGGTACCATCCTTGTCCTGAAGAATCAGGCTGGCGCCCATGTCAATGAGCGCGGTTATGAAGAACTCCCGCAGCTGCTCATCGCCGCGCTGAGGTTCAAACCATGTCAACCGATGTACCAATTGTCCTGCTCCGCCGTTGATCGGCACCCCGGACCGGCACTCGCGGCCGGCCCCATTTCTCACTCTAACCTATGCCCATGTGAGCGGGATTAGACTTGCTCTGCCACGCGCTCGTTGAAGAAAAGCGCCTGGCTGATCAGAGCCTTGACCATGTCGGGGTTGAACGGCTTGGTCACCAGGAAGGCCGGCTCCGGACGTTCGCCGGTCAGCAGACGTTCCGGGAAGGCAGTGATGAAGATAACCGGGATGGTATCGACCTTCAGAATGTCGTTTACCGCGTCGATGCCGGAGCTGCCATCCGCAAGCTGGATGTCGGCCAGAACCATCTTCGGGCTCGTGCGCTTGTAGAGATCAACGGCTTCGGCATGCGTGCGCGCAATACCGGTGACGCGGTGACCCAGATCTTCAACCATCTGTTCGATGTCGAGCGCGATCAGCGGCTCGTCCTCGATGATCATGATGTCGGTTGCCACCTGGCGGGAAATTTCCATCGAGGCTTCGTTGAAGAGAACGTTGAATTCCGCTTCGCTGACGCTGAGCACGTTGGCGGCCTCTGCGGTGGTGAAGCCTTCAACGGTGATCAAGAGGAAAGCATGGCGGGCGCGTGTCGGAACGGCTGCGAGATTGGCGGCAGCGCGCTTTTCCCAGGCGAAGGGCGAGGTGATCTGCGGTAGTTCCACCTTGGTGGAGTCATAAATGACGACAAACAGCTTGTACAGCGCGACGCGGTCATCGCCGTTGGCCGGGAAAATCGAGATATCGGCGATCAGAGCCTCAAGGACCGCGGCGACATAGGCATCTCCTGATGTCTGCGAACCAGTGACGGCGCGTGCATATCGCCTCAGATAAGGAAGATGGACGGCAACGCGGGCAGTAAGGGACATGCAGTTCTCCAATCGGTATGGAATTCGGTGCGGACTCCGCTGATAACGCGGGGCTTACAAAAAAGTTCCATCTCCCCAGGAACTTTTTTGCATCCGAAATCTTATAGGAGTAATTCTCATTTCGCCTAGGGAAACGATGGAACTGGAACAAAATGGCTGAAGGCCCCGCGGACAAACCGGCTAAACCGAAAAAGCTCCCCGCTGCACGACGCCAGAACGACAATGCGTTGATCGCCACCAAGCTGCGTGGCTACTACGACAGCATCATCGAAGAAGGCACACCTCCTCATTTTCTGGACCTCCTCGAGCGGTTGCAAGACGCAGAAACCAAAGCGAAGAAATAGGCGCGCTTTCGCCGAAAGCCAGAGCCCAAGGCACTGGCATTCGACGTTCGCGCGATATCAATCGTCCCGTCCATCCCGACCGACGCCCTGCATCTTCGCAACACCGAAGACGAGCGCGGCGATTGCGGCAGTGGTCAGCAAGGATCGCCCCTTCATCATCGCGGGAACACCGGCCAGCAATTGCAGCGTCATGGGATCCGGCAACTGCGACTTCGCAGCACGGCGACGTGCCTCCATGCGCCGCTCAGTCGCCTTGTTCATCGACTGGACGATCAGAATGACGATGAGACCGCACAGGGCGGTGACGCCTGCGACGATAAGGGCGGCATAGATCGCGCCGAACTCGCTGGACAGATAGAAACCCAGAGCCAGAAGCAATGCCACATAGGCCGTGAGTGCCAGAACGCCGACAATCGCGCCCCCGATGAGGGAGCGCGTGATGCGGGTCGCGGTCGGCTGCACCCGACCGAAGGCGAGAATGCCGAGTTGTCTAAAGAGCGGCAGCATGATCAGCGCCGCGTGAGCAGTGCGAGCACGTAGCCGACGCCAGCCGCGATGGCGAGCGACTGGAACGGACGCTGATGCACATAGGCCTCAAGCTCATCTTCGACGTTCGCAATGCTCTCACGAGCGCTGTCGACATACTGCTGCGAGGTCTCGCCTGCCTGGCGGATCTTGCTGCTGCCGAAGGAGGCGACTGTCTGCGTCAGTGCGGCGATATCGCGGCGAAGGGCTTCGAGATCGGCTTGAATGTCGTCGCTCGTGGCGCCACCGACAGAATCGGTCTTTGCCTCGATGCGGTCAGCAAGTTCGTTCGCCTTGTCCTCGATATCGTTCCTGGAGGCGCTCGGTACCTGGGCCATGGGGATCTCCTTCACTCGTTCTTTCGATTGCGTTTCGCCTAGAGAACGTCGAGCAAGAGCGAGTGTTCCACCGGCCCCGATATATTCTCACGCGCCGCCGACACGCCTTCACCCGGCCATCGCCATCAGGCAACGAGGACGGAACTTCTGCGACAAACCGGCGTTTTCGGATCCGAGGACACGGAGCCTCGACCAACACCAGACACGGGAGAAAACCGATGAATTGGAACCAGATCGAAGGCAATTGGGAGCAGTTCAAGGGCAAGGCCCAGACCCAGTGGGGCAAGCTGACAGGTGACGATCTCGACGTCATCGCCGGCAAGCGCAAGGAACTCTCCGGCAAGATCCAGGCTGCCTATGGCAAGACCCAAGAAGAAGCCGATCGCGAGATCGACGACTGGATGACCCGAGGCTAAGACCGTCAGGTCTACAAGCTACCCAAACCCGGAAGCAGCCGCTTCCGGGTTTTCTTTTGCCTGAAGTCAGGCAGCCGTCGTCGTCGCGCCGTAGGTCACACCCTTTTCCTTCAGCCATCGACGATAGGCGATCGACGACGCATCCGCCCGCGTCGGCACTTCCTTGCGGGGTTCAAGAGGCAGAAGCACCGGCCGCTGGTTTTCCAGGATGATCCGGTCCTGCAGGAAGATCATCTGCTGAAAATGAATGAGCTCCGTCGTCGTCGAGACATCGTCGATCAGATACATGATCGGATGTGCCCGGCAGCGGCCCGGATCAAGCGGCTGGACGAAGAGGCCGATGACATCCCAGCGATTGGTGGCGTTCGGGCAGGTCTTGTAGAGGATCGTCGTGAACGGCGTCATCACCCGGTACATGTATTGGGTCGTGATTCCGTCGGACGCGGACAGAGCCGCCTGCGGCTGGAAGAAGGTGCAGTTGGTCGCCCAGACCTCGTCTTCCTCACGCCGTATCTCAACATCGTAGCTCTGCACTTCCGTATGCGGCTCGGCGCCCAGAACATCGGTATGCACGAAGGGGAAATGCGCCATGTCGAGAAAATTCTCGACGATGCGAAGTCCTGATGCCTTCACGGTGACGACGCCGCAGGGCACATAGCGGCGATCAGGCTCGTCGGCCTCCGGCAGCGGAAAGATCTCGCGCTCGGGCTTGCCCAACGTCGCCCAGAGAAAGCCGAAGCGATGGCGAAGCGGCAGCGGCTCGGCGCGTCCTTCGGCAAACACCTCGATCGACCCATCCGCCTGCTTGATGACGGTGAGATCCGTCCCGAGCAGCCGGTTCTGCGATCGCCCAACCGGGATAACCGCCTCGGTATCGAGCACATACCACTGATCGAGCGACGCCTTGTCGATACCGTTCTGCATAGTCTGTCTTTCCTCTGGAGCACGGGAGAAACCACTTGAACCCCCATCTCGTCGCCCGCTAGATTGCCCAAAAATTAGAGCGCGCACAATTGCAAGGCAACACTGATCCCCATCCGATGACGGCAAAGGCCGACCAGATGACTGTCGGCTTCACCTTTTCCGGAAGGCTGGAGCCGGCCGGCTTCATCGCTTTTGCCGAACATCGTGCAGCCCGCCTCTCGCTCGGCCTGAAGATTGCGGCCTGCGACCACGAGCGCTGTCGCCTGACGCTATCGGGACCGGAAGCCCTGATCGACGCCTTCGAAATGGCTGTTAGCCTTGGCCCCTATGACAGCATCGTGCTCGACGTGACAAGATTTCAAACAGACGAAGACCTGCCCGAAAAGGCCGCATCATGACATCAGCCTCTCCCTGGATCCCCGTTGCCCTCTCCGCCGACATCGAAGCCGGCACCTCTGCCGGAACGCTCGTCAACGGCGAGGAGCGCGTTGTCTGGCGTGACGACAAGGGCGAAATCCATGTCTGGGAGGACCGCTGTCCGCATCGCGGCATGCGCATGAGCTTCGGCTTCGTGCGCGGCGACCACATCGCCTGCCTCTATCACGGCTGGCGCTACGACACATCAGGCCAGTGCCGCTACATCCCGGCGCATCCGGATCTTGAGGTGCCCCAGACGATCAAGGTCCCAACCTTTGCCGCAAGCGAGCGCGCCGGCATCGTCTGGATGGCACCGGAGGGGGCAGATGCGGCTGAGCTCTCCGCAATTCCGGAGACGGCCGACCCTGTTCGCAGCCTCTTCCTCGACGTGTCGGCGAACGCGGCTCTGCTGGCGGTGACGGCAGCTCCACCCGAGGGATACAGGCCACTGCCGAGCGAGACCGGCACAGTGACTTTGCAAGGAAACGACGTGACCGTCCTGATCGCAGCCCAACCCCGCGACGCCGGCCGGACCGCGTTGCACATCACGGTGAGCGGAAACGCCTCCGCAACCATCCGCCGCGACCTGATCCTCTGGGCTACGGACCTGCGCAACCGCGTTGAATCCCAGATGGTAGAGGCCGCGTGATGATCAGGCTCTACGACTACCACCTCGACGAAAACGGCTTTCGCGTTCGCCTTCTCCTCTCCATGCTCGGCCTCTCCTTCGAGACGGTTGCCGTCGACAAGGCACCGGGCCGCGAGCAGGAAAAGCCGCATATGCTGGCGCAAAATCCGACCGGCACGCTGCCTATCCTCGAAGATGGCGACGTCAGGCTGTTCGGCACCGCCGCGATCCTCTCCTATCTCGTGCGCGCCTATGCGTCGGATAGCGCCTGGCTGCCAGCCGATGCAGCGGACTTCGGCCGCGTCCAACAATGGCTGGGTTTCTCCGGTCGCGAACTGAAGCACGCCGTGGACGCGCGCGAGGCAGCGCTCTTTACCTCAGAGGGCGCCAGCGAGGCCGACCTCAAGGCAGCCCGTAAAGCCTTCCGCATCATGGAAGACCACATGACGCTGCGGCAGATCGAAGGTTCGGACTGGTTCGTCGGCGCCACCCCGTCACTTGCCGATCTGGCCCTCCTGCCGAGCTTTGCGCTCTCGCGCGACTGCGGCATCGACCATGACGAATACCCTGCCCTTCGCCGCTGGCTGCGCCGCTTCCGCGCGCTTCCGGGCTTCATCACCATGCCGGGCGTACCGGATTACCACTGACCTGCCTTGCTGGCCTAAAGCGGCGCGGCTAGGTCGATGAGAACGCAGGGAGGTCCGCCATGATCCGCATCGTCTTTCTCGACCGGGACACGCTGTCGCCGGAAACCGTGGTCCGCGCGCCCTCCGTGCCGCATGAGATGGTGGTCCATGCCCGCACCGCCCCGCATGAAGTGGCCGAGCGTATCCGCGACGCCGATGTCGTGATCACCAACAAGGCCCCCGTCCGTGCCGAGGCGCTCGCCGGCGCCACGAAGCTGAAGCTGATTGCCGTCTCTGCCACAGGCACCGACATTGTCGATCTCACGGAAGCCAAGGCGCGCGGAATCGCCGTCTGCAACATCCGCAACTACGCGAAACACACGGTACCCGAACACACCTTCGCCCTGATGCTGGCGCTGCGCCGCTCGATACTGCCCTATCGCCAGTCGGTGATCGAAGGACGCTGGCAGCAGGCCGCGCAATTCTGCTATTTCGACTACCCCATCGCCGATCTCGGCGGCTCGACGCTCGGCATCATCGGAAATGGCACGCTTGGCAAGTCCGTCGGAAAGATCGCCGAGGCCTTCGGCATGACGGTGCTCGCCGCCGGTCGTCGCGGCACAACCAACCTCAAGCCGGGCCAGACCGCCTTCGACGAGGTCATGAAGCGATCCGACGTGATCACCCTGCACTGCCCGCTGACCCCGGAAACGCGCGGCGTGATCGGCGCCCGCGAATTCGCCATGATGGAGCGTCGGCCGCTGCTCATCAACACCGGACGCGGCGGCCTCGTTGACGAACTGGCACTCGAAAAGGCCCTCGATGCAGGCCAGATCGCCGGCGCCGGCTTCGACGTCACAGATGGCGAACCGCCCGCACCCGACAGCCCGATGATGCGGATCGCCATCAGAGAAAACGTCATCCTCACACCGCATGTCGCCTGGGCGAGCCGCGAAGCGATCCAGGCGCTGGCCGACCAGTTGATCGAGAACATCGAGCTCTTTCTCGCCGGCACGCCGCGCAATCTCGTGACCTGATCCTGCTATCGCAGCCCTTGCCCTTTAGCTGCGACGCATATCTAACTCTCTCAAAAGACAAGGGAGGACGGCATGCGTTATCTGGAAGCGGACTATCAGGGCGAGGAAATCCTGACGGCGAAAAAGGGCGCAATCGGCCTGATCGCGCTCAACCGGCCACGTGTGCTGAACAGTCTCTCCCACGACATGATCCTGGATTTCGGCAAGGCGCTCGATGCCTTCGAGGCCGATCCACAAGTCGCAGCCGTTCTCGTCACCGGCGAGGGCGAACGCGGGCTTTGCGCCGGCGGCGACATCAGGATGTTTTATGAAAGCGGCAAGGCCGGTGACGGCAAGGCCTCCCACTTCCTCAAGGCTGAATACCGGCTGAACGCCCGGGTCGCCGGCTTCAGGAAACCTTACATCGTCGTGATGGACGGCATCACCATGGGCGGCGGCGTCGGCGTCTCCAGCCATGGCAGCCACCGCATCGTCACCGAAACCACGAAACTCGCCATGCCCGAAACCGGCATCGGCTTCTTCCCCGATATCGGCGCCACCTGGCTCCTGTCTCGCGCACCCGGCGAACTCGGCACCTGGATGGGGCTATCAGGCGAGGCGATCAACGGCGCTGATGCCATCACCGCAGGCTTCGCCGACTGGTATGTCCCGCAGGAACGGGTGGCCGAACTGCTGGAGCGGATCGCCGCCCTCCCCGCCCCGGCGCTCGGTCAGTCGATCGCCTCGATGATCCGCGACTACACGGTGGACGGCCCGAAGGGCATCTTTTCCGAAGGCCGCGACATGATCGACCGCTGCTTCGCCTTCGACACGGTGGAGGAGATCGTCGCAGCCCTAGAGAAGGAACAGGGCGACCTCGCCGCCAAAACGCTCATCGCCATGCGCTCGAAGTCACCGACCAGCCTGAAGGTGACGCTCAAGATGCTGCGTGAGGCCCGTCGCTCAAGGGACCTCGAAACCTGCCTCGAACGCGAATTCGCCGGCACCCTCCAGGTGGTGAAAGTCCCCGACTTCTACGAAGGCATCCGGGCCGCAATCATCGACAAGGACAGGAACCCGAAATGGTCCCCGGCGACGCTGGAGGATGTGGCGCCGGAGAGTGTGGACGCGTTTTTTGCGGCGCGGGATGAGCGGTTGTTTGGGTAAGTGGCTCCATCGAGCCTCGATGGCTCGATGGATTAAAGAAATTTGAAGACTATGTTCCTTTAGTGGATGCGACCAGATCGCGTGTCGCCTGAATGGTGCGGACCAGATTGATGATGGCCGCGCGATTGGAACTGGTCATCAACTCTCTGTTTTCTTCGATGATCGCATCCACCAATTTTGTAATGTCTCTTTGACCTGAGACCCAAAACTTCCTCCAAATTTTGGTAGAGTCCGTTACTCTGAGGAGACGGACAGGATGAAGCATTCACGGTTCACGGATGAGCAGATCATCGGAATATTGAAAGAGCAGGAGAACGGCCTGAGGACGGCCGATGTCTGCCGCAAGCACGGGATATCCGAAGCGACCTTCTACAAATACAAGGCGAAGTTCGGCGGCATGGAGATTTCTGATGCCCGCAAGCTGAAGGCTTTGGAAGATGAGAACGCCAAGCTGAAGAAGCTGCTGGCCGAGACCATGCTGGATAATGCCATTTTGAAGGATGTTGCTTCAAAAAAATGGTGACGCCCGATGTGAAGCGGGACGCTGTGGCTCATGTCTGCATGCAGCATGGGGTGAGCCAGCGTCGGGCGTGCGAGGTTTTGTCCATCGACCGGTCGAGCGCGCGATACCGCAGCGTCCGGCCTGATGACGCTGATATACGTGCGGCTATGAAGCTGGTGGCGTCCGAGCGCCGTCGTTTCGGTTATCGGCGCATTCACGTCATGCTGGATCGGCAGGGGATTATCATGAACCTGAAGAAGCTTCGGCGTCTTTATCGTGAAGAGAAGCTGACCGTGCGCAAACGTGGCGGGCGCAAACGGGCTTTGGGAACGAGGCGGCCTCTGGCACCGCCTTCGCGTGCCAACGAGCGCTGGAGCCTGGATTTCGTCAGCGACGCTTTCACGGATGGTCGTCGCTTTCGGGTCCTGGCTGTTGTCGACGATTTTACCCGCGAATGCCTGGCGCTGGTCGCCGACACGTCGCTTTCAGGTCGACGGCTTGCGCGGGAACTCGATGCCGTCATCACCCGGCGAGGAAAGCCACGAACGATTGTCTCTGACAATGGAACGGAGATGACGAGCATGGCCATTCTCGAATGGTGCCAAAACACGTACGTCGACTGGCATTACATCGCCCCGGGCAAGCCAATGCAGAACGGCTTTGTGGAAAGCTTCAATGGCAGCTTCCGCGACGAATGCCTTAACGAAACCCTGTTCTCGTCGCTGACGCAGGCAAGGATTGAAATCACAGCATGGAAGGAGGACTACAACCGAAACCGACCACATTCATCGCTAGGCAACATCACGCCAAGTGAATTTGCATCGCAAATCGCTCTGGAAAAACAGGCCGCATGAGGCCAGATTGAAAACCCAAGACTCTCCTGAAAACTGGAGGGAAGATGGGTCTCAGGTCATCTTGACTGGCGTAACGCCTTGCGCCGCTGCAGATACTCATCGTAAGCCCGTTCCAATTCAATACCAGAGGCTTCACTGAAAAGAATGGGATGGTTGAAGCCTTTCACGCGACCCAGGGGCGCATCCCGAATGAATATCAGCTTCTCTCGTGCACAGGCGTCCCAGAGATTGTAGGCCAGTCGCTCGTTTGAACTGACGCCGGGTAGCGCCTTTTCGATATAATCTGTGGCCTTTACCAACGGACCATGCATTGAATAGGCGACAACCCTGACCTCTTGCCAAGAAGCAGCCTTGGAAGCATTGCCCAAAACTGCAGCCATAGGTGCAACCAGACTGGTGAGCGGTGAAAGCGCTGGGATGAACTCCGACGCCTTGCTAGAGGCTTCTTTGAGTTTGTCTATAGTCTCTACTGTCGCTTTGTTTTTGTCACTAATTTCCTGAAGATATTTCTGATAGTCAACGATGACCGAAACGCTCGCAACCCAAGCCTTGTCACGCTTCAGGCGTTCCTCGATGTGAGCATTGGGATCTCTGATGGAAACAAGCTCCCTGATCGTGTCACTTCTTGGATCTCCGCATGAGTATGTTCCTGCGCTCAGATACCGAAGCTTACTGTCTTCCTCTTGAAAGGCCGTAATCAATGCAGTTTCGGAAACTTTCATCTGGTTAACGCCAGTAAAAAAACTCTGAGAAGCAGCAGAGCCGGCAAGCTCGCTTGTGCACGCTGACAAACCGAGAAAACCCATGAGCGATGCTAGTATGTTGAGCCTCATGCCTCCCTCCTGAAACAATAGCCATTCACTATCGCACAATCTATGATTGCTGGCCATTTCAAGTCAACAGAGGGCAATGGAGATTATTTTAATCCTATTCTGGATAGGCCAAATTGAAAAAATAGCAGAATGGAATCGCAGATTGCGACAACGGTCGAGATCGCCTCTCCACTTAAAAAAATTCTGCTCGACGTATAATGACTATTGATAATCTCCTATCTCAGGTAACTGCACATGAGGTGTGCTCTCATTGTACGGGGATTAGCGTGCTATCCCGCTTAAACTGTGGAGAGTTCTCCTCACTCAATCTCATACGGCATCGGGTTCCGCACCCGATGATCCACCACCAGCTTCCGCTTCAGCGGCGGCACGGCGCGGCTGGTGCATTTGACGCGCTCGCAGATGCGGCAGGAAATGCCGATCGGGTCGAAGGCGCCGCGGTTGGAGAGGTCGAGGTCGTCGGCATAGACGAAGGCGCCAGCATAGGAGATCTCGCAGCCGAGCGCGAGCGCATAGCGTGGATTGGCGGCGCGGAAGCCGGCGGAGCCCTTCGACACCTGGGTCGCGATGCAGAGGTAACGCACACCATCGGGCGTTTCTGCCGTCTGGCGGATGATCCGGCCGGGTGTCTCGAAGGCCTGATGCGCATTCCAAAGCGGACAGGCCGCCCCGAAGCGGGCGAATTGCAGCCGGGCGGCACTATGCCGCTTGGTGATGTTGCCAGCCCGGTCGATGCGGGCAAAGAAGATCGGCACGCCCTTGAGGCCCGGACGCTGCAGCGTCGAGAGCCGGTGGCAGACCTGTTCGAGCGAGGCCTCGAAACGGGCGGCGAGCAGCTCGATGTCGTGGCGCAGATCCCGCGCGGCGGTGAGGAAGCTGCGATAGGGCAGGATCAGCGCGCCGGCAAAATAGTTGTAAAGCCCCATGCGACAGATCTCGACCGCCTCTTCGCTGCGGAAATTCGCCTGTTTCAGCACATGGTCGATCTTGTTGGCCGCCGCCAGCTGGGCGATCTGGATGGCGATCTGGAAATCGCGGGTCGGCGCGCTCGCATAGCGGCTGACGGTCAGGATACGCCCCACCGGATCGAAGCGACGGATCGCCTCGTCGCCCGCCTCGCCGCGCACCACGCGCACGCCGTGCCGCGCTTCGAGATGGCCTGAAAGCGCTGCGTAATTCTCCCCCTCCCCGAGCTTCAGCTCTGTTGCCAGCTGCTCGGCGGCAAGGTCGAGATCGTGGATGTAATTGTCGACGAAGTGGAAGAAATCGCGTACCTCGTCATAGGGCGTCACCTCCTGGCTGGGGGCTGCCCCCAGCCGGTCGTCGAGGCTCGCCAGCTGCTCATTGCCGCGCCGGTAAGCCTGGTGGGCGGCAATCAGCGCATGGGCAAAGCCGGGGGCATTCTGGGTGACGAGCTTCAGCTCCTGCAGGCTCGGCGAATAGGTCTCGAACAGCGGATCAGACAGCGCCTCCGTCAGCGCCGAAAGCAGCCGGTCGTTCTGGCCGGAGGAGAGCTCGGTGATGTCGATGCCGAACTTTTCCGCCAGCGACAAAAGCACCGAGGCCGAGACCGGGCGCTGATTGTTTTCGATCTGATTGAGATAGCTGGTGGAAATGCCGACCATATCGGCAAACTGCGCCTGGGTGGCCCCGTTTGCCTGGCGGATGTCGCGGACCTTGCGGCCGATGAAGAGTTTCCCGATGGCCATTTCGCAAATTCGCAATTTTCACTTTGCAAATTCATAAATCCACAGATGCACCTGTTCAACCGTTTTCTTCTGCGGCACAGTGGAATAGGTGTCACATCAAGGCTCAGAAGCCAAAAGACCATTCGGGAGGACATATGCTGACGATCCTGGACCAGCTCGAAGCCCGTCGCGACGAGGCCCGCCTCGGCGGTGGCGAAAAGCGCATTGCCGCCCAGCATGGCAAGGGCAAGCTGACCGCCCGCGAGCGCATCGAGGTCCTGCTCGATGAAGGCTCGTTTGAAGAATACGACATGTATGTCACCCACCGCTGCGTGGATTTCGGCATGGCAGACCAGAAGGTGCCGGGCGATGGCGTCGTCACCGGCTGGGGCACGATCAACGGCCGCCAGGTCTATGTCTTCTCCCAGGATTTCACCGTGCTCGGCGGCTCGCTGTCGGAAACCCATGCCCAGAAGATCTGCAAGATCATGGATATGGCGATGAAGGTGGGAGCGCCCGTAATTGGCCTCAACGATTCAGGCGGCGCCCGCATTCAGGAAGGCGTGGCCTCGCTCGCCGGTTATGCCGATGTCTTCAAGCGCAATGTCGATGCCTCAGGCGTCATCCCACAGATCTCCGTGATCATGGGCCCCTGCGCCGGCGGCGCCGTCTATTCGCCCGCCATGACCGATTTCATCTTCATGGTGCGCGACAGCTCCTACATGTTCGTCACCGGCCCCGATGTCGTAAAGACCGTCACCAACGAAATCGTCACGGCGGAAGAACTGGGCGGCGCCTCGACCCACACGAAGAAATCCTCCGTCGCCGATGGCGCCTATGAGAACGACGTGGAGACGCTGGAGCACGTCCGCCTGCTCTTCGATTTCCTGCCGCTCAATAACCGCGAAAAGCCGCCGGTCCGCCCCTTCCACGACGACCCGGCCCGGCTTGAAAAGCGCCTGGACACGCTGATACCCGACAGTTCCAACAAGCCCTATGACATGAAGGAGCTGATCTACGCGCTGGCCGACGAGGGCGATTTCTTCGAGATCCAGGAAGCCTTTGCGAAAAACATCATTACCGGCTTCATCCGGATGGAAGGCCAGACGGTCGGCGTCGTCGCCAACCAGCCCATGGTGCTCGCCGGCTGCCTGGACATCGATTCATCGCGCAAGGCCGCCCGCTTCGTCCGTTTCTGCGATGCTTTCTCCATCCCGATCCTGACGCTGGTCGACGTGCCCGGCTTCCTGCCAGGCACCGCCCAGGAATATGGCGGCGTCATCAAGCATGGCGCAAAACTCTTGTTCGCCTACAGCCAGGCGACCGTGCCGATGGTGACCCTCATCACCCGCAAAGCCTATGGCGGCGCTTACGACGTCATGGCCTCCAAGCATATCGGCGCCGACGTCAACTATGCCTGGCCGACCGCCGAAATCGCCGTGATGGGCGCCAAGGGCGCCACCGAAATCCTCTACCGCTCGGAACTCGGCGACGCAGAAAAGATCGCGGCGCGCACCAAGGAATACGAAGTCAACTTCGCCAACCCCTTCAAGGCGGCAGAACGCGGCTTCATTGACGAAGTCATCATGCCGCATTCCTCGCGGCGCCGGATTGCCAAGGCTTTCGCGAGCCTCCGCAACAAGCAGGTCGGCACGCATTGGAAAAAGCACGACACGATCCCGTTGTGATCGCGGCCCGTCATAACTGCGGAATCAGAGTGGGCAAGGACAACACGGAAGGCCTATATAACTCTCGGCGCGCCCGAGGCGCTTGACCGAGAAAGGATCCGATTTCATGAGCGACGAAAAATTCCCGCCGGAAAACAACCTGCCCGCCGGCTATCAGCCACCCAAGGTCTGGACCTGGGAAGCCGGCAATGGCGGCCAGTTCGCCAGCATCAACCGCCCGACAGCAGGCGCGCAGACAGAGGTCGAGCTTCAGGTGGGCAAACATCCGCTGCAGCTCTATTCGCTGGCAACGCCGAACGGCCAGAAGGTGACGATCCTTCTGGAAGAACTGCTGGCAGCCGGTCACGAAGGCGCTGAATATGATGCCTGGCTGATCAATATCGGCAAGGGCGACCAGTTCGGCAAAGGCTTTGTCGACATCAATCCGAATTCGAAGATCCCGGCGCTCGCCGACCACGCACCGAAAGACGGCGGCAAGCCGGTTCGCCTGTTCGAATCCGCCTCGATCATGACCTATCTCGCGGAAAAATTCGGCGCCTTCCTGCCGTCGGAAACCCGCGCCCGCGCCGAAGCCCTGAACTGGCTGTTCTGGCAGATGGGCTCCGCCCCCTTCGTCGGCGGCGGTTTCGGCCACTTCTTCTCCTATGCGCCGATGAAGATCCAATACGCGATCGATCGTTACGCCATGGAGGCCAAGCGCCAGATGGACGTTCTCGACCGCCAGCTCGCCGACAATGAATTCGTCGCCGGCAGCGACTACACCATCGCCGACATGGCGATCTGGCCCTGGTACGGACGGCTGGCTCTCGACCAGTCCTATCCGGATGCCGGCACCTTCCTGCAGACCCATGAATATGTCCACGTCCTGCGCTGGGCAAAGCAGCTTGCCGAACGCCCCGCCCTGCAGCGCGGCGTGATGGTCAACAAGACCTCCGGCCCGCTGTCCGAACAGTTGCATGAACGCCACGATGCCTCCGACTTCGAAACGAAGACGCAGGACAAGATCGCTTCGGCGTAAGGAGAGACCATGCCGAGCCTGCCCGACATGACCAAACATCGCGGTTTCCCCGGCGGCATGCCGGGGACCGGTGTGCAGTTCACCATCCGCCGCGCCAATCCGCGCGGCGTGACCCCCATCAAGGCCTTCCCCCGCAAGGCGCGCCCTGGCACCAAGGAACATCGCATCGATGCGGCCTTCCTGCACGCGCTCTGGCATCACTTCGGCGCGGAACCCTTCGAGCGCGGCAATCTCGATGCCGCGCGCCTGAGCCTGCTCTTCGGCCGCGAAGTGATATCAGCCACCAAGGATTTCGACCCGCTCTCCTACGAGGCCATGCTCGTCATCGACGAGAAGGTGGCGCGCAAGAGCTTCCCCGAATCCTTCGAAGACGTGTTCGAGGTGTAAAGCCATGGCAAAAGACCCGCTGATGCCGAAACACCAGGGCTTTCCGCTCGGATTGCCCGGAACCCAATGGCAATTCACGATCCGCCGGCCGAACCCCAAGGTGACGCCGCTCACCAACTGGCCGCGCCACCGCACGATGGACCAGACGGTGGCGCTGGCCGACCTCGGCTTCATGCAGGCGCTCTGGCAGTTTTTCGGCAACGAGACCTTCGAGCGCGGCAATCTCGACGGCGAACGCCTCTGCCGCCTCTTCGGCCGCGAAGTCATCGCCGCGGAGCGCGGCTTTGATCCGCAATCCTACTTCGCCAAGCTGAAGATCAACGAGCAGCTGGCCCGCAAGAACTTCCCGGAAGCCTTCGGCGACGTGAAGGACGAGCAGAGCGTGGCCAAGGGTTTGAAGAAGAAGGTGCGGGAATAGCGGACGGCAATGAACGGATGGCTGGGGAGGTCACGGAAATGATCGTTTTGCAAGTCGGGCTATCGATGCCCAGGGAATGGGCTCGTCGATGAGTGCCGAAACCAGCAAATTCCTCAGCTATATCCTGCGTCATGCGCCAGAGAGCATCGGGCTTGAGCTGGACAGTGAAGGCTGGGCCGATATCGAAACTTTGATCAGGAACGCGCAAGCCGCCGGTCAGGCGATTGATGCGGAGATCTTGTCGCGTACTGTAAAAGACAGCGAGAAGAAGCGCTTCACGGTGTCCGAAGACGGGACCCGTATTCGCGCTGCCCAAGGGCATTCGATCAAGGTCGATCTCGGCCATGCACCTGCACGGCCTCCTGCACAGCTGTTCCACGGCACGGCGACCCGCTTCTTGGAAGCGATCCTCGCCGAGGGCCTTCGCCCCGGAAGCCGCCAGCAGGTCCATTTGTCAGCGGATCAGGAGACGGCGACGCAAGTCGGCGCCCGCCATGGCAAACCCGTCGTGCTTTCCGTGAATGCAAGCCGAATGGCTGAGGGCGGGCACACCTTCTTTCAAGCAGAAAACGGTGTCTGGCTGACCGAGCACGTACCCGCCGTCTTTCTCACCATCATCGAAACCCCGGCCGCGGGAGGCAATTGCCAATGATCCAGAAAATCCTCATCGCCAACCGGGGTGAAATTGCCTGCCGGGTCATCAAGACCGCCAAGAAGCTCGGCATCAAGACGGTCGCCGTCTATTCCGATGCCGACCGCAATGCGCTGCATGTCGAGATGGCTGATGAGGCAGTGCATATCGGCCCGGCGCCGTCGAACCAGTCCTATATCGTCATCGACAAGATCCTCGATGCGATCAGGCAGACCGGCGCGGACGCAGTGCATCCCGGCTACGGCTTCCTCTCGGAAAACGCCGGTTTCGCAGAAGCGCTGGAAAAGGCGGGCGTGACCTTCATCGGCCCGCCGGTGAACGCGATCCAGGCCATGGGCGACAAGATCACCTCGAAGAAGCTGGCAGCCGAAGCCGGCGTGTCGACCGTGCCCGGCCATATGGGCCTGATTGCCGATGCCGACGAGGCGGTGAAGATCTCCGATCAGATCGGATATCCCGTGATGATCAAGGCGTCGGCCGGCGGCGGCGGCAAGGGCATGCGCATTGCCTGGAATGCCGAAGAGGCCCGCGAAGGCTTCCAGTCATCGAAGAACGAGGCGAAGAATTCCTTCGGCGACGACCGCATCTTCATCGAGAAATTCGTCACCGAACCGCGCCATATCGAGATCCAGGTGCTCGGCGACAAGCATGGCACGGTGCTTTATCTCGGCGAACGCGAATGCTCGATCCAGCGGCGGAACCAGAAGGTCATCGAAGAGGCCCCCTCGCCTTTCCTCGATGCCGCCACCCGCAAGGCCATGGGCGAACAGGCGGTTGCGCTGGCGAAAGCCGTCGGTTATCACTCCGCCGGCACGGTCGAATTCATCGTCGATGGCAAGCAGAACAAGTTCTACTTCCTCGAGATGAACACCCGCCTGCAGGTCGAACATCCCGTCACCGAACTGGTGACCGGCCTTGATCTCGTCGAGCAGATGATCCGCGTCGCCTCGGGCGAAAAGCTAAGTCTTGCCCAGGACGACGTGAAGCTGAACGGCTGGGCAATCGAAAGCCGTCTCTACGCCGAAGACCCCTATCGCAACTTCCTGCCCTCGATCGGCCGCCTCACCCGCTACCGCCCGCCGGCAGAGGGAACGACCGCGGAAGGCACGGTTGTTCGCAACGATACAGGCGTCTTCGAGGGCGGCGAGATCTCGATGTATTACGACCCGATGATCGCAAAGCTCTGCACCTGGGCCCCCGATCGACTGACCGCCATAGACGCCATGAGCGAAGCGCTCGACAGCTTCGAGGTCGAAGGCATCGGCCACAACCTGCCATTCCTCTCGGCCGTGATGAACCAGGATCGTTTCCGCTCCGGCAAGATCACCACGGCCTATATCGCCGAGGAGTTCAGGGACGGCTTCACCGGCGTCACCCCGGATGCCGCCTCCGCCGAAAAGCTTGCCGCCATCGCCGCCGTCATCAACCACCGCCTGCAGGCGCGCGCGACCCAGATCTCCGGCACCATCGGCAATCACACCCGCAAGCTCGGCAAAGACTGGGTCGTCAACCTCGCCGGTAGCGACCATGCGCTTGCAGTCACCGAAGGCACCGGCAACACGCGCGTCGCCTTCGAGGCCGGCAACGAGCTTGTGATCGCCACCGAATGGCAACCGGGTCAGACACTCGCCCATGTCGACATCGGCGGCGACACGCTCGCGGTCAAGGTCGACCTCAAGGGCCCTGCCATCCGGCTCCGCTGGCGCGGCATGGATGTGACCGCCCGCGTCCGCTCGCCGCGTGTCGCGGCACTTGCAAAACTGATGCCCGAAAAGCTGCCACCTGACACCTCCAAGATGCTGCTCTGCCCCATGCCGGGCGTCATCACCGGGGTTGCGGTGAAGGAAGGCGAGACCGTGGAAGCCGGTCAGGCGCTCGCGACCGTCGAGGCGATGAAGATGGAGAACATCCTGAAAGCCGAACGGCGCGGCACCGTCAAGAAGATCGTCGTCAAGCCAGGCCAGAGCCTGGCGGTGGATGAGCTGATCATGGAGTTCGAGGGGTAGCGTTTTCCTTTGAAGGGAAAGCCCCTCATCCGCCTGCCGGCACCTTCTCCCCGTGAACGGGGAGAAGGCCGAGATGGCGCCGCTTGTGCCTCCCTCTCCCCGCCTGCGGGGAGAGGGCAGGGTGAGGGGCAAACAGGAACACTAGTCGTCGGCCCGCAGTCGATGCGGAGCAGGGAGAAGACCGGATGACCAAGAAGACCATCGCCGACTGGCAGGCGCTTGCCGAGAAAGAGCTGAAGCGTCCGGCGGACGCGCTCACCTGGCACACGCCCGAGGGCATCGACGTCAAGCCGCTCTATACCGCAGACGACATTGCCGGCATCGACCATCTCGACAGCTTGCCGGGTTTTGCGCCCTTCACCCGTGGCCCGCGGGCGACAATGTATGCCGGGCGCCCCTGGACGATCCGGCAATATGCCGGTTTTTCGACGGCAGAGGAAAGCAATGCCTTCTACCGCAAGGCGCTTCTCGCCGGACAGCAGGGCGTCTCCGTCGCCTTCGACCTCGCGACCCATCGCGGTTATGACTCGGACCATCCGCGCGTCGAGGGTGATGTCGGCAAGGCGGGGGTGGCGATCGACAGTGTCGAGGACATGAAGATCCTGTTCGACGGCATTCCGCTTGAAGCCATCTCCGTGTCGATGACCATGAATGGCGCGGTCATTCCGATCCTCGCCAACTTCATCGTCACCGGCGAGGAACAGGGCGTCTCGCGCGACAAGCTGTCCGGCACCATCCAGAACGACATCCTCAAGGAGTTCATGGTCCGCAACACCTATATCTATCCACCCGAACCCTCGATGCGGATCATCGCCGACATCATCGAATACACGGCGAAGGAGATGCCGAAGTTCAACTCGATCTCGATCTCCGGCTATCACATGCAGGAGGCGGGTGCCACGCTCGTGCAGGAGCTCGCCTTCACGCTGGCCGACGGTCGCGAATATGTCCGCGCCGCCATCGCCAAGGGCCTCAACGTCGACGAATTTGCCGGTCGCCTCTCCTTCTTCTTCGCCATCGGCATGAACTTCTTCATGGAGGCGGCAAAGCTGCGCGCCGCCCGCCTGCTCTGGACCCGCATCATGCAGGAATTCGAGCCGAAGAAGGCGTCCTCCCTGATGCTGCGCACCCATTGCCAGACCTCGGGCGTCTCGCTCGCCGAACAGGACCCCTACAACAATATCGTCCGCACCGCATTTGAAGCCATGTCCGCCGTGCTCGGCGGCACCCAGTCGCTACACACAAACTCCTTTGACGAGGCAATCGCGCTTCCGACGGAATTCTCAGCCCGCATTGCCCGCAACACCCAGCTGATCCTGCAGCACGAAACCGGGGTCACCAAGGTCGTCGATCCCCTCGCCGGCTCCTACTATGTCGAGAGCCTGACCAATGACATGGCGGAAAAAGCCTGGGCGCTAATAGAGGAGATCGAACGTCTCGGTGGCATGACCAAGGCCGTCGATGACGGCCTGCCGAAGCGCCTGATCGAGGAGGCGGCGACCCGCCGCCAGGCAGCTGTCGACCGCGCCGAGGAGGTCATCGTCGGTGTCAACAAATACCGCCTCGAAAACGAGGAACCGATCGACATCCTGCAGATCGACAATACTGCCGTCCGCCACTCCCAGATCAAACGCATCGAGCAAACGCGCCGCCAGCGCGATCCGAAGCGGGTGAGCGCAACGCTCGCGAGGCTGACGGACGTTGCACGCACAGGCCAGGGCAACATCCTTGAAGCCGCCGTCGACGCCGCTCGCGCTCGCGCCACCGTCGGCGAAATCTCGGATGCCATGCGCGCCGTCTTTGGCGATCACGTCGCTGTCCCCGAAGTCGTCCATGACATATACGGCAAGGCTTATGAGGGCGATCCGGAAATGGAGACGCTCACGACCCGCCTCAAGGACTATGGCAAGGCCGCCTCCAAGCCGCGCATCCTGATCGCCAAGCTCGGCCAGGATGGCCATGACCGAGGCGCCAAGGTGATTGCATCCGCCTTCGGCGATATCGGCTTTGATGTCGTGGCCGGCCCCCTCTTCCAGACACCGGACGAGGCGGCGGATCTCGCTGTCGCCAACAAGGTCCAGGTCGTCGGCATGTCCTCGCTTGCCGCCGGCCACAAGACGCTCGCCCCGCAGCTCGTCGAGGCGCTGAAGGCAAAGGGCGCCCATGACGTGATCGTGGTCGTCGGCGGGGTCATTCCGCGCCAGGATTACGACTTCCTGCTGGAGAGCGGCGTCTCCGCCGTCTTCGGTCCCGGCACCAATGTCATGGATGCCGCGCGCTCGGTGCTTGACCTGCTCGAGGGTCGCCTGCGAAACAGTTGAGGCTAACTGCTCGGGGAGGAGCATGGAGACCTACGATTACATCGTCATCGGCGCCGGCACCGCCGGCTGCCTGCTGGCCAACCGGCTCTCAGCCGATCCCACGCGGCGCGTGCTGCTGCTGGAAGCCGGCGGCAGCGACAATTATCACTGGATCCACATCCCGGTCGGCTATCTCTACTGTATCAACAACCCGCGCACCGATTGGTGCTTCAAGACGGAAGCCGAGCCGGGGCTGAACGGCCGCGCCATCGGCTATCCCCGAGGCAAGGTGCTCGGCGGCTGCTCCTCGATCAACGGCATGATCTACATGCGCGGCCAGGCCCGCGACTACGACCAGTGGCGCCAGATGGGCTGCGAAGGCTGGGGCTGGAATGACGTGCTGCCTCTGTTCAAAAAGACCGAAGACTTTCACCGGGGGGCTGACGACAAACATGGTGCCGGCGGCGAATGGCGGGTGGAAAAGGCTAGGCTTCGCTGGGATGTGCTGGAAGCGTTTCGCGAAGCGGCCAGGCAGGCCGGCATTCCCGAAACCGACGACTTCAATCGCGGCGACAACGAAGGCTCCGGCTTTTTCGAAGTCAACCAGCGCTCCGGCATTCGCTGGAACACAGCCAAGGCTTTTCTCAAACCGATCCGGCACCGCAAGAACCTGACGATCCTGACCCGTGCTCATGTGAAGCGCCTGACGATCGAGGGCGACCGGGTGACAGGCGCGGAGGTGCATCACGACGGCGAGCTGAAACGCTTCGGCTCCCGCGGCGAGGTGGTGCTCTCAGCCGGTGCCATCGGCTCACCGCAAATCCTCGAACTCTCCGGCATCGGTCGCGGTGACGTCCTGCAAAATGCCGGGATCGAGACAGTCCGCGAAGTGCCCACCGTCGGTGAAAACCTACAGGACCACCTGCAACTGCGCCTCGTCTTCAAGGTGACGGGCGTGCCGACCCTCAACGAACGTGCCTCGAGCCTCTACGGCAAAGCAATGATCGGGCTGGAATACGCGCTGCGCCGCTCTGGCCCCATGTCCATGGCCCCGAGCCAACTTGGCATCTTCACCCGCTCCGGCCCGGACAAGGAGACGGCAGACCTCGAATATCACGTCCAGCCGGTCTCGCTCGACAAGTTCGGCGATCCTGTTCATGCCTTCCCGGCCGTCACCGCGAGCGTCTGTAACCTGAGACCGGAAAGCCGGGGTTCTGTGCACATCTCCGGACCGGACTTCGCTGCTCAACCGAGGATCTCGCCGAACTATCTCTCGACGCCAGGAGACCGGAATGTCGCGGTGAGCTCGATCCGCCTTACCCGCCAGATTGCCGCCCAGCCCGCCTTTGCGCGCTATCACCCGGAGGAATATCGTCCCGGACCAACGCTTGAAAGCGATGTGGAACTGGAACAGGCCGCCGCCGATATCGGCACGACGATCTTCCACCCCGTAGGCACCTGCCGCATGGGGGCGGATCCTGACAGCGTGGTGGACCCGCGCTTGAGGCTGCGGGCCCTGAAGGGTCTCCGCATCGCCGATGCCTCGGTCATGCCGACCATCACCTCCGGCAACACCAATTCCCCGACCCTGATGATCGCCGAAAAGGCGGCCGCGATGATCCTCGAGGATCACCGCTAACGCCAATCCATCAGCTGCGATCATCCGCATTCGCCCCGAGCAGTTTCGGCAGGTCGCCGAAGCGGGCAACGAGGCCGAAGATGAGGGCAGCGATCGCCACGAACAGGATCGTCACCGAGGCCATGACCGGCGTGTAGCCGTAGCGCAGCGCGTTGAAGATCTTGATCGGCAGCGTCTCCATCACGAACCCAACCGTCATGTAGGCGACGATGTATTCGTTGAGCGACAGCACAAAGGCGAAGGCATAGCCGGAGACGAGATAGGGCATGATCAGCGGCAGGACGATCGTGCGAAAAATCGTCCGGTCGTCGGCGCCCATAGTGGCGGCCGCCTCGACCAGCGAGCGATCGATCGCCGAGAAGCCGAGCGACAGGGTCACCAGCGGCAGCGTCACGAAGAAGATCGCGTGGCTGATGACGGCCGTCCAGGGCTGGCCATAGAAACCGGTCGCGGCCCAGAAGGTGAGAAGTCCGAGCGCCGTAATGACGGGCGGCAGCGTGAAGGGCGCGATGCCCAGCAGCTGGAAGACCTGCGCCCAGGGGGCAAGACGCCGCCAGAGGAACCAGGCGAGCGGCAGGGCGATGGCAACCGCAAGAGCCGCTGCACAGAGCGCCAGGATGACCGAGGCGAACAGGGCCGCGCGCCAGCCGGGATCGGTGAAGATCGCGCTGTACCAGGACAAGGAAAAGCCCTGCGGCGGAAAGTTGAGGCTCTGCTTGGCATTCACCGAGACGCCAGCGACCACCACAATGGGGGCGGCAAGGAAGATGCCAATCAGAGTGAAATAGAGACGGGTCAGGATCGTGTTCATGCTGCCTCTCCCTTGCGACCGATGAGAAGCGTGAGCGCCACCATGCCGAGCGTGACGAGCACGAGGAACACGGCCATGGCCGCTGCGAACGGCATGTTGGACTGGTAGATCGCCTGGTCGGTAATCAGCACCGAGAGCGTCCAGTGCGAGGGGCGACCGAGGATTTGCGGCAGGAGATAGGAGCCGAGCGCGAAGATGAAGACCATGATCAGCGTGGCGATCAGCGTGTTGCGCAGCGCCGGCACGACCACCGTGAAGAAGGCCTTGAGCGGCGACGCGCCAAGCGTGCGGGCGGCTTCGGTGAGCGTCGGGTCGAGCCGGACCAGCGCGGGATAGAGCACCAGCACCGTATAGGGCAGCGCCTGATAGGCCATGCCGGTCAGCACGGCGCCGAAATTCGGCATCAGCGCGATAGGCTTTTCCATCAAGCCGATCATGACGAGCAGGTTGGTGATGCCGGCCGTGCGCGAAAACAGCGTCGACCAGGCAAAGCCGATGATGACTTCCGAGAGCGACAGAATGGAGAGGAGCGCGACCAGCCACAGCACCTGCGCTTTGCGCGACATGCGCGCAAGCAGATAGGTGAAGGGTAGCGCCAGCGTCACGCAGACGACGGCAACGGCGATCGCCAGCATCAGCGAAAAGCTGAGTACGCCACCGAAGAAGAATGACAGAAAACGGGCGTAATTGTCGAAGACGAAATCCGGCGAATAGAAGCCGGTCGGGTCCCGCTTGAAGAAGGACACGGCGATCATCGTCGCAAAGGGCACGACGAAGAACAGGATCAGCATGCCCGCCGGAAAGGCAAGCGGCGCATAGTCGAGCGCGGTCTTGGGGGGCTCGCGTCTCATGCCGACAGCACCACGGCGGTTTCGGGGTCGATGACGATGCCGACATCCTGGCCGACGGTGACTACCGGCCGTTCGCGCGGGGTCGAGACGGCGACGACTTCGGTGCCGGCGACATCCAGGAATGTCTCGATGGTGCCGCCGAGATCGCGGATGAAGGTGACCTTGCCGGTGATACGGCCCTCGCCGGGTGCTGCGAGCTTCACGTCCTCGGGGCGAACCGAGAGGCTGGCCTGGCCCTGTCCCAGGGGTGCCGAGATGCCGGCGACGGTCTGGCCAAGCACAAGCGCCGATCCACCCTGCGCTGTCAGCGGAAGGAGGTTGGTCGAGCCAATGAAGTCGGCAACAAAACGATCGGCCGGCTTGCGATAGATCTCGATCGGGCTCGCCGCCTGGCGGATCTTGCCGCCATTCATGACGACCACGGTATCCGCCATGGTCATCGCCTCGCGCTGGTCGTGGGTCACGACGATCGTGGTAATGCCGAGCTGCTGCTGCAGCTTGCGAAGCTCGACCTGCATCGCCTCGCGCAGCTTGGCATCGAGCGCCGACAGCGGCTCGTCGAGCAGGAAGAGTTTCGGCGAGATCGCAAGCGCCCGGGCAATCGCCACACGCTGCCGCTGCCCGCCGGAAAGCTTGTGCACGGGACGGTCGGCATAGCCGGTCAGATGGATCATTGCGAGCAGCTCGTCGACGCGCTTCACCTGATCCTCGCGGCCAATGCCACGAATCCGCAAGGGATAGGCGATGTTTTCGCCGACAGTCAGATGGGGAAACAGCGCCAGCGACTGAAAGACCATGCCGAGATCCCGCTTATGCGTCGGCACCTGGGTAATGTCCTTGCCATCAAGCACGATCGCACCTTCGGTCGGGCTGTCGAGACCGGCGATCATCCGAAGCAACGTGGTCTTGCCGCAGCCGGACGGGCCGAGCAGGCAGACGAAGGTGCCGTGTGGCACGGAAAGCTCGACATTGTCGACCGCCGTGAACGGACCGAACTGCTTGGCGATGGAATTGAGGGCGAGGCCGGACATCATGTCTCCGAAATCAAATGGTGTAGGCTCAAAGCCCTTTGGCGCGGCAATAGCATCTCACGCCCGAATTGTCTTGCACACGCTATGTGGTCACATACTGCGCGATATGCGTTTTGGGGCCGGAGCAAAGGCCCCTCACCCTACCCTCTCCCCGCAAGCGGGGAGAGGAGAAGTAGGCGCAGAGCAAACCGCTCATCTCCTTCTCCTCGTATGCGGGGAGAAGGTGCCCGGCAGGGCGGATGAGGGGAAGCAACCGCCAAGCAAAATCAACCGACGATCAGTTCAGTCCACTTCTGGTTCAGCCAGTCCGACTTGGTCTGGTAGAGATCATAACGCGGCGTGATCGGCTCGATATCGGAGGAAACCGAGGCGAATTCGGCATCGGTCAGGTCGAGCAGTTCGCGCTTGACCGTCGGGGCCGTGCCGACCTTGCGCGACAGGGTCGCCTGGATCGACGGTTGGCACATGTAGTCGATGAAGACATGTGCTTCCTCGGTCTTGGCAGAAGCGCGTGACAGAGCCCAGCAACCAGAGTCCTGAATGCCGCCTTCCTTCGGGAAGGTCGAGCGAACCGGCTGGCCATCGGCAGCGGCAAGGCCCGTAACGTCGTGGTAATACTGGCCCATCGGAATTTCGCCCGACTTCAGCGACTGCTCGAACTGGGCTTCATCACGATACCAGAGGCGCACATTCGGCTTCACTTCCGCAAGCTTCTCCAGCGCCTTCAGGATACCCTCTTCGGTATCGAGTGCATTGGTGCCCCCCATATAGGTCTTGGCGGTCACTTCCAGCAGGAAGGAGTTGGAGACGAGCGCGAGCAGGCCGAGCTTGTCGGCATTTGCCGGATCCCACAGCGCTTCCCAGGAGGTCGGAGCTTCCTTGTAGACATCGGTGTTGGTGACCAGCGTGATGTACCAGGCAACAGCACCGACGCCGGCCACGCGTCCGTCAGGATACTTGTTGACGAAGCGGTCGATCAGGCCCGAGGCGTTCGCGATCTTCGCCATGTCGATCGGCGCCCAGAGCTCGGTCGCCTGGCCCTTCAGCATGGCAACCTGCGACATCATCGAAAGGTCAGCCGGTGCCTGGCCGGCCTTGGCGGCTTGTTCCAGCTGCACGAGCCAGGCTTCACCGGTCGGCTCGGCGATGGACTCGACGGCAATGCCGGTCGCCTTGGTGAATTCCGGGAAGATGTTCTTGTCGAACGAATCCTTGAAGTAGCCGCCATAGACGCCGATCTTGATCGACTTATCCTGAGCGCGCAGGATCGACGGCATGGCAAGCGCGCCGGCAACGGCGGCCGAGCCGGCGAGCACGCCGCGGCGGCTGACGGAAGTGGAGAGAATGTCTTTCATGGTCCTGTTCCCTTGTTGTGGTTGAGGCGTTTTCGCCCGTTCATCTGCATCGGTTGCCGGACGACATGGGCCGTCCGGGATATCAGCCCTCAGCGGACCTTGATGGCCGGACTGTAGACCATCAGGCTGAGGATTTCGAAGAGGATTTGTGCGCCGACATGCGCGGTATTGTGGTTCGCGTCATATTGCGGCGCGACTTCGACCACGTCGCCGCCGATCAGATTGATGCCCTTGAAGCCACGAATGAGTTCCAGAGCCTCGCGCGAGGTCAGGCCACCGACCTCCGGTGTGCCGGTACCGGGCGCTACGCTCGGATCAAGGCTGTCGATATCGAAGGAGAGATAGGTCGGACCGTCACCGATCACGGCCTTGGCCTTATCGATGATCGCCTGGATGCCGAGACCATTGATTTCCTCGGCGTGAATGACGGTCATTCCGGACTCGTAGGAGAACTCCCAGAGATATTCGGCAGGTCCGCGAATGCCGATCTGGATCGTCCGGACAGGATCAAGCACGCCGTCGAGCACGGCATTGCGGAACGGGCCGCCATGGTGGAACTTCGTCTGGTCAAAAGCGCCGCCCGTATCACAATGGGCGTCGATGTGGATCATGCCGACAGGACCATGCTTCTTGGCAATCGCCTTCATGATCGGGTGGGTGATCGAATGGTCGCCGCCGACGGAAAGCGGCAGCACGCCTTGGGCGACCAGCTTCGTGTGATAGGCCTCGATGTCGTCATGGCTCATCTCCAGGCGGTAGCGGCTGGAAAACGGCACGTCACCGATATCGGCGACCTTCAGATCGAAGACCGGCGCGCATTCGAGAACATGGTTGTAAGGACCGATGCGATCAATCGCCCGCAAGGCGCGAGGCCCGAAGCGCGAGCCGGGGCGATTGGTGACGCCGAGATCCATGGGAACGCCGACGATCGCGACATCGAGATCGCTGACATCGGGATTGCGCTGGTCAACCTGGCGATAGGGTGCGGACACGAAAGTCGGCACGCCGGCATATGGGGCAGCGCGCGTACCGTTCGAGAAGATCTTCTCGCCGACCTTGGCAAACTTCGGATCGAAGATCTCGCCGGCCTTGTCAGCTCCGTATTTCTCGCGCAGTGCCGCCAGACGCTTTTCGTCGAAGGTCATGTCTCGTTCCCTCTTTGTGAACGATGACAAGGCCATCGTCCATTTTTGCGGCACGATCCGTGCCTGCCTTTATTGTGAGCATTAACCCGCAACAGACTTGGAAAATCAATTCACGATGTTATAGCATTCGATGTGAGAAAAATTCACGGATCCTGAACTCATCATGGCAAGCCGCCTGCCCCCGCTCAACCCCCTGCGCGCCTTCGAGGCCGCCGCTCGTCGCGGCTCGATCTCGGCTGCCGCGCGGGAGCTGAGCGTGACCCATGGCGCGATATCGCATCAGATCCGCAGCCTCGAAGAAACGCTGAAGACGGCGCTTTTCGAGCGCGGCGGGAAGCGTCTGAAACTGACCCCGCAAGGCGCGCTTCTCCTGCCGGCCGTCACCCAGGCGTTCGACGGCATTGCAGCAGCAACCGCGCTGATGAACCGCCCCTCGACCAGCGGCAGCCTGCGCATTTCCTGTGTGCCGGCGCTACTCTCGCTCTGGCTCGTGCCCCGCCTTGGCTCCTTCGTCGATCGCTATCCCGAGATCAGCCTGACGCTGACCTCAAGCAATGATTCCAGCCTGATCTATTCGCCAGACATCGACATCGCGATCCTCTACGGCGCGGGCGGCTGGAAGGACTGCTGGACACGGCTCTGGAGCACCTTTGAACTCTTCCCCGTTGTCAGTCCGACGCTGCTCAATACGCGCCCCCTGCGCTCGGTTCGCGATCTGCACGACCACGTGCTGCTGCATGGCGACGACGGTCGCGAATGGCGAAGCTGGCTTGCTGCCGCTGATCAGCTCGACATGCCGAAGGCGCGCGAACACTTCATGGGCGATGCACGGCTCTCGACCGAGGCTGCCCGTTTCGGTCAGGGCGTGGCGCTCGGGGATAGCATCACGGCATCAAGCCTGATTGCCGCCGGCGAACTCGTGATCCCCTTCGATCTCGCAGTGCCCGCACCGGACGCCTTCTATGTCGCCGCACGCAACGACGTGCGCGCGGCCCCGATCGCCAAGGTCTTCATCGACTGGATCTTCGACATGATCGAAAGCGAGCGGGCCGCCAAGCCGCGCCCGGCAAGCCGACCTTCGGGACGAGGCCTGCCCTCAACCCGCAAGCGCAACACAAACACCACTACCCAGCTCTTGGAAGAGAGCTGACAACCGACCGAGGAACCTGCCATGCCCGCCGCCCCCTTCAATCCGCTCGTCGCAGACCTCTCGGCACCACCAGTGCCTTCCGTCTTTGCCTGGGCGCGCGCCTATGACGGAGCGGCGGGCCCGATGATCGATCTCAGCCAGGCCGTGCCCGGCTATCCGCCGCATCCCGATCTCTTCGCCTGGCTGGCCGAGGCCGCCTCGGCGCGGTCCAATGCCGGCTACGGCCCGATCGAAGGCGAAGCGCCTCTGCGCGAGGCCTATGCGGCAGAGGTTGCTGCCGTCTATGGCGCATCTGTTACCGCCGCCAACATCCACATCACGGCGGGCTGCAACCAGGCCTTCATGGCAACGGTCGCTGCTATTGCGGGGAGCGGCGATGCGGTGGCGCTGACAGATCCCTTCTACTTCAACCAGGAAACCACGCTGGCGATGATGGGCATTCGTCGCGAGCTGATCCCGCTTGATCCCGCGACCGGCTTCGTGCCCACCATCGAAGGCATCGAGACGGTCCTGGCGAAGGGCGTCAAGGCCGTGGCACTGGTCTCGCCCAACAACCCGACGGGCGCCATCTATCCGGCGGACCTGCTGCGCCAGGCCTTCGACGCCTGCCGCAAGGCCGGCGCTTTCCTGATCCTCGACGAGACCTATCGCGACTTCCTCCCCGGCGAAGGCCGCCCGCATGATCTGCTCTCAGTCGAAGGCTGGGAAGAGAACCTCATCCTGCTCTACTCCTTCTCCAAATCGTTCTGCATCCCCGGCCATCGCCTCGGCGCAATCACGGCCGGCCCGCGCGCCGTCTCGGAAATTGCCAAGGTCATGGACAACCTGCAGATCTGCGCGCCTCGCGCACCGCAGGCGGCCGTGGCCAAGGCTATTCCCGCCCTGAAGGCATGGCGCGAGGAAAACCGCATCGAGATCCTCAAGCGCGCCGAAACGCTTAACGGCGTGATGGCCAAGCTTCCCGCGTGGAAGATGGACTCGCTCGGCGCCTATTTCGCCTTCATCCGCCATCCCTTTGCAGGCCAGGACTCGGCCCATGTGGCGGAAAGACTGGCAAAGAAGGCGGGCGTGCTCTGCATTCCCGGCGCCTATTTCGGCGACGACTGCCAGGACTACCTGCGCTTCGCCTTCGCCAATGCAGACAGCGCGACGATCGAAGGTCTGGTATCCCGTCTTTCGACTTTCAAGCTGGACTGATCACGGATGAAGAAGAGCGTGGCGATCATCGGCGGCGGCCCGGCGGGCCTCATGGCGGCGGAACGGCTAGCCACCGCTGGCCTGTCCGTGACGGTCTATGACGCCATGCCGACGGTCGGGCGCAAGTTGCTGCTCGCCGGCAAGTCCGGCCTCAACATCACCCATGCCGAGGACTATGCGCGCTTCGTGACCCGCTTTGGCGCGGCGAACGATCGGCTGCGCCCCATACTCGACCTGATGACGCCGGAAGCCATCCGGGTCTGGGCCGCTGATCTGGGCACAGAGACCTTTGTCGGCTCCTCCGGCCGCGTCTTCCCGAAGGTGATGAAAGCCTCGCCGCTGCTCCGCGCCTGGCTGAGACGGCTGGAAGCGACGGGTGTGACCATCCTCACCCGCCATCGCTGGGCAGGTTTCGAAGGAAAAGCCCTGATCTTCGAAACTCCGGAGGGTCAGAAGCACGTCACTGCCGACGTCACGCTCCTCGCGCTCGGTGGCGCAAGCTGGCCAAAGCTCGGCTCAGATGCAGCCTGGGTTTCACTGCTGGAAGGCCAAGGGGTCGACATCACACCGCTCCGCCCGGCCAATTGCGGGTTCGACTGCGATTTCTCCGAAAGTTTCGACACCCGCTTCTCCGGCCAACCGATCAAATCGGTGAAGGCCACCTCGGCAGCCGGCACCACTCAGGGTGAATTCGTCATCAGCCGGGGCGGCATTGAAGGCAGTCTGATCTACGCGCACTCAGCAGCGCTTCGAGATGCGCTCGACCGGGACGGCCATGCAGCACTCATGCTCGATCTCACACCGGGCCGGACGGAGGAGAAGCTCGTCGCAGACCTCGCACGTCAGGATCGCAAGGCGAGCTTTTCTACACGGCTCAAAAAAGCCGCCAATCTCGATGGCGCGAAGATCGCGCTCCTGCGCGAAGTGAACCCCGAAGCGAACCAGCTTGATGCAGGCGATCTCGCACGCCTGATCAAGACCCTGCCCCTCCCCGTTCGGAGGCCCCGCCCGATCGCCGAGGCGATTTCGACGGCAGGCGGCGTGGCACTCGACGGAGTGGATGAGACTTTCATGCTGACATCGCGCCCGGGCACCTTTGTGGCAGGCGAAATGCTCGATTGGGAAGCGCCGACAGGCGGCTATCTGCTGACCGCCTGCTTTGCGACCGGTATTGCCGCCGCCAGCGGCATCGACCGCTGGCTGGAGACACCAAAGGCGTGAGCCTTAGCGGCTGGCGGTCTTGTGCGAATAGCCCGGCTTGCGGAACTCGACGGTGGTCTTGGCAACCGGAATGCCGAACTTGGTGACGAGCGCCGTGTTGAGCACCGTCCCATCCTCGCGCAACACCATCTTGTCCCAGAAACGGACCTTGTTGCCCTGCGTTTCCGGGCTGAGATAGACGAGATAGTTGAAGCGCGCGACGGCACCATTCAGCCGCACCGTCGTCTCGCCGATCACATCCTCGCGGGTGCCGCTATAGGTGGTCGGCCCCGTCTTGGTGAAGCGCCAGGTCTTGCGGTCCTTGGTGCCGTCGTCGAAGACGAAGTCCTCGCGCAGCGTCAGCGTTTTGCCATCCCAGTTTCCGGTCAGATCCACCGTAAAGGTTCGCTTCACGCCATTGATGGCGCTGAACGAGCCGACCGCTTCCGTGCGACCGTTGAAATAATCCTCGAACGTGAACTTGTCCGCCGCTTGACCGGCGGTCGGCAGCAGGCTCATGGCGAGCCCGACAAGGGCGAAAGTGAGCTTCGGCATGATTGGCGTCTCCATCATTGGCATTGTGCAAACCACTACGCACCGGATGGACGGCCGGATTTTTCCCGGCCCGGCAAACATATTCGTGAAGGCAGCGCAGGCACCGCCTCAAGCAAACTCAGCCGTTGTCGCGCTGATAGATCCAGTCGTGATCCGGATGGTTCTGGAAGCGCCATTTGCGCAAGGGGCCAGCCATGACGTTGAGATAATACATCTCGTAGCCATGCGGCACGCCGCAGGGGTGATGCCCCCTAGGCACCAGCACCACGTCGCCATCCGACACTGCCATGGTCTCGTCGAGCGAGCCGTCTTCGGTGAACACACGCTGGAAGCCGAAGCCCTGGGCCGGATTGAGGCGGTGGTAGTAGGTCTCCTCAAGATAGGTCATCTCGGGGAAATTGTCCTCATCATGCCGGTGCGGCGGATAGGACGACCAGTTGCCCGAGGGCGTGAAGACCTCCGTCACCAGCAGGCTGTCTGCGACATCCCGGTCTTCCATCGCGATCGGATAGATATGCCGGGTATTGGCGCCCTTGCCGCGCTCGACGAGCGAAATGCCCTCCGGCCCGATCTGCTGTGCCTCGCGACCCGGCATTGCGGGTGCGGTGCAGATGGCGAGCACGCAATCGGTCGTGGCCTTTGCCGACCAGTCGCTGCCGGCCGGCACATAGACGCCATGCGGCGGCGTCTTTTCAAACACGGACATGCGCTGGCCGAGTTCGCCGAAATCCTTGCCACCACCGGAGATCGTGGCCTTGCCCTCGACGAGAACGAGAATGACTTCCGTCTCACCCGTGGGCTCTGCGGCGCTCTCGCCGGCCTTCAGGCGGTAAAGCCCGAAGCCGACATAGCCCCAGCCAGCGCTGGCGGTGGTGATGTCGTGCACCTTGCCGGATGTGCCCGTAGGCTTGCGCAACAGATCGGCCATTCCTCGTCTCCCGTGTTTTTATGCTCAGTCGGCGTCGGAGCGTTCGGCCTCTGCCGCAATCCGCGCCCGTTCGGCCTCTGCCTTGGCTTCGGCCTTCTTCATCGTGTGGTCATACATGAACAGCAGCTCGTAACCCGCATAGAGACCGGAGACGACGAAGACCATCGCCCAGCCGGTGGCGCCGTTCCCATACTCCACCCCCGCCCAGGCCAGCGGCAGCACGACGCAAAGAATGCGGCGCCACAGCGGCTTGAAGAAGGGATGGGTCGGATCAAGGATCTGGAACTTCAAGGCTTTGCTCCCGGCGGTCTTGTGAATGGGTCGCCTGCAATAGAGCCCAAATCCGTGTGCTGTCAAAACACGGGGCAGAGATTAATTCCCTGCCCCGGCTTTCATTCAGATCAGGCCGGCATCCTTGGCAAAGCCCTTGAGCGATTTCAGACCGAGGCTCTGATACTCTAGGGGATTGCGCACGTCAGGATCCTGCTCGGCCTCGATGACGATCCAGCCCTCATAACCATGCTCGGCCGCGATCTTCAGCACAGGCGTAAAATTCACGCCGCCTTCGGTGTCACCCGGAACGGTGAACACGCCGCGACGCACGCCTTCGAGGAAGGAGAGCTTCTCGCTACGCACCTGATCAGCGATCACGGGACGGACATTCTTCGCGTGGATATGGCCGACGCGGTGCATGTATTTCTTCGCCACCGCTTCCGGATTTCCACCGCCGAAATAGCAATGGCCGGTGTCGAGCAGCAGCTTCGCATGCGGGCCCGTGTGTTCCATCAGTCTGTCGATCTCGGCTTCGGTCTCGACGACCGTGCCCATGTGATGGTGGTAGACCAGCGAGATGCCCTGGATTGCGGAGAATTCGGCCAGCGCTTCAACGCCTGCACCGAACTTCGCCCATTCGGCATCGGACAGAACCGGCCGGTCGGCAAGAGCCGTGTCATCGGCGCCATGGATGGCGTTGGAGGTTTCGCAGACGATGATGACCTTGCAGCCCATGGCCTTGAGCACATCGAGGAAGGGCTGCATGGCGGCCTTTTCTTCCTCGATCGAGTTGGTGAGCAGGTTCAGCGAATGCCAGCCGGAGACGAATTTGAGGCCGCGCGGCTCGAGGACCGACTTCAATCCGGCTGGATCGGTCGGCAGCTTGTGGCCCTTCTCGATGCCGTCGAAACCGATCTTGGCGGTCTCGTCCAGGCACTGTTCGAGGCTAATATGGGCGCCGAGGCGGCGGTCGTCATCGTTCGACCAGGCGATCGGGTTGGTTCCGAAAAGGATCATGATCAGGTTCTTTCCTTCAGAGCCGCTTCATAGGCTGCGCGGGCTTGATTGACTTCAGCGCGGGCCGAGACTTCCGGCACCGCGACATCCCACCAGTAGCCGCCGGCTCCGGTGGTCGGATAAGGATCGGTATCGATGACGATGACAGTGGTCTCGGTCGCCGCGCGGGCGGCATCGAGGGCTGTTTCGAGCTCTGATATCGACGACACCTTGTGCGACCGCGCCCCCATCGATGCCGCGTGTGCCGCGAAATCGATGCCGATCGGGCTGACATTGGTATGGGCATAGAGATTGTTGAACTGCGCGCCGCCGGTGCCCATCTGCAGCCGGTTGATGCAGCCGTAACCCCTGTTGTCGGTGATCACGAGCGTGATCTTCACGCCCATGCCGACCGCCGTCGCCAGCTCCGAATTCATCATCATGTAGGAGCCATCGCCGACCATGACGATGACGTCGCGATCGGGCTCGGCCATCTTGATGCCGAGACCGCCGGCGATCTCGTAGCCCATGCAGGAGAAGCCGTACTCCATGTGATAGGAGAGCGGCAGCTTCGACTTCCACAGCTGATGAAGCTCGCCCGGCATGGTGCCGGCGGCACACATCACCACCGTGTTGTCGCGCGAAGCGCGCTGCACGGCGCCGATCACCTGCATGTCGGTCGGCAACGCATTGCTGTCGGTGGGTGCTGCCGTGACAGCATCCGCCTTGGCAAACCAGGAGGCCTTGAGACCGGCGTCGGGTGCGGCAAACGTGTGATCACCGAGCGCGGCCGAGAGCTTTTCCAGCCCGATCTTGGCGTCCGCCACGAGCGGGATCGCATCATGCTTGGCGCTGTCGTAAGCCTGGACGTTGAGCGCCAGGATCTTACGGTTGGGATTCTTGAACAGCGCCCAGGAGCCCGTGGTGAAATCCTGGAAACGGGTGCCGACGCCGATGACGAGATCGGCTTTTTCCGACACGACATTGGCGCTTTCGGCACCGGTCACACCGACAGGGCCGAAGTTCAGGTCATGGTCCCAGGCAAGCGCAGACTTGCCGGCCTGCGTCTCGACCACCGGGATCTGGTGCTTCTCGACAAAGGCCTTCAACGTCTCGGTCGCGCCCGCAAAATGCACGCCGCCACCGGCGACGATGACAGGGTTCTTTGCAGCCTTGAGGGCTGCAACCGCTGCTTCGAACTCAACAACATCCGGTTCGGGACGGCGGAAGCGCCAGGTCTTTTTGGCAAAGAAGCTTTCCGGATAATCATAGGCCTCGGCCTGCACGTCCTGGCAGAAGGCGAGCGTGACAGGGCCGCAATCGGCGGGGTCCGTCAGCGTGCGCATGGCGCGTGGCAGCGCGGTCAGGAGCTGCTCCGGCCGCATGATCCGGTCGAAATAGCGGCTCACGGGGCGGAAGCAGTCATTGGCCGACATCGTGCCGTCGCCGAAATCCTCGATCTGCTGCAGCACCGGATCCGGTCCACGATTGGCAAAGACATCGCCGGGGATGAATAGAACCGGCAGACGGTTGACATGCGCGAGTGCTGCCGCCGTCACCATGTTGAGCGCGCCGGGGCCAATCGAAGACGTCACCGCCATGGCGCGGCGACGGCCGAGCTGCTTGGCATAGGCGATCGCCGCATGCGCCATCGACTGCTCGTTCTGGCCACGATAGGTCGGCAGCTCCTCGCGAATGCCATAGAGCGCCTCGCCGATGCCGGCGACATTGCCGTGACCGAAGATCGCCCACATACCGGCGATATAAGGGACGCCATCCTCGTTCATCTGGTTGGCGAGGTAGCGCACCATCGCCTGAGCGGCGGTCAGCCGGATCGTCTTCATGCTTTTCCTCCCTTGGCGGAAACCGCCCCCACTTGCGCCTTTTCGCGCGCCGCATCCCAGATCGCGCAGAGGCTCTGGTAACGGGCCGCCATGTCCTCCACGGCCTGGGCGTCATTGATGATGCCGGCGAGCCACTTGCGGGCGGCATCGCCGAAGATGGTGCGGCCGACCGCGAAACCCTTGACTAGATCGAAGCCGGCAGCAAGCTGGAAGCTCTCCTCAAGTTCCGCCTGCGGCGCATCGAGACCGAGGACGACGATGCCACGCGTGTTCGGATCATTGCGCTCGATCGCGTTGCAGGCATTGGCCCAGGACGCCGTGGTCTTCATCGGCTCCAGCTTCCACCAGTCGGGATAGACGCCGATTTCGTAGAAGCGCTTGATGATCTTGGCGGTCGTCTCGTCGTCACACGCGCCGACCTTGGAGGGAATGACCTCCAGCAGGAATTCCAGCCTGTTGCGGCGGGCCGAATGGAAGAGCCGCTGCACGGTCTTTTCCTGCTCGGCCTTCATCTCTCCAGTATCGTCAGGGTGATAGAAGCAGAGCACCTTGACCACATGCTCAACCGGCCATTCGACGAGGCCGCCGAAATCGGGGCCGATTTCCGGCTCCAGTGTCAGCGGGCGCGAGCCCGGCCATTCGACGGGACGACCGATCCAGAGCCCCGTACCGGCCGCGCGATAGAGCGCCTCGCGACCAAGACGGCTGTCGCAGAGCAGGCCGTAACCGGCATTGCCGCCGGAGACCTTGAGCGCCGCATCTAGGCAGAGGTTCTTGAAGGCACCGATCTTCTCATCCGAAACGCCTGTTTCCTTGGCCATGGCTTCGAGCTGCATGCGATGATCGAAGGCAAAGACCCGCATGGTCGACCAGTCATTCTTGCGGTTCGTCGACCAGTGGACCTGCTCCAGCGCTTCGTCCTTGCGCAGCGCCTTGTTCTTGATGCCGGTCTTGAAGAAATATTGCAGCTCGTCCCAGCTCGGATAGGCCGGCGTGCAGCCATGTCGGGAGACGGCAAAGGCGCCGCAGGCATTGGCGAATTTCAGGCTGGTCGGCCAGTCCTGGCCGGTGAGCCAGCCTTTCAGCAGACCCGACATGAAGCCATCGCCGGCGCCGAGCACGTTGAAGACTTCGATCGGAAAACCCTGGCCGGTCTGGCCGGCATCGAGACTATCAGGGATCGCACCGTCAAAGACCACAGCCCCCATCGGGCCACGCTTGCAGACCAGCGTCGCGGACGACACCTTGCGAACCGCCTTCAGGGCCTGGATGGTATCGGTCGAGCCGCCGGCAATGTGGAATTCCTCCTCCGTGCCGACGATCAGGTTGAAGAGATGCAGCGTCGACTGCAGCTTTTCAGTCACCTTCGCCGACTCCACGAAGCGGCTTTCGCCGTCGCCGTGACCGGCAAGCCCCCAGAGGTTCGGACGGTAGTCGATATCGAGCGCCGTCAGGCCGCCCTTCTCACGGGCGATCTTCAGCGCCTTCAAGACGGCAGCTTCGGTGCGCGGATGCGACAGATGCGTGCCAGTGGCGCAGACGCAGCGTGCCTGGGCAATGAAATCGGGATCGATATCCTCTTCCGACAGCGCCATGTCGGCGCAGTTCTCGCGGTAGAAGATCAATGGAAACTGGTGTTCGTCGCGAATGCCGAGCAGAACCAGCGCCGTCAACCGCTCCTTGTCCGTCTTCACGCCGCGGACATCGACGCCTTCCCGAACGAGCTGTTCGCGGATGAAGCGACCCATGTGCTCGTCACCGACGCGGGTGATCAGCGCCGACTTGAGACCGAGCCGCGCCGTTCCCGCCGCGATATTGGTCGGCGAACCACCGATATACTTGTTGAAAGAGGCCATATCCTCCAGCCGACCGCCAACCTGGGCCCCGTAAAGGTCCACGGACGAGCGACCGATCGTGATCAGATCGAGCAAAGCCAAGTGATGTCCTCCCTTTGATGCGGGATCTTTTGCCCCGCCTCGAAACCATTCCACGATTTGGAACGGCGATACCTAGAAATGGACTATAAATTCTATTTTTCAGAATTTCAATACGAACGTTCAGCCATCCTGTCGCGCCGTCCCGACGGCAACGGAGAGCGTGATGGCGAGACAGAGCGTGGCCGACAGCGAGCGGAACGCACCGAAATCGACCTCGGAGACCGACAGAAGCGTAGCACCCAGCCGGCGGAGCGGGCTGACGACGGTATCCGTGACGGCCACGACCGGAACGCCACGCGCCCGCACCTGCTCGACCAGATCAAGCGTCTCGGCGGAATAAGGCGAGAATGTCACGGCAAGCAGTGCATCACCGGCCTGGATCGCATGGTGATTATCGAGCCGCCCGACGACGCTGTGCAGCATGGCCGGCACACCCATCTTCTCGAAGGCATAAGCCATGTAACTTGCGACCGGAAACGAACGACGCAGACCAATGATATGGATCATCCGCGCTTTGGAAAGCTGCTTGACTGCCACTTCCATGGCCTGAGGATCAACGGTTTTCACCAGGTTTTCGAGCGAAAGCCGCCCGGCCTCGACAAATTCCGCGAGAAGGGCGGAGGGCGATCCTTCAGCCTTCTCGCGCAAATGCTGGAGACGCGTGGAATAATCAGGCCAGCCGCCAACGAAGCTTTCGCGAAACAGCTTCTGCATCTCCGAAAAGCCGGAGAAACCCATGATCTGGCAAAAGCGCATGAAGGCGGATGGCTGCACGCCCGCCCCTTCGGCCATCTCGGCGACGGTAGAGACTGCAATGCGATCCTTGTTGGCGGCAACATAGTCCGCGCATTGCTTCAGCCGCTTGGGCAGGCTGCCAGAGACTTCCAGCAACCGGTCCTCGAACTCCTTGATCGTCTGCGGTCCGCCGCTCTCGCTCATGCCATACCCTACCCTCATCCGGACACATCGTCACGCTTGACAGAAACCGTGTCACGATCTAGCAAAATAGAACATATATTCCAAAACATGGCATTTGCCAGCGTGAAATGGAACATCGATCCGGCGCCTCCATCAGGAGCGCCCAACGACATCACAATCGCCTCCTCTTGACGAGAGACCAAGGCGCGACAGGGAGGAAATGAACATGGTCACGAGACTGGCACTTCTGGGCGCCGGCCGCATCGGCAAGGTCCACGCGAAAGCCATTGCCGAAGACAAGCGCGCGAAACTCGTCGCAGTCGCCGATGCCTTTGCGGACGCCGCAAACGCCATAGCCGCCCAGACCGGCTGCGCGGTGAAGACGATCGAGGAGATCGAGGCCGACAAGGACATCGACGCCGTCATCATCTGCACGCCGACCAACACCCATGCCGATCTGATCGAGCGTTTCGCCAAGGCCGGCAAGGCAATCTTCTGCGAAAAGCCGATCGATCTGGATGTCGCCCGCGCCAAGGCTTGCCTTGAAACCGTGCGCGCCGTTGGCGGCAAGGTCATGCTCGGCTTCAACCGCCGCTTCGACCCGCATTTCCAGGCTGTCCGCAAGGAGATCGACAAGGGTTCGATCGGCAAGGTAGAGATGGTGACAATCACCAGCCGCGACCCAGGCGCACCACCGGCCGAGTATATCAAGGTCTCTGGCGGCATCTTCCGCGACATGACGATCCATGACTTCGACATGGCTCGCTTCCTGCTCGGCGAAGAGATCGAAACGGTCCAGGCCTCGGCCTCCGTTCTGGTCGACGCCAAGATCGGCGAACTCGGCGACTACGACAGCGCGTCCTTGATCCTGACGACGAAAAGCGGCCGCCAGGCAATCATCTCCAATTCGCGCCGCGCATCCTATGGCTACGACCAGCGCATCGAAGTGCATGGCTCGCTGGGTTCGGTCTCGGCCGAAAACCAGCGCCCGGTCTCGATCGAAGTCGCCAACAAGGACGGCTATACCCGTCCGCCGCTGCACGACTTCTTCATGACCCGCTACACGGCAGCTTACGCCGCTGAAATCTCGGCTTTCATCGACGCGCTCGACAACGGCACTCCGATGGCACCCTCGGCAGAAGACGGCCTGATCGCGCTGGCGCTCGCTGACGCCGCCGTCAAGTCGGCCAAGGACAAGTCGGCCGTCACCGTCACCTACTGACGATCAACAGCTCGCGCGTGGCCGCAAGGTCACGCAGAATGGAAGCGCCGCCCGAACCTCCTCGGGCGGCGCTTTCGTTTGTTGGCAGACAAGATATCAGACGACGAGTTCGCGCCGCTCGACTTCGGTCAGCATGGCAAGATCGAGAATCTTCTGCAGGTTCGCGGCATGCCGGAAGCTCGGCTCCTGCATATAGCCAGAGCGGATCGCGGTGATGAACTTCTGATAATTCGTCTCCACCGGATCGACCTCGATCTCCCGCCAGACGGCCTTTTCGACATCTTCCTGCAGGCAGGCCCTGAGGCTGGAGCCATCCAGGCGGTGGATGACCTCCAGCGCGCCTTTGTCGCCATGCACCCGGAGGCGCAACTCGTTCAGATGCCCCGTCGCCCAGCGGCTCGCATGGATCACGCCCATCGCGCCGTTGGTGAACTCGGCGGTCATTGTGAAGCTGTCATTGGCGTCGAGATCATATTCGCCGATCTTGTTGCCCGGCGCCTTTTCGAAGGTCTTCAGCCGCGCGAAGACATGATCGATGTCAGTCGCCGCGCCATAGCCGACGAAGTCGAGAATATGGATGCCGACATCGCCCAGCACACCGTTCGAGCCGTGTTTGGTCGACAGCCGCCAGAGCCACTGACTCTCGGTCGACCAGTCACCCCAGGCCTTGGAGACGAGCCAGCTCTGCAGGTAGGAGGCCTCGATGTGGCGCACCTTCCCGATCTCGCCGCCCAGCACCATCTGCCGCGCCTTCTGCACCTGCGCGACATTGCGATAGGTGAGGTTGACCATGTTGACGAGGCCGGCCATTTCCGCCGCCGTCGCCATCTCGTCGGCCTTGGCATAATTCTCGGCCAAAGGCTTCTCGCACATGACATGCTTGCCGGCAGCAAGCAGCTTCAGCGTCGTCGGATAATGGACCTTGTCCGGCGTCACATTGGTGACGGCATCGAATTCACCCCAGGCGATGGCCTCCTCGAGCGAAGTGAAGGTGTTGGGAATGTTGTGCCGAGCAGCAAAGCCACGCACGGTGGCCATGTCGAGATCGACGGCCGCAACAAGCTGCACGTCAGATATCGTCGAGAAATTCATCGCATGGGTATTGGCCATGCCACCGGTGCCGAGCACCAGAAGACGAATGGGGGCAGTGCTCATTTGTAGCCTTCCTCACCGGCCTGATGGAGACGTGGACCGCGCTCGGTGATCGGCTCCAGCGCCTGCTCGACCGGGACATTCGGCGCATCATGCACGGCGGCGTAACGCGGCATCGGATTATAGGCCCACTTCACCCCATTGCGGATGACCTGCTGCACATTGGCATCGTGATAGGTCGGATAGGTCTCGTGGCCGGGGCGGAAATAGAAGATATTGCCCGCTCCGCGACGCCAGGTCAGGCCCGAGCGAAACACCTCGCCACCGGCGAACCAGGAGATGAACACGGTCTCCAGCGGCTCCGGCACGGAGAAGAACTCGCCGTACATTTCTTCGTTTTCCAGCACAAAATTCTCAGGGATACCGGCAGCGATCGGATGGCCGGGATTGACCGTCCAGATCCGCTCGCGCTCGCCTGCCTCGCGCCATTTCAGCGCGCAGGGCGTGCCCATCAGCCGCTTGAAGAGCTTGGCGAAATGACCGGAATGCAGCACGAGCAGCCCCATGCCTTCCCAGACCCGCTTCGCCACCCGCTCGACGATCTCATCAGAGACCTCGCCATGCGCCTTGTGGCCCCACCAGACAAGCACGTCGGTTTCAGCCAACCGATCGACCGGAAGGCCGTGCTCCGGTTCCTGCAGCGTCGCGGTCGTGGCTTCGATCTCGGGATCCTTGTTCAAGGCGCTGGCGATCGTCGCATGCATGCCGTCGGGATAGATATCCCGGACAATGGCGTTTTCGCGTTCGTGGATGTTTTCACCCCAGACAACCGTTCTGATCGTCATCTGAATTCTCCTTGGTTAGGACCTGGACAACCGCCCATCAGCAATGCCTCGACGAAACCGTCGCCCCACTGACCTAGGAATGAATAGGATCGAAACTAGGGCAGAAGACAAAAATTTGAAAGCGGTTTGATTTCGAGTTTTGCAGGCCGATAATCTGCTGTCAAATGGCATTTTGGGACTCTTCCGACTCATCCAGCCATTCCGAACCCCAGTTCTACGCCCTGAAAACAAAGGTTATTTGGAAGCGCTTTGACATCAGGGGTATAGAATTGCCAGAATGCGCCATGGCATGACATAAGCCGACAAAAGCGGAGATGTTCCCGCCGGGGTTCGACGACAGGAATGAAGCTCAAGGAATTCGCCCAGCATATCGGACTGTCACCGACGACGGTGAGCCGCGCGCTCAGCGGTTATCCCGAGGTGAACGAGGCCACGCGCGCGCGTGTGATGGAGGAGGCCGCCCGCCTCGGCTACCGGCCCAATATCAATGCGGTGCGGCTTGCGACCGGACGGGCGGGCGCAATCGGCGTGGTGATGACCAGGGCCAGCGACTACCAGTTTTCCGAATTCATGAGCGGCATGGCAGAGCGCCTGAGCGGCGAGGATATCGACATCCTGATCACGCCGATGACCGAACACGACACGGCGGATGAACTCCAGCTATACCGGCGCCTGGCGGAAAGCCGTCGGGTCGACGCCGTTGTCATCCATTCACCGCGTCCCAGGGACCCGCGCATCGCCCTTCTCCACCAGCTGAAACTGCCCTTCATCGTGCATGGTCGCTCGGAAACCGATGTGCCGCATGCCTGGCTGGACATCGACAACGAAGGCGCGATCCGCCGCAGCACAGAGCATTTGCTGGATCTCGGGCACCGCCGCATCGCACTGCTAAATGGCCGGGAGGGCCTGACCTTCACGCTGCATCGGCTTGCTGGCTACAAGGCGGCGCTCGCATCTTGCGGAGTGGACTTCGACCCGAAGCTTGTGACCCATGGCGACTTCACCGACGAGATCGGCTTCCGCTTCGCCTGCTCGATGCTGGACGAAAGCCCGCGCCCCACGGCTTTTGTTGCGGGCTCAATGATGACGGCACTCGGTGTCTACCGTGCAGCCCGTTCGAGAAACCTGATCATCGGCCAGGACATCTCGGTCATCGCCCATGACGATGTCTTCCCCTATCTGACAGCAGAAAACATGGTGCCCGCTCTGTCGACCACCCGATCCTCGATCCGCGCTGCCGGCACCCGCATTGCCGACCTGGCGCTGGAAATGCTGGCGGGTCGCGAGCCATCAGACATCAGGGAGCTCTGGCCGATCGAACTGATCCTGCGCGAGACGAGCCGACCGGCACCAAAGGAAAAAGACGAATGACCAAGTCCGTCGACAAGCGCGTCGTCGTCATCGGCCACATCAATCACGACCGCATCTGGCGGCTGACGGAGCCGCTTCGCGCCGGAGGACGCATCGCCTGGTCGTCGCGGGAGACCCGTCTCGGCGGCGGCGGATACTTTACCGCCAGACGCCTGCTCGACCTTGGCCACGATGTGGCGCTGCTTTCGAACCTGATGAGCGACGCCCACGGCAAAGCGGCACTCGCCGATCTAGAGGCTGCAGGCTTCGACACGAGCCTCATTGCCCGCCGTGAGGGCGAGACCGATTTTGCCGACATCCTGCTCGATCCCACGGGCGAGCGCACGATCCTGTCGAGTGAACGGCGCCTGTCGCGCACCTTCCTGCTCGACGAGCCTGTCCATGCCGACGCTTTCTATGTGAACGCACCGAAGCTACCGCAAACGATCCTCGCCTCGCTGGAAAGCGCAGCCCTCGTCGTATCGCAATTTCCGTTGCGTGAAGGCGAGCCCCGCGCCGCCGACATCATGGTCGGCTCCAAAGCGGACTTGCCCGGTGTCTCCATGGCCGATGCGTGGCGCCGGGCACGACGGCTCGGATCGGAACGCCTCACCCACCTCGTGATGACCGATGGCCCGGCCGCCATCTCGATCATTGACGGGCAGATCGAGCACACCGTGGCGCTTGACCGCACCGTCTCTGTTCCCGACACCATCGGCGCTGGCGACAGCTTCAGCGGCGCCTTGATCAACTGCCTCCTGGGCGGGGCCGATATCGTCACAGCGAGCCGAATTGCAGGCAATGACACGACAGTCTGGCTGGAGCGCCGCGAGGCGGAAAACCGGAACCACACCTGAAAAATCAATATCCTAACATTTTTATTTGATCGCCTTCCGGGAACCGGTGAGCCGCTTGCGAGTTCACCGCTGCGAAATGGAGGAAGGCATGACTGAAGCCGATTTTACCTGGAACATCCCCGTCGAGCTCGAACTGCCCTGTGGCCTGACGCGGCGTTTCCTGAATGCCTATGACGCGCTCGATTTTCTCGACGCGGAATGGCCGACCCGGCGCGGCGATGCCTATCAGCGGGCTCTGCGCCTGTGCCAGAACGCCTTGCGGAGTTCGCGGGCGACAGAACTTGCCCGAAGCGCCTTTATCGCGGCTGCCCATGAAGCTGGCATGACCCAGTGTTCGAACCCGCAGAAACTCGTGAGCTTCCTGCCGCGAGCCCGATCCGCCGCCTGAGGGCGGCGGCGTCGAAAGATGCGATGCGCCCTAAGGCGCATCCGCACCCAAGCCCATCTCACCCCACCTCTGACATCAGCATGACCACCGTCTGACCATCCATGAGGTCGCGCAGAGCTAGCACCTTGTCACCCGCAAAGCTGCGCCCTGTCAGCACACCGGTCAAAGTCCGCCCCACAACACACTCCGGCAATTCGACGACCGTGTCACCCCAGAACTCGGCAGAGACCAGTCCTTCGCCCTCCCTCAGCATCGCAACCGGCAGACGGCAGGCAAACGTCACGGCGCAGAGGCCATCCCTCTCCCGGGCGAAAGCCACGACGTGGGCCTGGCGCTGCCCAGTGACCGTCAGCGGCATATACCGTCCTTCAAGGAAAAGCGTCGGATGGCTGTTTCGCAGCGCGAGACCGCGACCGACCACGGCCTGCTTCAGCCATCCCTCCTTCAGCGCACGCTCGTCCGCAAAGGCAAACGGCGCCTCGGGATCGAACTCACAGAGCGTATCGAACATCGGCAGGCGTCGATTGTCAGGATCGACGAAACTCAGATCAATCGCTTCGCTCCCCTGGTAGATATCCGGAATACCGGGCGCCGTGAGTTTGATCACGGTCTGGGTCAGTCCGTTGACCAGTCCTGCCCGGATCAAAGGCTGGATCTCCCGCACCAACTCGACGACGAAGTCGTGATCGCCCAGCAGTGTGCGCACGTATTCGGCAACTGCGGCCTCATACTCGGCATTCACCTTGCTCCAGTCGGTCCGAAGCTTCGCCTCCCGCAGGGATTTTTCAACGAAGGCCGTGACACGCTCTGCAAAATCCGACAGGCCGTCCCGGTCGTCGGTACTGAGATCGACCGGCCAGTGACCGATCAGGGCTTGGAAGATCATCCACTGCACTTCCGGCTCCGGCGCCATCTGTGCGTCGATGTCGATGACGGCACTCTCATGCGCCTTGCGCCACCCTTCGATCAGCCGGGCGAAACGAGGGGCATCTTCGGCGAGCGCAAAGAGGCGGGCGCGGGCATCCTCGCCGCGCTTGGTGTCATGGGTGGATGAGGCCGAAAGACCAAGCGGCTGGTGCTCCGCCCGCCGCTGCATTTCGGCATGGAAGTGCGCCAAGCCGCCCTCTTCCGGCTCGAGTTCGCCGCCCACCTCGTTGAGGGCCAGGAATTCGACATGGCGGAAGAACAGGGTGTCTTCGAGCGACTTGGCCATCAGCGGGCCAGTCAACTGCTGGAAGCGACGACGGAAGGTCGCTGCCGATGAGCGGTTCTCCGCCGCAACGCCGTCACCCTTGAGCAGGGTGACCAGATCCTCTGCCACCGCCTGGGCATCGCCCCCGAGCCGGTCGGTGACAGACGACAGCACGTCATCAAGCAGGGCGCGGTCTGAAGCCGGCATGCCCTGTTCGCTGCCATAGGTTCGGTAGCGCGGGAAGGCGAGCAGCAACTCCTCGAGCGCCCTTCGAACCAGGTCTGTCGATTGCCCGAGCAGGCGCGAACTCAGTTCAACCAGCGCCTTCACCTCACCGGCAAAATTCACCCGGATCATCTGCAGTTTCGCGTCCCGCATTTTCTCTGCGACTGGAGCCTGGGGCCCGGCGACGTCAGCATAGGCCTCTCGCATGGCAAGGAAGCCTGCGGGGTCGAGAAGGACAGGCACCTGGGCCGCGATAAATTCGTAGCCGGTCGAGCCCTGCACGGGCCAGGCCTCTGGCAACTCTTCGCCGGACGCCAGGATTTTCTCGACGTAGATCGGGATCTCCGGTCCAACGGCGGCCCGCAACTGCTCCAGATAGGCAGTCGGATCTGCAAGGCCGTCCACGTGGTCGATACGCAGCCCATCCACCTGTCCGGCACGCACCAGTTGCAGCACCGTGCGGTGCGCCGCCTCGAAAACGTCCTCTGCCTCCACGCGCAGCCCAACGAGACCGGCGATTTCGAAGAACCGCCGATAGCTCAGGCCTCTCGCCGCTTCGCTCCAATGCATCAGGCGCCATGGTTGAAGATCATGCAGGAAGAGCAGGAATTCCCCTGCCTGTGCCTTGGCGTTCAATTCCTGTAGCAACCGTTCACAGCCGTGCTCACCGCAAAGCGTCAGCACCGCATCGTGAAAGGCCTGCTCATCGCTGGCCTTGGCCTGACGTCCGAGGTCGCCAAGCGGAGCGGCCATTGGATCACTGCACCCCTTGAGCACGGCCGGATAGGTGGAAGGGTTCAGCGGATAGAGGCTGTCGAAGTACTTGAAGGCGAGCGCACCCTCATTGCGGTCGAGCGTCAGCGAGATCTCACCGTCCACCACCGCCTGCTCGAAGGGTTTTCCGAGAAACGGCAGGGTCAGCCGCTGGCTCCAGTCGATGTCGAAGTAATGCCCGTAGCGGCTGGCTTCTCCCCACTCGATGACGCTGCGCCACCAAGGATTCTCCAGGCTCGCCGCCATATGGTTCGGCACGATGTCTAGGATGAGACCCAGCCCTTGTGCCTTCAGCGCGGCTGCAAGCTGCTCCAGCCCCGCACGACCACCAAGCACGGGATCGATCAGGTTCGCATCAGTGACGTCATACCCATGGGTCGATCCTGCCGTGGCGGCGAAAACCGGCGACGCGTAGAGATGCGTGATGCCGAGCCGCTTCAGATAAGGCACGAGGCCGATGGCACGGTTGAAATCCATGCCACCGCGAAATTGGAGGCGGTAGGTTGAAACGGGAAATGGCATGCTGGCATCCTCGGGGCTGGCGGTATCCGACGCCAGCTAACGCCCTCCTGCCACCCTTGTTCCACCTCGGCCGGTGCATGCCGCAGCCTCAGTGGAGGTCGAACTCTCCATCCAGCTTGCGCCACTCATTCGGGCCGATCAGCCGCTGGTGACTGAAGCGCACCGAATGCAGATCGCCGTCGATATTGGTCCGCCAGAATTCGAGGAATTTCGTCATTTCCGGAAAGTTTGGCGCCAGGTCGTAATGCTGCCAGAGGAATGTCTGCAAACGAGAAAGGGCCGCTCATGAGGGCGGCCCTTTCTTCTGTATATGGTTTTACAGTGCTCAGGCGGCGAGCGCGGTCGGAATGGGGCTGAGACCCTCAAAGGTCGGCCGGGCAATATAATAGCCCTGGATCAGATCCACGCCGAGTTCCGTCAACAGCTGAAGCTCGCCCGCCGTCTCCACGCCTTCGCAAACGGCAGTCACGCCGAGATCACGCAGCATGTCGAGCGTCCGGCTGACAACGATCTGCTTCACCGTATCGGTGTCGATGCCCCGGATGAGATCCATGTCGAGTTTCACCAGATCAGGCTGGAAGCGCGTGAGAAGGTTGAGGCCTGAATAACCGGCGCCGAAATCGTCGATCGCCGTCTTGAAGCCGATCTCGCGGTAGCTCCTGAGAATGTTGAGGAGATGCGCGGTGTCGAGCTTCTCGACTTCGGTAAACTCAAAAATGATGCGGTCGAGCGGGAAGTCGGTACGCCGTGCGGTCTCGAGCGTCTGGCGAATGCAGGCGCGCGGCTCATAGACGGCATTCGGCATGAAATTGATCGACAGATGCGGCATCGCGTTGCGAGGAAAGAGGCTTGCGGCCAATTCGATGGCGCGGACCCGACATTGCTGGTCGAAGGCGTAGCGATTGTCGGGATCGACAAGTGAGAGCACCGACACGGCACCGCTGCCATCAAGGCCACGGACGAGCGCCTCATGAGCGAAAACCTCGCGACGCCGGGTATCTATGATGGGCTGAAATGCCATCGAAAACCTCGACTCGAAGGCGGTCCCATTTTTGCAACCCTGGCAGGTCATCGCGGCTCCTAAATTATGCATCACAACAAAAACACAACCGTCTTAAGGAAGCTTGAAAGCTGCTACGCAACCAGTTTCCGAGGAAGCAACCGCCTTGTTTCGCAATTCATGACCTTTTTTGGATTGCTGATTTAACCAATCGAGATAATCGAATATCCTTGAAATATGAGGCTGATTCGAGAAAGCCTCGCGGGCTAAATGACTTAGCTGGGGATGCGGACATGCGGGAACAGATCGATATCGAGACCTGGGCGATGGTCAGGGCTCATGAGATTGTAATGCAGCAGGGTGCCAATCTGGTCGTCGCCGCTCAGAGATTGGACCACAAGAAAACCACAGCCAACACTTATGCACTGAGAACTGCGATCATGACATCGCTGATCGAAGCGCTACAGGCACCCCCGGCAGATGTGCTGGCCGCCATGCAGACACCGGCGGGCCTGCACCAGGCCTGACATTACGTCCGCGATCCGGCGATCTGCCATTTGTCTCCGACAAGGCGATCATATTCCGGCGGCTCAAAGGCTTCGAAGCCACCGCCCGGATAAAGCGTGAGTTCACCGACAAAGAGGTTGTCGCCCGTATCGAAAAGGTCGACGCGGACGAAATCCAGATCACGGCCGAGGGCCTCTGACAGGGACACCATGAGGTCGAACTGCTCGGGGCGGGCAATTTCATGCGGATACGGCGGATAGTAATCCGGATCGTAGAACGGCAGACGCTCCCAGTCCCGCGAATAGGTCGCGGAATAGCCCTGATCGTCGGTGCGCGTATCGATGATGATGTGCGATAGCCTGCCGTTGAAGACGAAGCAGCGATAGTCCCAGGGGATGCCACCATCCTTGCTGAGCATCTTCTCGATGACCACTTTCCGCTCGACCTGCGAATAGGCCCATTCCCTGTTGTAGCGGGCATGGTCGATCGAGAGCCATTCGGCACACGGGTCGTTGCGCTTCAGGGTTTCAACATCTTCGGCTGTGTAGAGGAACTCGCCAAGCCCGCTCGCATGGTTGGGCTTGATCACCGCCGGCAGCGGAATTTTCGACCAGTCCACCTTGGATAGCCGGGTGCCCGCCCAATAGGTGGGGATCGTGTGCTGCGCGCCAACCTTCTCGGCGACGTAATCCTTCACCGCCAGCTTGTCGACCAGCTTTCCATAGAGCGGATTGCGATCATGGATCTTGCGATACTGAACCTTCTCCGAGAAGGTCTTCGGGTGGTCGACATCGGGCCATTCGCCCTTGATGCTCCAGAACTTCAGCTGGATGTAAAGCTTGTCCGGCAAAGGCGCGATCAGGCGCCAGAAGATGCGCTTCATGAGGTAGAGCAACGAGCTTTGGTCGTAACCTGCCCGGATGAAGCTTTCCTTCTGTTCGTCTGCCAAGACCGCGTCTCCGTTTCCCGTTGCCGGCGAACTTTAGTGGTCCCGGTTTATCGTCGAGTTAACCGGAAGCCCTGAATACAGCCTTTCCGCCTGCTTGATCGCAGACGTCAGACATGCGAGCGTCCGGCCATGCGCATTCTGCTTGTGGAAGACACGCTTGACGTCGGAGAGGCAATCTCCCGCCGCTTTGAAACCATCGGCCATACGGTCGACTGGCAGACGGACGGCCGTGCTGCAGCGGAAATCCTCGATTTCACCGAATATGACCTCGTCATCCTCGACGTCATGCTGCCGGGCATGGACGGGTTTTCGATCCTGAAGCGGCTGCGTGACAACGGCAGCGCCGTGCCGGTGCTCGTCCTGACGGCGCGTTCCGAAATAGACGATCGCGTCGGAGCGCTGGATCTCGGCGCCGATGACTACCTTGTAAAGCCCTTCGACTTCCGCGAGCTCGAAGCCCGTGCCCGCGTCCTGATGCGCCGCCGCGCCGGTGGCGAGGCAACCAATGTGATCGTGTGTGGCGACGTTTTGCTCGATCGCTCCCAGCGCTCGGTCAAGGTCGGCAATCGCGAAGTGCCGCTCAAGCGACGCGAGATGACGTTGCTTGAAATCCTTGCGAGCCGACCGGGTCGCGTGTTCAGCAAGGACCAACTTCTCGACCAGCTCTTCGGCTTCGATGAACCGGCGGGACCGAATGCCATCGAACTCTACGTCGGGCGCCTGAGGAAGAAGCTCGAAGGGGCAAAGGCCCGCATCGTGACCGTTCGCGGTGTGGGCTACCAACTGGTGTCTGATGCAGAGGACTAGGCGCTCACTTTTCGCCCGACTGGTCATCCGCGTTGCCGTGGTTCTCGCCGGCGGCGCCGCGATCTTGATGACGGCCGCCTGGCTTTATGCCCGCGCGGCAGCCGACGAGGCCTATGATCGGCTGCTTCAGGGCGCCGCGATCCAGATCCTCGACAGCCTTGTGGTCGAAGAGGGCCGAATTGCCGTCGATCTGCCGCCGAGCGCCTTCGAGCTCTTGGGATTGGCGCCGCGCGACAAGATCTTCTACCGCGTCGTCGCCCCCGATGGCACCACCCTTACCGGCTACGAAGACCTCGAATTCACGGATGACGTGGCCGATGCGCGGACCCAAGCCCGGTTTGCGACGACAAGCTTTCGCAATCAGCCTGTGCGCATGGTCGCGGCAAGCCGCGCGATCGCGGATCCCACGATCGGCGGCTGGGCCAATGTGCTGATAGCCCAGACGACCGAGGCACGGCAGGAGTTGACGACGGAACTGACGACCCGCGCTTTAGCGCTGGTTGGCGTCATGAGCCTGCTGGCGCTCGGTGGCACCGTGCTGGCCGTCCGCTACTCTCTGCGCCCGCTCGATGCGCTGGGCGACACACTCCGCCGCCGGGACAGCCAGGATCTGACACCGCTCGCCGTCGACGTTCCACGGGAACTCTCGCCCTTCGTCGAGTCGATCAATCATTTCATGCGCCGCCTTGATGATCGCCTGCGCCTTCTGCAGCGCTTCATCGCCGACAGCGCACATCAGATCCGCACGCCGCTGACGGCACTGTCTGCCCAGGTCAGCCTGATCGACGAAGAGGCGCTCTCCGAAAACGACCGTCGTCACCTCGACCGTGTGAAGAACCGCGCCTCGGAGCTGGCACGGTTCACCACGCAGCTCCTGAACCACGCCATGGTCATCCATCGTTTCGATTCCGTGCAGCTCGCGCCGATCGACGTGATCGATGTTGCCCGCAAGGCCTTCCGCGCAGCAGTCCCGATCACGATCGATCCTGACATCATCGTCTCCTTCGAAGCGCCGCCGGAAGAGCTCATGGTGCTCGGCGATGCGCTGAGCCTGAGAGAAGCGATCGTCAACATCATCGACAATTCGCTCCGCCACGGCGTCGTCTCGAGCCTTGCGGTTCGCGTCATCAGGCGCGGCAATTTCGTGCTGATCGAGGTGGAGGACGACGGTCCCGGCATTCCGTCACAGGACTGGCAGCAGGTCACCCGCCGCTTCGTATCCTCCAAATCCGGCGAAGGCAGCTCCGGCCTCGGCTTTGCCATCGCCTCGGAAGTCGCGACCACGCTGAGCGGAGCGCTCGGCTTTCGTGAACCTGGCACTCGGAGCGGCTTCACCGTCTTCCTCGAACTCCCCCTGCTCGACGCGAGGTCAGAACCATGACGCTGAAGACACGGATCACCGCAGTGATGTCGGGCCTGCTGGCCGCGGCCCTCGCCTCGACCTCGGTCTTCGCGCTCGAAGGCGACCGCTCCGTCTTTCCGGCACCTGCCAAGGAACGCGCCCGACTGGTGATCAATGGCGTCACCGATGCCGATGTCATCGCACCCCTTATCCTCGACTTCCAGCAGACGGCACCTGACGTCACGGTGGAATTCAACGACTATGTGAGCAACGACCTCTTCCGTGAGGCCGAAATGGCCTGTCGGCAGCAGCGAAGCCATGGCGATCTCTGGATATCCTCATCCGTCGATCATCTGGTCAAACTCGCCAATGACGGCTGCGCCCACGCTCACCAGTCGGAGGAGACCGAACGGGTCTCAGCCTGGGCGAACTGGCGTGACGAGATCTTCGGCTTCGCCTTCGAGCCGGCTGTCATCGTCTACGACGCCTCGCAGGTGCCGCCGGAGGACGTGCCGCGTTCTCATGTCGAGATTGCTGAACTCCTGCGCCGCAAGCCGGACGAATACTGGACACGGATCGGCACCTACAACGTCAAACTGTCAGGCGTCGGTTATCTGCTCGCCTTCCACGACGCGCAGCAGGCACCGACAAGTTACGGCCGCCTTCTGGAGAGCTTCAGCCGCGCGCAGGTTGAGACCAGTTGCTGCAACAAGGAAGTGCTCGACCTGATCGAGACCGGCAGGTTGAAGATCGCCTACAACATCCTCGGCTCCTATGCCTATGCGCGCTACCTGCGCAACAACGACATGCGGGTGGTCGTGCCGCGCGATTATACGCTGATCCTCACCCGCGGCGCGATGATCCCGACCCATTCGCCACAGCCCGACCTCGCTGCCCGGTTCGTGGATTATCTCGTCTCGGAGCGCGGCCAGAAGGTTGCCCGGGAGAAAGCCTTCTACTTCGCCGAAAACGCTCCCTTGCCACCGGGTGTCGACGGGCCGATCTCGCTGATCGAATCCGGCATCGGCCGCCCGATCCGAGTCGGCCCTGCGCTCCTGGCCGCCCAGGACAGGGCGACGCGCGAAGAATTCATCCGCAACTGGACATCGCTTCTGGCGCCCGGTGCGCCCTGATGAAAAAAGGCCGGCGTCTCCGCCGGCCTCTGCAATGCACCAGGATGAATGACCTCAGTCCTCTTCCTGGAAGACCTCCTCGCGCTTCTTCTTAACGCTCGGAAGGAAGACCACGATCAGCACCGCAAGTGCGAGCAGCAGCAGGGTGAGGCTGATCGGCCGGGTGACGAAGGTCGATGGATCACCGCGTGACAGGATCATCGCTCGTCGCAGGTTCTCCTCGAGCAACGGCCCCAGAACGAAGCCGAGCAGCAAGGGTGCCGGCTCGCAGCGCAGCTTGACCAGCACGTAGCCAATGAGCCCGAAGAAGGCGACAGCATAGAGGTCGTAGATGTTGCCGTTGACGCTGTAGACCCCGATCGAGCAGAAGGCCATGATGATCGGGAAGAGCACATAATACGGGATCGTCAGAAGCTTCACCCAGAGCCCGATCAGCGGCAGGTTCAAGACCAGCAGCATCAGGTTGCCGATCCACATCGAAGCGATGATGCCCCAGAACAGAGCTGGCTGTTCGCTGGCGACGTTCGGACCGGGCACGATGCCCTGGATGATCATCGCACCGACCATCAGCGCCATGACCGGGTTTGCCGGAATACCGAGGGTGAGCAGCGGGATGAACGAGGTCTGAGCGCCGGCATTGTTGGCCGATTCCGGACCTGCGACCCCTTCGATGGCACCATGCCCGAACTCCTGCGGGTTCTTCGACATGCGCTTTTCGACGGTGTAGGAGGCGAAGGACGCGAGGATCGCGCCGCCACCCGGCAGGATGCCGAGCGCCGAGCCAATGCCCGTGCCGCGCAGCACCGGGCCGACCATCCGCTTGAAGTCGTCACGGGTCGGCATCAGACCACTAACCTTGGTGATCAGCACCGTCCGGTTGCGATCACTTTCGAGATTGCGCAGGATCTCCGCGACACCGAAGACACCGACGGCCACAGCGACGAAATTCAGACCATCCGCATATTCGGTGATCCCCATCGTGAAGCGCGGCGTGCCGGAATAGATGTCCGTGCCGACAAGCCCGAGCAGCAGGCCGAGCGCGACCATGGCAAGCGCCTTGATGATCGACCCATGGGCGAGCGCGATCGACGAGACGAGACCGACGATCATCAGGGAGAAGTATTCGGCCGCCCCGAATTCAAGCGCAATCGCGGTGAGCGGCGGCGCGAAGATCGCGACGAGGAAGGTCGAGACGGTGCCGGCGAAGAAGGAGCCAATCGCGGCAATCGCGAGTGCAGCCCCTGCCCTGCCATTGCGGGCCATCTGGTAGCCATCGATCGCTGTGACGGCGGATGAGGATTCGCCCGGCATGTTGATCAGGATGGCCGTGGTCGAGCCGCCATACTGCGCGCCGTAATAGATGCCGGCGAGCATGATCAGCGACGAGACGGGCTCAAGCTGGAAGGTGATCGGCAAGAGCATGGCGATCGTGGCTGTCGCACCGATGCCGGGGAGCACGCCGATCAGCGTGCCCAGGATGACACCGATCAGGCAGAAGAACAGGTTCTCGATGGAACCGGCGGTCGCGAAACCGAGAGCAAGATTGCTGATGAAATCCATGTTCGCCGCCTCAACGGAACCAGGGGCCGAAGCGTTCGAACGGCAGGCCGAGGCCGTAGCTGAACACGAGGACCGAGAAGAAGGTGATGCCCGTCGCAAGCGCGAGAGCCGCCGGAACCCGGAGCCGCTCAGAAGCGAAGCTTGCGATGAAGGCGGCAACGAAAAGGGCCGGAACGAAACCGGCGCCGCGCACCAGGAGACCGAAGACGATCGGCGCCGGCAGAATGAAGAGCATGCCGCGCCAGGCGATAGCGCCGATCGCTTCCCCGGTGACCTTCACGGACTGCACAAGGATGACGACGCCGAGCAGCGTCAGCACACCGGCAAGCACCAGCGGGAAATAACCCGGCCCCATGCGAAACGCGGTTCCGAGTTCCAGCGAAAAGGATTGAATGACGAAGAAGAGGCCAAGCCCGATGAACAGCAGACCGCAAAGCAGGTTGGCCGTGTCGAAGCGTAAGGATTTCATGATGTCCCCCGACAAAAGGCGCGGGCGGCCTTGGACTTGGCCGACCGGCACGACAAGTCGCGGACCCGGTCGCAAGACCGGATCCGCGCAGATGTGGATGGATCAGTCGGCGTACTGGCCGGCAGCTTCGATGACAGGCTTCCAGCGGGCGATTTCGCCTTCGAGCTTGGCCTTGAGGGCCGCAGACGTCACATCGCTGTCCGGGGACGGTGCGGTGCCGAGTTCGGCGAAGCGAGCAACGACGTTTTCGTCCTTGAGAGCCTTCTTGAGCGAGGCGTTGAGCTTCTCGATCGCTTCAGCCGGCGTGCCCTTTGGCGTGTAGACGCCATGCCAGATACCGACCTGGAAGTCGTTCAGGCCACCTTCGGCAGCGGTCGGCACATCAGGCAGGACCGGCAGGCGGTCTGCGGAGGTCACGGCATAGGCCTTGATCGTGCCGCCCTGGATCTGCTTCGTCGTGTTGGTGGTCTGGTCGCACATGATGTCGACCTGGCCGCCGAGCAGATCGGTCATCGCCGGACCGGTGCCCTTGTAGGGGACGGTGACGAGCGGGGTCTCGATCTGGCTCATGAACAGCATGCCGCAGAGATGCGAAGCTGCACCGATGCCGGCATTGGCCACCGTGACCGTGTCCTTGTTGGCCTTCACATAGTCGACGAGGCCCTTGAGATCGGTCGGCTCGAAGTCCTTGCGGGCAACGATGGTCATTGGAACGTCGGTGACGAGACCGACATAATCAAAGGCGTTCAGCGGATCATAGGCAAGCTTGCGATAAAGGCTCGCGCTGGTCGCCATGCCGATGTGGTGAAGAAGAATGGTATAGCCATCCGGCTCCGAGCTCGCGACGCGGCCGGCGCCCAGCGTACCACCGGCGCCGCCGACATTTTCGACGAGGACCTGCTGGCCGAGATCCTTGGACATGGATTCAGCGACGAGACGCGCGACGGTATCCGTCGGGCCGCCTGCTGCGAACGGGACCACCATGGTGATCGAGCGCTCGGGATAGGTCTGGGCCGATGCAGATGCTGCGATGAAGGTTGCCGCAATGGCAGTCGCGCTGAAGAGCGACTTGAAGAAAGTCATGAAAGCCTCCCGGTTCAATTGATCCTGCCGGTTCGGCTCCTCCCGCCCGGCATTGGATGGCCCGATCTTCTTCAGGCGAGACCGCGCCACAATCGCCCGGTCACGAATGAACCAAGCTTTTGTGAGCCATCGCAGTGCACCATGGGTGGTTTTCCTCCCAAGCAGCTCAGAAGATGTGTGGAATTCCACCCATTCCTTTAGGAGGGAGCGGTCGGGATGGGCCCTAGTCCCTGCTGTCGAAGGCGAGGCTCTTGTCGAGTCCGTGCTTCTGCATCTTCTCGTAAAGCGTCTTGCGGGAGATTCCGAGCTGCTCGTAGACCGGACGCAGGGATCCGCCATGGGCGGTGATGGCATTGGCGATCAGCTGCTTTTCATAGGCCGCCACCTTGTCGGCGAGGCGCGTATTCGCCGTTTCGAGAGCTGCCGCACTGTCGAGCCCAGTTTCCAGCCCGAGCACAAGCCGGTCAGCCGCATTCCGCAACTCGCGAACATTGCCTGGCCAGTCGCGCTCGGCGATCTCGGAAAGGATCTCCGGCTCCACCTCCATGTCATCGCGGCCGTAGCGTGCACAGGCCTCACGCACCAGATGCAGGAAGAGGAGCGGAATGTCGGCCCGCCGCTGCGCGAGCGACGGCACGCGGAGTGTGACGACATTCAGCCGGTAGAAGAGGTCCGCGCGGAAACGCCCGGCTGCCACCTCGCTTTCGAGATCGACCTTGCTCGTGGCAAGGAAACGAACGTCGAGCGGCACCGTTTCATTAGACCCCAGACGCGTGATTGTCCGCTCCTGCAGCACGCGCAGGAACTTTGCCTGCAGGTCGAAGGGCATCGAGCCGATTTCGTCCAGGAGGATGGTTCCGCCACGCCCATGTTCGAACTTGCCGTAGCGCGCCCGAAGCGCACCCGGAAAGGCACCAGCTTCATGGCCGAAGAGCTCGCTTTCGATCAGGGTTTCCGGCAGCGAAGCACAATTGATGGCGAGGAAGGGGGCCTTCGCCCGGGCGCTGATATCATGCAGGCTGCGGGCGACGACCTCCTTGCCGGCCCCCGTATCGCCGATGATCAGCGCGTCAGCCTCCGTCGCACCGATCGCCCTCACCCGGTAGCGCAGGTCGACCATGACAGGCGTTCGCCCCGGAAGCCGCGTCTCGATATCGTCGCGCTTGCCGGCAACGGCCCTCAGACGCCGGTTTTCGAGAACGAGCGACCGGCGGTCCAGCGCATGCCGCACAACACCCGCTAAGGCCTGACTGGCAAACGGCTTCTCGATGAAGTCATAGGCGCCCTCGCGCATGGCCTTCACTGCGAGCTGCACCTCGCCATGCCCTGTCACGAGAATGACCGGGATTTCGTGATCCAGTTCCCGAATCCGGTGCAGAAGCGTCATTCCGTCCATGCCCGGCATCCGGATGTCGCTGACGACCACGCCATCGAAGCCGAAGCCGACCCGCGAGAGGATCTCGTCGCCCGAGGCAAATGCCTTGACCTGCAGACCATGCAGTTCCAGCGCCTGACTGGTGGAGAAGCGCAGCTCCTCCTCGTCATCGACGAGCAACACCAGACCTGAATTCATTCCGCCGCCTCGTGCAATGCTTCCGCTTCCAGGAGATCGATCCGGAACAGGGCACCGCCGCCCTCACGCTCCCGAACCGTCAGGCTTCCGCCGAAATCCTTGATGATATTGTAGGAAATCGAAAGGCCGAGCCCAAGCCCCTTGCCGACACCCTTTGTGGTGAAGAACGGATCAAAGATGCGCTCCATGATCGCCGGCGGCACACCCGGTCCCCGATCCACGATCTCGATCACCACACGACCATTTTCTCGACGCGCCGAAAGTTCTATCGCGCGATCATCGAGCCCTTCGACCGCGTCGCAGGCATTGGTCAGGATGTTGACGAGCACCTGTTGCAGGCGAACGGATCCGCCCTGCACATGCGGCAGCCCAGGCTCGAAGCTCAATGTAAGCGTCGCATCCGCCGTACCGAGGCGCGCCGAGACGATTTCGAGTGTCTCTTCGACCACCTCCTCGATCGAAATGGCGCTCAGCTTCTCGTTCGGCTTCCGCGCGAAGTTGCGCAGATGCCGCGAGATCGAAGCCATACGGTCGATGAGATTGGAAATACGCCCCAGATTGTCTCGCGCCTCGGAGATCCGGTCGCGATCGATCAGCATGGTCGCGCTGTCGGCATAGGTCTTGGCGGCGGCAAGCGGCTGGTTGAATTCGTGTGAAAGGGCAGCCGACATCTGGCCGAGGCCTGCAAGCTTGCCGGCCTGAATGAGGTCGGCCTGCGTCTGGCGGAGCTGCAGGTTGACGCGGGCAAGATCCGCCGTGCGCTTCTCGACCCGCCGCTCAAGCTCGGCTTGCGCCTCGATCTGCATATGCATGCGCTCCTGCAGCCGGGCACGGCGCTGGATGACGACGGCAAGTCCAAGTCCAAACAGGCAGAGGAACAGCAGGATGGCGACCAGCATGGTCCGCGCCTGGGCATGGATGGTGCCGGTGTCGAAGAGCACCTTCACCGTCCAGTCGGCGTCCGGCATGTATTGTTCGAGGACAAGATACTCACGAGATCCCGCTCCCTGGCTGACGGTCATCAGCACATGATCATCAAGCGCACTTCGCTTGATCGGCAACTCCCGCAAGACCGCATCGGAATAGCGCCGGGAGGCGGTCGTCCGTTCAAGTCGCTCAGGCGTGAGCGGCAGCACCGAGGCATAAAGCCACTCCGGATTCCCGGTCATGAAAATGATGCCCTCGGGATCATGCACGAGGATCTTGTACTCCCCACCCCGCCAGGATGTTTCGATACCCTCGATATCGACCTTGAAGGCAATAACGCCACGCACCGTCCCATCCACCTCGATCGGCGCCGAGAAATAGTAGCCGCGCTTGGCCGAGGTGGTGCCGAGTGCGTAGAAACGCGCCTGCTTGCCGGCAGCCGCTTCGTAGAAATAGGGACGGTAGATGAAGTTCTCGCCGACAAAGCTCGCCGCACCGTCGAAATTGCTAGCGGCAATCGTATTGCCGTCCATCGTCATCACATAGATGTCGGAGGATTCGAGCAGCGTGTTGATTTCCTTGAGATAGAGATTGGCAGCCCGCCGAAGCGCCGGATTGCCAGGATCAAGGATGAGTTCTTTCATGTCCTCGTGGTCGGCGATCAGCGCCGGCAAGGTCTCATAGCGGCTAAGATGGCCTGAGAGCGCCGAAGTCGCCAGGCGCAAGGCGCTGTTGGCCTGCAGCGAAGCCTCCGCCATGACGTTGCGGGTGAGGAGCCGGTTGCCGATGGTAGCGAGTGCAAGGCTTGCAGCAATGAGGATCAGCACGAGCGCCAGGATCATGCGCCGTGCCACAGCCAGTCGTCGCGCCGGTGGTGTCGTTGCTGTCGTCACGGGCTGTCTCCTCCGAGCGCAAGGATAGCGACCTGACCGTCGCTTTCCAAGCCGGCTTGCGAACGCGGCCTCGGCTCACGAAAAAGCCGCCGGACCTTTCAGGTTCGGCGGCTCGAAACCGTGGCTAGGCTTTGCGGCAATCAGGCCGCGCGGCTGTGGGAATGCGCGGAGGCACGACGACCTTCCGGAGCGAGCTTGAACTGGTTGACGAGCTGCATCAATGCATCTGCCTCATCGGCCAGCTGGCGGGTCGCGGCATTCGTCTCCTCGACCATGGCAGCGTTGCGCTGGGTCATCTGGTCCATCTCGTTGACGGAGGAATTGACTTCCGCCAGCCCGTTCGACTGATCACGGCTCGCCATGGCGATGACCGAGACGCGGTCGGCGACCGTGATGATATTGGCCGAGATCTCGGCGAGCACCGCACCGGTCTGCTGCACCAGCTTGGATCCGGCCGAGACTTCCGTGCTCGACTTGTGAATGAGGTCCTTGATCTGCTGCGCTGCACCCGCCGAGCGCTGCGCCAGTTCGCGGACTTCCTGGGCCACAACGGCGAAGCCCTTGCCGGCCTCGCCCGCACGTGCCGCTTCGATGCCGGCGTTCAGTGCCAGCAGGTTCGTCTGGAAGGCGATCTCGTCGATGACATCGATGATCTGCACGATCTGGCCCGAGGCGTCCTCGATACGACCCATGGCGTCGATGGCGTTTCCGACAACCGTCGACGACGTGTCGGCGCGGCCCTTGGTATCGGCAACGATGTTGTTCACTTCCTCGGCTCGCTCGGCAGACGACTTGACGGTCACCGTGATTTCGTCGACGGCAGCCGCCGTTTGCTCAAGCGAGGCCGCCTGCTGTTCGGTACGCTTGGCCAGCTGGTCGGCCGCACTGCTCATCTCGGCGGCGTTGCGCTGAATCATGTAAGTGTTTGAGCGGATCTGCGTCATCGTATCCTGCAGATGCTCCAGCGACTGGTTGAAGTCGTTGCGCAGCTGCTCGAGACGGCCGTGGAACGGCGTGTCGATGGTCTCCGAAATGTCGCCCTTGGCAAGACGGCCAAGACCGGTGGCGAGCGCGTTGACGGCGAAGTCGATCTGACGGTCGATCTCCTGCTTTTCGACATCGTTGCGACGACGCTCTTCCTCGGCCTGAACCCGTTCGGCCTCGCTGCGGCTTTCGATCTCGATCTTCGACAGCGCGTTCTGCTTGAACACGCCGAGCGCACGGGCCATCTCGCCGATTTCGTCGACGCGGGCTTCGCCATTGATCTTGGTGTCGAGCACGCCTTCGGCCAGACGACGCATCGCGCCGGTGATCTGGCCGATCGGGCCCTTGAAGGTCAGAACGAGGCCGATGCCCGCAAAGATCGAGATGAGGATGCCGAGGCCGGTCGCGCCGATGGAGATGGAGTTCGCCTCCTGGCGCTCCTCGCCGGCCGAGACCTTCTGCATTTCGGCAAAGGTGGTCAGTTGCTTCCAGATGACATTGAGATCGGATGCAGCCTGCTCGAAGCTCGACTTGCGCTCCTGGCTGACCTTAACGAGTTCGGCGCTTGCATCGATCATGGAATCGACGGCTGGCCCGAGCTCCTTCTTCACCTGCATCATGATCGGCTGATCGGCAGCGGTCTTGTCGAGTGCGGCCAGAAACTTCTTCACGGCATTGAACTGCTGCTCCAGGAGCATCCGATTCTGCTCTGTCGGCTCCAGCAGGAAACGCGCCATCATGATCTGCAGCGCATAACCGGCAGCCATGACCTGACGACCGTCGGCGATCACGGCCTGGGCCTTCGCGAGCGGTGCATCCAGCTCACCGAACTTGATGGTGGCTTCCTTCATCTTCTGCTGGGCGGCAAGACCGAGATAGGCGTTGAGCTGGGTGAAGTTGCGCAGCTTGCCGGCGAGATCGGTGATGACAGCCTCGGACTTGTCGTTGGCGGCCACGGCAGCCTTCAGTTCGCCGCCGATCTTGTCGAGCGTCTTTGCGGCAGATTGGTTGGCTTTCGGTAGCACGGCGGCGAGCACCTGCTGGCGCGCGATGATTTCGTCGACGCGGGCCGTGATCACGGCAAACTTCTCGTCCGGCGTCTTGGCCTTGGTGAAGGCGGAATTGGTTTCGGTCAGGAAGGTCCCGGTGCTGCGAATGCTCTCGGCATCGCGCAGCATGGTCTTGGCGGCGGCATCATCCCCCTGGACGGCGCGTTCAAGGGTGGCCATGGCGGCGGTCACGCGGCCCTGGGCGACAACGATCTGCTTGGTGCCCTGCTGCAGCGTATCCACGAGCTTGGACTCGGCATCATGCAGGGTCCAGAGATCGCCGATATGGACGAAGACCTGGTCGATCAGCTTACCGGCATCCTCAAGTTCCGTGCGGCCATCGGCATCGGGGGCGAGCTGCGAAAGCGTCGTCTCGAGATCCCGCTTCTGCTGCTCGAGGCGCCCCGTCAGGTCCGCCCTTGCCTCTTCCGTCGTGTTCGCGAGGAAGCTCGTCATCGAGGCCGAAACATCGCGGAAACCGCTTAACGACTGCAGCACACTGTTCGAAATCTCGATGCGTCCCTGCAGCAGGCCCGATGCGTAAAGCCCGGTAAAGCCGACAGCGGAGATGCTGATGACGAAAGGCAGAATGAAAATCAGCACCTTCGTCTGAATATTGAAGCGCGACAATATGCGGTCGATGAACACGGTTTGGTCTCCTCCGACATCGGCGACCGGCAAAACTGCGGTCATCGAGGTCCATGCCTGAATCATATGGAGAATGGCCAAGGAAGACTAATATGACCTTAATGAGACAGGTCTGATTGACGTCCGGGAAGCGGTGTCAGCGGCGCCAGCAGCTCGCCTAAGTCCGCAACCTTAAATCGAAAACGACAAAGCAAGACGGCACGCGAGATGGACGATCCCGCATGCCGCAAGAATGTGTATGCCCGTTACGATGAACCGGTCGAGGTCAGCGCATGTCTTCGATGGCCACCGGATCCACGTCGGTATAGTCAACATTGTCACCGGCCATAGCCCAGATGAAGGAATAGTTGGCCGTTCCAGCTCCCGAATGGATAGACCAGCCGGGCGACAGAACCGCTTCCTCGTTCTTCATGATGATGTGGCGCGTCTCGTCCGGCTCGCCCAGAAGATGGAAGACCCGCGTCTTTTCCGCCATGTCGAAATAGAGATAGGCCTCCATGCGCCGGTCATGGATGTGACACGGCATGGTGTTCCAGACGGAACCCTTGGCGAGGCTGGTCATGCCGACCACGAGCTGGCAAGTTTTCACGCCCTCCGGGTGCACGAACTGGAAGATCGAGCGCTCGTTGCTGGTTTCCTGCGCCCCGAGATCGAGCCGCTTGGCATCGCCGATGCCGATATGGCGGGCCGGATGACGGGTGTGGGCTGGCGCACTCAAGAGGTAAAACTTCGCCGGCTGCTCCGACGACACAGATGAGAAGCTGACCAAGGAACCCATGCCGGCATAGACCATATCGCGGGTGCCGGCCTCGAACCTTTCGCCATCGACCGTCACGACCCCAGCGCCACCGATATTGACCGCAATCATCTCACGGCGCGCCAGAAGCTCCGGCGTGCCGGCCGGCTTGATCGTTTCGAGCGATAACTCAGAAGTGACCGGCACGGCGCCACCGACGATCATGCGGTCATAATTGGTGTAGTGCAGCTGGATGCGTCCAGGCACGAAGAGCGGCGGCAGCAGGAAATTCGACCGTAATTCGTCCGTGCCGAAGCCGGCAGCGGTCAAGGGGTCCACGGCGAAGCGATTGGTGAAGTCGGTGTGCGACATCATTCCTCCCATACATGTTATTTCAACTTATCATACATGTTGGAAAGCGTGCAGCAAGGATAAAATCTTTATGCGCCGGCTACCATACCGCCTTGAGGATCTGTTCCGCCATAACTCATAAGACAGGTTTCAGGGACGCGGCAGCGGATAGACGACCTGCCCGTCTTCCTCGCCACGCGGGAAAGCCCCTTCTCGGTTACGGCGTTCCGCCTCACGATAACCCTGCGGGCTGATGCCGATGTAGCGCTTGAACATGCGGGAGAAATAATAGGCGTCCGTATAGCCGGAAAGGGCAGCTGCCCGCTTCACCGTGCATCCGCCGGCCAGCAACCCCATGGCGCGTTCCATGCGCTTGAACTCCTGGAACTTGTCCATGGTCCAACCGACGCGCTTGCGGAATTCACGCTTGAAATAATCCGGATTGTAGGGCGCTGCGGCCAGCACCTGCTCGCTGATCGTCTCGTTCAGCGGGTCGGCCGCGATCTGGCTGGCGGCCACCATGATCGCAAGCGAGAGCTGATCGGGATTGGCAACCGTGCCGACGGATTGCTCGCGCCATCGGACGAAAGCCTGCTCGATGAATTCGATGAGCAGGAACATGAAGACATGATGCTGCTGCAGAGTCGTCGAATAGGGCGGCGCCGTCTCGCGAAAATGCCGGACCACCTTTTCCAGCATATCCCAACGGGCAAGCTTCACCGAAAGCGCCAGATCCATTTGCGCGATCAGGTCGAGGCGGCCGAAAAGGTCAAGCGTGAAATGCTGCGCGATGCCCGTGTAGGCCTCGACAGAAGCCGACCGCCCGACAAACCTCGTGCCGGCCGGCAATAGCATGGCCGACCCCGGCTCAAGCTCTACCGTCTGCCCCTCGACCTCATAGATGCCGCGGCCGCTCAGGCAGATCACGAGATCATGCACCCGGTTCGACTTGTCGATCGACCAGGTCTGCGAATGCTGCATGCGGATGGTCGAGCGGGTCAGGTTCAGCGCCAGCGCCTGCATCGGAATGCCGGCCAGCACACTACCTTCAGTTTCGTCCATCATTTTTCCCCTATTTGTCGATTTCCGCGAAAGACCAATTGGGGGGATATTAGCCACAGGAGCGGCCCTCTTGGGAAGGCCGGGAGGATATCAGGAGGAGAAGGGACGTCGGTGGAGCGGGCAGCCTTGTGGGCCGCCCCAAAGCCGCAGCCCTTGAATGTTGCGATGCAGAAAACGGAATACACGCGCCCGGTCACCATCGCCTATGTCGGCGGCGGCTCGCTCAACTGGGCGACGAAACTGATGGGCGACCTGGCCCAGGACGGCACGGTACCGGCGACCGTTCGGCTCTACGATCTCGACCATGCCGCCGCCGAGCGCAACGCCCGCATCGGCAACCGCTATGCCACCCGCAGCGACGTTGGCGCACCCGTCAACTACTCAGCCGAACGGACGCTCGAAGCCGCCCTAACCGGTGCCGACATTGTCATCATCTCGATCCTGCCGGGCTCCTTCGAGGACATGGCGAACGACATCGCGATCCCCGAGCGCTACGGCATCCGCCAGTCGGTCGGCGACACCGTCGGACCCGGCGGCTTTGTCCGCGCCATGCGGGCAATCCCGATGATTGCCGAGATCGGCCGCGCCGTAGCCCGCCATTGCCCTGAAGCCTATGTCTGCAACCTGACCAATCCCATGTCGGTCCTGACAGGCACGATCTATGCCGTCTTCCCGGAAATTCGGGCCTGGGGCTCCTGCCACGAGGTGATCAAGACCCGCAAGATCATGGCCTATCTCGCGAACCGTCGGGCTGGCGAGGTTCTCTACGGCTACCGCGACGCGCAAGTGAATGTTCTCGGTATCAACCACTTCACCTTCGTCGATCAGGCGGCAGTTGGCGGTGTCGACATGATGCCGACCTATCTCGATTTCGCCCGCGAGCATCACGCCACGGGCTGGCGCGAATCGCCGCTCGATCAGGCCAACGAGCACGACCGCTACTTCACCGACAGCTTCCGCGTGAAGTTCGATCTCTCTCTCCGCTTCGGCATCGCCGCGGCCGCCGGTGATCGCCATCTCGTCGAGTTCCTGCCCCAGGCGTGGTATCTCGATGATCACGCCGCATGGAAATTCGGCCTCACCCCCGTGGAGTTCCGGATGCGCGAGCGAAAACAAAAAGTCGATCACGCGGAGGCGCTCGACAAGGGTGCCCCCCTGCCGCCGGCTATGGCCTCCGACGAGGCAATCGTCGAGCAGATCAAGGCGCTCCTGGGTGGTCCTGAGCATGTGAGCAACGTCAATCTGCCGAACCGGGGGCAACTTGCTGGGTTCGCGGAAGGCACGATCGTTGAAACCAATGCCCGCTTCAGCCCACTCGGCGTACAGCCCGTCGTCGCAGGGCGATTGCCGCAGGCGATTGAGCTGCTCGCCCGGCCCCATGCTGACCGGCAGAACGCCCTTGTCGCAGCGGTTCTCTCTGATGACGTCGAAGCGCTCTTGTCGCTCTTTATCTCGGACCCGCTCGTCGCCGCCCTGCCCCAGGACACGGCGACCCGCCTCTTCCGCGAGATGGTGACGGCCACCCAGCATCGCCTGCCCGAGACGCTGAGCAGAGCCGGAGGTGCGGCATGAGCGGAGACAGCCGTTACCTCGGGCTCCTCTACCTCGCGCCCTACATCATCGGATTGCTGATCTTCACGGCGCTGCCCTTCGTCGTCTCGCTCTATCTGAGCTTCACCGACTACAATCTGATGAGCGCGCCGATCTTCACCGGCTTCGACAACTATGTGAGGCTCTTCACCGGCGACCGGACCTTCCGCAAGTCGCTCTGGGTGACCCTCATCTACGTCTTCACGACGGTGCCACTGAAGCTGATCTTCGCGCTCTTCGTCGCGGTGATCCTGAACTACAAGCTGAAGTTCATAAACGTTTATCGGACGGCCTTTTACGTGCCCTCGATCCTCGGCGGCTCGATCGCGATCGCGGTTCTCTGGCGCTACATGTTCGCCGATGTCGGCCTGGTCAATATGGGGCTGGCGATGATTGGCCTGGAGCCGGTCAACTGGTTCGGCGACCCGACCAATGCGCTCTTCACCATCACCCTGCTGCGTCTGTGGCAGTTCGGTTCGGCCATGGTGATCTTCCTCGCCGCCCTCCAGAGCATCGACAAGAGCCTCTATGAGGCAGCCGCCATCGATGGCGCCGGTAAATGGAAGAGCTTCGTGCACATCACCCTGCCGCTGATCACGCCCGTGATCTTCTTCAACCTGATCATGCAGATGGTCCAGGCCTTCCAGGAGTTCAATGGCCCCTACATCATCACGCAGGGCGGCCCGCTGAAGGCCACCTATTTCCTGCCGATCTACATCTATGACGAAGCCTTCAAGCGCTTCGACATGGGCTATGCCTCGGCCATCGCCTGGGTGCTATTCGTCATCATCATGGCGCTCACCCTCATTGCCTTCTGGTCCTCGCGCCACTGGGTCTACTACGCCGGCGACAAGCGGAGCTGATCATGACCGACCACGCCCTCACCCCCTATGCCACAGGTGTCGACGAAGTCGACAAGGCCCATCGCCGCGACCTGCGCCGTCAGAAGATCACCACTGTCTTCCGCTACGCCGTGCTGACACTGGTCGGCCTGATCATGATCTATCCGCTGGTCTGGCTGATCGGCGCCTCGTTCAAGACCAATTCCGAGATCTTTGCCAATCCGGGCTTCTGGCCGGAAAACCCGACAGCCGACGGCTATATCCGTGGCTGGCAGACCTCGACGCCCTACTCCTTCGGCACCTTCTTCCTCAACACGCTATGGATCGTGCTGCCGAAGATCATCGGCACGGCGATTTCCTGTACGGCCGTCGCCTATGGCTTTGCCCGCTTCGACTTCCCCTTCAAGAAGCTGCTCTTCGCCACACTGATCGCGACGCTGCTGCTGCCCAACGTCGTCACCCGCATTCCGCAATACCTGCTGTTCCGCGATCTCGGCTGGCTCGATACCTATCTGCCGCTCTGGGTCCCCTCGGCCTTTGCTGGCGACGCTTTCTTCGTCTTCATGCTGGTGCAGTTCCTGCGCGCCATCCCACGTGACATGGAGGAAGCCGCCCGCGTCGACGGCGCCAATACCTGGCAGGTGCTCGTCTTCATCGTCATCCCGCTTCTGATGCCGGCGCTGATCTCTGTCTGCCTCTTCCAGTTCATGTGGACGATGAACGATTTCCTAGGACCGCTCATCTACATCTCCTCCGTCGACAAGTTCCCCGTCTCCCTGGCGCTGAAACTGTCGATCGACACGACGGAGGCCTTTGAATGGAACCGGGTGCTCGCGATGTCGGTGCTGACGCTGTTACCGGCCCTCGCCGTCTTCTTCCTCGCCCAGAAATACTTCATCGACGGCATCTCCGCCGGCGGCATCAAGGGATAAAACAATGGCCCGGTTGCAACTGAAAAACCTCGAAAAAGACTATGGCGCCTTCCGTGCGGTGCATGGCATCAACCTCGATGTCGAAGATGGCGAGTTCATGGTCCTGGTCGGCCCCTCCGGCTGCGCGAAATCGACGACGCTGCGTATGATCGCCGGCCTGGAAAGGATCACCGGTGGCGAGATCAGGATCGGCGGGGAACTCGTCAACGACCGCGCCCCCGGAGACCGCGGCATCTCCATGGTCTTTCAGAATTACGCGCTCTATCCGCACATGAAGGTGAAGAAGAACCTCTCCTTCTCCATGCGCCTCAAGCGGCGCCCCCAGACGGAGATCGACGAAGCGACCGACAAGGTGGCGGGCACGCTGGAGATCGGCACCCTGCTCGACCGATTGCCGAAGCAGCTCTCCGGCGGTCAGGCACAGCGCGTGGCCGTTGGCCGCGCCTTGATCAAGAAACCGCAGGTCTTCCTCTTCGACGAGCCGCTCTCGAACCTCGACGCCAAGCTGCGCGCCTCGATGCGCGTGCGCATCACCGACCTGCACAAGCAGCTGAAGGCCGACGGCATGGCGGCGACCGTCATCTACGTCACCCACGACCAGACCGAAGCCATGACCATGGGCGACCGGATCTGTGTCATGAAGGACGGGCACATCATGCAGGTGGCCGATCCCGTCACCCTTTACAATCGCCCGGCCAACGCCTTCGTCGCCGGCTTCATCGGCAGCCCGGAGATGAACCTGATTGCGGCAGAGCTCACCGGCAACGGAGAACTCGTCACTGCCGGCCAAACTCTGTCGATCGTGGAAGGCCTTGCCCAGCGGCTGCATCGCGATGCCGCGCGTGAGGTCACCATCGGCATACGCCCGCAGCATCTGAAGATCGCACCGCCCGAAACGCCGGGCACGCTGTCCGGGCGCATCAGCCATGTCGAGTTCATGGGCCACGAAGTCTATCTCTACGTCGATATCGGCGGCGAGCGCGTCATCGCCGTCGTCCCCTCCAGCCAGTACGACCGGTCCGCGATCCGCGACAACCGCGTCTGGCTGAGCCCGGACATCCGGTCCACGCACATCTTCAACCGCATGACGGGCGAGAACATCTCGCTCGCCGACTGAAAGCCGTCATCGTTCTAACTTGGGAGGAGCCAGAATGAGAACCTTGATCATGACCGCCGCACTTCTTGCGGCAACCAGCCTGAGCACTGCCTATGCCGCTGACCTTCGCATGTCCTGGTGGGGCAGCGACGACCGTCATATCGCCACGCAGGAAGCCTTGAAGCTCTGCGGCGGCAAGTTCGGTCACACTGTTTCGCCTGAGTTTACCGGCTGGACCGGCCACCAGGAGAAGATCACGACGCAGCTCGCCGGCCGCACCGAAGCGGACATCATGCAGATCAACTGGCCATGGCTGCCGATCTTCTCGAAGACTGGCGACGGCTTTGTCGATCTCAACCAGTTCAAGGACGTAATCGACTTGAGCCAATGGTCGGAGACGGACCTGAAGGGCGGCACAGTCGAGGGCAAGCTGAACGGCCTGCCCGTTTCGACCACCGGCCGCGTCTTCATGTTCAACAAGACGACCTACGACAAGGCGGGCCTTGCGATCCCCACCACCTGGGACGAACTGCTCGCCGCAGCCCCGGTCATGAAGGAAAAGCTCGGCCAGGACTACTATCCCTTCGAAGGCACGGCGCTGGACGCCCGCCTGGTCGTGATCCTGCGTACCACGCAGAAGACCGGCAAGGACCTGATCGATCCGGCGACCAACCAGGTTGCCTGGACCGTTGAAGAACTGGCCGATGGCCTGAAATTCTACCAGACCATGGTCGACAATGGCGTCATTAAGTCCTGGAAGGACGTGGCCGCTGGCGGCAATGCGCCGCTGCACGAAAACCCGGCCTGGGCCAGCGGCAAGATCGCCGGCACCTATCAGTGGGACAGCACCTACGGCAAGATCTCCGGTCCGATGGAGGAAGGCCAGCAACTCGTGCCCGTCAAGCTCTTGCAGATCGAGGGCGCGACGACCGAAGGCGTCTATCGCAAGCCCTCGATGCTCCTGGCCATCTCCAAGAACAGCAAGGAGCCAAAGGCGGCCGCCGAGATCGTGAACTGCCTGCTGAACGATCCGGAAGCGATCAAGATCTTGGGCGCAACCCGTGGCGTGCCCTCCAGCAAGGTGGCACTCGACGAACTGACCAAGGCAGGCTCGATCAAGCCGGTGCAGGTGGAAGCGAACAAGATCGTGCTGGAAAGCAACGGCGTCGGCGTCTCGCCGCTCAACGAGCATCCCCGCGTGACGGAAGCCTTCGACAGCACCTTCGAAGCCTTCGCCTACGGCCAGGCTTCGGCCGAAGACGCCGCCGCCGAGATCATCGACGGCATCAACAGCGCGCTGACCGGCATCTGAGGAGGACGATCTTGACCGACGGCCCCATCCAGCTGTTGCACCTGTCGTCAAGGACGGCAACCCTCACGATCGAGGCGGACGCACATCTGTTCGCCCTCGACCGGGCGCTGCCCTGGGTGCTGCAGCTGGGTGACGGCACGACGGTCAAGACCGGCAGCGCGACCTCGGTCGTGCTGTCCCTCGACGGTCTCGAACCTGACAATGAGTACCGCTTCTCGACCGCTGCCGGTGGCATCACCTTCCGAACAGCCAACGAGACAGCCCTGGTCGATATCCGCGACCACGGGGCGCGACCAGACAGCAAGGACAATACCAAGGCGATCCAGTCCGCGATCGCCGCGGTGCCGGCGGGTGGAACACTCCGGCTGCCCGCCGGCTCCTGGTCTTCAGGCCCGCTTTTCCTGAAGAGTGACATGACACTGCTGATCGAGGAGGGCGCGGTTCTGCGAGACATCGGCACCCGCGAGGGGCGCCCGATCCTATCCGCCCGGCATCCGGACGGCCGCGTGCTCGGCACCTGGGAAGGCGTCGCGGAAGCCTGCTTCGCAAGCCTGCTCAACGCCATCGATTGCGACAACCTGGCGATCTACGGCAAGGGCATTGTTGATGGAGGCGGCGACCGTGGCGACTGGTGGACCTGGCCGAAGGAAACCCGTGATGGCGCCCGGCGCCCGCGCACGATCTTCCTGTCCGGCTGCCGTCATCTGACCATGGCTGGCATCACGGTACAGAATTCACCCTCCTGGACAGTCCATCCCGTGCTTTGCGAGGATGTTCTCGCCGCCGGACTGACGATCCGCAACCATCCTCAATCGCCCAATACCGATGGGCTGAACCCTGAATCCAGCCAGAACATCCGCCTTGTTGGCCTCGACATTTCCGTCGGCGACGACTGCGTGGCGATCAAGGCCGGCAAGCGCGATCCGCGCGGCGGCCCTGACAGGCCGACCCGCAATGTCGAGATCCGCAACTGCCTGATGCAGCGCGGCCATGGCGCCGTGGTCATGGGCAGCGAGATGAGCCAGGGCATCAGCGACGTCACGATCAGTCGCTGCAATTTCATCGGCACGGACCGGGGCCTGCGCATCAAGACACGGCGTGGCCGTGGCGGCAGCGTCTCCAACATCCGTGTCCATGACTGCCGCATGCAGGATGTCGCAACCCCAATTGCCGTGAATGCATTCTACTTCTGCGATGCCGATGGTCGCTCCGACTATGTGCAGTCCCGTATCGCCCTGCCCGTCTCCGTGACCACGCCGAAGATCGAGTGCATCGACATCCGCAATCTCGAGGTTTCCGGCGCCGCGACGGCGGCTGCCGTCTTCTACGGGCTGCCGGAATCCACCATCGATGCGGTGTCGATCGACGGCATGCACATTGCCTATAGCGCCGATGCGAAACCCGCTGTGCCGGAGATGGCCTGCCATCTGCCAGAACTGCGCCATGCCGGCATCATTGCCGAAAACACGAGGTTCAGTCGCCTGACGCGCCTCTCACCCGCTTCCATTCACCCGGACCCATGAAGACCGATGCTGATCTCCTATTTCGACGACTATGCTCGCGACTACGAACCCTACAAGGCCGGTGCCTGGTGTTATGAGGACGGATGCCTCTATCGCGGCCTGATCACGCTGCATGAGGCGACGGGGGACCGGCGCTGGCTCGACCACCTGACGCGTCTGGTCGATGCGCAGGTGGATGCCGACGGCGGTCTTGCCGACTACCGGATCACCGAATTCAACATCGACAACATTCTGCCAGGCCGGGCATTGTTCTACCTCCATCGCCTGACGGGACAGGCCCGTTATCTGGAGGCCGCCAAGCTGCTTGGCCGGCAGCTTACCCATCACCCCCGCATCGGAAGCGGCCCCTATTGGCACAAGCTGCGCTACCCGCATCAGGTCTGGCTGGATGGCCTCTACATGGCCATGCCCTTCAAGGTCGAGCTTGGCCTGGCACTCGGTGATCAGCGCCTCGTGGATGACGCGATCGCCCAGTTCAACACGGCGCTCGATCTGACATTCGACGCAGCCTCCGGCCTCTATCGCCACGGCTACGACGAGTCGCGCCTGCAGGACTGGGCCGATCCCGACACAGGCCTCTCGCCCGCCCATTGGGCTCGCTCCATCGGCTGGCTCGCCATGGCTTTTGTCGACGTGATCGAACATCTGCCGGAGGGAAATAACCGCCGCGATCTATCGGCCCGACTGGCAGCACTCAACGATCGGCTTGGCGCGTTGGTGACGAAAGATCATCGCTGGCTGCAGGTTATCGATGCGCCGGACGCGAGCGACAACTACCCTGAAAGCTCGGCAACAGCCATGTTCGCTTACGCCCTGCAGAAGTCCGAACGGCTGGGGGTCGACCGCCATGCGGCCCTCGGGCGATCCGCGCTGCAGGCGCTTGCCGATCACGAGGTAAGGCCCGTCGAAGGCGGACGGCGGCAGTTGCAGAACATCTGCTGCGTCGCGGGCCTCGGCCCCTTCCAGGGCATCTATCGTGACGGAAGCATCGCATACTACCTCACCGAAGCCATCCGGCCGGATGACATCAAGGGTGTCGGGCCGCTGATGATGGCTGAGGCAGAACGCCTGCTTGCGAGCGGTAAGACCGCATCGCACGTGTCGGAGGTGTCGCGGCTCCAGACCGCCGGCGCTGTCTGACAGGCAAATAGTCGACCGCCGGCGCAAAGGCCGGCGGCTTGCAAATCCTTGATTTAGCTCGCGGCCTTCTGCTCGACGCCCGATCCAGCACCCTGCCGGACATCCATCCATCCGAGGTTTCCGGCATAACGCCAGGCCATCTGGCCCTGCTCGTCGAGTGAAAAGAGGCTCAGCCAGCCATTGTCGAACAGCGCCCGCACCTGCGCATGCCGCTTGAGGATGTCTGATATCGCCTCCTTCGGCGCCTCGACGGCGACCGTTAGACGCAGCGGCTCATGGACGAAATTCTCCCCGTCATGCACTGACTGCCAGGGAAGCCCGGCGCGCAGGTTTCCGCCGTTGCCCTCGACGACCCCGATACCCCCGACGACATTGTGCAACAGCTTGTTGCCCGCCCCAAAGAGCGAAGGCGCGACCGACGAGCCGAAATATTGCAGGCTGATCCAGCTCGCGACAACGACTGGGGCCGTCAGGATGAGTTCGAGGATCTTGAAGCCCTCATCCTTCTTCCAGACATAGTCGTGCAGGAAGGCCTGACCTTCCAGCGAGCGGCCTGCGGTCCGCGTGCGCGGTGCAGCGATAAAGGCGCGGCAGCCGGCAAGTCCGAGCTCGGGCCGGACTTCCGACCAGTCACGGCTGCGCGCGATAACGCTCTCTGCCGTCGCCCGCGGCAGACGCCGCGCCCGCTCTGCCCGCGTTAGACGGCCGGCCTGGGCGAGCCACTGCCGGATACGGACGATGTCTTCGGGCAGGATGTCGTTTTCCAGATCGTCTTCGAACAGCGTCACGCTATCCGTCGTCGTATCGTGCAGGCCACCGAGGAAGACGGTATCAGCCGGGATGTTGATCCCGTTCAGCGCCAGCTTTTCCCGCACGGCGCGGTCGTTCAGCAGATCTGCCAGGAGACGCGCATTGACGTCACCCGCATAGCCACCGCAGGCGCCGCAGTGAAGTGAGCTGGCATAGGGGTTGTTGACCACATTGGCGCCGTGGCCGGAGACCAGCACGAAACGGCCGAACCCTTCGGTCAGCGACATGGCCTTCAGCACCGTTTCCGCCACCACCGCCCGCGTGTCGAGATCGAGGTCAGGCGCAAAGCGCGGCTTGGCTGCATCCGGCCCCTTGCCTTTGCCGAAGCCGAGACCGTCGCGCATCAGCTTGCCGGCATAAACGGGGCCCATGGCTTCCACGAAGGCGAAGGAGGAAACGGCGGCCAGCTTGAAACGGCCCCAGGCGCGAGTGGCACGGGCGCTGAACCGCGCCTGCTGATCGGCATCCTCATCGTGATCTACGGCGCTGCAGCTGAAGACGGAGGGCTTCAGGAGAACGGGCAGACGATGCTCTGCAACGTCAGAAGCAAAGCCCTTGTGGCTGGCACCCAGACCAAAGAAGCCGGCAAATCCGAGCGTGCGAACACCCGGATCAACGCTTTCGAGCGAGCGGCGGAAGACTTCCGAGCGCACGTCGATGCAGAAGGCCGCCTGCAGCACCGGCCGCAACTCGGCAACCTTGATCGGCGAGGGTGCAGCAAGCGTGGCCGCAAGCTTCCGCTGCGCGGCGCGTTCAGCAGCGACCTGCAGCAAGCCGTCGATGACGGTATCGAAGTCAGGGCTAACCGGCTCGACATGGCTCCGCCGCACCTGCTGCCACTCCCCCTCAATGGCGGTCTTGTGCCGGGCGTAAAGGGCCTCTTCGAAGACCAGCCTGATCGCCAGCAGCTCGAGCGCCGTCGTGTCCGTGCGTCCCTCTATCTCGGCCTTGAACTGGATGTGGCGCGCATACTGCGCCCAGCCGCCGACGGTCAGCAGCAGCTGATGGAAATAGGTGCCGGGTTCGGCGCCAAGGCCCAGCGAAACGGCCGCCCGTTCGATCGCCGCATGCGGCGTCTCCGGCGTTTCGTCGACATGGATGCTGAAGCCCTTCAGCCCCAGGATTTCCGGCGTCAAATCATGGGTGGCAAAGGCGCGCCAGGCGGCATAGAGCCCGTTCCGCCGGGAAGCGGCCCAAAGCGCCTGGCCCTGATCGAAGAAACCGGCTGCAAAGGTCCCGATCCGCTCGGAGACGAGGCCCGGCCAGTCCTTCCCCGTGGCCCGCGCGGCAAGCTCCGCGATCGTCGGGAGTGCGGCCAGCGGCTGCAGCTCCTCGGCGACAGCAGCCTTCAGGGCCGGCAGATCGATGCGGTTGAACAGCGTGCTCGCCTGAAGTGCGGCGACCAGATCCTGATCGATAATCTCGCCCTTGGCGATCTGTTCGGCATAGTGCTTACGCGGCAGAGCCAGCCGGACGCCACCGATCCGGGCGAGCCGGGCTGCGGTGTTGTCCAGCGTTTCGCTGATCTGGCCGAGGAAGGGGTTGACGGCAACGGTCGCTGTCAGCGGCCAGGCAGGCGGGATCGCCCGCACCGCCTGATCTGCCGCCCGGGCAAGGGCTTCGCCATGCAGGGTGTCCACTGTGATCATCTCGGTCATCGGTTCACTCCTTCACGGAAGCAGGCGTTGCGGAGGTGGTGCGCGGAAGCGTCCAGCCACCGAGCAGGCGATCGAAGAGGGCATTAACGTAGAGGCCGTTGGCGAGATGGACGCGCAGGCCCGCCGCTGCCGGATGATAGGCCCAGAGCGGAAAGAGCGACTGGGCAACCGCGACCACGCCGAAGGTCACGACGGCGAGCAGCATCAGCGTCCACTCAAGCGGCCCGGGCTGCGGCGTCGCCGGCAAGGTACCAAGCATCAGCTTGTCGGAGATGCGCTGCAGCGCGAAGTAGGCCGTGGCCGCCGAGATCGCGTAGAGGGAGGTCCGCCAGGTCAGCGCCCGGGGAGCCGCATCCGCCAAGCCTTGTGCGATCAGATAAGCGACGCCGAAGATCAGGATCGCACCGAGTGCCAGCGCCTGCGGCGGCTTGTCGGCAAAACCGAAGAGCACACCGATGACGGCATAGATGGCAAGCGCCAGCAGGAAGGCGCGCCCGACCGCCTTGGCGTTGGGTATCGCGACCGGACCGGGGCGCCGGATCGAGGCGACCGTTTCGATGGCCGAGCCGGAGGCGAGGAAGGCATGCGCCTTGTAAAGCGAATGGGCGACGATGTGCAAAAGCGCGATCGGGAAGAGTGCCAAGCCGCATTGCAGGATCATGAAGCCCATCTGCGCGACTGTCGACCAGGCGAGCGAGGTCTTCACCGCCGACTGGGTGAGCATCACGAGACTGCCGAACAGCGCCGTGAAGCCACCGACCATGACCAGCACCGCCAGCACCACCGGCGCCTGCAGCATGACATCGGCAAAGCGGATCAGCAGGAAGCCGCCGGCATTGACGACGCCAGCATGCAGAAGGGCCGAAACCGGGGTCGGCGTTTCCATCACTTCCGTCAGCCAGCCATGGGTCGGGAACTGGGCGGACTTCAGAAGTGCCGCGATCGCCAGCAGGGCTGCGGCGGCAATCGTCAGCGGCAGCCCCTCGCCCTCGCGGGCCGCGGCGAGAATGGTGGCGATATCGCCAGTGCCGAAGGAGATGGCGAGCAGGATGACAGCGCCGATCAGGGCGGCATCACCCGTGCGCGAGACGATGAACTTCTTGCGCGCGGCCCGCTGGGCAGCGATCCGTTCGGGATAGAAGAGCAGGAGCTGATGCAGGAGGAGACTGGTCGCAACCCAACCGACGACGAGCTGCAACAGCGTGCCGGACTGGACGAGGAGCAGGACGGCGGCAAGTGTTGCCGTCATCCAGCCAGTGAATGGACCCTGCCGCTCTTCCCCGTCGAGGAAGGTGCCGGCATAGCGCAGCACCACCCAGCCGATGAAGGACACGAGCAGCAGCATCACCAGGCTGACGAGATCAAGTCGGGAGGCGAGAGCGAAGTAGCTATAGCCGAAAGCAGGGCTGGTTCCCGGGCCCTGCAGCACTAGCACGACGGCGGAAAGCACCGCGACGAGGATCGAACCGAGGGCCGCGAATTCGGCAACGCGGATCGCCTGGCGCGGGCGAAGGCCGGGCGCCTGGAAGGCATAAAGCGAGGCACCGGCAAGCAGCAGCGGCGCGAGGAGCGGCAACATATGGATCACGGGGGCGTCTCCGGTCTGGGGCCGCTGCTTGGGAGGAGGCAGCGGCGATCTCACAGACCTGTTATCAGCGGCGTGATCGCAAGAAAAATTCATTGTTTCTCTAAATTCGTTCTATAAAATAGAACGATGTCCGAGCTGAACTATCATCACCTCCGCTATTTCCGCGCCGTCGCCCATGACGGCAACCTGACCCGCACGGCCGAGCGGCTGAACCTGTCGCAATCGGCGCTCTCCATCCAGATCAAGCAGCTTGAGGAGCGGCTGGGCCATTCTCTCTTCGAGCGTCGTGGCCGACAGCTCTATCTGACAGAAGCGGGCCGCATCGCGCTCGACCATGCCGACACGATCTTTTCGGCCGGCGAGGAACTGGTCGAGACGCTGAAGGAAACCGGGAGGACACGCCGCGCCATCCGCATCGGCGCGCTCGCCACGCTGTCACGCAACTTCCAGATGGAATTCCTGCGTCCGATCCTCGGACGCTCCGACGTAGACATGATCCTGCGCTCGGGCAGTACCAGTGAGTTATTGGGCGCGCTGGAAGCGCTGAACCTCGACATCGTCCTCCTGAACCAGGCGCCGATGGCCGATTCCGTAACGCCCTTCATCGCCCAGCACGTTTACCAGCAGCGGGTCAGTCTCATCGGCAAACCTTCCTACGGCAAACCAGGTGCGAAGCTCGCCGACCTGCTCGCCGAGCATCCGGTCATCCTGCCGACGCTCGAAAGCGGCGTGCGCTCGCAATTCGAAGCCCTCGTTGCTCGGCTTGGCATCACGCCGCAGATCGCCGCCGAAGTCGATGACATGGCGATGATGCGTCTTCTGGCTCGAGAAGGTGCGGGCCTTGCCGTTCTCCCGCCGATCGTCGTCAAGGGCGAGCTTGAAGCCGGCACGCTGGTCGAGTTCGACGCCCTGCCCGGCATGATCGAATCCTTCTATGCCGTCACCGTGAAGCGGCGCTTTCCGAACCCGCTCATCCGGCCACTGCTGGAAGCGAGCGAAGACGGCAAATCCACCACCGCCTGATCCGCGTAAAGCATTAGCGCGCCAAGCGCTTGAGAGAGGGATTGCGTGAAGACGTCCATTGCCATCATCGGAGCCGGGATCGCCGGCATCACACTCGCGGGGGCGCTTGCCCCTTCAGCCGACGTCACCATTTTCGAAAAGAGCCGAGGCCTCGGCGGCCGTATGGCCAACCGCCGCCGTGAGGGCTTTGCCTTCGACCAAGGCACCCAGTATTTCACCGCCCGCTCGCCGGTTCTTCGGACGGTTGCGGAAGTTGCCATCAAGGCAGGTCATGCCGGCATCTGGCCGAAGGCCGTACACACGCTCAAGGCCGACGGATTGGTGGCCGATAGCCGCCCCCCGGAGCCTCGCTACATCGGGCTGCCCGGCATGAGCGGGTTTGCGAACGGATTGGCCGAGGGCCTTCAGATCCGCAAGGAAGCGACGGTTGCCGCCCTCAAGCGTGCCGAAGATCGTTGGTCACTGACCGATAGCGAAGGCCAGGATCTCGGCCGTTTCGATCTCGTGATGTCCACCGCCCCGGCACCACAGACCATCCGGCTGATGCCCGAGGCATTTTCAGGCAGAGAAGCTTTGGCCAATGTCCGCATGAGCGGCTGCTTCACAATGATGATCGGCCTCAATGAGCCCCTGCACCTCGACTTCGATGCCGCCCGCATTGACGATGCAATCCTGAGCTGGATCGCCGTCGAGGGCAGCAAGCCCGGCCGCGGAGAGAAGACGGCGCTCACCATCCACAGCCGCAACGATTGGGCCGAGGCAAACCTGGAGCGCGACCGGGACGAGGTGAAATCGGAAATGCTCGCGTCGCTGAAGCACCTGCTTGGACTGGACTTCTCGAACGCCGCCTGGCTCGATCTGCATCGCTGGCGCTATGCGAGTGTCGAAAAGCCGGCTGGCCAACCCTTCCTCTTCGACGATGCCCTCGGCCTCGGCGCTTGCGGCGACTGGTGCCTCGGCAACCGCGTCGAGGCCGCGGTCGAAAGTGCGACGGCCCTGTCGGAACTGCTGATCACACGCCTGCAAGGAACGTGACGATGTACCGCGACCCCGCGCTCACCAAACTCCTGACCTATGCCGGCGCCCTGCCCTTCTGGGCGCTGGGACTGGCCCAGGTGCTCGGCTACCAGCCCGCACTGGCCGCGCAAGCCTTCATCGCCTACGGAACCGGCATCGCCTGCTTCATGGCCGGCACGCTCTGGAGCCAGGCTCAGATCCGCGCTCAGGATCCACGGCTCATGCTGATCGTGAGCAACGTCGCAGCCCTCGCGGCCATCGGCGGGCTGCTGGCCTATCCTTACATCCCGGCTTTGACGATGGCGCTGCATGTCGGGGTATTTCTGGTCCTGCTTGCCGCCGATCTCGGCATCCACCGGAAAGGCGACCAACCCGCCTGGTATCTGGCGCTCCGGCGCAACGTCACGCTGCTGGTGATTGCGGCCTATGCCGTGGTGATGATCCTGACATGAGATTTTTTCTGCGCGACCTGTAAGATGGCGCTGAAAGCCGCGACTGAACGAAGGCGTGCTGTGTTGCGCGCCGGGTCTTGGCAGGCGCGGGCAATGTCCGGGGGATCACGATGGTAAATGCGGGCGAGCAGGAATTGAACGGCGGAAACGGTGCAGCCGCGCCGTTTCTGGCCGATGCGATGTATATGGCGGAGCTGCGTCAACGCATGTTGAGTTTCGCAAGCCTCCAGCTTGCTGATCCAGGCCTTGCCGAAGATGCCGTTCAGGAAGCGCTCGCGGGCGCGCTTCGCAATGCCAAAGCCTTTGCCGGGCGGTCCGCCTTTCGCACCTGGGTCTTCGCCATTCTGCGCAACAAGATCGCCGACCAGATTCGCTTCAAGCGCAAGCAGTCGCAGATGATCGCCATGCCGCTCGGTCACTTCCCGGATGAGGATGAGCCGCGCTACTTCGATGCCAAGGGTCACTGGGTTCCGGAAAACCGCCCAAGCGACTGGGGCAATCCGGAAGTCGAACTACTCGGCAAGGATTTCTGGCGGGTCTTCGAGGCTTGCCTCGATCATTTGCCCCCCGATCAGGGCCGCGTTTTCATGATGCGCGAATTCGTCGAGATGGAAACCGATGAAATCTGCGCCGAGATCGGCATCACCACCACCAACATGCATGTCCTGATGCACCGCGCGCGGCTTCGTCTGCGCAACTGCCTGCAAGGACACTGGTTCGCGCCGGAGGAAAAATTGTCATGATGTGCGAAAACGCAACGAAACTCGCCTCGGACGAACTCGACCGACGCCTCTCGCTCGGCGAAACCGTCGGCCTGCGTCTGCATCTCTTCAAGTGCGGCGCCTGCTCGGGCTTCGTCCGGCAAATCCAGATGATGCGCAAGGTCACCCGCCGCTATGTCGCGACCGATGCATCCGATCCGGGTGAGAGATAGTCAGCGGTCCCCGAGTTCCTCGATCGACTGCAGGACCTCCGTTGCAAGCCGTGTGGCCGCCCCCGTGGCGATCGCCATCTGCGGCAGGATCATCCATTCGAGCGTCCAGGCAGCGCCCGACCGCTCCTGCTCATGCACCAGGGACTGATGCAGGCCCGAGATCTGCACGGCATTGAACCGGGCAAGCGTGACGAGAACTTCGGCCTTTACCGGATTGCGCTTGTGCGGCATGGCGGATGACGCACCGCCGCCGCCGATCACCGCCGTGCCATTGTCCGCCATCAGCGCCAGATCCTGGCCGATCTTTCCGAGACTGCCGCTGATCTGGGAGAACAGACCGCCGATCTCGGCAATGACCGCCCGCTGACTGTGCCATTGCGGCCGGTCGGAGAGCTGAAGCAGCGCGGCGAGCCTGGCACGGACGAGCGACGCCTTGTCTCCAAGCTTTTCGAGCGTGCCGGCAGCGCCGCCGAATTGCAGCGGCAGACCGGCTTTCAGCATGCCCCGAACAGCAGCCCGCTGGGCAACGACTGGCCCCTTCCACGTGGCAAGTCGATCGGCAACCGTGATCGGGATCGCCGCCTGCATGCGCGTGCGCCCCATCAGGGACTGGGTGCCGAAGCGCGTCTCCAAACCGTCAAGCGACGAGATGATGGCCGCCAGACGCTGATCGAGGATCGACAGCACAGCACCCAGACGCAGCATCAGACCGGTATCGATGGCATCCTGGCTGGTTGCGCCGAAATGCAGATGTTTGCCGGCGTCGCCGAGCCCCGCCCGCCACTGCCGCACGAGATCGGGGATGACAACACCGTCACGCCCGATCGCCTGCTTAAGGGCGTCGAGATCGGCAACGAATGCTTCCGGCAGCGCCGCAATCTCTTCAGCGGATGCGTCCGGGATAAGCCCTTCGGCAGCCTCCGCCTCGGCAAGCGCCACCTCGAAACGCAGCATGGCCGAAAGCTCGGCTGCGGCCGAAAACTGCGCTCCGATCTCGTCATCGCCCAGAAGGCCGGATAGAATCGGATGGTCGAAGACGGATGCGGTCATGCTGATCTCAAGGCCCTTCTCAGATGTCGAAGAAGACCGTCTCCTTCTCACCCTGCAGGTGGATGTCGAAGTGATAGGTCGAACCGTCACGCTGCGCAATCAGCGTCGGCACACGCACGCGATGCTCGATGCGCGCGAGGATCGGATCCTCGGTATTGGCCGCCTCTTCGTCGCCGAAATAGAGGCGCGTGTTGAGGCCGAGATTGATGCCGCGCGCAACGATCCAGAAGGAGATATGCGGCGCCATGAGGCGTCCATCTCGGAACGGCACCCGGCCGGGCTTGATCGTCTCGAACCGGTATTCGCCGGTCGTGAGATCGCAAGGGCAGCGCCCCCAACCAGTGAAGTTCGGATCCGCACTACCGCGCGTCTCGGACGGGCTGTTGTAAATCCCGTCGGCATCCGCCTGCCAGATTTCGATCAGCGCATCCTTGAGCGGCGTACCGGACCCATCGATGACCCGGCCGGTCACCGTGATCCGGTCACCGCGCGTCTTGTCATTGACCATGGTTGTACCGAGATCGACAGGATAGACGCCCTTGATATCCGCGAAGTTCGGCGTGAGGCCGATATGGACGTAAGGGCCGGCCGTCTGCGAGGCGCTTTCCTTGAGGTAACCGAGATCCTGGACCATCAATTTCCCTCCATCCGGTTTTCGAACAAGGTCGAACGCCGTCCGCGCAACACCATATCGAACTTGTAGGCCCGCGCATCCATCGGGATGGTTGCCGACCAGTCGAGGGCTGCCACAAGCTGCTCGATCGCCGCACGATCCGGGATCGTCAGCACGATCGGACACTTCCAGATCATCGGATCGCCCTCGAAATACATCTGGGTGATCAAACGCTGCGAGAAGCCATGGCCAAAGATGGAGAAATGGATATGCGCCGGCCGCCAGTCGTTGACCCCGTTCGGCCACGGGTAAGGACCTGGCTTGATGGTGCGGAAGGCATAATAGCCGTTCTCGTCGGTGATCGTGCGCCCGCAGCCGCCAAAATTCGGATCGAACGGCGCCAGATAGCTCTCCTTCTTGTGGCGATAACGTCCACCGGCATTGGCCTGCCAGAACTCGATGAGTGCGCCGGGGACAGGCCGGCCGCGTTCATCAAGCACGCGCCCATGCACGATGATGCGCTCGCCGATTGCGCTCTCGCCGGGCTTGGCGAAATTATGGATCAGATCATTGTCGAGCTCGCCGAGCATGGAGTGGCCGAAGACCGGGCCTGTTATCTCCGACTTGGTGCCATCAAGTGACAGAAGCGCCTTCTGCGGCGAGCGCAGGACGGAGGTCTTGTAGGTCGGGGTATAGGCCGGCGGATGCCAGTTGCGGTCGCGCGGGAAGAAGGCGCCCGTCTCCGGCTTCTTGTTCGAAAGATCAGTCATGGCTCCCTCCCCCGGTCTCGCCGGCATCCAGCTTATCAAACACGTGCTTGGCGATCTTGAAAGCCCTGTTGGCGGCGGGAACGCCGGCATAGATGGCGACATGCATCAGCGCTTCGGTGATATCCTCGCGGCTTGCCCCGGTATTGGCGGTGGCGCGCACATGCATCGCGACTTCTTCGTCGTGGCCGAGGGCTGCGAGCAGAGCTATCGTAATCATCGAGCGTTCGCGCGGGCTGATCCCGGGACGCGACCAAACGGTGCCCCAGGCACCCTCGGTGATCATCTCCTGGAACGGCTGATCAAACGGCGTGGCCGAGGCCGAGGCGCGATCGACATGGGCGTCGCCCAGCACACGGCGGCGGGTCGCCATGCCCTGCCGATAGCGATCTGAAGGACTACGGGCATCAGCCATGGGCTGCCTCTCCTGAAATGACGGGCGCGAGAAAGGCCTCGATAATGGTGGTGAGCATTTCCGGTTGCTCGACACAGGGAATGTGTCCAGCATCCTTGATGACTTCGTAGCGCGCGCCGGGCACGAGCTGGGCAAGAGACAACACGAGATCGGGTGGCGTCGCCCCATCCTGATCACCGACGACGCAGAGCGTAGGAACGGCAATCTGAGCTGCAACTGCGGTAAAATCGGCATCGCGGATCGCAGTACATGTTCCGATGTAGCCGTCGACCGGCTGGCGGAGCATCATGTTGCGATAGCCGGGGAAGGCGGGATCGCTGTTGCGGAAGGCTGACGTGAACCAGCGCTCCATGACACCATCGACGATGCCATCAAGACCGCCCTCCTCGATGGCTGCGATCCGGGCAGCCCACATCTCCGCCGTTCCGATCTTGTGGGCCGTGTCGCAGAGAATAAGCGCCTTCACCAGATCAGGCCGACGCGCACAGAGCCCTTGCGCAATCAGACCGCCAACAGAGAGCCCGCAGATCACAGCATTGCTGACCTTCAGATGCTCCAGCAACCCGATCAGGTCATCGATATGGTCTTCGATCGAGTACGGGGCCTGCCCGACATCCGAAAGCCCATGCCCGCGTTTGTCATAGGTCAGCAGCGGATAGCTACCGGCAAGCCGCACGATCACGTCGCGCCAGATGCGGAAATCGGTGCCGAGCGAATTGATGAAGACGATAACCGGCTTGTTGCCCGGCCCACCAATGATCTGGTGATGCAGGCTGACACCGTTGACCTGAACGAACTGCACGGGTTCCTCCTCCGTTGACACCATATTGCTCACGCGATTTGGTTAGGTAAAATGATGTTTTCCACGAAACACCTAACCATAGGGTTATGTTTTCCCATGATCGATAACCGCATCAAGTTTCGCCATCTGCAAACCTTTGTCGAGGTTTCGCGCCAGAAGAGCGTGATGAAGGCGGCCGAACTCCTGCATGTCAGCCAGCCTGCGGTGACCAAGACCATCCGGGAACTGGAGGAGGTATTGGGTGTCGCGGTGTTCGAAAAGGACGGACGCGGCATCCGCATCACCCGCTATGGCGAAGCCTTCCTGAAGCATGCAGGCGCCGCACTGACCGCGCTCCGCCAGGGTTTCGATTCCGTCTCCCATGCCCTTCATGCCGATGCCCCGCCGATCCGGATCGGCGCTCTGCCGACCGTCTCCACCCGCATCATGCCGCAGGCGATGACCTTGTTTCTCAAGGAGGACGTGCCCGCCCGCATCAAAATCGTCACCGGCGAAAATGCCGTGCTTCTTGAACAGTTGCGGGTCGGTGATCTCGACCTCGTCGTGGGTCGTCTCGCCGCGCCGGAGCAGATGACCGGCTTTTCCTTCGAGCATCTTTATTCCGAGCAGGTGATCTTTTGCGTCCGCGCCGGGCATCCGCTCCTCATGGCCGGCTCCGACCTCTTCGGCGAGCTCGAGCGCTATCCCGTGCTGATGCCGACCAGGGCTTCGATCATCCGCCCCTTCGTCGAACGTTTCCTGATCGCCAACGGCATCTCCGGCCTGCCCACCCAGATCGAGACGGTCTCCGATAGCTTCGGCCGCGCCTTCGTGCGCCAGACGGATGCAATCTGGATCATTTCTGCCGGCGTCGTGGCAACCGACCTTGCCGATGGCACGCTGGCGGCCCTGCCGATCGACACCAGCGAGACCAAGGGACCGGTGGGCCTGACCGTTCGGGCAGATTCCGTCCCCTCCATGCCGCTGGCGCTTCTGATGCGCACAATCCGAGAGGCAGCTTCGGACGCGGCCAACGCCTGAACTCAGGGGAGCAGCGGTCGCAACTTGGCCTGCATCTCCAGCATCGCCGGCAGGCAATGCCCAGGCAGGTCTGACGCCGGCAGGACAGCCGCTGGCGCGCCGACATTGATCGCGGCCACGACGCGTCCGCGATCATTGCTGACGGGCACAGCGATGGAGCAGAGGCCGATCTCGAGCTCTTGGTCGATCACGGCATAGCCCTGCTCGCGGACCCGGGCGATTTCCGCTTTGAGCAGCGCAGGATCGATCAGCGTCCTCGGGGTATGCGCTTTTAATTGAGACGAATGCAGCACTGCATCCAACTCCTGTTCCGAAAGCGCGGCCAGCAGCACCCGCCCCATCGAGGCGCTGTAGGCCAAAAGCCGCGATCCCGGCATCAGGTTGATCGACATGACCCGCTTTTGCGCAGCGCGGGCGATATAGACGATCTCAGTATTGTCGAGAATGGAAGCCGATGCGCTATGCCCGACCCGCTCCGACAACTGGTCGAGATGCGGCTGAAGCAGCACCGGCAGTGGCGTCGCCGAAAGCCAGGCATGGCCGATCCTGAGGATCTTCGGGGTCAGCGAGAAGAACTTGCCGTCATAGTCCGCATAGCCGAGCTCCGCGAGCGTCAGCAGGCAACGCCGTGCCGTCGCTCTGTCGAGGCCGCTGGTTTCGGCTGCCTCGGTGATGCTGAGCCGCTGGCGCTCCGGCCCAAAAGCCTCCAGCACCTTCAAGCCCTTGGCGAAACCACCCATCAGATCGCGCTCACCGATCGCCATAGCCCATCCCATATTCGTGCGATTATCGAACAAATATCAAATATCGCACAAAATGCTTGCTGTCGAGGTTTTCACGGTCATATTTGGCGACAGGAGAACGCGGTCAGACCGCACTCGAGGAAACGGGAGTTCCCATGGACAAGAGAATTGCAAGCCTGGCGGATGCCGTGGCCGGGATCGGCGATGGCGCAACCGTCATGATCGGAGGCTTCGGCGGCTCCGGCGCGCCGATCGAGCTCATTCATGCCCTGATCGACAAGGGCCCGAAGAACCTGACGGTCATCAACAACAATGCCGGCAATGGTCGCATCGGCATCGCCGCCATGATCGACGCCGGCCTCGTGAAGAAGATGATCTGCTCCTTCCCGCGCTCCTCCGACCCCCGCGCCTTCACCGACCGCTACCTCGCTGGTGAGATCGAGCTGGAACTTGTGCCGCAGGGCACGCTCGCCGAGCGCATCCGCGCCGGCGGTGCCGGCATCCCGGCCTTCTACACGCCAACAAGCTTCGGCACGGAACTGGCCAACGGCAAGGTGATTGCCGAGTTCGATGGCCGCAAATATGTGCAGGAGCGCTGGCTAAAAGCCGACTTCGCCATCGTCAAGGCGCATCTCGGCGATACCATGGGCAACCTGACCTACCGGATGGCCGGCCGCAACTTCAACCCGCTGATGTGCATGGCCGCGGCCAAGACGATCGCCCAGGTCTCGAAAATCGTGAAGCCCGGCGAGATCGATCCCGAACAGGTCATAACCCCCGGCATCTTCGTCGATGGCGTCGTTGAAGTCGCCAACCCGCAACAGGAAGAAGAGCTCATCCGAGCCGGAGTGGCCTACGCATGACCGACGCAGCTGCAATCGACACCCGCGAAGACATCAAGCTCTCCAACGCCCAGATCGCCTGGCGCGCCGCCCAGGACATCGAGGACGGCGCCTATGTCAACCTTGGCATCGGCTTTCCGGAAATGGTGGCCAAGTTCCAGCCTGAGGGACGCGAAGCGATCTTCCACACCGAAAACGGCGTGCTGAACTTCGGCGAAGCGCCGGCCGCCGGCGAGGAAGACTGGGACTTGATCAATGCCGGCAAGAAGGCGGTCACGCTGAAGCCGGGTGCGGCCTTCTTCCATCACGCCGACAGCTTCGCCATGGTCCGTGGCGGCCATCTCGACGTCGCCATCCTCGGTGCCTATCAGGTGGCCGAAAACGGTGACCTCGCCAACTGGCGTGTTGGCTCAAAGGGCGTTCCCGCCGTCGGCGGCGCCATGGATCTCGTGCATGGCGCAAAGCAAGTCGTCGTCATCACCGAACACGTAACCAAAGATGGCAAGCCGAAGCTAGTCGAGCGCTGCACCTTCCCGCTGACCGGAGTCGGCTGCATCACCCGCGTCTACACGAGCCATGCCGTGATCGACATCGTCGACGGCCGCTTCGTCGTGCGTGAAAAGCTTGCCGCCATGACCATGGACGAGTTGCAGGCCATGACCGGCGGCAAGCTCCATACGGACGGCCAGGTCGCCGATCTCGTCGTGCCCGCCCTGTGAGGACATCAAGATGACCGAAGCCTTTATCTGCGATTACATTCGCACGCCCATCGGCCGTTTCGGCGGCTCGCTCTCCTCCGTCCGCGCCGACGATCTCGGCGCCGTGCCGCTGAAGGCACTGATGGAGCGTCATGCAGGCATCGACTGGGAAGCCGTCGAGGACGTGATCTTCGGCTGCGCCAACCAGGCCGGCGAGGACAACCGCAATGTCGCGCGCATGTCAGTCCTGCTGGCGGGTCTCCCCGTCTCCGTCACCGGCACCACGATCAACCGCCTCTGCGGCTCCGGCATGGATGCCGTGATCACCGCTGCCCGCGCGATCAAGTCAGGCGAAGCCGAGCTGATGATTGCAGGCGGCGTCGAAAGCATGAGCCGTGCCCCCTTTGTCATGCCCAAGGCCGACACCGCCTTCTCGCGCAATGCCGAGATCTACGACACCACCATCGGCTGGCGCTTCGTCAACCCGCTGATGAAGAAGCAATACGGCGTCGATTCGATGCCGGAGACCGGTGACAACGTGGCGATCGATTTCAAGGTCTCGCGTGAAGACCAGGACGCTTTTGCCGTGCGCAGCCAGGCCAAGGCGGCGGAAGCTCAAGCCAATGGCCGACTGGCGAAGGAAATCACCGCCGTCACCGTACCCCAGCGCAAGGGCGATCCCGTGATCGTAGACCGCGACGAACATCCGCGCGCGACCTCGGTCGAGGCGCTGGCCAAGCTGAAGCCGGTCAACAAGATGGAAGGCGCCAGCGTCACCGCCGGCAACGCATCGGGTGTCAATGACGGGGCCGCCGCCCTGATCATCGCGTCGGAAGCTGCCGTGAAGAAATACGGCCTCAACCCCATCGCCCGCATCCTGGGTGGCGCGACGGCCGGCGTTCCGCCGCGCATCATGGGCTTCGGCCCGGCACCGGCCTCCAAGAAGCTGCTCGCCCGTCTCGGTCTCACGCAGCAGCAGATCGACGTGATCGAGCTGAACGAGGCGTTTGCCTCCCAGGGCATCGCCACACTCCGCGACCTCGGCATCGCGGACGACGACCCGCGCGTCAACCGCAATGGCGGCGCCATCGCGCTCGGCCATCCGCTCGGCATGTCGGGCGCCCGCATCGCGGGAACGGCTGCGCTGGAACTGAAGGAGACGGGCGGGCGCTATGCGCTCTCCACCATGTGCATCGGCGTCGGCCAGGGCATTGCGATTGCCCTGGAACGGGTCTGACACAAGATTGAAGGCGCCCCATGCGGGCGCCTTTTCATTTCAGGGATTGAGGAAGGTCAGGATCAGCTGATGGACCGCGCCACCCGGTGACATCTCGACCTGGTCGTATTCGCTGTGGCGCGCCACATGCGCATCCGAGATCGGCTTCAGCTCGGCCTGAAGTGCGGCGCGCACTTTCTTGCAGCCCGGATCGTTCTCGTCACGCAGGCCGATCGACACATCCTGGATAGCCTGCGTGAGGTCCTTCATGAACTGCCCGTGCAGCTTTTCATGCTCGACGATCCCGTCGTAGAACGCCTCCCACTTCGCCGCCACCTCAGGCGCTAGCTTCTGCGCAGGCTTCGGCAGCGTGTAAGTAATGATCAGCCTCGGCTTGGCCGTCGCCAGCACGCAAGCCTGCCCCTGCTGCTGATAGTCGCGCTGCCAGGTGAGCTTGAAGGTCGTGTGAGCGATGACCCGCCCGAGGCTGAGCTTGGGTCCGCGCTCGCCGATCGACTGGTAGAGCTCCATCGGCACTGAGCCATTGACCTTGTAATGCTCTACCTTTTCGGTCGCCTGCCATTCCTGGGCGGCGGCTGGCAATGCTGCGGAGAGCGAGGTGGCGAGGACGGCGAGCAGACGAGAGATCGAATTCACGGTGAAACGGCTCCTGGGATCAGGCATCCTGATACCGACCGACTTAGCCAACGGCAATGACCATCTGAAGGCATACAAACACTGTGCTTGAATCTGGTAGTCCGCGCTTTCCGCAATTTTAACGGATTCTCATATAAAAAAACAAGCTCGGAGCGAAGGGGAGAGCGGACAGGCGTGGCTGAAAAAGGGACGATGCAAGACATCCGAAGCCGGATGGGAGAGTGGTTCGGCCTGCTCAAGGTTCCCAACGGCAATCCGGCGTTGACGGCGGCCCAGTTCGAGGCTTTCTCCAAGCAGGTCCCCCTGCTCTACTTCATCCTTGCCACGAACCTGATCTCGCTCGCCTGGACACATCAGGGTGCCGCACCGGATTATCTCGTCGTCTACCTGCCGACAGTCCTGACGGCCCTCTTCGCTCTGCGCTCCCTGATCTGGCTTAGAGGCAGGAATCGCGAGAGAACACCTGAGCAAGCCTATAGGCAGCTCCGCGCCACCAACATTCTCAGCTTTCCGATCGCTGTTTTCTGCACCGCCTGGTCGATTTCGTTGCTTCCCTATGGCGACGCCTATCAGAAAGCACACGTGGCCTTTTTCATGGCGATCACCGTCATCGGATGCATCTTCTGCCTGATGCACCTGCGCTCAGCAGCCCTGATAGTGACGGTGACGGTCAACCTGCCTTTCTTCGTCGTCATGTGCCTGTCGGGCGAGCCGACCTTCATTGCCACCGGCGTTAACGTCATTCTGGTGACGATGGCGATGATCATGATCCTCGTCTCGCACTACCGAGACTTTCGCCAGCTGCACGAATCCCGCAACGTCCTGATGCTCCAGCAACAGGCGCTGCAGGAGCAGAACAAGGCCATGCAGGCGCTCTCGGACGAGAACCTGCGCCTTGCCAATCTCGACAGCCTGACGCTTCTCGCCAACCGCCGCAGCTTCTTTCACATGCTGGACACAGCCTTTGCGCGGGCGAGCGTGGCAGGTGACAAACTCGCGGTCGGCGTCATCGACCTTGATGGATTCAAGCCGGTCAACGATCTCTATGGTCACTCAGCCGGCGACAAGGTCCTGATCGAAATCGGCGCCCGCCTGTCGGCCATCCATGACAAAGGCCTGTCGGTCTATCGTCTCGGCGGCGATGAATTCGGCCTCTTGCTCGAGGGTGAATGCGGCGACAACGAGGTTATGGCACTTGGCCAGAAGGTCTGCGAACTGATTGCTGAACGGATCAATATCGGCAGCGGCATGGTTCAGGTCACAGGTTCCGTCGGCTTTGCCCTCTATCCGAATGTCGGGGAAACCGGCCAGGAAATCTATGAGCTTGCCGACTATGCGCTCTACACCGCCAAGCGCCATCATCGGGCAGGCACGGTGATCTTCAATGCCGTCCAGGCCAACGAACTGAACCGCCAGAAGATCGTCGAAGAGGCTCTCGTCGCAGCCGACCTGGACAAGGAACTCTCGCTCGTCTTCCAGCCGATCACTTGCGTCAATCGCCGTGTCTGCATCGGCTTCGAGGCTCTTGCCCGCTGGGAAAGCCCGCGCATCGGCCAGGTCTCGCCCGCGGAGTTCATTCCGGTTGCCGAACACAATGGTCGCATCACGCTGATCACGCGCCTCCTGCTGGAACGCGCCTTGAGCGTCGCACATCTGTGGCCGGATGACGTCTATCTCTCCTTCAATCTCTCTCCGCACGATCTCAGCTCGCCGGAAAACACGTTGAAGATTGTCTCGATCGTGCTGAAGAGCGGCTTCGACCCGCGCCGCATCAATTTTGAGATCACCGAAACCGCCGTGATGCACGACTTCGAGCAGGCAAGCGCCTCGATCCAGATGCTGCGCGAACTGGGTGCCGGCATTTCGCTCGACGACTTCGGCACCGGCTATTCCAGCTTGAACCATGTGCACAAGCTGCCGCTCACCAAGATCAAGATCGATGGCAGCTTCGTGCGCAACATTCACACGCGCCGGACGAGCTTCAACATCGTGAAATCAGTGCTGGCGCTCTGCGCGGAGATGGAGCTGGAAGCGATTGTCGAAGGCGTCGAGACGGAAGAGGAGCTGCGGATCCTCGAAAATCTCGGTGTCCGGGCGGTGCAAGGCTACTACTTCGGCAAGCCGATGCTGGCGGCAGAGACCGTCAAGTTCCTGGCGGACAAACCTGCCCAGGCAATGGCTTCTTAAAGGTCAGTAAAGTCCAAGCCGCAACTGCGCCTTCAGACGACGGACGATATCGGCATCCGTATGCCGGGGGGTCTCGGTCGAGAAGCCGAGTTCGGTCAATCGAGGCTCGCCGACACCCGCCCGGCTGCAGGACGCATGCAGTTCCCTAACCTCAGCGATCGCGAGAAAACGACCCGCATTCTCGGGCCGCACGCCACCGCCAGGCATGATCGATATACGGCCAGAACCCCGCTTCGCCAGTCGGGCAATTACATCGATGCCCTCTTCGGCATGCCGCTCACCACCCGATGTCAGCACACGCGAGAAACCGAGTTCGATCGCAAGATCAAGGGCGGCATCTATGTCTTCGACGACATCGATCGCCCGATGCAAAGTAAGGTCGAGGCCCTGTGACGCGTTGATGAGCCGACGGATGACACCTATATCCAGCACACCAGCGGCCGTGGTCGCACCGATCACAACGCCGGCCAACCCGGCCTCGCGCGCAGCAAGAATGTCGGCCTCCATCAGCGCGACTTCGGCCTCGCCATAGGTGAAGCCACCGGCGCGTGGACGGATCAGCGGATGGACGGGGATCGGCGCATTGGCAGCTATGGCCATGAAACCACGAGAGGGCGTGAGCCCGCCGGAACCAAGTGCCGAGCAGAGCTCGATCCGGTCAGCGCCACCGGCGACGGCCGCGTCCAGCCCGGCGACATCATCGACGCAGATTTCGAGCAGCGGTCCTGCGGCTTTCTCCCGAGATGTCACCATGCTCCTCCCTCAACCTTCCGTCTTCGCCCGAGGCGTCCGATCCAGCAGCCAGAGCAGGCAGACACCTGAAAAGCCGGCGATCGAGGCAATGATCGCCGTGCCCGCATAGTCGCTGATGCTGGTGCCGAGCGCAAACATCAGCGAGGCCATGCCACCGCTCAAGAAGATGTTGACTGCAATCAGCGAGCTGCCGAGGCCGGCCCGGTCCGCGATCAGGTTCTGCAGATAGGTGATCGGGATCGCGATGATGCCCGCGGCTCCAAGGCCTGCAACGACGGTCAGCAGATAGACATCCATCGGTCGGTCAGCGAGGCCGAGGAAAACGAGGTAGCTGCAATAGATCAGGGCCGCCGTGACCATCGCGAAGAGGATAGAGGTACGCGCTTCGACCCATCCCCAGAAGAGGATGAAGATGATCTCGAGAAACGCGACGATGCCGACGATCACCCCGACATCCGCCGGCGTACCGCCGGCCTTGCCCGTGACGATCAAGGGCAGGACGGTGCCGTTGGCGTGCAACATGGCCGAGATCAGCGAGATCGCCAGAAGCCTTGGCAGGACGCTTGCCGAGCCGATCTGCCGGATGGAGCGGAAGAAGGAATAGTGCTGCCGTTCCCCCTCCTGCACCGGCGGCAGGCGGTCCAGACCGAAGACGAACAGCAGAAGACAGACCAGACATGCGAGGCTTGCCAGCAGGAAGGCGGGCAGCATGCTGGGCTGGCCAACGAGAAGTGCTCCGACGATCCCCGGCACGAGAACCCAGGAGGCGGAGAGGATGGCACGGACGGCAGAATTCACCGCCATCAGCTCTCGCACCGCCATGCCCGAGGAGACCGCACGAATATTGGCGAAGATGAGCGAATTGATCGTCCCGAACACCGGGATCAGAACCAGCGTCGCGATCGCAAACATGACAGGCGTTGGCACCACATAGACCAGCCCGAAGCCGACGATGCCGAAGATGGCGGCGAGGATCATCGGCGACCGGAAATGGCCTAGTCGATCCGCCACGATGCCGGCGGTCACGCTGGCGCTGACATTCACCACCGCCGCCAGGAAGATCAGCACCGAATAGACGGCGTCCGACAGTCCGAGTTCACGGATGCCGATCAGCGACATGTAGGGCGACGTCGCGGCACCTGAGAAGCCGAAGAAGAAGATCGCGGCCGCACTGACCCGGATCGGCTTGTGGCGATAGACCACCGAAAAGGAGGACAACATCAAGGGTACAATCGGGTTGGGGATCGTGCCGCCGGAAGGGCGGCACCGACATCAATGTCTCAAGGGAATCGCGTCGAGAAGAACACCTTCGCCGTATAGCTGAAATCCTTGACGAAGGGATAGCTGGGCTTGTGGCGGCGATGGCTCGGCAGGTTCTCGATGTCCTGGTTGATCACGCCATCCGTCAGCGCCATCAGGTTGGGATTGGCGATCGGCGCAAGCTCCGGCGAGAGGTAGCCAGACTTGACAACGAGCAGCCGCACCTTGGTCGGATCGAGACCGAGCCGGGTGAAATCCGCGATGTTGTGATAGGGCCGACGCCGCGCCGCGAGCACCAGCGTGATGCCGCCGATCTTGACCACAGCCTGACTGTCCGCAGCCGAGCCGGGATTGTCAAGGAAGACGACATCCGCCTCGACCTCGACGGAGGGGCTTGCCGGATCGAGAGATCCACCAACCTTGAGCGAGACCCGCGCACCGGCGCCGGCTGCGAAACACCGTTCAACGGCCGGGCGGTCGGTAATGCCGGCAATCAGCACGTCATCGATCGACCGTGTCAGAAGCGCCTTGAGCACATCCGCCCGGTCGCCCACGCCACCGCCGGTCGGGTTGTCGCCGGAGTCAGCGAGAATAATCGGCCGTGTATCGGTGCTTTCAGCAATATCGAGCATATCCGCGAGCGGACCCGTGACCGGACCGAAGCGGAAGTCTGCGCGGGCTTCCCAATAGGATTGGGCAATGGCAGCAGTGACCTTCTCCGCCGCAGCCTTGTCGACAGCCGTGACCACAGCACAGGCCGTACCGCGAGGCTCGTCAGCCCAGACATAGCCCACCATCAGGTTGGCATCCCAGACACCGGGAACGGCATCATGCTCCGGCAATTTCAGATAGAGGCTCCTGGCCGGCTCGTCCTCGGTCGAGGTCCGTTCGCCGGGCAGCAGAACCGGCACCGGCGCCCAGGCAACACCCGGCTTCTCCCCGGTCTTCAGCGCCCGGATCAACATCGACCAGGCCCGGACCATTGTCTCGCGCACATCGATATGCGGGGCGGTACGATAGCCAGCGAAGATATCAAGCTGGTCGATAATCTTCTGCGTGACATTGCCATGCAGGTCGTAGCTCGCCGCAACCGGCACATCGGGCCCGACAACCGCACGGGCCGCCGAAATCCAGTCGCCCTCTGCATCATCCATGCCCTCAACATTCATAGCGCCATGCATGGCGAGATAGAGCCCGTCGATCGGCAGTGTGGCTTTCAGCCGCTCAAGGAACTCCGCCTTGAACCCCTCATAAGTAGCGCGCGCAAGGGGCCCACCGGGAACCGCACGCGCATGCAACAACGGAAGGTGTTCGACGCCTTCCGCTTCGAGGAAGTCGAAGTATTCGTGTGCCAGCAAATCCGGCCCGCGCAGCACGCGAAAATCCTCCGGCTGCATCAGGACAGGAGACGAGGTCGAGCATTCGGTATGGATACCGCCGACAGCGATGCGGAAGGTCATGGGCCTCAAATCCTCAGTAGCGGGGGCTCAAACGGACGATGGCGGCAAAGCGCGGCCAGTCCTTGTTGTCCTTCGGCGTCCAGGCCGCCTCGGCAATGGCCGGAAGACGCGGGAAGACGAGGTGGTTGAAGTAGTCGCGGGTCAAGAAGTGTTCGCACCAGATGCAGGCCTGGACACCGCGCATGCGGGCCGCAAGCTCCGCCGGAAATTCGGCGACCGCCTCGTAAGTGTAGGTATGCTTCGGCGGCACGGTGCCGGCCCAGCTCGCACCCGGCTCCTGGAAGGCCTCGTCCTGCACCATGTCGAGATAATAGGCCTGGCCCGGCGTCATGACGACGTCGTAGCCCTGTTTCGCCAGTTCCAGCCCGACCTCCGGCTTCTGCCAGGCCATCAGCAGCGTACCCTCGGGATCGACGCCGCCGCCATGGCTGACTTCGTCCCAGCCAGCAAGCTTGCGGCCACGCTCGGCCAGCATCTTCTGGATGCGCTTCATGAAATAGCTCTGCAGCCCGAAGGTCCCCTCGATACCCTCCTGCTCCATCAGCTTGCGGGCAAGCGGCGAAGCCATCCAGGTATTGGCCGCCACTTCGTCTCCACCGATATGGATGAGCGTCGACGGGAAGAGCTCGACCATTTCGTCGAAGACCTTGCCCAGCACCTCGTAGGTATATTCGATCGCCGGGTTCAGCGCGTTGTTCGGATAGCCCTGCACGGAGCGATAACTATCGGGCGCCTCCTGCCCGTCGACGAGCTCCGGCAAGGCAACTAGCATGGCCGTGCTGTGGCCGGGCACGTCTATCTCCGGCACCACCTCGACCTGAAGAGCGGCCGCATGGGCAACGATATCCCGGACCTCGTCCTGCGCATAGAAACCACCAACCGGCTCGGCCCCATTGCCCAGCTGCGGCAGAAGCGGCTCGTCGGGTCCGCGCAACACGCCAAGGGTCGTCAGCTGCGGGAAGGCCTTGATTTCGAGACGCCAGGCTTCGTCGTCGGACAGATGCCAGTGGAAGGTGTTCATCCGGAACCAGGCGAGGATGTCGATCAGGCGTTTGACGTCGGCCACGGGGAAGAACTGGCGGGAGACATCCAGATGGCAACCGCGCCAGTCGTAGCGTGGCTTGTCGGCGATGGTGCCTGATGCGGGGAAGCGGAACGTCTCCGGCTGGGTGCGCGCACCATGCAGCATCTGGGAGAGCAGGGTCAGCGCATATTGGAGGCCCGCGACATCGCCATGGGCGAGCGTGATGCCGTCGGCGGCAAAGTCCAGCCGATAGGCGGCGGCACCAAGCGCCTCGTCGGACTTGAAGGCAATCGCCCGCCCCTGATGTACCGGCGCCAGCGACAGCGGCGCGTGGCCGACGGCAAAGAGACGGCAGAAGAGACGCAGAACGTTTTCGACGGCGCGCAGCTCGACGAGCGAGGCGCCTTCCGCCGGATAAAGCGCGACGGGGAAGCCTTCGCCCGCCACGAGCTCGGCAGAGGCCGGCCATGGGAGCATGGCGAAAGGCTGAGTTACCTGACCCTCAGGCAGCAAGGCCGGAGGTGGTGCACTATCGCCATCGCCGAGCATCAGGTCGGCCACCGCGACGGCCGCATGCTGGCCGGTCGAGAGAGTGATGTAGGCTGATTTCGCCCCATCCGTCCGGTGTTTCGCCGGCCGCCAGAGGCCACCGACGCGGAAGGTCCAGGATGCACCCGGCTGCAGTACGAAGCCGGCCGGCGGCGCGAACTGGTGGAAATTGGCGTTGCGCTTCAGGAAGACGGCGTTTTCGAGCAGAGGCTCTTCCAGGTCTTTCACGCGGGTGAGCGACGTATAGGCCAGCTTGAAATCGGAAAGCGCCACGTCGGAGAGATTCACCAGCGTGAAGACGAAGGCGCCGCAGTCGTCGCCCTCCACCGGGTGCCACGCGTTTTCGAGGCGGAACTGAACGGCTGTTGCCATGGGGAATGCTCCTGGCTTCTTGATATCAATAATTGTCGGATTGCGAGAAGGTTCGCGCGAGTTCGGCCTGTCCTGCCGTCAGCCCGCAATCGACGGGAAGGCAGACGCCGGTAATGGCAGCCGCCTGATCGCTCGACAGGAAGAACACGGCATTGGCGATGTCTTCGGCCGTCGCGATCCGGCGCAGCGCATACCAGCGCTTGGCCTCTTCGAAGACTTGCGGATTGGCGGCAGCGCGCGCCTCCCAGGCCTGGGTGCGCACGGTGCCAGGTGCCACCGCATTCGAGCGGATGCCGTATTTGCCGTATTCGACGGCAATCAGCTTGGTGAGATGGATAAGCCCCGCCTTGGCAGCGCTATAGGCCGGGTGACCGAAGACGGCCATGCCATTGACCGAGGAAATGTTGACGAGCGCGCCCTTGGACGCCTTCAGCGCCTCCTCAAAAGCGCGGAAGCAGAGGAAGGGCGCTTCGAGATTAAGCGCATTGTCCTTGCGCCAGATCTCGCCATCGGTATCGCCGAGGCTGACGGCCCGGGCCGCGCCGGCATTGTTGACCAGCGTATGCACCAGACCGAGGGTGGAAATGCGAGCGGCGGTCTCGGCGAGATCCTTCTCGTCCGTCACGTCACAAGTGAGCGGCACGAAACGCGGATCGCTTCCGAGCTCCGCAATTGCCCGATCAAGTGCCTCAGAATCCATATCGAGCAGCACGACCACGTCATGGCTGTCCGCCAGACGTTTGGCGATCGCCCGACCAATATCTCCGGCAGCACCCGTTACGACAGCAACCTTATGCGTCACGGCGGATCTCCGACAAGGATACGGGCATGGGATCAGTCTCCGAGAAGTTGCCGATCGTCCCCGCCATCGCGGTGTTCGACCAGCTGTTGCTTGATATGGCGCAGCGTCACCTGCGACTGCTTGCGATTGCGATAGGCAACCAGGCTCGCGATCACGTCGACGACGGCGAGATAGGCAAAGCGCGTCGAGGTCGGCCGGAAGATGTTTTCACCCTCCGGCAGGTCGATGCCGATGACGAGTTCGGATGCCTCAGCCACCAGGCTGTTGCTCTGGGTGAGCGCGATCGTGGTGATACCGTTTTCGCGGGCGAGCTTGAAGCATTTGACCAGCTCGGCATTGCGCCCCGAAAACGACGAGCCGATCAGCACGTCGTTGGAGCGCGCAGCGGCCGTCAGCATCAGCTGCATATTGTGATCGGCAGAGGCAGTGACCCGCGACCCCAGACGAAACAGGCGGTTCTGGATCTCGCCAGAGATCATCGAGGAATTGCCGCCCGAGCCGAAGGCATAGACCATCTCTGCCCGCGCCAGCCGGTCGGCAACCTTGTCCAGCACAGCGGGATCGAGCGCCCGATGCACCATGAACATGGCGTTCTGCGCCTTGGTGATGACATCGGTGGCGACATCGGCAGGCTCGGTGCTCTGGGCCTCCGGGTTGAGATAGCGCACCCCGACATAGGCCGTGCGCGCGAGGCTCACCTTGAAATCGGCGAAGTTCTGGCAGCCGAGACGACGGCAGAAGCGCGTCACCGTGGGCGGTGATACCTCTGCCTTCTCGGCCAGCTCGATGATCGAGGCATTGACCGCGAAGTCGAAGGAATTGAGCAGGATATCCGCGATGCGTTGCTCGGAGGCCGAAAATTGCCCTGCCTCTTCCTGAATGCGCGCGAAGATATCCAATGCCCTGCCCTCTCTGTTATTTCGAAGGCTTGAAGGCTACGCAGTCGATCTCGACCTTGCAATCGACCATCATCGAGGCCTGGACGCAGGCCCGCGCCGGCGGGTGCTCGCCGAAATACTGCTGGTAGATCTTGTTGAAGGTCCAGAAATCGCGGGGGTCATCGAGCCACACGCCGCAGCGCACGACATGCTCGAGCCCGTATCCGGCCTCATCCAGAATGGCGATGACATTGGCGATCGTCTTGTGGGTCTGCTCGATGATGCCGCCCGGGATGATCTCGCCATCTTCCATGGCCACCTGGCCGGAAACATAGAGCCAGCCATCGGCCTCGACAGCGCGGGCAAACGGCAGCCGCTGACCACCGGCACCCGCCTTCTCGGCCCCGTAACGCTTGATCGTCATGGACACCCCTCATGCAAATTATTTTCTTCGATCGTTGACAAGCGACCACAAAAAACGGATTTTGACCAGACAAAATCGACATTCATGAAAAGAATTTAAAAGCGGGGAAGAAATGCGCGACCCATTCCACAATCCGTTTCCGGCAACGGACGAAGCCCGCCATGCCATTTGGGAGATGCTCGTCCCCCGCGACATCGATGCCTTCCTCGCCGCCGACTGGGGCATGGTCGCCCATGACTTCGTCGAAGACGGCTTTATCGGCATCAGCGGCAACCGCGAGGAAGATCCGGACAAGTGGACGCTGGCCTTCCCGAATCTGCCCGCCTATCGCGACGAGTGGCTGAAGCAGGCCAAGGACTTCGCCGCCCAGACCTATGGCGAGGATCCGCGCACCGCGATCTTCACCACAACGACGCTGAAAGAGATCGAGATCTCGGGCGAGACCGCGCTCGTGCGCAAGAAGTTCGACGGCGGCATCAAGAAGGCGGATGGGAGCCTCGATGTCATGCGCTGGCAGACGCTCTATTATTGCCGCCTACATGAAGGCCGCTGGAAAATCTCCGGCTTTACCGGTTATCTGCCCAATCCGATGGGCAAGCGCTGAACCGCCCCCAACCCCTCAAGACCCCGGAGGTCAGCCTTTGCGCATCTTCACCGCCGCGCTTGCAACGGAAACGAACACCTTCTCCCCGATCTGCATCGACCGGCGCGCCTTCGAGGATTCGCTCTATGCACCTCCGGGACAGCACCCCGCGACACCCACGCTCTGCACCGCGCCGATCACGGTCGGCCGCAAGGTCTGCACGGATAAGGGCTGGACGCTGATCGAGGGCACCGCAACCTGGGCGGACCCGGCGGGTCTGGTCAACCGGCAGACCTATGAGAGCCTGCGCGACGAGATCCTCGACCAGTTGCGCGCAGCCATGCCCGTCGATGCCGTCGTGCTCGGCCTGCATGGCGCTATGGTCGCCGACGGTTATCTCGACCCGGAAGGCGATCTCTTGACCCGAATCCGCGAGATCATCGGCCCAGACACTCTTCTCTGCGCAGAGCTCGATCCGCACAGCCACCTGACGGCGAAGCGTGTCGCTGCCGCCGATTTCTTCGTCGTCTTCAAGGAATTCCCGCACACCGATTTCGTCGATCGGGCCGAAGATCTCTGGCGGATCGCCGTCGACACGCTGGAAGGTCGGGTGAAGCCGGTCATGTCGGTCTTCGACTGCCGGATGATCGATATTTTCCCGACCTCGCGCGAGCCGATGCGCAGCTTTGTTGACAGACTTATGGCCATTGAACAGGTCGATCCAGAAGTTCTGTCGCTCTCGGTCATCCATGGCTTCATGGCCGGCGACGTGCCTGAAATGGGCACCAAGACGATCGCGGTGACCAACGGCAATGCCGACAAGGGCGCGATGCTCGCCCGCGACCTCGGCCTTGAGCTGTTTGCCAAACGCGGCACCTTCATGATGCCGCAGATCGACGAGAAGACAGCCCTCGACAAGGCGCTTGCCTACCCCGAAGGCCCCGTCGTCATCGCCGACATGTGGGACAATCCGGGTGGCGGAACGGCGGGCGACGCGACCGTGATCCTTGAGGAAATGCTGGCGCGGGGCGTAACGGATGCCGCGGTCGGCATGATCTGGGATCCGATTGCCGTGCAGATCTGCATGGCCGCTGGCGAAGGTGCCGAGATACCGCTGCGTTTCGGCGCCAAATCGGCCCCCGGCACCGGTCATCCGGTCGACGGTCTGGTGACGGTGGTCAAGGTCGTGCCCAATGCCGAGATGCGTTTCGGCGACAGCATAGCGCCCTTCGGCGATGCCGCCCATATCCGGCTTGAGGGCATCGACATCATCCTGAGCTCGGTCCGCGTCCAGAGCTACGACCCGTCGCTGTTTACCGCGCTCGGCATCGACCCGACGACGAAGCACCTGCTGGTCATCAAGTCGACCAACCACTTCTATGCGGCCTTCTCGCAGATCGCGTCGGAGATCCTATACTGCGCCGCCGGCACGCCCTATCCCAACGACCCGGCCAAGACCGACTATCGCCATGTGCGCCGCGATATATGGCCGATCATGGCCAATCCGCACGAGACGCCCGAAGGCAGCGAGGCCGCATGATGGAACTCCCCCGCCCCAGGGTCGGCCAGCCGATATCAGAACTCTCCACCCCGCTACCGCTGATCGACGAAGAAAAGCTCGCCGCCAACATCGCCCGTGTGCAGAGCTACATGGACAGCCACGGCCTCGCCTTCCGTCCGCACATCAAGACCCACAAGATCCCGGCGATCGCTGACGAACAGGTAAAGACGGGCGCGAAAGGCATCAACTGCCAGAAGATCACCGAAGCCGAGATCTTCGCCGATGCAGGCTTTGAAGACCTGCTCATCACCTTCAACATACTAGGCAGCGAGAAACACAAGCGCCTGATCGATCTGAACGCCCGCATTTCCGGCCTGAAGGTCGTCGCAGACAGCGAAACCACCGTGCGCGGCCTCTCCTGCGCTTTCTCACAGACGCGCCCGCTCACGGTTCTCGTTGAATGCGACACGGGCGGCGGACGCTGTGGCGTCCAGAGTCCTGAAGCGGCCGTAGCACTTGCCGAGACAATCGCTGCAGCCCCTGGCCTCACCTTCGGCGGCATCCTGACCTATCCCAAGGCCGACACCGAGGAGGCCGTCGAAGCCTTCTTCGCCGCCACGCTCGCCGGCCTCGCCGCCCGCGGCATCCCCTGCCCCATCGTCTCCAACGGCGGCACGCCCAGCCTCTTCTCCGCGCACAAGGTAACGTCGGCCACCGAGCACCGGGCCGGCACCTATGTCTATAACGACCGCGCCATGGCCCGCTCTGGTCACTGCGGCCTCGACGACTGCGCCATGCACATCCTAGCGACCGTCGTCTCCCGCCCGACAGAGGATCGCGCCATCCTCGATGCTGGTTCCAAGGCCCTGACCTCGGACCTCCTCGGTTTCTCCGACTACGGCATGATCATGGAGTACCCGGACGCGGTCATCACCGGTCTTTCCGAGGAGCATGGCACGGTCGATCTGTCGAAGGTTCAGGGACGACGCCCCGAGATCGGCGAGAAGGTCAGGATCATCCCGAACCACACCTGCGTCGTCTCGAACCTCTTCGACATCATGACCTTCCACCGAGACGGGATCGTCACCCGTGTGGAAGAGGTCGCAGCACGTGGGCTCGTCTGGTAGCGACTTGCAATTCGTCGCCTCGCCCGCCTAGGCTGGCTTTGGGAGGACGATCATGAGCGAGAGGACCGAGAATTCCGACGCGCGCCAGCTGCGTGGCGGCTGCATGTGCGGCGCCGTGACCTACGAGGTCGCAGATCACTTTCTCTACGCAATTAACTGCCACTGTTCGAAATGTCGCCGCACCACGGGCTCCGCTTTCAAGCCAATCGCTGGCGTCGCGGTAGAGGATTTCACCCTTACGGCAGAATTGGACGCCATGTTCCGCCACGGCGACCCTGACGGCATCCATGACATGCACTGCCGCACCTGCGGCTCGCTCGTCTATTCCTGGATCGCCGAAAACAGCAGCGTGAAGGTCCATATCCCCATGGGCACGCTCATCGACCCGCCCTCGATGAAACCCTCCATGCACATCTTCGTCGGCTCCAAGGCCCCTTGGCACGAGATCCTCGACGACCTGCCGCAGTTTGACGAATTTCCGGACTGACCGAGAACAGCATGCCCCCCAAACGAAAAAAGGTCCGCCCGAAGGCGGACCAGGGGATTGGCCTTTGGCATGGCCGGGAGGAGCTTTATTCAGCCGCCGTGACGGAGGCGGGCAAGTCGAGAGTGCGCCAGTCGATGCGCCGTTCCAGCGCCTCGCCATTGGCGTCGAAGAGATGGCAGTCGGCCGCCATGATGCCGGTTACCATCGGCTGCTCGACACGGATGGGCGCAGAGCCCGGCAGAAGGGCACAATAGGGCTCGCCGTTTGGCAGTGAGGCATAGGCGATGGTGTTGATGCCGAGACGCTCGATGACGCTGGGCGTGACCATGATGTTGATATCGCCCTCGCTGAGACGCGTATGCTCAGGCCGGATGCCGAGCGTCAGCGTCTGGCCGACGAGGTCGGGCCGCGCATCGACCGGGATCAGCGCCGTCTGGCCCTCAAAGGAAATCGTCACACCGATCGCATCGACACCGACGCAGGTGACCGGCACGAAGTTCATCTTGGGATTGCCGATGAAACCGGCAACGAAGGTGTTCTGCGGCTTATGATAGAGCTCGAGCGGCGCACCCACCTGGGCGATATGGCCGGCATTCAACACGACGATCCGGTCGGCCATGGTCATGGCCTCGATCTGGTCGTGGGTGACGTAGATCATCGTCGCTTCGAGGTCGCGATGCAGCTTGGTAAGCTCGATGCGCATGTCGGCGCGAAGCGCTGCGTCAAGGTTCGACAATGGCTCGTCGAAGAGGAAGATCTTCGGTTCGCGCACAATCGCGCGGCCGATGGCAACACGCTGGCGCTGACCGCCGGAAAGCTGGCCTGGGCGCTGCTGCAGGCGTTGATCGAGCTGCAGGATCTTGGCAACACCTCCCACCTTCTCGCGGATCTGCTCCTCTGAGAGCTTCTCGACGCGCAGTGGGAAGGCGATGTTTTCGAAAACGGACATATGCGGATAAAGCGCATAGGACTGGAAGACCATGGCGATGCCACGTTCGACCGGCGGCTTGTCGTTGACCCGCTCGCCATCGATGACGATGTCGCCGTCGGTCGTGTCATCAAGGCCTGCGATCATGCGCAGCAGCGTGGACTTGCCGCAGCCCGAAGGACCGACGAAAACGACGAACTCGCCGTCCTTCACCTCGAGATCGACACCCTTGATGACCTCGAAATGTCCGTACGACTTGCGCACCTTTTTCAGAAATAGCTGACCCACGACCCTCAGTCTCCATTGCCGGTCCTGTAGCGACCAGCCAAACCCGCTTGATGAATTCCGCGGGCCGAAAGCGGCCCGCGGAGCCTCGGTTGCCCGAGATTACTTGTACTGCTCGAGCTCGCCGGCAGCCTTCTTCAGGGCATCGGCCGGCTCGGCCTTGCCGGTGACGACAGACTGGACCATCTCGATCATGACGTTCTGGAAGCCCTTGTAGTCAGTGAAGAGGGGCTCCGGACCACCATAGGCGATGCCGTCGATGAAAGGCTTCCAGAAGGGCTCGTTTGCGACGAACTGGTCGACCACGGCGCCCGGACGAAGCGGGGTCAGGCCTGCGCCTCCCTGCAGTTCGTATTCATGCTGGATGTCGGTCGAGGTGATGTACTTGGCGAATTCGGTCGCCTTTTCTTCAACGCCCGAGCCCTTGAAGATGGCAAGGCTGTCGGTGATCAGCAGCGTGCCTTCACCCTTGGCGGACGGACCGAGCGGCAGCGGAGCAACGCCCCAGTTGACCTTGGTGTCCTTCAGGCGATAGGCGGCGCCAGAACCGGCCTGGATCATGCCGACCTTGCCGTCGAGGAAGATGGCGCGGATTTCGTTCTGCTCATAGGCAGTTGCACCTTCGACGGAGTAAGGCGTGATGTCCTTGTAAGCCTGCAGGGCGGCCAGAACTTCCGGGCTGTCGATAACGATCTTGTCGCCGTCGATGACCTTGCCGTTGTTGGTGTAAACCCAGTGCATGAACTGGTGCATGGTGTTGTCGAAGGTTTTGGCCGGCAGGCCGTAACCGGCAGTACCGGTCTTTTCCTTGATCTGCTTGGCGAAGGCGATTTCTTCAGCCCAGGTCTTCGGCGGGGTTTCCGGGTCGAGGCCGGCAGCCTTGAACAGATCCTTGTTCCAGTAGAGTGCCTTGGTCGAGAATGCGACCGGAACGCCCCACTGCGTGTCCTCGAAGGTCACGGTGTCGACGATGTTCGGATAGTAGGATGCCTTTTCCTCGTCCGTCATCGGAACCGCAACGATAAGATCGTTCTGGGCGAATTCCTTCAGCGTACGCGAGCCGACATAGGCCATGGCAACCGGTGTACCGGCGACGGCGAGCGTCGTTGCCTTGTCCTGGCACTGTTCCCAGCCGACGACTTCAGGCTTGACCTTCCAGCCGGCATTCTTGCCTTCCCATTCGGCAATGTACTTCTCGTGGATCGGGTCGATCTTGTCGCCGCAATAGATCCAGCTGATCTCCTGGTCGGCCGCCAGCGTGGTGAGCGCCGAGCTTGCGAACAGGGCGAACGAGCCTGCGAGCATGGTCAGTTTTCTTGTCATCGGTAGTTCCCCTTTGTTGACAGGTTGAAAGCGTCCGGTTGGCCCGAATTTTGATTGGCAGCCTTTATTTCACGGCACCAGCGGTCAGTCCGCTGACGAGGTAGCGCTGCAGGAAGAAGATCACGATCATCGCCGGCGTAATCCCGACGAAGCTCGCCGCCATCAGCTCGTTCCAGATGACCTCCTGGCGACCGAAATAGGCAAATAGCCCGATCGGAAGCGGCATGTATTCGGTCTTGGAATTGAAGGTGAGGGCAAAGATGAACTGCTGGGCATAGGCGCCGATGAAGGTGGTGATGGCGACGACGGCGATGCCAGGTGTGGCGAGCGGCAGAATGACCCGGCGGAAGGTGTAGAAGTAACCGGCGCCATCGACATAGGCCGCCTCTTCCAGCTCCCGCGGAATGCGCATCATGTAGGTGCGCAAGAGCCAGATGGCCGACGGGATGAGGAAGGCGACACCCGGCACGATCATCGCAAAGTAAGTGTTCAGCACGCCCATCGACCGCATCAGCCGGAAGAGCGGGATGAGCAGCACGGCGCCCGAGAACATGTTGACCGCGAGGAAGGCGGCCAGCAACTGGCCACGGCCTTTGAACTCGAAACGCGCAAAGGCATAGGATGCCGGCACCACCAGGATCAGCACGACGACAGTCGCAATCGTCGAAATGAAGAAGGAGTTGAAGATGTAGCGGGCGAAGCCCGGCACGCTGTCCCACATGGTGATGTAAGCGTCAAAGGAGCCGTTCTCCGGGAAGAAGCGATAAGGCGAGGAGAAGAGCTGGCTGAGCGGCTTGAGCGACACCAGGAAGCCTTCGACGAACGGCGCGAGCACGAATGTCAGAAAGAGCGCGATACCCGCATAAATGCCGACCAGTTCATACCAGCGATAGCGGTTGATCAGGGCTGTCTTGTCGTAGCTCATCGGGCATGCTCCTGCGAGAGACGGCTGGTCACGCGGAAATAGGCGACGCAGAAGATCGAGAGGAAGATGCAGATCAGGACCGCACGGGCAGCACCTTCACCATATTTCTTCGAGCCGATCGCGGTGTGATAGGTGTCGATGATCATCGTGGTGGTCTCGCCACTCGGACCGCCGCGCGTCAGGATCCAGATGATGTCGAAGGAGTTGAAGGTCGCGATCAGAGACAGCATCGACATGGTGATCATCGCCGGCAGGATTAGCGGCAAGGTGATACGGCGGAAGCGATAGAAGCGACCGGCGCCATCGGTCCAGGCAGCTTCGTAGAGATCCTGGGGGATCGCCTGCATGGCAGCCAGCATATAGAGCGTCACCATCGGCACGCCGATCCACACATCGGTGAAGATCGTCGCCCAGAAGGCAGTCGAGCCATAGGCGAGGAAGGCAACAGGACCGTCGACCACACCCATGCGCTGCAGCACGCCGGAAATCATCCCGAACTGGCCGTTATACATCCAGCCCCACATGAAGATGCCGATCGCCATGGGCACGATCCACGGCGGCATGGTGAGCACGCGGAAGAGCGTCCGACCAGGCACGGCAGCATTCAGCATCGCGGCACCAAAGGTGCCGATGATCATCTTGATCGACACCGAGAAGAAGGTCCAGATGAAGGTCCTGATGATGACGGTCGCGAAGGTATCGTTGAAGATCTTCTCGTAGTTCACCCAGCCCACCCAATTTGTCGTCTTCTTGAGCGACGCGTCGGTGAACGAGAGAATGAAGGTCTGTACCAGGGGATAGGCGACGATGACGGCGATATAGAGAAGGGCCGGCGCAATCAGCAGCCAGGCAAAGAGGATAGCGCTTCGGCGAGCTTGCATCCGACCGCTCCTTTACGCCGACCGAACACGGGCGGAAGCGTCCGACGTGCCGTGCAGGCAGCCATCGAACTTCTCCCAGACCGGCTTCAGATCGACGACCTTGCGGGCAAGCCGTGCCTCATCCATGGCAAGCGCCAGAATGCCGGCTTCGAGCGCATCGATGGCGGACACAGGCTGCTTGGCACCCGTCTGCACAAAGGCAATCACGTCTTCGGCCATCTGCTCGTCGGCGCCGTAGTGCTGCGACAGTGAGGACGGCGCCTTGTAGGTGTTGGCGATCACCTTCTCATTGGTACGGGCGTCATGCACATCCATGAACCCACGCACGAAATCTCCTTCCGCCATGCCCTTCGAGCCAATGACGCAGAAGCGGCGGAACTCGTCCGGGACATTGAGATTGGTATGGAAGGTCATCGACACGCCGTTCTCGTATTCGACGATTGCGGTCTGGAAATCGATGATGTCGCCGTCGCTGTCGAACACCTTGTCGGAGCCCTGCCAGCCGCTCGGCTTGCGGTGATAGACGTTGAGGTCGTTGATGCCTTCTGCCTCAGGCGCATTTTCCGGCACGAAGCTCTTGCGGCCGCCGAAGCTCGCGACGAAACGCGGACGGGCACCGACCACGCCGTTGTAAAGATCGAGGTCGTGGCAGCACTTTTCCAGCATGAAGCCACCGGCATAACGGCCATAACGGCGCCAGTCGCGCATGAAGAAGGCGCCGTGATAGGGCTGGATATGCTCGGATGCCTCGATCGAGACGACATTGCCGAGACGCCCCTCTTCCTGCGCCTTGCGCAGATCGCGGTAGAGCGGGGAGTAACGCAGGACCAGACCGACCAGCAGACGATCGTGGCCATAGGTATTCAGCAGCGACGCGAGCGCATAGCTCTCCTCGATGCTGGTGACGATCGGCTTTTCGGTGAAAACGGTCAGACCAGCCTCAAGGCCGAGCCGGATGTGGTCGAGATGCAGGTGGTTCGGCGAACCGATCATCAGAAGATCGAAAGTCTCACCGGCGATCAGGGCTTCAGGTGTCTCATAAACCTTGCCGGCAGAGATACCATGCTCATCGAGCGTTGCCATGCCGGCTGGCGCCGGATCGACATAGCCGACGATCTCGAAGCTCGGATCAATCTCCTTGAACACCCGACCCAGATATCCAAGACGGAATCCGAGTCCGATAATCGCGACCTTCATGATGCATTCCCCTGCTTTCGTAATTATTTTTCGCAGACTGCGTCAATTTTCCAAGATCGTCAACACGGGAAGCGAAAATCCCACCGTTGATGAAAATGGTTTTCATAACTGCCTACGATATTGAATGAAGGGCCGAAATGCCGGGGCCTGCAGTCGCAACTCATCCCATCTCGGAAGAAGGCGCAGAGGCTTTGGATTGGGCTCCTCTCCAATCGTTAATTTAAGATACCAAAACTAGTCCAATCGTAAAGCGGGATATGTCAAAATCAGCTTCAAAACATCCAAATTGCTGTTTTTCCGGCGAAATTTCTTCATATCAACATTCATGCGCACATCCTTTTCAAAACCATTTGCGAAATAGGTTTCTGGTTGGTATTATTTTGAGAAAGACCACCGAGGGGATGGAAGCATGCAGACACCGAAGACGGAATGCGCAATTGCCCTCCGCTTGCGGTCTGTCCGCGCCTGGGGCAGAGGAACCGCATGAGCACGCCCCTTCCCCTGGAACAACTACAGTCCGTCCGCGGCGGTCCGCTTTACGTGAAGCTGCGAAAGATGATCGAAGACGCCGTCGCCTCGGGTCGCCTCAAGCATGGCGATGCCCTGCCGGCCGAGCGTGACATCGCAGAAGCGGCCGAGATCAGCCGCGTGACGGTACGCAAGGCGATCGACGAACTGGTGGAAGAAGGCCTGCTCGTCCGTCGTCGTGGGTCCGGCACCTTCGTCGTGAAGCCCGTGCCGCGCATGCAGCAGCCGCTGAGCCAGCTGACCTCCTTCACCGAGGACATGCGCCGCCGCGGCATGGTCGCCGGCTCCCGCTGGCTGGGGCGCGGCCTGTTTTATCCGACCGCGGAAGAAACCATGATGCTCGGCCTCGTCAGCGGCGCACGCGTCGCCCGCATCGATCGCCTCAGAACCGCCAACGACATGCCGATCGCGCTGGAACGGACCAGTCTGCCAGACGATCTGCTGCCGGATCCCGATAAGATCGAGGACTCTCTCTATCTCTGCCTGCTGGATGCTGGCATCCGGCCTGTGCGCGCCAACCAGCGCATCTCCGCCGTGCTTTTGACGGACGAGGAAACCAAGCTGCTTGGCGTCCCGCCCGGCTCGGCAGCACTCTCGGTGCAGCGGATTGCCTATCTCGAAACCGGCCGCGTGATGGAAATGTCGCGCGCGCTTTATCGCAGCGACGCCTATGACCTGGTTGCCGAACTCGGCATCGGCTCGCCCATGAAGCCTCAAGACTGAAAGCGCTTGATATGACCACCAAGATGCGTGAGGAGATCGACGAGATCCCCGCAGCCGCTGCCCGATTGCTGGACAGCTCCAGGACCGTGATATCGGAGGCGGCGAACGCGCTGCGCGACAAGGATCCAGGCGTCGTCGTCACGATCGCCCGCGGCTCTTCCGATCACGCGGCCCATTTCCTGAAATATGCGATCGAGCTGCAGATGGGCCTGCCGGTCGCCTCGCTTGGCCCCTCGCTCGCCTCGATCTACGAGACGCGGATGAAGCTCGGCAAGGCCGCCGCCTTTGCGGTTTCACAATCCGGTGCAAGCCCCGATATCGTGGCCATGGCCAGAGGCGCCCGGGACGGCGGCGCGACCACAGTGAGCCTGGTCAATACACTGCCCTCGCCGCTCGCCGATGCTGCGACCTTCGCCATAGACATCAAGGCGGGTCCCGAAATCGCAGTTGCCGCCACCAAGTCCTTCGTCAATTCGATTGTCGCAGGCCTTGCTATCCTTGCAAGCTGGAGCCGTGATGATGCGTTGGCCCGCGCCGTCGATACCCTGCCCGAGCACTTCGAAAAGGCACTTCTGCTCGACTGGAGCGCACTGCTCGAGCCGCTGAAATCGGCAGACTCCCTCTACATGCTCGGTCGCGGCCCAGCACTTGCCATCGCCGCAGAAGCGGCACTCAAGTGCAAGGAAACCTGCGAACTGCATGCGGAAGCCTATTCTTCCGCCGAAGTGCTGCACGGCCCAGTCTCGATCGTCAGCCGAAATTTCCCCGTCGTCGCCTTTGCGGCCCGCGACAAAGCCGAAGCCTCGATCGCCGGCACTGTCTCGAAGCTCGCGGCGAGCAACGCCACCTGCTTCATCACCTCGGATCAAGCGACGGCTGGTCACAAGCTGCCTTTCATTGCAACAGGACATCCAATCACGGATGCGCTGGCCCTGATCGTTCCTTATTATAGCTTTATCGAATCCCTCTCCCGTGCCCGCGGCTTCAATCCCGACAAGCCGGTCGCACTGAAGAAAGTTACCGAGACCCAATGACGCCAGCCTTCGCCATCACCGCAAGCCGCATCTTCGATGGGCACATGTCCCACGAAGATGCAGCCCTCCTGGTCGATAACGGCCGGGTCAAGGCCATCCTGCGCAAGGCCGACTTGCCCACCGGCATCATGCGCCACGAGGCCGGCGACGCGCTGATTGCGCCCGGGTTCATTGACCTGCAGGTGAACGGTGGCGGCGGCGTGCTGTTCAACAACGATCCCACGGTGTCCGGCATCCGCACGATCTGCGAGGCCCATGCGCGCTATGGCACGACGGCCCTGATGGTCACGCTGATCACCGATGCGCCAGAGATCAAGCGAGAGGCGATCGTCGCTGGCGAAGTCGCAGCCAAGAACGGCGAGCCAGGCTATCTCGGCCTGCATCTCGAAGGCCCGCATCTCTCGATCGCCCGCAAGGGCACCCATGATCCGGCCCTGATCCGCTCGATGGCGCAAGCCGATCTCGACTATCTCGTTGAGCAAGCATCGCGTTTCGGTATCCCGATGATCACTGTGGCACCGGAGAGTGTCACACCGGATCAGGTCAATCGCCTGGTTCAGGCCGGCTACCGCGTCAGCCTAGGCCATACCGACACAAGCTGCGCCAACGTCGCGGCCTATGTCGAAGCAGGCGCCACACTCGTCACCCATCTCTTCAACGCCATGAGCCCGCTCGGCAATCGGGAGCCCGGCCTCGTGGGTGCTGCCCTCACCTCGCCGGTTCTCCATTGCGGCCTGATCGCCGACGGCTTCCATGTCGATCCGGTGACCATGAAGATCGCACTCGCCGCCAAGCACGGCCCCGCTCACATCTTCCTCGTCACCGATGCCATGTCGACCATTGGCTCTGATGAGACAAGCTTCGACCTGAACGGCCGGACCGTCTACCGCCGCGATGGCCGCCTGACACTCGCCGATGGTACACTCGCCGGCGCCGACATCGACATGCTCTCCTGCGTCCGTTACGTGCACGAGAAACTCGGCCAGCCGCTGGAAGAGGCGCTGCGCATGGCATCGCTCTATCCCGCCGAGGCCATTGGTGCCAAGACCAAGGGAAGCTTGGCCGCAGGCCAGGATGCCGACTTCATTGTGCTGAGCCCTGATCTTGACATCCACTCGACCTGGATCGCAGGCGCCTGCGTCCATGGTGCCGACACCGCGCCGAGCAGGGCCTTCGCATGATCGTCTGCTTCGATATCGGCGGCACTGCGATCAAGGGCGCACTGGCAACGAGCCCGGAAGACATCCGGCCCTTCCCGCGCCAACCCACCCCAATCCACGATTTCGACGCCTTCGTCGCCACACTCGCCTACGTCATCGCGGAAGCCGAAGCCATCGCCGGTGAGCGCGCTGCCTGCATCGCGATCTCGATTGCTGGCGTCATCGATCCCGATACGGCGAACGCCGTTGTCGCCAACATCCCCTGCATCCACGGTCGCCCACTGCAGGCAAATCTCGAAGCGGCCCTCGGCCTGCCGGTCATCGTCGCCAATGATGCCGACTGTTTCGTGCTGGCCGAAGCCGGCATCGGTGCTGCCCGCGGCCACCGGGTCGTCTTCGGCGTCATCCTCGGCACTGGCGTCGGCGGCGGCCTCGTCATCGACGGCCAGCTGATCAACGAAAGCGGTTTTGCCGGCGAATGGGGCCATGGACCGATCCAGCCGACAGAAGCCGGCAATCCGCCGATGCACGTGCCACGCTTCCAGTGCGGCTGTGGACAGGTCGGCTGTATCGACGCAATCTGCAGCGCGCGGGGCCTCGAAAAGCTGCACAAGCATATTCACGCCGAGCAAATGACCAGCGAGGAAATCATCGCTGATTGGCAGAAGGGCGATGCCAAGGCCGAACGCACCATCGACGTCTATGTCGACATCCTCACCGATGCGCTTTCGGTGGTGGTCAACGTCACAGGTACGACGATATTACCCGTCGGCGGCGGCCTTTCGAACGTGCCCGCGCTCCTTTCACGGATCGATACGGCTCTGCGCGCGCGCATCTTGCGCAAGTTCAAGGCACCCATCGTTGTGCCGGCCGCGTGCGGCGTCGAGCCGGGCCTGATCGGAGCCGCGATCCTCGGTCTCGATTTCGCTAGAGAGCATCAAGGAGGCTGAGATGGCTGCGGACATGCTGGTAAAGCTCTACGATCTGCAGCCAAATTCCGACCTTGATCGGCGCATGGAAGCGGAAGGCGTGACGATCCGGCGCGCTCTGGTACCCGAACTTGCCGGGATAACGGCCTGGATCGAGCCTCGTTTCGGCGCCGGCTGGGCATCGGAGGCGACGGCAGCAATCATGCGCCAGCCGGTGACCTGCTGGATTGCCCATGAAGGCGAAACTCTGCTTGGCTTTGCCTGCCACGAGGCGACGATGAAGGGTTTCTTCGGTCCGACCGGCGTGGATGAGAAAGCCCGCGGCCGTGGCATCGGCCATGCACTACTCATCCGCACGCTCCTCGACATGCGCGACCAGGGCTATGGCTATGCCATCATTGGCGGTGCTGGCCCCATGGGCTTTTATGAGAAAAGCGTCGGTGCCATCGCCATCCCCGGCTCCTCGCCCGGCATCTACAAGGGCATGCTGCCGCTTGCCGCTCCGTCAGGCATGGCCGACTGAGAAACCTCAGCCGAGCTCCAGTGTGGTGATCGCATAGACGCCTGTCTTCTGCACGGACGGCGGTTCGCCGCGATACATGCGCGAGGTCTGGAACGCCCGTTTGAAGCCGAGACGGCCGAGCAGGTAGCGAAAGCCTTCCTGGTATTCCGGCACATCCAGATGCACTTCCTCGCCCTTGAGGTTTGCAAGGCAGACCTTCAGCAGATCCTCAGCCGTTCGACCATCCATGGCAAACAGCGGCCCGATCTTGTAGCCACCAAGGCAGGGTCGCATCACGGCATAGCCCGCCACCACACCCTGTCGGCGGCAGAGGAAGGCACGGCGCGGCGGCTTCAGCCAGTCGGACAGGAAGTCCTCTCTCCGCGCGGGAAAGAAAGTCCGATCGAGGGCAAGGATCTCGGCGAGATCACCCTCGGTGATCGCCTCACACCGGGTAAAGCTCGCAGGCAGAGCCGGCATGCGCTCGATGCTCCAGCGCACGGTGTCATAGGCGGTCGCGAAACCCATGCGGCCATAATTCGCCTGCTGCTCGACAACCCCATCGAGGCCGATGACACGATCAGCGAGATGCGCCATTCCGGCCTCCCAGACCCGCCGGCCGAGGCCCCTGCCCCGAAAGTCCGGATGACAGATATAGAGCCCGATGAAGCCGAAGCCGTCCCCGTAACGTATCGCTGAAATCCCGGCTGCGAGGCGCCCTTCAACAAAACAACCGATGAAGCCCTCGGGGTCGGCGGAACGGAAGGCTGCGGCATCGCCATGCCCAGGGTTCCAGCCTTCGAGCGCCGCCCAGCCGACGAGCTCCTCGACTTCGCCAGCCGTCAGGACCCTGATCTGCACATCCTCCGCCACGCTCACACGCCCATGGCAGCGGGAGAGAAACGGGCGAGATCCCCGTGATAGGTCTTGGAGACGGGCGTCGCATAGGCGCCGCGCTTGGCGGTCGACAGGCCCTGCGCGACAAGGCTTTCCGCCTGCTTCACAGCTGCCGCCACGCCGTCGACCACAGGCACACCAAACTCCTGCCGCAGCGCTGCCGTCAGATCCGCCATGCCGGCACAGCCGAGTACGATCGCCTCGGCCCTGTCGTCCTTGAGCGCTGCCGTTATCTCGCTGCGCAGCCTGTCGCGGGCGTTGGAGTTCGGGTCTTCCAGCGAAAGCACCGGCACATCGGCCGCACGCACCTTGCAGCGGCCGCCCATGCCGTAGCGATGCACGAGATGTTCGACGGGGAGCCGCGAGCGTTCCATGGTGGTGACAATGGAAAACCGTTGCGCGATAAAGGAGGTCGCCGAAAGCGCCGCCTCACAGATGCCGATGACAGGGATACCGGCCAGCGCCCGGGCTGCATCCAGACCCGTATCGTCGAAACAGGCAATCACGATCGCATCTGCCCCTTCGCGTTCGGCCTTGGCGATTTCCACCAGCAGGCCGGGCACCGCGAAGACCTCGTCATAATAGCCCTCGATCGAGACCGGCCCCATCGACGAGGTGATCGCCAGGATTTCGGTTCCGGCATGGGCGACCCGCCGTGCGGCATCTGCGATGGTCGCAGTCATGCTGGCAGTCGTATTCGGATTGATGACGGCAATTTTCATACGATCACGCCCGCCCCCGACGGCGGTTCATGGCCATGATGATGCCGAGCGTTCCCGCAATTACCAGGAAGGAAAAGAGCGTCGTCACCGTGCCGAGCGCATAAAGCACCGGCGTCGTGACATTCGTCGTCATACCATAGATCTCGAGCGGCAGCGTGTTGTAGGTGCCCGACGTCATCAGCGTGCGCGCGAACTCGTCGTAGGAGAGCGTGAAGCCGAAGAGCCCGACCCCGATCAGCGGCGGCGCGATCATAGGCAACACGACATGCCGGAAGGTCTGCCAGGAGGTGGCACCCAGATCGCGCGCGGCTTCCTCATAGGCCGGCGAGAAACGATTGAAGATCGCAAACATGATCAGCACGCCGAAGGGAAGCGTCCAGGTCAGATGCGCGCCGAAGCCCGAGGAATACCAGGCAGGCTGCAGCCCGAGCTGGCTGAACAAGACGCCGATGCCGAGCGAAATGATGATCGACGGCACAACGAGGCTGGCGACCGAGAGATAGAAGAGCGCGGTCGAGCCCACAAACTTGCGGCGGAAGGCGAGGCCCGCCAGCAACGACACGACCACCGTCACCACCATGACCATGACGCCGAGCGCGAAGGACCGACGGAACGAACCGCCGAAATCGCCCACCGCCTGCTGTTCGAAGAGATTGCCGAACCAGTGCAACGAGACCCCGTTGAGCGGGAAGGTCAGGCCACCGTTCGGTCCCTGGAAGGAGAGGATCAGGATCGCCGAGAGTGGGCCGTAAAGGAAGAGAACGAACAGGGCGAAGAAGGCAGCGAGAACGTAAAACTCGCGCGGGCGCTTGTCGGAATTCATCTTTAGAGCTCCTTCCGGATATCGACGACACGGAGGATGGCGGCGACCATCAGCAGGACCAGGGCCAGTAGCACCACGGCATTGGCCGCAGCCGCCGGATATTGCAGCAGCGACATCTGGTTCTTCATCATCAGCGCAACGGACGCGCTCTGCCCGCCGGACATGACCTGCACGGTGGAGAAATCAGCCATCACCAGCGTCACTACAAAGATCGTGCCGATCGCCATGCCCGGTTTCGACAGGGGGATGATGACATTGGTCAGGATCTGCCAGCCGCTGGCACCTGCATCGCGCGCGGCTTCGAGCAGCGATCGGTCGATGCGCATCATCGTGTTGAAGATCGGTGTGACCATGAACAGCGTGTAGAGATGCACCATGGCGAGCACGACTGCGAAATCGGAATAGAGCAGCCACTCGATCGGCTGCGGCACGATGCCGGCATTGACCAGCGCCGTATTGATCAGCCCGTTTCGGCCAAGCACCGGGATCCAGGAGATCATGCGGATAATGTTGGATGTCAGAAACGGCACGGTGCAGACGAGGAACAGGACGCTCTGCATGGCGGAGGTGCGCACATGGAAGGCAAGGAAATAGGCGACCCAAAAGCCGACGAAGAGGGTAATCGCCCAGACGATGAAGGCGAACTTCAACGTGTTGAAATAGATCTTCCAGGTGACCCAGGAGCCGAGTGTCTCGGTGTAGTTGAAGGTGACGAAGTCGGGATACATCTGGGCAAAGTCGTAGTCCCAGAAGGAGACCGTGCCGATCATCAGGATCGGCAGCAGCAGGAATGCGCCGAGGATGAGCATCAGCGGCGTCGCCTGCAGATAGGAGACGAGCCCGAGCGGCACACGGATGACGCGTTTCGGCCTCGGCTCGCCGACACCCAGAAATCGCACTTCCACCATGATGTTAGGTCTCCTGTCGCTTCGAAAAGAGCGGACCGGGAAGGTTGCCCCTCATCCGGCTGCCGCCACCTTCTCCCCGCAAGCGGGGAGAAGGTACGTGTGGCCCACCTCCCCCTTGAGGGGGGAGGTCGCGGCGAAGCCGCGGGTGGGGGTGATCCACTGCAGACGTTCACCCCACCCCGGAGCTTCGCTCCGACCCTCCCCCTCAAGGGGAGGGTGGAAAATCAAGCCGCGATGAACTCGTTCCAGCGGCGGACCATGTAGCGGTCTTCATCCATGACGGAGTTCCAGCAGGCGACCTTGCCCATGCGCTCTTCGAAGGAGCCGCCGTCGCGAACCGCGCCGGCCTTTTCCATGACCGCACCTTCCGGAGACATGATGTCGCCGGTCGCGGCCTTGCCCTCGATCCAGTAGCCCCACTCGTCGGCAGACATGAATTCCTTCGCCGTTTCCATGCAGGCGGAGTAGTAGCCCTGGCGGTTCAGATAGCCGCCGACCCAGCCGGATGTGTACCAGTTGATGTATTCATAGGCCGCATCGAGCTGCGCGCCAGTGAGATGGGCGGCAAGACCGAGACCGCCGCCCCACGAGCGATAGCCTTCCTTGAGCGGCTGATACTTGCAGGCGATACCCTTTGAGCGAACGGCAGCAACCGCCGGCGACCACATCGACTGGATGACGACTTCGCCAGACGCCATCAGGTTGACCGACTCGTCGAACGACTTCCAGAAGGCGCGGAACTGGCCGTCCTGCTTGGCCTTGATGAGGAAGTCGATCGTCGTGTCGATCTCCGCCTTCGTCATGTTGCCCTTGTCGGCATATTTGATGATGCCCATGGCTTCGCAGATCATCGCGGCATCCATGATGCCGATCGAGGGAATGTTGAGGATCGAGGTCTTGCCCTTGAAGGCCGGGTCCATGATGTCGGCCCAGGAAGAGATCTCACGACCAACGAGATCCGGACGGATGCCGAGCGTATCGGCATTGTAAATGGTCGGCATCATCGTGAAGAGTTCGGTTTCGCCCGATGCAAAGGTCTTGGCATCCTTGCTCTCTACATAACCGACCGTGTGCGGCGCAGTCCCCTGTGCGATCACGCTGTCGGGCAGCAGCTTGCCGGTTTTGAACAGCGGAACGACCTTGTCGTAGAACTTGAGCTTCGAGGTTTCCATCGGCTGGATGACGCCGGTCGGATAGACCTTCTTCAGGATCCAGTATTCGATGTCGGCGATATCGTAGGACATCGGCTGGGTCACGGCGCGCTGGGCTGCGGCGTCAGAATCGGTTGCCGTCATCTCGAGCGTGATGCCGAGGTCGGCCTTGCACTTCTCGGCGATGGCATTGATGTTCGACACGCCGGTGCCGAACTGGCGCAGCGTGATCGGATTCTGCGCCCAGATCGTCGGGAAGCCGGTGATCGCGCCCGAACCGGCGGCGAGGCCGGCAGCGGCCGATGCGGTCTTCAGGAATGTGCGGCGGGATACGCCCTTCTTCGTCTTGCTGCTGTCTGACATTGCGCTGTTCTCCTGGTTTTATTGGTTTGGCTTCACTTCACGATGCGTCCGAGGACGATCGAATCCGGCTGATCCCATGACAGGGTGACGCCTTCCCCGACGCGAACCGGGGAGGCAAAGAAGGCCGCGTCCGAGAGAACGGCGGTGAATTCGTCGGTAAAGGCGGTGGTGACGGTCAGCTTCACCTTGGCGCCGAGGTATTCGACATTCGACACTATACCGTCGAAGCCGAGACCATCAGCCGGCATGGCGCCGATGCGCACATGGTCCGTCCGGATGGCAATATCGGCCGTTTCATCCTCGACAGGTGCCGTACCGAGCGCGAAGAAACGCCCGCCACCGACAACCTCGATAAACAAGCCATCAGCGGTGCGCTCGGCAATGCGCCCGGAGAGCACATTGTGATCCCCCATGAAGCGAGCAACGAAGGCGGTCGCGGGCCGCTCGAACACGGCCCGCGGCGTCGCCGCCTGCTCGATGCGTCCCTCGTTCATGACGACGATGAGATCGGCAAGCGCCATCGCCTCTTCCTGGCTGTGGGTCACATGCACGAAGGTGATGCCGAGCGAGGTCTGCAGCTTCTTGAGTTCAGCCCGCATGCGGATTTTCAAGAACGGGTCGAGCGCCGAGAGCGGCTCGTCGAGCAAGAGCGCCTCGGGCTTGGTGATCAGCGCACGCGCCAGCGCCACACGCTGCTGCTGTCCACCGGACAGCTGGGCCGGACGACGGCTCGCATAAGGCTCGAGCTGCATGAGTTTCAGCATCTCCATGGCCTGTCCGCGACGGGTCTCCTTGTCGACACCCTTCATCTTCAAACTGAAGGCAACATTGTCGACAAGATCGAGATGCGGGAAGAGAGCATAGGACTGGAACATCATCGCCGTCCCCCGCTGCGCAGGCGGCAGCGTGGTGACATTGGTATTGCCGAACACGACGTCGCCGGACGAGACACTTTCATGCCCGGCGACCATTCGGAGCGTCGATGTCTTGCCGCAACCGGACGGTCCGAGCAGGCAGCAATAGGTACCGGCCGGGATCTTCAGGCTGATGGCATGAACCGCAGTCGACGTCCCATAGGTCTTGGTAACGGCGGCAAGTTCGATGTCGGCGGCTTTCGTCATAGCGGCTCCTTGGTGTCGCTCAAGACGATGCATAAGCCGTGCCAGTTTGCAGCCATCTCGCTAAGTGCTTGATTCCCATGGGCCGCATTGTTGCACCGCAAAAGGATTGAGCACATGGAGAGACTGCATGCACAGCAATTAATCGATTGTCGTCATTAACGAGAGTAGATTGTATGCAATATAGACGGCATTTGGTTCTCTCGCGATCTTCCCCAATCGCCCATGGCGAGTTACAACAGAGACGAACACCGGATGGATCAATGAACGCCAAGAGCTCGCTCCGCAGGCAACTCGACCCCAACCTTGAAGATCGTGCCCGCGCGATCCGCGATGCCCTGCGCGATGCGATCGTCGACCGCCGGCTTGCCCCAGGCACCAAGCTCTCCGAAGCCGAAGTCGGCACTCTCTTCGACGTCAGCCGCACGGTCGTACGCGACTCCCTGCAGATGCTCGCTTTCGAGGGGCTGGTTAAGACAGAACGCAACCGTGGCGCCTTCGTCTCCAATCCGAGCACGGAAGAGGCGCGCCAGGTCTTCTCATCCCGTCGCCTGATCGAGGCCGGCATCATTGCTGCCGCCGCCGAGCGCATCACGCCATCCGACATCGCCGCCCTGCGCGAACACCTGAAAGAAGAGGCGCGGTACCGCAACGAACGCGGTGCGAACGCAAGACGCGCCGAGATCAAGGCGTCGGGCGATTTCCATCTGATGCTGGCCAAGGTGGCCGGCAACCAGGTGCTGGAAAAATTCATGGACGAACTCGTCGCCCGCTCGTCCCTCGTGATCGCGCTTTATGGTCGGACCGGCATTTCGAGCTGCGGTCATGACGAACACGACGAAATTCTGAATGCGCTGGAAAAGGGCGACGTCAAAAAGGCGACGCATCTGATGCTGCATCACATCGATCACATCGAGGCCGACCTCGATCTGTCGGTCGCGGAAGCCCGGACCCTGAAGGACGCCCTGGCGCTCTAAGCCATGTCGTCGGAAGCCTGAGCCGCCATTACCGCACGGCGGCCGCGATCACCCTGTCCTGCTCGATCGAATCCAGCATAGCCTGCCGAGCCCCCGCCTCGTCGCCATATTCGATGCGGTTGACCAGCAACTTGTGGCTCTCGAGGATTTTGTCGAGCACACAGGGATCGGGTTTATCGATCTGGGTCTTGTAGGCAAAAGCATGCGCCAGTTCGATAAGCCCGTAAAGGGCGCGCACGAACGGGTTGTGCGCGGCATCCGCAATGATGCGATGCAGTTCAAAATCGGCAAGCGCGAAGTTCTGCAGCGAACCGAGCGAGGTCTCCATCTGGTGGATCCAGTAGAGCATCAGGCGGATCTGGTCTGCCGTGCGGCGACGCGCGACTTCGGCAGCGGCCTGCGGCTCCAATGAGCGCCTGACTTCGTGCAGCCCGGAAAGAAACTCCGGATCGAGCGGCGCCTCCAGATGCCAGGCCAGCACCTGCGGATCATAGAGGTTCCAGCGGCTCTTCTTGGCGACCTTGGTGCCGACCTTTGGCCGAGCCTCGAGCAAGCCCTTGGCTTCCAGCGTCTTCAAGGCCTCGCGCAAGACGGTGCGCGACACCTCGAACTCTTCCATCAGTTCCGCGTCGTTCGGCAGCGTGGTGCCAATCGCATAGCGGCCGGAGATGACCCCGGCCCCGATCTCGTTGATCACATGCGAATGGTAGTTGCGCGCCGTCGACCGCCCGGACAGGGAGCGAAGAAGGCTCCCCGGCTCGCTCATGCAGGGGCCTTCTTCAGGCGCGTACGCCCGGTCTGCGCGGTAAACACCAGCTTCTGAAGCAAGATGAACATGAACAGCAGGAACCCGATGGCGATTTTAGTCCACCAGCTGGAGAGCGTCCCATCGAAGACGATGTAAGTCTGGACAAGGCCCTGCAGCATGACCCCGATCAGGGTTCCGAAGATGAAACCGTAACCGCCTGTCAACAGGGTTCCGCCTATCACCACGGCTGCAATCGAGTCAAGTTCGATGCCAACCGCCGCCAGCGGGTAGCCGGCCGAGGTGTAGAGCGAATAGACGATGCCGGCGAGCCCGCCGAGGAAAGATGAGAGCGCATAGATGCCGATCGTCACCCGGCCTGTCGGAACGCCCATCAGCGAGGCGGATGTGGCATTGCCACCGATCGCATAGACATAGGAGCCGAAGCGCGTCTTGTGGGCGATGAACCCGCACACCAGGAATGTTGCAAGCATCAGGAGGCCAATGGCGCTGAGACGCCCGCCACCCGGAAGCCGGTAATAGAGGCTGGAGATCGTCCGGTAGAATTCATGGTCGATCGGAATGGAATCCTGGCTAAGCACAGAGGCAAACCCGCGCGCCAGGAACATGCCGGCCAGCGTCACGATGAACGGCGGCACCTGCAGGAAATGGATCACGGCTCCCATCGAGGCGCCGAAGGTGGCGGCAAGCGCCAGCACGATCGCAAACACCGCCAGCGGATGGATGCCGACCCAGGAAATGAGGATGGCCGTGATGACGCCGGTCAGGCCGATCACCGCCCCGACCGAGAGATCGATGCCACCGGAAATGATGACGAACGTCGCGCCGACGGCAGCAATGCCGAGGAAGGCATTGTCGGTCAGGAAATTGCCGAAGACGCGCGTCGACCACATGCCCGGATACTGGGAGATGCAGATGGCATAGGCGATCACGAAGATGAGGGTGGTCGCGGCGAGAGGGCGATAACGCGGATTCATCGTGCCTGTCCCGAAGTTTGGGTCTTGGTCTGGGGCGGGGTCGTGGCGGGTGCCTGGCGCGGGCCGAACTTGCGGCCGAGCACCTGGGCGATCCGGGCCGATTGCAGCACCAGGATGATGATGATCATGCCGGCCTTGACGATCAGGTTGAATTCCGGCGGGAAGCCCGAAACCAGTACGCCCGTATTCATGGCCTGAATGATGATGGCGCCAAGCACCGACATCGGGATCGAGAAGCGTCCGCCGAGCAGCGAAGTGCCACCGATGACGACCGCGAGGATCGCGTCGAGTTCAAGCCAGAGACCGGCATTGTTGGCGTCCGCTCCGCGGATGTCGGCGGCGGCAATGATGCCGGCGGTCGCAGCGCAGAAGCCACCGAAGGCATAGATGCACAAGATCACGAGCTTGCTGCGCAAGCCGGTATAGTTGGCGGCCGAAAGGTTGATGCCGATCGCCTCGATGAACAACCCGATCGCCGTGCGGCGCATGAAGAGATGCGCCGTGATCATCAGCACGATCGCGATGACAGCCGGCATGGGCAGGCCAAACAGATTGCCCGTGCCGACGAAGATGAGCGCGGGATCCGAGAAGGTCACGATCGACCCCTCGGTGATCAGCTGTGCCACCCCTCGCCCTGCGACCATCAGCACCAGCGTCGCAACGAAGGGCTGAATGCCGAGATAGGCGACCAGAATTCCGTTCCACAGACCACAGAGGATGCCGATCGCAAGCGCTGCGACGAGCGTCACGATGAGGGGCTGGCCGGCGACCGCACAGGTCGCGGCAACCGCACCCGCAACAGCCATCACGGCACCGACGGAAAGATCAACGCCCTTGGTCGCGATGATCGCCGTCATGCCAATCGCAAGGATAGCGACCGGCGCACCGCGATTGATCACGTCGATCAGACTGCCGAACAGCCGCCCATCCTGCCAAGTGATGTTGAAGAAGCCGGGGAAGACCAGCCAGTTGAAGAACAGCACGCCGGCAAGTGCCAGGAGCTGCGGGGAAATGATGCGGGACATGGAAAGCCTTTTCATGCCTCGACCTCCGCCGGCTGGGCGGCAATGGTCTGGACGATGACGCCGGGGGTGATGTCGGCGCCATGCAACTCGGCGACCATCTTGCGATCGCGCATGACGACGACACGCGAGGAATAGCTGACGATTTCGTCAAGTTCGGACGAGATGACGACGAGCGCCAGCCCATCTTCACGCAACCGGCTGATCATGCGCACGATTTCGGCATGGGCGCCGACATCGATGCCGCGCGTCGGCTCGTCAAGAATGAGGAAACGCGGATCGGTCGCAAGCCAGCGGGCGAGGATCACCTTTTGCTGGTTACCACCCGAGAGCAGTTTGACGGGAAGCTCGGCAGAAGCAGTGCGGATATCCAGCGCTTCGATGAAATTACCGGCTATCTCCAGCTGTTCGTCGCGGTTCAAGGCCTTGAACCAGCCGAGCCGCGCCTGCATGGCGATCACGATATTCTCGCGCACGGAGAGATCGCCGAAGATGCCGTCGATCTTGCGATCTTCCGGGCAGAAGCCGAAGCCGAGTTCGACCGCTTCACGCGGATTGCGCACCTGCCGGCTGGAACCATCGATCTTGATCGACCCGCTATCGGCTTGGTCGATGCCGAACATCAGCCGCGCCATCTCGGTTCTCCCGGAGCCAAGCAGGCCCGCGACACCGACGACTTCGCCGCGATGGATCTTGAGATCGAAGGGCTGCACGCTGTTCGAAAGCCCGAAACCTTCAAACTCCATCAGCGTCTCGCCCACTTCGCCCTCTTCGCCGAGAACATCGGGGTGATGGAAAGCGAGATCCTTGCCGAGCATCATCCGCACCAGACTGGTGCGGTCGAGCGAGGCAATCGCCTGCGTACCGACAAGGCGTCCGTTGCGCAGAACCGTCACGCGGTCCGACAGCTCGAATACCTGATCGAGGAAGTGGGTAATGAAGACGATGGCGAGACCGCGATCGCGCAGCTGCCGAACAATGCCAAACAGCTTCTCGACTTCGGAGCGATCGAGACTGGCCGTCGGCTCGTCGAGGATCAGCACCTTGCCGGAGAGCTCGACGGCGCGGGCGATCGCAATGATCTGCTGGACGGCGACCGAGAAGGTGGAGAGTTCGGCCTTCACGTCGATGTCGAGGCCGTAGGTATTCAGAATTTCGCGGGATTCGCGCTCCATCCGCCGCTTGTCGACGAGACCGAAGCGGTTGGTCGGCTGGCGACCGATGAAGAGATTGTCGATCACGGTCATGTTCGGCAGGAGATTGACCTCCTGATAAACCGTTCCGATGCCGAGCGTCTGGGCCTGCTGCGGCGTGGTGAAGTTCACGCCCTCGCCGTCAAGGGTGATCGTCCCGCCATCCGGAATATAGGCGCCCGTCAGGATCTTGATCAGCGTGGATTTGCCGGCACCGTTTTCGCCGAGAAGTGCATGCACTTCGCCCCGGTGAAACGCGATATCGACGCCGTCGAGCGCCGTATGATTGCCGAATGTCTTGGTGATGCCCGCCGCCGCAAGCACGATCGATGGATGCTCGGTCATTGCCTCTTCCCCCTCTCCCATAAAGCTATCCCCGATTAAAGCCGGGAGAAAGCGACAGAGACCCCGCCACCAGGGTAGGGCGGGGTCCTGCCGGGAGGGTTACCTTAGTAACCGAGGCCCTTGCGGTTGTCATACTCGCCCTGCGGGTTGTCCGCAGGCGTGTAGAGCTTGGATTCCGTGATGATGAACTTCTCCGGCTGCTTGCCGTCCTTCAGGAATGCGTCGAGTGCATCGAAGGCCGGACCTGCCATGTTCGGGGTCAGTTCCACGGTCGCATTGGCTTCGCCGGCAACCATGGCGGCGAAGATATCCGGAACGGCGTCGATCGAGACAACCAGGATGTCGGTGCCCGGCTTCAGGCCAGCATCCTTGATCGCCTGGATGGCGCCGACGGCCATGTCGTCATTGTGGGCGTACATCGCGCAGATGTCCTTGCCGCCGTTTTCAGCCTTCAAGAAGCCTTCCATGACTTCCTTACCCTTGGCGCGGGTGAAGTCGCCGGTCTGGCTGCGGGCAATGGTGATGTTCGCCTTGCCGGCAATGGCTTCTTCAAAGCCCTTCTTGCGGTTGATCGCAGGCGTCGAACCGACGGTGCCCTGCAGCTCAACGACCTTGCACGGCTTGTCGCCGACAGTGGTGGCCAGCCATTCGCCGGCAACGCGGCCTTCCTTAACCTGGTCGGAAGCGACCGAGGTCAGGTAGAGATCCTGCGGAGCGTCAACGCCGCGGTCGAGCAGGATGACCGGAATTTCGGCTTCCTTGGCTTCCGTCAGAACGTCTTCCCAGCCGGTTGCGACTACGGGAGCAACGAGAATGGCGTCAACGCCCTGGGCGATGAAGCCGCGGATGGCCTTGATCTGGTTTTCCTGCTTCTGCTGTGCGTCGGCGAACTTCAGTTCGATGCCGCGCTTTTCAGCTTCCAGCTTGGTGACGGATGTTTCAGCCGCACGCCAGCCGGATTCCGAACCGATCTGCGAGAAGCCGACGGTAAGGTCTGCAGCGAGAGCCGAAGAGCAGCCGAGTGCGATCACGCTTGCGCTGAGCGCAAGCTTGCGAAGAAATGTCATGATGTCCTCCCTTGAAAAGACACCGCCTCCACGGTGTCTGTCATTATGCATAGGCAAAGCGACACAACCTGTAAAGACCAAAAGTACTATTATATGTTGTGCGCTGCAGCATAAGTATTTTCTATTTTTCGCGTCACCTTCCAAACGCCGGGTCGAGGCAAAGGTTAACATGGAACGACCGCACAGGCCGAGTATAGAATCCGCCTTATCGACAAAACGCTTGGAAACACGGGCAAAAGCCGCAGCCTCCCTAAATCTCGTAATTTTCTGTTAACCAGTTTTCTTTATATTTCCAGATGCACGATGTCCTGTGCCTCCGCATGAGCGATTCCGGCTCCCGCTTCACGAAACAGGAATACCAGATGGCAGTGATCACCTTTGCGAATACGAAGGGTGGCGCAGGCAAAACAACTGCGGCCCTCCTCCTGACCACCGAACTTCTCCATCGCAACTACCGCGTCTGCGTGATCGACGCCGACCCTCAGCGCTGGTTCTCCAAGTGGTACGAAGGTGCAGCATTGATGCCGAGGCTGTCGGTCGAGACCTATGTCTCCGCCCCGACGATCCAGAAGATCGTGCATGAGCGGCGCAGCCAGTGGGATTTTGTCATCGTCGATCTTCCGGGGATCCAATCCCCGCTTCTCGCGTCCGCAGTCGGACTGTCGGATCATGTCCTCGTGCCGATCCAGGGCTCAAGCATGGACGCACAGGGCGGCGCGCAGGTTCTTGATCTTCTGCGCTATCTCGACCGCAAGGCCGGCATCCGCATCCCCCACTCCGTCGTCCTCTCCCGCGTCAACCCGGCGATCACCACCCGCTCGATGCAGGCCGTGAAGCGACTGTTGTCGGAGCAGCAGATCAATGTACTGGAAACGCCGATCGCGGAACGCGCGGCATTTCGCGAGATGTTCGACATACATCGCCCGCTTCGCAAACTCGATGGCGCTCTGTCCACAGGGGGAGAGAAGGCGGTCATGAATGCGCAAGCCTTTGCCGACGAAGTTCTGAGGCTGGCCAGCACCAGCGCCACTCAACCGCCGGCTTATGGCTCGCAGCGAGACTTCCAGGCCCTGGAGACCGCGGCCTAAGCCACCAGAGAATACAACCATTAGAAGCAATCCACCGCTCGGGGGCCGACTGTTGAGACACAGTCTGGCCCCTTCGCTGTTTGTCCTTTTGCGACAATCATGTCGCTGCTGCATTTTCGCCCGATAGCTTCTTTAGCCTCCGCCAAATCACGATTCCGTCAGGTATCGTGACGGGGACGACAGAGAATATCATTTCGGGGATGACGATAGATCGCAGGCGAGCGGCCTGCGTCGCCACAATCCCGCCTGATTTGGCGAGGGTCGCGGCTCATCCCACAGCGAAATTCTCATCGGTCATTCCTTATAAAGCGGCTATCGAAAGGATCCTTGGTGACCCAAAAACGGACAGTTTTTCGCATCGAAAAATTGCAACGGTACCAATCGCAACCATCGGATTCCCACCAGTAAATGGACTTATACCACTGTTAAAAAACGATAATTTTTTGGGAAAGTGATGGACGCCTCTAAACCTTGATTTTGTAGGCCAACAATTTGTCTAGAATTTTCGCGGCACTGCAACATCTTGACACCTTGCCCGTTCTCCCGGACCATTCGGGTGCTGGCTCGGTGAATGAAACTTGTTCAACCGGTTGTGACCGGAGAGGAGTTTTGTGGCGTTGTCGAAAGATTGGAGCTGCAATGGATTACACTAGCAAGATCAGGGTGCTTGTTCTCGACGATAATCCCGTCCTGGTGGACGGGCTGAACTTCCTGATCAACTCAACCCGTCAACTGCATGCGATCATCCTGGCGCAACGCGATCAGGAGTTGTGCGAAGCAGTGAAACGGCTTGAGCCAGACGTGATCGTGGCAGATCCGAACTTCCTGGATCGGACGCTTGCGGAATGCGGGCTGCCACTGCAGGACCTTCGTGCCGGAGCAAAACTGATCGCCTATTGCGATGCGCGGGAAACCCTGTCGGGCGAGACTTACATCAATCGCGGCTATAGCGGCGTGGTGACGAAGACGGTGGCGAGCCCGCGCCTCTTGCGCGCCATCAAGAGCGTTCATGCCGGCGACGTCGTCATCGATGAGACGGTGCTGGCCCTGTCAGACCGTTCACTGCAATCCTGCGAGCTGGACCAGCGAAAACTGTCGACGAAGGAGGAATTTGTCCTTCGTCACGTCGCCCTCGGAAAGGCGATGAAGGAAATCGCAGCCGACATACAGCTCAGCGCAAAGACAGTCGAGACATACAAGTATAGAGCAATTAAAAAGCTCGACCTAAGGACACGCTCAGATATAGTCAACTACGCAATAAGCGTAGGATGGCTGCAACACTAGACATAGTACAATATAACTTCCGAAGGCCGCATCCTATGGATTGCGGCTTTTTTCGTGCGTTCACAAAATTTATGAACATATTCTGAAATAAACTTGCCATTGGTCAGGATTTTCCTGACACCTATCGTATTTTCCTGACTTTGATCGTACGGACAATGCTGCCAATCCTACAGCCGAGATTAACAGATGTTAACGAACGGCTGGCCCTAAGCGGGTCGCGCCGCCAGGTAGAGGGCAGCAAATGGCTAGGATCAGCGTATTTGGAATTGGTTATGTCGGCGTAGTTGCTGCGGCATGCCTCGCAAAGGACGGACACGAAGTGGTGGCCGTCGATATCGACCCCGCCAAGGTCGATACGATCAACCGAGGCAAGACACCGATCGTCGAGAAGGGCCTCGAGCCGCTGATCGAGATGACGGTGGCCAATGGCAGCCTGCGGGCGACGCTTGATATCGATGAGGCGATTGCCGCAACCGACCTCTCCTTCGTCTGCGTCGGCACGCCGAGCGCACCGGATGGCTCCGTTGGCCTCACCTATGTCGTGAAGGCCTGCGAGGCGATCGCCGAGGCCATTGCCCGCAAGAAGGCATTCCACTCCGTCGTCGTCCGCTCGACCATCGTGCCGGGCACCATGGACAAGGTCTGCATCCCGGCACTGGAAGCCGCCTCCGGCCTGATCGCCGGCCAGGACTTCGGCGTCGGCTACTACCCCGAATTCCTGCGCGAAAGCACGGCAATCGAGGACTATTACGATCCGGGCCTGATCGTCTTCGGCGCGATCGACGAAACCACCGACAAGATCCTGCACGAAATCAACGCCGGCCTGCCCTGCGTCTGCCACTCCGTACCCCTCGCGACGGCTGAGATGATCAAGTACACCAGCAACTCCTGGCGTGCCGTCAAGGTCACCTTCGCCAACGAGATCGGCAACATCGCGAAGGCCTGCGGCGTCGATGGTCAGCAGGTGATGAAGATCCTGTGCTCGGATCTCAAGGTCAACATCTCGCCCTACTTCATGCGCCCGGGCTTTGCCTTCGGCGGCTCCTGCCTGCCCAAGGATGTACGCGCCCTTCGCCATCTCGCGAAGGAGGCCCATGTCCAGAGCTCCCTGCTCGATGCGGTGCTCGAAGCCAACGAAGCCCAGATCGACCGCGCCGAAACCATGGTCTCCCAGATGGGTGGCCAGACTATCGGCATGGTCGGCATCAGCTTCAAGACTGGCACCGACGACCTGCGCGAAAGCCCGCTCGCAAGCCTTGCCTCGCGCCTGATCGCCAAGGGTTACGACCTGAAGATCTACGACCCCTTCGTCCAGCAGGCCTATGCGGAAGGCATGAGCGGCGCCGGTCGCGGCAATGACACCTCGATCGACCTGAAGAACCGGCTCGTCGGCCAACTCGACGATCTGATCGACACCTCGGATGTCATCCTGGTCGGCAACCACTATGCCGAAGCCATGCCGGTTCTCGATCAGTCGAGCGACAAGATCCCGATGGTCGATCTTCTGCGCATTCGGCCGGACATTCGCTCGTCCGGCACCTACCAGGGCATTTGCTGGTAAGGAGCGGAAAGATGCTGGCCCACGTCATCTACATCCTTTCTATGACGATCCTGGCGCTCAGCGTGCCACACCCGACCGTCTCGGCGGTCTCCGGCACCCTGATCACCGTCGGTCTGATTGGCGCCTGGCGTTATGCCTGGGCCGGGATCAACCTGGCGCGGGCCGCCTATTTCCTCAACTTCGCCTATCCTCGGCGGCGCCGTCAGGCCGCCGAGGCCTATACAGCCCGGGGTCTGAAGGACCACGCCTATTTCCTGGTCACCACCTACAAGATCGCCCCGGAGATCTCGACCCGCGTCTATCGCTCGATCTTCGAGGCCGCCTTCCGGGCGACCGGCGGCGCGACGATTGTCGCCTCCATCGTCGACGAGGCCGATGCACGCCTCATCCGTCGGGTCATGGCATCGGTTGCCCTCAACCATCCGGGCCGCGAAGCGACCGTCGGCCTGAAGATCGACAAGATCGAGGGCACCGGCAAACGTGACGCGCTCGCCACCTCGCTGCGCTCGATCGCCAGGCTCAATCCCGGCCGCAACGATATCGTCATCTTCGTCGACGGCGACAGCTGCGTGCCCCATGACGTCGTTGACCGCAGCATTCCCTTTTTCACCGATTCGACCATCGGCGCGGTGACGACAGACGAACTGAGCGACACCCAGGGTGGCCGCCTGTTCCGCGACTGGTTCGACCTCCGCTTCTCGCAGCGTCACGTCATGATGTCGTCTATGTCGCTGGGCGGACGCGTACTCACGCTGACCGGCCGCATGTCGATCTTCCGGGCAAGCCTCGCAACCGATCCCGGCTTCGTCGATCTCGTCCGCAACGACTTCATCGACCATTGGCGCCTCGGTCGCGTCCACTTCCTGACCGGCGACGACAAGTCCACCTGGTACTGGCTGCTGCAGCGCGGCTACAAGATGCTCTACCTGCCGGATCTCTGCACGCTGTCGATCGAAACGCAGCCCAAGGACGGTTTCTTCGAATCCGCCACCACGCTGATGACCCGCTGGTTCGGCAACATGCTGCGCACCAACGCCCGGGCACTGGCGCTCCCCGCCTCCCGCATCGGCTACTTTACCTGGTGGTCGATCCTCGACCAGGCGCTGTCGATCTGGACGACTTTGGCCGGCCCAGCCAGCATCCTCCTGGCCGCCTTCTTTGTCAGCCCCTGGATCCTGCCGATCTACATCGCCTGGGTCATGTTCACCCGCTACATGTTCTGCACGGTCATTATGACCTTCAGGGGCCAGAGCTTCCCGATCACCTATCCCTTCCTCCTGTATTTCAGCCAGGTCGGCGGCGCGGTCGTCAAAAGCTTCATTCTCTTCCGCCTCGACCGCCAGAGATGGACCCGCCAGTCGGGCTCCGGATCGGCCCGGGCGATCCCGCTCGGCCAGCGCTGGCGGGCCATGAGCTCCACCTACATGCACTGCCTCGCGCTTGGATGGCTCATCCTCGGCGTGGCCTATGTCGGCAACATTATCTAACTCCCGAAGGACCGTAACCATGGATATCGAAACGAAGGCCGCACGCGACACCGCTTCCCAGGGCTACACCGGACAGGCCGAAAGCTTCCCGATGCTGCTCGACACGGGCACGGAGCATCCGAAGACCAATATCCCCTTCATCGCCGTCATCGACGGCCGCCAGTTCAGTGGCCGCAGTCTGTCCCTGGTCTCGGCCTCCGTGTCGGGACTTGCAGGCCCCGAGCTCGAAGCCAAGGAGCGCATCGCGGTCCTGCGTTTCGATTTCGACGGCTACACGATTTCGCTGCAGGTCAATGTTCGCATCAGCCGGACCCATGCCGAGACCGGTGAAGTGCGGCTCGACTTCCTCGAGCCGACGGGCGAGCACCTGCCGACGCTGCGCTATCTTCTGAACAGCTATATCGCCGGTGACATCACCTCCGTCGACGGCATCATCAGCCTGCGGGAACGGGCAGCCGTCTCAGGCGGCAAGAAGCCCGGAACTCAGGCGGGTATCGGCAACATGGTCGGGCGCAGCCTGAAGACCGCTGCCACCGTGGCCGCCAGCCTCGCCCTTGCCGGCATCGCTGCCAATCTCGTCTATGAGCGCGTATTCTCGAAAGAGGTGAAGCAGCTCGCCGTGCTCTCCGCTGGCGGCCAACCGCTGCGGGCCATTGCCAGCGGCCAGATCTCCTACCTCGATCTCGGCGCCACCCGCGGCGAGGTCCTCTACACCCTGCAATCCGTGTCCGGCACGACGCTCAGCGTCAACATGCCCTGCGACTGCCGGATCCTGCCGACCCGCGCCGGCGAAGGCTCGACCCTGATGGCCGGCGACCCGATCGTCGAAGTGGTCGACGAGACCGCGACACCGGTCGTGCAGGCCGTCGTCTCGGCCGAACAGGCCAAGCAGCTCGTCTCCGGCGACATCGCCGAACTCCGCTTCTCCGACGGCAAGGTCGTTTTCGGCAGCCTGTCGCGTGATGCGGAAGCACTAACGGCGATCGGCAACGAGGGAGAAATGCGCGCCTTGATCGAGCCGACCACAGAACTGGAGAGCGAGGCGACCGGCTCCCCCGTCTCCGTCCGCATCATCAGCCAACGCATCTTCGCCCTGCGCCAGAAGCTTGGCGAGTGGTTCAGGGAGGGCGCCGCAACCTGAAGTCCAGGCAGTTTATCCCGCGTAATCACTCCAATGGATTCACAGGAGCAGCCATGCAAGACGTCCACCCCCTCATCCTCTGCGGAGGCATCGGCACCCGGCTTTGGCCACTGTCGCGCACGGAACATCCCAAGCAGTTCCAGCGCATCGACGGCAGCTCGGAGACCACCTTCTTCCACGCCACGGTGGAGCGCCATCGCGCTCCGGGCTTCGCCGATCCGATCGTCGCCGTCAGCAGCGCCCATGTCGCAACCGTGCTTCATCAGCTGAGCGACATCAAGTGCCCGGCGCGGGTTCTGGCAGAGCCGATCTCCAGAAACACCGGCCCGGCCGTGCTGGCCGCTGCGCTGACGCTGGCGAAGACCGATCCGGCCTCGCTCATCTGCGTCATCCCCTCCGACCATGTCGTGAAGGGCGATCTTCCCGCCAATGTGCTGGCAGCACGCAAGGCGGCTGAACAGGGCCACATCGTACTCTTCGGCGTTCCGCCGGAATATCCCGAGACCGGCTATGGCTATATCGTCGACGGTGGCGCTCTCGATGGCCTGACCTGCGCCCGCAAGGTCTCGAGCTTCATCGAAAAGCCGCCCGTCGAAGTGGCAACGGCCCTGATCGAGGCCGGTGGCGCATACTGGGCATCCGGCCTTAGCCTCTTCCGCGCCGATGTCCTGATCGCGGAATTCAAGCGGCTGGACCCGAAGACCTACGACGCGGTCACCAAGGCCCTCGACCACGGTTTCGAAACCGAGCACGCCTTCTACCTGAATGCCGAAGCCCTGCAGCCGGCGGCCAATCTGCCGACCGAATCCATCGTCTTCGAACACTCGCCACGCACGGTCATTGCCCCCCTCCTCGTCGCCTGGAGTGATGTCGGCGCATGGAACGCCCTGCACCACATCGCCGAGAAAGACGAGGACGGCAACGTCCTGAGCGGCGACGTCATCAGCATCGACACCCGCAACTCCTATGTCCGCGCCTCCGGCAAGCTGATCGCCGTCGTCGGCATGGATGACGTGGTCGTCGTCGACACGGACGATGCGCTGCTGATCACCACGCGCGACCAGGCCCAGCAGGTCAAGCAGATCGTCAAGAAGCTGGAGAGCATCAAGCGCCGCGAACTCGCCCAGCACATGCGCAACCAGATGGCCTGGGGCGAGGTGCGCCGCGTCCAGAGCGGCCCGGGTTACGAACTGCGGATGATGACGCTCCGACCCGGCACCATGCTGCCGATTGCCGAGGACACGGCGTCCCATCGCATGGTGACGGTCACCTCCGGGGCCGGCCTCCTGAAGACCGGAGCCGTCACCCGGCCGCTTCGGATCGGTGACAATTTCGAGGTCCCGGCGGGCGAAACGGCAGCCATCTACTGCGGTCCCGAAAGCGAGATGCAGCTGGTCGAGGTCGTCTGCGAAGTCGTCATCGAGAAAGCAGATGCCATCGCCACCCTGCAACTCGTGCACAGCTGAGGAATGGTAATGCGCAAGGGCCTCCCTATCCTTCTGGCACTTCTGCTCGCGTCGACAGCTCCCGGCCTTCGTGCCGAGAGCCTCGACCGGGCGGAACTGGCCAGGTTGACCCGGACCGTGGCCGAGATCGGTACGCGGCTCGAAGCCGTCGACACCCGCAAGGATGATGCCCGCGCACTCCTGACCGGTCGCCTGGCGATGATCGACAGGACCGAGGCCGCCCCGCGCCCTGCCCTCGACCGTCTGACGACTGTCGGCAAACTGCAGACTGTGCCGATCGATTTCATGCTGGCCCAGCTGCGCCTGCAGACCGCGCGGCAGTTCGATACGGAGATCGAGAAAGCGCTCGTCAACCGCGCAGCCCCCGCCCTCTTCGTCCGTGGCGGATCCATGACGCTCGATCAGGTCGCAGCCGAGGCGGACAAGCTCTATCCCGGCGCTCTGGAGCGGAAGGGCAAGACCATCCTCTCCCGCTGGCCGATCGTCATCTGGTCGGACTCGGCACTCGTCATCGAGCCCGGGCAGTCACTGGAACTCTCGACAATCGATGGAGCCTTCCTGCTCAATTCCGGTCTACTCACCGTGGATCACGGCGAACTCAAAGCCTCCGAGGGTGAAAACCCGGGTCTCAAGGGCTTTCGACCTTTTGTCGCCACGGCAATGACCGGCGCATTCCAGGCAACGGGCGCGCGCTTCAGCCGTCTCGGCTACGCTGACGCCGGTTCGACCAGTGGGCTTTCGATCCTCGGGGCGGCGCTGTTCCCTTCCAAGATCGGCTCACATATCGTCGACAGCAGCTTCGACAACGTCTCCGGCATCAATCTGGAAAACATCCATCGTGTGACGGTCGCCGGCAACCGCTTCTCGGGTGGCACAGGCCCGGCGGTCGCCATGAAGGGCGTCACCGGCGCCGATATAAGCGACAACGTCATCACCGGGACAACCGAAACCCAGGCGATCGATATCCAGAATACGAGTTCGTCGATCCGAGTCGCCGGGAATATCCTGCTCGGCAACCGCGGCAGCGGCATCTTCATTGCCAACGACGCCCGCGATGTAACGGTCACGGGCAATCTGATGTCCGGCAACGGCCGCGGCGGCGTCTCCGTGGTGCGCAGCACCTGTGTGGCGATTTCGGATAACCTCGTCCTCTCCAACAGCCAGGTCGGCATCAAGCTGCGTGCGAGCAATGGGCTCTTCCTCTCGCACAATGATCTGATTGCAAATGCCGGCGCCGGCATCTCGATCGTCGATCAGGAGGCCGAGGCCCGCGTCACCATCGACGGCAATGCCTTCTCGGCCAACAAGTCCGGAATCCATGGCGGCGCGGCGAGCGAAGTATCGCTTCTGGCCAATGACTTTGCCGGCCAGTCGCCGATCTTGCTCGACGGCGAATTCGCCCCTTACGTGCCGCAGTTGCTGCAAGCCTCCGCCTCGCAGGGAGCATCGGCGACTGCCCTCACCATTCACGCCAACACGTCGTCTGCCGCTCCGGTGGACTGCAAGACCGGGAGCTGACCATGGTCTTTTCGTCAGAGACTTTCCTGTTTCTTTTCCTGCCCCTTTTCCTGGTCGCCTACTACCTGACGCCAGACCGGCTGAAGTCGTGGACCATCCTGATCGGCTCCTACATCTTCTATTGCTGGTGGAGACCGGACTTCCTGATCCTGTTCGTCGGGGTCACGGCCTGGGCCTATGGTTGCGGCCTGCTGATCGAGCGGTGGGAGGGACAGGCTCGCGCCAAGATCCCGCTCGTGCTCGGCGTCGTCGGCTGCCTGTCCGTGCTCGGCGTGTTCAAATACCTGAACTTCTTCATCGACAGCTTTGCGGCTTTGCTCGGCACGACACCCGATGAGCTGGGCGTACACTGGCGCCTGATCCTGCCGATCGGCATTTCCTTCTACGTCTTCCAGGCCGTCGGTTATGTCATCGACGTGTACCGCAAGGATACGCCGGCGACCCGCAGCTTCGTCGACTTTGCCGCCTTTATCGCGCTCTTCCCGCAGCTGATCGCGGGCCCCATCCTGCGCTTCAAGGATCTGGCGGACCAGTTCCACGAACGCACCCACAGCCTCGCGCTGTTTTCGACCGGCCTCGGCATCTTCACGATCGGGCTCGCGAAGAAAGTTCTGCTGGCGGACTCGATCGCCCCGGTCGCGGATGCCGCCTTCGCCTCTGGCAACATCACCTTCGTCGAGGGCTGGCTCGGCGCTGCCGCCTACACCCTGCAGCTCTATTTCGACTTCTCCGGCTATTCCGACATGGCCATCGGGCTTGGCCTGATGATGGGCTTCAAGTTCATCCGCAACTTCGACACGCCCTATGTCAGCGCCTCGATCACCGAATTCTGGCAGCGTTGGCACATCAGCCTGTCGACCTGGCTGCGCGACTATCTCTACATCCCGCTCGGCGGCAACCGCAAAGGCCCGCTGCGCACCTATCTCAACCTCTTCCTGGTCATGCTGCTCGGCGGCCTCTGGCACGGTGCCGCCTGGACCTTCGTCCTCTGGGGCGCGTGGCACGGGGCATGGTTGGCGGTAGAGCGCTACACGGGTTATGCCCGCGCCGGCCTCAGCAAGGCAGTCACGGTTCCCGCAACGCTGCTGCTCGTCGTCATCGGCTGGGTCATGTTCCGCGCCACGAGCGTTGGTGAAGCCTTCTCGGTCTATGCCGGCATGCTTGGCCTAAACGGAATGGCTCCGAGTCTGGAATTCCTGGCGAGCGTCAACCAGGAGCATCTCGTCTTCATCCTGCTCGCTGTCGTCGCCGTTGTCCTTGAGCCGCGCTTCAAACACATGACCGATCCGGATCGTGTGCCGCTCGCCGGCGCACCGCGGATGGCGCCAGACGGCACGCTCATCGCGTCACCGTCGATCGCTTACCCGCTCGCCATGACCGCCCTGCTGGCCGTGACGATTGCCCGGCTCGCCGAGCAGTCCGCCTCACCCTTCCTCTACTTCCAGTTCTGACAGGAGCAATCCCATGCCCAGTCTGCGCCAGTACACATCCCTGCTGCTGTTACCGACCACCTTCTTCGGTTATGCGCTTTATGCGAATTCTGCCCTGCTGATGAATGCGGCATCGCCTGAAGCGCAAGCCTCGGAGGCGAAGGACCTGTCGCTCTCCTATGTCATCGACGGGGAAGCAACCCGCGACCTCGACACGCTCTACAAGAATGAGCTTCCGCACCGCGCCGCATCCGTCGGCCTCTTCGGAAATGCCCGCTATGCGCTCCTCGGCGCTGGCCGAAAGGGTGTGATCGTCGGTGAAGATGGGTGGTTCTTTTCGGCTGAAGAGTTCAAGAACGTCTCGAGCGCGGATATCGCCGCAGCGGTCGAGCGGATTGCCGAGGTCCAGCGGGATTTGGACGCCCGGGGCATACGGCTGGTTCTGGCTCCGCTTCCGGCAAAGTCGGACATCTATTCAGAAGAGGTCCCCGCCCTCGTTCGCGGCCCCGCCATGGCCGAAGCCTACAACGCCTTTGCCGCAGCGCTGAAGGACAGAGGCATCGTCACGGCGGACACGCGTCCGGCGCTCCTGGCCGCGAAGCCCTTCGGCGAAGTCTTCCTCAAGTCCGACACACACTGGTCTCCATCAGGGGCAAAGGCGACGGCGGAAGCCGTCCAGACCAGTCTCCAGGTGGCCGGCATCGCGCTGCCGTCCGAGAGCGTGACAGCACAATGGCAGACACCGGTTTCGCTCTGGGGGGACCTGACCAAGTTTGTCACCTCCCCCGATTATGCCCCAACCGTCGGACTGACACAGGAAAGCGTGCCGATCTATCGCACCACGGTGAATGCAGCCGCTGACGGCGCCGATATCTTCGGCGACGATACGGCAGTCCCGGTCATGCTGGTGGGCACCAGCTACAGCGCCAACGAAAACTGGTCCTTCGCCGATTTCCTGCGCCAGTCGCTCCGAGCCGATGTGGTCAACGTGGCGAAAGAAGGCCTCGGGCCGGGCGTTCCGATGATGGACCTGCTCGCAGGCTCCGCCCTCCACGAGACCACACCAACCGTAGTCGTCTGGGAATTCCCCATCCGCTATCTCGGCACCAAGACGCTGTGGCAGCGCGACGGTGACGCCAAGGCAGGAGGCGGCAATGTCTGATCGCCTTGTCCGCCTGGGCTGCGCCACCATGCTGGCATTGCCGCTGCTGGGCCTCACACCCGCTAACGCGGCTGTGAAGCCCTTCTTTCCGCGCAATCCGCCGGAAACCGTCGAGCCGGCCAAACCGGCAAAGCCCAAGACGACGGGTCCTGCTTCGCATCTGCCGATCGCTTTGCAGGAAGCGCGCAAGCGCCTGCTCGCCGGCAAGCGCGTCTCATACGGAGAGCTTCAGGCACTCGCCGATGCCAAGGACGGGATCGGCGCCTTCAAGCTCGCCGAGCGCATCCAGAAACAGGGGGATCCGAATCTCGCGACGGATGCGCTCCACTACTTCGCGATCGCAGCCCATGAGGACCGCGGCTATGCCGTCGGCCGGATGATGGAGATCCTCGGCAATGACAGCCTTGAGCTCTCGCCATCGCACCTGAAGAGCGCCGAAGCGGCCCTCCGGCTGCAGGCGCGCAAGGGGAATGACAAGGCGGTCGAGGGTCTGATCCGGCTCTATAGCGAGGGCCGGAGGTTCGGCGACAAGCGCGACGAGCTGGAAGCCCTGCTCGCCTCCGGCCTCGGCAAGAAGAACGGCGACACAGCCTTCAAGCTCGCCGTGCTTCTGCTGTCCGATCGAGACCGCACGCCCGAGCAGACCGAACAGGCAACCCGGTTCCTCGCCATCGCCGAGGAGAATGGCAGCATCGGCATGAAGGCGGCAGCGACAAATATCCTGGCGCAGCTCCAGACCAAGTCCAGTGAAACAACCGCGGAGGTTCAGCAATGACCCGAATTCGCCAGACACGCATTCTCGCCGGTACGGCCCTTGCCGCCATCCTAATGGCGGCCGGCAACCAGGCCCGGGCCGAAACCACAGGCAGCGAAGCGCCCTCCTCCTATGGCTGCAGCAGCCTCGAAGAGATCGCCGAACTGCAGATGATCGAAGGCAAGGACGGCATGTTCTTCCGTATCCTCGCCGACCTTCGTCTGCAGCATGCCTTCACGGACCAGACCGTCGAGCATCTGGCGACCATGGCCAAGGCGCTTGAGAAGAACGGCACGACGCTCATTTACGTCCCGCTTCCCACCAAGTCGCAAGTTCTGCCGGAACTCGTGCCGGCCCGCGCCTCGCTTTACGGCTTCGAAGCCGGCATCGCGACCGAGATCTACGACGATGTGGTCCGCCGCCTCAACCAGAAGGGCGTGACCGCCGTCGATATCGCGACACCGATGCGCGAGAACAATCGCAACGGCTTCGGCGAACACTCCTTCTTCCAGGCCGACTTCCACTGGACGGCACACGGTGCGGATGTTGCGGCAAAGGCAATCGCCGACCGCGTGAAGACGCTCCCCGCTTACCAGGATGTCGCGCCTGTCCGCTTCGAGATGAAGGAAGTCCCGCCACCGCAGGAATTCTCCAGCATGCGCGAGCTGCTGCAGAAGCATTGCGTCAACCATGTCCCGAAGGTCACCGCCCACACCTATGAGGCGGTGCGGAGCGAAGACGACACGGCTGCATCCGGATCCATGGACATTTTCGGCAGCGGAGACCAGGCCACGATCGCCCTGATCGGGACCAGTTACTCCGACAAGCCGATCAGCAATTTCGCCGGCTACATCGAGCACTGGACGGGCGTGCCCCTCGACAACTATTCGATCTCGGGCGGCAACCAGTTCGGTTCGATCCTTTCCTACATCACGTCGCGCGAATTCCAGGATCAACGCCCGCGCTTCCTGATCTGGGAAAACCCGATCTACAACAATCTTGGCCAATACGGCGACGCCCCCTGGGCCGAGATCGTCGCGGCATCGCTTGGCGAATGCAGCCCGGCGATGGCTGCGACCGCGCACGGCGAAAATGCGGTTGAAGCCGATCTCTCGACGATCAAGCTCACCCGCGACGATGTCATCCTCGCCGATATCGGCAGCGACACCAGCCGCAAGGCCATCTTCACCCTGACGGGCGCCGACGGAACCGTTCGCACCCGCTCCATCGAGCGCGGCGACCGACTGCGCTCGACCGGCCGTTACTTCTTCTCGCTCGGCGGCTTCCCCGACGGCTCAATCGACAAGGTGGCCGTCAGCTTCGACGCGCCTGTCGACGACACCACCACCCTATCCATCTGCAAATCCAAAACTGGAGAACAGTCATGATGACCATCAACCCGATCCGTATTGCCACCATCTCGCTGGCAGTAGCTCTTGCCCTGTCTACGAATGTCCGGGCCGATGACGGTGGGCTTTACGAAAAGCCGCTGGATCCGAACTCGGCCTTCGTCCGCGTCATCGCACCGGGCGCCACCAGCGCCTCCGTTCAAAACAGCGCCTTCAACAAGCTGAACGACGGCGTCTCGCCTTATGTCGCGGTGGCACCGGGTGACATTCCAGTCACCTCCTCGCTGGGTCAGAGCAGCGTTAAGGCAAGCGCCGGCAAGTTCTACTCGGTGGTCGTCACCAAGGACGGTGCAACGACCGTCGAGGACGACATGACCAAGAACCCGTCCAAGGCGACGCTGTCGCTCTACAATCTGACCGGAAAGGCGGCGATCGACCTCTTCGTGCCCCAGGCTGGTGCCGAAGCAGTCTCGGACGTCGACAGCGGCGGCTCCAAGTCGGTCGCGCTGCGAGCTCCGCTCGCCGTCGATCTCGTCGTCCGCGAAGGCGACAAGGATCTCGCCAAGCTCGACAAGGTCGAATTCAAGCGCCTCGCCGGTGTCACCATCGTGGTGACCGGAGAAGGCGACCAAGTCGACGCCGTCGCCGTTCCCAGCACCATTGCCCGCTAAATCACAGAGAGTTCCGGAGGTTTATCATGACGATTGCAAGAATGGCGAAGTCGCTGCTGATGGCAGGCGTGATGACGATGGCCGCCGGAACACCCGGGCGAACAGCGGCCATAGACGTCCGGTTCGCGCCACCGGACGTCGAACTGCCGAAGACGGCAGTCTGCACTCCGCGGGTCCGCGACGAGGACATGATCGCCGAATGGACCGCATGGAATAAAAAGGCCCTGCCCAAGCGTGCGACATTTGCGATCACCCGCGACATGAACCGCATGCGGGATCTTGATGCTCGTCGTTTTGAACCGATCATCACCCGCATCCAGGAACTGATGCCGACGGTGAAGAAGGGCTACGACCAGACGGATGCCCTGTTCGACACGGTCAAGTTGATGCTGGCCAAGGGCGAGGCGGACAAGGTTCGCGCGGACGGCCTTGTCCAGAAACTGCTCGATATCGGCGGACATCCTGCCGGTTCTCTCAACACGCTCGCAGACTACCTGATCGCCGGTGAAGGCATCGACCAGGATAGAGAGGCGGGCCTGAAGCTCAAGGTCCAGGCTGCCTATGGCGGCAATGCCGATGCCATTCTCGATCTCGCACGGCTTACCGAAGACGGCGAGAGCGTCGACGGCTGGGCAATCGAACCGGAGCTGGCGGTCAACATGGCCTTCGGCTCCCTGGTCGGCGTGCTCGACGAAGGCATCTGCGACCGCATCAGCCGTGTTGCGCGCGAATATGACGATGGCGAAGTCGTCGTGAAGGATCCGGATCTCAGCCAGGCCTGGTACCGCTTTGCCGCCGATCTGGGCGACACGGCCGCCGCCTGGGAAGTCGCTGAGCTCAATCTCCTCAGTGAAAAAGTGGTCAAGGACAACGATGTCCTCCTGAAATACCTGAAGAAGGCCGCTGACGGCGGCAATATGGCCGCGATCCTCGAAATGGGACGTCTCTATGCCGAAGGTGCATTGGTGCCTCAGGACAAGGAAAAGGCCTTTGCCTACTTCAAGCAGGCAGAAGCAGCGGGCAACCAGGCGGGCGTCATCAAGCAGGCGCAGCTCCTCGAGCAGACCAAGGACACATCGCCGGCCGATGCGGCAGCCTATGAAGACCTGCTTCGCCGCCTGATCGCCCGCAACGATCCGCCACCATGGGCTCTCACCCGCCTCGCCCGCGTCATCCAGGCCCGCGACGGTCTCTGGAAATCGGCGGCCGAAGTAAAACCGCTGCTCGAAGAAGCCGTGAGACGCGGTGATATCGAGGGCGGCATCGATCTCGCCGAACTTCTGATGCGCGAAGATCTTTCGCCCAAGACCATCGCCCGCTCCACCGACCTTCTCTCGGGCGCGATCCACATCAACGGCGAGATCAACGCGATCGCCAAGCTCCAGCGCGTCTACCTCTGCGTCGATCCCACGGGACCTGATCTTTCAGCGGCAGACTACTGGTCGAACGTCGAAGCCGGCGCCGGCAACAAGACACTGGATCTCGCGCCCGAACAGATTGACCAGCTGCCCGCGCTGAAGGATCCGATGGTGATCGCCGCGATCCAGACGCAGGCACTCTACGGTCGCGCCAGCGCACTGGCGCTGTATCAACGTTATCTGAAGGGCGCAGGCTATTCCGACCAGGTTCTGCGCTTCTGGGCCGAGCGCGCCGAGATCCGGCGCGGCGCGACCGTTGAAGCCGCCCTGCTGGAATTCAAGCAGAACCTCGAAAAGGGCCGCATCAACGACGCCAAGCGCAGCATCCAGATGACCGGCGAAGGCATGACCGTCGATGCCGGCCTGAGCTTTGCCCGCTTCCTCGTCAACAACTACGCGACCGATCCGGAAAGCGTGGCACTGGCCAAGGAAATCCTGAACCCGCTCGCCGCAAGTGGCGCCGGCCGCGCGGTACGCCTCCTCCAGGAGCTCGAAGGCCCGGACATGGATCCCTTGTCCTCGCCACTCATTCGTTTCGGCGAGGTGATGCGCGATCGCGGCGACATGTCGGCGCAATTGCTCCTGGCCGAAAACGCAGCCTCCGAGGAAGATAAGCTTCGCCTCTACCATCAGGCCATCAGCACCCAGCGCTGCGACTACGATGACACAATGGCACTTGCCGAATTCGCGATCAGACATCAGCGGGAGGATGCCAAACGCTGGCTGTCGATCGCCGAGCACATTGCCGGCGATGATGCCTGGAGGAAGGTGAAGATCGCCGATGTCTACATGGCCTTCAATCGCTCGGACATGCAGCAGCGCGCGCTCGGCCTTTACCAGGAAGCGCGGCTCGGCGGCGAGCCAGCCGCTTACTATCGCCTCGTCAAGCACTACGCCAACGATGCCGGCGAGAGCTACGATCCGAAGCAGGCGAGCGACATCTTCGTCGATCTCGTTGAGAGCTCCGATCTGCAGTCCGTGCCCGAAAAACTCCTCATGCTGGCCAACATGAAGCCGGAAATCCGGCGTCAGGTGTCACAGCGCGTCGATGTGCGCGGCCTTTACCAGAAGTCCGCAGAGGCCGGGCAGCCCGTCGCCATGCGCGAAGTGGCCAAGCTGATGCGCGACGACGCCAAGGACAGCAAATCGATCCTCGCCTCCTTCACCTGGCTGAAGAAGGCGGCGGAAGCCGGCGACGGCGAGGCCATGTTCCTCCTGTCGCAATCCTACGCCTATGGACTGGGCACCCGCCCGGCACTCGACGCCGCACAAACCTGGATGGTGAAAGCCGCAGAAGCCGGATACCCAGACGCCACCCAGGTCCTGAAGCTCAACAACGCAGGAACGGAGGGCTAATCATTGGCCGATCTCAAAAGATGGACACTGAACCGCCACATCGCAGTCTCGCTGCTCGCCATAACCGCCGCCATGGCGATGATACCGAAAGCAGAAGCAGCCGAGGAGACCTGCTTCAAGACACCGACACCGGTCATGAGCCTGGGCTTTGGCAGTCGATATGAAGCCGATTCGAAGACGAGGTCCGACATTGACGAGGATTCGGATGCCGCCGTCACCAAGGCATTGAAGCCCATCGACCAGTTTATCCAGAACCTCGCCAAGGTCGTGTCGAAGGCGGAAACCGAAAAGGACGTGGCGACCCGCAGGCAGTACCAGCGCTGCGTGGTGGATTCGATCTATGCCTGGGCGAAGGCCGACGCGCTTAACGACATGCGCACCTTCAATGCCAAACTCTCGATCCCGGCCCGCATCGGCGGGCTTGCCATCCTCTTCGCCGAAAGCCGCGACCAGGTGCCCGGTCTGCACGACCGGGAACGCATCGTCGAGAAATGGCTGCAAAAGCGGGCCCAGGAGATCGTCTACTTCTTCGAAAACGAGGCCACCAAGGGAGCTGCCCGCAACAACCTGCGCGCCTGGGCGAGCCTGGCCGTGGGCGAAGTGGGCGTGCTCAACCGCGACCGTGGACTGGTCGAATGGGCAATTCTCAGCAACAACACCATGATCGTCAACGCATCACCAGATGGCAGCCTGCCGCTCGAGATGAACCGTCAGCGCTATGCCCTGCATTACCAGCTGCATGCCATGGCTCCGCTCGTCACGTCGGTCGCGCGGATCTGCGATGCCGGTTATGGAAAGGGCGGCGCGGACCTGGAGAAGCTCCAGACTATGGCCCGGTTCTCGGTGGCAGCCGTGAAAGATCCGAAGATTGTTCAGAAGATCAACGGCAAGAGCCAGACCGTCAAGCCAGGCCTCAAGAACAACCTATCGGCCATAGCCTGGCTTGAGCCCTATGTGGCCTTGAGCAACGATCTTGAGATGAAGGCGGAGTTCGAAGCGCTGCGCCCCATGTCGAATACCAAGCTTGGCGGCAATCTGACCAAGCTCTACGATGGCCGAAGGGTCAGCTGCACGATTTCGGCACAGAACTGAGACGTCTCAGTCGGACGATAGACGAATACGATGAGGGATCAGGGGCTGCTCGACGCGGGCAGTGCCTGCCCGACCTTCATCCGGACAGCGGTCGATGTTCCAATCCTGGACTTCGAGCTGGACAAGCGACTTCACCGCATCGAGCGACAACTCGCGCCCATGGGTGCCAGCAAGCGCGTCGCTGAGACGGCCCAGCAGGTCTTCGGTCAGGTTGTTCGGGGACTGCGTCACCTCGGTGCTCCTCTGACGACATCCTGCTACAAAGATGGGAACTGGGGAAGTCGTTCGCCACTCAAGCTGGGCTCAAACACTTAAAAAAGTCGCAATTCTCCGTGAGCGCGCCCCGGCGGCACAACTGTTTCGCGAGCCATGGCAAACAAAGTGTGACGACATCAAAAGCGCGGGATGATGGGGCAGAGAGGCTGAGCCACCCTGCCCGACCGACATTCTTGATCAGGCCGCCATGCCCCATGCGGACGGATCGTCCTCACCGAACATGCGCTCGAGGCTGAGGAAGCAGATCATGCTCTTGTCATGCGCGATGATGCCGTCGGAGAAGGCGGCACTCGGGCCGGTCGCGGCCGGAAGCGGCTGCAACGTGCTGCCAGCGACGGTCAGGATGTCCGAAACACCATCGACGAGAAGACCGACGGTCATGCCGTTGACTTCGGTAACGACCACGGCGCTGCGTTCTGTCGCCTGAGCGGCCGGCATGCCGAGCTTGACGGCGAGATCGACGATCGGAATGACCGTGCCGCGCAGGTTCATGACACCGAGGACTTCATAGGGCGAATGCGGAATCGGCGTCACCGGGGCCCAACCGCGAATTTCGCGGATGGATGTTGTCTTCACACAGAATTCCTGATGATGAAGCCGAAAGGCGATGATTTCGAGGGCATCAGCGGCATTCGACGTCGTATTCATCTGCAATTCCTCCTGCTGCAAGCCCGTGCCTGCTGGCACCTTGTCACGATGTTGATCAACCGGGCATCCCGGCGCGCAGAAACTGATTCTGCAATCTGTGAGCAATTTAGACCACCAGTAATTAAAGAATATCTAAATCAGAGCAGAGAATGCGCTGCTCCCTGTCGACGCGTCCACAGGCAGCCAGCGTTCGAAAATGGGCCATCTGGCCCGCAGCCCACCAGGCAAACTCGGTCAGCAACCGGTCGTCCACATCGCCGATCCTGCCGCCCTGGAGCGTCAGCAGGCCGCGTTTCGTCGCGAGAGCAAGAACATTTCCCACGTGCTGGCGTGAGACCTGAAAACGCTGCGAAAGTGCATCATAGGTGAGAGCCAGGTCCCACGCCTCACCAGCCTCCCGGGCGAGGTGGGCGCCCATGACCGCACAGAGCATCAGGTAACCGCTGTCGCGGCCGGTGAATTCGACAACCGTCTCGAATGGCGCAAACAGCACATCCTTAGACTGGAAAGCCTCAGTCGATCTGGCGATCAGCCTGGAAAGACGAGCCGTGTCGGCACTCAAGGCCTCGAACAGCGTGTGGTTTTCCAGCATGGCCTGCGACGCGAGGAAGGCGAGAGGCGAGCGGGCAATTTCAAGCACCAGCAAGGGGGTGGGCACCAACCGGATTTCGCGCCTGTCCCGCGCATTCTGATGGGCGACGACATACCCTCCGGCCCTCAATCCCGCGATGAGGTCGCTGACCTGACGAGAGCTGCCGGGAACCATTGTCTGCAACAAAGTCATGGTCGGCGCGGGACCGGTGCCATCTTCAAAACGCGCGGCAAGCCCAATCAGCATGTAGCAGGTGATGTAGCGCATCTTCTGGGCGAAGATCTTGTTGGAAGGCCATCGGAAGGCGCTCGGCTCCACCATTCTCCGGCAATAGGCGAGCATCGCCCTGTCAAAGGCCGGATTGGCGAGCAAGGCACTCGCCATCAGCCAGACGGGCTCCCCGATGTGCTGCTCGACGCCGGGATGAACGGCCGACAGCCGTTCCCGGTCAAGCTCGCCACGCAGTTGATCCATGAGCACACTCCAAACCAGAGATGCTCATTCAAGGCCATTTCACCAGTCGCGTCGATTGGCAAATCTTGTAGTCGTCTCTAATGGAGGAGCGCCTGATCCTGGCGGGAGCCAGACATGGCAACCTTAGGGAGCGCGCTTCGCCATGTCATAGACGGCGGCGCAGCGCTGGCCGGACGCGCAGTAGGCGAGAATGGGGCCGGTCTGTTTTCCAAGAATGCTCTTGAGCTTTTCCGCCTGGTCTAGTGGCATGGAGCCTGGAACGACCGGCAGATAATGCGCCTCCAGTCCGGCGTCCTGCGCAGCATGGGCCACCTCGTCAAACGACGGCTGCCGGAAACCTTCGTTATCGGGTCGCATGCAGACGACGGTCTTGAAGCCGAGGCCAGCGATCTCATTCAGCTGCGATGGACTGATCTGCCCGGTCACATGAAAACTTGGATCGATACTGCGTATGCTCATTGACGGCTCCTTTGCCGGCTGGATGCCCATGACGGCGAGACTTTAGAGATAGTGTTTTTTATATATTTGTAGGGGCCGCTCTTGAGTCAACCCTTGCCAACCTTCTTTTCTAAGATATATTCGTATCTATGAAGATTGATCCTGAGCAGATGAAAGCTGGCGCTGACATGGCCAGCGAACTCCTGAAGTCGCTATCCAACCGATATCGACTGCTGATCCTGTGCCGGCTTGCCGATGGCGAGCATTCGGTCGGTCAACTGGCCGAATTTCTGGGCATTCGCGACAGCACCGTCTCCCAGCATCTGGCGCTTCTGAGGCGCGAAAAGATCATCGCCGGTCGGCGTGACGGACAGACGATCTGGTACCGGATCGAGAGCGAACCAGCACGCGCCGTGATCGGCACTCTCTACAACAGTTTCTGCAAAACGGACGATTGCGCCGTCTGACGGCATTGGTCGTGGCTTGAACAACCACACCGCCTGCGACTTGACATCCGTTTATCTAATATATACGTACTGTCGTAGATATGTATCTTAAAGGAGAAAAACATGTCGATTGATCGCGCCGTTCTGGCCTTTGCCGGCATCATGCTTCTGGTTTCTCTGCTGCTGACCCACTTCGTCCATCCAGGCTTCGTCTGGTTCACCGCTTTCATCGGCGTGAACATGCTACAGTCGGCCTTCACCGGCTTTTGTCCGGCCGCCATGATTTTCCGCAAGCTGGGCCTTCGCCCCGGCACCGCATTCTAAGGATCCGATCATGCACAATACCGCCTTCATCGCTCTCTTCGCCGCCATGACGGCAGCAGGACTGACAGCCGCGCAAGCGGCGGATCTCAAGCTTGAGGCCGTGAGCATACCGGAGATGAAGGCGGTCTATGGCCAGATCCAGCCGCGCAACAGCGTCCTTGCGCGCGCAAGGCTTGGCGGCACGATCGTGAAGCTGAATGTCACCGAAGGCGACCTCGTCAAGGCGGGCGACGTGATCGCCGAAGTGAAGGACGACAAGATCGACTTCCAGATCAAGGCGGTCGACGCCCAGCTTCAGGGCCTCAACGCGTCGATGAACGATGCACAGGTCGAACTTGACCGTGCAGACAGACTGGTCCGCAGCGGTGCCACCAGCACCCAGCGCCTCGACCAGTTGAAAACCCAGCTCGACGTCATCACCAATCAGGTCCGCCAGGCCGAGGCCCAGCGTTCCCTGCTCGTGCAGCAGACCTCGGAAGGAGCGGTTCTCGCCCCCTCCGACGGTCGCGTCATCTCGGTTCCGGTGACCAGCGACGCCGTCGTGATGGCCGGCGAGACCGTCGCCACCATCGCCGGTGGAGGCTTCTTCCTGCGGCTCGCAATCCCGGAACGCCATGCCCACGAACTATCCCAGGGCGCGCCGATCCGCATCGAGGCCGGCGGCGAGACGCTTGAGGGCGAACTCGTGAAAATCTATCCGCAGATCGAAGGCGGCCGCGTCACCGCCGATGTCGAGGTCGAAGGTCTCGATACCGATTTCGTCGCAGCCCGCGTTCTGGTCGAGCTACCGGTCGGCGAGCGCCAGGCGCTGCTGGTGCCGACCGCGAGCCTCACCAACCGCGCCGGCATCGACTTCGTCGCAGTCCGTGAAGGCGAAGCCATCGTGGAACGCGCCGTGGTCGCCGGCAAGACCATCGAGTTCGAAGGCGCCCCCAAAATCGAGATCCTGTCCGGCCTCGCAGCCGGTGACGTCGTGGTGACGAAATGACAAACACCAATCACAATACCCCGGGGGCTGGCGAGCCCGACGACGATACCCCGATGAAAAATCTGGGCATTGCTGGCAATCTGACGCGCGCCTTCATCAAGTCGCCGCTCACACCGCTCTTCCTGATCGCCGCCTTCGCCTTCGGCCTCGTGGCGCTGCTCACCCTGCCCCGCGAGGAAGAACCACAGATCTCCGTGCCTATGGTCGACATCATCGTCCAGGCACCCGGCCTGCGCGCTGATGATGCCCAGAAGCTGATTTCCGAGCCGCTGGAAACGATCGTCAAGAGCATCAACGGCGTCGAGCACATCTATTCCCAGTCCATGGACAACATGGTCATGGTGACCGCGCGCTTCCTGGTCGGCACGTCATCGGACACCGCCGTACTGCGCGTCCACGACAAGGTTCGCGCCAATATCGATCGCATTCCGGTCGGCATCGCCGAACCCAAGGTCGTCGGTCGTGGCATCGATGACGTCGCGATCGTCACCCTCACCTTCTCCCCCACAACGGATGCCAGCGGCCATGTCGGCCCCAACGACCTGACCCGGATCGTGCGTGAGGTTCGCAACGAGGTCGCCAAGGTCGAGGATGTCGGCCTGACCTATGTTGTCGGCGAGACCAACGAGATCATCCGCATATCGCCACAGCCGGAAAAGCTGGCACTCTACGGCATTACGCTGCAGCAACTCGCCGGAAAGGTCGGCGGCGCCAATACCGCCATGCCCGCCTCGCAGGTCCGCGACAACGGCCGCCAGATCGACGTGATCGCAGGCGAGACCCTGTCCACACCGGCCGAGATCGGCAACCTGCTGCTCACCGCCCGCGATGGCCGCCCGGTCTACGTCCGCGACGTCGCAGCAATCGACTTTGCCACCGACACCAGCGAAGCTCTGGTTTCAACCCTTCGCAAGGACGGGGACGCTGTCGAGCGCGTACCCTCGGTGACGCTGGCCATTGCCAAGCGCGCCGGATCGAACGCCGTCGTGGTGGCCGAGACCATCCTGCAGCGCGTTGAAGCTCTGGAAGGCAAGCTGATCCCCGAAGACATCCATGTCGAGGTGACTCGCAACTACGGGGAAACCGCGGACGAAAAGGCGAACGAACTCCTCTACCACCTCGCCCTCGCGACCGTTTCGATCATCGCGCTCGTCTGGCTGGCGATCGGTCGCCGCGAAGCCCTGGTCGTCGCGATCGTCATTCCCGTGACGATCCTGCTCACCCTCTTTGCCTCGTGGCTGATGGGCTACACGCTGAACCGCGTCTCGCTCTTTGCCCTCATCTTCTCGATCGGCATTCTCGTCGACGACGCGATCGTCGTGATCGAGAACATTGCCCGCCACTGGGGCATGGGCGACAAGCGCTCGCGGCGCCGCAGCGCCATCGAGGCCGTCGCCGAAGTCGGCAACCCGACCATCGTCGCGACCCTGACGGTCGTCGCCGCCCTCCTGCCTATGCTCTTCGTCTCCGGCATGATGGGCCCCTACATGAGCCCGATCCCCGCCAATGCCTCGGCAGCGATGATCTTCTCCTTCTTCGTCGCGGTCATGGTCACGCCCTGGCTGATGCTGAAGGTCGCGGGAAATGCGCCCGTCCATGCCCATGAGGATCACGAGACCGGTGGCAAACTCGGACGGCTCTATGCCGCGACCGCTCGCCCTATCTTGGCCACCAAGACCCGCAGCTGGATTTTCTTGGCCCTGGTCGGCCTGCTGACGCTCGGTTCGCTGAGCTTGTTCTACACCAAGCATGTCACGGTGAAGCTCCTGCCCTTCGACAATAAGTCGGAACTGCAGGTGACGATCGACCTGCCGGAAGGCTCATCCGTCGAGGCGACCGATGCCATGGCCCAGGCCGTCGGCCGCACCGTCCTCGGCATGCCGGAGGTGATCTCCGTGCAGACCCATGCCGGCACGGCCGCCCCCTTCAACTTTAACGGCCTCGTGCGGCACGCCTATATGCGCGCAGCCTCCTATCAGGGAGACGTCGCAATCAATCTGACGCCGAAGTCGGAACGTGACCGTTCGAGCCATGATATTGCCCTCGACATCCGCCAGAAGATTGCAGCGATCCCGACGCCGGAAGGCACCAGCCTCAAGGTCGTTGAGCCCCCACCGGGCCCTCCGGTCATGGCGACCCTGCTCGCTGAGATCTATGGCCCGACGCCGGAAATCCGCCGCGCCGTGGCCGCCAAGGTCGAGGCAGCCTTCCGCTCGGTCCCCTTCATCGTCGATGTCGACAATTCCTACGGTGTCGAAGCCCCGCGCAAGCGGCTGGTGATTTCCACCGACGACGCGGAATTCTACCGCGTCGAGGAAGGCGATGTCTTCGACACGATCGCAATCCTGTCGAATGGCAAGACCATCGGCTATTCGCATCGCGGCGATGGACGTCCGCCGATCCCGATCCGCCTGGAGCGGGCAAAGGGTGAAAAGGTCATCGACGAGCGCTTCCTCTCGACCCCGATGCCAGCCAACGTCCTGCCCGGCGACAAGGGCGTGGTCGAACTCGGCGATGTCGTACGTGTTCTCGACGAGAAGACGACACTCCCCATCTTCCGCCACAACGGCATCAACGCCGAAATGGTGACCGCCGAACTGGCTGGCGATTTCGAGGCCCCGCTCTACGGCATGCTGGCCGTACAGGAAGCGATCGACGCGCAGGACTGGACGGGCCTTCCCAAGCCGGTGATCTCGCTCAACGGTCAGCCGACCAACGAGGACGAGGCAACGCTTCTCTGGGATGGCGAATGGGAAGTGACCTGGGTGACATTCCGCGACATGGGCGCCGCCTTCATGATCGCGCTGCTGGGCATCTACATTCTCGTCGTCGCCCAGTTCGGCTCGTTCAAGGTGCCGCTGGTGATCCTCACACCCGTGCCGCTGACCTTCATCGGCATCCTCGGCGGCCACTGGCTCTTCGGCGCGCCCTTCTCGGCCACCTCGATGATCGGTTTCATTGCGCTCGCCGGCATCATCGTGCGTAATTCAATCCTGCTGGTAGACTTCATCCGCCATGCCAATCACACCGGCAAGACGCTGACGGATGTGCTGATCGAGGCTGGCTCGATCCGCTTCAAGCCGATCTTGCTCACCGCGCTCGCCGCCATCATCGGTGCCGCGGTCATCCTGACAGACCCGATCTTCCAGGGCCTGGCGATCTCGCTGCTCTTCGGCCTGATCTCCTCGACGCTGCTGACTGTGCTGGTCATCCCGGCGATCTACCGGGTGCTGCGGACCTGAAAGCATAACGAGATCGAAAACGCATGGCCGCGCCGCAAGCGCGGCCATTTGCGTCAGGGTACAAGATTCTCGACAAACCCTCTTCAAAGAGACATCAAAAAGTGTAAACTAAATTTGACACTCGAACTGAGGCAGACCTATGGCCCAACCCTTCCCATTCGCTGCCATCGTGGCACAGGAGGACATGAAGAAGGCCCTCCTGATGGCAGCGGTCGAACCTCTGTTGGGCGGGGTCCTCATTTTCGGCGATCGCGGCACGGGAAAATCGACAGCTGTACGCGCCCTGACCGAACTGTTGCCGCCCATCGAAACGCGCACTGGCTGCCGCTACAACTGCCTTCCGGCCGAACCCCAATCCGCCTGCACAGTCTGCAATCCCGTATCAGGCTTGAAAGCCGCACCGATCGTCAAACATCGGGCGCCGATGATCGACCTGCCACTCGGCGCCACGGAAGACCGTGTCTGCGGCTCGCTCGACATCGAAAAGGCGCTCGTGGCAGGCGAAAAGCACTTCGAGCCGGGTCTTCTCGCCGCCGCCAACAGGGGCTTCCTCTACATCGACGAAATCAACCTGCTGGAGGATCATCTGGTTGATCTCCTGCTCGACGCAGCCGCCTCCGGTGTCAATGTCGTTGAACGCGAGGGACTGAGCATCCGCCATGCTGCACGCTTCGTCCTCGTCGGCAGCGGCAATCCGGAAGAAGGCGATCTCAGACCGCAATTGCTCGATCGCTTCGGTCTGTCGGTCGATGTCCGCACCATTGACGACCTCGACCAACGCATTGAAGTCATCCGCCGCCGCGACGCCTATGAGACAGACCCAGCGGCCTTTGTCAGGCTCTGGGCCAAACGCGACGCCACGATCGGCCGCCGCGTCGTTGCAGCCCGCAAGATCATTCGCCAGGTCGAGATCCCCGATCATGTGGTCATGCGCATGTCGCAGCTCTGTCTGAGACTCGGCATTGATGGCATGCGAGGCGAGCTGACGCTGATGCGGGCAAGCCGCGCGGCCGCAGCCCTTGCCGGACGCAAACTCGTGACCTGGGACGATGTCGCGGAAATTGCGCCGATGGTGCTCTGCCATCGCCTGCGCCGCGACCCGCTCGACGATGCGGGATCGAGCCCGAGGGTCGAACGCGCGCTCGCAACCATCAGCGACAACAACGCCCATGGCTGAACTCGGCCCCCACGAAGCCTTCGAACAGGCACTCGACATCAGAGGTTCGGAGCTTTGGGCCGACGCCCTTCTGGCAATCGAGCTGCTCGGCATCGGCCGGTCCGGCATCGGAGGTCTCTGGCTGAAGGCACGTGCGGGCGGCGTGCGTGACCTTTTCCTCGAAAGGCTGCAACAGCACCTGGGCACTAAGCACTCCTGGACAAGACTGCCGCCGGGAACCTCGATCGCCAACCTGATTGGCGGTGTCGATCTCGCAGCAACCGCAAAATTGGGACATCTGGTGCGTCAGCCTGGCCTTCTGGCGAGAGCCGAAGGCGGCGTTCTGCTGATACCGATGGCCGAACGCCTGGATCCAGCGATAGCAGCGCTCGTGGCCCGAGGCATGGACGAACCAGCTGCGTCCGGCCATCTGGTGATTGCGCTGGACGAATCTCTTGATGACGAGGCGCCCTTGTCCGGCCTCGTCGGCGACCGCCTCGCCCTGCGCGTCGATCTCGACGGCATCGGTTGGCACCACGTGGAAAGCCATCAGCCAGAAGGCGCAGCCCTGACCCAACCGCATTCGGCCTGGCGCAACGTTTCGATCGACGACCGATTGCTGAAGGGGCTTGCCGCCCTCTCCTTAAGCACTGGCCACCGTTCACCGCGGATCCTTGGCCACCTGGTGCGCACCGCGCGGCTCCTCGCCTGCCGTGATGATCGCGCAGCCGTCGCGGAAGGTGATGTGCTGACAGCGCTCCGCCTCTGCCTCGGTATCCGTCTAGCTCCGGTGAGCGAACAGCCACCGGAAGAAGCAGAGACCTCGCCGCCCGAGCAGCCCGACCAGGCGCCAGCGGAACCTGCGCCCACGACCGACGCCGTGGAGCCGAAGCCCGAAGCCGAAACCACGGCGCCGTCGCGTCTCGACAACCTGACCGAAATGCTGGCCGCAGTTCAGGCCGGCACACTCTCGGCCGACCCTTGGCTGTCGATCTGCCTGCGTCCGACACGCAGTTCTGGTCTTGCGGGCAAATCCGGTGGCGTTCGCAAGAATGCGAGGCGCGGTCGCCCCTTCGGCATCGGCCTTGCTCCACCCCATGCGGAGGCCCGTCCGGACATTGTGGCCACCCTGCGCGCAGCAGCGCCTTTCCAGAAGATCAGGGCCGCACAACGCCGCGCCCTGAGCGTGCCTGGCAAGACGCCATCAGGGCAAACGGCGACCCCACGCGCCTTCGTCACGCGCGACGATTTCCGCTATGTGCGCCTGCGCCACGCCGCCCCATCGACGGCGATCTTTGTCGTCGATGCCTCCGGCTCGACCGCGCTTGAGCGCCTTGGCGAAACCAAGGGCGCCATCGAGCAATTGCTGGCCCGCTGTTACGTACGCCGCGACGAAGTCGCCCTGATTGCGTTCAGAGGCACCGGTGCAGACCTTCTTCTCCCCCCGACACGCTCCCTGACCGCAGCCAAGCGCAAGCTCGCCGGGCTTCCCGGCGGCGGCCCGACACCGCTGGCAGCCGGCCTCAAGGCGGGACTGGAACTGGCCCTGTCGGTCGAGCGCCGGGGCAGCAGCCCAGTCTTGGTCCTATTGACCGACGGCAGCGGCAACATCGCACTGGACGGCACAGCCGACCGCACGCTTGCCGCAGAAGAACTCACGCGCCTTGCCGCGACATGCAAGAGCCGGCAGACGCGCACCATCTGCATCGACATCGCACGGCGACCCCGCGAAAGCGTAACGAACCTCGCCCGCATGCTGGGCGCCGACCTGCATGTACTGCGGCAGGCCGATGCCGGCCGCGTGTCGCATCTGGTCGATCTTTCCATGCGGGAGGCTCGCACATGATGAGCGGGCGCGAGCGGCTGGACTGGCAAACGGATGGTCGCAACTGGCCCCATCGCAGTGCGAGCCGCTTCGTGCAGACCGCATCGTTTGACTGGCACGTGCAGATCACCGGACCTGAAAACGCACCCATCATCCTGCTTCTGCATGGGACGGGCGCCGCCTCGCATTCCTGGCGCAACATCCTTCCGCTTCTCTCGAGCCGCTTCCGGATTGTTGCCCCAGACCTGCCTGGCCATGGCTTTACCCGTACGCGCGGATCCGCCGACCTTTCTCTCCCGGGCATGGTCAGGGCACTCAGCGAACTCGTCACAACGCTCGAACGATGCCCGGCCGTCATTCTGGGACACTCCGCAGGCGCTGCGATCGCGGTCGCACTGGCAGCCGATCAGGCCTCAGCCGTGCCGCGCCATGTTGTCGGCATCAACGGCGCCTATCTGCCGATCCGCGGCAACGCCTTGTTTTCGCCGCTCGCCAAGGCGCTTTTTGCCAATCCCTTTTCGGCCTCGATGTTTTCGATGCTGGCGCGCGCGACCCCGCTCGGCGGCAATCTGCTGACGGCCACCGGCTCATCAATCGACGAAGAGGGGAAGGCGATCTATCGCATGCTGCTCGCCTCGCCCGCCCATGTGCGGGGCGCACTCGGCATGATGGCCGCCTGGGACCTGACCCGGTTCGACGCCACGTTGCGCCGCCTTCCCTTTCCCATGACGCTGATCGCCGCCCGCGATGACCCGATGGTGCCGATCGCCAATTCCAGCCATGCAGCGCGACAAGCCCCAGGCAGTCGGCTGATCCTCACCGAGCGGGGCGGCCACCTCTTGCACGAATGCCGTGCAGCAGAGGTCGCCAAATGGCTTGACGAGGTGGTGAGCGAACAGAAATCCAACGGAGCGGATGCAGCATGAACATCGCAGGCCGCTTTCCCAAACCGAAAACTCCACCCGCCGACAACAGGCCGCACGCCGTCATCATCGGCGCCGGCGTCGGCGGCCTCACCACCGGCGCACTGCTCGGCGCCAAGGGCTATCGCGTCACAATCCTCGATCCACTCGACGAGCCCGGCGGACGCGCCTATGCGCATCGACAGGACGGCTTCACCTTCGACGCCGGTCCGACCATCATCACGGCCCCATGGCTCTTCGAAAACCTCTGGCGCGATTGCGGCGGCAGGCTGAGCGACGATGTCGACCTCCACCCCAACACGCCCTTTTATCGGGTGCGTTACGATGACGGCACGGTCTTCGACTATTCCGGCGACCGCGAGGCGATGGAAGCCCAGATCGCAAAAATCGAGCCAAAGGATGTCGCCGGCTACCGCAGCTTCCTTGACGAGAGCCGCCGCATTTACGAGGTCGCATTCGAGCAGCTCGCCCATAAGCCCTTCCACAGCCTGCTCTTCACCGCAAAGACGCTTGCCCGCCTCGTCCGCCTGGGCGGCTATCGCTCGGTCTATTCGGTCGTCTCGAAACACTTCCGCAGCGACAAGCTGCGCACGCTCTTTTCGTTTCATCCGCTGCTGATCGGCGGCAACCCGTTTTCCGCCACCTCCTTTTATTGCCTGATTGCCCATCTGGAGGGGAAGTACGGCGTGCATTACGCGGTAGGTGGCACCAATGCCCTCGTGCGCGGCATCGCCTCGCTGGTGACCCGCAATGGCGGCCGCATCCGGCTCCAGGAGACGGTCGTCGAGATCGAAACCGAAGGCAGCAGGGCAACCGGCGTCAGATTGGCGTCCGGCGAGCGCATCGCCGCAGACATCGTGGTCTCCAATGCCGACCCTGCCACCACCTACGGAGAATTGTTGAAGGCTCACCCCCGCCGCCGCTGGACCGACGCCAAGCTCGCCCGCGGCGACTATTCGATGAGCCTCTTCGTCTGGTATTTCGGCACCAGCCGCCGGTATGACGATGTCTTGCATCACACCATGCTTTTCGGACCGCGCTACAAGGGGCTGCTCGACGACATCTTCAGGAAGCATCGCCTCGCCGAAGACTTCAGTCTCTACCTGCATCGCCCGACAGCGAGCGACCCATCACTGGCTCCGGCTGGCTGCGATGCCTTCTACGTCTTGAGCCCTGTCCCGAACCTCGCAAGCGGGACAGACTGGACAGAGACGGCCGAACACTACCGGCGCAAGATCGAAAAGCGGTTGGAAGAGACCGTCCTTCCGGATCTGTCGCGCCACATCGTCACCTCCCGCATCGCCACGCCGATGGATTTCCGGGATCGTCTCCTGTCCTGGCAGGGGGCCGCATTTGCGCTTGAGCCGAAGCTCTTCCAGAGCGCCTGGTTCCGTCCGCACAATAAGAGCGAAGAACTCGACAACCTCTTCCTCTGCGGCGCGGGCACCCATCCGGGAGCAGGCCTGCCCGGCGTCGTCTCCTCCGCTCGCATCGTCGCCGATCTCGTGCCCGACGCGGCCACCATCATGGCCGAAACTTGGGAAGCCCAGGCAAGGAGGAAAAGCCCATGATCGCGTCCGACTCGGCCCGGGAGCAGATGCTCGCCCGTCCCCTCGCCCGCCGCCCGATTTCGCTCAACTACGGCTTTTCCGGCGACTACCAGGATGAAAAGGCGTGTTCCGCCGCAATCCGGCGCGGCTCGAAATCCTTTCATCTGGCGTCCCTGCTGCTGCCAGCCTCCACCCGTCAGGCGGCACGCGCGCTCTATGCCTTCTGCCGCCATTCCGACGATCTGATCGATGACCCCAAAAGCGGCATGCCGGCCCTTCTCCGGCTGCGACAGCGCCTCGACCTGATCTATGCCGGCGAGCCCGCGCCCTTTGCTTGCGACCGGGCCTTTGCCCGTGTGGTCCACGAACACGCAATCCCCAAGCCGGTGGTCGAGGCCCTACTCGATGGCTTCGCCATGGACCTCGAAGGCCACCGCCACGAAACCATCGAGGACGTGAAGGCCTACGCAACCTGCGTCGCCTCGAGCGTCGGGTTGATGATGGCCTGCGTGATGGGCGTGCGCGATCGGGCTGCCCTTGCCCGCGCCGCAGATCTTGGCATTGCCATGCAGCTGACCAATATTGCCCGTGACGTCGGCGAGGATGCGAGAAACGGCAGGCTGTATCTGCCGCTCGAATGGCTCGAGGAACATGGGATCGATGGAGCAGCCTTTTTGCGCAACCCGCAACATAGCGAAGCATTGGGAGTGGTGGTTCAGCGTCTGCTCGACGAGGCAGCCCGCCACTATCGACTCGGCCATGCCGGTATTCGCTGCCTGCCGAAGTCCTGCCGGCACGCGATCCGCACGGCTGCCCTCGTTTACGAGGCAATCGGCGAGGATATCGCAGCCAACGACTATGACAGTGTCTCGAGACGCGCGACAACCGGCCTCGGCAAGAAGATCGGCCTCATGATCAAAGCAAGAGGTGAGGACAGCCGGTGGACGGCAACGGCGGTGCGCGATCTGCATGCCTCGACTGAAATCGTCGCACGGGATCTGGTCACCTTGAGCGGGGCCGCGCGGGAAGCCGAGCCCGAGCAGCAAGCGACCGCCTTGCAAGCGCCGAAGGACAATACGATCGGGCGGGTGACCGACATACTCCTGCGTCTTCACGCGGATGCCCGGGCAGAAGCCCGCGAACGCCGGCGCGCCGCGCGAGAAAAGGTGGCGACCCTTGCTTGAAAACTATTTCGGGATCATCGAAGCGATCTTCGTCTTCAGCCTGGCGATTGCCTTCTACGTCTGGCAGATGCGCGACCTGAAGAAGGAAAAGCTGAAGGCTGAGGCCCGCGCCCGTGAGGCCGAACGAGAGGTCCATGGAGAAGCCGCAAAAGACTAACCCCGACGCGGCATGCGGAACGGCAACATCAGCTTGACCAAGGGCATGGCAAGCCGCCGACAGTCCAGCGTCTCATGCATCATCACGACCCGGTCGCCAGCGATTGCCGTCTCCACCAGCGAGCGTCGGTAAAAAGGCGTATCCTCATAGGCGCCAAGCAATTCAGGCGTCGTTCCCTCATCGCAGGCAACACCGCCACCGACACCCCAGAAGCCACGCTTCAGCAGCCGGCGCGCCGGTGGTTCGAAGTGGCTGACCGCGCCGCGGTCGGTGTAGACGAGGCCCGACCGTCTGCTATCCCCGCTCGCCAATACTGAATCGTAGAGCAGCACCGCACGACCGTCGGCCGTTGTGCCGCGTGCCCAGTCCCACCCTTGGAAATCCTCTTCCAAGGGGCGGTTGCCATGGTTCATGTCGTGATAGCCGTCTCCGGACCAGCCGCCATCTTTCATGGCGTCGCAGGAAACGGTGACACGGCCGCATGGCGCAATTGGCTTCCAAGCATGCCGACCGGCGGCATCGAGCAGATATGTCTGATCCGCCAGGAATGCCGGCGCGAGACGGATTTCACCGCGCATGCGTTTCGGCAACCACCGTTGCCCCGGCCAGGGCAGGAACACCTCATCAAAGGTGATGAGGAAATCAGATCCGTCGAAACGCAGGGAACTCCCGCCGATCTGCAGGAGAGATTTGCCGCGATGCAGGTGCCGCTGTGAGCGCTCCGTCATGGCCCATGCATGCCCGTCCGGCCCATAGAGCGCGACATTGAAGGCCACATGGTTCTCCGGAGTTTTCCGACCGGACCAGTGGTAGTAGGGCGAAAAAACCGAACCTATGAAGGCGATTACCGTGAAGGCGAAGCGCCCGCAGTCGCTCGTTCCGTCGACATACCACCAGTGATAGCCGCCGGCAGGGACCGCCTGATCAAAGGCCGGTCCGCCATCAACCGTTCGGCCGCGAGTTTCCCCGATAGGGCCGCCATCGGCAGACCCGGCCCCGGATGCACGCTGCCCCCCGCCAGATAAAGGCCCGGCACCGGCCCCTGTGAGCCCGGTCGCGCGAAGGACGCCATCCAGCCGTGGGAGGCCATCCCGTAAAGCGCCCCGCCCGTTCCCGGATAAAGGGTCGCGAAACGGTCTGGCGTCGTGATGTCCGCCGCCGCCTGGCTCATCGACAGCGTCAGCCCGTTCAGCTCCAAACGGTGTTCCATGGTCTTCAGACATGCGCTGACCTCGCTTTCATGGAAACGACGGCGATCGCCGTCCGCTGGCAGGTTCATCAGGGCGTAGATACGTTCAGGACCCCCATGCCCAGCTGACAGCCGACCTGCGGCATCGCGATCCTGGGCGCAGAGATAGACGGTCGGGTCGGAGGGAGCTTCGCGACGTTTGAAGATCGCCTCGAATTCGCGCTCGTAATCATCGGAACAGAAGACCGTGTGATGCGCGATCGGCACGCCGGACGGTTCGGCGAGGCTGCACGATACGAGGGCGGACAGCGACCGCTGCGCCTGGGCGCGGCCTGGATCGGGAGGCGGGACACCGATCAATCTGGGAAGTGCGGCAACATCGCCATTATAGATGATCTGCCGCGCATCGAGCTTGCGCCCCGTCCGGGTCACGACGCCTGATACGGCCCGCCTAGACGGATCGATGACGATCTCGCTGACGGCATCGCCGTAGCGGAACTCCACGCCGAGCTCGACCGCCAAAGCCGCGAGCCGTTGCGCGAGTGCCCGGATGCCACCCTGCACCGTCCAGACACCCTCCTGCTCGACATGGGCAACAAGCATCAGCGTGGCTGGAGAAAGATAAGGCGACGAGCCGCAATAGGTTGCGTAACGCCCGAAAAGCTGGCGAAGCCGGGCATCGGCAAAATAGCCTCCCAGGGCAGACCAGAGTGTCGCGAAGGGCTTGATCGCAAGGAGCGCTCGGGGCCGGGCAAGGCCGATACGACGTGAGAGCGAGACCGGGTTGGGTCTCGACGCATCGATGAAGCTGTCCTTCAACACCTCGAAAGTCCGGCGGCTGTCCGCCGCAAACCGACGATAACCTTCGGCCTCTCGCCGACCGGCAAAGTCGGTTATGGCGCGAATGGTTTCCTGCGGATCGGCATAGAGGTCAAGCGCTGTCCCTCCCCGCCAATAGTGCCTGGCAATTACCGTGGATGGAACGAGCGAAAGCTCCTGGTCGATCGAGCGACCGGCCGCGGCAAACAGCGCGTCGAAGACCCATTTCATGGTCAGCACCGTCGGCCCCGCATCGAAACCACGTCCAGCAACCTCGACGCGGCGCATCTTGCCACCCGCTTCGGCCTGAGCCTCAAGGACCACAACGCGATATCCGGCAGCCGCCAGCCGCACGGCGGCCGCAAGGCCGGCCATGCCCGCCCCGATCACCGCAACGGTATCATCGGTTGCCATGGACAAGTTCCTCTCCTTTGCCCGGTTGACATACAGTCCACATGTGTCAATCTTGATTTACACATTATTCAGTTGTTAAAAATTTACAACTGCGCATTCCCTGGAGGTGAGCCTGATGGATTTCCCCGAGCGCATCGAAGCCGGCATACAGCGCTCCCTGCGCTACGCAACCGCCAACGGATGTCCACCCATCCTGGCGAAAGCCCTGAAACATGCGGTGTTTCCCGGAGGTGCGCGCATCCGGCCTCGGCTTTGCCTTGCAGTCGCTGCCGCCTGCGGTGACCGCGAGCCGAATGCCGCCGACAGTGCTGCCGTGGCCATTGAGCTGCTGCATTGCGCGTCCCTGGTGCATGACGACATGCCATGCTTCGACAACGCGATGACAAGGCGTGGCTCGCCCAGCGTGCATGCCCAGTTTGGCGAGGAGATCGCCCTGCTCGTCGGGGACGGCCTGATCATCGCCGCCTTCGAGACGGTGGCACGGGAGACGCAGCAGTCCCCACTTCTGACCGCGCCCTTGATCGCCACCATCGCCAATGCGGTGGGCAGCCCCTATGGCCTCGTCGCCGGTCAGGCCTGGGAGAGCGAGCCGGAAATCAACATCACCGCCTATCACCGTGCCAAGACAGCATCGCTCTTCAGCGGCGCGGTATCGACCGGCGCGATCGCCTCGGGCGGCAATCCACGCGAATGGCTGGTGCTGGCAGATGCGCTCGGCGCCGCCTATCAGGTGGCAGACGACCTCTATGACGCCGTCGGACAATCGGAGGCCGGCAAGCCAGCGGGTCAGGACAGCCGCAACGGCAAGCCCAACATCGTCGCCAGCATCGGCCTGGAAGCGGCACTCGCCCGCCTGAAGAGTCTGGTCGCCGAGGCGGTCGACAGCGTGCCGGACTGCCCGGGTGCCGATGCATTCCGCTCGATGATCCGCAACGAAGCGACCCGGCTGATGCCGAAGACGCTCGCAACCAGCGCTGCGTGACGCCATGGACGCCGGCGGCGGAAGAGGCTTGAAGGCCAGCCCGCCGATCGGCAACTCCGTGGATAGCCCAAGCCAGATGCCAGGTATCCTCCGATCGCTATCGATCAGGATGCGTCTGTGGCGAAACAGCCAGATCGGCTCACCTCGATTTCGTGCGCTGGTTTCCCGCCTGCCTCTTCTGCGGATGGTCGCGAACGCGAAGGCGAACCAGCTTTTCCGGCTCACGAGCGGCTTTGTGCATACACAAATCCTGTCCGCCTGCGTGCAGCTCGGTCTCTTCGAGGCGCTCGACGGCAAGGCTCTTACCACCGTTCAGATCGCGACACGCTGCAACATGGTGCCCGATGCCATGCGGCGCCTGCTCGACCAGGCAAAACGGCTCGATCTTGTGATCAGCGCCGGGCCCGATCTGTGGATGCTCTCCGACGCCGGCACTGTCCTTGCCGCCGATCGTGGGCTGCGCGAGATGATCAAGCATCATGATATGCTCTATCGGGATCTCACCGATGCCGCCGCCTTCTGGCGCGGCGATCTGCACGACACCGAACTCCGCCGCTACTGGGCCTATGTCCGGGGCAGCAATCCCGCCGAGATCGACAACGAACTCGTCGCACCCTACTCGGCGCTGATGCGCGAAAGCCAGGCCATGCTGGCAGACTGCATCCTGGCGGCGCACGACTTCGGCCAATACCGATCGGTGCTCGACGTCGGTGGCGGCGAAGGAGCCTTTCTCGGTGCGCTCGGGGAACGTCATCCGCAGCTGAAGCTGGCGCTCTTCGATTTGCCCGCAGTCACCGACCTCGCCCTGCGCCATCTGCGCGAACGCGGCATGCTGGACCGCTGCACGCTGTCTCCCGGCGATTTCACTTCGGATCCACTACCGAGCGACCATGAGTGTGTGACGCTGGTCCGTATCCTCTGCGACCACGACGACGATCGGGTCATCAAGATCCTGACCAATCTCCACCGGCACCTTTTGCCCGGGACGCGCCTCGTCGTGGCGGAAGCCATGGCAGGGGACAGCGAAGGGGCGAATCTCGCCGCCATTTATTTCGGGACCTACTTCGCCGCCATGGGCTCCGGACGCTGCCGGTCGTCCGCGGAAATCAGCGCCCTCCTGGGCCGCTGCGGGTTCCGGAACGCCAAGGCCGTCACCACAGGAAATCCCCTGCTGGCAACGCTTGTCATCGCACAACGGTGAATCATCGGTGATCTCACCACTGCTTTGTGTAAATTTAGATTGACACTCAGAAGCGTAATCTTAATATGACATTTGGGAGCAGAAGGCATCCCGTGTCCGGGGAGGACGCGACAATGCACAGCGCAGCCATCGTCTTCGAAAAACCAGGAACGCTCGCCGTCAGGCGATTGGCGCTGAACGCGCCCGAGGCGTCGGACGTGGTCGTGGAATCGCGCTTCAGCGGCGTCTCCAGCGGGACAGAGAAGATGCTGTACGAGGGCACGATGCCGGCATTCCCCGGCATGCGTTATCCGCTGGTCCCGGGCTATGAGACGGTCGGCACCATCATCGAAGCCGGAGAAACCTCGGGGCGCGCTGTCGGCGACCAGGTCTTCGTGCCGGGCGCAAATTGCTACGCAGACGCTGCAGGGCTTTTCGGCGCAAGTGCCGCACGGCTCGTGGTGCCGGGTGCCCGTACGGTCCGGACGAATTTTGAACAGGCTGAAGAAGCGGCACTCCTGGCACTCGCTGCAACGGCGCACCATGCCGTCTGTCGCTCCACACGCCCCGCATCACTCGTCATCGGCCATGGAGTCCTCGGACGTCTCATCGCCCGCATCATTGTCGCCACCGGACAGCCCGCACCGATCGTCTGGGAGACACGGGCAGCCCGCCGCACCGGCGCTAACGGTTATGTTGTCGCCGCGCCTGAGAGCGACAGCGATCAGCGCCACGACGTGATCATCGATGCAAGCGGCGACGCCGCAGTGATCGACAAGGCTATCGCGAAGCTCAATCGCCGCGGCGAACTTGTCCTGGCAGGCTTTTACGGCAGCCGCATCGACTTTGCCTTCCCGGCCGCCTTCATGAAGGAAGCCTCGATCGCCATCGCCGCCGAATTCAACTCGACCGACGTCGAGGCAGTTCTCGCTCTGGTCGATACTGGCAGCCTCTCGCTGGGCGGTCTCATCACCCATCATTCTGCCCCGTCCGATGCGGCTTCGGCCTACCGGACTGCATTCAACGACCCCGACTGCCTGAAAATGATTATCGACTGGAGGAAAGCCGCATGAGCCTCGACCTCGCACAGGACGGACTGGAGCGCCTGCAGGAAAACCTCCGCGAAGAAGCCGCCATCGAACCCGATGCCCCGGCCACCGGCAAAGTCACCAAGGACACGCAGATCATCGCGATCTACGGCAAGGGCGGCATCGGCAAGAGCTTCACGCTCGCCAATCTCTCCTACATGCTGGCCCAGCTCGGCAAGAAGGTCCTGCTGATCGGCTGCGACCCCAAGAGCGACACCACCTCGCTGCTCTTCGGCGGCCGCGCCTGCCCGACCATCATCCAGACGGCCTCACGCCGCAAGGAAGCCGGCCAGGAAGTCTCGATCTCCGACGTCTGCTTCAAGCGTGACGGCGTCTTCGCCATGGAGCTCGGCGGACCGGAAGTCGGTCGCGGCTGCGGTGGTCGCGGCATCATCCATGGCTTCGAGACACTGGAAAAGCTCGGCTTCCATGAATGGGACTTCGACTTCATCCTGCTCGACTTCCTCGGCGACGTGGTCTGCGGCGGCTTCGGCCTGCCGATCGCCCGCGACATGTGCCAGAAGGTGGTCGTCGTCGGCTCGAACGATTTGCAATCGCTCTATGTCGCCAACAATGTCTGTTCGGCCGTGAAATACTTCCGCAATCTCGGCGGCAATGTCGGCGTCGCCGGCCTCGTCATCAACAAGGACGATGGCACCGGTGAAGCCCAGGCCTTTGCGGACGCGGTTGGCATCCCGGTGCTCGCCTCGATCCCGCAGGACGATGACATTCGCCGCAAGAGCGCCAATTACCAGATCATCGGCACGCATGAGAGCCATTGGGGTCCGCTTTTCGAAGCGCTCTCGATCAATCTGGCCGAAGCGCCGCCGATCCTCCCCAAACCGCTCGATCAGGATGGCCTGCTCGGTCTCTTCGACGCCAGCGAAACGGGCGCCGACTACAAGCTCCAGCCAGCCCTGCCGGAAGACATGTGCGCCACGGGCGCGCTGAAACGGCCGTCGCTGGAAGTCGTCTACGACAACGTGTGAGATCGGGTGAGCATTATGGATGACCTTCGCAAGGAATTCGAGCCGGACGACGCCAACGGGATCACTCCCGTCGGCAACGATGCCGCCGTCCTTGCAGACGGCATGGCGGGTGAGCCATCCGGCATCGGCTGCCATGGCGGCGTCGAACTTTCCAAAGCGGCTGCCCGTGCGGCCGGCCAGGGCGAGTTGATGGATCGCTTCGAAGCCGACTACCCGAAGGGTCCACACGATCAGCCGCAATCCATGTGCCCGGCCTTCGGCTCGCTGCGCGTCGGCCTTCGCATGCGCCGCGTCGGTACGATCCTCTCGGGTTCTGCCTGCTGCGTCTACGGCCTGACCTTTACCTCGCATTTCTACGGCGCCAAGCGCTCCGTCGGCTATGTGCCCTTCAGCTCCGAGACCCTGGTCACCGGCAAGCTCTATGAGGACATCGTCGAGGCCGTGCACCAGATGGCGGATCCGGCCAAGTTCGATGCCGTCGTCGTCACCAATCTCTGCGTCCCCTCGGCTTCGGGCGTTCCGCTCCGCATGCTGCCGCGCGAAATCGATGGTGTGCGCATCGTCGGCATCGACGTCCCCGGCTTCGGCGTTCCGACCCATGCGGAAGCGAAGGACGTTCTTTCAGGCGCGATGCTCGCCTATGCCCGCCAGGAAATCGGCGAAGGCCCGGTCCAGCGCCCGCGCGGTGGTCTGAAAGACAGACCCACCGTCACCCTGCTCGGCGAAATGTTCCCGGTAGATCCGGTTGTGATCGGCGGCATGCTGGAGCCGATGGGCCTGGCTGCTGGCCCGACCGTTCCCGTCCGCGAATGGCGCGAGCTCTATTCTGCTCTCGACTGCGCCGCTGTGGCCGCGATCCATCCCTTCTACACGGCGAGCATCCGCGAATTCCAGGCGGCCGGCCGCCCGATCATTGGCTCCGCCCCTGTCGGCGTCGACGGAACGGATGCCTGGCTGAAGGCGATCGGCGAAAGCTGCAACGTCGCAGAAGCAAAGACCAACATCAGCCGCAACGCGATGCGCAGCGCAATCAAGGCGGCACTTGCCGAGCACAGGATCAACGGCCGCATCACGCTCTCCGGCTACGAAGGTTCCGAACTCCTGGTTGCCCGACTGCTCGTCGAACTCGGCGCCGACCTCCGCTATGTCGGGACCGCCTGTCCGAAGACCCCCTACAACAGCGAGGATGCCGAGTGGCTGTCCGCGCATGGTGTGGAGCTGCGCTTCCGCGCCTCGCTGGAGCAGGACCTCGCCGCCTTTGCCGAATTCAAGCCCGACCTCGCCATCGGCACGACCCCCGTCGTGCAGAAGGCAAAGGAAGCAGCGACCCCTGCCCTCTACTTCACCAACCTGATTTCCGCCCGTCCCCTCATGGGTCCGGCCGGTGTCGCCTCGCTGCCAGCGGTCATCAATGCCGCCATCGGCAACAAGGACCGCTTCCTCGCCATGAACGCCTTCTTCGAGGGCGTCGGCAAAGGTGATGGCGCGGGTATCTGGGAAAATGTGCCCGAAGACCGCAGCGCCTATCGCAAGAAGTTCGCCGCCAAGGTCAAGCAGTCCCGCAACGCCGTCGACAATGGGGAGAGCGTCGGATGCTGATCCTCGACCACGACAGAGCCGGCGGCTACTGGGGCAGCGTTTATGCCTTCACCGCGATCAAGGGCCTGCAGGTGATCATCGACGGCCCGGTGGGCTGCGAGAACCTGCCCGTCACCTCAGTCCTTCACTATACGGACGCCTTGCCGCCGCATGAGCTGCCGATCGTCGTCTCTGGCCTGTCGGAAGACGAGCTTGGTCAGCACGGCACCGAGGGTGCCATGAAGCGGGCCCGCCTGGCGCTCGATCCGGACCTGCCCGCTGTCGTCGTCACCGGCTCGATCGCCGAAATGATCGGTGGCGGCGTGACCCCGGAAGGCTCCAACATCGTCCGCTTCCTGCCGCGCACCATCGACGAAGACCAGTGGCAGAGCGCCGACCGCGCGCTGAAATGGCTCTGGACCGAATTTGGCCCCAAAGGCGGCAAGGTGCCTGCACCGCGCCGGCGCCCCGAAGGCGCAAAGCCCCGCGTCAACATCATCGGCCCGATCTACGGCACCTACAACATGCCTTCGGACCTGGCGGAAATCCGCCGGCTGGTCGAAGGAATGGGCGCCGAGATCAACATGGTCTTTCCGCTGGGCAGCCATCTCGAAGACGTGCGCAAGCTTGCCGATGCCGATGCCAATATCTGCCTCTACCGCGAGTTCGGCCGTCTACTCTGCGAGACGCTCGACCGTCCCTATCTGCAGGCCCCTATCGGCATTCATTCGACGACGGCCTTCCTGCGCGAACTCGGCGACATGCTCGGGCTCGATCCGGAACCCTTCATCCTGAAGGAAAAGCACACGACGCTGAAGCCGCTCTGGGATCTCTGGCGCTCCGTCACTCAGGACTTCTTTGCGACTGCAAGCTTCGCGATCGTCGCAAACGAGACCTATGTGCGCGGCATCCGCAATTTCCTCGAGGAGGAAATGGGCCTCCCCTGCAACTTCGCGATCCCCCGCAAGGCCGGATCGAAGACCGACAACATCGAGGTCGCGGAGCTGACAGCCAAGAAGCCGCCGATGATCATGTTCGGCTCGTTCAACGAGCGCATGTACATGGCCGAGCGCGGTGCCCGCGGCAAATTCGTGCAGCTCTCCTATCCCGGCGCCATCGTTCGCCGCCATCCCGGCACGCCCGTCATGGGCTATTCGGGCGCGGCCTGGCTGATCCAGGAGGTCTGCAACGCGCTCTTCGACATGCTGTTCGACATCCTGCCGCGCGCCGGAGAACTCGACGCGATCGAAGCGACGACAGCCCGTCCGCGCAGCGAGATGGCCTGGCAGTCCGATGCCCAGGCCTCACTCGAAACATTCATCGGCAACGAGCCCGTGCTCGTGCGCATCTCGGCTGCCAAGCGGCTGAGGGAAGCGGCAGAGCGTGAGGCACGCCGGGCCGAAGACCACGAAGTTACCCGCCATCATGTCGAGACGGCCGCCCGCCTTGAGGGAGCCTATGCATGAGCGAGGGAACGACACCCATCAACGGGACAACTGGAGGTGAAGCCATGATCACTGCAACCCGATCCGATCAGGACCTGCGTCGACATCGCGACCGCCAGTCCGAGCGCCAGAACATGCGGCGTCTCTACCTGCTCCTTTATCCGCTGTGCCTGTGCGCCGCCTTGACGTCGAGGCTTGCCGGGCATGCCGAGGACGCGGCCGAGCGCCCCGACCAATCGATTTTCGCTGAGGCTCGCTCCTCGGCCTACGCAGCTGCCGGTTACGCCTTCCACGCGTAACCCGATCCGTTTGCCGGTGTTCTCGACACCGGCAGAAACCCGGCAGGATCCTCAAGACCCTGCCGAAACCCCGCCGCGGGGGCGCCGCGGTGTTCGAGACTAGGAGGTGAATTTGATGGCTGAAACATCAAATGTTTCGCTTTCGGGTCTGACCGAAAGCGAAGCGCGCGAGGTCCATGGATTCTTCATCCAAGGCTTCATGATATTCACGGCGATTGCCATCGTCGCGCATATCTTGGTCTGGATGTGGCGTCCCTGGATCCCGGGTCCAGAAGGTTACAGCTCTCTCGAGGGCATTAACCAGACGGCTCTCACGCTTCTGCCGATGTTGACCTGAGGAGGACGCGATATGTGGAGAGTCTGGCTTATGTTCGATCCGCGCAAAGCGCTGGTTGCACTGTCTGTATTCCTGTTCACGCTTGCGATCCTGATCCACTTTATCCTGCTGAGCACGGAACGCTTCAACTGGCTGGAGGGCAAGCCCCTCACGACCAGTTCCCTGGAGCATTCCCTCTCTGAAGGCGTGGATCTCCGGCTCATCGGCTGAAGGACCAAGACGGCAGCGGGCGTGACCTAGGTCTCGCCCGCCGCCAAATCGCATGACCCGACAACGCCGCCTGGCTGATCACCTCTGGAGGAAACGAACATGGCGCTGCTGAGTTTTGAACGCAAATATCGCGTACGAGGCGGTACGCTGCTCGGAGGCGATCTCTTCGATTTCTGGGTGGGCCCGTTTTATGTGGGCTTCTTCGGCGTCACGACGGCCTTCTTTGCCACACTCGGGACGGCACTCTTGATCTATGGCGCGGCGCTTGGCCCGACATGGAACATCTGGCAGATCTCGATTGCACCACCGGACCTGTCCTACGGCCTGGCGCTTGCGCCGCTGAGGGAAGGCGGTCTCTGGCAGATCGTCACCGTCTGCGCGCTCGGTGCCTTTATTTCCTGGGCACTGCGAGAAGTGGAAATCTGCCGCAAGCTCGGCATGGGTTACCACGTGCCCTTTGCATTCTCTTTCGCGATCTTCGCCTATGCGACGCTCGTCGTCTTCCGTCCGCTGCTGCTCGGCGCCTGGGGTCATGGCTTTCCCTACGGTATCTTCAGTCATCTGGATTGGGTGTCGAACGTCGGCTACCAGTACCTGCATTTCCACTACAATCCGGCACATATGATCGCGGTGACATTCTTCTTCACCACGACGCTGGCGCTCTCCCTGCATGGCGGCCTCATCCTGTCGGCTGCCAATCCAGGTGCATCGATCACCGAGGCCGGCAAGCAGGCCGAGGTGAAGACGCCGGAATACGAAGACACATTCTTCCGCGACATCATTGGCTACTCGATCGGCACGCTGGGCATCCACCGCCTCGGCCTGATCCTGGCGCTGAACGCGGGCTTCTGGAGCGCCGTCTGCATCGTTATCAGCGGACCGTTCTGGAATCAGGGCTGGCCGCAATGGTGGAACTGGTGGCTGACGCTGCCGATCTGGAACTGAGGGGGACCGGACCATGTTCTTATTAGCGCAGTATCAAAACATCATTACGCCGATCCAGGTCAGCGGTCCGCTGGAAGAGGGCATGCCCCTTCCCGCCGGAGACAGCCCGCGCGCCGGCAAGCCAATGCTGGTGCAGCTGTTCGGCATGATCGGCAACGCCCAGATCGGACCGATCTATCTCGGCTATCTCGGCACGCTCTCGCTGGTCTTCGGCTTCATCGCCTTCGAGATCATCGGCCTCAACATGCTGGCCTCGGTCGGCTGGGACCCCATCCAGTTCGTTCGCCAGCTCTTCTGGCTGGGGCTTGAACCGCCACCGGCAAAATACGGCCTCAAGGTCCTGCCGCCACTGGCGGAAGGTGGCTGGTGGCTGATCGCAGGCTTCTTCCTGACGACATCGATCGTTCTGTGGTGGGTGCGCGTCTATCGCCGGGCACGCCAGCTGGAAATGGGCACCCATGTCGCCTGGGCATTTGCCGCTGCGATCTGGCTTTTCCTGGTGCTCGGCTTCATCCGCCCGCTCCTGATGGGCAATTTCTCGGAAGCCGTGCCCTTCGGCATCTTCCCGCATCTCGACTGGACGGCCGCTTTCTCGATCCGTTACGGCAATCTGTACTACAATCCCTTCCACTGCCTCTCGATCGTCTTCCTCTACGGCTCGGTCCTGCTGTTTGCCATGCATGGCGCAACGATCCTCGCCGTCGGCAAATACGGCGGTGAACGCGAGCTCGAACAGATCACCGATCGCGGTACGGCCTCCGAACGCGCAGCCCTCTTCTGGAGATGGACCATGGGCTTCAACGCCACGATGGAATCCGTCCACCGCTGGGCCTGGTGGTTTGCCATTCTGACCCCGATCACCGGCGGCATCGGCATCCTTCTGACAGGTACGGTCGTCGACAACTGGTACCTCTGGGGCATCAACCACGGGATCGTGTCCCCGCTGCCGGGCTATCCCGGCGTCGTTGACCCGGCGCTTTGAGGAGAACGACGATGAAACTCTGGATCCCCTTCGCCGTCTCCGCCGGTTCACTGCTGACGATCGCAAGCTTCGTCGGCGCCGGCTGGGACGCACCGCCTGTCGAGAGCGAACAGATCGGCTTTCGCGGCACTGGCATGTATGTCCACCGCGACGTCGAAAACCAGGAGGCGCTGAAGCTGGCAAACGTCGTGCCCCCAGCACCTTGGGAAGCCGATCCCGCAGGTGACAAAGCACGCGATCTATATGAAAACGTGCAGATCCTCGGCGATCTCTCCGACGACCAGTTCAACCAGTTCATGGCATCGATCACAGAATGGATCGCGCCGGAAGCCGGCTGCAACTACTGCCACAACCCGGAAAACCTCGCCTCCGACGAAGTTTACCAGAAGGTCGTCGCGCGCCGGATGATCCAGATGACGCAGGCCATCAATGTCGACTGGCAGAGCCATGTCGGCCAGGTCGGCGCCACCTGCTACACCTGTCACCGCGGTCAGGCGATCCCGGTCAACTATTGGTACGAGGATCTGGAGCCCAAGCCGGCCGGCGGCATGACCCAGAACCGCGCGGGCCAGAACGTCGTCGCCAAGTTCGGCGGCAACTCCTCGCTGCCGCAGAATGTGCTGAAAGACTATCTGCTGGATGCCAAGCCGATCCGCGTGCACTCCAACACCGCCCTGCCGACCGGCACCAATCCGGCTGGCACCAAGGAGACGGAGGCCACCTGGTCGCTGATGATGCACATGTCCGAGTCTCTCGGCGTGAACTGCACGACCTGCCACAACAGCCGTGCCTTCAATGCCTGGGACGAAAGCCCGCCCCAGCGCGTGACCGCATGGCACGGGATCCGCATGGTGCGCGACGTCAATGCCAACTACATGGTCGGCCTGACGCCCGTCTTCCCGGACACCCGCAAGGGCCCCGAGGGTGATGTCTTCAAGGTCGGCTGCGGCACCTGCCATGCCGGCGTGCAGAAGCCGCTCTATGGCACCTCGATGCTTCAGGACTATGTCGACTCCCTCGCCAAGAAGGGCCCGATTACAGTACCGGACTTCACCACTTATCAGCCGGGCGTGACGCAGCGGATGGCACCGGCCGAACAGAGCAGCGCTCTGCCGCTCGCTGCACCAAAGTCCGAGACGGCAGCCGTCCTGCTGCCGCCATCGTCCCCGCCGACTGCCAGCGATTGACGGCCTCCCAAGGCGGGCCGCAAGAGGAAGGGGAGCTCTAGGGCTCCCTTTCTTTTTGCGCTTCTTTCCCTGTTGCAGATGCTTCTCTTCACCACAAACGCAGTCCGCATCGGTAACCTCCAGGCTACCGATGCGGACTTGTTTCAGATGACGAGAATGAGGGGATAGGTCTGTATCAGGCCGCTTCGGCGAAGCTGAGCCCTGGGAAGCGTTGCAGATAAATGCGGAACCAGGGCGTGAAATCCTGAGGACGCTCACGCACCTCTCGAAGCAGTTCGCCGGGAGCAATCCAGCGCACTTCATCCACCTCGTCGGCGACGGGCTCGACCTGAAGCGTCTGGCTGTCGACCTGTGCACTGAACAGGGTGACCCGTTCGTGCTCCTTCAAACCCTCGCCAACATCAGCCGCGTATTCGACGGTCTGATGACGGGTCAGCGGCAGGGTAAAGCCGAGCTCCTCGGTGAGGCGGCGCTCGGCGCAGTGTTCAACGGTTTCGTCCCAGTGGGGATGTGTACAGCACGTATTGGCCCAGAGGCCGGCGCAGTGATACTTGCTCGCGGCACGCTTCTGGATCAGCAACAGGTCGCCGTCAAAGACGAAAACCGAGACGGCAAGATGCAACTGCCCGTCGAGATGCGCCTGCATCTTCTCGATCGGAAAAAGCGATCCGTCACCGGCAATCGCCGGGATGTAAATGCTTTCGGTCATCCTGTCCGGTTCCACAGAGATCCTTGGCCTGCCGATACGGGTTTTACCCCGTTTAGGCAACCGCCCGCGCCAGCGCGCATTTCGACCATAGCGAACAGAGCGCCTCGGCCAGATGGTCGATGTCGGCATCGCTGTGCAGCGGGGTTGGCGTGATCCTCAGACGTTCCTTGCCGACGGCGACCGTCGGATAGTTGATCGGCTGCACGTAGATGCCGAAATCGTCGAGCAATACGTCCGAGATCCATTTGCACTTCGCAGCATTGCCGACCATGACCGGCACGATGTGGCTGGGATTGTGCATATGCGGAATTCCGCGGACGTCGAGCGCCCGCCGCACCTTGGCAACGGTCGCCTGATGCAGGTGGCGCTCGAAGCTGCTTTCCTTCAGATGACGGATCGACGCAGTGGCACCCGCGGCAAGCGCCGGCGGGATCGCGGTCGTGAAGATGAAGCCAGAGGCAAACGAGCGGACAAAGTCGACGAGCACGGCCGGACCGGTGATGTAACCGCCCATGACGCCGAAAGCCTTGCCGAGCGTACCCTCGATGACCGTCAGACGGTCCATCAAACCTTCGCGCTCGGCGACACCGCCACCGCGCGGCCCGTACATGCCAACTGCATGCACTTCGTCGAGATAGGTGATCGCGCCGAACTGGTCGGCGACATCGCAGATCTCCTTGATCGGCGAGATGTCGCCATCCATCGAATAAACGCTCTCAAACGCGACCAGCTTGGGCGCTGCCGGGTCGTCGGCCGCCATCAGCTCGCGCAGATGTTTGTAGTCATTGTGGCGGAACTGTCGCTTGACGCAGCGGGAATGACGGATGCCTTCGATCATCGAGGCATGATTGAGTGAATCCGAATAGCAGATGATGCCGGGGATCTTCGAGAGAAGCGTTCCGAGCGCTGCCCAGTTGGACACGTAACCCGATGTGAAGATCAGCGCGCCTTCCTTGCCATGCAGGTCTGCAAGCTCGTGCTCGAGCAGGACGTGATAGTGGTTGGTACCGGAGATGTTGCGCGTGCCGCCGGCACCTGCGCCGCACTTGCGCACAACCTCGATCATTCGTTCAGTCACGAGCGGGTTCTGGCCCATGCCGAGATAATCGTTCGAGCACCAGACGGTGACCTCGCGGGCCGTTCCGTCACCATTGTGAAACGCGGCTTTCGGAAAGGCCGAGCACTGACGCTCCAGATCCGCGAATACGCGGTAATTGCCGGCAGTGTGCAGGCCGGCGAGCGCCTCTTCCATGTGCTGGAAAACAGTCATCAGTCTTTCCTCTTCCCGATCGTGTCTTGTCCAATTGCTGTCCAGGAGGGGTGCGGCACAGACACAGGCCCAGCCTCCTTGAGTGCGGAAACGCCGTCCGCCGAAGGGCGAATGACGAGGTTTGCCCGTTCCTGCCTTGCCATCGCCCAGCGCCACAGCGCCGTGTCGGAAACGGGAAGCACGAGAACAAGGTGTTCGATGATGGCAAGTGCCATGAAGGTCGCCAGCAGCGTGTGGCCGACGACGGAATGCGCCTGGGTCGCGCGGTTTGCCCCCACGACGAGGACGGCGAACAGGCCTGCAGCGATCGCCAGGAAGACCGGAAACAGCGGCGTCATCCGGTCTGTCTTGAAGTAGCTCTTCAGGTGCCGGATACCTTTCGGCATCAACTCGCTGACGGCATGTGGCGCGCCTAGGAAAATGACGAGCTTGGCCGAGATCCGCATGCCCCAGAGCAGTCCGAAGGCGGCAAGCCCGAAGAGATTGACCGATCCTTGAAGCGACAGCCAAAGCGCGACTGCGGTGACAAGAATGGCGATCTCATGATCACTCACCGCCTCCCAGGCAGCCCTGAAACGGCGAAAGCCGGTGAGGCCGGGAGGGCATTCACCCGTGCGCCGACCTGTCAGGATCCCTGTCAGGAAGGCAGCTTCGTGCCAGGCCCAGACGAGCAAGGCACCAAAGAAACCGGCATAGGATCCAAGCACCGTCGGCTCGCGGGCGCCGTAGAGCATCAAGACAAAGCCGAATGCTCCGACAATGGTCATCAGACCCATCAGAACAAGGCCCCTGCCCCGCGGGCCGTCGGAACGGTTGACCATGGCCAGCACCAGCCCGGTCGAAAGCCACCATACGGAGATGGCGACCAGAACGACAGCGAGCGGGTGCGTGAAGGTCATGGCAATCTCCTTACCAGACCGGCTGAAGGCGGGACGTGGCAGGTATGGCGTTCGACTTCGTCGGAATGACATACATCCTGATAAAATTGACCGCTGCCGCTGCCGACCAGAAGCCCTTGGCGATCTTGCCCGACAGGCCACCCTTTTCGTTGGCTGCCATCACCTTGCGATTGATCCGCTCCATCCGGCGGAAGCCTTCATGCAGGGCCGGGTTGTCGAGATCGAGCACGAGCGGAAAGCACTGGCGCGAGATCTCGCTCGTCAGCCGGAAGACCTTCATGTCGTAGTCGTCGATGTCGACGCCGAGACCCTTGTGGAAGGCCGGCCGCATGTGATCGCGCACATACATGGTCGCGAAGACGGCGAGCAGGAAGAACTTGATCCAGTACTTGTTCATCCCCTCCATCAGCCGCTTGTCGGAGCGGATGATCAGCGAGAAGGCCTCGCCATGGGAGAACTCGTCATTGCACCATTCGCGGAACCACTTGAAGATCGGGTGGAAGCGCTTGTCCGGATGCTTTTCGAGATGCCGGAAGATGGTGATGTAGCGGGCATAGCCGATCTTCTCGGACAGATAGGTCGCGTAGTAGATGAACTTCGGCTTGAAGAAGGTGTATTTCTTGGCCTTCGCCAGGAAGCCCATGTTCACGCCGATGCCGAATTCCTTCAGCGCATCGTTGATGAAACCGGCATGGCGGGACTCGTCACGGCTCATATAGCCGAAGAGCTCGCAGATCTCCTGGTTCTTGCCGCGCCGCTTCATCTCCTTGTAGAGCACGCAGCCCGAGAATTCGGAGGTGAGCGACGAGACGAGGAAGTCGATGAATTCCTCGCGCAGATCGTCCGGCAGGCCGTCGATGTCGATATCGTCCCACTGCTCGTTGCGCTTGAAGTGACCACGGTTCGGATCGCTCTTCATCTGGGCGATCAAGACGTCCCATTCGGCACGCACCGGCTCGACATTGATCTTGTCCATCTCTTCGAAATCGGTGGTGTAGAAGCGGGGTGTCAGCATCGTGGAGACGAGCGCGCTGCGGGTCGTATCGCTGACCCCGGCCATGCGCTCTTCGACGGTCGGCTCGTGATCGGAAAGATCGCTTGGCGAAACATGGTTGTTCATGACAGTGCCCTCTCCGTGAAGCTGAATTCGCACAATTCCATCATATCCAGATCGCCTGTGGCGCGGATCCAGGCCCGCTCCAGCGCGCCGGCCCGGGTGATGGTTGCCTTGCGGCGGAAATTCTGGCTGGAGCCATAAGGGATCTGGACCGGTGCGCCGTGCACGAGCACTTCATCACCCGGATGGACGACCACCCCGTTGTCGAACCTCAAATGCGCACCGAGCGCCTCGAAGGTGTTGTTGATCTCGACGGTACAATCGACCGTCTCCTTCCGTCGCATCAAGGCAAAGACCGGGTTCATTGGCTTTCTCCTCCCTGTGAGCCCAGAAGGGCTTCGAATGCGGCCACGTTGTCGCGGCCAAAGGCATCGAGATAAATCCGCTCGCCGGTGCCCGTGTCGGACAGGCTGACGGAACCGGCCTCCCACTTGATCAGCCGGTAAGGTGTATCGAACGGCACCTTGGCCACCTGGCGCATGCGCTCGAACGCCCGGAGCGAGCCGCGTACGAAACCGCCCGCCTGGGGGCCGTAGCTTGCAATCTCCTGGCCGGTCGCAGCATCGGTGACGACGACGAAGTCAGAGGAGCTGCGGGTGATCATGAGATCGCGAATGCCGACCGGCGCACCCTGCTGCTGCGTGACGAGGCCGAGGCCCGTCGTTTTGCCGAAGAGAATTGCGCCCGCTGTGAAGGCGAGAAGACCGACAAGACCGAAAAACAAGCCACGGGGCACGCGATTTGGCGTCTTGCCCTTGCGGTCTGCCCAGTAGCCGAGATGCGAAGCCGATCCCATGACGCGCTCCTATTCGGCGGCGACAACGGAAGGCGGCATGGCGCTTCCGGCTGTCTCTTGCACGATGATCCGCGGCTGCTCGGCCCGCGCACCGCGATACTGGCCGATCGCAACCGACAACACATTGGCCACCTTCGTTGCGTCGGGCAGGTAGATCAGGCTCGGCTCCGGCTTGGCGAAGCGGAAGCCGCGCACATGCGGCCATTGGATGAGCCAGGAAAGGCGCTGTTCCGGCACGAGCGCGATCGCGATCAAGCCGGCCTTCTCACCGATCCGGGCGAGCGACACGCTGTCGATCTGGCGGAAGGGGAGATTGAGGGTCATCGAGATCGCAACGCCGAAGCGCATCACGATGCGCTCCGTGGTGATGGTGTAGAGGGTCGTCTTCTCCACCGCCCAGGAAAACAGCTCGATCATGCCGATCAGCAGACCGGCGAGTGCCGTCAGAACGGCGACCGAGAAGAGGATGCCCCCCGCTGGATGGCCGTCCGAAAGACCGGCCGCGATCGCCCAGCTGGCAAGGATCAGGAAATAGCCAACGATCCAGCGGACTTTCAGCAGATGGCGAGCGACCAGGGCAGAGGATGGCCGCCCTTGCCACAGGATGACCTCGCCGGCCGGAGGCACGCCGGGAAGACCCGGCAGCGGCTCGATTTCATGCTCACGGGTGACGAACTGTTTCACAGCAGTGGCTCCTGACGAAAGCGATCCGCATAGAGGAGACCAGCGCCGAAATAGGCCGCGATCTTGTCTTCCTCGAGCAGGGTCACGAGTTCGGGGCGGGCGGTAGCCGGGACATCAGCGAACTGTGCTGCCATCACCGCATGCACATAGAGGTAGCGGACATTGCCGCGGCCCGTGCCGAAAACGACGAAGTTATTGGGCAGAAGGACCGTGCGTCCGCCTTCCCCGAGTTCGACCTCATAGTAGCGGATCAGGTGTTCGGCCCGGTCAACCCAGATGTCCTTGACGGTTCCGGCCACCTGACGGTCGCAGCCGAGGACAGAAAGTCCGCGGGGATCGGCAGCACCTTGTGCGAGACCGAAACCCTCAGCCACACGCATCGGCACGATACGGGCGTCGCCATGGGCCGTTACGTCAGGCTTGTCGGAGCGTTCGGCCCAGGAGCCAGGACCGATGCCCGCGAGCAGCGGATTGCCGACCGGCTCGATCGGATAGCCAGGTGCCGGTGCAATGCGGCGGCTGGAGAACGTGCGCTCGTCGCGCTTGAAATCTGGAGCATGCCGGATGCCCTGGCCATGCGGCAGAAGGAACGTCTTCTTTGGCGGCACGAAGAGCCAGGGGCTCTTGTTGTAGCGGCCCGTGACATCCTCTTCGAGCGGATAGCCCTCGCGACGGTCTTCCTGACGCAGATACCAGATCAGCCCCGCAAAGAAGAGCCAGAACGCATAAAGCACCACTTGTGCAACATCGATATTCCCAACCAACGACCCGGTCATATCAGACCCTCCCGTGTAAAGCGCATCCGCCGGCGGTCAGCCGGGCAGCTCCGCCAGTCCAAAACGCATGTCTTGCAGATAGTCCCTCTGATAGCGCCGGCCGGTGAGCGGACCCAGGACCGCCAGGCACAGAAAGAGGAGAATGATTTCAAAGGTGTAGACGACCAGATACCCAGCAGCCGGGGTCATCATCGCCTCGCCCAGCGAGCCGTTCAGTGCCAGCGCATTGATCGTGTTCTTGATCACGCCACCGGCCAGCATGCTGGCGCCGATCGCGGTCGCCTGCACGGCACCCCAGGCGCCGACGACAAGGCCACTGTCCGAGCGCTCTGCAATGCCCATGGCAGCGAGCATCGTGCCGACGGCGAACAACCCGCCGCCCAGACCGATACCGAAGGCACCGAGATGGAAGAGCGCGTTGAAACCGAGCGGCGAGGCGAAGATGACAGCCAGGAAGGCGCCAAGACCGATGAGCAAGCCCCTTGCTGCAACCCGGTACATCTGCGCGCCATGCTGCAGGCTGTGGGCTGCCCAGGCAAAGCCGATCATGGTTCCGAAGGCCCAGAGACCCGTCAGGCGCGTTGTTTCGCCGACAGACAAGCCCAGGATTTCGCCACCATAGGGCTCAAGCAGAATATCCTGCATCGAGAAGGCAGCCGATCCGATGGCCACCGCCAGCAGAAGCCGCATGACGCCGGGCGCGCTGCGATAATCTTCTAGCGCGTCGAAGAAGCTCGAGAGATCCCGGTCAACCGCCGTGCGGCGCACATCGCGCGCCTCCTGCTTCCAGATGGCGATGACATTGATGATGATGGTGAGCAGCGCCGTGCCCTGGATGACCTGGATCAGCACCTTCGGCGAGAAATCGACCAGGAACATACTGTAGAAGCTGGAGGCCCCGATCATGCCAGCGAGGAGCATGAAATAGAGGAGCGCGACGACCCGAGGACGCTTTTCCTCAGGCACGAGATCACTGGCGAGTGCCAAGCCTGCGGTCTGCGACATATGCATGCCGAAGCCGGTCAAGATGAAGGCAAGGCTTGCACCTGCAGCGCCGGCCCAATCGGGGCCAAGCGTCTGCGATTGCAGAAGAAGAAGGGCAAAGGGCATGATCGCCAGGCCGCCGAATTGCAGCAGGCTGCCGAGCCAGACATAGGGAACACGCCGCCAGCCAAGCACCGATTTATAGGTGTCCGACCGGAAGCCGAAGAGCAGCCGAAGCGGAGCGGCCAGAACCGGAATGGCGACGACCGCCGAGACGAGCGCGACGGAAACGCCGAGCTCGACGATCAGGACGCGGTTCAATGTCCCGGTCAGGAGAACGAGCACGCAACCGGCGGAAACCTGGAACAACGAAAGACGCAGCAGCCTCGACAGCGGCATCTCGGCCGACGCCGCATCCGCAAACGGCATGAAGCGCGTTCCGAGCTTTTGCCAGAACGAGATCATTTTGCGGTTGGCGGCAGCGATCGTCATGACCGGATCACCTCCATGGCTTGCGAGGTGTAGAAGCCGACGCCGACCTTGTGGCTGCGGCCGGCCTGCCAGTGGGCAAACTCCGGATGGTTGATCATCTGTGCGACAAGCCGCGCCGGATCGACCGGATAGATCGCGGGCGCCCGGTTGCCGCGCGGGAACACCTTGCCCGCAGCCAGCATGGCCCGCAGCAGGCGCGAGCCCGGAGCAAGCGTAAAGATCATCTGACGCGAGGTGCGTTCGGCAAGCGTGTGGAGCACCCGAACGGCGTCCGCAGGGCGGTAATGGATCAGTACATCCATCGCGACCACGGCATCGAACCGCCCATGACGGGGATCGAGCATATCGCCACTATGGAAGGTAACCGAGCCTTTGAAGCGGCCCTGCGATGCTTCGATGTCATGCGCCCGCTGGCGGGCATGGGCAATCATCTGCGCGGAGAGATCGATGCCAACGACTTCGGCACCACGAGAGATAAGTTCGAAGGACAGAACGCCCGAGCCGCAGCCTGCATCGAGGATGCGCCAGCCGGTGAGATCCTGCGGCAGCCACGAAGCCAGCGTTCCGCGCATCTCTTCGCGGCCTTTGCGCACGGTGGCGCGGATGCCGCTCACCGGCTGGTCGCCGGTCAGCCGCTTCCAGGCATCGAGCGCGGTGCGGTCGAAGTAGTGTTCGATCTCGCCGGTGCGTCTGATGTAATCGGCCTGGCTCATGACAACCTCACTCGAAGCCGAGAAATTCGAAGATTTCCCGGTCCTTCATCGGTTCGGCCTCAAGTGCTGGCGTACCCGCCCAGAGGCGCTCGGCCAGTTGCATGTATTCCTTCTGGATACCGAGGATCTCCGGGCTGTCGCCCATCTCGAACAGCGTGCTCTTCTTCAGCCGGCTGAGGCGCACATGGTCACTGTCAGGCACATGAGCCAGGCGGGTCAGCCCGATCGCCGCGTTGTAGCGGTCGATCTGGTCCGTCTCGCGTGACCGGTTGGCGATGACGCCGCCGAGGCGCACATCGTAGTTCTTCGACTTCGCCTTGATGGCGGCAACGATCCGGTTCATCGCGAAGATGGAATCGAAGTCGTTGGCAGCGACGATGACCGCGCGCTCGGCATGTTGGAGCGGCGAGGCAAAGCCGCCACAGACGACGTCACCGAGCACGTCGAAGATCACGACATCGGTGTCGTCAAGCAGGTGGTGCTCCTTCAGGAGCTTGACCGTCTGGCCGACGACATAACCGCCGCAGCCGGTACCGGCCGGCGGGCCGCCCGCCTCAATGCACTGAACGCCGTTGTAGCCCTCGACCATATAGTCTTCCGGACGGAGTTCTTCCGAATGGAAATCGACCTTTTCGAGAACGTCGATGACGGTCGGGATCAGGCTCTTGGTCAGCGTGAAGGTGGAATCGTGTTTCGGGTCGCAGCCAATCTGAAGGACGCGCTTGCCGAGCATGGAGAAGGCGACCGAAAGGTTCGACGAGGTCGTCGATTTGCCGATCCCGCCCTTGCCGTAAACAGCAAAGACCTTGGCGCCGTCGATTTCCATCGTCGGGTCGAGATGCACCTGGACGCTGCCTTCGCCATCGGCTCGCTCCCGGAGCTTCTCGGCGATGCGGACTTCGCGTTCGGCGATCTTGCCATGGGTGTAGATGTTCATTGGGCAGCCTCCCTGACCAGCCCCTCGAGACGGTCTTCCAATTCTTCACCAGCCTGTTTCAGGGCGGCGAGCGTTTCTGCATCCGGCTGCCAATAGTTGCGCTCATGCGCCTCGATCAGCCGATTAGCGACCCGGGCGGCCGAGGCCGGATTGAGTGTGGCCAGTCGTTCGCGCATGGCAGCGTCGAGCACGAAGGTCTCGGTGATCTGCTGATAGACCCAAGGGTCCACATCGCCTGTCGTGGCCGACCAGCCGAAGGTGTTGGTCACCTGCGTCTCGATGTTGCGCACACCCTCGTAGCCATGCTTCAGCATGCCTTCGAACCACTTCGGGTTCAGCGTGCGTGTGCGTGTCTCAAGTGCCACCTGCTCGCCGAGGGTGCGGACACGTCCCTCGCCCTGCGTCTGGTCGGAGATGAAGACCGGCAGCGTCGCGCCACCCTTGGCTTTCGAGACCGCCTTGGTCAGGCCGCCCAGCGTGTCGAAATAGTTTTCGATGGTGGTTACGCCGATCTCGACGGAATCGAGGTTTTGGTAGGCCATGTCGACCTGACCGATCATCGCATCGAACACCTCGGCCTGATGGCTGGTCTTGCCGCGACGGTTGATCGCGAAGCTCTTGCGATTGCTGTAGGTCTGGGCGATCTCGTCATCATCGCTCCAGGACGACGACGCGACCAGCATGTTGACGTTGGAGCCATAGGCGCCATCGGCATTCGAAAAGACACGGTAGGCCGCAGCCTCGATGTCGCAGCCATGGCTTTCGCAATAGGCGAGCGCATGCTTGCGAATGAAGTTCATCTCGACCGGCTCGTCGGCCATAGCGGCGAGATAGCTGGCCTCGGCCAGCATGCTTGCCTGGATGGGCAGGAGATCCCGGAAGATGCCCGACAAGGTCATCACCGCATCGATGCGCGGACGCTGCAGTTCCTCGAGCGGCACCAGAACCGCGCCACAGACGCGGTTGTAGGCGTCGAGTTTAGGGCGGGCGCCCATCAGCGCCATGGCCTGTGCCAGCGGCGCGCCACCGGTCTTCAGATTGTCGGTGCCCCAGAGAACCACGGCCACAGTTTCGGGCAGATGCCCGTCCACTGCCAGATAACGTTCCAACACCTTGGCCGCCTGGCGCTCGCCGTCCTGAACAGCGAAGGCGCTCGGGATACCGAAGGGATCGAAACCATGAATGTTGCGACCGGTCGGCAGGAGTTCGGGCGTGCGCAGCAAGTCACCGGATGGCGAGGGAAGCACATAGCGTCCGTCGAGAGCCCGGATCAGGCCGTCGATTTCGCCATTCTGCCCAAGCTCGCGGTTCATGGTGACAAGCTTGTCGACACTCTCCTTGAGCTCGGCATCCGCATCTTTCGTCATCCGCGCGACGGTGACGAGGTCGCTCTTCGCGATGGCACCCAGCAGTTCAACCTGCCGCCCATGACGGATGATCGACGGCATGTTGGTCGCGACGTGCTCCAGCATTTCCAGCCGCTCGGCTTCGTCCATGCCGCGGCCGGCAATGTGCAGGCCGTGTGGTATCAGCGCGTATTCGACCTCGGCCACCTCGGCGACCAGCTTCTGGACCACGTCGGCTTCTGCAAGTCCAAGGGTATCCTTGCCAAGCTCGAGCTGTCCGGCCTGAACCTGGATCAGCTGGAACAGCCGCTCACGCTCAACCAGGGCTTCCGGAGCAGCAGCACGGTGACGATCAAGGCTTCCCTTGAGGTCGCTCAACCCCTTGTAAAGCCCGGAATGGGTGATCGGTGGCGTGAGGTAAGAAACGAGAGTGGCCGCAGAACGGCGCTTTGCGATCGTGCCTTCCGACGGATTGTTGGCCGCATAGAGGTAGAAATTCGGGAGAGCACCCAACAACCGGTCCGGCCAGCAGTCGCCCGCCAGACCAACCTGCTTGCCCGGCATGAATTCGAGCGCCCCATGGGTGCCGAAATGCAGCACGGCATCGGCCTGGTAGGTGTCGCGTAGGTAGCGGTAGTAAGCGGCAAAGGCGTGGTTCGGCGCAAAACCGCCCTCGAACAGCAAGCGCATCGGATCGCCTTCGTAGCCGAAGGGAGGCTGGATCCCGAGCAGCAGCTTGCCGAACTGACGGCCGAGCACGAAGAGGCCGCGACCATTGCTGAGCACACGTCCGGGTGCTGGGCCCCATTGCTTTTCGATGTCCGCCAGATGCACTTCGCCGCGCACATGCTGGTCGGCGGGAATGACCACATGGACATTCGCCTCTGTGCCGTAGAGTGGCGCATTGCCTTCGAGGATGGAGACCTTCAAGGCCTCGGCATCCGCTGGCAATTCGACGTCATAACCCTCCGCCTTAAGTCGGCGCATGGTTTCAAAGAGGCTTTCGAAAACCGAGAGATAGGCAGCCGTGCCGATGCTGCCGCTGTTCGGTGGGTAGTTGAACATGGTTATCGCAATGCGGCGCTCGGAACGTGTCTTGCGCCGCAGATCGACCATGGCGGTGAGCCGATCGGCCAGAAGGGTTACCCGCTCGGAATCCGGCTGCATGCAGGCGCGACCCGACGGGCAGGCGCTCAGTTCGCGCGAGCAGATGCAGGGTTTCGGCTTACCGCCACCATCGGACCGGCCGCCGAAGACCATCGAGCCGATCGCACCATCCAGTTCGGGAATGGCGACCATCAGCGTGGTTTCGATCGGGGTCAGGCCTTGAGACGAAGACAGCCAGGCCTCTTTCGTCTGGAACTCGGTGACGAAGGCAGAGATATAGGGAACGTCGAGCGCTTCGAGCGTCTGGGCGGCAGCGGCCGCATCGCTATAGGCGGGACCGCCGACCAGCGAAAAACCGGTGAGCGAGCAGAGCGCATCGATCGTTACGCCGCCATTCGCCGGCAGCATGTAGCGTTCGATGGCGCCGCGCATGTCGAGCCCGCTGCAAAAGACCGGCACGACATTATGGCCGCGGGTCTCAAGCTCACGGATGACGCGGTCGTAATGACCGGTATCACCGGACAGAATGTAGGTCCGCATCAGGAGCACGCCGATCGTGCCCCGACCACCCGATACGGATGGCAGGTCCGAGAGACGCGTTGTCACGCGCGGCTTGATCCGCGGATGATAAAGGCCCACCTCCGGATATTCGACCGGATCTCCGGCACTCAGCCGACCGGCAAGCGCCTTGCGCTCGCCCTTGGCATATTTGTTGACCAGGAGCCGCACCATGTTGGCGATGTTCTCGTCCGAGGCGGCGATGCGATATTGCAGGGTCAGGAAGTAGTTGCGCACGTCCTGGGCGGTGCCCGGAATGAAGCGCAGCAGTTGCGGCAGGCGGCGCAGCATGGCGAGCTGACGCTCGCCGGCGGTGCGACCACTGTCCTTGCCACCGCGCGAGCTTTTTCCCCGGAGCTTTTTCAACAGGGCCAAGGGGCCCTTTTGCTCCTCGCTCATGCGGAAGCGGCCCATGGAGGTGTATTTCATGATCGTGCCAGCCGACATGCAGCAGACCATGGCATCGCATTCGCGGTGGCGCGCTTCGAGCACATCGGCGATTGCCCGCACATGCTCCTCGACGAAGATCATCGAGACGATGACGATGTCGCCGGCCAGGATTGCCGCGCGACAGTCCTCAAGGCTTGCCGGATCGTCGTTCCAGTCGGTCGCAGCATGCACCGAGAGGGACAGACCAGGCAGATCGACGGCGAGCTTGCGGCGGGCGTCGTCGACGGCTGCCCCCATGTGATTGTCGAGCGTCACCAGCACAACCCTGACCGGGGTGCTGTCAGCGGGCGAAATGAGCTTTCGCGTCATACAGCGTCTCCACGGTAATGGGTTGAATGCCCTTGCCGGCGGCGAAGAGCTCTGTGTTGCGGCGTGCCTTGCCGCGTACGAAGAAGGGGATCTTCTTCAGTTCAGTCTCGGCTTCGGGCGTCCAGCCGACAGGTCCTTCAACAACGGCAGCAGCGGCAGGAGCCGCAACTTCAACAGGGGCGGCGGGCGCAGGAACCGAAGCATGGGTTTCATGCAGATGGGACGCGGTCGCCCCGTCGTTGAATTCGAAATCGTCGCGGAACATCTGCAACAGGTGCTCTTCGAGCCCCATCATCAGCGGATGAACCCAGCTGTCGAAGATCACGTTTGCGCCTTCAAAGCCCATCTGCGGCGAATAGCGGGCCGGGAAATCCTGGACATGCACAGGAGACGAGATGACGGCGCAGGGAACCCTAAGCCGCTTGGCGATGTGCCGTTCCATCTGTGTCCCGAGCACGAGTTCCGGGCGGGCGTCGATGATCGCCTGCTCGACATCGAGATGATCGTCGCTGATCAACGCTTCGATACCGAATTCTTCGGCTGCTTCCCGCACTTCGCGCGCAAATTCGCGCATATAGGTGCCAAGGCCGCAGACCTTGAAGCCAAGTTCGCGGCTGGCGATGCGGGCAGCGGCAATCGCATGGGTCGCGTCACCGAAAACGAAGACACGCTTGTTGGTGAGATAATTGCTGTCGACCGAGCGCGCATACCAGGTAGCCCGATCCTCGGCCTCTCCGACCGGCACGTCTTCCGAAAGGCCGGCCAGTGCACGGACTTCCCGAAGGAAGCTGCGCGTGGCGCCGACACCGATCGGAACGGTCGAGACGAAAGGCATGCCAAAGGTCTTCTTGAGATAACGCGCAGCGCTATCGCCGATCTCCGGGTAGAGCACGATGTTGAAGGCAGCCTCCGGCAGGCGGGCGAGATCCTCGACCGTCGCCCCAAGCGGAGCCACGACCCGGACATCAATACCGTTGGCTGCGAGCAGCCGCGAAATTTCCGTAACGTCGTCGCGGTTGCGGAAACCGAGCGCCGATGGCCCGAGAATGTTGCAGCTGTTCGGCGCGATATCCGCCGGGCGCTCACGGCCACCGGCAAAGTTGCGCACCAACCGATAGAAAGTTTCGGCAGCGCCCCAGTTTTCCTTCTTCTGATAGGAAGGGAGCTCAAGGGGCACGACTGGGATTGCCACGTCGAGCGTCTTGGCAAGACCTGCCGGATCGTCCTGCAGGAGCTCTGCGGTGCAGGAAGCACCGACCAGAAGCGCATCCGGCTGAAAGCGCTCGACGGCATCGCGGCAGGCGTTCTTGAACACATCAGCCGTCGAGCCGGCGAGATCACGCGCCTGAAAGGTCGTGTAGGTCACAGGCGGCCGTGACGGGCGCCGCTCGATCATGGTGAAGAGCAGGTCGGCATAGGTGTCGCCCTGCGGCGCGTGCAACACATAGTGCACGCCCTTCATCGAGGCGGCGATCCGCATGGCACCCACATGCGGCGGTCCTTCATAGGTCCACATGGTGAGTTTCATGATGCGGCCCTCCGGTTGCCGGAGCGGTCGGCCGCGATCATGGCCTTGCGAGTCAGCGGACGGGCGAAGAGCTCGGCGAGATCACCGGCCTGCTCGTAGCCCTGGATCGGGGTGAAGGCGAATTCGATCGACCACTTGGTGACGATGCCTTCGGCTTCGAACGGATTGGCAAGCCCCATGCCGCAGACCACGAGGTCAGGCTTGGCGGCGCGGCAGCGGTCGATCTGGATTTCGACGTCCTGGCCCTCGGAAATGGAGACACCCGGCGGCAGCATGGCAAGCTCGCCCGCCACATGTTCGCGGTGCAGATAGGGGCTGCCGACCTCGATGATCTCGGCGTCGAGCTCGCGGCTGAGATAGCGGGCGAGCGACGGCTCCATCTGACTGTCGGGGAAGAGAAAAATCCGCTTGCCGGCAAGGGCACTACGGTAATGCGCTGTGGCTTCGAGGGCACGGCGGCGCGGTGCCTCTGTGATGGCCGCAAAGCGCGCAGGCGAGACACCGAACGTATCGGCAATCGCCTTCAGCCAGGCAGTCGTGCCTTCTTCGCCGAGAGGGAAAAGTGCATTGATCCGGCTTGCGCCGAGACTTTCAAGCGCTGCTGCCGTGGCTCCGAGATAGGGTTGCGCCAGAATGAAGCGCGTTTCGGGACCGATCTTCGGCAGGCGTTCGCTGCTGCGACCGGGCAGAAACACGACGTCTTCGAGACCCATATCGTCGAGCAGCCGGGCAAACTGGTCCTCAACGACATCGGCGACGGAACCGGCCACCACGAGCTTGGCGACCTTATCGCTCGCCCCATGCACGGCCTGGTCGCGAACAAGAGCTGCGAGGAAATTGTCTTCGCCCTGGGTGAAGGTGGTCTCAATACCGCTACCGGAATAGCAGAGCACGCGGGGCCTGGACCCGAAGCGCTTGTCGAGACGTTCTGCGGCGCGATTGAGGTCGAACTTGATCACTTCCGACGGACAGGAACCGACCAGCACCAGCATCCGGATATCCGGGCGACGCTCAAGCAGCCGGGCCACTTCGCGGTCGAGTTCGTCATGCATGTCGACCATGCCGGCCAGATCGCGCTCTTCCATGATTGCTGTCGCAAAACGCGGCTCGGAAAAGATCATCACGCCGGCGGCAGACTGGATGAGATGCGCGCAAGTGCGCGATCCGACCACGAGGAAGAAGGCGTCCTGAACCTTGCGATGCAGCCAGATGATCGAGGTCAGGCCGCAGAAAACTTCATGCTGCCCGCGCTGGCGGATGGTGGCGGTCGGCGCGCAGGAAACGAGAGGCTGGTTCATGACGCGCTCCCCGAGAGCGAAGAGCCATCTCCAAGCGCCCCGGCAGAACCGGCGCTGCCGGCCTGGTCGAGGCGGGCCAGACGCAGCTTCCAGAGAAACTGTCCGGCATTGATCACGTAAGTGACATAGGCGGCGAGCGCGAGCACCATCAGTCGGTCGGCTGTCAGCGCACCGGTGAAAAGCGCGACGAGATAAGCCGTGTGGAGCGCCAGAACCAGAATGGAGAACACGTCTTCCCAGAAGAACGGACCGGCGAAGAGATAGCGGCCGAAGACCTTTTTTTCCCAGATCGAGCCGGTGATCATGATGGCGTAGAGGGTAAGCGTCTTCACGACGATCGAGATCTGCGCTGCAAAAAGCCCCTGGCCGGTGGCCAGAAAGCGCAGGATCAATCCGAGACTGACGAGGAAGACGAGAAATTGCACGGGAGCGAGAATGCCCTGCACCAGGGTCCACACACTTTCGTCGCGTCTGCGACGCTCATCCGGTGTGTAAAGTGCGCGGCTTGATGTCGATGGATTGGATATGCGCATGGCAGTCATCCCTTCTCCTATCCCCTCCCAAAGGCGACCGGATTGCAGGAAGACTACCTCTCAGACAATCAAAGTGTCAACTTAGATTGACGTATATTTTGATTTACAGAAATGGAATCTCGGTTCATTCTACTCTTGCTCGTCCGACGGAACCTCGTACGTCTCCGCCCGACGCCGCACAGGGAGGTTTTCGCGGGCGGGGAGCACGGCGCGGGATGTTGGACGGTTCGCTTCATGGCGGGAATGACCCGCAAAATACCGGCAAACCTTCGGAATCCGAGGGTCTTAAGCCACTCAAGGGGCTTGCTGCGGGGAGCAAGAGCGCATACCTAACCCAGAGCGAAGGGGACAAACTCCGACGCCTGATTGAGGGAACGGTAGCTTCGATGACCGCCGAAAAGCTGTCAACACGATACGACCGGGGTCTGGAGCACGATCGCCTTTATGATAGGGCGCTCGCAGAGTTTCGTTTTCTCATCGTCAATCCACGCACGCGCGCGGCATCGCTCAGGGCCTTTCTTGAACACGAGTTGCCGCCAGGCCGCCCGAATTATGTAAAAGTCCTCTTCCTCGAAACCGTCGCACGCCTCCTGGGCAAGGACTGGGTTGCCGACGAATGTGATTTCATCGATGTCACGATCGGAACGGCACGCCTGCAGGAAATGGCGATCTCGCTTTCGATGGAGCTTCGGGGAACCGTGCACAGCGGGGATACGCCGAGCGCCCTGGTTTTGACGCCCTTCGGCGAGCAGCACACGCTGATGCCGCATCTGATTGGCCTGCTCTTCGACAGCCTCGGCTGGACGAGTGAGGTATTGGAGCCTGCGGCCACGAGAACAAGGGCCCTCGAACGGGCTGTCGAAGGGGCAGACGTCGCCTGCATCGGCTGGAGCAACGCGAGACTGGCGACAGAATTCAAGACACTCGTCCAGGACGTGCGGAAGCTTCGAAAAGGCCCCCGGCTGCCTCTCATCGTCGGCGGCGCCGCAGCACTGGATTCCATTGATTTTCTTGTAAGTTTGGGGATTGACTGCATCTGTGACAGCGTTTACTCCGCCGTCAGGATCTGCGACAATTACTACGAACTAGAGAGAATCAGCCAGCAGGCCCGCGCCGCAGGCCTAACGGCAGTGGTTTCACCAAGCGGAATTGATTGGCTCACTCCATGAAGCCACTGAACGGTCAAAGCGGTACGGATGGCTTCGCAGTTGCTGACAGCCTGCTGAAGACCCTCGACCTGAATTCAATCGGCTCGCTGGTAAGCCTCGGCGCCGACGTCGTGATCCTCGTCGACCGCAGTGACACTGTCTCCCAGATCTTCCTCGCAGGCAAGGACCTTGCGGATTATGGGCTGTCGAAGACCGTTGGAAAACGGCTTCAGGACTGCGTGACCATCGAATCAGTGCCCAAGATCGTGTCGATGCTGTCGGCCGAGACCAGCCACCATCCGGTGCGGGGCTATCAGGTCAACCACAAATGCAGCGGCAAGCCGGATCTGCCGGTTGTATATTCCGCCTACCGGGCGAAGGACTTCCCCTATACCATCGTCGTTGGCCGCGAAATGCGCCAGCAGATGCTCGACCAGCAGCGCCTGGTCCAGACGCAGATGGAGCTCGAAGCGGATTACCGCGAGCTGAAGGAAGCCGAAACCCGCTATCGCACCGCCTTCAAGGTCGCCACAGTCGCCTATGTGATGCTGGATGGCGAACGGCGAACAATTCTCGACGCAAATCCGGCCGCAAGCACCCTCATGTCCTCGACCGGGGCGCCATTGTCCGGAAAATCCATTCGCGATCTTTTCGCGAAGGAGGATCGCGATCGCGTGGGTGACGCCATCAGCGAAGCGCGCCACAGCCCAGGCCCCGTCAACCTGGACGGCGTCACCATTGCAAAAGGCGAACCGGTTTCGCTGACGATCCGATCCTACCGCGAGAACGGCATCACAAATGTGCTGCTGGCGATCTGGCCCGCCGATCAGGATCACGAAACCAGCCGGCAGCGGACGGAGAAGCCCGCAGGCGGCACGGCACTGGAGATTGCCGACCTTCCCGAAGCGGTGGTGCAGACCGATGCGGAAGGCCTTGTTCTGGCCGCCAACACGCTCTTTCTCGACTTGATCCATGCCCCTTCGCTGACGCAGGTTCTCGGCCGCAACATCGGCTCCTGGTTCACCACGGCGGCCATCGATATCCGCGTTCTCTATGCCCGCCTGCTGGACGAACCCTCGATCCGCGGCTTCACCTCGACGCTCACGGACAACCTTTCCGGCGAGAGTGCCGTCAGCATTTCTGCCCGCTTGAATGCGTCGAACAACACGATCCAGCTGATCGTCGTGCCGCAGCCCACAGGCAGCGACCGGCTGACCATCCCCTCGCCCGGCGTCCCCGAGCAGGCGGAAGGGTTCTCGGCCCTTGTCGGCAAGGTTCCGCTGAAGGATCTCATCCGCGAATCCCTCGATGTGATCGAAAAGATCTGCATCGAGGCCGCACTCGACCAGACCAGCAACAATCGCGCTTACGCAGCCGAGATCCTGGGCCTGTCGCGCCAGAGCCTGTACATCAAGCTGCGCCGTCACGGGTTGGAAGACTACCGCCCAGGCAACCCTCGTCAAGGCTGATCGACGCCGAAACTGTCAATTTGAGTTGACACATTCATGGGTGCGGCTTAGCCTTCTTCCATGGCCCAGATCCCTTCACATGTTCCGGCAGCCCCTTACCCGACCGCCTCCGCGGTCGTGCAATTGTTGAAGCCGATCACCTGGTTCCCACCGATGTGGGCCTTCGCCTGTGGCGCGATTGCCTCGGGCGCCGGCCTCACTGACCGATGGTTCCCGGTAGCACTCGGAGTGCTGCTTGCAGGACCACTTCTCTGCGGCACAAGCCAGGCGGTAAACGATTGGTTCGATCGGCATGTCGATGCCATCAACGAGCCCGACCGTGTCATCCCGTCCGGGCGCATGCCGGGACGATGGGGATTGATGATCGCCATCGCCATGTCCGTGATATCCATGGCTGTGGCAGCCCTGCTCGGTCCGCTGGTCTTTGTCGCCGCTCTCGTTGGGCTCGCGCTCGCCTGGGGCTACAGCGCTCCCCCTTTCCGGTTCAAGCAGAATGGCTGGATCGGCAATGGGGTCGTCGGCCTGAGCTATGAGACACTTCCTTGGATTACAGCCGCGACGGCCGCCCTCGGGGCTACCCCTTCGAGGCTCACAATGCTGGTCGCCCTGCTCTATGGATTGGGCGCGCACGGCATCCTGACCCTCAACGATTTCAAGGCCATCAAGGGTGACCGCCAGATGGGCGTCAACACGCTGCCGGTGCTGCATGGCGCAGCCAATGCAGCCCGCATCGCCTGTCTGGTCATGGCAACGTCTCAAGGTGGCGTGATCCTTCTGCTCGCGAACGCAGGTCTCTCGACGGGTGCGGCACTGGTCGCGACCGTGCTTGCCTTGCAGCTCATCTGCATGATCCGCTTCCTGCGCGATCCCGAAGGCAAGGCCGTGTGGTACTCGGCCGTGGGCGTCGGTCTTTATGTCAGCGGCATGATGGCGGCAGCTGTGGCCCTGGGCTCGCTGCCTCTAGCGGCAACATCTGCGGGATAGGAGGCGGCGATCATGAGCCAGGTATTCGGAAATCCCGCAACGACCCTGACCCTCAACCTGGGACTAAGCTGGCTGTCGATTGTCCGGCTCGGCCTCGTCCAGGCAGCGCTCGGCGCAATCGTCGTGCTGACCACCTCCACGCTCAACCGCGTCATGATCGTCGAACTGGGCCTCGCCGCTGTCATCCCAGGCCTGCTTGTCGGCCTGCATTACGGCGTGCAGATCACGAGACCGGTCTGGGGTCACAAATCAGACACCGGACGATCGCGCACACACTGGATCCTGGGCGGCCTCGCACTTCTTGCGATCGCCGGCACCGGCGCTTCGGCCACGACGCTTCTGTTTGAGCAATCCTTCCTCGCCGGCATCCTCGCAGCGATCCTCGCCTATCTGCTGATCGGCATTGGCATCGGAGCGTCCGGCACCTCCTTGCTCGCCTTGATCGCCATGAAGACCGCTGTCGAACGCCGTGCGGCCGCAGCCACGATCACCTGGATGCTGATGATATCAGGCATCATCGTTACCTCGATCGTCGTGGGCGCACAGCTCGATCCCTATTCGCATGAACGACTGATCGCGGTCACGGCGGCAACCGGTGTGGTGGCTTTCTTGATCGGGCTTCTCGGCGTGGCCGGCATGGAGAAGAAGCCATCCGTCGACAGACAGGAAGAGCGCGCGGCAACGACAAGCTTTCGCGAAAGCCTGCAGGATGTCCTGGAGGATAGAGAGGCGCGCCTCTTTACCCTGTTCATCTTCCTGTCGATGCTCGCATTTGCAACGCAGGACCTCATCCTCGAGCCCTATGCGGGCCTTCTCTTCGGCATGACACCGGGAGAAACGACAGGCCTTTCAGGGACCCAGCATGCCGGCGTTCTGCTCGGCATGATCCTTGTCGGCGTATCGGGGGCCTTCTTCGGAAAGCGTTACCCCCATCTGCCGCGCCACTTCATCACGTGGGGCTGCCTTGGATCTGCAGTCGCACTCGCGGCCCTCGCGCTCTCGACACAGTCGGCTCCGCTCTGGCCTCTCGAAGTCAACATCTTCCTGCTCGGCGCCACAAACGGCGCGTTTGCGGTCGCGGCCGTCGGCACGATGATGATCCTTGCCGGACAGGGTCGAAAATCCAACTACGGCATGCGCATGGGCGTCTGGGGTGCGGCCCAGGCCATCGCCTTCGGGCTGGGTGGCGTGCTGGGAACCGTAGCACTCGATCTGGGAAGATGGCTGACCGCAAGCGATGCTCTGGCCTTCGCGGCCGTCTTCACGATCGAAGCAAGCCTCTTTCTCGTGTCCGCGATCGTGGCAACCCGCATCGGCCGACCAGCACTGACAAGCTCGAACACACTGCCTAACGCCGCCATCATGCCCGGAGAATAAACCCTCAGGCCGGACCACCGGCAGGGAGAAGAGCATGCCGAAGATCTATGATGTCGCCGTCATCGGCGGAGGGCCCTGCGGCGCGATGGCCGCCGAGGAACTGGCGCAGAAGGGCCACAGCGTTGTTCTGGTTGATCCCGACAACAAGATCAAACCCTGCGGCGGCGCCATTCCATCAAGGGCGCTTGCAGACTTCGCAATCCCGGAGACACAGCTCGTCGCGCGCGCCAACGCTGCACGCATCATCGCGCCCTCCGGCAGAACGGTCGACATGACCATTGGCGATATCGGCTATGTCGGCATGGTGGATCGCGCCCATTTCGACCCGTACCTGCGCCAACGTGCAGCCGATGCCGGCGCCGAGCGGCTGACGGGAAAACTCGATGATATCCAGGAGGCAACCGATGGATTGCTCGATCTGACGATCGCGCGAACCACGGAGGATGCCGGCAACGTCCAGTTCAGGGCACGCCGCGTGATCGGTGCCGATGGCGCCAATTCGGCAGTCCGGCGCATGATGTTTCCAGCGTCCAAAAAACCACCTTACGTCTTCGCCTATCACGAAATCGTCGAAAGCCCTGAAGGCGCCAACCCGGAAGTCTTCCGGGCAGATCGCTGCGATGTCATTTACGACGGGCGGATCTCACCCGATTTCTACGGCTGGGTCTTCCCTCATGGCGGCCAGACCAGCATCGGCACGGGCACGGCCGTCAAGGGCCACAACATCCGCGAAGCGACCACCGCACTGAAGCTGGCGGCAGGTCTCGGCAACTGTCGGGTCATCAGGCGCGAAGGCGCTCCGCTTCCCCTCAAACCCATGCGGCGCTGGGATAACGGCCGTAACGTGCTGCTCGCGGGCGATGCCGCAGGCACCGTCGCCCCGTCGTCCGGCGAGGGGATCTACTATGCCATGCTCTGTGGCCGCCTCTCGGCGGAAGCGGCACACCAGTCACTGCTGGCCGGAAACGGAAAAGCTCTGGCCGGGGCACGACGCACCTTCATGCGCTCCCACGGCCGCGTCTTCCTGATCCTCGGCATCATGCAGATGGTCTGGTATCGCAACGACAGGCTCCGGGAGAGATTCGTCACCATGTGCGCCGACCCGGACGTCCAGCGGCTGACCTGGGAATCCTACCTCAACAAGAAGCTCGTTCGACGCGATCCACTTGCCCATCTTCGTGTCTTTTTCAAAGATCTCGCTCAGCTTTTCGGCCTGCCAGCGGGGCAGCGATGACCGCATGGCTGACACAGATATTCACCTCGGGCTGGATTAGTGTCGTGGCTATTTTCGTCCTGTGGGCAGTCATCGTGCTGGCCGCGGGGCGCCCGCCCCGTCCGAGGTCCGTGTTGGTGAGCCTAATACCCAACGCGATCTCGGGAAGCTGTCTTCTCGCAGCGTTCGGCCTCGCAATGCGCCAGGGACCCCTCCCGTGGCTCGCAATTCTCCTGACGGCCTCGCTGATCGCCTTCCTGGTCGATTTGCGGATCAGGCTCCGGGATTGAGCCGCCGGACGGAATAATTGAGCGTGGCCGCTGCCGAGACCCAGGCGAGATACGGGACAAAAAGCAGGGACGCGAGCGGCACCGCTGGCCAGGCCACTACAATGAAAAGTGCGACCGAGAGCCAAAGGACCGACACATCTAAGAGCGCCAGATCCATGCGCCGCAAGCCAAAGAACAAATACGACCAGAGAGCGTTGGCAACCATCTGCAGCGCCCATACCGCGATGGGCAGAGACCATCCAGCCGTCTTCCAGACGAGCCAGCCTGCGTAACCGATAAACAGATAGAGTATTGTCCAAACCACCGGAAAGGCCCATTTTGGTGGCGTCCAGCTTGGCTTGTCGAGTCGTTCGTACCATTCACCAGGTTTGAAAATCGCACCGCTCGAGGCCGCCGCGAAGACGATGACAATAAAGACGACTGCGGCCATGATCCGGCTCCGGGTTCGTTTGCGTAGTATGAAAAGCCTACAGCCTGCATCTCGGTTCCGATGATGGCACCACGAAGCGAGGCGAACCCGTCGGTAAATAGACCGGCTGGTCGAATTTCATGCCAGCATTACATCTAAGTTTCATCCGCGATGCCATGGGAGGATACACATGTCGAGGATAATTGCAGCCGCATGCACAGCCGCAGCACTCTTGCTGTCTTCAAACGCCTTTGCTCAGGAAGGCGATGTAGCGTCAGGCGAGGCGGTGTTCAAGAAGTGCAGCGCCTGTCACAACGTCAACGACGCCAAACACAAAGTGGGTCCATCGCTACAAGGTGTGATCGGCCGGCAGCCCGGGGTCGCTGAGGGTTTCAAGTATTCCAAGGCCATGGTCGACTTCGGTGCCGGCAAGGTCTGGGATGAGGCACAGCTGACCGCATACCTCGCCAATCCGCGTGGCGTGGTCAAGGGAACCCGTATGGCCTTCGCAGGCCTGAAGGAGCCGAAGGACGTCACCGATGTGATTGCCTACCTGAAAACCTTCACTCCGGCACCGTAATCGGCGCTCGCTTTTCCGCCGGAACAAGTATTCCGGCGGAAAATTCGGCAAAAGTGTAAAAAAAAGTTTACATATCGCTCGTCTTCTCCGACTATGCAGATGTTGCACCATTTTCAGGCATCCGTTGTTTATCGTGCCAGTCCGGCACCTTGAACCTCGGCAGACCTCAGAGAAATGGGCTCGTGCGTGGGAGGAAAGCGCAGTGGGCTTGTCTAGTGCGAATAGCATCGCCACCCCTTTGCTCGACCAGGTGAGATCCCCGGACGACTTGAAGGAAATGGATCACGACACACTCTGTCGCCTGGCGCAGGAACTGCGTGCGGAAACCCTCCGAGTGGTATCCGAAACCGGTGGCCATCTGGGCTCAAGCCTGGGCGTGATCGAACTCACAGTTGCCCTTCATGCGATATTCGCAGCCCCCCGCGACACCATCATCTGGGATGTCAGCCACCAGTGTTATCCCCACAAGATCCTGACAGGACGGCGCGACCGCATGCGCAGCCTGCGCAAGAAGAACGGCCTATCCGGGTTCACCCGCCGCGGCGAAAGCGCCTTCGATCCGTTCGGTGCTGCCCATTCCTCAACCTCGATCTCTGCCGGCCTGGGGTTTGCGACCGCACGCGATCTGAAAGGTGACGACGGCCATGTCGTCTGCATCATCGGAGACGGCGCGATGTCTGCGGGCATGGCCTTCGAGGCCATGAACAACGCCGGAAGCTCCGGCCGGCCCATGATCGTCATCCTGAACGACAACGACATGTCGATTTCGGAATCGACGGGCGCGCTGTCGCACCACCTTGCCGCTGTTCGAAAAGGCCCCGGCGAAAACACCGGCAATCTCTTCCAGAACTTCGGCTTCGACTATCGCGGCCCCGTGGACGGCCATGATCTGGACCTCCTCCTGCCGCTGCTTGCCGAGCTGCGCGACAGCAAGCACGGGCCGATCCTTCTGCATGTCGTGACGCAGAAGGGTGCAGGCTACGCCCCGGCCGAGCGGGCAGCCGATAAGTATCACGGCGTAAACCCCTTCGATGTCGAAACGGGCGTTCAGACCAAGGTACAGGCCAAGGCGCCGAGCTATACCCGGGTCTTTGCAGATGCGCTGATTGAAGAAGCACGACACGACGATCGTATCGTCGCGATCACCGCTGCCATGGCGGCAGGGACCGGCGTCGATCGTTTCCAAGCGGCTTTTCCCGATCGCGCTTTCGATGTCGGCATTGCCGAACAACATGCCGTCACGTTCGCCGCCGGCCTTGCCGCCAGCGGAATGAAGCCGTTCTGCGCCATCTATTCGACCTTCCTTCAACGGGCCTACGACCAGATCGTCCATGACGTCGCGCTGCAGCAGCTGCCGGTGCGCTTCGCCATCGATCGAGCAGGCCTCGTCGGAGCGGACGGACCGACCCATGCCGGGTCTTTCGACATCCTCTATCTGGCCAACCTGCCAGGCTTCACCGTGATGGCTGCAAGCGACGAAGCGGAATTGGTGCATATGGTGGCGACCGCCGCAGCACATGATGACGGTCCGATCGCGTTTCGCTATCCGCGCGGCGAAGGCACAGGCGTGCCCTTGCCGACCCGCGGAGACCTTCTGCCGATCGGGCGGGGTCGCATCGTCGAACACGGCAGTCAGGTGGCGCTTCTGTCCTTCGGGACAAGGCTTGCAGACTGTCTGAAAGCAAGGCGTCTCCTGGCGCTGGAAGGCATCTCCGTGACCGTGGCAGACGCACGCTTCGCCAAGCCGCTCGACACGGCGCTGCTGGCGGATCTCGTCGACAATCACGCCATGCTGATAACGGTCGAGGAGGGCGCGACCGGCGGCTTTGGCGCTCTTGTTCTCCACCACCTCGCCAATCATGGCATGCTCGATGGACATTGCGCGGTTCGAACGCTGACGCTACCGGACACATTCATCGCTCAGGCGAGCCCCGATAACATGTACGAGGAGGCAAGACTGACGGCGCGACACATCGCCGCCACGGCGCGCAACGCACTGGGCGTGGCGCGACCACATGCCGATATACGCCGCTCGACACGGGCCGGCCAACAAGAACTGCCGACGCGCCTGCACAGCGCGGAGGATCGCTAACTAAACCACAAGACGTTGAATCGCGTATTCGACCACAAGAGGTTTGGCGTTGGCCAAGGAATGCAGTAGCATCCGGTCGGGATGAGCGGATGAGCCCAGGCCGATGACCGGGAGGGTGATATGGCGGGTGATAAAAAGGGGGGACCGTCTGGGACGACGGGAGATCCCCCGTACGTTGGCGAAGCCAGATCTGGGCTTTCCAAAAGTGACACCAGGCTGACAAGCCTTGATCAGCGTATTCTCGAAAGCGCGATACGGGATTCCGTGCCGCGAATCGTCAGTGCGGGCCATAGTGAATTGTCGATGGATTCCCAGAGCGGTGATATGCCGTCGGACATCGACTTCCATCTCTATCCGGAGCTGGATCCCAAGGCGCGCGAGCTGCCGGGGACAGAAAAGGCAATCAGCTATCGTGCGGCCCTGACCGAGGCCCTCGTTAATACAGATCCGCGCGGGCATCGGGAGATGATCGAGGAACTGCAACGCAGCGACCTGCCGATGCACACGCTCGCCATCCAGCTCTTTTCGCCGGTGGCAGCCCAGTTGGGCCGCTTGTGGTGCAATGACGAGACCGATTTTATCCAGGTGGCCGTTGCATCGACGCGGCTTGGCATGATCGTCAACCATCTGTCCCAGAACCGCAGCCAGGCGATCCGTGACCGCCAGAAGGTACGCCGCGTGCTGCTGGCCCGGACGCAGGGCGCGCTCCACACAATCGGCGTGTCGATCGTGGCCTCCTGTTTCCGCGACATGGGCTGGGATGTCGACGGCGGTGCCGATCTCGAACTCGACGACAGTCTGTACCTGCGCCTGTCGAACTCGTCCTACAGCCTTCTCGGCATCTCCGTCGGGCGGGTCGACGAGGTGGATCAATGTGCGGCAGCCATTCGCCGCGTTCAATCAAGCCGCAGCACCAGCACGATGAAGATCGCCGTGGGCGGACCGGCCGTCATGAAGAACCCACGCGCCTTCGGCAGCATCGGAGCAGACATGGTGGCGAGGTCAGCTATCGAGGTCATGCATCTTGCGGACAGGATGGCCTGACCGCAGAGCCGATCCGGGAGAGGACGCCACCCGTCACTCCTTGACCCCGAAGACGAGGGACCAGGGTCCCAGACCATCGGGACGATGTTCGCCGAGCGCATAGATCACGTCAACGATATCGCGCTCCATGGCGGTGGTGACGGCAAATGCCGTCGGATTGGCTACGAGCACATACCGGCGTCCATCCACAAGCGGCCATTCGACCCGGATCACCTTGCCGTCCAGTGCATGAGAACCGCCGCTCCGCATCTGCGACAACAGCGGCACCACGCGTTCGCGCCGCAATGCGATCAGTTGACGATACCGCTCGGTCCAGACAAGACCCGAAGCAGACATTGCCGACGCCCAGTCGAGCTTCGCTGAATGGAACGTCGTTTCCGCTGTCGGATCAAGGACATGATCGCCATCAAAGCCCGGCAGCTTGGAAAGCTCCGTTCGCCTTCCCTTACGCACCGCTTCGTTCAGTTCCTCGTCGAAATCGCAGAAATAGGGAAAGGGACTGGCCGAGCACCATTCCTCTCCCATGAAGACCATGGGGACCTGCGGCGAGAGGAGTACCAGCGAGGCTGCGAAAGCGAGCGCCGGCTCCGGCAGCGAAGCCATCACCCGGTCGCCGTTCGCGCGGTTGCCGATCTGGTCGTGATTGTGGAGGAAGGAAACAAATGCCGATGGTGGCAGATGGGCGCTCGGTTGGCCGCGTGTTTCGCCACGATAGGGCATCACCTCGCCCTGATAGACGAACCCTTCCGCCATCGCCCTCGCCAGCGCCGAAATCGCGTCATCGTAGTCGCCGTAATAGCCGAATGTCTCGCCAGTAGTCGCCACATGCAGCGCATGATGTACATCGTCATTCCATTGCGCCTCAAAGAGAGCCGGTCTTGCCCCCGTGTCGCGCTCGAGTAGCCCCGCATCGTTCTCCTCGTTTTCCACGATCAGATGAACGTGGCGATCAGGAAACTGCTCCCGGACACGAGCGGCGAGATCCTCAACGAAATGCGGCGCGCTGTCGTCGCGGATCGCGTGGACCGCATCCAACCTCAGTCCATCGATGTGAAATTCGCCGATCCAGTAGAGGGCGTTCTCGATCAGGAATTCCCGGACCATGAGACTTTGTTCTGCATCGAAATTTATACCGTCGCCCCACGGTGTCTGATGGCTGGACGTAAACAAGGGCGCATAGGCCGGCATGAAATTGCCTGACGGACCGAAGTGATTGTAGACGACATCGAGGAAGACCGAGATCCCCCGCCGATGTGCTTCATCCACGAGGAGCACCAGGTCTTCGGGGCGCCCGTAAGAACTGTCGGGCGCGTAGTGCATCACCCCGTCATAACCCCAGTTCCGCTGTCCCGGAAAGTCTGCGATCGGCATCAGCTGTATAGCCGTGATGCCGAGGGTAGGAAGGTGATCGAGCCGCTCGATCACGGCGCGGAAAGTCCCCTCCTCGGTGAAGGCACCGACATGCAACTCGTAGAGGACCATGTCTTCCCATGGCCGCCCGCGCCACGGCAGATCCCGCGATGGGTGACGTGAGAGATCGGCGACTTCGCTCGGGCCGAAAACGTCCTTAGGTTGATGGCGACTTGCCGGGTCCGGGACGACGAGACCATCGGGCAGGCGAAACCGATATCGCGCACCCGGCACAACCCCGGCGACCTTCAGATGAAACCAACCTTCGTCCCGCGGATCCATCGGCTGCGCAGAGTGCCCGTCGACTTCGAGCGTGACCGCGTCGCAATGCGGGGCCCAGAGCCGAAACAGCACCCCGTCATCCTCGATCACAGGGCCGAAAGTATAATCATTCACGCGGCTTCTCCTCGCACTGGCACGATGAGAGCAAACGCGGCAAGTCGTGAAATGTTCGGCTCTGAGATGATGCTGCGGCGGGTTTGCGACCCGCCGCTCTCTCAGACGGCGTTCGGCGAAAACGCGAGGGGGAAAGTCACAACCTGGCCGGTCTCTGCCGATTGTTGAGCAGCAAGCCCCATGGCCACGGCCCACCAGCCATCCTCGATCGCAACCTCGACCGGACGTTCGCCCTTGGCGGCTTTCTGGAAGCGCTGATGCTGGTAGAAGGTCGAACCATTATGGTCACCGGCTTCCAGCAGCTGCGGGTCGACCGGGATCTCGACGACATGCGGCCCCTTCGGATCGCGTGGCGAGACGATCACCTGGGCAATCGGCGGCTCTCCGAGATGCTCCGGCCAGAAGCGACCGGGACCGGGAACCAGGCACTCGATCTTGCCCTTAGGCCCGACCGCCGAGATCTCTTCCTGATAGCGGGCACCTTCGGCAAACATGCAGAGCTCCAGCATGGCGCGGGCGCCGGACGCAAAGTCGACAATGACATATGCATTGTCCCAGATGTCGGAAGGCTTGCCGTCATAGACCTCGTCGAGATGGTTCACCGACTGCCCGCCAGACGCCATGACACGCACGGGATCGGATTTCAGGATATGCCGCATCAGGTCGAAGAAGTGGCAGCATTTCTCCACCAGCGTTCCGCCGGTATTGCGGTTGAAGCGGTTCCAGTCGCCCACCTTCTCGAGGAAGGGGAAGCGATGCTCGCGGATGGTCAGCATGCGGATGCCGCCGGTCGCCTCGTCCGCTTGCTCGATCATCCGAGCAACGGGCGGCATGTAGCGGTATTCCATGGCGACCCAGATCGGCGCCGGATAGGCGGCGCGGAGCGCTGCAAGGCGGGGCGCATCGGCGGGATCGGTGAAGAGCGGCTTTTCGACCAGCGCCGGCAGCGGGCGGATTGCGGCGATCTTTTCGAGTTGTTCGAGATGCAGATAGTTAGGGCTTGCGATCAGCAGGCAGTTCACCGCGTCAATGCCGAGCAATTCTTCGATCGACCCGACCATCTTCGCATTCGGGACCGCCTCGGCAGAGAGCGCACGCATGCCAGCATCCGGCTCGAAGATTGCCACCACCGACGCATCCGGCAAAAGCGCGATATTGCGCAGATGCTCCTGCCCCATCATGCCACAACCGATGATCCCGTATTGAAGTCCTGTCACTCTTTCCTCCTGGATTGGACCGCTCCCCGCGGCCCTTTCATTTCAGCCGCGCGACGTAGCGGGCGACGGTGTGATCGAGCCAGGTCCGCGAGACTTCCGCGCGGACGCCCTCCTGGTCCTGGCTGATGCGTTGAATGTGTGTGACCGGCGCGCCGACCGCCTGCCCAAAGCTCGCCGGCGCCCAGTCCGGCACGATGTCGAGGCCGATCTGGTCTTCTGCCCGGGCGATCCAGAGTGACAGCTTGGTGCGGTAGAAGAGATAAAGGGATTCCGACACTGCCTCGAGATCGATCGTCTCGACATAGGAGCCATCGAGCCAGATCTCCTCAAGCGCTGCCGGCCTGCCAGAAAGACGCCGCAGACGCCGGATGCGATGCGCCTCCGTGGAACTGCCGAAACTGGGCAGCTCCGAAGGCTTCGGCAGGCGTTCGATCGAGAGGATCTCGGCCGTCGGCAAACCGCCCCCGCCCAGGAGTTCCAGCCGGAACATCGCATAAACCGACTTGGGATCAGAGATCGCCCTGATGTAATTGCCGGAGCCCTGGATTCGCTCCAGAAGTCCGCGATTCTGCAGCTCCGCCAGGGCCTTGCGCAGCGTGCCGACGGCAATCCCGAGTTCCTCGGCCATGTCCCGTTCCGGCGGCAGCTTTTCGCCATCAATCAGCCGCCCGGCCGCGATGTCGCGCACCAGGAGTTCGGTGATCTGGACATAGATCGGAAGGCTGCCGGGCGGCTGCGTTGCGGGGTTCTGTGGCACTTCGGTACGCCCAAGAAAAAATTGATACACTATTGATCTACATCAAATCGGGTGTTAGGCAAGAGGAAAGTTGGAGCCTTGGAGGAGACCTCAATGACTGTCGTACCCGTCACATCGGCCGATCTCGATGGCGCAGAAGTGTCGTGGTTCGCCGCCCTATGCTCTGACGATTATCAGTTTCTCGGCGTGCCGGATGGAGCCCTGCGCTCGAGCTGGGAGCATTGCTCCGACATCGTGGCAAAGGCCGAGCAGCTTGGCTTCCGCAACATCCTCTGCCCGTCCTCTTATCAGGTCGGCCAGGACACGCTGAGCTTCGTGGCCGGCTGCGCGCCGATTACCTCCAAGATCAACATGCTGGCCGCCATCCGCTGCGGCGAGATTCAGCCGATCATGCTGGCGCGGACCGTCGCCACCCTCGACCACATGCTGAAGGGTCGACTGACACTCAACGTCATCAGCTCCGACTTCCCTGGCGAAGTCGCAGACAGCGCCTTCCGCTACAAGCGCAGCCACGAGGTGGTCGAGATACTCCGTCAGGCCTGGACCCGCGACACGATTGACCATGAGGGCGAGGTCTACCAGTTCAAGGGCGTCTCGACCGAACCCGCCCGCCCCTACCAGCAGAATGGCGGCCCCCTGCTCTATTTCGGCGGCTACTCCCCCGATGCCCTCGAACTCTGCGGCGCGCAATGCGACGTCTATCTGATGTGGCCGGAGAAGAAGGACCAGCTCGCCGAGCGTATGAAGGCCGTGCATGCACGCGCCGAAGCCCATGGTCGCACGCTGGATTATGGTCTGCGCGTCCACATGATCGTGCGCGACACCGAGAAGGAAGCCCGCGAATACGCCGAATACATCGTCTCCAAGCTCGATGACGAATACGGCAAGCTTATCCGCGACCGCGCCCATGACTCGATCTCGCTCGGCGTTGCCCATCAGGCCCGCGCCCGCGAACTCGCAGACCAGTTCGGCTATATCGAACCGCATATGTGGACCGGAATCGGCCGTGCCCGCTCCGGCTGTGGCGCTGCCCTTGTCGGTTCGACCGACCAGATCCTCTCGGAACTCGAAGCCTACAGAAAAATGGGTATCCGCGCCTTCATCCTGTCAGGATATCCGCATATCGACGAGGCGGTTCATTTCGGCACCAAGGTACTGCCGGAACTCAAGACTGTCTCGCTCCCCCACGCTTACGGCCGCGTCCCCTCGGAAACGCCGCCCACACCTCTCGGAAATGGAGTTCGCCGCTGATGCAGCGCGTCAATCTCACCCCAGACCTCACCTTCAGCCGCCTCGTCTACGGCATGTGGCGCATCGGCGACGAGGCAGACACCTCGCCCAAACATGTCCAGGCCAAGATCGAGGCCTGCCTCGCCCAGGGCATCACGACGATGGACCAGGCCGACATCTATGGCGGATATACGGCGGAAGCCGTGCTCGGCAACGCGCTGAAGGCCTCGCCTGGCCTGCGCGACAAGCTCGAAATCGTCACCAAATGCGATATCGTCGCCCCTGTGGGCCGGCACTCGGCAGCGCGGGTGAAATACTACGACACGTCGGCGGCTCACATCACCGCATCGGTCGAAGCCTCGCTCACCGATATGGGCACCGATCATGTCGACCTGCTGCTGATCCACCGTCCTGATCCGCTGATGGATCCCGACGAAACAGGTCCGGCTCTCGATGCGCTGGTCGCTTCGGGCAAGGTACGCGCCGTCGGCGTTTCCAACTTCCGCCCCTGGGACTTTTCGCTCCTTCAGTCGTCGATGGAGAACAATCTTGTCACCAACCAGATCGAGATGAGCCTGCTCGCAACCGACACATTCGTGAACGGCGACCTCGCCTATCTGCAGGAGCGCATGGTTCCCCCGATGGCCTGGTCGCCGCTCGGCGGCGGACGTCTCCTGGACGGCTCGAAGCCGGAACTTCTCGCTGCCCTCAAGCGGATCGGCGCAGAACACGGCGTCGATGAAACGGCAGTTGCGGTCGCCTGGCTGCTGCGCCATCCGGCCGCCATCATGCCGGTCATGGGCACCAATTCGCTCGCTCGCATTGCGAAAATTGGAGACGCGACCAAGCTTGAGATGGATCGCCAGACCTGGTTCGAGCTTTACACGCTCGCGATCGGACGGGAGGTCGCCTGATGATGGCAGCCAATGACATCCATGCGTTGGAGGCCGTCTTCGTTCCAGGCGCCGACAACCATCGTGCCTTTCGCAACGCGCTGGGCAGCTTCACAACGGGTGTGACCGTGGTGACCGCAATGACCTCAGACGGTCCGATCGGCATGACGGTGAACAGCTTTGCCTCGGTTTCGCTTGATCCGCCTCTGGTGCTCTGGTCGCCGGCCAAGAGTTCGTCGCGATACGGCGCCTTTACGGGTGCGAGACATTTCGCGATCCACGTGCTTGGCGCGGATCAGGATCACCTGAGCGCCGCCTTCACACGCGGCGGCAATGGCTTCGACGGGATCGAGGTCAGGTTCAACGACGAAGGCGTGCCGGTTCTGCCCGGCACGCTCGCGCGTTTCGAATGCGCCGAGCAGGCGCAGCATGACGCCGGTGATCACACGATCATCATCGGCAAGGTGTTAAGGGTCGCACATCGGCAGGGAGAACCGCTGTGCTTCTCGGGAGGACGGTTCGGACGCTTCGCGGTCTGAGCTGGGAGTTTGGGAGGAGGTCGTCGGTGCATGCCTGGCATGCGCGGCGAGGCAATTGAGGACCATCTGGAACAAGTGCCGCAAGGAGGATTTTACTCCGCCGCGGCCCGAAACTGGAACAGCCGTGTTTGCGCGGCGAGGTATAGTCTTCGATAGTCTCACGAATTGACCGATGAAAAAACGGGTGGAGACATGACGGCATTATCGAACCTGACCAACCTGCTCGGCCGGCTCAACGCCGCCGTGCTGATGGTCGGACTCTGGCTGGGCGCAGGCGCTCTCGGCATCATGCTGTTCTTCATGCTGATGCAGGTCTTCTTCCGCTACTTTCTCGGCAATGCCTTGCCCTGGAGTGAGGAAGCATCGCGCTTCCTGATGCTCTGGATGACAGGACTTCTGGTACCCACCGCCTTCCGCCAGGGCGGTTTTGTCGCGATCGGCCTGATCCTCGACAACCTCCCGCGCCTTCTGTCCGCCTTGATCAGCCTGATGTTCCTGCTGCTGATCGGAACCGTGCTCTATGTCGGCATGCGCATCGGCTGGAGTGAAGTCACCGGGATCGGTGGCCGTTTTGCGATGGCGGCGATCGCCGTTCCCACGTCCTTCGACTTGTCCACCTGGATGAAGGTGCCACGCGGCTGGATGATGGCGTCGCTGGCGGTCGGCATCACCCTGATGTTCGTGGTCAACATAGAACTCGTTCTCAGAACACTCCTGAAGCTGACAGGCCATGACCGGGAGCTGATGCCGATCCGCATCGCCGGACAGCTGGGAGCCGAATGATGCTGAGCCTTTTCCTTCCCCTCTTCATCGTCTTCCTGCTCTTCGGCCTTCCGATCGTTTTCGGGCTAATTGCAGCACCTGCTCTTATCCTCTGGTGGAACGGGCAGGAGCGCGACATCGTGCTGCTCTACCGCAATATCTATGCGGGCATGGACAGCTTCCCGCTGATGGCGATTCCCTTCTTCATGCTCACAGGGGAACTGATGAACCGGGCGGGTATAACCGTCCGCATCGTGCGCTTTGCACAGTCCATGGTCGGCCACATGCGCGGTGGCCTCGCCCAGGTCAACGTCGTGGATTCCATGATGTTCGCCGGCATTTCCGGTTCTGCCGTAGCCGACGTTTCCGCCCTCGGCGCCATGCTGATCCCGGCCATGGAGAAGGAAGGCTATACCCGCCGTTTCGCAGCCGGCATCACAGCGGCATCCGCCATCATCGGCCCGATCATTCCGCCCTCAGGCATCATGATCATCTATGCCTATGTGATGGGCGAAAGCGTTGCTGCCCTCTTCCTCGCCGGCATCGTGCCCGGCATCCTCATCGGCATCAGCCTGATGGTGATGATCAGGCTGCTAGCCAACCATTACGATCTGCCGGCCGCCACTAAACGCGCCTCGTGGCGCGACCGTGGCCGGGCGATGATCGGCGCGTTCTGGCCGCTCCTTACCCCCGTCATCATCATGGGCGGTATCCTCGGCGGCGTGTTCACACCGACGGAAGCGGCCGCGATTGCCGCCGGTTACGCCTTCTTCCTCGGCCTTTTCGTCATCGGCACGCTGAAGTTCCAGGATATCCCGGGCATTCTGATGCGCGCGGCGATGACATCCGCCGTCGTGCTTCTGCTGATTGGGGCAGCCATGGCCTTCAAGACGGTGGCATCGCTCGCCCATACACCGGAACTGCTGGCCGATCTGTTCCTCAGCCTTAGCGACAACCCGCTCGTCCTGCTCTTCCTTGTCAACATCCTGTTGTTCGTCGTTGGCATGTTCCTGGACGCGGGTCCGGCCATCATCGTGCTGGGACCGATCCTGGGACCGATCTTCACCTCGCTGGGCGTCGATCCGGTGCATTTTGCGATCATCATGGTCGTGAACCTGACGGTCGGCCTGTTGACGCCGCCGATGGGCCTCGTTCTCTTTGTCACGTCCTCGGTTTCCGGACTGAAGGTCGAGACGGTGGCCAAGGCCGTCATGCCATTTCTCTTGGCGGAAATCGTGGTGATCTTCTTGATCACCTATTTCCCTGCCCTGACCCTAACGGTCCCGCGCCTTGCGGGCTTCGTCGACTAACTTGAGAAAACGGGAGGAACCAGAATGCTCAAGTCTATGTTCAAGACCCTGCTGCTCGCCAGCGCATTGACGATCACTGGAGTGGCGCAGGCGGCAGACATTACGCTGCGCGCCACCGCCAATTCCAACGAGAATGACGAGGACTATGACGGCCTCGTCGTCTTCAAGAACTATATCGAAAACGCCTCGAACGGCGCGATTGCCGTCGAGATCTTCATGGGCACGCAGCTCTGCGCCACCGGCGAAGAATGCCTCCAGGGCATCGCCGACGGCTCGCTCGACGTCTACATCTCGACCTCGGGCGGTGCGGCCGGCCTCTTCCCCTATATCCAGGTTCTCGACCTGCCCTACCTGATGAGCGACGACCGGATTGCCGAGGAAGTGCTGACTGGCGACTTCACCCGCAAGCTGCGTGAAAAGGCGCTCGCCGACAGCGACAACAAGATCCGCCTGATGACGATCGGCAACACCGGCGGCTGGCGCAACTATGCCAACACCAAGCAGGCTGTGAAGTCGCCCGAAGATCTGAAGGGTTTGAAGATGCGCACGGTGCCGGCCGACCTGCCGCAGCAGGTTGCGACCGCAGTGGGTGCAGCACCGACCCCGATCCCGTGGCCGGAACTCTTCACCTCGCTGCAGACAGGCGTTGTCGAAGGCACGGCAAACGGCATCACCGACATTATGTCGATGAAGTTTCCGGATGCGGGCCTCAAGTATCTGACGCTCGACGGCCACAGCTACATGGGCGCCTTCTGGTGGATGTCGAACGACCGCTTCCAGGGCCTGACACCTGAGCAGAAGCAGATCGTCGTCGACGGCTTTGCCACCCTTCAACAGGCGACCTTCGCCTCGCCGAAGCGCAAGGAAATCGCCGCCTACCAGGACTTCGCCAAGGCCGGTGGCGAGATCTATGTGCCGACGCCTGCCGAGAAGGAAGCCTTCAAGACCGCCGTCTCGCCCGTCTTCGACTGGTTCAAGACGAACGTCACCGGCGGTGCCGAAGTGTTTGACCAGTTCACGGCAGCGGTTGCCGATGCCCAAAAGAAGGTTGACGCCGAACGCGCAGCTGACTTGAACTGATGAACGCGGGATGCGCGGCGAACCCGCGCATCCCATCCAAACCGCCCTGCGCATCGCGCGAGATTTCAATCTCCGGGGCGACCCACCAGAGGTGATCCATGCCAGAACCGTCGACCGCCTCGCCCGATCCGGAGCGAGAACGCCACTCTGCGACCTTGAGCGAGCGATGGCAAAAGCTTTTCCCCGGTCTGTCCGTGACGGTGTTGATCGCGCTGGCGTCAGCCTTCCTGTCGGAACACTACGGCGCGCCGGCCATGCTGCTTGCGATCCTCATCGGACTTGCGCTGCACTTCCTGGCCGAAGACCCGAAGACCGCTGCAGGCCTGGACTTCGCCTCGCGCACGGTTCTTCGCATCGGTATTGCCCTGCTCGGCCTGAGGGTCAGCGTCGCGATGTTCGCCGAGCTCGGTGCCGCCGTGATCGCGATGATCGTCGGCGCGGTTTTGCTCACCATTGTCTTCGGCATCCTCGCCTCGCGCCTCTCTGGACAGGGCACGGCCTTCGGCGTCCTGACCGGTGGTGCTGTCGCGATCTGCGGCGCCTCGGCAGCCCTTGCGATCTCCGCCACGCTTGGAAACCGCAGCAAGGAAGCCGACCAGCAGATGGTATTCACGGTCATCGGCGTGACCATGCTGTCCACGCTCGCCATGATCTTCTACCCGATCCTCGCCAGTCTCGCAGGTTTGGACGATCACCAGACCGGCATCTTCCTCGGCGCGACAATCCATGATGTCGCCCAGGTCGCTGGGGCCGGCTTCTCGGTTTCCGTCCCCGCAGGCGAAACCGCCGTCTTCGTCAAACTCATCCGCGTTACCATGCTGGCGCCTGTGGTCCTCGTGGCAGCACTCGCCTTTCGAAGCACGGTCTCCGGCGATGTGAAGCGCCCGCCGCTGCTGCCGAGCTTCGTGGTCGCCTTCCTGTTGCTGGCGGCACTGAACTCGCTTGTGACCATCCCCACCATGGTGGCCGATTGGGCAGGCATCGTCTCGCGCTGGGCCCTGCTGGTGGCGATCGCGGCCGTCGGCGTGAAGACCTCGCTGCCGGAGGTCTTCAAGATCGGCGGACGGGCGATCGGCGTGCTGGTCGCCGATACCGTCTTCCTTGCACTGATCGTGCTGGCAGTCCTCGTTTTCGTTGGGCTTTAACGGAAACGACCGGGACCATTGGGCAGGCGCTGAAAATCCGCTAGAGGATCATGAGCCGGCTTGCCGGCGAAGAATGAGGAGGATCCATGGCAAAGACACCAAAAACAGCAAAAAGCGCCCAGAAGCCGGCGCTGACGCAGGATCCTCATGCGGTGCGCGAGCCCCGCGCCAACAATCTCGAAATGGCGATTGGCCATGAGGTGCGCACCTATCGCAAGAAGCTAGGCATCACAGTCGCCGATCTCGCCGCGGCCACCGGCATGTCGGTCGGCATGCTCTCGAAGATCGAGAACGGCAACATCTCGCCGTCGCTGACCACGCTTCAGGCGCTGTCCAAGGCGCTGGGAATGCCGATCACCGCCTTCTTCAAGGGCTTCGAGGAGCCGAAGTCGGCGAGCTTCGTCAAGGCGGGCGAAGGCGTGAACCTGGAGCGCCGGGGAACCCGGGCCGGCCATCATTACAGCCTGCTCGGCCACATCGAAAACAACACCTCGGGCGTCGTCGTCGAACCCTATCTGATCACGCTGAACGCGGAATCCGACGTCTTTCCGACCTTCCAGCACGAAGGCATGGAGTTCCTCTACATGCTCGAAGGCGAAGTGGTCTATCGCCACGGGGACAGCCTCTATCGCATGCAGGCAGGTGATAGCCTGTTCTTTGACGCCGATGCACCGCATGGCCCGGAAGAACTCGTCAGCCTACCGGCACGTTACCTGTCGATCATCTCCTATCCGCAACGCCGATAGTTGCCCACCAGGAAAACTTTATTCCTTTAGATTGATTTTCGTGATCGCCGCTGCTAGCCCTTTCTCCAGAGACTTTGGAGGGCGTGGCCATGTGCGGCATTGTAGGTCTGTTTCTCAAGGACAAGGCGCTGGAGCCCCGGCTCGGCGATCTGCTCTCGGACATGCTGATCACCATGACCGACCGAGGACCGGACTCGGCCGGTATCGCCATCTACGGCGGCGTCGATGGCAAGACCGCCAAGGTCACCATCCAGTCTGCCGCCCCGGAAAGTGATTTTGCGGGCCTCGCCGAAGATCTGGCCAAGGCAGGCATCCCCGCGGAAATCGAACTGAAGAGCACCCATGCGGTCATCTCGATCGCCGCGAGTCAACTGACCGAGATCCGGGCGGCTCTTGCCGACATCCGCCCCAATGTCCGCATCATGGGCTCCGGCGAAAGTGTCGAGATCTTCAAGGAAGTCGGGCTTCCCAAAGACGTCGTACAGCGCTTCGGCGTCCGCGCCATGGGCGGCACCCACGGCATCGGCCATACCCGCATGGCAACCGAAAGCGCCGTCACAACGCTCGGCGCACATCCCTTCTCGACCGGGGCCGACCAGTGCCTCGTGCACAATGGCTCGCTATCGAACCACAACAACCTGCGCCGCGAGCTGATCCGCGAAGGCATGTCCTTCGAGACCCAGAACGATAGCGAAGTGGCAGCTGCCTACCTCACCGCTGAAATGGCCAAGGGCAAGGATCTCGGCGAGGCACTGACCGGCGCACTCGACGATCTCGACGGCTTCTTCACCTTCGTCGTCGGCACCAAGACCGGTTTCGGCGTCGTGCGCGACCCGATCGCCTGCAAGCCAGCCGTGATGGCCGAGACCGACCAGTATGTCGCCTTCGGCTCCGAGTACCGCGCCCTGGTCAACCTGCCGGGCATCGAGACAGCCCGCGTCTGGGAGCCGGAGCCGGCCACCGTCTATTTCTGGGACCATGAAAAGGCCGCCTGATCCGCGATACCGAGAAAGCTTGTTGAATGCCAATCTTTGACCTCTCCCATACCCCGCTTCGCGAGTTGAACAGCGCGCTCCATAATCTTGGCACCGGCGCAAACGACCTCGAATTCGAGGTGGTGAACCCGCGTGGCCATCATGCTGTTGCCGTCGGCATCGACGCGCCTGTCACCGTCGAGGTGAAGGGATCGGTCGGCTATTACTGCGCCGGCATGAATGACGGTGGCACCGTGACCATCCATGGCTCGGCTGGTCCGGGCGTGGCGGAAAACATGATGTCCGGCACGGTGGTGATCGAGGGCGACGCCTCACAATATGCCGGCGCCACCGGTCGCGGCGGCCTGCTGGTCATCAAGGGCAATGCCGCCTCCCGCTGCGGCATCTCGATGAAGGGCATCGACATCGTCGTGCATGGATCGATCGGCCACATGTCGGCCTTCATGGGGCAGTCCGGCCACCTCGTCGTCTGCGGCGATGCGGGCGAAGCGCTGGGCGACAGCATCTACGAAGCGAAGCTCTTCGTGCGCGGCTCGGTGAAGAGCCTCGGCGCCGATTGCATCGAAAAGGAAATGCGCCCCGAACATCTCGAAAAGCTGGCCGAACTGCTGGCGAAGGCCGGCGTGACGCATGCCAAGCCCGAAGAGTTCAAGCGCTACGGTTCGGCCCGAAAGCTCTACAATTTCAACATCGACAATGCCGACGCGTATTGAGGCGAGGAAAAGCGCATGAGCTACCACAACCCCTTCACCCCGCCGCGCAAGTCCGCCACTTTCGATGATCATACGCTCGCCGAAATTCGCCGCGCTGCCGCAACCGGCATCTATGACATCCGTGGCGGTGGCACGAAGCGGAAGGTGCCGCATTTCGACGACCTGCTCTTCCTCGGCGCCTCGATCTCGCGCTATCCGCTCGAAGGCTATCGCGAGAAGTGCGATACCTCGGTGGTCCTCGGCACGCGCTTTGCCAAGAAGCCGATCGAGTTGAAGATCCCGATCACCATTGCCGGCATGAGCTTCGGCGCCCTCTCGGGCAATGCCAAGGAAGCGCTCGGTCGCGGCGCGACGCTCGCAGGCACCTCGACGACAACAGGCGACGGCGGCATGACCGACGAGGAACGCGGCCATTCCGAAAAGCTGGTCTACCAGTATCTTCCCTCCCGCTACGGCATGAACCCTAGGGATCTGCGCCGCGCCGACGCGATCGAGGTCGTGGTCGGTCAGGGCGCGAAGCCCGGCGGCGGCGGCATGCTGCTAGGCCAGAAGATCTCCGACCGCGTCGCCCAGATGCGCAATCTGCCGATGGGCATCGACCAGCGCTCCGCCTGCCGTCACCCCGACTGGACAGGCCCAGACGATCTCGAAATCAAGATCCTCGAACTGCGCGAGATCACCGACTGGGAAAAGCCGATCTATGTGAAAGTCGGCGGCGCTCGCCCCTATTACGACACCGCTCTTGCCGTGAAGGCTGGCGCCGATGTCGTCGTGCTCGACGGTATGCAGGGCGGCACGGCCGCCACCCAGGACGTGTTCATCGAAAATGTCGGCATGCCGACGCTCGCCTGCATCCGCCCCGCCGTCCAGGCGCTGCAGGATCTCGGCATGCATCGTAAGGTCCAGTTGGTAATTTCGGGCGGCATTCGCTCGGGCGCCGATGTTGCCAAGGCTCTAGCGCTCGGCGCAGATGTCGTTTCGATTGGCACCGCAGCCCTCGTTGCCATCGGCGACAACGACCCGAAGTGGGAAGAGGAATACCAGAAGCTTGGCACCACCGCCGGGGCCTATGATGACTGGCATGAGGGCAAGGACCCGGCCGGCATCACCACGCAGGATCCGGAACTCGCCGCCCGCCTCGATCCGGTCGCTGCCGGCCGCAGGCTCGCCAACTATCTGAAGGTCATGACGCTGGAGGCGCAGACGATCGCGCGGGCCTGCGGCAAGAACAAACTGCACAATCTGGAGCCAGAGGATCTCTGCGCATTGACGATGGAGGCCGCCGCCATGGCCCAGGTGCCACTCGCCGGCACGAGCTGGTATCCCGGCAAGGGAGGTTTTTAAGAGCCCTGATGGCCGCATCCGCACCCACGGATGCGGCCATTCTTTTTCAACACATGTGTCTCAATCCATAAAAACAGGGGAACGACGTGACACAGGATCTGGCAGGCTTCGCTGCGGAGCGAGGCATCAAATACTTCATGATCAGCTATACCGACCTCTTCGGCGCCCAGCGCGCCAAGCTGGTCCCGTCTCAGGCCATCGCCGACATGCAAAAGGAAGGCGCGGGCTTTGCCGGCTTTGCGACCTGGCTCGACCTGACGCCCGCCCATCCCGACCTCTTCGCCATCCCTGACGCTTCCTCCGTCATCCAGCTCCCGTGGAAGCCTGAGGTCGCCTGGGTCGCGGCCGACTGCATGATGGAAGACGAGCTGGTCGCACAGGCCCCGCGTGTCGTCCTGAAGAAACTCGTCGCAGAAGCCGCCGAGCATGGTCTGCGGGTGAAGACCGGGGTCGAGCCGGAATTCTTCCTGATCTCGGCTGACGGCGATACGATCTCGGACCAATACGACACGGCGGAGAAGCCCTGCTACGACCAGCAGGCGCTGATGCGCCGCTATGACGTCATCGCCGAGATCTGCGACCACATGCTGGCGCTCGGCTGGAAGCCCTATCAGAACGACCATGAAGATGCGAACGGCCAGTTCGAGATGAACTGGGAATATGACGACGCCCTGAAGACGGCCGACAAGCATTCGTTCTTCAAGTTCATGGTCAAGTCAGTCGCCGAGAAGCACGGACTGCGCGCTACCTTCATGCCGAAACCCTTCAAGGGCCTGACCGGCAATGGCTGCCACGCGCATATCTCGGTCTGGGATCGCGACGGCAAGATCAACATCTTCGCCGACAAGGACATGCCCTTCGGCCTATCGGCCAAGGGCAAGACCTTCCTTGGCGGCATCATGAAGCACGCATCCGCACTCGCCGCGATCACCAATCCGACGGTCAATTCCTACAAGCGCATCAACGCGCCGCGCACCGTCTCTGGCGCCACCTGGGCGCCAAACACCGTGACCTGGACCGGCAACAACCGCACCCATATGGTCCGCGTTCCCGGCCCCGGCCGCTTCGAACTCCGCCTGCCCGATGGCGCCGTGAACCCCTACCTGCTGCAAGCGATCATAATCGCGGCTGGCCTGAGCGGTCTCAAAAGCAATGCCGATCCCGGCCCGCATTATGACATCGACATGTACCGCGATGGCCATACGGTGAAGGATGCCCCCCGACTGCCGCTCAACCTTCTCGATGCCCTGCGCGCCTTCGAGCAGGATGACGTGCTGAAAACAGCGCTTGGGTCTGAATTCTCAGACGCCTATCTCAAGCTCAAGCATGACGAGTGGAACAGCTATTGCGGGCATTTCACCGCCTGGGAACGCCAGACGACGTTGGACATCTGAGGGACCGCACCAGCATCACGCCACAATCTCGATCCGCCTTTCGCTGTCTGCATCGAACAGGTGCAAATGCTGTGGATCGAAGCCGAGCGACATCATGTCCCCATGCTTCAGTGACTGGCGCTCGGAGACCACGACGTTGATCTCCGGCTTGCTGGCGGAACTGATATAGGTCATCGAGCCCGTGCTCTCTACGATGCCGACAGGAAGCTTGAGCTGTGCCTCGGCATCCGAAACGAGCCGCAGATGTTCGGGTCGGAGACCCACGATCAGGTTCGAATTCGTGGGAACAGGCCGATCGAGAGGGATCACCTGTGGCATACCCAGATCCAGCACCAGCGACTTCCCGTCAGCACCGACCGTCGCCGGGATGAAGTTCATCGCCGGCGAGCCGATAAAGCCGGCGACGAACTTGTTGACCGGCCGATCATAAAGCTCCAGCGGCGCGCCCTGCTGCTCGATCACGCCTTGCCGCATGACCACGACATGGTCCGCCATGGTCATCGCCTCGATCTGGTCATGGGTGACATAGACGGAGGTCGCGCCCAGCCGGTCATGCAGCGAGCGGATCTCCTTGCGCATATGCACGCGAAGCGCGGCGTCGAGATTAGACAGTGGCTCGTCGAACAGGAAGGCCTTGGGATGCCGGATGATCGCCCGGCTCATCGCCACGCGCTGGCGCTGGCCACCGGAGAGTTCGCGCGGGTAGCGATGTAGGAGATTGGACAAGCCCGTCGTTGCCGCCACCTCTTCCGCCGCCTTCTTGGCTTCCGCCTTCTTCACCCCGCGAATGCGCAGTGAATAGGTGAGGTTCTCCTCCACGGTCATATGCGGATAGAGCGCATAGGACTGGAACACCATGGCAAGGTCGCGCTTGCGCGGCGGAACACCATTCATTCGCTCGCCGGCAATCACCAGGTCACCGGCCGAAATGCTCTCAAGGCCGGCCAGCGACCGAAGAAGGGTGGACTTGCCACAGCCGGACGGACCGACCAGAGCCACGAACGATCCCTTCTTGATCTTCAGGTCGATGTCGCGAAGCGCATGATAGGCACCGTAGTATTTGTTGACGCCGGATAGTTCGATCTGATGGGTCATTTGAGAGCTCCAGACGTGAGCCCGGAGACGATCCGGCGCTGCAGAAGAACGAAGGCCGCGAGGATCGGCGTTACATAGATCGAGGCAAACGCCATGATGTTGTTCCACTCGTTGGTATTCGGCCCCATGAAGGAGTTAAGCCCGACGCTTGCCGGCTGGAATTCGGCATCCTGGATGATCGACTTCGAATAGACGAACTCGCCGAAGGCCTGCATGAAGATCAGAATGGCCGCCACCAGGATGCCGTTACGGGCAAGCGGCAGGACGATGTGAAAGAAAGCGCCGACCCTCGAATTGCCGTCGACAAGGGCTGCCTCCTCAAGCTCGATCGGCACGCTCATGAAAGTGGCGCGCACCAGCACGACGAAGAACGGCATGCTTTTCGCGGCAATCGCGATGATGACGGCAAGCCGCGGATATTCCAGCATCCCGAATTGCGAGAAGCCAACGAAGATCGGTGTGATCATCAGTGAGGCCGGCAGGACCTGCAGCATCAGGATGAGGAAGAGACCGACATCGATCCAGCCATTGCGATAGCGGGCGAGCACATAGGCGCAGCCCGTGCCGAGCACCGTGATCAGCGCCACGGCGCCGAAGGCGATGATCAGCGAGTTCCACATATAGCGGGCGAGGTTTCGGCTCTCCCAGACATACACGTAGGTGCCCCATTGCGGATCGCTCGGCCAAAAGCTCGGCGGCGTTGCAAACATCGCCGAGCCGGTTTTCAGCGCCGTGACGTACATCCAGTAGAGCGGGAAGAGATAGATGGCTGCGAGCGCAATCGCGATCGTCAGCATCAGCCGGTTGCGCCAGGTCTCGGTCATCCGCGCACCTCCTGTCGCGTCGAGCGCACATAGACAACGGACGCCAGCATCACGAAGACGATCATGATGACGGAGATCGTCGCACCTCGGGCGAAATCATATTGTCGGAAGGATTGGTCCCAGGCCCAGTATTGCGCGACATTCGACGCATTGTTCGGCCCACCGGAGGTAATGGCGGCAAAGAGGTCGAACTGCTGGAGGGTGAAGATCAGACCGAGCGAGATAATCGCGCCGATCGTGGAGCGCATCATCGGCAGTGTAATCGTCCAGAAGCGCTGCCAGACATTGGCACCGTCGAGTTCAGCCGCCTCGTAAAGATCTTTTGGAATGCCGGAGAGACCGACCGAGAGCAGGATCATGTTGAAGGACGTCCCGAGCCAGATATTGGCGATGATCACGGCCCAGAGCGAATAATTCGGATCCGAGCGCCAGAAGATGTTCTCCGAGATCAAGCCCGTTTCCCGAAGGAAGAAGTTCAGGACCCCGAAATCGCCCGACAGCACCAGGTTCCAGATCGCGCCAACCACAAGCCCGGGCATGACCCAGGAAACGAGAAAAAGCCCGCGCAGCCAAGAAGCGCCGGGAAAATTCGTCCAGAAGAATAGGGCGAGGGAAAACCCGATCAGAAACTGGCCGGCAATCGAGGCGCCGACGAAGATGGCGGTATTGATGAAGATCGGCCAGGTTTCACGCTGGGCAAACAGGGAGACGTAGTTCTTAAAGCCGACAAAGGGGCGAAAGAAGGTGCCCAGAGAGAACATGTCGACTTCCTGGAAGCTCATCAGCACGTTGTAGAGCAGCGGCAGGCCGGACAGGACGAAGAGGAAGGCGAGCGGCAGTCCGACCAGGCCGATGTCGAAACCACGGCCATCAGTCAGGCTGGACAGGATCTTGCGCATGAGGGTCTCCGCATCGCGATGGAAATCTCCGGTCGGGCCGCCCCCGCGACTAAGGCGAACGAGGACGGCCCTCCGGGAGGTTGACGAGGTAGGGTCGAGCCTCTCTCCACAGGGGGCGTGGGCAGAGGATCCCTACCGATGGGTCAGCCAGTCACGGCAGCGATGGTTTCAGCTGCCTGATCAAGCGCTTCCTTCGGCGTCATCTGGCCGGTGAGAGCACTCTGGATGGCATCCTGGATCGCCTTGGAGATCTTCGGCCATTCCGGATGCGGACCACGGGCCTTGGCGAACTGCAGCTGCTCCTGGAAGACCTTCAGCGCTGCATCCTTCTTTTCGTTGCCGGTGGCCGGCAGCGTGATGTCGGAGCGGGCCGGCAGCTGTCCGTATTTCTCGAACATCACATTGTCCTGCGAGGCAAAGTACTCGAGTGCCTTGAAGGCTTCCTCGGGATGTTTGCTGTTCGAGAAGATCGCATAGTTGAAGTCGCCCATGGCAGACGAGCGCTCGGCACCGGCTTCCGGGACCGGCAGAAGCGTCACACGCCAGTCGAACTTGGCTTCATCCGACATGCGGTTCAGCTCCCAGGGACCGGAGATCGCCATGGCGGCATTGCCGGAATTGAAGGTGCCGGTCGAATCCCACTGTCCGCGCGTCAGGCTGTCAGGCGACGCGAGCTTCTCGTCCATGATCGTCTTCCAGGCTTCGAGCGCCTTGACCGCACCATCGGCATTGATCTTCTCGTAGCCACCGCCGCCCATCTGCGCCCAGGGCAGGAACTGGAAGGTGCCTTCTTCGCTGGCCTTGGCAGAGAAGGCGAGGCCGTAAACATTCTTCGCGGGATCGGTCAGCTTGCGCGCAGCGTCGATGAGTTCTGCCCAGGTCTGCGGCGGCTTGTCGGGATCGAGACCCTTATCCTTGAACATGTCGGCATTGTAGTAGAGCGCAATCGTATTGGTCGCCTTGGGCACGCCGAACAGCTTGCCGTCCCAGGTGACGGAATTGAGCGGGCCAGGGAAATAGTTGCCCGGCTTGATGACCTCGGATTTCGCGATCCGGTCCGTCAGGTCGAGGAAGGCGCCGCGCGAGGCAAAGAGCGCATGCTCCGGATTGTCGACGGCGATAATGTCAGGTGCCTGACCGGTCGAATAGGCGCGCATCGCTTCGCTGACGACATCGTCGAACTGCACGAGACGATATTCGACCTTGATGCCCGGCTCCTTCTCGTCGAATTCGCGGGCCAGATTCCAGGCCGGCTGCTCCGGCTTGTCGAGGCTCCAGATGGTGATGGTGACCTCTTCCTGTGCATGGGCTGCCACAGCGAGCCCGGACACGGAGGCCAGCGCCAGCGCGCCGGCCATCAGGCAATTCTTGATAGACATGCTCTCCTCCTTAGGGTTTGACCTTGTCGTCCTGCCGGCTTCCTCCAAGCCGACGGGCAGTCTCATTGCGGATCGGTGACGAAATCCCCACCCCGGCAATTCTTCAAATAGTTGAGGCCATGCACCTGGCCGGTCATTTCCAGCGCGTCGCGATAGACGGGATCGTGCCAGCCCTCGATGTCGATCGAGCCGGACCAGCCCGCGAGCCGCAACTCCGAGATGACATCCGTCCAGTTGGTGTCGCCGAAGCCCGGCGTGCGCATGAAGACGAAGGGGTGCTTGCCGAAGACGCCATGCTCGCGGATGACGTCCCAGCGGATGGTCGCGTCCTTGCCATGCACGTGGAAGAACTTGTGCGCCCATTTGCGGATCTGCGGGATCGGGTCGATCAGATAGACCATCTGATGGCAGGGCTCCCATTCGAGCCCGATGTGGTCGTCCGGCGTCTCGTTGAAGATCAACTCCCAGGCATCCGGGTTATGGGCGATGTTCCAGTCGCCCGTCTGCCAGTTGCCATCCATGGCGCAGTTTTCGAACGCGATCTTCAGGCCCTTGTCTGCCGCGCGCTTGGCAAGCTCGCTCCAGATTTCGCGATAGCGCGGCAGGCTCTCCGTCAGTGGACGGTTACGAACGCGCCCCGTGAACCCAGCGACGCAGGTCGCGCCGAAATGATGCGCGTTGTCGATGCAGTCCTTCCAGCCCTGCAGGGTCTGGAGATCCATGTCGGTCTCTTCCAGCGGATTGCCGAACATGCCGAGTGTCGAGATGGTAATATCGCGATCGCCGATCGCCTCGACGCAACGCTTGCCGAGATCGGCGAGGTCCTGACCATTGGTGGTCTGCCAGAAGAAGGGTTCGAAGCTTTCAAAGCCCATATCGGCGATCTGTCCGATCCGCTCGGCCGCCTTGCCGCCGCTGGCGCTGACCATGGTTCCGATACGAATGGATTTTGCGGGATTGCTCACGGGCTCAATGTCCTTCGACTGAAATGCTGACGGGAAGTCCGGTCCGGGCGCTTTCGATTGCGCCGAACACCATGGACAGGCTCTTGATATTGTCGTCGCTTACAGTCTCGGGCTTCCGCCCGGACTTCACCGCGTCGATGAATTCGGCGAGCACGCTCCGATGTCCGTGCGTCTCGTCGTCATCGGGCGCCAATGGGACGGGCAAGATTTGCTGACCGCGCAGCAGGCCGGGCTCATTACCGGCGACCGTCGCCTCGAAAGTCTCCTCGCCGTCCCAAGTGATCATGCCCTTCGAGCCGACCAGCCTCCAGGCGCTCTCCCAACTGGTGCGCCGCCCTTCAGCGCACCACGAGCCGCGATAGGTAAAGACGGCATCGCCCGACAGCTTGAAAATGGCATTCGCCGACGCGCCATGGGCATACCAGGAGCCGGAGGGATTGCTCTCGACGCAATAGACCGAAAGCGGCTGCTTGCCGGACACGAAGCGAGCGGCGTCGAAGGTATGGATCGCCATGTCGAGCAGCAGGACATTGTCCATGGCTTCACGAAAGCCCCCGAAATGCGGAGCGATGAAGAAGTCGCAGTGAATGCCCGAGACGTCGCCGATCAGCCCGTCATCGACAGCGCGGCGCAGGCGTCGGATGCCGGAGATGAAGCGGCGGTTCTGGACGACGGCATGCACCCGCCCCGTTTCTGCCGAGAGTGCGAGCAATGCCTTCGCCTCATCCATGGAGGTGGCAAGCGGCTTTTCGGAGAGGACATGGCAGCCAAGCTTGAGCGCGGTCGAAACGACAGCGAAGCGCGCCGCAGGCACGACCACGTCGAACAGCATGTCGGCCTGCGTTGCCTCGATGACGGAGCCGAGATCCTTATCGATCACCACGCCCTCAAGCCCAAACTCGGCCGCGAGCGCTTTCGCCACCGAAAGGTCGAGGTCGACGAGGCCTACGATTTCGACATCGCGGCTGAGGTCAGAAGCAGACTGAAGCGCTCGGAGCCAGCCCTTGGCCATAGCTCCGCACCCGCACAAAACGGCCCTTGAAGTCACTGATATCCTCCCAAAGAATGAGCGGAACTCCTCTCCCGCGCACCCCGTAAACGTTTACGACACTATGAACGAGGCGGCCCATGTGTCAATAGAGATTTCGTAAACGATTACGGCGTGCGTTTCAGCGGAGGGGTTGATGAAGGGCATCCGGCAACTGGCCGAACATCTCGACATATCGATCGGGACGGTGTCTCGCGCGCTGAACGGCAAGCCCGATGTCAACGAAGAGACACGCAGGCGCGTGCTCGAAGCTGCTGAACAACTGGGCTATGTGGCAAACCAGGCGGGCCGCTCCCTGCGCAAGGGCGCAACCGGCATCATCGGCTTCATGATGCAGACGGGCCACGACATCACCGGCCAGGGCGACACCTTCTTCATGCGCGTCTTCGATGGCGTTCAGACCGTGCTCGCGCGCCATCAGCTTGACCTTGTCGCGCTGCTCTGTTCATCGGAAGAAGATCCGGACGCCTATCTGAAGCGCATCGTCGCCCGTGGCTTTGTCGATGGCATCATCCTATCAGCAACGCGTTTCCAGGATCCCCGCTTCGAGCTTCTGCACAAGACGAAGATCCCCTTCATCACGCTTGGCCGAAGCCAGACCGATGTCGGCCAACCCTGGTACGATCTGGACTTCGAAGGCATGGCCGAGGATGCGCTGGAACGCCTGATCGCCAAGGGGCATCGTCGGATTGCGATCAGCAGGCCCCATGGCGACATCAACCTTGGCCACGTCTTCGAAAACCATTGCCGGGTGGTTCTTGCCCGGCACGGGCTCGAGCTCGATGCCGCCCATATCTATCGCTCTGGGCCAAACGAACCGGGCGGCTATCACGTGGCCCAGCAGGTGATGAAGTCACGCGAACGTCCCTCCGCGATCATCCTGTTGAACGAGGCGACCGTGGTCGGCTTTTATCGCGGCTTGCAGGAGGTCGGCTTGAAGCCGGGCAAGGACATTGCCGTCATCGGCCAATACAGTCCCCAGGCGCAGTTTCTCAATCCGGTCCTCACCTGCTTCCGCCCGGATTTGAGGGCACTCGGAATAGCGCTAGCAGAAAGCCTGCTCGCGACCATGCCGGACCTTGCCCAGCATTATCCCGAGGCTGTTCGCCGTCGGCTGTGGCCGATGACCCTTATCGAAGGGGAAAGCGGTTGAGGAGCGGCGCGGGCTGAAAAATTACGCCCGCAGCGCTTCCTGGCGGTAACCCGTATCGATCGTGACCGTTCCGCCCACCGCGCGCGAAACGCAGGCGCACATCTTCTCGCCTTCATGCCGTTCTTCGGGGGAGAAGAACACATCGCGATGATCGATCGGCGTCGAGGCATCGACGATGTTGACGGCGCAGAGACCGCATTCGCCACGACGACAGTCGTAGACCATGTCGATCCCCGCCTCCATCAGCGCGTCCAGCATGGTCTGGTCGGCGCGGACATCGACGGTCCGGCCATATTGCGGCACCGTGACCGAGAACGGCTGCTCGGCAAACCGGCCGCTATCCCCGAACACTTCGAAGCGCAGGCGGCTCATCGAGCGGCCGCTTTCCCGCCAGGTATTGCGCGCAGCCTCCAGAAGCCCATGAGGACCGCAGATATAGGCCTCGCCATCGACCGGGAGGGCAGCAAATTCGGCTGCCAGATCGAAGGCCTGCCCCTCATCCTGGACGAAGCTTGCGAGACCTTCACCCAACAGGGACTGCAACTCGTCAGCAAAAGCCATCTGCGCCCGGCTCTTGGCGCCATAGATCAGCCGCACGGACTGACCGCGCGCGACAAGTGCCTTCGCCATCCCGTAGATCGGCGTGATCCCGATGCCGCCGGCGATCAGCAGATAGCGCGATGCCCGCCAGGAAAGCTCGAAGCGGTTCTCCGGCTCCGTCATTTCCGTCTGGTCGCCGATGGCCAGGCTCCAGACAAAGGCCGAACCACCCCGGCTGTTCGGATGCAGCTTGACGGCGATCTTCAGCGTGCCGGGAGCACTCGGCAGAACCGTATAGGTCCGGATCGCCGGCTCTCCCCGGATGACGACCTTGATATTGGTATGCGACCCGGGATCGAAGGCAGAGCGCAGCCCCTCAACCGCGAAGGTCACGGCCCGGACATCTTCTGCCGGGTTTTCGATCGATATGACGCGCGCCGCACGCCATTCTAGCTTGGAACGCATGAAGTCCTCCCAGTCTATGTTTGATGACCCGATCAGCCCGCCATGAGGGCGAGCGCCAGAACCTTCCGGCGTAGATCGGGCTGCTCCTCCAGCACGAAATCGAGATTCTGCCGCGCAAGCCGCGCATGTTCGCGTGCCAGCGCTTCCGCCCGCGCGCCCTCCCGCAATTCAATCGCCGCCACGATCGCCTTGTGCTGCGCCTGCGCCACGACCAGCGTGCGGTAGAAGGCGGGCGCATCCGCTTCCGTATTCACGAACGCATTGGGACTGGCGAAAGGCAGGCTGGTCATGCGCTCGACTTCCCGCCGCAAGACTTCGCTTCCAGCCAGATCCCATAGCAGCCGATGGAATTTGCCGTTCAGCGCCTCGTATCGCTCGAAATCCATCGCATGGGCTTCGGTCGCGAGGACCTCATCGAGCTGCGCGACAACCTCGCGAATGGCCTTCATCCGCGCAGGCGTCACGCCCCGCTCGGCCGCTAGCCGCGCGGCTGTTCCCTCAAGCACGCCACGCAACTCTATGGCGTCGATCACTTCCTGGCGGCTGAACGAACGCACGGCATAACCGCCGGACGGGATCAGCGTCACCAGCCCCTCCTGCTCGAGCCGCTGCAACGCGGCGCGAAGCGGCGTGCGCGAAACGGACAGACGCTCCGCGAGCGCCACCTCCGACAAACGCTCGCCGGGCTCGATCTCACCCGTCAGGATGAGATCGCGAAGGCCGAGCAGCGCCTTTGCCGTCTGTTGTTTCGGAGCGCGGTCCGGATCAGCACTCATGTCACTACTCCGCCGCCACCGCATGCGGCCCGGCCTGCGACTTCGATTCCGCATCGATCATCCGATCGATCAGCTTGCGCGCCCACATCGAGCCGGCATCGATGTTGAGGTTGTAGAACTGGTGATCGGGATTGGCCTCGATCGCCCGCTGCTGTGCCTCAAGCACCTCTTCGTCCTCGCGGAACACACCGGCGACCCCTTCGCGAAGCTCATGGGTGCGCGCCTGGTTGCCGAGGTCGTAGTTGCGGGCAAAGGCCCAGAAATAGAGACAGGTTTTGTCCGTCGACGGCGTGATCGTGTTGAGGACATAGCCATTGACGCCCTTGGAGCGGTCACCCTGCTTGGCACCGGTCCCGGCCTCGGCGACGCCAACGTCGATGGTCACGGTGCACGGCGCCTCAAAACGGATGATCTGCCAGCGATCGACCTTGCCCGGGCGACCGAACTGCTTGCGCCAAAACGGCGGCGGGTCGATGTCTTCCATCCAGCGGGTGATATAGGCGAAGCGATCCGAATGGCTCGCTTCGAACGGAGCCTCCGCGACAGCGCGATTGCCGATCGACGATCCATGCACGAAGGTTTCGTGCGTCAGGTCCATCAGATTGTCGACGACGAGGCGATAGTCACACTTCACCTCGATCAGCTTGCCATCGGCAGCCCAGTCGGGATCCTGGTTCCAATGCATGTCGGGCACGAGCGCCGGGTCAGCAAGCGCCGGATCGCCGGGCCAGATCCAGATGAAGCGGTGTTTCTCGGCAATCGGATAGGACTTCACGCAAGCGGACGGATTGATGGTGTCTTGCGAGGGCATGTATACACAGCGGCCCGTCTCATCATACTCAAGCCCGTGATAGCCACAGATCACATTGTCGCCTTCCAGACGCCCGAGCGATAGCGGCACCAGCCTGTGCCAACAGGCATCGGCGAGAGCGACCGGTGTCCCATTTTCCTTGCGATACAAGACGACAGGCTTGTTGCAGATGGTCCGCGGCAGCAGCTGGCGCTTCAGCTCCACGTCATAGGCGGCAGCATACCAGGCATTCAGCGGAAAGGTGGGTTTGGACATGACAGCTCCTCCTCTATCGAGGCAAGAGAGCCACAGTGTATACAGGATGTCAATCGGCGGGGCAAAACACAGGAAATCACGCGCCGGAACCTGCCGTCAGATCACCGAGTGTATACAGGAAATTCGACAGGCAGCGCCGTCGGCACCCGAACCCACTGAGCGATCCAACGCCTGAACTCCGCAGCGAAAGACTTGTCTTAATCAGAAAATCTGATACGTATTATCTATCCAGGGAGGACAGAATTGAGCAGCCGTTTTCTGATGATCACGCCGGAAGACGGCAAGGATGTCCTCAAGTGCCTGGCAGCGCCGGCGCGACTTGCGATCCTGGAACTGCTTCATGCTAGAGGCGCGCTCAACGTCAACGAAATCGCCGAAGTCCTGGAACTGCCGCAGTCGACGACCTCCACCCATCTCAACCAGATGGAAGAGGCCGGACTCATTCGCACCGAGGTGCAGAAGGCGCGCAAGGGCAGCCAGAAGATTTGCCACGCGGTTCACGACGAGATCGTGCTGACCTTTACCCGCCCCAACGAGGCGACGGACGAGGCGATCGAAGTCGCCATGCCGGTCGGCCTGTACAGTGGCTATGAGGTCTACGCCCCCTGCGGCATGTGCGGGCCGGACGCCATTATCGGCTATCTCGACAACCCCGACACCTTCCTCTCCCCGGACCGCATGAAGGCCGGACTTCTCTGGTTTACCAGGGGCTATGTGGACTATCAGTTCCCCAACAATGCCAGGATCAAGGGCGCGCCGATCCGCGAACTGGAACTGCTCATGGAGCTCTCCTCCGAGGTCCCCGGCACCTCCGACAACTGGCCCTCCGACATCACCATTTCGATCAACGGCAAGGCGGTCGCGACCTGGACATCCCCCGGCGATTTCGGCGACCGGCGCGGCAAGTTCACGCCCGATTGGTGGAAGCTTCGGGGCAGCCAATATGGGGTGCTAAAAAGTTTCCGCGTCACAGAAGGCGGCACCTTCATCGACGGCATGCGGGTCTCAGATGCCACGCTGGAAGACCTGGAATTGCTCGACCACCGCTCGATCCGCGTCAGGATCGAGGTGCCGGAAAAGGCCGAACATCCCGGCGGAATCAACATTTTCGGCCGCGGCTTCGGCAACTATGACCAGGACATCGTCCTGCGCATCAAGACCTGAAACGGCCCTCGATTTTCCCCTGCATATTGCCGGATTGACCTCCGGACCATCCCGTGTATCATATCGCCAATTATGATAGATATCCGATAAACGGATATATACGGAGGAAATACACATGCGGGCTGTCGGCACCGTTCACCGCGACTATAAAATCAGCACGATTGATCCGCGCCTCTATGGGTCCTTCGTCGAGCATCTCGGCCGCGCGGTCTACACCGGCATCTACGAGCCCGATCACCCGACAGCTGACGAGAACGGCATGCGCCAGGACGTCATTGACCTCGTGCGCGAACTCGATGTTCCCGTCGTCCGCTATCCCGGCGGCAACTTCGTCTCAGCATATAACTGGGAAGACGGCATCGGCCCGAAGGAAGACCGCCCGGTCCGCCTCGACCTCGCATGGCACACCTCGGAATCCAACCAGGTCGGCATCCACGAATTCGCTGACTGGGCCAAGGCCGCCAACACAGAAATGATGCTGGCCGTGAACCTCGGCTCACGCGGTCTGGATGAAGCCCGCGCCTTCCTCGAATACGTCAATCATCCGGGCGGCAGCTACTGGTCGGATCTGCGCCGCAAGAACGGACGCGAAGAACCCTGGAACGTCAAGCTCTGGTGCCTCGGCAACGAGATGGATGGCCCCTGGCAGATCGGCCAGAAGACGGCCGAAGAATATGGCCGGGTCGCCTTCGAGACAGCCAAGGCCATGCGCGCCTTCGACAAGTCGATCGAACTTGTCGTCTGCGGCTCCTCTTCTCCTAAGATGCCGACCTATCCGGCCTGGGAAGCGACCGTCCTCGACTACACCTATGACAGCGTCGACTACATCAGCCTGCATATGTATTTCGAGAACCACGCCGGCGATACCGCAGCCTATCTGGCGCAAAACGCCCGCCTCGACGACTACATCGAGACCATCGCTTCCGTAATCAAGGTGACCAAGGCGAAGAAGCGCTCGAAGAAGGATGTCTATATCAGCTTCGACGAGTGGAACGTCTGGTACCATTCCAACGAAGCCGACCGGAAGGTGCTCGAAGGCCGTGATGGCTGGCCGCATGCGCCGGAACTGCTCGAAGACATCTACAATTTCGAGGACGTGCTGCAGGTAGGCTGTATCCTCAACACCTTCATCCGCCGCGCCGATGTCGTGAAGGTCGGCTGCCTGGCCCAGCTCGTCAACGTCATCGCGCCGATCATGACCGTGCCCGGCGGTCCGGCCTGGCGCCAGACGACCTACTATCCCTATCTCTTCGCCTCGCGTTATGGCCGCGGCACCTCCTACCAGCTATCGATCGACTGCCCGAGCTACACAACCGACTTTGCAGACGCCGTTCCCTATCTCGACGTCTCCGCCGTCGAGAGCGACACCGACGGCGCGCTCACTCTCTTCATCGTCAACCGCCACGAGACGGACGCCATCGCTCTTGATGTCGCGCTCGAAGGCTTCGGAAACCGTCAGGTGATCATGGATCAGGTGATCGCAGGCCATGCGCTGAAGGCTGTGAACGGCCCGGACAAACAGACGGTTGCGCCGGTTGATGGCAGCGGGGTCACCGTCGAGGGCGGTCGCCTCAAGGCGGAGATCGCGCCGCTCAGCTACCGGATGATCCGGCTCGGCCAGTAAACCAATCGACGACGGGGAGGAGAAACCATGTCGGCTTCGATTGAAATTGACAACGTCACCAAGCGCTACGGCGCACTGACCGTACTCGAGGACATTTCGCTGTCTATCGAGGCGGGTGAATTCGTGGTCTTCCTGGGGCCTTCGGGCTGCGGGAAGTCCACCCTGCTCCGCATGATGGCCGGCCTGGAGGATGTGACCTCAGGCACGATTTCGGTGAGCGGCAGCCGCGTGGATACACTGCCGCCCGGCAAGCGCGGTGTGGCCATGGTCTTCCAGTCCTATGCGCTTTATCCGCATATGACCGTGAAGCAGAACATGTCCTTTGGCCTCGAGAACATCGGGATGCGAAAGGACGAGATCGAGGCCCGCGTGCTTGCCGCCGCAGAAACGCTCGAGATCGGCCATCTGCTCGACCGCAAGCCGCAGAAGCTTTCTGGAGGCCAGCGTCAGCGTGTCGCCATCGGCCGCGCCATCGTCAAGGAGCCCAAGGCCTTCCTGTTCGATGAGCCGCTGTCCAACCTCGACGCGGCGTTGCGCGGCCGCACGCGCCTCGAACTGGCACAGCTTCACCACCGCCTCGGCTCGACGATGATCTTCGTCACCCACGACCAGGTGGAGGCCATGACGCTGGCCGACCGGATCGTCATCATGAACGCCCGCAAGATCGAGCAGATCGGCACGCCGATGGATGTCTATCAGCGGCCCGCCAGCAAGTTCGTCGCGAGCTTCATCGGCTCGCCGGCCATGAACTTCCTGCCCGTCACCGGCTGGATGCAGGGCACCACCGGCTTGGCGGTGACCACGGCTGGCCTGGGACGCGTAGAAACGGGCTTCCATGTGCCAGCCGGCACGCCGTCGGAAGGGGCGACGATCGGCATTCGCGCAGAAGATATCACGGTCCTCACCGATGGCAGCGCCGGCGTGCCGCTGACGGCAGAAGTCGTCGAAAGGCTCGGCGATCGCTCGCTCGTCTATGGCGTGCTCGATGATGGCAGCAAGTTCGTCGTGGAAGCCGACGGCCGCTCGCTGATCAAGGCTGGTGATCGGCTGATGCTCTCGCTCGATCCCAAGGCTTTCCATCTCTTTGGCGCCGACGGCCGAGCCTTCTTCAAGGAGGCGGACTGACATGGCCGAGAGTTATCGCCGCAGCCAGTGGAGCAACGGGCTCTTTATCCTGCCTTATCTGCTGGTCTTCATCGCCCTGCTCGTGTTTCCGCTGATCTGGGGCATGTGGCTGAGCCTGCACAAGGTCGACCTCTTCGGCCCCGGCCGGTTCGTCGGCCTGACCAACTACATCAGGGTCGCCGGCGATGCCGTGTTCCTGCAGGCACTTCGCAACACCATCCTGTTTGTCGTGGTAAGCGTCCCCACGCTGGTCGCCTTGGGCCTGTTCCTGGCGCTGGCACTCAACCGCACAACGCGCACGACCAGCTTCTTCCGTGGACTGTTCTTCTCGTCCTCGGTGCTTTCGGTCACCATCGTCACGCTGATCTGGCGTTTCGTCTTCATTCCGGGTGACGGACTGCTCTCGGTGCTCTTTGCTGAGGCCGGGATCGAGCAGATCAACTTCATCTCGACCAAGGGCTGGTCACTCTTTGCCGTCGGTGTCGCAACCGTCTGGTGGTGTATCGGCCTGCCAATGATGCTCTTCCTTGCCGCCCTCCAGCAGGTACCACAGGATCTCTATGAGGCGGCAGCGCTCGACAATGCCAGCCCCTGGCGGGTGCTGACACGCATCACCCTGCCCTCGATCGCACGGACCATCATGCTGGTGACGATCATCCAGATCGTCCTGCAGTTCCAGCTCTTTGGTCAGGCGCAGCTGATGACCAATGGCGGCCCGAACGGCTCCTCGCGTCCTCTCGTCATGTACATCTATGAAGTGGGCTTCATCCGCTGGGATGTGGGTCGTGCAGCGGCAGCGTCGCAATACCTCTTCCTGATCATCCTCATCGCGGCCATGGCGCAATATGTCGTGTCCTCGCGCAAGACGGAGGACGGCGTATGAGCCAGTCAAACGAAACCTATAAGCCGGAAGTTCTGACGACGAACAGGCCGCTGCTCTGGGGTGCCGCCCTGCTATCCATCGTGATGATGGCGCCGGTCGCCTGGCTGGTCGGCCTGTCGATCAAGAGCAACCAGGACCTGATGGTGGGCACGGACTCGGTCTTCCGCGCGCCGTATACCATCGCCAACTACCTGAACATCTGGCATTCCTCGCAGGTCTTCGGCTGGTTCTTCAACAGCCTTGTCGTCGCCACCGGTCAGACGCTGATGGTGCTTATCCTCTCGTCACTGGCCGGCTACGGCTTTGCCCGGCTCGAGTTTCCCTTCCGCCGCACGCTGTTCATCATCGTGCTCTTCGGGCTCGCGGTGCCGGAGCAGGCTGTCATCATCGCCCGCCACCAGATGTTCAACTGGTTCGGCCTGCACAACACCTATCTCGGCCTGATGCTGCCGGGCATGTCCGGCGCCTTCGGGGTCTTCCTGATGACCCAGTTCTTCCGGGCGATCCCCAAGGAAATCGATGAGGCGGCCCTGCTCGACAATGCATCGCAGTGGCGGATCTTCTGGAAGATCATGCTGCCGCAGACCCTGCCCGCCCAGGCAACGCTCGGCATCTTCACCTTCATGCATGGCTGGAACGACTACTGGTGGCCGCTGATTTCGGCGACCAAGAAGGAAATGTACACGCTGACGGTGGGGCTTGCCTCGTCGCAATCGAACTTCGCCCAGAGCGAGGGCCTGGGCTTCCTCGCAGCCCAGGCGGTCTTTGCCAGCGTGCCAGCGCTGATCGTCTACCTGATCTTCCAGAAACACATCGTGACTGCCGTTTCCGGCGGTGCGGTCAAGTGAAGCCTACCCGGCCGGGGAGGAGCCGGCCGGCTTTGTTCAACAGGGCAATCAGCCCGACATAAGGGAGTGAGATACGATGAAACATATTCTGATGACCACCGTCGCCGTTTTGGCGCTCGGCTATAGCGCCTCGGCGCAGGCACAGACCAAGATCGAGCTGCAGCGCTTCTTCGGCGCCTGCGACGCTGAATACGGCACGGTGACCGACGTCTCGGCCGCCGTCGGCGAATGCGGCATCATCACCGCACTGGTCAACAAGTTCGAAGCCGACAATCCTGAAATCGACGTCAACGTGACGACGGTCGAATGGCCCGGCTACGACCAGCTCAACGCCCAGCTCGCGTCCGGTGCAGCACCTGACGTCGTCTCCATGCACTATTCGGCGATCTCGGATTACCAGAGCCGCGGCCTGATCGAACCGATCGACGAAGTCCTCGCAGCCCAAGGCGTCTCGCCGGAGAGCTTCACCGATGCTGGCCGCAATGGCGTCACCAAGGAAGGCCAGCTCTACGGCCTGCCCTTCGACAACTGGACCATGCTCTTCCACGTCAACCTGAACCTGATGAAGGAAGCCGGCCTCGTCAACGCCGACGGCACGCCGATGCTGCCGAAGTCTGGCGAAGAATTGATCGCCCAGGGCAAGCAGTTCCAGGAAAAGACCGGCAAACCCTATCTCATCCAGATCATGGCCAATGAAACGGCCTCCTATGCCCGCATGCTCTACACCCTGCTGCAGCAGCAGAACTCCGACTTCTTCTCCGATCCGACCGCGATCAAGCTGAACACGCCGGAAGCCAAGGCCGCCGTCGAACTGATGAAGGCGACGAAGGATCAGGGCATCTCGACGACAGGCCTCGACTATGCGGCAGCGGTCTCGGGCTTTGCCAATGGCGAAGGCGGCATTGCCGTCAACGGCACCTGGCTGATCGGCGACTATGTCGCGCAGTCTGAAAAGGAAGGCACGGCGCTCTTCAACGGCTACACCGTCTATCCCGTCCCGCAGCTCTTCCCGGCCCAGGACAGCACCTATGCAGACGGCCACAGCTGGGTCATGCCGAAGAAGGATCGCTCGCCCGAGCAGGTCGACGCCGTCGGCAAGCTCTTCAAGTTCCTTGCCGACAACGACTTCCAGTGGGCCCGCACCGGCCACCTGCCAGCCGCCAAGGCTGTCTTCGACATGCCGGAATTCAAGGCACTCCCGCATCGTGACAACATCGCGAAGATTGCCCAGACCGGCCGTGCGCTTCCGGCTGAAGTCCAGCGCCAGTTCCCGATCCAGGACATCATCGGCGAAGAAATCGGTGCAGCCGTCAATGGCGACAAGTCAGTCGACGAAGCCCTCGCCTCCGCCGAAAGCCGCGTCAACGAACTGCTCGGCGACCTCTGATCTGTTGCCAAAGGCCTCCCTGGCCTGCCTCGCGCACTTCGGTGTGCGGGGCATTTTTTATGGCGAGGAGAGACTTGGCCTTAGCGATCCCGCTCCGGAAGGAATGGCCCCTGCCCCCAGACAATTGACTTCGTGGCGCTCGATGACCTTCTTCAGATCCATGAATTCTCGGACAATGTGATCCTGGAACTTGCGGCGGGCCGGATTGGGGAAGGTCTTGCGCTTGGTGATGATGCCGAGCGTCCGTTCGGGCTGTGGGATGTCGACCGGCACGATCGAGATCTTGTTCTCGCCCTTGAAGGAAAACACCACCGAATGCGGCAGGATGGCGAGCGCGTCGGTCGAGGCGATATAGTTGACGACGGACAGGAGCGAGCCACCTGAATAGCGGATGGAGAGCTCGCTGATGCCGAGCGTGATCAGGATATTGTGCAGATCGAGAACCAGCGGGGAGCCCGGCAGCGGCGCGACCCAGGGATAGGTGAGGATGTCCTCGATGCTGAGCCGCCGCTTGCGCAGCAGCGGATGGCCAACGGCACAGGTGAGCACGTTGCGGCCCGGCAGGATCGGCTGGAATTCGAAATCGCTCTTGAGATCCGTACTGCCGATCGGCGTGATCGCCAGATCGATCTGGCTGGAATCGAGCTCGGTGAGCAGATCCGGCAGGTTGCCGTAGGACTGCTCGACCATGATGTCGCGCTCCCGAAGCTGGAAGCTTGCGATCATCTGCGAGATCACCGCATCCATGAAGAACGGAACACCGCCGACCTTGATGCGACCGGCTGTTCCCGACTGGAAACTGCGGACAATCTCAACTGCCTTGCGTGATGCACCGAGGATCGAACGCCCCTGGATTGCCAGCTGCTGGCCGAGCGGCGTCAGTTGCATCGGCCGCTTGCCGGGAATGAACAGAGGCTCGCCGACCCGGCGCTCCAGCATCGATAGTGTGCGCGAAACGGCAGGCTGGGTCATGCCGAGCATGGCAGCGCCTTCCGTGACGCCTCCGGTCTCGGCGACGGCCGCAAGCTGGACGAGGTGACGCTCATCGATCTTCATAGCAATTCGCTATACCGAACATAAGCAATTTTATCAACAGAGGGTCTGAGGCTCTGTATAGTCGGATTATTGGGTGGGATACGATCCGACACTTGGAGAACGGGCGCGGCAATTTATGCCGTTGGAGGGCCCGTGTGTCCGGGATCGTCACAGCCCTAGCATTTGCAGATTCTGGAGGAGAAGAAGCATGTCGTTCATCTCGGGTTATCATCACCTCACGCTGAGCACCGATGGCGCTCAGGAGGACTATGACTTTTACACAAAGACACTTGGCCTGCATTCCATCAAGCGCACAGTATTGTTTGACGGCACAATCCCGGTCTACCACCTTTATTACGGCGCAAAGAGCGGTGATCCTTCCACGATCGTCACGACCTTCCCCTTCAAGAAACCCGGCATCTACGGCAAGCGTGGTACCAACCAGTCGAAGATCATCCAGCTTTCGATCCCGGTCGGTTCGGCCGACTTCTGGGTTAACAGGCTGAACGAGCGTGGCATACCGGCGACCAAGACCAGCCGCTTCGGCATCACCCGCGTTGCGCTTGCCCATCCCTGCGGTATCGACCACGAACTGGTCGAAAGCCCGGCCGATATCCGCCCGCCGATCACCAATGAGGCTCAGGGTATTGGCCCGGAACAGGGCATTCGCGGCATTTATGGAGCAGCCATCGCCGTCTTCGACCGGACCTCGATGGACGACTTCCTGACCGTCGGAATGGGCATGAAGAAGGAGGCCGACAGCGACGAGGGACTGATGTTCTCCGTGCCGAACAACAACGGTCCGTCGAGCATGGTGGAGGTCATTCACCAGCCGACCGGCCCGCAGGGCACATGGACGCTTTCGGGCGGCACGATCCACCACCTTGCACTCAACACGGTCAACGAGGAGAACCAGTTGAAGCTCAAGGCCCATATCGAAGGCCTGGGCTTCACCGACGTCTCCGACCAGAAGGACCGCAACTACTTCAAGTCCTGCTACGTCCGCTCGCCGGGCGGGGCGCTCTTCGAGATCGCCTGGTCCGTCGAAGGTGGCTGGGCGCTGGACGAGCCGGCAGACGCCATCGGCACCACGCTGGTCTTCCCGCCCTGGTTCGAGGATCGCCGCGAGGAACTGATCGCCGGCCTCGAGCCCGCAAACTTTTAAGCCGGAGGCAATCATGGCCATCCATGGCGAGCCTCTGACCGCAGGCATCGCACCGGCGGAGGCTGACGTTCTCTGCGTCTTCATCCACGGGCGCACCCAATCGCCCGAGGACATGATGGAGCAGGTCATCGGCCAGCTCTCGGTGCGCGGCGTGTCCTACTGCCTGCCGCGCGCCACCGGCAATTCCTGGTATGCGGCGCGGGCTACCGATGCGCTCACCGATCCGACCCGCGAGGAACTCCAAAAGTCACTCGATTACATCCATGGGCTCGCGGGGGCCCTGCGACAGGCGGCCGGCAAGGAGAAGCCGCTTCTAATCGGCGGCTTCAGCCAGGGTGCTTGCCTGTCGCTTGAATATGCGATGACTTTCGGTCCGTGGAACGGGGCGATGGTCAATCTCACGGGGTGCCGAGTGGGCCAGACGACAGACCTGCGTCCGGCACAAGACCTCGACGAAATGCCCGTCTATCTTACCGGCTCCGATCAGGATCCCTGGATTCCGGTCTCTGCCTTTGCTGAAGCATCCGAGGCGCTTGGGAGGGCGCGGGCGAGGCTTCGATGCGAACTTTTTCCGGGACGCACGCATCAGGCGTCCGAGATGGAAGTCGCAGCGGTAGACGCGATCCTGCAGGACCTTGCGGAGGGAAGCCGGCCATTTCGCCGCGTCGCGGCGTAGTTTCACAAACACAACTGGGAGGAGGACAGCATGATTACGCGCAGAAAACTGCTGAAGGCGGGGGCTGCTACCGGTCTCGCCTATGGTTTCGGGGGCCTTGCCGCACCGGCGATCGCCCAAGGAGCCAAGATCAAGCTCGGCTATGTCAGCCCGCAGACCGGGCCGCTGGCAAGCTTCGGCGAGAGCGACGCCTACAATATCGCCTCTTTCCTCGCGACCGAGGCGGGCAAGAACTTCGAGATCATCGTCAAGGACAGCCAGTCGAACCCGAACCGGGCAGCAGATGTGGCGAAGGAACTCATCCTCTCGGATGAAATCAACCTGATGCTGGTCGCCTCGACCCCGGAAAATACCAATCCGGTGGCAACCACCTGCGAGGCAGAGGGCATTCCCTGCATTTCCACTAAGGCACCTTGGCAGCCCTGGTTCATCGGACAGCAGGGCAATCCCGGCGATCCTGAAAGCTGGAAACCGTTCGACTTCGCTTACCATTACTTCTGGGGCCTGGAAGACGTCATTGCCGTTTTCACCAACATGTGGGGCCAGCTGGACACGAACAAAAAGGTCGGCGGCCTCTTCCCCAACGACGCCGATGGCAATGCCTGGGGGGATCCGAATGTCGGTCTGAAGCCGGGTCTCGCACAGGCCGGCTTCGACCTGCTTGATCCAGGCCGTTATCAGAACCTGAGCGACGACTTCACCGCCCAGGTCAACGCCTTCAAGGATGGCCAGTGCGATATCATCACCGGCGTCGTCATTCCGCCCGACTTCACCACCTTCTGGAACCAGGCCAAGCAGCAGGGCTTCAATCCGAAGGCGGTCACTGTCGCCAAGGCGATCCTCTTCCCGCAATCGGTCGAGACGCTGGGAGCCGCCGGCCACAATCTGTCCTCTGAAGTCTGGTGGTCGGCGCAGCATCCGTTCAAGTCGTCCCTGACGGGCCAGAGTGCGGGCGAACTCGCTGCCGACTTCACAGCCAAGACCGGCCGCCCGTGGACCCAGCCGATCGGCTTCATCCATTCGCTGTTCGAGATGGCAACCAATGTGATGGGACGCGTCGACGACGTGACAGATGCGGAAGCCGTGGCAGCGGCGATCGCTTCTTCGAAAGTCGACACGATCGTCGGCCGCGTCGAGTGGAACGGCCAGGGCGTGCCGCCATTTGCGGCGAAGAATGTCACCAAGACGCCGCTGGTCGGCGGTCAGTGGCGGCGCAAGGACGATGGCACCTTCGATCTAGTCATCGTCGACAACAAGACGGCACCGAACATTCCGACCGCCGGCAAGATGGAAGCGCTCGTTTGATGCGATGGGCCCGCTTCGGCGGGCCCGTCAACTGCCCCAGACAACCGCCTCCTCATGCCGCTTGATCAGGTGTTTCAGGTTGTCGAAACCGGAGCGGATGAAGGCCGAGAATTGCTCGACAGCGGGGGAGCGCGGCGCATCCACCCGTCTGAGGATGGCCAGCGCACGCTCAGGATGCGGAATATTGATCGGCAGAGCCGTGATCGTCTTTTCCTTGCGCTGAGCAAAGACAACGCTGTGCGGCATGACAGTCAGCGCGTCCGCGGCTTTCAGATAATTGACAACGCTCGCCAGCGACCCGCCGGAATAACGGATGCGGATCTCGGTCGCGCCGAACGAGAGCAGCAGGGCGCGAAGGTCTGCCAGCAGCGGGCTGCCCGGCGGCGGCGCCACCCAGGCATAATCGAGAAGATGGGCCGGCTGCAGGCGGCGTTTCAGGAGCAGCGGATGCGTGACCCGGCAGGCAATGACATTGCGGCCAGGCAGGATCTGCTGGAAGGCGAGCCCCGAGCCTTCATCGAGAATATCGATGGGGCAGATTGCCAGATCGATCTGATCGGCCTTCAGTGCCGCGCGAAGATCCGGGAAATAGCCATAGGACTGGTCGATCCGCACATCCGGATGTGTCGCCTGAAACTCCGCACACATACCGGCAATCAGGGAATCCATGAAGAAGGGACTTCCGCCCACCCGGACGACGCCGCTTTTGCCGACGCGAAAGCTCTCCATCAGGTCGGAGGCCTTGCGGGAGGCCGCGAGCATTGCAAGGCCATGTTCGGCAAGCGCAATCCCAAGCGGGGTCGGCTGCAGCGGGCGCCGTCCCCGGATGAAGAGCGGTTCTCCGATCCTCTTTTCCAACATCGACAAAGTGCGAGACACAGCCGGCTGCGCGAGCCCCAACAGGGCTGCGCCTTCGGTCACGCCGCCCGTCTTCACCACGGCAGCCAGCTGGATCAGGTGTCGCTCGTCGAACTTCATAACGGATTGTTATATTGCCTCCCAAACAAATCATCAATCACGCATTCAAGCCCTGCTAGCTTCATCCTCGACCAGCAATGCGGATTTGGGAGGAGATGCATGTCGCGGGCCGCAGACCTCATCACCTTCAATGAAGCAACCTCGGCCGAGGCCTTTGCCAGCCGTTTCGGCACGCCGGATGACGCCACAGCGCGCCTTCTGTCGGCCGTTGTCGGCCAGGTGCATGAGCTCATCAAGGAGTTTCGCCCCACCCAGGAGCAGTGGCGCAAGGTCATCGATTTCCTCACCGAAGTCGGCCACGCCTCGGATGAACGCCGCCAGGAATGGGTTCTGTTCTCAGATCTCGTCGGCGCTTCGGCTCTCGTCGAAGAGATCAACTCCCGCCGCCCTGCCGGCGCCACGCCCAATACGATCCGCGGCCCCTTCTTCCGGACCGATACGCCGGAGCGCGCGCTCGGCAGCTCGATTTCACTCGATGGTATCGGTGAGCCGCTTGAGGTCGAAGGCCGCGTCGAAGATCTGGATGGCCTGCCGATCCCGACCGCCGAGATCATCACCTGGCAGGCGAACGCCGAGGGCTATTACGAAAACCAGCAGCCCGACTTGCAACCGGAATTCAACCTCAGAGGCCTGTTCCGCGCCGACCCGGACGGACGTTTCCACTACCGAACCGTCAGACCCGCAGGCTATGGCGTACCCGGTGACGGTCCGGTCGGACGGCTGCTCGCGCAGGCAGGTTACCCTCTGCATCGCCCGGCACATCTGCATTTCGTCCTGCGCGCGCCGGGCTTCGAGACGATCACCACGCATATCTATGACGAAAGTGATCCACGGCTCGGGGAGGACGCCTTGTTCGGGGTGCGTCCGGAACTCGTGCGGCCCTTCGAAACCGATGGTCGTTCAGGCACAAAGGTCAGCGTCAAGTTCGTCATGATCCGTGCGCGACCGGGGAAGAGCAAATGAAGACCTTTACCTATACCGGGAGCCCGGCCCGTATCGTCTTTGGCTCCGGCCGCAGCGCGGACATTGGCGCACACGTGGAAGCACTCGGCTGCCACCGCGCATTGGTGCTTGCAACGCCGCATCAGAAGGCTGATGCCGAAGCTCTCTCCGAGAGGCTCGGCACCTTGTCTGTTGGCGTCTTTGCCGGCGCCGTGATGCACACGCCGGTCGACGTCACTGAAACCGCCCTCAAACTCGTCCAGCATACCCGCGCCGACTGCGTGGTCTCGCTCGGCGGCGGCTCGACCACCGGTCTCGGCAAGGCGATCGCCTATCGCACCGATCTGCCCCAGATCGTCATCCCCACGACCTATGCCGGCTCTGAAGTCACCCCGATCCTCGGCCAGACCGAAGGCGGTCGAAAGACGACGGTCCGGAATGCCAGCATCCTGCCGGAAGTGGTGATATATGATCCGGATCTTACCCTTGGTCTTCCCGTCGGCATGAGCGTCACGAGTGGCTTGAATGCCATGGCCCATGCGGTCGAAGGGCTCTATGCTCAGGATCGCAACCCGGTCTCGACGCTGATGGCGCTCGACGGATTGCGCGCCTTCAGGGATAGCCTTCCAGTTCTGGTGAAGAGCCCTGAAGACACCGATGCGCGGGCGGAAGCGCTCTATGGCGCCTGGCTCTGCGGCACGGTGCTCGGCACCGTCGGCATGGCGCTACACCACAAGATCTGCCACACGCTGGGCGGCTCCTTCGACACGCCCCATGCCGAAACCCATGCGGTCATGCTGCCCCATACGGCCGCCTTCAATTCCGAGGCCGCCGAACAAGAGCTCGCGGCAGCAGCCAAACTCTTCGGCGGCTCGATCGGGGGTGGCCTCTGGGATTTCGCCAAGTCGATCGGCGCGCCTCTGTCGCTCAAGGATTTCGGGCTTGTTGAAGCCGATCTCGACCGCGCCGCCGATATCGCTGTTGAAAACCCCTACTGGAACCCGCGCCCGATCGACCGAGCGTCGATCCGCACACTTCTGCAAAATGCCTGGGAGGGCGTAAGGCCCGACTGACAGAGACGACATCTCGCGCTTGGCGCACTCTTTGGGAGGAGAGACGATGATGGGAGGAAACATGTTTACGAGACGCAAATTCCTGCAGACGACCGCAGCCGGCGGTGCTGTGCTCGCAACCTCGGGCCTTGCGGCGCCGGCGATTGCGCAGTCAGCGGCGGTCAAGCTCGGCTATGTCAGCCCACAGACGGGACCGCTCGCGGGCTTCGGTGAGGCCGACAAGTTCGTCATCGACAGCTTCCTTGCCACGACGAAGAAGATGGGCCTGAACTACGAGGTGATCGTCAAGGACAGCCAGTCCAACCCGAACCGTGCAGCCGAAGTCGCCAAGGAGCTGATCGTCGACGACGAGATCAACCTGATGCTCGTCTCCTCAACGCCGGAAACCACCAATCCGGTGTCTACTACCTGCGAAGCCGAGCAGGTCCCCTGCCTGTCGACGGTCGCACCCTGGCAGCCCTGGTTCATCGGTCAGCAGGGCAATCCAGGCGATCCCGCCAGCTGGAAGCCGTTCAACTATGCCTACCACTTCTTCTGGGGCCTCGAGGACATCATCGCCGTCTTCACCGGCATGTGGGGCCAGATCGAAACCAACAAGAAGGTGGCTGGCCTCTTCCCAAACGACGGCGACGGCAATGCCTGGGGCGACAAGGTCGTCGGCTTCCCGCCGGTCCTCGAAAAGCTCGGCTATGGCCTCACCGACACCGGCCGCTATCAGAACCTGACGGATGATTTCTCCGCCCAGATCAATGCCTTCAAGCAGGCCGAGACGGAGATCCTCACCGGCGTGATGATCCCGCCTGACCTCACCACCTTCTGGAACCAGGCAAAGCAGCAGGGCCTCAAACCCAAAATTGCCTCGATCGGCAAGGCACTGCTCTTCCCGCAGACGGTCGAAGCCCTTGGCGATGCCGGCCACAACCTCTCGACCGAGGTCTGGTGGACCCCATCCCATCCGTTCAAGTCGTCGCTGACAGGCGAGACCGCGGCCGATGTGGCCGCCGCCTTCACCACAGCAACGGGCCGTCCGTGGACACAGCCGATCGGCTTTGCCCATGCGCTCTTCGAACTCGCTGTTGACGTGATGAAGCGTGCGGAGGACGTGACGGACGGCGATGCCGTGGCCAAGGCCATCGGCGAAACCAAGCTCGACACGCTGGTCGGACCGATTGCCTGGAACAACGCAAACCTGCCGCCCTTCGCCCAGAAGAACGTCGCCAAGACCCCGCTCGTCGGCGGCCAGTGGCGGCTCAAATCCGGCGGCGGTTACGATCTGGTCGTCGTCGAAAACGGTCAGGCACCGAACATCCCACTCGGCGGCAAGATGGAAGCGCTGAGCTGAACCCTGTGAAGCATGTGGCTGCGGTGCCCTGTCCTTGTCGGGGCGCCGCAAGCCTGACGGAGGAGTGTCCATGCCGATCCTAGAACTGAATGGTGTGTCGAAGTCCTTCGGGGCCCTCGTGGTCGCCGAGGATATCTCCTTTTCCGTCGAAGCAGGCGAGGCGCTTGGCGTCATCGGACCGAACGGCGCCGGCAAGTCGACGCTGTTCAATCTGATCACCGGCAACCTCTCCGTCGCCAAAGGCACTGTTCATTTCGATGGTCGTGATGTGACGAACGTGCCGCCGATGCAGCGCTGTTTCGCCGGCATGGGCCGAACCTTCCAGATCCCGCAGCCTTTCGAGCGGCTGACGGTCTATGAAAACCTGCTCGTCGCCGGTGCCTTCGGCAGTGAAAGCAGCGAAGCCGAGGTGTCCGATTTCTGCGCCGAAATCCTCGTCGAGACCGGCCTGATCGGCAAGGCCAACCGCCCCGCCGGCAGCCTGACGCTGCTTGAGCGCAAGCGGCTGGAACTCGCCCGGGCTCTTGCCACCAAGCCCAAGCTTTTGTTGCTCGACGAGATCGCCGGCGGGCTGACCGAGGGCGAGTGCCGGCAGCTTGTCGCCACGATCAAGCGCGTCCATCAGCGCGGCATGGCGATCATCTGGATCGAGCACGTGCTTCACGCGCTGAACGCCGTCGCGGAAAAGATCCTGGTCCTCAACTTCGGGCGGATGATCGGCCATGGCGATCCGCAGACCATCATGAATTCGCGCGAGGTGCGCGAAATCTATCTGGGCATGGAGGTCTGACAGATGAGCCTCATCGAAACGAAGAACCTCACCGCCTTCTACGGCGACTTCCAGGCGCTGTTTGGCGTTGATATCACCCTCAACCCAGGCGAGACGATCGCCGTCATCGGCGCGAATGGCGCGGGCAAGTCTACGCTGATGCGCTCGATAGCAGGCGTGTTGCGCAATGATCCAGCGGCCGTCCTGCATCGTGGCCAGCCGATCGGCGCACTCGCCGCGCCCGACGTTATGGCCCGCGGCATCGCACTCGTTCCCGAGGGGCGCCGGCTGTTCCCATCGCTGACGGTCGAGGAGAACCTGCTCGTCGGTCGCCACGGCCGCAAGGTCGACGGGCCCTGGTCGCTCGAAACCATCTATGAACTTTTCCCGATCCTGAAGGAGCGCCGCCGCAATCCCTCGACAGCACTGTCCGGCGGCCAGCAGCAGATGGTCGCGATCGGCCGGGCACTGATGTCCAATCCGGAGGTGCTGCTCTGCGATGAGTTGAGCCTCGGCCTCGCCCCCGTCGTCATCAAGGACATTTACGCCGCCTTCCCGCGCATCCGGGAAACGGGTGCAGCGATCGTCATCGTAGAGCAGGACATCGCCCAGGCGCTGAAGGTCGCAGACCGGGTCTATTGCATGATGGAAGGCCGGGTCACGCTCGAAGGGCGCCCCGCAGAGCTCGACCGCGCCGACATCCACGCAGCCTATTTCGGAGCGGAACCCCATGAACTGGCTTGATACCATTCTCCAGGGCATCCTGCTCGGCGGGCTCTATGCCCTCTTCGCCGCAGGTCTGTCGCTAGTCTTCGGCATCATGCGGCTGGTCAACCTCGCCCATGGCGATCTGATTGTCTTCTCGGCCTTCCTGATCCTGCTGCTTGTCTCGACGCTGGGCCTCAACCCCTTCGTTGCCGCCCTCATCGCCGGACCGCTGATGTTCGGGATAGGCTACCTGCTGCAATATCACCTGCTGAACCGGACGCTCGGCAAGGACATCCTGCCGCCGCTGCTCGTCACCTTCGGCCTGTCGATCGTCATCCAGAACGGCCTTCTCGAAGCCTTCACCGCCGACAGCCAGCGCATCCCGGCTGGCGCGCTGGAACAGGCATCGCTCTCGCTCGGTGGCATCAATGCCGGCGTTATGCCGCTCCTGACCTTTGCCTTCGCGATCCTGGTCATCGTCGGCCTGAACCAGCTGATCTACAAGACCGCCCTCGGACGCGCCTTCCGTGCGACATCCGACGATGTCGTGACAGCAGGCCTGATGGGCATCCGCCCGAACCAGATCTTCGCCATCGCCACAGGCCTTGCCATGGTGATCGTCACGATCGCCGCCCTCTATCTCGGCACCCGCGCCAATTTCGATCCGACCGCCGGACCAGCGCGCCTGATCTACGCCTTCGAAGCCGTCATCATTGGCGGCCTCGGCTCTCTCTGGGGCACGCTTGCCGGCGGCATCATCCTGGGCGTCGCACAAACGCTGGGAGCCGCCATCAATCCGGAATGGCAGATCCTCTCGGGCCATATCGCATTCCTGCTGGTCTTGCTGTTCCGTCCGCGGGGTCTCTTCCCGCGCGCTGTCGATTGAGGTGACGATGAACGCCAACAGAGAAATCCTGTCGAACGTCATGCGCCCTCGCCCCTTCTGGCGGGTCGAAACCCGCACCCGCCTTTCCACGTTGTTTTCAATCGCAGCCGTCCTCTTCGTGCTGCTTCTGGCAGCAGCCCCCTTCGTCGTCTCGCGCGGCGTGGTGCAGGACCTGTTCTTCATCCTCACCATGCTTGCGCTCGCGCAGAGCTGGAACCTGCTGGCCGGCTATGCCGGGCTGATTTCCGTCGGCCAGCAACTCTTCGTCGGCTGTGGCGCCTATGCCCTCTTCGGCTTCGTCATCCTTCTGGGCGTTGATCCGATTTTGGCCATCCCGCTCGCCGGCCTCTTCGCCGTCCTCGTTTCCATCCCGACAGCGTTCTTCGCCTTCCGCCTCTACGGCCCCTATTTCGCCATCGGCACCTGGGTCATTGCCGAGGTCGGGCGCCTGCTATTCGCTCAATGGAAGGCCCTCGGCGGTGGCACGGGCACATCACTTCCGCGCGACGCGACGCGCGAAATGTTCGGCGTGGCCTTCCTGGAAGACATGTTCGGCATGCGGGCTTCAGCTGCCGCAGACGCAGTCGCCTTCTGGCTGGCGCTGCTCGTGCTCGTGCTGACCATCTGGTTCGTCTACCGCCTGTTGCGCTCAAAGCAGGGGCTCGGCCTTGCCGCCGTGCGCGACAACGAGACGGCAGCCCGAGCACTCGGGGTCGACGCCCAGAAACTGAAGCTGGTGATCTATCTTTCGACAGCCTTCATCACCGGCGTCGTTGGCGCACTCATCTATCTGCAGAAGGCCCGCATCTCACCGGATGCCGCCTTCTCGCTCACCGACTGGACGGCCTATGTGATCTTCATCGCCGTGATCGGCGGGATCGGCACGATCGAAGGCCCGATCCTCGGCGTCATCATCTTCTTCCTGATGCAGAATGCGCTCTCAAGCTACGGGTCCTGGTATCTGCTGCTGCTCGGCGCACTCGCCATCATCACCATGCTTTTTGCGCCGCGCGGGATCTGGGGCCTGATCACCGACCGTACCGGCATCGAACTCTTTCCGGTCCGCCGCACCTTGAGGGGTGGATCGCTTGAACAAACGACAAAGGGAGGGCCAAATGGCTGACATCACAACCGACGTCCTGATCATCGGCACCGGGCCGGCCGGCTCGGCGACGGCCGCATTGCTCGCAAGCTACGGCCTCGAGCCCATGGTCATCAACCGCTACCGCTGGCTCGCCAACACGCCGCGCGCCCACATCACCAACCAGCGCACGATGGAGGTGCTGCGCGATCTTGGCCGCGACGTCGAGGATGAAGCCTATATGTTCGCGACCGAGCAGGACCTGATGGGCCAGAACGTTTTCTGCACGGCGGTCGCCGGCGAAGAGATCGGCCGCATGCAGAGCTGGGGCAACCATCCGCTCTCTCGCGCCGAACATCTCCTGTCCTCACCCGGCCGGATGAACGACCTACCGCAGACCTATATGGAGCCGCTGCTCTTCAAGACTGCCTGTTCGCGCGGTGCGCAGTCACGCATGTCGACGGAGTATCTGAGCCACGTACAGGATGCCGACGGCGTCACAACCACCTGCCGCGACCGGCTGACGGGCAAGGACATCACCATCCGGTCGAAGTTCCTGGTCGGGGCCGACGGCGGCAACTCCAAGGTCGCCGAACACGCAGGCCTCTCCTTCGAAGGCAAGATGGGCGTCGCCGGTTCGATGAACATCCTCTTCGAATGCGATCTGTCGCGCTACGTCGCCCACCGCCCCTCGGTGCTCTACTGGGTGCTTCAGCCCGGCGCTGATGTCGGCGGCATCGGCATGGGTCTGGTCCGCATGGTCCGCCCATGGAACGAGTGGCTGATTGTCTGGGGCTACGATATCAACCAGCCGGCACCTGCCGTCGATGATGGTTTCGCCACCAAGGTCGTGCGCGATCTCGTCGGCGTCCAGGACCTGCAGCCGAAGATCAAGTCGGTCTCCACCTGGACCGTCAACAACATGTATGCGACCACCATGTCGAACGGCCGCGTCTTCTGCATGGGCGACGCCACCCACCGCCATCCGCCGTCGAATGGCCTCGGCTCGAACACCTCGATCCAGGATGCCTTCAACCTCGCCTGGAAGCTCGCCGCCGTTATCCGCGGCCAAGCCGGTATGGGCCTGCTCGACAGCTATCAGGCCGAGCGCGCGCCGGTCGCCAAGCAGATCGTCACGCGCGCCAACAAGTCGATCGAGGAATTCGGTCCGATCTTCAAGGCGCTCGGCCTGCTCGATTCCGTCGACCCTGTGAAGATGCAGGAAAACATGGACGCCCGCTGCGACAACACTGCGGATGCTGAAAAGCAGCGAGAGGCGATCCGCCAGGCGATTGCCCACAAGGTCTACGAATTCGACGCCCATGGCGTGGAAATGAACCAGCGCTACAAGTCCGGCGCTGTTGTCACCGACGGCCAGCCGGAACCGGCCTTCGAAAAGGACGCCGAACTGCATCACCAGCCGACAAGCTGGCCCGGCGCCCGACTGCCGCATGCCTGGCTCTTCGGCCCAGAAGGTGAAAAGGTCTCAAGCCTCGACCTGACCGGCCATGGCGTCTTCACCATTCTGACCGGCATCGGCGGCGATGGCTGGGTGGCTGCGGCAAAATCATTGTCGAAGGAATTCGGCCTGCCGATCACGGTCCACAAAATCGGCCCCCGCCAGACCTGGCAGGACTTCTCCGGCGACTGGGCCCGCGCCCGCGAGATCCGCGATTCCGGTGCCCTTCTGGTTCGCCCGGACCATCACGTTGCCTGGCGCGCGGAAGCCGTGGTCTCTGACCCCGAAGGCGAGCTGCGGCGTGTCCTGAAAACCATTCTGGACCGGTGAGGAGAGATCATGGAAGCACATGAAAAGGGCTATTTCACTGAGGAGACCTCCGTCGAGGTCGTCACCGGCCGCAACGCCAACGCCAAGGATGAGCGGCTTAAGCAGGTGATGGAAGTCATTACCCGCAAGCTGCACGAGGCAGTGAAGGAACTGGAGCCAAGCCAGGACGAGTGGATGGAGGCGATCCTCTTCCTCACCCGCACCGGCCAGATGTGCAACGAATGGCGGCAGGAGTTCATCCTCCTGTCAGACGTGCTCGGCGTCTCGATGCTGGTCGATGCGGTCAACAACCGCAAACCCTCGGGCGCCTCGGAGAGCACAGTCCTCGGCCCCTTCCATGTGGCCGATGCCCCCGAACTGCCGATGGGCGCCAATATCTGCCTGGACTCCAAGGGCGAGGACATGGTGATCGAGGGCCGTATTCTCGACACCGAGGGCAAGCCGATCGCAAATGCCGTGATCGATGTCTGGCAGGCGAATGACGAGGGCTTTTACGATGTCCAGCAGAAGGGCATCCAGCCCGACTTCAACCTGCGCGGCGTCTTCCGCACCGGGCCAGACGGGCACTACTGGTTTCGCGCGGTAAAGCCGAAATTCTACCCGATCCCCGATGACGGCCCGGTTGGTCAACTGCTCGGCCAACTCGGCCGGCATCCCTATCGCCCTGCCCACCTGCACTACATCATCAAGGCAGAGGGCTACGAGACACTGGTGACTCACATCTTCGATCCGGATGATCCCTACATTCACTCCGACGCGGTCTTCGGTGTGAAGGAAAGCCTTCTGGCAGAGTTCGTCCGGAAGAACGAACCTAAACGCGCCGCAGACTATGGCTTCACCGAGGAGTTCTGGGAGGTGAAGCACGACTTCGTGCTGGTCCGCACTTAGCCGTGACTTTTTTCCGCTCGTGACCGTTGATGATCCCGCACGCACTCGCGGCGGGATCTATGCGTTTGAGGGTGACGAAACAGCAATCGGTCCCAGGTTGATCAGCGATAAAATTAACTCGCCGATCGCCGTAGTCTCACCCCTGCCCTGTTGCCGGACCGCGCCGCCAAGAGCTCTAAGATGCTGGCGCAGCACCTGATAATCATGCGTCCGATTAAATCAAGATATTCTAAAATAATAGTCACAATACATCAGGAACGGTTGATGTTACCAACGAATTGACGAAGCAGCATGAAACCTGCGCGAGGCTATTCACATAGACTGCTTTAACGGGAAACCCCGACTATCACCAAAAATGAACACGCCAGTATTAACCGAAAGTTAATCAAGCGCTTCCTGAAACATGCCGCTTATGTTAGATCTACCCCTGAGAGGGTGGGGGTAATGCTTGTACGTGTCGCGTTTGTAGACGATCATCCGATACTGTTGGAGGGATTGGTTAGCCTATACAGGACCAAGACCGATCTTGATGTCGTGGCGATGGGTCACACCACCGTCGACGCGCTGAATATTCTTGAAACCCACCATCCTGATGTCATCGTGATGGACCTGAGCATGCCGGGAGACTCCTTCGCGGCGATAGATGTCATGCTTGCGTCCTATCCTGACACGAAGGTTATCGTCTTCACGGCCTCAAGCGCGATCCAGCCGGCGGTAGAGCTGATCGAGGCAGGAATCAGCGGTTACGTCCTCAAGGGGGCTTCGTCCTCCGACCTGCATCACGCGATCATCAGCGCCTATAGCGGCGAGACCTACATCACCCCCGGCTTCGCCACCAAGGTCATCGTCTCGATGAAGACGGCGGAGCTGCGGCGCAGGGCACAGCCGGCCGAGCGCCTCCATCATCGCGAAGAACAGATCGTCAGCGGACTGCTGAAGGGCCTGACGAACCGCGAAATCGGCGTCACCCTGAACATCAGCGAAAAAACCGTCAAACACTACATGACGTCACTGATGAGCAAGCTCAATGTCCGCAACCGCGTCGAACTCGTCATCGCGGTCAAGAACAGGACCTCCCCGCGCGATCGCATCGCAAGCTAAAGATCTCGCTATTCGTTGCCGATCGGCAAGCTTGCGATCGCAAATGACCCGTTCCGGCGCGGAAAATACCGCATCCGTCCGCCAAAACTGCGGATCCGCCGTTTCTGGCTGACCTTGCCCAGGCGCACCCTCTGCACTTCACGTTTCGACGACAGTACAGGACGCTGGCCGATGTCCACCACGGCGACGAAGAGCCGCCCACGCTTGAAGCTGCAACGGACCATGTGGGAATTGCTGCTGGCATGGCGATAGCTGTTCATCAGCCCTTCCAGAACGAACCGGTAAAGACAGATCGACAGATCCGGAATGCGCAAGTCGATGCCGGCACTTCCAATCAAGGTCGTCTCTCGTCCGGTAATCTCGAGATAGCGCTTGGTCGCAAGCTGCAAAGCTTCATCGATCGTTGCATGCTCGAGTTCAGGCAGAACGAGCCCGGCCGACAGGTTGCGGACCTCGTCCAGAACATTGCCCACCAGATCCAGGATCTTGTTAAGGGCATCACGCGTGGGCTGGGAGACATCGGGGCGCGGTGTCACAAGATCGCTCAAACGCAATTTCACCAGCGTGAGCAGTTGCACGGCGCCATCATGCAGATCCGCGCCGATCTGATCCAGTATGCGTTCATTGAGCTTGCCGGCTTCGACCCGGGCATTGTCGGCGAGCAACCGCAGGCGGTTGTTCTCGACGGAGAGTTCGATGGCGTTGCGAAGGCTTTCCCGCAGCGTTCGTCGCTGCTGCTCGATCAGCCGCGCGCCCTTTCTGACGACGAGATAAAGCAGTGACAACATCGGGACTGACAGCAGAAGCACCCCGGCCATCGAAGTGCTGCGGGTCTCGGCGATCTGGCGTTCGAGGACTTCGGACTCCTCGTAGATTTCCCCCGCCAGCAAAACCTCGCCGTCCGCAGATCTCACAAGCGGACCATAGATCTCCAGAAGAGACTGCGATGTTTCTTCGTCACTGTACTGATGTTTGGCGACCGTCGTCCGCGACACCACGGTCTGCCCGGCAAGCGCTTGCTGGAGTTCTTCGAAAATCACGGGCTCTTGGGCAGACGTGCCGGGCGGATAGATCTGCCGGCCATCGGCCGTCCAGATCTTGATGTTGATGATCCTCTGCCCGGGCGGTCCCTGGCCGATCAGGCTGTTGATCTTTCCTTGAAACACATTATCGAACCGAAACTCGCCTGTCTCCGAGCGTTCGACCAGCGGAGCGATCAAGGCCTGCATCCTGACAGCGCCGGCTGCGCCTGCGGCATTGCGGGCCGCCTTTTCCACCTGAGCAGCCACAAAGAAGCTGACACCAGCCATCAGACCAAAGACGATCATCGACGCGGCAATCAGGAACTGCGCCGACAACGACAGTGATCCGAGCCTGAGCCACACGCGTTGCACCAATGGCGGCACCGGCCTGGCGCTTTCCTCTTTCATCGAATTGGTGTGCATCAAACCAAGCCGAGTTCTGTCCAGACCTGCCGCATGCCACTCCCCCGATTTTGCGCAGATCTGCAGTATTGTTTCTGCAGTTTCCGCCACCCCTCTTTGTTCTATATTCATGCACGCTTATGAGCTTGTTGTCGACCACGCCTTCAGAAAGCTCAGACCAAGGTCTGAACCGGGATTGGACTTTGATCCTACAATAGGCGGGACCAAGTTCCCTTCCTGTTTTCGCCGCATGTGCAACGCTGCTTTCCTGACAAATCCCTGACAGCACGTCACGGGGATGAACATCGGAGGCGGGGGCACCCCGGTAGCGTTATGGTCCAGATCAATCAGCACGATCTCGAATTCATTCTTCGCCAGATCAAGATCGCAGAAGCGAACTCGGTCGCTCACTCGGGCACCAATGCGAAAGCCTTGACCAACATTTGGATCGACGAGCTCGGCAACGTTGTGCCGGAAGGCACAGAAGGCGCAACGCTCGCCATCAGCGCAGAACATGTTCCCTACGGACTGCGAACCGTCGACGGCAGTTTCAACAATCTGGGTGCCGGCCGCGAGAACTGGGGTGCCGTGGATCAGCCGTTCCTCGATCTGCTTGGCGACGAATGGCGTGTCACCGATGGCGACACGTTCCAGATCCGGACCGGCCAGAATACGTTCACGACGATCGGTGGCGCCTATAACCCGACGGGTGCGGTTGCAGACGCCGATCCGCGACTGATCTCCAACCTGATCGTCGATCAGACGCTCTCGAACCCTGCAGCGATCTACACCGCGCTGATGCAGGCCGGCTACACGGGCAACGTCCTGAGTGCCGTAACCTCGATCAAGACGCAGTTCGATGCAGCCATGCTGACGGCAAAGACCGCGAATGATGCCTTGCCGGCCGCCCAGCAAAAGACCGACGCGGTCCTCATCGCCAATGTGACCACGACGCTGGCGACGTCACTTGAAAACACCTATGGCATCAGCTTCGATGGCCCTTCGATCCTGATCGAGAACGTGGCACCGGACGAAGGTCTCTCTGCACCTTACAATTCATGGTTCACGCTGTTCGGCCAGTTCTTCGACCACGGTCTCGATCTCGTCCAGAAGGGCGGCAATGAGAAGATTTACATCCCGCTTGCTCCGGATGATCCGCTTTATGTGGAAGGCAGCCGTACCAACTACATGGTCCTGACGCGCTCGCCGCAGACGCCGCTCAATCTAACCACGCCGTTCGTTGACCAGAACCAGACCTATTCCTCGGTCGCGTCAAAGCAGCTCTTCCTGCGCGAATACAAGATGGTTGGTGGCGAGCCCGTGTCGACTGGCCATCTTCTGGAAGGCGCGAAGGGGATCGCTACCTGGGCGGAAGTGAAAGAGCAGGCCCGCGAGATGCTCGGCTTCAATCTGACGGACGAGTTCGTCGGAACCGTGCCGCTTTTCCGGATGGATGCCTATGGTGAGTTTGTGCGCGGCCCGAACGGCCTGCCGATGGTCGCCACCGGTACGGCAAACAACATCGTCTGGGTCGAAGGCAACCTGACAACCCCGATCAGCCTCGCAAATGCGGTTTTGACCAATCATGCCTTCCTCGATGACATCGCACACAACGCCGTACCGGGTCTAATCGATCACGATCGCAATCCGGCAACGCCGGACGTCATGAAGACAGCCGACGACGACGACGTGGCCAACAACGCGATCCCGCTCAACGAATTCGGTCAGGCGACAACCTATGACGACGAACTGCTTGACGCGCATTTCGTCACCGGTGACGGCCGCGGCAACGAGAACATCGGCCTGACCGCCGTCCACCACATCTTCCATTCCGAGCACAACCGCATCGTCGAACAGGTCAAGGAGCAGGCGATTGCGGCCGCTCAAAGTGGCAACTTCGCTTTCCTGAACGAGTGGCTCTCTTCTGTAGTGACGGAGCTTCCGGGCGATCTTGATACCCTGAACTGGGATGGCGAGCGTCTGTTCCAGGCCGCCCGTTTCACCACTGAAATGCAGTACCAGCACCTCGTCTTCGAGGAATTCGCCCGCAAGATCCAGCCGGATGTCGACGCCTTCGTCTTCAACCCGTCGATGGACATCAATCCGGCGATCTTCGCCGAGTTCGCGCATGTGGTCTATCGTTTCGGCCATTCGATGCTGAACGAAACCGTCGACAGCGTGAGCGCCTCGGGTGCCAAGTCGTCGATGGATCTCTTCTCTGCCTTCCTCAACCCGACGGCCTATGCACCGGGCCAGATCACGGCGGATCAGGGCGCCGGTGCCGTCATTCGCGGCATGACCGGTCAGGTCGGCAACGAGATCGACGAATTCGTCACCGACGTTCTGCGCAACCACCTCGTCGGCATTCCGCTTGACCTTGCCGCCCTCAACATCGCACGCGGCCGTGAATCCGGCATTCCGAGCCTGAACGCAGCACGTGCGCAGTTCAAGGCGATCGCCAATGGCGACACGCAGCTCGACCCCTACAAGAACTGGGTCGATTTCGGCATGAACCTCAAGAACCCGGCCTCGATCGTGAACTTCATCGCGGCCTATGGCACGCATTCCACGATCACGGGGGCAACGACCGCTGACGCAAAGCGCGACGCAGCAATGAAGCTCGTCTTCGGTGGTACCGGTGCCCCGGCCGACCGTATGGACTTCCTCAACGGCACCGGCGCCTACACCAATCTCGGTGGTCTCAACGATGTCGATCTGTGGATCGGTGGCCTTGCCGAAAAGAAGATGGCCTTCGGCGGCATGCTGGGCTCGACCTTCTCCTTCGTCTTCGAGCTCCAGCTCGAAAACCTGCAGAACGGCGACCGCTTCTATTACCTGTCACGTACGCAGGGCATGAACCTCCTCAACGAGCTGGAAGCCAACTCGTTCGCGGAAATGGTCATCCGCAACACCGACATCGGCCAGACCGGCTATGCCGTGCCGGGTGACATCTTCTCCGTGCCGGATCACGTTCTCTACGTTGATCGCGCCGAGCAGACGAGGTGGGGTTACACCGATCCGGTCGGCGCAGATCCTTTCCAGAATGCTCTGGCACCCATCGTTGAACGCGGTACAAACTCGATCAAGTATAATGGCAACGACCACGTTCTGATCCAGGGCACCAACGAGGCCGACACGATCATTTCCGGGGGCGGTGACGACACCGTCTGGGGCCGCGGCGGCAATGACCGCATCGAAGCCGGCTACGGCGTCGACAAGATCCACGGCGGTGAAGGCAACGACATCATCACCAATGCCGGGACCGACATCGGCGAAACCGACTTCCTCATGGGTGAGGAAGGTGACGACGTCGTCCATGGCGGCTCGGGCCTGGCGCTCGTCTTCGGTAACCAGGGCTCCGACGTCCTGATCGCAGGCCCCGACGGCAAGGAAATGTTCGGCGGCGAAGGCGACGATTTCATGCTCGGCGGCGAAGGCGGCGACTTCCTGCTCGGCAATGAAGGCGACGACTGGATCGAAGGCGGCAACGGCTTCGACACGACGGCAGGCGACAATTCCGAACTCTTCTTCAACTCGACCATTCTCGGCCACGACGTCATGTTCGCCGGCGAGAACGAGCATGACTTCGACGCTGAGTCCGGCGACGACATCATGGTGCAGGGCGAAAGCGTCATGCGCAATGAAGGCATGTGGGGCTATGACTGGGCGATCTACAAGGGCAATACCGAAAATGCCGATGCGGATCTGACCAAGCCGATCTTCACCACCGATCAGCAGGACATCCTGCGCAATCGCTTCGACGCTGTCGAAGGTCTTTCAGGCTACAAACAGAACGACGTACTGCTGGGCGACAATCGCGCGACAGCCTTTCCGACGACGCCGGATCCGGAGGCCGAGCCAGGTGCAAACCTTGCCGGTGCCGAAAACACCATGATCAAGCATCACCTCAGCCAGGCCGGCATCGATCGTATTGCTGGCTTGCGTGAACTCCTGGGCGACCTCGTCCAGAACACGGCAACCGTGGGCGAAGCCGCACGCGAAGCCCAGATCGCCTTCGATGATGGCAACATCCTGCTTGGCGGCGGGGGCAGCGACCTGATCGAGGGTCGCGGCGGTGACGACGTCATCGACGGCGACTCCTGGCTTAATGTCCGTATCCGCATCGACGCTGGATCTAACCTTTTCTATACGGCCGATAGCCTGGCAGGACCGGTTTATCTCCAGTCACAGCTGGTCAACGGCGAAATCCCGGCCAACACAGCTCCGGCCTTCGGTGGCAAGGCACTGTCGGATCTGCTGCTTGAGCGGACGATCACGCCGAGCCAGATGCAAATCGTGCGTGAAATCGTCGATGGCGGCATGACGGGCGATGTCGACGTTGCCGTCTACTCCGATATCCAGGCGAATTATTCTTTCGAACGCAATGCGGACGGCAGCGTCACGGTCACCCATGTCACGGTTGACCCAGACGGTACGCTCGGCCTGGTTAACTCGGATGGTGTAGACCGCCTCATGAACATCGAAGCCTTGCGCTTCGGAGATGGCTCGACGGTTTCTCTCGGCGAACTGCTCAACCGGGCGCCCGTGATCACCTCGAATGGCGGCGGCGATACAGCCACTGTGTCTCGTGCGGAGAACTCCACCGTCGTTACCACGGTGACCGCAACTGAGCTGGATGCCGGTCAGGTGCTGACCTATTCGATCAATGGCGGGGCCGATGCCGCATTGTTTTCGATAGATCCGAACACCGGTGTCCTGTCGTTCATCGCTGCACCGAACTTCGAGGCGCCGACGGATGCGGGTGGCAACAACGTCTACGACGTTGTTGTCGAAGTATCGGATGGCATCGCCATTGATACCCAGGCGCTCGCCGTCACGGTGACCAATGCACAGGAAGGTCAGAGCGGCGCTGCGGTCATTTCGGATGTCACGCCAACTCGCCCGCAGCAATTGTCGGTCAACACAGCCAGCATTGCAGATCCGGATGGTCTCGGTGCGTTCAGCTACCAGTGGCAGGTGTCCAACAACAATGGTGCCACTTGGGGCAACATTCCGGCTGCAACGGCATCGACTTTCACACCTGTTGCGGCACAAATTGGCAATCTAGTGCGCGTGCAGGTCACATATACGGATGGCGCTGGTGCTGTAACGGCACTGACCTCTGCACCGACGGCCCCTGTTGGCGATACGATTGGCGGAGGCATTTTCGGCGATACGATCAACGGCACCGCTGGTGACGACATCATCGCTGGCAACACTGGGAATGACACTATCAATTCCGGTGCCGGTGATGACACGATCAGCTGGACTGTTCGAAACCCGATCATCATTTTTGGTACGATTGCCGATGGTCGAGACGTTGTGGATGGCGGCGCCGGCGCGAACGATACCTTCATCGTCAACGGTAACAACACAGCCGAAACCTACCGTGTCTACGCCCGCGCCGACTGGTTGGCGCTCAGTGGTGCTCGTCCTCTGAACGCCAATACCGAGATCGTAATCACGCGCAATGGTACGGCAGATGCCAACGTTATCGCCGAGCTCGACAATATCGAGGAGATCATCATCAATACCGGTCCGGGGAACGACCAAGTCTTCGCGATCGGCAACTTCAACCCGACGAGCCTGAACTTCAATACCATCACGATCGATGGTTCCGAGGGTAATGACACGGTCAACATTTCCGATCTGTCGTCAGCACATCGAATCCTGTTCCGCTCGGCCGGAGGCCAGGACACGATCATTGGCACACTACGTGCTCAGGATGTCATCGAGATCCCCGAAGGCGGCGATGCGGCTGATTATGCGCTGACCGTGAACGGCAACGGCACGAAGACACTCTCCAACGGAACTCACTCGATTACGTTCTCAGGTGAAGTGCCTCAGCTCGCTCCTCCAAGTGATCATGGTGGCAGCAACCCAGGCCCCATTCCCGGCCCCACCGGAGCCTTCGAATACACGGCACGTGATATCCAGGGCATTACCAACCTGGTCAACGGCCTGCCGGCCTTTGCCGATGACGACGACACGCAAGGTGCCGTCGGAGTCCGCGATCTCTCCGGCAACGGCAACAACATCGACAATCCCGCCTTCGGCGCTGCGGATGAACCCTTCATCCGTCTGACAGACGCCCGTTATGGGGCAGGCGTCGAGCTGGACGGCCAGGGCAATATTATCAACCGGGCGCTCAACCCGATCTTCGACGGCCTGGATCCGCGGGCGATCTCGGACGCCATCGGTACACAGGAAGCAAACCTGCCGAAGGCGCCGAATGACGCCAACATCTTCTTCATGGCCTTTGGTCAGTACTTCGACCACGGTCTCGACTTCCTGCCGAAGGGCGGGGCCGGCAAGGTGATCATCGACGGGGTGGACACCTCGAGACCGATGGCGCCGAACTTTACGGATCTGACCCGCGGTTCGCTGGCCAATCCGCTCGAGACGGCGACCGACACGCCGGAGCACCTGAACAAGACCTCGCCCTATGTCGACCAGAACCAGGTCTACGGTTCCAACGTCATCGTCGGCCAGTTCCTGCGCGAAAGCGATGGCAATGGCGGCGTGGGCTCGCACATCCTGATGGGTCCAGAAGATCCGTCGGCGCCTGGCTTCCACCTGATGTCGACGCTGCGCGAACTGCTCGACCATCACCGGGCGGCCGGAACCGTATTCGAAGGACCCGGCCTCGGCGCCGGCCAGACCCTGCTCGAATACTATCCGACCCTGTGGACGGAGGCGGGTGGCTACAACATGACCGTCGTCCAGCAGCTTGCCGGGGACTTCATGGGATCAAGCCACGCCCTGCTGCTTGATGCCAACCCGATGATCAGCCCGCTCGACCACTATATCGGTGGTGACGGTCGTGCGAACGAGAACTTCACGCTAACCTCGATGCACACGATCTGGGCGCGCAACCACAACTTCCATGTCGAGAAACTGGAGGCCGCTGGCTTTGAAGGAACGCCGGAACAGCTCTTCCAGGCGGCCAAGATGGTCAACGAAGCCGAGTACCAGCGTGTCGTCTTCACGGAGTTCGCCGATGCACTCATCGGCGGCATCCAGGGCAACGGCAGCCATGGCTTTGAAGCCTATAACGACCAGGCGACCGCCAGCATCAGCCACGAGTTTGCCGCGGCCGTCTACCGCATCGGCCACTCGCTGATCGGCGACACGATCACGGTCAAGGGCCCGGATGGCCAGAACGTCTCGGTCAATCTGTTCGACGCCTTCCTCAATCCGACCAACGACGCTTACACGCCGGGGCAACTCACTCAACTTCAGCAGATGGGCTACAATCCCCAACCCGGCTACGAGCAGCTCGGCACGGGCGCGATCCTGTCCGGTATCGTCGAGCAGCCGGCAGAAGACGTCGACTTCAACGTCGTCGATGCGGTTCGCAACGACCTCGTCCGCATCCGGGCCGATCTCTTCGCCTTCAATGTGGCGCGCGGTCGCGATGTCGGTCTCGGCACGCTCAACCAGGTCAAGGCCGATCTGCAGGCGTCGACCGATCCTTACATCAAGTTCGCAGTCGAATTCCTCGAGGCGAATGGCGGTTCGATGAACCCTTATTCCAGCTGGCAGGACTTCCAGCAGCGCAATGGCCTGAGTGATGTCGTGATCGCGCAGTTCATTGCGGCCTATCCGGACCTCGTCCTGCAGGCCAACCAGATCGATGCGTTCAAGGCGATCAATGGCGACATTGTCACCGTTCGCCAGGATGGCACCGGTCTCGTCAAGGGCATCGACCGCGTCGATCTCTGGGTCGGCGGCCTTGCCGAGGAGCACTTCAACGGCGGCATGGCCGGCTCCACCTTCTGGGTCGTCCTGCACGAACAGTTCGACCGCCTGCAGGAAGCCGACCGCTTCTACTATCTCGAGCGTTTCGACAACTTCGACCTCTACGAAAACTTCATCGACGGTCAGGGCTTCTCCGACATCGTCACCCGCAACACAGGCCTCACCGGCCTGCCCGAAGACATCTTCTCCTCTGACGTCGAAGACGGCCCGGATGGTGATGGGGACGCGGGTGGCGAAGACGACGGCCAGACCGACAATGACGGTGATGACGACGACACCGACAACGATGGTGACACTGACGGCGAGGATGACGGCGACGGATCTTCGGACGGAGACGGTGACGGCGAAGACGATGGCAGTGGCGATGGGGACGACGATGGAGAAAGCCCCGGCACCGACGGTGGCGCAACACCTACTCCTGTCCCGGTCGCAGCGCTGACGCTGATCGGAACCGCGGCTGCTGACGCCCTGATGGGTGCCGCAGGCAATGACACGATCCTCGGCGGTGCAGGCACCGATATCCTTGTCGGTCAGGCCGGCTCGGACATCCTGCGCGGCGAGGACGGTGATGACGTGGTAACCGGCGGTGACGGTGACGATTTCATCAATGCGGGTCTGGGCGATGACGAAGTGCATGCCGGAGAAGGCAAGGACATCGTCTTCGGTGGGGCTGGGTCTGACCAGATCTTTGCCGGTGCCGGCAATGACGTCGTCGAAGGCGGGGCCGGAGACGACCGTATCTGGGGTGGCGACGGCGACGATACCGTCATCGCCACGCTCAACGACGGCAACGACACCTACTACGGCGAAGCGGGCATCAATACGCTCGACTACGCGGCGAGCAGCGCAAACCTGACGGTTGATCTCGGCAATGGCTTCAACGATCGTGGATCGGTCGCGGGCGGCACAACGGGTTCCGACACCTTCTACGGTTTCGAGAACTTCATCGGCGGCTCCGGCCACGACAAGATCACGGCGTCGGCGGCGGTCAACATCATCGATGGCGGACTTGGCGACGACGTCTTCAAGTTCACCTCGGCGGCATCAGCCGATAACGACACGATCTACGGCTTCCAGACCGGCGACCGGATCGACTTCACCGGCATGAATCCCAACGGGACGATGAAGCTGGAGGCGGGCCAGATGATCGATGCGATCGGCGACGTGACCATCACCCACGAGGTCCGCGACGGCGAGGAGTTCACGATTATCCGTGGCAACACGCAGGGCGACAATGCCGCAGACTTCGAACTCTCGCTGCATGGCCGTCACAACCTGACGATCAACGACTTCCTCGGCGTTTCCTGAGGACTGCATGGACAGACTGTCCGGCCCGGGCGGGGTCGGACAGGCAACTTTGAGTAGGGGAACTCATGAGCAAGCAGTCGAGCTACAAACTCTCGGGTATCGGCCTGGTGACCGGATTCGTCTTCGGTCTGTCGGGGATCATCAACATCCTGGCGCTGACCGGCGCCTTCTACATGCTGCAGATCTATGACAGGGCGCTGACCAGTGGCAGCATCCCGACCTTGATCTGGCTCTCGGTGATCGCGGTCGGGCTTTACCTGTTCCAGGGCCTGTTCGACATCCTGAGGTCCCAGATGCTGGTTCGCTTCGGGTCGAACGTCGACCGGCAAATCGCACCGCTCGTGCATCGGGTGGTGATCGACATGCCGCGCTTCGGCTATTCCTCGGCGGAAGCCTCAGAGCGCGGACGCGATGTCGATACCGTGCGCAGCTTCCTGTCCGGTGCGGGGCCGGTAGCGCTGTTCGACCTTCCCTGGATCCCGGTCTATCTCGTCTTCGTCTGGCTGCTGCATCCGATGCTCGGCATGCTCACACTGGGTGGCGCGCTGTTCCTCGCCTGCCTGACGATCGCAGCAGAACTCCTGTCGCGCCGCCACGCCAAGGAGATGACGAGAGCGGCCATCCAGCGTAACAACGTCTCGGACAACCATGTCCGCAACGGCGACATTCTCTATTCGATGGGCATGACCGACCGCGCGATCGACCGCTTCGAAAGCGCCAACCGCCGTCATCTCGACACTCAGACGGCGACCTCCGACATCGCCGGCACCTTTGCCGGCATCTCCAAGGTGCTGCGCATGATGCTGCAGTCGGCAACACTCGGCCTAGGCGCCTATCTCACCATCCAGGGCGAGATGTCGGCCGGCGCCATCATCGCCTCGTCGATCGTCACGGGCCGTGCCCTTGCTCCGGTCGACCAGGCGATCGCCCAGTGGAAGGGCGTCATCTCCGCCCGCCGCAGCTGGTCTCGCATCAAGGATACGCTCGCGGTCCTCGATCGTCCCAGCACGCAGTTCGATCTTCCGACGCCGAGCGAAGGCCTCGTCGTCGAAGGCATGACGACGGTCGCACCGACCACGGGCACCGTGCTCCTGAGCGAGGTGTCGTTCGAACTGACCGCCGGTCAGGCACTGGCACTGATCGGCCCATCGGGCGGCGGCAAGACGACGCTTGCGCGCTCGCTCCTCGGCATCTGGCCCCTGCTGCGCGGCTCGGTTCGCGTCGATGGCGCAGATCTCAAGCAGTGGCCGACCAGCTTCTTCACGCAGAATGTCGGCTATCTCCCGCAGGAAGTGGCCCTTCTCGACGGGACTGTTGCCGACAACATCGCCCGCTTCGATCCGGATGCCGATTCCAAGATGATCTTCCGGGCCGCACGCGCCGCCGGCATTCATGACCTGATCGTGCGGCTGCCGAACGGCTACCAGACCCAGATCGGACCGAGCGGCCAGTCGCTCTCGGCCGGTCAGAGGCAGCGCGTCGCGCTGGCACGCGCGCTGTACGGCGATCCCTTCCTGGTGGTGCTCGACGAGCCAAATTCGAACCTCGATGCCGAGGGCGAAGAGGCACTGATGAAGGCGATCGTGAAGGTACGCGAACGTGGCGGCATCGTTGTCATCGTCGCGCATCGCCCGAGCGTCCTTCAGGCCGTCGACATGGTCGGCGTCGTGCAGGGCGGCAAGCTCGTCTCCTTCGGTCCGAAGGAGGAGATCATCAAGGTGGCAGCCAATACGTCCGAGAAGAAGTCCTTGCGTCCGGCCCGGACGCTATCAGTCGCAGCGGAGTGAGACACATGACCATGTCCACGATCGATCATGACGATAGCCTGAAGCTCGGTCATGGCGATGCGCAGGCGGCCAAGGCACCGGCCAAAAAGTTCGCGCTCGCCGAGATCCACGACCGCACCCTGTGGTCCCCGGGCATCTTCGCCGTGCTTTCCATGGGGCTCGGCGCCTATCTCGGGCGGTTGCGTGACATGGTTAATCCGGCGCCCAATACGCAAGTGCCCGAGGACAAGAAGACGGTGGCACTCAACGACGACACGGCCCCGCCGGTCGAGGACGACGCAGAGAGCGGCGTAGACATTGCCGCTTTCTGGCAGGAGATCCAGCGGCGCTACGAGGACGTTGTCGAGCAGATCGAACAACCACGCCGGCTCTATTCCTCGATCCGCTACAACGCCCAGGACTTTATGCTGGAGGGCGGCTATACCGACCGGCCCTTCCAGGGCGTGTCGATCGACGTTGCTGCCAACGGCTTCCGCTTCGTGTCTCCGACCGTCGCCCGGCCGCGGTTCAGTGATTTCACGCTGCCCAAGGCCAATAACGACGCGTCTGGCGGACTGCCAGGTTCTTCAGGCCAAGACAGTGGCAATGCCGGCGGAGGTACCGAGCCTCCTCCTGGGGGCGGCTCGACCGGCGGCAACAGCCAGCCGGCCAATCGCGCGCCGGTGTCGCGCGGACCCGTTTATCTCGGGACGGGACTGGTCAACCTGTCGATGCTGTTGATGTGGGCCGACCTGGCTCGCGCAGGTATCGATCCCGACGGGGACAAGCTCACGATTTCTGCGATCCAGGCAACCTCGGGCGAAATCAGAAGCTATGGCAGCGACGCCTGGATCTACGTTCCAGAGCGCGACAAACAGGGTCTGGTCACACTGAACTTCACGCTCAGCGACGGCAAGGCGACGATCCAGGGTCAGGCCTTCCTCGACATGCGTCCGCATCCGGAGACGGAGATCGAGGGAACCGATGCAGATGACGTTCTTCTCGGCACGCCGGCCAGGGACCTCATCTATGCCGGCGCCGGCAACGACATCGTCTATGGCCGCGAAGGCGACGACCTGATCCTCGGTGGTGTCGGCGATGACCTGCTCATAGGTGGCGACGGTCGCGACGTGATCCATGGCGGTGAAGGCAACGACCGCATCTTCGGCGGTGACGGCGATGACGTGCTCTTCGGCGAGGCCGGCAATGACATGCTGTTCGGCGAAGCCGGGCGCGACAGCCTGATCGGCGGCGATGGTGACGATGTCCTGTCTGGCGGCGACGGCGACGACCGGCTGTTCGGTGAACACGGCAACGACGTGCTATCCGGCGATGCAGGCCAAGACGTGCTGGAAGGCGGTGCCGGTCACGATACGCTCGGCGGTGGCGCGGGTGAAGATGTCATGGTCGGCAATGATGGCGACGATATCTTCGTTGCCGGAGTCCAGCCGGTGCTGGAGCTCGAGAGCCTTGCACGGATCGCGATTAGACTGTCGACTGCAGATGCTGCGGCCACGCCCGCCGTCGTCGATGACGGCGACGACGTGATCCATGGCGGCGACGGTAGCGACACCTATGACGCCTCCTTCGCAAGGATGGCGGTCGATATCGATCTCGCGGCCGGCTCCGCAGACGGCGACGAGATCGGCAGCGACCGGCTGACCTCGATCGAAAATGCCGCCGGCGGGACCGGCAATGACATGATTGCTGCCAGTTCTTCCGTCAACATTCTCTATGGCAATGGCGGACACGATACCTTCGTCTTCGGTTCCGTCGCTTCGATCGCAAATGGCGGCATGGGCCATGACGAGATCCGCGATTTCAACGTTGGCGACAAGGTCGACCTGTCGAAGCTCGAAGGCGAACTCGGACGGCTCTACTTCGAAGATGGCGAGAGCTCGCTCGAACTCGACGACCATGCGCACAAGACCTTGGTCAAGCTCTACAAGAAGATGATCGACGACGACGATGCTGGCCATCATGTGCTGCAGTTGATCACCGATATCGATGGTGACGAGGACTACGAGATCGTCATCATCAGCGCCCAGGACCTCGATGCCGACGACCTGATCCTGACGGCCTTCCATCTGCCGGGTCAGGTCGAAGGGCTCGTTGCCTGATATTAACCCGGCAAACGAGCCCTTCTTCGGGCTCACATTGTAACCTGCGTATGGGGAAACGACATGACACAGCGTCCAAACGATACCGACACGAATGTCTCGCTGGCCGGCAAGGGCTTGAGAGGGCGCATGCTTGCGGCAACGGCGCTGGGCCTTGCGCTCACCGTCGGTATCGGTGGATGGGCCGCGCAGGCGAAGCTTGCCGGCGCCGTCATCTCGCAAGGCGAACTCGTCGTCACCGGCGAGACCAAGCAGGTCCAGCATGTCGATGGCGGCACGATTGTCGCGATCCCCGTGAAGATCGGCTCCTCCGTCAAGAAGGGCGAGGTCGTGTTGCGCCTGGATGACACCCAGATCAGCATCGAACTCGGCATCGTCCAGTCGCAAGTGGGCCAGCTGAAGGCGATGATGGCCCGCCTCGTGGCCGAGCGTGATGGTGCGGACGCCCTCTCCTTCGACGGTCTCGATCTCGAGCCTGACGTCACCCGCGAGGAGCGCAAGCTGTTCGACGAGAACCGCGACATGCGGGCAAACCAGAAACAACAGATCGAGATGCAGATCTCCCAGCTGCGCAACCAGATCGACGGCCTCAAGGAGCAGGAAAAGGCGAACCTTTCCGAGAACGAGCTGATCGCCGAGGAGCTCGCCATGCAGGAGGGGCTGGTGCAGAAGGGGCTCGCCAAGGCGTCTGAACTGCGCGGGCTTCGCCGCCAGATGGTCCGGATCGAAGGCACGATCGGCGATCTCCTCGCCCGTGTCGCAGAGGCGCAAGGTCAGATCAGCGAGCTCAATGTCCGCCTGATGTCGGTCGACCAGACCAGCCGCACCGAATTGCAGAAGGAGATCGTCTCGGTCGAGGCGCGGCTCACCGAACTTGAACAGCGCGCGCTGCAGCTCACCCACCGGCTTGAGCGCACCACCGTCAAGGCGCCGGAAAGCGGCACGGTCTACGACCTGCAGGCCCACACGATCGGCGGCGTCGTCGCCCCCGGACAGGTAATCATGGCGATCGTGCCTGACGACACCGAACTCGACGTGCATGTGAAGGTCGCACCGACCGATATCGACCGCATCTTCGTCGGCCAGACCGCCCGCATGCGGTTCACGGCCTTCAATCGCCAGACCACACCGGAAATCGTCGGCGCCGTCGATATCATCCCCGCCGCGACCGTCATCGACAAGGCGACGAACCTGCCATTCTACAAAACCAGCGTCACCTTCTCCCCAGACGATCTCGGCGAACTCGCAACCAAGCTCACGCCCGGAATGCCAGTCGAGGTCTATATCGAAACCGAAGAACGAACCGTCATCTCGTTCCTCGCAAAACCATTCACAGACCAGATCACCAGAGCATTCCGAGAGGAGTGATCTGGCGGGATCTCACCGCTCCGCATGAGTGTGCGGAGCGGCAACGTGTTTCCTCCCCGGCGCACAGCACACGGGCTAAACCAAGCTGCTGAGTGGGTTCAGAGGCGTGAGCTGAAGACGCACCAACGTTCTCTAAGCGGGTGGGCGTGGCTGACGATTGGCAATGAGCGTGCGAAGGCCAAAAATCGACAAGCTGGCCCTGGATCGTGCTTAAGGTCTAACCATCACACCTTCCCGGCTAAGCGACCGCACTCAACTCATGATCACGAAATCCTCGCCCGTTCGGCTATCCGGGGCAAGCGGGGCGTCGGTCAGTATCAGGACTGCACCCGGATGCAGAACCCTCTGCATGGTCGCTACGAACGGCGGATCGGCGGAAATACGAGAGAGAAGGTTTGCGGCCGCGCTGACCACGCCCTCGTTCTCGTTGGGATTGGCAAACGCGATCCAGCGCATGCCCAGCGCAGCATCGTCGATGTCGTCGAGCAGGAAGACATGGCTGCCGACCTTGTCCCTGCCGCTCACGGTGATCCGTCCCTCGGCGCGGATCTCGGAGTTTTCGACCAGCAAAGCCCTGCCATCGAAGGTCGACATGATGACCGAAACGACCGGCTGCTTCTTGAGGTCCGTCCAATCATTCGGGCGCTGCTTGCCGCGCAGCGCCGTCACGGCATCGCCGAATTCGCGTGCGGCATAGGCACCGAGCACCATGCCGGGATGGGTGAGTTCCTGCGGATCTGCGGCGGCGCCTGAGATAATGACGGGGGTGCCGAGATGGGTGATGTCGAAGAGACGCTCGGAAAAGGCCATGGGCAGGCGCACGCAGCCGTGTGAGGCCGGATATCCGGGCAGATTGCCGGCATGGAGCGCGATGCCAGACCACGTCAGCCGGTTCATGTTCGGCATCGGCGCATCGTCATAGGTGCTCGACTTGTGGTGCTTGTCCTTTTGCAGCACGACGAAGACCCCGGTCGGTGTCTCATGCCCCGGTTTTCCGGTGGAACAGGTAGCAACCGCGATGCGGATGCCATTGCGATAGACGTGCACGCGCTGCTCCGGCAGCGAGACGACGACGGCCACCGGTCCGGTGCGCTGCCGCTCCGGATGCCAGGTGAACTCGCCGGGCTTTAGCGCGGCGATCTCCTTCATCACCTCGCCGGCTAGCGACAGGCACGGCCCCGAGAGCACGGCGAGCGCCGAGAGCCCGGTCATGAAGTAACGCCTGCCCTGCTCCGTTTTCGTCATTGCCGATCTCTCGTTCACAATAGCGATGGCAGCGACCATTTCAGGACCGATCATGGGTGTCCAATGAGTTTCCTGCTTGAATTTTAAAAAACTCTCATGGAACGTGACCGCACAGGCCTCGCCATCCCTGCTTGCATGAGCAGAAGTCGATATGGAGGGCGCCCGTTCGGATGTAGTGAGGAGGACGACAACATGGATTGCCGACATAACCTTCGAGCCTTGCATACTTTCGAAACGGTCTCACGCCATCTCTCGGTCGCCGCTGCGGCGGAAGAGCTGGGGGTGACACAAAGCGCCGTCAGCCATCAGTTGCGCTTGCTGGGCGAGATCGTCGGCGAGCGGTTGTTTCAGAAGAGCGGCCGCGGCATTGCCCTGACAGAGGCCGGTCGCGATCTCGCCCGGCGCCTCCAGCCCGCCTTTGCCGAGATCGACCGTTCGCTCGCCGAGGCGATCGGCGGTACGCGCGATCGGGTGAGGCTCGCCATTTGCAGCAGCTTCGCCCAGGCCTGGCTCGTGCCCCGATTGCATTCCTTCTATGCGGCGCATCCTGAGATCGATCTGCAGATCATGATGTATGCGCAGGACCCGGAACTCACCGATGCCACCGGAGACGCCTTCGTGACGACACCGCCGAAGGATCGCGGCTATCACGCCCAGCTGCTGTGGCCCGAATACCTGGTGCCGGTGGTGTCGTCGGCGGTTGCGTCGCGGAAAAGGAGCTTCAGCTTCATCACGACCGAATTGCAGCCCGGCAAGATCGGTTCGGACTGGTTGGCCTATGCGCGCCACAGCGGTCGGGTCGATCTCTCCCCCGTCGACGGCCGGTGGCTCTTTGCCTCGCACTATGTGATTGCACTGGACATGGTGCGCGAAGAGCTTGGTGCAGCACTCATTCCGGATTTTCTCGCCGAGCCCGAACTCAGGGCTGGCCGCCTGACACTGCTCGATGGGGCGGGACTTCCCACGCAGGAGGATTATCACCTCTGCATCAAGGAAAGCCGTCGCTCCGAGCCGGGCCTCGAAGCATTGATGCGCTGGTTCAAGCAGGAGCTCGGAAAAACCGAGCGCAGCGCGCCAAGGGAGCGGCTGAAATTGGTGCAACCATGAGACTTTTTCATATTAGACTAATTTAATTCACTGGTTTGCAACCTTTGAGCATGCCAGTCTGAGGACATCGAAAGGTTGCAAGTCAACCGCCCGAAGCCTTGCCCGCGGGAGATGTCCGATGCGTTTGTGGCGTGCGTTCGTCGGTGTTTTGGTGGCAGCAGCGCTGCCCGTCATCGCAGATGTTGGGATCGGCTCGGCGGTTGCCCAAGAGCGCAATGCGCGGGTCGAATTCAGCCGGGGCCAGAGTTCGACGACGATCCGGGGCAGCATTCGCGGCTATGACGGCATCAACTACCGCGTCAATGTGCGCGGCGGCCAGCGGCTCGCCGTGACCATGGATAGCTCCAACGGCAGCAACTACTTCAACATTCTCGGTCCTGACGGTGGCGAGGCGCTTTTCAACGGCTCCATCTCCGGCAACTTCGCCGACGTGATCGTGCCCGCGAGCGGCGACTATGTCGTGCAGGTCTACCTGATGCGCAATGCCGCACGCCGCAACGAACAGGCGCGATTTACGCTTCGCATCGAGGTGACAGGTGGCAGGCCGATCGCGCCACCCTCGCCCGATTTCGCCGACGGTCTATCTGGCGGTCCCGACTTCTTCCAGGTGGCGGGCATTTCACGCGGCGATGCGCTCAACATCCGCACCCGGCCAAGCGCCCAGAGCCCGATCGTCACCCGTGTCGTCAACGGCGAGATCCTGCGCAATGGCGGCTGCCGCATGACCGGACAGACACGCTGGTGCCGTGTCTCGCGCCCCGACGGGAGCGATGCGGGCTGGGCGGCGGGACGTTTTCTGATCGAAGCGAGCAACTAGGCCCTGCTGGGCAGCGAAGACAGACACAAAAAGAGGGGAACAGCATGACCAGCTTCATCGTGAAGACCGGAATGATCTCGCTTGCATTGGTTTTGCTTGCAAGCTGCACCTCGGACGGGACGTCGCAACCGCCGCCGATGGCGGCCGCGACCCAGCCCTTGATGGACGAGAGTGTGCCGCCGGCCGCGCGTAGCGCCTGCCTCGCCGCCGTTTCCAACACCGCAAATAACGGCGATGTGCAGATCACCGAAATGATCTTCTCGGAAGCCAATTCGCAGGTCACCGTCGGCGTCGGCCCGACCCGGGCGCCCTGGCGCTGCCTGGTGTCGAACAGCGGCGTCGTCGCCAATGTCATGTCGATGACGAACGAGGGCGCGCTCTGAGGATTGCTACCCTGCGGTGTCGGTTCGCACCGGCACCGGTTTCCGCGCCATAGGCGGCCAAGGCTGCCGGAGGCCGCCTTTTCATTGTTCACCGAAGGGGACCTTCATGCATCGTCTGGCATCTCTTGTAGTCTTGTGCCTGTCCGCCTCCAGCTCCGCTCAGGCGGCCGAGCTTGTTCCGGTGCCGGAAATTGGCCCGGACCAGCTGTCGTTTTCCGCAACCAACATGGACACGTCAGTCGACCCTGGCACCGATTTCTACCGCTATGCGGTGGGCGGCTGGCTGGATCGGGTCGAGCGACCGGCTGATCGTGTCAGCATCGGCACTTTCGACTTCATGGGTTTGAGATTGACGGCCCAGATGAAGAACATGATTGCGGAAGCCGGGGAGAAATCCGCCACCGCGACAAAGGGAAGCCCACTGCAGCAGGTCGGCGCTTTCTACAATGCTTACATGGATATCGCCTCGCTAGACGCGAAGGGCATAGCGCCCATAGAGCCTGAACTGGCCCGTATCGACGCCATCGCGAGCCTCGACGATCTCGCGACCTATCTCGGGCGCTATGTTTCGGTTGCCGGAGAGGTTCCCCTGGTGGGCATCGTTCCTTCGGCAGATCAGGCCGATACGACGAAGATGGTCCTCTTCATCGTCAAGGGTTCCCTCATCTTCAATCAGGAAAACCTCTACGAGGCTCCGGCGGGTTCGGCACTCGATATTGCTCTTAAGGGCAACCTGAAGACCGTGCTGGAACAGGCCGGATACGAACCCGCCCGGGCTGCGACCGTGGTCGACATGGTGGCTGAACTGGAGCGCGAGCTGCATGGCGCAATGCTGACACCGGTCGAATCGATGAACCCGGACAACAGCTACCAGCCCAAACCGTTCGACGCTGTTCAGGCCGAGATCCCGGCACTCGATCTCACGAAAATCCTCGCAGCCGTCAATGTCGCGGTGCCGGAAACGATTGTCCAGACGCAACCCCGCTACCTTGCGACACTTTCGCGGGTGCTGGCGGACAAGCCACTCTCCGACATCAAGGACTACCTCAAGGTCAGGGTGATAAACCACTTCAAGCCGTTCCTTGGGACACGCTTCGATGGCAGTGCCCGCGAATGGAATCGGATCGTCTTTGGCATCGACCGGCTCCCGCCGCGCGAGGAACTTGTCCAACAGAGCCTACAGGCCAATATCGGCCATCCCGTTTCGCGTCTCTATGTCCAGCGCCACTTCTCCGAGGAGACCAAGGTCAAGGCGACAGACATGGTGGAGCGTGTCCACCAGACCTTCGAGAACCGCATGAAGGGCCTGACCTGGCTCAACGACGACACCAAGAAAGCGGCCCTCACAAAGCTTGAAAAACTCTCCTACAAGATCGGCTATCCGGAAAACTGGATCGACTATTCGACCGTGGACATCCGTGCGGACGATCTGGTCGGCAACATCATGCGGATCAATGCCTTCGATACCGCGCGCTCCTATGCGAAACTCGGCAAGCCGGTGGAACACGAGGCCTTCGCGGATTCCACCTCAACGCTGCCCGTTATCATCAATGCCGGCTACGACATGCAGATCAACGGCTTTGAGGTGCCAGCCGCGATCCTGCAGCCGGCGGCCTTCGAGGCGACGAAAGATGCGCCCACCTATTTCTGCCGCATCGGCGCGGTCCTCGGGCACGAGATGACCCATGGCTTCGACAGCCGGGGTCGGCTTTACGATGCCGATGGCAATCTCAACAACTGGTGGAAGCCGGAGGACGCGAGCGCCTTTGACAAGGAGGCCGCCAAACTCATCGAACAAGCGGGCGCCTATGAGGTGCTGCCGGGGCTCAAGCTGAACGGTGCGCTCAGCGTCGGCGAAAACATGGCCGATGTCGGCGGCATCAACTTCGCCTTCGATGCCCTGAAGGATTACCTGGCGGAGCATCCGGAAGAAAATGTCCCGATCGATGGCCTGACGCCCGAGCAGCGCTGCTTCATCTCCTGGGCTCAGTTCTGGGCGATGAAGGTGACGGATGAGGCCATCCGCAGCGTCTACATGAGCAATGCGCATCCGCCCGGCTTCTACCGCGCAACGGCGGCGCTCAAACATGTCGACGCCTTCTACGAAGCCTTCGACATCAAGGAGGGCGACAAGGAATGGGTTCCGCCGGAACGGCGCGTGAAGGCTTGGTGAGCCGATCGCCGGCAGCTTCCAGATATCAGGATCATGAACGGGACGAGTGCAAAGGAGAGGGACCATGAAACGCATCATCGCATGGCTGGCTGTCACGACACTGGCTCTTCAGGCAGGACTTCAACCGGTTGAGGCCGGCATGAGCGACAAGGACAAGGCAGTGGCTGCCGCAGCCGCGATCGCCATTCTCGGCATCGCAGCTCTCGCCCACAACAAGCATCATTATGAAGAGGGCTATGAACCTGGCGGTGGCGAGGAGACGGCGGAATTCGAGCGCGGCTATCGCGACGGTGTTCACGGTTACCCCTATTGGGAAGGAAACCGGACACGCGGTTATGCTGCAGGCTATCAGGCCGGGGACCGGGAGCGCGAGAACTCGATGGCGCATCGCCAGCAGGCGTCAGCCGCGAAAGCGCCTCCCATGGCCTATCAGGGTTGCGCCCAGATCGTAGCCCGCAACTTCGCCGTCGGCATGAACCACGTACATTTCACCCGGGCACGCTCACCGGCCAAGCACGAATGGCAGATCGAGGCCGCCGTCGGCCATCAGTATATGACCTGCACGATGCGGGACACCGGTCAATTGATCGACCTGCGCGGCGGCCAACTCTGAGACCGGATGGGTCCGTCGGCAACCGTAGGGGGGAAGTGGGAGCCGCAGGGTGGTAGAAACGGCATCGAATGGCAAAAATAACCTCTGGGCCTGCGCACCCTACCTGTCGTCATCCTGATCTTTATCGTGGCTTCCCGCATCGAGGGTTTCAACCCGCTGCCACCCATGTTTCAATCCGTTGCAATGGCTCCGACAGGGTACATCTCGGCAATCCGGGCGGCCATGTCCATGCAGACCTGCAAGTGACCGACCGAGAGACATGGGAACACACAGCATGAACGCATATGGCAGCGCCCGTCTTCCAATCAGCCTGCTGGTCTACATCCTCTGGGCCGCAATCACTATTCTCGGCGGCATCTGGCTCAGTGGCGGGGAGCAGCAGTCGCTGATCGAAGGGCTGTCCAAAGGGCCGCTCTGGAATGTCATCGCAGCCTTCCTCTTCCTCGTTGCAGTCATCGTTGTGGCAGGCTGGCGCGACCTGAAGTTCGTGGTACCCGACCCGATGAGCTCGCTTCGGATCATGTGGTTCCCGGCACTTTACGTCATCGGATTCCTCAGCTTGGCAGGGCTGCTTGGACTGCCACCTCTGAACCTCATGCTCTTGATGCTACTCAGCACCGCTTTCGTCGGCCTGTCGGAAGAAACCATGTTCCGCGGGATCCTGTTTCAGGCCTTGCGAACCCGCGTGAAGCTCTGGCCCGCGATGATCTGGACATCGGTTCTGTTCGGTTCGGTGCATATCCTCAACGCCCTCACGACCGGCGAACTCCTGCACTCCTTGCTGCAAGCCTTCACCGCGACCCTGAGCGGTTTTGCCTTCATGGCCATTCTGGTGCGCACCGGCTCGATCTGGCCACCGATCATCTATCATGCGCTCTGGGACTTCGGCACCTTTTCGATCTCGGCGAGCAGCGAGGCCAGAGGTGCGGCATCAGGCGGAGAGGTCGACGCGTGGGCCTTCCTTCTGCCTGTGCTGCTGGTCCTGCCGAACTTTCTCTACGGGATGTACCTGCTTCGAAATGTTCGGAACGAGGATGTGCTGACGACGGACAGGCCGCCAAGCGGCAACGCTTGAACGGCCGCTCATAAGACCTCAACTGCGACGCAGATCGATGCGGCTGGTCACGACTGATTTGCCCGTCTTGGGATCGGTATCGACCGTGGTGAGGCGCATTCCGGTATCGCCAACCTTTTCGATCGTCATTTGCGCGCGGCGGTCGCCATTGACCTCTTTGGCCCAGGTGATGCCGAGATTGATCGTGTCGCCGGCGCGCTGTCCGCCCAGACCTGCGGTGCCAGTGCCGGCACCGATATAGGAGCCGGCATATTGCGTTCCGGTGGCCTTCAGGTCCGCACTAATGACCCGCGAGAAGATCGCGAGGCTCGTGCACTTCCCGTCAAGCGACAGCGACTGCGGCGTCGTATCTGACGTGAACTGGCAGGTCACGTTGAGCGTCGGGGAATTCGCCCGAACCTTGACCGTGCCCTTGCCGTTCCAGCTTCCGGCCATCGACTTCAGGAAGGCGCTTTCGTCGGCATGGGCAAAGCTTCCAGACATAAAGACGAGCGCCGCAGCGGCCGCCAGGGACCAGACAGAAGATTTCATCATGGACTTGTCTTTCATTGGCGGATGGCCGGCGTATGACGCGGGCGGATCTCGCATGAAGTTATGTTAGCCAACCTGCAGAGAGCTATTAGGTTCCGAAACGTCTGCACTTAGGGCTTGGGCAGTGTTCGAGAAACGACGAGTTCAAAGCCAACACATGCGTTGGGTTCAAGTAGCAAAGTCAGTGCCTCCGACGAGTTCACTTCATGAGGCCCGCAGCCCGTAAAGCGCTCTCGATGACCTCCTGAATACCGTCAGGCCTTGCGGGTTCTTTATGCTGTGAAGCGGCATGCGCGGTATCGGGATTGGCTGCCGTTTCTCGCCGCTCGAAGGATGGGGTCAGCCCCCAGTTGCGCGCGATATGCACGGTCGATGAAATGCCGGCGTCGAGCATATGCGCGGCAGGTCGGCCATATCCGGACGTCGCATCGACCGGCGTCCCGTGGCCCATTCCGACGATCCGGTAGTGCTCGATGGCATCTCGACCCGATGCGTCTTTCCAGATTTCCAGCGCATGGCCACCATCGACAAGCTGAGCCTGGCTCGCTGAAACATCCGCGCCGTGGACACCGCGCCACTGATCGATGATCGCCCGGGAATTGGCGCCTGCGACCGTATTGTCGGTCGTCCCGTGCCAGACAGAGACCGTTGGCCAGGGGCCTTCGTGGCGGGACGCATCCCTGAGTTTGGTGTCGAGCGTTGTCGAAGATGGAATGCCATGCCCCCGCATGCGGTCGAATGCTTCGGGCACCGTGGAGGCGACGCCGAACGGAAGGCCAGCGATGATCGCACCACCGGTAAAGACCTCGGGATAGGAGGCGAGAAGCGCATTGGCCATGGCCCCACCTGCCGAGAGGCCGGTGACGAACACACGGCGCGGATCGACACCATGAACGGCGATCATTGTCGCAATCATCTCTCGGATCGACAGCACCTCGCCGCTGTCGCGGGTGACGTCATCGCTCTGGAACCAGTTGAAGCAGAGATTGGCGTTGTTCTGACGCGACTGTTCAGGAAAGAGGACCGCAAATCCATAGTCAGCGGCAAGCTGCGACCAGCCGGAGCCGTGATCATAGGCGGCGGCGGTCTGTGTGCAGCCATGCAGGACGACCACGAGGGCCGGAGGAGAAGCCGGATTGTCCGGGCACTGATACCAGCCCGCCAACTGGCCAGGGTTTCGCGCAGGATCGGCCAGTCTGGCAAGCTTGTTCGTCTGGCCAGTGGCGCCTGGCGCCTGCGCGCGGGCGCGAGCGAGCCGCTCGATGGTATCGGAAATGCTTCGCATGGGGTGACCTTCTGGGGTTCCGGAAAGCCAACCGACATCCCTGTTGATAGATGATATGCCTCAAGAACGTCGAGGACCGGCGTGAGCCGGTCCTCGATTATCAGACTTTAGAGAGTGCGAACCCGATAGCGGTCGCGCTCCTGCTCGACTTCGGCTGGGCCGTAAGGATCAGCGGAATGATCGAACTTCGTCCAGCCCTGCTCCGAATAGGCCTGACGGCGCGCCATGGGATCGACGCGGTTGGACTGCTTGAGGATCATCTCGGCTTCCGTTTCCATGCCGTCATCCACACGCGCGGTGACGAGCGTGCCACCACGGCGAACACCTTCAGCATAGACATGGGCCTCGTCTTCGGAGACGCCGGAATCCGTCAGTGCGCCGATGAGACCACCAGCCGCACCACCGGCAACCGCGCCGGCGATTGCGCCAGCGGCAGTGGCGGCAAGCCAGCCGGCTGCAACAACCGGGCCGACGCCGGGAATGGCCATGATGCCGAGGCCAGTCAGAAGACCGCCTGCGCCACCGACGACAGCGCCGATGCCGGCACCGGTGCCAGCACCTTCTGCGGCACCGTTGTCGTTATCTTCATGCTTGTGGCGGTTGTCAGCATTGTTGGAAACGATGCTGATGTCGTCAGACGGGACGCCACGCGCTTCCAGCGCGCTAACGGCTGCGCTTGCATCATTGTAGTTGTCAAAAAGTCCGGTAACGGTTTTCATGGGAATGACCTTTCTCTGCGTTTCCGCAAAATTATTTGGAGACGACGTTGCCCTGGTAATCCATGGCCACCGGCATGGACTTGCCATCCTTCATCGCCGTGGCCTGCCAGACGCCCTGGTCGTCAAGCTTGAGGTCGGCAATGCCGGTGAAGCCGGCTGCTTCGATGCGCTCACGCGCCTGTTCTTCGGTGAAGGAATTTGCGCCCTCGACAGGGGCTGCAGCGTCAGGTGTTTCCGGTGTCGCAACGGCTGGCGTGTCCCCGTCCGTCGCAGGAACAGGGGTGGTCTGGGCATAGGCAGACACTGCCGTGGCGCACACGAGCGCCGCCGCGAAAATCATCTTTTTCATGGGTTTTCCTCTTTACAGACCTGGTTGCTAGGTCTCGGAGGAAGAACACAACGGCGTGATTAAAGTTCCGCAATTGGCGTGCTTTACCGGCCAATCGTTTTCATCTGTAACTTTTCGCTGGCGGTCTTCTGCCTTATGGATCGTCCATTACAAGGCAAACGAACGCCGACTTTGAGGCATACCGAGACACCATTCCATCATCTGCTTGATATTCATCAAGATTGGCTCGCTGCAGGGCTCATTTCTGCCAATACGCCGGACAAATGATGGAAGCCTCCGACATCCCGTGTGTTACACTGATGATGTCGGACTTGACCTAACCGTCTTGACGACGCGCCTGCCGAGTCATGACTTGCGCCGTGAGTCTTCGGCCCTTGAGGGCCCGCCTATGCCACAAACACCCACCGTGCATTTCGAAGCGGCGAGTACACTTGCCGTAGTCATGTCCTCACACGAGCCGCTGCTCTTCCTGTCCGACGACCTCAGGATCATCGCGGCAAGCGCATCCTTCTGCCGCGCGTTCGAGATCGACCCCGCATCGGTCACTGGCAGGAAACTCGCCGAACTCGGACAGGGGGAGTGGGCAATGCCCAGGCTGCAGTCGCTCCTGACGGCGACGGCAACCGGCAGCGCGCGGATCGACGCCTACGAGATCGACCTGCAGCGACCGAACCAGAAAACGCGGAACCTGGTCGTCAATGCGCGAACCCTCGACGATGGCGACCTCGAGCACATTCGCTTGCTTCTCGCGATCACCGACGTGACCGAGATGCGCGCCGAAGCCCGGCTGAAGGATGACCTCGTGCGCGACAAGGCCATTTTGTTGCAGGAGGTCCAGCACAGGGTGGCCAACAGCCTGCAGATCATTGCCAGCGTCTTGATGCAGAGTGCCCGCCGCGTTCAGTCCGAAGAAGCGCGCGGCCATCTCCATGACGCCCGTCACCGCATCATGTCGATCGCCGCGCTGCAACGACAGCTCTCCACCTCGGCCGGCGGCAGCGTCGAGCTGCGTGCCTATTTCACGCAACTCTGCCAGAGCCTCGGTGCATCCATGATCGCGGACCCCGAGCGGCTGTCGATCAAGGTGACTGTGGATGACAGTAGCGTCCCTGCTGACATCTCCATCAGTCTCGGTCTCATCGTCACAGAACTCGTGATCAATGCTCTCAAGCATGCTTTTACCGACGAGCGGGCCGGAATGATCGAGATCGACTACCAATCCTCGGACAAGGATTGGACGCTATCCATCTCCGATAACGGAATTGGCATGCCTGTCGGGAACGATGCACCCAGGGCCGGGTTAGGGACTGGCATCGTGGAAGCGCTCGTCAAGAATCTCGAAGGCGAGATCACACTGAGCGACGCTGACCCTGGCACGGTGGTGACGATCAGCCATCGGGACACGCCAGGACTCCGAACCGATTTTTCGCCGGCTGCCTAGGCCACGATTGGTCTCTGAAGCGCCAATGGCTGCCATGTGGCAGCCGAACTCATACTGCGAGTGAACAATGAAGAACGGCAAACCGGTCGTCCTGGTCGTGGAAGACAGTGCGATAATACGAATGAGTGCAGTCGATCTCGTCCTGTCTGCAGGCTACGAAGCGCTGGAAGCTGGAGACGCCAATGAGGCGATCCGCATCCTGGAAACACGAGACGACATCGATCTTGTCTTCACCGATGTCCAGATGCCAGGCACGATGGACGGCATCAAGCTGTCCCACTACATCCGCGATCGATGGCCACCCGTGAAGCTCATCGTCGCATCCGGTGCAGCCATTGTCGAGGAAAGCATGCTGCCGGCCGGAAGCCGCTTCTTCCCCAAGCCCTATGACGACTTGACCATCACCGAGGCGATGGAACGCCTGCTTGCCAGCGAGAACCCGAAGGCCACCTCGCTCTGAAGCCAAAGGCGTGAACTGGCCCCCATCGACTGGGGGCCAGACGCGTTATTTGGGTGCCGAAGCCTTACCCAGTTTCACGGACGGTTCTCGGCCCCAGACCCGGAGCTTGGCAAGCGATGTGACGAACCCGTCCAGCCCTTCGTCGCCAGGCAAGGCGATCACCCCTTCGTCGAGAGCCTCTGCAATACCCGCCTTTTCCAGAAGCGGCATGGCCGACTGGTCGTAGCCAATATACTTGCAATGCTGGAAGGCATCCGCCACGAAATCCCGTGCGGTTGCTTCCTTGACGAGGTCGTCCATCACCTCGGCCGATGTCAGCAGCGCGACGGCATCGAACAGAACCGAAGGCCCACCATCGATCATATGGTGGACGTCGATCCAGCTCCCATCGGACGCCTTCACGCCACCCACCTTCGGGGCGATCAACTCGAAGACGGCCTTTTCCTTTGTGATCGCCGCCGTCAGATCTTTTAGCAGTTTCGCATCGACGCCATCCGTGATCAGGATGCCGAGCTTGCGGCCTTCGAAGCGTTTCGGGCCGCGTTCCACGATGCTGAGCGAGGGGGCAGGCTCCAGATCCTGGCGCGTCGGCATCGCGGCATCTGCCGCCTTCGGCATCGACTGGAAGCCGAGCTTCTGCGCCACGGTATTGGCCAGCGTCTCATCGATGTTGAGGAGATGCGAGACCATGCGCTCGCGGATCACGGCTGTTTCCACCTTGCTCAGCTCGAAGGTCAGAGCAGCCGCGATGTGCCGCTGCTCCGGCGCTGTCTGGCTGATGTAGAACTGCCGGGCCTGGCTATAGTGGTCGGCAAAGCTTTCGGGGCGGAGCCGGGCCTTGGTGCCCTGCTCTTCCGCTGGGAAATGACGATAGCCCCGCGTCGGGGATTCCCGCGGCCCTTCACCGAAGGAGTTTGGCTGGTAGTTCGCCCGTCCGACGGGATTGCGCATCGCCATGTGGCCATCCTGCTGGAAGGTCGCAAAGGGACACTTCGGCGCATTGATCGGCAGATGGGTGAAGTTGGGCCCGCCCAGACGCTTCAGCTGTGTGTCGAGGTAGGAGAAATTGCGGCCCTGCAGCAGCGGATCGTTGCTGAAATCGATACCCGGCGGCACGTTTTGCGTCATGAACGCAACCTGCTCGGTTTCCGCGAAGAAGTTGTCGGGCATGCGGTCGAGCACAAGCCTGCCGATGGCGACAGGGGCCAGGATCTCCTCGGGGATGATCTTGGTCGGGTCGAGCACGTCGAAGTCGAAGCTGTCGGCAAACTCCTGATCGAAGAGCTGAACCTGCAACTCCCATTCCGGGAAATTGCCGGACTTGATCGATTGCCAGAGATCGCGGCGATGGAAGTCGGGATCCGCGCCGATGATCTTGACGGCCTCGTTCCAGGCCACCGACTGCAGACCGAGCTTCGGCTTCCAGTGAAATTTGACGAAGGTGGATTCGTCCTTATCGTTGACCAACCGGAAGGTGTGAACGCCAAAACCCTCCATGAAGCGGAAGGAGCGCGGGATCGTCCGGTCCGACATGATCCACATGACCATGTTCATGCTCTCAGGCGTCAGGCTGATGAAGTCCCAAAAGGTATCGTGAGCGGTCTGCGCCTGCGGGAAGGCCCGATCAGGTTCCTGCTTGGCGGCATGGATCAGGTCCGGGAACTTGATGGCATCCTGGATGAAGAAGACCGGGATGTTGTTGCCGACGAGATCCCAGTTGCCCTCCTGGGTATAGAGCTTGACGGCGAAGCCGCGGACATCGCGGGCAAGGTCGGCGGAGCCCTTGTTGCCGGCAACGGTCGAGAAGCGGACGAAGGCTTCCGTTCTCTCACCGGGACGCTGGAAGAGATCGGCCTTGGTATACTTCGCGAGCGATTCATAGGTTTCGAAATAGCCATGCGCGCCATAGCCGCGAGCATGGACCACGCGCTCGGGGATGCGCTCATGATCGAAGTGGAAAATCTTCTCGCGGAAATGGAAGTCGTCCACGACCAGCGGACCACGCGGCCCGACACGCAGGGAGTTCTGGTCATCGGAAACCGGGCCGCCCTGCGCAGTCGTCAGTAGAGGCACGTCGCCCTCGGCGATCTGATGCAGTTCGCCCCCTTCGCCGCGCTGCATTGTCTGGTCGTGGATCTTGGCAGTCGCAGTCTTGGGCGAAATGGACCCACGGGTTGGTGTCTTGGCCATGGAGGACTCCTGGAGCATGCGCTCTGATGGTGGGGAGGAAGCTGCTGGAAAAGCAAAAGACCGCCACAAGCGGGCGGTCTCGCAGGGTTTTGAGGCAGCTTAGCTGGCCTTCTTCATGCCCTTGGTGTTTGCCGAGCCCTCGCCGAGTGCCGTGAGCTTCTGGTCGGTGGCAATCTCTTCCTGCAGATTGGCATCCAGCAACGGGATCGCATCCTTCAGACCGAGCTGCTTCGCCCAGGATTTGAGGGTGCCGTAACGGGCGATTTCATAATGCTCGACAGCCTGTGCCGAGGAAATCAGACCCGCATCGAGGGCGGCAGTGCCCTTGTAGTCTTCCATGATCTCTTCGCCTTCGGCGAGGATGCCCTGGATGGCTTCGCAGGTCTTGCCGCGAGGCGACTTGCCGAGCAGTTCGAACACCTGTTCCAGACGTTCGATCTGGCCCTGGGTTTCCTCGCGGTGCTGCAGGAAGCCAGCCTTGCCCTCTTCCGACTGCGCTGCACGCGCCATTTTCGGAAGAGCCTTCAGGATCTGCTTTTCGGCGAAATAGATGTCCTTGAGCGTATCAAGGAACAGGTCGGACAACGTCTTTTCGGTAGCCATCGGGGAATCCTTTCAAATTTGGTGAAGTATCAGGTGCCCAACCGCCTAATGCTTCAATGGTTCCCGCATGACCCTAGCCCAGTTCACACACTCGCGACCCTTCGTTCGTGGTCAACGATCTCACTCTGGCGAGGTTAGGCTTCTGCTACTGTGCCGGAGGCCGATCCCCCACTGACCGAAACAGCAGGGGCAGCCACGCGCCAAACTCTCACTCGATCTCGACGCGCCCCTTCTTTTCGTCTTTGTCCTTCTTCTTCTGCAGAAGCCAGGTCAGCAGATCCTGTTTTTTCTTTGGAGTTTCCTTCGTCTTTTTCACGATGACTTTCGGGCGATAGACCTTGACGTCATCGAGGGCGGCAAATTTCTCGCCATACTCCTTCTTGATCGATGCGACCCGGCCCCAGCTCTTCGCGCGCGACGCCAGCACCGCAAGGCCAACAACGCCGCCTTCCGTGGGCTCCCATTCAACCGATTGCTCGAAGAGGCGGGAGGCTTCCTTAGTCGCCTTGTTGTCCAGCCGGTACCATGCGAGTGCCTGGGCGCCGAGGGCGGACTTCAGTTCGAAAACATATGCCTCAAAGGTTTGAAGTTCATCCTCACCCGGCGACAGGGGCGCCTCCTGATCGGTGAGACCGGCCGCGACCAGTTCGATGTAGATCTTCTTCAACTCAGGGGTCTGCGCTGCGTATTGGCGGGCAATCTGCAACGCTTCGTCGCGGTGCTGCATGTTGCGAAGAGTCAGGATAACGCCCTCAACGCTCTTCAGGCTCGTCGTCATGCGCGTGGCGCTGACGAACCAGTGGTAAGACGCCTCCCAGCTCTGCTGACCGTAGTAAAACCAGCCGAACAGTTCCGCATCGACTGCAGAGAACGAGCGTTGCACGTAATCGCTGAAGCGCTGCAGCTCATCCATCGTCAGCGCGCTTGCGGGCCCCTGGCCTTGCGCGACCATGCCCATCTTTCGCCGAACCAGATCGAAGGACACATTGTCGAATTCGCCCGTTCCGTCCGGGAGGATGTTGCCGAGCGCGACGAGAGACCGGGTTCCAGCCTCGGGTAGCAGAAGGCTTGCCTTCTGGACGGTCGATAGGCGTTCGATCGGGTCTTCGCAGGTCGTAACGATATATTTGTAGAGATCGAAGGCCCGGGCAAAGTCCCTGGACTGCGCGAGAGCCTCTGCCGTGATCCACATGGTGTTCATCTCGGCACAGACCATCAGCTGTGGCGAGCCCTCGGCCAGTGTTACGACCTGGCCCCAGTTACGCTGAGCATGCGAGCGCTCCATCAACTTGCGGGTTTCGCCGAGCGCCAGCTTGTCGAGCAGTTCCTGGCTCGGTTTCCAGTTCGGGTTTTCACTCTGCAGCTTGGCAATTTCGGTGCGAACACGCACGTAGTCTCCGCTGCCGAAAATGTCCCAGAGCGGCTGTTCGGAGATGTTCGTCGGTGCATCGAAGAGATCCTCGGGCGCATCCCAGTCGGGATAAAGGGTCTTCAGGCGCCGCAACTCGGCACCAAGGCGCTTCAGGTCGCGCGTCTGCGCATAATAGCGCAAGGCTGTTTCATCGACTTCCGACAGGGTAGAGGCCTTCGGTTCTTCGGTCTGCTGGCTGAGTTTGGCGATCTGCATCTCGACGCTGTCACGGGTAGCGACGGGTGCCGGGCTTGCGGTGGGCTGCAGTGTGCTGGCTGCGGCAGGCTGCTCAGCCGGCCTCCGCGCGGAAGTGGTCGTGCTCGGACCGAAGGGGTTCTCCCCGGGGGCCACGTCCCGGATAACCGGGGCGGCCGGTTGAGGCGCAACGGCCATGACGGGGCTCACGGCCTCTGGCATCGGCGCGGGCAGGACGACCTGTGCCGGTGCAGGCATGCTTGGCACGACAGCCGATGGCACAGCCGCGGTGGCCGGGACGACCGGCGGAAGGGTGGGCGCGACCGCGGTTGCAGAGAAGGGGGCGAAGTTCGGCATGGCAGGCTGCACGGTGGCCGGAGCCGAGACATTCGTCATCTGGGCTCCACCTGGGATCACGACCCCCATGGCGGGGTAATTGTTCACGCCGTCACCCGTGGCCTGGCTGATCGGAATAATGATGCAGGCGCCGAGGAGGAGAGCTTTCTTCAGGGGAAGTCGGTCAAACATGTGGGGTACCTTTCAGCGATCGCCATGAGGCTCAGCACATGGAGAGTGGCGGGGTAATAGTCTTGGGAGCTGAAGTCAGAGAGAAGAGCGACGTCGGGACGCCTGCCCAGACTGCATTCGACGAGTGCCGCCACAGCCTGATAACCGGGGTCGGGCATGGGAGCGATCCGCGTCGCCGTCGCGAGTTCGACGACGGACATCGATGCGGTCCCGAACTGTTTCCAATGGGATGCGAATATCTCGAGAATGTCCGGATAGTCCCGGGAATACCAGGCGAGATAGAGCGGAACACGAATGGCGTCATAACCGAATTGCGATGGGTATCCGCTCGCCGGTCGGGGCATGTCGTCGGAGAGGGACAGCCAGTCCGAGGGAAGCCGGGCAGGTCCGAAGCGCGCGTCGCGAAGCAGTGTCACTCCGCTGTCCATCAAGGCCTTTGACGGAAAACGGTTCGACAGACGACCGAGGTCAACAATCGCCGGGAAGATCCAGTAGGCCATGTTCACGACAGGTCCGTCCGCTTGTTCATTCGGACCGAAGCCATGGACACCCGGCAGGAGGACAAGGCCGTGATCCGTCTTGATGGTTGCGCGCTCGACAATGGCGTCAGAAAGACGTCGGGCCTCACGCTGCAGTTCCGGTTCGTCCCAGCGCTGACCGGCACGCATCAGCGCCCAGGCGATCAGCAGGTCACCGTCGGTCGCATTGTTGCGGTCGGTGATAGGCGGCGTCTGGCTCGGATCCCAGCGCCAGGCCGCCAGCCCATCGTCCCTGACGAAAAGATTGCCCTTCGTCCAGGCCCAGATCCGATCGAAGCTGTCGCGGTCATCAGCTGCTTCTGCCATCAGCATGCCGTAACCCTGGCTCTCGCTGTGGCTGATGCCGCCTGCCCGGTTATCGACCACCCGTCCTTCGTCGGTGACGAAGTTGTGGCGGTAGACCAGCCATGCGCCGGCCGTGATGTCGGCCGCGACGTTGTCCTCCTGCTGTGACAGTGCCGCCGTCGTGGCGCCCGCGATCAGGGCGCCACTCAGCAGACATGTCAGGATGAGAAGACGGGTCCTCACGATTTGCGTCCCTGCCTCAGGACCACGAAGGTTGCCGCACCGAGAAGGATCGCCACCACGATCTGGGCGATGGTGAACTCCCGGGCATTGTTCGAGAACCAGCCCGCCACGATGAGACGGCCATTCTGCAAGCTGAGCGGCTTGGTCTCATAGAGACGCTCATGGCCGGCCATCTTGCGCTCGACCAGGGTGCCGTCGCGTTTCAGGGCGTTGACGGACCCTGCGAGACGACCCCAGACATCTGTCTGAGCAAGGCTGCGCATACCCTCGTCCAGGATGGCAGGATCACGAACGGCCACGACCGTCCATGCATCCCGTTCGTTGACCAGGCGTTGGGCCACCAGCATGTCGGCCTCGCCGCTCACCTGATAGACGCCATCGGCGGACAGGACATTAGGGTCATCAACCAGTCCCAATTGCGCAGCCTGGATGCGGACCCGCACCGTAAGGCTGTCATAGAGGTTATGGACGCCCTCCCGCAAACGCGCGACGACCGATGTCGGACGTTCGCCCTGTGCCGGTGCAGCCGACCCATCGACCGAGAGGGCCGGTGCGGCCTCTTCCACCGGGGTGCCCGGCTGTTGGATCTGGTTCGCGTCCAGAGACAGGGCCATATCGCTGGCGACAGGATTGAGGTCGATGCCGAGATCGGATCTCAGCTGTCCGGAGAAGCCCGAGAAAGTCCCGAAGGCCAGAAGAGGACCCTGACGATCCAGCGGCCAGCCGGAACTCACCGAAACCGGGCTTACTTCGCGAGAGGCATAGGCCATCTTCGCCAGGAAGCTGGCAGCGGCTCCAAGCATGGTTTCATCCATGCCTTCGACATACAAAGGCGTGGCCCGACCGTTGCCGAACCCGGCCTTGCCAGCCGAGACGACCGCGAGATCAGGCGCGTGACCAATCTGGGCAAAAGCCGGAATGTTCAGCGTGCTGTCACCCTTGATGAAGAAGCGCGCCGTGGAATTGCCCAGCGTCGCCGGGTCACAGACCGCGTCGGACGCCGTGGACAATTCCGCCTCGAACTCGATGACATTGTAGCCGGGTCTCAGCTTGTTAAGCGGGATCGGGAGCACCTGACCGTCGATGCGGCCAGAGCGCGCTTCTCCCAGCCGGATATTGGCAACGGTCTCACCGTTTGCCCGCACGACCATCTGCGATGTCGGCGAGAGGCCGGCTGCGTATTCGGCGTTGAGCTTCAAGTTCGCCGCGCCATAGTCTCCGGGGTAAAAGTCAGCCGGCAGGCTGAACGAGATCGATTGCTCGAAATGACGACCGGCGAAGGGGCGCGAGACGAAGCCCAGTTCGGCAAGCGAGTTTGAACTGCCGGATTCCAGGAGGCGACCTCGGCGGTTGCCAAGCGCACGCCTGCCCTGTGGTGAGCCATCGGTGACTTCGGTCTGCGCGCGCAGGGTGAAGTCGCGGATCGTGGTTGCCAGTTCATCCGCCGAGCGTGCCGCAACGACCATTCGGCTTCTGCCGCTCGAAGGATCGATGTCGAACTGAACGCCGGACTGCTCCGGTGTCACGCCGATAAGGTCGCGGACGGTGCCGAAAGTGCCGACCACCAGGTCGATCCCGGGACCGGATCCGATCTCATTGCCGACAGTCACGACAGGGCGGTCGAAATGACCGAGGATCGACAGGGCCTGGACGACCGAGAAAGTGCGGTCGATGTCCTCGCCTGCGGCTCCGCGCGGGATCAGTCCATTGATCGCGGCATGACCGTTGACATCACGGCTATAGGCCAGGAGCGTCGAGACGTCGCTCGGATCGTCCTTGGCATTGCGGGTGAAAACGAAACCGGTCAGGGCCGGGTCGATCTGGGTCCAGAGTTCATATGTCGCCTCGACGGTGCAATCGACGCGATGCGACTGGTCGAGCAGAATGGTCACGGCATTGTAACCCGGCTGGAGCAGGCCTTTCGGCAGTTCCAACTCGACCTGATGCGCATCGCCGGACTTCAGATTGACGGCGCCAATGTCCCGGTCGTTGACGAAGATGCGCATGGCAGAGCGTTCAGGCGCCACCGAGATCGCCGTCTGCATCGTCAGGATGAGCTTCGCCGATCCCGTCATTTCCGAGGGAAGAACGACGAAGGGATATTCCCGGTTCGCGGCTTCTCCGGGGAAGAACAGGTCGCGCTTGTCTGCAATCAGACGACGGATCTGGTTCTCTTCCTGGAAATATTCCTTGGTCTCGGTCTGGGCTTTCGCCTGCGGAGCAAGGACGAAACCGGTCGAGGTGGCGGCGGCCGATGGCGAGGCTGCGAGAAGCAGGCCTGCAGCAGCGAGCAAGGAGAGGTGCTGTCTGATCATTCTCCGGCCTCCCTATGGCGGACCGGGGCAGCAGCCAGGGCCGCGCCGGCAAGGGGTTTCAGTCTTTGCGGCTCCGCCTTGTCATCCGGCTTGCCGCCAAGGGCGACGCCGATTGCTGCGAGTGGGCAGGTGAACGCCCACCGCAGGATGCGCAGGCTACCGGCAATGATGCTCTTCGGCCGCTGACGCAGCGCGCGCTGCTCACGGACCACCGACATGTCATGCATCAGCAGTTCTGCGATGATCGGGAAATGGTGAGGCTCTGCATCGAAGCGCAGCGCAATCGCGCCATCTTCATCCGGCGAGCCACCGACGATGCTGACCGGAAGCGACGTCACGAGCAGGTTCGAGGACACGCTCAGCAGCTGAAGCCGGCCATACTCGCCCTTGCGCAGCATGCGGGACGAACCCTGTGCCGGGATCAGCTTGGCGCCCCTGGCAGAGGCTTCGGTGACGGCGCCCCGCAGGACGGTTTCACCGAATTGCAGTTCGACGGTGGTGCGAAGCGGCAGTTCGACACCGGCAAGGTCCTGGCTGCGTTCGGTGACGACGCCGAGGGCGCAGCCCGCGATCATAAGGTTCATCCAGTTCCAGGCACCGACGATCAGGAGAAGGCTCGAGATCTCGGGTTCGGTGTTGTAGCGGTATGCTGCAACGAACAGGGTGAAGCTGAGTATGCCGAAGATGATGAAGTAGGGCAGCGAGAGTTCCGAGAGTCGGTCCTGCTTCAGCGAGACACCCTTGTCGGTCACCTTGAAGGTTGGGCTTTTCGGCTTGAGCAGCACGCTGACGATGGCCTGGAGCAGATAGACCGACTGCACATATTCGTAGAGCTCGGAGATCCAAGGCCAGCGCACGCTGCCATAGAGATAGGTGCGCACCATCTCGCCCACGATCAGATACATGACCGTGTAGGCGAAGAAGTCCTCGAAGGACGCCACGAAGATCTTCATGTCGAACAGGATGAAGAGCAGTGGAGCGACGAAGAAGACCGAGCGAACGAAGGGGAAGAACCAGAAGAGCGAGCTGGAGATGTAGCTCAGGCGCTGAGGAAGAGAGAGGCCGCGCTTGAACAGCGGGTTCTTCAGCATCAGGATCTGGACCATGCCCTGGCACCAGCGCGAGCGCTGACCGACAAAGCTGGCGAAGGTTTCGGGCTGAAGGCCGGAAATAAGAGGCTTGTCGATGTAAAGGCTGTTCCAGCCGCGGGCATGGAGCTCGAGCGCCGTTTCGCAGTCCTCGGTGATCGTGATCCCCGAGAAGCCGCCGACCTCTTCGAGCGCCTCACGGCGCAGGACGGCCGCCGAACCGCAGAAGAACGAGGCGTTCCAGCGGTCCAGACCCTTCTGGATCTTGCCATAGAACATCTCGTTTTCCGACGGCATGCGGCCGAAAGTGCCGAGGTTGCGCTCGATCGGATCCGGATTCGAGAAGAAGTGGGGGGTCTGCACGAGGAAGAGACGTTCGTCTTCCGAGAAGTAGCCGACGGTTTCGCGCAGGAAGTTGCGTTCCGGCGCATGGTCGGCATCGAACACGACGACCAGATCCGCCTGGGTGCGCCAGAGGGCGGCGTTCAGGTTGCCGGCCTTGGCGTGCACGTTCTCCGCGCGGGTCATATAGACAGCGCCGAGATCGCTGCAGAGGTCCTTGAGGATCGCTGCGCGTTCCCTGGCCTTGGCCGCCGACACCGGGTCATCGCTGTTACGCTTCTGGTCGGTACCGCCGTCATCGAGCAGGTAGACGGTGAACTTTTCCGATGGATAATCCATGGCCTTGGCCGCTGCGACCGTCAGCGCCAGGATCTCCCTGTCTTCGTTGTATGTCGGGATAAACACGTCGACGGTCGGGCTTTCATCCTCGTCGAGTTCCGGAGCCCGTGGGCGCTCGATGGGATCGGCAACGACGAAGAGGCTGATGCCGAGCATCAGGATGCAATACATCTCGGCGGCATAGAGAATGATGCCCGGGATGAAGGAATAAAGATCCTCAAGCGGCGGCAGCGTGCTCGTCGTGCGCCAATAGGCATATTGCAGGATCACGACGCTCGCCAAGGCGAGGAAAACGTGGCGCCAGAAGCCATCGAGCTTCAAGAGCATGATGACCGCCAGGATCGCGATGACGATGACCGAAAGGTTGAAACGGGCGGAATGCCCGACGGGCTGCGCGATCAGCAGGAACATCGCCACAACGATGGCCAGCCAGGCAGCATAGCGAATGATATCTCGCACGATTTTGGACTCCTCATGAGTTCGATCGTCGATTGCCTATCGGGTACCCCTGAGTATAGGCGCACATTCTCATGCATCTTGGGATTGCACGAAAGGCACGGCACCAGACAGGTCGGGGGACACCTGAAGTTAATCTCTGTTTAACCTTAGGAGCGGCTCGATGAGAATGTGAAGTGCTCCATTCAGCTCTGGCGGTGGGTTGTCCGAATCCTGTCGGAGAATGTCGAAATAGTTGCGCTGCAACATAAAATTTTAGTCAAAATGGCCAAATAAATACCCAAAAAAGGATGGGATTTTTATTTTGTATTGTCCTATTAGCTGTACAAAATTCGATTAGTATTGCGTCCTACTGATTACTATCGAGACTATCGAACATTGCAGATGTAATGTTTTCTCCATACCTGATTCTGAGACAACATGACTGTTTTATGAACATGAGCTGCTCGTTTTTTATGCATAACTAAGCTTGGTTGTTCAATTTCCTTTACCAGGATCTGCAGAATCTGAGGTTGGTTGGAATGACACGCGTAATCATGATTGTGCTACGCAGCAATTGCGGAATGTTGGAAATTGCTTCTGTCGTGGAGAGCTTCCGCTATGCCAGCGAGCTGTCCGGAAACCGCTCCTACGCTCTGACAACATGTGCCGCCGGCTATCAGGCGCTCCAGCCGGATGAACACTGGATCCACCTGAGTGCCGTACACAACTTGACGAACGCACCACCGGAGGTTGATTCACTCATCGTGCCGGATGGATCTCCTGTCACGCTGCAGGATCATGATCTCCGCATCATCGAATTCATTGCCAAGAGCACGCCCAAGGTCCGGCGGCTCGCCACCTTCGGCAATGGAGTGTTGTTTGCCGCTGCGGCCGGGATGACGCGTGGGCATACGGTTGTCGCCAGTGGCGACGTCCAGCAGCGGCTCGCCACACTTTGCTCACAGACGATCGTCGAGCCGCATTCCGATCTGCACAAGAGCGGCAAGATCTGGAGCGCGCGAGGCGCCACCGCCGGGCTGGCGCTTGCACTTGCCCTGATCGAGGAAGATCTGGGGCGCGATATCGCGAAAGAGGTTGCCCGTCGCTTTGGTTCACGCCTCGCAGACGCGGATATGCGCTACGGAACACGCGCCAGACGTCTGCCCAGCCTCGACACCGGAAGCCCCATCGAACGCCTGCAGGAATGGGTCACGGCCAACCCGTCCGCGGATCTCAGTGTCGGCAAGCTGGCAGACATGGTCGCGATGAGCGAGAAAACCCTCTCGCGCGCTTTCAAGCAGAAAACCGGACAGACGATCGGCGAATTCGTATTGTCGGTCAGGCTGCGCTATGCCTGTGAAATGCTGGTGGCCGGGGAGCGAAAGATAAAGGACATCGCCCGTCTAGCCGGGCTCGGAAGTCAGACGAACATGCGTCAGCTGTTCATCAATCGCTATGGGCGACCGCCATCGCAATACCGCCAGACCAACGTCGAGCGGGCGATGATGGAAGAGATCTGAGCCGAAGAGGCCTGCTGTTTAACGACCGTATGAGGCCGGAGACAGATGTTGCATGAGCCTACGCTCTCGTGAGGCGCTGCGAGAAACTGGGGCAACTGCAGTCTCTATGCCTTAACTGGCCGCCCGTCGTTGACCGCGACCAGGATTTTTAACGGCTTCATCGATCCAGAAAGTTACAATGGCCGCTCGGCATTGGTCTCGCCAGCGCCGCGACGAGCCCGGCCATCTGAGGCCGATCCACGCCGTCGACCGGCTGGATGTTGAGCGCCTCCTCCTTTGGCCACCAGTCTCCGCCTGCCCAATAGGCCCAGCCGATGAACACATCCCGATTGGCGTCAACGGCTTCTGTCATGGCGGCAGCCGCCGCGACACAGGATGGTTCTCGTGTGACGCCGAACTCGCCGAGAAACCCTTTTGCTCCGGTGCTCCGCAACCAGTTGGCAACTTCGCCGACGGACGCGATCGCCTCTTGGGCACGCAGGCAGCTGTCCTTCTTTCCGGAAAAATCCTCATCGAAATACTGGTGGAACTCATAGACAAAATGGTTGGCGGGGTCTCGCACACCCGCCATCACGGACGCATTCGAGCCACCATACCAGTCGGCCCCCCAGCTATGCGCACCGGTCCAGGCCGTGCCGGGTATCATTACGAGATTGCGGTTCGAGACAGTGCGGATGCTGGCGACCGCCTCGTTTGCGATGGCAAGCCAGCTGACCGCGGAGATATCGTAGGGCTCGTTCATCAGCGCAAAGATGACACCAGGATCTTGTCCGAACTCCTGCGCGAGCCGCCGCCACAGATCGGCAAAAGCCCCCGGCGGAACATCGGGTGAGCCGATCAGCTGACCTTGATAACGGGCATAATTATGCGGATCGAGGATGACGACGATATCCTTGTTCCGCATGGACACCACCATATCCTTCAGCCGCGTCAGCTCATCCGCAGAAAAGTCGCCGAAAAGCGCGGGCTGAAGACGCTCCCAAAGGAAGGGAAGCCGGACGGTGTTGAAACCCTTTTCAGCGAAATAATCGACCGTTTCGCCAGATGGATAGATGTAGTCTTTCCCGAATTCCCCAGGCAGTGTGCCGAACTCGGCTCCCGCAAGGTTTACGCCCCGAAGGCAACTTCCCTCTGCAGCGGAAACGCTCTCAACCGCCTGCCCAGTCAGCAACAGTGCAACCACGGCCGTCCGCCATAAACATTTCATCTCGACCACGCCCCTCCTGGCACCCCCTGCTACAATGCTGTCTCAGGCGGGGCGGACCGTAGAACGCATTGGAAAAGGCTTCAAGCCATCGACAATTCACATCAACACCGAGGAGCCGGTGGCGGAGTTTAAGGGGAAGCTGAATGCGCCGTTCGGCACAGCGAACATGGAGAGGCGGCATCGTATTTTGCCGTCGCTCGCGAAGCAAAATCACGGCGTGATTACATCAGCACCGATAGCCTCGAGCGCTGCACGTGCCACATCCTCGTCCTGATCGCCACTCCCCGAACCAACGCCGATACCGCCAACGAGAACCCCGCCAAAGCGGATGGGCAGGCCACCCTTCAGTCCTGTCACCTCGCCCTGGGTCGCACCAGAAATCAGAAGCCGTGCCTGTTCTGGAATGGCCGTCGAAGGCGCATTGATGGACGCAGCCGTCCGAGCCTTGGCAAGAGCACTCTTCAAGGAAAGAAAGCGCGCCCCCTTCATCCGAAAGGAGCCGAGCACGACGCCGCTCTGGTCGACGACAACGATGCATTGCGGCTGGCCCATCGCGGAGGCCGTATCGCTCGACGCCTGTAGCATGGCGAGCACGCCCTTGTCCGTCAGTTGCGCCGAAGGCTCAAAGAAGCTGCTCATGGGCTCATTCCCTATCTCATTGTGAAGTAATCGCGGCCGGCGCGGAGGAGTTTGCACCGGCCGCGAAGGAGCAAGTCTTATTTGCCCCAGATCTTAGCATACTGGTCGCGATAACCATTGCCCGGATCGAAGATGTTCTTGTCACCACCGTCGGAGCTGATGTTCGCCTTGGTGACGACATGCAGCGGCGAGGTGTAGCCCGACCATTCGACCTTGTTCACGGCACGGTTCAACTCGTCGATCAGCTGCCAACCCTGCAGGTTGAGCGGCTCGGCGACCGTCACAGCCTGATACTGGCCGGAACGGATACGCTGATAGGCGGACTCGGACCCATCGCCGGCAGCAACAGCCTTCGGTGCGCCGTCACCGGCAATGCCGGCTGCGGCCAAGCTCGGCCCCATGAAGTCAAAGTAGATGTCGTTGATTGCAAGAGCATGCGTCCAGCTTGCACCATACTTCTGCAGAAGCGAGGTCGTCAGCGTCGGCATGCGGTTGGAGGTGTCGGCAATGGGCGTGTCGACATATTCGAGCACCGTGCCGCCAAGCTTCTCGATCGTCTCCTTGATCTTGTCGGCCTTTGCAATCGCGATCGCATAGGTCGAGTCGGTGAAGATCACGACGCCCGGCTTGCCACCGGCATCGGCAAAGGCCCATTTCCCGGCAGCGGCGGAGACTTCCATCGCATCGGTCGAGACATTGGCGAACAGGCAATTGGCCGGATCGGGGCCGATGACCGGGCCGGCATGCCAGCTGACCATCGGGATCCCTGCATCGCAGGCCTGCTTCAGGGCTGCCTGCTGCTCAACGGCATCGAAGCCATTGATGATGATACCATCGGGCTTCAGCGCAAGCGCCTGACCAAAGGCGCCGGCTCGGCTCTGCACGGAACCAGCGCCATCAAGAACGGTAACCTCCCAACCGATCTTGGCAGCGGCTTCCTCGATGCCGTTGGTGACGCCGAGAATGCCGCCATTCTTCATGTCAGCTGCCAGCACAACGACCTTCTTGGCAGCGGCCGCGGTCGGGCCGCTGGTCGGGCCGTCCCAGGTGGTCTTTTCACCGGCATATTTCTGGACTTCTGCCATCGCGTCCGAAATCGCGTCGGCATGGGCAGGCATGGCGGCCGTCAGCGCCAGGATTGATACGGCTAGGGCTCTCTTCAGCATGGTTTCCTCCCAAAGTAGCTGAATGCACTTATTTTGACTTCGCGCCTTTCTTTCTTTGCGCGTAACCGGCGATCCCGATGGCGATCAGCAAGGTCGTGCCGTTGAACAACGGCTCTACCCAGAAGCTGCCGCCGAACTGCTGGATGCCGGAAATACCGACGGCGAGGATCATCACGCCGACGATGGTGCCCCAGACATTGACGCGTCCGGGCTTGATGGTGGTGGAGCCGAGGAAGGCGCCGACAAGCGCCGGCAGCAGGAATTCGAGGCCGACCGAGGCCTGACCGATGCGCAGCTTCGAGGCGAGCAACACGCCGGCGAGTGCAGTCATCAGACCGGATGTGACAAACGCGCCGATAACGAACTTGCGCGTCGGAATACCGTTGAGTTCGGCAGCCCGCTGATTGGCGCCGATCGCATAGAGGTACCGGCCGATCGGGGTGTATTCGAGCGCGACCCAGAGCACGACCGTGATGACCAGCACATAGATCGCGGTGATCGGCAGTCCGAAGACGAAGGTGCCGTTGATCGCATAGAAGGCATCTGGAAGAGCGCCGACCATCTGGCGGCCGCCGGTATGCCAGAGCGCGAGGGCGTACAGGATCGTGCCGGTGCCAAGGGTTGCGATGAAGCTGTCGATCCGCGCGACCTCGACAAGGAGACCATTGAGCGCGCCGATCACGACACCGAGCACCAGCACGATGGCAACGGCCACCGGCCAGGGGAAGCCGTAGAGCGTCTGCAGGCTGATCGCCAGAATATGCCAGAGCACGATGCCGTAACCGACCGTCAGATCGATACGGCCGGCGACCATGGGGATCATCGCCGCGAGCGACAGAAGCGCAATGATCGCCTTGTCGGACAGGATGGCTCTGACATTGAGCATGGTCGGGAATGTGGTCGGCAACAGGATCGAGAACAGCAGGATCAGGCCGAACATCAGGATGACGAGACCATAGGTCGGCGCGAGGCGCACGATCTTGCGACCGGGCGACAGGCCCCGCAATTCGTCCTTGGTGGGTTCGACGGCGTTGGATTGGATACCGGGCATGGCGGTCCTCAGGCGGCTTCACCGGCCGATGCGGCCTGGATCAGGGATTCGGTTGACAATTCGACGCCACTCAACTCGGCCACGGGCAGGCCGCGGCTGAAAACGATGGCACGGTGGCAGATATTGGCGGTCTCTTCGAAATCGGTGGACACCACGAGGACGCCCATACCGCTTGCGAGAGCCTGGTAGAGAAGATGGTAGATCTCGGCCTTGGCACCAACATCGACGCCGGCGGTCGGATCTTCCGCAATCAGCAGGCGGCGGCCGGAATCAAGCCAGCGTCCGACGACGACCTTCTGCTGATTGCCACCCGAAAGCGCCTCGATGGCGAGTGTCGGATCATTGGGTGACAAGCCCACACGACGGCCGAGTTCATGGGCAAGTTCATCTTCCGCCTTCGGCGACAGCAGGCTCAGCAGACGGCGCCCAGTGGCCGAGGGATTGAGAAACGCGTTTTCTCGAATGGAGAGGCCAGGCGCGACACTTTCGGCGACCCGATCGCGTGCCACAAGACCGATGCCCGACCGCATTGCGGCACCAGCATCTTTCAAGTCCGGCGCGACCCCGTTCAGCGCAATCTTGCCCGCATGCGGGATGAGGCCGAAAAGGGCTCGACCGACATCCTCGTGGCCGGCGCCGCGAAGGCCCGCGAGGCCCAGCAGTTCGCCACGTCGGATCTCGAAGCTGACAGGGCCGACAGCACCCGTTGCGAGACCCGAGACTTTGAGGATCGCCGGCCCCTCGAGAATGGCAGGCCGGGCAATTTCGCGCGCCTTTCTGCCTACGATCAGACCGACCAGCTCCTCCGGCGTCGTATGTTCGATGGAGCGCATCCCGACCATCTGTCCGTCTCGCAGCACGGCGACCCTATCGGCGATGCGGAAAATCTCATCGAGCCGGTGGCTGACATAGATCATGCCGACGCCACGCGCCTTCAGCGGGCGAAGGGCGGCGAACAGCCGCTCCACCTCATCGGCGGGCAAGCTTGCGGTCGGCTCGTCGAGCACGAGATAGTCGCAATCAGCGGCCAGCGCCCGGGCAATGGCGACCAGAGATTTTTGCGTACGGGTGAGACTGGAAACCCGAGCGGTTGCGGAGAAATCGGCTTCGACCAGTGCCAGTGCCTTGTCGGCCAGAGCTTCGGTCGCAGACCAGTCGATCCGACGGCCCTTCTTCACATAGCCGAGCGCCAGGGCAATGTTTTCGGCAACACTCATCCACTCGATCAGACCAAGATCCTGGTGGATGAAGGCGACTTTCTGGCCGCCGGCCTTGCCGGCCTCATGGGCGTAAGGCACGCCATCGATGAAGACGCCGCCCTCGTCGGGGCGGTGGATGCCGCCGAGGACCTTGATGAGCGTCGATTTGCCGGCTCCGTTCTCGCCGAGCAGGGCGACGATTTCGCCACGCTCGACCTTCAGCGAAACACCCTTGAGGGCTTGCGTGCCACCAAAGGACTTGACGATTCGATCGAAAAGCAGGCCGTCTGCGGACGGTTGCATACTATGTCTCCTCCCATGCCGGATCCAGATCTTGCGTCAGGTTTACCGGTAACGTAACTAACGTACTTGCATCATTTGCCGAGTCAAGAAAAAAGTTATCGATAACATGCCGCGTGTTCACCGCCCTGTATCGTTGGGGCAGAAGCCCCGATGAAGGCCAATCTCGAAGACATCGCCCGCGCCGCCGGCGTGTCGAAGATGACGGTCAGCCGTGTTCTGCGGGACGGGTCCGGCTTCTCCGACCAGACGCGCCGGAAGGTCATGGAGATCGCTGCACAACTGGGCTATGTGCCGAACCGGCTGGCCGCCGCCTTCGGCTCGGACCAGGCGGAAACCCTGGTCGGCATGTGTGTCCCGCGCCTCACATCGGGCCTGTTCGGTCATGTGCTAGATGGCGTCGACCGGGCGCTTGGACGTCTCGGCTATCAGCTGATCATCGGCGCCAACGATCATTCGATGACCGAGGAAGAAGCCTGGATCCGGCAAGTGGTGAGCTGGCGTCCGGCGGGCCTCATTCTCTCAGGTCGCCACCACACGCCGGGCACGATAGAGCTTCTCAGAAGTGCGGCAATTCCAGTTGTCGAGATCTGGGATCTGACGACGAGCCCGATCGATATGGCGGTCGGCTTTTCCCATACCGATTGCGGCGCAGAAATGGCCCGGCATCTTCTGGCGCGTGGCCGGCGGAAGGCCGGCTATGTCGGAGCACTCGCACGCTCTGATGTGATGGGACAGGCGCGGTTCGAAGGATTCCGCGACGCTCTCGCCCGTGCCGGACATCCGCTCGTCGATGCCGAGATGCTGCATGACGCGCCGGGCTTCTATGCCGGCTATTATGGCCTCGAGACCTTGCTCAGCCGAAAGAACGACTTCGATGTCGTCTATTTCCATAATGACGAGATGGCGATCGGCGGCCTCGCCTTCTGCCAGTCGCGCGGCTTGAGCGTGCCCGAAGATATCGGCATCGCCGGCTGGGGTGGGATGGAGGCGGCATCCATCCTGCAGAAACGCCTGACCACCACTGTGGTGCCGACGACGAGCATTGGCAAAGCGGCCGCCGAAGCCCTCGTCGCAAAACTGAAGGGCGAGCCGGTCCAAACAGTCACCTTTGTTCCGACACGCCTTGTGCCCGGCGAGACGGTTTGAGGCACTAAAACGGCCTTAAGGAGTCTGGATACCGCGTCTATTCAGCACGACCGAATAGACACTCGTGGTCGCCGTGATGAACAGCCGGTGCTTCGAATGACCGCCGAAGCAGAGGTTCGATACCATTTCCGGCACCAGGATCTTGCCCATCAGATGGCCATCCGGCGCGATGCAATGCACGCCATCGGCAGCGGAGGACCAGAGGTTTCCGTCCGTATCGACCCGCATTCCGTCAGCGCAGCCGGGCGTGATCACATGGAAGATCCGCCCATTCACCGGTCGGCCATTGACCATGTCGAACACACGGATGTGCTGCGGATCGGCGGAGAACATCCGCCCTGTATCCGCCACATAGAGACGGCTGCCATCCGGGCTGAAGGCGAGGCCGTTCGGTCCCTGCATGTCGGTGATCACAGCCTCGATCCCGCCATCGGGCGACACCCGGTAGACCGTGCAGGGCAGCTCCTGCTCCGCTTTCGCGCCCTCGTAATCGGTCATGATCCCGTAATGCGGATCACTGAACCAGATCGCACCATCGGGCGCAACGATGACGTCGTTCGGACTGTTGAGACGCTTGCCCTGATAGCTGTCGGCGATGACGGTGATCGATCCGTCCCATTCGGTCCGCGTCACCCGGCGCGTTCCATGCTCGCAACTGACGAGACGGCCTTGCCGATCCCGTGTATGGCCGTTCGCATAGTTCGAGGGCTGGCGATAGGTGGTCAGGCCATCCTCGCTCCAGCGGACGATGCGGTTGTTGGGAATGTCGGAAAACAGGAGGGAGCCGGCATCGCCGAACCACACCGGCCCTTCCGTCCAGTCAAACCCGGTCGCGAGCCGTTTTACCGGCGCATTGCCAAGCACATAGGTAGCGAACACCGGATCGATGACTTCGAAAAACGACATGCTTGAGGCTCCTCCCAAAACCGTTGTGCCACTCAAGCGGAAAACGCGATCTGCGCCTTCATTGCCTGGCTTCGGTCCGAAGCGAGTAGAAAACCCTTCTCGGCTTCTGCCAGCGACACCGTATGCGTGATCAGCGGCTTCACGTCGATCAACCCTTTGCGCATCAATTCGACACCGATGGCAAATTCCTGATGGAACCGGAAGGAGCCTCTGAGTTCGAGCTCCTTGGCCGTGATTGCCATCATCGGTAGCGTCATGTCGCCACCTAGGCCGAGCTGCAGGATGATGCCCCGCGGCCTTAGCGCCGGAATGGCGCCGGCCAATGCTGCGGCAACACCCGTGCATTCATACAGCACATCGAAAGTGCCCTTGTCGCCCGCATAGCCCGAGAGCGCATCCGGCTCCTTGGCCGTGTTGATCACCCTGTCAGCGCCGACTTTTGCGGCGAGCGCCAGCGTGAAATCGGAGAGATCTGTCGCAACGATCTCGGCTGCCCCGGCCCGGCGCGCCGAAAGAATGGAGAGGACGCCAATCGGTCCACAGCCGGTGACCAGCACACGCTTGCCGAACAGGCTACCCGCCCGCGTCGTGGCATGCAAAGTCACCGCCAGCGGTTCGGCCATCGCCGCCTCGCCGGCGGACAGTCCCGTGGCGTCGACGCATTGATACGCCTCCGCCACCAGACTTTCCCGGAAAGCCCCCTGAATATGCGGGAAGGGCATCGCACTGCCATAGAAGCGCATGTTGAGGCACTGGTTCTGCAGTCCCTCGCCGCAGTAGCGGCACTGGCCGCAGGGCCGCGAGGGCGAAACGGCCACAAGCTGTCCGATCTCGAAGCCGGACACTCCGTCACCGATCGCCTCGACACGGGCCGAGACCTCATGGCCAAGGATCATGGGTTCCTTCAGACGCACCGCGCCGAAGCCGCCGTGATTGTAATAGTGCAGGTCCGACCCGCAGATACCGCCGGTCGCAAGGCTCAGTCGCAGCTGGCCGGCTTGCGGCTCTTCCACCGGGCGGTCTTCGATCCGGAGATCACGGGCGGCATGAATGACGATGGCTTTCATCAGAGCACCGGAGTGAGGAGGGCTTCACCGGCGAAATGCGCGGTGAGATTGTCACGGACAAGCTTGCCCATCGCCTTGCGGGTCTCGATGGTCCCGCTGGCATGATGGGGCTGGAGCAGCACATTCGGCAGCGACAGGAAGCGCGGATTGAGATTGGGCTCACCTTCGAAGACATCGAGGGCAGCGGAGCCGAGCTTGCCCGTCTCAAGCGCTTCCAGCAGGGCTTCCTCATCGATGTTGGAGGCGCGGCTGATATTGATCAGCATGCCCTCGGGCCCGAGCGCCTCGATCACCTTGGCACCGACGATATGCCGGGTCGCAGCGGAAGCAGCCAGCGTCACAAAGAGGAAGTCCGAGCGCTGAGCGAGCGCCACAGGATCGGCGATGAATTCCCAATCCTTGGCAAAATCCTTGGCCGAGACATCGCTATAGGCAATCTCCATGTCGAAGCCGGCGAGACGTTTGGCGACCTCAAAGCCGATCCGCCCGAGGCCGAGCACCCCTGCCCTGCGCCCCCAGACTTTACGCTTCAAAGGGTAAAGCCCCTTAGCCGCCCAGGACCCGTCCTTCACCCAGGTTTCAGCACCAATCATCCCGCGTGACTGGACCAGCATCATGGCGACCCCGAGATCGGCCACGTCATTCGTCAGCACGTCGGGCGTGTTGGTGACCCGGATGCCGCGCTCCCGGCAGGCGCCGAGATCAACCGCATCGAAGCCGACGCCATAGACCGAGATGACTTCGAGATTGGGGCAGGCCGCAATAACAGAAGCATTCGCTCCGAGCTCGCCACGGGTCGCAATACCGCGAACCTTCGGACCGACTTCCGCCAGGAAAGCAGCCTTGTCGGCGGCCTCGAAGTAGCGATGCATATGGAAGCTTTGCTCCAGCGGCACCTGATCCCAGTCCGGATACGGGCCCATTTGCAGGATGTCGGGCTTGGTCATGATGTCTCTCCCCAGGGATGCTTGACTTTCGATTGTTATCGATAACATATACAAATCATCTGACGCTTGTCGAGAGCGAAACTGAAGGGAGTAAACCGTGGCACTGAACCTGTTCGACCTGAAGGGCAAGCGCGCTCTGATTACGGGATCCTCGCAAGGGATCGGCTTTGCGCTGGCAGAGGGTCTGAAGGCCGCCGGTGCTGAGATCGTCCTCAACGGTCGCGACGCGACTAAACTCAAGGATGCAGCCGCACGGTTCGAGGGCGCCGAAGAGCTTGCCTTTGACGCGACAGACCATAATGCCGTGCGCGCAGCCGTCGATGCCTATGAAGCCTCTGGCAAGGCGATCGATATCCTCGTCAACAATGCCGGCATGCAGCATCGCGCGCCACTCGAAGACTTCCCCGCCGACGCTTTTGAGCGTCTGCTGCAGACCAATATCGCCAGCGTCTTCCATGTCGGCCAGGCGGTCGCTCGCCACATGATCGGCCGTGGTCGCGGCAAGATCATCAATATCGCCAGCGTCCAGACTGCCCTCGCCCGCCCCTCGATTGCCCCCTACACAGCGACCAAGGGCGCGGTCGGTAACCTGACCAAGGGCATGGCCACCGACTGGGCCAAGCACGGCCTGAACTGCAACGCGATTGCACCCGGCTATTTCGACACCCCGCTGAACGCAGCGCTGGTTGCCGATCCGACCTTCTCGGCCTGGCTCGAAAAACGCACGCCAGCCGGTCGCTGGGGGAAAGTCGACGAGCTTCAGGGCGCCTGCATCTTCCTCGCTTCCGATGCCTCCAGCTTCGTCAACGGACATATCCTCTATGTCGACGGCGGGATCACGGCATCGCTATGAGCTTGCGCGTGGTCATCATGGGCGTCGCGGGCTGCGGCAAGTCGACCGTCGGAGCAGCCCTGTCCGAACAGCTTCGGATTCCCTATCAGGACGGCGACGACCTCCACAGCGCCGATGCCGTCGACAAGATGCGGGCCGGCATACCACTCACCGATGATGATCGTTGGCCCTGGCTGGACCGCATTGCCGATGCGCTCAGCGAAGATGCCCCACTGATCATCGGATGCTCCGCCCTTCGGCGCGCCTATCGCGACCGCATCCGCGCAGGATCTGGCGGCCCCGTGACATTCGTTCACCTCGCAGGCGATCGCGACCTCATCGCGTCCCGCATGGCCTCACGCTCAGGCCACTACATGCCCCTGTCACTGCTCGACAGCCAGTTCGCCACCCTGGAGCGACCGGGACCGGACGAGGCCATCGAAGTGACAATCGACCAACCGATGAACGCCATCGTCGGACAGGTCCTGTCCCATCTTGGAGGAAACCAACAATGACAGACAAGATCGCCCTGATCGGGGCCGGCGCCATGGGCGGCGCCATCGGCGCACGCCTCGCCGAAACGGGAACGGATCTGATCGTCTACGATCGTGACCCCGAAAAAATCGCCGCCCTTGTCGCCAAGGGCGCCGTGGCGGCCTCGTCCGCCGCAGATGCGGCAAGCCAGGCAAAGGCCGTGATCCTGTCGCTGAATTCCGCAGCCATCGTCCGCGCAGCCGTCTTCGGGCCACAGGGCGTTGCCGAAGGGGCTAAGCCTGGCACGCTGATCATCGACATGTCGTCGATCGACCCGGAGACCACCAAGGCGCTCGCGACCGAAGGCGCGACCCGTGGCTTGCGCTGGGTGGACAGCCCTCTGTCAGGCGGCATCCCGAAGGCAGCCATTGGACAGTTAACCCTGATGCAGGGTGGAGCACCGACCGATGTGCAGGAAACGCAAGCCATCCTGTCGAAGCTTGCCGGCAACCAAACCCACATGGGCGGCACGGGTGCTGGACAGACCACCAAGATGATCAACCAGGTGCTCTGCGGCCTCGGCTTCCTCGCCGTCGCCGAGGCAACCGCCCTTGCGGAAGCAGCCGGCGTCGATGTCGAGAAGATCCCGCAAGCGCTCAAGGGTGGCCGCGCCGACAGCGCGCTGCTGCAGGAATACATGCCGCGCTTTGCCGCCAGAGATTATCGCCGTACCGGCCGCATCGACAACATGGTCAAGGACCTCAACGCCGCCCAGGATCTGGCACGGCTCAGCAACACCTCGATGCCACTGACGTCGATCTGCGCCGAGGTGCATCGCATGCTGACGGCCGCCGGCCTCGGCGGCGAGGATCAGGCTGCACTGATGGAATATTTCAAGGGACCCAACAAGGAGATTGCCCCATGATCACCCGCTACGCACTGTTCGATGGCAAGATCCATGAAGGACAGACGGAGGCTTTCCGCGCCGCCGTCCTCGCCGAAATCCTGCCGAAGTGGCGCCAGTTCCCCGGCGCCCTATCCGTCCGCGTCACCTTTGCCGAAAGCCGCGATGAGGGCGCACCGGAATATCCTATGATCCTCGCCATCAGCTATCCGGATCTCCCGAGCGTAGACGCAGCCCTTGCCAGCCCCGTTCGCACCGAGGCGAGGGCCGCGACCGAGTCCGTCCTGGCGCGCTTCTTCACTGGCTCGATCCACCATCACGTCACAACGGCACATGAATTCGCGCCCCTGTGAGCTAACCCTGCAGAGACTGGATTTTCGCGAGAGATAACGATAACAAAATGGTATGAACACGCCACGCAAAACACCGACCATGGCCGATGTCGCCCGCCTTGCGGGCGTCTCGCCCATGACGGTGAGCCGGGCGTTCAAACGTGACGCCTCGGTGAGCGATGCGACGCGCAGCGCCATCCTCGAAGCAGCCGATACGCTCGGATACGTCTTCGACAGCACCGCCTCGAACCTGCGCTCACAGCGCACCGATTTCGTCGCCGTCACGATCCCCTCGATCAACAACGCCAACTTCGCCGATACCGTCAGGGGTCTGTCCGAGGCACTCAAGGAACGCGGCCTGCAGATCCTGCTCGGCTATACCGACTACGACATCAATGAAGAAGAGCGGCTGGTCGAACAACTGCTCCGCCGCCGCCCGGAAGCGATCGTCGTCACCGGCGGCCGCCACACGCCGCGCACCAGACGCTTGCTGGAGAATGCGGGCATACCGGTTATCGAGACGTGGGATCTGCCCGACAATCCCGTCGGCCATGTCGTCGGTTTTTCCAACGCGGCAGCGGTTCGCTCCATGGTCGACCACTTCGTCTCGGTCGGGATCACAAGGATTGCCTTCATCGGCGGCGATGCCGATCGCGACACCCGTGGCACGGATCGCCGGGCCGGCTTCATTGCGGCCATGCAGGCACACGGTCTGGATCCCGATCGACTGATCGCGGCCGGCACACCGCCCATTTCCATGAGAGAAGGCGCAGACGCCATGGGGCGGCTGCTCGACACGCTGCCGGATACACAGGCCGTCATCTGCGTGTCTGACCTGTCAGCCTTTGGCGCCCTGACGGAATGCCAGAGGCGCAGTGTGAATGTCCCCGGTCAGATCGCTGTCGCCGGCTTCGGCGACTACGAGATCGCCGGGATCTGCGTACCGTCGCTCACCACGATAAACCCGCTGCCCCGTGAGATCGGCAAACGCGCGGCCGAGCTCATCCTTGATGTTCTCGATGGCACGCAGGCGGGCCCCGCGACCATTGCTCTTGAACCCATCTTGATGCGTCGCCAATCGAGCCCGTAATGGCATGAAAAAAGGGCGCTGATTATGCGCCCTTTCTCTTCGCCAGTTTCAGTCTGTTACTTTTGCGTGGCCAGCACTGCATTGACGACCGCGTCGCCATTCGCCGCAGTATAGCCATCCCAGACCGGCTTGACGGCGGCCTGGAAGGCAGCGGCATCCACGTCCGTATTGACCTCCATGCCGGCAGCCTTCAGCTCTGCGATCATCGAAGCCTCCTTCTCCTGCGCCAGCTTGCGCTGCATGGTGATGGCTTCGGCGGCCACGTCGAGGATCACCTTCTGCTCATCGGCGGTCAGGCCATTGAACTTGGCGTCGTTGATGGCGAGCGCCAGCGCCGAATAGGCATGCTGCGTCATGCTGAGATACTTCTGCACTTCATTGAACTTGAAGGACAGGACGATGCCGATCGGATGATCCTGGGCATCGACCACACCGGTCTCAAGCGCCGTGTAGAGTTCGGCGACCGGCAACTGAGTCGGATTGGCGCCGAGTGCCGCGAACATGTCGTTCAAAGCCTTGGAGTTGTTGACGCGCATATTGAGCCCGGAGACATCAGCCGGCACGCGGATCGGACCACGATTGTTGGTCATGTTGCGATAGCCGTTTTCCGGATAGCCGAGCATTTTCAGACCATGCTGGGTAAACTGGGCGGATACACCCTGCCCGACTTCCCCGTCGAGGACCTTGTAGGCAAGTTCCCGGTTGGGGAACATAAAGGGTAGCTCGAATGCACCGGCATCAGGCACCAGCCCGGTCAGGTTGTTGAGGCCCGTCATGACGATATCGATGATCCCGGAACGGGCACCGTCGATCATCGCCTGGTCGTTGCCCAGCTGTCCCTGGGGGAAGATGGTGACCTTGACCGAGCCGTTCGTGCGCGCTTCGACCTGCTCCTTGAAGAACACGGAGAGTGTCTGCTGCAGATCCGTATCAGGCGCGGCATGAGCAAGTTTCAGTTCTGTTTCGGCATGCGCGGAAACGCCGGTAAAGGCGATTGCGGTTGCTAGTCCAAGCACTTTCAAGATTTTCATTTCAGGCTCCTCCCTGTTGTGAAGTCTCAGCCGCCAAGGAAGTTGGCGGGAACGGTAATGAGTTGCGGAAAGATGATGAAAAGGCCGAGCAGCGCCGCATAGGCAAAGATGAATGGCACGACGCCACGCACCGCCACACTCATCGGCACGCGTCCAACCCCGCAGATGACGTTGAGAACGGTTCCGACCGGGGGTGTCAGAAGGCCGATCGAGCAGTTGAGGATGAACATCAGCCCGAAATAGACCGGATCGATGCCCGCCATCTTCACCACCGGCATGAACAGCGGCACCAGGATCAGCACGGTCGGAGACAGGTCCATCACCATGCCGACAGCCAGCACGATCAGCATGATGACGAACATCAGCAGCCGTGGGCTGTCGATGAGGGGTTGCAGCATCTCTGCCAGCTGTTGCGGCAACTGAGCGACGGTGATCAACCAGGCGGCGACCATCGCTGCACCGACAAGGAACATCACCATAGCAGTCGAACGACCAGCCGTGACCAGCACTTCGAGAAGGATCTTCCAGGTCAGGGCGCGATAGACGACTGTGGACACGATGATCGCATAGACTGCGGCCACCACGGCAGCTTCGGTCGGCGTGAAGGCACCGGAGCGAATGCCGCCGATGATGATCACCGGCAGGAGCAGCGCCCAGATACCGTCCTTAAGTGCTGCCAGCCTTTCCTTGCCACTCGCCTTTGGAAGGGTCTCGATCTGTTCGTTGCGCATGATGTAGGACCAGACGACCATCAGCGTCACGCCCATCATCAGGCCCGGCGCAATGCCGGCCATGAACAGCTTGGCGATCGAGATATTGCCAGCAACACCGATCAGGATCAGCGGTAGAGACGGAGGAATGATCGGCGCGATGATGCCACCCGAGGCGAGCAGGCCGAGGCTTCGACCTTCCGGATAGCCGGCCTTGCGCATCATGGGATAAAGGATCGCCACCAGGGCTGCCGCATCGGCAACGGCTGATCCGGACAGTCCGGCCAGAACGATCGCCGTCAGAATGGCAACGTAACCGAGGCCTCCGCGCTTGTGGCCGACAAGCGTCATCGCGAGCCGGACGATGCGCTCCGAAAGCCCACCCTTTGACATGACTTCGCCAGCCACGAGGAAGAATGGGATGGCGAGCAGCGGGAAGCTGTCCACGCCGTTGATAAGCCCTTGCGCCAGGATATCGGGGCTAAACGTGCCGAGGTGCAGCATGAGCGCCATGGCGGAAAGCAAGAGGGCAAAGGCGACGGGAAGCCCCGCAAGGATCGCGACGAACAGAACGCCGAGGAACAGGATAAGGGTCATTCCTTGGTGTCCTCCGGAATGCGAGCATCTATGCTCATCGGATCGATGAAGCGGACGATGGCGATCGAGGCCATCAAAACAGACGAGACGACGCCGACGAGGTAAAAGAGACCAGACGGCAGCCCCGTCAGAGGCGACAGGTTGTTCCAGTTCGCGATGGTCTGGTTAAGCGCGCCGATGAACAGCATGCCGACAGCAACCATGACCACGACCCAGCAAAGCCGGCGCAGGATCGGGACAGCCCTCGGCATCATCGCTTCGGAAAACTCGGCAACGGCGAGATGCTCACCACGGCGCAAGACGACTGCAGCGCCCAGCATGACGATCCAGACGAACCACAATCGGGCCAACTCGACTGACTGTCGTATGCCCGACGAGAAGCCGTAGCGCAGAACCACATTGGCAAAGACAAGAGCGATCATGGCTGCGAGAATGACCGCCATAAGAATGTCGATCATCGACCAGATCGCCTGAAACAGACGTCGCATGAGTTCCTCCTCCCCGAAGACTCGTTGCGTCAAACCCGACAATGGGTTATCGTTAACCCAAATTGGTATCGATAACATTGCTATGAGTCAAGTCCCGCATTTCCCCCGTACGATCACGATCGCCGACGTGGCCAAGGCCGCCGGCGTCAGCAGCATGACGGTCTCAAAAGTCTTGCGCGGAACGGGCAGAATCGCGACCGAAACGCGGGCGCGCGTGACGCAAATCGCCGAAGAGTTGGGCTATGTTCCCAACCGGCTGGCAGGAGCTCTCTCTTCACAAACGAGCTCGCTGATCGGCATCGTCATCCCCTCCATTGGCGACCAGGTCTATGCCGGCGTGCTGGCCGGGATAAATGAGGTTCTAAACGGCCAGGGCTACACGGCCTTCATCGGGGAGAGCTTCTTCGATCCGGAGAACGAGCTTCGTATCGTGCACATGATGCTGACGATGAAACCAGCGGCGCTGATCCTGACGGGAGGGTTGGCGCGCGACGAACGCACGACGCGGCTCCTGCGCCAGTCCGGCGTCCGGGCAATACATTTGTGGGATGGGGACCATCCGGATCTTGATGCCACCGTTGGCCTCTCCCATCGGAGAGCGGGTCGGTTGGCGGCCGAGATATTCCTCGAGGCTGGCCTGACTCGCTGCGCCTATGTCGGATCTCAATTGACCCGAGATCTGTGCGCAGCTTTGAGGCTGGACGGGTACTCGCGATCACTGACTGAAAATGGTGCGACCATGCAGCTATGGACGGATCAGACCCTGCCGCGCACGGCGGAAACGGGGTACATCCTGACCAAAAGGCTCATCGAGCAGGCGGAAATCCCGCAAGCCATTCACTATCTGAACGATGCCATGGCAATTGGCGGCCTTCGCTTCCTGCTCGAAGCGGCAATCGCCGTCCCCGAGACAATCTCCGTCAATGGTTTCAACGGTACCGCACTGACCCACTCCCTTTCGACACGTTTGACAACCATAGAAGTGCCACTCCTGGAGATGGGCCGCAGAGCAGCAACAGCAGCTTTGAGGACCGCGCAGCCTGGCTCCGATGAGCCCGTCGACCTGATCGATATCGGTCTCACCATCGGCAACACCGTCCGGGACAGAGCCCACCCGGGCTCCTGACCTTAGCTCAGCGACCTCACCAGACCGGATCTGCAAAATCCAAGCTGGCTGGCTCGTTCAACGCGTGCTCCTCAAGAGGGGTGACGATCTAGCCCGGCACAGTCATCAACCGTGCCGAGCTGAACGGCCAAATCAGTCGGCGCGCAGGGCCTGGACGACCATATGGCTGTCGACAAACTGCACCATGCTGGCGATCTTGCCATTCCTAACCTCGTAGAGATGCGCAAAGCTCGCCGTCATGGACTTTCCAGTCGACTTGTAGGTGCCGTGATAGACCCCAAAGGCAGCCACCCGGTCGCCGTCTTCCATGAACGTATGGACTTCGGCCTTGTAGCCGATCCATTCGGTGCCAAGTCGATGGAAGACACCGGCAATAATGGCATCCGGTCCGACATAGGTCCCGGCATAGGGAAAGCCCTCGGCCTCCGTCCATGTTGCATCGGGAGCAAGGGCTGCCAGCAGGTTGCGACCATTGTCTTCCGACGAGCCCTCATAGGTGGCCCGGATCAGATCGAGATTGGCACCCATGGCGATCAGCCCCACTTCATTTCGCCGGTTGCGACCTTGGAGCCGATATCGAGTGCCACGCCCATGCCAAGGCCCGGGAAGCGCGCTTCCATGGCTGCCTTGAGGGAAGCGGAGTCCTTCGCCTTGGCCAGCTCTTCCTCGAAGACGAGCAGATAGGCCTTGGTATGCTCGACGCCGCTGATATCGGTCTTGGCATCCGGCGTCATATGGCCGGCAACGACAATCGACGGCGCGCGTGCGGCGATGGTGTCGAGGGTCGTCACCCAGGCGGCGCGCATGTCCGCGCTGTTCGTATCGGCAGTCCAGACGTGAACGCCATTGAAGATCATCACGCCGCCGAAGACCGCGTTCAGAGACGGCACGAAGAGATAGCGCCGATTGGCCAGACCTTCCGCGTCAACGATCTCGATCGTCTGACCGTCAACCGTCAGCGTCTTTCCGTCAAAGGCCTCCGGGATGACGACATCGCTCAGGGTCTGCGGGCCGTTGTCCTTGAGCTGGGGTCCCCAGGTTGCGAGCTTCTTTTCGACATTGCCGTTGATGGCAGAGACGGTGGCCGTGGCGGCAATCACCTTGGCATCGGGAAAAGCAGCCTTGATGGGCGAAAGACCAAAGTAATAATCCGGATCGCTCTGGCTGACATAGATCGTGGTCAGCTTTTTGCCGGTTGCCTTGATGGCGTCGGCGACAGCCTGGCCGTCGGAGAGCGTGAAGCCACCATCGATGAGGACAGCTTCGCTTGCTCCGGAAATCAGAACGGGCGCGCGAAAGAAGCCGTTCTGGCCAGCAGGAAAATGCTGCCAGGTAAGGCTTCCAGCAGCGTGGCCGAGGCCTGCGGGAGCAAAGACTGCGGCAGCGCCAGCAGCGACGGTGGTTTTCATGATTGTTCTCCTGGTGAACATGGTTCGTCTCCTATGTTGGTTGGGCAGGTGGAGCGGGAGCCGGCACTTGCCGCTTGAGGGCGTGGGTAAGATGGCAATTTGCGACCCACCACCTCAGCGGGCGGGGGCGATGGCAGGTCTCGTGACAAGAAGCGTCGAAAGCAGATCCGGATCACCAAACAGGCTGCTCGCGGAAAGGTGGCGGCGGTTTTCCCCGTCATCCACGATCAGGGCCGGAACCCCATCCACCCGGAACGCGTCTTTGAGCCCACGGGCGGCTGCAATTCGCGACTGATTGGACGCAAGCAGTTCTTCGTCCGGCGACACCAGACGGGCGGCGGCGGTTTCAAAACCGCCAGCTCCGAGGATCTGGATGAGTGCCGGGATATCCGTAATGTCGAGACCATGGACATAGCGCGCCTCCTGGATCAGCCGGAGCGCATCCAGTTCTGCGTCAGGCGCAGTCAGGGCAACGGCCGTCAGCGCGAGTATGGCCGGCGCCGAGTCCAGCATGCCGCCCTGCTTGCCAAGAACCCGGGCGCGATAGTCCTCGGAGAAGCGCTGGCCTGTGAGCGCCGCAATGCGCTGGTCGTTTGACCAGGCAAAGGCAGCAAACTGTGCGTCCATTGACCTTGCGCCACGGCCGGAGAACAAGCCCGTGGGTGCAAGCGTAACGTCCATCTCCGGCCTGGAAGACAACTGCTTCAGGATACCGGAAGCGCCGTAGCACCAACCGCAGAGGGGATCGAAAAGATAGGTGATGTGAACTTTGCTGCTCATGTCTAGCTCCTTGTGATGCACAAATGGCATGCGCATATTGAAACAAAAAGACCGGCAAGAATGACAGAATGTATGCTAAAAGCTTACAGTCTAAAGGGGAGCCGACATGCAGGAAGTGACGAACCTCAACCGCCTGGTCTATTTTGCCGCCGTCATCGACGCGGGTTCCTTTACAAAAGCCGCTGAACATCTCGGCATCACAAAGGCAGTCGTCAGCCAGCAGGTTGCCAGACTGGAACAGGACGTCGGCACCACTCTGCTGATGCGCACAACGCGCCGACTTCAGCCAACAGAGGCCGGCCGGATATTCCATGCTCGCTGCGTCTCGATCCTGCGGGAAACAGAAGACGCATTCAACGAATTGGCTGAGGCAAGGACCGATCCGAAAGGGCTACTCAAGCTGACCGCGCCCTATGACTATGGCACCTCCGTCATAGTCCCAATCGTCGCCGCATTCACGGCGCGCTACCCGGAATGCAAAGTCGAACTCAATCTCAGTGACAAGGCGGTCGATCTGATTGCCGACAACATGGATCTTGCCATCCGCGTTGGATGGCTTGCCGATTCAAGCCTGCAGGCGCGACGGATCGGCTCTTTCCGGCAACTCCTGGTCGGATCGCCTCAATTCGCGGAGCGGTTAGCGCAGTTGCGAGACCCAACAGAACTCCCGGCTCTGCCATTCGTGGCCAACAGCGCACTCCGAGAGTCCTTGGAGTGGGTCTTCACCAATGAGGATCGAGAAATCCGCACCGTCCAGCTCAAGGCAGGCGTCGCGATCAACACGACGCCGGCGGTCATGGAGGCCGTGAAGCATGGGGGCGGGCTGTCAGTCTTGCCAGACTTCCTGGCGGCCGCGGACATGTCGAACGGTGCCCTCCTTCACGTCCTGCCCGAGTGGCACCTGCCATCGGGCGGCATATATACGGTCTATCCAGCGGCCCGTTTTCGCCCTCCCAAGGTGACAGCGTTTGTCGATATGCTGACAAATGCCGTCAAGCACGCAAACCATTGACGCAGCCATCTTGTTTTGTCGACGCGAGCTCGGTTGTGGCTTTGTGGCAGCAATGCTTCCCCCAATTCTGATGCAATGTGGCGATTTGGGGCAGTGGTGGCGATTGGTGCACGTGAAGGAGTACGAGCCCTACGCATCTTAAGGCCAGGAATAGGCCGCCTCCTCACCGAGCGCACCGGAATGACACGGTTCCATGCCCTTCCACGCGTAACTTCACGAGATGGTAACCATGTCGATTAGATCAGGCTTAGGAAATCGATCATTGGCATATGCCGAATAAACGAAGTTCACCGACTGAAAATGTGTTTGATTACTGATACTTAAGCAAACCGGAAAATCAGCGACGACCGGTTTTAGGCCCTCTGCCCCTCTTCATCTCTTAGCAATTTGCTAAGAAATCACCCCCTAATTTCAGGGCATTCCTATTGGGGGATCACCGCAGATGAAGCTGCGGGTGGGTGAAAGATGGGGTTCTGCACATGATGTGCGCTGCGTTGCCTGCAATCATTGCGGGCCTTTTTGGTGTGTTTCTGCTGTGGCTGCCGATCAGCCTCCAGGCGCAACTGGTGCTCAGCCTGGCCGTTCTGGCCCTGATGCTCCTGTTCATGATGCGTCCGCAGAACAAGACATTCCGCCTGATGACCTTCGTGTTCTCTGCCGTGCTTGCCCTGCGCTATGCGTTCTGGCGCACGACCGAGACGCTTCCGAACATCAACGAGCCCTGGAACTTCATCCCGGGCATCATCCTCTATGCGGCGGAAATGTATTGCCTGATCATGCTGGCAATCAATTTCTTCATCGTCGCGGATCCGCTTAAGCGCAAGCCGGCACCGCAGCTGGCCGATGACGACAAGCCGACCGTCGATGTCTTCGTCCCGTCCTACAACGAGTCTGCCGACCTCCTGGCGCTGACGCTGGCCGCTGCCAAGTCGATGAACTACCCGGCCGACAAGCTTACGGTCTATCTGCTCGACGATGGCGGCACCGATGCCAAGTGCAGCCAGTCCGACCCGCGCGCCGCGATTGCTGCCCGTCGTCGCCGCGAAGAATTGCAGGCGCTCTCGGCAGCGCTTGGCGTCCGCTATCACGCCCGTGCCGAAAACAGCCATGCCAAGGCCGGCAATCTGAACGCGGGCCTTTCAATCTCGAAAAGCGAACTGGTCGTCGTCTTCGATGCCGACCATGCGCCTGTGCGCGAATTCCTGAACGAGACGGTTGGCCACTTCAAGGACGACGAGAAGCTTTTCCTGGTCCAGACACCCCACTACTTCCTCAATCCGGATCCGGTGGAGAAGAACCTTCAGACCTTCGGCAAGATGCCGTCGGAAAACGAGATGTTCTATTCCGTCGTCCAGCGCGGCCTCGACAAGTGGAATGCCTCCTTCTTCTGCGGTTCTGCTGCCGTTCTGCGCCGCAAGGCCCTCAAGGAAACCGGCGGCTTCTCGGGTCAGTCGATCACCGAAGACTGCGAAAGCGCGCTGGCCCTTCACTGCCGCGGCTGGCACAGCCTCTATGTCGACAAGCCGCTGATCGCCGGCCTTCAGCCGGAAACGCTCGTCTCCTTCATCGGCCAGCGCGTTCGCTGGGCCCAGGGCATGCTGCAGATCCTGACGCTGAATCGTCCCTTCCTGCAGCGCGGCCTCTCGACGGCACAGCGCATCTGCTATGCCGGCACCAATCTGTTCTGGCTCTTCCCGCTGACGCGGCTGACCTTCATGTTCTCGCCGCTCCTTTACATCTTCTTCTCGCTGCAGATCTTCGAAGCCAACATCACCGAATTCATCTGCTACTCGGTGACCTATCTCATCTCGTCCTTCGCCATGCAGAGCTACCTCTTCGGTCGCGTACGCTGGCCGTGGGTCTCCGAGCTCTACGAATATGTGCAGTCGGTGATGCTCTTCGGGGCGATCCTGAGCGTCGTGAAGAACCCGCGCAAGCCGACCTTCAACGTTACGTCAAAGGGACAGACGCTGGATGAGAGCAAGCTCTCGCCGCTGGCGCGGCCTTATTTCCTGATCTTCTTCCTGCTCTTTGCCGCCACTGGCTACGCGATCTGGCGCTACACGACGGAAGCGATGCCCTCCGAACTGCTGCTGATCGTCGCCGGCTGGAACATCATCAACATGGGTATTGCCGGCGCCGCCCTCGGCTCCGTCTCGGAACGGCGCGAGCGTCGCCGCAACCAGCGCCTCAGCGTTCGGCGTCACGCGATCCTGCATGCCGGCGGCACAAGCCATGCCGTCATCATCGCGGATGTCTCGAGTGGTGGTCTGGCTCTGCAGTTCATCGACGGACAGCCGGTAAACGGGCTGGAAAAGGGCGAAGAGGCCATCATCGAGATCCGCCGCCACGGCCGTGGCATGCGTGTCCCACTCGTCTGCCGCAGCATGCTGCGCCGACAGGAGGAGACGAGCTTCGGCTTTGCCTTTGCCGAGCGCACGCCCGATACCTTCATCGCGATTGCCGAGATGATGTATTGCGAACAGCAGCCGCTGCAGGATCGCTGGAACCGTGTGCAGAAGCACAAGGGTTTCTTCACCGGCACCCTCCGCTTTGCCCTCTGGACGATCACCGAGACATTGCGTGGCTTCACCTACGCCCTGCGTCTGGTCCGCGAAACAACGGAAATCTCGCATCCCGATGCGCCGCTGATCATCAAGCCTGTAAGCAGCGCCTCGGACCCCGGCGCGACCTATCCGGCAGCCATGAGAGGACCGGCCTATGCGTAACCTAGACATCCTGCGCCCGCTCTCTGCGGCAGCGATCCTCATGTGCCTGTCGGCGAACGCGTCCAGCGCTGGCGACTTCGTACCCGCAGACCTTGGCACGGCAACCGTGGAAAGCGCGGGGCAGGCCAGCTCGCAACCCAGCTTGGATGTTCCGCGCCAGATGATCGCCTTCCGGCAGACGGCAACAGCCATGCGTCTCGAAGGTGAAGACGCAGCGAGAGAACTCACCTTCTATCTCTCGGCGGATCAGGTAACGACGGCCGGCATCCTCAGACTGAGCTACACCAATGCCGTCTCGGTCATGCCCGATGACGCCATGCTCGACGTCGAATTGAACGGCAAGCCTCTTGCAGCCTTGCCGATCCGCTCGCCGAATGGTCCGGCCACCCACGACATTCCGGTCTCTGCCAAGGACCTGACAGTCGGCTGGAACCAGATCCGTCTGCGGGCGAAACAACACCACCGCATCGACTGCAGCGTTCAGGCGACCTACGAATTGTGGACACAGGTCGATCCGCTGGTCAGCGGCTTCCTGACAAGCGCTCGTCCGAAGGACGGCGATCTCGCAAGCCTTCTGTCGGTTGGCCGAAATGGCGAAGGCGCCACGGAAATCCGCGTGATTGCCGGAAACGATGCGCCGCAGACGACACTTCGCGACAGCCTGTCCCTCGTGCAGACCTTAGCACTCGTGCTCGGCCGTGAGGATTTGAGCGTCACCGTTGGCGACGTCGGTGGCAGCGGCCCCGGCATCGACCTCTATCTCGGCGACCCCTCGGACACGAAGCTGCCGCAGCCCGCCCGCGACGCGCTCACTGCTGCACCGCGTGGCCTCTTCGTCCGACAGGGCGAAAACGGCCGCCACATCGTCACCATGCGCGGTTCGAACAAGAGCGAACTTCAGTCGCTCCTGCTTGCCGCCGTCAACGGTCCCCTGCTTCCGCTGATCCGCGCAAACAAGCTTGCCATGACCGAGACGCGGATTGACGGCGAGAGCCCGGGCACACACGCCCTGTCGAGCGTCGGTTATCAGACGACGCCTTTCGCCGGTCGTCTTTTTCAGACGAGCTTCGATGTTGTGATGCCCGCCGATTTCTATCCGGGCGACTATGCGACGGTCGATCTCAACCTGAATGCCGCCACTGCGCCTGGGCTGGCCCCCGGGACGCAGTTGCTGGTCCGCGTCAACGAACGGGCCGTGGCGAGCCTCGTGCTTTATGATCCCGAGGGCGCGACGCTGAAAGACAAGCCGCTGGAACTTCCCCTGCGTGCCTTCCATCCCGGCGTGAACCATCTTCGCGTCCTGGCCGAAGTGCCGCTCGCCTCGGATCTCACCTGCGATCCGGCTGCGCGCGATGAAGCGCGGTCTCGGTTCCTGCTGCTTGAAGAAACCACGGTGACGATACCGCCCCTCGCCCGCGCTGGTCGTCTTCCCGACCTTGCGGCCTTTGCCGGCACGTCCTTCCCCCTCAAGGGCTCTGCTGCCTTCGATCTCTATGTCGATACGGCGACGCCCGCACGGCTGGGATCGGCACTGACCCTTCTGACCCGGCTCGCCATGTCGGCAGGGCATCCCCTGCCGGCCGAACTCAAGATCGGCCGCCCGGATCCGCACCAGACGACAAATGCCCTGATTGTCGGCGCCGGCGGTGAGCCGCTCGAGCTTGCCGCCCTTGCCGGCCAAAAGGGCGATCGCCTGCAGCCGTCGGCGACCGATGATCTGATCACGGCTTCAGTTACCGCAAGCGACCAGTTGTCAGACTCGCAGGCCCTTCTCGACGCTTTCCAGGTCGAAACGCGCCTTGAACACGACCAGCTGTCATTGAAGAGCCGCGCCTCCGACTGGGTTGCGCGGGTCTCGACAACCGTCAACCGCTGGCTGGCCTACAAGGATATCGGTCGTGAAGACGTCAAGATCGATCCGCGCGACCGCCTGATCAGCGTACGGCAGGTGGCCTCCGCGGACAGCGCCGCAGTCTGGACCTATGTCAACGCGGCTGATGAAACTATGCTTCAGCAGGGCGTTACAGCGCTCACGAAGCCGGCAACCTGGACGGCCCTCGAAGGAGGGGAAGCAGTGATCCGCCGCTCGGACCTCGAGCTCGTGAACCGCTATCCCGAAAGCTACAGCTTCTTTCCAATCACAGACACGAGCCCCGCCAATCTCAGACGCCTCGCGGCTGCCTGGCTCTCCGACAATTTCATCATCTATGTCGGCCTTGTGCTCGCACTGATGGGCGGCTTCGGCTGGTGGGTTGGTTATGTCGTGCCGCGCAAGGGCGTGAGGACAGTCGAATGAAGAAGACGATCAATTCAAGGCTCTCGGCCGGCACCGTCCTCGCCACGCTGTTTATCACATTGCCGGCTGGCGCGACGTCGCTTCTGGTGCCGCAAGCGACCACCGCAATGGCAGAGCCTTCGAACGGCACAGAAACCGGCGAAGCGAATGCGCAGACGACGCCAGCGCCCGACACGGTCGATCTCGCCGCACTCTATTACTACGCACGCAATGGCGAGGCAGAACGCGTCGAAGCCGAAACCCGCCGCCTGGAACTGAAATTCCCGGGCTTCATGCCCCCTGCAGACCTCTATGCTCCGGATGCCGGCGACCACGTCGATGAGACCACGATCTGGCAGCTCTACGAGCGCGATGACTACGTAGGCATCGAGCAGGAAATCAGCCGGATTGCCGCAAGCCATCCTGGCTGGGAGCCATCAGAGGATTTCCGCAGCAAGCTCGAGCGGCGCAAGCTGAGATTTGCCATGACGCAGGCAAACGAGGCGAAGGACTTCGTGACCGTCATTCGTCTTGGTGCAAAGCTCGACCCTGCGCAGGAAACCGAGATCGACCTGCTTTGGATGATGCTGGACGCTTTCAGGGCAAACGAGATGCAGGAGGGGCTGACGACGGTCTATCGCGGGATCCTTTTCCGGGCGCCGGAGAAGGCGTTTTCGGATGAACTGGTGCTGACCACCTTGCAAAAGGCGATGGAGGACATTCCCGCAGCCGATCTGCGCGAGGCCATGCGTGTGCTCTCCGCTGATCCCGAACTCGCCCTCGCGATGCGGACGCTCAGCCTCGATCTCATGCGTCGCGAAGTGGGAGACTTTGCCTCCGGCGTTGCGGGAGCGCCGCAACCAGGTCCCGAGGTAATCGCAGCCGTCAGGACGGCCGCCGAGAGCAAGAGCGCGCCAGATGACCTCGCCCTCATGGGCTGGTACATGCTGAAGATCGAGCAGCCGGACCAGGCGGCAAACTTCTTCCAGCGCATGCTGCAGAACAAGGCGACGCCGGAAGCCGTCCGCGGCATGGCGCTCAGTCTCGCCCACCAGTCGAAGGACGAGGAAGCCTATGCCTTTGTCACCGCGCACCTCGACCTGCTTGCCGGGGAAGATGCCTTCCTGATCGATCAGCTGTCCTTCCCCTTCAAGGGTGAGGGCAAGACCGACATCGATGAGCGGGTCGTAACCCGCTATTCGGAGGCGATCCAGAAAACGGAATCCTCAGATCACGCTCGCCTCATCGGCTGGTATGCTTACAACTCCCGCCAGTTCGACCCGGCACGCGCTTGGTTTGCAAAGGCCTTCGAATGGAAGGCCGAGGCAGACAGCCTGAAGGGGCTGGCGCTCACCCTAACGCGCCTCGGCGAGAAGAAAGCCCTGGCAGACCTCCGCGAAAAGCATGGCGAAGCCTATCAGTCGGTTTTCGCCGAGTTGAAATCGGCAGCCGAACCGCGCCAGCGGACCGGAAAATCGGTCTCGGCCCCCGCAAGCGTCCAGGCAGGCTATCTGTCACGGCTGCAAAAGAAGGACTACGGCGGCTGCGTTTCCGAACTACGGCGGCTTGAAGCCAGCAGCGCCTTGCGCCCCGATGCCCAGGTCGCCAAGGGCTGGTGTCTTCTCGGCCTCAACCATCTCGCCGAGGCGCGCCAGGCCTTTACAGCTGGCCTCGCAGGCGGTGGCGGCAAGGCGGATGATGCCGCCTATGGCCTTGGCCTCACCCTGCTCCGCGCCAATCTGACCGACGACGCGGAAGCCCTTCTGATGAAGCATAGCCTGACGCCGCTGCGCGACCGCGAATTGCACGCCGAAATTCTCTGGCAGCGGGCCCGCGCCGCCTTCGATCGCAAGCAGTACCGCGTTACGCTCGAAGCGCTGAACACCCGCCTTCAGATCATGCCGGAGCCCGTCGGGGTCAGCCAGATGCGTGCCTGGAGCCATTATCATCTCGGCAATCTCGCGCAGTCGCGCGCGATCTTCGCCCAGCTCAATCAGGTCATGGCAGACCCGGCAAACACCAGGGGCATCGCCGCCATCAACGAACGCATGGGGATCAACCAGTGAAGCCAAACATCCTTGCGATCCTGGCGCTGCTTGGCCTGCACGGTTGCAACACCGTCGAGGATCCCTTCCTCGATGGTATGACCGGCAATATGCCCGTCGCGACGGGCAACCGCGAACTGCCCGTTCATCTCGCCTCGGCTTCACTGACCGGGCTAGGCGAGATGCCGATCGGCCTTCGCCAGACATCCACGGATGGCGTGACCAGACAAACTCTGGTCTGGGCGAACACGACCACGCTTGCCGGCGAGAACGCGCTGACGATATCGACCGCAACCGCATCAAGATCCACGCTCCGGAAAGGGCCGGGCCGTGCCGAGATCACCCGAACCCTGCGAAGCGAGTTCCCGGGGGTTGCGATGAACATCGATCCTGTGATCCGCCAAAACGCCTACGGCGCCTATGGCGCAGCGACCGGAAAGTTAGGCGACAAAGGCGGCTGTGTGTACGCGTGGCAGATCATCAAGCGTGACGTCGAGCTTGGCCGCAACCATCCGGCAGAGGTCAGCCTCCGATACTGCCATTCGTCGCTCGGACCGGAGGTGCTCGCGGATCTGCTAACTGGCCTATCGCTGAAAGGCCCGACAACAGCCGCCCCAGCCGCCGCCGTCGCCTATGGCTATCCCGGTACCGTGACGACAAAAGGGGCGGTCATCCAACCGGCACCCATTGATCGTGAGACGGCTCAGGTATTGCCAACGGCTCCAGTACCTGTGGCCGTGAGCGGCGAGAAGGACATCAACAATCGCACGAACGTAAGAATACCCATGCCTTAGTAGGAACCTTCATAGGAAGGATATCCCGTGCGGGCCAGCCTCATTTGGCGCATCCCGGCGCTGCGTCTCATTCATTTGCGACTTGATCGTCACGCAACCTTTGGGCGCGTTGTATGACCGTCTGCCTTATTTCTCGCTTGAATCCACCGGCTTTTCAGTCTGTTCGCCCCGCCGCAAACGCAAAACCGCACCCTTGTGGAGGCGGTTGCAGATTTGTTTTGGTGTATTTGGTTGCGGGGGCCTGATTGCACCGAGACTTGTACGGAACGCTCGCCGACATTGCTTTGACAGGCGTTTTGCGGAGCGTCCCTTTCTGGGACGAAAACCAGATTGAGCGGCTGAATGCCACGGCTGGCTGAGCTCTATCAATCTCTCCAGAAACCAATCTAGACTGCACAGCCTGTGCACCTCATAGTGGCCAACCTACGGATGATGTTCGGTTAAATCAGGACAGAGAATGCGGGAGAAGTCGACGGCAAGCCCTGGAGCGTATGAGCCCGGACAAGAAAAGAGCCTCGTCCCAGATGGCGCGACCATAGGACGAAAAATAGCGCCTGGTAGATACCTGGCACGCTCAGGCGATAGCTATTTGTTTCAGATCAGGGTTCCTGCTGTATTTGGTAAGCAACGCCCCCTGATACGGATTAGTCTTGGCACAACATCGCCAGACAAGGCGCATCGTTTGGCTACCGATCTGGCGGCCCATGCGCGGTCGCTCTTCCAAGCAATAATTGCCCCTGATCCGAGCGCTGCCGGCCACGCCTCGTCAGAAATGGCGCAGTCCAGCCTGCCGGAGTTCCACGGAACAGATGCCCTGGCCGAGATCAAGTCTCGCCTCAAGGCCCACCTTTCTCGACGAGATATCGAACACAAACCTGGATCCCGCGACGCAAGATGGCTGGATCTTGCTCGTGAGAGGTTGGCTGAAGATGTTAAGCAGATGGCCCGCGATGCGATCGGCGAACTCCTGCTGCAAGCCGCGAACCATATTAGGCACAATAATCTCGTGGACGGTCAAAGCACTGATTTCTCGTTTCCTACCTCCACACCGCCCGAGCCCGGCGATTGGTGACCGGAACCATCACCGTCTGAACAAGCTGCGTCCGATATAGGTCCGATTAATAGGTAAGCGAACGAGGCAGAAGCACCCTGTTCAGACAATCACGCAGTTGTGAAGTCGGTTCCGTCTAATACAGCGCGGAGAACGCCAGCCTATCTGTTGGACCGGAAGAGAGTGGAGCGCGCCGCGTCCTGGGCGCCGCACTTCAGCACCGTCATCAATGACTACCTTACACTCCGGGCAGCAACCGCAGGAAATCATTCAAAGGATGTCAAAACCGCAGACTCTAGTCTCCGTGTTTTTCTCGACTTGATCGGAGATCATCCCGTCGACCGCTACGAAGCGGCCGATCTTCAGGGCTTTGTGGTTCTGATGGAAGACTGGCCCGCGAAACATGCCCTTCGTCGCAACAAGACAGCGCAAACTGTTCTCGCGGAATCGCGGCGTTTTCACCTTGCACCCATCTCAGAGAAGTCCCTCAGAGATGGCTATGTTGCAGGCGTCAGAGCGGCCATGCGATCGGGAATGACAATTTACAACTACCGGGATCCGTTTCAAAATGCTCGCCTCAGATACCCTACGAAACTCACCCGATCACGGCAGACTGTACCGCTAAGCGCGCAACAGTTGACGAAGATCTTTAGGGTTGGAGTGCAGACCGGCCACATGGATCAGGTGATGCTTACCCTCCTGAGCCACCTCACCGGCCGTCGGCTTTCGGCACTGATATATCTGAGGGGCCGCGACCTCTTCGAGAATTATCCTGGTATCTGGGTTGCCCAGCCCAGTGACTTTGTCGAGATCAACGGCGAGAGACGGCGCGTTCCGCTCAAAACGGATGAAAGCAGGCGGTTTTTTGTGTTGCATCGTTTTCTTCACGAGATCGGCTTTGTTGAATGGGCAGTTACTTGCAAGGATCAGTTTCTGTTTCCCGATCTTATGCGCATGAAAGATCCTTCGAAAACTGCATCTCAATACATGCAACGCTTGTTCGCAAAAGCCCGGGTTATCCCAGGCAGGGGCGAGGTTTTCCATTCGTTGCGGGGCGATTGCATTGAACAGCTTCGGGCGCGCGAAATAGACGCTCGGACCATTAGGCTCCAGGTCGGTCATGCTGTCGGGCTTGACGAACATTCACGCTACGGGTCTTCCGCAATCCAGGAGGCCAAGGCCATTCTCCTCGCCAGCGTGCCGCTAAATGCCGACGTTGACTATTCTATCTTCGAAGGGCTGAATTTTGAAGCGATATCGAGAAATTTCCGGAAGAAAGGGGTTCTGGGAAGAGGCTTGTTGCGGGAATAGGCCCTGGCACGACAGTCCCCTCGCCTAGGTCCCCACTATGTGCTGAACGCTCCGATAACTGATATCTGACCCGGCTCTCGCGGAAGCGCGTCTTTGATCCGTGTTATGTCAGACGATCGGTTTGCGAGAGACCCAGCGTTTGCCTAGTTTCTGTCAGGCTTTTTCACAGGTATGATATTTCCCTTACGCCAAGTGTAAAACAGTCATATTCGCTCTTGCACCGGGGGTGAGTTGCCGCTAAGAGACAGCCGCGCCTTTGAGGCCGACCAATGTGACCGGAGAGGTGGCTGAGTGGTCGAAAGCACCGCACTCGAAATGCGGCATACTCGCAAGGGTATCGTGGGTTCGAATCCCACCCTCTCCGCCATCGTCAACCTGTCCATACCGAAGATATAGCTAAGCTTTCAGCGTGCTGGATATGTGCGGCGGCGGCGGCTTCAGGTTCTAGGGTCGTTTCGCGTAGCCATTTTAACTGACAGTGGCATCTCTCCAACCTGTTGGGAAGTGAACTCCTGAATAAGGAATCGCTAAAGCGGATCGAAAATTGGAGTCACTTTTGGACTCGCCGGCCGCAACTGAGTTGAGTTTGTCGTGAAGGCAGATAATTCCGATGCTCGCTGGGATCGCATCGGACCTTCAGGACCTTTAACGTATTGGCAATTGAGCAGCATGCGGTTCATGGGCTTCTTGTGGAGCTTCGCTCGTCGCTGTCCGTCCGCATTTCCGCAACTGCGAGCCCTTTGATCTGTACACAGCGATTGTGCCACCCTTGCTCTCGTTCCCTCTGTCAGCTATTCGACGCCACTACTCGATACAGTATGGCGGAACTCATGAGCCCTTGGCGCCGAATAAGACCACTGATTTCCACGACAGTCCGCTTCTTTCACATCAGTCTGATCGAGGCTCAGAACCAGCACAGTGGGGCGCGTCTCGGCTTACTTTGGACGCCTCTATCGGCGATAATATTCTCAGCTGTCCTTGCGATCGTGTTTCGCCATTCGGATCAAATTTCAACGGCTGACTTCTTTCTGTATGTTTTCTGCGGATATGTCTTCTGGACATTTGTCGCCGACAGTTTAACTGGTTCAACGAACCTCATTCAGTCTCAGCTTGAATTCGCTGTGCATAATAACCTCAGTGTTCTCGGCCTTTTCCTCAAGTCATTAGTAGACAGGCTGTTCGAGTATCTTTTTAACATCGTTTTCCTCCTAATTTTCATCGTGGCGCTTCGACCGTCTGACTTTTCGTGGTCTATCCTTCTTTTCCCCGTGTTTTTGGCTATTTGCGTATTGGCGTCGTTGGGCGCGTCCTACCTGGTCAACATTATCACAATCCTCTATCCGGACATGAAAACTGCGGTACAGGTTGGCGCTCGGTTCATGTTCTTCGCGTCACCTGTCTTCTGGAGTGCTGAGTCATCCCATGGTGCGAGGGCTATCTTGGTGACGTACAACCTGGCTGCGTACTATCTTTCGGCAGCGCGGCAGGTATTTGGGCTTCAGCCCTTTGTTGCGTTTGATTGGGTCGTAATTTCAGCTTCTTCAGTTGTTGTGGCGGGGGCGGGCTATATCGTCTTTGCGGCCTCGCAAAACTTTGTGCGGAATTTCAAATAAGATGGCGAAGATCGAAATTGAAAATGTCAGTGTCAGCTATTTTCTGCGGAAGCGTGGTGATCTGAAAAGGTTGACGGAGCGCGGAGCTGTCGGCGCAGAGGTTATCGCTGGAAAGAGGTTCCTTGAGGTGGCTGCACTTAAGGAAGTCAACGTGTGCATACCCGAGGGTGATAGAGTTGGGCTTGTCGGCATCAACGGTTCGGGTAAGTCGACGCTTCTAAAGCTTTGTGCTGGCGCTATAGGTCACCAATCCGGGAATGTGACGGTAGAAGGCCAGGTGAGCCCCCAATTCAAACTGGGGGCTGGGCTGCAGAATAAGCTGTCGGGGCGGCAAAATGCCGAGTTGAAGTGCCTCTACATGGGGGTTCCGCAACGCTCCCTTCGGCGTCTCGTGGACGAGGTTAAGGAGTTGTCTGGTTTAGGCGGCTACTTCGAACTTCCTCTGCACAGTTATTCCGCTGGCATGCGGTCTCGTCTCGTAATGAGTTTGCTGAGGCTTGTTCGCGGAGATATCCTCATCATGGATGAGTGGATCAATGCCGTTGATCCGTCGCTGCACGCGACAGTTGGCGGGCTCCAAGCTCAGCTGATCGAGCGGGCGAAGATCCTGATTATGGCAAGTCATTCCAGACGGGTGCTGGAGGAATGGGTGGAGCGGCTCATTTGGCTGGACGGTGGTCGCATTCGCGCAGACGGGCCAATTCGAGAGGTCTATACGGAGTATCAAGCATGGCTAGATGCCCGTGGTGACACCTAGCAGCAGACAGCCTAATGCGAGGGGTGTCTACAACGAGGGTCTATTCATTCGTCTTTCTCGATGCAGCGCGCATCACAAATTATTGCACGAAGGGTAAATCATTTTGCCGCTGCCTTGCCTCTGCCAATGAGGCTGATATGCGACCGCAATCCGAGGTGAATCTGTGAGAACGCTTTAATGCTTGAGCCTTGTTTGACCACTGGCGCCGTAAATGCCCTTTCCTTTGTGCCCTAAGTCGAATAGGGGGCGCTTCACAAACCGATACCGGTCGGCTCCATCGAGTGTTTCCCGAGATGAAGAATCCCACGAAGCGGCTTTGGCTGTTTAATCACTACGCACAGAAGCTTTCAGAACGGGGAGGTCTGGCGAGACACCACGCTCTTTCGGAGCATCTCGCCTCGAATGGGTGGGGAGTAACTATTATAGCCGCTTCCACCGAGCATCCGTCCGGCAGGAAGCGGTTCTCCGGCTTTTGGAAGCCGCGCCTGGACAAAGAACAGAGCTGCGATTTCTTCTGGATACCGTCAGTAGAGTATAATGGTAACGGGTGGCGACGCATGGCCAATATGGCCCTGTTCAGCGTGAGGTGTCTCCTGCCGGGTACATTTCGACATCTTCCGAAGCCAGACGTAATCTTGGGTTCGAGTCCGCATCCCGTTGCTGCAGCGATCGGAGCCCTTTACGCCAAGAAACATCGTGTCCCGTTCGTTTATGAAATCAGAGATTTGTGGCCTGATGTTTTGGTAGCGATGAAGCGCTTGCGTCGCGACAGTTTCGTGGCGAAGCTTCTGTATCGGCTAGAGAGATCGCTGGTCGAGAGTGCAGATCTGGTGGTCACGCTTGCGCCTAACACGTCTGTCTACATGGAGCGACGTGGGCTCCATTGTCCAAAATTGATCTGGCTTTCCAATGGCGTTGATGTGGAGCGATTTGACCCCGCTCCTCCACAAGAAGCTCACACGTTCACGCTCATGTATTTTGGTGCTCACGGTGGCGCAAATGGGCTTGATACCGTGGTGCGTGCGATGAAGCTGCTGGAGGACGATCCGCCGTCAGGTCATTTGCCGGTCATGTTGAGGTTGGTTGGTGATGGCCCGAACAAGCCGCAGCTTGAAGCGCTCGCGAACGAATTAGGCCTTAAGAATATCGTCTTTGAACCGTCCATTCCCAAAACCGATATTCCAAGGTTAGCTTCACAAGCTGATGCCTTCGTATTCTCGCTCATTGATGCTCCAATGTTCGAGTTTGGCATCAGTCCGAATAAGCTTTTCGAATATATGGCTGCTGCGCGTCCCATACTCCTTAGTTGCAGAGCGAGCAATGATCCCGTAACTGCCAGTCAATCGGGCTTGGTGATTCCACCAGAAAGTCCGACTGCTCTGGCGGGTGCTATCCGTACGTTGATTGCTCTTCCTCGACAGGAACGTATTGCGATGGGCCAAAGAGCGAGAGCTTATTCAAGCCAGCATTTCTCTCTCCAGAGCATCGCAAGCGCCCTGGATCGAGAATTGAGCGCCCTCATCGCGAGAAGTGAAGTGTCGTAACGATATAGAGTTGTGAAAAATGATGGGGACAGGGAAACGAAGGCTCCCATCTCTATCCATTTTCACGCATGTTCACGACCAGACAGTACGGCGGGATTTGACCATGTTAAAATGTCTTTGCGTTTTTGGAACTCGGCCCGAAGCGATCAAAATGGCGCCACTCGTCAAAGCTCTTGGAGCTGACAAACGCTTCGACCTCAGTGTGTGTGTAACCGCGCAACACAGGCAAATGCTGGACCAGGTGCTCGACGTCTTCGACATTCAGCCAGATTTCGATCTCAATCTCATGACCCCTGGTCAGGATCTCACCGACATCACGAGCGGAATTCTCAAGGGAATGAGAGATATCTACCGGGACTTTCGTCCAGACATTACGCTCGTTCATGGCGATACGGCTACCACGCTTGGTGCAAGCTTAGCATCCTACTATCATCAGGTACCTGTCGCGCATGTGGAAGCAGGTTTGAGGACCGGAAACATGTTCGCCCCGTTTCCAGAGGAGGCGAACCGCCGTTTGACAGGTGCTCTTTCCAGCCTTCACTTCGCTCCGACGGAAGCGGCTCGGGCCAATTTGCTGCGGGAGGGTGTTGCAGCCTCGAGTGTTTTTGTTACTGGTAATACAGTGATTGACGCTCTTCTCATGGCCGTTCAGATAATCGAGACTGATCGTGTCAAGTCAGCCGACTACAGAAAAAAATTCGAGTTCTTGCGGCGTCCGAAGATGGCTCTGGTGACGGGGCATCGTCGGGAGAATTTCGGTGAGGGCTTCCAGAGGATCTGTCGAGCTCTCGCAGAGATTGCCCGTCGTTATCCGGACATGGACATCGTTTATCCCGTCCATCTAAACCCGAACGTGCAGAATCCGGTGCGAGAGATTTTGTCTGGAGTAGAAAACATCCACCTGATTGAGCCCCAAGATTATCTGCCTTTCATCTTCTTGATGAAGCGGGCGACACTTATCCTGACTGATTCCGGTGGCGTACAGGAGGAAGGACCATCACTCGGTAAGCCTATATTGGTGATGCGAGATACGACAGAGCGACCGGAAGCGGTGACGGCCGGTGTCGCAAAACTGGTGGGCACCAACCAAGAGGCAATCGTGGAAGGAGTAAGCTCGCTTCTCGACAATCAGGCTGAGTACTCTCGGATGAGCCTCGCAGAAAATCCCTATGGCGACGGCTGCGCTTCCCAACGCATCCTCGACCACCTTAGTGACTTCGGAGCATGCAATGGAAAAGCATAAGAGTATTTCGGTTGTTGGACTTGGATACATAGGTCTTCCAACTGCTGCAGTGTTCGCGAGCCGCGGCATCAAAGTGATTGGGGTCGATGTCAGTCGCCATGTTGTGGACACCATCAACAGTGGAGCGATCCACATCATTGAGCCTGATCTGGACATGGTTGTGCGTGCCGCGGTGTCGCAGGGGATGCTTCGTGCGTCCTTGACACCTGAGCCGGCGGAGGCTTTCTTGATCGCGGTTCCAACGCCGTTCCTTGAAGGTGAGAACGGCGATTTGCATGAGCCAGATCTGCGCTACATCAAAGCTGCCAGCGAGTCGATTGCTTCGGTTTTGAAGTCTGGCGATTTAGTGATCCTAGAATCCACCTCGCCGGTTGGGGCAACTGAACTAATGGCTGAATGGCTTGCCGAAAGGCGGCCAGATCTCACATTCCCACAGACCCACGGCGAAGAATCCGATATCCGTATTGCCCATTGTCCAGAGCGTGTGCTGCCGGGCCAAGTTCTAAGGGAGCTTGTTCAGAATGACCGCATTATTGGTGGGATGACGCCGAGATGCTCGCGTCATGCGATTGAGCTCTATCGCACTTTTGTCGACGGCGATTGCGTGGTCACAGATGCCCGCACCGCGGAACTGTGCAAACTAACTGAGAATTCATTTAGGGACGTGAATATCGCCTTTGCGAATGAATTGTCTCTGATATGCGAACGCTTGGGCGTGAACGTTTGGGAGTTAATCCATCTCGCGAATAAGCATCCACGCGTAAACGTCCTCCAACCCGGTCCGGGCGTCGGTGGACACTGCATTGCCGTAGATCCCTGGTTTATTGTGAGCTCTGCACCTGAAACCGCACGCTTGATCCATACCGCTCGCGAAGTGAACGATGGCAAGCCGCGCTGGGTGGTGAAGCACGTGTTCGATGCGCTTGAAGAGATAGTCGCCACTGGCGTTGGAGAAGAGGATGTCGTCATCGCCTGTTACGGTCTGACGTTCAAACCTGATATAGACGATCTGCGAGAAAGCCCAGCATTGCAGATCGTTACAGCTGTCGCGGAGCGGTTTCAGGGGACGTTGAAGATCGTCGAACCCAACGTTGATGTTCTTCCAGAAGTACTTTCTAATGCTGTACACGTCGATGGAGAGCCCGTTGATGCGCATCTGCATGTCATCCTGGTTGGTCACCGAGGCTTTCGCACCATGCCGCGTCCTAACGGCAAAGTTCTGGATTTCTGTGGTGCTGTGGAGAATCGCCTAAAGCGTCCATCGTGATCGCATTGTCGAACTCTACCCGCCATCTAGGTCGCAATCATGACTGATTGGTATGCGCGCTATAAACAACGTTAACCTGACGGTACGGATCTTGATGAATGAAATGAGGTGGAAAAGCGACGAGGCGCGGCCAGTGCCGTCGGGAGTTGGAGCCTTTCTAAAGCCGCGTCTCTTCCGTATATCGCGAATCCTTCGATCCGCGATAGCGCGATGTCGTCGCTATTTCGGCTATCTTGGTATGTCGTGGGCGATACTAGTCGTTAAAATGTTGCAGCTGCCCAAGTCGGGCGTAGACGGTCCTTGGGCCGTGAAAAAAATCAGCTACGTGCTCTATAACTCTTTGCCGTATGCTTCAGCTGGTTACGCCACCCGCGGGCACAGTGTGGCCGTCGCCCTCCGGAAACTAGGGTATGATCTGGAACTCGTAACTCGCCCCGGATTTCCAGTCGATCTAGCGGAGGCGCCCATCGATTCGTTCATACCGAATTTGTCGGATATCGACGGTGTGCCATATGTCCGCCTCAAAGAGCCTTCCAAGCGTGGCTTGGACAATTTTTCTTACATGATCCGGTCGGCGGCCGCGCTTGAAAACCACTTTCGCCACTCGAAGCCTGACCTCGTAATTGCCGCCTCTAACTTCCTCAATGCCATTCCGTCTCTTCTGGCTGCTCGACGCGCCGGGATTCCGTTCATCTATGAGGTGAGGGGCATGTGGGAGATTACCAGGCAGTCCCGAGATCCGAGTTATGGGGGCTCGTTCGAATTTAAGGTCTACCAGTTCCTCGAAACATTTACCTGTCGCCATGCCGACCTTGTGCTAACCCTCACCGGACCTATGCGTGACGACCTGATCTCGCGCGGCATCGATCCAACCAGGATTAAGTTAGTGCCCAACTCCTGCAATGTTGAGGCTTTCCAACCTCGTGCCCGGGATCGCGTACTGGCCGAACATCTGAATATCGCATCAGACATTCCGGTCATCGGATACGTAGGCAGCTTTGTCCAATATGAGGGCTTAGATGACTTGGCACTGGCGTGTGCTGAGTTGAAGCGGAGGGGTATTCAATTCCGGCTCCTGCTCGTCGGGAAAGAGAAGACTGCCGATGGTAAACCCGGGACGATAACGTCATCCATCGTCGAAGCTGCTGAGGCTGGTGGTTATTCTGAATGGCTAATAATGCCAGGTCGGGTAGAACATGAGGAGGTGCCGCGGTACTACTCACTCATCGATATTGCTCCCTTCCCACGGAAAGCGCAGTTGGTGACTGAGCTTGTTTCTCCTCTCAAGCCACTTGAGGCGATGGGAATGTGTAAAGCCGTGATTGTTTCCAGCGTAAGGGCCATGGCCGAAATGGTCCAAGAGGGTGAGACGGGGCTTATCTTCGAGAAGGGGAGTATCGAGGATTTGGCCAACAAGCTTGCTTTGCTTGTGCAAGGACCAGATCTTCGTGCGAAGCTTGGTCAGAACGCGCGCGATTGGGTCGCACGGGAACGCACTTGGGAGGGCACTTGGCTGGCTGTTTTAGAGCAAAGCTGCCCGCTCAAGAACTGAATTCTACTTGAGCCTCTCAACTGGCGACGTGATCCTATGGTGCTTTCAATATCTTACCGGCAAAAATTGTTGACGATGATTGCCTGGAGCCTTCTGGCATTTTCCGTTGGCATCACGGCTTCAATGCTAGACCTCGGCATGGATGTATCTGATACAGCCTACTATTTCATTAGTATTGAATGGTATGATCAGGTATATGCTCAGGCGACGTTGTTTGGGCCCTTGTGGAATGCGATTTCGCCGTTCGGCGACATATGGGAAAACAGGTTGCTGAACCTCGCTTTTCTGGTCTCTTCTTCTGTATTACTCGGTTATGCATCGTGTCTGTATGTCGGTAATTACGCCAGATGTGAATCTTTATTCGTGGCTTTGCCGCTGTGCGGGGTGGCGGCCTTCTTTTATTACTATCGGTGGCTGCCTGATCCATCATACAATTCGATGAATTTTGGTTTTTTGAATGTAGCAATTTCCCTTTCCCTCGTCCTGTCTGCTGATCTTAGGCAGAATGATGTGACGCGGCTGCAGGTGGGCCTACTTGTCACGGCGGTGACACTGGCTGGTTTCATGCTTTTGCTCTCGAAAATCACGACTGTAGCTGTCATTGGCCCGGTTTTGGCTTGCGTTGTCATCTTCCATGCAAGGCGAGTTCGTGATCGAGGTGTTTGGCTAGTAGGGCTGCTAGGATTTTTCTGCGGAATTTTGATGGGGCTCGCGCTGCTATACAGAGTTGGCGTAACTCCGACAAAGGCCTTCAGCATGCTGAGGGAAGGGGCGAAGTTTGGCACGGCGCTGGTGGAACCTCGCCTTGATGTCTTGCTGGCGATCACACGGTTTCTCAAGTTTGTATCGAAGTCTTGGGCACCGACTTTGCATACATTTCCGTCAGTGACTCTTTTCCTAGTTTTGTCCTTGCTGACTGTTCTGGGATGTTGGCTCCTTGCCCGACAGGGGGCGACTTGGCGCTCACTGTTCAGGCTTGGCGGGCAGTGGTTCTTTGCCCTCTCTTTTGTATGTATAGCGATCATTCCAGGAGTTGGTGGCGAGGCCCGACTTAGTTTACTTTTGATAGTGCTCCTATTCGGCAGTGTTTTTGCTGCGCTCGGCTATGATAGCGATAATGCGGATGAGAACCGGAGAAGAATCTTTATATTGCTTCTTATGGTCTCCGCTCTCCTTGCGTATTGTTTTGGTACGAATACCCGCTGGTCTAGTCTGCTTCCATCTGCTGTGTTGTATCTGTTTGTGCCATTTGTTCTACCGCAAAGAGCTTTCCCTATGACATCCGCTGCGGCAGGTCTTGTCATCGCTGCTGCAGGATATTGGGCAAGCTATCAGTCATGGACTGACATGCCGTATCGGATGGAGGCCCCGATGGCACACTTGACGGAAGAAGTTCCTGTGGGGCCTCGAGACGAGATCTTTTACGTGACTGAGGATCTCGCTCCATTCTATCGAGAACTTCAGAGGGTTCGAACCTCCGAATTCCCCAGTGACAGGAAGCCTGTGCTCCTTGATATGACGGGCCGAACGCCGATGGCAAATTTCCAGCTTGGTGCGAGGATCCCTGGAACGCCTTGGCTTCTCAGTGGCTATCCGGGTTCAGATCAGATTTTCCATGCGTTTCTGTCTGCGCTTCCTCCGGATGATCTAAGGGAGGCGTGGCTATTCGTGACGGACACCCCGAAAGACTTCAGTCATCAGGCTGACATCCTAAAGGCCGTTGGGTTGGACTTTCCTGGCCGATATGAGCTTGTGACGACTGTGCCCGTTCCTTACATAAAGAAGTCCGCAAAGCTCTACCGCCCTGTACCAGATCCTTGAGGCCCTCTACCAGATCCTAGGCGGTTTCTGGCGGGGAAGTGGGAAGCGAAGCGCTGGATCCTTTCAACGCCGGTAGATAGCTGCGAGAGCTTGGACCGCAATTGAAAAGCAGGTCGATGATTGAAACAGCTGTCTCGAAGCCGCCATGGAATTGAGGATACGGCTGAAGGTCTTCGTATGAAAACCATTCTACGCTTTTGCCCATTTGCGTGAAGACCGTTTCATCCAGGTAATCCTTTGCGGCAGGTCCACTAACGTAAACGGATGCGCCAACGGCGTCGACCAGATCTGCAAGCCGTTGACTTTTGCCTTCTGTTCGAGCGAAGTCTGTCGACCAATGCAGCCTCGTCTTAATTCCAAGATACGTACAGATCGCCTCTATAAAGCTGCGATTGATGGTCGAAAGATGGGTTTCGCCGCCGAGGTAAATCGGCTCTAGAAGAGCTCTGATTTCATCGAAGTGTGGGGCCTTTCTGTAGGCTTCCGTCACTTTGTTCCAGTGGTCTTCGCCCCACTGTGCGTTTGTCGCGTGAATCTCATTGATGAGCTTCTCTATCCGACCTGTCTTCGGCACCGGAATTGTTATCCATTTTGCGGCCGCAGCAGTTTTGATCTTGTTTCGATTTCGCCAATCTCCGTTACTGAATTGCACATCGTCATAGAATATGAAGTCGTCAACCGCCGCAATCAGATCGAAGTATCCGCGCCAAGGAATATACGCTGATTGGAGGATTGCTGCCTTTTGGGTTATGTCGCTGCTCCGATGCGAGCGGAGGGATGACTTCATTGGCCGTGTTCCCACCACCAGCGATTGTCTATGTACCATTTCACAGTCTCCGAAAGACCGGTCTTAAAATCGTGGCGGGGACGCCATCCAAACTCACGCTCCAGCTTGGTGTAGTCAATCGCATAGCGCAGGTCATGACCAGGACGATCCGCCACATAGCGTATCAGATCGTGATGCGATCCCGATCCGAAGCGCGAGGAGTACTCATCCAGATAGCTGCAGATGTGTTTGATCACATCTATGTTCGCCCATTCGTTGCCGCCGCCAATGTTGTAACGATGACCTATCACGCCGCGGGTCAATACGAGCTCTAGTGCCTCGACATGATCGTCTACATGCAGCCAGTCCCGCACATTTTTTCCATTGCCGTATACCGGGAGGAAGTCGCCGCTCAACCCCTGAATGATCATCAAAGGGATCAGCTTTTCCTTGTTCTGGTAAGGACCATAATTGTTTGAGCAATTAGATAGTACGACTGGCAGACCGAAGGTGCGGTGCCAGCTCATTGCCATGAAGTCGCTGGCAGCCTTTGACGCGGAGTACGGCGATGATGGATTGTAGGACGTGGCTTCTGTAAAGCGCTCGCCTCCATCAAGTGGTAGGTCGCCGTAGACTTCATCCGTTGAAACGTGGTGGAAGCGAAATTCCTCAAGCTTGTCTCGGGCAATCCAGTAGTCAAGGGCGACTTGCAGAAGATTCACTGTTCCCATGACATTCGTTTGTACGAATGCATTCGCGTCTTCGATGGAGCGGTCGACATGACTTTCTGCCGCCAGATGCATGACCGCATCCGGCTGGAATTCTGCGAAGACAGTGCGCATCGTCTCTCTGTCGCAGATGTCCGCATGGACGAAATGGTAACGGGAGTCGCCTGCGACCTCCCGGAGGTTATCGAGATTGGCGGCATAGGTAAGTTTGTCGACGTTGCAAACGGTCCACCCCTTCTTAGCGAAGGATCTGCACACTGCCGATCCAATGAATCCAGCGCCGCCCGTAACAAGAAGACGCGAAGTTGGCGAAAGTCTAGGCATTCATTTCCTCTAGCACGGACACTGTTGCGTTGATGATGCGCACCAGATCATCATCTGTCAGGCGCCCATGCAACGGCAGCCGGACGAGCCGCGCTGCAAAGTCTTCCGTGAGCGGGCATCCGTCAGGTGCGCGGCCAAAGCGCAGACCGGCTGGTGCGGAGTGTAATGGCACATAATGAAATGTGCACTGGACGTTCTTGTCCGCCATCCTCCTAAGAAACTCACTTCGCATTTGCGCGCGCGGAAGAATGAGGTGGAAGAGATGACCATTGAGCGTGTCGTTCCCTACAGCCTGCGGAGGAAGGCCGACACCTTTATCCTGGAGTCGCTGCAAGCCTGCATGATAAGACTGCCATATCTGTCGTCGGCGTGCATTGATACCATCAGTTTCTAGGAGCTGACCGTAGAGGAATGCTGCAGTGATCTCTGACGGCAGAAGGGACGAGCCGACATCAATCCAAGTGTACTTATCTGTCAGCCCATCAAGAAATGCGCGTCTGTTGGTTCCCTTCTCGCGCAGAATTTCCGCCCGTTCTATGTAGGTCTTGTCATTGATGACAAGCGCACCGGCTTCTCCAGCGATCACGTTTTTTGTGTCATGGAAGCTGATTGCCGACAGCGCGGAATGAGTGCCTGCAGGGGCTCCACGATGCGTGGACCCTAGCGACTGAGCCGCGTCTTCCAGTACTACGAGTCCATGGCGGCGGCCGAGCGCATTGATCGCTTCCATGTCTGGTACCCGGCCCGCATAGTGTACGGCTATCACTGCACGCGTCTTGCTTGTGATTGCCGACTCAATCTTGCCGACATCGAGGTTCAATGTCGTTGGGTCGATGTCGACGAACACGGGTACGCCGCCGCGCAGGACCACCGCATTCGCCGTGGAGGTGAATGTGAACGACGGAAGAATGACCTCATCACCCGGCTGCAGATCGAGCAAAAGGAACATTGCCTCCAATGCTGCGGTACAGGAATGCATCAGCATGGCCCGAGGCGCTCCTAGCCTCGCCTCAAGCCAACGCTCGCAGAGGGCGGTGTAGTGACCATCGCCACTGAGCTTTTGCCGGGCGATCGCATCAGTGATAAACTCCATCTCGGTCCCAACCGGCAGCGGGCTGGTAAAGGGCAGTCGGTGGCTCATGCGTTCCGCTCCTGGTCGACGAGGGCAAGCAGTGCCTCACCGTAAGATGACTGGCGAACTTCCCATGCAAGCTTCTCAAGCGCTTCCAGCGAAATCAAACCCTTCCGATAGGCCAATTCTTCAGGAGAGCTGACTAGCAGGCCCTGACGATCCTGGAGGGTTTTGACGAAGTCGGACGCCTGGTGAAGGCTTTCATGCGTGCCGGCATCAAGCCACGCAAACCCACGATGCAAGCGCTCTACGCTGAGTTCCGCGTCGTCAAGATAGCGTTCGAGAATCGAAACTATCTCTATCTCTCCTCGTTCCGATGGCATGACGTCATCTGCGTAATCGCATGCTCTCTCGTCGAGGAAATAAAGGCCCGTGACCGCCCAGCGCGATTTGGTCACCTTGGGCTTTTCCTTGATGCTGATCGGTTTGCCATTCGTGTCGAGTTCGACTACGCCGAAACGGTGCGGGTCCTTGACGAGGCTGGCGAAAACGGATGCGCCTTCGCTTTCCCAAGCCGAAGCAAGCATATTTGCGATGCCATGGCCGAAGAAGATATTGTCTCCCAGTATCAGGATGCTCTTGGCGCCCGCCAAGAACGAGCGACCAATGCGGTAGGCGTCTGCCAGGCCGCGGGGTTCAGTCTGGACCGCATATGAAAATTCCATTCCTAACTGAGAGCCATCTCCGAGCAGTCGTTGAAACGCTGCAAGATCCTGCGGGTTTGTTATGAACAGTACCTCCCGCACGCCGGCCATTATCAGCGTGGACAGCGGATAATAGATCAGCGGCTTATCGAATATCGGAAGTAGTTGCTTTGATACGCCTAGGGTCAACGGAAAAAGGCGACTTCCGGAGCCGCCGGCAAGCACGATACCTTTGCGATCAATTTTCTGATGAGAAACAGTGGTTCTCTGTTGCATGTCGCGCACGCTTCTATCGTTCTGCTGGTCGTATCTCAGGTGTTCGGTAGTTCGGCTCTTTGAACACTCCTAAGGCTCTAGAGCAACAGAATTTTCCTAGATGCCTTCATGTTGCGTAGCAGCTTTGTCAATTGACCTGTAATCGCTAACCCCCTAGTCGTAAAACTCATAATGAGCAGCCTGATAAAGCGGAACTGATCAGATTGCATCAGAGCTCCTCCCACCCGAATTTGGTAAACCAGATCCCATGGCACGACCACAGATCTCTTGTGTGACTACGCTTTACAAATCAGAACGGTACGTCGAAGAGTTCGTGAGACGAATGAGTTCTGCGGTTAGTCAGTTAAATGACCGCTACGAGATAATTCTCGTAGATGATGGCTCGCCCGACAACTCATTGCAGGTGGCGCGATCCTTGTCCAAGGATTATCCCTGCCGCGTGGTTGAGCTCTCAAGAAACTTTGGTCACCACCCTGCTATACTTGCCGGATTGAGCGAGGCGCAAGGTGAGTATGTTTTTTTAATCGACAGTGATCTGGAGGAGCCGCCAGAACTAATAGGAGACTTTTGGGAGCACCGTGAAGGCGTGGATGTTGTGTTCGGTGTGCATGATCGCAATGGCAAGAGCTTATTCAATCGTGTTTCCGGAAATTTGTTTTGGGGACTGATATCGGCAGCATCAAACATCCGAATTGAGAGGAATATTGCAAACGTTCGGTTGATGAAGCGAAGATACGTTCAGGCATTGCTCTCGATGCCTGACCGAAATGTATTTCTAGGTGGTATGTTTGCTTGGCCGGGCTTCAAGCAAATTTCTGTGCCAATCGTCCGAGTGGAGAGGAATGAAACCAGCTACTCTCTAGCGAAACGACTTCGTTTGGCTTTCGTAGCAGCAGTTTCGTTTTCGAGCAGACCCTTGCTTTCGGTTTTTTTCATCGGGATTTTTATAACAGTATTGTCATTGTTTTTCGCTGTCTTTCTGGTTTTCAGGAAGATTTTGGATCCCGGTTCTGTATTGAGTGGGTTCACCTCGCTCATGATTTCCATTTGGTTTCTCGGCGGACTTATAATGGGCTCAATTGGGGTTGTCGGTTTTTATATCGCTCATATTTACGATCAGGCTCGTGAGAGACCAAGATTTATCATCAGGGATATTCACGAGGGTGGCGAATGAGGTTGGGGTTCTGCATTTCTGGCGCGGGACGCATGGCCTTTGCAATTTTGGCAGCCCGCGATCAAGGTCTTCTTGGATTCGAAAAGCCTGTCTTCTTGACTGACAAAAAAGGTGCGTTTTACGAACACGCTCAAGAGCAGGGGCTTGAAACGATACTAGTTGAGAGGGCTGCGTCTGAATCGGTTTCCGAATACAAAGCGAAAATTGATTGCGCCGTTCAAAACATGCCTGTCGACGGTCTCTTTTTGACTTTTGATTGGTTGCTTTCGCCTGAGACGGTTGCGAGATTCGCGCCAAAGATATTGAATCTCCATATGGCGTTGCTGCCGTTGTTTCCCGGAAAGGGGGCGCTTTCCGCCGCTTTGTCTTCAGGAATGACGCTCGCCGGCGCAACGATACACCAGGTTGATGCTGGTATGGATACGGGGCCGATAGTGGGGCAGGTCGTGACACCAATCGCGCCTGGCATGGATGAGGGCGCACTCGGTAAAGAAATCTTCAAGGCGGTGCTACCTCTCGCTATTCAAACTGTGCGCTGGCTTGAGCGAGGATACATTGATAACGAGCAATCGCGCCGCGTCAGCATATCCCGTGCGCAATATCGGCCCGGGAGCGCTTGCAGCCCAGGCGTTGATGCAGATATCACTTCTTTCAGTGCATCTTATAGCATTGCGAGGCTTGGATGAGCTTTGCTTCTACCGGACGCACGTCATGTAGCAGTGGGTATAAGGTATCCATGCCCGGTGCCTGACCTCAGCGCCGCATATTTCGAATGCGTTCCTTGCTAAATCAAGATAGCCGGAGCAGGTGCGCACGTTCTGTCCGCGGTCATTCGAGATGATCAAGCGGGCTATGGGATTCTGACCTGCTTCAAATACTGGATCGATAGACAGAAAACGGCCTCCCGGCTCGAGTGCCTCTCGAACGAGTTTCAAAAGGGCCACTGCTATGCCGTCATCCAAATGGTGGAGTAGTCCTGAGGCAATTACAACATCAAACTTTGGCAGTATCTCTAGATCTGCTTCGGTGAAATTCTTTGCAAAAAAATTTCCGCTTGTGCCGTAGAGCAATCTTGCTTGGCTTATATATGAATCACTAATGTCAAAGCCGTAGTATTCAGTATTTGGTAGGTATTTTAATATACCGCATGGACCGCAACCGATGTCGAGGATACGCATCCCGACCGATGGGCGAATGTTCCGCTCCACGAAGTTTTTCCAATGGGTCTCCGCACCCATAAGGTTTTGGAATAGCGAATACACTCTTGGGTCCGAGAGGATTGCATGCAGGCCGCTGGTATTTTGAGCCATTGGAAAGGTCCTGGTTTTACCGCCGTCTATTTATGTCTGCGTGCTCAGTGCTACGCCTGCGATGATAAGCGAAACTGCTAGCACTCGCGTGAACGTTATGGTCTCCCCCAATAGCAGTGAGCTGCTCACAACCGTTAGGCAGAGCGTAAGGCCGATATATATTGGATAGGCTTGGTTGAGCGGATAACGGTCAATGACCAGCATCCAGGCCAGCGAGCCCAAGAATGCAGCGCAATAGCCTGATAGTATCAGGGGGTCTTGAAGGTAGACGATGATGCGATCGTATGGACTGTTTTGTACCGCGTTTACGTCGATGAGCTGTGCGATCCGCCACTTCAGCATCAATTGACCGTAAACTACAAGCGCAACGGATGGCGCTAAAGCCAGCAATAGTGACATCAATCTTCCTGCGTGAGAACAGCGCTCGGTATGCTGCGCATCAACGGCTGCTTAGCATCAAACGTTTGGCACCGCAAAGCACCATTACCGCTAGCTGAGGTGAATGGTGGCTCGATTACATTTAACGAGTTACTCGCGTATTCGCTCGTTGTCGACTGCGTCGCGGCGCTTGCGATGGGGGGGCATTTAGCCATGGGGGCACGGCGGTATTTGAGCCGATTTGCTCCACGTTTGTTCCTCTCACCATCCTCTAAGTTTCTGCAATTTCGATCGTATCACTTGAACAAGGTTCCGGCGATGCCGGACTACCTCCCCAGCCCGGTTGCCAAAGTGAGGCTTACGAAGCTTCGCGTGGATGAAATCCCGCTCTAGGTCGTAACGAGGGAAGCGATCGAGTTTGTCCGCGAAACGTTCGAGAAACTCTTCGGCGAGCGGAGTTTTCGAGAAGTCAAGGTGCTCTAGTACGAAGCCTGTCCGATCAAATGCTAGCAAATAGTCCGATATCGAAAGCTGATTGACCCATGCCGCACGAGCGGGCGCTTTTCCCAGATGGTTGTAGAACTCGTAGAAGACTTCGTCTGGGAAAAGCAAATGTGGCCATGGAAAGAACACTTCCCGATACCGATGTGAGGCCTTGGGACCGCGATACAAGTTCGCGCTGAGGAGCAAGCAGCCCCCAGGGTTCAAGAGTTGATAACTTTTCTCAAGCATTGCATAGGGATGTCGCACATGCTCCCATACTGAATTTGAGTAGATAATGTCGAATTTGCCGATGTCGGGTGCTGCCGGCGAAGATAGATCCGTCTGCAGCAGTTTCACGCCGTCTTGATGGGTGTCGGTCCACTCCGGGTAAATCGTAACATCGACTCCGACTGCTTCACAACCATAAGTCTCATTCAATTTTCGACAAACCTCGCCCCGTCCGCAGCCAATCTCGAGCACGCGCTTGCCCAAAACTCGCTCTTTGGCGGCGATGGTCTTTACTTTGCGCGCCGATCGCTGCTGCAAGGATGATGCATCGTACTGAGGCGGCGTGCGTACGAGAGGCTTGGATCGATAGTCTTCATTAAGCTCAAGAAAAAGTGCCAAATCGAACTTCTGTTTCATCGGCCAACACCCCAGTGTGGCCAGTAGTGTAACGCAGCTGAACATTATTTCAATCAACGCTTTTGAACGGTTTGGGGTCACGGATGTCGATATCTGGCCACGTCTACAGCTACTCGCGTTGCATTGATCCCTTCAAGCGCTGAGCGTGCAAAAGAACCAGAAGGTTCGTTCGATTGCGGGTCAATTGGTTCTGGGCCTGTCCGTATTTGGTCCAAACTGAGCTGCGATGGCTGCGCCCGTGTCCTCTTCAGCTTGCCAGCTTAAACGTTCCGCGATGCGTGAGGCATCCACTTCGAGCGATCCGAAGAGACCGTCGGCCATGGTGGATCGACCGATCGCCTTGAAGGCCCGGTACATGATCGGCGGCGGAAAGGAGAAGAGGCGTGCGCGCATCGCCAAGCCGGTGGCGATTGCCTCGATGACATCCCGTGTCGATACCGGGTTTCTGTCTGCCACAACAAAGGTCTGGCGCGCAGCCTCCGGTTTCATGGCACAGGCAATTATTGCCTTGGCCAGGCTTTCGACCGATACGAGATTGCGCCGGTTCACCACAGCACCGAACGGCAGAGGATACCCTCTCGCCACAAGATCAATCAATCTGCCAAAGTTTCCCTTGGCGTGTCGGCCATAAACGAGTGGGGGGCGGAGTATCACCAGTTCCATACCCAACTCGTCACACAGCGCGCGCAAGGCTATTTCAGCTTCGTATTTTGAGACCGCATAGGGGGTGACAGGGTTTGCCGGTGAATGGTCGGAAAATGCCTGCCCCGGCTTCGTCGTCTGTCCAAGTACGCCAATAGAACTTACGAAAACGAAACGACCGACACCTGCTCGTGCCGCCTGCCGAGCCAAATTCAAAGAACCGTCTACGTTGACCCGGCGAAAATCGTTAATCTCGGGCTGCGTCGATATCTTATGCGCGATGCCGGCCAAGTGGACGACTGTTGATATACCGGTCACTGCAGACGACCAGTCGGTGTCGCCATGTATGTCGCCTATGCCGATGACGTTGTCTCTGCGCTCACGAGCCGCGAGCCTGAAGTTGACGTCATCCGGATACATCGCCGTGACGAGCTCTGTTGCGATAAAGCCATTTCCGCCAGTCACCAGTAGCACTGCTTATCGTCCTCAAAACGGCGTTGTGCCAGCAAAAGTACTCGGTCGCGGTCCATTCGTCTCTTCATTCATGATCATATCAAACAGGACTGACTTGGCTTCGCGCTCATCCTCCTGTTCCACCGCGCGCTTCAGCGCATCGAGCGAACCCGCAAGCGCGTGATGACCAATCGTCGAGGCGTCCGCCCGCATGATCTTCGGGTGGGCGGTAGGTTTCGCATGGTCCCGGTTGTAGAAGAGCTCTTCGAAGGGCTTCTCGCCTGGACGCTTGCCGATCACCTTGATAGCAATGCCGCCATCGGGGTTGTCGGCGTTCCTGACCTTGAAGCCCGCAAGCCGGATCATGTTTTCCGCGAGGTCGCCGATGCGAACCGGTTCGCCCATGTCCAGCAGGAAGACGTCTCCGCCTTCCGACATCGCGCCGGCCTGCACGATCAGTTCGGCTGCTTCCGGGATGGACATGAAATACCGCGTCATGTCCGGATCGGTGACGGTGACCGGACCACCCTTGGCGATCTGTTCCTTGAAGAGCGGCACAACCGAGCCATTGGAGCCGATGACATTGCCGAAGCGGACGGCGCAAAAGGTTTGCTTGCTGCCGCTGCTGCGGGCCTGGATTGCGAGTTGACGCACGATGAGCTCGGCCCAACGCTTGGTGGCTCCCATGACGTTGGTCGGGCGGACGGCCTTGTCGGAGGAGATCAGGACAAAACTTTGGACATTTTCCGCAGCGGCAGTCTGGGCAAGTGTGAGCGTGCCGAAGACGTTGTTGCGAATGCCTTCCAGAACATTTGCTTCGACCAATGGGACATGTTTGTGAGCCGCAGCGTGATAGAGAACCCCGATTTGATGCGCCCGGATCGTCCGTCGTACCAGTTGCTCATCGGTGACAGAGCCGAGAACGGGCACGATGTCAGGGCCGCCCTTCGTCGTCAGCTCCTGTTCGATGCGGTAGAGGGCATATTCGCTCGCTTCCAGAAGCACCAGCTTTTGCGGCTTCCAGGTGGCAATCAGCCGACAGAGTTCTGAACCGATGGATCCGCCTGCACCGGTCACCAACACGGTTTTGCCGCTCAGGGCCCTCGCCAGCAGATCCTTGTCCGGCGGGACGAAGGAGCGCCCCAGGAGTTCATCGATTTCGATTTCGCGGATCTGGTTGACGATGTAGCGACCGTCAACGATGTCGGAGATGTCGGGCACGCTGCGGATCTTGATCCCGAGCCCCGACACACGAGCAATGACAGCCTGACGCGCTTCAGCCGGGATTGACGACATGGAGAGCACGATCTCCCTGATGCCATAACGCTCGACCAGCTTTGGCAGTTCGCGCGGCGGGAAGACCCGGTAACCGCCCACATCATGGCCGTGATTGGCAGGGTCGTCGTCGATCAGACCCATGACGTAGCGGTTTCCATGCCCCCGCAGCGCACGTGCCAGCTGAGCAGCTGTCGGGCCAGCGCCGTAGATGAAGATGGGCTCTTCGTCGCGGCGCATGCCGGTGCCTGCATTCAGGATCCACTTGGCGGCAAAGCGCGTGCTGCCGATCAGCAAGGTCCCGAGCGCGAAATAAAGAACCGGCACGGAGCGAGGCACGATCCCCCGGCCAGTCATCTCGGTCAGGAAGATGATGATGACCCAGCACATCGTCGCGATCATCATCGCGCGCAGGATGGTCCAGATTGCGGCTTCCGGCAGGTAGCGAATGACCGATCGGTATAATCCGAGCCGGATGAAGATTGGAATTGCCACTGCGATGGCGAAGAATGCCAGTGTTACACGTTCAGGGGTAATCGCCGGCGACCAGTTGGAAAGGCGCAAGGCATAGGAAGCCCATATCGCCACCAGAAGCAGAACGGCGTCCATCAGAATCATGACCACCCGCTTCCAAGGGCGCGGCGTCCGGATGATCCGTTCACGTATCGCGCGTATGAAAGGGTGTTGAACGAGGTCGGCTCTTGTCATGGGCTATCGCCGATACTTTCTGACGGGTTGTCCGCTCTAGTGGGATACGCCTCGGGCTCCGGCGACCTTCAGTACCGTCAGGATCAATATCCGCAGGTCGAACATAAAACTCTGACGTCGGAGATACTCGGCGTCATAGGCAACTTTCAAGGGAATTTCGAGTTCATCCCGGCCATTTACCTGGGCCCAGCCTGTGAGCCCGGGCTTGAGAGTGTGTACGCCCGCCTCTGTGCGGGCCGCGATGAGGTCATCCTGATTGAAAAGCGCAGGTCGGGGGCCGACCAGACTCATTTCCCCCTTGAGGATACACCAAAGCTGCGGAAGCTCGTCTAGGCTGCTCTTTCGCAAGAAGCCTCCAATTGGTGTAAGATGTCTAAACGGATCGGTTAGGAGATGGGTGGCAACGACAGGAGTGTCGATGCGCATGGTGCGGAATTTCGGCATCAGAAAGATGCGGTTGTCCTTGCCGACGCGTCTCGACCAGTAGAGCGACGGTCCAGGCGACGTCAGTAGCACTGCAAATGCAATGATCAAAATCGGCGTCGCCAAGATCAGGCAGCCGCACAATGAAACGAAAACATCGACCAGGCGCTTCACTACCACAATGCCACACACCTCCGAAACAGCTTCTGACGGTTCTTATGACAGTTCAGAACGTATCGCTAGCCTCTTGATTGGAAAGTATCCGCGAACTTGATGCGGTACAATTTAGCCGATGGCGAAGCGAATCAGTGCATTGCCAATTTGCGATAGTCTGCGCGGGAGCCGGATCACCGATACCGGGAATACCAATCGACGCATTATCCCACCTGAGATCATGGCTTAACTGTCATCGAATGTCAGGTCGGTGATGGAAGCGCTTTGTAGACGAGCTGAATGTTCGAAACGCGAGGACGAAACTGCCCCCGCCTCACCAACGACATCATCCGTCATTGAGAATTTTACTCACCGCCTCCCCGTTGAGCACCTGCTGTTCGAACAACACCGCCGTAAGCGATCGAGCGTGGTCCGGCTTCCAATGAGTACATCCACCGCCTTCGCCAACGCCGCCTCAAGCCGAGCATGGACGCGAGCGGCAAGATCCAGCTGCGCATCGAGCACTGGCGTCGGGCGCTTGTCGTCGCGGTAGAGCAGCGGCTGCACCGCCCCAAAGCCAAGACTGCGCTCCATCGCCAGGGTAAGCCTGGTCGCGCGTGCGAGGTCACTATCTTCTGCCCCTGCCGACCCGACGGAGACGGAACAGAAGACAATCTGCTCGGCCGCACGCCCGGCCATCAACATAGCGAGCAGATCCTCTCTGTAGCCGAGCGTGTCACTGCCGGACCTTTGGAACGACAGGAGATTGTAGCCGCTGCCAGGCATATCGATCGTGATCCCCTCGATCGGACCGAGCTTCAGGACATGGTGCACCACCGCATGCCCCGCCTCATGCGCGGCGAAGCGCCAACGCAGATCATGCGGAAGCTGTGGGCGGTTCATCCGGACGCCGTCTTCCAGGTCCTGGTAGCAGATCGGACGCTTCTGTCTGCGGGCGACCTGACGGGCCTCACGTACGATGCGTTCGACATCAGCCCCCGTGAGCCCCATCGCGCGAGTGCCCAGACGCTTGACAACCGATTTGACTTCGCTCTGGATCGATGCGGTATTGGTGATGGCTTGCTCAGTCATTGGCTGCCTCCATTCAGTGTCTTTCGTTGGCTCAGGCCGTCGCCGATGTCCGAGGTAGGCTCGGCGATCTCGGGTTTCTCCTTATTTGGCGTCTGTCGCTCGGCGACCAGCCGCATGACGTCGTCACCCAAATGATGCCGGAAGATTTCGACCAGCGTGGCTGTGTCAGGCCTCGGGATCTCGATGTGGGTTTCCAGGCGCCCGGAACGTTTCAAGGCGTCGTCGATCTGCTCCGGCCTGTTGGTCGCCCCGACAACAACCAGGCCTTCGCCCTTCACCGCTCCATCCAGCAATTCGAGCGCCTTGTTGACCACGCTATTCCAATAGTCCGCATACTCCCTGTCCGCCGGCTGCCGTTTTCTGATACCGTCAATTTCGTCGATAAGAGGATGGCAGGGGCCATCGCACGCGTCTCGGCAAAAGTCCGGGCCATACGATTGAGGACGTCACTCAGATGCGCACCCTGCAGCCATGTCGAGACGGAGCTGACGACGAGTGGCACCTGAAGGCTGTTGCAGAGCTCCCGCGCGAATGTGGTCTTGCCGGTCCCCGGTGGACCGGAGAAGCAGCAGCTTGGTGCTCATGTCAGACCAGGTTAGGATCGAGGCGCGGTAGTCGTCGAGATCAGCCTTCAGATCAAGCGCCCAGGTCTTGGCTTTTGACCTGAGCCCCGACTTCCCTTAATCTTCGGGAGAGCGTTGAATTTTCAATCTGGCCTGATGCGGCCTGTTTTTCCATAGTCATTTTCATTGCGAACTCGCTGGGAGTGGTATTGCCCAGCGACGAATGCAGCGCGGGTGAAGTCGGCCTCAGTTTTCGTTCTATCGGCTTTTCTGGTCGATCGACCCGTTACAAACGCAAAAACCGCCCCCATTTTGTGGAGGCGGTTGCGGATTTGTTTTGGATGTATTTGGTTGCGGGGGCAGGATTTGAACCTGCGGCCTTCAGGTTATGAGCCTGACGAGCTACCGGGCTGCTCCACCCCGCGCCAAGAGCGTAACAACTGAAGTTGTAACGCTTAAGAGGTTCCACCAAGCAAAAAGGCCGCTTGATGCGGCCCGTTGTTTCGGCTTGGGCCGATGCTGTGATCGAGAAGATTGGGGTATTTGCTTTCGCAAAACCCGACAACATTGCCATTAGCAGACCTGGCAGCGACCTACTCTCCCGCGTCTTGAGACGAAGTACCATTGGCGCTGGGGCGTTTCACGGCCGTGTTCGGAATGGGAACGGGTGCAGCCACCCCGCCATGACCACCAGGTCGGCTAAGGGCAATGTTGTTGAGAAGCTGGTGAGGCGAACCTCTTTTACATGAACACGTATTTGGCATCATCGCCCGGTTTTGTCCGGGCCGATGAGCATGGTCAATGAGAACGATCAAGCCAATCGGGCTATTAGTAACGGTAAGCTTCACTCATTACTGAGCTTCCACACCCGTCCTATCAACGTGGTAGTCTTCCACGGCCCTGATAGGGAATACTCGTTTTCAGGTTGGTTTCCCGCTTAGATGCCTTCAGCGGTTATCCATTCCATATATAGCTACCCTGCTATGCCGTTGGCACGACAACAGGTCCACCAGAGATATGTCCATCCCGGTCCTCTCGTACTAGGGACAGATCCTGTCAATATTCCTACACCCACGGCAGATAGGGACCGAACTGTCTCACGACGTTCTGAACCCAGCTCACGTACCGCTTTAATTGGCGAACAGCCAAACCCTTGGGACCTGCTCCAGCCCCAGGATGCGATGAGCCGACATCGAGGTGCCAAACAACCCCGTCGATATGGACTCTTGGGGGTCATCAGCCTGTTATCCCCGGCGTACCTTTTATCCGTTGAGCGATGGCCCTTCCACACGGGACCACCGGATCACTATGACCGACTTTCGTCTCTGCTCGACTTGTCAGTCTCGCAGTCAGGCGGGCTTATGCCATTGCACTCGACGACCGATTTCCGACCGGTCTGAGCCCACCATCGCGCGCCTCCGTTACTCTTTCGGAGGCGACCGCCCCAGTCAAACTACCCACCATACACTGTCCCGGATCCGGATGACGGACCGCGGTTAGACATCCATGACGATAAGGGTGGTATTTCAAGGATGGCTCCACAGAAACTGGCGTCCCTGCTTCAAAGCCTACCACCTATCCTACACATGCCGACACGAATGCCAGTGTAAAGCTATAGTAAAGGTGCACGGGGTCTTTCCGTCTGACCGCAGGAACCCCGCATCTTCACGGGGAATTCAATTTCACTGAGTCTATGTTGGAGACAGCGGGGAAGTCGTTACGCCATTCGTGCAGGTCGGAACTTACCCGACAAGGAATTTCGCTACCTTAGGACCGTTATAGTTACGGCCGCCGTTTACTGGGGCTTCGATTCAAAGCTTGCACCTCTCCTCTTAACCTTCCAGCACCGGGCAGGCGTCAGACCCTATACGTCGTCTTGCGACTTCGCAGAGCCCTGTGTTTTTGATAAACAGTCGCTACCCCCTGGTCTGTGCCACCCCATCATACTTGCGTACAAAGGGGTCACGCTTCTTCCGAAGTTACGCGTGCAATTTGCCGAGTTCCTTCAACATAGTTCTCTCAAGCGCCTTGGTATACTCTACCTGACCACCTGTGTCGGTTTCGGGTACGGTCTGTACGGTGGAGCTATTTCCTGGAACCGCTTCCCCGCCCAGACAATCCAATAAGTCTGAACGAGTTACGCAATCCGTCACTACCACCAGGCCCACGAATATTAACGTGGTTCCCATCGACTACGCATTTCTGCCTCATCTTAGGGGCCGGCTAACCCTGCTCAGATTAACTTTAAGCAGGAACCCTTGGTCTTTCGGCGAGGGGGTCTCTCACCCCCTTTATCGTTACTCATGTCAACATTCGCACTTCCGATACCTCCAGGGCCCCTCACGGGTACCCCTTCACAGGCTTACGGAACGCTCCGCTACCACGTGGATAAATCCACATCCTCAGCTTCGGTGCATGGCTTTAGCCCCGTTACATTTTCGGCGCAAAGACCCTTATTTAGACCAGTGAGCTGTTACGCTTTCTTTAAATGATGGCTGCTTCTAAGCCAACATCC